>OY762964.1:0-3102113 GCA_963667035.1 Cloacimonadales bacterium (SeqCode)
TAAATATCCTATCATATCGATTGAAGACGGACTTGATGAGAATGATTGGGAAGGTTTTACTAAGATGACAGAGAAACTTGGAAACAAGATTCAAATAGTTGGTGACGACCTTTTTGTTACTAACGTTAATCGTCTAAAAATGGGTATTGAAAAGAAAGCCGGTAATTCAATTCTGATTAAGCTTAATCAGATTGGTACCGTAACCGAAACGATTGACGCTATTGAGCTTGCTCAGAAGAATAACTATACTTGCGTTATCTCTCATCGTTCCGGTGAAACCAGTGATGATTTCATTGCTGACCTTGCTGTTGCAATGAATGCCGGGCAAATCAAAACAGGTTCGCTCTGTAGAAGTGAGAGAATTGCTAAGTATAATCAGCTTCTCAGAATTGAAGAGGAACTGATGGAAACAGGTAAATTCTTAGGATTAAACTCTTTCTATAATTTAAAGAAGTAGTTTATTCAGTATAATATATCAGGGCAGACAGTTATGTCTGCCCTATTTATATATCTTAAATATAATACTAATAACCAGCTTCATCACTATTGTTCAGAATGGAATATTCATTATAATTGGTTATAATAAACCTATCAGTAAATGGGAAGTGTGGTGGTTGTACGGAAGTTAATCTTATATCATTATAATACTGTGTTTCATACCCGATTCCTGAAAGAGGTGTATCACTTCCATATTGGGCTATATCGGTAATGCTTTCATCATTAAACATCCATATATTCTGTGTCAGATTTTCATTTTGATAATTTGAACGATGCATAAAACCTTTTCTTCTTTGAGCTACTGAGCCATAAAGAAATATTGTTCCTCTTTCTCCTGCGTATTGGTTTATATCATCAGGACCTTCCGGGTACAGTGGATTGTAGAAAGGATAATCCCAATATGCAGACCAAGTATTATTTGCTGTGTTTCCGTTATAGGGGATTATTGAACCATATCCGGTTGGTTGGTAACCTAAGGCGGGTATATATGACATGCCTACTAAATCAGGATATGGTATCTGCTGTTCTGTGAAGACAGTATCCATTTCGGGATCATATATTGTTGGACGTCCACCTAGTAATTGGTATATAACTGATGGATGGGTAGAAAAATGAGGGTGTTGATATTCGAAAGTAAACACTCCATCATAATTCGGATTACCTCCACCATCACCCAAAGCACAAAGAGCAGCATAAATATAAATATCGTTACTGTTAGGATGCCTTCTCGGATAATATCCATATTCATTTGGATTCTCCATTAAATCAGGCATTCCATATTTGATAACTATATTTTTTTCTGATACAATACCTACATAATCATTACGATTATATGTAAGGGGATCATCAGGACTATCGCCCATTGCAGTTCCATCCAGAAGAATACTTCCTGCTAAGAATAATGTATCAGAACATGCCCATGTTTGTGCTCCCGCAAACTGTCCTTCAAGCCACAACTGAGGTCCATCGATCATAATCGAGCTTCCTGAAGGGCAACTAGTGGCAAATGCAGACCAGGTCGTATCTTTTCGAGTCATTCGATTAACAGCAGTTCTATCCTTTACAAACTCGTAGGGCCATTGTACTCCCTCATAATCAGTCCAAACGTCAGGTTCAACAACAAGATTTATTAACGAATCTATAGATCCGGTTACTATTGTACCAAGGTATCCCACTGTTGATGATCCTAGAGATCTTACATATAGAATATCACCAGTGGGACTAATAGTTGTTCCATATGTACGAATATTCTCTGCTATCGTTGGCAGTTCTATGGGAGCTACATTTTCATGATATACATTTCTGAATATCTGATCTTCCGGACCTGCACCTGTTAACCAATTTATATTTCCTCCTATTGAGACTTTACCGAAGAAACATGGCCAAGGTCCATTATATTCGTTATTACCACCATCTTGGATAACTAAATCATGATTTGTATGGATCGAACCAAAGACAACATCATTTCCCCAAAATCTTGTATAAGAATTGTTGACTGACATCTCTTTGTCTGTGAAATAATGAATTGAAGCGAAACTTAATCTACTTAATTCGGCATGACGGTGCCTATTGATTATCTTATCATGATTGATAAATTGAGTTTTAGATTTTCCAACTCCCGATTTTATCTTAAAACTTAGTATTTCATCACCTAAGACTTTATTTACTAATATACTGGAATCGGTTCTGTATGTATGATTATAGTTTAGTCCTTTAACCGTAATTCTACGACTGGGTAGGGATAAACTCGTGTTAAGTCCCGAATTATTTACGACTGTGAAGCAACGTTCAAGTTCAGATCTAAGTAAGACATGTTCCTGAGCATTTTGTAGGGACCTTTTTGATTCAGCATTGTCAGTTTGAGAAATTAGGGCAAGTGAAAGACAGGATACTAGGCTAATAACAATAAGTAAAATTGCTAAAGATAGTGATCCTTTTTCATTTGAAAAAGTATACATTTTTCCTCCAAAATAATTATAGCAGTTGCCGTACTGCTTTATTTTGCAGGATTTAGTCAGAAAGATTCTTCATCTTTCAGATTAAATCCTAACACTCAATTTATTAAACATAGCATACATTATGTCAATAAAATTTATTCTATTATGTTTAATTTCATTGTAATAGTTATCTTTTCAGACCAAGTTATGAAGTTTTGAAATAATGTAGTGGATATGTAAATCTATGTGAAATATTCTCTTAGTTATTATCATTGCCCTATCATAATACAGATACTAAGATACTCAAATACTGCTTTTTCTATAGAGAGTCTCAGGATTCCTTGAACAGGGGACCCTCAAGAGACTCTTTGGAATCGTATCTCGAAATAATTGGAATTATGATAGTGCAAAGATAGAAATGACTATATTTAAGAATAGTCGAAAATCCTAAAATGAATTGAGAAATCCAATTTATAAGATAAGACTTGACGTAAACACAATAAAGATGAATAGAATAATTAAATCAATGCATTCTTTCATATTAATAAGGTTGCGAGGAAGATTAAATAAAAGGAAGAATTATGGCTAATAGCACATCAGAACAAGTCGGTTTAAAGAAATTCTTCATGTTGGCAGACTTAAAGGAGATTGCTTCTAAGAAAGCAAAACTCATTCTTAACGATAATAAAACGTTGTTAAAAGATAAGACGGGCAAACATGAAAAATTCCTTAAGAAATTAGCAAATGAGTTAGCGAAAGGTGCAAAACAAGGCTTTGCCCATAAATTTATACCTGCCGATTCCACTTTAAAAAGAGCAGCAGTTTTAACTGTTACAATAACAGATATTTTCGCCGCTATCGAGATTAATGAAGAGTTAGAGAGTGAATATACCCAATTCATGAATGAATGTGTGGAAGAGTATAAGGCTCAGGCATCGTACTTTTTGGATAATCAAGTGAGCTTTATAGATAATCCTGACTTTGACAGTATTTTTGATGCAACTAAGTTACTCTCCGAATCAGAACAGGGACTTTCCAATGAAACTTTGCAGGAGCTGGAAGAATACATCAATATCGGTATCCAGTTACATAAGAAATTGAAGACTAGTTACAAGGAGTATTCAACAGCAGCTCTGAATAACTGGAAGTCAGATTTCTTAAGTTATTCCAATGAATCAAGACCAATAGCTATTGTGAAGTTAAGAGCGATAGTGACAGAGATTTTCAAGGCTTACTATTTGAATTTAACATCCAGCATTGAAAAAGAGATTTTAACTGAAAAGTCTCTGGATTCAGGTAGTGCTAAGAAATTAGTTAAACTTATGCTTATCTACTCATTACTTGAAAAAGACTTCTTAGGTATATTTGAGCAGAAAAAAATTGGAAGATACTCTAAACAAGCTCTAAGCCTTAAAGAGAATCTGGACAATATAAGTGCTACTGTCGAAGAGATTGATGACCAATATTTGAATACTCTCCAATCTACTGACCCAAAGAACTTAATACATACAGCTAACGAGTTAATGCAGGCAATAAAAAAGCTGTTTAACGAATATGAGTTTAGATATCAAGAATTTAAAAGCTATGGCGAGCATTTGTTTGAAAGACAGAAGAGTCTCAAAAAAATTGTGGAGGATACTACAAAGAAGATATTGGATTTCTCTCTAAAAATACCTGTAGACTACAAACCTCTTCAACCGGAGATTCAATTTGAGCACTGGCAGGAAAGAATAGAAAAGATTGATAGATTAATTGAGGAGTTCAGGAAAGTAGGCTCTGCAGTTAGAGCTCTTTCCAAAGCAAGAATTAAGCTAATCTTATCAGGGGAATCGTATGCTGTGGATTTATGCCGGCGTTATCCAAAAACAACATCACCGTTACAACATCACTTAGAACAATACAGGATTGTTATTGAGGGGGTTGGTAAGCTTTCGGGTACGGAAAGAGTTGTAAGTGAACTGGAAACACAGGCTAGAGAATTAACTAAAATATATCAAGATTTTAAAACAAATGTTGAAAGAGCTATAAGTATTTTGGCTGCATTGAATGACAATACTTTTAAACTTACCAAACGTAACAAAAGTGATTTGTGGAATACACTACGATTCTTTAATGAAAATCAAGGAAGTGAAATACTGGTTTATCCTGATCTTGAGAAGCTTTGGGTACCTGCATTTAGAGAGTTTGAGAAAGCAAAAACAAAAATATATGATTTACTTGAGGTGGAGTAACAATAGTTAGCTATGAAACGGTTTTTAACTCTAGGATTTCTAATTTTAATTATTTCTCTATGGTGTAGTGATGTAATCGATGTTGAGAGTAGTACCTATTATAGAAACATTACTTCAGGTTTAGAGTATAATAGAGCCTTTATGAATTCACTTGAAAGCTATAGAGATCCGATTGACTACTTTGCTAATGATGAAAAAAATAAATTGAGAGAAGACCCCTTGTATTTGGCTGATTTAACAAAGCAAATCAGGAAGAACTTAAACCGAAAGGATGATGCTAAGCTACTTTATTTGCTTGATTTATTGGGTCAGGACAGTGATAAATATCCAAGAAATTATTATTTCTTCCAAGATTTATATAATAAAGATGTACTTAAACCTAAAGATCTTTTCATTTATGTTACATATCTCTATGAAACGGTTTCACTTCTCTATAAAAGTGTTTTTGAAAAACTGTCCGATGAGGAGATTAAGCTTCTTCTGGATTATGTAGAAAGAGATGTTGATTCATATAGTATCGTTAGTCCTGAACAGATAGAATATATTCTTGAGAAAATTGATTTTGAGAAACTTTTTAAGGCCGGCTTTATCTTAAATACGGGTCTGTCTGTTATATCAAAGGAAGCAGGCAAACTTACATTTTCAAATAGTAGACCACTTGAGAATAAAAGTAAATACGGTGTTATGATTATCGGAACTATGGATAATGACGTTTATTCGGAAGAATATACTTTCATACTTGATCCGGGAGGGAATGATTCCTATAATCTACAACCTATAAAACAAAGAGAATTTCTGGGTCTGATAGACTTTGCTGGTAATGATAGTTATCTTGGTAATAAGGAATTGCTTTCGGTTGATTTTGGTATTTGCTGTAGCTATGATTTGGGAGGTAATGATACTTATCGGGCAGATAGGATTTTCTCAGCTCAGTTTGGTTATCAGTTTCATACTGATCAAAGGGGTGATGATACGTATACGGCAGAAACAAGATCATGTGGATATGCTTCTTTTGGGTTATCTTTGCTCCAAGATACAGGAGGAAGTGATGTGTATCTAGTTGATAGCTATTCCTTGGGTTCTGCTTTTTGTGGCGGTATTGGTGTTTTGTTTGATAAATGGGGAGATGATCTTTATCTAAGTAAACCGATAAATAGTATGATAGCTGGTTCTCAGGGATTTGGTTGGGGTTCTCAAGGATGTGAAGGGGGGATTGGGATCCTCTTTGATAAAGATGGAAATGATGCATATTTTATTACTAATCTTGGTCAATCCGCTGCTGTTATGAATGGATTGGGACTCTTAATTGATGAGGTGGGTAACGATAGCTTTAATAGTGGAGGGAGAGCTCAGGGATATGCAGAACATGGATCCTTTGCTTCACTGTATAATGGTGAGGGAGATGACAAATATATGATTTCAACTGAGGATATTAGCTCATCAGCTCAAAGTTGGTCTTTTGTCTTGAAAAGAGATTTTGCAGGTAACGATATTTATTGCAATCCGTTTGGAAGCTTATTCTCATTTAAAGAATCCGGTTTCTTTATGTTTGACTTCTCAGGTGATGACGATTATAGGTGCGTTAAACAAGACAGCACACTTTATTCGATAGGCTCAGGCTTTTTCCAGGATATATACGGAGATGATAAATATAGTTCATCATTCTTTCAAAATGATAGTACAATGACCTCAGGATATTATTGTACTTTTACTGATAGTAACTCTATTCCAACTCCTTTGAGCAGGGAATTTAACAAAATTGAAAGAGTAGTTTATTCTGATGAGATTATGCCGGATAAGGAATTAGTTAGAATTAAGAAAAAAGTTGAAGCAGTGTATCGTTTAAACTCCCTTCCCGATTCTACTGAGGGAAAATGGGAATTAGTAAAAGAATTAGTACACAATCCTGAAGAAGCAGTTAGATATGCACTATTGGATTTGTTTAACTTTAACAACTATAGTGAAAAAAATACTGCAATCTTAGATAGTTTGTGTATAGATAAGTCTTTCCGTGTATCCGTAAAAGCAAAACAGATAAAGAGTATAGTTAACAATAAATAATGGGGGGATTATGAAAAGAACACTAATTTTTAGTGTATTACTTATGCTTTCAATGTTTCTAAACTCAGTTATGATAACTGATAGAGAAAAAGAGATAATGTTTAATCAAATGAAGAAAGCACAACTAAAACCTTCTGATTTAAACTTTCTAAAAGATTGGGTTTCCTATACTGAGTTCAAGTTAAAACCTGTAGTGGAAGCATTAAATAATCCTCTTTCACTTCCTGTGTTTGCAGAGGATCTTAGATTATCTTCTGATTACGGAGGCACAGCTCTTTGCAACTATCTTCAAAGTAGGGTAACAGATTATACTATAGATCAGAAATACGATGTTAACTATTACGGAATGGAGCTGAGAGTAGAGATCGATAAACCCGAGAAATTATTCCAATTTGTTGAATCATTCTACGAAGAAGCAAATATAAGATATATGAGTGCATTTGAGAAACTTGATGAAGATGAGATGATTAAGCTTCAAAGATACGCTTTAACTAATTTTATGGAGTCAGAAGATTCTTTGAAATACCAGAGTCTTTTTTATACTTATAATCTTAAGTGGAACGATGAAGAACATAAGATAGAAAAGATAGAAGAGTTACAAGAACTGATTAAAAAGGTAGATTTTAAAGAGCTTATGGAAGCCGGTTATCTAGTCCACCTTTGCGGGGAATTGATAAAGGACAATCTTTATAAGATACATTTCGAAAAGAATAAAACTTATACAAAAGATACGCAATATGGTAAGATGGCTTTTGGTTCCCTAAGCAGAGATTCATACAATGGAGACTTTGTATTTATTCTTGATCTTGCAGGAGATGATTCCTATAATACAACTACTAATCTAAATCCATTCTCTATTATAATCGATAAAGCTGGAAACGATTATTATCAAAGTAATGAGATAGGTGGATTGTTTAGTGCTCTTTTTGGAGTATCTATAGGGTATGATCTTGCCGGTGATGATGTCTATAGGGGTGATGATTATTGTTTCTCAGCTGCCTTCGGATATCAATTCTTTGAAGATTATATGGGTAATGATTACTATCAGGGTAAAGTGTATTCCTTAGCTGCTGCCTCATACGGCCTGTCTGTTATTAGAGATAAGAATGGGAATGACAGGTATTCTACCTACATGTATGGAGAGGGATTCGGTAGTACATTAGGGATTGGTGCAATCTTTGATTTAGACGGGAATGATTTATATGTAGCAGGTGGTAAGCACTTACACAAGCCCCTAGCTCCTTTTGACTATTTGTGTATGGCTCAAGGATTTGGTTTTGGAGGAAGACCGGATATGGCTGGAGGTATAGGGCTTTTACATGATAGAAATGGTAACGATACCTATCAAGGTGGGGTTTATTCTCAAGCAGGAGGATACTGGTATGCTCTCGGGCTGTTATTGGATGAGAATGGAAACGACTTCTATAACTCGGTTTACTATCCTCAAGGTACAGGAATTCATTTAGCGGCTGGATTATTATGGGATGGTGCAGGAGAGGATAGTTACTATTCCAAACATGGACCGGGGCAAGGAGCAGGACACGATTATGGTGTTGGATTCCTGATAGACAGAGAAGGTAATGACCATTACTCGATAGAGGGAGGTAATGGATTGGGTTTAACTAACTCTGTAGGCATTTTTCTTGATGCTAAAGGTGATGACCGATACGAAAGGAACCATAATAGTAACTATGGCTATGCTAATACTGCAAGAAGCACCGGAGGTATAGGTATATTCTTGGATTTGCAAGGGAAAGATCAATATGCTCTTGAAACATGTAAAGACGATACGACTTGGGTGCGAGGTAAATGGGGTATAGGAATTGATACTCTCTCAACCTTTGTGGATGAGAAACCTGTTGAGAAGCTTGCAGAAGAAACAGTCGCAGAAGTTGACTCATTAGCCTCTATTGAAGACCTATTCTCAATTGCTTGTGAGTGGGAAGTAGGTAGTGCAGTTGAAAGAGTCAAAAAAGCTAGGAAATATCTCTTAGATAGAGAGGTAGAAGCTTCAAAATACATTTCGGAAGAGGCTATGGATAGTAAATCAGGACTTGTTTATCGGGCAATATATGATTTCGCTAAGAATTCGGAACTATTCAGAATGACTTTTGATATGGGATTTGAGAATCCCGATAGTTTAGTTGTTAAGAAGTATATATCTCTTACTGCAGATTTAGCTGATAGCACTCATATTGGCAGATTAAAACAGTTTCTTTCTGAAAAGAAATATATTACTTCTACTTTAGCTGCCATAGGTAGTTTTAGGAATGATGAATCTTTACAAATTCTTTCAGAGTACGTTGATTCCCCTTCTGAAGTTATACGCTTCACTGTTGCATCCATTATTAAAAGTTTCAGAACCGAAGAGGCTGACCAAATTCTTTTTAAAATGCAGGATGATGAATCTTTCCTTGTAAGAAGTTTAGTTAGAATATACATTGAAAGCAAACATAAAGAATAAGGATTATATATGAAGGAATTGAATTTCGACATGTTTGTTGAGTTGTTAGGTAGTTCTGCCAGGACTAACAATATTAAGCTTGATAGACCTATGATAATAAACTTCTACGCTTCTTGGTGTCCTGTTTGTCAAGAAGTTATGGAGATTGTCGAGAAGATTGAAAAGGATTACTCCGGAGTGGATAGCTTTTGTGTAGATACAGATGAAGATATCTTATTATCTTCATTTTTTAGTATTGTAAGTTTGCCGACAATTGTACTTTTTGTTAATGGAGAGAAACCAATTCTCCACAAAGGTAGGCAATCAGAGCAAGAACTGAGAGAGATGTTCGAAACTACAATTGAGTCACATTATAAAACAAACAACAGTTGACATAACATAGGCATTAACATGTTTGAACCTATATGAGGTTAAAGATGAAAAGAAATAATTTGTTAATAATCATTTGTTTATTAATACTTACTGCTTGTAATAAGCCTGTCTGGGAAGTAGTAGATGGAAAGTTCCGCAGTGTTGACACTTTATCAAAACTAAAAGAGATTTCTGATTTTAATTTTACTGTTTTGGGAGAGAATGAAGGAGTCGCATTAAGTAGTGAAAGATTTCGTAGAATGTCTGAATTCACAGGGAATAATGATACTGCTTTTGTATTGGGTACAGGAGACTATCTTAATAGCTCTAAAGAAGATGAGTTCTTAAAGTATGTTAAAGAAAACAATTGGTGGAAGACAAGATTCTTTCCAAACATCTCAACCTATGAGAATGAATATTTCGGTAAGAAATATTCTGACTGGAACAGTGGTAAAGAACTCATTAACTCTTTAAAATTTCCGGTTTATAGTGAAACTGAGTTTTATAATAACGGAGCGGATTACTACGTTCAAATTAAAGAGGCTTTCTATACTATTCATTTATTTCAGCTACATAACCACGAGAAAGAAGGTATTAACTCCGATAAAACGGCATTATTCAAGTGGCTTGAAGAGAAAGTAGGAAGTATACAAAAAACTGATAGAGATTTCATTATAATTTGCGGAAGAGGACTGAATGAAAGCTTTAAAGAATCAATGCATATTGATAATCTCAAAAAGTTGCAGGCAAAAGCAGATTTAATCATATCTGACGATTTTAATCCTTTTAAAGTGGAGTATAGCGAAAACGGAGCTGTTACAATGAATTGCAGTTCCATTAACAATAATAGCAAATATACTCCAGCAGGTTTTGTGCAAGTCTATCATTTAACCGAACCTTCAGCTTTTGTTATCCTAAATCTAAATGTTGACGATGATGAACTTCGATTACCTCCGGATGGTAATGCTTATATTAAGTACATTAACGGTAATACGGAACCATTGTCTCTTAGGACTCCTGAACCACAAGAAATACCTGAAAGAGTTATCTGTGAAATTAAAGATAATATATCGAAAGAGGATATGCAGGTGATAGCGGAAAAACTATATGCCGGAGTTGGTGATTGTGATAAGGCTTGGGTTAATGTTGAATCCGGTTTGGATAGAGGTGAAGTCAAGTACAGCGATTTATGGGATGTATTCCCAAGAAATGGTGAGATATACATTATTCAGTTAACATATAATCAGATAAGAATGACATTTGGTAAAAACATGCCTTTAGATAATAGAGGAGATTGTAAGATAGCTATTGGTGATTATTTCGGGAATTACTTAATAAAGACCTTTGATATATCTGAAGATAGAGTTGAGAAAACAGGGAAGAGAGAGATTAAATTACTTGAGACATATCTCAAGGCTACTCAGAGACCGATCCGCTCTTAAATATGTGATTTAATCGTCTCAGATACAAGTTTAGTTATATCAGATAAAGATCCGTTAACGGAATTGATTAATGTTACGTTATAGGTAGGGACTGAGCTTAAAGAGGAACTTCTAATCATACTATCAGTACTACCATTGTAAAATACTATTTTCTTACCATACTTTTGAGCTAATTCAAACATCCTATATGGCAATTTACCATTTAATGTCTGCATGTCCATTCTACCTTCTCCCGATATTACTAAATCAGATTTCATAACACTTTCTTCTATTTCCGAGATATCTTTGATTAAGTTAAAGCCGGGTTGTATGTTACAATTGAAAAGTGATAGTAAACTTAAAGGTATACCTCCGGCAGCACCACAACCAGAAGTCTCTTCAACATTTATATCTGTTAAATCCTTAAGTAGAATTGAGTATTTGCGAAATCCATTTTCAAGAATCTCTATATCTGTATCTGAAGCACCTTTCTGCCTTGAGAAAGTTCTTATTGCTCCATTAACTCCGTTTAACGGATTTGTTACATCGGTTGCCAGAGTAAAGTGAATCTTATGAATAAGAGGGATGATACTTGAATAATCAATGCTATCTATGTTAAATAGATTACCTCCGTTAGGGATTATAGGATTGTCATTTTTATCTTTAAATATAGCTCCCAGAGCACTCAGAATTCCACAACCTGCGTCATTGGTTGCACTACCGCCTAGGGTTAGATATATTTCCTTGCAACCTCTTTCAATTGCTGATTTGATTTGCAATCCGGTGCCTAAGCTACTAGACTTAAGAGGTTCAAGATTACCATTTAACAGATGTAATCCCGATGCTTGAGCTGTTTCAATAAAAGCTTTCCTATCTAGCTTTAACCATTTTGCAGTAATGCTTCTTCCTAACGGGTCAACAGACTTTTCTATGATAGTTTCCGAGTTAAGATAAAAGTTGATAACTTCAAGTGCTCCGTCTCCTCCGTCACTCATTGGAAACTTCATTACTTCCAGAGTATCATTTGCAATCCGTATTCCTTTCTCAATTGCATCACATATCTGGTAACTGGAATAAGACCCTTTATAAGAGTCAGGAGCTACTAGAATCATAAATCTGCTTTCATTAACATAAACATGCGTTGAAGATTTAGATTATGCATTTTGGGTACCCATAAATCTTTCTCTGTAATCCCGGATAGTACAGACTCAATAGTGATTTCATTTTTTAAATCCTCTAAGCTGATATCACTATCAACACTAAATATATATTCGCTTAATGAAATACTATTCTCTAAATAAGAGATACCTAGATCTAGGAAATCTTTTTTAACAGGTTTACCGTGACCCGGTACAATTGTTTCGAATTCAAGCTCTTTCAGTCTTTTTAAAGAATCTAATAGAAGATACGGGTTGTCCCAATAATAATAAGGGATAGTTACTCCGGGTCCATTTAAAACAGAATCACCTGCAATTAACACATTCTCATTTTTCAATAGAACAACTGAGGAGTCCGGAGAGTGTCCGGGTGAGTGAATTATTCTTATCCCACAATCATCAAGTGAGTATTCATCTTCAAACTCAATATCAGGAAGTTCGACTTTCAGTTTCTTTTCACTTATAGCTCTATGTGAGCGAATCATGTTTCTTTCTCTTAGGAGAGTTTCAATACAGTTTTTTCTGGCAATAGTTTTTGTGTTTTCGCTTTTTAATGTGGGATTACCATAGCAGTGATCACTGTGATAATGAGTGTTTATAATGTAATCACACTTTTCCCCTTCAAAACTATCTTTCAAGTTTAGTATA
The DNA here is from genome assembly GCA_963667035.1 of Cloacimonadales bacterium (SeqCode). Lineage (GTDB taxonomy): Bacteria > Cloacimonadota > Cloacimonadia > Cloacimonadales > JAFGVF01 > Zophobacter. Next base: position 12,769 of record OY762964.1, read on the forward strand.
TCTTCGGGAAACAGTTGGGTATCAATCACTATATATATATCATCTGCCGAGTAGATAGTTGAGTTTACTAAATTCTTAGGAGAAGTATATATCCTGATATTAGAGTTTATTTCAATCATGATAGAAAATAAGCTGTCTATTTTGAGACAGCTCATATTTATTTAAGTATTATAAGCTTCTTTGTTACTGAACCTGAAGAACTACTTAATCTACAATAGTAGATACCATTTGGAAGAGCTCTTCCTTCATCATCTTTTCCATTCCAAGTAAGTTCGTGTTCCCCAGCCTCAATCATACCGCTTTTTATCACACGAACCTTTCTTCCTTTGACATCATATAATGTGATGTCTACCGTTTCATTCTTAGTTGTTTTATAACCGATTGTTGTTGCCGGGAAGAAAGGATTCGGATATATAGATAGTATCTCAAGTTTATTCAACTGATAGTTATCTTGATTGCTGCTAGGACCACTAGCGTTAATTGTCCAAGCGTGATCTATAGTATGCTGACCGTTATCGAAGACAACTCTAACAATGTGTTCACCTTCAATGTTAAAATTGTGAGTAAATTCAAAGGCAGATTCACTTTCTTCTATAAGTTGATCGTCAACATACCACAAAAGGTTGAGTGTATGGGTAAGTGAGTAGGCAAAAGCATTAAAATTAACTGAATCACCGGTGTTAACAGCAATCACTTCTTCCAGAGGAAGCAATAATGCCACACTGATATCAATAACCGTTACACTATAAATCTCAACATCTTCCAAAGGTTTATCATTATCATTAGTAGCAACTTCTGATATTGCATATACAACATCCATACCTTCGATAATATGGCCGAAGATAGAATAACTTCCATCTAGCCAAGTAGTTGCTGCAACTGTTATATAGTACTGAGAGCCATTTGTATTCGGACCACTATTTGCCATAGCCAGTACACCCGGTCCATCGTGGGTCAGGTCAGGATGAAACTCATCAGGGATTGTATAACCTGGTCCACCGTATCCTGTTCCCAGTGGACACCCGTCTTGAATCATAAATCCAGCTATTACTCTATGAAAAATCAAGTTGTTGTAGAAACCGCTATTAGCCAAGTCAATAAAGTTACCTGCTATTCCGGGTACTAAGTCTTCTCTTAGTTCAGCCTTGAAGTTACCCATTGAAGTTTGCCATTCAACTTGTGTCTGAGCAGATAACATAAGAATCAACAAAGAAAACAAAATAACTAACAATCTTACTTTCATTATACCTCCTTCCAATATACCTTCATGAATCTTTCTAAACATAACTCTCCAATGGGAGCAATCTTGTTTTTACAAAGAAAATCATCTATTTCATTAGCCTTTAGAAATCTGATACAGCTATGTTCCCTGAAGTCTTTTGCAAACTCCATCTTTTGACTTAGTTCTTGAGAGTTTATACTTAACTCGGTATAAGTTAGTATCTCAGGTTTATGATAAACATGATTAACACCAAGCCCGATACATTTAATACTTATAATATCGGATTCGCTAATGTTTAATTCTTCTTCAAGTTCTGCTTTCATCATATCCAAAGGATGCATTCCCATTAGAACTCTTTCGTCAATTGTTCCTCCCGGAACATGCCATTCTTCATTTCCTTCTGCAAGTAACATGCTTCTTTTACCGATTACTATCATTTTATCAGCAGTAACAACTACACTGCAAATAGCGAGAGTATTAGTATAATTATCCGGTACGGCATTCTTTAGGTTTAAAGCATAGAAATATCTGTATTCATCTTCTCTTAGCGTGAGCATTAACTTATCTTCACTAAAAGAATAACAATGCAGATTGGCTACTATACCGTTAAATAAGTAATTATCCTTAACTATCCTATCCCACAGTCTATCAACTTTATCTCTAATTTGCTCTGAGTAAAGAGCTTTCATAGAGTCTACAGTTATCAATATCTGTTCCTTATCTCCTATGAAATCAGCAAGAATCTCTGCATTTGAAGACATTAATGTTTCTTAACTTTCTTTCTGATTATAACAACAAACTCACCTTTTGGTAAACCTTCGGTCATAGTAATAATCTCTCCGATTGTTCCAATGAAAACTTTTTCATCCTGATATGTCAGTTTGTATCCCAACATTGCTTTGCGGTTACTTCCAAGGACAGTTGCCATATCTCGGAGTAAAGCCGGCATCCTGTATGGAGCTTCTAATAAAACAATATCCTCATTAATCTGAGAGTTTAATGTTCGTAACTCAGATATTCTGGCATCTTTACTTGGAGGAAGAAATCCGTAGTAAAAGAATTTATTAAGAGGTAGTCCACTAACTTGAAGCATGGACATTATTGATGAAGCTCCGGGTACAGGGAAAACCGGAATACCATTATCATGACAATAACGAACTAGTCTGTTTCCCGGATCTGCAAAAAGAGGTGTTCCTGCATCTGAGATCAGTGCTAAAGTTTTTCTTTGCATTAGAAGCATATCAAGAAGTTCCATAGTTCCTTCTTTTTCATTATGCTCATTTAGTTCAAACCAAGGTTTCTTTATCTCGTGTCTTCTTAACAAGGTTGTTCCTGGTTTACGTTCTTCTAAAACAATCAGGTCTACATTCTTCAAGACATTGAGAGCTCTGATGGTGATATCATCGGGATTACCGATTGGTGTTGCTACTATATATAATCCGTGTTTTAATTCCATTGTTTCCTTCTTAAAATTGTATAACTGCCAATAGCAGTTGCGAGTAATGATAGAATCAGGCCTATCAAGCTGAGTTTCAATCCAGTAAAGTAGCTGTTAGGATGGAAATCCATTACTATCTCATGTTCTCCGGCAGGAACGACAATTCCTCTAATGACACCGTTAACAGGATAGATTGGTGTCTCGATTCCATCAATAAATGCTTTCCAACCGGCAGGATAAAATACTTCACTAACGACCAGAAGTGATTTTTTATCTGTTATTGCTTTCATTGAAATCTTATGTATTTCATAATCAGTAACATTTACGGTAGTTTGTTCAGGTGACTCAATTCCGGTTATTTCTTCTTCAACAAAAGCTGTAGATGAAGGGTCAAATTTATCATCACTTACAAGTGCAGGTATCTTATCGACATCAGCTATTTGAATAGCTTTTACAAACCATGCTTTGGGTAAAGCTAAAGGATTATTGTATAGCTTTAAATCACCTTTCTTAACAAGAGGATTCCCGATATCCTGGGTTGATAATATGTACTTACTATTCATCATATTGATGAAGTTCATTGAATTAAAATACTCGGGATTTTCCCAATATTTCTGATATCTGGTAAGCTTTGCTCCATGATAACCTGATGTTGTGGGTACAAAAGCAGAGTATGTGTTATCCATTGTTTTTTCCGGATAATGTAATCTATAATAACCTTCTTGTTTCATAATGTATCTAGCTATTGAATCAGCCTTAAGCTCATGCTTTTTCGCTTTCTTCAAGTTTGTGAAATAGTTATTGTCAACAATCTTCAAATCAATAAATACAGCTAACATTATCAAAACTAAGAAAGAGAACTTTTTCAGTTTTTTCATCGAATACAGCCAGCTTAAGCCTATAGTTATGATTCCCAAGAATGAAGCTCTTATTATACCAGAATAAGCCATATTCAATCTTACATTCTTTAAATCTTCAAGTATTTTTGCAGGATATTGAGCTTCTCTTGCTGTCATTAAGGCAGTATTGGACATAATGACTTTCCCAAACACTAATCCTAGAAGAACTAATCCCGAGAATATGAGGAAAGTTTTTTTTAGTAATTTTTGTGATTTCTCATCTTGAGCGGTTAAGATGGTTTTTAATCCGAAACCGGCCAGGATTACAACTGTTACTTGGCAGATAACCAAAATGGTTGCCGGAACTCTAAACTTATTGAATCCGGGTAGGTAGTTAAGCAGAAAATCACTTAATACCGGAGAGTATTTACCAAATGACATTATGGTAAAGATTACAATTGAAATCCATAAAAATATTACTTCTTTTCTACGATTGAGAATTAGAGCAAGAATAGCCAAGAGAAGGACAACAAATCCTACGTAATGATATACTTGAGTAAAACTCATCCATCCCCAATATCCGGGAATTCCATATCTGTTCAAGTCTCCTTTAACAGGTATTGATATTCCGCCAAATAAATCCGGAACTACAAAACTCCATAGCTCTGCAGGATGTAAAGACCAGCCTTGAGCATAGTCTTTATCCAAACCACTATCTCCACCTCTTATTGTATACTTAGAATACTCATAGGTAGAAAGATAAGGATTCATAACCGCCATAGTAACTATAATTACTACAATTAATCCCAAAGCTGTAAAACTACCAAAATTCTTTAATTCTTTGTTTTTAATTGCTAATATCAATTCATATATCCAATATAAGCCAACAAATAAAAGGGTGTAATATGTGATTTGAAGATGGTTAGCCCTGAATTGAGCTATCAAGAAAGCGGAGAATAATCCTACTCCGAGTAGGTTTCTTTTCTCTCTCAGATAGAATAGACTCCATACAATCCAAGGAATAAACATAAACGCTCTGAATTTAGTGTTATGTCCAATATCCAGTAATCCTACTACATGTCCCGTAAAAGCAAACGCTAAACCCATAATAATAGCTATAAGTACACCAAAACCAAAATAAGTACCAATGAGGTACATTCCGGCAGCACCTAAGAAAAGGTAAGTAAGTCTCCAGTTTATTATCTTTTTTGTTAAAGCCAGGGTTTCTTTTATGAAAGGATACTTGTTAGGTAATGAAACTAGATAAGATGGCATTCCTGCAAAGATATTGGGAGTCCATAAAGCTTGATCCTTATGAGTAGCATTGTAGTCTTGTAGAACCTTAGCCGATGCTTCCCATTGGGTAGTATCATGGGTATTGGGCTCATAATTCTGATAGCCTATCTTAAAAAATGCTATACTAAGAACAATAAAGATAAACAATAAAGCTATCAAGTGTTGGATTTTATCGGGTATTAAAAAACTTCTTTTCGTTTCACTTTTTTGTGCCATCTATGTATCACACTCCTTATTAACATTACTACACATTATTAAATATAAGAATCTTAGCTCTTTCACTTCTTTAGCAACTAAAGATATCGCAGAAGCTATCGGTACAGCAAGTATCATCCCAATTGGTCCCCATACCCATGACCAGAAGATTAAAAATACAAGTATTGTAATGGGAGATAAATTCAAAGCATCACCCATAACTTTAGGTTCGACAATATTACCCATACCTACTTGTATCATGGTCATTACTCCCGATATTGCAATCAATTGCCAACTGAAACCATACTGTAAAAAGCATACAAGTATGGGGAATGCAGAAGCTACAAAAGAACCAAAGTTTGGTATGTAATTCAGCAAGAATAATAGTATACCTGAAATAATCACAAAATCTATTTTGAAGAGATAAATAAACAGCATTCCCAATAATGCAGTTATGACACTTATCAGAGTTTTTCGGCTCAGGTAATGTCGCAAACTCCTTTCAATTGTTTTCAATATCTTATGAAACTCAAGGTTGCGTTTCTCGCCTAATGCACTATTAACTCTTGCACTAATCGCATCTCTCTCGAGCATCATAAATATAAAGAAAATAAACGTCAGGAATGTTTCTATTGAGAAGCTGACAAATGTGCCCATTGTATTAGATACTACTTTTGTGACAGATAATCTGTTAGCAACATTGAACCAATTAACTTCATTTACAAGGTAAGATTTTACATCAGTTATTGGTAATTGGAGTTTTTGTATCAATGTTTCAGTCATCTCAATCAGTTTAGCTTCATATTTAGGAAACTCTTCAATAAACCCATGAAAACTTGCGAATACTACACTGCCGAATAGAAAAGAAATGATTACCAATATAGATACAGCCAGTACCAGACTCAATACTTTTGGTGTTTTCCTTTTGAATAACTTAGTCAAGGGACTAAAGCTAATCACAAGAAATGCTGAGATTGTCATTGGAATGAATATCCCTTTCAATTCTCGTAAAATTATGACTATGATTGTCAAAGCAATTATGCTTAGTAAAATAACTACATATTTCATTTTATCCATAAATTGTAGTGTTGTTAAATGGGTTTTAATGTCAATGCTAATTTATCACGACTTGCATAACATAAGTTCCATGACTAAATAGATGTCAGATAGTACTAATTAATATTAATCTAATGACTCTATCTTAGAAAAACCAGAGATGTGTTTGTATCAATAATCTTGTTTTAGCAATATTTTATTAGTAATAGCTTCCAATTTAAGCTTAGGTACATGATGTGTATTGTCCGAATCTCTATAGTATTTAACAGATTCATGAGGAGTAATGCTTTCAAGTATTACTTTCTCAACTGGTTTTCCGAGAGCTATAACAAGCTGAGGGCTATAGTTAGAAGAAACATTAAGTAAAGAGGATATTTTTTCTTTGTTAAAAGCACCAATCATACAACCACCGTATCCATCATATACAGCAGATAAAAGAATACTTTGGGATGCTATCCCTATATCAACTCCAAGCATTCTATCTTCAATAGGAGGGGCCAGTATGACTATATATGCTACAGGTCTTTCTCCTTCTTCCGGTCCTTTCCATTCCTGAAGATATCCGGCCCAAGAAGTCAGTGAAAATATTTCGGAACAAACATCCGATTCTACTGTATAATAGTACCTTAATCTCTGTAGATTTGCTGCAGAACCGGAGAGTCTGGCATTATTAATCCAACTCAAAAGTCCGGTTTCTTCTATTCTTATCGATTGATTGAATCTTCTATAGCTTCTATTCTGTGTAATAAGTTTATCTAACAATTCAACTCCTTATACCTAATTATTTATAACAGATATTCAAAACAATCTAAGTATACCCTATTTAACTGTCAAAAAAAAAGCCTGCCGAGTTTTCGACAGGCTTATGATTTATAATTTCTATTTTAAAAGAATCATCTTTTTCATGTTTGATTGTTCACCAACTTTAAGTTTATAGAAATAAACTCCTGAGCTTACTGTATGATTGCTTAAATCTTTGCCATCCCATTTTATCGAATGATTCCCTTCCGATTGGTTTTGGGATACTAAAGTATTGATCTTTTGACCTTTTAGATTATATATCTCAACTTCAACATAACTTCTCTTATCCAAGCTGTAAGAGATTGTTGTTACAGGATTGAAAGGATTAGGATAGTTTTGTCTTAACTCGAAATGAGTCATCTCAGTACTATTCTCTTCGTTGGAAACTGAGCCTCCATCCCAATATATATCATCTAAAGCAAACTCACATTGAGCACCTGATTCTTCAAGAATCACAAACTCATAGCTAAGCATTCTTAGGTCAATAAATTCACCTCGAATATCTTCCACAGGAATAGCTGCCTGACCCCATTGACCGTTTCTTACAAGACCGTAAGTTGTCTGGAAAGCAGGGAACTGAACATACGATTGATTTCCCCAAGCATCAATAATACCAATCTTGAAAGTAACATAGTCAGGGATGTTTATTCTAAATTTTAGAAAGCCATCTCCGAAGTTAATGAGATTAGTAGGTTGCATAGACATTACTCCTGCACCAAACCATCCTAGATTAGCTGTATTCCAAGATATTCCGTTTTCTCCTTCAAAAGGTGCAATTGTTCCTTCATTAAGAGTTCCTTCCCAGACGTATATTTCAGCATCAACACCAATCTCAAAACTATTATTAACTTCCGTTTCATCAGTAAATATGCCAAATGAGACATTTTCAGGAGTAGGAGGTCCTACATGAACTTCACCCTGACCGTTCCATTGATTTACTTTTATATAATCAACATACATTTCAGCAGGAAGAGGTAAAGATATGGGAGCACCGCTTCCGTTTAGAGTCATACCGTCAGTAAAGAGACCGCCAATAGCGAAATTTGTTACCAGATAGAATGGATTCCGGAATTCTGCAGAGACTTCGTCAAATGCCAAAGGCTCTTCGTACAAAGCATATTCAACCCCGTCATCAATAACGGTGAATTGAATGCTTGTGTTGTCCCAATAAGCTCTATATAGAACAAATCTACCTGTTAAAGGTGGATCATAACTATAGTGAGGACGACAATTCTCATCGGTAGGATCCCATGAGATACTTGCTGCGCCACTAGGATTATCAGGATTTATAGAATCTTCCGAATAGAAAATTGCATTAGCTCCGACCACCTGATTAACTGTTGAATTATCCTGACCGTTACCTCCGTTGTGAGTATCATGAAGATTACGGAAAGATTGAGTGTGTCCCATTTCCATCATATCAATTTCACCGCAATAAGGCCAATTGAGGTTACTAGTTCCAAGTAACCAGATTGCCGGCCATCCACCAAGATCTATGTTTGGGATTAAAACTCTTGCTTCAATCACTCCATACTTAATAGAAACTTTAGATTTTGTATTTAATCTACCCGATGTGTAGTTTAGAGGGTTACCCCATTGATCTGTAATATTAGGACCTGATTCGTTTCTAGCCGTAATTCTAAGAGCATTGTTTCCTGATTCTCCCGGAATCTCGGCAATATCTACATTGTCAGGGGAATAATACTCAAGTTCTGCATTCCCCCAACCCCAAGAGCCGTTTCCAGTCTCAATAATCCAATTATCAAGATTATTAAAGTTCTCTTGCCAAAGAAGTTCACCAATCTCGGCATTTAATCCTATTACTATAAAAACAAAACCGATTAAAACTAATATCTTTTTACTCATTAAATTACCTTATTGCCTTTTTGTTATTGTTTTTGATTCAAAGTCATATACATAACCCCATTCGCTCAAATCGGCAAGTGCTAAGGCAGGATCTGAATAGAGTGGTAGTAAATTTAGTTCGGAAGGGTCATACATAGCTTCTCCGACCATATCCCTTAATATGACGGCATAATATGTATCATCGTCAATCCACCAGGCATTCCACCAGGTAACAGAGTCATAGAAGTTATCGAGCATTGCTCTATATGCTTTCTTTGCATGTTCTTTTGCATTAAGACTTCCGCTTTCCGTATATATTTCGTGAAGTGAACGGGCTGTAAAATATTGATACTCACCGATTGGTATATTTGCTAACATTGTTCCCCAGAGATAGAATCTTGTAAGTGCAGAAGGGCTTTCATCATTAAAGTCCCATACGTTTTCACTGTTCAAACTAGCTTTAGCAAACGGATTATCCGGATTATCAAGGATATCTTTATTGGGATGAATACCTTCATCTACAGAATATAAGTCCAGAGTTGATTCGGTAGGTAATTCAATTGTAGTAGCAGTGATACCATTTTTAACATCACAACCGGTTAGCATAAGTAAAGTAAGTAGTGCCATAACTAAGAGAATTCTATATTTTTTCATAATCTTCTCCTTTAAAACTCAATAGTGTAGTACAGACCGGTTTGGAATTCGTAATCATGGTCTCTACCATCACCTTCATTGATGGGGGAGTTCTCATCCAGATTTCTGAACAACGCTTTAATACCTATTCTACTGGAAGTTTCCGTATCGAAGAAATTATCGATAAGGATTGAATAATCCAGCATGTATTGGTAAGGATAAGTAATATTGAATTGTCTGTACCAATCATAAGGACCCCAAGAATCCTTTTTCACATAGGTAGATATATAATGTTTTTTATTGAAAGTCAGTTTTGCAGTAAGTGAGTAGAAGTCGGCAGCATCTCCATCGGGATTACCCGTAGATTGTTGCTTACCTGCTTCAAGATTGATTATCCCTTTAAAGTTAGGATTGGGATTAACAACAAAGATTCCCTTTGCAAGCCATACATCAACATCCGGTAAACCACTACCGAAAGGAGCATTCGTTTCACCTTCCTGGTAATAGAAGAGGTGAGCATCTGTATCCGCTTTATATAGAGTATAGTTTCCGCCTATACTGAAAGCCAAACCTGCATCTTCCTTTTTATCTCTATCCCAAACGTAGAAATAACTCGCAGGAGTAGGGTCATAAGTTAGGAAGAATTCTCCCGAGACAGTTTCTCTGTTATCAAGAACGGCAAAAGGATCACTGTCTCTGTTTCTTGGAGTGGTTCCTGGATAGAAAGCTGTTCCGTCCATATAGGCATCGGTTGATTCCATAGCTTCTAAGAGATTAGTTCTATACATTGCACGTGGTAGTAACCAAATATTACCAAGAGGTAAGAGCATGCCTGCTTCATATACCATTTTGTTACCTAAACTTGAGTATGGCATTGTTGATTCTCTTTCAACTAGAGCAGCTCCACCGTCAGCAACCAATCCTGCGTAATTAGCAGAGAAATCTATAAGAGCGGCACCAATGCTAAAAGTCAGTTTTGCCTTTGCTCCTTGCGCATCTTTGAATTCAATCTGATCTTTATAAATCTCATCGTCATCCATGTAAGAGTATTCTTCATCTATCTTTTCTGTACCGGACATCAAATATCCCGCTTCCAGTTTAACACCGGGGATTAGTTCATTTTCAAAGGAGATAGCGGTTTGACGAGTAGCTTTTTCAGTTGCTTCCGTAGCAGTAGCTGAAGCGTCTGCTTGAGCAAAGTCCTCTGAATGAATAAAAGTCCATTTTGAACCTAAGAAATCAAAGTTGTACTTAACAACAGCTTTAGGATTAGCACCCCAATATATTTCTGGTCCCGTAACTACGGTTAACCCGTTCAAGCCTTTTTTGCCAATGAATTCGACTCCGTAAGGTGCTTTTGCATTCCAGATGTCCATTCCATCCATATCGGTAGCTTCTCTCATTAATCCATAGAAATCACCTTCATAGCCCCAATGATAACGTGGTACATGATAGAAAGCATTGAAATCAAACATATCTGCATGATACGATGCTTCGAAACTATAAATCTCTATTCTTTCATTATCGGTGATTTCTTTGGTTGAGTTAACTTGAAGACCATTGTCATTTTCTTCATTAGTTACACTGATGTAGGTTTCTCCTCGTTTACCATAATACTGTTCCATAGGCAAATCAACGACATTACCTAGAATGTTTAAAGTAAAATTACCGTTTATTTGGCTTGTAGGATTAAAAGCAAAATCAAGGAACAACTTCTCACCATTAGTAAAATCAAGTCCGTTTTTACCGTCATTCTCAACATCTTCGGATTTTCCCGATAGGGCGATATCACCTTCAAGTCTTCCACCCGTAAGTTTAAAAGCTTTATGGTCATCCATATCTTTTGTCAGAGTTCTTAGATTACTCTTCATTTTAAGATATTCCATATCGATACCGTTCAGCTTTTGGTTCATATCTTCTTTAGTGGTATTGTAGAGGTCTATCTTCCATACCTCTCTCAGCACATCATAAGCCATTCTTGGAACTGCTTCATATACTCCGTCGTTATTAGGACCGGCAAGTCTGCAAATACCAAACCATTCCTCATTCATATTGTTCTGACCATGGACAAAATCAAATGAATATCCTCCGTTACTCCAAGAAGCATGTTTATCTTGGACATCCAGATTCTCAGTCTGTTTGTATTTCCACCATTCGTCTCGCCATTCAAATTGGCAGCCTCCTAAAGCATTACCTTCTTCGCCTTTCCCGTAACTTTTATTGTATATTTCTACCCAGTTTCCTTTAATCAGTTCCGCTTGACCTTCCTGCTCTTCTTTGTCCGTGAGAGCATTAAAGGCATCACTACCGAATTCGGTTAACATGATTGGGAATCCCGCTTCATTATAAACTCTTTGCCACATATCGGTAAAACTTACTCCACGATATGAGTTTACCCCTAAAATATCCATGTCTATACACTGTTCTTTGATAATATCCAAGTATTGAATATCACCATTCACAATAAGATACGGGTGATTACTATCAGCTTTCTTAGCTTCTTTCATTGCTTCGTTGTATAAGCTGTATAAGTATCTTGCTTTTTCTTTATATCTTTCTCCTACAGGAAGATTCTCTATTTCAAAACTGGACCATTCGAGTCCGTAATTGTTCTCATTTCCTAAAGCAAAAGCCAGAACCCCGGGAGTATCTTTGAATTTGTTTACCATCTCAATGAAATCATGAATTAAAGTTTCTCTCGTAAGCTGGTCATCATACTCTGTCCATACATACCATTTACCGGCGACAGTATAGCCGTAGCGTCCCATAAGATGGTTGACTATAGTCATTATTCCATGTTCTTTATAGATGTATTCAACCCATTGGGGAGGAATTACTCCGAATTGCCTTATAGTGTTTACACCTGCTTTCTTCATGAGATTACATTCGTAATCCAATATCTTCTTAATTTGTTCATCAGTATTTGCCCACAAATTATAGGAATAATTCTCCCCGATAGGAGTATACCCCCAAACCATTCCTTTTACGAAATAATCCTCATTATCGACTTTCAGTTTCCAACCATTACTATCATTATATGTTTTAACGATACTGGGGAAATCTGACATCTCGGCATGAGCAATGTTGAATAGTAAAAGAAGTGGTAATAATATATAAAAACGCTTTATTCTGGAAGAGCAACATTGTTTGGCCATATCCGGCTCCTTTTTTATTTAAACCTTAATCAATCTCTTAAAATCTTAACTTCTATATAGCAATGCGGATTTGAGAATCTGCTGTCAAGTATATTTTTACTTCTATTGTTTCTTGCTAAGTAATTTCTTAACAAATACACTCAGACAAAATATCAATTACATATCACTGTATTCTCTTTGATAATACACAGATACATGCTAGTATTTAAATTCTACAATCTCCTTCTGAAGCAAAAAGAAAAATACAGACTTATCAGTTTTAATCCTATATAGCAATGAATATTGTCTTTCTGAATTAGCGTTTCATTAAGATATCATTCCCTGTTTCAATTTTCGGAACCTAAGTGACAATATAATAATGATTAAGAGAAAGACAACAATATCTCTTTCTCATACCTTTGGAAACACAATTACTACGAAGAATAAATTATCTGCTTCCAATTTACCCTCTCCGACTGTGGTGTCATGAATAAGTTTACCATAGTTTTAGTTGCTCAGTTTACTTCATTTGATTGAAATAACTCTATCTTTTCTAAATTGATTAACTACGAAGCATATACACTTTCAGGAGTGTTGTAGTCAAGTGAGAATGATATCTTTTGTTATTATATATATATACCACTTTTTGCTTTAGTAAATGCCTTTACTGCTCCCGTTGTCTCCTGTTCTGTTTAGGGTAACCGAATTGAATCTAAGAAGTATCAAGAATTTCTATGTATTCATCTTTATTGACGATGAATACTGGATTTTATTGTATGGGTATCATTAGTCGGAATGCGAGTTTCCTTACTTGCATGTGTCTTGGAGCACAGGCATCTTGCCCGTTTGTTTTTTGGAACGCTGACATCTTGTCCGCACATGCATTTGATTTATTCAAAGCCTGCAAGATGCAGGCGTACCCAGTGTAACATGCATTTGATACATGGTTACTCATATTTTATCCCGTAGGGATATAGACCTATTCTCAATATATATCACTAACTAACTCAATCTACCTCTCCAATCTCCAGATTCTCTCATGACAAATAACCACATCCAACTTACGAGACTCTTGCATAATCCTTGCATAAATCTTACATAACTATGCAAGAACGATGCAAGTTTCTTGTGACATGCATGCTTCGATTTTGTGCTTGTTAATCAGGGGCAAAACGGGAGATAATAACGAGAAGGAATAAAAAGAAGAGTGTGTAAACCTCAATATGCGATTAAGCATATTATAACAACAATAAAAGGAGCACTACCAAACATAGAAGCATTAGAAAGACTGGTTTATCTAAGGACAAAAGACCTTATGGATAGTGCATATCCGAACTGGTTAATCATAAGAAATGAATTAATAACTTGCTTTAGAAGGCTAGAAAAATATGAGTTGGTATAAATCTATTTACACACTTTTTAGAATACTCTCCATTGGACAGGTTAAGAAATCTGAACTGCATGTTATTATTGGCAGTCAGTTATCTTTATTCTTTGGATAAGTATCGATACGACTTTGCGGAAATGTATCAACACATTATGCTTAGTAAAAAGAGTAATCTAAAGGAATTATGTAAGTTTATCTACTACAGACTATCGGCTGTTGTTAAAAATCTATTCAGAGATTGGAAGCATTACTTTGTTCCAAAGTATCAAGGTTGTCATGCAGAATGGGAACAGATGACATGCTTATGATAAAAAACGGGGGGATGCCAAAATTTCCTGTTAACCTTGACAGCTTTTCCTCTACTATGAAGTTGTCTATGATTTGGTTCTCCAATGGAGCTAAGATGGAATCTCGTTAAAAGCGAGAGCAGCCCCCGCTACTGTAAGGAGGAGCGAAGAGCTAATACCACTGTCTTGTAAAGATGGGAAGGAAGCTCTAAGAGATACTCCGAGCCAGGAAACATGCCTAATCAAATAAATTCAATGCTTTCGGGTGGAAAGTCGGATTTGGTGACAAATCTATTAAATTCTTTTCCCCGGATTAGGAGAAAGGATGAAAGCATCAAACTTACTATTCTTGGTTTTACTACTCACTACTTCTCTATTTTCAGTGTCATTAGATGACATTGAATACTGGGTTGGAGAAGGTTCAAACAGAGCCGGTCTTGTTATTGACTGGCAAGACGGAATCACTCCTCAATCAATCATGTGGGGTTATCGTTGGGACGGAACGGCTACAGGTGAAGACATGCTAAATGCTATTGTTGCTTCGGATACAAGACTTTCAGGAGATGTATCGTTACCAACAACAATTAACTATGACTTAAACAATGACGGTAGTCTGGATGCAGATGATCATCAGAGAACAGCTAATATGTCTGCCGGTAGCTATTGGCCATACTTTATTGGAACAGATGGAGAAAACTGGAGTTATGCAACAACTACTCATGCAGGAAGAACTCTCTCCAACGGTGATTGGGATGGTTGGTCTTATTGTTCGGATTGGACTGGAGACACATTTCCTCCATCATTACCTACTGCTGCAGAAGTTCCGACAGTATCTTTTTCTTTTGATGACATCGCTTATTGGATTGGAGAAGGTGACAATGTAGCAATGTTGGTTATAGATTTCAATGATTCTACAAACGATGAAACAGAATCCTTTGCTTGGGGTTATCGTTGGTCTGGTGACAACGACATTAATGGGATTACTTTATTAAATACCATTCAAACAATTGATACAAGACTTACTATTGATATTTCTTCAGGATTACTTAATGATATAATCTTTGATTACGACACTGTGCATGAAGGATTATCTGGTGATCCGGATTGGTGGAGTACATGGACAAAACAACTTGATGGTGAATGGGCTATGAATAGTGGAGTGACAACTTCAATTTCTAGTGGTGACAGATTCGGGTGTTCTTATGGATTTACACCAGCAACTACAGAACCCGATTTCCCTGTAGCCGTATCTGCTATAGTAGCTGAAGAACTTATCACGCAAGATGATATTATCAATATTAAGAATACAATTACTTCAATTGTAAAGCCTTTGTTTAATGATAATTATAATTGTGATTTTACTCTCTCTTTACTCGATACACCATCTGATTGCTCTATTGATATAATCGATAATGAATTACACGTAACTCCAAATGAGAGCTTTGAAGGAAGTATTGAAATAGATTATAAGCTTGTTTCTTTGAATAATCTTGAGTCCAATATCTCAACTATAACAATCAATGTATTTTCTCCCTTTGCCCCTCAAGTAGAAACAGAAGGGACAACAGCGATCTTTGTTGAAGACACATCGATTCTTGAATGGGCAACAGGAGTGATAATTGATAGGGGATATGTGGATGTTACAGATCAAAGTCAGGGATTTGCAACTTATGGTGATGATTCAGATGCTCTTGGCATGGCGGAGGGTAACAGCTATGATGTAGTAAGTCTTGGAGACGGTGGAGTTGCAACTCTTACATTCGAACATAACATATATGACGGCGAAGGATATGACTTTGCTGTGTTCGAAAATGGATTTGGTGACAATTCTCTTGAACTTGCTTTTGTTGAGGTTAGTTCAAATGGTTCAGATTATATAAGGTTCCCGGCTGTTTCTTTGACTCAAGCTTATACTCAAGTTACTGGATTTGATTCTCTATATGCTGAGGATATTCATAACTTTGCAGGTAAGTATCGTCAGGGGTATGGAACTCCTTTCGATTTAAGTGAGTTACCTGAATCTGATTTGGTAGATACAAACAATATCTCTCATGTTAGAATCATTGATGTAATAGGTAGTATAGATACTGAGTATGCAACTTATGACGTTTATGGATATCCGGTTAATGATCCTTTCCCTACAGACTTTAGCTCTTCAGGATTTGATTTGGACGCAGTTGGTGTAATAAATCATATTGGAACGGAAGCAAATAGCGATAATAATCCCGAATTGTTTACTACCGAGTTGATTGGAAACTATCCCAATCCATTTAATCCAACAACCTCAATCAATTATTTACTAAAGAATGAATCGGATGTATCTCTGAAAATATTCAATGTAAAAGGACAATTGGTTAGAGAATTGGTAAATGGTGTTCAAAAACAAGGAAATCATACTATTGTCTGGAACGGATATAACAGTAACAACAAGCAGGTAGCAGGTGGAGTTTATTTTTATAAACTTGATACTAAGGAATACACTTCAACCAAGAAGATGCTCTTGCTTAAATAAGAAATATGAAAAGACCGATGCATTGCATCGGTCTTTTCTCAGACTGTTGACAAAGCTATGAGTAAGATTTCATGGCTTTGTCTTTTTTTAGCTTAAAATAAGAATATCAATCATTGACAAAAACCCCCTTAGATTATACTTAAACCATCATAATTAGAGGTGGTTATGCTTAAAAAAGTTTCTGACACACAGTCCCAAATGGAGTTTGTAATAATAGATGATTTAGTACCGGTAGATCACATACTAAGGAAAATCGATAGCGTAATTGATTTTTCATTCATTTTAGATAGAACAGCGCATTTGTATTGTTCTACTACCGGTCGTCCTCCAATTCATCCTATTACTCTTTTCAAAATGCTTTTTATTGGCTATCTATTCGGTATTCGCTCGGAAAGACAATTGGTCAAAGAGATAGAGGTCAATGTGGCTTATCGTTGGTTCTTAGGCTTTGGACTAACTGATAAAGTACCTCATCACTCAGTCTTCAGTCAAAATCGTAGAAGGCGATTTAATGATAGCAGCGTATTCGAAGAGATTTTTATAGATATAGTGAAGTTAGGCATTAAACATGGATTAGTTGATGGAAAGATACTTTATAGCGACTCAACCCATCTAAAGGCAAATGCTAATAAAGGTAAATTCGAGGATATTGAAGTTGAGGTATCCTCCAAGAGTTACTTGGAAGATCTTAACACAAGCGTTGATGAAGATCGGAAGGCTCATGGTAAGAAACCTTTACCTCCTAAGGATAACAATCTTAAAGGAGGAGCATCACCTAAAGTAAAAAATATCAAGTCTAGCACAACAGATCCCGATAGTGGCTTTATGACCCGTGATAGAAAGCCTCAAGGCTTCTTCTACTTAGATCATAGGACAGTCGACCATAAAACGAACTATATAACCGATGTTCACATTACTCCCGGCAATGTAAATGATAGCACCTGCTATATTGACAGGTTACAGTTCCAACAAAAGGTTTATGGTTTTAATGTTCAGGCAGTAGGGCTTGATTCAGGATATGATACAATTAACATTTGTAAGCAACTGGTAGATATGAATATTATGGGAGTCCTTGGCTACAAAAGACAGGGAGGTAAGAAAGGTCTATTTAAAAAGAACAAATTTACATATAATTCCCGGAAGGATGTTTACATATGTCCATGTAATAAAGAGTTAAATTATAGAACAACGAGCCGTGATGGCTATAAAGAATACAAGTCGAATCCTAGTGAATGCAAGAATTGTCCAATGCTAAGTAAATGTACAGAAAGTAAGTCTTCTCAAAAAGTAATCACTCGTCATGTCTGGGAAGAGAGCAAAGAGATAATCCACAAGAATAGGTTAACATTATGTGGGAAAGAGATATACAAGAGGAGAAAAGAAACCATTGAGAGAAGCTTTGCCAATGCAAAGCAACTTCATGGCTACCGATATGCAAAATATCGAGGAATAGAGCGAGTTCGAGAACAAGCTTATCTAACAGCTATTGTGCAAAATATCAAGAAACTCGTAAAATACCTTTTCAAAGGTAAATTAGGGAAATTAATAGCAAAATTTATCATCAATTACATGATTTTCAACTCCAATTTACACGAAAATAGAGCTAAATCTCGCATGTTTAGGTTTGGGCTCAGTTAAAATGAAGAAAAATGACTTTCAACAATATATCCATGTAAATTAGAATGTTTTTGTCAACAATCTGTGAAAAGACCGATGCATTGCATCGGTCTTTTCTTTATATCTAAAACTAATTACTATTTTAGAATAAGGAATTTTACAGGTTTATCTCTCTCTCCTTTCAATCTTGAAAAGTAAACCCCATTACTAAGCTTCTTACCTGTTTTATCTTTAATGTTCCAGTTGATTTTACTACTATCTCCAATATTCAAGCTCTGCACAAGCTGTCCTCTGATATTGAATATTTGTACTTCACTGTTTCGTTTAGTATTAGCGGTTTTGAAACTAATCATATCCAGCGCAGGATTAGGATAAACACTCAAGGTTGCTCTCTTGACTTGTATGCTTTCTTCATTATCTTGAGGAGAATGAATATTAAAATGCGTGTAAAGCACTTCCGTAATGTAATCGGTTAAGCTACCAAGATTGTCTGTAAGACCTGACATTGGAAAACTTGCTCCTATTGCTATTGCATCCAAGTAAACTGTCTTTATTGCCGTTACATCATAGTAGTTCTCTTGTGGGGCAATATATACGTTTTGAGTGAGAGCATCCGGTTGCATTATCTCTAAAGCTTGGAATCCATTTAGATCACTTTCATAGTCCCATGTCTGACCAGATACAGTTGATTCTACAGTATCTATGTTTACAACATGATCAAAAGGTGCCCAGATATTGAAGTAGTTATAGTATGGAATATCTTCCGAGAAAGAAGATGAACCTTCAGAGTAGACTTTTCCTCCGTTTTGGAGATAACTGGTTAACAGCTCATGTTCATAACTTGATGAATCCAGGTTATATGCTTCATCCTGAAATCCAAAGAGACAGAATACGGCAGAGAAATTATCAAGTGTTTCAATCTCATCGTCTATCTTATCCGTATAATAAATGTTCCAGTTACCTGATTCGGAAATAGCATTTACAACATTGTAACTATTACCGAAACCTATAGGTTCCCAAACAAGTATCTCGCCATCTGCTAGAGAATAATCCGGTTGATAATTAATCAACGGATCCCCATATAGGAGATATGTATAAATATTCTTTTGTTCAGGCCAGACTATACCTTCGGTATCATAAGGGTCTCCAAAAAAGAAATAATTACTAAAGAGTAGATTTGCGTTAGCATGAGCCATTCCTAGAGATTGATTATGAGTGTAGTAGTTCTCCATAAGATAATAATTGAGCGAATGAATTCCCCCCCACCCGGGATTAATCCAGCCAATCTTATACCAACCTGTTCTGGTAGCTGTTATGGCAGCAACACCTTTCTTTTGAAGCAAGTATTGTCCAAGTGATGGTTCTCCCGGATTTGTCAGGTCAAATGCTCCGTTTAAACATGATTGGGTAAAGAAAATAGAACCATCTTGATTTGTTATGTTATTGAGCATATCAACATTGATCAGGCTATCCCAATACCGTTCATCGACAGTACAGATGTTGTTGTCATCGAAATCGTCATCCCACACTAATCTAGATGATGATGTTGGACTCCCATGAGCACCAATACATACAAAACCAAAATCTTGAAAATTAAGAGCTGTTTGAAGATTGAGGGAATTCAAATCAAAGTCGGATGGATAGGGAGAGTTATCATAACCAAACTGCTCATACATAGTTGTCACATTATTATCTCTAAGAACTGTATTCTTAAGATATTCGGCAAAGTCGGATCCGTCAGTTCTGTTCCATCCAATCTCATAGTCTTCATTTTCAAAGTTGAACATAGCCATTGGAGTTAAGACACTATTCTTCCAGGGAGCATCGTTTTGCTCAAAATCAATTAATCTCTGCATTACTTGTGAAAGTATAACGGGATCACTGAAAGGTATTCTGCCAACATACATTTCAGGAGTAAAATCTATTTCATAGTCTTCAACACCATATTCATAGGAATATTCTCCCCAGAAATCATCTCCATCACTATTAAAATTAGAAGTTAAATCCGAATAATAAAAGTCCGATGGAGTCATACTATCTTCATTGGGAGAAGCATTTAGATACTTAATCGGAATTGTATTAAAATCACCAATCAAAAGAAGATAGTTGTCACTTGCAGGATTAAGAGAATTTATCAGATAGTTTCTCAAAACATCAGGTGAAGTATTTCCCCCGAAATTCTCTAAAATAAAATCAATATCTCCAAAGTTTATGGTGAAGCCTTGATTCATTCTGAATGCCAGATAGTCCTGTATATTATCATATATAGCTTGGGTTGTGACTACATGCAAAGTTTGTTGTCTAGTGTTTAAAGTATTGTATTCATATGTTAACTCAGGATTTACGAAATACTCAATTGCTTTCTCTGCCAATGAAAGAGATACTATTGAATTATCTCTAGGAATGTCATTAAGCTCAATGCTAAAACTTATATTCTCAATCTTTGTAAGGACTCCATCTCTATACCTATAGGGAGCGAATCTAAATCTAAGATAATGCAGATTATTCCAGTATCCTTCGCCCAGGTAGATTAACTGTCTGTCGATTTCAGGTTTAATTGAGGAAGAAGACGATTTAGTGTCATCATGATAGGGTGAATTAATCTGTGGTAAGTATTCGAAGTCTTTGTTTGAAGTGGATATGTAATAATTATGCGATATTACTGATTTGTTCGGTGGAATTAATATATTTATTTGCTTGGAGGGTAACATGTATTTACCAGGGGTTGTGATTTGCCCAAAGTCTTTACTATAATTTACTACAAGTTGATTTTTAACAATACTGATATCAGCATCAGGTACATCATAGTTAACATTAAGAGTTTCTCCGAACAAGTATCCACAAATGCCCAAAATAAATACTACACAGAGTTTCTTCATTTTTACTCCTCGATAGGTTTACTCCCATTCTTTGTTTCTTCAACTAATAATCTAATCTGATTTTGTTGTTCTGTAAATTGTTTTAATTTGCTACCGGTAAGTTTATGAGCACCAACCATTCTCAAGTTAGTCCTCGGATTGACCCAACGACCATTTTTCTGAACTCCAAAATGTAAATGAGGGCCTGTAGAGTAACCTGTGCTTCCTAGAGTACCAATAACTCTTCCTCTACTTACTCTTTGGCCTCTTTTAACTCTTATTTTGTGTAAATGAGCATATTGAGAAATCATGCCACCCGGATGCTTTACTCTCACTTCCTTGCCATACCCTCCATTAACTCCTGCAGATATCACAACACCACTGGTCACCGTATAGACAGGAGTGCCAGTTGCTCCTGCATAATCAATACCATGATGCATTTTCCATTTCCCACTTATAGGATGAAGTCTTTTACCAAAGGGTGATGTAACACGAATCTTATTAAGAGGATATCTAACAGCATTAGATGCTAAGGCTTCGCCTTTACTACTATACATTCCGTTAAAAGCTGAGGTTGCATCTCCATCATCATACCAGAAAGCTTCAAAACTCTTAATATGCTTACCGTGAAAAGCAACGTAAACAGGTTCGCTATATGGTAGCTGTACGCCTTTATATATTTTGTCATCAACAAGAACTTCAATCCAATCTCCAGGTTGAACACGTCCCATGTCTGCTTGAGATTCAAGGATGTTTGCTATTTTTTGTCGTACCGAACGATTAATACCGACTTTTTCTAAAGCTATGAGGAATGTTCCTCCTGCTTCTACACTGGCTTTAAGGAAAGTATATTTTCTTTCGTAAGGTTCCTTTAACAACTGATATTCATACTCAGAGTCTTCCAGAGGCTCTTTTAAATTAAGCTTTAAATAGTGCCTAACAATTTCATTCTCGATATAGTAGAACTCAGAAATCATTTGAGCTTCGCTGTTAATCTTTATGTATAGCTCATTTCCTGCTTTGAATCCTGACATATCAATATGTTCAGCCATTGCATTAGTAAGTTTGATAACTTTTTGATTTGGAATATGATAAGCTAAAAGTATTTGGAAAAGGCTTTCACCCGGTTGTATCACTCTTTGCTCAAAGCCTTCGTATCTGTTAACCTCTATGATTTCTTTAGCAATACTTTTCTGACGAGTAATTGAAAAAACTATTATAAATGCAATGATTAGTACCATTCCCGCTGAGATAATCGTAATCAGCTTTCTATTTGACATCTATTCTCCAAAGTAGTATATTTCTTTGTTGACAATTTATCTTTATGTATGCTTGTCGAGGATAAATTGTTTCAACACGATAAAATATATGGCTGTTAAATTTCGTAAAGTAATAATTAGCGGGTTATACCTAGCACAGTTTGTTTTTAGGGGAGTTTTGTTAAGAGCTCTTGTTTTTGATAAGGAACTACGACATAAGATACTAGCTCGTAGTGTCCACATATCCTCACGTAGAATTCTTGACGCTTTAAATGTCAGAGTAGAGAAAGAGTGTATTCCTAATCTCGAAAACTCAAATGAGAACTACCTTATTGTATCAAATCATATCAGTTTTTTAGACATTCTTGTCATTTCCTCAATAACTCCCGTGAACTTCATAACATCCGTTGAAATGAAAAACCATCCTATTCTAGGATATCTCACAAGAATAGGAGGAAGTTTTTATACTGAAAGAAGATCGCATCACAGATTACCTGAAGAGATTGAGCTCATTACAAATAGACTAAAAGCAGGTTACAATATATGTCTTTTTCCGGAGGGAACAAGTAATGACGGACTGGAAGTCAGGCAATTCAGAAGCTCTCTTTTTGAATCAGTAGCTCAATCTGGCAAATCAATAGTACCGATCTGTCTCAAGTACACAGCTCTAGACAATCATCCATTATCTCCTGAAGATGTTAAGCGAATAGCATGGACTAATGCCCAACCTTTCCGTGAGAATCTAATGCAGATACTTGATCTCGAGAGTATTGATGTAAAAGTTGATATTCCTATGGTGATAAAAAGTGAAAATATAAATAGAAGAGAGCTTTGTGATATGACGCACGATATTATCAGCAAATGTTACACAGATTTCTACAACAAGAATAAGTCCCTGATAAAATATAAGTAAGAGCAATTTTAAGTCAATTCTTAAAGAAATTATTAAAAAACATTTGACACTCAAACCACCCCTAAATAGGTTGTCCATACATCGCACAGCGAAGGCTTATTGATGTAACGCTATGGTCCAGTAACTCAGTGGTAGAGTATCTGCCTTTTAAGCAGAGAGTCGATGGTTCGAGCCCATCCTGGATCACCAGAAGCGACCCCTTCGTCTAGTGGACTAGGACTCCAGATTTTCATTCTGGCAACAGGGGTTCGATTCCCCTAGGGGTCGCCACTTTTTTTGTCTAAAATATGTGGTAACCACTTTATTAAATGTCCCCATCGTCTAGTGGCCTAGGACTCAGGATTCTCATTCCTGCAACGGGAGTTCGATTCTCCCTGGGGATGCCACTTTACCGGCTGAATGCCGGTTTTTTTATTTCTATTAAAATACTCATTCTAACATATTCCATTTGACAGACATTAATACATACTTATGAATAGTGCAAACAAATGGGGGTACTATGAGTTCACCACAAAAATTGCAAGATGATAAAACACCAAAATGGTTAGAGAATATACAGAATAATAGTTGGGAACCTGAGATACTAATATCGGGACTATCCATTGCTTTCTTTTTTATACTCCCGAAGTATATCTACAATTTTACAGCCATGTTAATACAAGATTTTGGAGCTAATGTAGTCTTAACTTCAGTGCAACACGGTCTAATGATTTTCATAATTACTTCACTTCAAGTCTTATTCCTCGGGCATTTAACTCTTAGAGGGTTCTGGGCAGGTTTAGTTGGACTTAGTTACGTTTTCCCTAATGGTGTAAGAAAAGAAGGATTGAATAAGGATTTAAAAGCTTGTAACTTTAAGAAACCGATTGATCTTGTTATTGAAGTTGAAAGGATATGTAGTCTTATCTTCTCTTTTGCATTCATGATTATCTTATATTTAATTACTATCATGGCTATTTATGCAGTGCTGATAGTTCTTTTTATGCTATTGCATGCATTTGATTTAAACAGTGGAGAGACCCGGATAATTCAAGTAGCTTTGCTTATTTTTGTTTCAGGATCATTTCTTGTATACCAGAAAATTAAGAACAAGGCTTTTAAGAATCACATTTCGAAATCTATGACGTCAAATCTCATCTATACGTTCTCTACTAATGTTTCCAAAAAAACAATGGTGTTGTTTCTATTGGGATATACAATCATCACCATCCCTTTGGCATACTCAAAGATTTCTAAATTCAGTTTTGATGTTAAAGATAAACAAAAGGTTAAGAAAAGTGAGATATTATTCGTCGACGAAAATAATTACATAAACACTAAAGATAATGAGTTAAGAATACAAAGAATAGCAATTGATTCATTCTTAATAGAGAAGGATTATTTAGAACTATATATTAGCACTTATAAGAGCGATAAAATTCTGATTAAGGATATAAAAGGAAACTACGATAAGTTTAAGGAAATTATGCCTGGAATAGAGCTTGATAAGTTAGATTTTACCGGACTCTATAAGATTTACATTGATGATAAGGAAATTCTGGTAAAAGATTGGATTATAATCAAGGACAACAAGCTTTCTCAGAAATTCTTAACTTCCTATATCCCAACCGATTCTCTTAGCAATGAAATTCACACTTTGAAAGTAGATAGAGTTAAATGGAGAATAAAAGAAAAGGACTTTGTGTTAAATGAAAACTGGGCGAGTCTACCATTTAAGGTGAAGCACTAATAATGATTCTTAGCTAGTTTTCATTCCGGATTTGCCAGATTTGGTCTTAAGTAGAGGAGTTGCATGAAAGAATTAAAAATAAATACAAATTACAAAATAGAATTATTCTCGTTAATTGCTTTTCTATCGAATCTAAATGAACAGCATGCTGTGGACAGAAGTATTAATACATACACTAATCAACTTATAGATTCCTTCTCTCAATTTACCGGACATAAAGCAGTTCAGGAATTCCCTCTTATGTGGGAAAGAGGAATATGTTGGGATACAGTACCTTTATTAGTCTTACATCTGACTGATGATTTTGAGTTTCATTCTAATATTCCGGTAACAGAAAAACTGAAGAGTGAATACGATGGAGATTTTAATGATGCTGTCAAATATTTGAGATTAGTTAGAGATTTTGCCGAGACGACTAACTTTAAGCAATTTTTTAAAATGCTTGGGGATGATAAAATAGTAATTCAAGCGAGAAAGAGAGCATCCGAAATACCTGTTGTTGAAATATTGGAGAAATACATTAAAATAAAGTTACCTATAGCAGAAGTAATAGTGTCAAACCTATCTTTCACTTCCTTTGGTGTAACTATTCAGACATTGGATGATAAACGTGTCTATTGTATAATTGGAAAGAAAAGCTTGGAAATGGCAATAGAGTATGACAACTTTGATAGAATTCTTTTGGGAACTATCTGGCATGAATTTTTGCATTCGATAATAAATCCACTTACAGATAATCTTTTTGACAATCCATTTAATCTCTCCGATTCTCAAGTAGAATGGTATTGTCAATTAAATGAAAGCATAATCTGGGCAGTTTGTTTCAGGCTCTTACTAAGAATTGAAATTGTAACATGCAAATCTATTGATTGGTACTTTACTAACGCTGAAAGAAATAATGCAATAAAGGCTAGAAGTATGAATACTTTATTGGAAGAATATGAAAAATCAATTAGATTCAAGGACATTAGGAACTTCTATCCGGTTTTGATAGAAGTGATGAAACAAGATAATAGAGTTGAAGGTATATAGTTAGATAATGACTATACCTATATTAAGAGATAACTAATTGGAGTGACTATGTATAAAGCTAAGATGTTTGGACTTGTGATATTTGCAATAATGTTAAACTCTTGCAGTTATAGTAGATTAGCTGATTATGATCAAAGAACTGCTGATAAGATAGTTGAAATATCTAGGATGATTAATTTATTTTATGTCAACTTATCAGAACAACCTGTTGACGAGAGGCCATATAGCAAGTCAATTGAATCATACAATCGAGTTCAAGTGGAAATTGAAACCTTGCTACTGATGAATCAAATGAGAGCAGACAATGAGGAATCAATTAAGCAAACCGAGAATCTCCTGACTTTATGGACAAAGTACAAGAATACCCATAAAGAGAAAGATAAATACAGTGATGCGATGATAATGCTAAATAAAAAAGCTATGCAGAGAATAATTGTAGCAATTGCGACAGGTGAAAAGTTAAAATTATAGGAGGAAACTATGGATTTCGAGAAAATATTCGGTGATATGCTAAATGCAATGAAGTTATCTTTAGGGGAAAATGCAACTGAAGCTTTTAGAATGTTAAAAAAGTGTACTGAAAAAAATAAAGAAGCTATCCGGGAAGCTACAACTCTTCTGGAATCAGGTGATATTAGTGTTGAAGAATTTAAGAGTATTATGAACGATAATGCTCTTGTCTTTGAATCTGAGATACAGAATCTTAGCATTGTAAAGAAGAAAGCGGTTAAAGAGGCACTTACAGCCGGTGCAAATATTATTGAGCTGGCTGTTAAAACATTATGAAACTGATATCGGTTAGAGAAGAGCCTGGTAATGCAGATAGAATTATAAAGTATTTCCAAAGCAAATGGGCAAGAAAATCCAGTTTGAAAGTATGCGAGATTTAGCTCTATTTTCGTGTAAATTGGAGTTGAAAATCATGTAATTGATGATAAATTTTGCTATTAATTTCCCTAATTTACCTTTGAAAAGGTATTTTACGAGTTTCTTGATATTTTGCACGATAGCTGTTAGATAAGCTTGTTCTCGAACTCGCTCTATTCCTCGATATTTTGCATATCGGTAGCCATGAAGTTGCTTTGCATTGGCAAAGCTTCTCTCAATGGTTTCTTTTCTCCTCTTGTATATCTCTTTCCCACATAATGTTAACCTATTCTTGTGGATTATCTCTTTGCTCTCTTCCCAGACATGACGAGTGATTACTTTTTGAGAAGACTTACTTTCTGTACATTTACTTAGCATTGGACAATTCTTGCATTCACTAGGATTCGACTTGTATTCTTTATAGCCATCACGGCTCGTTGTTCTATAATTTAACTCTTTATTACATGGACATATGTAAACATCCTTCCGGGAATTATATGTAAATTTGTTCTTTTTAAATAGACCTTTCTTACCTCCCTGTCTTTTGTAGCCAAGGACTCCCATAATATTCATATCTACCAGTTGCTTACAAATGTTAATTGTATCATATCCTGAATCAAGCCCTACTGCCTGAACATTAAAACCATAAACCTTTTGTTGGAACTGTAACCTGTCAATATAGCAGGTGCTATCATTTACATTGCCGGGAGTAATGTGAACATCGGTTATATAGTTCGTTTTATGGTCGACTGTCCTATGATCTAAGTAGAAGAAGCCTTGAGGCTTTCTATCACGGGTCATAAAGCCACTATCGGGATCTGTTGTGCTAGACTTGATATTTTTTACTTTAGGTGATGCTCCTCCTTTAAGATTGTTATCCTTAGGTGGTAAAGGTTTCTTACCATGAGCCTTCCGATCTTCATCAACGCTTGTGTTAAGATCTTCCAAGTAACTCTTGGAGGATACCTCAACTTCAATATCCTCGAATTTACCTTTATTAGCATTTGCCTTTAGATGGGTTGAGTCGCTATAAAGTATCTTCCCATCAACTAATCCATGTTTAATGCCTAACTTCACTATATCTATAAAAATCTCTTCGAATACGGTGCTATCATTAAATCGCCTTCTACGATTTTGACTGAAGACTGAGTGATGAGGTACTTTATCAGTTAATCCAAAGCCTAAGAACCAACGATAAGCCACATTGACCTCTATCTCTTTGACCAATTGTCTTTCCGAGCGAATACCGAATAGATAGCCAATAAAAAGCATTTTGAAAAGAGTAATAGGATGAATTGGAGGACGACCGGTAGTAGAACAATACAAATGTGCTGTTCTATCTAAAATGAATGAAAAATCTATTACGCTATCGATTTTCCTTAGTATGTGATCTACCGGTACTAAATCATCTATTATTACAAACTCCATTTGGGACTGTGTGTCAGAAACTTTTTTAAGCATAACCACCTCTAATTATGATGGTTTAAGTATAATCTAAGGGGGTTTTTGTCAATGATTGATATTCTTATTTTAAGCTAAAAAAAGACAAAGCTATGAAATCTTACTCATAGCTTTGTCAACAGTCTGAAAGGCAACCAAAAGGTTGCCTTTTTAGGTGATTACGTCTTTTACTTAAGGAGTATTACACGCTTGATATCTTGTTGTGAATCAGCATTCAATTTGATAAGATATGCACCGGATGCAACTCTCTTATTGTTTGAGTTATTACCATTCCAAACAAAGGAACCGTTTGTGTCTGAATTAACATGACCAAGATTATAACTGTTAACTAATTGTCCTCTTGTGTTGTATATATCAATGCTTACATTAGAGCTGTTTCTAACATAATACATAACAGTAGTGGTAGGATTGAAAGGATTAGGGCAGATAGATTTGATTCCTGTAAATTCAGTAATAGAACCAACATCTCCTCCACTATTCTCACTAATTAAAAGAGATATTGGACCATAGAATGTGTTTGTCCCGTCAATCTCAACAGATTCTAACCAGTAATAGAACTCACAGTTTGTTTCGAATTCTTTATCAATAAATGAATAAGAGTTACCGACTGCACTATTAGTAGGTAAAACTATAGATGAGTTTAACAAAACTGAGTTTCTTAATACTTCATCCGTAGCTCTATAAATGTTAAAACCTGCTAAATTACTTTCAGATTGAGTAGTCCAATTGATTTCAGCTAAGTTATCAGATGTTGCAACAGCATCAAAGTATGAGAGAGTCACAGGTAATGTTTCGCCGTCAGAGAAGGTAACTGTAAGTGTTCTGTCTGAACGACCTGAAATAGGTGCTCGAAATGTATAAGTATACTGGGTAAGTCCTGCAGCTTCTTCAACGACACCTTCGACAGAGTCGAATAATTCGGAGATTGTTTGTCCGTTAGATGCGATAATCACAAAAGTAGGATATGAACTATCAGGAACAACAACGTCTTCGTTATCATTAAATATTGTACCGTTATGTTTAGTAATTCCGGAACCACCTAACTGAATAGTAACTTCTCTACTTGTAGCTGCAGTTGTAAATGATCTCTGAGAGCCGTAAACTGTACCATTTGCCGTTGTTGCATAAGCTACATAATAGTAAGTAACACCTTCTGTTAAGCTACCGATAGTTGTATTAAAAATACCATTACCACTACCTGCACTATAAACAGAACCCATGTTTACAGGATTGAAGTCCATAGTTGTACTAACTTTGAAACCTCTAGCTGTAATTGTTCCGTTAGCATTGAATACATTGCCAGTTACATTAGCTGAAGTAGCTGTAATATCAGTAGCAGCTAGAGTTGTAGTTTGGATTTCGGCAACTATTGCAGCCGCAGTTGTAAAAGATATGATGTTTTCATTCTCAGTCGGAGCAGTTGTATAAACTTGGTTGCCGACTCCACCATTGTAATCACAAACCATTATACGATAGTCTGTATTGTTAGTAAGATTGTTAACTGTTACTGAGGAAGCAGTACCATCATAAACTGAGACCCAACCGGATGTACCTATCTGGTCTCCTGCACCAAAAGAATTATTTGCATAGTAAGTTACTGAGTTTACCGGAATCGGTGAACCACTGTTTGTTTGTTTCATGAATACAGCTCTTCTGATTGCAGATCCATTGTCCCAGTCGATTGTAACCTGATTACCAACATTATTGTTTACAGCAATGTTGGTACTAGGTTGGAACACTGCAACGTCTCTATTTGATTCAACCCAGTTAGAGCTTGATCCACTAAGAGCAAAGTTAGTTAAATTACCATTATAACCATTTACTGAAGAATCCATGAGTGTTGCTACAGTAGAATTGTCACCACCAGCAACGCCTTGGTTAAATTGGAAATACATGATTAGATTCGGCTCATTACCTGTAAGAATTGAATTCATACGATCAACTACTTCTTGCTGAGATTTAGCGTCAGACCAGAATCTAACTTCGTCCATTTTACCTTCGAATGGGAACTCTCTGCCTGCAGAAGCATTTTCTGCACCCAATAATACAGGACCTGAATTATTAGGTGTTGTAATGGGGTAATCTCCATAAAGATTATATAATGGTACAGTGTTGCCATTCACATACAATTTAATTTTATCTGAATCTATAGCTTGAGTTCCGTCAAAAATCATAGCCAAATGGAACCATTCACCTGTATAGATAGGTTCTGTATCTGTGTAAACATAAACACCGGGTTGAATTGCTATTCCGAGGTTTCCTTCAGTTGAGTATAATTGGAATTGAATTCTCTGACCGGCTCCTGCTTTTGAGAAAAAAGTTCTCCAAGTTACCCAATCATCGATTCTTACCCACATTTCAACCGAGAGTTTTGACACTCCATCAAATTCATCAATATCACCTAAGTTAACATAATCATTGTCTCCGTCAAAATGGAGGCAATTGTCAGTACTCCATAACATAGAACTACCAAGTAAAGTTAGAAATAAAAGACTAAGAATCACTGTTAATTTTTTCATCATTTCTCCTTTGTTTTTGTCTTTTAAGATTGGGATTGTTTTCCCCGGATAATAGTCTCATACGATATGAATTGATTTCTTTCAGAATTTCAGAGCTATTCTGTAGATTGTATTCTCTTGTAATATTAATGAAGTTGTTATCATCAAGTGAAACAGTAAAACAATAGCTACTAGATCCGTTAAATCTAATCTTATACACATCACTAACATCAACCATGTGATTAATGATATGTGAGAAATCATCCGTTTTTTTTACATCTTCCTTTGTTTTCATCACTATATTTAACTGCATACTTTGTTCCAAACATAAAGAATCATGAACAACTATTCATAATGGATTGTAAAATAGGGTGTTGACTTGTTTTAATGCTCTTGGAAGGATGATCTGTTTAATGGTTCAAAATGAGCTATAGGCTCAAATTGAAAGGTCAAATTGAGCCTATAGTCTAAATAGTAGTATTATTAGAGAGAATAGTCTTCTCTAATTTTCTTGTATTTTCTTTTAAAAGTGGAGTAAGAGATTCCCATCTGTTTTGCTGCCTTGGTTTGATTTCCTTGGCAATCTTCCAGAGCTTTTAGGAGAATCTGGGATTCAAGAGTATGGATATTTTTACATGTATTTAAGTTATTTTTATTGATACTCTTTTCAAGTGTATGCATCTGGATTTTAAAATCTTCAGGAGTAAGACGATTTCCTTTTGTAAAAATCATTGTTCTTTCTATCATATTCTTTAACTCTCGAACATTACCTGGGAAAGAGTAATCATATAAGCAGTTAAGAACACTTGGAGAATAAGCAGGCATTGATTTATTCATTTTTGAAGAGAATTGCTTTAAGAAGTATTGAAGGAGTGGCTCAACATCCTCTCTACGTTCTCTTAACGGTGGTATGTTTATCTCAATTGTGTTAATCCTATAGAGTAGATCACCTCTGAATTGGTTCTCTCCAATTAGTTTGTTTAAATCTTTATTTGTTGCAGAAATCAATCTGAAATTGACGGATAAGGACTTGTTCGAACCTAATCTTTTTATCTGCTTTGTCTCTAACACTCTGAGGAGCTTTGCTTGTAGACCTAATGGCATATCACCAATTTCATCTAAGAATAGGGAACCGTTGTTAGCTTCTTCGAAATATCCTGGTCTACTATAGATTGCTCCTGTAAAAGCTCCTTTTACAAATCCGAAGAACTCGCTTTCTGCCATACTTTCTGGTATTGAGCAGCAATTCACATCTATAAATTTGCCTATTTTATAAGAATCGGAATAATGAATAAGTCTTGCAACAATCTCTTTACCTACTCCACTCTCGCCAGTAACTAGGACTCTTGTATCTTTATAAGAGGCAGCTTCAATAGCAAGTCTCCTAACTTCCTTGATACTATCACTTTCACCTACAAATCCCGTGTTCATAACCTTTTTTAGTTCATCGGAAATCAATGATTTCTCCTGACGTAAATTATTAATGCTCTTAGTTGTTTTCTCATACTTTTTCTGAATCGTAGTAAGCTGTGCTTTGAGATCTTGTTGGTACATATCATCTTTCATCTCATCATATTTCAATCGATAGTCCATAGCTGTTCTATAGTCATTCTTAGCAATATAAATATCGCTCATTAATTGATAGCAATCCTTCATCTCAAACTTAACATTTGATTTCTCAGAGAGCTTAAGACTTTCTTCAATTCTCTTTAAAGCTTCATTGTATTTACCCTGATGATAATATATTGAGGATATATGCTTAATAATAGGGGCTTTGTATCTGATTCTTCCGGTCTCATTAGTTAACTCAAGAGCCCTTTGATAATAATCCAAAGCTTTATCATATTGCTTTTGGTCTTCTAAACAACCACCCAGATTGTTCAATAACACAATCTTATGATTGATAGGAGTATTCTCATTAACTTCTCTTAAAGCTTGAAAGTAGTATTCTTGAGATTTTTCTAAGTCAAAATTACTGTATGTAACTCCTAAGTTTAGTAATGCTGATATCTTACCTGAATCACCAAGTACTTTCTCTTTCAGTTTCAATGCATCTTGGAAGAAAGCAATTGATTCATCGTATTGTTTTAGTTGACCATAGATTATCCCGCAAGCTTCAATCGCATTTATGTAGCTGAACCATGAGCCTCTATCCTTTACTAAATCCATTTTGTTTTGAATCTTGTTAAACACTTCAATTGCCTCATTAAGATACTTTAAGGCTATGTCAAAGATACCTTTACTTCTGTATAGAAGCCCCATATCAGATTTAATTTCTGCTACTTTGACTACAATTTCTTTATGTTTATATATATTGAGGGCTTTTCGGTAGTTTTCCTCTGCTTCATCGTACTCCTCACTAAAACTGTAATATTTACCAACACTACTAAAATTGTATGCTAATTCCAGTTCCATACCCGGTTTCATCATTTGAGGGATAATCTGTTCAAGATAGTATATACATTTCTCAATTTTACCATTCTTTTGGTAGTGTTTTACTATCTCTTGCCCTAATTCTATTATAGTTTCTCTCTTATTCTCAATGATCGCTTTCTCAAATCTTTTTTCTATTAGTGAAATCGGAGTTTCATCATTACTCATCAATATCTCCATGTTTTCATAAAATGACCTTATACCATTATTAAACTATATAGTTTATGCCTACTTTAATATACTATAAAGCGTTTTTCTGAAGTGTAGTCAAACTTTTTTTACGTAAGGTAAAACTATTAACATTATATTAAATCGATATAAATAAGGATAGTATCAAATGTAACTATGTGTTACTTAATATAGTTACAAGAATGAATGCATTTCATTATTGGGTATGGGAATAACTGCAAAATCTCAATTGTCATTGACAAAAAAGAGTCTGGTATTAAAGCGAGCAAAATGTGTGTAAGAGTTTTGGACAGTCATGTTTGATTTGCCTGGCTCTGCCTATTCATGCTAAGAAAAAAGATTAAGACAAATAAATACATAAGGAGAAAATGATGCCTATTTCAACATTAAAATTAAGTGCAAAAGTTGGTGAAGGATTCAAAACCGAAGTAAATTGTTCCAACAATTTCATTATTGATCAACCAAAAGCTATGGGTGGAGAAGGACTGGGACCTAATCCTATGGAAATTTTTCTTGCTTCTCTTCCTGCTTGCATCTGTGCAATCGGAAGAATCGTTTCAAATCAGAAAAGGCTTAAGGTAAGAGGAATAGAAGTAGAAGTAGAAGGTGATATTGATAAGGATTTCCTTATGGGAAAAACCGAGGAGGGGCGAGCAGGATTTACAGAGATAAGAGCTTATGTGAATATTGATGCCGATATGACTAATGAAGAAAAAGAGGAATACTTGGCAGAAATTACAAGAAGATGCCCAATTGCTGATAATATAATGAATGCTAGTGTAATAAAAGAAGAGATTAAGTAGTATAGCTACTTACCATATACTATGAGGGATTAATCTTTGCGAATACCGGGAGATTGATCCCTATTTCTTATCAATTAGTGTAATTAAAAACTCAGTTCATACTTTTTTATTCTTCTCGATAAAGCATAAGATGATATCCCAAGAAGTTTTGCTGCTTTTGTTATTACATTTTTGGACCGTGCCATGGCAATACATATATATTGCTTCTCAATATCTTCCAAATCAAGATTTTCTTCACTCTTATCTAGCGATGAATTTACACTGTTGGTGAGGAATACATCATCAGATTCAATCTGTTCATTCTTACAGAAAAGTATAAGCCTTTGAACGATGTTTTTTAACTCCCTAATGTTACCCGGATAGT
The DNA here is from genome assembly GCA_963667035.1 of Cloacimonadales bacterium (SeqCode). GTDB lineage: Bacteria > Cloacimonadota > Cloacimonadia > Cloacimonadales > JAFGVF01 > Zophobacter. The sequence goes on from OY762964.1 coordinate 47,437, forward strand.
TGTAATTATAAAGCTTAGTGAGGGCCTCCTGAGTAATGCTAGGAACTTTTGCATTCATTTCTTTGGAAAAGTGTTGGAGATAGTATTTTACTAACAGTGGAATATCTGATTTTCTTTCTCTTAGAGGAGGTAGATTAATTTCAATTGTGTTTATTCTATGATATAGGTCGAATCTGAACTTCTCTTTTTCTGCCAGTTCAGCAACATTTATGTTAGTTGCACAAATCAATCTGAAATCAACACTTTTTTTAGCAGTATCTCCTAATGGTGTAATTTCTTTTGTCTCTAGGACTCGAAGTAACATAGATTGTATCTCAATAGGCATTTCTCCAATTTCATCAAAGAATAATGTACCATGATCTGATTTTTCTATCAAACCTTTATGATTATCCGTAGCTCCGGTGAAAGATCCCTTCTTATGTCCGAATAGGGAACTTTCAGCAAGGCTTGTAGTAAACACAGCACTGTTGATTTCAACAAAATCATTGTTGCTCCTGATACTTGCATGATGGATGAGTCTTGCAATTGATTCTTTTCCTGTACCTGATTCTCCTAGAATTAGGACATTAGCATGATTCTTTGATGCTATAAAAGCTTTCTCAATAATATCTTGTATACTTTTGCTCGTTCCTATAATAGGTAGACCAATTGCTCCATTTATCTCATTCGATAGTAGAGACATACCACCCGTATAAATGTAATGAGTCTTTTGACCGGAGGAAACAAGTTGCCTCTCTTCCGTTTCTTTATCTAATCTAGATTTATCCGCTTTAGCCTGTTTTAAGATATTAATCTCTTCTAGTAGAGTTGCATGAGCCAGTTTATAGTTCCCTTTTTTTTCGTGACAATAGGCTATCTTGTGTTTCAATCTTTCTTGAACAAGAAAATCTGCACTTTTCTTAGCTAGTTTGTCGGCTTTTATTAGTATTTTCATAGCTAAATCAAGTTTATCTAAATCAATATATACTTCTCCCAATGTCTGAAGTATCAACATCTTCTTTTTTAGATTATTGTCTTTCTCAGCATATTCTAAGGCTTTATTTAGTCTTTTGATTGCATCATCATAGTTTTTAAGTTTCCAGTCGCAATATCCTACGCTACTATAACTACTCATAAGTAGCGGAATAATCTGACTTTTCTCAGCATATTCCAATACTTGAATATCATATTTTCTTGATTCAACAAAGTTATCGAAACTGGTGTAGCAAGCACCAATATTTGCTAATATTGAATAATATAGTTCCGGGTTCAATTTTCTTACCCAATCCAGCTTTATTTGAAACAACAGATTGAGGGCTTTATCAGTTCTGTTTGTTCTATAATAATTCATTGCAATATTTGATTTAATTATTATGTGATTAATGGTTGGCTTTGTGCTATCTGAAAGACTTAAACTACTCTCGTAATACTTAATTGCTAAATCATATTTTCCTGTGCAATGACTTAATCTACCTAGTGCTGCATAGGCATACTCTAATGCAATATCCGAGTTATGTCTCTTTGCGAATTCCAAAGCTTCGTTATAGTACTCTTCTGCCTTTATGTAATCACCTTTAAATTCATAGATATAGCCAACATTAGTGTATCTTTGGGGAATATCGAGTGAATCAGTTTGATTTATGATATTGAGAGATTCATTAAGATATTTCAATGCAAGTTCATGTTCATTTTTTAGCCAATATACATAACCATAGGCTTGCAAGATATTGGCAATCACTTCTTTGTCACTAATAAGTACTTTTAAGCTATCATAGACAGGTTTGAATCTATCAAATGCTTGTATATCCGAAATATTTCTAATTCTTAAGAAAAGATATTTTAAAGCCATTCCCAACTGTATCTTTATATCCTCATTCAGATTTGGATCAAACTTGAGAAAATCTTTAACTAACTCATGCATTTCTTCAAAGTATTGATAGAGATACTCAGGTTTCTCTTTGAAAGCATCTTTAATCAATTCACTATAGATTCTAATTTTATCTATCTTGCCTGATTTCTTTAACAAAGCTATTTTTTCATCAATATTGGTCATAATACTCCGCATGCATTTTCGCTCTACTAAACATTATCGCTAGCGATATCGCCGTTTTGCTTTTATTTTAGCATTTTGAATGATGTGTCAAACTATTTCTATAAATTTGTTAATGTTATAGATAACAAGAAATTAGATGGGTGGTACTAATAGTATGAATTGTTTGGTTGTTTTCTTGCTCCTTTAATAGGTAATTAATTAGGAGGAAACATATGAGATTTGTTCAGAAGTTAACAGTTTTGCTAATATTTATAATGTCTTTTTACACATTGATGGCAAGAACAGTAAAAAAAGATAACTCAGTCAAAAAGAGTAATATCAATCTGATAACCAATAATCCCGGTGATCCGGTATACATTGATTATAAGGTTAGAACAGATGATTACTATGCTCAGACTAAAGAAGGCAACATTTTTCAAGGGAATGCCGATCCTGTTTGGCAAGTTAAAGGACAGTTAGGTACATCTATCAATGAACAATCTTGGACAGAATGGGTTAGTATAGCAGATGCTCCCGGTTCTCAGGCATACAAAAACGGAGCTTGGTACAATCGTTCGTTGACTGAATGTTGGAGTGGGAAATCTCTTTCTAATGCAGATAATGTTTATATTAGAATCCAAGGTTATGAGAATGAGGATTCAAATGTTCATTCATATTCAAGCACTAATGACAGCTATTATAGTACTGATACTGATGTACATACCAATCTATCTGATACAGTAACCAGAAATCAATGGAAAAACTATATCAATTCTGAATCAGGTAATGGTGATTACGTAGATTGTGGTTCAGGAAGTAATTATAATTACTATAAAGTAGAGTTTGATGTCTGGTGGAATTATTCACTACCCGTAAATCCCCAGTTTTCTATCATTAATCCAACAACAGATGGTTTCAGTATCAATCTAACTGACTTAAACAATTATAGAGTTACTGAATGGGGATATCAGTTGAGTTGGGATCCTAGTTTTAACAATATAGCTTTTGCTGATGATTTCTTAACAAGTGACACTGAGATTATTCATGGATTAAGTAATAATACTACTTATTATGTCAGAATACGAGGATCAAATGAAGCAGGAACAGGTGCATTTACATCTGGGATGAGTTTTCAAACAGCACCATTACATGCTACTCATATATTCCCTATGGATAGTACTTCGGATATGCCAAAGCTGGTTACAGTGAATTGGAGATATCATGGAGAAGGAAATCCTCTTGGATTTAAAGTTTTTCAAAATAATATACAAGTGGGGAATGATATTGATTGGAATGGTAATAATCTTTATTCTCAAAGGCTAAACAATGGTAACTGGGGAGAAACAATAGATTGGAGTATTGTACCATATAATGAATCCGGAGTATGTGATACTCCAGTTACAAGTAGTTTTACTATCATGAATGAACCGGAAAATTCTCATGACGTTCCTGCTTCTGTTGTTTATACAGAGATTAACGATTATACCGGTACTAATCCTGATCCTATAACTTTACCTTCAATTGATTTGGGAGAAGGAGATGTAAATCCTTCAATTGATCTTAGTTTCGATGAAAGTGTCTTTGATTTTACTTCTGAGATACGAGTATTGGATCAACCAATAAATCCATTACCACAATCATCCAATTGTGCGACTGCAATTTTAGTAGATTTACCTGTGTATGTTTCATCAACTTTAACTCTCAATTATAACGGTAGTACAATACCTTCCGAATTAGTTCATTGGAATGGATCATATTGGGAGGATGTTACAGTCTCAGCAGGAGCTGTGTTTAACATAGGAATGGTAACATTTACTTGGACTTCTACCGGACGAGGAATAGAGGAATTTGCTGTTAATAATGGAGAAGCATCAACTTTACCGATTATTCTTTCATCATTTACTGCTGCAGCTATTCAGTCTGATTATGTTCAGATTGATTGGATTACTCAATCTGAAGCAAATCTGTTAGGATTTGATGTTTACAGAAATTCCACAAGTGAAGTTCGAGATGCAATTAAACTTAACGGTGAACTTATAAATGCCAATAATTCTTTAATCGAAAAGCATTACAGTTATACTGATAGTGAGATAGAGAAAGAATGTACTTATTACTATTGGCTATCTACTCATGAGTTTGACGGGACATTAAGTTATCATGGGCCGATTGAAGTTAAGATTGCTGACGATGATAATGAAGAATTACCGGAAATAGAATTATCTACCAAAGTGATTGGTAATTATCCTAATCCGTTTAATCCAACAACCAATATTCAGTTTTCAATATGTGAAGAATCGAATGTTATTGCGAAGATATATAATAGTAAAGGGCAGCTAATTTTAGATTATGGGATTAACAAGTATGCTGAAGGTAAACATTCAATATTCTGGGATGGAAGAGATAGTAATAAAAGAGCAGTAGCTTCCGGTATCTATTTTGTTAACATTAAAATTGGTAAAACTAGTTTTATCCATAAAATGACTATGATAAAATAAACTCTCTGAACGATTAAGTTGTATCTCACTTAACTGTGGATACATGTTAAGGGCTGTTGAATATATCATCAGCCCTTTACATATATGCTAAGCGTATTAATCAATTAGTTTTCTTCTAATATCTAGTGGTATTCTGGAAAGAATTTCGTAGTTAACTTGTTGACTTATTTCGCTAAACGAATCAACAGATATGGACAAATTATCTTGAGAACCTACTATTATTACTTCGTCACTTGTTTTTACTTTATCCAGATTTGAGACATTTGCTATAATCATGTTCATGTTAACAAGACCTATTACTCCACATCTTACTCCATGAATCAAAACTCTTCCGTGATTACTCAGCGATCTACTGTATCCGTTTGAATAACCTACCGGGATAATGGCAATTGTCATATCTTCCTGAGCTAAAAATGTTGTACCATAGCTTATAAACTCACCTGTTTTTACTTTCTTTACACTCATAACTTTTGTTTTCCAACATATAACTCTCTGGAGAGGATCTTTTATTGATTTATTACGACTAACATATCTTAAATAGGTTTCTTTATTAGACCAAAATCCATACTGCATAATTCCGATACGTACCAAGTTAAAGCGTGCTTCAGGATAGCTAAAAGCACCTGCTGAACAAGCTATATGATAATATTCGGGAAATATCTCTTTGTTATGGAGTTTCTTTAATCTCAATTTGAAAGTATTAATCTGCTTTTTTACCCTAACATGGTTAGCAATACTTTCCGCACCAGCCAGATGTGAACAAACTCCTTTTACTACTAAATGCTTACTCTTTTCCACTATCATATCTAGGGCTATATTAAGTTCTCTTGAGTTTAACCCGGTTCTGTTTAAACCTGTCTCAATTTCAATATGTATTTTGGCTTTAATTTGCAGTTTCTCAGATATCTTTATTGATTGCTTGAGTCTTTCCAAGTTGAATACAAAGAACTCAAATCCTTTTATAATAGCATCTTCCAAATCATTATCATCAATCCACCCCATAATCATTATGTCTGAGGAATCTGATAGCACTTTATAAGCTCTTATAGCTTCTGTATAGCTGAAAACGGAGAAGTGATTAATACCATTTCTCTCAGCTTCTTTAGCAAACAATTCTATCCCATGTCCATAAGCGTTAGCTTTTATTACGGAGGATATCCGAATACTATTCCCCATAGCATCTTTCAAAAAGTTTATGTTGTTTCTAATTGCATTACGACTTAACAGTATTTCAGTTGATGAACTCATATTATCCCTTTATAAGACATTCCTTGTAGATTTGATAAAAAATCTCAACACCCGTAAATATGATTTCGTCTGGGAAATCATATTCTGGATTATGTAGGTTAGCATGTTCTACTCCGGCACCAAGCCCAAAAAAGGTACCTTTGTATTTGTTTGTGAAGTATGCGAAGTCTTCTGACCATTTGAAAGGTGTGCTTAGAATTTCTTTTTCTAATCCTAGCTTGTTGCAGGCATTACTCAATACCTCAAAACTATCGTTATCATTTATTACAGCAGGGAATATCTCTCTATAACTAATCTCCGATTCCAAATGTTCCTCAAGACAAACTTGTCTAACTATTGCTTCCGAATCACTTACTAATTTCTGCATATCTTTATTAGTTGCTGAACGAAGAGTTAGCATGAACTCTGCATACCCGGGAGTTGTCCCGAAAGCTATCTCGCCTAATTTAATATGAATAATGGTTAAGAGTGTAAAATCATCATATCGTGATTTATCTATATTGAGATTATTAAATCGGCTAATCAACTTCTCAATTGCATGAACAGGACTATTCCCATTTTCCGGTTCAGCCGCATGTGAAGTTTTCCCTATGAGTTTGATAATCATGCCTCTGGAAGCACACGCAAAGCTATCTCTTTTCAATAAAATTGTCTTAAGTTTATATCCGGGGACATTATGCAGACCGAATACCCTATTCGGTTTTATGGCTTTAAAATCTGGATTGTTAACAATAAGTTTTGCTCCCTCACCGGTTTCTTCAGCAGGTTGAAACAGTAATACAACTTTTCCTTTATCGGGAGGATCTTTGGCTATTCTTGAAGCTAAACCGTAAAGGATAGTCATGTGCCCATCATGACCACAACAGTGACTTACATTAGGAGATTTTGAGCAATAATTAGTCTTGCAGTTCTCTTGAATTGGCAAGGCATCCATATCTGCCCTAAACATTATGGTATCTCCTACCTTATTGCTATCCCAAATTGCAGCAAATCCATAGTCAAAACAAATAACGTTATCCGGATTTAACTCGTGGATATATTCCTTAAGTATGTTTGAAGTTTCTTTCTCAAAGTGAGATAATTCTGCAGTCTGATGCAAAAGATGTCTTAATTGTTTTAATTTTCTTTTCTTCATATTCTCATTTGATTAAATTCCGATTAACAAGTCTAAACAAGCACAATTCTTAAATAAAAAAAAGCACTCTAACTCCATTTTAATAGAGTTAGAGTGCCTAAAAGTTTGCTACAAAGTAACTAATTTCTATACCATAAATTATAGTATAACTCATTGCCTTTAAAAAGACCCTGAATAAACCACAGTTCTATTGCAAGTTTTTCAATTATGCTTTCCTTATTATGGAATGCTAACATATCGACTGCAGTAGAAACATCCGATAGCTCACATCCCAAGTAATCACAGAATCTACTTCACATTCATACTCAAAATATAATTATGAATTAAAACAAGTCAAATGATTCTTTTCTATTATCCTAAGTCTAATAATGGGGATGACAATAAATCTAAACTGGCTGCAAATGCATCAGTTTTCGCAAATTGCAAAAGAATTAGGGTAAGGATATTATCAATAGCTCTAAAACATTTGACAAGATAGAATAGTCTGGAAAAGTATTGCTTTTTTAGTGAATGCCAAATTCCCGTCCATCAATTCGGGGTAAAATAGAGCTTATTCGCTTGATAATTTTTAAGAAATGGAGTTGTTATGAAGATATTAATTACAGGTGGAGCAGGATTTATCGGTTCTCATCTGGCTGAAAAATTGCTTAGTCAAGGACATAAAGTTCATGTTATTGACAATCTTTCAACTGGAAGGCTTGAAAACATTGCTCATTTAAAATCTAACCCTAATTTTTCTATCACAATTGGAACAATCTTAAACTATGATTTGATGGATGAGTTAATAAACGGTTGCGATCAGATATATCACATGGCGGCCGCAGTTGGTGTTAAATACATAATTGAAAATCCCCTTTTATCTCTTCAGACAAATGTTGTTGGAAGTGAGTATATACTTGAATTAGCTAATAAGTATAAAGCTAAAGTACTTGTTACCTCTACAAGTGAGATATATGGCAAAAGTGAGAACATTCCTTTTGCTGAGAAAGATGACAGACTTTTAGGCTCAACCCATATTAGTAGATGGGGTTACAGTACTGCTAAAGCAATTGATGAGTTCTTTGCTTTAGCTTATTATAGAGAGAAGAAACTTCCTGTAGTTATCGTTAGATTGTTTAATACTGTCGGTCCCAGACAAACCGGTCAATATGGTATGGTTGTTCCTAAATTCGTTAAAGCTGCCTTATTAAATCAACCAATGGTTATATACGGAGATGGTAAGCAATCTCGCTGTTTTACTGATGTTGATGATGTTAGTAGTGCCATTATTAAGCTTATGGAAACTCCTGAGTGTGAAGGCGAGATTTTCAATGTAGGAAGCACAAACCCAATCTCTATTGAAGCATTAGCAGTAAGAGTTAAGGAAATGGTCAATAGTAAATCCAGAATTGAATATATGAAATATGAGGATGTATTTGAAGAAGGATTTGAAGATATGAGAGATAGAATGCCTGATATAACAAAAATTAAAGAATACATCGGTTATGAACCAAAGCATGATTTAGAAGCAATTATTACAAGGATAGTTGAATATTATGAAAAATAGAGTTTTCCTTCTTTTACCCCTCTTTTTAGGATTAATTACATTTATTTCTGCACTTCCTATCACAGTCAATGTTGTTGGGTATGTTAGGCAACCGGGTGTTGTTATTTTGGATAATAATAATAGAGTATCAGATGCTATATTAATGGCTAATCAGCTTCCTAATCAACAGTTTTTAAACGAATCTGATGATGAGCTTTACACAAGTGAAGATATGGAGAAGCTTCTTGATGAAAGACAGGAAGAAATCATTGCTACAACTCAAGGTGAAGAAAAACCTTCAATAATGAGTAAGACTTTACTTGATCAAAAAGTGCTGAGTTTCGATAATCTACCATCAAAGATGTCTTTGCGAAAAGTGAAGCTTGTTAGAAATGGAGATGAACAAATTTTAGATATACTTAGCTATTTTAGATTAGGTAGTACGGATAACAACCCATATTTAATGGACGGAGATGTGTTAATTGTTCCATGTAAAGATATGGAAGTTAGTCTTAACGGTAGTTGGAACCAAGTGCAAAAACTTGAGTTAGCCGAGGGAGATAAATTATCGGATATAGTAGCTCTTGGTCTGGGACTTCAATCAGAAGCCGATATGAATAGAGCTTTTGTTTACAGATTTACAGAAGATTTAACTTCAAGAACAACTATTCCAATAAATATATCTAATGCAATAGAGAATCCAGGCTCTATTGATGACATTGAGTTACATAATGGCGATGAAATCTATGTCTTTAAAAGACCTAAATATGTTGGGAAAGAATATGTAACTATAGAAGGTATGCTCAAATATCCTGGAAAATACCCAATTAATAATGGACAGATGAGTCTGCTTGAATTACTCGAAAAAAGTGGTGGTCCTTCTGAACGAGGAGATTTATCACTTGCTTATGTCCTTGATTCTGAGCTTAATACTGCTGAAGATGAAGACTATAATAGACTTAAAAGAATGTCCCCTGCGTCAATGTCAGATTCAGAGTATGGATATTTTATTTTACGCCTGAGAGAGATGAAAGGTAAGTATTCTGTTGATTTGAAAAAACTTTGGGAAACAAAAGATAGCAAATATGATACATACATAAAACCCGGTACATATATTTATGTTCCTGAAAAGATGGATAAAATTATTGTGTCCGGTCATGTAAAGAATCCGGGTATTTATGATTATGAGGAAGGATTGACTTGGAAAGAGTGGATTGATAGAGCCGGAGGTAAGATTAAACAAAGCAGAATTAGCAAATCAAGAATCATTGATGCTAAGACCGGTCATTGGATAAAGCCAAAGAAAAACACTATTGTTAATGCCGGTGATATGGTATTTGTTCCGCAAGTACAAGATCGTTCATTATGGACAGACACTCAGAAAGTTATTGCTTTCTCATCGCAGATTATTACAATTATTTTGGGTATAAATTCACTTACATCGAATTAAACATTCTCTAGGAGTTAAAAAATGAAAGTACCTTTATTAGACTTACATGCACAGTATGCACCGATAATGGATGAAATTAGAAAAGAGATGGATAAGGTTTTTGATAGCCATTGGTATATTCTAGGACCAAGCGTTAAAGAGTTTGAGGCTAAAGTTCAAGAATATCTTGATGCAAAATGTGCTATTGGCTGTGCATCAGGAACAGACGCTTTGATTCTAGCTTTGAAAGCTTTGAATATTGGCGAAGGCGATGAAGTGATTACAACTCCATTTACATTCTTTGCAACTGCCGGAGCAATTGCTCGTGTAAACGCTACTCCTGTATTTGTTGATATACTCCCTGATACTTTTAATATTAATACTGAACTCATTGAAGCAAAGATTACGGATAAAACAAAGGCAATTATGCCTGTTCACTTGTTTGGTCAAGCCAGTGATATGGATGCCATTATGAAGATCGCTAAGAAACATGATTTAAGAGTTATCGAAGATAATGCTCAAGGCATCGGTTGCACTTATGACGGAAAAGCTGCGGGAACTATTGGTGATATCGGAACTCTCTCTTTCTTCCCAAGTAAGAACTTAGGAACGATGGGTGACGGAGGTATGTGTTTAACTAATAATGAACAAGTAGCTGATAATCTTAAACAGTTACGTGTTCATGGAGAAAAACCTAAATATATCCACAAATGGGTTGGTCTCAATAGTAGGCTCGACTCTCTTCATGCAGCGGTTCTCAAAGTTAAGCTTGAATACCTTGAAGGTTGGTCTGAAGCCAGAAGAAAGAATGCAGATTACTACTACGAGAATCTTGCAGATGTAAAAGGTATTAAGTTACCTGTGATTGCTCCTAAAGCTGTGTCAATATATAACCAATTCACTCTACAAGCAGAAAGAAGAGATGAACTCATGGAGCACCTCAAAGCAAATGACATAGGTTGTGCTGTATATTATCCGCTTCCATTACATCTACAAGAATGTTTTGCTGAGTTAGGTTATAAAAAAGGGGATATGCCAGTGTCTGAAGAAATGGCAGATAAAGTACTCTCCATTCCAATCTATTCAGAGTTATCAAGAGAACAGCAAGATTTTGTGATTGAAAAGATTAAAGAATTTTATAAATAGATTTAAGGTAAGAAAATGAATATTATTGTATGTATTAAGCAAGTACCGGATACTACTGAGATTAGGATTAATCCGGAAACTAATACACTTATGCGCGATGGTGTAGAAAGCATTATCAATCCTTTTGATCTTTATGCTATTGAAGAGGCCATAAGACTTAAAGAACAGTATGGTGGTAAAATTACTGCTATAAGTATGGGACCACCTCAAGCTGAAATTGCTTTACGTGATTCAGTTGCTTTAGGTATTGATGAGATAGTTCTTTTATCAGACCGTAAGTTTGCCGGAGCAGATACATGGGCAACAAGTCTAACTTTAGCTGCAGCAGTAAAAAAGGTTCAGGATTATGATTTGATACTTATGGGACAGCAAGCTATTGATGGAGACACTGCTCAAGTAGGTCCCGGTGTTGCTGCTCATCTTGGTATCCCTCAATTGTGTTTTACCAGAAAGATTGAAAAAGTGGAAGATAGCAAACTTATTGCCCAAAGATTAATGGAAGATGGATTTGATCGAGTTGAGATTCCTTTACCTGCAGTTATGACTGTTGTGAAAGAAATCAATGAGCCTAGACTCCCATCTCTGAGAGGTAAAAGGAATGCTCGTAAAGCAGAGCTTGTTACATGGAATGCAGATGATCTTGGTCTTGATGAAAAAGATATTGGTCTAAATGGTTCTCCTACACAAGTAGTTGGTATCTTCACTCCTAAGTTTGAGAAGAAAGTGGAGAAGTTTGAAGGTGAAGCTGCAGAAGCAGTTGATTTAATTGTTAAACGTTTAAAAGAACTCACAAACTAATAAAGGATTCGGGACGGCTTAGCCCGTCCCTTTTTGTTTTCTTATGATAAAATTCCCGGAATTCAACCCAAACATAGTTTCCTTCCATATAGGAAATTTCCCTATTCAGATTAGATGGTATGGACTTCTATATATCATTAGTTTTGTCATAGCTTTTTTTACTGCTAGAAGTTTCTTCAAATACAGAAAAATACAGATGGATAAAGACCAGTATGAAACATTCATATTTGATATCGCACTCGGAGTAATTCTGGGTGGACGTATCGGTTACATTATCTTCTATGATATTGTCTCATTTATCCATAATCCTCTCGTCCTTTTTCAAGTATGGAATGGTGGCATGTCTTTCCATGGTGGGGCTATTGGAGTGCTGCTCATGGTATGGCGATTCTGCAAAAAGAATAAGATGGATTACATCGCCATTGGTGATGTTTCAATGCCATTAGTTGCAGTTGGTCTTGGATTAGGAAGATTCGGTAATTTCATTAATGCAGAGTTATACGGTCACAAAAGCAATCTTCCTTGGGCAATGGTATTCCCAACTGACCCCCTACGAATCCCAAGGCATCCGACTCAGCTCTACGAGATGTTTCTTGAAGGAATTCTCATGTTCTTCATTCTTTGGTTCATCTTAAAGAAATCTAAGATTATTGGTACTGTATTCTGGTCATTCTTCCCATTATACGGAATATTTAGAATCTTTATTGAGTTTTTCAGAGTTAGAGACAACATCCCGACCTTGTATCCCAATGGACTTTTATGGGGTATTTTGCCAATTTCTCAAGGACAATTTTTAAGTGCTATTATGATTGTATTCGGCTTAGCAGGATTGATTTTCTCTATTAAAAAAGGAAGAAGATCAGCTTAGAATAATTATATACCCTATTACTATATAGCCAAAAGCTTATTTTATAGCTTTTGGCTATTTACAATTATCTACAATTATCTACCGTATGGTCAAAATAAGCTTACACCTCTTTATTATATTGCTTCCTAAATAACATCAAAGAAACTGATTCATTCTAAACTGATTTTCGTTGATTAATACACCACTCTCTAAGTCTTATAGACAGTAGAATAGTGCAATAATATATTATTTGTTTACCAACAGGATATATAGTATAAATGAATTGCAAGTAAAAGTAGATAATCATAATTATTTAAATTAAAAATAAAAATAAATAAAAGCTTGACATACCAATGTTAGCACTAATTTACTATAAACATTAAATTGGGGTAACAAGTCTTTACTGCGGATCTGTATCACAAAACTAAAAGGAGTAAAACATGAAAAGATTATTCATTTGTTTATTACTGGTTGTGATTGTGTCGCTAAATGCCGGAGTTGTTCAAAGAGGATTTGGTTATCCCAGCTTAGTCCACTCAAGAAGAGCTAACAATCCGGGAGACTACACAACTTATTCATTCACAATATCTGAAACACAAGATAGTGATCTTGAGAAGGTATATAATGTGCCTAATTTTACAGGCGAAGATGCTTATCTTAATAATGAGGTCGTTTTGTCTGCAGCAGGAGATATTAACGGAGACGGAATGGATGACGTTATCTTTGTCTATGAGTATGGTTCCGATGTTGGAACATATAATGTTTACAATAGCGTGACTAAGGATCCAACCTTGGACGGAAAAGAAGATAACAGTCTGGTTGCAATCTATGATGGTTTTGATGGTGCCTTGTTATGTAAATTCTTTGGTGCAGGGAATGGTATGGGATTCTATCTTGTTGAAACAGGAGATTTTGATGCAGACGGAAAGGACGAAATTGCATTGGTTCGTCATGCATCGGTAGATGTTGAAGATCCTAATCTGGGTAACGATGGAATCTTTGATGGAAGTTGCTTGATGATTTATGATTTCTATTTGAATAATGAAGGGACTCTGATTCAAGATTTAGTATGGTATACATCACCCCAAGATGTTCCTAATCTTACTCCTCCCTTAGAGCATACCGATGCAATCTTCAAGATGAAAAGAGGGTACTTCAATAATGATACGGCAATGGATTTGATTGTTATGTATCATTACGGTTCGGTCAACAATTTGCAGAATGACCTTACTAAAGATAACAGTGTGCTGGTTGCTTATGATGTCGTCCATGAAACAGTATTATGGAGTCAGAAGTGTATTGGACAAAATGGAGACCAGACTTCCGCAGGATTTGGAGGTTATGAACTTCTGGTAGGGAACTTCGATAATGATAAAAGAAACGAGATTGCTCATATAAGGCATTCTTCTAGTGATATTACTGGTGATGGTATTGCAGATGGATCATACTTAAGATTCATTGATGATAATGGTGCATATATGTCTGAATATCCAAATCATCCTAATGCAGATTCTACAGATCCAATCTATATGTGCGAATTGGGTGATTTTAACGGAGATGGTAAAGATGATGTTTGCTTAGTGCAAAGATATGGTCCAGACAATGATAATGACAATATCAAAGATGAAAGCATAATGTTTACATACGATATTTATAATCATGCCAGACTTAATGGTGACGGAATTACAAATGTATATTCTATAAACGCTTTCTCTGTTATGGAAGTACTGGATTATAATGGAGACGGAAACGACGATGTATGGCTGTCTTCCTTGATTCCTTCTAACTCATCCAGTTATACAAGGTTGTATTCAGGTGGATTGACTTTATCAAGTACTAAGTACTTTCCTGAAGAGTTATTAAAATATCAATCAGCTGATTTTGATAATGACGGTGATGATGAGTTAGTCGCAATAACAGATCAAGGAAATCACAGTCAGATTGATATTTATGAGAATGGTAGTACAGCACCTATCTATACGAGGGAGAATTCAGCTTATTATTGTACTCATCTTAATATCCTAAACAACGAAATTACCGATATTGAATTCATTAATACCGTTTTACCCGTTCCATTTAATCTTTCATACCCCGCTTCTAATCTAACCACACTTGTATCATACTTTTTTAACAACATAGATGATGTCTCAAGTACACACTTATACTTCGATACAACAAATTATAATCAGTTAAACACTTCTTCTACTGCTTTTGGTACAGAAACTTTGGAGGGTGATTATCATAACTTCTATTGGAATCCTATTAAACTGACTAGCAAGTCATATTGTACAGTCTCAACTAGATTAAGAAGACTGATGTACGATATGCATTACAAGCTAGATAATAGTATTTATAGCAGTGCAGATCCGAGAACATTAAAAGTAGCTAAAAGTATTATATCTCATCTCCGTTATTTGAGTGGTAAAAGTAGATTTGACTACCGATGGAATGGTGGAATGTTGTTTGAACTTCCTGCATATATTGATGGATACAAGATTGTTGCTCACATGAATAATTTCTCAACTATAGATGAAATCATCAATTATAGAATTGACCAACAGAATCTTTCGGTTTTAGATGATGGATACTACTCGGAATCTGCTTATAGTTATAGTGTTTATTTCGCACAACTAGAACTTAAGTTCTTAAACACAATTGCTTCTAATGCATCAATTTTCCCATACAGTAGTACTCATCTTAGTGAAAAGTACGATGTAATGAAAAAGATGTATGATTATTATCTATATTCAGTAAAACCAATTCAATTACCGGGTAATGTCAATTCAGGTTCAATGTCTTTTGATTTACCAATAATAGGAGATTCTCATGCTTACTTTGATAGGTATACAGGTAAGTATTCTTCAGGGAATACTTCAATTCTTGATCTTCCATCAATATATAATGCTCAATTCTCATCTCAGTTTATGTCAGAGTTAGAGTTTGCTCAGGATATTGGAACCGGTAGTTTACCGATAGATTTTGATGTAAGTAAATCATTCCCCTCAGGAAGAATATTTATCTCTAGAAGCAATTGGAAAAATAGTCTGGGCTGTTATGACAATAATGCCAGATATTGTCATTTCAAAGTAGGGAAGAGAGAAGGAATCGCAAACAAAGGACATATGCATTCAGATCTGTTAAGTCTGGATATTTGCGGGTATGATAAAAACATGCTCATTGATTTGGGTGGTTATGGTTTTACAAACTTAACTGCCGTTAGTAATTTCGATAGTTTGAGATTTGAAGACTTGTATTTCTTCAATCATGAGGATATCGAGATGAATACAGCATCATACTCAAGGAATCAATACATATTCAGACATTATTTCTTAGGTGATGCTGCTCATAATACTATTTATATCCCTGACTACGAGCAAATTGATTTCATAATAGACGGTGCTATACCTTCGGTTTGGGGTAATAGCACTCCTTCAATTGTTGAAAAGCCATATTTAGCAAGTAGTAATCAAGATCTTGATTATGCAAGAGGTGGTTATTCAAAAGAAGGTATTGAACATGACCGTGTTCTTATTTATAACAAACCGCATAATGCTTCGGGTACAGTAATAAATGATTATTGGATAGTCGACGACTTCATTGAAGGAGAGGTATTAAACTCAAACAATAATGATGTGTATCAAATGTGGCATATATCACCTGATCAGAATCCAAGCTTAACTAACCTATCAAATAACACACTTCATGCAGAAACGTTTGATATAGTTCCTCTTGCGAACACGTTTGATGATACGGAGTTATTGGATGGCTATTATGCTCCGCAGGATTCATACATATATGATACTGACGTATTTAGAATTAGAAAGCAGTTTACAACTAATGATCAAGAAAATATCGTAACCATGATAATGCCACACTCAACATTCTCTTCAACTGTAGTAACTGATTTCACTAAACAAAACGTATATTCATCCGGTGGAAGCATTATTGCAAATGAAGACGCTCAATCATTCTATTTAAGATTTACTTCCGGCTCTAATGTTTACGAAGATTACATATTCGTAGCTCATACGGGTGGTGATTACTATTATTTGGATGGTACAAGTAAGAAAACAGTAAGTGCAAAAGGGAAGAGATTAATAATCAATAGATTCGTGAATGGAGCTCTGTCTAATGTCAGCAATATGGGTTTTGATTCAAAATCATCGGAAGAAGTTGATATGATTACTAAATTGACTTCAGGAAACTATCCTAATCCGTTTAATCCGTCTACAACCATCTCCTTCAATAATCCTGCCAAGAACAAAGTTAAAATAGATATTTATAATGTTAAAGGTCAAAAGATTAACACTTTGGTTGATGAAGAATTATCTCAAGGAACTCATCAAGTTGTCTGGAATGGTAATGACAAAAATAATGAACCGGTTGCATCGGGAGTTTATTTCTATAAGATAAAAGCCGGAAAACAAACTTTGAATAAGAAAATGCTACTAATCAAGTAGTAATAATATAATCAACTGAGAAGCTTTGGGTTAAAATCCAAAGCTTCTTTTATATAATTCAAAGCGATTATTATCTGATTGCTAAGAACAGGTTTGCTTTAATAAGATTGACACAATTACAGGATGAACAAATTTATAATCAATCGAATAGATTGAGGTATTAACATGAATGAAAAGACAAAAACAGAAGGTTTGGAGAAGAGTTCCAATTTCATTAGAGAGATAGTGGAACTGGATTTAGAAAATGGCAAGCATGGTGGAAAAGTGCATACAAGATTCCCACCGGAGCCCAACGGTTATTTACACATCGGGCATGCTAAAGCTATCTGCATAGACTTTGGCATCGCCAAGGATTATCAAGGTCAATGCAACCTTCGTTTTGATGACACAAATCCCATTCAAGAAGACGTTGAATACGTTGATTCAATTCAAGAAGATATTAAGTGGCTTGGTTTTGATTGGGATAATCGATTGTATTATGCCTCCGATTATTTTGAGAAGCTTTACGAATTTGCAGTTGAGCTTATTAAGATGGGTAAAGCTTATGTTGATGATTTAACTCCTGAAGAGATAAAAGAGTATCGTGGAGAGATAAAAGTTGCAGGTAAGAATAGTCCTTATAGAGACCGTTCTGTCGAAGAGAATCTTGATTTGTTTAAAAGAATGAGAGACGGTGAATTTGAAGACGGTTCTAAGACTCTTCGTTCTAAGATTGATATGAGTTCTCCCAACATGAATATGAGAGACCCGATTATTTACAGGATAAAAAGAGCTCATCATCATAGAACAGGTGATAAATGGTGTATTTATCCAATGTATGATTTCACTCATTGTCTTTCTGATATGCTGGAAGGAATTACTCATTCTTTATGCACACTGGAGTTTGAAGCTCACAGACCTCTTTATGATTGGTATCTTGATTCTCTCAACACTCCTTGTCACCCTCAGCAAATTGAGTTTGCAAGACTGAATGTGACTTATACTCTTACAAGTAAGCGTAAGCTTCAAAAGCTTGTTACCGATTGTATCGTTAACGGTTGGGACGATCCGAGAATGCCTACAATTAGCGGTTTAAGAAGACGTGGTTTTACAGCAGGTTCTATCAGAGATTTCTGTGACAGAGTTGGTGTAGCCAAAGCTGACAGTACAGTTGATATTGCTCTCTTGAACTATTGTCTGAGAGAGGAGTTAAACCGAACAGCTAATCGTGTGATGGTTGTGCTTGACCCCCTGAAAGTGGTTGTTGATAATTATCCGGAAGGACAAGTTGAATGGTTTGATGCCGAGAATAACCCTGAAGATGAGAACGGGGGAACAAGAAAAGTTCCGTTCACAAGAGAGTTCTATATAGAGAGAGAAGACTTCAGGGAAGAAGCAAACCGTAAATACTTTAGAATGAAGCTAGGTCACGAAGTAAGGTTAAAACATGCTTACTATGTAAAGGCTGAATCAGTTGTTAAAGATGCCGAGGGCAATATCCTTGAAGTTCATTGCACTTATGATCCTAACTCTAGAGGCGGTTGGACTGATGACGGAAGAAAAGTAAAAGGTACTCTTCATTGGGTCTCAGCCGAACACGGAGTCGAAGCTGAAGTACGTTTGCTCGAGCATCTTTTTACCGAAGAATATCCCGGTAAAGCAGATAAGGAATTAGCCGAGATTGTTAATCCCGAATCGATAACAATTGTTAATGCTTTGGCTGAGCCTGCTTTAAAAGATTGCTCTCCCGAGACTAATTTCCAGTTCTTACGTAAAGGATACTTTGTTTCAGATAGGTATGATCATAAAGATGGAAAGCTTGTATTCAACAGAACTGTAGGCTTGAAAGACAGCTTTGCAAAGATTGATAATAATTAGTTAAAGATAGATGCAGGTAGAATAAATTACTTGCCAAAAGCGAGATAGAATTTTTTTTGTCTCAAAAGAATATTTCAGGAAGGTGAAAAATGTCTAGAATATGCGATGTTTGTGGCAAAAGCTCAATTGTTGGCAATAATAGATCTCACGCATTAAATGCGACTAAGAGAAGATTCCAGCCTAACTTGTTTAACATCAAGGCTGAGATTAACGGTGAAGTTAAGAAGATTAAAATCTGTGCTTCATGTCTTAAAGCTAACAAAGTAAGAAAAGTTGTTTAAATTATAACTAAAAATATTTAAAGCGAGAGTGAAAACTCTCGCTTTTTTATTTTTACCGGGTACGCGAGCTTCCAGCTCGCATTAAGAAGTGTCGGCACCTATAAAAAACACTTACCGGGTTCCCGTAGAATAGCCATAGGTTTTAACCTATGGAGAACAGTTAAACTGTACGAACGGGAGAAAGGTAACAAAATAAACCAGGAACATAGGTTACACATTTCTTCACTTATGGCCTTCTTTTTTTTGTTATATCTGCTTTTATGTTTTGCCAACTGTATCGACAAAGTAGCCTCGACACCAAAATCAGCGTTGCCCATATTTGTATTTCAGTTGAGCATGTCGGTCAAAAATCATCAGGCTACTCTTACCTTTAAGATATCCCATTATTGATGAAACACTATATTTCGGTGGTATTTACAATTCCATGTATTATGTGATAATGTACTATTATCCATTATTCCTCCTTTGTTGATTTTGTAGCTGACACTACAAAGTTACGATGGAGGAATTTTTGTGCATAGCTAAAGCTTTTTGGAACCACCTGCAGAGCAGGTGGATTACATTACACATAAAAAAGAGCAAAGCATAAGCCTTGCTCTCGTTATAAATATGCCGATTATTACTTTCTTTTTCTTTCTTTTCCGACAAGATCCATTGCTTTGAGAGCATAGAATACTTTGTCGGGTGTAACCTTAAAGGCTTCGTTGTGAATTGTTTCTCCTTCGACGCAAGCAGCTTTTGCTACTTCCATAAGTTCATCATCGGTGACACTATCCAAACCTATCTCGGCTAATGTTGTAGGTAATCCGATTGACTCGCAGAAGCTGAATATCTGATGAACGGTTTCGCTACTTTTGTCAGTAAGAATCAATGATGCCAGAGTCCCGATAGCTACCTTCTCTCCATGGAAATAAGCATGAGTAGGTTCCAGAACCGTCAATCCGTTGTGAATTGCATGAGCAGTAGCCAATCCACCGCTCTCAAAGCCTAAACCGCTTAACAGCGTGTTTGCTTCGATGACATGATCCAAAGCAGGAGTTACAACGTTGGCGTCACAAGCAATCTTAGCATCAACACCGAATTCCAATAGAGTATTGAAGCATAACTCAGCTAAAGCGTAGCCGGTCATTGAGCCGACATCACCGGACATGTTTCCTGCATAGCTCTTCTTACAAGATTCCGCTTCAAACCATGTAGCCAAGGCATCACCCATACCTGAAACGAGGAATCTGGAAGGAGCGTTTGCCACAACTTTAGAATCGACTAAAACAAGATCAGGATTTTTGGGTAGAATCAAGTATCTTTTAAACTCACCCTCAGTAGTGTAGATAACTGATAAAGCACTACAAGGAGCATCGGTAGAAGCTAAACTCGGAACTACGGCAACAGGCACTTTCAATGAGTGAGCAACTGCCTTGGCAGTATCGATTGACTTACCACCGCCTATTCCGACTATCACATTAACATTTGCATCTTTCGATTGAGCAACAATACGTTCAATCTCTTCATCCGAGCATTCTCCTTCGAACTTCTCCCAAATAATGTTAATTTCCGCTTCCATCTCAGCTTTAAAGCTTGGAAGCAGGTTTTCATAAACAAACGGGTCACATACGGCAAAAGCTTTTTCCCCCAGGCGGGACACCTCTTTACCTAATCTCTTCAGAGCATCTGCACCTTGTACATATCTGCCCGGAAACAATGTTGTAGTAATCATGTTTAGTCTCCTTTGTTTTTATTAGATAATATACTGCATAAATCAAATTGGGAAACTAATATTTAAAGTAGATCTACTCCAAAGATTGTACGAAACCTCTTGCTACCGTTCATTTTTAACCGATTATTATATGTTAAATACAGCCTTCTTCAAGTAAAATTGATAATAACCGTCAACAATAGGAATTTTCTCGTCATCGAGAATGAAATGAATGCTCCAACTACTGATTACTTCATCAAGTAAGTTATCGGTTAGCTTAATCTCTTCACTAGAACATTTAAGCGAGTATCGTCCATCTATCGCTTCAATAAAGGAGTTATCTTTATAATCAAAGCTGACATCTCCCTTACACTTAAACTGTAGCATCTCTTTAGAAACCGAAATCCGGAGATTCTCACCACTGTAAAAATTCCTATAGTCCTGTTCATCATTTGAAAAGAAAACAGTTCTAAAACTATTGTCTTTCATATAATCGTCTATGGCATCTTTTGTTAACCAGCTCAACTCGTTAATCTGGGGAAATCTACCCGTTGAATTACTATACTTCTTATAAAGGGCAATATACTCTTCCGGTGTGTAATGATTAAGCATTACTAGGGTGAGAAGTCCGGCAACCGGATAGCTTAAAGAAGCATGTTCGGCACCAAACATTGCGACATCATAGTAGTCTGAATAATTCACCATTCCTGTATCAATCAAGAACTTTCCGGCTTCCATGAGAGCATTTGTTGAGTGTCCTCCACGCCCACCGATAGCAACTGCCAGACCTTCTTGTAGAAAAGCATGAGTATATAGCTCGTTACTTTGAAGATAGTAGTTTATAAGAAAATGAGTGACTTCGTGAAAGTGGGCAGGATAGGTTGAGATTACATAGTCTTGATTTAAGAGAAGAATACCACGTGTTTTATAGGAAGTCAGCCTTTCAATAGTATCCATATCAGGACAATAGAAATAATCAAGTTTGTTCATTTTAAGAGAGTCCAGCTCATGATTTTGTTCAGGAAAATAAGTAAAGAATGTTTCGATTCTCTTATCCAAAGCTTGCATTGCTTCTTGCGGTATTGGCGAATCTGAAGGGAAATGATAAGTAAGATACTGTGAGTCCAACTGCTTCCAATTGCGTGTATGGTAATCAACACGACTCAATACATCGTTTTCCGAGATGTAAAACTCATAGCCTCTTTGACCGTTAACTTCTGTGTAATTATGATAATATGAGTCTTCCACTTTAATCAATGGATGACTAACTTTTAGCTGAGGATTCAGCTCTGAATAGGCTTTTAAACCTATGTTCCATATTAGAAACTTATTATAAGTAATATTATAGGTGATGTTGTGTTTATCAGACTTCCGAGTGATAGCAGGTGTTATAAAATCATTGATGGAATCCGGGTTGTCCCACACTTGAGCTGATATGTTTAAAGTATTATTATTATCAGTGTCCGAAATTGTTTCCGCTAAGCTAAATAGAATCGTACACAAGATAAATACGGATGTAATAAAACGCTTTAACATAGTCTCTCCCTTCTAATCTCAATACTAAATTTTGATGTATTACAATTGAAGTTTTTACAGATAGAAATGTCCAGAATTAAAACTGGAGAGAGCAAGCTGATGCAATTTATGAATTAAACAAGTTTATGTTTGTAGGAAGTTCCGTATGACACTAATGTTATTATTAACTCTCAAACAATACTTGAGCAATTTTAGTATATTTTTCATTTAATTCTATGTTTCTTACTATACACCCGAACCCTGCTATTTCATTTTGTAACCTTGGATGAAGTGGACGTGAGAAAATATCTCTGAATTCAGAAAATGTAAGAGATGTATACTTTTTCAGTGAGAGTAGAAATAAGATTTCATAATCAATGTCATCATCTTGTATCAAATCTTTATTAGTAAATAAATGATAACTTTGTCTTACCCTATCATTCTCCTCAAGCATTTTATACCAATCGGAGCCAATCAAAGGAACACCGGCATTATAAGAAATATGCTCCATTTTAGGAAACATATAACTCAACTCACTAGCAAATCTCTGATTGATTAGCATTGACTCTTTTGTTTCACCGGGAAGTCCAAAAATGAACGAGACAAAAGGGTGAATTCCCAGTTCTTCAATTAACCTTAAATTATCCTTTATAATAGATGTATCATAAATCTTGTTGGAAGATTTTAAAACATTGGGATCAATGTTTTCTATTCCTAAGAATATCTCTTTAACACCTATTTTTGACAATGTCTGTAGTATTGATTTGTCTAGTTTACTAACATTAGCATATATCCTAAGGTGTATGTTCAGGTTGTCAGGCTTGGAAGCTAATATTTTTTCATGATAGTTTCCAACAATGAAATCATCTCCTGACTCAAAGAACTTATTGATACCGTATTTTGTCTGGAGGAATTTGATTTGAGCCCAGAATTTTTCAGGAGAAACTAATCTAACTTTATCATATTGAGGTAAAGCACAGAACAAACACCTCTTAGAAGAAATAGCTTTTATACATCCACGCACAGATGAAATTGGGAATGGTGATAAATCTTTTGAGTTGAAAAAGTAATTTTGTCTTGAATCATATTTGCGTAAATCATACTTGAATAAATGCTCTAAGTTGAAACATTCCAGACTATTGAGATCTACAAGCTCATTATAAGTGTACCGGACTTCATCTGCATCTCGATACCATAAGTTTGGAATCTTATCTAATTCCGATTGCTTGATTAATTGTAACAAGGCATCTTCACCATCGCCAGATACGACAAAATCTATGTAAGGATGGTTGCGTAATATTCTATCACCTAAATGAGTAGCATTGGGACCGCCTACAACAATTGTACACTTATCGTTCTTCTCTTTTGCTGTTTTAGCTATCAACATACAATTATTGTGATTTGTGAACCAATCCGAAACGCCAATATAATCCGCATCAAAAGCATTAATTATATTATTAAATGGAGTTGAATTGCCGTCGAAAATTACTATACTAAGACCATTGATATTGCACTCAAGATTCTTTGCTAGAATCTCCAACCCTATAGGAGGAGGAAAACTTTTGTAGCCATTTGATAGATGCCGATATTTATGATCGTTTTCAGGAAAAATTAAAACAACTTTCATTATGTTGTCTGCTCGCCGCTATTAATTGCTCCCTGATCAAATAGGAACTTTATTACTTCCTTTCTATATTCGTTATGCTTTTCTGTTGAAAGCATTTCAATTGTTCTAGGATGAGGAGCATTATTGATTAAACGCTTTTCAATACAAGCGTTCTTGTTTAGCAATAATATCTCATCACCAAGTAATATTGCTTCATCTACATCGTGAGAAATGAATATTACCGGTATATCCATTCCCAACCATAGTTTCTCGAAAAGAAATGCTAAAGACCATCTGTTAAACTGATCTAGAGCAGAAAAGGGTTCGTCAAGTAACAAGATATCGGGCGTCAAAACCATATTCCGAAATATATTTACTACTTGCTGCTGCCCTCCACTAAGCTGATACGTCTTCTGTCTAATATCAATATCAATATTGATTCTACTAAGTATCTCTTTAGCTGCTTGTCTTCTCCCTTGCTTATTTATACCTTTAATTTTCAATGGAAGAGTTATATTCTCTCCGACATTCAACCATGGTAGCAAAGAAGTTCGATAATCTTGGCAAACATAACCAATTTTAATCGCTTCTTTATTCTGACTGTAAATCACTGACCCTGAATCAGGCTTCAATGTTTTAGCAATTATATTTAGAATTGTAGATTTACCACATCCATTTGGTCCTACAACAGTATAAAACTTGGAATCATTGATTTCAAGACTGAAATCCGAGAGAACTGACTTCTTGTTACCAAACTCTTTAACGAATGATTTGCTAACTTTATCTAATTTG
Organism: Cloacimonadales bacterium (SeqCode); assembly: GCA_963667035.1. GTDB lineage: Bacteria > Cloacimonadota > Cloacimonadia > Cloacimonadales > JAFGVF01 > Zophobacter. The sequence continues at coordinate 72,275 of OY762964.1, forward strand.
ACAATGCTCATTTACCAACCCACGGTACCAGTTTCTTTTCGAAAAATACGAAAATACGATTAAAGAAATAGCCTAAAAGACCTGAAATAATAATTAGAGCGAACAACTTATCTATTTGATATGTTGTGAAGGCATCAGTTATTAGCTGCCCAATGCCATACTTACTACCCATAAACATTTCGCATAAAATGGAAATAATCAATGAAAACGATATTGCTACTCGTAAGCCAATTAATGTTTGTGGTAATGCATCATAAAATGTTATCCACCTGAAAATCTGTGATGGACTCGCACCATATAGCTTTACTATTCCTGCTCTTACTTTGGTAGAATGAATCACTCCATAGGCACTATTCAGAGTTATGACGAAAAACGAAGCCCAGAATATCATTCCAATTTTTGATAGGTCTCCTATACCATAAATTAGAACAAATACCGGATATAAAGTTGTTACCGGTATAGAGCGAAAGAAATCAATAACAATTTCTGCAGATTCAAACATTGGAGTGAAAGAACCTAATAATAGTCCTAATGCGACACCAAAAATCGTTGCAAGTCCAAAACCTGCTAACATCCGCAATACGGTATCTCTTAAATCAGGTAAAATTTTACCTGACGAAGTCATTTCCCATAATGCTCGGAAAGCGTCAATTGGCTTCGGGAATAATGAGGAGTCAAAAATCTTTAATTCATACACAAATTGCCATAAAATAAGAATAAAAACAGGGCCTGTCAAAATCTTGGCAAGCCTTGTTAAGTTGCTTTTCGTACGAACTGATAGCATAGTACAATGATTACTATTTGTTAACTTTCATGAAATATGAAGATTCAAGGAATCTGCTGTAATCAGGCACTTCTTTATCTTTAAAATCATCATTAGTAGCTTGAATCCATTTCCCCTCAGACGTCATTGCATTTAGTAATACTTGTTTGTCAAAAGTTACTCCCAGATTATGATCAGCCCATGTTGATTTCACAACATCCAAATCTAAGTCTATAACTCTTGATACAATTATTTGTGCTTCTTCAACATTCTCTTTAGCGAATTTATCCGCTTTTTGCAAAGCTCTCAAAAATGCTAATACAGTTTCTTTATTTTCTAAAGCCCAATCCTTTCTTACTGCTAAGTTAAGATATCCTGTATATGCTTCAGGATCTCTGAATACAATTGCGTCTTCTCCAAGTTTTGTGCTTATTGAGTAAATATGTGGATCCCATGTTGAAGCTGCATCAACTCCTTTAGATAAAATCGCACCTTCCATTGCTGCCGGTTGTATCTGTCTTATCTCTACATTATCAGCAGACATTCCATACTTCTCTAAAAAACGATTTGCAAACATATCTGAAGTTGTTCCCGGACTTAAAGCTAATCTTTTACCCTTTATATCTTCCGGTTTTTCAATACCACTACTTCTAAGAGCTACAATTCCACTACTTGTTGAGTTTACCAAAGAAGCAATTGTTTGAACTGAAGTATTACCTGTATAACCGAAATAAGCAAGATTAACTTCAACAATTGTTGCAAACTCAGCAGATTTTGATACGAGAGCATCCAAATTGTACTTCCCTGCTGCCAAATAATCTGTTTTCACATTCAAGCCTTCTTCAGTGAAGAAGCCTTTCTCATGAGCAATTATCCCTAATCCGCACCACATATTTTTCCCGGTGGAAAAAGTTATATCTTTCTGGTTTTGTTTCTTCTCAGTTGAACATCCTATACCCAAGAGAATTAAACTCATAATTATCAATAGTTTAACATATTTCATCTTTTACACCCTTTCTTCTTTGTTGATTGTTCTACTATATGCATTTATTAGTTCTATTAATCCATTGTTTATTGAATCAGAGGCACATTTCATATCTTCAAATTTCAATCTTTTATCAATATCCGAGTCAGCAGAATTAGCTCTACTCCTTAAATAACTTATCCAATTATCTACATGCTTAATACTTGTTGAAATAAACAACAACAACAAAGCATGATTAGCTTTGCCCTTTTGCAATCCTTCAATTGGTTTAAGGATAAGAATTGTGTAGGTTTGTAAGAATCCGATTCCTGCGGAGACAATTGGGTATACATATTGTGTTGTATCAATAACATACAGCACTACAGCCATAAGTATTAAAAGAAAGCCCATGCAAAATGATACAATATAAAGCATAGATACTATACTATAAGTCTTAGTTGTTTGATTTAAGAATTCATTAATAGATAGTCTTATTTGTACTTCCAAAGATATCTTCTTTTTTGTTTCATCTGAATATTCCGTATTTTTCATTTTCTTTTCCTTTTAATTATCAATACCACTAAAAATTAAAGGGTCAGAAGGTTTTTGTTTATCGCTTTCAGGTTCTTGTATTCTAGTGATAAATAAGTTCTCCTTGATTTTATTAAGTAGTTCTGAATCAGTATCTATATCCTTCAGCTTCATTATTAACTCAAATAATACTGCTTCATGCCAATCCACTACTAATTCAAACTCTGAAGTAATAGCTATAAGCTTTTTAATCTCCTTTGCAACATCCTTTATAGGCCTTTTGACTTTATCGTTATCTTTTGTTCCAAACCATTTTAGTTGTTCAAAACAAATTATAGAGTTTAATTTATTCCTTCTCCCTTCTTCATCAATCTTATAAAAAAAGGATAGCATAAATTGAGGTATCAAATCAGAAACTCTAGACTTTTTTACTCTTGTAATCACTTCCTTATAATATTCATGTATTTCAAATTCTAATTTCGTGTAGTGGTGTAGTCTTTGTATATTAAAATATAGCTTTTTGAAACATTTGTCATTACTATTTAGCTCATCTACAAAACTTGTACCAAACGCTGATTGAAACAACTCCCTATATCTTACTCTTAATACATTTAAATTCTTTTCAAGCGTATTTTTTATTCCTATCAATGTGGTAGAATATTCACAGATTTTGGCTAGGCTAATCTCCTCTTTGCTTATTGGCTCATCTAGTGCATTTGCCAAATTTGTTCTATTAAGATAAACTGTGTTGACTATAAGTTTATCCATAATTAAATCCTTAATCCAAGATCATAAATCTTTTCAAGTAAAGAAACTTTTCTTATAGCATGATTTTCAAGATCTATAGTCTTAAAAGTATCAGCAAGTAAATCGTTTATTTCTCTCAGAGAATCACCACTAACCACATAGCAGAGTGGATTTTGCATGTTTGCTAATGTCTTCTTTACTAAATTTAGAATTATTCCCAGTTTCTCTGATGGAAGGTATTTATCAGCAACATGGTTTGAGAAAGCTTTAATATGCTTATCAAGTTGCATATTTATCATTATAAGAGATTGCCAACGAGTATGAGTCATCTCACAAATACCAAGTAATGTTGGAAGAACATAAGATGCGGGTTTCTTTTCGTTATCACTACATATTGTGAGAATCGCTCTTCTTGACATTTGCAAATACAGTCTGGAGTCCAGATACAGATTATTAAACCCTTTATATTGTGAATTCATTGAAAATGTGCTATAAGAGGGTTCTATTCGAAAGTCCTCATATTTTGAGTCAACCATTCTATATAAGAAAGGAACAATCTGCTGTTCGTATTTCTCAATTCTTTCCAGTTTATGTTGTATTGCAATATCACGAGTAACGTTAGGAAGTGTTGAGCAGAATGAGTCTAGGGCTTCTCCTTTATCTAATTCCAGATTAATAACAACCCATGGGATACTGGATTCATAATTATCATCAATTTTGATAAGGTTTTCTTTTACACAGAATAAGGAGATTATATTGTCCATTGTAAAAACTGTTATCTTATATTTATCTTCATTACTCAATTTTTTATTGTTTGAAAAGAATGGTTGGAATCTTGATATAAGCTTTTCGAAGATTATTTTTCTATCAATTGTGTAATAATCGTGTAATACATCAATAAAAGCTTTATTAGCTTTTAAATATTCTAATAAAGATTTTTTATTGCTTTTTACAATTTCCGGTATACTATTTTCGCGTTTGTTAATCTCACCAGGACTCAAAAGAGCTTCTAGATAATCCAAATTGGCAGCAATCAATTTCTCATTAACGTATTCTCTATAAAGTTCATAGATAGTTGTTTTATTATTTTTCCCAGCAATTTTAATTCTCTTCTTTGATGATTTATTCCCTTCTGTACTTATTAAGTGAGATAACTCATAAGCCTCTTGGGTTGATAAAAATTCACCTTCACTCTTTTCCGCTACTACATGAAAAGTGAGTGAGCATCCATGAGAGTAATAACGAAACAATGGATAAATTGTTAGGTTGATTTCACCTACTTCGGCTACTATGCTTTTTAATTCTTCATACCCCATCTCTATGTTTAGATTGAGATAGGACGAGAGTCCAATTCTATTATAGTGTTCATCGGTAGGTTTCCCTTTCCCTGACATCTTGGTATTTTTGTAAGTTGAATTAATAAAACTATCAATCACTCTTTTATCGTAGGTCATATCCCCTGCTACAGGTATAAAAGAGTAAATAAAGTTATATGTTGCTCTCCTAATATTCATACAAATAACCCTCTATCTAATGAATTATAATGTATAAAAATAGTATTTGAGAAATTTTGTCAATGAAAATCTGACTATATAATAATCATGTCATTGTGAAACAATGTTAAAAATCTAAGCAATTAGCTGATTATGCGGAGTTTCCGTAATAATTCCTTAAGTGTCATTTAGCCAAAATAATACAGCTACGTAAAATATCATTAATCTAAATGAGAAACCTTTTGAAAAACAAAATGGGCTTTCAATGAATCCACCTTTGCGATTGCTTGATAAGCTATTTTGCCTCTTCTAAACTTCTCAAAAGTTTGCTCGAAAGGGATGAGCAAAGTGGGGAGTGCAATCAAAACCTCGGTTTTTAGTTATCTGGATGCTATATGCTGAAGAATTGCTTATTGTATATTCGATGTTTGATTCACTTTATTTTTGCTTAACGAGAAATGACACAATTTCAAAAGGAAGATTTGTCACTAAATTATTACTGATTATAATGTAATTGACAACAAAACCTTAGAAAGGAAGTTTGTCTTAGAAACAATTAGGTCTTTTATAGCTTTATATGGGGGTGTACAGGTTTCGACAGGGAATCTGGAGGATTAGTGATGCATGTCGAGGAGTTTACCTACTCGTTAATCATGGTGGAAACTAAACTTAAACGCAAACGATAATTTTGCATTTGCTGCTTAATTAGCGGCACGGACCGCTCAGCCTCGCCGAATGGTTGTACCGGTTTGTCAAACAGCTCGGATAAGTACTCAGCAAGTCTGTAGTGAGTAACGAAAACTTAACAGGCTGGTTCTCGAAGAGTTCTGATTATCTTCCTCAAGAGAGCGAGAAATAAAAGATAACTAAACATGTAGATTCGCTTTTTGGCCGTTCTTTGGACGCGGGTTCGATTCCCGCCACCTCCACCAAGCTTCCATAAAACCCTATAAATTAAATCAATAAGAAATATCTATGTTTTATGCCTATATCTTACAAGTCAGAGATATCCAACTAAACACTATACAGGTTTTACAAAGTACCTTGTAAACTAACTTGAAAAGCAATTCAATTTGAGAAATACCTGAAGACAGACTAGGATTTGTATTTTCGAAGTGACATCTCAGGAAGCTTATTAAAATGAAGCACCTTATTCATAGAGAATTCTTGAGACAAATGTGTTTCTTTCGCCCCTATAGGGCTGACACTAAATAATGAATTAACCACATGCCAAAGCATGTGGCTATTGAACTTACGCCATTTCATGGCTGTGGTTATCAGCTCTGAAAGAGCTTTCGTTTAATAGCCCCATGTGTAAGCGTGGGGATATAGAATCCTCCAAATACAAAGCCCTGTAGGGGCGAAAGAGAAAAGGCAAAAGGATGTGATCTATGTACTCATAGATTTCACTTTATAAATCTAATGACGGAGGTTTATTAATGATTATTATGCAATCGCTCCAAGACTATGTATAGCAAGTCTCTATTTCAACCATTCCATAGCTTTATCGTAATCTGACGTAATCATAAAGAACAAACCCCGATTGTTAGTAACTGTTTCATAGAAGTTGGCTTCTTCAAGCTCGTGTTTATCAACTAATATTGCTACATGACCTACCCATGGAGTGGCTTCTTTTATCTGCCTAGCTAATCTCACGGTATCAAAAGAGTCAAGCCCGTGTTTCAAATTCTGCTCATCGCAAAATAAATTCTTACTTCCATGTTTAATAACCATATCAATAACTGCCTGTGCATATTCAAAAGTGTCTTCAAGCTTCTCTGCAATACCCGAAGTATAAACCTTAAGAAGTTCACCATCTAACTCAAATCTGTACTCAATCTTCATATACTTAATCCTTCTTAAAACTATGTTATTATTATAGAGATTATACATAGAATAGACCATTGCTTCAAAATAATTATATCCCCAAAAATCGCAATTTATTTATTTTTTCTTTTTGATTTAATATATCTCATTGCATCAGTTAACTGCCAAACTCAGCATTATATTATTAGCTCTCACTGTTTTTGTGGAGTCTGTCAGATACGTAGCTTGTGGAGAATTAACGGGAGTAAAAAGAAGGTTCACACACATGAATAGTAAATCAATAAAGAGAAAGATGGATAGAGTTGTAAAAGATACATAAATTCTTCTTACTTGACATTTAAAGTAAGTTATGACTATTTTGGAACAAATACTAAATGATATTGGAGGAACACATGAACATGAAATCAATTAGAAAGGAATCTAGTACAAGATAAGTCTAATCTCATTTAAGTATTTCCGGTAGTGACAGACACAACGATTTAAGCTAAAAAATATAATCTTGGGATTAGGCAAGAGCACGTCTAATCCCAAAGTAGTTTTAAGAGCCTTTGGGACATAGTTTCAAAGGCTCTTTTACGTTTAACAAGAAAACAATATATCAAAAGGAGTAATAATGAAAGTAGCTGAAGTATTGAATGGAAATGTACATGTTGCAACACACACTAGAGAAGTAAATGAAATTGAGTATATAATTAATCATATTAACCGGAGAAAAAATGAATACAAACTACATAGAATTAGTAAAAGAATACATAAGCAGACACTACAATGAAGAGATAGTTGAAATTGATAGATTAACGACAGGATTATGTCACTACGTTTATAATGTTAGATTCAATAACGACAAAGAGGTAGTAATAAGAATAGCAAGAGAAGGCACTGAATCTTTAATCAAAAGCGGAGTTTATTGGAATACGTATCTTAAAGGGTTAGAGCTTCCTCTAGCAAAACTACTACACTATAACTTAGAAGATAAACTTCCGTATATGATTGTTGCCAAACTTCCGGGAAAAGACTTATGCTATGTGTATGATGAGATGACAGGAGATCAGAAACAAGCACTAGCTAGAGAGATAGTTAGCATGCAGAGTTTGGTATCAAAACTACAGAAAAATGATTATTTCGGGTATGCCCGATGCTACAATGACAGCAATCTTCAAGATAATAATAGTTGGAAAGATGTTATATTTAAATCAATAATGCGTTCTAAAAGCAGACTTGAAAAGACCGGGGTATTCGATCTTATATATGCGGAACAACTTCTTTCAAAACTACATAAGTACAACGACTATTTGGATAGAATCAGACCTAAACCTTTCCTTGATGATATAACCACTAAAAATGTACTTATCCATGAAGGAAAATTAGCCGGTATAGTTGATGTTGATAATGTATGCTTTGGCGATAGACTCTTTCATGTTGCTTTGACGCGTATGGCATTATTGTCACAAAGTAGCGATACAGACTATATCGACTATATGTTAGATGAGTATGACCTTGAACCTCAAAAGATAGAGATTCTTAACTTTTATACAACTGTGTGCTGTCTTGATTTCATGAGCGAAATTGGACAGAAATTCAATAAAGATTCTATACCTGAGGTTGATTTTGAGAGAGTTAAACTGTATGAATCAATCTTCCAGAAGTACTTGAATTCTGATAATGTAATGAAAACCGACCTTATGCGTTATGGTGATTCTTGTGTAGATTTCTACAATGAGAATATCATTGCAGATATAATTAGAGTAGTAAAACAAGGCAAAGAAGCTACTGTTCTTTGTTGCAAATCACACGAAAGCATGGATAGCGACTTCATGGCTGTTAAGTTGTATAAAGAAAAGAAATATAGGAATTTCAAAAGAGACAGAGTATATCATATAGGTAGAGTGTGGGACCAAAGATTACTCAGAGCTATTAAGAAGAAAACAGCTGTTGGGCAAGAAGCTGAAAGATCCAATTGGGTGAGTAATGAATATAATACATTAGCTACCCTTTATGATGCGGGAGTCAATGTTCCAAAACCCATTGCTCATACACATGATGCCATTGTTATGGAGTTCTTAGGTGAGCAAGATTTGTGCTCATCATTACTTAAGGATACGAGATTCACTAAAGATGAAGCAAAGATAGTATTTACAAAGCTAATGGATGATATAGAGACAATGCTCGAACTTGAAATTGTTCATGGTGATCTATCTGCTTACAATATCCTTTATCATAAAGAGGAACCATACATTATTGATTTCCCTCAAGCAGTTAATCCATCAGTAAATCAATATGCGTTTGATTTGTTGGTTCGAGATATCGCTAACGTGTGCAAATATTTCAAGCGATATGATATTGAAGCAAACCCGGATGAAATAGCACAAAGATTCTGGACTCCTAGATATGGCCAATTCCGCAGATTTGAAGTATAATATGTTAAAGCAGTATTGATACAAAAATTAAAGCCACCTCAAAAGGTGGCTTTATAACTTGACATCATTGACTTTAGAAACAAACTACGCCAAAGAATTGTGGGAGTTTATCAGGGCTTTGCGAGAGCGGACTTCCTTAATTCTTCAAACAGCAATTCCGGCAAATTCCCTTTGATTACAGCCAATTTAACTCCTCTATCAATGCTCTATCTTAATAACAAGATTATTTGGGTAAGTCCCTCCTGATAAACTTGTCACTCACTTGTCCGGCATAACAAGAAAATCATCTGAATTGCACAAGCTTTGCTCAAGAGATTCCCACTTATTGAGATAGAGCATTGATAGAAAAGTGAGGAAAATAAAACTGAGACAAACCTGCGATTTGATCTAATAAATTGACATTATAAGGGAAACTATGTAATCTTGCGTCTCAATCAGTAATCATAAAGAAAGGATAATTGCAGACAATGCTCGTTTACGAAAGAAACAATTACCGGATCATGATAATCTGTGCTATAGGGATTGCTCTACTGGGAATTAGCATTGACGGTTTTATTCCGAGTTTTCAAGGCTTTTTGAAACTTCAAACTCATGCAGCAAGGCTGATTAATGATTTTACCGTGATTGGTGGTACCGGAGGAGCTCTTTTAAATGCCGGCATCATGGGATTACTATCACTACTTTTAATTAAGGTCTGTGATATCAGTCTTTCCGGTCCCACTATCGCAGCTTTCTTCACGATTGTTGGTTTCAGTCTATTTGGTAAAACACCTTTTAATGCCATACCTATCGTATTGGGTGTATTTCTCGCAAGTAAAATCAGCAGGAAGTCATTTAGTAGCTTTATTCTCTTCGCCCTTTTCGGCACAGCTCTTGGTCCTTTGGTTAGCTACATAATATTTGAAGCGGGAATCACAGGGATATATGCAATACCTATTGGTATTCTCGGTGGTATCATAGCAGGTTTCTTCCTTCCGAGTTTGGGTGTCGCAATGCTTCGTATGCATGAAGGGTTTAACCTCTACAACATCGGTCTTACTTGTGGTTTCTTAGCCCTCTTTTTTGCATCTTTCCTCGTAGGAGCAAGGCAAGATATAGGAATCAAGATTATCTGGAATACAGAACCCCATTTAGGGCTGATTCTTCTCACTCCGGTCATATCATTACTATTAATAATCTGGGGTGCAATCATGGATGGTTCTCAATTATTCAAGAACCTTGTTAAAATCATGAAACTTCCCGGTCGACTCCCAACAGACTTTATGTCCAATGTGTCTCCCGGATCTTCTTTGGTAAATGCAGGACTTTTAGGATTAGCAGGAACAATATACCTGCTATTAATAAAAGCTCCTCTGAACGGTCCTGTGATTGGTGGACTATTTACAGTAATCGGGTTTGCTACTTTTGGTAAACACCTTAAGAATTGCTGGGCTCCAGTATTGGGTGTTATTATAGCAACCTTACTCTACGGCAAAGCTCTTAATGCTCCCGGACCTGTGTTAGCTGTGCTTTTTGTTACTACTCTTGCTCCGTTAAGCGGACAGTTTGGTCCAATAGTAGGTATCGCAGCAGGATTTGTTCATTTATCTTTAGTAGAACGTAGTGCAGCTTGGCACGGAGGATTGGATTTATATAATAATGGTTTTGCAGGTGGCTTAACAGCTACTCTTTTCTTAGCAATAATTCAATGGTTTAAAGGAATAAAGAAATAATAAGGAGTTCTCTTTATGCAGGATAAAGAATACTTACTTCATATAATTGGAGAGATATCCAACTTCATTTTGGAATCAAAACCCCGTAAAATGGTAATCAGTCTTCATCAAGAAGAAGACGGTATGCACCTTGCAGTTGTCGATAATAATATTCGTACTGACGCAGAGCTCGAAGAAATAAACAAAGCTTTAAATACAGGCACTCGCCCCGAATTAGCAGAATACTATGGTACGATGAGCGGAAGCGATATGTTTGGAGCTGCCAGACTCAACCTTATTGGCTGGAAAATAAAGCATGCCGATGTCAGTCGCACATCAAGTGGCACTAAGATTGACTTATGGGTTGGAAGCGACCGCTTTGATGCGAGCTATTTTAATATCCCGGAAAAGAAGAAATAATAATATACAGGAAGAATTGGATGAGAATTGAGACTTCAAGGTTATTAATTAGGAGTGTTACATTATCAGATTGCGAGGTATTAGTCTCATGGAAGAACCAAGAGCTTTTTCGTCGCATGTCGATAGGAATTGATGCAGTTATAACCGAGGAGAATCAGAAATCTGACATACAGAATAGTATCGATAATAATCAACCATACTACATAGTAGAACTAAAAGAAATTCATAAGCCTGTAGGGTACATAAGAATAAATTGGATGGATAGCGATAAGAAAATAGCCTGGCTTAGATTCGGTATGGGGGAAGAACGCAGAAAAGGCTACTGTAAAGAAGCGTTGTTAGCAGTTATTGCCAAATACTTTCAAGAGAACGTACATCGCTTTGATGCTGAAGTATATGATTACAATGAAGCCAGTTTAACTCTCCTCAAATCCATTGGCTTTAAAAATGAAGGGGTTCGTAGAGAGGCGCATATTTCACCAGGGGGCTACTTTGTTGTGAGGATAATGGGGTTATTGCAGGGAGACATTATTTCGATATAGATAGATTCCATTTGACAGTTAAAACTAATAATAACTAAAATGAAAACAATGGGGGTGTTATGAGTTCACCAAAGACATTAAAATTATTCTTAATGGATGGAGTCTCCGATGGTAGAATCATTTGCGAACTATCCAACTGGACAGGTAAGGCATATAAACTACCAAGAGTATATGTAAAGCAAAGCAATGATAGAGAAGAACTAAGATCTACTGGAGTGTATTTTCTTTTAGGAAGAGAAGCAGACGAAAAATATACTGTTTATATCGGGGAGGCTGAGGACATATATCAAAGGCTCATGCAACATTTATCAACTAAGGATTTCTGGAATGAAGCGATTGTTTTTATTAGCAAGGATGAAAACTTAAATAAGGCTCATATAAAATACTTAGAACATAGGTTACACCAGATTGCTTGTAAAACTGACAGATACATTATAAAAAATAGTAATATACCCAACAAACCCTCAATATCTGAACCAGATCAAGCTGAAATGGAAGAGTTTGTTAACAACATAGTTATGATTATCCCGGTTTTAGGACATAAAGTCTTAGAAGATGTAGTGAAAGTTGATAAAAGAAAGAAGGATATCTTAGAGTTAGTAGGACCTAGAGGAGCTGATGCTAAAGGTATAGTTACTCCTGAAGGATTTGTTGTTTTGAAAGGCTCTAAGTTTGCCAGTTCAGTTGTAAACTCCTTTCAGGGTGGATTAGTAAAACTTAGAGATAAACTTATTTCTGAAAAAATCTTACTGAATATAGAAAACTCATTAGAGCTGTCGGCAGACTATGTATTTAGTAGCCCATCTACAGCAGCTTCTTTAGTACTAGGCCGTCCAGCTAATGGACTCACTGAATGGAAGAATAAAGCAAGCAAGACACTAAAAGATCTATATAAAAAGTGAAGTATAGCAGGAGAAAAGTTGCAAGAAACCAAAATGCCTGATGGGTTTAGGCTATAAATTTGGTGGTTAGTGACAACAACTTTTAGGGAGTTAATATGAATTTAGAAAGCAAGAAACTTTTTAATAACGATGTTTTAGAAAGAATACTAAAACGGTACAACTATAGTAGGGACGATGTTACAGAACTGGGCGGTTTTGAGAGTTTTATCTACAAAGTAAGGCAACCTAACCAAGATCTTATTCTCAGAATATCCCACAGTTTACATCGGACTACAGATGAAATCATTGCTGAATTGGAATTTGTCAATTTCTTAGCAGCTAATGGAGTATCTGTTGCTCCGGCTTATCCATCTTCAGATGGCAACTTAGTTGAAGAGTTTCAGGTGGGTGACTCCTATTTTCTTACAACTGTTTTTAAGATGCTTGAGGGGCAGCATTTGAAACCTGAGGATAGAAGTGCCGAAGTATACGAGCAACTCGGTAGTATGATAGGTAAAATGCATCGACTCACAAAGTCATTCTCTTTTTCAAGAAAAGAGATTAACCGTCAACATTGGTATGAGGATTTCGAGCCGCTCATGGATTTCATTCCTGAGGACAAGGAAGAAGTTCGAAGAGAGGTTGTTAAGGTCATTGAAGAGATTAAAAGATTGCCGAGAGATAATGATAGCTATGGTCTTATCCATTCCGATGCCCACTTTGGGAATATGTTTATCAATGATGGGAAGTTATCTCTTTTCGATTTCGATGACGCTCAATATATGTACTTCATTAGTGATCTCGCAATAGTAGTCTTCTATAGCGTTATGGGTAGATATAAAGATATGGATACTGATGATTTTGTCGCTTACATAATGACAAATTTACTAAAAGGCTACCGCAGAGAAAACAAACTGAGCAATTATTGGATTGAGAAGATTCCTCTTTTCCTAAAACTTAGAGAAGTGGAATTATATACTGTAATCCACATGAGCTTTACTGAAGAAGAAATGGCTACAAATTCTTGGTGCAAGATGTATATGACAGACAGAGAGCAAAAGATTTTGAATAAAGTTCCATATCTTAACTACGATTTTTCTAAGCACAATGAGTAGTGTTATCATAGTATCATCATCCCTATTTTGCTTCTTTCTCTCTTAAAGACGTTAAATATACCATCTCAAAGAAAGCTATATGTAAGGTGTTTTTCCTGCTTGTATAGCAGGTAACATGTCAGATTTAACAGTGTGATATTCCGTCTGTAACTATAGTAGAAAAGGTAAGTCTTTCAGTAGTTGGCAGGGATCGATTGTAACATCAGGAATAGCAGAAAACCGTTCACAAAGTTCATAGAACCTTATGAACGGTTTCAGTATACTAATTGTTTATGATTTATTTAAACCTATTTGTGCTTTAAATCCAGTTTAGCCTCTTCCTCAATCCGTTTTAATTCATCGCTAGGAACATGCATTTTGTGTGCTAAATGCTGGATAGCATCCTTTTCTGCTGAATCTATTTTATGGTCAGCTAAGGCACAGTGATAGCATAAGCGAATCAGGTAATAACGCTTTTTAGGATTGTTCTGATATATTAGGCAGATATCATCAACAATCTTATCTAAATTTAGATTGTTTAACTCATAATCTTTTAAAATTTTGTTATAAATATTTAGCACCATTTCTTTCTCATGCTTGCCGAACTTCTCTATAAGTTTATTGTACTCGAAAGGTCTTTGCTCCAATTGATAGGTTATGTCATCAATAATTTGTTTCTTTTCTTCATTACTGAGATTGTTATCCGATTCAGCCACATGAATTAAAATTGCCATACTGCTGGTAATTAGAGAAAATTCTTCAAAAACTTGTTTTTCTTCCTCAGTTTTTGGATTATAATTCTTAGGCTTAAAAAATTCATCTAAAGAATGCATTGGCTCATTTGTAACATGAATTATGCCATCAATACCACTTTGCCACCTTGTCATTTTTTGACCTCCGTTTTTCTTTGAATTATTAATCTAGATTTTTCCATCCTTCTCATCTTCTGTCAACAATTGTTTCTAAGAAAAAACTGAGAAATTATTACTACTTTATTGTGATAAAGCAGTGATAGTGTATTTGATATCAGCTAATAAATCAACTAATATCAATTGAATTTATATCATTGTAACACTACTAACTTCCTGTAACCACAGTGGATTAGCTGATTACAATCAAAAGGGTTATAGCAACAGGATGAAAGCCTAAGCAATATAATTAATTAAACCTAATTATTCCTTTTCTTAATTCTTGCCCGATAAAGTTTCTCACTAAAGCCACCATCACTAAGAAAGCTTTCTGCAAGGTGTTTCACCTGTTTATCGAGCAAATAACATGTCAGATTTAACAGTGACAATACCCCGTTTGCTACTAAAGCAGATGATGAAATACTATCAGTGACTGACAAAGACTGGCAGTCTTTGCCTTGTTTTATATCATGTCTGTTTTTGTTTGTCCCTGTGCTTCCCTGTCTTGCTTTCTCTCTCCTCACCCAAGCTTGAAACTCCTCCAAGGTATCACACCGAGATTTCTTTAGTCTAATCAAAATCGGGTTATCAGGTTCTAATAATGGCATCCCTCTTTGTCTGAGGAAGTCTTCATAATCCAGTTTGAGTTCCTCCAGGCTGGCTCGCGCTACCTGCGTCAATTTTATCTCAGTTTTCTTTGAGGTTGCTGATGCCTGAGAGCCTTCTGCAATATTCTGCACTCCCGATCTCGCTGCTTGAACCATCTGATCCGTTGTCCTGCTGAATTTGCTAACATACAATTCACAGAACCTCACTGTTATGTCATATACAAGGCGTGCCTTATGAAAGCCTAAAAGCTTTCTGTAGCCACCATGATTTTGGATTATCTCCGACATACAAAACCTCCAACTCAATAATATGAATAGAGATAGGTATGTCGAGAAAATTATTTCTGCTAAGAGTAACAGTTGAGAAAATCAAGAACTATCAGTGACGGACAGGGACAATCAGGGAATCTGGAATCCACAAAAAAATATCAGAATTCAAGATAAAAGTATGCTTCTATTTGCATCTTACTGTATGTCTCTACCTGTCCCTGTAAGTCCCTGTTCTGCAATTCTCTGCTTGTCAACTCTTGCCCCTGATGGTCCCTGTTCGTCTCTGTCTTGCATTTCTTGCAATCAAAATTAGAATTTTTCAAGCAATTGTCCTCTATCATTGCTCTATCACAATAACCCCGAAATGGTAGTCCGATTTCTGAGAGTCTCTTGGGCAATCCCTGGGCTGGAAGATAAGTGAGTCATGGGTTTTGGGACAGAAAATGACCAATTTTTGTGTCTTATTGTGATAGGGCTGTGAAAGTGCATGGAATATCATCTATTCTCCAATACAAATTAATAGAATTATTAACATTGAGATGAAATCAATATTATTTAACTTGTATTGAATCTTAGTATTGAGAAGAAGAAGGCGATAAAAGATGCTCTTGATGCCGGGATAAAGGTACTGATGAAAGCTGTGGATGTTGTGTCATTTGTATTGCAAGAGTGCCCTCTTATCTACAACCCTGAAGGGGTAGCCCATATTTATTGTTATTGAGTTTTCTCCTGTTTTGCATCACCGTTTTTATAATCTTTTATTTGATTATAGTACTCACTCCAGATTTCATTTAAATGCTGTTTCGTATCTTCTTCATTTGCCATTCTATAACTAAAGATTAAACCTTTTACAGTGATTGAGGGAAATAGTCTAACATCAGATACTTGTACAAGGAGCTCTATATTATACATAGATTTCACAAACATATTGTTACCATCAATTGTATAATAGGTTTCAATGATTGTTGGAATTGTAACATTTGGTAGTATGATAGTTTTGTTTTTTTCTTTTGAAATGCATTTATTTATAATCATTTTAATGCTCTCTATTGGTGAGCTTATGTATAATAAATAATCTGGTGATTCTATCGTCCATTGGTTTTCTGAAATAGCATCTGGATAGTGTGCTACTACTCGCTGTAATTGCACCTTTTCATTAGTTGGCCCTATTTGAATAGTAAGATTTTCATTTATCTTAACACTCTTAAGTATTGTCATGAATTCATTATTATATTTCTTTGCTGATAGCTTATAAGATTTGTTTGCAATGTAACTACTGTATATTGATATGAATAAAGCTAATATTGATATAGCAACTGTTATAAGGCTAATGTTCTTTGCTGACATCATTCCTTAACCTTTCTATGTAGATTTGATACAAAATCATAGCAGTATTGGTATTTCTCAATTAGAGACGCTTGTGATATTTTTGTATTGTTAAAGTCTTTGATTATCCTATTTACAAGAAGTGACTTTAGGTCTTTACATTTACCATCAAGATCAATCTTTAACGCCTTTTTTTGTTTTTTTAAATCATTTAAGATTGGGATCTTATCATTAATTGACGGAATAAAACCATAAAGCTCATTTACAATTTCTTTTACAATATCATCAGGATACAGATCTTCTAGTGTAAAACTTGTCTTGGAAAGGTTGCAAAGCTCGGATAACTCAAAAGCAGTGTCATTGTAACTGGCATCATTTTCTATTACTTGCGTTTTTACTGTTCGACCTTCATTATCTGAATCAACAACAACAAACCCGTGAACTGACTTGTTATTAAAAAACTTAGTATATGTATGTATTTTTGATGCTGAACCTGCAGAAATTGTCTTTAACTGAACTGGTTTTAGTGTCTTTTCGAATCTGGTGGTTATTGCATCAAACAAGTCCTTATCTGTTTTCCCCTCAAAAATAATCATGTTAGGTTCAATAAACTCGTATATTGAAGTGCCAAGGGCCTCATAGATAATTTCTTCTTGTAATGGATTGTCTATAGAAAGCCTTGTAAACGAAGAGACACCGTTTTCTTTAACAACTTTGAGATGACGATCAATATTTAGTTTGTCAACAAAATATATTGAATGTGACGAGACTAAAACTAAATTGGTGGAAGAGATATTGATAAGCTCATTCCTTAAATATTTAATACTGCTTGGATGAAGGCTATTTTCAGGTTCATCAATAAGTACTATATTGTTTTTTAACTTATCTGTACTGTTTTCAGCAGAGAGAGTGAGAAGTATAGATATGAAATGCTTAAATCCATCACTTCGCTGGTTCATTTTAAACATTGACTTGTCCTTATCATTGTCACTAATTAACACAGTGCAAGTATTAGTTTCGATTCTGACAACGAAAGTAATTTTATGCTCTGGCCATAATTTGTTTATATAATTTGTAGTGCATTCGCCAATTTCTCTTTCTAATTCTATCCTCCCCTCAGATGTTGTTTTTGCTGTGTCAATTCTATGATCAATGAGCTCATCACTGATTCCAGATATTTTAAACATATTCCTTAGTGGTATGGAACTATTCTTATCAGCTTTGAAACTATCTAAATTTATTGGTTTATTTATTAGATATTCATCCTTTGCCTCCCAATTAATTACTGGGGGGATTATACTAGGGATAAATTTTTGTAAATGTTGGACTAAAACCGAGTCCAAGATATCCTGAGTTAATGCTATTACTCTGCCAACATTCTTTTCAACAAATTTATTATGAAACGATCCTTTCTCTTCGGAAAACACATAATGATCTAAAAGAAATTGATTATCAAGCAGGTCTAACTGATAATTAGTTACAACTTTTGAGTTGTGATCAAACTTTTTGCTAACGATTAGAAAAGACTTTGCGAGGACTGCAATTAAATCTATGGGTAAACCACTATTCTTAAAACAAGTTTTAATCTCATTCTCAGTCATTAAAAAAAAATATCTGAGTTCAATCTCCCGCTTATTCTTGCCTGCTTCTTTTTCACAATCATCATTATATTTAACTTTTTGTTGAGGATCTAGTAAACTGATGGCTTTAAGCAAACTACTCTTACCAGCACCATTTTTTCCAAAAAAGATGTGGCAGTTTTTATCAGATATTGCATCAAACGATAATTCTTCATCTTTAATACTACGGAAATTTCTAATCTTAACTTTGCTTAGTTTCATATTCCCCTCTTATCATAAACAGTGATTTTAAATATCTTTTACTATTGATTACATTATGTATTAAGATAGGTCATTACTTTTGTCAAATCAAAAGATAACTTTTCTTCATTAGTTATGCCTACTAATGCCAAAAGAAAGCAGTTCAGCCCAATATGCAATACATAATATTTCTTAACATCTATTTATAGAACTTAAAATAGAAAAATATTGAGTATTGATACTCCTATGTGTTAATCCATTGACACCTATTTCAATATAATATGGGTTTGTTCTGAGTAAACTTAATAACAAACTGGAGCCACCATGCAAAAAACAAAACTTTTAGGGTTCTAGTAATAGCAATACTGCTAAGTTCCTGTTCATACAGCAAATTAGCGGATTATAATCAAAGAACCGCTGATAAGATTATTGAGATATCTAAGAAGGTTAAGTTGAATAGTAAGGCAATCAAGAGGAATATAATAGCGATAGCAACGGGAGAGAAGCTTAAGCAATAACAGAGGAGCTACTATGGATTTTGAACAAATATTAAGTGATATGCTTTCTGAGATGAAGGTATCGTTGGGTGATAATGTAACTGAAGCTTATGGATTACTAAAACAGTATGTAGAAAACAACAAAGATGCCATTGAAGAGGCTACAACTATGCTCAAGAATGGTGAGATAAGTGCTGACGAGTTCAAAAGCACCATGGAAGATAATGCACTAGCTTTAGAATCGGAAATGCTGAATCTTAGTATCAAGAAGAAGAAGGCGATAAAGGATGCTCTTGATGCCGGGGTGAAGGTGCTGATGAAGACTGTGGATGTTGTAGTTTAGGGTCGAACTTTCAGTTCGAAGACAAGCTGGAAGCATGTTCTACGGGCAAGATGCAGACAAGGATGTCTGCGTACCCGGTAATGTCGAACCTTTGGCTCGAAGACGATCTGGAAGCATATCTTACGGGCAAGAGGCGGACAGAGATGTAAGCTTACCAAATACTACAATCTATATTGAAAGATTAGAGGATGTGAAGATGGAATTGATATCAGTTCGGGAAAGACCGGAATATAAAGATAGAGTTATAGAGTACTTCCAGAGTAAATGGGCTTCGGAAGCTAGTATGAAAGTTTATGAAGATAGCATTACAAGCTGTCTTGAAACATCCAGTCCATTACCTCAATGGTATATCTTGGAAGATGCAGGTGCTATTATCGGATGTGCAGGTTTAATCACAAATGATTTTATCAGCCGAATGGATCTATATCCTTGGGTCTGTGCCATATATATTGAAAAGGAGCATAGAGGTAACTCCTTTGGCAAAATCCTTCTTGAAAGAGCTATGGAAGATACTAAAAAGGGTGGTTTTAATAGTTTACACTTATGCACCGATCTTGATGGTTATTACGAGAAATATGGTTTTGATTACATCGGAGTCGGTTATCACCCCTGGGGAGAAGAATCAAAGGTATACAAGATTGATTTATGAGCCATGTTTGCTCACTACCTGATATCTCAAAACAGTCTTAAGCTTCTCAGGTGCAACTTTCCTGGCGTCAGTTAGGTAAATCTCTTTATGTTTACCAGAAAGTCGGGTTAAACAATGATCATTACAATATTGTTCCATGATTTTGAAGCTTGCCGGTTCGCTATCATAACTTCCCAAATGCAACATCTGAACACATTTTCCTTCACTTAATGACTCGAAAGTCACTTGATCTAGAAGTTCACTAGGTTTCTTCTTTTTAACTTTTTCGAGAATCGTTTCGAACAACTCTTGCGTTACAAAATCAGGTTGTCTTATCATCAGAGTAAAGATAAGTGAGTCTTTGTCCAAAGTACCTTTACAGCTCTTCTTCGCTTCCTCAGAAATATCCCAAATCCCTTCTAAGGGATACACTGTGTATTCAAAGTAACCCTCCGGAGTATGTCCGGATTTAGGAGCCATTCTAACCCCATAGGAAAGAGAATATAATGCCTCTATATAGTTAGCGAAGAAGTCATCGTTGGGATTCCCTTTTCCCCGTATCATGAAATACTTGAATGCAGGAATCTCAACTAGCTCCGGTTTGTTTTTTGGTAGATAAATCGACTTCTCTTTCTTTCGCCATTCATGTTTCATTATTCCTCCTTTGTATTAACATATCTAACTCTTCACATTTCATAATTAAGATTATTATCTCTAAAATCACTACCTTTTGTCAATGTTCTATCACAATTACTACGAAAATAAGACATGACATTTTATTTAAATCTTTCAGACAAACTACCTAATGAGAGACAATAATCAACTATTTCGTAGCAATGCGAATAGGTATTTCTATGTTTCCGTTTGATTAAGTCCTCGCTAGGCTTTTTTGATTAAGAAATTGGTAATCTCAATCTTAACTATCTGTGATAATAGGTTTGAAAGGATTCAGAGATTTTTAGGAAGTTGATTCAATCTCAAGTGGTTCGTCATATATTTGAAATCAAGCTGGTTTAGAATTTTGTAGACACTGAAGGGAGATTTGCAAAGCTTCCTATTGTTAGGTTAATTGATAATATTGATGAACAATATCTTGATTTAATCAAGTCATTTACCGGACGAGTAGATATAATTATAAGACTCGCTGATAATGAGTTTGAAATAGATGACTTCAGAAGTATTCAATTTAACTAAGAAATACTAACAGGATAGAGGTTTGCATGAAATTGATTTTAATACTAATAGCCTTACTTGTGACTTTAGGGTGTACTACCGTTGCAAACAATAATGTAGTTAAAACTAAGTCCGGTCGAATTCAAGGAGATAATATTGGCAGAGTAATCCGTTTTCTTGGTATTCCCTATGCTCAAAGCATATCAGGGAAGAATAGGTTTTTACCTCCTCAACCCATGGAGCCATGGACAGATATACTACAAGCTTTCCGTTATGCAGACTCTTCTCCGCAAGAAACTCTTACTCCTACCGGAGATAGTCCTGTGTCACCGGCTTTTAATACACCGGATTATGTAAAACCGGGAGATAACTGTCTTGCATTAAACATTTGGACACCTGAAAAGACTGACGATAAATTACCGGTAATGGTGTGGCTGCATGGTGGAGGATGGACCTACGGAAGTGCTTCAAGTGCAATCTACGATGGAAAGAACTTAGCTAATCGTGGTGATGTGGTTGTTGTAACAATCAATCACAGACTGGGAGCTTCCGGTCTAACGGATTTCTCAAGAATCATAGGTGGAGAATTCGTTGAATCATCCAATCTGGGTATTAAAGATATTATAGCTGCGTTGGAATGGGTAAGAGATAATATCTCCGAATTTGGAGGTAATCCGGATTTAGTCACTATTTTCGGAGAATCAGGTGGAGGTTGGAAAGTTAACACAATGTTAGGGATTCCGTCTGCTAAAGGATTGTTCCATCGGGCTATTGTTGAGAGTGGACCTTTAACTCGTTTTCTCTCACCGGAGGAAGCGGACAAACTGGCTTTAGCTGTTCTAGAAGAGCTTAACATTAGTGTTGATAATGCTGAGGAGTTGAACAATATTACGTTTGAAGATGTTATCAAAGCCGAGTCCGAAGTAATGGCTAACATACCTATGACATTACCCGGTTTCCCTTCAGGATTCTGGCCAGTAATTGATGGCAAACTTATTTCTGAACATGTATATGATACGAAAGCCGCACTAAGTAGTGTTGATGTTCCCCTTCTTGTTGGTCAGAACGGTACGGAATTTACTCTTTTTATGCTTGGAGACAAAGTAGCTTACTCACTTGATAATGAAGGTTTGGAAAAACGAGTATACGAATTCTTCGACAAAGAATCAGCAGGGCAGATACTAAATAGTTACAGAAGAAATTTCAGCGATTACAATCCATCAAGTCTATGGTTTAGAATCTTCTCTGATTATGCCATGGGTACTCTTAACTCCAAGATAATGGATGTTCGATCTGAAGAACCAAATTCTGCTCCTGTTTATGCATATCGATTCGAATGGCAGACCCCTGCTTTCGAGGGTAAACTATATTCACCTCATACAATTGAGATTCCTTTTGTTTTCGATAACGCAAATACTGATGCAGGTATCATTCTAACCGGTGGTGGTAAAGAAGTTGAGAAACTTGCAAAAACCGTTTCTAGTGCCTGGGTTGAATTTGCACGCACAGGGAAACCTGCTTCCGATGAACTACCGGAATGGCCAAAGTACTCAAAAGAAACTCGTGCCAGTATGCATTTTGATTTAACAAGTAAAGTTGCACCATATATAGACTCAGATATTCTGAAGATTTTTAGTAACAAGTTGCAATCTGAAACAGGATTAAATCCATAAGTTAATTCGGTACAGGAAGATTTGGCAATTTACGTAAAACCCTAAGTTTACATGGTGTTCCAAAAGATTACAATCCCTCAGTGGAGATATTACTTATTTATCCCACTTGGTGAAACAGGGCAATATTCTATCCCTATAAACAAAAGGTAGACTTAAAAGCCTACCTTCCAACTGTTATTTTGATTTGTAGATAATTTACTAACGTTTCCTAAGCATAAACTCTTTCTTCTGTAGATAGTCATACCTTAGATTTCTTCCCGGCTGATAGTTGAATGCCATGATAGATTCATGACCTTCTTTTAAGGATGCATAGTCGGCAAAATCAAGTGTCTTGATAATTGCGGCAAACACTCTTATAGCTCCGGAATGATCAGCCAATACGACTCTGTGCCCAAGGTTTTTCTTCAACAACTCCACAAAACTAAAAGCTATACGCCAATCCGATTCCAGTAAGGTTTCGCCTTCAGGAAAATGGAAGAATCTGTTTTTAAAATACTTTTTAACCTTAGATTTAAGTTCTTCGGGTGAGCCACCCCATTCTTTCTTATATATTTCAATTGTTTTGTCGAATATATCTTTTTTAACCTTATGAGTTAAAGCTCCGTATTTCTGGGAATTTAAACCATAAAGCGGATTAAATGACAGATTAGTATATCCTGCTTCTTGAAGGAAATATCTTGCTGTCTGCTCGGTATTCTCCGATTCACTGCCGTAGACTAAAATCGGGTTATCTTTACTCCAAGACCAGAGCGAGAAGTTTTGTTTTTCCAAGTTATCCACAACAACCTTGAAATCCTTTCCAAGTTCCTTAGCTGTGTTTATACCGTCTTCATGAAGATAGTTACCCATAGAACCGGGTATACGTCTATTATTCTCCCAACTATCCCAGTATCCCGAACCGACAAACACAGGATTATCTCCACCTGACTCATGATGAGAGCGTCCGTGTCTTACAAGTATGACCTGAGTCTGATTAATGGGAACATAAGCTTGAGGGAATAAAGGTATCGCTTTACCGTTAGGTAACCAGATAAGTCCTTCTTGCATGGTCAACCCGCTACCATCGTCAAGAAGACGTCCTGTAGTTCTTCTTTTACCGCTTTCATCCGTAGCCATATCATCAGCTAAAACAAGCTTAGTTCTGTATCTTGTCATGTTTGAACCGATATGTGGTATATTCTGAGGGCAAAGTTCATTGTTAAATCTGCGTAGATTAAATACATGCATCATCAATCGTTTAAAGCTGTCATTCTTAATTAATCCGTTCCAGGCAAGAAAGAAAAGATGCGGATTGCCTCCTGAGAAATAGTTATGGATAAACTCATATTTTCTTTTAATATAAGTACTTGGAGTAAAGTTTTTATCCATGGAAAGAATGAAGAAGTAAATTCGCTTTCCCAGATATTTCAAATGATTTATAAATTCAGGAGTAACGCTATTCTCGTCCAAACTTGTCTTATCGTCATAAACCATGTTCAGGAATTTGATGTCATTTGTTACCGATTCCACTGTGTAGCAATTGTGGAACTCTCGATGTTCTCTGTGAGATATCTCACTTTTAGGAGTATTCTTTGACTTTATGTTATCACTCTTCTTGATTTCTTTTTTCATTTACAACCTCCAATAGTAAAGACATGTATAAATTAGTGCAAAGCAGTATTTTTGGCAATAAAAAAGAGTATGAGAAAACCATGAAATGTAAGAAAATTACATAATGAAGTTCAAAGAGATAGAATCACCCTAAGTTCATTTGAATAATAGTGAAGATTTGCCACATTTATTGTATAGGCTCTCAATAAATCTATAGTACTTAACAGTCTAACGTGTTAACTTATGTGTGGGAACCTTCTTTATTGTTTATGATATGCTTAATCTCATTGTGAAGGCTACACATTTTTCTTTTTACGACCTCTCAATCCACTCCTAATTCTATCCCATTTTTATCCCTTTCATGAATCCTTTTGGGCGTCCACCAACCACGGGTTTCTCTCGGGTTAGTCTCCCGTTGGTCTCCCGTTGCTCTCCCGTTGCTCGCAACGAGATAGAAGCGGGAGAAAAATGAGAGAGAAACTCTCGAAAAATTTGTGGTCGGAAGGAAGAGTAAAGGCGAGTAAAATGAAATAAGGAGTATTGGAAGTATTCCGAAAAGTGTGGCGAGTCACCCTGAGAATAATTAGATTGTCGAATGGAGTAAAATGGGTCTCTCAATAAATCTTTAGAATTTAATAGCCTAATGTACTAGCTCATGTGATTACAACGTAATTAGCTTTTAGTAATGCGGGGTGACTAAAGATATAAGAAAGCCTGCCGATATATTCGGCAGGTTTCTACTTTATCCGTACGAATCAAAGATTTTTAGGATGTTTTTGGTAATGGTCGTGTTATATGTATTTCAATCCAAATCCATACGGTATAAATATTGATTGTGTTCTATTCAAAATGAACATCGATTTGCTTCACATCTCTGCCTCTGACAGCCATAGCAACACTATCCGTAAGATATAATCCGGAAACCGTCTTGGTATTACCATCAGAGTATTTAAGTTCGTAGTTTACCGGTTTTACGCAATCATCCCCATAAGTGTTTCCTCGCTTGGGATTATGATATATAACCAATACTTCTCCGAGATACATGAAACTGAAAGAGTCTATCGGGAAACTAACGCTTTCCCATTTTCCATTGATAAACAAGTTTCTGGTTTTAACTGACTTTGTAAACAGCCATTCCGGCAAAACCGGTTTGAATTCCAACCGAAGTTTACCCTCTTTGTTCAAAGAAAACGGAGTTCTACCTGTTGCCATGTGCATAAGAATACTGATAAATTCAGCAGTTGCACCACTTAAACGAGAGACAAAGCCGTTTCCGTGAATTGATGGATCAGGATTACTGCTACTGACAAGGAAGGATGAGTTTTCAAGTACACTCCTACCATATACGGCAGGATCTAAGAATGGTATGAAAACATTCTTGAAGTCCTCGAAGAACTCATCATAAAGCCCATTCCTAAGAACTTCCAGCATATACTTGTATTCCATGTGTAACCAAATTGATTCATTCTCAAACCAGCCGGGGGAGAATGTTCTGGCTCGTCCGATTTCCAATGGCTGACTAGCAAGACACTCATTCACTTTATACATCTTTAGCTTGGTATCAAACAACCCGCTTTTCTTAATATTCTTAACAAGATTGCGTGATACTGCCGTATTGTTACTTGAACGCAAGAAATGAACCGGACCTTCCAAGAATAAAGGTAGATGGATTGATTCAAACTCCAAAGCTTTAAAGCATGGTAAGCCTTTAGCATTTCTTTTGATAACTCTTTGACCTTGATTATCTATCGTATATATTAACTCATGTTTAGTGACTTTATTGATAAAGTAAGTGGAAATCACATTCTGCTTTGAATTCCAAGCTTTGGAAATACCGTCTTCAACTCTCCTGAGTCCTGATTTTAGAAAATCGGTAACATGGTTGAAAGACATCTCTTTATCCTTACCGCTTATTCCAAGTCTGGTAAGATTTCTAAACTGTTCCTTTAATGTAGTAGCTTTATCCCAATATTCGAAAGGAGAAAGCTTCTCTTTGAGGATAATGTCCAGTGATTCTATATAATCATAAACCTCTTCACTGATAGTGAATGATTTACAATCCGAGCTATACTCGTCAATAGCATTAAGCATAAAAGCTATATGACGTTTTACTTCTAAAGTCTCGCTTAAGCTAGATCCTATGAGTCCTGGTAAACCGTTAAGGGCATCATACCAATTGGGTTTATCAGACTCCATCTCAATTCCAATTCCGGAACCATCTAGTGAAGCAAGTTTGTTGGTTATCAAGCAAAGCATTTTATTGAAAAGAGTTGTATAATACACATCACCCAAACCATAGTTGGTATGTACTTTGTTAGGGTCAATTGCTCTCGATTTGATTAAGTTGTCTTTCTCTTCATCAAAAACAACACTGTTAAGTTGCATCATATTCCCGTCCCAGATAACATATTTATCTCTACGAGGTGCAACTAAATGGGCATTATCATAGTAAGTATACTCTCTTTCATGGAATATTAAATCTTCTTTTGCTTCAGGATATATGGCTAAATAGTTCTCTATTAAGTCGAGATTATATGTCCAGTGGTCTGTCCAGAAACTCTCTCCGTATTCAGTATCATATTTCTTGGAGCTAACCCCCATTAAATCACCTAAGAAATGTTCAGTCTCCCCTGTAATCTCAATTCCTTCTTTCTTCATGAAAGTCAGTAGTTCACCGGGAGTGAATGGAGATTGCAATTTCTCGGCAACGACACTTACTGCAGAATCCGATAGATATGGAGTTAGTACCGAATTCAAGGCTTCATTGTTATTGGGAGAGAATCTGATCTCTTTTATAACCAGAGGATTGAAACCATCCAATTGTATAAGATTATAAAAATGCTTTATATTACTATCCTTAACATCAGGATTAAAAAATAAATCGCAGCGTCTATTCTGATTTACATCTCGATAGTTACCGTTCCCTTGTGAATAATGAGTAGGCATAAGTCTGAAATCATTATAATCTCTTTCTAAGTCTCCATGCTTTCTGGAAAACAGGTGAAGAGTGGTAGAACTGTCTTTTCCTTTAATTGTATATGGCAAACCACCTCTTAAAGTGTTGTCCAGGAAGTTCTGACGAGAATAATGATTAAATTTAGCCTCTTCACTACAAACAAAGTTATTTTGAGTAATCTTCTTAATCAGTTCGTGGTTAGCCAACCTCTTAGCTTCTATGTATCCTTCTTGAGTAACTTTTGTTGCTATTCTGTTTAACTCATCCACGGAATCAGCATGTCCGATTACCGAAATGTAAACAAATGCTTCCTCAGGGTTAACAGATACTTCCGATAAACCCATCGCAGAAGGGAGTCTGTTTTCTAAAATCTGATTAGCAATGATATCTTCAGGCTTATTCGCTAGAAAAGCTTCCGGTAGCTTGTAGTCTCCTCTGTTTCCAAAGATATGAACCGGATCAACAATAGGATTAACTAAACTAGTTTTACCATTAGTTGTAGTAAAACCAAGATAGAAATTACCTTCTTTGATTCTAACCACGTCAGGTCTGTCTGCAGGTTCAACTTTACCTTTAAAGAAAGGCACCTTATTCTCAAAGTTTGTGACTTCCACAAATGCTTCAAATAACCTTCTTAAGAATTTTAGACCTGTATTATCCAAACCGTATGGCACGATTAAAGGAAGCCCGTCAAGAACATCAAAGCTTATTGCACTTGAGCCTATGTTCTCAATTGTAAGCTCTCTGATTAACCCTGCAAAAGAATCATGGGGTACATTATTATATTCAACCGTAAATTTCAGACCAAGAGACTTGTTTATCTCGCAAATTGATAATCCGGCAGGTTTAATAATCATTTCTTGTTCTATATCCATCTCTCCCTGATTCAAATCTCTTTGGAAAGGTTCATAGAACTCAACTGTGTTTTCTTTCTTTATCTTCAGAAACGTTCTGAAACCTTGCGAAGAGACAAGATTATAAGCCCAGTTTGCCGGAAGGAATTCCATCACCGGTTTATGCTTACCTTCAATACCCATACTGCATACGCATTGACCTCGGTTAACATAGAACAGCCACATTGGAATACCTTCTTTACCCGCAAGACCGGGAAAGAAACTTGAAAACAACTTGGATGTATTATAATTGGTGATTACAAACTCACCTGCATCATTTAGTCGGTATTTAATGTCTTTGGTAGGAATCAATTCTACCCCCTTATCAATTATATATTAAAAAAGAAAATCAGCCAATACGCTCGTATTGGCTGATTGTTATAACTATTTAAGTAGAACCATCTGCTTGGTTGCTACATTCTTATTGTTTACTGAAAGTGTATAGAAATAAACACCTGAAGCAAAGCTGTCTGCCTGCCATTCTACGTTATATGTATCAGGAGATTTATGTTCATTCACAAGAGTATCCACTAAACGTCCTTTAACATCATAGACTTTAAGAGAGACTTTGCCCGGTTTGTTGATTGTATAGTTTATGTTTGTTTTCGGATTAAACGGATTCGGATAGTTGTTACCTAATATATAATTAGCATTAACAACACTAGCATGCTCGTCATCAACATCCTGTGTTTCATCATAGAAATAGATGTTGTCAATATACATAGTTCCAAGATCACCTGAGAAAATTAACTGAGCCAAATGCTCCTTTGTTGTTAATCCGGTGAAACTTGAAAGAGGTAAATCCAAGCTTATCCAAGTTCCGGAAGCTAGTACCGAATTACCTATAGTTAGCTCATGTTCCACATCGTCTCCACCTGACCAAGCACCATCAGCACCAAAGTCTACTAACTTAATGTTTAACTCTGTAGTATCAACAACTGCATCAGGAGTCCATATATCGAGATGGAAATTGGTCATTGCTCCTGCATTAATAGTTAGAGAAGTAAACTCAATACCGGCAAAAACTACATTAGTATACAATTTTACGTTATCACCGTCGACTAGAATATCACTTACATTAGCATTATCCCACTCTGCAGACCATGTATCTACTGTTACATTTGTATATGCATCACTAAACAATGAGATTACACTTTCACTTGGAAGAGTAGGAGTGGTTGCGGCAACCTCAGGACCCATCGGGCCTGTTCCTCCGGCATGGAAGTAGATGTTATCCACATACAAAGTATTAGGGTCACCCGAGATGATTAGCTGGGCTAAATGAGCTCTGGTAGTAAGAGCTGTGAAATTATCTAGCGGAATATCGAGACTAATCCATGAATTAGCTATAATCACATCATCACGAAAAGACAACTCATGCTCTACATCATCTCCACCCGACCATGCTCCGTCTGCACCAAAATCTACAAGCTTAACTTTTAGTTCTTGAGGACTTGTAATTGTATCGGGTGTCCATAAATCCAAATGGAAATAATCTAAGTCACTTGCATCTATTGTATTAGATGTAAATTCGATCCCTGCAAATACCAGACTTGTATATAATTTAACATCATCCCCTTGAATCTGCACATCGCTAACATTTGCATCATCCCAATCAGCAGACCATGTATCAACTATATTGTTAGTATATGCATTACTGAATATTGAGATAACACTTTCACCAGGATGCATTGGTGAAGGTGCTGCAGTTTCAGGTTCAGGAATAGGATCTACATTTGTTTCCGGTAATTGGATATTATCGAAATAAACTATATGATCTTCTGTTCTTTCTGCAAAATCGGGAATCACAATTAATCTGCTGTAAGTATTACCAATAGAACCTGAGAAATCAAATGTTATCTCCTCCCATTGATTAACTTGAGTATTTGGGACTTGTAATTCTATAGGAGCACTTGTTCCTTCGAACTTAATGCCTATATTACTAACAACTGTCTTATAAACCATAATAGTGATTGTTGAATTGTTAGCATTAAACTCAAATGGGTCAACTTCATCAGTAAAACATAATGCCCAGGCTTGTCCTCCTGCTCTTGCAGTGAACATTGCACTTGTAGCAGATGTATTAACACCTGTTGTGGTAGGATTAGCAACAAACTCAAGAGGTGGATTATCGCCGTTTTCACCTGCTGTCCAAGCCCATTCGGCACCTAATCCGTTTGTTTCAAAATCTACATTAATGTACTGGGCAAAAACAACAGCACTAAGTAGCAATATTATTATAGTAAATATATTCTTTTTCATCTTTCCTCCATGATACTATATCTTATCTGACAGGTTCGTTAACAGCTTTAACATGATAGAACTTCTTATCTGTTGATGCTGTACCTATCCAACTCGTTGCATTGTAAACTCCACCCGAAACGAGAGTAAATTCTCCATCAGGCATGTCGGATTCATAAATTCTGTATGATGTAGCACCTGCAACTTCATCCCATGTGATAGTTACGTCAGTACCACTAATTGAAACATCAATGTTTTGCGGAACACTTAATCCAATAGGATTATCATTATAGAAATAGACATTATCAACATACACAGTATTTGGATTACCTGAAATTATTAACTGAGCCAGATGACTTCTGGTAGTTAGATTTACAAAATCAGA
This sequence comes from Cloacimonadales bacterium (SeqCode), assembly GCA_963667035.1. Lineage (GTDB taxonomy): Bacteria > Cloacimonadota > Cloacimonadia > Cloacimonadales > JAFGVF01 > Zophobacter. The sequence continues at coordinate 102,956 of OY762964.1, forward strand.
TAATGGGATATCAAGACTTACCCATGTTTCTGAACTCATCACGGATTCTCCAAAAGTGAGCTCATGTTCGACATCGTCTCCACCAGCCCAAGCTCCATCTGCACCGAAATCTACCAGTTTTACTTTAAACACAGAAGGAGCGGATGTATCATCCGGAGTCCAAACATCCAAATGGAAGTGAGTCATTGATGAAGCATCTACTGTCTGAGCGGTAAACTCTATACCTGCATAAACAAGGTTAGTATAAAGCTTAACATCGTTACCTTCGATTTGTTCGTTTGCCAGATCGGCTTGATCCCATGCTGCTGACCATGTATCTACGGTAACATTTGTGTATGAGTTACTAAACAAAGAAACAACATTTTGAGCATCCTCATCAGGAGTCGGAGCTGCCGTTGTAGGAATAGGTTCAGCCATGACAAAGTTGATGTAATAAGTTAAAGTTGTTGTTTCATCCGCTGCAGTTACGACAATTTCACTTGTACCTGGTATAGTTGGAGGATTGTTCACAACATAACTGGCATTGGGATCATTAGTTATTGCAGTAACAGAAGGTAAACGTTCCCCTTGGCTAGAAACAATGTATTCGTAAGTTAATACTATCGGTGAGAAACCATCAATAGTTGCTCCGGAAACTCTTAAATCCGATAGAGTTGCGTCTGTGCCTGCAGCAGTTGGATTCTTCCAGAAATAGATGTTATCTAGATAGACAGTAGAAGGAAAGACTCCTTGCTGACCGTCAAATTTCAACTGATGGATATCGGACATCGAAACACCGGTGAAATCTGTAAGAGGAATATCATAGCTGTTCCAAGTTTCAGTATTTAACGGAGTTAATGAAACAAGGTGTTCTCCGGTAGATATACTGATTGGTGTGAAGAGTATAACGGTAGCATCTTCAGTCCACACATCTATATGAACATATTCCATTAACGATAAGTCTTGAGTAGTACCCAATTGACTACCTTGATAATTGAAGTTATCATATTTCATCATGTTGTTCCCTTCAATATCTTCAAAGGAAACCTGTGTAGTTTGTCCCCAGTATGGATTTAGATTAGTTCCGCTAACATTGGTATAAGAATCACTGTATATTGAAATTACATCCTCCTGATTATTAGTAGGATTAGGAGCAGCCTCCGTTACAGTTGCAGGTGGATTATCTACAGTGAAGCTGATACTATATGTTTGAGTATCTGTTCCGTTCTGGGCAGTGACGACAACTTCTGTAGTCCCCGGTAACTCGGTGGCATCATTAACTACATGATTAGCCAGAGGGTCTGTAGTAGTAGCAGTAACTGTTGGAACAACTGTGGTATCCCATGATAATACTATGTCGTATGTGAGTGTTGAGGGATTAAAACCTGTTATGGTTGAATCATCAACTCTTAAATCGGAGAGAGTAGCATCTGTACCTGTTGTAACAGGAGTTTTCCAGAAATAGATGTTATCCAGATATATGGTTGATGGGAATACTCCCTGTTGTCCGTCAAATTTGAGTTGATATATATCGGTCATTGATACACCTGTGAAATCAGAGAGAGGAATATCGTAGCTATTCCATGACCCGATATTGATAGGTGTTAATGAGACAAGATGCTCACCTGTCGATTGGCTTATAGGGGAAAAGAGAATGACCGTAGCGTCTGGTGTCCACAAATCAATGTGTAAATACTCCATAACTGCGAGATTCTGAGATGAAGCAAATTCCGTACCTTGATAATTGAAATTATCATATCTCATCATGTTGTTCCCTTCAATATCTTCAAAAGTAACTTGAGTTGTTTGTCCCCAGAATGGTGAATAGTTTGTTCCTGTTATATCATTATATGAATCGCTATAAATTGACACTACATTTTCCTGTAACTCATCAGGTGTAGGAGCAGGAGTATCCAACACAGTCGGTTCAGCAACAGTAAAATAAATGCTGTAAGTAAGTATTGTTGTTTCATCTTCTGCAGTTACTTCGACTTCAGTTGTACCTGGTAATTCGGTTGCATCTGTAATCTGATATATTGCTTCAGAAGAAGTTGTTGTAGCCGCAACTGTTGGAACGGTTGTTGTCCCGGAAGGTAAAACAACATTGTAGGACAAAGTTGCCGAATCAAATCCTGTTACAGTAACCCCATTAACAGTAAGGTTGCTTAATGTAGCATCATCACTTAACTGTGGCACTGAATAAAAATAGATATTATCAAGATAGATTGTTGAAGGAGATACCCCTTGCTGTCCATCAAACTTTAGCTGATGGATATCATTAAAAGCAAGACCTGTAAAACCGGATAAAGGAATATCATAGCTATTCCATGATTCGCTGACTATAGGTGTTAATGAAACGGGAAATTCTCCCGTTAAAGCACTTACAGGAGTAAACGTCACGACGGTAGCATTATCAGTCCACATATCAATGTGGATATGTGTCATGGCAGTAAGATCATGTGCTCCGACTAACTGTGTACCTTGATAGTTGAAGTTAGCATACTTAAGCATGTTGTTGGATTCAATTGATTCAGTTGTAACGGTTGTTGTTTGCCCCCAAGGTGGAGCAAAATCTGTTCCTGCTAAATCAGTATAGGAATCAGAGAAGATAGAGAAAACATTTTCGGAATCTAAAGTTGGTATTGGTGCTACCACTTCCGGTTCTCCTGCAGGTGGAGGTGGAGTAACATTTCCTTCCGGAATTACTATATTATCGAAATAAAGAGTGTTATTCTGAGATCTATCAACAAAATCAGGTATAATAACCAAACGACTATAACTATTCCCTAAATATCCTGAGAAATCAAATTCCAGCAATTCCCATTCATTTGTGAGAGTATTAGATACTTGAATTTCTACAGGCGTACTGCCGCCTTCAAATTTAACAGCGACAGGACTTATAACAGGTTTATACACCATGATTGATACCAAACTGTTGGTAGCATCAAACTCAAATAAGTCAATATCGTCTGTATAGCACAAAGCCCAAGCATTCCCTGCATCTTCTGCAATAAATTGAGCTGCTGTTGCAGAATTGTTTATACCACTATTATCCGGATTTACGGGGAAAGTCAATACAGGATTAGTTCCGTCTTCAGTAACAGTCCAGCCCCAATCTGCTCCTATTCCTCCAGATTCAAAATCAATTGTTATGCTTTGTGCGTTTAACCCTATAAAGAGTGATAAGCATGTTAAAAGAAAAAATATTATACTTTTTCTATTCATTTTCTCCTCCTTAACGCTTCCTTAGAAGTCCGTTTATTAGTTTGTGCTTGGTGATTTATAAATGATTGTTTAGGTTCTCTATTCTCATAGAAAACACCCCAATTCTTTTCAATTTCATTTGCTCCGGTTTGTTCTGCCCCACCTTTCCAGGACTCGTCAAAGACTTCGAAAAGATATGTAGTTATATTTGTTGAAGATACCCATGCTGAAAGTAAGAGTAAGAATCTCTCTTGTGCATTTATACTTACTTCTCCTTTAACAAGTGTTCCTTGCTCTCCCGGTCCTTTCTTATCAGGATTATATCGGGTAGCCCATCCAATTTCCCCTATAACAACTTGTTTATCTGAATGCAGATTCATAACATTATTAATCTCGCGAGTAAGCCATTCAATGGATTCATCCAAATTTTTACTATTCCAAAGAGGATATATATGAGTAACAATGAAATCAACTTCCTCTTCTATTGCATTGCTATCCTCTTTGTTCCAAAAGTTATAATCATCAGCAGTTGAGACAGGCTGACCAATTTGATTCCTTACAAAGCGGATGTAGTTGATTAGTTTAGTACTACTAATCTTATGACCTGACCAATACACTTGAGTTTCATTACCTACATTAACGGCATTTACAATATCGTTGTATTGATTTGCTAACTCAATCCCTTTTAGAAGATTAGTTTTGTTAACATCTTCCATTGCTTCATTGGTTTCATTTTCTAACCAAATACCTAGCATCACTTTAATAGGTAGGTTTTCTTCTCTGATTACTTGTAATATCCGTTCAGTAGTATCATCGGCATTGTAAACCCTAATCATATCCCAATATCTATTAATTATCCCTAGATCATCTCTGATTTGATTTTTTGTAGGACCCTCTCCCCATGGTGCCTGTCCTTTTCTGTAACAACCGTATGAAACTGCATTTAATGGATTACCGGGACTAGATATTGCCTTAAACCTTCTAACCTTAAAAGGTTCTTCCCGTTTAATAGAAGAGTTATTCATGTATAATTCAGGCTTGTCGGAAGTAGACTTGGTTTTGTAGCAAGCGGATATACCTAATATAATTAACGATATTGCGAGAATTCTGAAACATCTTCGGCGTATCATAACTGTACTCTTACCGTCTGCATTGCATTAGATTTTATGGTAATCGGAGAGTATTGATTACTAATTTGCAGATTGTATTGAATTTCATGATTGGAAGTATTCAGGACTTGGACACTAAGTAGATTATCCGAGTTAAGAGTAGCACATGTATGAATATCATCTTCTTCTAGTTCCGGTGTTTTCTCAACAGTTTGAACGGCAACATCACCTGGTCTAATTGTTCTACTAATCTGAGACAATATGTAATATATAGGAGTATAGTATACATGCTGATTAGCAGTATCAATCATTATTGGAGCTCCGCAGAAATTACCTACATGGTTAGGACCACCATCTTTATCCAAGACAATATTCCAATCAACCCAACCTTTCATCCAGTGATCAAGACTAACAATTATGTTTCTTGCATATCTATGAACAGGAATATATGCTGGATGGTCTTTACTGTTAACTCCCTGCCAAGTTACCGAATATGCCCAGTCAGTTGCATTATCATTCCACCAGAAAGAATCATTATCAAACCAATTGGTTTCTTTAAATTTTATCGGGTCTAGTACTCCATTAGGTGCATCTTTCCCTAAATCATCAATACATCCTTCCGTATGTATAATTGAGAATTCCGGGAACTTATTGTGGATTCTATCAAAAGCGTCTTCATATACATTAACAGTACTCTCATACCAATGAACTGCAACCCCGTATACATATTTAGAGCTTTTCTTATCCGAAAACATCAGGTCTGTCCAAGGCTCAATACCATCTCTGTTCTGGTCATAAATCATTAACTTTACATCTTTAAAGCCGGTCTTTACTAGCTTAGGACCAAGATATTTCTTAATGAAACGGTTCTGTGTCTCGGGAGTAAACTGCATACTTTCCCACTGACCATTGTTACCGTAAGGCTCGTTTACGGGAGTGATGCCCCAAATGTTAACACCTTCGTTTCTATAACTTTCCAGATATTTAACGAGATAATTTGCATAGGTCTTAACATATTTCTTCTTTAGACTTCCTCCCGTTCCCTGCCAGTTGTTTTCCGGAGCCCCCGGTATATACCACTCTTCGATATCTTTCATCCAATAAGGAGCAGTCCAAGCGGAAGCAATTATTCTTAACTCCGGATTAGGCTGGGTGCTCTTGATAAAAAGAGCTTCTTTGATCATGGGAAGTAAATCGTATTTATCATCCATAATGTTAGGGTTCAACTTTTTATCAAATCCTTTTAAGTCTTCTTCAATTGTGAAATTTTGGAGTTTTGCATCACCCACTACCGAAGCATAGGAATACTTGCCATACACACTGAAATCACATGATCCAATATGAGTTCTTGTAAGAGTGAAATCAGCACCATCACTACTGAAAATCTTTCTCATAACATCACGCCTTTTCTCAATGGGTAGATGAGCCAAGACATAAGCTGAGGACTCCGTGAAAGAAGTTCCGATACCATCAATAATCTGCTTTCTTTTGGAAGGATATACCGATATTACATTGCCTGTAGCCTTACCTTCAAAAAACACTGTATTATCTTCTGATGCTAATTTATCTCCTTCAGCAGAGGTAATGATTATCTCTTCTACAGAGAGATTCTCAGTATTAGCCTCATTACTCATAAGAAAAGATGAGATTATCAATATCAAAATTATTAAAGAGACCTTTCTGAAACTAATACTCATAAGAAATCACCTATTATTCGGAATTCTGTTTTACCAAATCTTCCGATTTATGTCTCTTCATCAGCTTCTCTCTAATCTCATATACTTTGTTTTCGCTCAAAGAATAGGTGAAGATAATCCATAAAGCTATCCCTGATGTGATGAAAGGAATAATGACATCAAAAGCTCTTAAATGTGTTAGTGTACTCAGGGGTTGATTTGCACCTAAAGCTTGGTCAAAATGGACAAATTTGAGCAATACACCGGTCATAAGTCCCGAAATAGACATTCCTATTTTCACCATCCACCAATAAATTGCTCCGAAAACACCTTCACGTCTTTTATGAGTTTCCAGTTCATCCAAATCACATACATCGGATATCATAGAACCCATCAGAGTAAACAAAGAGCCTGTACCGAAAGCAACAAAAGGAGCGGCAAAAAGTAGCCAATAAGGGTGAGCTGGATTATAACCAAACCATTTGATTACATAACCCAACATTGATAATGATATGGTTATGATAAATGTCTTTCTCTTACCAATCTTAGTTGCAATCCATCCTGTTAAAGGAATAACTACCAGAGTTGCCAATGAGGTTATTGAACCAAACCATCCCATAAGCTGTCCGGCCTTTGAGTTGTTTCCGTTGAAGAGAAAGTATATCATAACATATATTGAAAAAGATGTACCTAATTGGAAGCCGTTGAATACTAAAAATGTAGCACTACATAACTTAACAAAAGGTTTGCATTTAAAAGTTGTTACTAATCCGGCAAAGAACTCTCTCAAATTTTTCCATACACCTCGAGCAGAGTTTTTAACAGGTTCATAATTCTGTTTTTCTCTTAAGAAGATAGCAGGAAGAATACCTAATATTGCAACAAGTGCACCAACCCAGATGGCTAAAACTCTTGCTCCATGAACAGTACTTTTAAACAAACTACTTGCCATAATAGCGTAGAACCAAGGTACTCCTAACCAAACTAATTGACCTATTGTATTGGCAAAAGCATGTAATCTGGTTCTTTCATGGTAGTCGTTGGTCATTTCATAACCGAATGCAACAAATGGTGTAGCATAAAGAGTATAAGCAAGGAAGAAGATAATGGACATAATAAGGAAATATACAAAGTAAGTATTATAGAAATTCTCATTCTTTCTTAGCTTCAAAGAGTGAATAGTAGCAATTCCACTTCCAATTATTCCCTTCAACTCAATCTCTATATCCTTAATAGAATCCAAATCTAGTTGTTCATTACCTTTGATTCCCGGAGTCTCTATTAGTTTAGCTTCATCAATTGCAAGTTTCAAAAGGGTTTTACTGTCTCCCGTCATCATATCAGGAGTCACGATTATCTCATAAGATTCACTTGTATTAAGGTCTATTTGTTCATTAAAGACTACTTTCATTTCAGAGAATTCGGGAAGTTCGGCATTTAATTCAAGCTGAGGATAACCGTCTAAATTGGAGATAGGTTTGTTCTCTGATAAGACGCTATTTTCCTTAGGTCCGTAAAGAATAAATGAGATATCATTTTCTTTCTTGGAATTGTATTTCAAATCAATTCCACCTGCATCATTCTTTTCAACAGGTTGAATATGTTCTACTTTTGCTTGCGGTTCTTTTATTGAATCACTTCCCAAGATATCAATGTATCCTGATGGGAGTTGCCACATAATTGCGAATATCAAACCTGCCAATAAAGCACCAACAAAGATGAACGGCCTCCTACGACCCCATCTTGTTCTTGTATTATCGGAAATATATCCCACCATAGGATCGGATATAGCATCAAATATTCTTGGGATAGAACCAATTAAGCCAACAAGCATTACGTCCATTCCAAGACCAAGATTAAGTATTACAACCATTGCAGGAAGAGCTGCCGCCTGAAGGTTGTTTACTAACATACCAACTGCATAAGCTGATTTCTGTTTTAAGGATATCCTGTCTTCAGGACGCGTTACATGATGTTCACTCATTTGATGTCCTCTTTATTATTTTGTAAGATATATATTATCGAAATAAAGATTACCGAATAGCATTGCATTGCTGCTGTTGCTCGGATTCCATAAACCTAAGTATTTCATATTGTTTAAATTAACTGAAGAGAACGCATTCATAGGAATCTCGTACTTTAACCAATCCCCTACTTCCTCAGGAGTGTATGAACTTATGTTTACTTCTGTTTCTCCTCCGGTTGTATCCTCAAACTTAATGCCTAATCTAACGACATCCGGCATTGAAGTTTTATTCAGATAAAAAACAAGAGTCTCGTATTCCGAAATGTCCTGACCTGCAGAACCAAAATCAAATGCGATTCCTCCCCAATCATGTCCTAAATCGGTAAAGTTAACCGATAAGACATAAGTTCCTTCAACAGAAGTAACCGCTGTACTCTCAGTATCAGGCTCTCCCGAATTGCCACTCCAATCAGCACTGTTAATAATTGACTGATAGTTCAGTACGGGATTAGTATGTGTTTCGCTATAAATCCCTAAAGTGCTATCCGAAGCTCCGGATGATTGTATGTTTGCAGTGTCTTCTTTTATTGTTCCGTTATAATCACTATAAGTTACTGTTAAAATGTCTCCGGCACTTATTGCAATTGTATCGTTTGCATCGTCAGTAAGTCCGAAATTGATTACCGTAGATCCCGCTCCTTCAGAGTTAAGCTGCACATCAATTGAAATTGTTTCAGAGCCATTGCTTACACTTGCCGAAACAGTTGAATTACCTAGATTTTCATCAGTAACCGAAACTGTTGCATTTGTAGCGTTTTCTAAATAAGTATCAGAATCAAAACTAACATTACTATAACCTGAACTCTCTTCCCAGTATATGTCATCAATTCCCATCTCACATTGTGCTCCGCTTTCTTCCAGAATTGTGAATGCATAACTGATATTCCGGAGACTAACACTCCCTGTAATATCATCTACAGGAATAACGGCTTGTCCCCATTCCCCGTCTCTTACCAATCCGTAAGTTTTTTGATTAGCCGGGAATTGAACATAGCTTTCATGGCTGCTATTATCTTGAATCCCTATCTTAAAAGTAACAGAAGCAGGTATCTTGATTCTAAACTTAATGTTACCACCTGTAAAATTGGAGAAATCAATTGGGTTGTTAGCCATAACACCTGCACCAAACCAGCCGACTCCGGTTGTCTGCCATGCCATCACATTCTGTCCCTCATAAGGATCAATACTACCTTCCGATAGGGTATTCTCCCAGACAAAGATTTCAGCATCTTCCCCGATAGTAAAGCCATCAGTAATAGGTGTTTCATCTGTAAATACACCAAAAGTTCCAAGGGCGGGACCGCCGGAAGTAATAGAGGCATTAGTGGTTTTTGAGTTTCCCGAGCTATCAGTGAAACTTGCTGTCAATGTATTACCGGCTTGGATTGCAATTGTATCCGAGCCATCATCTGTAGCACCGAAATATATAGCAGATGTTCCGGTTCCATTGCTATCAAAATTAACTGCAACAGTTATACTTTCATTACCACAATTAACCGATACATCAACACTACTGCTGAGTAGTCCTGTGTCGGTTACTGTTAAAGCAGCACCGTTTTCGTTCTCGTTGTATGAGTTTTTGTCAAAAGTTATACTACTCTGAGTTTGTCCGCCACCGTTAAGATAAATATCATCGATTGCAAACTGACATTGAGTTCCATTTTCTTCTTTAATCATAAACACATAACTTACAAGTTCCAAGTTCACGGAACCTGCTAAGTCAGACATTGGTATGGAGACCATTCCCCAGTCACCATCTCTATTCAATCCATACTTAGTTTCTCCTGCAGGGAATTCGACGAAATGTTCAATGTTTCCTGAGTCGTTCATGCCTATATGGAAAGTTACGTCTGAAGGTATTTTTATTGCAAAGTTTAGATTACCTCCGCTGAAGTTGGACAAATCAATCGGTTGATTAGATTGAATACCTGCACCAAACCAATTCATTCCTGCAGTAACAAATGAGATTACATTACTTCCTTCGTATGGTAGTATTGTTCCTTGAGTCAGGGTATTCTCCCAGACATATATTTCCGAGTCAGCTCCTACCAATATCCCGTCATCCACCGGAGTTGTATCGGTGAAGATTCCAAAGGTTTCTACAGGTTCTTCATTCACTTCTCCCTGATAAGCCCTTATCCAGTCCACATACATACTTTGAGGCCAGGATGTATTATCTGTTGGAGCTCCACCATAACCTCCGCCAACGGCTATATTGATTAGAACATAAAAATCATTTAGGAATTCATCCATAGTATCAGAATCAATAACTTTTGTGAAGTAGGTCATATTATCAATTCTGCCGATAATTCTCTGCGTATCCCATTCTATCTCAAAAATATGATATTCATTTGCAAGTGCTTCATTGTAGACTCTTAAACCTTGAGCAGATTGGTGAGATCCATCTTCTTCATCCCACCAATGAATTGTACAAATAGAGGTTTTCTCATCATGATAAAGAGGACTCATCTCCATAATGTCGATTTCTCCGCAGTAAGGCCAACTGATTTCGTCAAAGTTTGAACCCAGCATCCAGAAAGCAGGCCATATTCCGTCACCTTGGGGTGGTTTAATTCTAGCTTGAAGCTTACCGTATTTCATGGAAAACTTATTCTTAGTGTTAAGTCTACCGGAAGTAATCGACCCATCTCTCTTTCCTGGTGCTATATAGTTGTCCGATTCATAGCGAGCGGTTATAACTAAATTGCCATTCTCTACCTTCACATTATCAGACGAATCAGTGTAACTCTGCCACTCATCATTACCCCAACCGTCATTCTGATTCCCATAACCGTAGCCTAAGTCGTAGTTCCATTTTGCAGGGTCGGGAATTTCATTTGTCTGATCAAAATCATCCGACCAGATAAGTTTGTAATCTACAGAAGGTGTTGAATCTGGTACACTTTCAGGCTCAGTAACAGTGTCACAGCCCATAACAAATAGAATTGATAACAAAACTAACAGCAAAGAAAAACTCATTACTCTACGAATCATAACAAAACCTCTTTATATCTTGATTCATTAAAATCTAAAAAAATTTCAATGTGCTATATAGCAAATAGCGGTTTGCTTTTACTCTATGTCAAGAATTATTTTCATTTTAACTTCCCTTGGAACACTATTTATTCGGTTAAACAATGCTATTGCTATAACTGTTTCCTTTATAATTCTTAACTTATTCTTCTTTTTATTCCGGATCCTTAGTGCTAATCAGACTCCTACCGAACTGCATCATTATAATAAAATAAATTAATATTCATATTTCGCTATATAAAACTGCTAACATAAACCTAATCAGCACGTTAAGCATATAGTGCTTATGATTGTATGCAAGCGTAACAAGCATGTTTATCAGAATATTATTACTTTGACGGTGTCTCAATCATTTTGCAATTGAGTAATTTTCACGAGAAACAACTCTTTATAACTTTTATGATTTTTTGATTGACTGCTATAGGTATTGCTATTATTTTCCCTTGAGTATTACGGAAATGAAACGAACAGAGGAATCAAATGAGCAATAAGAAGCCTAAATATCTACATGTAAAAGAGATTATCAAAGAGAGGATTAAAAGCGGTGAACTTAACGGCAAACTTCCGGGAGAAAGAGTCATGGCTAAAATGTATGATGTCTCCTATATGACTGTCAGAAGAGCTATTACCGAATTAGTAGAAGAAGGCATTCTGCATAAATTTACAACAAAGGGAACGTTCGTTAGTCACAGTAAAATGACTCCCAAAGTAACACATAACATTGGCTTTTTTCTTGATTCCCAGATTAGAGAAGGTATTTCCAGCCCGTATTACTCCCTCGTTTTCAGTGCTTTGGAGAAAGAAGTAAAGAAGAAAGGCTATAATCTCATACTGTTCTCAGAACTTGACGATCTGAACCCGCTTAACAATCAAAAGAAAATTGATGGAGTAATTATCTGTAGTTTTCCCAGAATCGAGGATAAGATCCAGGAACTGAAAAAGGTTCTTCCCATTGTCTTACTGGATAATCTTTCTTCTGACAAATCAATTCCATCCGTAACTCTTGATAACTTCAATAGCAGTAGTGAAGCAGCTCAATACCTTTATTCCCTAGGACACAGAGTAATAGGCTTCATTTCGGGTTTATTAGATTCTGATATCTGTCATGAAAGACTGAAAGGCTACACTTCAGCTTTGATTAGTAATGGCATTAAGGTTAATGAAGAATTGATATGCAATGGTGACTACTCTTACGAATCAGGTGAGAAAGGTGCCGACTATCTTCTTTCTCTCAAAAATCCTCCAACAGCTATTATGTGTGCAAATGATTCAATGGCAATCGGAGCAATGAAAGTGATCAGAGAAAGAGGATATCAGATTCCTTCGGATATCAGTGTCGTTGGATTTGACGATATTAAAGTCGCTTCAATGGTTTTTCCTTCTCTCACTACCATTACCGCTCCCGTTGATAGAATTGCTGAACGATCAATTGGGATGCTATTGGCAATGATTGACGGTCTGGATCTAGACTATCAGCACGTTATTCTTCCTCCAAAACTGATAATAAGGAACTCCTGTACCAAAGTTAATTCCAATTAATTATTCAGTTTCTGCTTTACCACATATAATACTGAAAGATACTAACAATATTTACTTTTATCATGCATTTCAAACTGCTCAATCTCTCCCATTTGATTGGAAATATGTTTTTTCTAAATCTCTAAAAATATGACTCCAAGGATTTGCACTTTCAACTTCATGTACCCATAATCCAAGAGATTCTTTCTTGCCTTTCATTGTTAGACCTATAATTGAGTATAAGGCTTTATTTACTATATTACCATTACTGCCTTTAGGTGCATCAGGATAAGCCTTCTTAACCTTAACAAATATGGCATCTATAAAAATGATTGGGTAAACTTTTTCTAGCTCTCTATGTTTCCAAACTGTGATATCACCATCTATTTCACTAATGATATTACTAACTCGCCTTTAGCACTTAGGGACTATGATTGGATTAAAGCTTCCATTACAATCACGAGGTCTTCTTATCTCTAGTTCACCAAGCTCAGTCTGTAAAGTTTTTAGTGTTGAGCCATTCCGTCTATTCTCTGTCTCTTTAGGCTCAAAGCTATTATGTGAGTAGCCTAGATGCTCATCCATCTCATTTTCTAAACAAATCCGATATACTCGACCGGCAAACTTTCTAATCATTTCTATAGGGTCTGTTATACTATCTTGTAAAAGTTCCTTTACAACTCTATCCATTTCTTTCATATTGGACTTAATCTTCATGTGTGTGAACCTCCTTTTATTGTTGTTATAATATGCTTAATCGCATATTGAAGTTTACACACTTTTCTTTTTACTCCCCTTTTGATACTCTGATTATATCTAATACTTCATAACCGTTACACCACTCGCCTGTACTGCCGTCTCTAACTCTGGTTAATCCTTCCATCTTCTTTGAATGGCTTTTCATTATGTCGCTGGGATCAATGACTATCAGGTCATAAGATGCTATCTTCTTGCTTTCACAAATCAGATGAATATTTGATAGATTTTTGTACAACTCAGGTTTTGATAAATGACGACGATATCGTTCGCAGAGCTTTTCTAATGAGATATTCACTTCATGGCTCATTGCAATCCTTCTGATTATACAACTACCGGATTTCAAAATGCCACTGACAAGCTCTTTTACAAATTTCTTCTCTTTGATAGTACAGCTATGTGTGACTTTGTTGATGAATTTTGAAAATTTAGCTTGCAGATTATGCTTTTTTATTATTGATAGTTCCATATAGTGAGTTCCTTTTGTTTTATTTTAAGCGTAACAACAATAAATAGGGACTCACTCTTTTCAAGCTTTTTCTTGACTATTTTTATACTTAAATTACCACTTTTTCAGTCACTTATTATGACCATTATTCTAAATTTCGGGGGGATGCTTGTAACAGGAAATTTCAATAATTGTTCAACAAACAGTAGTCATATTACATTGTAATCATAATTCCGATATGATCAGAGGGATACACTCCTGTATTCTTATAATTAGTAAGAGAGTACACAATCTTTGATTCTCTTGATAGATTGAAACCAAAGATATAATCAATTTCAACTATAGAATCAGGAATTGGATGAGTTAGTCTAGAAGGAGTTAGTTTCTGTAGACCCCTACTTTTAATATATTCAACAACTTCAGAAGTAGGAGTTGAGTTAAAATCACCACACAATAAATACGTCTTCAGATTTCTTTCATCAATGTATCTGAACATCTCTCTTGTATTTTGCAAAGCTTCTTTGGGATTAAAACTTAGATGAGTATTAAGAAGATGTAAACTCCCTGTTTTAATCATCTGTAAGTTTCTTATATTTGTATCCTCAGCAGGAGGATTAGGATTAAGGATTAGATTTACATGCTCAAGAATAGGTTCTTTACTTATAATGGCTAAACCTTCCCAAATTACTCTATGCTCTTTATTCATGGATGCTTTACAAGGATATTTTCTTATAATATCAGCTTCATGATGGTTATAATACATCGCCGGGGCAATTGCTATATCATAACCTAAAGCAAATCCTTTCTCATTTAAAGCGTATAGAATTTGTTCAGCAGTATTCATTCCTGTTTCAATCGAACTGGAAGTATCTGCACAATATCTTACTTCCTGCAAAGCAACTACATCCGGATTGAGTCTGATTATCTCTTCAACTATAAGACTAATCCGCTCTTCCCAGAAGGGATGGTCATTATAGTTGGCTATATTCCATGTTAGAATTTTCATTATTGGACTATTAGATACGGACGCTTTACACCCGCTCTGATTTGTGTCGCAGGAGATATGTAACCGGTTTTGCCGACCGAATTCCTGAATAAGTCTGTAAGGTTTGCTCGCATTTTGAAATCACCAAAGCCTTCAGTTATTATAAATCCGAATCCAATTTTCTCATTACCTGTTAGTGCTACTCCAATCTCATATCCAGAGAATTTAACCCATTCTCTGTTCTCGATTGATGGTGCAATTAATCCTAATATTCCTAAATTTTTACATTTTGAAAGATGCTTACTACTAACCATTTCCGAGCAAACTACAATCTTATTTCTATGCTCTACCTTAAGGATATCCGAATTACTCTCTACAAAAACAATATCACCCGATTTTTCTTCTCCGAATCCTATTACTCCGTCAGCTTCCAGTCCTACACATTTAATCTCTGCCACTCTTACTTCATCAGAGTAAATTACTTCACCATTTACATGTGACATTAATTCGAAAGGCTTCTTATTATAATGAACCGTTACAGTACCTTCAGTAGTATCTATTTCCGTAATAAAACCTGTAGCTTTAGCTCTGACAAAGACGTTTACTTGCTTCGAAACTCTCTTGGCAATAACTTCATGTTCATACACAATGTCACCAATTCTATTTGACATATATCCTTTGATTTGACTGGGTTTTATCTTAAGTTTTGAAGCGATGTCTATTACAATCGGTTTGTGAGCATGCTTTAGTTTTTCTCTAATCAATATTATTCCTGACTTGCAGTTAATCTGTTCTATATAACCTGAAGTTGGAGAATTATAGTAATAAAGTGATTTGGATATCCCCATAAGAGCGGGTTCTAAATGTTCAAAGATTCTTTGGTTGAAATCTACTTCTTCACCTCTTCTACACAGTAAACCATTTTCCATCTTTTCCGGAGTAAACTCACTTCCGAGAACCTTTATTATTGGAGCCATCATTAGTTTCGGAGGTTCCTTACGATTAATTCCAACAAGTGTTTCAGGCTTAACTTTTTCGCCTACTTTCACTTCTATTGTTCCATCATAAGGAAGTTCTTTCTTCACAATAATCTCGGAAGGAACAATCTTACTATCTGCATGATTAACGTATAGTGTATTCAACTCTTTAACTTCAATATTCTGAGAATAGAGCTTCATTGTATCATTCAATTTCCTGTAATCAACATAATCGTTATCAAGAGTATTAATAATTATTGGTAAGTCTGTTGTAACACTAATCTCTCTTTTATCTCCATCAACAAAGACATTCTTTTCTAAATTCATTCTCAGTGTTGTTTCACCTTTCTTATCAAATATATAATATTCATTGCTCATTATATAGTGATTCTCATTTCCTAATTGCACAGTCATTACTATAAATGGTTTTCGCTTTCTTTTGAATTTAGGTCTGATATAAAGTCCAAGTTTCTCTATACCTTCAGTGTTTAACAATTCATCAGCCTCTTTAGGCATGATTTCACTCAGTTTACCAAGATGAGGTGAGATAAAGTGTTTATCTCTCCATATTTCTGTTATTCCAATGGGTCTGAATCCATGAATAATCATATGTAAAGCTTGAAGCTTATCCGGTGCATGTGAAATGACTCCCCCGGCTCCTATCACTACATCAAGTTCGGCAAGACTAAACCTCATTCCATCAACAACTCTTTCCACATAAACATGATCAATAAAAGGATCTCTGGCAACAGATTTGATATTGGCAAAAAGGTTTCTTTGAGCTTCATCAAAATGCATCTCCATGTGTTGTTTAAAAGCAATATTAATAGCTTCAATAGCACATGCTTGTTCTATTATTAGGGATGTCTGATCTTTAGGAACAAACTGTGGATATAGCATTTTATTGCTGATGTAGTTACATAAATATTCTTCCGATATTGCATCAGGAAGCCAACGTTTTATCTTTTCAACTCCTGCATCAGCTAACACGTTTGAGATGCTGTAACTCATGCCTGAGTTGGCTCTGACAGTTCTATGATTCTTACCATTCAAATTAGAAAAGATATCTGTTGTAGCACCACCAATATCAACTGTCATGAGATTGAGTTTTCTTTCTCCACTCAATATTTCCATTGAATTTAAAACAGCCTTTGGGGTTGGAATAATATCATCTTTAACAATACTCTTTATATTTGAATATCCGGGAGCCTGCTCCATTACATTCTCCATGAAAAGCTCATGTACTTTTTCTTGGGCAGGACCAAAATTTTCTATCTGTGGGGTAGGACTAATATTGGGGACAATATGAAGGTCAAATTTGTCTTTAAAAATTCCGGATACTGATTCGGTAATACTCTTATTACCGGCATAGACCAAAGGTATTTTCTCTTTACCGAATTTTGGTTCTGGATGAGCAATACTCAAGATCTCTGAAAGTCTTATTATACTTGTAAATGCTCCACCGTCATATCCTCCCGAGAAGAGTATTATGTCAGGATGTGTAGCTTGGATTATCTCCATTTGCTCAAGCACTGAACGTTTATCATCTATTGCTATTGTTTCCAGAACGACTCCACCTGCTCCAAGAGCAGTTTTCTGAGCCCTTGCGGCCGATTCAACTCTTGTTAATCCAACGACCAGTATTTGTAAGCCACCACCGGCACTACTTGTCGTAAGATATTCTATATCATCATTGAATCTTAAGGGATTCTCTTCAGAAATCAATTCTATGTTTAACTCTTTTTCTAAACCTCGTACAGAATTGATAATACCATATTTAACATCTTCAAAAGGTTTCTCAACTGTCGTGGGAGAATTGTAAAGACCTGCTAATGTGGCAGTTTTATCTGTAATTTCCACTAGTATTGCTTTGGTCGTAGTACTGCCGATATCAGTAATCAGTATTCTTTTCATTCTGCCTCCTAACTCGTCCCTAATCTCTTTTTATTAACAAAACAGTGCAATGTTGGGAAGTCAAGTAAAAAGGCTGTTGAACTAACAACAGCCTTAACAAAAAGAGTAGATTCGAGTAAGTTTATTTTGTTATAGTGATTGTTTGACTTTGAACAGTTACTATTGATGTGAAATAACCGATAAGCATATCAACAAATGTCATCTGAGTTTTATTTTATAATCGGCTGCATTATAAGCCATTGTTTGTGATCAACCACATTACCTATGGGTACTAATCTCCATATTGCATACCATTGGATTGCAGCTTTAACTTCGTTAGTTTGTGCTCCGTTTCCATGTTGTAAAACATCCTGCGAGCATACTCATGATAATTATGAGTACGAGAATAAAGGCTGTTTTTTTCATAAATTATATTTTTTTATAGACCCTATAACACTTTCAACCGTACGAACCTGCTCGTTATAATAATCCTTATCTATAAATATATCGAACATTGCTGTTTGCATCTCTGCTAATGGTATTAAAAGCTTTATATTAACAAAATTATTCTCATTAGTAAACATATACTGATAGAAGTAAAGTTTACCGGAAGTATATTCTCCAAATTGCATTTGAGGATACTTATCCTCTAGACTTGTTATAAATCTACTGTTTGCCTGCAAAGCATCATCCAGAATTACTGAACCGGCTAAGAACCCTTTTTGCTCGGGAGCTATAAATACATGTAAATTTCTTAGTAAATCCGAGTCTTTTTTATTCAGTTGAAAGGAAATTGCTTCCATGATAACATCATTTGCCGATTCCCAACCCTTCGGCGGTTGGTAACTGTAATTGAATATACTGTCAATAACAGCCTCCGATAAGAGTTCTTCGTTAAC
The DNA here is from genome assembly GCA_963667035.1 of Cloacimonadales bacterium (SeqCode). Lineage (GTDB taxonomy): Bacteria > Cloacimonadota > Cloacimonadia > Cloacimonadales > JAFGVF01 > Zophobacter. The sequence continues at coordinate 121,459 of OY762964.1, forward strand.
TGTAAATGATAGTTCCGGAACACTTGATGTCTTACTGCATGCAACCAAGAATAGCAAAGCTAATAGTATTATACCCCAAAAAATTTTCATAAATACTCCATCCATTTTCTTAAAAAACATGTTAGTTTGAGCTTGTTGTCAAGTAAATTGTTATACCACGAGATATTCTTCTACTTCTATTTAAACAACACGAGCCTGTTATAAAAACAGGCTCGTGTAAATAACTGATAGATTTTATTTCATTAATATCATCTTTTTTGTCGAAGTAACATTGCTTGTCTCAAGACGATAGAAATATACTCCTGAAGCTACTGCTTGCTCATTTCTATCTCTTCCGTTCCATACAATACTATGCTCTCCTTGAGTGAATACTTCGTTAGCAATTATGTTTACTAATTCACCTTTGAGGTTGTAGATGGAAATCTTAGCATTCTCATTGTCTTTACTGATAGTGAAGCTAATTGTAGTTTCCGGATTGAATGGATTGGGATAGTTACCATTTAAAGATGTTTTCAAGAGAGTAGGCTGAGTATTGTCATCAGCCGCTTCATAGCTAACTATAATAGTGTTACTATGTTCAGTTTCGTATGTATTGTTAAAAGCTGTAACTGATATTTCAAATGTAGGTCTTCCGATAGGAATTGGAATCATATATTCACGTTCAGAAAAATCAACTTCTTCTGTACCAAAAAGATCATTATAAATTCTATAACCGGTAAACTCTTGACCATCAAGTATTGGAGCATCCCATCTAACATAGCCATTGTCTTCTCTTAAATTCCATGGATGAGTTTCACCTTCAACTCTATCGTAAAACCAGATATTCCCGCTAATTAATGGAAGGGTAGTATCATCTGCGGTAATGTTCGCATCAATCAAGTCAATACCAAATCCAAAGTAGTTATCGTAGTATTCTCTTATTGAAGCTAAACCGACACCTTCTACAAGATAATACTCTTCTATTGCATCATCGGTTTCGGTTACAATAACATTAGCTACTCTCGGAGTTCCAAGAACATCAAGAGTTTCCTGCCTATCAATCTCAGCATCTTGATAAGTGGCCCCGGAAATAGAATCATAATCTTCTATCATCTGCCAAGTATTACCGACTTGAGTATTTAAGGTTTTAAAGAACTTATTTTCCTCAACATTGTATTCATTGTTTTCCCAACCGTTTGACCAGACACTCTCTCCTGCTATTGAAAGATAATCACCATCCTGATAGAAGTATTGATAATATGGCTCGGCAATATAGTTAAGTCCGGTTATAAACTTATAGGAAGGGATTGAGAACTGATTAGATACTTCTCCCACAGCCAAGAAAGGAGGTAGGAAATCATCCTCAACATTAATGGTAATCTCTAATGTCTCCATATCAGGAGTAACTGTGAATATAGTCGGCTCTAACTGTGTTCCATATACTCCCATTCCAACAACACCGTCATCATAATTATATGCCTGACAGTAACCAAAATATGAACCTTCGGGTAAACCACTGATATAAAATATAGTAGATTCTTCGATAGTCTCTGTTTGAGAATTCATATCATCTAAAGAAACTATTACTCCATAGACAACATCATAAAGATTGGGATCCAAGTTTAAGTTAACGGTAAGCACAACTTGTGGTTCATTTCCAGTTGCAATCGGGTCAAAAACAACAATAGACATTCCGGCAATATCATTACCGTCGTGTATTGTCTGGGAAATGACTGTTGAATCATCTGAAATCCAGTAGTTATTCTGAGCCATTATTTGTCCGCCGCTTGTTTGATTAACATATACGGAGTTGTTATTGTTGGTCATGTCAAAATTGTCACCGAATGTGTTAAGACCTTGGATAGGATTAACCGAATCACTTAGATCACCAAGATTAGGGAACGCTCCGGCCGTAACATAAACTCCGGTAAAATTACCTTCAAACAAGTTACGACTTATGTAAGGAATTGCTCTTGAGCCGTAGCACATAACACCGGCTCCTGAATTCGCATCACCTGCAATAAAGTTGTCCACAATCTCATTATTAATGAGGTTTCCACCTGCATTATAGAAGTATACACCGGTGAGATTATGGGATATTTCGTTATCTTCAATTGTTGCATTAAGAGTAACATTACCAAACATATCAACACTTGTGACACCTTGTTTGAAATTGTTGGTTATCAGGTTATTGGTTATAACAGGAGAGCAAACAGCACCACCGGTCTGGGCACTTATCTGAATAGCTCCTCTATACTGAGAACCTGTTCCATTATATGAAATCTCATTGTTTTCAATCAAGACATTACTATTCTCTGTTAGCTCAATACCACTCATTACCGAGTATTCAATCAAGTTACCGGCAATATGAACATTAGCGGGAGTAGTAGCTCCGATAGCAAACAAGTCAATAGCTGTTTCATTGTTTGTCAGTCTACTGTTATATACTTGAACGGGTGAGTTAATTGAATGAATAGCATTCTCAGCACCTTCAATGAAACAGTAGTTAAATGTGTTATGGAATCCTGTTCCTTCGCTTTCCAGTCTAATGCCTCCCCAGAAATCGGTAACATTCTCCTCTCTCTCAAATCTTACAGAATCTGTTTCGGTACCGTTTACGGCTATTATACCTTCAACAGTTATTTCATAAGCACCGTTAATTATAACATTAACACCTGATTCAACAGTTAGTGTTTGATTTGCAGGAACGGTAATCTCTCCAACAACTTCATAAGGATTGTTCTCAGAGGTCCAGGTTCCGCTTTGATTTCCGGATACCTGTATCGCAATGATTGGGATAGTTAATAAACAAAGAAACAAAACAATAAACTTTTTCATAGTCTCTCTCCAATTACTAAATTTAGCGGTTAAACATGTTAACCATATTATCAAGTCAAGCAAATTGAATCTGCTTATACAGTAACTTTATGCAATACCTAATAGGAATAGTTATGAAATAAAAGTCAATCTAATTCGTAACGAAAAAGAGAGAAATGAATAGAGGAATCTTTCCCGTATCTTTAGTCACCTCGCATTACTAAAAGTTAATTGTTTAGTTATCGCCACAGGAGTTAATACGTTAGACTGTTATGTACTAAACATTTATTGAGAGACCCATTCGACGAGTTGATTATTCTCAGGTTGACTCGCCATCTCTTTATTTCATTTTACTCGCCTTTACTTTCCCCTCCGACCACAGATTTTTTACAAGTTTCTCTCTCATTTTTCTCCCGTTTCTATCTCGTTGCGAGCAACGGGAGAGCAACGGGAGACCAACGGGAGACCAACGGGAGACCAACGGGAGACTAACCCGAGAGAAACCCGTGGTTGGCGGTCGCCCAAAAGGATTCATGAAAGCGACAAAAATGGGATAGAATTAGGAGTGAATTGGGAGGTAGTAAAAAGAAAAGTGTGAAGACCGGATAATTAAATAAAGCATAACAAAAACAATAAAACGAAGGTTTATACACACAAATATTAAATTCAAGAAAACAAATCCGAAATGAGACTTAAGGTATGCCAATAATAACTTTGCTCTTCCCCGAAACAGCAAAACGCAGTATAGTACCTTTGTAAATATAATATTGACAATAGATTCAGCTTTAACTAGTTGACTATCAGGTGATGGAGTTCGCCTTTAACCGCTATATGCTGATGACTCCTGTTTAAATTTAGTAATAGGAGAATTATATGAGCATCAGTTTAATCATTGCAATCATTGTTCTGGGAGGATGGCTTTCCGGAAAGCTCTTCACGAAAGCAAAGCTTCCTCACATACTTGGTATGCTTATCTGGGGATTAATAGTATCCGCTCTTTGGAAAGAGAAGATTCCCGCATCATTAAACGAAATCTCCCCCTTCTTTAAATCTTTGGCATTAATTGTAATTTTATTACGAGCAGGTTTGGGAATTAACAGACAAATGCTAAACAAAATAGGGTTACCCGCTGTTTTAATGGGTTTTATACCATGTTTAACCGAAGCAATTGCCTTGATATTCGCCTTTAAATTTCTAATGGGATGGAGCTATAGCGTATCAGCATTAACCGCCTTTATGCTGTCAGCTGTATCTCCCGCAGTGGTCGTACCTACAATGCTAAGCTTAAAAGAACAAGGTCTTGGAGCAAAAAAGGAAGTTCCGACCTTGATTCTTGCAGGAGCTTCACTGGACGATGTGATAGCCTTTACCTTCTTCACATTAAGTCTTAACTTCATCACAACCGGAAACGGAAGAATCCTGAAAAGCCTTATTAGTATTCCCTATGCTATTGGTATTGGAATTCTCTCAGGAATACTACTGGGAATACTTCTCTTGAAGATATACAAACATAGTATGCATCGAATAAAATCAACCGAAAGAGTACTGATATTAATGACTTTGTCCTTTCTCCTCCTTGAGTTCGGTAACTGGATTCATATTGCAGCTCTACTTGGAACTATGACAACCGGATTCATCATCTTCGAGTATGAGAACGAGATTGCCAAGGAATTATCGGTAAAGTTAAGCAAATGGTGGATAATAGCCGAAGTTATTCTATTTGTATTAATAGGTATCAATGTAGAACCGAAATATATTGTTTCAGCCGGATTCAAGGGATTGGGCATTATTGGATTAGGACTCATTTTCCGCTCGATAGGAGTGCTTATAGCAACTGCCTTCTCAGGTTTAAACTCCAGAGAAAAGCTTTTCTGCGTACTTGCATACTTACCTAAAGCAACTGTACAAGCAGCTCTTGGTTCTGTCCCTTTAGCAATGGGCATTGTCGAAGGTGAGATGATATTGGCAATAGCAGTACTCGCAATAATGGTGACAGCTCCATTAGGCTTATTCCTGATACAGGTATTCGGTAAAAGGTTATTAGAAGATAATCGGAGTTAGGATTTTCAAGCATCCCCCCGAAATTTAGAATAATGGTCATAATAAGTGACTGAAAAAGTGGTAATTTAAGTATAAAAATAGTCAAGAAAAAGCTTGAAAAGAGTGAGTCCCTATTTATTGTTGTTACGCTTAAAATAAAACAAAAGGAACTCACTATATGGAACTATCAATAATAAAAAAGCATAATCTGCAAGCTAAATTTTCAAAATTCATCAACAAAGTCACACATAGCTGTACTATCAAAGAGAAGAAATTTGTAAAAGAGCTTGTCAGTGGCATTTTGAAATCCGGTAGTTGTATAATCAGAAGGATTGCAATGAGCCATGAAGTGAATATCTCATTAGAAAAGCTCTGCGAACGATATCGTCGTCATTTATCAAAACCTGAGTTGTACAAAAATCTATCAAATATTCATCTGATTTGTGAAAGCAAGAAGATAGCATCTTATGACCTGATAGTCATTGATCCCAGCGACATAATGAAAAGCCATTCAAAGAAGATGGAAGGATTAACCAGAGTTAGAGACGGCAGTACAGGCGAGTGGTGTAACGGTTATGAAGTATTAGATATAATCAGAGTATCAAAAGAAGGTCATTCGCTTGAGATACGTCCTCTTGTGTCTGAATTGCATACTAACGACGAAGATCCGGGCATACTGAAACAGTCTGTGTTTGATCGGATCAATGATATTCAGGTGTATTCAGGAAATAAAGGGATATATGTAATGGATAGAGGTTATGATGATAAGGTAGTAATCAACTATTTAACAGAGAATGAGGCTTCATATATCATTCGCGTCAAAGGTAATCGTAACCTTTATGTAAATGGTAAGGAAATATCATTTAAGAAAGCTACTAAACATGTGAAATTGAAGTATAGAATCCAATCCGGTAATGCAACTCTTATCGCCGGAGTAATCAGAGTTGGAGTGCCAGTTGATGCTCATCACAAGAAAAAGGCAACACTTGTTTATTCTAACCTTGTCGTTGCCCGTTATATTAAGAAAGACGAATCAGGAAAAGATTGCCTCAAAGGTTTTTTCTATTTGAACTGTGATTTTCCAAATCGAGACCTTAGTGATTTGGAGTTGATAACAACTGCAATAAGAGGGTATCGTCTCCGCTGGAAAGTAGAAGAAGTACACCGTCATGTGAAGCAGGAGTATTCGTGGGAAGATATGCAGGTTATGACATTGGACAGGTTAAGAAATCTGAACTGCATGTTATTATTGGCAGTCAGTTATCTTTATTCTTTGGATAAGTATCGATACGACTTTGCGGAAATGTATCAACACATTATGCTTAGTAAAAAGAGTAATCTAAAGGAATTATGTAAGTTTATCTACTACAGACTATCGGTTGTTGTTAAAAATCTATTCAGAGATTGGAAGCATTACTTTGTTCCAAAGTATCAAGGTTGTCATGCAGAATGGGAGCAGATGACATGCTTATGATAAAAAACGGGGGGATGCCAGGTTAGGATTTTTCGTTGACATTATTCATATATTAGCTATTTGATGATTATCTTGAGATGAGGAGTGTACTTGTTTAAATTTCTAAAAAAGAAAAAAGAAACAGAGTTTAATCCGTCAATTGCAATAAAACTTCTAGCTGAACTAACAGAACTTTTAAAAGAAATACAGATAAACAGTTGGCTAACAGATGGAACTCTGCTGGGTTGGTATAGAGAACAGAATTTTATTGGGCATGATAAAGATATGGATATTGGAGTTCATATATCAGAGTATAAAGAATCTCTTATCCCACACTTAACAAAAAACAACTGGGAAGTCATTCGAGTATTAGGAACAATTCAACAAGGATTGGAGCTATCCCTAAAAAAAAATGGTCATAAGATTGATATTTTCTTTTTCTACGAAGATGGTAATCAAGTTTGGCATGCAGCTTGGCAAGGTCAAAAGATTGACGGAAAACGCTATAGAAGAATGATAAAGTACAGTTATGAAAAGTTTAATTTAAAAGAAATTGAATTTCTGAATCACACCTTTTCAGCTCCAGATAATCCGGAGAAATACATCATAACTAAATATGGTGAAAATTGGCGGACTCCTATCAAGAATTGGGATTGGGCATTGGGTCCGGCTAATTCAGAATTAACTGATATTATTGTGTCAGAGGTTAAACGCAAAAAATTATGAAGAGAGTAATAACTTACGGTACATTTGACTTATTCCATTATGGACATCTCAGACTCTTAAGAAGAGCCAAATCTCTAGGAGATTATCTTATTGTAGCTGTCTCAACCGATGAGTTCAATACTTTAAAAGAGAAAAAATGTACATATCCGTGCTTTGAAAGAATGGAGATTGTAAAAGCAATTGAGTTTGTTGATGAAGTTATTCCTGAAGATAGTTGGGATCAGAAGATTTCAGATATCCAAAAACACAATATTGATATATTTGTTATGGGTGATGACTGGAAGGGTAAGTTCGATGAACTGAAGGAGTATTGCGAAGTAGTCTATCTAGAGCGTACTCCCGATATATCAACAACTCAAATTAAAACCAATATTAAGGAAAATCCTATTAATGAATAAAACGATTTGGATGTATTGGGAAGACCCTAAACATGGAGTTAAACCACCTTATATTGATTTATGTATGGAAACAATTGAAAGAAATAAAGGTGATTACAAGATTGTTATAGTTACCCCAAACAATGTACGAGATTTTCTTCCTGACATAACACCAAGAGTTTTTAAAATCAAGAAAATTGCTCATAGAGCAGATTATATACGAGGTCATTTATTACTTAAATACGGTGGAGTTTGGCTTGATAGCGATGTTATATTACTCAAAACATTGAATCTAGACGACTGTTTTAAAGACCATGACTTTGTTGGATATGGTAAAGATATTGGAGAACCATCCATTAACTTCTTCGGTGCAAAAGCCGGATGCCCTCTTGTTGAGAAATGGGTTTCCGGAATGGATAAGAAAATGAAGAGTTTTATTCCTAAGTATAAGTTCAAATGGACCGAACTTGGATATTCTATCTTATGGACTTACTCTAAGAGCTATGACTATTACCATATTGATTATAATTTAATCGCTCCTGTCGCATGGCAGGATTGGGAATTGTTCTTCGATAATAAAACTAAACTTAATAATATTATTACAAATAAAACTATATCTATGATGCTCTTCAACAAGAATATGTTTCAAAAACTGGAAAGAATTAGTAAAAAAGAAATACTTAGTGCAGATAACCTTCTTGGAGAAGTGTTCAGATATGCCCTAAAAGAGGTCTAGTTTGAAGAAAATCTCTGTTGTTATTTCTGTCTATAACCGTTCTGACCTATTGTATAAATGTTTAACATCCATAAACAATCAAACTCTCATTCCGTATGAAGTAGTGCTATCAGATGACGGTTCACAAGAAGACATTACAGCTTTTATTACTAAACATAAAGACGAGTTTTCTTTCCCTATAGTTTATTGTGAACAAGATGATGCAGGTTTCCGACTTGCAAGATGTAAAAATAATGGGATTAAAGAAGCTAGTGGTGACATTTTAGTATTCCTAGATCAAGATATTGTTACGACCAAAACCTATATTGAAACCATTTCACAAAATATCCGAGAAAGTCGTTTTATAGTAAGTCTTCCAGCAAGAACAACCGAAGAACAAGCTATCTTAATTGACACTGAGTGCATAGTTGATTCATCGTACTTATCAGTTATTACTCCCGCCCAGATTAAGCATATCAGAAAACAATATTGGAAAGAGAAGCTATATTACCATCTTAACTTACTTAGGTTGAGAAAGACAGGGATAAAACTTAGAGGTGGTGTATTCTCAATTTATAAGAAGGATTTAGTCAGTGTAAATGGGTTTGACGAGAACTTTGTTAGATGGGGTAATGAGGATGACGATTTAGGGAGAAGACTCAATAATCATGGAATCGTAGGAATGAATCCATTTAAGAAAGACTTCACAGTCCATCTCTATCATAAACAGAATAATGATGGGAACTCCAGAGAGAATAAAGATTACTTTAAAAAATTAAAAGCCAAATATAAAATGGGTTATTACTTCTGTGAATTTGGTATAAATAACTCTAAGGATACTGACCCTATAAGAGTTAAGAGATTCAATTAAACCGATAGTTTTTGCCTTATACTGCTAAATACCTTATCCGGCTTTATGAATTTCATGCAGTTATGATGTCCTAAAGGGCACTTCTTGTGACCATGCATACCGCAAGGTCTGCAATCCAAATCAACTTCAAAAAGAATATCATTATCTCCATAGGGATAATAACCGTATCTCTTCACCGTTGGACCAAAGAAAGCAAACACAGGTATCTTAACGGCATTGCCTATGTGCAATGCTCCGCTATCATTACAGATTAACGCTCTACACTTTGAAAGTAAAGCTGCAGATTCCGTTATAGATAGCTCTCCACAACTGTTAATTGCTGTGATTCCCGCTTCAGAGATGATTCTATCTGCCAGTTCTTTCTCAGCCTTGCTTCCAATGAATACTAGCCTATAACCATCAGCATTAAGTAATTCAACAAGTCTGACGTAATATTCTTCCGGCCATCTTTTAGTAGCCCATACCGAGCCGGGAGCTATTGCAATCGAATTCTCGGATTCTATATATTTCTCTGCCTTATTCTCTTCTTCCTGAGTAAAATAAAGCTCAGAATGCCAATCTGGTTTTTGGTCTGTGAAATTGCTTAACAATCCCAGATTCTTCTCAGCTTTATGAACATTCCGGGGATGCTTGAAATTCTTTGTCAGCAAATGCTTTCTATAATCCTGATTAAAACCGTAGCGTTCTTTAACGCCTGCAAGGAAGAGTAAAAGCAAAGTTCTGAGAGACCGATGCGGAGTTAAAGCTAAGTCATAGTTTGATTTGCTTAACTTGAATAGTGTAGAAACAAATCCCTTTAGATTGAAACCGGACTTATCCAAGCAAATTATCTCATTGATGTAAGGATTATGCTTAAGCACAGATTTATTGCTTGATTGAACCAGCACATCTATTACTGCTTCCGGGAAAAGCTTTTTAGTCTCCCTGATTAGAGGTGTGATTAAGATTACATCACCAATAAAAGCTGTCTGGACTATCAATATTCTTTTATAATTCACCGACAATTTCCTTGTATAACTCAATATGCTTATCTATATTCACAGAGATATCAAAATCATGTACTGATTTCTTAGCATTCTTACCTAGTTTCTTTCTCAGTTCTTTATCCTCGACTAACTCCATAATGGCTTTTGCTAAGGCATAATGATCTTTCTTAGGTACCAGCAATCCATTCTCTCTATTAGTAATCATTTCAGGAATCCCACCGGCATTGGTACAAACACATGCTATACCGCAATTCAAGGCATCAATTACACTAGTACCAAGTCCTTCCAGCTTAGATGACAGCACAAATATATCAAAAGCATTCAGATAGTCATATACATTAGGTTTATACCCCAATAAGATAAATCTATCCTCAACATCATGCTTTTTAATGAGTCTGTTTATCTCGTCAGTAAGTTTTCCGTCTCCTACCGAAACAAATAAAACTTCCGGATGCTTATTCAGAACCAGTTTAGCTGCATTTATCAAAGTTGGATAATCTTTATGCCCAGTATGAGCGGCAACTGTACCGATTAACAAAGAATGATTAGGAATTGTCTCATCGATTATCTTAAAATTTGGATTAATACTATCAATCTTCTTTAAATCAATAGCACTTCTTATTACACTTAGCTTGTCAGTGGGAATACCACCGTCTTTTACAACATGATATATGTTATCGGAAATACAGATTAATCTTTTCAAGAAGATATTATTATATTTTAGTCTGCTAAAGAAGTTACCCCTAATCGGGAAATCAACTCTTCTTGAAGCAACCACAGGTATACCTGAAAACATTGAACACATTAATCCTATACTTAAGGCATGTGAGTTGTGACAATGAATAAGAGAAGCTTTGACTTTCTTAGAGTAAACAGCTATTCTAACAGCAGAAAGGATATCGCCTTCAGATTTCAATGAAAATAGCTTATACGGTATATTATTGTTTTCTGCGTACTCATGTAATTTTGAGTTTTTTCTGCAGATTAAAGTTACATCAATCCCTTTTTCAATAAGCCCAAGAATAAGATAGACAGCTTGTTGCTGTCCTCCTCTCCATTCTGTCTCAGTATCAATGTGAATTATCATTTTCTATTTAGTTCCCACAGCTTAACATATTTCCAGAAATGTCCCATAGAAGAATTTACACACAGGATAAAGCCTTCTTTACCATCTAATAATCCTGCTTTAAAAAAATACATGGATATGAATTTCCAGACACTTCTGCAATACGCCCCAATCAAGCTACATTTCTTATTCTTATTGTGTAGTCTTTTGCTACTTAAAGATGAATAGAATTTCATCTTTTCAATATGGCTATCAATAGTCGGATAAGTATAATGCAAAAGTACATTGTTAATATGACCGATTTCACCTTCAATATGAACGGATTCATGAACGGATTTATCATTGAATCTACCTTTGTCTTTTCTAAAAAGTCTTAAGGTATAATCCCCACCCCATCCACAGTGCTTAATCTGTCTGCCAAGATAAAAGGAACGCCTAAGTATTCTATATCCGTTCAAACTGCCGGTATCATCAATAATTGCTTTAATCTTGCTTGCTAAATCAGGAGTAACAACTTCATCCGCATCAATAGAGAGAATCCATTCGTTACTGCATAAATCTACGGCTTTCTGTTTACATTTGCCAAATCCAAGCCACTCGCTCTCGTAAAGCTTACAGCCGAATTCTGTGGCTATAATCTTGCTATTGTCGGTCGAGCCTGTATCAAGAACTACAATCTCATCCACCCATCGCAATGAGTTGAGCATTCGAGGAAGATTAGCTTCCTCATTCTTTATGATAACAGAAACACTTAGTTTAGCCATTATTAGTACTTTTTCAGAAGATTATAGTTTCTGAAACCGCCTATCTGCTTACCACTGTTAAAAATCTCTTCTATAGTACTCAAAGCTCTATATCTGAATTGTTCATGCTTGTGTAATTCTCTATACGGGTTCGGTTTACCTTCGGCTTGAAGTTTATCTGCCCAATTGAATTCACTAATCATCTTCTCCATGACTTTTGGGTGAGTGCCATGAAAAACTCCAAGTCTATCCAATGGACCATAATCAAATTCTTTAGGAGCTTTATCATAATAATCGCTGGCTTTTTTCTTACCCCAGTGAACTGAATCGAGAGCTTTACGCTTATTTTGCATTAAATGCGGAGGTCTTACCCAACCGTAATGGTATATTTCTGCATCCACGTTAGCAACACTAATCTTATGTGTACCTTCCGGTTGTCTGGGATTATCATAATAATCATAACGTCTGAAGGACTGAGCGGATTGCCATGAATAAATATCCGGTTTGTTTTTAATTATCCTGATTTCGTGAGGATACCAACCATGACCTACATGGTAATGATTATAGTCTCCCCAGAAATGCTTGTATCTAAAGAGTAATCCATCTACTTCGTCCACATTAAGAAGCTCTTCGCAACGCTTTTTTATCACCGGAAGATATTTCTCATGTACAACTTCATCTGCTTGCACGTAGAATAACCAATCTCCGCTACATTGCTCCTTTGCAATGTTGGTTTGCATCCCGTTGATGACACCCTTTTTAAAAAACTCTTCTTCCCAGATTGTATCAATAATCTTTATCTTAGGATCACCAATAGCTTCTATCTGCTCTCTGGTTGTATCATCATCATCGCCTTTACCAACTGCAATCACAAATTCATCACATATAGGGAGAATGGATTTAATTGATTCAATGACTGGATAATACAATTTAATTCCGTTTCTGACAAAACTGAATCCGCTTATACGCATAACAATGTTGCTCCTATTAATAATCTCAACACTAAAATCATCAATAAGCTTATTGTAAAGGAATATTTAAGTATAGAATGCCTATATTAACAACATCCAAGTTAATTGTGGGCTTGTTTAGCTAATATCTATAACCATTTATTCTTTTTAAAGATTCTCATCATCAACAAAGCAATAATCACGATAAGAACCCACCATATAGGATAAGCATACTTGAAATGTAACTCAGGCATAAACTCAAAGTTCATACCATAGATCCCGGCGATAAATGTTAAAGGTATAAAGATAGCGGCAAAGATAGTGAGAAGTTTCATTATACCGTTCATTCTGTGACTCATCATCGATAAATACAATTCTAACAGATTAGCTGTTGCATCTCTGATTATTTCTACTGTATCAATAACTTGACTTACATGGTCAAACAAATCTCTGAAGTATACTTCCGTGGATGTATTCAACATATTGATGTCCATTCTCTGCAAAGTCTTCATAGCTTGCTGCAATGGTAAAATGCTCTTTCTAACGAGCATCATCTCTTTACGAAGTCTATAGATATCCTCAAGGGTCGTTCTATCAGGATTTTCTAACACCGATTCTTCCAAAACCTCAATTTCATCTCCAATGTTTTCAAGCACGAGATAGTAGTTATCAATTATAATATCCAACAGTAGATACAATAGGTAATCAGAGGTTTCTTTTCTAACCCTTCCATGTCCGTTTCTCAAACGTTCTCTTACTGCTTCGAACACATCACCCTTTCTCTCTTGAAAAGAAATAAGGGAGTTCTTAGCAAGATAAAAGCTAATCTGCTCAGCATCCACACTAGTTCGTTTCTCATCGAAAGTAAGCATTTTTAAGATTATCAAAACACCGTTATCGAATACTTCAATCTTTGGTCTTTGATCAGTGTTAACAATATCTTCCAATGCCATAGTATGTATAGAGAAATGATGTCCTATCTCTGTAATAATCTCAGTGTTTTGAAGACCATCAATATTCAGCCAGTTTACCTTATCGGATTCTATCTTCTTAACTGCTTCTTTGATGGTAGGAAATCTATCTTCCAGAATATTACTCTCATCATAAGAGAACATTCTGATTAAAGTAGGTTCTTTTCTCTCTCTTCCTATATAAACAATACTTCCGGGTGGTAAACCCTTCTTCTTCCCTGATTTTCTTACATATTTGGACATAGTATCCTCTTCTTCGGCTTAACTAGTCAAACATTATACCAACCCCGACTACACCTATACCGCTATGACCTCCAACTACGGGGGAAATCGGCATTATATATTCGGGTCTTCTACCTGTGATAGTTGTTAGTCGTTCCGCATATTGCTGAGCCCTTTTTGGATTATCGGCATGGACTATGCAGTATTTCCATAGTTTACGCTCTTTTAGTCCTTTTCTTATAAGCTCAACCGTTCTATTCATATTTCCGGCTCTACTGAAACTATTACCTAATGTTTTAGGTTCACCCGTACCATCCATTAATACAATCGGCTTTATGTTTAGCAAAGATCCGATAAATCCTTTAAAAGGTTTAATTCTACCCCCTCTAATCAGATACTTCAGGGTAGCAACATCAGTGTAAAGTGTAGTATTATTTATCCATTCATTGCTCTTCTCTAATATTTCATTTATTTCCATACCTGCTTTAATCGATTCTGCAACCCTTAGAGTAACCAATCCCATGGATGCTGAAAGGTGCTTTGAATTAATCAGATGTACATTATCCAGTGGTAAAGTATTAACTATTGTCTTAAATGTACTGTATGTCCCGCTAAGATAATCGGAAATGGTAAGAACAATCACATCATCGTAATACTTTTGCACAAACTCCATCACATTCTTAGACATTCCGGGATTAGGTTGTGCCGTATCGGGATGATTGGCTTCCGTTCTCAACATTTTATAGAACTTCTCAGGGCTCATATTCTTTTTGTCCAGATACTGCTTAGCCCCAAAAGTTATTCCTAAAGGTAGCTGGGATATCTGATACTCATCTATTATATGTGCAGGAAGATCGCATGTTGTATCGGTAATAATACCAATCTTGTATTTTCTCTCATGAGCAATCTCATATTGTCTGACCATATCATCAATCTTTGAACCGCTAACATCTCCAATGCTTTGAAGTATCTCAAAGAGCTTTTGAGGTTCATTGGAATGAATGTGAAGATGAATCTTGCTCTCATCTCCTGCAACAATCAGGCTATCACCCATATCCTGCAGTTTCTTCTTTATTTCAATTATAGATAATTTGCTATCTGTGATAATAGCTTCATTACAATATCTGTATTTTCCCGGCTTCTCGGTATGATCATCTATCTCTTCAATGTTAATAGCTTCAACACCATGCACATGATGTCCTTTTAACGAACCTTTATGTATGAAGTCTACAATGCCTTCCAAGAACTCGACAAAACCGCTTGCTCCGGCATCTACAACTCCGGCATCAGCAAGTGCTTTAAGCTTGCTAGGAGTGTCTTTCAATGAAGCTCTGGCTGTTTCAAGCGAATCAGTCAACAGGTGTAGAAAATCAGTTGTTTTATGACTTCTCTTCTCCAAATCATCCGCCCACTCTCTAATCACGGTAAGCATTGTACCTTCGCGAGGATTCATCAAAGAATCATAAAGATGCTTTACCGCTTTCTGTGCACTCTCGGCAAATTTCTTTACTGATATATCACCCTTCTTGGGAAGTTCTTTACTCAAACTGTGAATGTACTGAGCAAAAATAATTCCCGAATTTCCTCTTGCTCCCGAAAGAGCTGAATCTGAGACAGAGTTTAATGTCTTATGCAAGCTTTTCTCACTTTTACTCTTATCAAGAATCGCTTGCATAGTCATGGCCATGTTAGTACCGGTATCTGCATCAGCTACCGGGAACACGTTAATTTTATTAAGATAGTTCCGACTCTTGATAACTGCTCTACCACCGGCTATTAATCCTGCATGAAAACGTTTACCGTCTAAATACTTAATCTTCATCAAACCTACCAAATCATGTATTACTCAAGAGCTGCCTCAATAGCTTCCACTATTTGTGGATTCTCAGGAGTCGTTCTTGATCCAAACCTATTTATTACTTTTCCCTCTTTCGAGACAAGAAATTTATTGAAGTTCCAGGTAATTTTACCTCCGAAGTCATGCCCTGCTTCATTTGAAGTGAGGTATTCATACAGCGGATGAATGTTGTTACCTTTAACATCTATTTTTGAAAACATTGGGAAAGTAACATTATATGTCGTCGTGCAAAACTGTTTTATTTCTTCATTTGTTCCGGGTTCCTGCTTCATGAAGTTGTTTGCCGGAAATCCAAGTATCACCAGACCTTTATCTTTGTACTCCTGATACAATTTTTCCAATCCTTCATATTGACCTGTAAACCCGCATTTTGATGCTGTGTTGACAATCAAAATAACCTTCCCCTTAAACTGCTCAAAGCTGATTGAATCACCATCAATTGATGTAGCTTCAAAATTATATATATCAGTTGCTAGTACACTCATAGTTCCTCCTAATAGTATCAGTAATAGTATAATGATTTTCATTGTTAACCTCATTCCGTTTTTATTATAATATAACTCCCTAGCATCTTCTGACAATTATCAATTGTCTTCAAGCACTTCCCCCTTACCTCTCAGCAGTAATTCTTGGCAGACACTTGGGAAACACTTAGGCAACCCTTGGGTAATCCTTGGGTTAATTAGCAAGAAATTGCCAATTTATTACCAAGATAGTAGCAACTTGAAATCACTGATTACTGCTGAGAGAAGAAAGAGAACATAATTTGTCGGGAGTAAAAAGAAAAGTGTGTAAACCTCAATTCAAAAGGACTAAATGAGCAACCGCCTTATGATCCGGATTAGCTACTGAATATTATCATTCTTGGTACCTATGGTAGTCAGTCCAATGTTATAGATAGTTTTTGTAAGTAAGATTCACAAACTCCAAGCTTAATCATTTCAGCAAAAACTGTAAAATTATACTAAATTTACTGAAAAAACACAAAATAAGGTGAAAATATGTTCCGAGAGCAAACATGATAATTAGCACAATTACATATTTTTCATATTTATAATGAACAATCATTCAGTGAGGTGGTTAAGCTTATAATGCTTAAAGATAGTTATTTCGCCAGTTATTTGAGAGTGTAAACTGTTTTACATGTAACAACCTATAGCTTGACAAATAATTTGCTCAACAGCCTTATATGTACATAATATAAGGAAATATGCAAGCCGACTATATAAACAGGAGGTTATATGAAAAGATTAAAATCGGGGATTATTCTCTTTTTAATCCTTTTTCTTTTCTGGATACTTTTGGCCGGTACAGACAGAAACGAGCTAATAGCCGGAGCTTTAATAGCTGTGTTTATATCACTGATTTTTGCTCCCGGATTAAGCAAGGTTGGGTGTATTAAGATAAACCCCAAATCACTATTGTTTATTTTTCTCTACATTCTTGTCTTTCTAAAAGAATTGGTTAAAAGCACTCTGGATGTTGCAAAGAGAGTAGTCTCCAGAGATTTACCGATTAATCCGGGTATTGTAAAAGTCAAAACCACTCTTAAATGTCCAATTGGAAGAACAATTCTAGCAAACTCAATAACCTTAACACCCGGGACGATGACGGTTGAAACCAGAGGTGAATACTTCTATATCCATTGGATTGATATTAAGGGAAACAACATTCAGGAAGCAACCGAATCGATAGTATCAACTTTTGAAAAGTATTTGGAGGTGATTTTTGAATAAC
The DNA here is from genome assembly GCA_963667035.1 of Cloacimonadales bacterium (SeqCode). Taxonomy (GTDB): domain Bacteria; phylum Cloacimonadota; class Cloacimonadia; order Cloacimonadales; family JAFGVF01; genus Zophobacter. The sequence continues at coordinate 138,970 of OY762964.1, forward strand.
ATAGCCATGATTATATTTCAGATTGCTTTTCTAATCATAACGGGGGCAATGTTGCTTTCGTTCATCAGGTTCATTAAAGGACCTACTTCTGCCGATAAGGTTGTTGCCTTAGATGCGATGACAATCTCGGGAATCTCCCTGATTGTGTTTGTTGCCCTTAATGCCGGCAGAATTATTTACCTCGATGTAGCTCTCGTTTATGCTTTGATAAGTTTTCTGGGAGTTGTTGCGGTTGCAAGATATCTGGAGGGTGGATTATGATGCAGATTATAGGATCAGTCATTTCACTCATCGGTGCAATTTTCATATTTTTAGGTGCTCTTGGTGTTTTAAGAATGCCGGATGTATACAATCGTATGCAAGCGGGGACAAAAGCAACTACTTTAGGCTCTATGCTAACACTACTGGGAGTTGGTATCGCTATCCCCGGTTGGCTGGGAAGAGTTATTATACTGATTGTTTTTATACTTCTTACAAATCCGATAAGTTCACATGTTCTTGCACGTGCAGCACATTTTAAAGGTATAAAGCTAACAGATAAATCCATTAAAGATGATCTTAAAGACGATGCGGAAGGAGAGATAGATGCTTAGTACAATTATTATTATAGTCCTCTCTTTAGTCAGTATATATGCCGCAATATACGCAGTTTTAGCAAAAAAGCTTGTTAATGCAGTCATCTCAACCGGCGTCATAAGTCTTAATGCCTCAATAATATTTCTATTTCTTGCTTCACCGGATGTTGCCATGACGGAAGCTTCAATAGGTTCAGCTCTCACTACTGTTGTCTTTCTGTATGCTCTTAAGCAGATTAAGAAGTTTGATAAGGGGGAAAAATGATTAAGTATCTACTCATTATAATCGTCCTTATAGGTATGGGAGTTATATTCTATCCCCTGGTTAACGCAAACTCAATGAACCGGGATATGAGTATGCTATCGCAAGAGTATATTGTTCGAAGTGCCTCAGAGTTAAACATTCCTAATGTTGTAACAGGCATAGTAGTTACTTTTAGAGGACTCGATACTTTAGGGGAAGTAACCGTTCTTTTCTTAGCAACAGCAGGAGTGGGATTTTTACTCAAGAAAAAAGAGATAAGAGATTGTTGTAAAAGAGACGGTTCGGAGATTATAAAAACTGCTTCAAGTATGCTGACACCAATAATTATACTATTTGGAATATACATTTTCATTCATGGACATCTAACTCCGGGAGGAGGATTCCAAGGAGGTGTGGTAATAGCTTCTGCATTCCTTCTACTGATTATGGCTTTTGCCGGATTCAAAATGTCCCATTTACTTATACATTTAACAGAATCACTATCCGGTTTTACTTATGTGCTAATTGGTACCGTGGGATTGGTTCTGTTTGGTATTAACCACTTTTTGAATCCTCTTTGGTTACAACCCGGGACTTGGGGAAACCTGATTTCCGGAAGTGCAATACCAATTATTTATAGTCTGATAGGAATCAAAGTAGGGGCAGAGATGTCCAGTTTACTTGATTCTCTTAAAATGGAGGAGGATGAATGATAGTAACAATTACAGGATTTATCCTAATTCTAATCGGAATCTGGGCTATGTTAACAAGAAAGAATATTATCAAGATTATCCTTGGTTTTGCTATTGCCGATACCGGAGTGAACATTGTTATAGTAACTCTCGGGTATCTTAAGGGTAAAACAGCACCGATTCTCGATAATGCAGTTACCGGAAATATAGCATTACAAGCCGGAGCTGATGCGGTAAACAAAGTAGTAGACCCAATACCTAGTGCTCTTGTGCTTACTGCTATCGTAATAGGATTAGCTGTTACAGCCCTTATGCTGGCTTATTCCATAAGATTGTACAAGGTTAGTGGAACCCTGAATATTGATGAGTTTAAGGAGCAAAAATGGTAAACCCTATATACATGATAGCAATGTTTTTAGTTGTAGCATTTCTGCTTGCCCTAACCGAGAAAGTAAACCGAAAATTGAGTTTTGGTTTATTCTACCTATCTCTTACCTCCGGTTTAGTTTTATCACTGCTCAGACTTGCTGAGTTAGTCTCTACCAACAACGGATTAGATGTAATATATACAGCCGGATTTGAAGCTCCTTTATCCATTGTCTTGAGTTTTGGCATGAAAGAAACCGTAATGATTATTCTGGTTAATCTGGTTGGGATACTGTCCGGAATATACTTGTTTAAAGATTTCAAACGTAATGTGTACCAACCCTTAGCGTTATTCATGCTTATCCTTTTAGGAGCTAACGGATTGATTATGACCCGAGACATATTTAACACCTTTGTGTTCTTAGAAATCATATCTATTTCGACTTATGCTTTCATCGGAATAAAAGGGACCAAAGATTCTTTGGCAGCAGGCTTTAAATATATGATGGCAGGAGGAGTAGCCAGTTTGTTACTCTTACTGGGAATTGTTTTTGTTTATAAATATACAGGGACTCTTAATCTCGACTATTTGATAGCTAATGGAGCAAGCGGAGCTCTTGGTTACAAAGTCGCCGTATTCATGCTTGTTATGGCTGTTATAATTGAATTGAAGCCATTCCCGGCAAACGGGTGGGCATTAGACCTTTATCAATCTGTTCATCCGGGTATTGGTGCAATTGTCTCATCGGTAAATACGGGTGCTTTACTATTCTTACTGTACAAGTTGATACCTGCGATGCCTGATAATCTCGTTCTATTAGTATCAGGGACAGGACTTTTAAGCTTTGTAATGTCTAATCTTGTTGCTCTAAGACAGAAGGACTCGGGAAGACTATTGGGTTATTCATCAACAGCTCAAACAGGATTGATTATTTTTGTTATGAGCAGATTAAAGCTAATGAATGTTGACTCCTCGTTGATTATGATGATGTCATTAGGCTTGTTCATAACCAACCTGTTCTCAAAAACAGGATTATTCTGGTTGAAAGGTGTGATAGCTGACAAGAATATCAAAGAATGGAGTTCTATAAGAACTAATCCTTTTTTACTATTGATGTTTATAATATTCACAGTTGCTCTTGCCGGATTACCACCATTCCCCGCTTTTACAACTAAATGGGAAATAGTTAAGGTTTTAGCAAACGGTAATAGATGGTGGGTACTAAGTGCAATCCTTTTAGGCTCACTATTCGAAGCTACATACATTTTCAGATGGATTGGTTATGCTTTAAAAAGAAAGATTGTCAATACCTCTTTTAATGACTCAATCTCTACAATAGTCCCTATTGCAATATCCGGTTTATCCATATTCATGCTTTCAATTATGTCAGGAGTAATCAATTATCAATGGCATTTGACTGTTTTAATGCCTATTGTGGCATTACTGGTATTTGCAATACTAGATCCGCTTCCGTTGAAACTCAAAGGATTTCTAGCAATAATACTATTGAGTCTGTGGTCCTGGAAATTTGTGTATCCTTCGTTGTCCGGAATAGGCTATTTCTTTGGCTTAATCCTAATAGCAGGAAGTATAGTACAGATTTTCGGTTTCATACATCATAAGCATGACAGAAAGGGTTTGTTTCCTCTTCTAACTATGCTAATTGTTTCAATGGGAAATCTACTGCTTGCAACCTCTAAACTGAGTTTCTTTGTCAGTTGGGAGTTTATGACTTTAGCAGGATACTTCCTTATAATGAGAGGAAAACAAGCTGAGAAACCGGCGCTACGATTTATGGTATTTTCTCTTGCAGGTGCCTACACGATTCTATCAGGACTCAATCTTTTACCGACTATCAGTACATCAGCACCATTTTATCAACAAGTCTCTTATCTAAACATAGGTCTATTACCTATTGCTTTACTAAGTGTAGGTTTTCTTCTTAAGATGGGAGCCTTTGGTTTACATGTTTGGTTACCGGATGCTTATGCCGAATCGGAAGATGAATTCACTTCCGTACTCTCCTCTGTTTTCTCAAAAACAGGAGTATTAGGTTTGCTCCTTGTTCTTGTAATGGGAAGAAGATACTTATTTAATCATGCTTATTTACCTGATATTCTGAGTTGGATAGGAGTGTTAACTGCTTTCTTTGGTGCTTTAATGGCAGTTTTCCAGGAAGATGTTAAAAAGCTTCTGGCGTACTCAAGTATGGGGCAATTAGGTTACATTATACTAAGCTTTGCTACAATGTCACACTTAGGATGGATAGCGGCTTTCTATATGACTATGAATCATTTCCTGTTCAAGGTTCTCATCCTTATGGCAATAACAGGAGTTCTATATAGAACCAAAACCAGGTGGATATATGAAATGGGTGGTTTGATTAAGAAGATGCCTATATCGTTCATCAGTGTACTGATTGGCATAATAGCTGTATCGGGAGTACCACCGCTAAGTGGGTTCGGAAGTAAATGGCTTATATACACCTCCCTGATATCAAGAGGTTTCTACCTTCAGGCTGGCTTAGCTTTCTTCTCGGGAGCAATATCGTTCCTATATCTATACAAGTTGATTCACACAGTTTTCCTTGGTCAGGCTAAAACTGCACATAAATCGGTTAAGGAAGCTCCTATCTGGATATTGATACCTCAGATTATCTTCATGATGCTGATTATGGCAATATCCGTTTTCCCGAATTTGATTACTTATCCCGTTTCCGCAATGGTTAATCAATATATACCTAAACCGGAATGGTTAACCTGGAGTGGATATACATTTACTCTACAATCGGAAATACTCTCGGGTAAATGGAATGGAAATACTGTAATGATGGTTACAATAGGTGTATTCATGCTTCCATTACTTTGGTTACTTTGGGTTAAAACAAAGGTAGAGAAAGTAAAGCAGTTAAACATAGTATTTGCTGCCGAAAGACCATTGAAGCCTGAAACAACTCATTTCGCCCATAATATGTTTGCTCCTTATAATAAAGCTTTAGGATTTTTAGTTAATCCAAGAGCAACTGCTTTCTGGAATGGAGTCCGAGAATGGACTAATTCGTTAAGTGCAATGTTCTCGCATATCTATACAGGTAACGGACAAACATATCTTTTACACATCTTCCTCTACGTAGTCGGATTGTACTTTTTGGGAGGTATAAAATAATGCAGGAAATTATCATAAAGATACTATTTGCCTTCATATCATTAGCTGTAGTTACAGTTTGGGGGCTAACTTTAAATGGAATGGTAAGAAAGATATATGCCAGAGTTCAAGGTAGAATAGGTCCACCTGTCTGGCAACCATTCATTGATATTATCAAAAACTATAGCGTAAGAACCGGAGTTACGCACGGTATAATGTTCTATTTAGGACCTGTTTTCCGCATAGCTGGTGGCATCGGAACCTATATGTTTATACCTGTAATCTTTGGTTCGGTTATATTCTCAAACTTTTCTATGGGTGGAGACCTGCTTCTGGTGATGTATTTCATCTTCTTTGGTCAATTGGGAATGGCTTTGGGAGCAGGCGAGGGAGGTCACCCCTATTCAGCGGTTGGTGTAAGTAGAGGACTTGCCCAAATGACTGCATTTGAAGTCCCTTTTGCCATCTCCGTGATAAGTCTGGCTTTGCAATATCATACTCTCAATATTACCGATATAGTTGCCGCTCAACAAGGTGGGATTTCTCATTGGACTATGGTAACTAATCCTCTAGCTGTTATTGCCGCTATGATATCGATGTTGGGTATGAATATGTATAATCCATTCTCAATTGTAGTTGCACCGCAAGAAATACCGATGGGACCTCCGACCGAGTATCAGGGAGGATTTCTTAGTTTCTTGGCAACGAACAGAGGAATTTTCGCAGGGGCAAAACTAGTTTTGTTTATGAATCTGTTCTATGGCGGAGCAACAAATCTACCGGTGCTTATGTTTAAGACTTTTGCAATATATATGTTTAGTGTTTTTGTGGGAGCGGCTTTCCCACGTTACAGAACCGAAGACTCAATCAAATTCTTCCTTAGAATTCCAACTGCAATTGCCTTGTTGGGATTGCTTTACACCTATTTATAGGAGAAATCATGAACGAAAAAGATAAAGATAAAGATAAAACCGTTGTTGATAACTGGACAGTAGATAGCAAAACCCTTGCTAATGCTGACTTACCCCCGGAGGAGAGAGAATGGTTTAGTGATTCGAGACCTCAACCTGCTAAACCCGCATCTTGGGCTCCTATGGAGAAGTTCTTGAACTGGGCAAGAGCCAATAGTCTGTGGATTCTTGCTTTTGGAACGGGTTGTGGAGCAGTTGAGTTACGTCCGTTACTCACTTCAAGGTATGACATATCAAGACTTGGGATGGCACCACGACCTACTCCGAGACAAGCCTCTGTCTTTATGATTGGAGGTTATGTTTCCATTAAGACTCTGAAAAGAGTTGTAAGGAGTTATGAACAGATGCAGGGACCTAAGTTTGTTGTTGCCGTATGTTCATGTGCTATAAACGGAGGTATGTATTGGGATTCGTATAATACTGTAAAAAGAATTGATCAATACATCCCTGTCGATGTATATGTTACAGGTTGTATGCCACGCCCTGAAGCTGTCTTAGCCGGATTTGAGAAACTTAAAGAGTTGATTAAAGCGGGTAAAGCAGAAGGACAGAATCTATATGCAGAGAAGTTTGATTGGTACAAAGCTAATCAAAAAAGAGTTATCAAAGACTGGAATATGCCTGATTATAACTGGTAGGTAAAAATGAAGACATTAATTGAAAAACTAAATCTGCATTTCGACTTGGAGAATGTTAAGTTCCAAAGAGATAACTTATGTTTTGCTACTATATCCAAAGAAGATGCCGTTGCTTTAATCACCCATTTGAGGGATTTGGAAAACTTTACTCATTTAGTGCTCTTAACGGCTGTTGATAGAATAGAGCAAAACCAATTTCAACTTACATATATCTTACATAACTATGAACTGAAGGCTGACTTGGGAGTAAGGGTAATGTTACCTCGAGAGACTCCTGTGATGGTATCTATTCATCACTTATGGAAGCAAGCCAGAGTATATCAAAGAGAACTGCATGAGATGTTTGGCATAGATTTCCCGGGAAGTCCCGATGTAAATGTTCCGATGATTCTTGAGGGATGGGAAGGAGTGCCCCCTATGAGAAGAGATTTCGATACAAAGAAATATTCGGAAGAGACATTTGACCATCGTCCTAGAAATCACGTAGAACCAGAACGACAATTCAAGCAGGAAATGTATCCGGAGGATTAATGAAAGATTTATACCCACCAATTGTTGATGGAAAGTCAGTCTATGATATTGACAGTCAGAAGTATCTTAAGATGTGGCAAGGACCTCAACATCCGGGAGTAACCGGAAACATGAGTCTTGAACTGGATATCAGCGGAGACCAGATTATCAAGTGTACCACACATGTCGGTTATCTTCATAGAGGATTCGAGAAACTTATGGAAAGACGCAGATACATTAATTGCTTTCCTATTGTTTGCAGGATATGTGTTCCCGAACCGGATACTAATGAATACTTGTTTGCAACGGCTACCGAAGAGCTACTCGGAATTGACATACCCGAAAAAGCCAAATGGCTTAGAACTCTTGATCTTGAGCTTTCCAGACTTGCCAGTTTCTTGATGTGGATTGGAGGACAAAGCGGTTCTTTCGGTTCAGGAACTGTTGCTCAATGGGCTATTGCTCACAGGGATTATGTTCTTGATTTATTCGAGGAACTTTCAGGAGCAAGAATCTATCACATGTATATTATTCCGGGAGGAGTTAGAGGTGATTTACCAAGAGGCTGGATTGCACATGCTGAGTCTGTATTGGCTAAAGTAGAGAAACTTCTAGATGAGATTAAATATGTTCTCTTTAATAATTCAGTCTTTAAAACAAGAGCGGTTGGACTTGGCGTCATTACAAAAGATATGATTGATAAATACGGTATAGTCGGACCTAATGCCAGAGGGAGCGGAGTTAAAAGAGATGTTAGAAAAGATACTCCTTATCTGGTATACGATAAACTTGATTTTGAGATTATCACCGAGACTGCCGGAGATGCTTATGCAAGAGCTGTTGTCAGATGGAAGGAAATGTATCAATCCATCGATTTAATCAGACAGATTATTAATAAAATGCCGGTTGAAGGTGATATCTATACAACTTTGCCGAATGTCCTGCATCTGAAAGTTCCGGCAGGAGAAACTTATGTTAAAGCGGAATCAACCAGAGGAGAGTACGGTTATTATATGGTCTCGGACGGAACACCTTTCCCAAGGAAAGTAACCGTTAGAGGTCCTTCATATTCTCATGCAATGGCACTACTTGAAGATTTAGCCGTAGGTTGCAACATTGCTGACACTCATGGTATGATGCTATCATTGCATACTTATCCCCCAGAGATTGAGAGGTAGAAGTTATGAGCTTAAAAGATGTAATATCTCCATTATATGTATGGAAAAGAGCTTTTGAAAAACCCTATTCCATAAAGACCCTGAAAGAACCGAGAATCGGAGCTGACAGATACAGAGGATTTCACAAGAATGATTTGGATAAGTGCATTGGCTGTGGCTCATGTGCAGAGATATGCCAGAATGTATCGATTGAGATGAGACCTGTTTCCGAAACTAAACACGGCGATAGCGGTCTTAGACCTAAAATAGATTACGGTCGCTGTTGTTGGTGTGCTCTTTGTGTGGATATATGCCCGTCAGGTTCCCTTACTATGTCCAATGAATATATCTGGGTAGAAGAAGGTCTGGATAAAGATACAAGAGAAACATACTGCTATATTCCTGGAAAGGATGAGAAACCGTGGGATAATAACGAAAAAGGCTACCAAAGACCTAAAGGTTATGAACTGACCAACTTGAAAAGAGTGGAAATGGATCAGTTACCGGCCGATGAAAGAGTAAAGTCATTCATTGAGATGGTTAAGGGCTTCTCTAAAGAGCAGGCAAAGAAAGAAGCCGACCGATGTATTGAGTGTGGTGTTTGTACCGCTACATGTCCCGGACACATGGATATCCCAGGTTATATCAGAGCTATCAGAGAGGACAATCTGGAAGAAGGTTTCCGTATAATCTATGAGACAAATCCTCTTCCGGGAGTATGCGGAAGAATCTGTACAAGGCGTTGTGAAGAAGTATGCTCTCTTTCTCTTAGAGGAGAAGCGGTTTCAATAAGATGGTTGAAGAGATACATCATTGATAGTGTCGAGTCCATTGAGTATAAAGAGATTCTATCGGATAAGGTTCAACCTACCGGCAAGAAGATTGCTATTGTAGGAGCAGGTCCCGGTGGATTAAGTGCAGCATACTATCTACTTCGTATGGGACATCAAGTCGAGATATATGAGAAGGATAGTGGTGCAGGCGGTATGCTCAGATATGGTATACCTGAATACAGATTGCCTTATGAGATGCTTGATAAAGACATAAACTTTATTGTCGAGTTAGGTGCCATACTTCATCTTGGTGTTCAGGTTGGTAAAGACATAAGCTTCGATAACCTTTATGATAACTACGATGCTATTTTTGCCAGTATTGGTCTTTCAGACTCTTACAAAATAGGCATAGAAGGTGAAGACCTACCGGGAGTAACATCGGGACTTTCAGTGTTAAGAGACGTTACGGAAGGGAAAGACCCTAACCTTGGAGATAATGTAGTCGTGATAGGTGGTGGTAACGTGGCAATGGATGCTGCAAGAACAGCTCGACACTTAGGGTGTAATGTTACGGTGCTTTATCGAAGAAGACTCGAAGATATGCCTGCTGATAAGGAAGAGATTCACGAAGCTATGGAAGAGGGAGTTTATTTCCAATTCCAAGGTATTCCGCTTAAGATTGAACAATCAGGTGACAAGCTTGATTTCATTTGGGGTGAAGCTGAAATGGTCGATAAAGGTGACGGCAAGCGTCCGGCTCCTGTTCTTATAGAAGGTAGTAAAAATGTGATTAAAGCTACCAAAGTCATTGCTGCGATCGGTCAGGAAGCTAACTACCAGTGGCTTGAAGGAGAAACTTCCAAGCAGGTTAAACTCGGTAAGCGTAATATTGAAGCTGACAGATGGGGTAAGACTGACGATCCCAAGATTTACGTTGGTGGAGATATGTTCAATCGAACTGCCGACGCTATCAGTGCTATTGCCGATGGACACCGTTCAGCACGTGCTATCGATAGTTATCTTAGCGGAGAAGAATTCCCTAAAAATAGATTTTAGTATAAACCGGGGGCACGGACATCCCTGTCCGCTCTCCCTAATATGCCGGCTGGAAGCCGGCGTACCTGGTTATAAAAGCGGACTTGATGTCCGCTTTTTTACAAATGAATGAAATACTTTATCCTCGAAGTTTTATTCAGCTCTAACCATTTATTTATAACTGGATTTCTAATCTTCCAATTGGATCGAAGGGCTTTTGCTAATATAATTAAATGCTTTTCGATAAAGATTCTGTTTAAGCTTGTAGGTGTTTTATCATAGTATTACTCAAGAATTTGGATGTAATAGTCTTGATACTTTTGGGGCCATTTTTTTTCTTTGAGAATATTGGAAAGAATGAGTGAAAGCGAAGATATGGCATATTCAAGTTTCGCTTCATCTTTTCTTAATATTTTCATTAATAAAGCAACAAAAGCAATCTCATTCTGATCTTTTTTATATAGTTTGACTAACAATGATTTGTTGATCAGTAGAAACTGATGCATATCACTTATCAATGAAAGATCATTAAAAGAGAATAAGGAAGAACCTTTTTAATATTCTTTAAACTCCTCAAACTTGTTTAGGGATTCTTTTAATGCAAAATACATCTTATATATTTCCTCAACAGTCCAGTTTAAAAACACTTTTTTGTCTGTCCTTTTAAATGTATCTGATACATTAAAATAGTAACCTCCGTCACTTCTCCATTTCCCATTTGTATGAATACCATAAAAAAAACAACATTCTATCATTCTCTAGAAAGCTCTTACGAAACTTATTATCTATAGTAGGTCTATTGTCCGATTACTCCAAAATCAATTTCCAGTATTTCATATTATCTAAAGAAAAACTAGTGTCGTCAATCTTCTTTTTTATGTCTGATTTTAGAGATTTGCTAACTTCTAAATTGTAATAATGAATTCTCAATAAATCATTATTAGAAAGAGTCTCCTTTAATAATAATTCATTGATAACTGGTTCAATGTATCTATTAAAATTTTTATATATCTTGAATGCTGAGTAAACAAGTTTACCCATCACTCCTGAGAAGGCTTCGAAGGGTTCCATCATGAAGACTTCCATTTTGGATTACCGTTATCGCCTGGGAGTGATCAACTCTCCTACGCGATCCTTTTCTTGTATTTACCCTTCTGCAGTTAGGTATTAGTTTTAGATGCTAAATGCTTAATTATAAATGCTGAATTGGTATTGTGTTTCTTGTTTTTGTTTTTAATTTAGCTTTTAGCATTTACAATTTAGCATTGTATTTGCATTCAACTATAGATTATAGACTATTAACTATCACCTGTGAGATCTCGTCTCACTATCCCTTGCTCACAATATGCCCGGTTTAGTCACAAAATGGTAAAGTTTTTTATCCCCTGTTGAATTACAATTCTATAAATAAAAGAGTATATAGTTTTTTTCTAATTGCCTCTTTCTATTTAGTTTTGTCTCTTTCGAGTTTTTAAACCTAAGAAATATTTATAAAGATATGCTATGCTATATTTTTTCCTTCCCCCATAAGTATGCTTTTCAGAGATTATACCATTTACAATTAACAAATCTTTTAAATCGTCTGGATTATCATGTGTAATATTCTGGTTCATTCTTATTATTTCTCTGAGAATCTCATAAAACTCTCTCTTTAAAAAATGATTATACTTATATTTACTATAATGGGGCAAATCTCTGAAATAGTCGATCACTACTTGTAAATCCTTATTCCCAGCTTCAGCAGCAAGGTCATTAAAATGATTTTTCACAGCTTCACCTCTAGCATCTGGAGAAGCATAGTACAGTGGTGATAGAATTGGGTTAACATTACTATCATTACTAATCATAAATATATCTATAGCTTTCTTGATTAAATCAAGTAAAGGTCTTATACTCATAGTTGAATCTGCATTCTTTAAATTCCTAAAGAACCATTCATAACTTGATCCGTAAAATGCTATATTATCCCCTCTTCTATCAGCCGATTCTCCAAAAAATGAGTTAACATACGGCAACAAAATATCTTTATTGACAGGTATCTGATTATTATCAAAACTTCTTTCACTGGTTCCCTTTTTGACAAGATTATTGTTCTCATAATATTTTAACATACCCCTAAAGTCATTTCCTACAGAAGCAAAAACCCATTTAAAGAAGAAACTCATGATTTCATCTTTATCCCACTCTAAATCAATGTTCTGAGATTTTAATTCTTGCTTATTGGTAATATTTCTCAATTTATTGAATAAATCTGTTCTAATAAATATTTTTGAGTAAATGTTTTCAAATGGGGATGTTCTCCAATACTTTATCAAGGGAGAAACACACTTATCCCAATGAATTGGTAAAGCAACAAAATCTAATTGGTCAATCAGTATTAATAGCTTTGTTTTCCTTTCGTAAAGCCAGTTATCTACATATTTTAAACACTTTTCAAAGTAATTTACAACCTCATAATTGTTAATACACTTATCAAAATGAATTTTCATCTCACTTGTGTCAGTTATTGGTTTCATATATTTTTCAATAAAAGAACGCTCAATAGGTATTTTCCTATTTTTAATCTCAATAAATATTACATGCCATAAGTAAACTATCCAGAAGGCATTAAAGTATACTTCAGGATCTTTTATTTCATCTACTTTTATCCATTTAGCAATTGTGAATAATCTATCTCGTTTATGATCACTCTGAACGGAAACAAGAGGAATCGTAATAATTTTATCCATTATTTGAGCTTTACTCTTTAACTTCATCATGAACTTTTCATTTTGCAATGCCTTGTATAAGAAGGTTTTCCCTGTTCCTTTACTACCAATGAGCAAGAAATGCTTTTTTTGGAAAATATTATACATTTTAACTCTGTAGTAAAAATACTTATCAAGATATTCATCTGTGAAGATAATATCTTCAGCATACAAATCTAAACACTCTTCTTTCATTGTATTAAGTAGGTTTTTTCTTACATCTAAAACATTCTTATCTGAGACATTAGTAATTGCATTAATTCTATCAACATCTTCTTTTGTTTCTTCCAGTAGCTGCTTAGATATTGAATCCTTTAAACGATGTTGCAGTGAATTAAATAAATCGTTATAGTCATTAAATGCTTTCCTCGAAATTAAATGTATAAAATTGTCTTTATTCTCAATGGAAGTTCCAATTTTACTTAACGTACTATTTCTAGTAATATTAAAGCACTCAATGATTGGAGGATCATCATCAATATCAGCTTCAAATAGTTCTAAGATATATTGATCAATATCTTCTTTGAATTCATTGAATAGAGACCAATCATCATTAATTGCATTAACTATAAATGATTCTTTATTTACTCTGTTCTTTAAAGAATTTTCAATAAAAAAATATAGACCTGGTAAAGTTTGCTTATTGTTTCCGAAAAATCCAACGTTTATTTTTGATAATCCGTTTGCTAAAAATGCAAAAATATCATTAAATCCTGTCCTACTATCTACTAATATAACATCAGGAGAATATTTACTACTTTCAAGCTTATTTAACATCAAAGTAAATTTATTTACAAGATGTTCTGAATCAGTAATATCTAAACGAGCTAAACCTTCTAGATAATGATCAATATTTCGATTTAATAAGTGATTATCACCTTCAATAATACTTTCATCTAAATTCCCTGCTAACATCATATAAATTGAGCCTTCTCCTGAATACTCTTTATCAATTTCAAGTACATAATCCTCTACATTCACATTTTGCTCATATTGTGAATCCATTAAGTATTCCACAATCCCATTATGATGCTGCTGTGAAGATTGCCCTATACCGTAAAAGTTAGAATAACCTGGTGCTTCAAAATCACAATCTAAAATTAGCACTTTGTACTTACAATGAATTGACAAGTAAGATGCGAAACTTGCAAGGGTTGTACTTCTTCCAAGACCTCCTTTGTAACTGTAAAAAGTTACAATAGGTGTTTGCTGATATTGCATCAATTCAGGACAATTAAATTTGTCAATAATATGTGAAAGTCGTCTTCTGTATCCTAAATCAATACGATTAACTTGAGAATTTGGATCTTTCAATTTATTAAACAAATCACTGTAATAAGAGTCATGCTGTAATCTTTCTTCATCGATAAGTTCAAAAAACGCTTTAGTTTTAATAAATACTTTTTCCACTCGTTTGTCATAACACTCATTATGAAAAATTATCACGTTAATTTGACCATTTACATTCAAAGTTATTCTGAAATCTACGATTAATCTTTCTTGTACAAAACGAGAAAGCTCATTGTTTAAATAATTTATTTGCTTGAAAACAAGTATCATTATTTCTCCTTAAGGTGTTATGTGCTGGAGTATCTCGCTTCTATATTTTGTAGCAATGTTTAAAAAAGTATCAACATCATTTTCAGATATAGTTTGAGTGTTATTACAATATCGAGTCTTAATATTCCAACTTTTTACAATTGAAGGAATTACTTTGTTATATGTTTTGTCCAATAGTAAGACTTGTTTCGAAGATCGGCAATTACAAAGGATCCATTGTAATTTTTTTTCTATATCATGCCTATAAATCTGCAACACACTTGGATTTTGTCTATTTCTAAAAGCAACTGTACTTTCATTGAGGCTGTATAAAGAACTACTTCTAGGATAATTAGATAACTCATATATGCAATATGAAGATATGCATTCTATAATGTGTCCAGCTAGATAGAATACATTGAGATTAATCATGTTTCTTTCGGAATTACTGGCAAGATTATTTCTTACTTTAACTAGCTCTTGGCAGTTGAACATAATTCTATAGGCAGAATCTTTGTAAACAAGATGACTACTCATTCTACTTGCACTCCTTAACACAAATTGATAACTTGAGTTTCTAATGTCAACTTATTTTTAGGTTGTATTATAAACTAGAAAAGTAAAACCTCTTTTTTTACAATTGCTTAGAAGCATATATCCCAATTCTATTAAATCAAGCTAGTCTTCCTCATTTCTCCCTCATCTCCCGGCAGTAATTCCTGTGAGACACTAGGGAAACCCTTGTGAAACACTCGGGTAATCCTTGGGTTAAATACCAAGAAGTAACCAATTTGTTAATAAGTTAAAATTAAAATGAGAACACTAATTACTACAGAGCGTAGAGAGGGAGAAGAAATGCAAATGAAGAATAAAAGATTAAGAATGAAGAATTAAACCACCCCGTCGACAAGTCTCCACCCTTCCATAGAGGGGAATTAAAAAAAGTTTGGGGTTTTGTGACTAAAACGAGGATTTTGTGAGCAAGGATAAGTGAGAGAGGAAAATAAAATGCTAAATTGTAAATGCTAAATGCTTAATGTTAAAAGCAAAGAGAATGCAAGATGCAAAATGATAAGAAACCATCCCGTCGACAAGTCGCTACCCCTCCACAGAGGGGAATGGTTCTACTTCACTAAAGCTATGTTCTGACTTTATAGCTCTGCGAGCTATGTGCAAGTGAGGGTACTTGCACTACAAACTGGGTACGCCGGCTTCTAGCCGGCAACTCTTTGCGGACAGGATGTCCGCATTCCGTTAAGATGCGAGCTGGAAGCTCGCGTACCCGGTAAACTTAGGAGTACATTGACTGTGTCAATGCACTCCGAAACAATTATAAACCAATCAAATAAGGAGATCATTATGAAAAGTTATTTAGGATTCCCTTTCAAATCGATGTCCGGCAAACATGGAAAGCTTGTGTATTGCTGTGATGAAGATGGAAACATCATGTGGGTTCGAGAGTTTGTAATGCCGGAGATTACCGAGCATAATCACTACATGGGCAATGTTTCTAAACAGCTTGCAGTTTTCAAAAGTCTGCTCAATCCGGAGTATATCAATGATTTGAAAGATTATACCGATCGGTACAAACTAAGTTACCGACACAAATGTAGACCACCGAGTTATTCGGCGTTACTTAGAAAGATGATGTTTCAACTCAAAAAGAATGGTTATCCCGTTGATTTGTTAACAGTAACCCCGCAAGTAGTAGTAGATATCGGATTACCAATAAGGACAGTGAAAGAAGCAATTGAAAACGAATTGTTACCAATGATTCCGCGATATGATGATTTGACGCATTGGATTGTGGAGTGAAAAGGGGCGCCCCCTTTAGGGTCGTTGGTCATTGGGTACTCGTTTCCATGGGCTAAAGCACCATGGCTATTAATAGGTTATCCCTTCAGGATGGGGATATTAGTACTGCAACTCCCCTGAGTTGCTGTGACGACGAAGTCGGCAGATATAAAAAATCAACTAAAGTATATTTAGAATGTGATATAGCTCTGCGAGCTATGTGCAAGTGAGGGCACTTGCACTACAAATCGGGACCGCAGGCTTCTAGTCGGCAACTCTCTGCGGACAAGATGTCCGCGTTCCTACAAGATGCGAGCTAGAAGCTCGCGTACCTGGTAAGATGTCTGCGTTCCTACAAGATGCGAGCAGGATGCTCGCGTACCCGGTAAAATGGCGACCGATATACGGTCGCCATATTTACATGATTAACATTTAAACTCGTCTTTGATTACAATCTCTAAGGAACTATCCCTCTCCGGATTAAAGCTAACAGAGAAACCTACATCAATTGTATTCTTTAGATACTTATGTAATTGGGGACTATTCTCTTCAAAGGATGCAATCAATCTTCTGAAGGTGTTGTACATACTGTGGTTGACTTTCCTGATAAATGAATCCAAGTATTTCTCTTTACAGGTCATACTACCTATAAGATTGCCAATCTTATTCATTTTATCCCTATAATATTCAGCTTCAACATCTGAGTTTTCCATACTCTTCTGCCAACGCTCTTCTTCCAGTTCTTTGTAGATACTATACAATAAACGACCACAAGCTTGTTCTTCTTCCGCCATTTTGTAACACCTTTTTATATAGTCTCCCCGCATTACATTCAGATAATCAAGATAGGGAATAGGGTTGACATCAAAAGCTTTGAAGAGTAGATTTAGTCGTGACATCGGAATTGATTGTCCGGGATGTATAAGTACTTCAATAAAATATTGAATTACTTCCACTTTGAGAAAGATAGGAAACGGGTGTTCCTGTGTTAAGATATACCCATGACCTATAGTAATTACATAAATCACGATATCCTCCCAATGAGGGTAAAAGAGTTATAGTCTTGAGATGAGGATACGCTTTAACGATTTACGGGTTTGGGCAGTGAATCCTTAACAACTACCCTTATCTCCCTATGAATGCGACGACAAATGTTTTAAATCCAAGGCTGGATTTACCGTTGTTAAAGAAGCCACAACGGGCCATAAAATTACGGCATAACAATTGCTCATAACTCCTCCTTTATAATATAATGCTATTTTTGTACAAATCGTTTGGATTGTCAAATAGAATATTTATGTCTAAAATGTTGGATGGTATAAGAAAGCACAACATGTACGATAACTCCCTTTAGTTGCTGTGATGAGAAAATATAGCTCTGTGAGCTATGTGCAAGTGGGGGTGCTTACACTACAAACCGGGACCGCAGGCTTCTAGCCGGCAACTCTTTGCGAACAGGATGTTGGTGTTCCTACAAGATGCGAGCTGGAAGCTCGCGTACCCAGTAAGATGTCTGCGTTCCTGCAAGATGCGAGCTGGAAGCTCGCGTACCCGGTAAGATTCAGACTGGATATTCGACCCCTTTAGGGTCGGTGTTTATTGGGTATCCGCTACCATGGGTTAAAACCCATGGCTATTAATAGGCTATCCCTTCAGGATAAATAACAAGGATTCAAAAGTATAAGAACCATAGCTACTATCAGGTTTTACCTTCAGGATTGTGATATTAGTACTGCAACTCCCCTGAGTTGCTGTGACGACGAAGTCGGCAGATATAAAAGTTCAGTTAATCAACTAAAGAATATTTGGAAAGGGATATAGCTCTGCGAGCTATGTGCAAGTGGGTGCTTGCACTACAAACCGGGACCGCCGGCTTCTAGCCGGCAACTCTTTGCGAACAGGATGTTGGTGTTCCTACAAGATGCGAGCTGGAAGCTCGCGTACCCGGTAAGATGTCTGCGTTCCGGCAAGATGCGAGCAGGATGCTCGCGTACCCGGTAGGATGGAGATATTTGTACTGCAATTAATTCATAAGTTATTAATCAAACAGTAATAAAAAATTTGACCTCCCACATGCCTTAACATAGAATTAACTAAATCTTAATTGCCAATTAACAGCTGATTAGTATTTTTAACTGAAAAGACTAAAACAAAGCGGTAGGAATATGGAAAACAAAAAACTAATATTCATTGTTGAGGATGAGGAAGATATCAGAGAATTGATATCATTACATTTGCAGGATGCCGGATTCCAGACCGAAGGGTTTGAAACCGGAAAAGAGATGTTTGCAAGACTTGAAGATGATATGCCTGACCTCTTAATGTTGGATTTAATGCTACCCGATATGGATGGAATGGACATTTGCCGCCATATTCGTCAATCCGGTAAATACGAACAGTTACCAATCATTATGCTTACTGCAAGAACCGATATTACTGATAAAGTTATGGGACTTGAGTTTGGAGCTGATGATTATTTAACCAAACCTTTCTCACACAAAGAGCTATTGGCAAGAATTAAAGCTATTCTGAGAAGAACAAAGCACGTTCCTAAGAAAAGTATTTCGGAAGACATTCTTAAAATGGACAAGAACAGATTTGAAGTTTATGTACATGGCGAGAAAATCGACTTAACAACAACAGAATTCAAGATACTGGAACTGCTTTTATCAAGACCGGGTTGGGTATTCTCTCGTGAAAAGATTTTAGATTTTCTGTGGGGAACCGATAAGATAGTTATCGATAGAACAGTCGATGTGCATATACGCCATTTAAGACAGAAAATGGGCGAGTTGAGTTCAAATATCAAAAATGTTAGAGGGATTGGTTACAAATATGACCCTGAGAAAACTGTCGATTAGAAACAAAATATTCATAAGCTATCTCTTTATTGCTTTAATACTGTCGGTTCTGGTAGTTATTATCGGAAGTAACATACTCAACAGTAATTACATCGATATTCTGACAGAAGAGCTCAACGAGCAGAATAAACAAGTTGAGAAGATTATTCTTACGAATAGAGATGATATTGATAAAGAATTGCAGAATATCTCTAATGTTATATCCAAACGTATTACCGTTATTGATGAGAAAGGTATAGTAACTTTTGACTCCTTTGCCGACGAAGAAAAGCTTGATAATCATCTGAGTAGACCGGAGATAAAAGAAGCCTTAACCTCAGATTACGGTATTTCTATTCGGTTTAGCGATTCTGTAGGTTTCAATATGCTTTATCTGGCAAGAAGCATAAATCATCCTTTGGGAAAATACTTGAGAATTAGTGTTCCCTTAAGAGATCTAGACTCAATTCAACATAACTTTCAGATGGGTATTTTGGAAACTCTTTCCATTATCTTCTTAATAATCCTAATACTTTCATACATACTTTCAAGTCGATTCTATAAGCCTTTAAAAGAGCTAACGGAGGCTTCTAACAAAGTGGCTGAAGGCGATATGAATGTTGAAGTGCATTTTCTAACCGGAGATGAATTTGAAACCGTTGGGAATAGCTTCAATAAGATGATAAACGAAGTTAAGAGTAATGTATATTCTATAGAGCAACAGAAAGCCGAGTTAAGCGGTATTATTACTTCATTATCAGAATGCCTTTGGGTTATTAACAAAACAGGTAAAATAGTCATTAGCAATCCTTCCTGTCAAAGAGTGTTAAAACTGTCTACAAATTCATCTGAAGGGTACTGGCATCAGATTAAAGATGCTATGATTCTGGATATGATTGGTGAAACGCTTAATAAAAAGACAAATATAATTAAACCAATAACCCTGAATAATCAGGATTATATCTTTAGCTCATCTTATTTACATAAATATGAAAGAGCTATCTTTATTATGCAGGACGTTTCGGAAATCAAGCATGTTGAAAGAATGAAGCAAGATTTCATAGTTAATATGGCTCATGAGTTAAGAACTCCCATAACAGCTATTAAGGGGTTTGCGGAAATGCTCGAAGCTTCTGTGCCTGAAGAAAAGAAGAGATTTCTTAAGATAATAAGAAACCATTCCGACAGACTCGCTAATCTTGTGGAAGATATTCAAGTCTTGATTAACCTCGAACAGATGGGAAAACTTAATCTCGAGCAGGTAAAGCTTAAGAAGTTTGCAGATAACATCAAACAGCTTTACGAACACAAGACATCTTCATCAACAGTAGACTTGATAGTCGAGGTTGATGAATCAATCGATGATTTCTACGGTGATATATATAAGCTTGATCAGATATTTATAAATCTGATTGATAATGCCATGCGTTATACAACTGAAGGCTTTATAAAGCTTACAATCAATAAAGAAGAATCTCTTGTAGTGTTTAGAGTTATCGACACAGGATGCGGTATTGAATCAAAGCATCTTGAAAGGCTATTCGAGAGATTCTATGTAGCCGATAAAGCCAGAAGTAGAAAGATGGGTGGAACAGGATTAGGTCTAGCTATTGTTAAGCACATTGTAATGCTTCATAATGGCTCGGTTAATGTTGCCAGTACTTTAGGAAAAGGCACTACGTTCACTATAAAGATACCGACTAATTTGAAATGAGTTCCGAGAAGTTAATAACTAATTATTTACCGTTAGTAAGAAAGATTGCATCTCAATATAAGGATTATGGGATGCCTTATGAAGATCTTGTCCAAGAAGGACTGATAGGTCTTATGGAAGCTCAGAATTCTTTTAGAGAAGAAGAGAAAACACCCTTTGGTGCGTATGCAATTTTTTGGATAAAGAAATATATTTTAGCTGCGTTGGATTTGGAAACAAACACCTCATTCAACGCAGTTGAAATAAATGATAATTACACAAAACAGGAAGATATTCAAGAGATAGAAGAAGTTTCCAGCTTACCTGATAACTTCTTTCCTACTGAATTCCCCGAAATAGAAAAGAAAGTATTAACTGCATCTTACTTCCAATCTAAAACATTGCAAGAGATTGCTGATAATTTAGGTTTATCTAGAGAGAGAATAAGACAGATAAAAGCAAAAGCTCTAAGACGAGTAAAATCTCTTAATCTTATTTTACCTAAAGATTAATCATAAGCCACTTTTTTACTCAGTTTAAATTTATCCCTCACAACTGAGTAATCAGTTATTTTTAAAGCTACTCATTGACTTACGCTGTAACTATATAAATACAAATTAATTAACAAACTGTTAGTATCATAAGTTAAAAGCATAAAAGACGCAATTTTCCTCAAAAAAGTATTGCCAACTTTTCGCATAGACATAAAAAAAAGCTTAGCTACATGAGAGGAGATTTTCAATGAGACCCGTTTATTTTGTAATCGGTAACAATCGATTCTTTGGACAAGGTAGAAAACCATGGGATCCAATTGATATGTCAATTGTTGAGCGAATCCTGAACGAGCATAGTATTAAGTGCATATTGAAAAGCTATCATGAGATCATTAATGGTGAACCTATCGACAAATCTATTCCTGTAATATATTCATTCAGTCAGAGAGAGGAAGTGAGAGAGTATATTAAGGATATGGTTGCTTACCTAACAAGTGAAGGCTACAATGTAATCCCATCATCAGAGTTGTTATATTGCCATGAGAATAAAGGTTTTCAGGAACTAGTAAAGAAAAAGTATGATATTCGAGATTTGAAAGCCTACTATTTCTGTGAAATAGAAGAAATAGAACATTACAACTTAAAATACCCCCTAGTGTTAAAAAGACTTGATGGCTCTAATGGCAAAGGAGTTTTCCTAATAGAAGATGAAAAGACGCTTGTCAAACAGGTTAATAGTTTTACCAGTTCCTATACAGGAAATCAAAGAATAGACTTGTTAAGAAGAAAGTATCTTAGAGGAAACAAAGCATACAAAGAATATCCGAACTATTCCAACTCGAAAGATTATATACATTATAGGAAGCATATTCAGTCGCATAAGAGGTTTGTAATACAGGAATTCATAGAAGGACTAGACCATGATTATAGGGTACTTAAGGCAGGAGAAAGATTCTATATAACAAAGCGTCATACAAAGAAAGGCTGTTTCAAGGCAAGCGGAACCAAAATGTTTGATTTTGAAATAGAAAATCCATTACCCATACTTGAATATGCTAAAAATATTTCAGATAAAATTAAAGCTCCTTTCTTATCTATGGATATATGTATTAAGAATAAGGAATTCTATCTCCTTGAATTTCAGGGTTTACACTTTGGTATGAATGTTGTTGTTAAAAGTAAAGGTTACTATAAATACAATGATAATACTTTCAACTTCATTAAGTGTAAATCGACTCCGGAAGAAGCTATAGGATATGGAGTAGCATATTATCTGGAGAATAATTAATCTACTGTTACTTTGTTGTAACAGCTATAATATAATCTCCTGCAGCTAGTCTGTCCTTTATCTCATGTTGCTCTTTAGGGATAAGCTGTGAGCTAATGACAATAATCTTTAGTTCCGGCATCAATAATTTGAGCTTTTGAGCAGTACCAAGATGACTGTTTGAATGAAAGTCTCCATTGTAGTGGATTACTTTTGTTCCTTTATTGCTCTTGATGTAGTTTGCTATAGATTCAGCCATAGTGTCATCTTTTAGACATTGAGCAGCATAGATATTATCATAAGTTACAGATGTATTGGAGTGCATAGCTGTACCCATATTCATCTTCATAACTTTAATGAAACGTTCTCTATATTCTCCATCATTGATTTTTATATCCTTAGCTACAAACTCTTTTTCTGCTTCAGGTATTGTCTCCAAGAACTCTACACCTAGTTTATTCACACTTGAAGCATAATGTCTGGGAACATTAGCGGCTATTATTGGAAGTCGGTTGAGCTTTGCAAATTCCACTATAGGTGAGTAATCTTGTTTGTAGTTTGACCAAGGACGTGAATTCCCTATAAATTGCTTCTCCGTAATCATGGAATCAAGATATTGATCAAGAATATGCTGTACATCTCTTTCGAACATTTCCATCGATACACATACATTGGGGTAATGCTTGTAGAACTTTTTTAAAAAGGCAAACTCCATCTTATGAACAATTGAACTATCATGAAACTCTCCGAAGAATACAACATCCGCATCCTCAATCTCTTTAACAATTCTATTTAAACTTACAGGTTTTCCTGTTTTGCTTGAGTAGTACTTGTAGCTTTTTGCTTCTACAAAACCTATCATAGAGATTAGTAATGAAACAATTATTAATGATTTATACATAACAACTCCTTAATATCATTTACAAGATACAACAGACGGCTAAAGAATACAAGTTTTTTATCTGAAAAATTATCATTAGTTTAAGCAGACTTATCAATATAATTATGGATATTACCTCAGGTTTTGCTTTACTATTTTTATACGTCGATTAAAATGATTTAAACAGGAAAGATTGGGATTAAGGAAGAATATCCGACTAGTATTAGGTTTATAGATAAGGAAAGGTGTATAAGTAATGCATAGTAAGAGCAATCCTGTAATCGTTAAAGTATTTGGTTTTATTCTAATATTTATTCTGCTTGTTTCAGTTTGTTTTGCTGATGATATAAACAAAAGAAAGAAGATATTATATATCAATTCTTTTAGCACAAGCTTCCCGACATATCCGGAACATCTTAATGGTTTAAACTCGGTTTTTAGGAAATACAATTATAAAATAGATTATGAGTTTATGGATGGGAAAAAATTCTTGTCTGAAGATATAAAAGCAAGTACACATGATTTCCTTCTAAATAAAATTGCAAAGCTAGAATCCTATGATTTGATAATGGTCTCGGATGATCCTGCATTTGATTTCATTCTTGAGAATAAGGTGTCTTTTTCAAAAACTCCTATTATTTTCTTTTCCGTTAACAATAGGGATGAGGCACTAGAGCTTGCCAAGTCACCAATTATAACCGGAGTGACAGAGAGGGTATCAAGCTTTAAGACATTAAGCTTGATACAAAAATTAAGACCACAATTAAAAAATATATATATTATTATTGATGAACCTGATATTAAATTTGTGTCTAATAAAAGAGTATCTGATGAATTAGACAAGCTGGATTACAATAGAGTTATTATCAGAACTGATAAATATACCCATAAAGAGCTGGGAGAACAGATTGGTCAGATTAATCCTAATGATGCAATAGTCTTTGTTTCAGCCTATCAAAGTAAAGATCATGTGATTCAAGATTTTAAAAATAGCCAGGATATAGTTATTAAGAATGCCAAAGCTCCTATATTTCATTTATGGGAACACGGAATAGGGAATGGGTTTCTAGGTGGATATGTTCTTTCTCATTATGACCAAGCTCAGAAGGCAGCCAATTTAGCAATAAGAATGCTAAATAACAAAGAAGTTAATATACCGGTGATTGATACTGAATCCAGTAATTATTGTCTAATGGATTATCAATTACTACATAAATACAAGATTGATGAATCAAAACTGCCTCCTAATGTCAGATATGTAAATATGCCAGAGACTGTTTGGAGCCAATTTGGACTTGAGATGGTAATAATCATTGTTCTTGTCGTAGTTGAGTTCTTGATTTTAGTCTTGTTATGGTATCTTTATCATCAAAGAAAGAAGTATTTGTTAAAGCTTAAGCAGAATGAGGAGAAGCTGAGAATTACTCTCCAATCAATATGTGACGGTGTTATAGCTACTGATACTTCAGGCAACATCATAATGATTAATGCTGCTGCAGAGAAACTTACGGGATGGAGCAGAAAAGAAGCTGAAGGAAAAAATATCTCGGAAGTTGCAGTAACTATAGATTCTGAAACAGGGAAACCTTTGGAGAGTCCTGTGTTTAAAGTTCTCTCGGTTAAGAGCGTTATAGGCTCATCTCCTAACACGAAACTAATCTCAAAAACGGGAGAAGAATTTCTCATTACTGATAAAGCATCACCAATATTGAACTCTTCAGGAGAAACAGAGGGTGTTGTAATGGTGTTCCAAGATTCTACCATTAAGAGACATCAGGAAAAACTACTGAAGGAAAGTGAAGAACAGCTTAACATGTTTTTTAATCAGTCTCTTTCTGCATTCTTTCTTTTGGAATTAAAGGAACCGATTGAAATGGGAGATAAGATTACTATGGGTAAAATTGATTATATTGTAGAGAATCTTACGTTTTCCAAAGTAAATGCTGCTCTTATGAAGATGTATGGTTTGGAATCAATGGAGGTGCTCGGGAAAAAATTCAGAGATATTAGGAATTACTATGTGGATAGAAAGGATATACTTATAGAAATAATCAGGAAAGGAAGTTTATCACGGATTACTATAGAGCATAATAAGCAGGGTAATACATTATGGGTTCATGGTTACTATTCGTTGATTAAAGACCAACATGGACGTATTGCAGGACTGTTTGGTACACAATATGATGTTACAGAAAAATACATAAAAGAGCAAAAGATAAAATCTCTTCTTGAGTTACGTAACGGAATACTTGATAACATAATGAGCAGTGCTGTAGTAAAGGATGTTGATAATGATTTCAGGATTTTGCATTGGAATAAATACATAGAAGATTTTACCGGAATATCTGCGGAAGATGCTATAGGTAAGACCGATTTCGATGTATATTCCAAAGAAATAGCCCGGAAGAGTCGAGAAATGGATATCGAGGTTTCTAAATTAGCTAATGGTCAAGTCTCTTATGAAACACAGCTTGCTAATATAAGAGGAGAAACTAAGTACTTTAAAATAGTTAAAACAATAATTCCAAGACAAAATTCTTCAAGATTATTGTTAAGCTTTGCATTTGATATTGATGATTTAAAGAGAGCTCAAAATGAGCTTATCGTAGCTAAAGAGAAAGCAGAAACCGCTGATAAACTGAAATCGGCATTCTTAGCAAATATGAGTCATGAGATAAGAACTCCTTTAAACAGTATTGTTGGATTTGCTTATTTATTATCTGTAAGCGAGAATCAGACTGAATCAGAAGAGTTCTATGATGTTATAAGCAATAGTACTGAACTTCTTTTAACACTGATTAATGATATTGTTGATTATTCTAAGATAGAGTCGGGAGATTTGGCTCTCGTTCAAGAGAACTGCAATATCCATGAAGTGCTTACGCATTGTTTACAAACAATTCGTTCCGGTGTTAATAATGATATTGATGTTTTGCTGGACTTAGAATCCGAAGAACCTGTTTATATTACAACGGATTCCCAGAGATTACAACAAATTCTATTAAACCTTCTTACTAACTCGGTCAAATATACTCATAAGGGATATATAAAACTAGGATATAAATCAGACTCAGATTTTATTTCTTTCTATGTCGAAGATACGGGGTGCGGAATTGAGCAAGAACATCACGAAAAAATCTTTGAGAGATTCTTCAAGATAGATGAGTTTAAACAAGGTACGGGGTTGGGGCTTTCAATCTGTAAACTACTGATCGATGCATTTGGAGGTAAAATTTGGCTTAAATCTGAAATTGGGAAGGGTTCAACCTTTTTCTTTACAATCCCTAATTCTACAGCAGAGAAACCTTCTGAAACTAAAATGGATTTCAGTACTTATATTCCCATACCTATTCGATCTAAAGATAGAAAAACTCTCCTGATAGCTGAAGATACAGAAAGTAATTATCAACTACTGGAAAGTGCCCTAACAAAGTCCTATCACTTGTTACATGCTACTAATGGAAAGGAAGCGGTTAATATGTTTAAAGAACATAATCCCGATGCAGTTTTGATGGATTTGAAAATGCCGGTACTTGATGGTTTTGGGGCTACGAGGCAGATTCGCGAAATTAATCGGGACGTTCCAATTATTGCAGTTACAGCTTATGCTTACGACACTGATAAAATTAAAGCTTTTGAAGCGGGCTGTAATGATTACATCCCTAAGCCTATTGATGTGAAAATGCTTAGAGGAGTTCTCGGACATCATCTATTCTAAATATTGCTTGGTAACTCTGAACTTGTCCTCTTTGTAACCGTTTGCAACAGCAATTGATATGATATACTTTAAGGTCTCCTGATTCATTTCCTGAGACCTACTTAATATCCAGGCATATCTCTGATGCGGTTCGCCTACTAAAGCCCACTCATAATTATCATCAATATCAATAATCCAATAATCTCCCCAGAAGATGTTCTTGCCAAATACACGAACAAAGCTTACTTTCAGTTTGGAATTGTCTTTATTTACAACTCTGGCTTGTCCCTCTATCTGTTTTAGCTCTCCATTACTCTTCTTGCAACTGTTAATCACTTTGATTTTATCATTTTGTAAGTAGTATTCTGCTGTAGTATTTGAACTGCAAGCACGTTGAAAAGGATTGGGAGTTCTAGCAACTTCATACCATTTCCCTGCATATCGCTTCAAATCTATATTGCTAGCAGTAGTGACCTCCATCGCTAACAAGCATGATAAAGAAACAAGTATGGTAATTATAAATAAATACTTCATCAACAACCTCCTGAAGATAGATTAATCGTGTTCTACTCTATAGCAATCTGTAAACACGAGCGATTATGAAACAAAGGACTAAGCGGACAAGGGATATAGAGTTTAATTAATTTTTTTATTGACATTCGAACTAAATGTTGCAAATTAGCACTCGTGCTTTAGGTTTGCTAAGCACATCATTGATATAAACATTTAAATACCAGATAAGGAGGCACAAAATGGCAAAACAGATGCAGTTTAGTCATGATGCACGTACTCAACTCAAAGAAGGAGTTGATAAACTCGCAAACGCTGTTAAAGTTACTCTTGGACCACGCGGTCGTAATGTAGTTTTAGACAAAAAGTTCGGATCTCCAACAATCACTAATGACGGTGTAACAATTGCTAAAGAGATTGAACTGGAAGATGCATATCAGAATATGGGTGCTTCACTCTGCCGTGAAGTTGCCGAAAGGACTCATGATAATGCCGGTGATGGTACAACTACAGCTACTATCCTTGCACAGGCTATTATTGAAGAAGGACTTAAAAATGTTACAGCCGGTGTTAATCCGATGTATCTTAAAAGAGGGCTTGAAAAAGCTGCTAAGCTTGTTATTGATAAAATTCATGAATTCAGTAAAGAGATTAAGAATCAGGAAGAGATTGCTCAGATCGCAACAATTTCAGCAAATAATGACCCGACAATCGGAAGACTCATTGCCGACGCTATGGAGTCGGTTGATAATGAAGGTATCATCAATGTAGAAGAAGCAAAGTCTATAGACTCTTCGCTTGAAAAAGTTGAAGGCATGCAGTTTGACCGTGGTTTCTTATCACCTTATTTTGTTTCAGATCCTGATAAGATGCTTGCGGAAATGGATGATGCATACATTCTTATTTATGACAAGAAGATTAGTGTTATGAAAGATATCGTTAACATTCTTCAAGCTGTTGCTCAACAAGGTTCTCCACTTCTTATTGTTGCAGAAGATATAGAAGGCGAAGCACTTGCTACTCTCGTAGTTAATAAACTTCGAGGTACTCTCAATGTTTGTGCTGTGAAAGCTCCCGGTTTTGGTGACAGAAGAAAAGCTATGTTACAAGATATTGCAATTCTCACCGGTGGAGTTGTTATCTCTGAAGAAGTTGGTCGTAAACTTGAAAATGCTACTATCGAAGATCTTGGTAGAACTAAAAAGATTATTGTTGATAAAGATAACACTATCATTCGTGAAGGCTATGGCTCAGAAGATGATATTAATGGCAGAATCAAACAAATTAAAGCTCAGATTGAAGAAACTACTTCTGATTATGATAAAGAGAAACTTCAAGAGAGACTTGCCAAACTATCAAGTGGAGTTGCAGTAATCAAAATCGGTGCAGCTACTGAAACAGAGATGAAAGAAAAGAAAGCTCGTGTCGACGATGCTCTCCATGCAACCAGAGCAGCTGTAGAAGAAGGTATTGTTGCCGGTGGAGGTGTTACACTTATCCATGCTGCTAAAGCTCTAAAGAATATGCCTGCCGATACTTATGAAGAAGGTGTTGCCGCTAATCTTCTCATGAAAGCGTTAGAAAGACCTGCTTTCCAGATTGCTTACAATGCCGGAGAAGAAGGTGCTGTGATTGTTGAAAAACTAAAATCTAAGAAAGACATTCACTGGGGTTACAATGCTGCTAACAACAAGTTTGAAGACTTGTTCAAAGCCGGCGTTATTGATCCTGCTAAAGTTGTAAGATCTGCTGTTCAGAATGCGGTTTCTATAGCCGGTCTCTTACTTACTACAGAGTGCATCGTAACCGACGTTCCCAGTGATGAGCCTGTAATACCTGCAGGTGCAGGCGGAATGGGCGGTGGAATGCCGGGTATGTATTAATAGAATATCATTGCAATATATTGAAGGGTTTACCAATATTGGTAAACCCTCTTTTACTTTATACTTGCCATTTCCATGAATAGAAATAAGCTATCACTATTAAGATGGCGAGTCACACATAAAAGTATCCACCCTAGGAAAGTTAAAGTTTTACCAAGAAAAATACTACGTAAACTATCCCTCCACCCACACGTTACTCCCATGAACAATAT
This sequence comes from Cloacimonadales bacterium (SeqCode), assembly GCA_963667035.1. Lineage (GTDB taxonomy): Bacteria > Cloacimonadota > Cloacimonadia > Cloacimonadales > JAFGVF01 > Zophobacter. The sequence continues at coordinate 168,632 of OY762964.1, forward strand.
TTACTCAATCCTTACTCATCTCTTACTCAACACTTACTCAAAACATGATTTTGGAGTTGGAAATTAGTAAGATGTCTGGGAGTGTTATATCTCAATTCTGTCTATGTTGCTCAAGTGCATAACGGGAGAAGGGAGTAAAAAAGAAAAGTGTGTAAACCTTAATATGCGATTAAGCATATAATAGCTTTAATGCATATTTTGAGTGTTTTTTATACTGATTATGCTATATAATCAAGCTATATATGCATGTTGATACATTCTTTATGGGGAGACTAAATTAAAAAAGTATTATTTGACAATATAAATCCTGATAGAACAAATAGAATTGTGGCGTTTATAAAAGTATCTAAAAATTCTAGTAAAATTCATGGTATTATTGGTAGTTATTTTATAAAAGAGGTAAGTGTGAAAAAGAGATATTGGTTTTTATTTATAATCATGTTATATGAATCCCTTTGTTTCGGTCAGGAATACTTTGAAGAGTTGTTTAGTTCAGAGTCAAGAATAAAGGGATTTCAGGAAGACTCAACTGGAGTAATGTATCTTGCAACCCGTGATTGTTTATTTAAATCAGTAGATAATGGTAGTTCATGGCAACAGATTTTTGATGAAGCGGGAGTTGAGACAATAGGTGTTAATTCTCTTGACTGTATCTATGCACTTTCATATCCACCATTACTTAGTATGCATTATTCAATTGATCAAGGGCTTACCTGGAATGTAATGAATAGACCAACCGGCTATGATCTTGTTGATCTTTTTATAACATCAGATGATACAATGTTTTTGACCGGTTGGGGCTGTATTTATAAATATGACAGTGATAATGAAGATTGGGTTCAGGTTTTAGCATGTACTTATGAAGAGATTGTGACTTCGATTGTTAGTAATGAAAATAATGTTCTTTTTGCCAGTTCCACAAATTTTGAGGGCTCAGGAACTACAGGAGGAATATACCGATCTGATGACCGGGGGGACACATGGGAGCATATCGGATTGGATTACTATTTTGTCCAAGACTTAACGATAAATTCAAATGGAGAGTTTTTTGCTTGTACTTCCGGGCATTCAACAACAGGTGATACAGTGATTATGCATTCAATAGATCAGGGAGAAACTTGGAATCAGTGTTTCAGTTATGCAAGCCAGATGTTTACTATCATAAACGATTCAAATGATAATCTGTATGTTGGAACGGGAAATTATCCTATTAGTTGGGCAGGAGTTCAGTTCTCGCAAGATAATGGTCAAACTTGGAATCAGCTTCAGACAAACCTGATACCCAATAATGCCCAGGTTGACTATCTCTACTGTGATTCCGATAATTACTTATATGCAATAGTTAACGGAGATTATCCTCCTTACACATTATTGAAGAGTCTGGAACCGACAACGACTACAGTTATCGACGAAGATTTTGTGGCTCCTGTAAATCAAATTTCTAATTACCCAAACCCCTTTACAGACGAAACAACGATTGTTCTAAGACTTCCATCCAAGAGTATAAGAGAAGCAAAAGTCGAAATATTCAATGTGAGAGGGCAGAAGATTAGAGAAATACCCGTAGAGCAACAGGAAGTAAAATGGGACGGGAGAGATGATCAATGTCAAAAAGCCCCTTCAGGAGTCTATTTCTATAGAATAAAAACAGAAGATAGTATTTTGACAAAGAAATGTATTTTAATGAAGTAGAAAACTGCAAGCATTCTATCAAGCTTTGATGGTTGCTACTCTCGGAGATACATAAACATAAGGTATCTATATAAGGTCTGCAAAAATGAATCTTTTAGATTGTACGGCTCTTTACTATGAAAGAAATTGTTAATAATGAAAAAAATAAAAAACATTTGACAATAAAAATCATAACTAATTATATCTAATTGTGGCGTTTAAGAATGTATCTAAAAGTACTAGTAAAATTCATAGTATTATTGGTAGTTATTTTTTAAAGAGGTAAGTGTGAGCAAGAGACATTGGTTTTTATTTATGATACTGTTATGTGCATCCCTTTGTTTCGGTCAGGAACACTTTGAGGAGTTGTACTCTTCGGATTCAAGAATATATGATTTTGGAATAGACAATCTGGGGAATCTTTACTTAACAAATAATGGTGGTCTCCATCGTTCAACAGATAATGGGAATAGTTGGGAATTAATTTTTAATGATCTACAACCTGTAAAAATTTGCTTTACTCCTACAAATGGTTTATACATGTATAATCTTTATAATTATTATTTTTCTCCTGATATACAAACTTGGGATATGATTTCTACTCTTAACCTTATTGGAACAAGAGATATATTCCTAGATTCACTAGGAAATCTATTCATTTACGGGTGGCGAGGTATTGCAAAATCAATAGATGGAGGTTGTTCATGGCAACAAACATTTTCTACAAACGTAGGAGAGGAATTCAATACTTTTATTGAGTCATCAGATGGCACATACTACGCCGGTTCTACAGCATATGCTGCAGACACAGAGAACCCGGGAGGTTTTTACAGATCCTTCGATCAGGGAGATACATGGGAGAATATCGGATTGCCAAATTATTACATCCGATCTATAACTGAAACATCCAACAACGAGTTGTTGGCCTGTACTTCCGGACATACAACAACAGGTGCAAGAGTGATTATGCATTCAACTGACCAGGGAGCAACCTGGAATCAGTGTTTTAGTTATACCAGTCAGATGTTTACTATCATAAACGATTCTAATGATAATCTGTTTGTTGGAACGGGAAATTATCCTGTTAGTTGGGCAGGAGTTCAGTTCTCGCAAGATAATGGTCAAACTTGGAATCAGCTTCAGACAAACCTGATATCTAATAATGCCCAAGTTGATTATCTCTACTGCGATTCAGATAACTATTTATATGCAATAGTTAACGGAGATTATCCTCCTTACACATTATTGAAAAGTCTGGAACCAACAACGACCACTGTTATCGAAGAAGATTTTGTAGTTCCTGTAAATCAGATTACTAATTTCCCAAACCCCTTTACAGACGAAACAACGATTGTTCTGGAATTTCCATCAAAAAGCGTACAAAGTGCAAAGTTAGAAATATTTAATGTGAGAGGGCAGAAGATTAGAGAAATACCCGTAGAGCAACAGGAAGTAAAATGGGACGGAAGGGATAAAAGGGGCAATAAGGTTCCATCCGGTATTTATTCCTATAGAATACAAACGGAAGCCGGTATTTTAACAAAGAAATGTATATTAATGAAGTAAAATATTATGACTCTTTTAGAAAGAATTTTCTTGCTAATTACAAAACTGGATACTTTAAAGGGTTACCTCCCACTATCACTATTAAGACATCGGGAATAGATATGAAAACAACCTTTCTTATAATAGCACTATTATGTTCTGCAATTCTTCCTGCTTTGGAAACTGCTAGAGATACTTTAAGCTTTAAAAAGTATGAATATGGGATAGATTCCCTTGTTTTCCCTCTGGCATTGATAACCTATGGAGTTGTTGGTATCGAAAGTGATGAACTTAAACTATATAATAGTGAGATTAAAGAAGAAGTAAATGAGCATATTGATGAAAAACTTACTATTGACGATTTCACTCAATACTTACCATTTACGGCTGTATATGCATTTAATGCTTTCGGAGTAAAAGGGAAGAACACTTTGCGTGATGAGACTCTAATCTTAGGAACAGCTTATGGATTAATGGCAGTGTCGGTTCTCAGTCTAAAAAAGATAACAGGAGTTGAGAGACCTGACGGTTCAACTAACAATTCATTTCCTTCCGGACATACTGCAACCGCTTTTATGGGTGCGGAGTTTCTCTATCAAGAGTATAAACATAAATCTATCTGGTATGGGGCAATAGGGTATGCTATTGCTTCAGGTACCGGAGCTTTCAGAATGTATAATGACAGACATTGGTTCACGGATGTTGTTGCGGGAGCAGGCTTTGGTATTCTCAGCACAAAACTATCTTATATGATTTACGAAAGGATTGAAAAAAAGAAACTCCAAACTAAGGTTACGCCATATTACGAAGATAAGAAATTCGGATTTGTGATTGCTTTCTAAACTGAATTATCCTAAGGTATATATCCCTAAGTAATTATCTTGATTAGTATCTACCAAGATAAACTCTTTCTTTAGGATAAATCCATTCTCTAGCATCAATTCTTTTAATTCTTTTGGAGTAGTAAAGTATCTGGTAGAAACTATTCTATCTTCGAATTTGACTTCCATGCATTTTGTCTCTTGATTGTAAGGGACATCACTGTTCTTTGGAGGATTACACATTGTGTTAATCCAAATTTCACCATTATTCTGTAGAATAGCAGATAGCTTCTTAATAACTTTAGTTCTGTCTTTACCAATTATACAGTGCAGAAAGAAACTGTCGATAATCAGTTCGTACTTTTCTTTTCCCTGACCTTCCGATACAATATTCTTGCAAATGAATTTTGCTTCAACATTCAAATCCTTTGCTCTCTTTTGAGCTGTTTCAATTGAGGAGGGAGCAATATCAATTCCAACATACTCTTTGCATAGCCGAGAGAAAGAAAACAGATAGGGTGATGTTCCGCACCCCAATTCTAAAAGTTTATCGCATTTAGTGAAAGCAGTATTTTCTAAAAACCAACCCCAGTCATTCTGAAACTGATAATCTTCAGTTTGCCAATTTTACCCATTTTTATACTTTAATTCGTGGAGCTCATAATTAGTCTTTTCTACCATATCAACCTCTATGTAATTATTAGGATTAAATGTTATGTTGTAAAGGGGAATATAGCCATTTATTCTATTTTTAATCTATAGTATTGTTTGCAAATAGATTTGACATTGCTATACTGATTTATTTGGTTTACTCAAGTGCAATGGAGGTTAGTAAGAATGAATGTTAGTTTTAAAGAAATAGATAATCAGATGGAATTTCGACTTACTGATGTGGATGATAAATATATACCCGTTTTTGAAATGTGTTATTATAGCAGAGATTCGGAAGGCTTCTTCAAGAGATTTTCTAAAGATATTGAGAATCTTGAGTTAATAATGTCTAATTTTAGCAACCAAGCTGAGAATATGTTTAATCAATTAGGCTATTTCACTCCCGTTCTATGGGAGGAAGCGTTAGAGGAATTCTGTGTAAGAATTCAAGGTTCAGATATCAGATGGTGGCTTACCGGTAGCTGTGCATGCTGTATTAGGGGAATAGAACTTAATCCTCATGATGTAGATATTATTATTGATTCTAGAGATAAACAGAAAGTGATAGATTTATTTTTGAATTGGATAATCGAGCCTATTGTAGATGCATCCGGTTGGGTTACTAAGGATTTTGGAGTTTTGTTCAAACATGCCCGTATAGATATTGCCTCAGATCCGAATCCTGTTTTAGATAGCCCTGAACCGGTAGATTGTGGACCCTATGCACAGGCCCATTTGGAAACGGTTGATTGGAGAGGATACAAGATTAAAGTTCCTCCGCTTCATTTGCAGGAATATGTGAACAGAAAAAGAGGTAGAATAGATAGAGCTGATATGATAAGAGATACAATAAACGGCAAGAAGTAGAAACTTCTTGCCGCTATTATAATGAAACTTAGTTAATAGATGTTATCTTAAGAGTCCAGACATAGTCACATGGCGGATTGCTCCTTAACTCTTCAGGAATCTCTATTACGCAACCTTTTCTACCTTTCTTTGTCCAACTGAGTGATTTATCATAGCCCAAGAGAAAAACTTCAGCTTCTTTATTAGGTCGATGCGATTCAATCTCAATCTTATCGGGTATAGTTTTCTCATTCTCATTGCAAACATAGAAGAAATAAGTGTTACCATCTTTGAGTTGAGTTAGGCAAATATTATTCTCTTTGTATGGTTTAAGCGGTTTACTGTAATATATGCCTTCGCTATTAATATTCATCCATTCTGCAACGCCTTCTAGTCTTTTGTAAGCATCAGGGGCCCAGTCGCCATCTGGAGTCGGTCCGATATTAAGGAGTAGATTACCTCCTTTTGCAACAACATTAACTAATAACTGAACTAATTCTTCAACAGATTTATACTTATGTTCTTTGTTATAAGACCAACCCGGAGCCATTGGAACACATGCTTCCCAAGGTACAAGTAATGCCTCCTCTGGAACTTTGTTTTCAGGAGTGAGATAGTTTTCATATTCTCCTTCAACCCATCTATCCACAATTATCAAGTCTTTCTGATGAGATCTAACCATTTTTGCTATAGATTCCATATCAATATCTTGATTATAATCTTTTGTTATTGCCCAATCTTTGAATTCTTCTGGTGTGTTATCTCTTGGTCTTATCCAAGCACCGTCAAGCCAAAGAATATCAATCTTTCCGTATTCAGTCATTAATTCTTCGAGCTGAGTGTTGGTGAATTTCTTGTAGCTTTCCCATTTCTCAGGATATTTAGAAGGATTGTAGTTTACATGTCTCGGACCTTTAGGATAGAATGACCACCAATAATCTTCACAATGCCAATCCGGTTTGGAGAAGTATGCTCCAATCCAAAAGTTATCATTTCTGAAAGTATCGAAGATTTCTTTCGTAATATTGGCTTTTGGTTGTTTGGAGAAAGGTGTTTTTGGTGAAGTAATCTTGTAGTCGGTTGTTTTAGTATCGAACATACAGAAACCATCATGATGTTTAGTTGTGAAAACAACATACTTCATTCCTGCTCTCTTCGCTGAATCTGCCCATTTATGAGGATCAAAGAAGACCGGGTTGAAAGTTCTTTGAAGGTTCTCATAATCTTCAACATAATCCGGATAACTCTCAAATCTGGCTAAATCACGACCAATCCAATCTTCAGAGCAGAGAGTCCATGATTCCATAACTCCCCACTGGGAATATGGTCCCCAATGCATCATCAATCCGAACTTTAAGTCTTGAAAATCAGCAATCTTTGCTTTAACTCCCGGCTCATCCGGTTCATGGTACTCTTTGTTGTAAGCAGATAACAGAATTGAAATTGATAAAATAAGAAGAATTAGAAAACCTTTTCTCATTGCGTCCTCTTTTTGAATGTATTTTTATTTCACACTAAAAATGGTGTTTTAAGATTTGTCTGTCAATTACTAATTTGTCTTAATGAGTAATCATTTTTTGGTCAGTATTGATTTGTAGGAAGGAATAGTTACATTTTGATTGTCCATAACTAAGGATCAAGCAAGGTGATATGATATATCCTTAAAATTATCTTGACTCAGATTTTGTGGAAATGATATTAAATAATTCTAAAATATTAAGGAGTTATATGAGAAAGATATTTTGGTTGGCGGGAGAGCCGTCTGGTGATCTTCATGCTTCCTTTGTAATGCAAAAACTCAATGAACACGATAATGAGCTTGAACATTATGGAGTAGGCGGATATCGTATGGCTCATCAAGGTTTGAAGCAACTTTATCCATTTAAACAGTTTAATGTAATGGGTTTCATAGAGGTAGTAAAACATCTTAATTTCTTTAACAATGTAGAGAACGGTATAGCAAAATGGCTTGAAAAGAATAAACCCGATCTGGTAGTGCTTGTTGATTATCCCGGTTTGAACTTACGAATAGCTAAGATTGCTCATGAACTTAGAATTAAGGTGTTTTATTATATTTCTCCAACAGTATGGGCTTGGAAACATAATCGAGTAAAAAAGCTTAAGAAGTATTGCGAATTCGTGGCTTGCATCCTTCCTTTCGAAGAGGATTATCTGGTGAGCAGGGGTGTACATGCCAAATATGTCGGTAATCCGGTTGCAGAAGAGATAACTGTAACTTTGAGCAAAGAAGAATTTGCCGAGAAGTATGGTCTTGATGTTAATAAGAAATGGATTGGTTTCATGCCCGGTAGTAGAGATATGGAAATTAAAAGACTACTTCCTGAGTATTTGCATGCTGTTGAGGTCTTTAATGACGATACTATGGAATATCTGTTTTCCTTGTCATCCTCGGTTGATAGAAAGCTCTTCATGAGATTATTTGATGAGAAAAAAACAGCTAACTGTCATTTGATTTTTAACGACAATTATAATCTAATGAAGCATAGCTATGTAGCATGTGTTACTTCTGGCACTGCTACTCTTGAAGCTGCTTTAATAGGGAATCCCTTCATTATTGTCTATAAAACTTCTCAGACATCCTACTCTGTTGGCAGGAGAGTCATAAAGCTTGAATATATTGGCTTGCCTAACTTGATTATGGGTGTTGGTGTCGTACCTGAACTGATTCAAAACAATGCAAAAGGTTTCTCTATATACAGGACTTTACAAGACTACATTAACTCTCCTGACTTCTATGTAAAAAAGAAGAAACAGCTTGAAGACTTACATAAAGAAGTAGGAGACAAATCTGCTTCCAAAGAAACAGCCAATCATATTAGAGAGATACTTTATTGAACATAACTTTGTTTCTTGAGAAATATCTAGCAGCCGGTTTGCTTAAGCTGTTAGATTTTACATGGAGAAAAGAGATAATCAATGATACTTTTTCCGGTCCTTGTATTTATATGTTCTGGCACCGTAATCAGATACCATTAGCAGCTGTTAATGCCAAGAAGAAAGCAGGAGTTCTAATTTCTTCATCAAAAGACGGTGAACTAATTGCCGGCCCGGTTTCAGTACTCGGATATAAACCGATTAGGGGATCGTCAACAAGAGGTGGAAGTGCAGCTTTAAAAAAGATGCTTGATTATCTGAAAACAGGTCCTGTTGCAATCACACCTGATGGTCCTAAAGGACCTTTAAATAAAATTAAAAAAGGCTCTATCTTGTTAGCTCTTAAGAGTGGCTGTCCTGTTGTTCCGATAGCGGTCGATGTAAAGGGGGAATGGTTATTCAATTCATGGGATAAGTTCAGATTCCCAAAGCCATTTGCAAAAATAAGAGTCCATTTTGGTGTTCCTTATTATTGTGAGAAGGAGAAATCGATAGAGTTGATTGCTGATGAGCTGGAGACAATTCTCGGTAAAATGAGTGAGAATGTTCGTTTTAAAGAGTGATATGAACATTTAGGATTATTTAGGAACTCAATTTGCATATAATGAATTATAATGGAATATTAACTAAGGAGATATATAAATGAAGAACACGATTCTTTCAGTTTTGTTCATTCTTATAACGGGATTAATACTTGCACAACCTGCATCATTAGACCCAAACTATTATACTAATGAAGAGATTGTTACAGCTCTTCAAAATTACGAGAGCAACTATCCTGATATTGTTAAAGTAGAAATAATTGGTTATTCTCAACAAATTCATATGCCTATTTATGCAGTAAAAATATCTGATAATGTTGATGTTGATGAAGATGAACCTGAGATATTACTTTGTGGTGAGATTCATGCCGAAGAGGTTTTAGGTGTTTCCGGTGTTATGGCATTGATTGATGAGATTCTCGGACATCAGCAGAATTACGGTCAGATGATAGCTCAGGAGGAACTTTGGATTATTCCTACTCTCAATCCTGAAGGAATGGAACTTGTAATGGACGGAAGTGATACTTCCTGGAGAAAGAATCAAAGAGATGTAAACAACAATGGCGTTCTTGATTTGAATCCTGCTGTGGGTTATGACCTTGACGGTGTTGACTTAAACAGAAACTTTCCGTTTAACTGGGCACATGGCGATACTTTGTATGCAGAAGGTGGTTATGAAGTTTACGATTACTATAGAGGAGAGAGTCCTTTATCAGAGTCTGAGACACAAGCACTTGACCAATTTCTAAAAGACCATAATATTTTGTATGCTATTCAATGGCATACTTCAAGATCTGGAAACTTTTCTGAGAAATGTTACTACTCTTATAACTGGTACGAATATAGACCTTCTCCTGATGTTGATGTTGCTCAATCTATCTGTAACGGGGTTGCTGACCAAATTATGAAAGTTGATGGCACAGGTCCTTATGAGAGATATGCTTCTGCCGGTAGAACAGGCTCTCAACATGACTATCTGTATTCTGAATACCAAATCTATCAATTACTTATTGAATGTGGTACTCTTAATCATCAGCCTTTTGAACCTACCCTCTCAAACATTACATCCGAATTGGTAGATGGAATGATATGGCTTTTAAAGAGAGCTCTTATCTTTAATAATGATGTAGCGACAAACTCATGCTTTACAGGTATTATTACCGATGCATCTAATAATGAACCTTTAGAAGATGCCGGAGTATATATTGTTGAGAGGGAGAAACCATATCTTAAACCAAGAACTACAGATAACTACGGAAGATTCTGGAGAGCTTTGTTAGCCGGTAATTATACATATAGAATCGAAAAAGAAGGATATAGACCTGTTACCGGAACTGTTGCGGTTAATCCAAACACTTGGACAACCGTGAATGTTGCTATGGAACCGGCAACTCCTATCACTATAAGAGCCAACGTAAGTTATGATGGTAATCCATTAAATGCTACAATGCAAGTAATAAGCCCTGTAGAAGAGATGATCACTTCTGAGGGCGGTCATATTGTTTATCATAATTATGAAGGACACTATAAGTTAAGATTCCTTTATGAAGGTTATTATCCATGCGAGGTCGAATTAGATCTTACTGCTGATGAAAATCTCAACGTAGTATTGGAACCAACTACTGTTTACTTCACAGAAGATTGGGAAAATGGTCTTGATAACTGGATGGCAGGATCGGCATGGGTTCTTATGGATGATGTCTCTGCTGCCTATGACGGAACATCAATAACTACCGGTTGGGATGGCGGATACAACTTCTATCCCACTAATCAAGCTATAAAACTTACTACTGTTAATCCCATTCAATTACCTGCAGAATCAAACATTACTCTTGAATTCTTACAGAAAGTGTTTACAGAATGGGATTTTGACCCTGTGACTGTAGAGATATCTACTAATAATGTTGATTTCACAGTGGTTGATGAACAATCCGGTAAGTTTAACTATTGGCATAACAGATATGTCGATTTATCAGATTATGCAGGTCAATCTGTTTACTTGAATTTTACATTAACTGACGTTTCCGAAGACGATAGACTTGTAGATGAAGGTTGGACTCTTGATGATATAAGAATATATAGTGGAAGTAGCAGTTATGTTGAGACTGATGAAGAAATACAACCGATTATTACAGTTAGCAAACTTCATCAGAATTATCCTAATCCGTTCAATCCTATTACTACTATAAGTTTTGACCTTTTACAAAAGGAAGCTAAGAGTGCTTCAATAGAAATATATAATGTGCTTGGTCAGAGAATTGAAAAATTCCCTCTTACCCGAGAGCAAATTAACAACGGTTCTATGGTTTGGAATGCCAAGAACTCTGCGAGTGGTGTTTATTTCTATAGACTGATTGCCGACGGTAAGACAATTGATGCTAAGAAAGCAATCTTAATGAAGTAGAACTTGATATAATTTATAAGAGGTCATTAACATCAATGACCTCTTTTTATATCTAGAACAGTCTTTTTATTTAATCCGACAACTAATAATTGTTAGATTTAGTGCTTGACAATTAAAAGACTTAATTGTTATAAAAGGAGTATTGCAAACGAAACCCTAACCAATCCATCTTTTGGAGGGAGTATGCCTAATAATAGATTTACTCTAAGATTTGATAAGAATCTCGAACGTGACTTTCTGACAGACTATTTTAAACAATCTCTGGTTCAGATAAGGGTTTCACACTTTATCTTGCTGATACTATACATGTCTTTTAACATCATAGATTATTATGCAGTTCCTACTTATTACAGCTATTTCTCAATTATTCGATATATTATTGTGCTTCCTGTATTTCTTAGTATCATAGTCTTATCTTATACTAAGTACTTCCAAAAATACTGGCAGATAGCTCTTTTAGTTTCTTATATAGTTGCAGGAGGTGGAATCATTCTCATGCTGAGAAAAGTTCCATACAATCATTACTATTTATTGGGGATGATGCTTGTATTTACTGCAGGTTTTGCACTGATTAGATTAAGGTTTATATGTGCTACAATAGCAGGATGGTCCCTACTTATTCTATATAATCTATGCATTCACTTTTCAATCAAAATGGCTTTTGTGGATGCAACTATGATTAATTTTTTCTTTGCAAGTTCAATTCTCATCGGTATGATAACAAACTATTATCAAGAAGCAATAATCAGGCGTAATTATTTTCTCAGAAGAGATATGCAGGATAGGGAAGATGTGGTTCTAAGTGTAAATGATGCTTTGTCAATGAGGATGGATCAAAAGAAGGTAGAGCTTCAAATAAGAAATGAGGAACTACTAAAAGAAATAGAGCATAGGAATGAGATTGAGAAAGAGTTAATTATCGCTAAAGAGAATGCAGAAAGTGCGAACAAGCTAAAATCAACTTTCATTGCTAATATGAGTCATGAGATTAGGACACCTATCAATGCAATTCTTGGACTTAGTGAGATATTAAGTAATGAAAGCGAAAATGAAGAACATAAGAAGTTTATACTATCAATATCAAAAGCAGGAAATGTTTTGTTGGACTTGATTAATGATATTCTTGATTTCTCACACTTAGAGTCCAATGAAATCAAAGTATCCCATTCACCGGTAAATCTTAAAGAGCTCATGGATGAGATGAATACTATCTTCTGGCAGAAGATAAACTCAAAAGGGCTTACTTTTAATATTACCTATCCGGAAGATATTAAGCCGATGCTACTGGATAAATCTCAGATAAGGCAGGTATTGATTAACTTGATTGGCAATGCTATTAAGTTTACAGATTCCGGCTCAATATCTATGAACTTACAATATAAGCTGGTATGTAAATCAGCATGTAACATAACATTCTCCATATCAGATACAGGTATTGGAATACCTGACGAAGATTTGGAAAGCATATTCACTCCCTTTGTTCAAAGCAGTAACAACAAATATGTATCGGAAATGGGAACCGGACTTGGTCTGGCGATTTCAAAAAGAATTGTTGAAAATAGAGGTGGAACAATATCAGTTGTAAGTAAAATTGATGAAGGGACAACTTTCACAATTGAGTTACCGGATGTTCAGTTTGCTCAATCCGAAAAAAAGAGCGGACAGATGCCCGTTGCTGATTTAGATGAATGGGATTTTGAAGGGAAAAGAGCTCTTATTGTTGATGACATATTGATAAATAGAAAAGTATTGCGTAAACAACTGGAAAGAATGAATCTACATGTTACTGATGCTGATTCTGCCTTTAGTGCAATGGAAGTTCTAGAAGGAAATGAATTTGATGTATTCTGTTTTGACTTAAGGATGCCTAAAATGAATGGAGCGGAACTAGCTGAAAAAGTTAAAGAAAATAGTAGATTTAGTAATATTCCCATAATCTGTATAACAGCCTCAATAAATCCCGAAGAAAACTACTGTCTGGAATACTTTAGTGCCATTTTGTTTAAGCCTTGTAAACATAACCAAATTGCTAAGACAATCGAGAAAGTATTTGAAAAATAGACTTATGAAATATAAAAAGTATGTTACAGCAAACAAAACAAGTACAGATCAAAGGAACTCATTAATAAACTTTATCTTGTATTACTTACTATTTTACTGCATCTTTACTATGATGAGATGGATAGGTCTTCTAAGCTTTCTACCTGATAATCTGTTCGAAACATCAAAATTCATGAGAGGTGATTTCAGCTTTATAGCTTTGCCGATTGAACTTGGGTATTGCTGGTCATTATTTGTGATTATTCAACGGAGAAAAATAGGTTTTTGGATACTCTTACTTTTCACGGTTCTGGATTTAATCGTAAAGGGGCTTATATCAAATCTGTTCCCATTATATGTAGCTCTTACTCCTTTGGTAATAGTGTTAATTCTTTTTGTTTTACTACGATTAACCGGAGATTGGAGCTATCTTGAGTAGAGATACTATTTGAGTAAAACAAGCTTACTCGTTAGTGTCCCGCTCTCTTTAACCAAGCGACAATAATAGACTCCTGAACTTCGAGAATATCTATCTAAATCCAACTCTATACGATTCATTCCACTCTTATATTGCTGAGACTCTGTTTTCAATATCCTTCTTCCCTTCAAATCAAACAGCTCGATATAGGCGGATTCGCTTGCTGTCAAAACAAAGCTTATCGTTGTTGCCGGATTGAATGGGTTTGGGTAGACTATCAGTTTATTGTACAATTCTGTAGGATACTGAATGTTGTCGTCTTCATCAATACTATCGTCACGTATTGCAACAATCATGTTAGAGAACTTACTATCTCCCCCTATACTAACAGACTCAATCCAATAGAAAAGCGTATCTGAATTTACAAGTTCATCCTCAAATGTATAATCGGAAGGAGTATTCTTTGCATTAATGGGTATTGTATTTCTCTTGATAGCATAATATAGACTAGCTCTGTTCGCTCTGAATACATTGAAATGGCTTGTATCGTATTCAGTTTCAGTATGCCATTTTAGCGTAGCTGAATTATTCCAGTTATTAATTACAGCTGATAAATAGTTAAACTCCACGGCCGAATCAGTTAGAATAGCTATTGCTTCAGTGTAACCAATATGCCATTCCATATTATCGGTTGCCGTGCCACCATCAGAGGAGTACCAAAGTCTAAGGTTCATAGAACCATCAGTGTAGTAAGGTAAAGCTGCAGTACGATATATTAATCTATCCCATCCTGATTCTGCATAATCAAGTAACGGATTGCTGTCATAATTCCAGTTAAGTCCATCTAAAGATTTTCCGATCCATAGCTGACCACCTCTTGTCTGAGTTGCCCCACCTACAGAAGCAATAACCCAATATTCATTGTTCTCGTAAAGAATGTTAAAATGCCAGATTTGAGAAGCATATTGTAGATTCCCAGTATAATCGTCAGTATTAATCCAACTACTTCCGTCATTAATAAGAAAATCAACTTCAGTCTTGTTGCCCCATGTTCCGGTTGGTATAGAGGCAGTTCTTCTGAAATAGGTTCTCGGCGAGGTCTTCGAATTTACCGTATATAGCTCATATTCACTACCGTTATAAATAATTGATGGAGAGAGGATTCGCTCACCATTAGTGCTAAGGGTGGAAAATGGATAAATAGGATTTGTCCAATTGATGCCGTCTGTTGAGGATATTACTCCAAATTTTTCTTCATTCCATCCTGCATGATTTCTCCAACATAAGTACATTGTATTTTGGTCAGGAGATAATATTAAGTCAGGATCTGAGTGATAAAAATTGTTAGGGTCGTAAATATCATCATATGGCAGAACAACAGGATTAGTCAATCCGGAAGGAACAGACCAGATTATACCATCTTGAGAAACTACTATTGAGGGATTTTCATATTGAGGAGCGGAATTCGGGAATGGAGTGAAAACCATCCAGTACTTATATCCATTCCATCCATTGGGGATGTAAACAACGTCAGGATGTACTACTTCATCATTTCCGATTACATAAGAAGGTATATTGAGATAGTCGTTAGCTCTTACTGCATTGAAAAATACATTATCGATAGCGGGTAAACTTAAAATACTAACTTGAGCTAATACAATCAAAACAATAATTCTTAACATATCTAACAATTCTCCTTCTGCAATTTGACGTTAAATCATTTGTGAGTGACAAGTAAAATCCAAACGATTTACTCTGAAATACAGGTCAAAAACATAATATATGCAAAATCATGGATTCAAGAAATGTATAATTTATCATTTTTAAAAAACTTCGCAGAATAGTTGTAATTTTCCTGTATGAATGATGATAATAATGTTGCATTAGAAAATAATTGACTTTAAGTTGTCTTTACTTAATTTTGGTATTAACTGGAAAAAAATATAGAATAAAGAAAATAGATAGTGTCAAGTGGAGGCTATTTTGAAGAAAAACCGTAAATGGTATTTATTACTATTAATCGTGGCAACCCTCTTTATCTTTGCATGTAGCGATGATGAAGATCCTAAGAATCAAACAATTGAAGTAGAACCGGATGCAGATAATCCGATTGTAAACATTTTTTCACCTGCGAACAATGCAATAATATCAGTCACAGATAAAATCAATGTTGATGTTTATGTGGTTGATGCAGGCGAGATTGCTGAAGTTAGTTTATTTGTTAATGGCACCTTGTTTAACACAATAACTGAGATGCCTTGGACATTCTCATGGAGACAAGTATCCGATGCGTTAAATGTGCCTGATGATATTGCTGATGATCAAGGTACTTATGAATTAACAGCTAAAGCTGTTGATGTTACAGGTAACGAATCAATATCTAACCCTGTACATGTTCAGTTAACTCATGACAACGTTCCTCCAACGGAACCAAATAACCCTTCACCAGCTGTAGAATCTACAGATGTTCAGGTAGTTATGCCTACTTTAACTTGGGATTCTGTTGATACGGATGAATCCGATGAGTTAACATTTGAATTACTCTATGGCAACAATCCTGATTTAACTGATGCAATTGAAGTTTCAGGTTTAACGGAAAATGAATATCAGATAACTGGCGAAAATTTACCTTTTGAAACTGAATTTTTCTGGCAAGTAACAGCAAGAGACGGTAGTTATACTGTAGTAAGTCCCGTATGGAATTTCTTTACAGTACTTCCATTGGAACTGCCTACTGAACCATATCCTTCTAACGAAGAAGAAGATGTACAAATTTCTAATGTTGAGTTTGAATGGGAATGTAGCAATTATGCTGATGATTCTCCAATTACATATGACTTTTATTTTGGAGATGATAATGAGAACTTAGCGTTAGTCGCTGAAGGTCTTGAAACAACAAGCTTTACCTTAGAACAAGACTTAGATTACAATAAAGACTATTATTGGAGAGTTAAATCTATAGACCAGCATTATCCTGACGGTATGATGAGTTCTCTATGGATGTTTACAACTAGGCACGTTATTAATAACCCGGTTAGTCCTATACCTGCTAACAATACAAACACAAATCCTATTACAGATCTACAGTTGGGCTGGACCGTAACACACGAAGAAGGTGCTGAACTCAATTATCAAGTTATTGTTAGCACTCAAACAAACTTTGAGCTTTCAGAGTTTATAATTGCCAATGTTGATGGTTTAACTTCCAATGAATATGTAATCCCTGAAGAATTGACTTATGCTAAGAAATACTATTGGCGTGTTTATGCAAAAGCCGGAGCGGATAGTCTTGAAGGACCTCTTTGGACTTTTAATACCTTCAATCCTATCAGTGCATTATCTCCTGAAATTGAAGAAGAAGGTTTACCTATCTTTGATATTCAATTTGATTGGGAAGTTGTAGATATTGATGATGTAACCTACGATTTTTATATTTCAACTAATGATCAGCTAGATGCTCTTCAACCAAAATTAACAGATCTCACAGAAAGTGAACTTGTTTATCCTATTTCAGGTATTGTTGATGATCCTGAAACTGTTGAGAATGAAGAATCTGTCCCTCTTGAGATTGAGACTACTTACTATTGGAGAATAGTAGCAAGACACGGAGAGGCTGGTTCTGCAGACTACTATGTTATTAAATCTGACATATGGTCATTTGACACAAAAGCTAATCCAATAAGCGATGTAACCGCTCCATCACCTTCTCATAACTCGGAAGACATACTTGTTGTTAATCCTACATTCAGTTGGACTTGTTCACATGAAGATGGTGAACCAATGAATTATGAATTCTGGTTTGGTGCTGATGAGTATAGTTTAACAATGATTGCTGATAATATTAATCAGACTACTTATCAATATGACACAACTCTAGAGTTCAATAAAGAATACCGCTGGCAAGTTGTTGCAAAAGATGGTGTTTTTGAAAAGGAAAGTAGCTTGTGGCGTCTCTATACTATCAACCCGTTTGGTGACCCGTTACCGGGAAATAATGAAGTGGGTGTTCCTTTTGATGAGTATACATTCGATTGGGAACTTGAAGGCTATAGTGAAGATGGTATGACTTATTCATTGTATATTGCTACTAATGAAGACGATCTTAACGGAGCGGAAGCTTATGCTCTTAATTTGACAGATCCTCATTATACTGTTACTAATTTGCAACCCGATACTCAGTATTTCTGGAAAGCTAGGGCTATAAATAGCGATCAGTTATCTGATAGTGATATATGGACATTCAAGACAATACCTTCCGAATTGTATAATTGGGTAAATATCAGTGGCGGTACTTATGATGTTGGTACTCCTAATGAAGATAGATACTATGACCAACAAACTATTGCTGATTTCCAGATGATGGATACTGAAGTAACAAATCTTGCTTATAAAGCCTTTATCGTTGAAGCTATAAATTCAGGAAATGCTCAGATTCAAGGTAGCTCAGTTAACGGAACTGATGGAACTGAATATTATAGTCTTAGCAATAGTAATGCTAAAATTAAAGTGTCTGAGAATGGCGAATATCTTCTTATTGAAGAAGGTTACGAGAACCACCCTGTAAGTTGTGTTACTTGGAATGGTGCTGTTGCATTTGCTGAATATTATGACTACAGCCTTCCTACAGAATGGGAATGGGAAATTGCTGCTCGTGGCGGTACTACAGATGAATTCCCTTGGGGTAATGATTTACCTGCTGATAATATGGTAGCCAACTACCGTAACAGTGGAGACGAATTTGATGAAGGCACAACACCTGTTGCTTATTTCCCTGCTTACCACAATCTTTATGATATGGCTGGTAACGTTTGGGAATGGACAGCATCCGATAGTGATACTGTTGACGGTTACAAAATCCTTCGCGGTGGTAGCTGGAATTCAACAATCAATTACTTGAAATGCTGGGTTCGTAATTTCGACGGAACTAAAAACTATGACCCTGAATATTCCGGTAGTATAATCGGTTTCAGATGTGTTAAATAGTTTCTAATAAATCTATTTATTAGGGCTCCTGAAAAGGAGCCCTTTTTACATGTTTTCTACATTTGATTGCCGTTTCATCTTTTTATCTTAATTGGTGATAAAAGAGAATTTGTATCTTGTCTCTTTCTAATTAGTATCCTGTTTATCGTAACTGGAATCTAACTGGAATCTAACGGGGATTGCTCAAGAGACTCATGGGAATTATGAGAGGGCACTGAAGCACAAATGAAAGGTTATTAATCATAATAATGCCTAAATACTCATACCTTTTGATTGACTAGTTGCAGCTGTGAGTGCATGATTGAATTTAATAAAATGAGGTGGGTAATATGGACACAGATAAGATTAAAAATCGAGCTAAAGAGCTGTTAAATGCTAAATACGGGATTGTTATGCCATGTGTATTATTTTCAATCCTGTTACCTTTAATTATAACTACAATAAATGAAGAATCTGGATTATTGACTTTTATTGCATTAAGCCCTATTCCATTTGGTCTAGCCTCCGTAATGCTAAAAGTTCAAAGAGGTAAAAGAGCAGCCTTTGAAGATTTGTTCAGTGGTTATTCAAAGTATTTCTTTAACACTCTTCTCTTAAATGCAGTGATATCCCTTCTCTCAATTCTAGGAGCAGTCCTATTGGTCGTTCCCGGCATTATTATTGCTTTGCGATACAGTATGAGTTGGTTTATATTAGCTGATAATCCTGAAATGGGGTTCAGAGAAGTAATGAGACGAAGCAGAGAGTTGATGGATGGCCGAAAAGAGGAATTGTTCTTTTTTATTCTTAGTTACTTAGGTTGGTTCATTCTGTCGTTACTTACGGGTGGAGTATTGTTTATCCTTTATGTCGGACCATATCTTTACCTAGCCCTAGCAGGTTATTATCTGAATATTACCGAAAACAATCGAGGAAGAAGTAAAGAAGAAGAGGAAGAAGATAGTTATAATCCTCCTAGAATAGGAGGTGTAATTGAATAGAAAGAATTGCTTAAACATTTTTTGTAACTTCAAACTCATAATGCATTTTAAAATATGAACGAGGTGAGTGTGATAGAAAATGAAAAAGAGTTAATCAAACGTGCTAAGAAAGATGTGAGTGCGTTTGACAGGTTGTATGAGCATTATTACCCGCTTATAAATAACTATGTTTTTCATAGGGTAGCGGATGAGAGCACACGATATGAAATAGTGTCGAATGTGTTCTACAAGGCTATGACCAATTTAAGCGGTTTTAAATGGTTTCATAAGTGTTCATTTTCTGCCTGGCTGTATCGGATTGCAATAAACGAGATTAGGCAACATTATCGACAGAATCAGAGAACTATGAAGATTGAGAAGAAGATATCTTTCAATGAGTTACCCAATGATGCTGAAGATATTGAGAAGCCGGATTATCATATTGTGTATGAAGCTATGCAAAGCTTAAAACCGGCAGAGCAGGACTTATTATCGTTGCGCTATTTCGAGAAGAAAAAATTCCAGGAAATAGCAGAGATTTTGAATGTCAAAGAAGGAGCATTGAAGGTAAGAATGCACCGAATAATGAATAAATTAAGAGACCGTATAGAGGAGATTGAAAATGGATGAATTAAAGAAGAGACTGGAGCAAATGGAGGTTCCTATTATAAAGAACGATCCATTCCAGCAGGAGCTTAGAAGGCTTCTTATTGCAAAGTTCATCCCGCATCATTCTGCAGGACGAATGTTGCTGAGATTAGGTACTGCACTAGTAATGATTTTAGCTTTGTTTGGCATCGTTTCGGTTGTTAATCCCGGCTGGGCGTATAAAGTGAATAATATGGCCTTTAATAAAGACCACGAACCGGATATTGAAAGGTTAGATCTACCTGCACATCTGGCAAGCTCATCTTATACTTCCATAAACAATCCGGAGATATCTAATCAGATTGACCCGAAACAATATGTCGAGGATAAATCATATGTTATCCGAAAATATAAATCACCTAGAAATGGTGCAGTAATGATTGTTTCAGAATTTGATGAACGAGGAAATAAAGTCAAAACTAGACTCGTAAATCAATCAGGCATGTAAGGAGGAAATCATGCTGCCGTTGTTAAAGAATCTTATATTTACTTTACTAATTCTTACTTGTATCACAGCTCTAAATGCGAAGCCTTGGCTTGGTATTACAGTTATGGAGCCAGAAGATGCAGAGTATGGAGTTAAAATTTTTTCTGTAGATAAAGATTCTCCGGCTGATAAAGCAGGTATGGAAATCGGAGACCGGTTAATAAAGATAAATGGAGAAAAGATTTACACTACCGATCAGCTGAAAAAGATGATAGAATCGAAACAGATAGGTGACAAACTGAAGATTGAACTTATCAGAGATAAAGAAGATGTTGTTCTCATATCAACACTGGAAGAAAAGCAGATACCCAAAAAACCATTCCTAGGAGTTGTAGTTAATGAATTGGATAAAGAACAACAGGAAGAAATGAACTTGGATTACGGTTTGTATGTAAACAGAATAGTGGAAGATTCAAGTGCCGAGAAAGCGAATCTAAAGAAAGGGGATATTCTACTCTCCATAGACAATGATAAGATTTATACTCCCGGTCAGCTTCGAAAGATACTCAATACACATAAACCTGATAGTGAGATAACTGTTAAATATCTCAGAGACGGGAAAGAAAAGAATATCAAGGTGAAACTTGGTTCTAAATCTGCAAGTCTAGGACAGATAGACGGCAATGTTTTAAACTATGACTTCTCGGTTATGCCTGATAAAGTAACTGTACTTAAGTATGATGATAACTTTGATAGATTAGGTATGAAGATTGAAGAAGTTAAAGGAGAAGTTATTGTCAAAGCAGTTGAGGAAAACTCAGATGCAGATAAAGCAGGTATTAGAAAAGGTGATAAGATAATCTCGGTTAATCGTGAGAAGATTAAATCAATAAAGATGATCGATGGGATTCTCAATGAGAGAAAAGAGAATGAAGTTGTCGAGATAACAGTTCTTTCAGGCGGGAAGAAAAAGACATTAGAACTGACAGTTGGACCCAAAAAAGCTGAGAAGACTTTTGATTTATCGATAGATGATGACGGTATCAGATTCATAATCGACGGGAAAGAAACCGAACTGTTTAATGAAGATGCAATTCCTAAGATTAAAGAATTCTTCAAAGACCTTCACATAGATGAGTGGATGGATGAATTGAAAGACAATCTGCCTGAAGAAAAAGACATAGATTTATTTTTCAAAAAGCAAGTTAATAAGGAACAGGTATAACCTCCCTTTGTAGTAGTGTGCGAATACGGGACATAGTTTTACGATGTCCCGTTTTCTTTTATCAGATAGTTGGCCGTATTGACATTCAGAGCTATGGGAATGTTTCTTAGAACACATATTCTTATAAGTGTTTGTATGTCATGTTCGTGCCCGTGAGGAGTTTTAACGTCTATGAGAAATATTATTTTGTCTATTTCTCCTTCCAGAATATGGGATGCAATGACAATGTCACCACCTTCAGGACCATGTCCGAGAGGTTTAACGGATAATCCTGTGATATTTGATACGTGTTTGGACGTACCGAGAGTACCGACCAATTCGTACTCTTGCAGAGCTTCCTTATGTTTGTTTGCCCATTCAGCCATAGCGAGTTTTTGAGTGTTGTGAGCTACCAGTGCTAGAGTTAATTTCTTCATTATTCCTCCTAGCGACATGATAAAGGGTTGGAATAAATTAGCAAGATAAAGTAACCCGATATTTATGAATTTACAGGTAAAAATTAATAAAGTCAACTTGCTGACGATACTTGTCGAAAAAATCCTTTACGAAATTTGATTGTTAATGCATGTAGTCTAAATCATAGTTTTATAAACCAATCTTTGGAGGATATATGGATCTCAGGATGAAAAAACTGTTTATCCTGATAGTTTTAACAGTTTTCTGCTCCTTACTGATGGCAGTAGGAGAATTAGTTTATGATGTGACGGTTATTGGAAATCAGAATGTGGATGAATCACTTATAAAAAGTGCATCCAGTATAAAAATTGGTACTAATTACACTGGTGATGATGTCCAAAAAACCATAAAGAATCTTTATAATCTGAAGGTCTTTGAAGATATTAAGATAGAGTCACAAAAGAAGCAGTCAGGTGTTGAGATTATTATAAGAGTTAAAGAATATCCGATAGTGAAGAAAATGACCTTGAAAGGTAACAAAGCGTTATCTTCCCGAGAGGTTGATGAAACTATCAATATCCGCATAGGAAGTTATTGGTCTCCATTCTTAAGAATGTCCAATACGGATAAGCTCAAGACTAAACTTGAAGAGAAAGGCTATCATAATGCTCACATTGATTATATCGTTAATGAGGCTGATGATAACACAATTAATCTGACAATTGTCTTCCAAGACGGACGTAAAGTTAAGATTAAGAAAATAAACATTGTTGGAAATGACCAGATTGAAGAGAAGAAGATTCTTAAGAAAATGAAAACTAAGAAAGCAAGCCTCTTCAGAACCGGTAAGTATGAAGAAGAAAAGTATCAAACAGACTTAAAAGCAATAATTGCTTATTATAATAAACTCGGTTTCATTGATGCAAGAATAGTATCTGAAAATATTGAAAAGATTGACGATAGATTTCTTGTAATCACAATCAGAGTTAACGAAGGTATTAAATACAATTTCGGTAAGATAACCGTTAGTGGAAATACCAGATTTACGGAAGAGACAATTTTAGAAAAATTCACTCTTAAGAAAGACGAACCTTTCAATATGGAAAAATTTGATAAAGAGCTCTACGCTGTTTCATCAATGTATTATGAAGAAGGCTATATTTACTCTCAATTCGACCATGTTCTTGAGAAACACGGGAATATGGTAGACATTAAACTTGATATTACTGAAAACAACAGAGCTAAAGTTAGGAAGATATCTATTGCCGGTAATACAAGAACCAAAGAAAAGGTTATCAGAAGACAGCTTACGATTGCTCCCGGTGATTATTTTAAACAATCAAAAGTAATAAGATCCCAACAGAATATTTACAATATGGGTTTCTTTGAACCGGACATCAGACCTGACTATAGACCAATCAATAAAGATGGTGATATAGACTTGATTATAAAGGTTTCCGATTCAACCTCAGGTACCGTTAACGGTGGTGTAGGTTATAATAGTCAGGATAGTTTTGTCGGTCAGCTCTCTTTATCACATAACAACTTATTCGGTAATAACTGGAGTACTTCTTTTAGTTGGGAGTTTGGCGGAAGCTCACAGAACTTTACTTGGGACTTCACAAATCCGTATCTGTTTGATACAAACACTCTCTTCGGTTATAATATCTACTTAGTGGAGAAAGAGTATCCGGACGATTACTACGACGTGTTTACCCGAGGTGGTTCAATTCGCTTGGGTCGTCCTATTTACTTCTTGAACCGCAGTAAAGTTGTCGGACGTTACTCTTTCTATGCAAAACGCTACTCCATCACTGATGAAGAAGCAGTTTACGAAGAAGCTGATCAAAACGAAGCTCTTATTGAACTTGATGAGAAAAATTGGAATTATACAAGCTCAGTATCTCTAACTTTCACAAGGGATACCAGAGACAATATATTCTTCCCACGTAAAGGTACACAGCTAACTCTTTACAGTGAAATAGCTGGTGGACCTTTTATGGGTGATTCGGATTTCTATAAGCAGATTGCTCAGGTTAACTGGTATGCCGAGATGTTCTATGACTTCGTCCTCAGAACCAAGTGGCGTATGGGTTATGTAACTGAATACGGACGTTCCGATTCAGTTCCTCCGGATGAGAAGTTCTACCTTGGTGGAACAGGTCCGGATGGAATTAGAGGATATGGTGACAGATCAATTGCTCCAAGTGGTGGTGGAACTAGAGAGATAATCTTCTCAACTGAGATTGGATATCCCATTGGTGGAGACCAGTTAATCGGTTTACTTTTCTTTGATGCCGGAGATAGCTATAATTCACTTAAAGATTATAACTTTCTAGAGTTCAAGAAAGGTGCGGGTATCGGTATAAGAGTGAGAAGTCCTTTTGGATTAATCGGTTTCGACTGGGCATACAATTTTGCCGATGATAACTGGGAACCTCACTTCCAATTCGGTACTACATTCTAAACGATGAACTACAAGCATCTTTTTGGACCTGTCATTTCAAGACGACTGGGTGTATCTTTAGGGATTGATTTAGTCCCGTATAAGGTCTGCTCTCTTAATTGCGTATATTGCGAGGTCGGGGAGACAACTGATTTAACCTGTAAGAGATTAGAATATGTACCCTATGATGAGATTATAGAAGAGCTAAATCATTTTATAAGTAATAATCCCAAACTCGACTATGTGACTTTCTCGGGTTCGGGAGAGCCGACACTCTTTAATAGAATCGGTGAGTTGATTGATTACATCAAATCAAACTATCCTGAATACAAGCTTGCTCTAATCACCAACAGCGTGCTTCTTACAGATAAAAGCTTATCAAAAGAACTCATTAAGCTTGATTTGATAATGCCATCTTTGGATGCCGTAAGTAAAGAAACTTTTGATATTATAAACAGACCTGAAGAGAGCATCAATGTAGATGAAGTTTTAAAATCATTGATTGATTTCAGAAGTAATTTCTCCGGTCAAATCTGGCTTGAAATCTTTTTCATTGAAGGCATGAACGATACTGATAGTGAACTCAAACTACTTGCTGATGCTATTAAGCTAATCAAACCGGACAGAGTGCAATTAAACTCTCTGGATAGACCCGGTGTTGAGAGTTGGGTTAAGGCTATGTCGCAAGAAAGATTGGAGTATATTAAAGATTATTTCAATCAATATACAAAGGATGATACACTTATTGAGATTATCGCCAGAGCCAAGACTAAAGTTGATTATGAAAACTTTAATGCAGACTTGCTCGAACAGATTCTCGGAATGATTAGAAGACGACCTTGTACTTCGCAAGACCTTTCATTAACATTGAATATCCATATTAATGAAGTTAACAAAGTGATTCATAGTCTGATGTCAAAGGATAAGATAGAGTCTGTTAGAGAAGAACGAGGAACATTTTATAGAATCAAGGGGTAATTATTTGTTTAATACGGTAGTAATTACGGCAGGTGGTTCCGGAAAGAGATTGCCCGGTACGGTAAAGAAGCAGTATAGGGAACTAATCGGAAAACCTGTTTTGTTTCATACAATAGATAAATTTATCAATCATCCGTTAATAAGCCATCTTGTCATAACATTGCCTTCTGATGACATTGACGTTATGGGGGACATGATTAGAGAGCGTTACAACTCAACATATATTACAATATGTGAAGGAGGGGTTGAGAGACAGAACTCAATATACAATGCTCTTCAATCGGTTCCTGATTCAACGGACTTTGTCTTAATTCATGATGGTGTCAGACCTTTCGTTTCCAAGTACCTGATTACAAGTCTGATAAATTATGCTTATGCTAATGGAGCGGTAATACCTGCGACAAAAGCTAAATACACCATGAAAGAGATTAGGAATAATTTAGTAGTAAAGACTATTCCCAGAGAATCTCTTGTGGAAGTACATACTCCACAGATTTTCCCATACAAAGAGCTTATAGCTTTATATGAAAAAGCAATATATTCAGGAGTCACATTTACCGATGATGCTTCAATCTATGAATATTACAATAAAACCGTGAACGTCATGCTCACGGAAGAATACAATTTAAAAATAACTAATTCTCTTGATTTGGAGGTAGCTGAGTTACTGGTCAGAGAGAATGAATCGGAGTTATAGATGATTAAGAACATACTTAGTAAATTAGCCAATGCTGAGATTAAAATTAAAATACCTATCTTTGGTATTGGCTGTGGAGTGCTGGGATTAAGTTTGAAGGAGACCACTGTCAAGCTTGGTGAGTATTCAAGCAGATTACTTAGAGCTCTGGAATACAGAGGATATGACTCAACAGGTGGTGTTTTTCAAGATGAAAAGGGCAATGTAACACTTTTAAAAGATGTAGGAGCTCCCAGTACACTTGTAAAGACTCTTGGAATAGAGAAGCAAAAGGGTAAGTTGTTTTGTGGACAGGTAAGATGGGCTACATTCGGAGCTGTGGATAAAGTTAATGCACAACCTCATAAAGTACACTGTCGTAGAGATATTTACGGAGCACATAACGGAAACATAACCAATACCCGTGAACTAAAAGATTTTCTCTCTAAAGACGGTCATACAGTTCTTTCTGATAACGATGGAGAAATGCTTGTTCATGCTATTGAGCATTACTTTGATATTGAGTTGAATAAACTTCCCAAACTTGATCAGGTGAAGAAAGAAAAAAGACTTCAATCCATGCGTATTGCTATCCGGAGTGCAGCTAAAAAGGCTGTTGGCTCTTATGCTGCCGTTATTGTTGATCCTATGACCGAAACCAGTTGGGCAATAAAATCAGGTTCCAGTTTGTATTTCGGAGTCGGTGTGATTGATGACAATCCTTTCTCCCTTACTTCTTCAGACCTTACTTCGGTTTTAAGATTCACTAAAGACTTGGTTAATCTCCGTGAAGGTGAATTTGTTGAATACACTTCCGGTAAGTATCAAGTTTATGCTCAGAAGGACTTGGTATTCAGACATGTTGAACGTGAAGATGAAGTCTACAAAAGTGGTGAAAAGATTGAGAAGAAAGTTATTCGCTCTAAACTAAGAGCGGAAGACACAGAACTTCTTCCTCCTTACAAGTACTTCATGGAACAGGAGATTCATGCGGAAGTAGAATCAACAGGTAAGCTTATAAAGCTGTTTAACGGTGGTTCCAATACAGGTAGAAGAATGTTGGAGTTACTAAAGAAAGAAGGCTTAATAAAGAATATAACCAAGATTAGTGAGAAAATACTTAAGCAAACTAAGTTTTCTTTCCAGCAAAAGCTATATGATGAGTTCATTAACTCTGAAGACTCAGAAAAGCTTATGGTAAAGATTGAGGATAAATATTCACCGATTTATAATGAGCTTGTTAAAGAGAACTTTGTTGAGAAGTATTTCTTCTCAAATGAAAAGAACTTGTTTATAGAGCTTGCAGGAGAAGAATTTGATAAGAAGAGACTTCTTTTCTCAAAAGCACTTGATTCAATCAATGAAGTGGAAGATGTTAATGAGTTTGATAAGAAAGTAGAGACATTTATGTCTTTGTTGAAAGATACACTGAAAAAGAAAGGTGTTGTATATTCAATAGCCTGTGGTACTTCATATCATGCTACAAAAATAGGAGCTCATTTCTTTAATGAGATTGCAGGATTCGAAATAATCCCGATTCTTCCCGGTGATTTTAGGGGTGAATACTCACACAGTATCAGGAACGGAGATTTAATTGTAGGTGTTTCTCAGAGCGGAGAAACTAAAGACCTTATTGATATTTATAATGATATTATTGATTCACAATTGGAAGTAACAAGAGCTGTTCTTGTAAATAATGTAAATTCAACATTAGGTCAGGAAAAGAGCGATGTTGCCATCCCGATTTTCTGTGGTCCCGAGATTGCTGTACCTGCAACAAAGAGTTTTATAAATCAGATTACTATCTTCTTCTATCTTGCAATTAAAACTGCCGAGATGAAACTTCAAACAATGAAAGAAGAGAATTGCTGTGAAGAAGAAATCAATAGAATTGAAGCTAATCTTGAGAGAAACAAAGAGAATCTGAACAAGATCCCGGCTCTTCTTGAAGAAACCATCAAATCAACAGATGATTTGGTAGGTGAATTGGCTAAGAAGATTTACCTTGAACCTTCTCTCCATATTCTTGCCACAAAGATTAGCGGAGTAGCAATGGAAGGTGCTTTGAAAATACGTGAAACGGTTCTTAATCATGCAGAAGGGAGAGAAGCATCTGAATTCAAGCATGGTCCTAACACTATTCTCGGTAAGAATACCGTTTTTGGTATGAAGAATCTCAGGTCTCTTTATAACAATATTGTAAGTGTTATTGACGAAGTTGCGGAAGAGTCCATTGAAAGGGGTATAGACCCGAAAGAGATTGGAAAGATAATTCGCGAGCTTCTGAACTATACTTATACTCAGATTATGCCGTTCAATTTATCAAGTAAAGGCACAAAACTATTCAAGGACATGATTGCCAAGAGTATGGATTTCGAGTGTATGTTTAGGAATTATCCGCTGATTTATGTGACAGGTCCTGACGATAGAGACGTTAATTTAACAATCTCTCAAATTAATACTCATAAGATTCGTGGTGCAAACACTTACGTTATAGCAGAACAGAATGAAAAGCTGTTCCAAAACTGCTCTCAAGATCCGTTTGACGGTAAGAAATACTATCATTGGATGTACATTCCGCTTCCTAAAACAGATGATAATATCATGGTCTGTTTCTCATCATCAATGGTGCTACAGCAGTTAGCTCTTAAGATGAGTGTGAGAAAGATGGAATATCTCGATAAGATGAAGATTCAAGATCATGGTGTACATCCTGATGTTCCTAAGAACGTATCAAAATCAATCACAGTTGACTAATAAATTAAGGGCTGTTATCAGCCCTTCCTTTTTTATTTAAATCGGAGGAATAGATGCGGATAGGTCACGGCTACGATGTTCATAGACTTGTTAAAGACAGAAAGCTGATACTCGGAGGAGTCGAGATTGAGCATAATCTGGGTTTATTAGGGCATTCGGATGCGGATGTGCTACTTCATGCCGTCATGGACTCTATTTTAGGGGCAATGGCAATGGGAGATATCGGTACTCACTTCCCTGATACTGATTCTGAATACAAAGGTGCAGACAGTAGAGAACTGTTACGTAAAGTAGCCGCTATTATGTCGGATAAAGGTTATGGAATTGGTAATCTTGATGTAACCGTTTGTGCTCAGAAACCAAAGCTCAAACCTTTTATACCTATCATGCGGGAGAATATAGCTAATGATTTGAACACCTCCTTGGAAAATATCTCAATTAAAGCGACAACAGAAGAAGGACTTGGATTTACCGGTAAAGAAGAGGGAATAAGTGCAACTGCGGTTGTACTACTTGTTACTTTGTAAATTAAGTAAATTTATTTTCTTTTAGCTCTGAAAGAGCGTCTGTTTAATAGCCACATGCCTTGGCATGTGGTGAAGAATCCGATATATTCTAAGCCCTATAGGGGCGTATGAATACAATTAATCTTCACAATTCATATTTTTATTGCAATATTTCTTCCTCTTTCTCGTTATTATATATGAGGAATGGAAATGAAGAGTAAAATAACAAGATTCTGGTCAACAAATTACAAAGGCATGACATGTTATGTTCGGGCAAGGATTAAAAACCTTACATATAAGGATGAGGAGGATATTGTCCAAGATGTAATGTTGAGCTTGCTTAATAAGAATGCTTTCCTTTCACCGATTAGCAATTTCACGGGATATGTATATCAATCCTTGCGAAACAGGTTAATCGATGAGATTAGAAAAGCTGTCAAGGAGCCGATAAGTCTTAACGGTAGTCTGAGTGATGAGACTTCCGATGAATTCATCTCCTTGTTATCATCAATTGAGGAGTGTGAGCAGAATACCGGTGAAATCATACACACAGCTTTGGATTTGTTGCCTGATAATCAAAGATATGTCATAATTGAGAATGAGTTAAAAGGGAGAAAGCTCAAAGATATTGCTTTGGAATCTGGTATATCGCTAAACACTCTTCTTTCCAGAAAAGCACGTGGAATGAAAAACTTAAAGAAAATAATTATTACTATGGAGGAAGACAATGAAGATATTCAATTGTAATGTTAAAGACGGTAAGATGAATCTTCCAAAGATATTGGGTCTTGTACTTCTGGGAGTCTTTGGTGCCGGTGCAGTAATAACGGGACTCAGTTTTATAGTTAAAGCTCTATGGAATAATCTTATGCCTGAGATATTCGGATTAAAGAAGATATCACTTATGCAGGCATTGGGACTGACAGTGCTAACAAAATTGCTTTTTTCGTCAGGTTCTTATTCTCATAGCCATAACAGCTCATCGGGTAAGAAAACCAAATATGTGCGTAAAGAAGTTGAAGTTGAAAAAGAACCCGAGATAGAGCAAACTCCGGAACCGGCATAATTGCTAAACTAATCATAGAGTCTTTATTTCTTACCGGGTTAAGCATTCATAGCTCCCAAAGAGCGTCTTGTATACTCTGATAAGATTTCATAGCTCTGAAAGAGCATCTTGTATGCTCGGGTAAGATTTCATAGCTCCCAAAGAGCGTCTTGTATACTAGGGTAAGGTTTTATAGCTCTGAAAGAGCATCTTGAATACTCAGGTAAGATTTAATAGCTCTAAAAGAGCGTCTTGTATGCTCCGGTAAGATTTAATAGCTCCAAAAGAGCGTCTTGTATGCTCTGGAAAGGTTTTATAGCTCTGAAAGAGCATCTTGAATACTCCGGTAAGATTTTATAGCTCTAAAAGAGCATCTTGTATGCTCTGGAAAGGTTTTATAGCTCTGAAAGAGCGTCTGTTCAATAGCCACATGCCTTGGCATGTGGTACATAGTCCGATATATTCTAAGCCCTAAAGGGGCGTAACATTAAAACAAAACCTTAGGGGCATAATAACTATGCCCCTCAGACCGTTTACAAACCCAGTTATGAAAATGACTGGGTTTTTACATTGTAAGTTTATTTCTGATTAGTTGAGTACAATATCAGGATAATGAGATTTAGCTCTATATTCGTCTAAACCAGAGCATATATTAACATAAAAAGCTAATAACATTGATGCCACTTTCCCTGATATGCCATTGAAAAGGTATTTAACCAGTTTCTTTATGTTTTGAACTACTGATGTCATATATGCTTGTTCTCGAACTCGTTCTATACCTCGATATTTCGCATACCGATAACCATGAAGTTGCTTTGCATTTGCAAAGCTTCTCTCAATGGTTTCTTTTCGTTTTTTGTATATCTCTTTGCCACAAAAGGTTAACCTGTTTTTATGGATAATCTCTCTACTGTCTTCCCATACATGACGCATGATAACTTTTTGATGGTTCTTGCTCTCGGTGCATTTGTTAAGCATTGGACAGTTTTTACAATAGCTACTCTCGGATGCATATTCATCATAACCGTTACGGTTTGTTGTTCGATATTTAAGCTCTTTCCCTTCTGGACAGATGTATATGTCTCTATCTGAAATGAACTTAAAATCACGCTTCTTGAAAAGACCTTTTTTACCTCCAAGTCGACGATAACCTATTACTCCCATGATTCCCATATCTACTAATTCTTTGCATATATTAGCTGTATCATACCCGGCATCAAGACCTACTGCCAGGACATCAAAACCAAAACGCTCTTGCTGCACTTTTAGCCTATCAATATAGCAAGAACTGTCATTCACATTGCCGGCGGTAATATGAACATCTGTTATGAAGTTTACTTTAGGATCTACGGTTCTATGATCAAGATAGAAGAAACCTTGTGGTTTCTTGTCTCGCGTCATGAAACCACTGTCAGGATCTGTTTTACTAGACTTAATCTCTTTAACTTTGGGTGACGAACCGCCTTTAAAGTCATTGTCTTTAGGTGGGAGTGGCTTCTTACCGTGAGCTTTTCGGTTTTCATCCACTGTTTTATTTAGATCTTCAAGATAACTCTGAGGTGTGGTCTCTACTTTAATTGATTCATATTTGCCTTTATTAGCATTAGCTTTCAGATGAGTTGAATCGCTATAAAGAACCTTGCCATCTACCAAACCATTCTCGATACCAAGTTTTACAATATCAATGAAAATCTCTTCAAAAACAGTGCTATCAGTAAAGCGTCTGCGACGATTCTGGCTGAAGAGAGAATGACTCGGTATTTTATCAGTAAGCCCATACCCTAAGAACCAGCGATATGCTACATTGACCTGAATCTCTCTGATTAGTTGTCGCTCAGAACGGATACCAAATAGATAACCAATAAAAAGCATTTTGAAGAAAGTTATGGGATGCACTGGGGGACGACCGTTGTCGGGGCAATACAAATGAGCAGTTCGGTCCATAATAAAACTAAAATCTATTACCCTGTCAATCTTGCGTAGAATATGATCTTCCGGGACAAGATCATCTATTATTACAAATTCCATTTGGGACTGTGTGTCAGAAACTTTTTTAAGCATAACCACCTCTAATTATGATGGTTTAAGTATAAACTAAGGGGGTTTTTGTCAATGATTGATGTTCTTATTTTAAGCTAAAAAAAGACAAAGCTATGAAATCTTACTCATAGCTTTGTCAACAGTCTGAGGGGCATAATAACTATGCCCCTTTTTTGTTTAAACGATACTATGATTAAGATACTGATAATCAGCAACAGATGGCAACAACCCATTCTCAATTGCCGTGGCAATCGTAATTACTGGTAAACCCTCCGAAACTACTTGCTGAGGTGTGATTAATCTTAAATCAACACTCGGATTGGAGCGTGCTAATGCATACATCATCCGCATAAATATCGAGTATGACTGATAATAACACTCGGGATCCATAAACTCGAGGTTGTAACTTTTTGAATAACTGGATAAATCGTACTTATAGCTTTCGCTGATGTTTTGATAAAACATACCAAGATTAGCCGACCTGCTTCCGAAATTAGTGTTATTGACGGTTAATTCGGGATAAACCCATTCTCTCATGGTGACGCAATTGCAATTCTTTGGAGTGTAGTAAACACTTTTGCCTCTTTTCCCTTTCAGTTTTAGGAAAGGGAAGCTTAAGCTGACTTTCATAGCTTCCTCCCATAGAGGTTAGTGCAGGAGTTGCACAGTTCGCTCTTTTACAGCAACAAACTCTACGGTATCATCTTCCCAATAAGAGTCATTACAACTCCGATGATTTCCATAGCATGCTGTCCTAACAGACGGGTAAAGATAAAAAAGTGTATCAACTTATAACCTATTAATGAACTGTTAAATATTTATGTCAAAACAAAAAGTTCATAAAGCACAAGAAAATATTTAATTACGTCAAAATTTCTCTTTCCGGGCTCCTTTTGGTCGTCCGCCAAGCACACTTTTCTAAAAAGTTTTTCTCCCATTTCTCTCCAGTTTCTATCTCATTGCGAGCAACGGGAGACCAACGGGAGAGCAACGGGAGACTAACCAGAGAGCAACCTGTGGTTGGAGGAGGACTGGAAGGAGCTTAGAAAGAATCAGCCTTGATGGCGAGTGACCCTTAAAAGTATCCACCCTAGGGAGGTCAAAGTTTTACCAAGAAAAATACTACGTAAACTACATGATATAATATCATCAATAGAGACCGGTGTCTTTATGGGTTATATACTTGATAAAAATGCAGTTAATCAGTTAAAGGAATATTTTAATGAATTGGATTATTTCTAGAGAAATGCAGAGTAAATGTTTCATCCACGCAATGAGCGTAGCGAATGGAGGGGATGAAACATTCGCCTTGAATACTTGGATTATATATATCCTACAAAAAAAGAGTGCCAGCAATCTAAGAATCAGATATACTGACACTTATGTCATACTTAGAGATGAGATTACTCAGTAAAGAATTTAAGTCAAGAACTCTTTTACGGTATCAGATGTATACTCTTTCAATGCAGCATGGCATATCTGAAACAGCTAGGATGTTAGGCACAACCAGAAAGACTGTTCGTCTCTGGAGAAATAGGTATCTTGAGCTTGGAGAGGCAGGTCTCGAGAATAAGTCCAGGGTTGGTCAGGAACATCCTCTGAAGATGCCAAAAGATATTGAAGATGCTATCATCAAAGAACGTAAAGATCGTGGCAATCCCGGAGCTCGCACTATAGTAAATAATCTGAAACTGCATTACTCAGCAAAGACCGTTCATAAGGTATTAAAGAGACATAAGCTTGTTCTGAAAAGAAAAACAAGATACAAGAAAAAGAAAGATATGTCAGCTGTAAGAGCACACTATAAGCCTATGCAGAAACTTCAGCTCGATGTTAAATATCTAAATGATATTGCTAAACAGAGTAGAGCATATGAGTCCGGTGCAATACCTATGTTTCAGATTACTGCCAGAGATTACAAGACAGGAATGGTATTTCTAGGCTTTACAAACTATAAAGATGATCTCTCAACTGCCATTTTTGCGGATTACGTAATTGAATACCTAAAAGGGTTACATTGCTCTCCTAATGATATTACTTTCCAAACAGATAACGGTACTGAATTTATTGAACCTCTTCATAGTAGAGTCACAATCTTTGAAGAAATCTTAAACAAGCATGGAGTAACTCATGTTCGTATACCTCCAAAATCTCCAACATTCAACAGTGATGTAGAAAGCTTTCACAACACCATAGAACAAGAATTATATGATTATGAAGAGTTTAGAGACATTATATCTTTCATTAGTAAAGTCTTCATATATCAGACTTACTACAACCATATTCGTAAAATCAGGACTAGAGGTAACAAGGCCCCCGTTGAGTTAGTCGCAGAATATGGACTTAAGGCTAAAACTGCTGATTTATGCTTTATCCCCATATTCTGCGACTCTTTTAGAAAGAATTTTCTTGCTAACTACAAAACTGGATACTTTAAAGGGTTACCTCCCAGCAAATACTTTAGAGTATTTAAACAGATAGAAAGCTATCTCAAGAAAAGAAAATTAAACTTGAAGTAAAAAAAGTTTGACAGGATTAAATGTAATTATTAAAATCAAATAATAGATTAAAGTACACAGACATAAAATTTTATTGGGCAATAAGATTTAATATTTGGGTAAAACAGTTAACATTAACCTGATAGTGGTATAATGTGAAGCGGAAAGAAAGGGAAGCACAATGATTCATTAACCTCCCATCAGGGCATTTGGATATGAGTGGAAGATTTTTTAATCCTTCACTTGTATTAAGGAGGGTAGTATTATGACTTTCAATTAGTACCAGAGTAATTTACTAAGAACCAATCCTTAAAAACCTACAGAAACTAATTTAACCAAACAAATAATCTACGGAGAAATTAATGAAACAGTATTTTATATTATGCATCTTACTTGTTACCGCTCTACTATCTGCAAATGTATTGGATAAAACAAATGTCTCGGTTCTGAATCAGCTTTCCATACAATATCAACAAGAGTTTGAAAGAGAATATAATAGAGCTATATCCTTGGCTAAAAAAAATAATTGGCTAATTAATACTAGTGGTACTGATGGCTCTGAAACTTCTTTAATAGAAGTCCGAAATGGAATTCCAATCTATTACGGAACTAATAATGCTAAAGCTGCAAAAACAATATCTACAAATGAAATCACTGATACTGGATCTTCCCCTTTTCTAACAGGTTCTGGAATAGAAATCCGAATGTGGGATGGTTCAGGAATCATTAGAGACACACATAGGGAGTTTAACGGAAGAATTACTTTAGGGGAAATCCCAACATTACAAGTTAAGGCTCATGGTACTAGTGTCGCAGGTACGATGATTGCTTCTGGTGTAAGCAGTAATGCAAAAGGTATGGCACCTAATGCAACGGTAAAAGATTTTAACTGGCATAATGATAAAGCGGAAATGGCTGCAGAAGCTGCTTCAGGAGCTCTACTTTCTAATCATTCATACGGTGAAGTATGTGGATGGAGAGATGGAACATGGACGAGTTATTATAGCAGTTATGAAGACTACAGGTTTGGATTTTACTCAGACTCAGCTAGCGAATTAGATCAAATAACATATAGTGCTCCATATTATTTACAAGTTTGGTCAGCAGGAAATGATCGAAGTGATTATGCTCCTAATGATACACATCCAGATGATGGACCTTATGACTGTATGGGACCCAAAAAGACTGCAAAAAACATTTTAACTGTTGGTGCAGTTGAAGATGTACCTAATGGTTATACTAATCCCAATTCAGTAATTATGACATCTTTTAGTAATTGGGGTCCTACCGATGATGGAAGGATTAAACCAGACATTTGTGCTAATGGTTATGAGTTATATACTTCGACTTCTGATAGTGATGATGCTTACGATAATGTATCTGGTACATCATTTGCAGCTCCATCAGTTACAGGATCATGTGCATTACTTCAACAGCATTACCATAATCTGAATGGAACATATATGTTAGCTTCCACTTTAAAAGGTTTAGTAATAAACACTGCTGATGAGTGTGGTACAAGCGATGGTCCGGATTATGAATTTGGCTGGGGTTTAATGAATACTAAAGAAGCGATTGATACAATATCAGAAGACGGGATTAACTCATACATTGGTGAGTTTACTTTACATGATGGAGAAGTTTTCAGAATGGATGTATTCGTTCCAAATGCTCAAAGCTTAACTGCAACACTTTGTTGGACAGATGTACCAGGGAATCCTGTGCCAATACAAGTTGATCCAACAAACAGTATGCTGGTAAATGATTTGGATATGAGAATCACTGACCAGAATAACAATACATTCTATCCATGGACACTTGATCCGGCAAATCCATCAAACCCAGCAGTGAACACAGTTGATAATGCGATAGATAATGTTGAAAAAATTAACATAGACTGTCAAACATCGATTCATCGTATAACTATCTCACATAAAGGTACCTTAACATCTCCGCAGACATTTTCATTGATTTTAAATGGTGTAACTCCTCCTGAGATAGTATCGGGAGTTTTTGAATTGTCAAACAATCCAACATACTTTGGGACAGTTGAACTTACAATTCATAATGTGACAATCGGAAAGAGAAACACTACATTATTTGATGCTGATAATACATTTAGCTTATTTCTTAATTCATTTTGTGAATATGAATTATTCTTTAGGCATAGCTCTTCAGAATACGAAAACTATTATGTCCATGTTCCTTTAGGTACTTCTACATTAGGATCATTAAGTACAATCCAATTCCCTTACAATCCAGACCATACATTAATAGTTGGGCAAGACTATCCAACAATACAAAATGCATTAGATAGGATCCAGAATGGTGGAGTTGTAGTTGTACCATCAGGGACATATACAGTAGACAACTTAACATGGCGAGATAAACATATTAAGTTGTTATCTATGCTTGCTGTACCTGCAACACTAACAAGTAGTACACATGCAATTAACCTTGACTGGGAAGATCATGATAATACTGACATCATTGAAGGCTTTATCTTTGATGACTGTAATAATGCATATGAACCTACTGCATACGGACTTGCAATAGCTCTTCATAACGGAGCCTCTCCACATGTTAAGAATTGTACATTTACTGATGCAAATTTAGAGTTCTTGCAAACTTCTACTCCTGATATATCTCAACTTCAAGGGGCTGGAGCAACTGTAACAATTCAAGGTGTCCATAATCAAGTAAATAGTCCTTTGTTTACTAATTGTGATTTTAGTAATAATTTTGCAGGTAATGCCCACGGTGGTGGTGCTGTAGCTCTATTTGGACAAGCTACTTTTGAGTATTGTACTTTCGATGGTAACTATTGCCAACAGATGAACGGTGCTAAGAGTACAGGTGGAGCAATTTTAATTGCAAATCAAAATTATGTTAATACACCAGATTCAGAGATTTATACAGGTAACATTATCTTTGATCATTGTGTTTTTGTTGATAATCAGTCTCAAGGTGGTGTCAATGATATTGATCTTGTGAGTAGCAAACTTCTAACATCCTTAAGTATTACTGATTGTTCTTTTGAAAGGACTACCGGAGCAATACCATCAGAGACTAATGCATCAAGTATTAGACTAATCGAGCATGATGTAAATGGCAATTTATTATGTCCTCATGAAATGGATTTAATCGTTGAAAGAAATACTTTCAAGAACTATGACTGCGGTATTGTTGATTTCTTCGATTACTGGGGAACATCATCACTAAGTTTTAGAAATAATGTAATTGATGTTTGTGATAACTTCGGACTTTATGTAGATTATTCCGGTAGCTATGTTTCCAATTATGATTATTTCATTGCAGATAACAATACTTTCTTAAACATTGATGGTGATGGTATTGTACTCGATTGTGGAGATACTTATACATTACGTAATAACATATTCTCTAATATATCAGGTTATGGTGTAAAATGGGGACTTGGAGGAAGTTATGCTACTGAGAATGTAAATATCAGTTATTGTCTCTTTAATCAGAATACATTAGGTGACTGGGATACAAATCTGAATGGAGTAATTAACGCAAGTAACAATCTTTTTAATGATCCAAATTTGGACTCAGCAGATTATAGACCAATTTGGGCCTCGACAGGGAAATCTCCATGCATAAATGCAGGAGATCCTGATTTGGATGGTGATGGGATTAATTGGTTAACTGATACAGATGACCAGGATGATGCAGGCACTCAGATGGATATTGGTGCTAAAACATATCTTAATTCAATAAAACAGAATATTTATGAACTGAGCAATGACGAAGTGAAATATTTCTCAGTTCCTTCAGTGTATAATCCGGCAAATACAACCCATACATTCAATACTTGGGAAAATGTATTTAATAAGCTTATTGATAATTTCGATTTTATGGAAATGAAATGGAAATGGAATGATTCCAATATTAATCACCCGAGTACTAATACCATTCCAAACCTATATGTTTGTTCTCAATATGGTTACAAAATCAAATACAACCCAAATGCTGCTAGTTTTACTTTACCATTCGAGTATGATGGTTTTCTACCGGGAAATACCAACAATGCAGGAATGTATCTTAGTAATGAGAGTAGATACACAACTAAACTATATATTTTGGAACCCGAAGAGAATCAGCCTAATTGTGCATTCAATTTAACTACCGGTGTATTAGAAAGAGAGATATATCTCGGATATTACAAAGAAGGAAGTTTGAATCCATTTGTAGCACTTCAACCAATCATTAATGATATAACTGCAATATATGCTGAGGACTGGGGAATGTCAAGAATGCCAGTTCCGGGTTATGTTTACCAGACAGGCGATGAGCCAAGTGACGCTTATACTGATAATTGGCTTGGTAGAACAGAAGCTGATGCAGATATTGCAATCAATTATGGTGATATGGTAGTTGTTAAGTATATTGGAACTTCAAATGTCAAATTCAAATGGGGTGGTACAAATCCTAATCCACCATATTTGGATCAATATAAAAGAGTCATGGCTACTCATTTTGAATATGAAGAACAGCTTGAATATATGCCAATATATATTGATATTGATATGGATGAATATGAAGATGGAGAAAAACCGGTTGAAGTCGCTGTTTTTGTTAATAAGAAATGTAAAGGTGCTGCGGTTATTAACGAAGGTCAGGCTCAATTAAATGCTTATGTTCTCAGTGATTCAACAACAGCAGTTAGTGAAATGACATTCCAGTTTTGGTTCCCAACTAAAAGCAAGTGTAAGAAAGTTCAGAATTACGAAGTATATAATCCTTTAAATGGTAAATATGAAAGAAAAATAGCTAATGTTAGTGATTATTCCGACTTCTTAAAAGTTTCTTTTAGTGATAAAGACCTAAATGAAGGAATTGAAGTCCCAAGAGTTACTAAACTTACAGGCAACTATCCAAATCCTTTCAATCCTACTACAACAATCTTGTTTGATATTGCTAAGGATGGCAATGCCAAACTTGAAATCTTTAATATCAAAGGTCAGAAAGTAAAAACTTTGTTTAACGAAGAAATAAAGGCCGGAAGCTATAACATTAAATGGCATGGTGAAGATGATAATCATAAACCGTTAGCATCCGGAGTATACTTCTCACGCTTAACTACATCAGAAAAAGCATTGACAAAGAAAATGATTTTACTCAAATAAATTGTTAAGTACATGGGGAAGGGAGACCTTCCCCACATTCCTCTATGTTATTAATAAACAAGATGAGAGGTTGTTTTTGAAAAGATTCTTTTTAGTACTGATATGTTTTGCTTTGTTATTTCCTTTATTTGCTATGACATATTACGTTTCACAAGATGGCACTGCTGATTTCACTACTATTCAAGATGCGATTAATTTTAGCTCTGATACAGATTATATCATAGTGCATACGGGAAGATATATAGAACAAGTAAACACGAATGGAAAACAGTTAGTACTTGCAAGTATGTATCTCTATGACCCAAATCCTGACTACATAGAGAATACAATAATTGATGGGAGTAGGCTTTCGTGTATTACAGTTGAGAATGATGAGACAGTACATATAAATGGTTTTACATTAACAAATAATGAGTTGGAACCATACACTGACTTTTATACATCTGTTGGGGGAGGAGTATGTATTAAAGAGGACTCACATGTAACAATATCAAATTGTGTAATCCGAAATTGTACTGCTAAATATGGTGGTGGAATTGGTATGACTCGAGGAGATGGGGCAGTAGAAATATCTAATGTGCAGATTTACCACAATCAGGCATTTTATAGAGGTGGAGGAATTTATGTGGATACAGATTTTGAATTCATCTTTAATTCAGAAAACCTCTGTTCTGTCTTTGATAACAATGCAGCTACCGGTATGGATATTATGCTATTTGATTATGACGATGATGAAACTTACCCAACAATAGATATAAATCTTGATATCTGTAGTAGAGCAATCGAAGAACCTGATCAATTCTTTATCGCGACAATGTATGCCCTTGCTGAGATAGATATTCAAAACAGCTACTTCGGAGAGATTGATAGTGATATCTATGTGTCTCCGTTGGGGGATGATGGCTATTCAGGAATCAATCCATCAGAGCCATTGCAAACTTTGAAGAAAGCCCTTCAGATGATAACTGTCAACCCTGATAACCCAAGAACAATACACCTTGGGACAGGAGTTTACTCTCAGACATTAAACAACCAAGTGTTTCCCTTAGCAGTTAAATCTAATGTTAGCATTATAGGTGAAGGACCTGAGCAAACGATTCTTGATGCTGAAGAATCTGCTTCCTTCTTTGGTATACTCAATTCCGAAAACATCAATATCTCAGGTCTTAGTTTAAATAACTCAAAACAAAGAGGAATACATGCAGTAATTGATTGCGTTGATAGCTCAGACATATCATATTTTAATATAAGTATTAATAATTTAGAATCAATTGGTTTTTTTTTTGATAGAAGTAGTAACATTCTAATCTCAAATTGCATTCTTGAAACAGAACCTTCTGATAATAATTCGCTTAATAGTTTTATTGCGAATAGTTGTGATGACATTGTCATTAAAGGGTTTGTTTCAAAAAACCTTAAGATCACTAATATTGATCATAATGATATTGGAGTAAGATTTCAAGAATGCGATTTAAACATCTCAAATGCCATATTTACAGGTTGTGAAGCTGATGATGGAGCAATATTTAGTTTTCAGAATGCTTTAAACCCTGAATCAACTAAGCGATTGATAATGAACAATTGCCTTTTCTTTGATAATGATGTAGATACTTGGCATTGGACTTTTGCTCCTGTGTATATTCAAGACAGATATCAAACACCGATTGTAACGAATTGTACATTTGCTAATAATAGTGGTAACAGTTATTTTGTATATATCATTGGAGAAGTTGAACTCTCTAACTCAATTTTTTATAATCCTAGCTGTTATGGAGAATTGTATCTAAAAAATAGGTATGAGAATATTTTTGTTAATCCCCCTGTGACAGTAATAGAAGATGTATATGTAAATAACTGCTCCTTTTCATCAAGTCAACCCTCAAGTACAATAC
Organism: Cloacimonadales bacterium (SeqCode); assembly: GCA_963667035.1. Lineage (GTDB taxonomy): Bacteria > Cloacimonadota > Cloacimonadia > Cloacimonadales > JAFGVF01 > Zophobacter. The sequence continues at coordinate 211,091 of OY762964.1, forward strand.
CGGAGCAAGTATACTTTACAGATTGCCTATACAATACAGATCCACTCTTTCTTGGTTCTGTTACAGATACTCTTAACATAGAAGATGTAAATTATTATCAACTATCCGAAAACTCTCCATGCATTGATGCCGGAACTGTAGATACACTTGGATTATACTTACCTGAGATAGACCTTGCGGGAAGACAAAGAGTATGGAATGATATTGTTGATATGGGTGTATTTGAATATGGAGCACCGGTATCAATTCAGGATGAGACAAACTTAGTCCCACCTACACATATCCGGCATTCAGTATATCCTAATCCCGTTAACCTTGTTAAAGGACTTAGTTCATTTGTAAATATTGAATTTTCATTACCAAAGAAACCGATAGAGAGACCAACCTTGGAGATATACAATATCAGAGGGCAAAAGGTTAGAGATATTAAGATAACTCAGAGTTTCTCACAACTTGTTAGAAGTGCAGGTTTATCATCCGAGGATAAGCAGTCCGGAGAGTATTACTCACAAGTATGGGATTGCAAGGATAACAATCGTAAATCTGTAGCCTCCGGAATATACTTCTATAAAGTCAGCTGTGAAGGCAATGAAGCTATTGGTAAGATGATGGTGGTGAAGTAGTCGCAAATCTGTTTGTAATTTACACAATATTTTTTATAGAAGAGGAAATCTTGACAAAGAAAATGATTTTACTCAAATAAATTGTAAAGTACATGGGGAAGGGAAACCTTCCCCATATTTCTCTATGTTATTAAGAAACAAGATGAGAGGTTGTTTTTGAAAAGATTCTTTTTAGTACTGATATGTTTTGCTTTGTTACTTCCTTTATTTGCTATGACATATTACGTTTCACAAGATGGCACTGCCGACTTCACAACAATTCAAGAAGCAATTGATTTTAGCTCTGATACAGATTATATCATAGTGCATCCGGGAAGATATATAGAACAAGTAAACACGAATGGAAAACAGTTAGTACTTGCAAGTATGTATCTCTATGACCCAAATCCTGACTACATAGAGAATACAGTTATTGATGGTTATTGGCAATCTTGTATCACAGTTGAGAATAATGAGACAGTGCATATCAACGGATTTACACTTACAAACAATGAGCATGAACCTAATACCGGATATGACGCATCTATTGGTGGAGGAGTATGTATTAAAGAGGACTCAAATGTAACAATAAGAAATTGTGTTATTAGAAATTGTACTGCTCGCCATGGTGGAGGAATAGGAATGACAAGTGGAGAAGGAAGAGTGGAGATTTCAAATGTAAAGATTTTTAACAATCAAGCTTTCTATAGAGGAGGTGGTATATATATTGACACTGATTTTGAATTTATCTTTGACTCAGAGAACCTATGCTCTGTTTATGACAATAATGCCGCAACCGGTATGGATATAATGCTCTTCGACTGGGATGAAGATTATGAGAGTAGTGAGAACTTCCCAACTATTGAAATAAACTTAGATGTTTGTAGTAGAGCAATCGAAGAGCCTGATCAGTTCTTCATTGCTACTATGTTTGCTCTAGCTGAGATTAATATTCAAAATAGCTATTTCGTAGAAATCGATGGTGATATCTATGTATCACCATTGGGTGATGATAACAATTCGGGAACTAATCCTTCAGAACCTTTTCAAACTTTGAAGAAAGCACTTCAGATGATTACTAACAATCCTGATAATCCAAGAGCGATTTATCTTGCTTCTGGGGTTTACTCTCAATCAATGAACAATCAAATGTTTCCATTAGCTATCAAATCCAATGTAAGTATCATTGGAGCAGGAGCTGAGCAAACAATCCTTGATGCTGAAGAAACTGCTTCATTTTTCGGTATATTGTATTCTGAAAACATCAATGTTTCAGGTATGAGTTTAAACAATTCGGAACAGAGTTTTATACTTGCAGTGATTGAATGTTATGGTTCAGAAAATCTCAGATTCGAAGATCTAGCTATTAATAATTTTGAGTACTGTGCACTTACATTTATTTTGAGTTCAGATGTTATGATTCATAATATATACGCTGAGACTTCGTATACTTCTAGAGATATTTTGAGTGTTTTAGGAGATCATTCGAGGGACATATTAATTGAAGGCTTTATCTCAAAAGGTTTTGCTCTCAATGATAATGAAGATAATCAAGTAGGAATGAGGTTTCAAGAATGTGATTTAAATATCTCAAATGCCATATTTACAGGTTGTGAAGCAGATGATGGTGAGATTTTTGGATTTCAGAATGCTTTAAACCCGGAATCAACTAGGCGATTGATAATGAACAATTGCCTTTTCTTTGATAATGATGTAGATACTTGGCATTGGACTTTTGCTCCTGTGTATATTCAAGACAGATATCAAACTCCGATTGTAACGAATTGTACATTTGCTAATAATAGAGGTAACAGTTTTTTTGTATATATCATTGGAGAAGTTGAACTCTCTAACTCAATTTTTTATAATCCTAGCTGTTATGGAGAATTGTATCTAAAAAATAGGTATGAGAATATCTTTGTTAATCCCCCTGTGACAGTAATAGAAGATGTATATGTAAATAACTGCTCCTTTTCATCAAGTCAACCCTCAAGTACAATACCGGAGCAAGTATACTTTACAGATTGCCTATACAATACTGATCCGTTATTTCTTGGATCATTAACGGATACTCTTAGTATTGAAGATATTGATTACTATCAATTGTCTGCAAATTCTCCATGCATAGATTCAGGGACTGTAGATACACTCGGTCTTTATTTACCTGATACAGATCTTGCCGGAGGACAGAGAGTATGGAATGATATTGTTGATATGGGTGTATTTGAATATGGAGCACCGGTATCAATTCAGGATGAGACAAACTTAGTCCCACCTACACATATCCGGCATTCAGTATATCCTAATCCCGTTAACCTTGTTAAAGGACTTAGTTCATTTGTAAATATTGAATTTTCATTACCAAAGAAACCGATAGAGAGACCAACCTTGGAGATATACAATATCAGAGGGCAAAAGGTTAGAGATATTAAGATAACTCAGAGTTTCTCACAACTTGTTAGAAGTGCAGGTTTATCATCCGAGGATAAGCAGTCCGGAGAGTATTACTCACAAGTATGGGATTGCAAGGATAACAATCGTAAATCTGTAGCCTCCGGAATATACTTCTATAAAGTCAGCTGTGAAGGCAATGAAGCTATTGGTAAGATGATGGTGGTGAAGTAGTCGCAAATCTGTTTGTAATTTACACAATATTTTTTATAGAAGAGGAAATCTTGACAAAGAAAATGATTTTACTCAAATAAATTGTAAAGTACATGGGGAAGGGAAACCTTCCCCATATTTCTCTATGTTATTAAGAAACAAGATGAGAGGTTGTTTTTGAAAAGATTCTTTTTAGTACTGATATGTTTTGCTTTGTTACTTCCTTTATTTGCTATGACATATTACGTTTCACAAGATGGCACTGCCGACTTCACAACAATTCAAGAAGCAATTGATTTTAGCTCTGATACAGATTATATCATAGTGCATCCGGGAAGATATATAGAACAAGTAAACACGAATGGAAAACAGTTAGTACTTGCAAGTATGTATCTCTATGACCCAAATCCTGACTACATAGAGAATACAGTTATTGATGGTTATTGGCAATCTTGTATCACAGTTGAGAATAATGAGACAGTGCATATCAACGGATTTACGCTTACTAATAATGAACATGAACCTAATACAGGATATGATTTAACCATAGGTGGAGGAGTTTGTGTTAAGGAAGACTCGAATGTAACTATATCGAATTGTATAATTAGAAATTGTACAGCAAATTATGGTGGTGGTATTGGTGTTGGAAGAGGAGATGGTAGAGTCGAAATATCTAGTTTACAGATTTATAACAATCAAGCTTTCTACAGAGGTGGTGGAATATTTGTTGATACTGATTTTGAGTTTATCTTTAATTCAGAAAACCTCTGTTCTGTCTTTGATAACAATGCAGCTAATGGTATGGATATTATGCTATTCGATTGGGATGAAGATGAAACTTTTCCAACAATAGATATAAATCTTGATATCTGTAGTAGAGCAATCGAAGAACCTGATCAATTCTTTATCGCGACAATGTATGCCCTTGCTGAGATAGATATTCAAAACAGCTACTTCGGAGAGATTGATAGTGATATCTATGTGTCTCCGTTGGGGGATGATGGCTATTCAGGAATCAATCCCGCAGAACCTTTTCAAACTTTGAAGAAAGCCCTTCAGATGATAACTGTCAACCCTGATAACCCAAGAACAATACACCTTGCACCTGGAGGTTATTCACAGACTTTGAATAATCAAGTATTTCCCTTAGCAGCGAAATCTAATGTCAGTATCATTGGAGAAGGGCCTGAACAAACGATTCTTGATGCTGAGGAATCTGCTTCTTTCTTTGGAATACTCTATTCCGAAAACATCAATATCTCAGGTCTTAGTTTAAACAATTCTGAACAAAGAGGTATTAGTGCAGTAATTGAATGCATTGAAAGTTCAAATTTGTTTTACAATGATATAATTATCAATAATTTCGAATCAACATGCTTTAATATTGCTAGAAGTAGTAACATTTACTTTACCAATTGCATCTTTGAAACTGAACCAACTGATAGTAATTCACCGAGAAGCATAATGGCAAATGATTGTGACAATGTTATTGTAAATGGTTATATATCTAATAATTTCATTATTACCAATATTGATTATAACGAAGTAGGTGTATTGTTTCAGGAAAGTGATTTAAACATCTCTAATGCGATTTTTACAGGTTGCGAAGCTGATGACGGTGTTATTTTTAGTTTTCAGAATGCTTTATATCCGGAATCAACTAGGCGATTGATAATGAAAAATTGCCTTTTCTTTGATAATGATGTAGATACTTGGCATTGGACTTTTGCTCCTGTGTATATTCAAGACAGATATCAAACTCCGATTGTAACGAATTGTACATTTGCTAATAATAGTGGTAACAGTTATTTTGTATATATCATTGGAGAAGTTGAACTCTCTAACTCAATTTTTTATAATCCTAGCTGTTATGGAGAATTGTATCTAAAAAATAGGTATGAGAATATCTTTGTTAATCCCCCTGTGACAGTAATAGAAGATGTATACGTAAATAACTGCTCCTTTTCATCAAGCCAACCCTCAAGTACGATACCGGAGCAAGTATACTTTACAGATTGCCTATACAATACTGATCCGTTATTTCTTGGATCATTAACGGATACTCTTAGTATTGAAGATATTGATTACTATCAATTGTCTGCAAATTCTCCATGCATAGATTCAGGGACTGTAGATACACTCGGTCTTTATTTACCTGATACAGATCTTGCCGGAGGACAGAGAGTATGGAATGATATTGTTGATATGGGTGTATTTGAATATGGAGCACCGGTATCAATTCAGGATGAGACAAACTTAGTCCCACCTACACATATCCGGCATTCAGTATATCCTAATCCCATTAATCTTGTTAAAGGACTTAGTTCATTTGTAAATATTGAATTTTCATTACCAAAGAAACCGATAGAGAGACCAACCTTGGAGATATACAATATCAGAGGGCAAAAGGTTAGAGATATTAAGATAACTCAGAGTTTCTCACAGTTAGTCAGAAGTGCAGGTTTATCATCCGAGGATAAGCAATCCGGAGAGTATTACTCACAAGTATGGGATTGCAAGGATAATAATCGTAAGCCTGTAGCCGCCGGAATATACTTCTATAAAGTTAGCTGTGAAGGCAATGAAGCTATTGGTAAGATGATGGTGGTGAAATAAGCATAGGAATGCATAGAATACTTTGAAATTAACATTGTAGTAAAGAGAAGTAACAAATTATAGGTTGTCAGGGTAAAAATGGGAGCAATCAATTAGCATATTTTGGAATAGAAAAATTACGATATACAATTTAATGAAAATCATAAAGTTAGATATCAAAACAAAAAGTGTTTGACAGAATGTAAGTGTCATGGATTTTGGTCAGACTTGAATTAATAAAATCACTCCGGTGACGACCCGAAGTCTCCGGGGAAAGGAAAAGCCCGATAGGAAAAAGGCTTATAGATCTCAGGAAATAGTGATGATTTTTAAACAAAATCAACGCATTACAACCGTTCATTGGAACGGTCCTGACAAATAGCTTAACAAAGCACGATCTGCCCATATTCTATCAAACCTGCGTCCTCTTGACTCGGGAATAAAGCAGCCTAAGAGGATGTCGCTCACAATGTAAAAGTTGGAGGTTTAAGGTGAGTAATAATGATCGTATCAGAATCAAGCTTAAAGCGTATGACCATCGCTTGCTTGATCAATCTGTTGCAGAGATTGTAAAGAGTACTAAAAGTACCGGTGCAAAGATTATGGGTCCAATCCCATTGCCAACAGACCGCACCCTTTACACTATTCTGCGCTCTCCTCACGTGAATAAGAAGTCTAGAGACCAGTTCCAAATGCTGGTTCATAAGAGACTGGTTGATATTGTTAACCCAACTCCTCAGACCACGAAGGCACTGAAGAAATTAAGTCTTCCTGCCGGTGTTCACGTAGAGATTAAAGCGAAATAACTAAGGAGACAGTAATGGTTGGATTAATAGGTAAAAAGATTGGGATGACTCAGATCTTCACAGAAGAAGGTAAGATAATTCCTGTAACCCTTATCCAGGCCGGACCTTGCAGTGTCGTTAACAAAAGAACACAGGAGAAGGATGGCTACATAGCGATTCAGCTCGGTTATGAAACACTGAAAGAAAAAAAGCTTAACAAGCCAATGGCCGGCTATTTTAAAAAATACGGTTCACCTGCATTTCGTTATTTGCATGAATTTCGTTTAAAGAATCTTGTAGATGTTAATCTGCAGGATGTATTCAAAGTTGACCTGTTCCAGGAAAATGAACTTGTAGATGTTGTTGGTACATCTAAGGGTCGTGGTTTTTCCGGTGTTATGAAACGCCATGGTTTCCACGGCTTCATGTCTTCGCATGGTGTTCATGAGTCCTACAGAGGACCGGGTTCTATCGGACAGTGTGCTACTCCTGCACGTGTATTGAAGGGTCTTAAAATGGCCGGACACATGGGTGTTGATAGAGTAACTGTCAAAAACTTGAAAGTTGTTAAAGTTGACGCAGAGAATAACCTTATTATGCTGAAGGGTGCAGTTCCCGGTCATCGTAACAGCCTTATCTACATCAAGAAAGCTAAATAATGCAGGAGAGATATAATGTTAGAAGCAATTAAATATTCTGCATCAGGCGAACAGAAAGGTAAAGTGGAACTTCCTGCAGCTTTATTCGAAGCTGAGTCAAAAAATCCGGAAGCTCTTCTGCACGAAATAATTAAAATGTATCTCGCAAACCAGCGTCAAGGTACTGTTGCTAAGAAAAATCGTGCTCTAGTACAGGGTAGCGGTAAGAAGCTTTTTAAACAGAAAGGTACCGGTAATGCACGCGTTGGTAACAAGCGTACAGTTGTTCGTCGTGGTGGTGGTATGGCCTTTGGTATCGATCCTAAGAACTGGTATCGTCATATTCCTAAGAAGAAGAAAAGACTTGCTCTTAAGCTTGCTTTAACAGCAAAAGCTCAAGACAGCAAGGTGTATATCATTGAAGACCTTAAGTTTGAGAAGCCAAGCACAAAAATGGCTAAAGAGCTTCTTTATAAATTCGCTCCAAAGAATGAGAGAATATTATTGGTAACCGAAGGTCATGACAAGGCTGTTGTAAAGTCATTCTTAAATCTTCCAAGAGTAGAAGCTGATCGTGCAGATGGCTTATACGCATACGAAGTTATAAAATGCAAACACCTTGTAATCACAGAATCTGCACTTAATAAAATGGTGGAGGTCTTCGAAAAATGATACATCCAAGAGAAATAATCATTGCCCCTATCATAACTGAAAAAAGCAGTTTGATTAAAGAAAGTCAGAACAGCTACACTTTCAAAGTTAGCATCAATGCTAATAAGATTGAAATCAGAAAAGTTATTGAACAGATTTTTAACGTGAAAGTTGTAAGTGTTAATACAATAAAGTACAAAGGTAAGCCTAAGAGATTAGGTCGTTATGCCGGAAAAAGAGCGGACTGGAAGAAAGCAATTGTAACACTTGCTGAAGGCCAGACTATTCCGGACTTTGAGTTATAATGAGGAGTTAAAATGGGAATTAAACATTATAAACCGGTAACACCGACTCAAAGATTTAAAACAGGTTATACATTTGAAGAGATTACTACTTCAACACCTGAAAAATCACTCCTTGCCCCTCTTAGAAAAACCGGTGGCCGTAACAACCAGGGACGCATAACTTGTCGTCATCGTGGTGGTGGTCACAGACGTCACTATAGAATTATTGATTTCAAGCGTAACAAGTATGGTATTCCTGCAACTGTTGCTACTGTTGAGTATGATCCTAACAGAACAGCTAGAATCGCTTTGCTTCATTATGCTGATGGTGAGAAAAGATATATTATAGCTCCGGACGGAATCAAAGTCGGAATGAAATTAATGAGTGGTCCTGAAGCTGAATTCTCAGTAGGAAACGCATTACCATTAGATCGTATTCCATTAGGTTCTGTTGTACATAACATTGAGCTTAAAAGAGGAAAAGGCGGACAGATAGCTCGTTCTGCCGGATCATCTGCTCAAGTTGTTGCAAAAGACGGAGACTATGTTCATATTAAAATGCCTTCAAATGATGTGCATCTTATTCGTAAAGAATGCTATGCTACAATGGGTCAGGTTTCAAATATTGAACATAACCTGATAAAACTTGGTAAAGCCGGTCGCAAAAGATGGATGGGTATCAGACCTACAGTTCGTGGTGTTGTTATGAACCCTGTAGACCATCCCATGGGTGGTGGTGAAGCCAAAACTTCCGGTGGTGGACATCCAAGATCTCCTTGGGGTAAACTCGCTAAAGGCGGAAAGACCCGTAAAACAAGGAAATACTCAGATAAGTACATCATTAAGGCTAATAAGAAGAAGTAGGAGGAACTAATGCCCAGATCTTTAAAGAAAGGCCCTTTCGTAGACGATCATCTTGTGAAGAAAGTTGACGAACTGAATAAAGATGGCAAGAAAACTGTTATCAAGACTTGGTCTCGTCGTTCCACAGTTCTTCCTGAGTTTATCGGTCATACATTCGCAGTTCATAATGGACGTAAATTTGTACCGGTTTATGTATCCGAAAATATGGTAGGTCATAAGTTAGGTGAATTTTCACCCACAAGAACCTTCCGCGGACATAAAGAAAAGAAGAAATAGAGATAAGGAGTAACGAGAATGGAAGCTAAAGCAATACTTCGCTACCATAGAGGTTCCGCTAGAAAAGCTAGATTAGTTTTGGACCTTATTCGTGGGATTTCAGTTCCTGAAGCTCAGAAGATTCTGATGTTCTCAACTAAAAGAGTCGCTGCTCCGATAGGTAAACTGCTTAATTCTGCGATTGCTAATGCACAGCAGAAAGATAATAAAGTTGATTTAAATAGCCTTGTTGTAGCCGACGCTTATGCAGACGATGGTCCTATAATGAAAAGATTTCAGGCCAGAGCTCAAGGTAGAGCTTTTGTAATTCGTCGTAGAACATGTCATATTACCTTAGGCTTAAGGGAAAAGGAATAGGAGGAATCATTGGGACAGAAAATTAATCCAGTACTGTACCGAATCGGAGTTAACAAGCAGACTGAATCAATCTGGTTTGCCAAAGGTGATGCCTATGTTGAGAACCTGCTTGAAGACCTCAAGGTAAGAAACTACATCCAGAAGCGTTTAGCCTCTAAGATGGTTTCAAGGATTCAGATCTCAAGAAAAACTAACTCTATAAATATTGATATTCATACCTCAAAACCAGGTCTTGTTATTGGTAAGAAAGGTGAAGATATCAATCGTCTTAGAGGAGAGATCAATCTTTTAGTAAATAAGAAGCGTGGTAACGAGCTGAAAGTGATGATTAACATCATCGAAATTCAGAAAACTTGGTTAGATGCATCTTTAATTGGACAGGAAATTGCCCGTCAGTTAGAGGAAAGAGTTTCTTTCCGCCGTGCTATGAAAATGGCAATGAGAAAAGCAATGACAGACGGAGCTTTAGGAATCAAGGTTCAGTGCTCAGGTCGTTTAGGCGGTGCTGAAATTGCCAGAACCGAGCGCTACAAACAAGGTAGAACTCCATTACACACACTTCGTGCTGATATTGATTATGCTCTGATTGAAGCTCAGACAACTTACGGAATTATCGGTATTAAGGTTTGGATCTACAGAGGCGATATTCTCGACTAAGAGAAGAAGGAGAATATAGATGTTAGCACCAAAGAAAGTTAAACATAGAAAGGTACAGCGCGGTAGACGAACTGGTCTCGCTTACCGTGGTTCAGAAGTCAGCTTTGGCGATTATGCTTTAGTCGCTATGCAAGATGGTTGGATTACCAGTCGTCAAATAGAAGCTGCTCGTGTAGCTATCACTCGTCAAATGAAACGTGTTGGTAAAGTATGGATCAGAATTTTCCCGGACAAACCGCTCACTTCTAAACCTGCTGAAACTCGTATGGGTAAAGGTAAAGGTTCTCCAGAATACTGGGTAGCTGTTGTTAAACCGGGACGTGTAATGTTTGAAATCCAAGGAGTTGACTTAAAGATTGCTAGAGAAGCTATTCGTTTAGCAGGTCACAAACTTCCTATTAGAACAAAGATGGTTGCTCGTGAAGGAGTAGAGATATGAAGGCCCAAGAGCTCAGAGAAATGACAGTGGAAGAATTAAACCACAAGTTAGAAGATTTACGTGTTGAGCTGTTCAACTTACGCTTTCAGGTTGCAAGAAACCTTCTGGATAACCCTTTACGTATTCGTGAGGCTAAGAAAGATATTGCACGTATCATGACTATTCTCACAGAGAAGAAGGCTTAAGAGAGGTTAAAAATGGCATACGAAAGAAAGCTTAATAAAGTTGGCGTTGTAGTCAGCGACAAGATGGACAAGACTATTGTCGTTCGTGCTGAAAGACAATTTATTCATCCATTATATAAAAAGACTGTTCGTAAACATAAAAAATTCATGGCTCATGACGAGAATAATGAAGCTCATATTGGTGATACTGTTATGATTGAAGAGTATCGTCCTATGAGTGCTCGTAAGAGATGGATTCTTAAAAAAGTAATAGAAGTTAGCAAATAAGGAGTAGAGATGATACAAGTACAGACAATGCTCAATATTGCTGATAACTCAGGTGCAAAAAAGGCTATGTGTATTAAAGTCCTTGGTGGTTCTAAAAGAAAATATGCTTCCATCGGTGACATTATTGTCGTAGCTATTAAATCTGCTACTCCAACCGGAAAAGTTAAGAAAGGCACCGTTCAGAAAGCTGTAATTGTAAGAACAGCTAAAGAGATCAGAAGACCTGATGGCTCTTATATCAGATTTCAAGATAATGCTGCTGTTATTATTGATGAAAAAATGGAGCCAAAGGGAACCCGTATCTTCGGTCCTGTAGCCCGTGAACTAAGAGAACACGAATTTATGAAAATCGTTTCTCTTGCACCAGAAGTGTTATAGGAGTTTGTAATGAAAAAAATGAAAATAAAAAAAGGTGACAATGTAATTGTTATCTCCGGTAATGACAAAGGTGTAAAAGGAACTGTTCTTAAAGCCTTCCCAAAAACCGGTAGAGTTATCGTTGAGAAAGTTAATATGATTAAAAAACATGCCAAACCTTCTCAGCAAAATCCACAAGGTGGAATCATTCACATGGAAGCACCTATCGATGCTTCAAATGTAATGATTTACAATGAGAAAATCAATGATGTAACAAAAGTCGGTTTCAGAAAAGGTGCTGATGGAAAAAGAGTCAGAATCTGCAAGAAAACCGGTGATGAGTTATAAGGAGCGGAACGATGAATCGTAGAGAAGTTAAATACAGAGACGAAGTTATCCCTGCTCTTATGAAGCATTTTAACTATAAAAATGTGAATATGGTTCCAAAGATTGATAAGATTGTAGTAAGCATGGGTGTAGGTAAAGCGACCCAGAATAAAGCATTATTGGATAGTGCTGTAAAAGATCTTACTTCAATTACAGGTCGTAAACCTATTATTACTAAAGCTAAGAAGTCAATTTCTAACTTTAAACTTCGTGAAGGTATGCCTATCGGTTGTAAGGTAACACTTCGCGGTGAAGTAATGTGGGAGTTCTATGATCGTTTAATCTCGATAGTAATGCCTCGCATCAGAGACTTCAAAGGCTATTCTTTGAATGCTTTTGACGGACGCGGGAGTTATTCTTTAGGAATCAAAGAGCAGACAGTTTTTCCTGAGATAGATTTCGATAAAATCGATGCAGTTCGCGGGTTAAACATTACTATTGTAACCACTGCTGATAAGGATGAAGAGAGCAGAGAGCTTCTGCGTAACCTTGGATTCCCTTTCAAGAAAAGTGAAAGCAAATAAAGGAGTGAAGCTTGGCAAAGAAAGCTTTAATCGTAAAACAAGCAAGAGATCCTAAATTCGACGTACGTAAGTACAATCGTTGCAAGGTATGTGGACGTCCAAGAGCTTATATGAGAGATTTTGGAATGTGTCGTCTCTGCTTCCGTAAATATGCTGCTATGGGCCAGATTCCTGGCGTAACCAGAGCAAGTTGGTAAAGAATTAAGTGGAGGAATAATGATTAGTGATCCGTTAGCTGATGCATTAACCAAAGTCAGGAATGCATATCGTGCCGGACATAAGCAGGTTGTTGTAAATCATAACAATCTGATTGAGAACATTATAAAGATTTTAGCTGAAGAGAATTTCATCAACAGCTACCAGGTCAATGAGAGAAATCCGGAAATTAAGAAAAGCCGTAAGACTGTAACATTATACTTGCGTTACACTAATACCGGAGACCCTGTTTTAACAGGCGTTCAAAAGTATCAACTCCTGGAAGACGTGTTTATGTTAACTCACAAAATCTGCCATCTGTTTTCAATAATACCGGCGTAGCAATAATCTCAACAAGCCATGGTGTTATGGTTGACCGTCAAGCTCGTAAAGAGAAAGTTGGCGGTGAATATCTTTGCAAGGTTTGGTAGGAGGAATAATGTCAAGAATAGGTAAATCCCCCATCACAATCCCGCAAGATGTAAAAGTTACTCTCGAGAACAAACTTATATTTGTTGAGGGTAAACTTGGCAGATTAGATTATCAGATCAATCCACTCATTACAGTGGAAATTGTAGAAAATGAAATTATCGTTAGTAGAGCGAATGACTCCAGAGAAGAGAAAGCGTTACATGGTTTAACAAGAGCTCTCATCAATAACATGGTTATTGGTGTAACCCAGGGATACCAAAAGGTCTTATGGGTAATCGGAACCGGATACAATGCAGAGGTTACAGGACCATGGTTAAAGCTTGCTTTAGGTTATTCTCATGATATCTTAATGGAGATACCTGAAGGTATCACTGTTTCTACCGAACAAATTGGTAGAGGTGGAGCTATTAAAGATCTCAACAGTATTATTACTGTTAAGGGAATTCATAAAGAAGATGTTGGTAAATTCGCAGCTGAAATCAGAAAATGCAGACCTCCAGAGGTATACAAAGGTAAAGGTGTTCGTTATCATGATGAACATATTTCCATCAAAGCTGTTAAAGCTGGTGCATAATTGGAGAGAAAATGGTAAAAAGTAAATGCATAATCAGAAGAGAGATGAGAGATCGCAGAAGATTGGCGATTCGTAAAAAACTCAGTGGTACTCCTGAGAGACCGAGATTAGCCGTATACCGTAGTCTTAAAAACATATATGCCCAGATTATAGACGATACAACAGGTAAGACACTTGTGTCTATGTCTACTATCGCTAAAGATTTTGGCGGAGAAAAGGCTAAGAAGGCTGAACTGAGTTTCCAGGTTGGTCTTAAATTAGGTGAAAAAGCCGTTGCAGCCGGAATTAAACAAGTTAGTTTCGATCGCTCCGGATACAAGTACCATGGTCGCGTGAAGGCTCTTGCTGATGGAGCCAGAAAAGCCGGTCTGGAATTCTAAGGGAGGATGAATTGAAACAGGAATTCAATGCCCAGAACGAAAATGAACCAATCTTCGTAGAAAAGATTGTATCCACCAAGCGTGTTGCGAAAGTTGTTAAAGGTGGTAAAAACTTTAGCTTTAGTGCAATTGTTGTTATAGGTGACAAAGACGGTAAAGTTGGAGTTGGTAAAGGTAAAGCAAACGAGATTGTTGATGCTATCAGCAAAGCTAAAGATAAAGCTAACCAGAATCTTTTTAATGTTCCGATTGTTAATGGTACAATCCCACATGAGATTATTGGTCGCTTCGGTGCCAGCCGTGTTCTTCTTAAACCTGCTCGTCCGGGTACAGGAATTATTGCCGGTGGTACAGCTCGCTCAATTCTCGAAGCTGTTGGTATAGAAAACATTCTTTGTAAATCACTTGGCTCAAACACATCAGGTAATGTTGTGAAAGCTGTTGTTGACGGTTTAAAGAATCTTAGAACAATTAGCGATATCGCTAAATTAAGAGGAAAAACCATCGCAGAGCTTACCGGTGGGGAGGAAGAATGAAGATAAAAGTTACACAAGTTAAGAGTGCAATAGGCAGAAAAGAAACTCATAAGAAAGTTCTTGTTGCCTTAGGATTAGGTCGAATTGGGAAGCAACGTGTTCACGAAGATACTCCGAATATTCTCGGAATGATAGATAAGGTTTCTTATCTGTTGAAAGTTGAACCGGTTGCGGAATAGGAAAGGAGAGCAAAATGTATTCTCTTAATAACATAAAGCGACCAAACGTAAAAAAGAAACAAAAAAGACTTGGTAAAGGACAGGCTTCCGGCTATGGACATCAGGCTGGAAGAGGACATAAAGGTCAAAAATCCCGATCTGGCGGGAAAGTTCCAATCTGGTTCGAAGGTGGACAGATGCCTATTCAGCGTCGTCTCCCTAAACGTGGTTTTAAAAACTGGAACAGAGTGGAGTACCGCATTGTTAATCTTGCTCAACTGGTCGCTCTTAATGAAACAGATTTAGACATCGCTAAAATGGAAGAGCTTGGACTCATCTCTAATAGCGGTAAGAAAGGTAAAGCTAAGGTTAAAATTCTCGCCAATACTGAAACTGAATTCAAACAGACTGTTAATGTCAAAGCTAATGCATTCTCAGAGAATGCTAGAAAGCTTATTGAGGCTAACGGTGGTAAGGCGGAGGTAATTTAACTTGTTTAGGACTATAGCTAATATCTTCAAAATTCCGGATTTACGGAAGAAGATACTGTTCACAACCTTTATATTAGTACTTTACAGACTTGGTAGTTTCATACCTGTCCCGGGTGTTAATGTAGAAGCGTTGAAAGCTTTCTTCCAGAATCCTGGAACAGACCAAACATTATTCGGATTATATGATCTGTTTGTTGGTGGTAACTTCCAAAGAGCATCAGTTTTTGCTCTTGGTATCATGCCATACATTACAACATCGATTGTAATCCAATTGTTAGGTAGTATTGTACCTTATTTTGAGAAACTCAGAAAGGAAGGTGCTGAAGGACAGAAAAAGATTAACCAGCTAACCCGTTATGGCACGGTTATTATTGGTGGATTCAATGCCATCAGTATTGCTTTCTTCCTTCAAAACCTCGAGTCAACAGCAGGAAACGTTGTACCTGCAGGTGGAGCATTCTTTATTCTCTCCACAATGGTGACTCTGGTAACAGGAACGATGATGATCATGTGGCTCGGAGAACAGATTACTGAAAATGGTATCGGTAACGGTATTTCTCTGATAATCTTCGCAGGTATTATTGACAGATATCCGGCAGGTTTCTGGGATCTTTTCCAGAAAGTAAGACTGGGTGAAGTTGGTATCCTTCGTGCTTTGATTATGGTTGCTCTCATGGTAGCAGTAACCGCGGCAGTTATCCTTATCACTGAAGCTACTCGTAAAATTCCGGTTCAGTACGCAAAGCGCTTCGTCGGTCGTAAAATGTACGGCGGGCACAGCACATATATCCCGCTACGTGTTAACTCTGCGGGTGTTATTCCTATTATCTTCGCTAACTCAGTGATTATGTTCCCTAGAACTATCGCTATGTTTGCAGGTGGAGACAATGGCTCAGCTTTTTGGGTAGGACTTGTCAACTGGTTATCTCCTGGACATGCATTCTACACATTCCTTTATGTGGCTCTTATTGTCTTCTTTGCATACTTCTACACAGCTATTGTGCTGAATCCTGTAGAAATGGCGGAGAACATGAAACGCTACGGAGGATTCATACCAGGTAAAAAGCCCGGTAAGAAGACTTCAGACTATATAAATAACGTAATTGTTAGAATTACCCTTCCAGGTGCAATATTCTTCGCACTTATTGCTATTATGCCTGATTTCTTCGTGAGATGGGGTAAGGTCGACTTCAATTTCGGTGGCACAGGGCTTATCATTGTTGTTGGTGTGGCTTTAGACACATTGCAGCAAATTGAATCTCACCTTGTAATGCGTCATTATGACGGATTCATGAAAAAAGGTAAGCTAAGAGGAAGAACAGGTCGTTAGGGATGATTAGAATAAAATCTGAAAAGAGCATTATGAAAATGCGTGTTGCTAATGAAATAATTTATGCACTGTTTCAAGAATTGAGACAGATTGTTAAACCCGGTATTTCTACTTGGGAATTAGATCGAATGGCGGAAGATTTTATTCTATCACGTGGAGCTAAACCTGCTTTTAAAGGCTACTCTGTTCCCGGACTAAAACCTTTCCCGGGGGCTCTTTGTACATCAGTTAATTCTGGTATTGTACATGGAATACCTTCAAAGGAAATGGTACTAAAAGACGGGGATATAATCGGAATCGATGTTGGAACTTGTTATGAAGGTTATTATGGCGATGCAGCAAGAACTTTTGCTGTTGGCACAGTAACCGATGAAGCTTTAAAGCTTTTGGAAGTAACAGAGAAGGCACTTGAACTCGGAGTTGCACAGGCATTGCCCGGCAATAGAGTTGGAGATATTTCTCACGCTATTGAAGCGTATGTTACTTCTAATGGATATTATCTTGCAGATGATCTTACCGGACATGGTATAGGTGCAAATCTGCATGAAGATCCGCAAGTTCCTAATATTGGTAAACCCGGACGAGGAGCTAGATTAAAAGCCGGTATGACAATAGCTATAGAACCTATGGTGAATATAGGTACCAATCGTGTAATAGAAAAGGGTTGGGAGTTTTTCACAAAGGACGGCTCTTTGTCTGCTCATTTTGAGCACACAATCCTAATAAAACCTGAACAACCAGAAATCTTAGATAAAGGTTAAACAATGGCAAAATCCGGTGTAATTGAAGTAGAAGGTACCGTAATAGAATCGTTACCGAATACCACCTTTAAAGTAAAGTTAGAGAATGAGCATGTAATTTTAGCTCATATCTCAGGTAAGATGAGAATGCATTTAATTCGTATTCTTCCCGGTGACAAGGTGAAGATTGAATTATCACCTTATGACTTAACAAAAGGTAGAATCACTTACCGTTATAAATAGGAGCAACAATGAAAGTCAGAGCATCTGTAAAAAAGATATGTAAAGACTGTAAGATTATAAAAAGACATGGTGTTGTGCGTGTGATTTGTAAAACTAACCCAAAACACAAGCAGCGACAAGGTTAGACTAAGGAGGAATAGCTTGGCACATATCGCTGGTATCGAGTTACCTAAGAATAAGAGAATAGTTATTGGCCTTACCTATATATTTGGTATTGGCAGAACTACTTCAGAAGATATTCTTACCAAAGCTAACATCGATGTGAACACCCGTGTTAAGGATCTCACACTCGATGAAGAAAAGTTACTTAGAGATATCATTCAGAATGATTATATAGTAGAAGGTTCTTTAAGAACCAAAGTTGCCATGGACATTAAGCGTCTTATGGAAATAAACAGTTATAGAGGATTACGTCATAAAAGGGGACTCCCCGTACGTGGTCAGAGAACTAAAACTAACGCCAGAACTCGTAAGGGACCAAAACCTGGTTCTCTTAAGAAAAACAAGAAAAGATAGGAGAATAAATGGCTAAGAAGACTCGCGTAAAGAAAAAACGTGTACGCCTTGCTTTTGACGAGGGTGTAGCTCACGTTCATTCAAGCTTCAATAACACCATTGTTTCTATTTCCGACAAAGCCGGAAATACTCTTGTCTGGTCTAGTGGTGGTAAAGTTGGTTATAAAGGCTCTAAAAAGAGTACTCCATACGCTGCTCAGTTAGCTGCTGAAGAAGTAGCTAAAGCTGCTATGGAAATGGGTATCGCTAAGGTCCAAGTAATCGTAAGAGGCCCCGGTGGCGGTAGAGAATCATCTATCCGTGCAATCAATGCAGCCGGTATCCAGGTTACAGCTATCCATGACGAAACTCCGATTCCACACAATGGCTGTCGTCCGCCAAAGACCAGAAGAATATAACGGAGGAAGTTTAAATGGCTAGATATACAGGACCAAAAGCAAAGATATGTCGTAAGTTTGGTGAGAACATTTTTGGAACTCCAAAATACGATCGTATCCTGCAAAAGAAAAACTATGCTCCGGGACAGCATGGTAATGGCAAACGTTTCAGAAAGAAAATGTCTGATTACGGAATTCATCTTAAAGAAAAGCAGAAACTCAGATATACTTACTGTCTGATGGAAAAGCAGTTCTTTAATTATTATACAAAAGCAGAGAAAATGGCTGGTGTAACCGGTGAAAACCTGTTACAAATTCTGGAAAGAAGACTTGATAACGCTGTTTACAGAATGGGTTTTGCGGTAACTCGTATGCAATCCAGACAGTTTGTTAATCATGGTCATATTCTTGTAAATGGAAAACGTGTAGATATCCCTTCTTATCTGCTTAAACCGGGTGATGTTGTTGAGATTAAAGAGAAGAGTCGTAGTTGCAGTGCAATAGTCGATGCAATGGACATGACTTCTTTAACATCTCCTTACTCTTGGTTAACAGTAGAAAAAGATAAATTTAAAGGTGAATTCGTAGCAATTCCTGCTGCGGATGAAATCCCGGTTAACGTCGATGTTCGTTTAATCGTTGAATTCTATTCCAAATAGTGAACTTTAACTAAAAAGGAGTATTTGATTATGATGCTTCTTGAGCCCATTCAACTGCCGGAGAGCGTTGAATTTGACAAGAATACTTACAGCTCGACTTACGGAAAGTTTGAGATCGGACCGTTAGAACCCGGTTACGGTACAACAATCGGTAATACTCTGAGACGTGTGCTTCTGTCGTCTATTCAAGGCGCCGCAGTAAGGTTCGTCAGGATTGAAGGCTTATTCCATGAATTTGCCCCGATTCCTGGTACTGATTCTGATTACATTGATCTTATTCTTCGTCTGAAAAAGCTTGTCTTTAAGACAGACTCTATCAACGAGATTGCTTTAGTTCTGGAAAAGAAAGGTCCCGGAGTTGTTACTGCCGGTGATATCAAAGAAGTTGCAGAACTTGAAGTCTTGAATAAAGATCATGTTTTACTGGAGATTACTGAGGAAGTTGATTTCCGTCTTGAACTCTGGATTGGAATCGGAAGAGGATATGTACCATCCGACAAACAGGAGATGGAAGAAAGACCTATCGGTGTTATTCCGATTGACTCCATCTATTCACCTATTACTAAAGTTAACTTCAATGTTGAACATATGCGTGTTAAAGAAAAGATGAATTACGATAAACTGGTTATGGAAGTACATACCAATGGTGCTATCGAACCAAGAGATTCTCTTTTCCTCTCAGCTAAACTTCTTAAAGACCTTTATTCTAAAGTGACTCGTTTCGAAGTTGAACCTGAGTATATTGAAGAGGTACAGATGGATCCTGAATTGGAACGTCTTGATAAACTTCTCAATATGAGCGTTAAAGAGCTCGAACTTACCGTTCGCTCTGCTAACTGCTTAGCCGCTGCTAAAATCGATACAATTGGCGATTTGGTAAGACGTTCTGAAGCTGAAATGCTGAAGTATCGTAACTTCGGTAAGAAATCTCTTGATGAGATCTCCAAGCTTCTTGTTAAGTACGAACTTACCCTCGGTATGGATGTCGATGAAAAGCTTCAACTAATTGAAGAAGCAAAGAATCGTGTAATTACAAAGAAGAAGGTATAGAAAATGAGACATCGTGTAGCCGGAAGAAAATTTGGTAGAGAAGCTGGACATCGCAAGGCTATGTTACACAATCTCGCCAAATCTATTATCGACCATGAACAAATCAATACAACCACTGCTCGTGCAAAAGAGATGAGATCTCTTGTAGAACGTCTTGTTACTTATGGTAAGAGAAATTCAGTGCACAGCAGAAGAATGGCTTTTAAAGTTCTGCAAGACAGAGCTTTGGTTAAAAAGCTATTCGATGACATCGCTCCGCGTTATACCGAAAGAAACGGTGGTTATACCCGTATCTATAAAAATGGTACACGCAGAGGTGATTGTGCTGAAATGTCTATCATCGAATTCGTTGAAGGCGAAGTTGTAGCTTCAGGCGATAATTCTATTAAAGCTGAAGAGTTAACTCAGGAATAATTCTAAGTTAACCTAAATACATTAAAGGCTGTATCCTATAGGATGCAGCCTTTTCTCATATACTAAAACTTCCCACAGAAATAACTTGTAAAGAAAACTGACTCTGAAAGATAGGCACATAATAAATGTTTGGAGTATACCTAGGAATGTCAGATAAAACCAAAGGATTCATATTTGCAGTTATAGCCCTTTTTTCATGGGGGATTCACGGACCGGCAGGACGCTGGTTATCAGTTAACGGGGTTGATCCCTATTTCGTGTTTGCTACTCGACTATGGATTGGTACTGCAGTATTGTTTGGTTTCTTGGCGGCTAATAAAGCTTTAAACTTCACAATCTTAAAGAAGCATTGGAAACACATTACTCTTGTTTCTTTGATTGGCATCTGCCTCAATTCTGCGTTATATCATGTAAGCCTGGTTTATCTTCACGGAACTCTTGTCATGATTCTTGAGAATTTATCGCCTGTTTTCGTGTTTATTCTTTCATCCTTGATACTTAAGGTTAAGCCTACTAGAACTCAGCTAATTTCCTTGATTATTTCGCTTTCCGGGCTATATGTGATTATGATGGGGAAGGGGAGTTTCCCTGAATTAGGTGACACTTATGGATTGGGTATTTTGTTAGGAGTGCTTACAGGACTCACCTTCGGTTGTTATGTGTTTTTCTCGGCAACACTGATGAGTCAGTATAAATCTTCACCAATGAGTATCATACAACTTCTTTTCTGCATCTTTTTGGTGTCTGCTGTATTGATGACGCCAATATTGTTTCTCCATCCCGGTGAGAAACCAAACACTACTACCGAATGGTTATGGTTACTTGAAATGGGAGTTTTCCAATCAGGAGTAGCTTATCTCTTTTGGAACTATGCGCTTGCATATTTACCTGTAAACACATCGTCTGTAATCTTTGCTTTAGCCGTATTCTTCACAACTGTAAATGAGATTTTATTCTTAGGTTTGAAAATAAATCCATCACTAGTTATGGGTGGTGTCTTAATTATGTTAGCTAGTTACCTATTAAGCAGAGAGAAGACAGTAGTAAAGAATTAATAAAGCAGTCTGCCGACTTTGTCGTCATAGCAACTCAGGGGAGTTGCTGTGCAATAGTAGTGCATCTATACCTCTAAAATTTTGCTATTTCCTTATTATAACCCACTATTATCATCCTTCTACCATCCTTTAGGGCGACTTCTAAAGACATTGGAATCAGATTGGTCCCACCAAGGAGCCTCCTTGGACCCTCTTGGGCGAAAGCCAAAGTTGTCCACATTGTGTGGATAACTTTCACCATAGAGTTTCTTTTGTCTTTAATAGTATTGCAGAAGGGGCGTAACAGGTTCATGACATATTCATTAAATTTGGCGAGTCACCCTTAAAAGTATCCACCCTAGGGAGGTCAAAGTTTTACCAAGAAAAATACTACGTAAACTACATGATATAATATCATCAATAGAGACTGGTGTCTTTATGGGATATATACTTGATAAAAATGCAAAGTTAATGTTTCATCCACAATACCTCTGTTTCAGAATACTGCTAGATATTATGTAATAGGAATTATTTCATACAATAAACTCTCCTGTAGAAATAATTAGCTTGACATTAGAAAAAATAGTGTTCGTTCTTGATTTATAGTTTCTTAAGAAAGAATCTATGTTTAACTCAAATGGAGGAAATAATGAAAGATTATTTGATTTTATTATTTGCACTATTTGTGATTACGAGTCTATTTTCAGACCCTGTCGCTCCAATAGGGCAGGGTACTGAAAATGATCCGTACCAGATAGCAAGTTTAGACAATTTGGAATGGCTTAATGACTTTCACCATGTCTGGAATAGCGGTGCACACTACATTCAAACAGCCGATATTGATGCTTCCAATACAGAAAGTTGGAATTATGGATTAGGATACTATCGAATAGGGGTAGGTAACAACAAATTTTCAGGAGTTATGACGGACAGGGTTACAGTATTGTTGGATTATCCATAGATAGATACGGTTATGGGACAATAGGATTGTTTGGAGAGATAGAACATGCTATCATAAGAAACATAACGATGATTAATGCTTCAATTATAGGTGGGTCAGGAACAGGATGTATTGTAGGTAGTAGTTGGGATAGCATTATTGAAAACTGTGTTGTCTATGGTTCAGTTACCGGCATTGACAGTGTTGGTGGGATTATTGGACTAGCAACTATATATAGCACTGTTACTAATTGTACAAATCATGCATCAGTAAATGGCGAAGAAAACGTTGGTGGGATTGCAGGTTCAATAAACCATATAACACTGAGTTCATGCCAGAATTATGGTAATATCAATGGTATTGAGAAAGTCGGTGGATTATTCGGTTCTGGGAATGGATACGTTACAATCTGTGAAAATAATGGAAAAGTTAGTGGTGAGTATTATTGTGGAGGCATATCCGGAGAGTATGGATATACACTTACGGATTGTTATAATACGGGTAACATAAGTGGTATTGCACGGATTGGTGGTCTTCTAGGTTTGTGTACTCATCAACTTCTAATAAACTGTTACTCAACGGGTAACGTTACAGGAAGTGTAGAAGTAGGAGGATTAGTTTATAGAGATAATCCAATTCTTGACAATAGTTTCTATAATGCTGATACAGCTGTTATTATAGGAGAAGATGCTAATGAATATGGTGCATTGTCAGGTGAACTATTTGACGCATGGCTAGCAAATGACTTAGTTTTAAATCCAATTGATTTCCTTAGCTTTGACGGGCAAGATTATCTAATCAATAATGAAACCGAGTTTGATTGCTTAACCATTTTGGGAGCAATGGATGATGCAAGGTATAAACTAACTTCGGACCTAGATTTCTCGGGTCAAAATAATTATATGATCCCAATTTTTAAAGGTAGTTTGAATGGAAATGGTCATACAATAAGTAACTTGACTATTGATAATCCTGTAGATGAATATATTGGCTTGTTTCGTAATCTACTAAATGCAGAAATCACTAATCTAAATTTAGAGAGCATAAGAATATTTGATGGAGCTCATGTTGGGAGCTTAGCAGGATGTGCAGAGAACTCAACTATAATCAATTGCGACGTAACCGCAGATATTGATGATACAGTTTTTTCTGTAGGTGGTTTTATCGGGAGTATTTCAGATTCTGAAATTACAAATTCAACCTTCACAGGTTCAATATATGCTCAATCCGGTGTAACCGGAGGAATAGTAGGATCAGCATTGGAAAACAGTGCAATAATCAATTGTGAAGCTACATTAGAGTTTCTAAGAGGTCGTTGTTTAGGTGGGATAACAGGTTATAATGCTAACAGTCATATTTTGAATTGTAATGTTACCGGCAATGTTTATGGATATGATGGACCTACCGGTGGACTTGTTGGGAAAAATGTTGAAGATGGAATAATTGAAAGCTGTTATGCCAACATTGTAATTAATGATGACAGTCCTATTTGTGGAGGTCTAGTTGGTGAAAATTTTGGTACTATTTCTAACTGTCATGTTTCAGGTACTGTAAATGGAGAGAATAAAGTTGGAGGTTTACTTGGTCTTGCAGAAAAGGGAGCAGTCGTTAATTGTACTAGCACATGTGATGTTAATGGGATTACTATAGTTGGAGGATTGATTGGTTTAGTCGCAGATTGTAATATTGAGGATAGTTTCTATAATATTGACACAGTGTTAATAAACAATGAGCATAGACTGACTGTATGTGGTTTGCCTACTCCATTATACAATGAGTGGATTAGTGGAGTTGGATTAGATATAGATAGCTACTTAATGCAGACTGATGGCAGGTACCATATTGAAACTGTAGATGATTTGAAATTATTGAATTATTTCGGTCAATATGATTATGATTTATCCTTGTTAACGATTTGGATTTAAGCTCTGAGTCGAACTTCTTTGTAACCTATTTCAAAGGTAGTTTTGATGGTAATGGTTTAACAGTGAGTGGTCAACACGTCTCGGAATCCATAAACTCAACAATAGGATTGTTTGGTGTTTTACAATCATCACACATTCATAATTTGAATGTAGCACAATTCGATTTATTAAGTTGTGATTACACAGGAGGTTTAGCCGGAAGCTGCTATAACTCAAATATCAATGACTGTAACACAATAGGGATTATTGATGGTAGAAACACAGGTGGATTCATTGGTAGAATTGAAGATTCAGAAATCAGATATTGTTCTACAGAAAGTACTGTTTCAGGATCATATAGAAGCGGTGGATTCACAAGTATGAGTTCAAGGAGTATAATTTCGGATTGTTATAGTTTAGCTAATGTATCAAATGCTATATTGTCTGCAGGATTTGTTGGTGAATCCAATGATGATATCTCAATATCAAATTCATATTGTGCCGGAACTATTAACATGAATGGAAGGCAATATGGTGGTTTCTCTCTTTTTTGCTATGATGAGATAACAAACTGTTTTTGGAATGATGATATCTCTGGAAACAGTAATTATTCTAGTGGAACACCTATTTCCACTGCTGAGATGCAGGATATAAATACATTCCTATTATCTGGCTGGGATTTTATCGGTGAAGAAGAAAATGGAAGCCAAGATATCTGGAATATTAATCCACGATTAAACAATGGTTACCCATTCCTTACACACATTGCTACCGATATTGCAGATGATGAAACTATACAGGAATTAAAGCCTCAAACAAAACTTTTGGGTAACTACCCCAATCCTTTCAATCCGGAGACTACTATTAAGTTCTCATTAGCTGAGGATGAAAATGTCAGGATTGATATTTATAATATTAAGGGACAATTAGTTAATACGATAGTCAACGAACAACTCAAAGCAGGAGATAATGTTATAGTTTGGAGTGGTAAAGATGTGCATAATAAACCTACTGCTTCAGGAGTATATTTTTATCGTTTAAAGACTAAGGATAAAACGTTTGTGCGGAAGATGATGTTGATGAAGTAAGACTCTTATATACTTGCCGGCATTAACTTCATCATTCCTGCTCCATTGCTTCTCTAAGGTGCATGTCTGATGAATACTATATGCACAGTAAAGAAGTGTGGATAAATTACTTTCTTTAGATAACTTATCCACAATCCGCACCCGAGGGAGTTCCTCTATCAAGCTCTAATAGTCGTGATGTGGAATGTGGGTAGGTTATTAATGTTATCTATCAAACAAGAGTTTCTACCAATGCTAGGACTTGGCATTTTCTCTATCACTAAATCTAATGTCTGAGAAGTAGTGAAACATTGTAATGCAAAATGAGCCTATTATAAAAGATCGTTGAAATAGAATTAAAACTATAGAGTTGTAAAGCAAAAAAACATAACAAAAAACATATTGACAAGTAGAGATAAATGTTTTAACTATTAATGTTTGGTGGAAACAATTAAATGAGAAGGGAGATTCTATGAAAAAGTACTTGATAATGCTACTAATATCGTTAGTAGCAATCAGTTTAATGTCCTACTCCTCAGTAGATGATTTTACTGGTGATAAGATAGGGGCACGTTCTACAAACCCACGTATTACTGAAATAGCTCATGTTACTTCTAATCCAACATTAACAGTAAATGAGCAACAGGCAAAACAACTCTGGGATAGCTTGTTTACAACCCTTATCTCGGAAGGGAACCACGAAATACTTGAGGGTACAAGTGTTGAAGATTGGGTATGCTTTACCCCTAAAGAGATAGTTTCTAAACAGTATAAAGATGCTCACATTTTTTATATGCAAAACTTATTGAATTTTGAAACTGCTAGATTTATGTGTGCAACCTATAATAATAAGATTTATCTTTTACCAGTTCATCTGCAACATCTTATGGATGATATGGGAGAAGTAATGAACAAAACAAATCTAAGTTTCTATACAAATCTTTGGGTAAAACTTTCAGTATCTTCAGCTATAACAATAACTGATAGTACTGACATGGTAGCAGATTCGACTTTTGCTCGCAAGAAATATAGTTTCTGGGAAGAGAGGAATGGACAGAAATATGAATGTTTTATAATATATGGTGCAGACATAAGTAGAATCAAGTATATAGAATTCAATATGCTTTATTTATGGGAAGAAGATCCTAATCCTATTTCAAGTCCTTCCATTATTTATGATGTAGACCCCAGACATATGTGTCATTTACCGAGTAGTATATATCATTTAATAATACCGCTTTCATTTCCAAGTTCACCGATTCTGATTCCTGATAATAAGTGAAACAATGTAATGTAAAGTGGACTTATCACTAAAGATCGATAAAATAAGATTTATTAACAGTATTAAATACCTTCAATTGAGTATAGTATGCAATTGCAAACTCCTTTTTTACATTGGATTAATTTTGAAATCGGATATTATTAAGTGGCTATTAAGGCATATAATAACTACCCCTTTATGATATAGTATAAAAAACACTGTTAGTGTTGACAAAAAATGAGGAGTTAAAAATGTAAAAAAAATATTATCATAGAGGAGACTATAATGGACGTTTTAGCTGATTTTAGGATGAAAGCAAAAGCTCTTAAGGGAAAAGTTGTATTTCCCGAAGCTTATGATGAGAGAACATTGCGAGCAACAGAAGCCGTACTTAAAGAAGAAATGGCTAAGGTTGTACTCATTGGAGAAGAAACAACTATACTTGCAAAAGCTAATGAACTTGAGTTAAACATTTCTCAAGCTGAAATCATCAATCCTGAGACTTACGATATTTCTGAGTTTGCAGAGTTTTTCTTCGAGAAACGCAAGAAAAAAGGAATAACAAAAGAACAGGCAATCGAAACAGTTAAAGAACCATTATTCTTCGGTGCTCTCTTAGTAAAATACGGAATAGTAAACGGTATGGTTGCAGGTGCTGCAAATACAACCGGTGACGTTCTGAGAGCAGCTCTTCAAGTAGTAGGTGTTAAACCCGGATTAAAAACAGTTTCCAGTAGTTTTATAATGGTTACACCTGATTTCCTTGGAAGCGATAAAATATTCCTCTTTGGAGATTGTGCCGTTGTGCCTAATCCAGATGCGGAACAACTTGCAGATATAGCTATATCAACAGCAGCTACACGTAAAGCCTTAATAGGCGACGAACCTAAGGTGGCCCTTCTCTCTTTTTCAACAAAAGGTAGTGCTAAGCACGAATTAGTTGACAAAGTTTTACAGACTAAGGAAATTATAGAGTCCAGAAATCCGGATTTTGAATTTGATGGTGAGTTACAACTTGATGCTGCAATAATCCCATCGGTAGGATCAAAGAAAGCTCCCGGTAGTACAATAGCCGGAGAAGCCAACGTATTGATATTCCCTGATCTTCAAGCAGGAAATATCGGATATAAACTTGTTCAACGCTTTGCTAAAGCAGAAGCGATTGGTCCTATTATTCAAGGTTTAGCCGCTCCGGTATGTGATTTATCCCGTGGTTGTTCATGGGAAGACATCTATAATACAACAGCGTTAGTTTTATTGCTCTCTAAATAGTAGAGCCTAACGTAAAAGGAGAGATGATGCCTATTCAATTGTCCCGCCAAATAAGAAGGATAAAGCCTTCTCCAACTTTAGCTATTGCCGCTAAAGCTAACCAAATGCGAAAAGATGGTATAAATGTCATCAATTTTGGTGTAGGCGAACCCGATTTTAACACACCTGACTACATTAAAGATTATGCCAAACAGGCTATTGATGAAAACTTTACCCGTTATACACCTACTCCTGGAGTTCCCGAGCTTAAACAATTGATTTGTGATAAGCTGGAAAAAGAGAACGGATTAAAGTATGAAACGAATCAAATAATTGTTTCTCCCGGTGCTAAAGCTTCAATCGCTTTTGCTTTGAGAGCAATATGTGATTCTCATGATCAGGTTATTGTTCAGACCCCATACTGGGTAAGTTATCCGTATCAGATAGAATTAGCAGAAGCAGAACCCCTTTACATCGAAACAACAATTGATAATGGATTCAAGATAGTAGCTGAAGAATTAGAGGACTTAATAAAATCCAATCCAAGAGCTAAAGCTCTTATCCTCAATTCACCCGGAAATCCTACAGGAGCAGTATATACAAAAGCAGAACTTGTCTCGATTGCAGGTGTATGCTTAAGACATAATATTGCGATCATCTCTGATGAAATTTATGAGAAACTTGTGTATGATGGTGTAAAGCATGTTTCAATTGCTTCACTTTCAGAAGAAATAAAAGAGAATACAATTGTAATAAACGGATTCTCAAAAGCTTATGCTATGACAGGTTGGAGATTAGGTTATTTAGCCGCTCCAACGGAGATTGCTTCAGCTATCTCAAGAGTTCAAGGTCATATAACTTCTAACGCTTCCTCCGTAAGCCAGAAGGCAGGAATTGCAGCTTTGGCAAAGGACGACGGATCAATTGAGAGAATGAGACTTGAATTTGAAAAGAGAAAAGGCTTTTTGAGAGACGAACTCTTAAAAACTCCAGAAGTAAAATGTTCTCAGCCGTCAGGTGCTTTCTATATGATGGTGGATATCAGTGCTTATTTGAAGAATAATTCGAAAGGAGTTAAAGGAAGCAATGCTCTTTGTGAGTACTTACTTGAAAATTATCAGATAGCTGTTGTTCCCGGTAGTGCTTTTGGAGCTGATAGTTATGTTAGATTCTCATACGCAAACAGTATGGAGAATCTTTCTGAAGGTGCTAAAAGATTTAAAGAAGGAATGCAGAGTCTAAGAGACTAATGGATAATTTCAGAGAGAAAGTACAAACCCGATTTGAGGATCGACATAAAAAAGCAAAACGATCTTGGAAGAAACTCATAATAAAAATAGCTGCTCTTATTTTGATAGTAGTTGTTATAAGAGGTTTCTCAGGTGAGAGATTCAGATCAATCCTTAATTTTGGAAAATCAAATAATAGAATTGAAATAGATAGGAGTAATTAATGAAATTGACCCTAGTCGGATCAATTGCTCTTGATAGTATTAAAACACCGTTCGGAGAAGTCGAAGAAGCTTTGGGTGGTTCATCCGTCTATGCCTCATTGGCTGCAAGTCATTTTTGTAAACCTTGTGTTGTTGGTGTAGTTGGTGAAGATTATGATTGTAAAAACATAGAAATGCTCAATAGCAAAGGTATAGATACATCAGGTATTGAATTCACCTCTGGTAGAACCTTTCGTTGGAAAGGAGTCTATAATGATTTAAACAGAGCGGAGACATTAGATACTCAACTCAATGTTTTTGCAGATTTTAATCCTGTTCTATCGGAAGAGTATGCTACAAATGAATTTCTTTTTTTAGGGAATATTCATCCATCTTTACAATTAAACGTACTAAATCAGCTTGAGTGTTGCAAGTTAACGGCAATGGACACAATGAACCTTTGGATTGATATTGCCAAAGAAGAATTGATTGAAGTTATAAAGAAAATTGACATTGTTTTTGTTAATGAAGATGAAGCTAAAATGCTTACGGGAAAAGAGAATGTTTATGAAGCTGCGGAAGATATACTGGCATTTGGTCCCAAACTCGTACTACTCAAGAGAGGGGAGTATGGTGCCATGGCAATTATGAGAAACATGCTTTTCTTTGCTCCGGTATATCCTGTTAAGAAAGTTGTTGATCCAACAGGTGCAGGAGACAGTTTTGCAGGTGGCTTTATGGGTTATCTTGCAGGCAAAGGTGAGTTTAATGGCAAAAATGTAAAAGAAGCTGTGATATATGGAACCGTAATGGCATCTTTAGATGTTGAACATTTCAGTGTTGAAGGATTACAGAAGGCTTCAAATAAATATATTGAAGAAAGAAAACAGTGCGTGATTGATATCATATCAATGTAACGAGGAGATTATGGATTATAAAAAATCAGGTGTAGACATTAAAGCCGGGGAAGAATCTGTTAATAGAATCAAACCAATGGTAAAATCAACATTTAACAAAAATGTTCTTACCCAGATTGGAGGTTTTGGAGGTTTGTATCAAGTTGATCTCACAAGATGGAAAGAACCTGTCTTAGTTTCCAGTGCAGATGGTGTGGGAACAAAGATCATGGTTGCGGGAATGGCTGGAGTTTACGATACTGTTGGACAGGACTTAGTAAATCACTGTGTGAACGATATTCTTGTTCAAGGGGCAATTCCACAATATTTTCTTGATTATATAGGTGTTGGAAAACTTAATCCCCAAAATATTGAAGCAATTATCTCCGGTTTTGTAAAGGCTTGTCGTGAAAATGATATGGCTCTTATAGGCGGAGAGATGGCAGAAATGCCCGGGATTTATGATCCTGAAGATTTCGACTTGGCAGGGACAATTGTAGGACTTGTTGAGAAAAAGAAAATTATAACCGGAGAAGAAATTAAAGCCGGAGATGTAGTGCTTGGATTTGAATCTACAGGATTACATACAAATGGTTATTCTTTAGCAAGGGCAATTGTTTTTGATATTCTTAAACTAAA
This sequence comes from Cloacimonadales bacterium (SeqCode), assembly GCA_963667035.1. GTDB lineage: Bacteria > Cloacimonadota > Cloacimonadia > Cloacimonadales > JAFGVF01 > Zophobacter. Next base: position 242,082 of record OY762964.1, read on the forward strand.
GCATGATTCATTGCTCCCAGGGATGAAATATACAGTTGCAGAAGCATTTTTAAAGATTCATAAGTCATATCTTCCATATATGAAGGCATTCTTAGAACCTAATCAGGTTCATGGGATGGCTCACATAACAGGAGGAGGAATTCAAGGGAATTTGAAACGTGTTATTCCTGATAGCTTAACAGCTGTTGTAGACGTGAAAGCTTGGGAAACTCCCGAATTGTTTAAACTACTTGTTGATGCAGGCAAAGTGGAAGCAATAGAATCTTATAGTGCTTTTAATATGGGAATAGGATATATTGTTGTTTGTCCCGAAACAGTAGCAAATCAAATGATGAAAGCAATTCCTGTTAGAGAAATAGGTGTTATAGAAAAGAATTTATATGCCGAAAAGGTAAAATTGATTAATATATGAAGTGGAGAATAATAGTCCACGGTAAGTTAGGCTCAGCCGAAAACATGGCAATAGATGAAGCCATAATGCTAGCCATAGAAGCCGGGAAAAGCTTACCAACTATAAGGTTTTATGATTGGAATCCTGCTACAGTATCATGCGGATTCAATCAACGAGCATTGGATGAGATTGACTTCGAAGAGGTTAAACTTCGAGGTTATGGTTTTGTGCGAAGACCTACCGGTGGTAGAGTTGTTTTACATAAAAACGAAGTAACGTATGCCGTAATTACTCCTTCAATTGATAAATTTAAAGGTGGAATTACCGATACTTACGCGGAGATTAGTAAAGCATTAGCCAAAGGATTAACGCTTCTTGGCGTTCCTATTGAGTTTGAGAAAGGTGAGCTTACTGCTTCCGAGCAGAGAGTGAATGCCAATCCCTGCTTCACTAGTACTTCAAGATATGAATTAAAATGCCTTGGGAAAAAGATAGTAGGAAGTGCTCAAGTTAGAAAAGGTAAAATGCTTCTACAACATGGCTCTATTCTTCTTCATGCCAATCAAGAAGAAGTTGCTTGGTTGGTGCCCGGACTGGAACCGGAGAAGAAGGAAAAGTTAGCCAGATTTTTGCAGAGAAAAACAATTTCGATTAATCAAGCACAGAATAACAATTACAATTTCGATAAAGTAACGGAAAAACTTATTCAAGGATTCAAAGAACAATGGAATGATGATGAATTTGTATTTGAATCAGATATTTCAAATTATGAGCGAGAGTTAATGATAGAGTTAACAGAGAGTAAATATGCAAGAGATAATTGGAATTTCCGTAAATAAACAGGTGCTTACAGAAAATTTATTGACATTTAAGTTATTCCATTCGTTTTTTGGTAGAATGGAGAATTTTATAAAAACATGGATATTGTGAAATAGAAAGGGAGGATTAATTGATGCGAAAGATAGCTTCAATATTGTTCTTTGTTTTGCTTTTTGGAAGTTTATCTTTGGTTGCACAAGAGACAGGTACCTTAGCTGTTAAAGTAAAAACCAATGACGGAGATTTAGTTTCCTATGCGAATGTTGTGCTGTTTAAAGACGGCGTTAACACTAAGATAGGTGGACAAACGAGTAGTTCTGGTACTTGCAGGATTATCAATATTCCACCGGGAGTATATGATGCCAAGATTTCTAAAATGAGTTATGCGGCTGTAACTGTTGAAAGACTTAGGATTAATGCAGGTTCAGTCACTACTCAAAATGTAAAACTGACTAAACAATCAGTAGCTTTGGACATTGATGTAAGAGTTATTGCAGAGAAGCCCAAGGTTGATGCCAGTAAAATGGGATCGGGAGCTAGGATCGAAATTGACAACATCGGGGATAAGGCCGTTGATGATGTCGATGATATGTTAAAAGATATTGCCGGTATATCGGTTACGAACGAAGGTGTCCGTGTTAGAGGCGGAAGAACAGGTGAGGTTGTTTACTCTGTTGACGGTATGCCTGTCTCGGATCCTGTTGATGGTGGTGTTGCTTTGAGTGTTGATACTGATGCTATTGCTGACATGAATGTAATGACCGGTGGTTTTACTGCTGAATTCGGTAATGCTCAATCAGGTATCGTATCAATTGTTACCAAAAGCGGTGGAAGATTTTACTCGGGTAAGTTGGAATATTCTACAGATCACCTTATATCTGACGAAAATAGTAATTCAGATTTGCTTAGATTTGCTATTGGAGGTCCGCTGTTAGGATATCGTTCAGGTAAACTAAGAGATAATCTGACTTTCTTTTTAAATGGAAGTGGATCATGGTCTGATGGTCGTTTTAAGGATAGCTGGAAAAGTGATCCCAATGATGATTTCGTCTTGAATGGAACTTCTCTTCTTAAAACAGATTATGAAGAGTATAATCCGTATAAAGACAGAGAAGATTTTCTATGGACTGAGTTAGGCGAGAGAAATTATAATAGTTATAATGCTAATTTTAAAACTAAATATCAGATTACTCCGGCAACTAAGTTCACTTTAGCCGTTCGTGGCGATAGAGAAATCAATGACGCATATACTCCTAAGGACAAATACGCTCTTCAGCATAATGGACAAAGTGAAATTAATCAGAGACAATATGTAGTTAATTTTGATCAAGTCTTTAATCCCCAAATGAATCTTAAGGTAAAAGCTAGTTACTATAACAAAACTACAGATTACGCACCTAAAGGTGTGAATCGTAATTCATATATATATCAAACAATTACTGATAATGACATTTACAATTCAGATGGAACTGTTAATCAAGAAATGCTAGATTCATACGTTGCCAATGTATTCAGTAACTTTTCAATAGGTAATACTGGAGCAGGATGGGAAACAATAGCAGGGACTAATGATATAATGATTGGTTTCCCTTCTTATGAAGATTGGGTGTATGAATATACTATTACTCCATTAGAAAAAGAAGGGACAATACCTTTTACTTATCCAGGAACAATTGCAGATACTTTTATCAATGACGAGACAACCACTGCAAGCTTTAAGGCTGATTTTGAATATCTAATAAATGACGTTCATCAAGCAAAAACAGGGCTTGAGTTCATCCAGCATTTTATTGATAAAGATCAAGTAAGTAATTTCCTCACAATTAACAACCCAAGAATGAAAGACTATCTTAAAGAAATTTATGATACAAATTCCTACATTGATACTAATGACGATTCGTCTATAGCGTCAATTCCTGATGAATTGGCCTATGTTGAACAAATCGATTCAACCGGTGTTCTGAAAGATGACTATAGATTTGTTTATAATCCGGACGATTACTATGATGCAGCAATGGCAGCATCAGGCGTTAGTAACGGTTACAAAGCCACTCCTCTTCAAGCTGCTTACTATTTACAGGATAGAATGGAGTGGGAAGGTATGATTGTTAATTTAGGTCTTCGTCTAGACTACTGGTATCTTGGTAAGAGTTATGAAAAACTTCTTGACAATGGTGCTTATGAAGACGTTGATTTTGTAAAGGATTTAGGATACAGTAAATCAGATTTACACCAGTTAATGCTTTCTCCAAGACTTGGTGTTTCTCACCCTATTTCAGAGAGAGATGTGCTTAGATTTGCTTACAATTATCAAAATCAGTTACCTCCAATGGCATATATCTTCACTAGCAGAACTCCGGAAGATGCTAATGATAATGCCGGTATTACTGTCGGTAATCCGACACTTGAGCCTCAAATAACTGTTACCTACGAAGTTGGTCTTACACATCAGATGAGTGAGGATTATGTATTAGATGTTACTACATATTATAAGAATATATATAACTATGTCTCAACTGAGAAGAAATCAGATCCTAATCAAGAACAAGTATATTGGTATAAGTACATTTCTCAAGACTACGGTAGTGCTCGTGGTATTGACCTAAGTTTGACAAAGTTCATGTCAAACTTCTGGACAGGATCAATAGCTTATAGTTTAGCTTGGGCTGAAGGTAATAACTCGGCAACTAATATTCAGGATAGTAATACAAACTATAGAGAATTCGCTTTAGATTGGGATGTACGACATGATGTTAAATTGAATCTTACATTCAGAATTGATAAAGGTGAAGAATTCATGATTCCCGGAACATCTTTTATATTGCCGTTAAGTGATTTCTCTACCAACTTTAGTGCTAATTACACTACAGCAAGACCTTACACACCATCATCAGAAAACGGTGAGTCTCTTGATACAAATAGTGAAAGACTTGAACCTACTATGAGTACTAATTTGAGAATTACTAAAGGTTGGACAATTGGTGACAAATATAAAATAAGAGCTTATTGTGATATCTCAAATCTGTTTAAATATAATAATATTTACACTGTTTATCCCAAAACCGGTAGTCCGAACTGGGATGGAGAGTTAGATCCAATAACAACAAACGAGGGTTATATAGTACCTGAAGACCAGTTCATGCGAGATTTACTTATTAATAACCCATCTTACGAAAATAATGATAGAAGAGTTACGGTTGGCGTAGCCTTTAATTTTTAATAAAAACTAAGGAGGATAGAGAAGAATGAAAAGGAATCTTGTCTTAACCGTACTTATGGTTATTGTGATGAGTTTAACCTTCACAAGTATAGCTTTTGCTCAAGCAGATGCTACAGATCCTGCGATGAGTCAGGAAGTGGAAAGTGCAGATGTTGTACAGCCCGATGCAATAGACACAGAGGCTACTACACAAGGTGGTGGCTTACAGGAATTTGCCAAGAAAGTACTTGGTAGCGGTTTCGTTGATATCTTTGTTAAGGGTGGATTCACAATGTGGCCACTTCTTGCCCTTACTATTTGGGGTCTTGCTTATATTATCTGGAAAATGATTGCTATTAGCTATGCTAAGGTAAATGTATCTGAATTTTTAGATAAAATTCTTCCTCTTATCGAAAAGGGACAGTACAAAGATGCTGTTGAGTTTGCAAAGAAAACACGTGGTCCGGTAGCCGCTGTTATCTATGCCGGTTTATTGAAAGCCGACAGAAGTCTTGAAGCTGTTGAAAAAGCTATCGAGAATGCCGGTGTTATCGAAATGTCTTACCTTGAAAAAGGTTTTACAGAGTTATCAACAACAATTACCTTAGCTCCTATGTTTGGTTTCTTTGGTACACTTGTTGGTATGATTGGTGCGTTTGACGCTATTGAAAAGGCCGGTGAAGTTGAGCCAACTATTGTTGCCGGTGGTATTAAGGTAGCCCTCATTACTTCAGCTGCAGGTTTAGCTATTTCAATTCCGGTACAGTTCTTTTACAATATCTTCACCGGAATGGTAGATAATCTTGTTATCGATATGCAACGTGCAACTGAAAAGGTAGTTGAAAAGCTTATAGAAAAGAAGGGGGAATAAATGAGTTTTGACCGGAAAAGGAAGGCAGAAGTTGAGATTCCAACAGCTTCAATGTCAGATATTTCTTTCCTTTTACTGGTATTCTTCCTTTCAACTACTACATTCGATATAAAGAAAGGTCTTGGTATAGTTTTACCCGCAGCTTCTAAGGAAGATACCAAAAAGGTAAAGCTAAAACAGGACAATTTAACCAAGGTTTTTGTCGACGGAGAAGGTGAAATACTCCTTAATGATGAGATAGTTGACTTAGACCAATTAGAAGATAGAATACAGAAAGTTGTCAGTGAGAACCCCGATATGGTGGTTTCATTAAAAACTGATAGAAATGCGAAATATGACAACATGGTAGTTGTTCTTGACCGTATCCAGAGAGCTGGGGCGGAAAAGATTTCGCTTTCAACAAACTAAGGGAGGAAACATGGCGTTGCTTAGAAAGAAAAGAGCTAAAGTATCTATACCAACAGCTTCGATGTCCGACATCTCCTTCCTTCTGTTACTATTCTTCATGGTTTCAACAGTATTTGTGAAAGAGAAAGGTTTAAACGTTGAGTTACCTAAAGCTTATGCTATTGAAAAGATTCCAAGGAATCATGCAGTAACAATATACGTTGATAAAAGTGAGAATGTATCAATTGATGATTTGCTTATTCCATTAGAAAGTATAGAATATATAATGGCTAGCAAGTTGGCATTGGATTATAATTCTCTATTCTGTTTCAGAACTGATAAGTTTACACGCTTTGGTGTTATGTCAGACGTGTTAAAGAAACTACAGGAAGCAGATGCTCTTCGCGTGTACTTTGAAGCAAGGTTGAAAAGGTAGGTGAGTGAGATGAGTAAAATAGAAAGAATCCAAGATTGGAAAGATGTTGCAAATTCCTATTTTGAAAAAGCTTTAAGCCTTTCGATAATCATTATGCTTTTTGCTGTAATGACTACACCTAAATTCGAAATTAAAGTTAAAAAACGTGAAGTTAAGCACGTTGAAGCTATAGAGATACCACCTGAGATCAGAGAAAAGATAAAGCCTCCAGAGCAAACTAAAGTAGATTTGGAAATCATTATTGATGACACTGATTTGGGCGAAGATGAAGACACTGAGATTGAAGAAATTGATACAATCGCAACAACAGTGCTTGATACAGAGGATATAGTGGAAGCACCTAGAGGAAAAGTTGGAGAGACACCTAAATTTGTTCCTTATGAAGATGCTCCGGTAGTTGTAACTTCTGTCTTGCCCGAGTATTCTGAATTTGCTAGAAAATCAGGTATTCAAGGTGATGTGCTATTGGATGTGGAAGTCCTGGAAGACGGTTCTGTTGGAGCAGTTGAAGTGTTAGAATCACTCCAGGCTGGTATTGGTGGATTGGATGAAGCTGCTGTTAAAGCAGTTAGACAGTGGAAATTTCAGCCAGCTATGAGTAATGGTCAACCTGTTGCATGCTGGGTACAATTCCCCGTAACATTCTCGTTTTGATCTATGGAGGATAACTAATGATCTATAATTATAGAAAGTTTTTTCTGGTGCTATTGATAATAGGGATTTTAGCCACTCTTGGTGCAAGAATGGCTGATAGACCATCATCAGGGAAGAAATTTGATTTAACACAATATCATAATGTTGGAAATATATGGTTACGAGTAAGTAACTATGGTTTCTTTGGTTCTGGTGATGACATTGAGCCTCAATATCCTTCTCTTGAGTATCCAGGAGGAAGCGGTGCAGATTATCTTTATCAGGGTGCATTATGGTTTGGAGCTAAGAAGCAACGCAGAGATTTGGCTGGAAAGAAATTGTACTGGAAGACATTCCCTCCAACTCCTGATAGTAAAGAGACAATTACTGAGGACCATCCAGAATGGAACCCAGGTCTTCATGCTGTAATTGATACACTTGTTTCAGTTGGATTTGATGGCGATAATGATCTCTATGAATTTTTACCTGCATACAACCCCTTGGAGGCATCATCCGATGAATTGTCATCATACTTTGACTCCAATAATCCTGATGACAAGATGATTACTACTTCTATTAGAAAACAAAGACGTGGTGTCGATGATGACGGTGACGGTCTTATAGATGAAGACTTCCCTGGTTATACTTTCAAATTCAGAGATAATTCTGAATTGCCGTCAGTATTTTCAGATATGAGTGAAGAGTATTTAGCTGACCTGACAGTAGAAGAAATTGCAACGATAAATCAAGGACGCAACTATGAGATTTGGTTCCCATTGGGCTTCATGGATTTAAGTGATTCAGGCGAAGGAGATATTGACTATAACTTTGCTGGTCCTGTTAATGATGATCATGATAATTATATTGATGAAGATGGTGCTCCAGTTTCGGAGCAGGATTATATATCTTACTATTATGATTATAGCCCTTTTGGGACATCTGTTAATCGAGACTGGGGTGATGCCAAAAGTAGAAATAATCACGTCCCTCTAAATGTTAGAGTGAGACAGATGTCTTATCAGTGGAGCTATGAATACATTAAAAATCTAGTTTATGTTGAATTTGATGTTACAAACATGGGACAGGATACTTTGTATGATTGTGCTATGGGTATATATATGGATTCAGACGTTGGCCCTCAAAGTTACGGATCGGACAAAGCACAGGATGACTTGTCTGGATATGTAAAAGGACGTGGTTATGAGTTTGCTTATACTAGAGACGATGATGGAGATGATGGACTTGTTAGTGGTTTAGTAGGAGCTAGGGTTTGTACTCCTGATCCTGATACTCTTGATTTCTCTTGTTGGTATTGGGCAGTTGGTGATGGTCCGGAAGATAGTGATCCTCAACAAGTTGGTAGTGCTGAAACTTATAATGAGAAGTATTATTTATTAACAGGTAAGAAACCAGCATCTAATCCTGATATTCTTGATTTGAGAAAAAATGATGATCCAACAATTTCTGAGTTTGAACAACCGAATGCAGCTGATACAAGGTTTTTATTTGCTTTCTACGGTGCTCAACCGGGTACAACAGATTATAGTGATCAAACAAAAAGATGGAATTTAGCTCCTTCAAAAACAATGAAAATTGTTGTTGCAGTATTCCCCGGAGATAATCTTCCTGATTTGAAACGTTCTGCTCGCTGGGCAAAAGACATCTATGGTCGAGCTCAGGATTTGACAACTGTTGTACTCCCCGATACTTTCCCACATTATAACCCACCAGAGCCCCCAACAATACCAAAGATGTATGCTGATATTGTTAATGACGGTAAGGAAATTGATGTGTACTGGGATAATCGTTCAGAGTATACTGTAGATACAAAAACTGTAAGTACTGCCTTGATTGGATGGCAGAATAATAACGTTCAATGGGATAGCTTTACTGGAAATTATAATGACAATATCCCTGCTGAGTTTGGATTAACTGAAGCTAATATGAATGTTGCAGCTAAAGTTAACCCATTTACTGGAAATAGACTTAGACACGACTTCCAAGGTTATACATTGTGGGGTCGCTCAGGTAGCGGTTCACAAGAAGATTGGGAGATGATAAATCGTTGGGATAAGATTGAAACAGCTATCGATTTAGAGGATTATGTTGTAAACCAAGCTCAAGGTGATTTAATTTATTATGGCGGCTATCGTGGTAATGACACTGGACTTCCAGAGGAAGCGATTGCAAATATTGCTGATACGAATTACTATAGATTGAACGAGTATTATCAGTTTGTTCAAATAAATGAGGGAGATATCATATACGGTAAGCCACTTTATCAGCATGATATTGATTGGAGTGAAGAGCTTCAAGCTGAAGCCGATGCAAAGGCAGAAGAGCTTGGAAGTAGCACGAGCATGCTTACTGAAGAAGCCAAGAATGTGCAAGCATTAATGTTTAAAAATGAAAATGTACCGGATGCAATATACCTTGAACTTTATGACGATGCGTTAATACCACTTACTGGTCATGGCGGACAAACATATAATCCTGATTTTCCAGGTGGATCTGATGCGACTTTGGAAGAGTTAAGAAAAGATAGACTTTCTAGACGCTATTATCATCAGAAAATTACCAATCCCCCTCGAGGAGTTGAATACTATGTTGCCGTTACTGCTTTTGATAGAGGTATTCCGGGTAATGACTTGGATTATCTGGAATCAGGAAGAGACGCTGATGCTAACATGAAGATTCTTTTCCCCGGCCATACAAGTAAAACTAACATGGATAACATTTATGTTATACCGAACCCCTATCTTGGCTCTTCTAAATTTGACGGAAGGAGGGAGAATGATGATAAGGGTGACAAGAGTAAACGTCTTTGGTTCGTTAATTTACCTAAAAGATGTACTATTCGCGTTTATACACTTGCAGGTGACCTAGTTGATAAAATTGAGCATAATGGTGCACATGAAGCTGATATCATCACTATAAGTAAAGCTGCTACTCAGGGAATTACTGCTGATGGTATTCATGAATGGGATTTAATATCTCGTAATGACCAAATTATCGCTAGTGGTGTATATTTGTTTTCTGTTGAGGACAAACAGAGCGGTGATATTAAAGTCGGCAAATTTGTGATAGTTAAGTAGGAGGAAAGATGAAAAGAATAATTACACCAATAATAGTAATCTTACTTTTTGTTCCTGTATTACTAAATGCTGAGATCTTTCCTAAAGTAGGTACAGCATCACTTCAATTCTTAAAGATAGGAGTTGATGCTAGAGCTATTGGTATGGGTGAAGCTTATGTTCCGGTAACTGATGATATATCATCAACTTTCTGGAATCCTGCAGGATTAGGTATGTTACAAAACACACAAGTATTTTACTCTCATACTAATTGGCCTGCTAAAATCTATCATGAATATATTGCAGCATCATATACTAGAGGAATTAGTACATTTGCATTGTCCGGTTCATTTCTTCATATGAGTCCTATGAAAGAGACAACTGAAGAAGCCTTTGGCCCGACAGGTAGAGAGTTTCGTTCTTCCGACTTGTCAATAGGATTTAGTTATGCTGTCGCTTGGACTAGTCAATTCAATTTTGGAGTTACAGCAAAGTATTTACGCGAAGATTTGTTTGAAGATATATATGTTAACAGCTATGCTTTTGATATTGGCTCAATTTATGACACAAAATGGAGAAATCTAAAAATTGGTATGTGTCTTAGAAACTTTGGACCTGACGTAAAGTTTACTGTTGATAATGATGGTGATGGCAGCGAAGATGAAGACCCGTTTGATCTTTTGGATAATGATAATGATGGGTTGATTGATGAAGATAAAGAAGAACTCGGCTACAAGATTCCTCTCAGCTTCTCATTAGGAGCAAGTATGGATTTGTATAGAGATGATAATACTTACCTATTGGCAGCTGCTCAACTTGATAATGTTGTTGATAGAAGTGAAACTTGGAACGTTGGTTTTGAGTATAAACTATCAGTATTATTCTTACGTGCGGGTAGACAACTTAATTATGATGAGAATGGATTTACTGCCGGATTTGGTGTTATGATACCAACAGATTTAGCAGTCTATAATATTGATTATGCTTACACTGATATGGGTTATCTTGCAGAAGATTTTATGCATAGTGCTCATAGAGTATCGATAAAAATGAAATTCTAAATAAAAGTAATATATGGAGGAATTATGAAGAAGACCCTGACCATAATAATGTTAATGATTCTTACTTTTGCTTTATTTGCAGAGGTACAGAAACCTGGAAGAATGCAGAAGACATTCGACCAAGACGGAAGTTTACCCGGGAAAATAACGGGTACTATGACAAATATGTCCAGAAGTGACCGCTCATTAAGCTGGGAGAGTAATTACACACTACAGAACTTACTCAATCCTAATTACTATGACTACATGCCGGGAGGATATTCTAATACACCAATTAGATTACAGCCAGGTGGAGACTTTGGTGATGGATTGTTTCTTACTTATATGGGGAAACCTACCGGTACAGGTCATAGACGTGTTTACTATGCATATGTAGGCTCAGATGGAGTTGTTGAGCATAACGATTTATTCACATCTGTTGATGCTCGGGAAGGATATTCAAGTATGGATATTGATAAATGGGGAAAAATGATGATGGCTTGGCATGTTGATCCAGATGGAGATGAAGTTTATGATATAAAGATGGGTTGGGACCCTTATTTTGCAGGTATCCCCGGAATCCCTTCAGATGCATATAATGCTATTGTAAATGAAATCACTATGAATGGATTTGACGATAATGAATTTATATGGCCATCTACTCAGGTTGGTCCTTCACCACTTGGTGACGATTATCAAAGAGTCTATATTCTTGGAAGAAACTCAACTTCACATTCTGTCCTCAGTGAAGAGACTGGAAATCCTTCGCCTGTAGAAAATCCATATATTGCATATGCAGATTATCAAGCAGACGATGTAGATTTCGGTCTTGAGTTAACTTGGAGTTATTTATCTATTCCAACAATTGATGCTTGGAATGTTGATACTAATGAATGGCGTCGTCCTTTCTTTAGTTTTATTGTTGGTGAAGGTGTTAACGCAGGAAAAGTCATATATATGGGTTACCATGTAGGTGATATAGCTGATGACGAAATGAACTATGATGTATTTGTTCATGAAGATTATTGTAATCCTACAAGTGATTGGATTCATAACTCTTTTGATCTTTCATATCCGGTAGATAATCCAGCAAATGCTGATGGTTCTTTATATTTTGTAGACCAAAACAATGGCAATGCCCCACTTACAAATATGGATTATACTATTACTAGCAATGGACATTTCACACTTGGATGGGATTTGGATGGTAATTTACATATGCCGTCAACTTTTGCTTTAACCGGCGATGCTGCTGATGGTAAGAATTATTATTATCCTTCATTACATATACTTAAAGATGTTGTTTATAATGTAGCAGAAAATGAGTTATACTTGGAAGATGTATTCCCTAAAACTTCAGATAATGAACATTTTGTGCATTGGGATTTAGATAATGATGGTAATGTTGACCAATACTGGGATGATGGAACTTATGATAACATTGATGATGATGTAGCTCCAGATGAAGAAGGTTACGGCAACATCAAAATGGATTCTATATTCCCATTCCCTCATTATGATGAGGATTCTCATGATGAAGCAATGATATTCCATTTAGCTCATACTAAGATAACTAATGCTAATGAAGATGGAGTTATGGCTATGGTTTGGCATGACTCTACTCCGGCAAAGGATTTCCATAAGAGTAATTTGACTTATTGGGAACCATATCAGAATACTAATGAAATCTATATCTCATTATCTACAGATAATGGTGCAACATGGCAGACTCCAATTGCCTTTAGTGGTGTATCTGTTGCTGATGATTTCTGGCAAGACGAGTCAGGAGAAGACTTAGGCTTTGGTGTTGAGCATGCATATATTGCTGATTGGTCAGACATGATACCAATGTTTGCTTATCCAGCGGAAGAACTTATACACATTGGATCAGGTGGTAATGGTAGCGAAACTTACCGTTTGTTCTTCTATTTTCATGATGACGATGCATGGGGTTGCTCTACACAAGAAGAAGGTCAACCTGGACCTGGAAAATTAGTTTTCACAGCTCTTGACTTCACTGTTAATCCTACTAGCAATGAAGGTGCTACTGCAACACTATCAAATTCAATGCTTAAAGGAAATTATCCAAATCCATTTAATCCAACAACTAAGATTGCTTATACTTCAGCATTTACCGGAAATGTAAACATTAGCGTTTACAATATTAAGGGACAGCTTGTTAAGACACTTGTTAACGAACATCAAGTTGCAGGCAACCATGATGTAGTTTGGAATGGTGACGATAACAATGGAAAGCAAACCACAAGTGGAGTCTATTTCTATAAGATAACAAATGGAAACAGAACAGAAACAAAGAAAATGTTAATGGTTAAATAAAATAACTATTAAAGTATATAAAACCCAGCCGATTACGGTTGGGTTTTTTTTATTGAATTTCATTATCAAGAAAAAATGAATCATATGAGATAAAAAAAAAGAAAAAGTGCTTGTCAAAAATAATGAATCTTCAGTTAGTATGATTAGTTAAAAAAGAAGAACTAACCTTATTACTATATAAGTGGTTATTGCATAAACAAGGATAAATTGGTAATGAATATTATTAGACAGAAAACAGGCTGGATTGAAGTAATATGCGGTAGCATGTTTTCAGGGAAGACAGAAGAACTAATCAGAAGAATAAGAAGAGCTGAGTATGCAAAGCAAAGGATTTTAGTATTTAAACCTCTTATAGATAATCGTTATTCAGATAATCAGATTGTTTCTCACACAAAGATGTCAGCCAGAAGTATTAATATTGAGAATGCTGAAGAGATCTATTTACACTTGGACAGTGCTCCTCATATTGTGGCTATTGATGAAGCACAATTCTTTTCTGATTCGATTGTTGAAGTTGCCAATGATTTGGCAGATAAAGGTATTCGAGTAATAATAGCGGGTCTTGATCAGGATTACATGGGTAAACCATTTGGACCTATGCCAAAATTGTTAGCAGTTGCCGAGTACATTACAAAGAATTTAGCTATTTGTTTGAAATGTGGTAATCCAGCTAACAGAACTCAAAGATTGACTAAAGATTCAGATACTATTCTAGTAGGTGCTAATGAATTATATGAAGCTCGATGTAGAAATTGTCATGAAGTGCCAAACGAGGATTGATTGTGATAGGATTGCTTAATTTTGCATTAGAGTTGTATCAGTTAGTTATAATACTTAGAGTTATAGTGTCTTGGATAATAAGTAATCCATATAACAATTTCTATCAACTTTTAATTAGAGCAACTGAACCTGTATTAAGGCCAATAAGAAGTATGTTACCTAAAAGTAATTATGACTTTTCACCAATTATTGCAATATTTCTGTTAAGTTTAATTCAGAGATTTGTTTTAAGACAGCTATATTTTTAATGGGGGATGCATGACTTTAAAACCGGAAGATATAAAGTACAAAGAATTTAAAACATCTATTGCCGGGTACAACAAAGATGAAGTAAGAGCTTATCTAGAAGAAATAGCTCATGATATAAGAGATCAGATAAGCGATTGGGGTAAGAAAAATGATGAAGTAGCATTACAACATAAAGTTACTAAACAAGAAGTTGTTAATGCAACTGCAACTGTTAGTGATTTAAAGAAGAGAGAGCAATTAATCACTAGAACGCTAGTTTTAGCAGAGAAGACAAAGGCAGAAATTGTTGATAATGCAAGAAAAGAAGCTGAATTAATAATAAAAGAAGCCCAGATAAAAGCCCAGAATGCTATACAACAAGCCAGACAATACTTAAATGTTTATGAGCATCAGTTTGTAGCTTTGAAAGAACAAAAGAGACAGTTTTTAATGAAAATGAAAGCAGAGCTTAACACATTTGTTCATCAAATAGAGAATGATCCCTTGCTTAATAGGAAAGCAGAGCAAGTAATGGATAAAGAGTTTAAGTCTATACAGGGTTATACTGCTCAGCAGACTACAAAACAAACTCATAGAAATACAGCTAACACAACCCAACAGAATAATGAGAAGAAATGAGTTATAAAGAAACAATAGATTATTTGTATCAACAGGGGATTGAAGTTCCGGAAATAGTTATAGTCCTTGGAAGTGGTTTGTCTACTTTTGCAGAACTGATTGAAGATAAACTGATTATTCCATATTCTAGTATTCCCGGATTCGTTGATTCAACTGTACAAGGTCATGAAGGTAACCTTATATTTGGTAAAATCTCCGGTGCTAATGTTGTCTGTCAACAAGGAAGATTTCATTATTATGAGGGCTGGTCGATGGAACAAATTATATATCCAATAAGAGTTTTTGCAAAACTTGGTGCTAAGTACTATTTCGCTACAAACGCAGCAGGAAGTCTTAACTCATCAATGATCCCTGGTCAATTAGTATTACTGAAAGATCATATCAATTTTATGGGAGCAAACCCATTGAGAGGTGAGAATAAGAGCGAGTTTGGTGTCAGATTTCCTTCCATGCATAACGCTTATGATAGTAAACTTAGATCGATAGCACTGGAAGTAGCAAACTCTCATGATATAGATTTAAAGGAAGGAGTTTATATTGCCGTTTCAGGTCCATCATTTGAAACAAAAGCTGAATGTAAAATGCTAGCAGATTGGGGAGCAGATGTTGTAGGAATGTCAACTGTTCCTGAAGTCATAGCTTCTGTTCATAGTGGATTAAGAGTTCTATGTTGCTCAGTTGTAACAAATATGACTAATATTTTCCATTCAGAAGCTCACTCACATGAGGATGTACAAAAGGCTGCTGAATTAGCAAAGGATAATCTACAAAAACTAATATCACAAGTTATCTATAGACTTAATAATGTCAAAAAGGGGATATGATGAGTGAAAAAAGATATTCAAAAGAAAAACTTGATGAGTTCAAGGAAATAATTCTTAAAGAAAAAGCTGAAAGTAGAAGATTTATTGATTCTGTACATGAAGAACAAAAAAAGAGTTCAAAGGAAAGCTCCGGAGATCTTTCAAGTTATTCTTTTCATCAAGCTGATCAAGGCTCTGATACTAACAGTTTAGAGAAAAAAATGTATCTTTACGACTCTGAACAAAAGAAGATAAAACTTCTGAATGTTGCCTTGGAGAAGATTTATGATGGTATATACGGAGTTTGCGAGATATGTGGAGAATTGATATCCGAATCTAGATTGAAAGCAATTCCATTTGCAAGATTTTGCATAGAATGTAAATCTAAAGAAGAGAGTAAGAATAGCAGGAGATAATGAAGTATAAATACTTATGGCTCTTGATATCCGGTTTAATAGTTGTTTTTGACCAGATTACTAAATTTCTGATAAGGTCTAGATTTGAATTATACAGTTCTATTCAGATAATTGGTGATCTGGTAAGATTTACATATGTCAGAAACACAGGTGCTGCCTTTAGTTTATCTTTTGGTAATCCAATGGTCAATCGTATTATCTTTATTGTTATTACAATAATTGCTCTTATAGTTCTTCTTTTTTATCTTAGAAAAACCAAAAACTCTTTGGAAAGTGCCATAGTATCTCTTATTATAGGAGGAGCTATTGGGAATCTAATAGATAGAATTATGTTGGGGTATGTTACGGATTTTATTGACTGCGATTTCCCGGATTTTATAATGACAAGGTTTCCAGTTTTTAATGTTGCAGATAGCTCAATAACTATTGCAATAACTTTACTAATAATTTATATATTATTCTTTGACAAGAATGTGAAAATAGAGGACAAGAAACAATAGACTAAATTTTGAGGCGAATATGAAACTAAAAAAGATATTATTTATGTTGTTACTTCTTGCATCGGCAATGCTCTTTGCTGAAGTATTGTCTGTATATGATATTCAATATACTGAAGAGTCAAACGGGAATTCTCCATACTCAGGACAAACTGATATTACCGTAGGGGGAATTGTTACTGCGAACGGATATTCCGGAGACAAATTCTTCCTTTCAGATAGGTCTGGTGGACCCTGGAGCGGAATATATGTATATGATTATAATATTCAACCTGAGATTGGTGATTCTGTTCAAGTAACTGGACAAGTACAAGAGTATAATAACTTAACAGAGATGAGTTATGTGTCCGGTTCAACTATAACTGTTGGAAATCCGGTGCCTGAACCTTCTCTCATAACTTGTGCAGATTTAACAGGAGCAAGTGCTGAACAGTGGGAAGGAGTTCTTGTTACAATTAAGAATGCTACTTGTTCCAGTATAATTGATAATTACGGTGAATTCAGAATATCAGATAGTAGCGGAGTCTCAATATATGTATCGGATGGAATCATATCTCATCAAGCATTGAATCCTGAAGTGGGAGAGGCATTTTTATCAATTACTGGGGTAGTTGATTATGCTTTTGGAAATTTCAAGATTGTTCCAAGAAGCAATTCTGATATTCAACAACCAAGCATTAATATTCCGGAAATAAGCGTGGATAGTAGAAAAGATTTTATGATTCCCATTAGAACTTATGCAATTGATGTCTCTGAGGATATTACATCTTATGAGTTTCATCTTTCATATGATTCGGACATCATCTCAATATATGATACTAGTTTAGATGAGTCAGTCACAGATGATTTTAATGGGGAAGTTACTCTTGAAAATGAAGAAGATAACAAAGTCAAAGTTACCTGTAGTTTCCAGAATGAGATTTTTGTGGATGACGATAATAGTCTTTTAATTTCACTTAAAGCAAAGCCTGTCGGTTATGGATCTTCCGAATTAGTATTTGATTCATTCTTGTATAATACTGATCCTGCCTTGCTTATTACTAATTCTTTTGTAAATATACCTTATGAAGAATCTAAACCTTATTTACAAATTTACACTGATGATAGTGATAAGAACATTTTTAATCCTCATCTTTCATCAATAAATATTGACTATGGCTCAAGTGTTGACCGTTATACTGGATTCAAAGTTATTCTGAGTATATATAATTCTAAGGGGCAACTAGAGAATACACTATTTAACGGTCATTTGGTAAGCTCATTTGGCGTAGACAGTTTCTCATGGGATGGTAAAGATAGAGAACATAGAATGTTACCTCCGGGAATGTATATATGCCATTTAGAGATTATAAACTTAGAATCCGGTAAGAAACGAACAAAAACTCAGCCAATAGTTATATCAACAGAGTTATAGGAGTAGAGATGAAAAAGATTGTTATTGTATTATTAATTGCTGTTTCCCTTCTATCACTCAATGCAGTTTTTGATGATTATGGCTCTTCTGCACGAGCTCGTGGTATGGGTGGAGCTTTTTACTCAGTCTCAAATGATGCGTCAGCAGTTTTCTATAATCCTGCAGGTCTTGTTTATGCAGGGAATAATGTTATTGTAGGTTATACTGATTTGTGGAGTACAGGGTATAACAGTTTGATTAATGGAGCTGTCTCCTACAATCTTGGTAAAGCCGGAACAATAGGACTTGGGTATCAGTTCTTTGACGTATCATACGAAGATGTGACTCTTCAGTCAGAGAAAACAGTTGGTATTTTTCACGGTTTCACTGTTATGAAAGATATACATACTGAGTTAACTATGGGTTATGGTGTAAATCTATATAATATTGAATTTTATGATCAGAATGATTCACAAACAGCTTTTGGTATTAACATTGGAGCTTTAGCTACTGTTAGACAGAGAACTAGATTAGCTTTCTCTGTTACTAATGTTAATAATCCAAAGATTGGTAAAGATTATGAAAGTGATCTTCCCCAAGTTTTTGTAATTGGTCTTTCTCATGTACCATATGAAAAAGTTACTACCTCTATTGAGTTAAAGCAAGAGTTTGGTGAAGAAACTCAAGTAATGGGTGGACTGGAGATTTCTCCTCATGATATGGTTACTCTTAGAGGTGGTGTACATAATAAACCTAATGTAATTAGCTTTGGTGTGGGCTTTAATGTAAACAACATGTTAGTTGATTACGGTTATAACTCACATTCAAATCTTGATGGCATACATCAAGTTGCAATTGGTTATAAGTTTTAACGGAGGAACACATGGCTAAGAATAAAGAAAAGCATTCAATGTTACCTGCTTTTCTAACCATCTTTAGCAGTTTTATAAGTCCTTGGATACGTGACTTCAACCATAATAGTAAGATTAAGAAGTTTGACAAAACTGCAGAGAGGGTTGAAGTTTGTGAAAACTTGCTTGTAAAAGCTGAAAAGAAACAAAATGAGTTAAGAAAGATGATTGAAGACCTAAAGACCAGACTTTTTATCAGCTGGGGTGTTCAAGCCATTCTATTGTTACTTATTTTACTCAGAGTTTTCAACGTTATTTAAGAATATCTTTTAGTTGTTTAATCAGCAAGAACTTCTTAGTTCTTGCTGAACTTTTATGAACATATAGAAAATGAGGTAATTATGAAAAAGAGTTTAATAATTCTATTAGTGATAATAGGAATAATAGTTTTAGGAATACTTGGTTTTATTGGACGCTATAATTCGATGGTAAAGGCTAAGGTTCAAGTTGATAATATGTGGTCACAGGTAGAGAATCAATACCAGCGTCGCTATGATTTAATTCCTAATTTAGTTGAAACAGTTAAAGGTTATGCTTCTCATGAAAAGGAAACATTACAAGCTGTTACGGAAGCTAGAGCAAAAATGGGTGGAACTATAGATGCCGGTAATGTTATTAATGATCCTCAGGCATTTGCAAAATTCCAACAAATGCAAGCCGGGTTAAGTGGAGCTTTACAACGTCTTATGGTTGTAGCTGAGCGTTATCCGGATCTAAAGGCTAATCAGAATTTCTTAGCATTACAGAGTCAACTTGAAGGAACTGAGAATAGAATTGCTGTTGCCAGAAGAGATTTCAATGAGTCTGCTAATCGTTTTAATCAAATGATTATTACATTCCCTAATAATGTTCTGGCAGGAATGTTCAATATAACTAAGGTAGAATTCTTCAAAGCAACCGCTCAAGCTCAAGAAGCTCCTAAAGTAAAATTTTAATAAGCAATACCCCATAAGAATTTCTTATGGGGTAATCTATTTAAAGTATGATTTCACAAGAGTTCATTAACAGGCATCTTAACAATAGAACTATTCTTTCATATTTACTATCTCCATTTTCAGTAATCTATAGTCATATCTTACTATTACGAAGGCTTATCCTCAAAAGGCAAAGTTGGAAAGCATCTGTTAAGGTTTTGAGTGTAGGTAATATAGTTAGTGGGGGAACCGGTAAGACTCCATATACAATTTATCTAGCTCACTTACTCACTTCGAGAGGCTATAAGGTCGCTGTTTCTCATAGAGATTATAAGGGAGGTTTTGAACATGATACTTCCGTTATATCCAACGATAAGGGCCTATATCCTATAGCTAATAATGCTTGTGATGAAGCTCTACTGATAGCTGAATCCCTTCCCGGAATAGCCGTAGCTGCCGGTAAGGATAGAAAGAAAGCAATAAGACTTCTTTTGCAAGAAAATCCTAAACTTGATTTTGTTATTCTTGATGATTCATTCCAGAATCTAAAAGTTTATCATGACATAGATTTTATCCTGTTCAAGACTCCTTCTCCTATTGGCAACGGGTTTGTAATACCGGCGGGTAAGCTGAGAGAATCATTAAAAGCTGTTAAATATGCAGATGTTTTAGTTGTTACCGGGGATAGTGAAATTCCCATTGAAATCTCAAGAAGTAAGAAGCCAATTCTAAAAGGACAGCACAGGTTAGCCGGAATCTATGATGCAACCGGGAAGACTATCAAATCAGAAGTTCTAATGGATTGTAAGATAGCTCTTATTTCCGGACTAGGAAATCCATTGAGTTTCGAAAAATCAGTTAAGGATAGTGGCATTGTTTTTGCTAAACATTTTATTTATCCCGATCACTATGGCTATAATGATAAGCAAGACATGGAACAGATAAACAGTTACATAATTTCAAACAAAATTGACTATCTTCTTACTACCGAGAAGGACTTCGTTAAGCTTAAAAAATACTCCAAGTTACCATTGGCAGTTTTAAAAATCAAGTTTACTCCCTCAAATCCTGAGATTCTTTCAAGTGTCATCTCTAAGATTATAGATTAAAGTATATTCGGACTATTTGGAGCATTTTAGCTTATAAAGCTTTTAGCACTGACAAATATATAATAATCACAAAATAGTTGACAGACGCACTAATAGAATTCGATTTTAGAAAACACAATCTTAAAGAGGAGTCGAAATGAGAAGAATACTTATCCCAATCATACTATTAATAAACTCACTTGCGTTGATTGCCGAGGAACCATGGAAAGACTTTATCCCGGAACCGGATACTAATGCTTTTCCTAAGAAGTATTTTTGTCCCAAAGTGGATAACTCACCTGTGATTGACGGTATTATCAAGGATAGTGAATGGGTAAAATCTGAATGGACTGACAAGTTTGTTGATATTGAAGGCAAAAAAGCAAAGACTCCTACATATAGAACTACAGTAAAAATGTGTTGGGATAATGACTATTTCTATTTTGCTGCTATGATGGAGGAACCTCATATATGGGCAAAATTGGAGGAGAGAGATTCTGTTATCTTTTATGATAATGACTTTGAGATTTTCATTGATCCTGATGGGGATACAAAGAATTATTATGAATTTGAAATGAATGCTCTTAACACAGTATGGGATTTGCTTCTCGTAAATGCATATAGAGATGGTAGCCCAAGTGCCATTGATTCATGGGATATTCAAGGATTAAAAACAGCAGTTCACATTGATGGATCAATCAATGACCCCTCAGATAAGGACAAGGGTTGGAGTGTTGAAGTAGCAATTCCTTGGAAAGTCCTGGAAGAATGTTCACAAGGTGCTCCACCTAAACATGGGGATGTGTGGAGAGTTAATTTCTCAAGAGTTGAATGGGATACTGATATTGCAAACGGAGAATACATAAAGAAGAATGCTCCTGAGCACAATTGGGTTTGGTCTCCACAAGGAATTATAAACATGCATTATCCTGAGCTATGGGGTTATGTTATCTTTAGAGAGGATGATAAAAAGGAGTTGCCGGAGAATTTTGTCATGCTTGAAAAAATTAAATGGCAGTTACGTAGACTCTATTATAAAGAGTATACTTATTTTCTTAAAAATGGAGAGTATACAGATATTCCCAAAGATATGGGACTGGATGTTAGTCGAGAGTTCCCTCCTCCATATATTTTTATTACACCTAACTGGTATGAAGCAAGAATTATACATAAAGGATATTTTGTGAGTATTCAGGCTGATGGCAAAGTATGGGTTGAGAAAAAGCAATGAGGATATTAATAAAGAATGCATTGTTTAATGGAGAGAAAAAAGATTTCTTTATTGATGGAAAGTATATAACGAGAATTGATACAGCTCTCAATGAACAAGCTGATGTGGTCATTGATGCTACTGACAAAGCAGTATTACCTCCCTACATAAATGCTCATACACATGCCGCTATGACTTTACTGAGGGGATATGCTGATGACATGGATTTAATGGATTGGCTACAGAATAAAATCTGGCCGATTGAAGCAAAACTGACTGAAGAAGATGTGTATATCGGTACCAAACTTGCTTGCTTAGAGATGATAAAAACAGGAACTGCATATTTTATAGATATGTACTGGCATCTTCCCGGAATTTTTAAAGCAGTAGAAGAGATGGGATTAAAAGCTCTATTGGCAGGTGTGATTATTGATATGTTTGATGATGTGCAAGCTAATGAACTTATTCGGAAGAATACTCGTCTCTATGAATATCTCAAATGGACGGATAGGATTAAATTCTGCTTAGGACCCCACTCGATATATACAGTTTCGGAGAAAAGCCTTAAATGGGTACGAAATTTTGCTTATGAGAACAATATTCCTATTACTATTCACGTCTCTGAGACTGAGTATGAAGTAGAGCAGTGCCGGGAGAAAACCGGACTAAGACCGATTGAGTATCTTGAGAGTTTGAATTTCTTGGGACCTGATGTGATAATTGCTCACGGTATTCACCTTAATGATTCTGAAATAGGAATACTTAGTAAGCATAAGACCATTGTAGCTCATAATCCTGTTTCAAACATGAAATTATGCTCCGGAACTATGCCTTTTCAAAAACTTATAGATAATGATATTGAAGTAGTATTAGGGACAGACGGGTGCTCTTCAAACAACAATCTTAATATGGCTGAAGAGATGAAAGTGATGGCATTGATTCATAAAAGTGAAAGCGGTAATACTGAGCTGGCGTCAGCTAATGATGTATATGAAATTGCAACAAATAACCGAGTAAAATCATTATTCCCGGAAACAGGATGCCTGGAAGTTGGAAAGAGAGCAGATCTCATTTTGGTTGATCTAAATCATTATCAATTGCAACCTAATCATAATCTTATTTCTAACCTTGTATATTCAGGAACAGGTGACGTTGTCGATACAATGATTGTTGATGGGAACATACTTATGCTGAATAGAGTTGTTTATGGGGAAGAGGAGATTAGAATGCAGGTTAAAGAAGCCGTTAAAAATATCCTTAAAAGATAAATAATATTATAGTTTTAATTCCAGACCGATGTTCTATCATCGGTCTTTTCTTTTTTATTGCTGTTTCATTCCTCTATCACAATTCATAATTCTCTCTGCCCATTTCCTTCCTACTTTCGAGACAGTCTCTTATCAATTTTAATAGGAGACCCTCAAGAGACTCGCAGGAATTGAACTACTTTTCCATAATTATTATGATAGAGCAATGAAATTATAATGAAACACAAGAAGAAATCTGAAAGACTTCCCAAGTTATATGGACAGTTAAGAAGGTGCAAAAAAAGCCGGAGTAAAAACTCCGGCTTTCAATATATTACTTATTATCTACTAAAAACTATCAATATTAGTTTTCAATGTTATCATTTGTTAATGACTCGTAAATAGCATTAATAAGTTGGAATACAGGTTTAGTTGTATCGAACTCAAGTTCTACTGCATCAGGATCATCATTAGTATCTATCTGACTTTCCATATATGATAATGGGAATCCAAATACATATGCACAACCTTCAGTAAGAACATCTGCTTTAAATGCAACTGACTGCAGGTTATATTGTTCAAATTCATCTGGAGTTGGAGGTCTATTATCATCATACACTGATTTACAACCGAACTTAGCAACTGAGAATGCAGTATGCTCAGCCATTGGGAAGTAAGTAATAGGTCCAAGTCCTTCGAATCTATCAACATAAGTACTGAAAGCAATATCTTCATTAACTTCTAGGTTAACTGTAGTATCAGGAAGTAATTGGTCAGAAATAAACGCTTTAATGAAGTAAGGGTTCGCAGCAGCGTTAGTAGTAACAGATGCTGTGTATAGGTCTATAGGAAATTCAATTGAGTTTTCGAAACCAAACATATTTCTAAAGAAAGTTTTTTCTTCAGTGAAAGAGTTTCTAATTGCAGAATCTATATTTGCTCCACCGCTAATAAGAATATTGCCACCTGTATGCATATAAAGGTTTAAACCATCATTCTCATCAACAAGTGCATTCTCTTCTCCGGGTGAGTCAGAATGATAAACAACCAGTTTGTATTTATTCAAATCTGTTGGAGAAATACGTCTTCCAATGTAATCCACATTATTCTCAAGAGATAATAAATCAAGATTATCAATTCTTGATACATTGCTGAAAGCAGTGTTATAGAATTCATCAGTGAATGCTTCAGGACTTAAGAACGCAGCTACCGGATGATCATCATCAATAATGATAACACCGTCTTTTTCGATAGCCGGTATAGGGTCTTCTATTAAGAATTCAATAATTGCCGGAGTTTTATCAAATTCGCCTTGTAAGTCAACAGCTCTTACTTCAAATTTATGATATCCACTTTCAATACCAGAGATAACAATACTCTGTGCAATGCTGTGGTCAGCAGGAACTCTTAACCAGCTTTCTCCTGCATAAGCACCTGACTCATCAACTATCTTGCGATCAGCTAATGGTGGATAATCATAAGCAGTACCATCTAATCTAAGGTCATAGTATTCAACGGAAGAGAAATAGTTTTCGTTTGTATCTTCATCCAAGAGAATATTAAGGGCACTATCATAAGGATTATCGGTAACAATTTCTTCGGAAGTCGCTTCATTTCTATAACCGAATTGACCATGGTAGCCCCAACGTAACCAGATTTTTAAATCACTACTCCCTAAGCAGGAATAGTAACCGTCTTTGTTCTTGAACATTGCTGTTGCATAACTTCCGTCTGTTACAGGAGGGTCTTCTTCCAATTCTTTATAAAGATAATCGGTAAAATGGTTTCTACCTAAAGCATAAGTTCTTTCTTTGTAAATAATTGTTTCTGCATGATAGCCTTCTTTAACAGCAAAGCGAATGATTTTATCATCAGATTGAATTCCTGCCATATCTACAGAACGAGCAATAATTTCTGTATAAGAAGTTTGTAATGAGTTCACAAAGTCTGAAGAAATAGCCGGTGTTGTATATTTAGTAAGAAGGAATTCAGAAACATTTTCTCTATTACCATCTGTTTTTGTGTTATACCAAGTATTGTCAGCCGGTAAAGTTTGAATAACTTCACGAGTTGAAGCATCTCTTTTTAAAACTTTAAACAGATAAT
Organism: Cloacimonadales bacterium (SeqCode); assembly: GCA_963667035.1. GTDB lineage: Bacteria > Cloacimonadota > Cloacimonadia > Cloacimonadales > JAFGVF01 > Zophobacter. The sequence goes on from OY762964.1 coordinate 267,501, forward strand.
AATCTGCTTCAGCTTCAATGAAAGGATCACTATCGGCAATACTGAAATCAAGAATAATACCTGTTCCAACACTTGAGAGTTCTCTGGCATCAAATGGGTCAGGATCTTCTATTGCTCCCTTAGCAAGTTTTAAAAGACATTCAGGTTTCTCTGATTTTGCTTTAAACTTTCTGCTAGCAAGATTTGAAATTGATCCTCTATCATCAATACAGATAACTTCGAGAGTAGTAATTCTCTCTATAGGATTTCCATCTGCGTCTGATGAAGGTAAGTTAATAGTAAGATATTTCTGATCAGACCAGATTGTCTTACTCTCTTTTGGAGCTTCAGCCAATGAAGTTTCTTGTAGAGCACCTTCTTTGAAATGCAAAACCCAACCACCACCGTAAAGCTCATTAACATCTTTAGGTACAATTGTATTTTCCATATCAATTACTGAATTACCAGGAGTGCTGATAGGTACATTGTTTTCATCCAGTACACGATATGCATATGATGTTACTGTACCGTCTTTATCATCGGCATGCCAGTAAACTCTTTGTCTGGAATATATTACCAAACTATCGGGATACTGCTCATTATCGACTGATACATCAGTTCCTTCATAAGATGTGATTTCGATTGTAGGTGCTTGGTTAGTATCCTTATCTCCTTCTAAACCACATCCGTAAAAAAGAAAAGAAACTACTAATGTCAAAAGCAACATAGTAACCAATTTGTTACCTGCTTTCATCATAATTTTCCTCCCATATTTATCATCTTCGCTAAATTTATACTTAGGGATATTACCTTTATTTAATCTTTCTTTGATTAAGTCAATAATTTTTTTGTTGCCACTAAACATGATTAATACCTGATGCAATAACTACATTGTTGAGTAGTTTGTAAGTTGTCAATGAACCTATACCTCCAGGTACCGGAGTTATAGCTTTAGCCTTGTCATAACACGCCTTATAATCAACATCGCCGACATATCTGCTATTACCTTCTTCATCAACTACTTCATTGATTCCAACATCAATAACTACAGCATTTTCTTTAATCATATCTACAGACACAAAATTAGCTTTACCTATTGCAGCTATAAGTATATCTGCTTGAGTAGTGATACTTGGTAAATCCTTTGTTCTACTATGACAAACAGTGACAGTTGCATTTCCTGTAACATTCTTCCTTAAAAAAAGATTTGCTAATGGTTTTCCGACAATATTACTACGTCCGATAATCACTACATGTTTCCCGTTTGTAGAAATATTATTTGCTTCGAGCATCTCTAATACTGCAGCAGGAGTACAAGGTATAAAAGGAGATTCTTCCATAAACAATCCACCTAAGTTCTGAAGATGAAATCCATCAACATCTTTACTAGGGGAGATAGCTTTGACAACTGCATCCTCTTCGATATGCTTAGGTAGAGGTTTTTGTAACATAATCCCGTCACAGAGAGTCGATTCATTTAATCTATAAATAATCTCTATGAGCTCTCTTTGTGACATCTCAGTTGAATGAGATAAGATATTTACTTCAATACCTATCTTCTTCCCATTCTTAGCAAGATTCTGCACATAATAAGAGGCTGCAGGATCATTGCCAAGTTGAATAATACTAAGTGAAGGAGGTCTCTCCATTTCACTTATACGAGTTTGTAACTCATTGTATCTTTCTTTAACAATAGGCTTTGCTCTAAGTTCTTTCATATTATTTTGCAACAGCTACCTGTCTGGTTTCTCTGATAACGGTTACTTTTATCTGTCCGGGATATTGAACATCCTTTTCAATCTTTTCTGCAATGTCATTTGCTATGAAAGGAGTCTTTGTATCGTCAATCTCAGAAGGCTCAACGATAATCCTTAACTCTCTACCTGCTTGAATAGCGTAGGTTTTAGTTACACCTTCAACTGAACTTGCAATTTCCTCAAGTTGTTCAAGACGTTTCATATAACTTTCAAGCATTTCTCTTCTGGCTCCGGGACGAGCACCTGATATAGCATCACATGCTTGTACAAGCGGTGCATAAACGGAGATAGGCTCAACATCTTCGTGATGAGCTTCAACAGCATTGATAATAATCTTACTTTCACCGTTCTTTCTAACAATATTAGCACCGATTGCTGCATGAGAACCTTCAAATTCATGGTCAACAGCTTTCCCGATATCATGCAAAAGAGCAGCTCTTCTAGCTATTTGTTGATTTAATCCAAGCTCTGCAGCCATTATTCCACACATCCAAGCAGCTTCAATTGAGTGCTGAAGGATATTCTGACCATAACTGGTTCTATAGTGGAGCCTACCCAGCAGTTTAATTAGGTTTGGAGACAAATTGTGTATGTTTGCTTCGAGAGATGCTTTCTCACCAATTTTAACAAGATTCTCATCCATCTCTTTTGCAGTTTTTTCAATAACTTCTTCTATTCTTCCCGGATGAATTCTACCATCCATGATAAGCTTCTCAAGAGCTAGTCTTGCTATTTCTCTACGTACAGGATCGAAGCAAGACAGTACAACAGCTTCAGGAGTATCATCAATGATTAAGTCAACACCGGATGCTTTCTCGAAAGCTCTAATGTTTCTTCCTTCACGTCCGATAATTCTACCTTTCATTTCATCTCCTGGTAGAGAAACTACTGCAACAGTACTTTCGGATACATGGTCAACAGCCATTCTTTGAATTGATAAAGAAAGTATTTCCGCAGTTTTTTTGGCGGCGTCATTCTTAGTTTGGTTAATCATTTCACGAACTTCACCGGAGATTCTCTTTTTAACTCCATCAATAAGTTCTGATTTTAACTGACCTGAAGCTTCTTCTCTTGTCATTCCGGCAATTTCAATGAGCTTTGTTTCTTGCTCTTGAATGAGCCCATCAAGTTGCTTATCTCTTTTACCAATATTTAACTCCAACTCTTTGAGTTGGCCTTCTTGTTTTTGGAGATTACTTTCTTTTTTGTCTAGAGACTCGATTCTCTTCTCAAGTTTTGTTACACGTTCATTATAAGTGTTTTCTTGAGTTCTAAGCTCTTTCTGTCTGTCTTTGATTTCATCTTCGTAAACTTTCTTGGTTTTGTACCAATCTTCTTTAGCTTCGAGAATTGTTTCTTTTCGTATGGAAGCTTTCTCATTGTTAGCTTCTTCAATTATTTTATCTGCCTGGTCTTTAGCGGTAAAGATTATAGCCTTTGAACGCTGTTTGAGGATAATAAAAAGAATACCTGCCCCGATTAGTCCTATAACTAATCCGATTAGAATATAAACAATATTCATCGTTTTCCCTTTTTGAATATAAACTCTACCCGCTGTACCGTGTTTGTTTGACTGTTGTGAACCTTTTACAAGGTGGGTAGCGTACAAATTAGCTTTATTATTCCGGATATAACCGGCCTTAATGCCACTAGAAGCTTGCTTCCCTATTTAACATTAGTTCAAAAGCAACACAAGGTCACGAATACCGCAGGCAGATGTTAAATATTATCGTTTAATAAGGAATCCGTAGCATTAAACAAAGATAATTCAGATCGAACAGATTCTAATTCCCCTCTCAATTTGAGAAATTCCTCAGTAAGAATCATTGAAAATAGTACTAATAACTTATCTCTATCAAGCTCATTAAACTTATTGGCAAGCTTGTTTAATTCAGAATTTATATATAGTTCTAATTGTCTCGTATTCTCGGCAGAGTCGGTTTTCATCTGGTATCTTCGACCGAAGATGTCAACGCTTATTGATTCCATAGTTTATTTCTATACTTCGTCTAATAACGGTAAAATATCTTGTAGTTTCTCAGAAATACTATTAGCTTTATTGTTAGCTTCTAGCAATGTATTTCCAAGGTTTTCTTTTTCTGCAGTTATAGTTGCAACCTTATTTTCAAGGTCGGCTTTAAGAGTTTCGAGTTCGGTAATTCTTTCATTTGCAATTTCAAGTTCAAGAATCTTTTCATCTCTAGTATTTTCAATTGAACTCAGTTGATTTTTTAATTCTTCATGCTCATCTCTCAAAGCGGCATGTTTTTCTTTTAATGATTTAAAGCCATCTATTAACCTCTGAATCTGTTGCCCTAAAGCACTGTCATTCTGAGGGGTAGTCTGTTGTTGGTTGTCAAACATATATCTTACCTCATTTTGATATTAAATTGCTGTTCTAACAGCTTAAGAATTTTTTTGAAAAGGTTCTCGATTAAGTTATCTGTCAATGTTTTTTTCTCCGACCCAAAGATTATTGAGAAGGTTAAACTTCGACTTCCGTACTCGATACCTTTTCCTTTATATTCATCAATGAGTTTTACTTCCTTGATAATTGAGGGATTAACAGATTTAATCGCTTTCTCTATATTCTCAATAGTGATTTCTACTGATGATAGGAAAGATAAATCTCTTCTAATTAGCGGGAACTTTGAAGGTTCAACAAACTCCCTCGGGCTTGTTGAAGAGTTCGTCAGCATTTCTGTAAGATTAAAATCAAAAACAAATATGTCCTGCTTAAAATCAAGAATATTGATTCCGAAATTTTCTACCACTTGAGGGTTTAACTTCCCTATCCTACCTATAACCACATCTCCTTTGGAGATCTCCAAAGACATGTTACCGACAAAATACGGTTCTTCACAAGCTTGGAACTTAGTATCTTGAATCTTCAAAGCATCAATAATCTCTTCGGCAATTCCTTTAACATCAAAGAAATCTATGTTATTGGTTCCGTCTTGCCAATATTGATTTGTGCGATTACCGGTCATAAGACCTGATAACCGGTAGTTTTCATTGTATTGGTTATCAATATTATGGTATACTTTGTTTATTTCAAAAGTTTTAATATCCTGAGAGCCTCTATTCATATTGTAAAGAGCAATTTTAATTTGGTCAGTTATCAGATTGGTTCTCAAGATTGATGTGTCTGTCCCTTGTGGATTGATAAGTTTCACAGCTTTTCTTAGATAAGCATCATCGGACAGCTTCAGTTTATCCAAATCTTCAGGATTAGCAAAGGACAGTGTAACGGTATCGTAGAAACGATTATTTATTAATAAGTCCTGAAGTTTTCGCTTGGCATTAAACAGTGCATGATTCATTATTCTTTGTGGTTTTAAACGTTGCTCAACGTTATTATAACCATGAAGTCGAATAATCTCTTCAATCAGGTCAATTTCTCTGGTTAAATCATTACGATAAGAAGGAATTTCAAAGAATAAAGTATTGTTCTTATCTTCTTGGAATTTAAGTCCTAGATTCTGTAAATAGGCAATAATAGTGCTGTTATCAAGATTAATGGTGAGTACTTTTTTGACTCTCTCAGGTCTTAATCCAACAATTTGAGGAGTTAGCTTAGCGCTTCCTTTATCAAGACTTCCTTTAACAATTTTACCACCGGATAACTCTGCTATAAGTTCACAAGTCCTTTCACTTATAACATCACAAGTTTCCGGACTTAAACCTCTTTCAAATCTATATGAGGAATCGGTAAACACTTTATGTTTATAAGAACTTTTCCTAACTGTAGGATACTCAAAGCAAGCAGCCTCAACAACAATATTAACAGTCTTATCGTGAATACTCTTTTCATTTCCTCCGATAATTCCGGCTAATGCAATCGGACCGTCACTGTCTGCAATGACAAGGTCATCGTTAGTAAGATAATAAGTCTCATTATTCAGGGCGGTAAGCTTTTCACCTTCGACAGCATTTCTAATAATTATCTTTTTATCAGTTAAAAGATCATAATCAAAGGCATGTATAGGATGACCCCATTCCATCATCACATAGTTTGTAGCATCAACTATGTTATTGATAGGTCTCATTCCTATAGCTGTCAAATAACGTTTTAACCAGTCCGGAGATTCTTTAATCTCAACGTTTTTAATGATTCTAGCTTTATATCGAGGGCATTTATCAGTAGCCTCAATATCCAGAGTTAACAAATCTTCAATTTTCTCTTCATCTTCTTGAAATACAGGAGTTTGAAGTTTTAGGGGGATGTTCAATAGGGCGGATAAATCACGAGCGACTCCAACCATTCCAAGAAGATCAGGTCTGTTAGGAGTAATTTCCACTTCATAGACAGTGTCTTCTAACTCGTAATAAGTAGCTAAATCAGTTCCGATAGGGGCATCAGCAGGAAGCTCAATAATTCCGTCATGATTATCGGATAATTCCAGTTCTTTCTCAGAACAAATCATGCCTAAAGATTGATAGCCTCGAAGTTTTGCTTTCTTAATTTTAAACTCTCCAAGAATAGTGCCAACAGGAGCAAAAGCTACTTTCAATCCTGTTCTAACATTTGGAGCACCACAAACAACCTGGACGGTCTCTGAACCGTCATTTACTTGGCATAAGCTTAAATGGTCAGAGTCAGGCATCTTTTCGCAATTTAACACTTCTGCAATCTTAATTTGCTTTTGTAAATTACCACTCTTTTCAACTGCTTCAACTTCGATTCCGGCAAAAGTTAATCTATCTTCAAGCTCTTCCGGAGTGAGCTTCAAATCTATGTATTGTTTTAGCCAATTATAACTAATCCGCATTATCTATCCCGTATATATTAATTTTCGTTTCTGAACTGTTTTAAAACTCTTAAATCATTTTCGTAAAGTACTCTGATATCTCTTATTTTATACTTAAGCATTGCAATACGATCGATTCCCAATCCAAAAGCAAAGCCCGTGTATTTTTCAGGATCAATTCCGGTCATTTCGAATACATTGGGATCAACCATTCCTGCTCCACCCATTTCAATCCAACCGCTGTCCTTACAAATCCGGCAACCGCTTCCACCGCAGCCTATGCAACTAATATCAATTTCGGCGCTTGGCTCTGTAAATGGGAAGAAATGAGGTCTAATCCTCGATTTAGTACCGGGACCAAACATCTTAACAACAAACTGATTCAATGTGTCTTTCAAATCTGCAAAGGTAACATTCTCATCCACATAAAGCGCTTCCACCTGATGGAAAACAGGTGAGTGAGTTGCATCAATCTTATCATTTCTATAGGCTCTACCCGGAGAAATGATACGGATTGGTGGCTCAAACTTCTCCATAGTTCTGATTTGTACCGGAGAAGTATGAGTTCTCAGCAAAAGATTGTTTTCAACATAGAAGGTATCTGCCAGATTCCTGGACGGATGGTCCTTAGGGGTGTTCAGAGCGTCAAAGTTATGAAATTCATCTTCTATGTCAGTGCCTTCAGCTATCTCGAAACCGAGACTCATGAAAGCATCTTCAATCTCACGCCAAACTAGAGTGAGAGGATGGAGAGACCCTTTATTAAAGCGTCTGCCCGGCATTGTTAAATCAATTGAAACATCCTTATTCTGGCGAGTAATCTCAGCACTCTTCAGCTCTGTTTGTTTCTCTGTTATCAATTTATCAAGTGCTTTTTTGGCATCATTTATAGCCTTACCAAAAGCAGGTCTCTCTTCGGGACTAAGTTCCTTCAGCTTAAGCATAAGCTGACTTAGCTCACTCTTTTTCCCTAAAAAAGTGGATTTAAGATTTAACAGTTCAGGCACCTTACTTGCCTTGGTTACCTTTCCCTCTGCTAACTCAATAATCCTTTTAAGCTTTTCTTTCACTGTATTTATTCACCTTTAGCAAGCTGACAAACACGTGCGAAAGCTTCAGCATCATGCCAAGCTAAATGAGCAAGAACCTTACGGTTAATGCGAATTTCAGCTTTATGTAAACCGTTAATCAATTGGCTGTAAGATAAGCCATTGATTCTGCTGGCTGCATTGATACGAGTAATCCAGAGACGACGGAAATTACGTTTCCTTTGTTTTCTATCTCTATAAGCGTATGTCCAACCTTTTTCTACAGTTTGGCGAGCTGTTTTATATCTGGTTCTTCTTGATGCGAAGTAACCCTTGGCGGCTTTTAAGTATGTTTTTTTTCTTCTTTTAGCGGCAACATTATTTACTGAACGTGGCATTTCATTCTCCTTTAATTTCTTTCTTTAGCAACCAATCATCTTTTTGATTCTTGGAACGTCAACGTTAACAACTATCGCAGAATCTCTGAGGTTTCTTTTAAGCTTTCTGCTTTTCTTGGTTTTAATATGAGCTGCTTTTGCATGATGACGTTTTACCTTACCGGTACCGGTTACTTTGAATCTTTTTGCCGCTGCTCTATGAGTTTTGATTTTAGGCATTATTCCTCCTCAATCTTCGTCTATTCGTTTGTCTCTTCCTGAGTTTCATCAGTGTCTATGTCTTCGATTACAACACCTTTTTGTTCCAGAATTTTGTCGATTTCCTTCTTAGGACTAACTACCATTGACAATAAGTTTCTGTCACTTCTTGGTTTTGAATCCACATCTATAAAATCTTTTAGATCTTCGGTAATGCGTTCAAGAAGCTCGAATCCTCTGTCCTTATGTGCCATCTGGCGACCACGGAATCTTACGGTAAACTTCACTTTATTGTGCTGTTTAAGGAACCTCATGGCATTCTTAGTTTTGAAATTATAGTCATGCTCTTCAGTGTTGGGACCGAACTTAACCTCTTTCACCTGAACCACATGCTGTTTCTTTCTGGCATCGCGTGCCTTGCGCTCTTTTTCATAGTAATACTTACTGAAATCAAGTATTCTGCATACAGGGGGTGTTGCCTTTGGAGAAATCTCCACTAAATCAAGTCCGGCTTCTTCAGCTTTTTTCAAAGCCATTTTTACACTTACAACTCCGACCTGTTTTCCGTCTGCATCGATCAATCTTACTTCTCGTGCTGTAATTTGATCATTAATGTTTTCTTTTGGGACGACTTCTTTAGTCTTAGCCTTCCCTTTGCGTATCCGAATTATAATAAACCTCCTGTGTTTATCCTTGTTAATTCTTTCGCCAATAAAAAAAGGCGGTATTACCGCCTGCTTAAAATAGAGTTAACTTCTATTTATCACTAACCTTACACATACTATTGCAATGGTAAGGTAGAAGCAGACAGCTTCATTTCCTTAATGACATATACAAGATTTATGAATGCGTAACTACGTCAAGAAAAAAGAATTAATTAACGTTGTGGACTCAGTTGACTTAGTAGGAGGAGCTATAAAAGTAAAACTCGAGGTCAAATGGTTCAAACAGAGAATATTTTTAAGTAAAATCCTTTGATCTCATTTCTAAGATGGAAGATAACTGAGTCTCTGCTCTCTTTCTGCAAATGAATAACCAAAACGCAGTTTTCCCACTGGTTCTGCACTGTGAAGGCACTGCCCACGCACTGAAACACCGGGTTGGTACTGGAGTCACAGTGCGTGCACAGTGCAAAAACAGTGAGTTATTAGTTTGTGGAGTGAAAGAGAAGGAAAATAGCGTAAGTTGTTGCAAATTGCACTGCTTATGGATACACATTCACTTAAAAGCAAAAAAGGCTGTTGAATATCTCAACAACCTTTAAAAATCTTTGTCGTGATTAACGATAGATAATACAGAAACTAATCTTAATCAGTTACGAACTATATACTCTCCAGAGTAGTATACTCATGCTCATCAAGAGTTAGGTATTCGAACTCTAGCTCATCACAGGACAGATAGTTCTCAAGTTTCTTAAGTACAGGATACTCAGTAAATAGATGTCCCGCATCGATCAAAGGGAGTTTACTGTCCAGAATAGTATGGTAAGTGAGGTCGGCAGTTACAAGAATATCAGCTTTACCAATAGCTTTTCCAATAACAGATGCTCCGCTTCCACCACATACGGCGACAGTAGTAACATTGGATTCTTTGCTCTTATTTCCATACCAAAGTCTTACAAACGGTGCGTTCAATTGTTTTTTCACAAATGTTGCAAAACTTCTAAAATCAATTGGCTCAGCCAGTTTCCCAATTAATCCAAGGCTGTATGTGGGAATAGGATTCTCTACTTTAGTGATGGTATAAACCGGCTCCTCATAGGAGTGGTTAGCATGAATCACTCTCATCATTGTTGCTTTTAGAAATGATTCAGCCATGAATTCAAGTTTCACTTCTTTTACCGTAGAAAGTTCATCATTAGTTCCCAAGGTTGGATTACTTCCATGTAGAGGTTTGAAGTTACTCTCAACTTGCCAGGAGCTTGAACAACTGTCATAGAATCCTATTTTGCCTCCACCGGAATCAGCAACAGCCTTCTTAACTCTATCTAGATCTTCTTCCGGTAGATATACTTCAAATTTAAGCCAATCGGTTCCCGATTCATGTGATAATGCTTGCCAATCCGATAATCCGAGAGTTTCAGCTAGTGCAGTATTTACACCTCCGTCTACAATATCCAAATTAGTGTGCATTGAGATAACTGCTATTCTTTTTTGGATAAGTTCAATATAGACCGGATTTGTTATGCAATTTATTGCTCTGAAAATGAATGGATGGTGAGAGATAATCAAATCCGCCTTTATCTCAATAGCTTTCTTTATAGCTTTATCCGTAACGTCAAGGGTGAGCAGTATTTTCTTTACTTCCCAATCGGGACTTCCAAGCATCAAACCTACATTATCCCAATGATAAGCAATTGCCGTAGGAGCAAGTGTGTTTAATCTATTCAATATATCTTTGATTGTTAGCATGAATACCTCTTAAAGTATAATCTGATTAAAGTAGTCTTTCGACCATCTCCGTGAAACCGTTCTTATTGTTTGAAGCAACGACTTCGTATTTCTTCTTCATATCGGCAGGAGCATTATTGACAACAAAGCTGTTATCGGTGATTTCCAACATATCAATGTCATTGTAATCATTCCCTAATACTGCTATTTCGGTTCTGTTTATTTCAAGCCTGTCAGCAAGAAGAAGAGAAGTGTGACCTTTGGAAACATTCAGAGGGAATATCTCAATCCAAGTGGATTTTTTATCAATAGGAGAGGTTGTCCTGATTATGGTTAGTTCCGGCATAAGCACTCTAAGCTTTTCAATAACGTTCTTGCCATCTTCCGGAACAATACCCAACACTTGAGTTGCAGGTTTATAGCAATGGCTTTCCTTTATCAATTCTGTGCCGTAATTCTCATATAGTTTGATTCTTCTTTTGAAATCAGGATTCATGCACCCGTGACTATAATAATAGAACTTATGGTTTTCCGGGATTGGTTCATGTACCATGAAGTCTATCTCATGTTCCATTAAGATTTCAGAGCACATTTGTACTTCTTCCTGAGTTAACTCGGCAGTCTCAAGCATAGTTTGTGTTTTCCAGTTCATTAAACCACCACCGGAAGAAAAAATAAGGAAATCAATAGGAAAATCGGGAGGAATAACTTCTTTGAAACTGAATAAAGATCGCCCTGTTGCGATAACCCTAAATATCTTTTTCTGCCCTACCTTCTCAAGTGTGTAATAATCAATCTCACTCACTTTACCTCTATTAGATAAAAGTGTCCCGTCCAAATCCGTAATAACTAATCTCATAATTTACTCCATCAATTGATAAGTACTTAAACTTAAAGGTGATCTAAGACTTCCAAGAGTTTTCTCTATGAAAACACCCTCTTGTACTGATTTCTGATAACCAAAAGTAGATCTAATGGATAAAGAAACAAACTGAACTGCTCTCTCCAAAGCAATAGGCAAACTGTCACCTTGCATCAAAGAACCGTTCAAGACACTAGTAAAAACGTCTCCGGTTCCGGGATACTCGGCAGGAAGATATGTACAATCGACCTTCCAGAATCTATCCATATCTTTATTATAACCCACAACAGAGGTAATGGCACCATCTTTTTGAGGGATGCTTGTAATAACTGAATAGCTGGGTCCGAGTTTAGACAATTCAAAACACCAGTCTTTAATCATCTCATTGCTCATTTCAGAAGGAATCTGTCTGTCTAAAAGAAAAGCAGCTTCAGTGATATTCGGTGTTATTAAATCAGCTATTTGGACTAATTCTTTCATCTTTACTATTATATTCTCGTCGAAGCACGAATAAAGTTCTCCATTATCAGCCATAACGGGATCAATCGTAATTAATTGATTATCCTTCTTGAAGTCATGAATAAATGATTTCACTATATTGATTTGTTTGGGGGAGCCTAAGAACCCACTGTAGATATTATCAAAAGTAAATTCCAACTTCTTCCAGTGAGCAATAAACTCGTGCATCTGAGGGGTGAGATCAAGAAAACTGAAACCACTTAATCCGGTGTGAGTAGATAATATGGCTGTAGGTATTGAACTAACTTGTATTCCCATCGTTGTAAGAATAGGAATAACAACGCCTAATGAGACTCTTCCGAAGCCTGATAAATCATGAAATGCTGCACAGTGTTTAACCGGATTTAACATATCAACTCCCTGAATTATTATAGTAACTCCTATAAACCCTTCTACAAACATGGATAGGCGAAAAGAGATTTATGACAAGCTTTTTATCCATAGATTTATCTAAGAACTTGGGAGCTATTCTGTTGTCTATTTGAATAGCAAAATTCTATTGAAGGATTAATAAATCAATCTCTGCCGGAGCCATGAGCTTGATGAATTGATTATAGCTCCTAATAAATGAGTTTTGCCAATTTATATCTTGGAATTGCTTAAAGCTTCTGATAGGAATGTGTAATCCTACTTTGATGTTCCTTGAAGTTTTTTTATAGTAGATGTTCGAAAGCTTGTTTTGTATCTTTAATTTGATATAGTTACCTAACAAGTCTCTAGAGAATGGATAATCAAGGTTGAGGGTGAATTCAATCTTTATACTATTATTGATTAATCCTATTTCAAGCAGTTGCTTTCTAGAGGGTTTAAGTCTTTCCGTGTTCAAGTAAAGTTTCGCTATTGTGGGATTATCAAGATATTGAAGTTTTAGAGCTTCATTAGATTTTGACTGTACGAAACGCTTAAAGCTATGGAACTCCTCAAAACCAACAGGTAGTTTCCTTTGATAATTGTTTAATACGTTTTCTATGATAGGGATATAGTCTTCATTAAGCACCATAGTGCGGTCGGAATAGCTATATTCTAACGGTGATTCTATCAGGTAGCTGGTGAAGTATCTGTTGCTGACGCTTATAAACTTCTGAGGAGTACGAAAAATCCCATGCTCTTCAAGAACAGAATTGATATTATTGAATGTCATCTCGTCTTCCTTTCTATGCATTAAAAGCATAGTTTGAAGGAATACATCAAAGCTGGAGATACGAGACTCTTCTAAAATCATTCGTAACAAGTTTCCGGTGAGCGGTTGGATGTTTAAACTACTGACGTGTAAGTTATAGGAAATTATCTCAGGAAGAACCTCTCGCAATTTAGCTGAGTAGATAGCCTTGTAGTGATACGGAGCTGTTTTACCGAGTGAGAATTTAATCCCTTTATTGTTTAGAACTTCTTCACTAACTCCTCTTAAATGAATTGTCAGACGTTTAGGAGAAACAGTTATCCTAATAGTTTTTTGAACAGCTTTGAATAATGGGAAAGCTTTGATTGTGTAGAAATCTATGTGCGTACGATTCTCATCGGTAACATAACGTAAGAACCAACCACGAAAGAAGATTCTTTCACTTATTTCTTTGTATAACTTATCATAAGACATTACAAAATGTCTTAAACTATCTTTTTGGGCATCCGTAAATGTGGAAATATGATGTTTCAAACTCAAGCTCTTGATTTGTAACAAATCTAATACAAACTGTTGAAGAGTGACAATACTCTCTTCTACTTCATTCTTGTTAAAGGCTTTTCTTGCTTGAATCAGTATATACTTCCCTTCATCTTTGTTACACTTGACGAATGGGAAGTCGGAGAATTTATCTTTATAACTATAGAAGCCATAATCATCAATTGCAAGTAGGTCCTTAGTCATTTTACTGAATCCGGAAGTACTAACTAAAATACACAATTGCTTTTTATCATTCAAACAGAAATAAGCTTTCTTAAAAGGATAATTAAAATTATAGGGTAGGTCTCCATGGATTCTGTATATAGCAAGATTACCTTCAATAGAAATATCCGTGTTGGCAGAAAACAATCCCATAACTTTATCTGTAGCCTGTTTGCATAAGAAGAGAGGAATAACGGATTTAAGCATCCATCTGATGGAACGTCCTAATAATCCTTTGAACTTATCTGCATTGATATTGGGAGCGAAAGCATCTATCTTAGAATAATCAAAAGCATTGAGGTGATGTTTTAATGCTATTCTTTCAATGGGATATTCAGATTCATGGAAGTCACCTCTTAGATAGATGTTAACTTCATTTTTCCAATATTGAATTATAGCAAAAGGACAACTCAAGTCAGAAATGGCAAACATATCAAAGCCTTCACGATACGCCTTTTCTATTAGAGAAATTCCCATTCTGTCAGCAGTTTCAAGTATTAGACTCTTGATTACTTCAACTTTGACCTCTCTTTCCATTTCCTCGATATTGTGTCCCTTCAAAGCAGGAACATCTTTATACTTTAACTTAATTAACTGAAGTTGTAAATTCTCTTCTTCGGCAAGAACAAGATCACTCCAAGCAGTTTGTAACAGTTGTCTGAACTCATAGATCGGGTTGTTGCGAACGAGAACCTTGTAACCACCATGGAATGTGCTATATACCTTGCCTTTGTAGTCATAATAGACTAATTCCCTAAATCTCATGTATTGAATACCTGCACTCTTGAGAACAAGTTCGAAAGTTATTTCCTCATTACTTCTTGGATTGAGATTTCCATGCCAGGTTTCACTACCGTTCTTGAGTTCTACTCCTTCCGGTAAGAATACGGTAAAATCTACATCTTTAGCTACTCCTAAACCGGAATTTCTGAGACTGACAGTGAGATTTATTGTTTCACCTATTCTTGCTTCATCCTGTTTATGACCGGAGCTGTCTAGTCCGTAGTCTAAACTAACCGACATGTTAACAACAGGGATAATGCTAAATACGTCAGAGGGGTCAATTACTGTGCAGAATAGAGCTTCGGAATACTCAGTATTAGTCTTTATACCATCTTCATCCGGCATAGGTTTTACGTTATTGCCTCTAACGTCTGTATAGCAATAGCTTAACCTTAAAGGTGGAAACTCATATTGCCCGCTTCGCTTGGGACTTATCTCGACTCTTGTTTTCCAAGTTCCGTTAGGCTCTAAATCAATATCCTCAAAGGCGATTGTATGATAGTCATCACTTGTGTTTTTTAAGATAAGTGTACGACCTTTATGAAAGTCAAAGTAAACAGGTAACTTAAGTTCGAAGTTCACATCTTCTGCGACTGTATCTCCATTGTTCTTGATGCTAATATCCAGATAGGTTTTATCTTCTTTAGTAATGAAGTCATCTATCAGCTTATACTTTACATGAATTGACGGAGCTACTTCTTGTAGAAGAGAGTCATCTTCAATAAGTAATCTTAAGTTGAAGAAATCTCTGGATATTACATCAAATCCGGAGTCAAAGTCGTTTACTTCATCTCTAGCTATAGTAATAATCTCTCTATTATTCATGTATTGAATGATACCTTTCTTCCTGTTCACGGTTTTGTAATAAGTATAGCCGAAGCTCCTTAAATCGTTTCCGCTTTTCGGTAGATTGATAAACATTGGGTAGAGAGACAGAAATCTTCCTGTTTTAATTTCCATTAAGTAGGGTTTGAACAGTTCTAGGGCATTATTGGAATGAGATATTGTGGCTATGGTTATTGAACCGTTAAGGTAAGTCTTTACCCTGTAACTAATCCCCCCGGTTGTTGATAGAGTCTCTATCGGAACTACAATCTTATATCTTCTAAGAAAGTCACAACGCTCCAGCATTGCAGTTATAATTTCTTGTCTTCTATTCAGTTCCTTATTCAGCTCCGATTCATCTAAGATAAGCCCGCTATGAGCATCTTGGTTTCTAGCTGAAATATAGGAACTGACAAAATTCTCCCAATCTGAATCCATATCATGATAAAGATTATAAATTTCAGGGACAAAGCTATTCTCTCCCAGTATCTCACTAATTGTTCTAGCAATCATATTCCATCTGCCAAGTGATATCTGAGAAAGGTCAATGCCCTTTGGAACAGGTAGTTTTTCAGAAGATGAGTTTAGACTCTTCTTGTGGAGTAATGAGTAATTACTAATAGAGATAATAGAGAGGAATCTCAGCAATGTTTCTACACATAGTCTTTGATAATCTCTTCTTTGGATAGAATTTTCAAGGCTTTGTTTATATGGTAGATAAACAATTGCAGGATAATCAGAGAAGTCGTTATACATTTTAATCTGTATTAAGTACTGAATTCTTATCTTTAAATATCAGTTCCGAAGCATAATCATTATCATCAGCAAGTGCATCACTTAAACTAACTTCTTTCTGAGGAGTCTCAGTTTCCTGACTTTCTTTAAGCTTCTTCATTAACTCTCTTTGAGTATCTTCCGGAGTTTCCTCGTTTTCAGTATCACTGTTAGCAGGGGGGGGGGCAGGCTTTTCAATGTTAACAAATCTCTTCTTAAATGGAGAACCAAGACTTCCTTTTTGATATAGTCTAGCAAGTGAGAAGGCAATAATTATAACTAGTATACTTATTCCGATTATGTATAGAAGATTAAAGGAGATAAGAATCTTGTTTTCTTTTATATTTTCTTGAGGTTTAAAATTATGATTATTTGAATGGGGATAAGTATTATCGAAAGTATAGAGAATCTCTTTCTCATTAGCTTTGAGAGCTTTTCCATAGTTGAAAACAACAGCTCTGGCTATACCGTAATCATGAAGAATCTGAAATCTATTGGATTCAATGTCTTCAAGATAATCAGTTCTAATCCTTGTAATATTATTAACATCATCAATTGAGAGTCCGTTAGCTTCTCTAAGCTGCTTCAGAAATGTTCCGATTTTCTCCATTTAATCAACCGACCTTTTTGTAATAATATATCCCTTCGAATACATAACAGACCCTTCCACAAAGATAATAATTGTCAATATCTTCTTTGTATTTAACGGTAACAGTACCACCCGGTAGTTCAACATAAACTTCATTATCAAGAAGACCTAACTTAATACCTATTGCGACTACGGCAGTTGCTCCGGTGCCACAAGCAAGGGTTGCTCCCGAGCCTCTTTCCCAAACTTTGACTGTTACTTGTGACGGTGTAATGATATTCACAAACTCTATGTTCTGACTTTTAGAATAGATATTGGGTAAGTCCTCCATAGTTGGTGCTACAGTTTTGAAAGTCTCTTTATCAATTCCTTGGAAGACTACAAAATGAGGATTACCAACATTTACTGAGTATCCTTCAAAGCCATTAAGGGATATAGGTCTTTCCATGCATGTTGCCGTACCCATGTTGACTTCAACTTCATCATTGAGTATGATGTTGCCATGTCTCAGCCCTGCTTTTGTTTCAACAGTAATTGTTTTCAATTCATTCTGCTTGCATAAATAGTAGACTAAAGAGCGAAGAGCAGAGCCACACATTTCGGCTTCACTTCCGTCAGAGTTGAATATCCTCATTTTTGTATCGGCAATCTCAGACTTTTCATAAGTAACTAATCCGTCACTGCCTATACCGAAGTTTTTCTTAGAAATCTCTATGCTTAAATCATGCAATTCATTATCACTCAAGGAGAGTTCGGTTTGATTAATGTAAACATAATCATTACCTTGAGCATGCATCTTAAAGAAAGGTATTTTCATCTACTCTCCAATAATCTCGGTAAACACTTCTTGGAAGTTGAACAATCCGGTTTTACCTTCTATCCATTTTGTGGCTAATAATGTCCCTGAAGCTAATCCCTTTCTATTTCTGATTGAATGACTAAGAGTTATTACGTCAGCCTCGGAATCAAACATTATTGTATGCTCTCCCATATTATGACCGGCTCTTATACTGGCAAAATGGAGTTCTTCTTCTTTAATCTTTCTGTCTACTCTGTCGTATTGTTCAACCTTTTTATCCGAGATGTTTTCTAGGATTATTTCTGTAAGTTTTTTTGCTGTTCCCGACGGGCTATCGAGTTTCTGTCTATGATGTATCTCAAGACCCGATACATCGTAGCCTTTGACACTAGAGAACTTCTTAGCTGTATCCTCAATAATCTTAAAGAAGAGGTTCATACCAACGCTATAGTTGGAACTGTAGATAATCCCGACATTGTATGATTCGGTTATATTCTTTAGCTCTTCCAGATGTAGCTCCAGACCTGTAGTACCAATAACAACAGATTTACCTAGCATTGCGACTTTCTTACAGTTGTATAGAACAGAAGCAGGGGTGGTATATTCAACACAGATGTCACAATCTTTTAATGAGTTCTCGTTAATCTCTTCAAAACAACCTTTAACGAAAGGATCAATGATTGAAACAATTTCCATATCATATTCAGGAGCCATTTGTTTCAGCATCTTTCCCATCTTACCATATCCAATTAATGCAATCTTAATCATATACACCTCTACTGTTAACATACAGATTTATGAATTCTTCAATCCACACAGTTCCCATTTCCAAATCCCTTACTCTGATTTGCTCTTCACAAGTGTGAACTTTATCCATTCCTGTTCCTATAACGGCAACTTTGATTCCATCTTTATTTAAAACGTTTGCATCACTTCCGCCTCCGGCTTTAGTGAATACAGGCTCAACACCAATTTCTCTAAAAGCTTCTGCAGCTATTTGAAGATATGGTAACTCCGGATTGAGACTGAAAGAATGATACTCTCGTGAGGAATCAACTTTTAATCCGGAATCGGTACTGTTGTTCACTGCAGTTTGAGCATTAAGGAAGAGTTCTCTGGTATAACTTTCAAGCTTCTCTTCGGAATGAGATCTGACTTCACCAGTTACAATAACACTATCAGGAACAATATTATTGGCTTGTCCTCCATAGATGACACCAAGATTTGCTGTAGTCTCTTCGTCAATACGACCTAGCTTCATGTCTTTAACTGCCTCGGCAGTTACTTTAATAGCATTTACACCCTTTTCCGGTTCAAAGCCTGCATGAGCTTTTCTGCCTGTAAATTCAATCTGTATTGTATTCTGGGCAGGAGCAGCTATCACAATATCGCCTATTTTCATTGAATCCAATGCAAATCCCTGCTTAGATTTCAGTACTGAGTTATCGAAATGCTTTGCACCTAACAAGCCAATCTCTTCACATGAAGTGAACAGCATTTCGATAGGTGGAAGAGGGACGTTATTTTCCTTGAGCTTTTTCAGAGCAAAGAGTAACTGAGCAATACCCGATTTGTCATCACTTCCAAGAATTGTGTTGCCTTTACTTCTGATGATACCGTCTTCGATTATTGGCTCTATATCAATTCCGGGTTTAACAGTATCAAGATGACAGCAGAAAAGAATTGGTTCAAGTTCAATATCACCGGGGAAAGAGGCAAATATATTACCACTTCCGTCTTTTTCTCCAATACTGAAACCATCAATCTCTATCTTAGCTCCCAGTTCTAGTAACTCATCGGTTATAAAAGCAGCAAACTCCTTTTCATGTCCTGATTCACTATTTATTCTAACCATTTGGATGAAATAATCTACAATGTTATCTTTCATATCAATCTCGTTTTATATGGGATAGGGTCTTCCACTCCTGCTTTTTTAAAAGCTCTTAATCTTAGAACACAGCTATCACAGGTCCCGCAGGCTTCATCTTCACTTCTGTAACAGCTCCAACTCAACTCAAAGGGAGCTCCTAAATCCTGACCGATTTTGATTATATCAGACTTGTTCTTATGTATTATCGGAGTTTTGATACTTATTGGGAACTCATTCTTTGTCCCTTGTCTGATAGTCTCGTTAAAGCTTTTATAGAAGCTCTCGCGGCAATCAGGATAGCCGGAGCTATCTTCTTCTACGGCTCCGATGTATATTGATTGAGCTCCGATAACTTCCGCCCAACTGACAGCAATACATATTAGATGAGCATTTCTAAAGGGAACATACGTATTGGGAATGCTTTCATCACCGTTAAAGTCATGAATCTCCATGCTATCGTCCGTTAGGCTTGAACCACCTATTTTAGTTAGATAATCTATACCGGTGACTAAAGTGTCTGCCGGTTGGTAATGGTCAACTATTCTACTAAAGCATTCAAGCTCTTTATGTTCTGTCTTTTGACCATAGTTTACGTGAAGAAGGTATATTTGGTTATTCTCTTGTTTGGCTATTGCCGTAGTTACGAGACTATCCAAACCACCACTTGTGAGTACTATTGCTTTTTTCATTTTACCACCATAACTCAGGATTATACTTGCTTTCAAGTTCATCCTCAAACTTGTTAGGAAGTCGTTCAAAGAAATCAATTCCTGTTAGTCTCTCGACTTCATCGACACTCATAGAATAAGCTTTCAGAGCTTTTTCTCCTTTCTTATTAGGGATTACAAGTCCAATAGCTTTAATCTCAGGTTCCTGTATATCAAGGATAACTTTATAGTAACTATCTGGGACAGTAACTTTGTTATCTCCAATAGTTTTCTTAAGTTCATCAGTTAAGATCGGACCGGTAACAATAAACAGCTTACTATCTTTATCCGCCCATTTTCTAACTTGTAACTCCAAATCCTTCCATATTCCCCTGTTAAAGCGGGGTTTCTGGGGACTCATATTGCTCATGAAGAAAGATTCACTCATTGCCTGGTCAGACCATTTCATGTCCGCAGCAGGAGCTAGATGTCCTCTGTCATACCCTGAGTTTTTATAATCTTTCACATTTGCGGAGTGAGTTGAAACAGATTTATCGGCTCTAAAGTTATCTTTGCGTTTTGCATTACCACTCAAATGTTCTTTTGTTAGTAAATAAGCAACCCAATCAGCCTGTTCATGTTTCTCATCATATTGAAGGGAATAAGCATAATGCTTAATAATCTCTTTGCCTGCTTCTTTTTTGGGGAAAAGATAGGTTTCGTAATCGGATTGATTAAGACTGGAGAACTTGAAATCAGTATCTATTTTAGCTAGTTCTTTTAACTCTTCGACCTGTTCGGAAGATGAAATTCGGTCGAAAACCTTATTTACCCGACCGGGATTTACTATGTAATAAGCGACTGCTAATACAATCGCTAACCAAATGACAGGTCGTTTACTCTTATGCTTGCTCATTTGCACTCCCGAAAGAATTCATATTTCTACAATTATTATACTTGATAGAGCTTATATGTCAATATTAATATTAACTATTAGCTCTGATAGTACAGAGTAACGTTTTTCAGAATGAGAAGTTTTGCTATTACTCAGATTTTCTTTAACAGCATGAAAATACTGTTCAGGGGATTTGGTGTAGAATTCAATTAATAGTTTTTCCTGCTTTACGCTCCCTTACAACACACGGGACTTACTCGGGAATCACACGGGACTTTACCCGAGAAATTCCCGGGATTTTCTCGAACAATTTCCGAAAGAATCCCGAGCGTTGTAAGAGACTGCAGAGAGAACATTCTCCGGTTTTGAAACTAGTAAGAAATGCTATCTCTTTTTAGATGTAATCTGTATTAGAATGCCGTTCATAATGTGGTGTGATATTAAGTAGAAAACCGTTGGTATAGCGGCTATAGGTGAGAATAGGCTAACACAAATCATGATTGATAGCAATGTATTTTTGTGTCCCAAAGCAACGGGTAGAGTTCTTTGCATAATCGGATTCTTTCTTGAGACAATATATCCGAAACCATATAAGAAAAGGGTAATAATAAATGTTGAAAGAAACAAGATAACAACCTCATGAAAAGGAGTCTCACGAATCTTTAAACTGGCAGATGATACTGCAACCATTACCATAAATATCTGTAAGATGTTCTTTCTCGAATCAATATGCAGGATTATCCAGTTCTTAGTCTTCTTGTAATGCTTAACTATCAGTGCCAATATCATAGGGATGAATACTACAATGACTACTCTCATAAGTATATCTATTGTTGGAATTTTAATACCTTCATTACGGAATAACAGAGTTGGAATGAAAGAAAAAGTTAATGGTGAAAGGAGATTGTATATAACGACATTGCTCATCATAAACTCAAGATTACCCCTTGTGATAGATATAATAATGGGTGAGCCTAAAGCTGGTGGAGTTATGACAGCGAAAAGTAATCCTATTCTGTAATCATTGGCTATTCCATTCGTTGCAAAGAAAACTAAAAGAGGTAGAACCAACCAATTGAAGATAGGGAAGAGGAGTAAGTTAGGATTTATGAAATGTTCAGGCTTGAAATCTACTCTTAAGAAGCTACAGAATAAAAGTAAGAGCAGAATGTAAAAGATTAATTGTTTAAAAACTGCTAATTGAGGAAAGACAAGCCCTATTATACAGGAAATAATAAGAAATATACCTGTATACTGCTTTATGAAAGCTTCTATCTTGTAAAACATTCTCAGAATTTAACGATGTCTTGATTTAAATAATCAAGGCAATCTTCTATTGGAATGAGTAACTTGATTTCTCCTTCAGAATAGGGAGCAACTTCATAAGGATTATAAATGAAGCAAAGAAACTGCTTTGATATAGAGAAATTCTCTGAAAGCTTAAATTTATTGTTTTCAAATTGATAGATTGTGTCTTCCAATCTCACGTCAGGAGCTAATCCTTTCTCCTTAACAAAAAATCTGTAGGCAATATCGGCGATGGCCTTAATATCTGTTACTATATCCGTGATAACAAGTTCATGGGCGGAAGCAGTGTCATAAGTCTTAAGTATTTTATAAGAGTTATCGTGAGCTCCTCCGGCATACGAAGATTCCATTGTAATAATTGTGACCGTAGAGTTAGTCCACGCATAGAAACCGGAATAACGATCTATGTACCAATCAGGAATATCGTCGTCAAAATCGGTAACAAAATCATAGTATTCTTTTTGGAAATTATCATAATATAATGTTGTGTTATCTTTAGAACTGAGAGCATTATTCTTTATCAGCTTATTAAGCTTTACTAGAGAAGGATACCCCTCTATTTCAGGAAGGAACACAGCTTTTGCTTCCATTTTTAGATTTAATGAATCAGGGGATTCGTATGAATATAAGGTTTCAACTTCTCCCAAATTCTTAAATAAGTATTCGTCTAAAGGAGGATAATAGCTTTTTTTGTTACAAGCTGTAACAACTAATATCAAGAACAAAATCGGGATTAATCTTTTCATAACTACTCCGCTATCGAAACAGATTCTGCTGCAAGCCAAGCTGTCGACCATGCAATCTGAAGATTGTAACCTCCGGTATCAGCATCAAGATCCAGTAACTCGCCAATCACGTATAAACCCGGGATTAGTTTTGATTCCATAGTGGATTGTTGGATTTCCTTTAGACTAACACCACCGGCAGTTATAATTGCCTCTTCAATACTTCTTGTTGATTTAACCTTAAATCGTAAATCCTT
This sequence comes from Cloacimonadales bacterium (SeqCode), assembly GCA_963667035.1. Classification (GTDB taxonomy): domain Bacteria; phylum Cloacimonadota; class Cloacimonadia; order Cloacimonadales; family JAFGVF01; genus Zophobacter. The sequence goes on from OY762964.1 coordinate 290,737, forward strand.
ACAGAAGCGATGCAGTCTGATTCTCTCTTTTGCTGTGATTTGACTGACAGGTTTGTTAAGTGGCACTGAAATTCTCTTTGAACAGAATGGGACGACTTTCCCGGGGAATAGTGTTCTTAAAACTGATTCAAACTGGCGTTTATTCTTATCTTCGAACTCTCTTAGAAGTCTGGCTTTCAATTTCTCATCGTCGAGGGCAGGCTTGAAATCAATACTAATCTCAACTTCCTTTCCTTCAGATAAATATCTACTAACATATCGACTCAAAGTTAATATAATTGGTCCTGTCAAACCAAAATGGGCAAAAAGCATTTCTCCGAATTCGCTCTTAACTTTCTTACCATCAATGTAGATTGAAGCACTAACATTTTTTAAACTAACACCCATTACATCCTCAACATCAGTTTCAACAGTGTTAAGCGGCACTAAAGAGGGAAGTATAGGATTAATGGTATGACCGTGAGCGGCTAGTATATTATAGCCTGAACCGTCTGTTCCTGTTAGAGGATAAGATGCTCCCCCTGTTGCAAGGATGACTTGATTAGCATAATGATGATTACCTTCAGTGTCAATTATACCAACTAACTTGTCTTCATGAAATAGTAAGTCTTCTATTGTCGTGTCATTAAGGATTTTAACATCATTATGAAGATTCCAGAAAAACAGAGCATCAACAATATCTTGTGCTTTGTCTGATTCCGGAAAGAATCTTCCACCTCGTTCTTCCTTAACGGGAATGTCTAGAGTGTTTTCCACTAAGGATATCATGTCTTTGTTAAAGAATTTCTTGAAGGCAGGATACAAGAATTTCGGATTAGGCTCAATATGTTCCATGAATTCTCTAAGAGAAGCTGAATTAGTAATGTTACATCTACCTTTACCCGTTATTCTTAACTTACGTCCGCATTTCCCCATTTTTTCTATAATGAGAACTTTAGCACCTCTTTCGGCAGCATGACCGGCAGCTAACAAGCCGGCAGCTCCTCCACCTGCAACTATTACATCATATCTCATAAATCAATGCCTAGAATATTCATAATGAAAGCATATTGAAAAGCCAATTCTTCGAAGTATTGATAGCGTCCCGAAGCTCCTTGATGTCCGGACATGTTAGTCCTAAGTAATAAAACGTTCTTGTCAGTCTTCATATATCTTAGTTTGGCAACCCATTTAGCCGGTTCCCAGTAGTTTACTCTAGGGTCATAAAATCCTGCTATAACAAGCATGTGTGGATAATTACTTGTTCTTACATTGGTATAAGGACAGTAAGAACTCATATAGTCAAAATACTTATCCTCTCCGGGATTTCCCCATTCTTCATATTCTGCTACAGTTGCAACTAAGGTAGTATCCAACATTGTGTTTATAATATCAACAAAAGGCACTTCAGCGATAGCTATCTCGCTAATATCAGGACGTTGATTTAAAACAGCACCGATTAGCAAGCCTCCGGCACTTCCACCATCAATAACCAGTTTCTTGCGAGAGGTATAATTAGTTTTGACCAGATAATCACAACATGCAATGAAATCATTAAAAGTATTCTTTTTATTAAGAAGTCTACCGGCATTGTACCAACTATCACCGTTTTCTCCACCACCACGAATATGAGCGATAGCATAAACAAATCCACGGTCAAGAAGACTAAGACGACTAGAAGAGAAGTAAGGTTCACTAATAGTTCCATAAGCTCCATAGCCTTCCAAATATAGTGGATTACTTCCATTCTTTTTAAACAATTGTTTGTTATAAACCAATGAAATGGGGATTAGGGTTCCATCATCGGCTTTAGCATATATCTTTTCAGATTCATAATTATTCTGGTCATAGCCGGAAGGAATCTCCCTTTTCTTTAACACCTTTCTCGATTTAGTTAACAGGTCATACTGATAGGCTATTTCAGGAGTAGTGAGAGATTCATAACTATATCTGAGACTAGTTGTGAAGAAGTCAGGATTTCCATGAGTATAATAAGTATAAGCAGGATCATCAAAATCAATATAATATTTTTCATTACTAATAAAATCATGAATTTTCATCATCATCTTACCGTCAATAATCTCATTAAGAACCATGAATCTATCGAACAATTCAAAATAATCAAGGAAAATACTTGAGTCTTCTCTAACGAGTTCTTTCCAGTTTTCATAATCCGGATTATCTGATTCTACAGTCATAAGTCTGTAGTTAGGTGCATTGTCATTTGTTAGGATATAGAATAGTCCATCTTTATGTGATAATGAATACTGTATACCGCTAATCCTTTGTCTCAATAACTTAAAACTAGGATTTATTGCATTAGCATCTGCGTAATAAATTTCATCTGTAATCTTGCTACTGGATCCGGCTATAAGATAACTCTTATCTTTTGTTTTGTATAACCAGACAAGATATTTAGCATCATCTTCTTTCAACAAAAGAGCATCGTCTTCTTGTTTATCTCCAAGTCGATGTCTATATAGCGAGTCAGTGTAATTCTCTATTTGATTGTCTTTTGTATAATAGATATATTTACTATCATTACTCCACTCTACAGATGAGATTGAAGAGAGTGTATCAGGTAGGATTTTGCCATTTGCAATGTTCAGTACAACCAAATCATATATCTCTTCTCCGGTAGAATCATAAGCATAAGCAACAAGTTTATGATTAGGACTGACTGCGATTACATCAAGAGAAAAGTAATCATGCCCTTTTGCAAGCTTGTTTATATCAATAATAATCTCTTCCGGTGATTCCATGGAGTCCTTACGTCGGCAATAGATAGAGTAATCCTTGCCTGCTTCTTCTCTCATGTAATAGAAGTAACAATCGCGTTGAACAGGTAAGGATAAATCATCCTCATTCATTCTGGAAATCATTTCTTTGTACAGTTTATCTTGATTATCTACTGTAGGCTCCATGATCTTACTTGTATAAATGTTCTCTTGTTCTATGTAAGATATTACTCCCTCATTAGTTCTGGACTTATCCTTTAACCAATGATATGGATCTCTGATATAGTGATTATTTACTCTCTCGTAATAATCTGTACGCTTAGCTTTTGGAGGGGTTACTACACGTGCTAAATCTGATATATCAACTGCTCTTAGAATTGTTAATCCTAAGAGCAGTGAAGCTAAAATTATAAGCTTTCTATTCATAGTTATTTAATGATAATTGCCTTTGTTGATGTTGATTGGGTAGGGGAGTTCAGTTTAACAAAATAAATACCGGAACTAAGTTTTGCTGACCATTTAATCTCACTGATTCCCTTGTTAATGTTACCTTTAAAGATTTTGTCTACAAGTTGTCCTTTTACGTTGTAAACTCCAATCGTTGCTTCGTTTATCGAATTATCAGTTTTTACTTTAAGAGTTGATAAACTAATCATAGGATTAGGATAGATACTCATGGATATCTGAGGAATTACAGATTGAATGTTTTCATCATTATCGACACCTGCGAACAAATGGAATCCAAGATGAGAAAAGTCATCTGACTCATAAACATCCCACTCGCCATTATTTAGAGGGTCTGCTTGTCCTGCATGAGGAGTACTAACATGTAGTTTTCTTACTAATGTAACATTCTGAGCAAAGTTTGTGTCTCCTGAAATTCCTATCCTATCAAGTTCTTCTCCGTTCTTTAGCAACCTGATTTGATCGTTTCCATTAAAATTGATTACTCCGTTGTTTGTAGCATCAGCTAAATATACCAAATCCTGACTTGCTTGAGAATTTGCTATAACTATAACATCATTATGACCTAGAGTTCCGGATAAAATATATGTGTTACCGAATTCATCATTACCGTTAACATCTTTCTCAAGACTATATTGTGATAGGTCAATTGGCATTCCGGTTCCGTTATAAATCTCCAAAGCTTTGTTATAACTACTTCCTTCAACATACTCAGAGATTATTAGGTCTGTAGTAAAATACATAGAACCCGCTTCTGTTGTTACTGACATAATATTTGAATACTCGCCATATGTATTATTATGGAAAGCTCTTACTCTATAGTAGTATGTGCTGGCAGGATATATGCCTGTAACTTCTATATGTTGATCATCAACTAGTAAGCCTTGATAACCGTTTACGTAAGTTGTAAAGGTATTATCGGTTGCAAGCTCGAATGAGTAAGAGTCAACTGTAGCTGATGATTGCCATTCTGCTCTAAAGCTATTGGATTCAACATTTATTGGGTTTAGGAGATTTATCTCAGGTAAGTCATTATCAATGATATTTAAGAGGAAAGTTGAAATAGGACCAGGTCCAGGATTGTTAGAACCGGTGAAATTTCGTAAACCGAATTGTATAGCTTCTGAACCTTCTACTAATGAATCATCGGTGATATCTATACTAATTGTCTGAGCTTCCTCTGAGTTTGCAGGGAAGACCACAACTTGAGGAGTAAAACCGTCTACATCAGAATTGTCACCGGATATGATATAGACTTCAACTGATGTTTGCTCATCTCCCGGATTAATTAGATTCAAGTTTACATTAATGCTACCATAACTCTCAGGAAGTGAGATTGAATTCATTGAAAATTGAATCACAGTGTTAGGAGAAGTTGAACCCCAAATATAATCAATATACTCAGGATGGTCAACAAATGGATTTCTGTTGTTTTGGTACCCCCAAATATCATCATTTCGTTGTTGCTCTGAAACATCTACGGGATCTAGAGCATTCCATTCCAATAGAGTATTCAGCATATCAATTCCACCTCTAGTTAATGATTCATTGTATCTGACATTGAAATAAAGTAAAGCTCTTGCTAAGTTACCTTTATGTTGATCTGCAGGCTCGAAGCATGTTGTCCCATTGATATTAGCACCTCTTTTGCTAACATATCCGTTAGCTGAAGAATACGTGTTACCTACACTTGTAACATTATCAAATGGAAGGTTACCTCTTGATGAGTTAACAGTACTGTTTGACGGGAAAAGATGATGAATGTCAGCTTTTTTAGTAGTTGACTCACTTGAACCAAACCAGCTCTGAGCAAAAGTATGTTCACAGTTCAAATAAGTTTGATTTGGCATGGTACCTTGAGGTACACTATAATCTTGTCCTGTATATACACATCTGACGGTATTGTTGTGATTATCAATATATCCAAACATCTCATCTTTTGCACCATCGTAGCTTGTGTTGTGATTAGTTGAAATTATAGAATGCAATCCATTTCTTAGAGCTTCTCCCGTAAGCCCTGAAACACTGTCATAATAGCCATTAGGCTCGGCAATTAATAATGTAAGACTAACTACCATTAGTAATAAAATGAAGATCTTTTTCATTTAAAACCTCTTATTCCTTTTCTCTTGAGTTTAAGCTAAAACTTCGATGAATAACGTCAATAAAAACTATAACTACCTTGTTTGCAGACAAAAAGAAACCGCATGTACATGCGGTTTCTATAGAGTGCTATTTATGTTTATTCTTATTTTAAAAGCATAGCTTTTGTTACACCTTCGTAATCGGAAGTTTTCATACGTATGAAGTAAACACCACTTGAGACGCTCTTACCTGATTCATCTTTCCCATCCCAATCAATCTGATGAAAACCTTTGTCATAATATCTATTAATTATGTCTCTAACCTTTTTCCCTCTAACATCATAGATATTTATTATTACATTATCTCCCTCAGCAAGATTGAACGAAATCTTGGTTGAAGGGTTGAATGGGTTAGGGTAACAAGTATTAATAGCTGTTTCCTCAATAATGACCGGAGGTCCATCTTCATAATCTCCTTCTAGATTTGCTACAACAGGACCAAAGAGATGAGTTGTGCCATCTATGTCAACGCACTCTAACCAGTACCAGTAAGAATAACCTTCAAAAACTTCACTATCAGTGAATGAGTATGTCTTTTGAGTGTTCTGAACGCTTACCGGATTAGTAATCATGACATTGATTTTATCTGATAGTTCCCATTGTTCGGTTGCTGACCTATAAAGATAATATCCACTCACTCCGTTTTCTGTCTCAGTAATCCAAGTTATCGTTACATTTTTATCTTCAGTACTTACTGCATTAAAGAATGAAAGTTCTACAGGTAATACGGATCCTTCAACAGCTTCACCTATTGGGAAATTGCCTTGTATACCATTATCATATTCTCCTGATGCCGAAATGCCATCATTAGGTATTGTTGCTTTTATCACATGTCCCATTACCGCAGTATCACTTAATGATGCTGTAAAGAAAATGTAACTTTCAGTAGAAGTTATGACGGCAGATAAGCCTGTCCAAATCAGATTTGCATTAAAGTCTTTTGATGTACCTATTTGAGTAGCAGTTGAAGTGCTGAAGGTAGGATTGCTACTATGCCAAATCTTGAAAGATCCTGCATCAAAATCACTTGTAACAACACTACCAGATATATCAATGTCAAGTTGAGTTATACTGGTAGAACCGCAATTAGTGCTTAAATCTAACCTAAAATATGGACCTTGGGAACTATGCATAACATAATCTGAAGCATATCCTGTATAAACAGCAGGCTTTAGGTATTTCTCGGTGACTGTCAATCCGGTAAAAGAGATATCTTCATTCATGGTTATGTCACTACTATCAATTGAAAGTGATACATTGTCAGTATCATCAACAATATTACTTAATCTCATTGCAACAAATACAAAGCCACCATTAGAATCAAATGATTGGTTGAGTCCGGTGAATGCTACTAAAGAACTGTATGGTTGGCCTGTTCCAAGTTGGCTATCAGAAGCAACATTAAAATTGGAGTCTGTACTATAGAAAAGACCAATCCCGGCAGAGTGGAAATCTGAAGCAGAAGCAGTTCCACTAAAGTTAATATCTAATGCAGAAAGAGTAGCACTAGATGAGTTTGTCATTAAGTCTAAATATGCTATGGGTTGCCAATCACCTAAAGAGTAACCGTTTAACGGTTGTCCGGAATTTGTCTCGTACCCGGTTATTGTACATGTTACTGTTACTGCTACATAATGTACCATGCTACTAGTGAACGACGTAATACTATTACCGGCTCTATCGTGAAATTCGATTTGGAAATAATAATCAGTATCGTCTGTTAATGTATTAAAGCCTGTTACATTTTCAACTGATGTTGTGCTTGCAATTAAATTAGAACCATCAAGAGTTATAGATTTAGCACCGGAAGTATAAATCCCATCCATTTGAACAGTAGATACTTCAACTAAAGAGGAATTAAGAATTTTTACATAAATTCCATCATCAATGGATTGTTCATCCAAGTTAAAACTGATTGATATATCAGAGCCACTACCATCTAAAACAACTAATGAGGATGGGCGATTGATAGATGTATCATATTGAAGTATATTCCAATCAGAGACTGCCTCAGTGTTTCCTGAAATATCCCTATAACCTATAGCAACATAATAAGTTGTTCCATTAGTTAAACTTGATGCTCCGGTAACACTATCAATATCACTATCACTAGTTGAAATCGAACTTGCATTTATCTCAAAAGTCCTTGCTCCTACAGCTTCATGAGCCGAAGATAACTCAATTGTAGTTGACGGTGATGAACCATCGGAGTTAGTAGAAAAATATAGTTTTACACTATTAGCTAATGCAGCTTCAGTCAGTGAGTAGCTAATCCCAAGACTACTATTATCATAAGTAGGGATAGTTGTACTTGAAGGTGTAGTTAATACAGGAGCTTCTGTTGAATTATCTATGACAGTTTCCAAATAACTTTGCCAACCTGCCTCCGGACTCCCAGATGTTAATGGGTATGAACCACTTATAGCAAAATGAGAAGAGTACCTTTGAGCATTATAGATATTGAAGTCACCATCTTCACCATAAAATCCGAGCATCAATTGAAATGATTGTGCTCCGGTTACTATCGTTGGCATAGTAAATGAAAATTCTGCTGTTTTGTCAGTACCGGTTACACCAGTATATGTGAAACCTGATATGTTTATTCCTACAGAAGAAATATAAGTCCCTGAAGAAGGGACACTACTACTGTACCAATATAATCTTACTTTATCAAGATTAGTAGAACTAAAGTATGGTCCTAATATCGACTCCATCAAGACAGGATCATATTGTACTTTGACACTAATCTGTTCGCCAGCTTCAGCTCCAAAATCAGTGGTGCCTTCGCTACCATGCATACCAATCCAGTCCAGACTAATGGATTGAGCGTAAACACTACCTATAAATACAAGGAGTATAATAACAAACAAATACCCTTTCTTCATACGCTTACCTTCCTTTTATTTATCACTTTAATATTATTCAAAAATCATTTCTCGCACATGTTAAAACATAATAATCAATATTTCTACCAAATCAACCTAATTCTTCCGAGAAATTTTGCCAAGTATTTTCTTTTTTTTCAAATTTTACAGAAACTTAACCAACATTAAGAAGCCTTTATATGTTGATGTAGCTATTTTTACTTTACATATTACTAAGTATTTTTTGTTTGATACTGAGGTGATTATGTATATATTTCTAGTTTATAATAATGGAGCAGGAAATCTAAAAGCTAAGAAGCTATTTAATAGGGTAACAGAATTGTTAAGTATTCATGAAATTACTTATGATTTGTTCATTCCAAGGTACCATAAGCACGCAATTGATGAAGTACAATATAAAGAATTATCTAATTATGATGCGATTATCGCTGCCGGAGGGGATGGGACAATTTTCGAAGTAGTTAATGGTTACATGGCTAACTCATGTTTAACTAAGCCTCCATTAGGTTTTATACCCCTTGGTACAGGGAATGCTTTTACCAGAGAATTTTTTTCCGATGATAAATCTTGGGAAAAAGCGATTAAAGTGATTGCAAACAATAACATAAAGTATATTGATGTTATGAGAGCTACAAATTATAAACGGAGTTTTTACTTTGTTGGAGTCATGGGATTTGGATTATTAACACTAGCTACAAGTATGGGAACGCCACTAAAAAAAATTGGACCATTAAGCTATGTCATCGCAGGAATTTTTGCTTTGCTGTTACAAAAAAGTATTGAATTGGAGTTATCAATTGATAACGAGATAATCAAGACAACTTCCTTACTTTTGTGTTGCTCAAATACACAATACATTTCAAATTTGTTAATTGCACCTAAAGCATCTCATCAGGACGGTCTTATTGATGTAGTAAATGTGAAGAATATGAGCAGATCAAAACTGCTTGGTTTAATTCCACTTGCGTTTTCCGGAAAACATGTTAACAGAAGTGAAGTGGAGTATTACAAAGCTGAAAGAGTTGCGATTGTCTCAAAACCTAAAATTATTCCTTCTCCGGATGGAGAGTTTGTTGAGAAAACTCCTATAAGTATTGAATGCTTAAAACAAATTCTTCCGGTGTTAGTCTAGCTTGTTATTACAACTTCTAAAATTCTAAAGAACTCATCTTTTGCTTCTTTTTCTCTCCAAGGATCATGTCCACAATTCTCTAATAGATAGAATTCATAATCCAAATCAGTCTCAAATAGAGGAAAATATACCCCTTCCCATGGATGGGGATCCCAATCACCATGGATAGCAATAATTTTACACTTTACTTGTAGCAACTTACTTATTAGTTTACCACTCTCTCTTAAAGCTGATGCTTCTCCCCAGACTTTAGTATGAATCTCAAAATTGAAGCCTTTGTCTTGAAATTTTTCTTCTAGTGGATTATAATTATCGTTCATACATAAATATGAAGCATATTCCATGAACAATTTATCTTTAGCCTCATTTGGCAATGTTGCCATTTTTTCTTGTATTTTTTCAATTGCTTGTTTATCTTCATCTGTCAATCTTGAGATTCTTGTTGGTGTTATAGATTTGGCATAAGAACACTGGAAAGGTCCACTACCAACTAAAATAAGCTTGTAAGTTAGTTCTGGATATTTCGCAGATAATAGGATAATCAACCAAGCCCCCCAAGAATGTCCAATTAACACAACAGGAATCTCTGCATATTGTTTAATTAAAGATGCTAATTCCTCAATTTGAGAATCGATACTAAACTTGGTCTGGATTGCTTCAATCACACCAAACCGTTGTTTTAAAGCATCAGCTATTGCTTCTAATCCTCCATTAGCTCCAGGTCCTCCATGAACAAGAATAACCTTGTATGGCATACTCCCATGTAATATCACATTACCCATAACTTATCACCTTTTTACAGATTTTCATTGCCAGAGTTATAATTCTTGTAATAATGCATTTTGAAAAGGAATTTATTATATCATGGTTTTTAGTTATTATCTCATAAAAATACCGTATTGCATAGCATGGTATACTCTTAGAATATTCAGACGTAAAAGAAAAGGTTACTTTTATTGTGGCGATTTATTTGATATTGAGATTTTCAAATCTGTAAGCAAGTTTTTAGCAACAATTCCGGTAATTGCGAAAAACAAGAAAGTTAAAGAACAGCTTTCTAAAATGGGTATTAACTCTATATTACTTCCTCGCTTTCCCGATTATGTTATTATGACTAGACATGCTGCCCATAAATTTCCTTGTAATAGAATTACTCGCATTGGAATGCGGCATGGTCCATATCATTTCAAAAATTATACTAATGCATCTAACTATAACATGTTTGATGTATACTTTATGACTAGTCCTGAGGATGTTAGAATTGGCTCTAAAAAAGGAATTAAGAGTGCTATCGGAGTCGGCTACCCTAAACTTGATTGTGCTTTCGATGGAACTTATACTCAGGATTATCTAGATTCCATAAGGCAAGAGTATTGTTTGGTTAAGCATAAACCTACCGTACTTTTTTCTGCTACATGGGAAGGATCCGGTATGTCAGCAATTGATAGATGGGCTAATAAATTATCATCACTCACTTCAAAATACAATGTGCTTGTTACTCTACACCCTTGGGTAAGTGATAACTATCGTGAAATTATCTCTTTAACTGAGGGGGTTGTTGTAATTGAAGATAATGATCTAGTGCCTTGGATTATGATTTCTGATATATGTGTAGGTGATACATCTTCAGTTCTTGCTGAGTTTTCAGCATTAAACAAACCAGTTATTACTTTTAAAGTACAACGAGCAAATAGACTTACTGAAGAGATAATCAAACTACTTGACTTCTTCACATATAGAGTAGACACTTTTGATGAGTTACGAATAAAATTAAGAGAAGTTATTCATACTGATAATTTAGATCAAGCAAGAATTCAAGCTAATAGGATAATGTTCAATCATTTGGATGGCTCAGCAGGATTAAGGATAGCTTCAACTATTGTTAAGTTAATACCTGAGTTAAAACTTCCACAGATTGATTATTACTTGGAAAATGTTGATTGATTCACATTGCCATTTGTCCCATTTCGATAATCTTGATATTATTCTTCAAGATGCATATAGAAATGGAGTTAAGAAGATTGTTACTAATGCATTGAATGAAAAAGAACTGATAGAATGTGATAACTCCTATGGTATAGAAATTGTTCAGTATGCAGGAGTACATCCTTACTCCAGGGATATGTATAAGAGCTTGTTTGATAAACTTCCAGAATTGATTGAATTAAAGAAGATAAGGGGAATAGGAGAGGTCGGACTGGATTCTAGAGATAATAATCCGGCTTTTCAAAAAGAGTTATTGTGTAATCAATTGGATATAGCAGTTCAATATGATATTCCTGTTTCATTTCATTGTGTTAGGAAATATTATGAGTTAGCCGGGATTATTAAAAAGAGTTTCCCCAATGTAAGAGGTACACTTCACGGGTTTATAGGAAGCAAAGAAATTACTGATTTGTTTTTTCCATACAACATAAGATTTGGTATACATCCGGGAGTTCTTAGTTCAAGAAAAACACTTAGACAGTTATTATCATTATCAATTGCTAAAAAGCTATCTCTTGAAACAGATGCTCCATATTCTCATCATAAGAATTATCAAATGGACATTATCCCATATACTACATTAAAACGATTTTGTTCACATTTATCTAGTGAATACGGTATCAACATCTGATATGTTAATGCATAATTATAAAAGCCCCTGATTTTCAGGGGCTTTATTTATTTAGACGATTTTAGACTACTTTATAAGTATCATCTTTCGTGATTTAGTATAAGTTCCAGAATGCATTTTATAGAAATAAACACCACTGGATACTTGTTTCCCGTTATTATCGATACCATTCCATACAACACTATGATGACCAGCATTGAAATCACCGTCAGCCACAGTTGCTATTCTCTGACCTTTGATATTATAAACATCAATTGTTACAGGTGAGTTTTCTTTAAGGTCGAAGTTAATGGTGGTTTCCGGATTGAATGGGTTAGGATAGTTACCACATAGGGCTGTTCTATCTGGGATAGCAACTTGTCCGTGTGAATCAAGTGTTGCACCGTTATTCATAACTTCAATATCATCGATCATTAGGAAGAATGTTTCATCGGATATACAGTGGAAAGCAACACGAATCAGTTGAGTGGCATAATTATCAAGTTCGATATGATGCAGACTCCATTCTTGAGATGCTTCGATTGGAGAATCTCCAGAAATAACTGTGAAGTCCTCAGGTTCATTTCCTCCGTTAGAGATTGCTACTTCAATAAGTTCAGGTCCAAACTGAGTTGTATATGAACGAACTTTGAAGTTAAGATAAGCAGTCTCATTGGTTAACTGAATCTTAGGAGTGATTAACCAGTCATCATTAGGACCGGATTCTGCAGAGAAGCAAGCCCCGTATTTATCTCCACTAAATGCATCAGCAAATTGTAGTGGTGGAGTTGTACTACTTGGATTGAATATGATAAATGACATTGGGTCAGTATCACCAGGGAATGAAATTCCGTTAGTAAAGCCAAATGTATCTTCTCCATCAACATCAAGAAGAGTCCAGTATTGCATAGAAGTTGCAAAATCATCATAGCTTTCGAAATCTTCTGCTATAATAGGAGGATCAACTCCTATAAATGTTACCATCACTGAATCACTGGCTACAGATTCGCCGGCAGGTGCTGAGTATATGGCTGTTATCTTGTATTCATATGTTTCATCAATTACTGGTGTTGTGTCAAGATAGAATAAAGATGTAACAGGATCAGTATTTATGATCGAATCATCACGGTAGACATTGTAACCTTCAAGCTGTCTTGTTGCCGGGATAGGAGCTCCCCAAGTAAGATTAACTCCTTGATAAGTAATTGTATAGGCTAGATTTATCGGTTCATCAAATCCGGAAGGTCTAACAGGATTATCTGTTGAAATCCAAAGTTTGTAATCTCCTGTACTCCAACGAGTAGTTGGTTCTGTTGGTTCAGGATGCTGTTCCAATATTTGATTATCTTTAGCCTTAGCTTTATTTATAGAGGAAGTTAATGTATTCTTATTACTACCAGCAAAACTATCATTTTTCGAAACTCTAACCTCTTCTTCTTCCGGTGAGTTATCGCTTCTGGCAATTCTGAGATAATAGAAACCGGAGGCTTCTGTATCGTCCGGTACATTATATACAATATGAGGATTCATATTATCATTCCAACTATCATCATCAAAATCTACTGCCGAGAATTCATCTATGTCCATATTAGCTTCATCATAAGGACCATACAAGAATGCTGCTAAATCAATTGTTGAACCATTAGCGTTCTCGGTATGGATATCCAGTTCAGCAGGGGCTGTTTGCCAGAATACATACCAATCAACATCTGTTTCTGGCTGAATAATTGCTTCATATTCCTCTACAAGGTCATCGTATAAAGCAAATTCAATCGCTTGAGTTGATGAATCGTTGGTATCTTGAACAAATCCGTAACCATGAAGAGATATCTCGTACGTATTACGAACTTCTTCTTCAGGAACAAAGTCATCTACAATAGTCAACATTCCTGTTTTATGACCTACAGATGTAGGAGAAAAAACTATGTCCATTGTTGCTTGGGTTCCTTGAGCTATACTCAAAGGATAAGTATTATTGTCAGTAATCTCGAATTGATCGATATCATCTCCGGTTAGTGTAGGTTGATTGGCTATCACTATAGTAGTATCAGTAAAGTTACGCATCCTCAGTTGGAATACATCTGAATCATCGTTTACTGTCACAACATTAAACTCAATGTCAGTTGGTATCATCAAGCCGTTTCCTCCATCGGAAAGATCGCCTGGTGTCTGTGCATAGCAAATAGCCATTGGATCATTGATAGGACCACCAACACCGTTATTTCTATATTGATGTCCGATTGTACCGTCTGCATTTTCAATTCCTACACAAGTATCTCCGATAATGGAATTTAAATCTATATCTCCATTAGGGTTAACATAGTTACGATATTGAATTTTAATTCTTCCACTCTGATAAAGGATAACCTGAACGTCTATATACTCAGCAGGGTCATTGTAATCATCATACATTAAGGCTGTATATACAAAATTACCCTCTTCATCATTACCATAAGTAAGAGTAGATGGAATATCCTCCGGATCAGAGTCCATAGCCAAGAATGCTATTAAATCATTAGGAGCTTCACTATTAGGTATTGCTAGATTGGTATGTGCAACATGATTAGAATTATAATTAGAGAACTGTATTGTTCCATTAGAACAAATTGATAGTTCTGTGTAGTCATTTCCAAAGAAGTTAAAAGTAAATCCAATAGGAACAGTCCAATAGCCATCATCGTAGCTTCCTGTCGTTATATTTGCACCATTAAGAGTTGTTTCATTATCCGATATTTCAACCCATTCAAATAGCGGCTGATGTCCAAGTCCATTACCGGCATCAGTACTATTGGCAAAGTAATAACCTCCATATAAAGTACCATCTCCGCCATAGTTCTGATTAGAGTTAGTAGTAAATGACCAGATAGGACAATTTATTGCATCTCCAACAAAGTTGTAAGGAACAATTTGCCAGTAATATGTTGTTTCGAACTGAAGAGGTGTGGTAACTTCATATGAGGTAACTAAACCTAAATCCAAGCCGTTATTAATATCGGTTGGAGGATTATCTGATCCCAAGTATAGTTTGTATCCGTCAGGGAAGTTATCAGCAGGATTCCATGATAGTGTAGGCAATTCTGGAACAGATTCCGCTAGGTTAGCAGGTGCAATAGCTGTTGTAGCTAGGGGTAACTCATTGAATGTAGTAAAAGACCAAATAGGGCAATTAGATGCATTCCCATTTGGATTGTAAGGGATTACTTGCCAATAGTAAGTTACTCCTGCCTGCAAGCCTGCATAGCTCAAAGAAGTTGTATTTCCAACATCTTCAGTATTATAAACGTCGGTAGGGGGATTATCTGTTCCTAATGAGACATAGTAACCGGAAGTACCTTGAGTGGTATTCCATACTAAATCACCAGTCATTGCAACACCGGTTTCGGTATCGGTAGGAGAGATTAGTGTAGTAGGAGCAGGAGGTGCTGAATTATCATACAAAGCTATATCGTCTACGCAGATATCACCATAGAAATCTCCCGCGGTTTCCATTGCTCTGAAATCTATAATAACAGTTTGATTTATATAATCTGCTAATGATACTTCATAATATGCCCATTCGGTTGCCCCGTCGGGATCGCTTATTACCGCTAAATCACTTGTTGTGTTACCGCCAACCGAAACATCAATATTTATGGTTGATGTATTGGCTGCATCTCCTATCCAATAATTGAATGCAAGGATAGGGTTAGTGAGGCCCGATAAATTAAATGGGGGAGAATACAGATGAGCAGGTATAGTATCGGGGTCAGAATCATCAACTCCGATATAGTAACCATTGTTACCTGTTGCTTCATTTGGAGCTCCATGCCCACCGAATTCATTATTTGCAAGTACCCAACTATCATCAACAGGATTTACTGTCCATTCAATAGGATATTCATCAGTATCGAAGGTCTGTGAATAAGGATAAGACGATACAGTCGCTTCAAATCCGGTTCCTGTAATGGTAACATCATGACTAATTCGTGTTACATCGTCAGTTATTGTTATGGTACTGCTTATAGGACCATCAACTACTGGATTAAAAATAACTTCGAAAGTACTTAAAATAGTAGAGTCAAGAGTTAATGGATAAGTGTTATTATCGACTAATGAGAAATTTGATGTATCATTAAGGACAACAGAAGATACATTAAGAGAACTTCCACCTATATTTTGCATAGTAATTGTTACAGGATCGGAAGATGCTTCAACGAATACAATTCCAAAGTCAATAGAATCAGGATATACTGCTAATTCTCCGTTCGGGTTTACGTCCCCGAAGGTCAATCTTGTATTTGGAATAATGCTAGATGTTCCATTAGCTGTTAACGGAGAAACAGGATCAGTATCTGTCGTATCATTGTAGTAGAAAATACTTCTTTGATCTGTTACGGTTGTTCCGTAGAATTCTTCTGTTGTAAGACCAAAATCTTGCTGATTTTCTTCAACAGCTATTACTAAATTATCAATATTATTATATACGAAAGGAGCTGTTAAATTGAATTCAATCCAACCATCAGCAGGAATTGTTGGTAATGGACCTGTATACACGACTTGGAATTGATCAATAGGGAGCCATGAATCATTTCCATTATAAGATGTGTTAGATGTGTGTCCCATATAAATAACCCACTCATTACAGTTGTTAAGTGTGTTATCCATATTGTAATGATAAGCTACTTTTTCAATTCTTCTACCCTGAACATCTATTTCACTTTGAAGATAAATGGTTTGGGTATAGGAATAGCCATAATACGGTTCAATCGGAAGATGTGTATTTGTTTCAGTACCACTTCCTATTGTTAAGACATCGTCACCTAGAGTAGTTTGAAAAGTTAGATTTGCTATTGAGGTAGTGGTTGTTAGAGTATTATGACCAACAACTTTCCAATAATACCAAGTTCCCAGAGCTAAATCAGATGTGGGAGTATAGGAACCGTTTGCTCCTGCAACATCACCGCTGACAACCTGAGTTACAGGTGGATAGACAGTATCTAGATAAACATCATAAGTCTCAGTATTAGCTCCAAAATCCCAAGATAAAGTTGGTATTGTATCAACATTTACAGCTCCATTAACAGGTAAAATGTTTGAAATTTGAGCGGGAGCATCGGCATCATTAATGGTTCCTGCTTGATCAGCAATAACATTCATGACATAAGAACCATTGTAAGTACTGTATCCTTCTACACAGATAAAGTAATCTACATAAGGATCAAGAGTCAAACCTGATAGCAGAGATGTTGAGTCGACACCACTGTCATCATCAGACCATAGTTCTGTATGATTCGAGTCATAAACTGTGAGGTAAGTATCAAATGATGATCCTGTTAGATCAATAGAAACATTTGTTAATTGAGTAACTGCATTGATTACATAGAATGCATCATTTGAATCGTAACCTATTACATTTGTTAAATTTGTTGTATCCCCTGTATCGTTGTATGGTAGTGCCGTAATTGGAACTGCCAAGTTGAAATCATCACCGCCTATAGCAAGTAAAGATCCCAT
The DNA here is from genome assembly GCA_963667035.1 of Cloacimonadales bacterium (SeqCode). GTDB lineage: Bacteria > Cloacimonadota > Cloacimonadia > Cloacimonadales > JAFGVF01 > Zophobacter. The sequence continues at coordinate 308,169 of OY762964.1, forward strand.
TACAAGAATTGAGATGATAAAAAACACTAATTTCTTACTCATAAATTCCTCCTTAAATAAGAAATCCTTTCATCAATAAATAATGCACTGGAATTGATTATTTTTCTCCCTATGCATCAATAACGTTTACCCATCTCAGCTAACCACAGCAATTCTCATAGTTTGGAATAATACTGTCAAACCATTTTTTTGAAGAAGTTTATATCCTATATTATCTTTTGAAGTAAGCAAATCCTGAATAAACGATTGTAACTAATAGTGAGCGTCATTTGGAAGATAATTATTTCTTTATGAAAAATTTGTACTTGTAAGATATTTTGAGTTCTGTTTATCTAGTCTAAGCAGGCAATTTATCAAGAATTATCTTTACTAGTAAATATTTATGTGGAATTATTGATTAATTACTTTTATTAGGAGGAATCATGATTAAAAAAATCATCATTGTACTTTTGATTGTATCCATGTTTCTTATGCTCTCCGGTTGCTTTGCAGGGACAAAGGATTCAGATGATAAACCCGCTGGATTTTTCTTAGGTATCTGGCATGGTTGGATAGCACCACTTTCTCTTATACTAGAGGTCTTTAGCTCAACAATAAAAATCTATGAGCCTCACAATCGAGGTTTTCTCTATGACCTTGGATTCTATATGGCAATTATTGCCGGTTTTGGAGGATTATCACTTATAAGAAAGTCAAAGAAATAGTTTGTCTTCAATCAACAACACTTAAGATACTTTTCATCAAAGGAGATTCAATGAACTGTCCGATTTGTTTCTCAGAACTAGAACCCAAGCATGATGATAACCATATACTATATCACTGTCCAAGATGTGAACTGGCCTATACAAGCATTACATACTTGAAGAACAATGGCAAGAAGGAGAAGAATCTACTCCACTTAAGGAACAAGATTCTCTCAGAAGGTAGAGAATCGCATGCTTGTCCTAATTGTAATAGAACGATGAAAGGACTCAAAATCCCTGAATTCAACGGTGAACCTGAGGTTGAGGTTTGCAAGATGTGTAACTATTTCTTTATGCCGGATGGTGCGGTTTCTGAGCTTCCAAATGATCTTCGTAAAGCAAGGGATAACGTTCCTGTCAGTAAATCCACAGAAAGGAAAGCAGTTCATTCTCATCGAACAATGGACATAGCTAAAACTAAAAGGTATGAGTACTCCAGTACTATTGAAAGAGCCGGTACTATAAGGCAACTATTTTTCCCGGAGATGATTAATCCCCCGAATATTTCTACTCCTGCATATATTACTTACATTTATACATTAGGAACTATCCTAGTTTCATTACTAGTGCTGTTTAAGGTTATTCCATATTTCAAAAATGATTATTCGGATGTACAGAATGTTCTTACATCATTCTTTGTATTCAGGAATATGGTCCATGTTTTGTATCTTTATTTCTTTATTTTGATGGGATATTATGTGGAAGCTGTACTTGGAAGAATTATATACATTATCCTAATTTGCTCAGGGTTCTTAATCAATCTGTTTTTAGGATCAACTTTATCCCAATGGCATATTACAGGTCCGGATATGGTAATAGGCTTAACTATTTTTACTTTTGTATTCCTTTTCCCATTCAAAGAATTCGACACCGGTTCGATAATATTTTTAAGAGCTTATTATTTTAGGGTGCAGGCTTGGATTATGGTTACATTCTTTATTATAGTTAGAGTATTTACAAGACATCTACAGGGAAGAAACTTATCTTTTTTTGAACAGTTTACTTGGTTGGTTATCTCGCTAACAGTTTCATTTGTTTTAGTTCAAATTTTGGGAGGTCGCAAGGTAGCTTTAACCCGTAAGGGTATAGAAGCTGAAGATAATCCTGCTTGCACTTCAAAAGATTAGTGTAAATATAACTTATTCTCAGTATATGGTTTGACAGATAACCCTATTCTTATTTCTTTGCCGAAATACCACTAAAGGAGTACTAAATGGAAAATAAAGTTTTAGCTAAAGTTAACGGTAAAGAGATTACTCAGAACGATGTCAACATCTTCATCGAAAGATTAGGACCACAGCACGCAGCTCAATTTCAGGGTGAAGCAGGACAGAAACAAATTCTTGATGAACTCGTGAATCAGAGCCTTTTTTGTGCCGATGCTGTTGAAAATAAAATCAACGAAACTGATGCTTACAAAGATGAAATGGCAAAGATGAGTGACATGGTTCTCACTCAGATTAATGTTTCTAACCTTGTTAACTCAATTCAAGTAACTGATGAAGAAGCAGCTAATTATTTTGAAATGGCAAAAGCTAACTTTGCTCAACCTGCAACAGCAGATACAAGTCACATTCTTGTAGCTGATGAAGAAACATGTAAAGATTTAAGAAACAAGATTATAAATGAAGAGATCTCATTCGAAGATGCAGCAAAAGAACACTCATCATGCCCATCAAAGGATAATGGTGGACGTTTAGGAAGCTACCCTAAAGGTCAGATGGTTCCCGAGTATGATGCAGTTTCATTTGAGATGAGTGAAGGTGAAATCAGTGAACCTGTCCAAACTCAGTTTGGTTATCACCTTATTCGCTTAAACAGCAAAACCGAGGGTGGAGAAGCTGTTTATGAAGAAGTTAAAGACAGAGTTCAAAAAGAACTTCTTACTCAGAAGCAGCGTGAAGCTTATGTTGCGAAAATTGCTGATATGAAAGCTAAGCATAGTGTAGAATATCTTTAATAGATTACTAATTGTTTAGATTTAAGGCAGAGTGATAAGCTCTGCCTTTTATATTTGAAAGTTTCTTATACCAATAGTATTGCAGTGGAAGTCATACTGCAATCTACGGATAACCAATGGTTTCCCTTGATTGGGTTTCGTTGCCTCATTGATGCAATAACTTAATAGAAAAGAGCTTACTAACAAATTTATTAGTAAGCTCTCTTAATGTGTAACGAAATCCACCTGCTCTGCAGGTGGTTCCCCAAAGCTTTAGCTATGCACAAAAATTCCTCCATCGTAACTTTGTAGTGTCAGCTGCAAAATAAACAAAGGAGGAGTAATGGATAATAGTACATTATCACATACTACATGGAATTGTAAATACCACATAGTCTTTTCACCTAAGTATCGACGACAGGTAATTTATCGCAAACTAAAAAAAGATATTGGTGAGATACTGCGAGTATTATGTGAACGGAAACAGATTGAAATCATTGAATCAGAGGCTTGCCCCGATCACATTCACATGTTGATAAAAATACCACCGAAATATAGTGTTTCATCAATAATGGGATATCTTAAAGGTAAGAGTAGCCTGATGATTTTTTGACCGACATGCTCAACTGAAATACAAGTATGGTCAACGTCGATTTTGGTGTCGAGGCTACTTTGTCGATACCGTTGGCAAAAATGAACAGCGAATAGCAAATTATGTCAGGTCACAACTCCAAGAAGATGTACTCTCTGATTAGATGACAATCAAAGAGTTTATTGACCCGTTTACGGGTAAGCAAGAAAACTAAGGCATTCAAATAACCCCTTTAGGGGTATCCGGAAATAGTTGTGCAGCTGACATTTTCTCAGAGGGCGAGAGCCTGGTCAGTGTCTGCCCTTATAGGGCGAGTCCAAACCACCAGCTGAGCTGGTGGTCATGATTGATAAGATTATTTCTATTCCATGTCACTGACGTCAAAGTCAGATCCCATATATTCTTTCCACTTTGGGTCAGATGATTCATTTTCGTCATTTAAGACATGGACGATTCTGTAATTCTTGTTCATTTGCATATCTAGGAAGAGATAAGATGGTCGGTTTTTACTTTCATACTTCCAGATTTCATAATCTTTCTTTACTAGATATGTTCCTTCGGCAGTAGTTTGTCCGATGATGATTTCATCAGGTTCTCCATGAAGAATATATATTCTTCCTCTATCAGTCAGCCAACCTCTCTTGAATTTGTAATCATATTTTGAAGAGTCAGCAACTCTCTTACGAAGGAAGCTAATATAATCTTCAATTTCCATCCGATTTTCTATAGCTTTTTGTGTCCAAAACTTAGTAGCGAAGCGCTTCTTAGCATCTGGAGAATTGAGTCTATGCCATCTTGAAGTTTCGTTGTTATTACCGAAGTACTTTATTAGCACATATTCATCTTCTAATTTTTCTGTTACAGTATAAATATCACGTTTGATTCTTTTTATAACTAAATAGCTATTTGCTAGCATGTTATTTTCTGTATCCTTAATAACAATTTCATAAAAACCGTTATCAAACTTGTTTAACTTTATAGGGAATGCACCGCTAGAGTCTTCTTTAAGCTTTAGCGATTTGACTAACTCATCCTTTCTATAAATCTCTAATTTACTAGATGTTAAGTCAAAATCTGGTTTGGTATCAATGCTAAGATAAGCATGTTCTGTAGTTTGTAGATCTATGATATGGGAAGGTTCAACTTTATAAATAAATCCCTCTCTTTGAAATTTCTTGAGATAATCACTTTTAGCTGGAATCACTTTAGATGAAATCTCAATATCACCAACTAGAGCATCTTTAGCCAAAGCAATCAACTCTGTTTCCCATTCAAATTCACTAGTTGTTGATGGTTCGGTGAATACTAATCTTAAACCAACATCATCGCCTTTAAAGGTATAATTAAGCTTATCCAGATAACCTTTATCGCTTAGTTGAGTATCAAATTCATTAGACACTGCAATATGAAAAGTATTTGTTGTATTATAAAATATAGAATCTGCTTTAGTGAAAGTAATATCAAGATCAACAACCGAAACAAAATAGTTTTCCCTTTTTTCAAATTCTAATGAGTTATAAGGGATATAGAAATTGATATCAAAAGAAGTTTTATCAGCTATATTGAATGATCGAACCAGTTCAATTTGCATTGGTAACTCTATAGCTATTGCTATAGATGAAAAAATAAGAAATACAAATAGGAGACTAATACTCATCTTGTGTATTTTGTAATTCATAATCACCAAATCCTTTTATGTCCTGAAACAGGAAATTTTTGTTAATGTTGTAATAGTACCAAATGATGTATGGCTTAGTTCCTATTGGTAGAGCTTCTTTCAAGATTTCATCAGGCTCTCCGTATTTTATGAGAATTCTACCTCTGTCAGTCATCCATCCCTTTTTATATTTTCTAAATGAAAATCTGTTATCTGCTTCAATAACTCTTTTGTAAAAAGTTGAACGCATACTTTCCGGACCTGCATCTGTTTCACTATAGGCATCCCAGAATTTATTAATTCCTGCCTCTATTTCATTATCTTTCTTAAGCTTTCTGAGATGCCTCCACTGATTCTGGGTTGTGATATAGCGTAATTGAGCAAGTTTGTGTTTCCAAGAATAGAGTCCTGAATAGAGAACTTCAACTTGCTTGCTTCCCAGAGTCAGTCTAGTAGTCTGACCCTTAAGATTGAAAACAAAATGACTTGAAGGATTCAATTGCTGCCTAATCTCTTTTTTAGGAGAATAAACAATTAAGGTGTCCGATTCTATATCAATAGAAAGACTATCATTACATTGCAGTGATATAGCATCCGGAGTAAATTTAAATGCAAAATAGAAAACTAATTCCTGTAGGGAACCATATTGCTTAATATCATCTACAATCTGCATTGTGAAAGGATTGACTGCAATAGGTGCTACATAGTCTACGGAACTATTAATTTTAAAACTAACGCTGTCTTTAAATCTATTTCCTAAAGCGTCATTGAAGAAATTGAAGTAAAGGGTATAATTACCCTTTGATAACGTTGTATTGTAAATTGAGATAAAGGTTTCACGTTTTCTAAAATTATCATCATGAATGATAATATCACGAAAGTCTCTGTAAACAACTTGTTCATCTTCATTCTCTATCGTTATTGCTATACCGTTTTTTGAGATGTTAATGCCATTGGGAAAATTTATATAATCTCCATTAAGATATAAGACTAATCTCTGATAATTCCCCAAGTTATCTACTTTTATAGATTGGGCTGATAGCAAAGAAAATCCTAACAATAAAGCAATGATTATTAAATATGTATATATCTTCATTCTATTCATCAAAAACCAAGTTGAAGTTTAAGCTAATATCATTTAAAGTGTCAATAATATTCTTTGTAAGGTCTATCTTCAAATTCTTAGGTGTCAACTCTAATATACCAAAATCCTTAGTAGTTGTTTCAATAACGAAATTGAATTTACCAAGCTCATTGTGTAACTTTACTAACTCATCGGCAAAAATTCCATTAAGCTTGTAACTCTCTACCTTGAGCATAATCTTACCGCTATTGGAGGTTAAGACTTCATCTATAGGCACAATCTGTTTAGGTTTTATCTTAAGGAGCTTTTCTCCTTCAAATGATGAATTGAAACCTTTTACGAAAAGAATATCACCAATGCTGATTTTGTCGAAGAAGAGATCAAAGTCTTTACCGAATAAGGATACTTCAAACTTTCCGTGCATGTCTTCCAGAGCAACAATACCAAAGATGTTACCCTTTCTTGATTTCTTACGTTGACATGAAGATACAATACCTACGATTCTTATTGTATTAGGGACATGCCCTTCACTAATGGTATTGGAATATGTGTTGGAAAAGTGTTTAATAATGTACTCATACTCAAAAAGTGGATGTCCCGAAAGATAGAATCCAAGAACGTTTTTTTCATTCTCAAGTCTATCCATATAACTCCATTCCTCTCTTTGTTCAAGTTCGGGGAAGTAATCATTTTCATCATCGTCATCTTCTCCCAGCATATCGAACAAAGTAATCTGTCCGCCTCTTTTGTCTTTCATTGCTTGAGCAGAGTAGTTAACAGCCATTTCAACAGAAGCGAAGTGGGATGCTCTGTTACCTTCGAATGAATCCAAAGCTCCGGCTGAGATTAAGCTCTCTAAAACGGTTTTGTTTACTGAAGATGAATCACATCTACCCATAAGGTCAAACATGCATTTATATGGACCTTTTTCATCCCTCTCGGCAATAATAGCTCTTATGGCAGCAGAACCTACATTCTTAATTCCTTTGAATCCAAAGAGTATTTTGTTGTCTTTAACACTAAAATCCCTTTCTGATAAGTTTATATGAGGAGTAATCACTTCAATCTTCATTTTTCTGCATTCTTCCAGGAACTTGGTAATATCCTCGGGATTCTCAGACATTGAGAGGTTAGCAGCCATGAATTCAACGGGATAATGTGCTTTTAGATAGGCTGTCTGATATGCTACATAAGCGTAGCAAGCAGCATGAGATTTATTGAAAGCATAGTTTGCAAAGGTTTTCCAGTCTTCCCAAACTTTATCGATTATCTTTCTTTCAATTCCGTTTTCTGTACAGCCTTTTAAGAATAGGTTGTACATATCCGCTAGCATCTTGGCTTTCTTTTTTGAAATAGCTTTTCTCAAAGTCCCGGCTTCTGCACTGGAGAAGTTTGCCATTATTTTAGAGAGTTGCATCACCTGCTCTTGATAGACTGTAACCCCGTAAGTCTCCTTTAAAACTTCTTCCATAGAAGGATGCTCGTAAGTAATGGGTTCCTGTCCGTATTTACGCTTAATGAAGGAGGGAATATTATCCATAGGACCTGGACGGTAAAGTGCAACCATAGCTATCAAGTCTTCGAACACATTAGGTTTTAACTCTCTGAGGTATCTTTGCATACCTTTAGATTCATACTGGAATACACCTCCGGTATGTCCTTCGGAAAGTAAGTCATAAGTGTCTTTATCTTCTAGAGAGATGTTATTTATATCAATATCTATTCCACGGTCTGCTTTGAGCATTTTTAGGGCTTTATCAATTACAGTAAGTGTCTTTAAACCGAGAAAATCCATCTTCAGCATTTTTAAATCATCAAGCCATTTACCTTCATATTGAACTAGAATGCTCTTCTCTCCGTCTTTCTGTTGTGATACAGCTAAAGGTACGAAATTACTTAAATCATCAGGACCAATAACAACACCGGCAGCATGTATACCTGTTTGTCTGACTAATCCCTCAAGAACCATACCATGTCTAAGAATACTCCTGTAAAGATCATTACTTTCCATAAGGTTCTTGAATTCCGGTGATTTCTCAAGAGCTTTCTCTAAAGTAACTTTTGGACCATCAGGTATTAGCTTTGTCATCTGATTAGCATCAGCAACGCTAACTTCTAAAGCTCTTGCAATGTCTTTTATGACAGACTTGGCTTTTAGTGTTCCGAATGTGATGATTTGAGAAACACTTTTACGTCCGTATTTTTGTACAACGTAATCAATAATTTTAGCTCTGCCTTCAGCACAGAAATCGATATCAATATCAGGCATTCCGACTCGCTTAAGATCAAGGAATCTTTCAAACAACAGCCCGTATTTAAGGGGTTCAAGACGGGTAATATCAAGACAATATGCAACAATAGAGCCGGCTGCAGAACCTCTTCCCGGACCTACTGGTACATCTTGAGCTCTGGCAGCATCAATGAAGTCTTTAACCACCAAGAAATATGCATTATAGCCCATTTTACTAATAATACCAAGCTCAAAGTCTATTCTATCCGTGACTTCTTGAGTTAGCTTTTCATATCTTTCTTTAGCACCTTCATATACAAGATGTCTTATATAATCATCGGTATTGTCATTGAATTGAGCGGGAACATCTGTTTTAGGGAATAAAAACTTATCGTATTTAAGCTCTAGTTGAATTTTGTCAGCAATCTTTACAGTATTATCATAAGCTTCAGGAACATTCGGAAACAATTTACGCATTTCATCTTCATTCTTGAAATATAGCTCTGTAGTTTCGTATTTAAGCCTGTTTACATCATTAACTGTTTTAGATTCTTGCATGGCGAGCATCACATCGTGTGATTCCCAGTCTTCTTTATCAATATAGTGACAGTCGTTGGTCACAACCATTGGAGTATTAGTTTTTTTAGCCAGTTCTATCAATTGTGGCATAACTTTCTTTTCTTCAGAAAGACCATGGGCTTGTAGCTCAATATAAAAGTCATCTCCAAACATATCCTTGTAATCACTGATATATGCTTCGGCTTGCTCAACATTACCTTGTAAGATTGAGTAAGGTACGTCTCCTTGAATACATGCCGTTAAACAAACAATTCCATCTGCATGTTCTCTAAGTGTCTTCTTATCAATTCTAGGTTTATAGTAAAAACCGTCTGTGAAGGAGTAAGAGGATAACTTGATGAGATTCTGATAGCCTGTTTGGTTTTTCGCCAGTAAGATGATGTGATGACGCTTAAGCTTTTTAGATGCTTCCTCATTTACGTCACCGTTTATTATATATGCTTCCAGACCGATAATTGGCTTAATATCATTATTAATACAGGTATTATAAAAATCTATAGTTCCATACATATTACCATGATCAGTCATAGCAACGGCAGGCATTCCGAGTTCTTTAGCTTTTTTGACGATTCTATCAACACGACAAGCACCGTCTAATAGGGAGTATTGCGTATGATTGTGCAAATGAACAAAGGACATTAATTAACTCCAAATGATATTTTTTATACTTAATGTACTTGTCCCGATTATTGTCAAACTCTTTACAAGATTTTCTGAGATAGGGGAGACTTAATATTAATAATGCTTTATCATAGAGTAATTTATCTTATGAGAAACAAAAAAGCCTGTTACTTGTAACAGGCTCAGACTGTTGACAAAGCTATGAGTAAGATTTCATAGCTTTGTCTTTTTTTAGCTTAAAATAAGAACATCAATCATTGACAAAAACCCCCTTAGTTTATACTTAAACCATCATAATTAGAGGTGGTTATGCTTAAAAAAGTTTCTGACACACAGTCCCAAATGGAATTTGTAATAATAGATGATCTTGTCCCGGAAGATCATATTCTACGCAAGATTGACAGGGTAATAGATTTTAGTTTTATTATGGACCGAACTGCTCATTTGTATTGCCCCGACAACGGTCGTCCCCCAGTGCATCCCATAACTTTCTTCAAAATGCTTTTTATTGGTTATCTATTTGGTATCCGTTCTGAGCGACAACTAATCAGAGAGATTCAGGTCAATGTAGCATATCGCTGGTTCTTAGGGTATGGGCTTACTGATAAAATACCGAGTCATTCTCTCTTCAGCCAGAATCGTCGCAGACGCTTTACTGATAGCACTGTTTTTGAAGAGATTTTCATTGATATTGTAAAACTTGGTATCGAGAATGGTTTGGTAGATGGCAAGGTTCTTTATAGCGATTCAACTCATCTGAAAGCTAATGCTAATAAAGGCAAATATGAATCAATTAAAGTAGAGACCACACCTCAGAGTTATCTTGAAGATCTAAATAAAACAGTGGATGAAAACCGAAAAGCTCACGGTAAGAAGCCACTCCCACCTAAAGACAATGACTTTAAAGGCGGTTCGTCACCCAAAGTTAAAGAGATTAAGTCTAGTAAAACAGATCCTGACAGTGGTTTCATGACGCGAGACAAGAAACCACAAGGTTTCTTCTATCTTGATCATAGAACCGTAGATCCTAAAGTAAACTTCATAACAGATGTTCATATTACCGCCGGCAATGTGAATGACAGTTCTTGCTATATTGATAGGCTAAAAGTGCAGCAAGAGCGTTTTGGTTTTGATGTCCTGGCAGTAGGTCTTGATGCCGGGTATGATACAGCTAATATATGCAAAGAATTAGTAGATATGGGAATCATGGGAGTAATAGGTTATCGTCGACTTGGAGGTAAAAAAGGTCTTTTCAAGAAGCGTGATTTTAAGTTCATTTCAGATAGAGACATATACATCTGTCCAGAAGGGAAAGAGCTTAAATATCGAACAACAAACCGTAACGGTTATGATGAATATGCATCCGAGAGTAGCTATTGTAAAAACTGTCCAATGCTTAACAAATGCACCGAGAGCAAGAACCATCAAAAAGTTATCATGCGTCATGTATGGGAAGACAGTAGAGAGATTATCCATAAAAACAGGTTAACCTTTTGTGGCAAAGAGATATACAAAAAACGAAAAGAAACCATTGAGAGAAGCTTTGCAAATGCAAAGCAACTTCATGGTTATCGGTATGCGAAATATCGAGGTATAGAACGAGTTCGAGAACAAGCATATATGACATCAGTAGTTCAAAACATAAAGAAACTGGTTAAATACCTTTTCAATGGCATATCAGGGAAAGTGGCATCAATGTTATTAGCTTTTTATGTTAATATATGCTCTGGTTTAGACGAATATAGAGCTAAATCTCATTATCCTGATATTGTACTCAACTAATCAGAAATAAACTTACAATGTAAAAACCCAGTCATTTTCATAACTGGGTTTGTAAACGGTCTGAGCCTGTTACTTGTAACAGGCTTTTAACACTTATATGATGTGACTATTATTTAAAACCGAAAGCTTCTCTGTTATCAATGATTTTCGCATTGTCACGAAGCCCTCTCCACCAGTCACCGTAATACTTATTCTGTTCTCTTTCAAGAGTAGTTTTAAGAAGTTCATCTTTTTCTGCTTCAAACTTGTCCATATCAGGTTTTGTATGTTTGTTAACTTCAGCTAAATAAACGCCTTTGTCAGTTTTAACAACATTAGTCCATTGACCTTCTTCGGTTAAAAGCATTGCATCATTAAGCTCTTTTACCATTCCAAGACCTGTAATAGAAGCTTTCACATTAATATCTTCAGCATCAGCAAGCTTAAGATTCATTTCTTTAGCTTTAACTAAATATTGATCAGGTTGGTTATCTTTAACAAACTTCAAAGCTTCTTCATAAGCTAACTCAAGTTTCTTCTCACGTTTAAGTCTGTTCTCAATTCCGCCCTTAGCTTTTTCAAGCTCTTGGTAATGCTGACCTTTACGCTCGGATACTACATAAACATAGTAGAATTTCTCATTATTATCTGTATAAACTTCAGATACTTTACCGACTTTCTGATGCTTAATAAAATCTATCACTTCTTCATTGTTACCAATACCGGGAACGTAAGTTGAGTTTTCTCTGATTTCTGATGTTTCTCTTGATTCGAAACCCCTTGCTTCAGCTTCTTTGTCAAAGTTCTCGATATTTGCAATTTCTGCGAAGTTATTAACTGCATCAATCTGTTTCTGTTTTGAATCTTCACCGGCTTCAACTTTGAGAAGAATATGACGAGCCCAAACTTCATCTTTTCCCTTATCATCTTTTCTGTCGCCAAGCTTCTGAATAATGTGCCAACCGAATTTAGTTTTAACAGGTTCAGAAATCTCATCTTTCTTTAAAGCAAAAGCAACATCTTCAAATTCTTTAACCATTCTACGACGTCCAAAATAACCTAAGTCTCCACCCTTATCCTTATTGGAATCATCTTGGGAAAATTCTTTAGCCATTTCAGCAAAGTCAGCACCGTCTTTAATTTTTTTGTAAAGCTCATCGGCTTTATCTTTAATAACTTTATAATCAGCATCTGTTGGAGCTGTAATGTCAACTCTTACATACTTTGCTTTTGAATATGGTTCTCTCTTGAACTCTTCTTTATTGTCATCATAATATGATTTGATTTCTTCGTCTGAAATTGTAATATCTTTGATATCCATAGAGTTAAAATCAATTACTTTTCCTGAAACTCTTGTGTTATCTTCAATATAGTCAGCTTTAACGCTATCTTCTGTTACAACAACTTCATTCTTGATTTTCTCTTCTAAGATTGAGTAAGGAAGAGTTTCGTTCATATATGCTTCAATACTTGCACCGAACTGTGGGTTGTCAGCTAACATAGAAGCAAGCTTGTTGTAGTCATAAACACCATCAGTTTGTGCTTGTGGTAAAGATTTAATATCCTCAGGAGGATCGTTTTTAAGTCTGTCGATGATAATATCTTTATCAATCTTAATATTGCTCTTCTTCAATTCTTTGCTAAGAAGAATACGAGCCATAAATCTTTCCCATGTTTGATTCATGAGACGTTTTTCAGTCGCTTCATCTAACTCTTTGTCTTTGTTTGCTTCCTGAGAAGCCCATGCCTGAACTTCGGCACGATAGTTATCAACAAACTCTTTTCTCTCAATCTTTACACCATTGATTTTACCTACATAACCGGGTCGTCCGTTAAACAAACCTGTTATACCTCCAACTGCCATACCTACAATAAATACAAAAACAATAACGTAAATTACTACTTTCTGTTTCTCACGAAATTTCTCAAGCATATATATTCCTCCAGCTTAATATCATTTTAGCATTACCAAATGCAATAACAAAAAAGAACTCTTTTTGTTCAAGTAATTTTTTCAGAATGTTGATTTTATATGGATGTGATAATTTATAATCTCTTAAGGAGTTTCTGTTAATGGGGGCGGGAGTAATCCGACAGATGTGTAAAAATTGGAGCTTTTTACTCTCTCTATTTTCATTCCTTTAGCAATCCCACCAACTACGTATTTTTTTCAAGATTTTCTCTCATTTTTCTCCGGTTTCTCTCCCGTTGCGAGCAACGGGAGACCAACGGGAGAGCAACGGGAGAGCAACGGGAGACTAACCCGAAAGAAACCCGTGGTTGGTGGACGCCTAAAAGGAGTCATTCAAGAAATGAAAATAAGATAAAATAGGAGATAAATAGGAAGGAAATGGGAGTCGAAAACCAGAGCAAATATGTGTCTTTACAACGTCCTAAATAAAGTAGACACATATATAACTGAGAGAAATTAAAGGTTTACAGAAAATGAAACAGAAAACAGCATTATGCTATAGTGAAGTATTTAAACGCAAAGTAGTTAAAGAAATTGAAGATGGAGTCCTAACTATCTCCCAAGCAAGAACTATTTACAACATAGGTGGCTCCTCAACTTTGAAACGTTGGATTAATGAATACGGAATAAATGATTGCATGGGAAGGACGGTACACTTGGATGCAGCCGAAAAGCTACTACAAAGAGAAGAAAGCCTTAGAGCAAAAGATAGATTTTGAAGAGAAGGTAATCTCTAAAGTTATGGTTATACGTTCAGTAATTCCAGAGACCGGAGGTCGTAAATTACAGGAGCATCTTCCTGATCCTGAATATGGAGTTCCAATCACAGTTGGACGCGATAAGCTTTTTGATATACTCAGAGCTCAAGGTTTGTTGTTTAAACATAAGCCTCGTAAGGTATATACATCTGTCTCTGACCCGGATCATCAAGTATATCTAAATTTATTAGAGAATCTGACAGTAACTCGACCTAATCAGGTTTGGGTAACAGATATAACCTATTTGCAGTTAGTAAATGGTAAGCATTGCTATCTATCAATAATGATTGATTACTACAGTCGTAAGATTGTGGGTTTTACAGTACAGAAAGACATGACGGCAGAAAGTACACTTGCAACCTTCAATAAAGCTTATAAGAGTATCAAGCCTGCACCCGGCTTGATACACCACTCTGATAAAGGTTCTCAATACACTTCAGGAGTCTATACTAATCGATTGCAAGAGTGTGGAGTAGATATAAGCATGACCGGTCCTAACAAATCAAAGACCATAAAATTCGTAAAAGAAAAACCCCAAGTTTATTTCGAAACTTGGGGTAAACTGATTTATCGTTCTTATGCTTTATTTATTCAGCTAAGTTCTCTATTAGAGCAGTAATTAGTCTAACTCCCCAGCCGGTAGCACCGGATGGAGTATACCCTTTATCTTTTGCACTTAAAGCAAGTCCCGCCATATCAACATGGAGCCAAGGCTTGCCCTGTACGAATTCTTCAATAAACATTCCTGCAGTTATAGTCCCCGCTTCTCTGCCACCAACATTTTTAATGTCAGCAATGTTAGATTTGAGAAGATCTTTGTATTCTTCAAAGTTTGGGAGAGGCCATATTTTTTCACCTGTAATGTCTGAAGCAGCATCAAGAGCTTCCAGAAGACCTTCATCATTAGTTACAACAGCCGAAGCAACTGTTCCTAAGCAAACCACTTGTGCTCCTGTAAGAGTAGCTATATCGAGAAGTCCGTAAACATTTTCTTTTTCAATTGCATAGTGAATAGCATCTACAAGAGTTAATCTTCCTTCAGCATCGGTATTAATAACTTCAATGGTTTTGCCGGCCATTGAACCGATTATATCTCCGGTACGATAGGCATCTCCTGAAATCATATTTTCACAAGTTGCAATTATAGCGGTCACATTAACTTTTGGTCTGAGCTGTCCGATGGCACACATAGCACCAATAACAGCTGCAGAACCACCCATATCAGCTTTCATTGTTACCATTCCGTCTGCTGTTTTTATGCAATATCCGCCACTATCGTAAGTTAATCCCTTACCGATAAGACCAAATGTTTTGTCAGTATCAGGGTCACCTTTATATCTCATGATAATAAGTTTTGGTTCTTCTGTAGCACCTTTAGCAACTGACCAGAAAGCATCCATTTTATTGGCATGAATATATTCTTTACTATGAACCTCAACATGTAATCCTGATTCAGTACCCATTTCGTGAGCTCTTCTTGCTAATTCAGTCGGAGTAACAACATTTGCAGGTTCATTAACCAGGTCTCTGGCAAAGTTGGTTGTTTTACCAAGAATTTGACCTTCATAGATTCCATCTTCCATATCAAGATTAGTCTCACTTAAGAGATATATTATTTTTAAATTGCTATCATTTTTCTTTTCCTGGAACTTGTCGAATTTATAAAGTGCCAATTCAACAGCTTCTCCGATAACTCTACCGAATAATTTGTAGTCGTCTGTGTGTGGGTACTGAGCAATTATGCATTCATCCACAGGCTTAAACTTGGCAATTGCCTTAATGCTGGTAGCAATTGCATTCCTAAGAATGTCCGGTCCGTATTTATCTTCTTTTCCAAGTCCCACAAATATAGTGTCAATTCTACCCTTATCGATTCTATCTATAAAAGTGTAACTCTGACCTTTCTTAAAATTGAATTCGGAAGCTATCAATTCTTGCTTTTGAGCTTCAGTAACCCATTCCGGATAACCTTCTTGTTCGAAATCAAGTTTAAGATATACCTTCGCTGTATCAGGTATCCGGGAGATTAGTTTAATATTCATTATTCCTCCATCATTAATTATTCAAGACTGATTTAAAGAACTCATCGGCACATTCAATAATAATATCTTTATCATAGTCCATAGTTGCCACATGATAAGAATTATCTAACCAGATAAGTTTCTTCATATTTGAGCGGATGTTCTCATAAGTCCATTCTGCACTTACAACAGGGACGACATGATCATCTTTAGACTTGAATATAATAACCGGTTGTGTCAATTTGTGCAAGTCCAATCTTACCGCTGTTATTAACTTAAGCATTTGATGAATTCCTTCTAGAGGAGTTTTTTCATAGGCTATCTCTTTTTGAGATTTATCTTTAATGTCTGATGCTATAGGTTTAGTCGTTCTTTTGATACTTTTGAGAAATGGTATCCACTTCATCATTGGATTCGTAAAAATCATAGCATGATTAATTAGAGCAGCACCTTTTAGAATGGGATATATTTCCAGCATCCGCATTGAAAGGGTTCCTCCCATAGATAAACCTAGAATGAATACGTTCTTCGTTCTTTTCATACAGTCATCAATGCCCTTTTCTACATCTTTAATCCAGTCTGTGTATTGAGTGTTCTCAAGGTCTTGCCAGTCTGTTCCATGCCCGCTCAGAGGGGGCATCTCTACGTGATACCCTTTCTCAGCAAACCTTTCTGCTACGTAAAGCATACTGGAAGTTGTCGAAGTGAAACCATGTACAATAACAACGCCTATGTCTTCTGTTCCTTCATAACTGAACTCATGGTGATGTTTTAACAAACTCATTGTTCCTCCTATACTGTAATTGATTTTCTAATAGCTCTTTGCCAGCCATTAACTAATCTATCTATCTCTTTCTTTGAACCCTTGGGTTCCCATGCAATATCCCTTTTCTGTATTAACAGTAATTCCTCTTTGCTCCAAAAACCTGATGCAAGTCCTGAGCCAAAAGCTGCTCCTAAACATGTCGTTTCACTAATTTTAGGTTTAATAACTTCACATTCCAAAATATCCGATAGAAACTGCATAAGTAAAGAGTTAACTGTCATACCACCATCAACTTTCAGTTGTTTAAGCTCTATCCCTGTATCTGCTTCCATCGCTTTGAATACATCATAAGTCTGATATGCAGTAGCCTCTAACACTGCTCTTGCTAAATGAGAGGAATTGCTATAATGAGTGATTCCTGTTATTAAACCTTGAGCATTTGAGTTCCAATAAGGAGCGAATAATCCACTGAAAGCGGGGACACAATATACGCCTCCATTATCTGATGCTTTTGAGGCAAGAGTCTCAATATCAGCAGATTGTTTTATTAATCCAATGTTATCTCTAAACCATTGAACTAACGAACCGGCTAAAGCAATTGAACCTTCTAAAGCATAGACAGGTTCTTTATCTTCAATAGAATAAGCAGGAGTTGTTAACAGCCCATTCTCAGAAAGATAAAAATCATGACCAATATTCATTAACAGAAAAGCTCCTGTACCATAAGTACTTTTAGCTTCTCCTTTTATATAGCAATTCTGTCCGAATAAAGCTGCTTGTTGATCTCCTAAAACAGTGTTAATCATAACACTTGTTTCTTTACCCTTCCATACCAATTTGCCATAACCCTTAGGAGTTATTGAAGGTTTCACTTCAGGTAAAGCAGATCTTGGAACGGAGAAGATATCTAACAACTCGTCATCCCAATCAAAATCCCTTATATTATATAAGAGAGTTCTTCCTGCATTAGTAACATCTGTAGCATGAACATGTTTTGTTAGATTCCAAAGCAACCAACTATCCATGGTTCCAATCAATGCATTATCATTCCTTAGAGCAGACTTTACATCACTATTATTATCTATTAACCACTTGATTTTAGATCCTGAGAAATAAGTAGCAGGGGGTAGTCCTGTCTTCTCTCTGAAAAAATTCTTGCCGTATTTATTATCTAGCTTCTCACATAACTCTGCAGTTCGTGTATCTTGCCATACTATTGCATTGTAAAGTGGTTTGCCTGTGTGTTTATCCCATATTGTGACAGTTTCTCTTTGATTTGTAATACCTATTGATACTAATTCATTAACTGAGATTGATGCTTTTGACAATGTTTTGTTAATTGCTTTCTTAGTATTTTCAAGAATCTCTGTAGGGTCTTGTTCAACCCAACCGGGATTTGGATAATATTGTTTATGTTCTATTTGAGTACTACAAACAATATCTCCTTTATGATTGAAGATTATGAATCTAGAACTTGTTGTTCCTTGGTCAATTGCACCGATATACTTATTTGTCTGTAATTTCACCATAAGAACTTTGTAACTATATAAATTTATTAGTCAAGAATAATCTCTTTATATGAACAAGAAGAAAAAAACTACAGAAGACTTATCGGGTCAATATCCAAAGTAGAATGAATAGTTGTTAATTTTGGTCCGTTAGTAAGAATATAATCAATAGCTTTATGTAGCAGAGCTATGCTAGGAGCTCTAACTATGACATGGTATCTGTAATTATTATTAACTTTGGGAATAGGAGCTTCAATAGGTCCATTTATTATGACTTTGTTATCCAATGTATCGGCGATTATCTTAAACATAGGTTGTAAACCAATCATTGATTTTTGGAGTGAATTCTGATTTTTACACTGGTAAACGATTCTTGCCATTTTATAGAATGGGGCATACTTTAGAGCTTTTCTTAACTCAAGCTCTTCTTTTACAAACAAAGATTGATCTCTCGCCACAGCATATCTAATGGAGTAATGTTCCGGTAGATAAGATTGAATAACCACTTCACCGACTTTATCAGCTCTACCCGGGCGTCCTGCAATTTGTATTAGTAACTGGAATGCACGCTCTGAAGCCCTAAAATCAGGGAAACTGAGTGATAAATCTGCCGAAATGACTACTGCTAAGGTTACATTGGGAAAATCTAATCCTTTAGCAATCATCTGTGTCCCAAGCAATATGTCAACACTACCTGAAATCATTGATTCAAAAAGCTCTTCATGAGCATTTCGTTTTTTTGATGTATCTGAATCTATACGGAGTATGCTTGCTTCGGGAAATCTCTCCTTTAAAATCTCTTCAATTCTCTGAGTACCGGGAGTTCCAAGTCTAAATTCATAGGAACCACAATTACTGCATTTACGAGGAGGAGGTGTTTCTAATCCGCAATAATGGCACACGAGCTTATTCAAGTCCTTATGATAGTGCATGCTGATATCACAGTTATTGCATTTTACTATTTCACCACAAGAAGTGCATTGGATGTAAGCGGAAAAAGCTCTTCTGTTATGAAGTATCATGATTTGTTCTTTTGCTTTCAAACGATCCGCAATCTTATTGATAAGATATGGGGAAAATATAGTTCCCTTTGCTTCTTTTCTCATGTCTACCAGAGTAATTTTAGGCTCTTTATGCTTAGTTGGTCTGTGAGTCAATTTCAAGAGCTTGTACTTACTTGTGAAGACATTATTGAACGACTCCAAACTTGGGGTAGCACTTCCTAAAATTACAGGACAATTATGAGCTTTTGCTCTCACGATAGCAATATCTCTTGCATTATAGCGAGGAGCAATATCTTGCTTATAACTTTGATCGTGCTCTTCATCAACAACAATCAAACCAAGATTGGCTAAAGGAGCAAAAATTGCGCTTCTTACTCCTACTACTATTCTTGTGAAACCATTGTTTATTCTTTTCCACTCTTCATACCGAGCTCTATCTGAAAGACCGCTATGTAGAATAGATACACTGTTTCCAAAGACAGCTTTAAATCTGGTTGCAGTTTGGGGTGTAAGAGAGATTTCAGGTATTAATACAATACCTGTTTTACCATTATTCAGTACCTCTTTCAGCACTCTGATATACACTTCTGTTTTACCACTTCCTGTAATTCCGTGTAAAAGGAATGGAGAAAACTCTTTAAGATTGGAAGTGACTTTCCCAATGGCTTCTTCTTGCTCTTTTGAGAGTTGTATGCTTTCGTCTTGTTTATAAGATCTATCTAATTGAAACCCATCAGGACAAGGTAGTGAAACAGCCTTAATTGCACCTTTTTTCTCCAAGGCTCTTATCACATAAGAAGAGAATCTCTTATTAAGAGAATTCTTTGGATACATTCCATCTTTCTCAAGTAAGAAATCCATTACTATTGTTTGCAAATCAGTAAGTTTTACTTCTCGGTTATTTATCTTTAAGTAAGTGCAAACTTTATCATTTACTTTCTGAGGATATCTACGCTCAATTTGTATCAGATCTTGTTGTTCTAATTCTAGTATTCTGGAATAGAAGTTACCTGTTTTTGATTCACGTCGGATTTTATTCAGCTTATGCTTTTTATTCTTGTCTAGCTCTGAAAGGTATTGAGTGAGATTATCAATAATTGGAAAATCCTTCAGAACAATAACATCTTGCATTATCTCAAGATTAAAGGCTGGCGGAAGAATCGAAAAAAGAGCTTTCCCAAGACTGCAAAAGTAGTAATTGCTTATCCATGAGGCTAGTTTATAGAGTTGTGTATTTATTAAGGGGTCTTCATCAATAATCTCTATGACAGGTTTATACTTAATGGTAGAATCAAGAATTGATTCATCAACTTCTTCTCCGGCTATTCCAACTTTAATGATATTCTGGAAAGGAACGATCAATCTCGCTCCTTTCTTAATTGGAGTAAAGGAGTAATAATGAAAAGTGGTATCAATATCAATATTCAAGTATACTTCATAATAAATCATGATTCCAACCAATTTAGCTTTTAATAAAAGTCAAAAAAAAACAGCTTTGCTAAAGCAAAGCTGTTTTATAATTATAAGATTCCTAGCTACGAAGCATAAGCTTAAATCCATAGCCGAGAGATTCTTTAAGTTTCATAGGGAACTTCCAACCAAGAACTATGTCTCTTGCTTTCTTTAAGAAGTCAGGAGTAAATACACTACCTGCTGAGCCTTCAATTCCTGCTTCAGTAATGTTACCGTTAACATCAACCTCAATAGTAACATTGAGGATACCATAGATGTTTTGGATCTGACGTTCTTTCTCAAAAAGCTGAACAATCTGTTTCTTTCGAATATTCACGAAACGTTTAATTCTTTCAAAGTTACCTTTTTCCTGAGCACTTAGCTCTTCTTTAGGACCTTCTTCACTAACAACTTTAATGTTCCTAGCTTTGAAACTAGCTATCATAGCAACAGCAGTTTTACCACTCAATACTTGAACATTACCTGCTGTAATTGAAGCACCGCCTCCTGCTAATTGTGAAAGGTCAGTTATGGCTGATCCTGCACCTTTGAGCTCTGATTGAGTCATTAGAGATGCTGCCCCAACTTGTGAAAGAACAGCTGCGGAGTTATCTAAACCGCCGGCTCCTCCACCAATGCCAGGACCTGCACCAGGACCACCACCAGGTTTACCGGGACCTTTGCCTTTACCTTTTCCTGGACCTCGTCCACCACCGCTACCTCCGGCAGCTGCAGCGACAATAGTCTCAGAAGTAACAGCAAATGCTGGTCCTTTTACTTCAACAAGATCCTTTGTCTCTGATACATCGAAACCTAGAAGAGATTGTGCCATAGCAGCAGCTGCAGCACTTCTTTCTCCGGCTGACATTTCAGAAATACTTGGACCTTTTTCAGTAACTTCTTCTGTAGGTATTTCTTCATCAGTTTGAGCCTGACCTGTATCTTGTTCAAGATCTGCAAAACTAGTTCCAATTTGAGATTTAGTGGCAGCTTGAGATTCTCTAATTGCAGCAAGTCTGCTTTCAAGAGTATTCTCAAATACCGGTGGCCTGTAAGTTCTACTGAATACTGCCATACCGATAAACGAGATTATCATAGCAATAATAATAAAGTTTCTTGTAAATCGTGCTTCTGAAGTTAATTCCTCAAAACGATGATATTGCTTAATGATTGTCTCCTGCTGTTTTGTATAAGTAGGAGTATAAGGATCACCAAAGCTATAGGTGATTTCATAATCATCATTTAGTTGTATTGTACCACTTGTTTCCGGTGATAAAACAAATTTGGTACCGTTAAGAAGGTTCTTCTTCTTTAACTCATCCAAAGTCATTTCTTGATTATCACCTTTAACAATGTTAAGCTTCATATCTTTTGTGAGCATTACATTGAAAGTATTGCTTTGCTTAACAACGAAAAGATGCTTATCAGGAAATTTGGGGTCTATAATCTGCCAGAACATTTTGCTATCTTTACCAAGATACATTTTATTCGCAATTAATGACTCCTTATTTCCTATGGATGCGGCATAATTAATCTGTTTACCACGGAAGTAAAGGCGCATTCTTAATACTTTTTCACTCATAGTATACTCCTCTAAATCTTCGAAGGCATAGTAAGCACACTTGCTCTATTTTCTTCATGTTTTGAAGCAAAATAAATATTAGAGAACTTTGCTTTAGCTGCAATATAAACCAGTTCAGTAATAATTTGACAAGGTGTTGAATAATCAGCCTGAATAATTAAGAGGGGAGCAAGATCAGGATTAGAACTTATAAGTGCCTCAACCTCAGTTTCAAGATATGTCTTCAGATTTTCTCTGGTATTCTGATCATTGACAATCTGTTCTAATGTACCAACAGGAGTATTGTCAGTACCCACATATATATTATCGGGATATACTTTCACAAGTAATGTTCTTGTAGAGCTCTCATCATACTCTTCTTGAGTCAGAGTTGTAGGGAACTCTAATCCCTTGGGTTGACTTAAGACCTGTGCAGTCATGTTAACATTCTTAATCAGGAAAACAAGTAGGATAGTGAGGATATCAACCAGTGAGGTAATGTTCAACTGTTTGACTTTACCTTTGTTATTCTTAGCACGTGCATAACCTTCTTCTTCAAAATCATCTTCAAGTTCAAAGTTTCTATTTCTTAACATATGCACCTCTGCTATTGCATTTGAACGAGTTTACGACGTTGATAAGCAACATCTGGGAATCTTACTTTTCCGTCTTCAGTAGACATCTTGCAAATATCAATTATTCTTAGTAAATGCTCATATTTAACATTATCATAAGGAGTAATTTTAATAGTTTGCTGTTCAGGATTCCTTTTCTTAACTCCATCAAGGTATTTATCCAATTCTACATAATTGAAATCATCTATGAACTTACGTTTCTTATCAAGCTCTTCAATAACTTCAATTCCTCGAGTAAACTTACCGTCTACTTCGTCATTATATATGACTAGGTCAACGGCATATACTTTTTCATCTTCACCGCCTCCACCGTCTCCTGAACCTCCTGCATCCGCGCCTGAAAAATTCAGAGCAAGAAGTGTTACTTGCACGGATACAACCATGAAAAGCAACATCGGAATGATGGTTAAAAAGAGATTCATGATCGGCACAAGGTTTGGCGGATCAGTTGAGTGGGAAGCTTTATTGCTTCTACTTTGAGACGGTCTATAAGCCATTATTATTCCTTAATATTAGCGTTAATCTTATTAATCATTTTAACACTGTATTCATCAATGTCATTCATGATTTTTTCTGCTCTGTTTCTAAGGGCACCTTGAATCAATGTTGTAGGGATAGCAACGATAAGACCCATACCTGTTGTACCCATCGCAGCTTTAATACCACCGGTAAGAGCTTCTTGTTGTTCTGTACCAACTTTACCTTCAAGAGAACTGAAAGCAAGGATAAGACCGTAAATAGTACCAAGAAGACCGGTAAGAGTAGAAATATTAGCGATGATTTCAAACCAGAAAAGACCGGACTCAATTTTTGGAATCTTCTGTAACGAAGCTTCATCAAATGCTCTTTGAACTGATCTTTTGAGTTCCATACCTTTTACACCGCTTTTCTGCTGATCAACAAACACTTTCAAACCACTCCAGAAGATAAATCCAAGTGTAGTTTTCTTGAATGCTTCTGTAATTTTGATAGCTTCATTGTAGTTTTCTGATTTAACATACCCTTGTAACTTCAAGTAGAAATTACGAGTATCAATTTTTTCATCGAGGAAGAGTTTTTTGAATTTAACAAATCCATAAACTATAGCAATTATAAGATAGCCGAGGATGATATAAGCCCAGAATGATGACTCTTTCCATACTGATGCAAAATCCAATCCACCGGTTGGAGCTGCAAATAATGATACTCCCATTAATATCAGCAATGCAACTAAAAACAATCTCTTACTTTTCATGCTTTCTCCTTTTTCTAATATAAATTTCTATTCGACTCTTTTAACTTCATTAGTAGAAACTTATGATACTTGTTATTGTATTCGGTTTTCTTACGGAGAAGGTTTGATTCAATCTTTGGAGCTTTTCGGATTTCAGCTTCAAATACTTCAGTTTCCGTAAAGGTAACCGATTTCACTAATGAAAAAGCCAAAACTAATAGTAAAACTGAGAGAATCTTCTTCTTCATTATTCTCCTCCCTTTTTATAAACAAGGTTCATATCAAGAATCAGGGCAGTTTGCTTTTTGCTACTCTCAACCTTAACCACTATCGAGTTAAGCTCACTATTGAAACCGGCAGGATCAATGTCAACAGGGTTTGAGAAGATTGCATTATTCTCTTCATCAGTAAATGCTTCTATCTCCTCCGATATCATTATGCCATTTAACCAGATAGTTGCCTTTTCAACAGCAGCAAATTTCAAACTTGCTTTTATAACTTCTTGGTATCCTATGAAGTCCTTCTTAAAGTATTTCACATAAGTTTTTGTTTCTTCGGTAGGAATTTCTTCTATTGCCAGGCTATCAGTTAGAGTTGTATCTGAAACAGCAATCTCAGTAATTTCTTCTCTAACAATTGTGCTATCTATCTCTGCTTTTTGCATAACAGTACTAGTAGCATATATCCATCTGGCAGATGTAGACTCCATATCATAAATCTTATCAGTAGGATATATCTGTTCGAATGATTCAACGGCAATCCATTCACTATTAGCGGTACTCATAGAATCTGACGGAATATAAATATCTGACATTTTCCATTCACTACCTGATATAATCTTATCTTCAGCAGTTGTTCTATGATAATTTAAGGTTTCGCTGTCAAAGGCAACTTGCATATTTAATGCCAATACAGCTGTTGTATCTGAGATATTGTCTGCTTTAACCTCGAACTTATTAGTTCCTTCTTTTAACATTGAATAATCAATTTTATATAGATAGTGAGGTGTTATCTGATTGTTAATTGTTAAAGAATCAACAAAAACAGGTAGTTGCTTAACTATCGTATCATTAACCCAGAACTTAATGTTTGCAGTATCAGGATAAGCAAATTGAATATAAGCTTTCGCAGGAAGAATCTCTGCACTTGTAGTGCAACTTGCAAAGACACTGTTGTAAGGTCTTATCTCAAAACCACTCAATACTAGATTTCGAGGTGTTACAAATTGGCTAATCTCATTATAACTTTTTGTTGGTACATAGAGTGAATCAGGTGATTCTAAAAGATTGTTCTCAACAAACCATGATGTATCAGGGGGCATGTCATTAACATCAAGTTGTGGTACTAAATCTGCAATCTTAGGCATCATCGTTTCAATATTCTTATCTGTATAACCTGTGCCATCAACAAAGAAGTTGTACAAATTGAGGTATCTCTTTCTTGATTCTTCGCGATATAGCTCTACAAAGCTATCTGTCATTGGTTTCAATTGAAGCTCAATAACATTATCAACTTGGTCTTTTCCTGACGCTTGTTTAAGATTGTAAATTTCATTAGATTGAGTGAAGTAGAATTCCATTCTGCGATCAACAACTTTTGCTGCATGTTCCCAAATCTCTCCTGATATATATAGCAACCTTACTTTTCTAGGAATATCAATATTCCATTCAGCAGCTTCTTGAAGAAGCTTTACCAACTCGCCTTCTTTTTTGGAGGCTAATTGATAAACATATTGAATTCTGTTATTATCTTTAGAAACTGTTTGATTAGTTTTATTTAATACATGAGTTCTAAACTTAGTGTTATGATTAACTCTAAAAATATCTTTGTCATTTGCGTTTAGCCATGAATTTCTAAGGTTAGTAAGACGTTTATCATAGCTAGCAAGAAAATCTGCTCTGTCTTTTAGATATTGCTGATATTCCTGCCATGCTTTGTATTCCGCAGCATAGTAATCGAACCATTTATTAATCTCAGGCATAATCTCAGTGAGGTTGACGCCTTTCTTGGAATAATAACTTTCAAGTTTTCTTACTTCATCAATTTTAGCATTCATGCTATCCCAGTCTTCGGACTTAAAGGCAACATCGGCTTCCTTAACAACCTTATCAATCTTCTGAAATGCTATTGCACTATATAAATCGACAGAAGGATCTTTTTCATAGATGTAATGAGCAATCTGTTCATACTTATCCTTATCAGTATCATAGTAGGCTTTTGCTATAAACTTCAAATAATCCATAGAACTTGGATCATCAGGATAAATTTTTTCGAATTTACTCATTAACGAAATCAAAGTATCTTGATTCGCTGTTTCATCTTGAAGGTAAATATTGATAGCCATTTTATAGATATCTTCTGTTTTATTTTCACCAATGTCTATTTTGCCATTCTTAGCAGTGTTATGTAGTTCTAAATATCCTGCAGCTGCATCATATTTATATGTACCTGAGTTTTCTTTTTCCTTTAACTGATTAAGGATTATAGTAAAAGACTCATTGGATTCAGGGAACTTTGAGACAAATCTATTTTGAATAGATATTACTTGTGTTGTATCTGACAAAACAGTATCAGCTATAGCCCAAGCGTTGTAATATAATGAATGAATATCTTTAAGCTCGGTTTTAAACTCAGCATTCTCTAATAGTATATCAATAGAATTCTGATAATCTCCACCTTTAAAGAATAGCTGACGTGCCTTATCCCTTAAATCATAAACCCTATCTTTGTCTGTTTTAGGGTCGAACTTAGATGCTAATCTAAGCTGTTCATTAGCCGCTGTTATATAATCTGCAGTATCAGCTAATCTGTCTACATTCTTGTTAATTTGAGCTAAGTAGCTTTGTTTAAGCTCTTTCTGGTCTTCTTCATCATTAGCATACTTTTGAGCTTCAGCATAATACCCCTCTGATTGGTTGAACTCAGACTTCTTCTCGTGTAATTGAGCCAAAAGCACGTAGATATCTCTAGTTCTAACCTTCTCATTCTGATATTTCAATAGTTCATTTAAATCAGCTACAACCATATCGTCATTTTCAAGCTCTCTATTTATAATACTTCTGTTCCAAAGAATACTCTTTATCACATTGTCTTGTTCAGGAGTATAGAACTCATTGCTTGTTATGACTTCATAAAATCTACTTGCCCCGGCAACATATAAGCTATCGAGATAAGACTTTGTAATCTCAATATTGTTAATTTCGTCGAAGTAAGTCGAATCTGCTACTATTGGACTAAGCTTGTTATAGGCATAATCGGTTGCTGAAAAAAGCATATATTCTTTTTCATAGCTAACAGTAGTATCTGATGAAGCTGCTTCTTGTGTTAGGATAAGATTCTGTGTAAAAAGGTAGTATTCAGTTTGACCAGTATTCTCAGCCAAGTTGAAACCAAAATTTATCATCTTATCACTTTTGTCTGTTAACCAAGCAATGCCTGCCTCATCTTTAAATTCAGGAATTTCAGCATAGGCATTGATCAAATCAATATAGCGTTTATAGTTTTCGACAGATGCTTGATTAATGAGGTCATTACTATAGAATGTTTCAAGTCTTTCAAACTTATTTCTTACGGAGTTGAAATAGCTCATGAATTCATGATTGTTTCTATTAGCATTGTACCAATCAGAGTTATAGCCATAAGATGAAATAGCGTATAATGATTTCTCCTTAACAACATCTCTATATTCTTTACCATCCCTAATGTAGCTGGCATAAGTTGAATATAAATCCAATACTGAATCAATATAAGTAGGATTGCTGATATTTAATGAATCCAAGCTAATACGAGCAAAATAGTAATCGCCTGCTTGCATAGGAGCATTCAAATCGAGTTTAAGATTAATAACTTCGTCAAAGATGCGTTGATTTATTGAAAGGGTAAAAAGAGATGCATAATTGTTTATAAAGGCATCTGCTGATTTAGCATAATCTAAATAATTAGTACTATCTATACCCACCAAAGAGTAAGCAACATTCTCAACCGCAAAATCATGATAATAGAGTTTTGTATAGTCTCTGTCGTCTTTTAAGATTGATGCAAAGTCAGTGATAGCATTATCCCAATCGGACATTTGGTAATATGCCCATGCTCTTTGGAATAAAGCATCTGTTTTCATGTTACTAATTTCATCATCACGATTAATCAATATCGAAAGAAAAGCTGCTGATTTCTTGTAGTAATTTAAAGGGATTTCAGCATTCGTGGCTATATCTGAGAATATAAGTGCAAGTTTGAATATGCTTTCATCATAATAATCCGTATAACTGTACTCTTCAATAACTTTTGCATAAAAGTCCTTGGCTTCGGAAAACACTTCATTTGAGTATTTTAAAGAGTCTGGCCAAGTAACAAAAGTCGGATTAGCTTCTTCATATAATGGTCTGCCATCATCAATCCTATCTTTTGCCATTTTATAACTGTAATATGCGATATTGTATAAGATAATCTCTTTGTCATAGAAATTAGGATCCGCCTCAAGTACTTTCTTATACCAATTTAAAGTAATGGAGGGGGTCTCACGGTATAAGCTCGAGCTTATCTCTGCTAAGTTATAATACAACTTAGGAAGATTAGGACTATTAGGATTATCTAGAATAAACTGTTGTGTTTGTCTATAAATATCCGCTTTATAATTCTGAACCTCTTCAAATTGATCTTTAAGACTTTTTTGTCCCCACAACCCACTTAATGCAAGTAAAAATAAAATAATAACAACACTACATTTTTTCATGCCTACTTGCCTCCCGGTGATGAGTTACTACTATTATCTCTTGCTTTTATAAAGGCATCATCTTGCTTGACTGTATCAATGTAAAGCAAGTCGATAATAGTATAATCAAACTCTGATTTTACTCTATTTATGTCTGACCTAATATTTGCAACTACAGCGGTATGGTCATCAATAACCACATCCTGTTTAACAGCGTCCTTTTCAGTTCTTCTTAACAAGATTGCAGCTAAACGCTCATTAAAGCTTTCAGCAACGAATTTACGAATTTCGAGAAGGTCCTGTCTATCCTCTAAGAGGCTGTTTAGCTCAGTTTCAAGTTCATTAGCTGTTTCTTTGTTAATCCAGTAATCACTGTAACGTAATTCCATTTCATTTTCAAGATTAGCAATGCTCTTGTGCAAATCCAAAATATATTGGTCAATAGATTCAATCTTAGCTTGATTATCTTTAGTTCTAATAAGGTCTTTAACATTTCCCCACATTTGAATCATTTTCTTAGATTCATATATTTCACTTGCTACTGACAAAGCAATGTTGAGATCATTTTGAGATACAGTTTCCATATCCAAAAGGAATCTCTTAGCCAAAGCAAGAACGTACAGTTGATCTGTATATAAAATGACATCGTCAACCATAGATACTCTGCTGTCATTAGGTTGTTCACCAAGAACATGCAAATGCAACACTTCTTCAACTATACTATTTACTGAGTCAATATAATCATTTTCCATTGTCCAAAGTTCACGAAGCTTTTCCTCGTCTGCACCTGATGCTGTTGTGAGCATCTTTTCTGAAGCTAGAGATATCTTATCTTCTGCACTTTGGATTTTTGTTATTAAATCAAGTTTTTCTTCTTTTGACTCTGCATCGAAAAGTTGCATTTTTAAGTTTTGCAGCTCTTCCACTTTCTTATGTTTAGCAATAAGAATATCTAGATATAGATTGGCGAAATCCATTGCTGAATCAACAATCTCTTTTTGCTCACTAAGTGATTTATCCTTATAATCCATAGTTGCAAGGAGGTAAACACATGCAGTATAATATTCATTATTAAATGGGTTAGCCTGAATATCTTCCAGTAACGCTTTAGCCATTTCCAAATCACCGTTATTCATATTCATTACAGCGATTTCGAATTTAACTTCAGCAGTCATCTTGCCTGTTACACTAACTATAGAGTTGTATTGAGAATAGTACTTAGTTGCACTCTCAATATCACCTCTTTGAGCTTGGATACGGGCAATACTCAATGGTATATATTCATAATAAGGAGTATTTACCGGGTATGCTTGCATAAGGAGTAAAAATGACTCTAAACCTGCTTCAAGTGGCTCTGTAAATGATGAAATCAAGGCGATCATAAACTGTGACCTAAAGCCAAAAGTCTGATCTTCTGTTAAGGTTTCAAATACATTAACTGCATCTATGTACTTATTCTCATTGTATAAAGTTTGCCCATACCAATAATCTTGTGAACTAGATTTATCCCAGACATATTCCTCGTATGATTTGAGGAATTTCTCATTCTGCCCACTCTTAATATAAATATTCTGCAAAGTATAATTTGCAGATTTATATTTAGAAGATGCAGGATACTTATTTATCAGATTCTCAAGTTTGGTTTGAGCTCTAGAATAGTCTTTTTTCTGGAAATCAATCAGGGCTCCATAGAAAAGGAATTCATCGTTGACAGCACTTGTACTCTTGTAAGCAAGCTTTAAATCTTCAAGTAGCAAAATTGTCTTAGACAAATCCTTCTCAACCAAGCTGCTTTTCAAAGTAGACTCATCTTCTTTGAAAAGCTCTTTTATCTGGTCATAAAGCCCTTGTTTCTCTAGGTTCTTAACTTGACGTTTTCTTAAGGCTACGGTTCTTAATTGATCTATCTGATCTTCCAAATCAACTACATCACTAAGTTCGTCCTTAATAATCTGAACCCTATCAGACTGTTCTAAACCGTTCCACTGGTTCTCACTAATCTCAGCATACGCTAAAACGCTCAGGTACAATGAAATCAATAAGAAAAGATATGATATCTTTCTCATTACTTCCTACTTAAAAAGTTGAGAGTGGTTAATTTATTCAGACTCTTCGAGAATTCTTCTGATATCTTCAAGTTCCTGTTGAGCCTTTTGTCTTCTTTCTCTAATTGCTCTTAACTCTTGAAGAAGATCGTCTGTTTCTCCTAACTGGTCTTGATTTGTAATAACTCTAGTTCCTCTGATAGCATCTTTGTTGCTACCTGCAATCCTTGGTTGCTTGGATTCTTTTACATAGTCGTTAAATGTATAAGAAAGAGCAAAAGTGAAATTCAGTTTATCATATGAATCATCACCTTTGAAATATTCATCTAACTCAGTAAATGCCATTCTAAGAGCAAAATCATTATAATTTAAATCTATTCCGGCATTAACCATGGATCCATCAACTTCACCGATTACACCAAACCACTTATTAGGGCGGAAAAGAACAGAAGCGAATAACCCGCTGAAATCTGATGATAAATCACCGACTCCTTGATATTTTTGCTTTGAACCGATACCTAATGAAGCTACAGTCTCAATGTAACTAAATACAGGTAAACCACGAATTACGGTTGACTTGGTAGCAACAGCATAGAATGCGTTCTTCTCGAAATATCTTGAATAATAGCCGTACTTATCTACGTCTCTATTGGGTGCGTCACCAGAGTCTGCATCACGTCCAATAGGTGAGCCGATATTATCCATACCGAAAGATACTGCAGGAAACTTTACTGTTTCTTCAAAAACTTTAACCTTTGCATTAGCAAAGGCTAGTCCGTCACAGTCATCTGTGTATACAACTCCTACTTCAATTCTGTCCCAAAGACCGCCTGAAATCGCACCTACAAGCTTACTTTCAAGTTTGCCGTTACCGTCGTCACGTGTGTAAGTAGCAAAAGTTCCGGTAAATTCTGTGTGAGGCACTACATAGCCATTTGGTGTTCTAATAGCTGAGCCTAAAGATGTAAACGGTGCTGCTATCAGTGAACAGATGAAAAGCATTACAAATACAATAAGGTAAATTTTCTTCATCAATTCCCCCTCCTAGGGATTATTTTTTTTCCATATTTAAATCAATAAATTAGACTTTATCAGTAATAAAATACAATTGACAATTATTTAGTCAAGGAATTTCTATAATACTGAGGTTAGTATGAAAAATGATTTAGGCACCCAAGGAGAAATAGTTTCTCTTAAACATCTATCCCGCAAAGGATACCAAATAATTTTCAAGAACTTCCATTCACGTTATGGGGAGATAGACTTGATTGCAAAGAAAGGAACGTTGTTGGCGTTTGTTGAAGTAAAAACTCGCACCAATACCCCTTTTTATCAAATACAAACGGCTATCTCCAGAGCTAAGCAAAATAAAATATCTTTAACAGTTATGGAATTCCTGAATTGCTATCCGCAATACGAAAACTCAGAAATTCGTCTAGATATGATACTTTGCAATTATATCTCAATGTCAAATGAATTCTCGGTTAAGCATATTGAGAATGCTTTTGATTTAACATTCTAACTGTCTTTGAAATTATTCCAATTTAGCTAAACCTCAAATTAATGAGAACTAAGACAATATAGTGTGATTCAAAATTTGAGGCAAATTATAGTCAATATTTTTTTCTTTTTTCCATTTTTCCATTTCAATAACATCCTGCTCCAATTTTGTTTCTTGGGATAAAAGTAAATATCTGTAATTCATATTTTGGGCTTGTTTTCAAACTCTTAATTAGTAATATGGAATCCACCTAAAATTAGATTCTTAACATCTGGGCTAACGTGGAATATCTTATGCTGAGTTTGCTACTCTTTGCAGAAATCTATACTAGAACTTCAAACTGAATGTGTTATATTCTGAAGCCGAATTAAGTTTATCTGTATGAACGAAATTAAAACTGATGCAATCTTTTAAGCTTGACATCCAAGTAGAGGGAGCGAGTTAAGTTAAAGTCAGAGGTTAGACATAATGCTAAACAATGATAAATATAAACTACCTGATATTGATTTGTTACAATCCGATATTGTCGGATTAAGCTTTCTTGTATGGCGACCGGATAACTACTATGCTGTTCTTGGAGCTTCAAATAACCCCGAGACAAGTTTACATCAAGATGCAATTTCCGAAGATGCAGTAATTGTTCAAAAAAGACCTAGTGGTGGAGAGTCGGTACTTCTTACTCCAAACACTCTAGTTGTTTCATTTAACCTTCATACAAAACAAAAGGTTAACCCTAAAGCATTCTTTGCCTATGTCAATCTTACTATCATAGCAACGCTAGAGAATATCGGTTTTGGAGATCTCTCGGTAAAGGGAGTATCGGATATTTGCATAGGTGACAAGAAAATTTTAGGTTGTTCTATATATAAAAACACTTATGGTATTTTGTATCAATCGGTGCTTAATGTCTGCGAAGATCCTGCTTTATTCAGTAAATATTTGAAACATCCTGAGAGAGAACCAGATTATAGAAAAGGAAGAAATCACGAAGAATTTGTAACTTCGCTTAAAACAGTTAATCCGAAGACGGATATAGAAACTATTGAAAATGAGATTCGCTCGGTAATAGATTTGCTAATAAAAGATTTCAATATGGAGGATATAAATGCAATATAGGAAGATGCCAAAGTTAGATGATGAGCTATCGATATTAGGTTTAGGATGCATGAGATTACCGATGACCGAAGAGAAGAAGATAGATGAAGAACAAGCATTTGCTATGATGAAGCAGTCAATTGACTCAGGTATCAACTATTTTGATACTGCTTGGCCTTATCATCAAGGAGAAAGTGAACTTGTAGTCGGTAAGTTTTTAGCCCAAGGTTATCGAGACAAAGTATTGCTTGCTACCAAATTGCCTTCTTGGCTTATAAATACAAGAGAAGATATGGATGAGTATCTTAACAAACAACTTGAGAGATTGCAGACAGATCACATTGATTATTATCTTGTACATGCTTTGAATAACAATCTTTGGAAGAACCTTTTAAAGCATGGTATATTTGATTTTTTGGAAAAGGCTAAAGCAGATGGAAAGATAGTTAATATCGGATTCTCGTTTCATGATAAATATCCTGTATTCAGTAAGATAATTAATGCCTATGACTGGGATTTCTGTCAGATACAATTGAATTTCTTTGATACAACTTATCAAGCAGGATTAAGAGGTATGAGATTAGCTGCTTCAAAAGGTATTGGAGTTATAGTAATGGAACCGTTAAGAGGAGGTAAACTTGTTAGCAATATTCCTCCTGAGATAGAGGATTTATGGAATAAGTCTTCTTATAAATCAAGTCCTGCAGAAAGAGCACTTCGTTGGGTATGGAACCAGCCTGAGGTGCAAATTATACTTAGTGGAATGAGCAATATGGAACAGTTGCAAGAGAATATAAAATCTGCAGATGTATGCCAAGAGGGTCAGTTGTCACCTAAAGAACTCAGATTATATCAGAAAGCTAGAAAGACTTATCTGGAGAGGATGGCTGTCGGTTGTACTTCTTGTGCTTATTGTATGCCATGTCCTCATGGAGTTAACATACCTATGTGTCTAGGTTTATACAATAATGGATATATGTTTGGCGATAAAACTCAAGCAAAACGTGAATACTTAGGATTTGTTAGAGAAGAAAGCAGAGCGGATAAGTGTGTAAATTGCGGTATCTGTCTGGAGAAATGCCCTCAGCAAATTAATATTCCTAAGCAGTTAAGAGACGTTGTTAAGTACTTTGAATAGAGTATTGTAATAATTGATATAGCTTTTGATAGAATTACACAAACCCGAATTTATTGATTCGGGTTTGTGTGATTTATGAGTAGCCACTTTACTTAGATGTATCTTTACTAAGCAGGCAAGTAATCTTTGTTTAATCATGCTTAACGAAAAAATGATGCAGGAAGGCAAAGAAAAAGTTGTCATCATTAATGAAATCATAAAAGTAACAAAAAAACATAAACAATGAGGAACAAAATGAAAAAACTTAGGGTACTAATCATTATCCTGATAATAGCAGGATTAGCTTTTGCCGGCTTCAAAATATTCGGCAAAAAAGATAAAGCTGATGGAGACAGTAGCTTTGAGTTCACAAATGTGAAGAAAGGAAATATTGAGAATATAGTTTCCTGCACAGGAACTATTGAACCGTTAGGTTCAGTAGATGTTGGTACCGAGCTATCGGGAACAATAGAGAAAGTACTTGTAGATTTTAATGATGTTGTAAAAAAGAATCAGGTTCTAGCTATTCTTGATACTACTCAATTAGCAATTAATGTTAAGACTTCGAAAGCTGATTTATTAAGAGCTCAAGCACAGTTTGACTTGGCTAAAATGACTTATGAAAGCGATATGGAACTCTTTAAGAAAGGTTTTATCTCTGAAATAGATTTACAATCATCAAAGACAAGCTTCCATTCTGCTCAAGCTTCTATGATTTCTTCCGAATCAAACTATGAGAAAAGCTATAACAATCTTCATAAATATGCTATTATACGCTCTCCAATAGACGGTACAATCATTAACAGAAATGTTGATCCCGGTCAGACAGTTGCTGCAAGCTATTCTACTCCAACGCTTTTTACTGTTGCTGAGAATCTGGATAATGTCAAGATTGAAGCTCTTGTGGATGAGAGTGATATAGGTCAGATTAGAGAAGGAATGGAAGTAGTGTTTACTGTAGAAAGCTATCCTGATGAAGAATTCAAAGGTAAAGCTGAACAGATTAGATTACAGCCTCAGACTGTTTCTAATGTAGTAAACTATACAGTTATTGTTGAAGCTCAGAACAAGAATGGCATTCTTTTACCCGGTATGACAGCAACTGTAGAATTCATCATTGAACAGAAGCTTGATGTTCTTATGGTTCAAACTTCTGCAATTAAATTCCAACCTGACCGTTTTCTTATGGCTGATATTATGCAAAGACAACAACAGAGCATGAGCTCAGAACAAAAAACTGAAATGGAGAAGAGACGTGCAGCCTTTGCTAACATGAGTCAGTCAGAGAGACAAGCAGCAATGCAGAAATTACGTGAAGGCAATGGAAACGGTATGCAAGGACGTGGAAATATGAATGGTCAGAATAAGAACATGGCACGAGTCTGGTACATTGATGAATCTGGTAATCCCTCAGTATTAAGAGTATTTACAGGAGTTACTGATGGAGCAAATACAGAGATATACGGTGATAATGTTAAAGAAGGAATGCAGTTAATCTATAAACAAAACACTTCTTCAGTACCTAACCATATGAGAAGGAGACTATTTTAGGAAGCGTTTATGGCAAATAAGATAATAGAGATGTTTAATCTTAAAAAGAACTATAACATGGGAACACAAGTAGTTAAAGCTCTTCAAGGTGTCGATTTATCAATAGAAGAGGGAGAGTTTGTTGCCATAATGGGTTCTTCCGGTTCAGGAAAGTCAACTTTGATGAACATCGTAGGATGTTTAGATAAGATTACTGAAGGAACATATCTTCTTGATGGTGTTGATGTGAAGGACTTGAATAAAAACCAGTATGCTGACATTAGAAATCAAAAGATAGGATTTGTATTCCAAGGATTTAACCTGCTTCCTAGGACAACAGCTTTAGAGAACGTTGAACTTCCGCTTTTATACGATAGACAAGGTCGCATCACTAATCCGATTGAGAAAGCCAGGAATGCATTAAAGAAAGTGGGATTGGAAGAAAGAATGGACCATGAACCTAACCAGTTATCCGGTGGACAACAACAGAGAGTGGCAATAGCCCGAGCTCTTGTTACAGAACCTGCTCTTTTACTTGCGGACGAACCGACAGGAAACTTGGACACAAAAACATCTACTGAGGTTATGGCTCTTTTCCAAGAACTCAATGACCAAGGCATCACTATAGTATTAGTTACTCACGAGTCTGATATTGCTCAGTATGCAAAGAGGAACATAATCTTAAGAGATGGCAAAATAATTGAAGACCATTTAGTGAAAGACAGATTAATCGCAAGTGAAGGAGTTCAAAATGAAGTGGTCTAATCTGCAAAAAGTAGCAATAAAGAGCTTATTAAAGAACAAAATGAGGAGTTTACTGACTTCTCTGGGTGTAATTATCGGTGTAAGCTCGGTTATTGTAATGGTTGCAATAGGTGAAGGGTCTCAAAGACGAATTCAACAATCCTTTAGCTCGATGGGTACAAACATGTTAATGATTTCTCCCAACTGGCATAGAACTCAAGGAGTAAGTCAGGGTGCTAGTGGATCAAGATACAGACTATCTTATGACGATATTGATTATATAAAGGAAAGTTGTCCTAACGTGGCAGCTGTATCCGCTATTATTCGTTCCAGTGGACAGTTAATAGGTGGAATAGGTAATTGGAGTAGTTCTGTAGAAGGTGTAGACCCGGGTTACTTCGAGATTCGTGATTGGGAACTTACTAGCGGTACTATATTCACTAATCGTGATGTTGAATCAAAAAAGAAAGTATGTATAATCGGACAAACTATAGCAAATGAATTATTCCCATACGAGGATCCGGTTGGAAAGAAACTTAGGATTAGAAACATTCCTTTTAAGATTATCGGTGTACTTGCAGAAAAAGGTGATAACTCATGGGGACAGGATCAAGATGATGTTGTACTCGCTCCTTCCAAGACTGTTTTATATAGACTTAAAGGTCAACGGGATGTAGATAGAATATATGTTAGTGCCTTATCGGAAGATGCAATGGATGAAGCAGAAAGAGAAGTTGATGAAGCACTGAGAACAATGCATAAACTGTCTCCCGGAGAAGAAGCCGATTTTAGAATAAGAAATCAGACTGAAATGCTTGAGATGGCTTCCGAAACAGGTAAAACCCTTACTATGCTTTTAGGCTCAATTGCCGGAGTTTCTCTTCTTGTGGGAGGAATCGGTATTATGAACATAATGCTTGTTTCTGTTACCGAAAGAACTCGTGAGATAGGTATCAGACTATCTCTTGGAGCCAGAAGTCAAGATGTCTTATTACAATTCTTAACCGAAGCTATAGTACTTAGTTTAAGCGGGGGGATATTAGGAATTGCATTAGCCTTCGGCATATCGGCAATTGTGGAGCGAGCGTCCGAGCTTACTCCATACATTAACCCTTTAATAGCTTTGATGGCATTCGGATTCTCAGGAGCTGTCGGAATTTTCTTTGGATATTATCCCGCAAGAAAAGCTTCTAATCTCAATCCGATTGATGCTTTAAGATATGAGTAACCATAGAATGTATTGATATTATAAATGCGTGATTGATATAATTTGGGGTCCTTTTTATAGGACTCTTTTTTTATTTCATGAGAGCAATCTATTTTGCATCCTTCAGCACGTCCACCAACCACAAATTTACTA
Source organism: Cloacimonadales bacterium (SeqCode) (assembly GCA_963667035.1). Taxonomy (GTDB): domain Bacteria; phylum Cloacimonadota; class Cloacimonadia; order Cloacimonadales; family JAFGVF01; genus Zophobacter. The sequence goes on from OY762964.1 coordinate 346,368, forward strand.
CAAGTATTTCTCTCATTTTTCTCCCGTTTCTATCTCGTTGCGAGCAACGGGAGACCAACGGGAGACCAACGGGAGAGCAACGGGAGACTAACCCGAGAGAAACCTCCGGTTGGAGGACGACCGGAAGGAGCTTGGTACAACGTCCTATATCGTCCAGAATAAAGTAGACACATATATAACTTAGAGAAACTAACGGTTTACAGAAAATGAAACAGAAAACAGCATTATGTTATAATGAAGTGTTTAAACGCAAAGTAGTTAAAGAAATTGAAGAAGGAGTCCTAACTATCTCCCAAGCAAGAACTATTTACAACATAGGTGGCTCCTCTACTCTTCAATGCCGGATTGAAGAATACAGAATAAATGATCGCATAGGAAGGACGGTACATTACTCCTATAGGAGCATGAAATATCCATATCTCACACAAGGTTATATGCTAATTTAATGATGAAGAAACTAATTTTGAGTCATAATCTCATCACACAATTGTCGAGTAAAGAGGATAGCTCCTTCCTTGTTAAGATGAGAAGGATCTCTATAGTACTCATTCTGGGAGGATAGTAGATTATCTTCACCAAGATTAATAAGAGTAATATCTTTAAGTTTTTTAAGATATTCTATAGACGGACTTGAGACATAGCTTTTTGAGAAGTCGGGAGAAATAACAATATAAATCTTACTTCCTTTCAAACCATTTATGAAGCTTTCGAAATAAGCTACTGTGTCTTGATTCAAATCTCTGGAATAATTAACAACTTGAGTTTCCTTATATTCAATAGGATATTTACCAATTCTTGGCTTCCAGCCTTTATCAGCTCTTCTACCATCCAAATCTTTAATAATAAAAGATCGGAGTAGATAATAAAAAGATGAGTTATAAGCATAAAGTCTGGAGTTTAAAAGAAACTTTTCATGAGGAGAGATTCTATCAATAACTTCATGAATCTCGGGATGAGATCTATAAAAAGGTCTTAGAAATCCTGCCTTTTCAAAAGATAAGCCTTGTTCAAGGAAATAGGGTTCGACATTGACAATGATAATCTTAGGATTATATCTGTCGACAACGCCCCTTCCCATTGCATTCCAAAATGGGAGAATCTGTCCTCCACGTCCGGTAGTCCAACACGATAACCCCAGTTTTTCCTCAATTACATGTGGAACATAATTAGTTTCAGCTCGGGAGCTTCCGAGGATAATCACATCTTCAGTTGATTCCTCAAGGCTATATCTCGCTTTGTAATATCTTCCGTTATCAGAATGAGAAACAACTTGATCCATACCTACCCCAATGAGAAAATCAAGTATAAAGAAAGCAATTAACAGGATAAATATCTTAAGAAATAATCTCTTCATGGACTCTCCTAAAACTGAAAATAGATGAACTGACTTTGGTCAAATACACCCAATGAAACAATATATATCAAGATGAACAACATTGATGCGTATCTAACTACTATATTAGGATTGCTAAACAACTTAAGTTCAGGTTTAAACTCTCCCAAATAGTCGTTTATGAAAAGAATGAAAATTGCCATAACAGAGAATGAGAATATCCCGATATCTCCTGTATAAAGACTCATACTATTAAAGCTTAATATCTTTTTAATGATTTCAAATGCTGCACCAACAGATGGAGCTCGGAAGAATATCCAAGCAAAAGAAACAAGAACAAACACAACAGCAATTCTGATAAGTTTAGGAACTTTAATCTTACTAAGTGATTTTTCAATAATCAGATAGAGACCGTGTAAAGCTCCCCATACGATAAAAGTCCAATTAGCACCATGCCAAAATCCGCTCACAACAAAGGTAATAAACAGATTTCTCTTAGTCTTAAAGGCACCGGCACGACTTCCTCCAATCGGAATATAGAGATAGTCCCTAAACCATGAGGAAAGAGATATATGCCATCTTTGCCAAAACTCCTTAAAGGAAGTTGCAAGATATGGACGATTGAAGTTCTGCATTAATGAGAAACCGAAGAGCTTAGCGCATCCAATAGCTATTAATGAATATCCGCCGAAATCGCAATATATCTGAACAGCAAAGAATACCGTTGCAACTATCAAAGATATGCTTGAGTGCATTGGAACATTACCATAGACATTATCTACATAAAGAGATATTCTATCAGCGATACCTACTTTCATGAACATACCCCATAACATCATTTTAAGTCCTGCGGAGGCATTATCATAATCGAATTTACGTGGTTTATAGAATTGAGGAAGCAGATGTGTAGCTCTTTCAATAGGACCTGCAACCAGTTGTGGGAAGAAACTAACAAAAGCACCGAAAGCAATGAAATCTTTTGTAGGTTGTAACTTACGATTATACACATCGATAGTATAGCTAAGAGTTTGGAAGGTGTAGAAGCTTATCCCAACAGGAAGAATGATGCTAAGCGTTCGAGCGTTTAGGGTAAAACCGAAGAAAGTGAAAGCATTAATAAAACTATCCAGAAAGAAGTTGTAGTACTTAAAGAACATTAGAAATCCGAGATTAACTATTATGCTAGTCCACAATAACATCCTTCGAGGTCGCTTTTGCTCATACTTTGATAATCCCAAACCTACTGAGTAATCAACAATTGTACTAAAGGCAATTAGTGAAAGAAATCTCCAATCCCACCATCCGTAAAAGACATAACTTGAAACAAGGATAAGTAGGTTTTGCGATTTAAGGTTTTTGTTTGTTACAAACCAATACAGAAAGAAAACAACAACCAGAAATATTCCGAACTCAAAAGAATTAAATAACATATATACACCTAATTATGATTACTCTTATATTTTATATGAAACAGCTTACATCCCATTTTCAAATACAGATAACCGAAATAGCTGTCAATTATTATTGTAAAGTTCACTAATTTGTTAATAAAGGAATAGATATATGATTTATTGGTAAAGCATTTATGAACAAGATTAAACTTGGGGAGACACGTCCGCACAACTTGCATTGCTATTTCATGATGATTAGCTTTATAGTTTTACTACTCCTTACTTCCACAGGTCTAACCAGATATAATCCATTAGGAGCAATATTGCCATTCTTAGTATAACCGTCCCACTCATTTGTACCGCTTAAAACATTTACGATTTGCCCTCTTAGATTATATATCTCCCAACCTACTTTATCATCTTTAGAATCAATTCGACAGATTCCCTTATATGGGTTGAAAGGATTAGGATAAATACTTATAGAATCTTGTACGGGAGGAACGGAACCTCCATTCGATTGTGAAGCATTTAAGACAATATTGTATAGTTGACCTGATGAAACCGGCATTGAGTTCTCAAATGTAGAAATCGCATCACCGGAGTAATCATGATACTTAAACTCAATTACCGTACCATTTTGTGGTATTTGAACAAGCATAGTGCAGTAAATATTAGCTTCATAAATAATCGGAGATGCTATACCCAAGCATTCTTCTCCAGCAAAAGCACCAACCCAATCGTTTGGTTCAGGAGTGAGGTTATTTAACTCAATGTATAATGTTGCAGTATTGTTCGGATAGACTGATAGTTCCCAGAGTGGCGACTCTCTATCACTAAATGCTACTGGAGTGGAATCATTATATACTAAACTTGTGTTATTACTAAGATTCATCCAATAGCCGTTTCCCGGAATCATCTCATCCAGAGTGTTGAAATATTCAGGCATTGTCGGATCGTAAGAATGATTTAAGTCTTTAACTTGAATTATACTACTAATTATGGATTGAAGAGCAATAGTAGGAGATAATGCAATCTGAGGCTTATATCCGACCATATTCCATCCGCCTTGCAAGTTAATATTGGATGATACATTTGTAGCAAATCCGGCAATCTCAATGATTGCTTCCTCGTCCATGTTCACCCAGTAAGCATTATCAGTGTTTAAAAGGTTTAAAGTGTTGAAATGGTCAGGCATAGAAGGGTCATAAGATTGAGTTAGATTCTTGACTTGAACAAGGTTTTCAGAGACTGATGCAAAAACTGTAGCAGGATTCATATCAGTCGATTCAGTGTTAAATGAAACAAGGTTCCATCCGGAATCTAAATCAATATTCTGCGTGATTCCTGTAACTCCGAATGTTACATTAAGGTTAGTTATACTACCATTTAAAACTTCAACATTGTTAAAGGTCTGATCAGGATATCCGGAGCAACTAACTGTAACATTGTATATACCTTCTGCTATAGGTCTATAAAAATCACCATTATCAGATTGAGAATGAACTGCTGAATTAGCATTATCATGTAAATTAATGAATATTTCTGCTTCAAGTGGATTCCCTAATTCATCTGTAACAACACCTCTAATCCCATATTGAGCTTCTTTTAAAAAATCAATGAAGGCTTGTCTGTTGTAATTATAGTAATCCGGTAGTAATGTGTTGTTAAGTAGCTTTGTACCTGAAATTTCAATAGTAACTTCTCTGCATTGTTGAAAGTAATTCATCCAGTCTTGGCGACAGCCATCAGTTGTATACCAATCATAACCGTTAGTGATCCCATTGTTTTGTTCCGTGAAATATCCTGACGGAGAATCGTTTTGAACTGAAGTCGCATAGTTTCGACTAATATATTGGTACCAAGTGTCATCAACATGTCTTGTTGACCAAGTATCCCATGGATAGTTTACTAGCTCCGCTCCCCCATGAAAATTAGCAGATAAAGTAAAATTATGTGCATTGGCAAAATCCATCTGACATTGATTTTCCTGAGCAGTTGGATTGCTGTCACCGTTTGTATTACTTCCAGGGTCAATAAAGTTTCTATTCAAATCAATATCGTTTGTATTATAACGTCTTGCACTGTTTACGGTTTCATTCCCCCCATAGAAAGTACCGTCAGGGTTAGCAAGAGGATTTATAAAAATCTCCATATTGTTAACCATGTCGGTAAGCTCTATATCAGTGTTATAACTTTCACATAACTCATAAGCAAAACGTAATAATGCTACCCAACCAAGAGTTTCATCTCCATGCATAGTAGAAGTGTAATAAACTTCAGGTTCAGCTTCTTGAGTGTTAACATTATCAGATATCTTTAGAACCTGGATATCTCTTCCATCTTCCGAATATCCGATATGAATCAATTGGCAAATATCAGAATAGTTTGTAGATAGGCTCGATAACATTTGTTGATATACGCTATAAGTCGGATAAAGGTTCCAGTTATCCATTTGCGATATAGAAGTTGCCATAGAAACCCTTGAAGTACTATATGGTAATGGGATTTCTTGATATCTGATATTGTTTGTATTGAGGTTAGCCACTTCTCCAGGTAAAGCAAAAGCGTATACAAACTGACCATCTACTCTGTCAATAGAACATAAATCAGATAAAACATCAATTTCTGCTCTAGATTCAACTTTTATCTTAACATAAATCTCAGGACGCTGTTTTTCCCCTGCAAATACCTGTAATGCTATAAGCATAATTGTTAAGAAGCTGACTAAGCGGTTCATCATCTATACCTCCAATATCCTAACATGTTACTCCGTATTAACAAACTTATCATGTCAAATTAATTCTTTTGCAAACTTATCTAGTTTTTACTTGCTAAGATATTTATAGTTGTTTTGATAGCCTCAGAAAAGTAACTAAACTCATCGATTAGAATTAACAAGTTTTAGTAAGTCAATTAGGAGTTGAGAATGAATACCGACTTAGAAAACAAAGAACAACAAGAAACTGAAGAAGAAGAAAAGAAAAAGAAATTTGAGTTCTTAATTGATTATATCCCTCATTTAGCAGTGGCTGCAGTAATCACGATTGTTGGCTTAATTGTATTCAATTACAACTTTGATGTTAGAGTTGCTCATAGAGTAAGAGGATTTGAATACCAGTACAGTGTAAGCAAAGAACATTATGAGAAAGAGTCGTTTGAAGATAGAGCACTTAACTATGCAATAATCAAGTATTTCATGGAAAACCTTGATTACAATTTCGAGGGATTAATCTCTAATGGTAAGAAAAGATTTACGACTCAAGCTTGGAAAGACGGATTTGAGAAATGGATGATATACTTATATCCATTGTACACTACAAAAGCAAAAATAACCTCTTTTGAAGAAGCTTTTTCAAGTACAACAAGCGGGAACAGGGATGGCTACCGTAACAAGCCCTATACTGCTTTCCTAAAATGTAATTTTGACATACTGCCTGAAGATTATAATCCCTATAACCTTCAATGCGTATCCGGTACAACGTTCCTTGAATCGCATCAAGGTGTAGAGTTTGAGTATACTTTGAATGAAAAAGCTTATGTTTCAGTCTTCTTACTATATCTGGATGATTTAAAAGTATTTAGGATTGCAAATGAAGTTAGTGATGCAGGAAGAAACTTCTTCCCACAAGATAGTTCAATGAAATTTGCTGCAAATGATTTACTTAGAGATGAATCAATCATTGTAACGGTCGCAACTCCTAAACCTTTAAAGATAGATACCATATTTAGCGAGCATGGAGCGGATACTATTAAAATGTATGATTTTTATAAAACTCTTCATAAGCAGAAGAAATTTAGTTTCTACATGATACCATTATCCCGTCCGATAGGTAGTTCTAAAGTAGATCCTTATCATTTATCAAAAAATTTAAGACCTCAAATCTAACAAATTATTGATTAAAGAAAAGGCTGACAAACAATTATCAGCCTTATAATTGTTCTTAAGCAACTAATCCGTATTCAATAGTGAATACTGTAATACATCATAAAAAACTTTATCGTCTTCATGGAAACCTCTCTTTCTGAGAAGTCCTTCTTTAGTAAAACCAAGTTTTTCGACTAAAGCAACCGATGGTTTATTTTCAGGAGAAATAAGACATTGTATTCTATGCAACTCCATTTCTGTGAAACAAAAAGATAGAATAGCTTTCATTGCTTCAGTCATGTACCCCTTTTTCCAGAACTTCCTGTTTAAATCATAACCCAGATCTGCAATACTCTCTTTTACAAAATCATGCACAACCATGGTACCTATGAGAATTCCGGAACTTTTCTCTTCTATTCCCCACCTAATAGCAGACATGCTATCAAACTGATTGTTGAAATATTCAATTAACATCTCAGCCGTTTCTTCACTATCCGGACCTTTCCAATCCAAATACTCAGTTACATCTCGATTATCATAGATTTCAAAAAAGTCGTCAGCATCATCATACTCCATACGTCTAATTACTAAGCGATCTGTTTCCAATTCAGGAAAAGAGTTAAAAACTTCTCTAAAGCTCATTGTAGCTCCTAATCTATAAAATTGTTGATTAAATCTGATTCTGTAAGTGAAACTTGAGTACTATCAGTAAGATTTTTAAGAATGAACTGATTTGTTTCAATTTCATTTTCTCCAATAATTAAAGCATACTTAGCATTAACTTTGTTAGCATTCTTCATTTGAGCTTTCATTGATAGTTTCAATGGGTCAAATTCAACAATTACACCTTTTGCTCTCAGTTTTTGCATTATCTCAGCACCTTTTAAGAGTGATTGATCTCCAAGTATAACTGCATAAACATCCGGTTTATATTCATCACCCATAAACAATCCTTCTTGCTCCAGCGAAAGAATTAAACGTTCCAAACCTGCTGCAAAACCAACTCCGGGAGAATCCTTACCACCCACTTGCTCAACTAAACCGTTATATCTCCCTCCACCACCTATGGCATTTTGAGCTCCCAATTCGTTGTTAAGAAACTCAAAGGCTGTATAAGTATAGTAATCCAATCCTCTTACAATTCTTGGATTAATACTGTATTCAATATCCATGGCTTTAAGATAACTCTGAACAGCCTCAAAATGCTCTCTACATTCTTCATCCAAATAATCTATCATCAAAGGAGCTTTCTCTGATATTGCATTACATGCAGGGACTTTACAATCCAGTAGTCTTCTGGGATTTTTTTCTAAACGAGTAATACAGTCACCGCATAGTTCGTGCTTTTGAGGTTCATAGTAATCAACAAGAGCTTTATTATACCTATCAGTTGAAGCTTTGTTACCTAATGAGTTAAGTTCTAACACAATGCCTTTCAAACCGAGTCTTTTTAAGAAAGTATATTGTATGGCAATAACTTCTGCGTCAACATATGGATGATTTGAGCCTATAGCTTCAACTCCATATTGATAAAATTGACGATATCTTCCTTTCTGTGGTCTATCATATCTAAACATAGGTCCTATATAATAGAGTCTCTGAAGTCCACCATTTGCCTGCATATTGTTCTCAACATAGCTTCTGACCACCGGAGCTGTTCCTTCTGGTCTTAAAGCAAATGTTCTTTGCTTATTATCCTTGAATTTGTACATCTCTTTCTGAACTATATCGGATGTATCACCAACATTCCTCTCAAACAAATCAGCTTGTTCAAAAATTGGAGTAACAATTTCTTTATATCCAAACTCTGTAACGGTTTGTATAAATATCTTTTTTATGTAGTTCCAAGTATAGCTTTTATCCGGTAATATATCAAAAGTACCTCTTGGGATTGTGTATTTAACAGCCATAACATCTCCTTGCGTTGTTTCGCATAATCATATTCTCAAATGTTTTGCTAATCAATGATTAGTCAATTCTTTTTAGGTGTTACATGTAATAGAAAAGGGATTCTTAAACTTAAGAATCCCTTAAAATCTATCATGATCTTTATTATAATAATTTTCCAACAAGATTCCTTCCATGATAATATGGCTGATGTAATTTTGAATGGAGACGATTTACATTCTTATCGGTAATGTTACCTGCAGGAATAATCTCCAATTCATAGTCTGCTATGTCATGCATCTTAATAATCATATCAAGTCCTGCTTCTGCAGTTTCTGCTCCTCCTGAAGAAAGAATGTATTTCACACTCGGGTATTTCTTAAGAACCTCAACAGATTCAAGTATGTTATATGTTTGGTCAATTGCTTTATGGAAAGTTACAGGTATATCTCCTGTAGCTTTAAGAAGTTTCTTTAGAGCGGTTTCATTAATAGAGGCATCTTTTTTTAGAACACCTAACACGAATCCGGCAATCTTCATTGATTTAAACTCTCCTATCGATGCACACATCTGGTCAATTTCTGCTTTAGAATAAACAAAATCACCTTCTCTTGGACGAATCATCACCTTCACAGGTATGTCAATAGCGTTTATAACCAATCTTACCATCTCGATAGGTGGAGTTAAACCATCTTTTTCAAGATGAGAACAAAGCTCTAATCTGTCTGCTTTAAGCTCCCAAGCATAAAGTGCTTCCGAAAAGGACTCTACGCACACTTCTTTCCTAAAATTAATCATATATACTCCAAACATTGTTAATCGCAAGTTTGAATCATTAGAATAATCGTCAATAAAAAAGCTGTACTAAATATATAAATGTATCTGTTTTAAGACATTAGCAGATGGTTTTATATTTGTTTTGAGATTCCAAGTTGTATAAATATGTTAACTAATTAAAGTCCATATACTTGTTTACGAATGAGTAATAATCTTTCTACTTCGCTATTATCCAAAAGAGGGATATCTCCCAATTGTTTTAAATTTAAATAAATCATGGCACACTGCTCAAGGGTTTCCAAGTTCTTATATGCTTGTTCAGCACTACTTCCAAATGTAGCAACACCATGTTTTTCCAACAATAAAGCTGAAGATTTACCAATCCTCTCTTTTATATCATTAGTAATGTCAATAGAGCCCGGAGTCCCATATCGAATCAAAGGAACAAAACCTAAAGTAATGATTAATTCAGCCAAAAAAGGTTTATCTAATGGAAGCCCTGCACATGCTAAAGTAGTAGCAGCTATCGGATGTGCATGACAGATGAACCTTACATCATTTCTATGCTTGTATATCTCAAGATGTAGTTTAGATTCTGAAGATGGTTGTTTGTTTGAATTTAAAGGATTACCTAACCTATCAATCATAATAACATCATCCATACTCAATCTACCCTTACAAACCCCAGACGTTGTTATCAGATATTGACTATCATTTATCTTACAACTTATGTTTCCGTCTGCAGCAATAGAATATCTATATTTGTACATCAACTGACCGATTCTGATAATTTCTAGTTTTAAATCATTAATTGTCATTATACACTTCCGAAATAAAATTTGACATAATACTTCTGAACTAATTATATTTTTGTCAATATATACTCAAAGAGGTTGAATTGATTAGACGACATTTGCTTACTGATATTTTGAAAGGTGTATTAATTGTTATTGTTGCTATATTCTTTTTATTTGCAATCTTATACAGTATCATTGCTCCTGAAGGAAGCCCATATTTACATAGCACTACTATTATAAGAAATGTTGTCTATATTCTTACAATAAGCTTTATAATCACTGTTGTAATCTTAGAAAACAGTAGTCCCATAAAAGCCTTAGCTTGGATATTAGCACTGGTATTCATACCTGTTGTAGGAATCTTTTTATACATTTATTTCGGTAGAAATTATCGTAAACGAAAGATGTACAACATTAAAGCCTTAAGTGATAATCAATTAGTTCAAAGGCTATTAAACGAGGGTATACAACGAAGTGACGAAGCTCTTTCTAAATTGAGTAATTCTTTCCAAATAAAAATAACCAAGCTTTTGTTAAACAACAGTAAAGCATTTTTAACAGTAAATAATGAAGCTGAGATTTTTAAAGACGGGATTGAAGCTTTTGGAGAAATATTCTCTCAGCTAAAAGAGGCAAAAGATCACATTCATTTAGAATACTTCTCAATTTCCAATGATTCTGTTGGAAATGAGTTAAGAGAAATTCTAATAAACAAAGCCAATGAAGGTGTTAAGATTAGATTTATCATTGATTATGTTGGCTCTATTTTTTTGAGTAAGAGATTTGTCCGGAAAATGACACATGCCGGAATTGAAGTAACATACTTCTCTCCTTCTAAATTTCCTTTTATCAACAGCAGACTAAACTATAGAAATCATAGGAAAATCATTGTTATAGACGGAGAAACAGGATTTGTTGGTGGACTCAACATCGGAGACAGCTATATAAGCAAAAACAAGTATTTCGGATACTGGAGAGATACTCACATGAAGCTTAAAGGTGAAGCAGTAAGATCTTTACAGGCTATTTTTTCTTTGGATTGGCAATATACTACAAAAGAAAGTTTGTTTAGTGTAAGCAACTTCTTTCCGACTAAAATCATAAATCACAATCCTATACAAATAGTTTCCAGTGGACCTGATTCCGATTGGGCTAGTATTATGCAAGTCTATTTCTCTATGATAGCAGGAGCCTCAAAATCCATTAAGATTACTAGTCCTTATTTAGTATTGGATGAGAGTCTTCTAATGAGCATTAAAACAGCAGCCCTAAGTGGCATTGATGTTAAAATTATCATACCGGGTATTCCTGATCATCAGATAGTTTATTGGGGAACTCAATCCTATATTGAAGAATTATTGGAAGCAGGTGTGAAAATATTTAGTTACAAAAAAGGCTTCATCCATGCAAAGGTTTTAATAGCAGATCATCTATGTGCCTCAGTAGGTACAGCAAACATGGATATTAGGAGTTTCAAGCATAATTTTGAGGTAAATGCTTTACTCTTCGGAAGCGATGCAATAGGGAAACTAATTGATCAGTTTGGTTTAGATTTGCTTGACTGTGAAGAATTTACTCTCACAGAATTTCAGAAGAGAGGGAAAGTGAAAAGGTTAAGAGAATCTGTATGTAGATTGTTCTCTCCTTTGTTATAAATTATGAGAAGATTGATTAGTTTTTTAGAATCGCAAGAAAACTCGAACTTGATTAAACAAATAGGGGATGAATATCCGTTAAGTATAAATAGATTAGAATACTACACTAGAACTTATCCCGAGTTTCCGATAAAAGAATATCTTACGTTGTTAAGAATTCGTAGCAAAGTCTCTAAAAGAATACATTTTTCTGACAAGCTTTTGTTTACTGAAAAGGGAGCAATGCAATCAAGTTCATCAACCTTAGCCAAATTTCATGCAGACTTGTTTAAAGACTATGGTATAATTGCTGATTTATGCTGTGGTTGTGGAATTGACCTCATAGAATTGAGTAAACAAAAAGAACAATGTATAGCTGTTGATTGGGATGAAGAAACTCTTGAATGTGCTAAATTCAATTGTAAATCACTTGGAATTGATAATGTTACTTTCTCATGTACCAAAGCTGAAGATTTCGATTCAGCTGTTGAAGCAATATTTGCCGATCCGGATAGAAGACCTGTGAGCAAAAGAACATTCTCTGCAGAGCAAATCTCCCCTTCATTATCCGAACTCCTCAAGCTACAATCGATTACTCCAAACCTAGCTGTTAAACTTTCACCAATCATGGATTACAAGAACCTGGTATTACCAGAAAGAACAACGCTACTCTTTGTTTCGGAAGATGGAACAATGAAAGAGATTCTTTTAGTATCTGGTGAGTTAGCTACAGAATCTATAAGTCGCATAGCGATACAATTACCTTCTGATAACAGATTCCAACAAACAAACAACAAAGTATCCGTTACTGATATAAAGGATTATCTTTTTGAGCCTGATTCTGCAATCATTAGAAGTGGTATGGTTCAAGATTTAGCATTTCAAGAACAAATGACTTTGATTGACTCTCATCTTGCCATACTAACATCCGATAAAGCTATGCATAGTAACTGGTATAAGAGTTTTAAAGTTTTGCATATCATGTCATATAACCGAAAACAGTTTCAAAAGTATCTTACAGCAAACAACATAGGAGATATTACAATTAAGCCTAGAGGTTTTCCGGAAGAAACTGAAAAATTCAAAAAAAAGCTCAAGTTAAAGGGAAGTAATTCTACTACTTGTTTCATACTAAGAATAGGCTCAGGTCATACTGTTGCTTTTGTAGAAAGAATAAGTTAAGTATAATTATTTCTATTGACTCTTAATAGCCAAATAAATTTTAATAAAGCCATGATAAATAAATCTAAAGTACGTTACAAAATAATAGCAATTATTATTTTAATTACAGGATTATCGGGATGTGATATCTTTAAACCAAGAAAATCTGAAGAACCAACCCAGCCTCAAAAATGGAATGAATTCTTCACAGCTTGGGAATTAACACTTGAGAATCTTGAATTTGCTTATGAAGATAAGCGTAATAAAGATAATTATGTCCAGATTCTAACAGAAGACTTCGAGTTCTATATGGATGATAATGATGCTTTAGATTTAGGTTTAAACAAACAATACTCTTGGGATAGGCAATCCGAGTTAAATCTACTTGAGAATATGCATGCCTATTTATCCGATACTAATGGAAACTTTGATATAATGTTCTCTGTTGAGAACTCGTCAGCTAGTGGTGTAAATGAAATGGAAGTTGATGTAACATACGATATATTGATAACGGCAAACGCTGACTCAACTGCTGCTTTTAATGGTAATGCTACAATTTATTTTGAAGAAGACAGCGGTTATTGGTATCTTAAGAAATTCTATGATTCCAGGAATAGTGAGCCGACTAATCCCACTTGGGGCAAGATGAAGTATGAATATGTTCAGTAAATTGATTAAGATTATGATAATCATTACAAGCATGTTCATTTATGCATGTGAGGAGAATCCTTTTAATCCCAAGACCATAGAAATAATTGAAACATCCAATGATTACGATTTTTCAACTCCAACCATGGTTATTGAGAATCTTGTTCGATCTTACGAGCAGAAGAATCTTGATCTTTTTAAGAGTTGTTTAGCTCAGGAATTCAGATTCGAATTGATTGCATCTGATGCGGATGATATCGGTATAGATATGGATGGTGACGGTATCAAAGATAGTTGGTGGGGATATCAACAAGAAGTTTTAACACATGAGAATCTTTTCGAAAAAGGTGCAAACGGTTATCCTCCTCCGGATCAGATAACTCTACAGATTCCTACCGGACAGATTATTTGGAGTGATGATTCTGAGTTTCAAGAGGAAGGTTACCTTTACACAGATATTAGATTTAATCTATCCCTTCAATTCAATACAGGTCAATCATTCAATGCCAGTGGACGCGTGAGATTTTATGTTCTAAATACAGGAACAGATGTAGACCCTCGATGGAGGATTATCATCTGGAGAGATAATTCTTGGTTGTAAACTCTTATGTATAGTAGAATATTAGCAATTGATTACGGTGAAAAAAGAATAGGCTTAGCCTTAACAGACCTTATGCAAATGTTTGCAAAACCCTTCAAGACAATACCTAATGAAGGAAATAAGAAGACAATAGTTGCTATAATGGATATCATCAAAGAGAAAGATGTCAGCCTGGTTGTTTTAGGACTCCCTTTAGGCCTTGAAGGACAACATACGGATAAGACAAGGGAAATTCTTGCTTTTCATGAGATTCTTAAAGAATCTCTGGAAACTCCAATTACTTTATGGGATGAGCGTCTTACCACCTATGAAGCTAAACAAGAATTGATAAAAATGGGATATAATCCCATTAAGGGAAGAGAGATTATTGATGCTGTTGCAGCATATATGATATTGAGGAATTATTTAAAGGCAAATCAATAAATGGACAAACGAAACGGATTTATACTTACAACAGCCATCATCTTGGCTGTTTTTCTTATTCTGGCAATACTATTGAGTGTACCAAGAAGTATCAAAAGAACTACTTTAATTATCAATAAAGGTGATTCGGCAGGATTGATTGCTAAGAAACTTGCTGACAAAGGATTAATACGTTCGACATTTGTTTTCAGGCTTACTGCTACCATTACAAGAAAAGATAGAGAGCTGAAACCGGGACGCTACATTTTTGAGACTGAATCTAATGCTTTCATTGCTCTTGATAAAATATCATCCGGTGACTATGAGTTAATTTCCATCACAATACCGGAAGGATTATCATTAGATAAGACTTTAACCAAAGTATCCAATTCATTGGATATCCCTTTCGGTGAGCTAAAAGATTTAGCTACAAATCCGTTGATTTGCAATAAACTCACAGGCATAAATGTTAATACTCTTGAAGGATTCTTATATCCGGAAACTTACCATTTTGAGGAGAATACCTCAGCACTTCAAGTCTTAACGGTAATGGTCAATCTTGCCAAGAAGGAGTTCCGTAAAGTAGAAATCGGTAGCATTAACTATTTAGATTATTATCAATCTCTTATCCTTGCTTCTATAGTTGAACTGGAAGCAAAAGACTCTTCAGAAATGCCAATCATTGCAGACGTATATATTAAAAGGCTTCAGAAAGGAATAAAACTTGGAGCTAGTCCAACGGTTCAATATCTACTAGAGCAAGAAGGCAAAAGAAGAAAATTCCTCTATTACAAAGATACAGAAATAGAATCCCCTTATAATACATATTTGAATTATGGATTACCTCCAACTCCTATTTGCAGTCCTTCTGCAAATGCTATTAGAGCAGTTATTAAACCAACTCGAACAGATTATTTGTATTTCTTTGCAGATGGAAATGGTAAACACATATTTACCAAATCCTATCAAGAACATCTGAATATGCGTAAACAGCATAAAATGAAAGGAAACAGATAGACCTTATAGCCAGTCTGTTTACCTGTATAATTCCCCAACTAGTAGTAAGTTATAAAAACAAATATTGACTTATTATTACGATTCCAAACTAATGACATACCTCTTCGCAAGCCAAAGTACGCAAACTGTCGAAGAGAGTTTTTCGTGAAGATTACTACTATAATAACTCCCTTTAGCAGTTATCTTCTGACGACATTACTGGAGGAATTATGCCTACATTTGACACAGGCTCAACTGGTTTCATGCTTGTTGCAACCAGCCTTGTGATGCTTATGACTCCCGGACTAGCCTTTTTCTACGGTGGTCTTGCATCAAAACGTAACATTCTCGGAATTATGATTCAGAGTTTCGTATCTCTTGGAATCACAACAATGATGTGGTATTCAATCGGTTATTCCCTTTGCTTTAGTGGCACAGGACCAATAATCGGTAATTTAGAACACATCTTCTTAAGAGGAATTGATACTTTCACTCCTTTTGGTGACGGTGCAATACCATTATTACTTTTCATATCATATCAAATGATGTTTGCGATTATTACACCTGCTCTTATCACAGGTGCCTTTACTGGTCGTGTCTCATTTAAAGCTTACCTAATTTTCCTTGTTTTATGGCAATTACTTGTTTATTATCCCTTCGTACACATGATATGGGGTGGCGGTATATTGGCTCAATGGGGCGTAATGGACTTTGCAGGTGGCATAGTTGTTCACGTTACTGCAGGTTTTGCCGCTCTAGCTTCTGTTTTCTTTGTCGGCTCTCGACTGGATAAAAACTCTAAACCTAATAGCATACCACTTGTTGCAATTGGTACCGGTCTCTTATGGTTTGGATGGTATGGTTTTAACGCAGGTAGTGAGTTAAGAGTAGATAATATTACTGCTCTTGCTTTCTTAAATACTGACGTTGCCGCTTCTTTTGCAACCGTAACCTGGTTGATTATTGAATGGAAATTAACAGGTAAACCAAAATTCGTTGGCTTAATGACAGGAGCTGTTGCAGGTTTGGCTACTATCACTCCGGCAGCTGGTTTCATCCCCGTATGGGCTGCCGCAATAGTTGGTGTAGTTGCAAGTAGTGTTTGTTACATAGCTGTTCATATTAAGAACAAACGCGGTTGGGATGATGCCTTAGACGTTTGGGGTGTTCATGGAGTCGGTGGATTCATTGGTACCATTATGCTTGGTATTTTTGCTTCTCATTCCATAAATAGTAACATCACAGACGGATTAATCAACGGCAACCCCGGTTTCTTACTAAAACAGATAGTAGCAACTGTCGGTGCGGCTATTTATGCATATCTATTTACTTACTTAATGTTGTGGTTAATTAACAAAATCACTCCGGTTAGAGTCTCAGAAGCTGAAGAAAAAGCCGGTCTCGATAATTCACAACATCAAGAAGAAGCTTATACAGATTAGTTTTTTCTGAGTAGGTAAGGGAGTTAACCGACTCAAAACAATTTCACTGCACAGCAGGTTTATCCTGCTGTGCCTATCTCTTTTAGGCTTATTATGAACTTACAACACATGAAAATGCAGATATTCGAGCTGGGATTGTTGATTCTGGTTGCTTATGTTTGTGGTCTGCTAGCTAAGAAAATCAAAGTTGGTGCTGTAATAGGACAAATATTCGGCGGCATACTTGTAGGACCTCATTTCTTGGAGCTACTACATAAGTTTTTTATTAATCACCAACAATGGTCTCATCTTGCATTCTTTAAACCTATATATTTCTTTTACCGAAACGGTTTCTCCGAATACAGCGAAATACTGGAAAGTTATCACTTTTTCGTGTTTCTTTTCTTGGGGCTCATAGCATTCTCAATTGGAGAGGAACTTCATAGAGACAGGCTAAAACAGGTTGGTTTTAAAGCATTCATTATCTGCATGATACAAGGCTTTCTAACCTTCTTCCTTATTGCCTTCGGATTTAGATTCCTCTTCGGATTCCCTTGGATTGTTTCTTTAATCATAGGATCAATAGGTATTGCAACAGCACCTGCCTTGACTTTTATTTTAATGTCAAAGCTGAAGATAACTGGAAGGTTAAAGCAACTTCTTGCGAATATTGTCGTTCTGGATGATATTTTAGAAGTGGTAATGTTTTCTATATTTCTAAGTATCGCAATGGCACAGCAGACTTCTCACGATATTTCCGGATTTCATATAATGAAGGAAGTTATACTTGAGCTAGTACTTGCCATAGGAATCGGTACTGTTATCTTCTTGATTCTTAAACTCACCATAAGAGAAAGAAGCAAGGATAACGAAGAAGTAGATGAAGAAGGTTCTTTTCTATCTACGGTTCTATCACAACATCCAACCCCATCGGTTGAGATTCTCCTGATAGTACTTGCAATTGTTGCAATCGGTATTTCAGTGGCGATTCATTTCAATTTACCATTCCTTATCACTGCCGTGACTGCCGGTTTCCTTATCTCAAATCTTCACAATAATGCTATCTTTGATTCTTTGAAGATTGAAAATGTGATGCCTATCATGAATCTGTTGTTCTTTGCAATAATCGGAGCTAGTGTAAGACTAGAAAGTTTCTCGAAAGAGACAATTCTCTATGTTGCAGGATACATTGTATTCAGGTCAGCAGGTAAACTTATCGGTAACTGGAGTGGTGCTAGAATGACCGGACAAGATCCGAAGATTACCGCTGCTTTACCAAAACTAATGTTGCCTCAAGCCGGTATGGCTGCTGTTGAAACAATACTCGTAGCTTCTGTACTTAAAGTTAACGGAGAGATTATATTTAATACCATTATCCCTGCATTAGTCGTATTCGAATTAGGTGGGGCCTATCTTTCTGAGAAAACACTAATCAAGTGGAAGAATGTTTCATTGGGAGAAAAAGAAGCTTTGAAACAAGCCGTAACAGATAAAAATCCAAATAGTTTATCATCCTTAATCGGAGATAGAGTTATCCGAATGATGGCAAATACAAAACAAGAAGCTCTTTTTGAACTTGCACAAGTATTTGTACGCAAAGGTATCATTATGGAAACAGCCGACGTAACTCCTGCTCTACTCCAAAGAGAAAAACTCTCAAGTACTGCTATAGGGCGTGGAGTTGCAATCCCGCATTGTAGAATACCTCACATCGAGCAGACTATGATTGTTTGTGGAATTTCTACAAATGGTATAGACTGGAAATGTCCTGACGGTCAGGATGTAAACGTTATGTTTCTCATTCTTACTCCGGAGACAAAGCCTCAGGAGCATCTCAAAGCTCTTTCTCTTATAGCATCTGTTGCAAAGAGAAACAACTTTGTTAAGGAACTTACGGAAGCCGTTACTACTAAGAATGAACAAAAATGGCGTGAGATAATGACAATCTCGTAATTTAGAATTATACAAATATAGGGAGTTTCATAAACAGAAACTCCCTATTTTATTATACTGACATATTCCTACAATATCTTGAAGAGTATTTATTATTCATAAATCCATGGTAAAGCTCATTCCTACTTCGGATTGTAAAGTCCTGATGCAGGTAGACACTTTTTATCATGGATAACTTTCTTAACTTACCCACATTTCATACCACGACTATTGGAGCTTGAATGAGGAGCTCCATTAGCCGTGTATTGTGGATAAGTTCTCTAAAGAACGAAAGTTGTCCACAATATGGTTTTACTTGCATGACTAAGATGCAAGTGCATTATTATAAAATTCATTAGGTGTTTTAAGCTTTAGTGCACAATGCAAGCGTTTATTGTTGTAAAGATAAACTGCATCGGCGACTACTTTCCTAGCTTGTTCTATATCTCTGAATTTATCTCTCAAATAAAACTCATACTTTATAGTCCTATTGATTCTCTCGGCTATTGCATTGTCGTAGCATTTGTTAGGACCGGTCATGCTTATATCTACTCCACACTCTTGCAATCGATTAGTATAGATTCCTGAAGTGTATTGAGAACCTTTATCAGAGTGGTGTATCAAGCCGGGTGCAGGCTTGATACTCTTATAAGCTTTATTGAAGGTTGCAAGTGTACTTTCTGCCGTCATGTCTTTCTGTACTGTAAAACCCACAATCTTACGACTGTAATAGTCTGTCATTATTGATAGATAGCAATGCTTGCCATTTACTAACTGCAAATAGGTTATATCTGTTACCCAAACCTGATTAGGTCGAGTTACTGTCAGATTCTCTAATAAATTTGGATATACTTGATGATCCGGGTCAGAGACAGATGTATATACCTTACGAGGTTTATGTTTAAACAACAAACCTTGAGCTCTGAGTGTATCAAAAAGTTTATCGCGTCCAACTGTGATTGGAACTCCATATTCAGGATCAAGAAGATGCTCCTGCAATTTACGACCTCCGGTCTCCGGAATTTCTGAACGTATAACCATAACTTTAGAGATTACCTTTTCTTCAAAATCTATCTTTTGCTCTAAGGCTTTCTTCTCTTTGTAATAGCTTTTTCGGCTGCATCCAAGTGTACCGTCCTTCCTATGCAATCATTTATTCCGTATTCATTAATCCAACGTTTCAAAGTAGAGGAGCCACCTATGTTGTAAATAGTTCTTGCTTGGGAGATAGTTAGGACTCCATCTTCAATTTCTTTAACTACTTTGCATTTAAATACTTCACTATAACATAATGCTGTTTTCTGTTTCATTTTCTGTAAACCTTTAATTTCTCTCAGTTATATATGTGTCTACTTTATTTAGGACGATGTAATCTATCCTTTTGCACGTCCACCAACCGGGGGTTTCTCTCGGGTTAGTCTCCCGTTGCTCTCCCGTTGGTCTCCCGTTGCGAGCAACGGGAGAGAAACGAGATAGAAATGAGAGAGAATCTTGAAAGAAATCCGTAGTTGGACGGATTACTAAAGGAGTGAAAAAAGAACAAAGCAGATTGATAATTATGACAAATTACGAATAGGAATTGATTAAGATTGAGAATGGAATTTAATCCTATTATTAAAGCGTTATATCATGTATTAGATATTAAGTAAATACTATATATAAAAGCACTTTTCTCGAGGCACAAAATTCTTTGTTAAAGAGCTAAACCTGAGGGCATGAGAGAAAATGAAGAAAAAATGAGAAAAACAGAAAATGAAAGCTAAAATGGGGTTAAGAAAGAGCTATAAAAGTGTTAAAGATAAAAATAAAATCAGTTACATAACTCAATGCTAAAAAGAAAGTAAATATAAATGTGTGTCCACATACGAATAAAAAAGATGCTTTTTTTATTGACTCTAAAAGGGGTCTCATTAGGTTGTCGAAACACTTGTGAAACGGATGCGGAAACGCGGAAGTTAGACAGGTTGATCTTTAAGAAGTCAGAAATAGTGAGTGAATAATAAGCCAACAAGTCAATTATGATAATGGAGAGTTTGATCCTGGCTCAGGACGAACGCTGGCGGCGTGGATTAGGCATGCAAGTCGAACGAGAACGCAATCTTCGGATTGTTATTACAGTGGCGAACGGGTGAGTAACACGTAGATAATTTACCTTTAAGTTTGGGACAACCCAGGGAAACCTGGGCTAATACCGGATGTGATCGCGAGATTAAAGGGGGCCTCTATTAATAAGCTCCTGCTTAGAGATAAGTCTGCGTCCTATTAGCTAGATGGTGGGGTAATGGCCTACCATGGCAATGATAGGTAGGCGGCCTTAACGGGTGGCCGCCCACACTGGGATTGAGATACGGCCCAGACTCCTACGGGAGGCAGCAGTCGAGAATCGTCTACAATGGGGGAAACCCTGATAGTGCGACGCCGCGTGAACGATGAAACCCTTCGGGGCGTAAAGTTCTTTTCAATGTGAGCAGAAAGTTTTATGTAAATAATGTGAGATTTTAGATATTAGCATTGGAATAAGCCACGGCTAACTCCGTGCCAGCAGCCGCGGTAATACGGGGGTGGCAAGCGTTGTCCGGAATCACTAGGCGTAAAGGGCAGGTAGGCGGACTGGTAAGTCAGATGTTAAAGGCAGCGGCTCAACCGTTGTATGGCATTTGATACTGTCAGTCTAGAGTTAGGTATGGGAGGACGGAATTCCCGGTGTAGCGGTGGAATGCGCAGATATCGGGAAGAACACCAAAGGCGAAGGCAGTTCTCTTGGCCATAACTGACGCTAAACTGCGAAGGTGTGGGTATCAAACAGGATTAGATACCCTGGTAGTCCACACAGTAAACGATAAACACTAGGTGTCGGGAGTAATAATTTTCGGTGCCGTAGCTAACGCGTTAAGTGTTTCGCCTGGGGAGTACGATCGCAAGGTTGAAACTCAAAGGAATTGACGGGGGCCCGCACAAGCGGTGGAGCATGTGGTTTAATTCGATGCAACGCGAAGAACCTTACCTGGGTTTGACATCCTGAGAATCTTGCAGAGATGCGAGAGTGCCCTTCGGGGAATTCAGTGACAGGTGCTGCATGGCTGTCGTCAGCTCGTGTCGTGAGATGTTGGGTTAAGTCCCGCAACGAGCGCAACCCCTATCCTTAGTTGCCATCATTCAGTTGGGGACTCTAAGGAGACTGCTTCGGTAATAACGGAGAGGAAGGTGGGGACGACGTCAAGTCATCATGGTCCTTACATCCAGGGCTACACACGTGCTACAATGGCCGATACAATGTGTTGCAAGACAGCGATGTCAAGCTAATCACAAAAAGTCGGTCTAAGTTCGGATTGGAGTCTGCAACTCGACTCCATGAAGCCGGAATCGCTAGTAATCGCGTGTCAGCATAACGCGGTGAATACGTTCCCGGGCCTTGTACACACCGCCCGTCAAGTCAGCCGAGTTGATTGCACCCGAAGAAGGTGAGCTAACCCGTAAGGGGGGCAGCTTTCGAAGGTGTGGTTAGCGAGGAGGACTAAGTCGTAACAAGGTAGCCGTACCGGAAGGTGTGGCTGGATCACCTCCTTTTAAAGGTGTATAAAGCGATGAATCTTTTAATCAGATTCCATTGCAATAATTAAAAATGTTCGGTAAGTTGTTCACTCACTTTTATAAATTTTAAAGTTTTTAGATCTAACAAAGTGAAATACGTGGGATAGAGTGTATAGAGGATATTCGGTGAATAATTAAGGGCACATGGTGGATGCCTTGGCACTGGATGGCGACGAAGGACGTGGCTAACTGCGAAAAGCCTCGGGGAGCTGTAAGCGAGCTTAGATCCGGGGATGTCCGAATGGGGCAACCCGATAGTATTTAAACACTATCATCCCTTCGGGGAGGCTAACGAGGTGAACTGAAACATCTAAGTAACCTCAGGAAGAGAAAGTAATAACGATTCCCATAGTAGCGGCGAGCGAAGGGGGAATAGCCTAAACCGGAGCAATCCGGGGTAGTGGGACCACGATATATGCAATAACATGATAAACGAACCAAGTCTGGAAAGCTTGACCGTAGAGGGTGACAGTCCTGTAGTTGAAATTGTGTTATTAAATTAGTGAGCTCCCGAGTAGGTCGGAACACGAGAAATTCTGATTGAATCAGCGAGGACCATCTCGTAAGGCTAAATACATCCAGTGACCGATAGTGAAACAGTACCGTGAGGGAAAGGTGAAAAGCACCCCGGGAGGGGAGTGAAATAGAACCTGAAACCGTGTGCTTACAAGCTGTCAGAGCATCTATAAGGTGTGATGGCGTGCCTTTTGCATAATGAGCCAACGAGTTAATCTAATAAGCAAGGATAAGTAGTACAGCTATGTATCCGAAGCGAAAGCGAGTGTTAATAGCGCGTTAAGTTTATTGGATTAGACCCGAAACCAGGTGATCTATCCATGGCCAGGTTGAAGTTCAGGTAACACTGCATGGAGGACCGCACCAACCGGCGTTGAAAAGCCGGTGGATGAGCTGTGGATAGGGGTGAAAGGCCAAACAAACCTGGAGATAGCTGGTTCTCTTCGAAATATATTTAGGTATAGCCTCGTTAAAGATTTACGGAGGTAGAGCACTGAATGGGCTAGGGGGCACACCAGCTTACTGAACCCAATCAAACTCCGAATGCCGTAAATTGATTAACGGGAGTCAGCCCGTGAGGGATAAGCTTCACGGACGAGAGGGAAAGAACCCAGACCGCCGGCTAAGGTCCCGAATTTGATACTAAGTGCTAAAGGATGTTTAATTGCATAGACAGCCAGGATGTTGGCTTAGAAGCAGCCACCATTCAAAGAGTGCGTAATAGCTCACTGGTCGAGTGATCATGCACCGAAGATGATCGGGACTAAGTATCAAACCGAAGCCGCGGACACGCAAGTGTGGTAGAAGAGCATTGTATTCAGCGACGAAGGCTCACCGCGAGGTGTACTGGAGCGTATACAAGAGACTATGTTGGCATGAGTAGCGATAATGCAGGCGAGAAACCTGCACACCGTAAGCCCAAGGTTTCCTGAGTAAAGCTAAACTTCTCAGGGTAAGTCGGCCCCTAAGGTGTAGCCGGAAGGCGAAGCTGATGGGAATCAGGTTAATATTCCTGAACCTTTTACAGATGCGATGGAGTGACGCAATGGTGAAGCGCAGACAGCTGCTGGACGAGCTGTTGAATGCATGTAGGAGGAGATACAGGCAAATCCGTATCTCATATACTCCGAGGTGTAGGACGAGGGAGTCATCCCGCAAAGTGCGTGTATAACGTTGCCAAGAAATAGCTTCTAAGCTTAATTTGTATGAGACCGTACCAAAACCGACTCAGGTGGGCGAGGAGAGTATCCTCAGGTGTTCGAGAGAATTCTGGTTAAGGAACTAGGCAAAATTACCCCGTAACTTCGGGAGAAGGGGTGCCCTTTTTTGTAGCATGCCAGCGCATGTGGCGAAAGAGGGTCGCAGTGAAAAGGCCCAAGCGACTGTTTATCAAAAACACAGGTCTATGCGAAGTTGAAAGACAAAGTATATAGACTGACACCTGCCCGGTGCCGGAAGGTTAAATGGAGGGGTTAGCAGTAATGCGAAGCTCTGAAATGAAGCCCCGGTAAACGGCGGCCGTAACTATAACGGTCCTAAGGTAGCGAAATTCCTTGTCGGGTAAGTTCCGACCTGCACGAATGGTGTAACGACTTGGGCGCTGTCTCAACCAGGAACTCGGTGAAATTGTAGTAGCGGTGAAGATACCGCTTCCCCGCGAAAGGACGGAAAGACCCCGTGAACCTTTACTGTAGCTTGATATTGTAATTCGGTACTATATGTGTAGGATAGGTGGGAGGCTATGAAACATGGACGCTAGTTTGTGTTGAGCCATCGTTGAAATACCACCCTTATATTATTGACTTACTAACGCGTTTACGCGGACATTGTCAGGTGGGCAGTTTGACTGGGGCGGTCGCCTCCAAAACAGTAACGGAGGCTTACCAAGGTTCCCTCAGGTTGGTTGGTAATCAATCGAAGAGCATAAAGGCATAAGGGAGCTTGACTGCGAGACTGACGGGTCGAGCAGGTGGGAAACCAGGTCTTAGTGATCCGGCGGTTCTGAATGGAAGGGCCGTTGCTCAAAGGATAAAAGGTACTCCGGGGATAACAGGCTGATACCGCCCAAGAGTTCATATCGACGGCGGTGTTTGGCACCTCGATGTCGGCTCAACTCATCCTGGGGCTGAAGAAGGTCCCAAGGGTTCGGCTGTTCGCCGATTAAAGAGTTACGCGAGCTGGGTTCAGAACGTCGTGAGACAGTTCGGTCCCTATCCTTCGTGGGCGTAGGAAATTTGAGAGGATCTGCATTTAGTACGAAAGGACCGGTGTGGACGAACCTCTGGTGTATCGGTTGTGGCGCCAGCTGCATTGCCGAGTAGCTAAGTTCGGAATGGATAACCGCTGAAAGCATCTAAGCGGGAAGCCAACCTCAAGATAAGATTTCCCATGAGATTCGTTGGAGACTACAACGTGATAGGTCACAGGTGTACGTACAGCAATGTATTCAGCCGAGTGATACTAATAGATCGATCGCATTTACTGAAACTTTATATACTCTATCCCAGCAAATATAGTCGCAAAGCAGCGGCTGAAGATGGTGGCAATTGCGGTGATGATACACCTGTACCCATTCCGAACACAGCAGTTAAGCTCACCAGCGTCGATGGTACTGCATTGGCAACGATGTGGGAGAGTAGATCGCCGCCATCTTCAGCCGCTGTTGACTTTTAAAGACAAAGTCAGTGACATTTATTTTTATAATTAAAAAGGGAACCGAAAAGGTTCCCTTTTATACTTTTGTTAATAAATCTACTTCTTCTTCCAGATTGTTACATTTGAGATTCTATAATCAAACTTTCTCGAATTTAATCTGATTGCATAGGGTATGTTGGCAGGTTCTTCTACTAGATCGAAGTTCTTTGAAAACAACTCTTTTATATTATCAAGATAATAAACCGGCTCACCGTCTCTACGGAATCCACCCGGCCAATTATGTGAAGAGGCAACTTTCACATCCCAATCTGCAGTTGTAGCGAGTACTAGATAACCTCCCGGATTAACTCGATTATGTATCTCCTCAATAAATGAAAGAGGATTATACATAGTTTCTAATGCATTCTCAACAATAATAACATCATATTCTTTAAACTTAGCCATTAGATTTGAACCGTCAGCCTGATAGAAATCAATGTTTTCTCTTAGATTGTTCAGCCCTAAATCTTTAAGATTTATCTCTGCAAATGAATATATATCACCTTCCTCTTTTACCAGATACTTAACAATACCATTCTTTTTAAGATTTACACCTATTTTGAGCATTCTGGCAGAGAAATCAACTCCGGTTACATATTTAAAACAATTAGCAAGTTCAAAGGTTGTACGTCCTGTTCTACATCCCAGATTAAGAGCTTTACGCGAATTGCAAGCCGGAATAGAGTTGATAATAAGCTCAGCTAACTGCTTTGAATAGTTCCCCAGTTCAAGATAATCCG
The DNA here is from genome assembly GCA_963667035.1 of Cloacimonadales bacterium (SeqCode). GTDB lineage: Bacteria > Cloacimonadota > Cloacimonadia > Cloacimonadales > JAFGVF01 > Zophobacter. The sequence continues at coordinate 372,754 of OY762964.1, forward strand.
GTCCATAACCAAAATCACACCCGGTAATGACCTCAGGATCATCTTCATAAACAGATCCATGAATAGCAGGTTGTTCTTCCGATTCAACGTATCTAAATCCGGCATGTTGATAGAAATGTCGTCTAAAAGCATATCTTGAATCTTTAAGAGCTTCATTACCTGTGGAAATCCAAGAGCCTCCTTTAATCATATTGTGGAGATTATCAAAGGTTGGAGTTGAGAAATCATCATAAGCAGGATGGACTTTGAATCCGTCAAATCCATAGATTGGAGTTTCGGTCCATTGCCATACATTACCAATAACGTCAAAGAATCCGTTGTTTTCAAACTTATTTACCGGACATGGAGAACAGTAGTGTTCCAGATTAATGTTGCCGGGAGCTGTTTCCCATTTTGGCTGATCCACTAGATCAATACTGTTATAGAGAGTGTACCATTCTTCTTCTGTAGGTAATCTAAGTTTCTTACCACTCTTTTCCGATTTCCAATTTGTGAAGGCTTTTGCTTCCAGATAATTACACTCAACAGGCCAATCCCATGGCATCGATATTTCTTTGAATACCAGTCTTAGCTTCAAATCTCCTTCCGGATTACGTTTCCAGAATCTTGGCATAGCACACTTCTCATATTGTACCCATGCCCAACCTTCATCTGTCCACCATTTTTGGTTGTTATAACCGTCAGAATCAATAAATTCTTTGAACTCAGCATTGGAAACAAGATATTTAGAAGCCTTAAAGTCCTTTACTTTATGAGTTTTCTTACCATACTCGTTGTCCCATCCGTAGTATTCTGCATCCAATGGCTTTCCAAGCGTAATCTCACATCCATTAACGGGAAGTAGCTCATTCATAGGTGGTTTATTGCTCTCGTGGCAAACATCCCAGAAAACATTGTCGTTAAGAACTTCCAGTGGAAGTTGTCTAATTAGTACGGATGAAGTTTCTAAATGAATCCTTGAGTGTTCAATACCCATCATGATAATCCAAAAAGGATTTTCCCAGTTGATAGGCATTGCTAATGGAAGTGTCTTAATCAGTTCTTCGACTAATGTCTTAACCTTTGCTCTATAGGCTATAGTATTTTCCAGTGTTGGCCATTCAAAGTGAGACTCATTCAAATCATCCCATGACATCTCATCAACACCAATTGCAAACATTGATTCATATTTAGGATTCACTCGAGTCTCAATTACTTTCGAGATGATTAGTTTATTAATATAGAAAGATGCAGTATGTCCAAAATAAAATATCAGCGGATGCCTTAATGGATCTGCACGCATATAGAAAGCTTCTGGTTTTAATCCGGCTAAGAGCTTTTCTTCAATAGCCCACGATGCTCTAAAATAATCTAATATCTCCTGTCTCTTCATCTCGGGAAAACCATTCTTGAGATTAATCGTTTTAGTTATTTTGTAGTCCATATAGGCCTCGCTTGTGTTTCTTAGTTACTATAATTTAAATCCAACTTCGTAAGATGTCAAAAGAAATATTAAAAATAAGTCTATGAATGCAATTAAAGTTGATAATATGATTATAAGAACGATTAAGACTCAGTAAGTTCTATGGTGCCCTATTAGCACTTATCTCGTAGAAAGCTACGGGAGACTACGCGTTGGCAACGGGTGAGAATGCCAGATTAGTAAGTGATTTGAAAATTGGATTAGTATTTATACATAGAAAAGCTATAGTAATCTACTATAAATAAAAAAAGCCTGCCGAAATGGCAGGCTAAATATTATATACTATTGAAATATATAAGTTTTCAACGGTGGGAATCCATTGAATTCAATAGCACTATAGCTAGTTGTGTAAGCACCAGTCGTTAACCAATAAAGTTTGTCTCCGGTAGCCAAAGATAGAGGAAGCGGGTACATTGTATTCTCATACATAATGTCTTGAGAATCACAAGTAGGACCGGCGAGTATAACATCCTCCAAAACTCCGGTACGTTCTGTATATATAGGAAACTTAATTGATTCTTCAATAGTCTCAATCAATCCCGAGAACTTACCGACATCGGTATAGACCCATCTGTTAAGGGCTGTTCTTGATTTTCTGGAGACAAGAACAACTTCACTAACAAGAATGCCAGCATCAGCGACAAGAGAACGACCCGGTTCCAGAATAATCTGAGGCATATCATCACCAAAATCTTCCTCAATATAACGCAGAATTTCTTCAGCATATACAGTTAACTCGTTAGTTTTGTTAACATAATTTGCAGGAAATCCCCCACCCATATTAATCATTCTAAGTTTAATATCTTCATTCTCTTTTAAGAGGTCAAATATATACTTAACTTTTGCAAGTGCACCGTCCCAAGTTCCGATCTCTCTCTGTTGCGAACCTACGTGGAAAGACATCCCATAAGGATCAAGTCCAAGTTTCTGAGCCAAAACAGCAAGATCATACACCAGGTCAGGCTGACAACCGAATTTACGGGATAAACCCCAATCAGCTGTAGACGTGTTTTCTAATAAAACTCTGAAAAAGACCTTAGAACCCGGAGCTGCGAACGCAATATTACGAAGATCGGATTCACTGTCTGTCACAAAAAGTCTGACTCCTTTGTCATAGAAATACTTAATATGGTCTGCCTTTTTAATTGTATTTCCATAGCTAATTCTGTCAGGAGAAACACCAAGACTAAGAACTTTATCAAGCTCAAAGATGGATGCGATATCAAAATTAGAGCCCAAGTCTTTGAGCAAACTAATAACTTCAACCGCAGGATTTGCTTTTACAGCATAATAAATCATTGCATGTGGAAAAAGATCAATCATCTGCTGGAATTTATCTCTGATAATATTCAGATTAACCAGCAGAAAAGGTGTCTCTTTACCTTTTGCATGATCCATAAAAAGCTTCCATTCCTGTTCGGAGTAATAAGCTTCTTTCATCATTCCTCCTTTATGTAATCAGAATTTTGAACAAGACACAATACAAGTTCAATAAAATTCAGAAAAGTATCACATGAAAAATTTTGAAAAGCATATAGTGTCAATGATTATTTTTGATAAATTGCTAACTGTCTATGAGATATGATTATAAGCCTCAAAATAGGTCGCTAAAGATTGTAATAAATGTTCAAACTAATCAAATGGGGGAATTGTCGACTAATAAAAAGAGCTGTTCACAATGAACAGCCCTTATATATTAAAAAAGTGAATACTATTTCTTTTCTTCTCTTTCTGCTATTGTAACGGATATGAATGAAGCAACGTCAGTTGAATATGAACCTGTACCGAATCCGGCATCATAACCGAGTTCAATTGCGATTTCATGATTAAGACGAGGTCCCCCACAGATAAAGAGCATCTTATCTCTGAGTCCTTCAGCTTCCGCCATTTCAATAAGCTTAGTTAGGTTCTGAATATGAATATTCTTCTGAGTCACAATCTGAGAAACAAGAATAGCATCTGCATTGACTTCACGTGCTTTCTTGAGAAGTTCTTCGCATGGAACTTGAGCTCCCATATTAATAGCTTCTATATGCTTGTATCTTTCAAGACCATAACGATGATTGTAGCCTTTCATGTTCATGATTGCATCAATACCCACAGTATGTGCATCGCTTTCAATGCATGCACCGACAACTGTCAGGTCTCTTCCGATATGTTGCTCTATGTAGTCATCATTCTCATACATATCCATTACGGGTGTTTCCACTACTTTAACTTTGATAGCAGTCAGGTCGATTTCCGCATTGGAAGTTGCATAAGCGTTAAAATGAGTAAAACCTTCAGTCAGGTCATTCATGTGACAGACATCAATATCATCCATTCCCATTTTACGGAGGATTTGTCTGGCAGCTTCTTTACCCTGTTCGTTACATGGAACAGGTAAAGTAAAAGAGATCTGAACACGACCGTCGTTTAAAGTGTCACCATAAGGTCTTATTCTGGTTGGATCTGTTTTTACCGGCATTATTTCCTCCTTATCCGTTTAATCCGAGTTCCTGTTTCATCTGTTCCAGGAATGGGTTGAGATAGTTTTCAGAGCGTTTGAATACTCCTTCGGCACCTTTGCCTTTATCTTCAGGACGCTTAATGTCAGCAAAATCTCCACGAGCCATTGCTTCAAAGAGACCGGTATCTACAACTTTCTGTAAGAAAGCAATAGCCTCGTCAAGTACCGATTCAGCACGCTTGTTGATGAAGCCGTCAGGATCTATTGAAAGCTCTTTACCAAGGTCTTTTACAGCAGTAAAAATATAGTTGGCATTCTCAATCGCGAGTGCTCTATCAGCGATATGCGGAGTATGAATAGCCTCAGTCATCATACCAAGAAGCTGAACACCTTGTCCGGTCAACTGACCGATAAAGTTGAACATAGCGTCCATAAGGTGAGTTTTGAAGATGTTGCCTGAAGCAAATTTAGTAGGTGGCATATATTTAACGGGAGCAGTAGGGAAGAGGGTTTTAGTAAGCATAGCATGTGCCAGCTCATATGAGAAACTGTTCTCTACTTCGGGGTTGATCTCATAAGCATGACCAAGTCCCATTTTCTCCTCTTTAATTCCTGAGAAAGCAGCAAACTGTTCGTTGATAAGCTGAGAAGCTGTAACAGTGTAAGCTTTTTCAATCGCATCAGATGTAGTGAGATAGTTGTCTTCACCTGTCTGAATCTCTATTCCTGCATAAGCGTTTATCATGCGTGAGAAGTACTGATCAAGAATAGTTCTTCTTGGGTTGATATCACGGAAAAGGATACCGTACATCGCATCGTTGAGCATAACATCAAGACGTTCAATCGCACCCATAACAGCAATCTCCGGCATACAAAGTCCGGATGCATAATTTGTGAGTCCGATATATCTTTCAAGCTCATCACCAACTTCATCAAGAGCTTTACGCATAATACGGAAGTTTTCTTGTGTTGCGAATGTACCACCGAAACCTTCAGTTGTAGGTCCGTAAGGTACATAGTCGAGTAATGATTGGGCAGTAGAACGGATAACGGCAATAATATCGGCACCTTCACGGGCCGCTGCTACAGCCTGATTCACATCTTCATAGATGTTTCCGGTTGCCACGATAACATAGAGACCCGGTTTTCTGCGTGGTCCGAATGTTTTGAACTTGTTCTCACGGAACTCTTTCTGACTTCTGATATGAGCCAACATCTTCTCTGTTTGCTCCTGAATCACAGCGAGAACTTTCTCGTCATCATCCTGCTTTACTGTAGAGAGGTCTATTTCACCTGTAGCAACTTTATCAGCAACTTCTTGAGCAGAAATATTTAATCCTGACATTGCGTTAGCAATCCAGTATGCAGCTCCGCGTTCTATTATTTTTTTCTCTTGTAAATGTTCAACAATCACATTTGGTAAAGGAGTCCCATCATCAGTTGCTCCGTCAATACCCATTAATCTAACAACGGTACGCTCAATCGTTTCTGAGCTGTAACCATCGAAAAGCCAATCAAATGAATATACAATCTGTCTCGCCAAGTCTTTCGCCTTACGAATCTTTTCCTCTTTGATGGAAAGCTGTAACACATCTCCTCCCTTTCGTCGGTATTTCTTTGCCTGACAAAACTTTTAAGCCGTTTTTTCGTCAAGGGAAATTGGGGAGTATCCACTACCAGATAAATCTTGTGGTTCCGTGGAATTCAATCTTCAATATAACAGGTTCGGATTTGACTTCTAAGATGTGTGCTTAGAATGGTCATATTCGACCCCATTCGGGGTCGTTTGTGTTTGGGGATTACTTACCATGCATTACATGCATGGCTACTCACATTTAATCCCGTTGGGATTAACATCGTATATGTTAGTTCACATTGATACCCATTGGGATTAGCATTATATATGATAATTTACATTGATAACCTTTAGGATTATGCCTGCCTTTGGATGATTATTGCATCATTGCTTTCCAGCATTGTGTGCATTGTTTCCCAATCTAGTAACATTGGGAATACACTTTTATAATGTTTTTCATAATTATCAGGTTATGTTTACTTACAAACTAACCAAGGTTAGAAATTGAATTTGCTAACCATGAAATGGTTACATATGAATAGCCCCGAATGCAATTCGGGGTAAAGAATTACCAGCGATCGACAACTCCAACGGAGTTGAATTTATTTGGTCATGGTACTCATTGCTAAAATATTTGACCCCATTCGAGGTCGTTGTCTGTTTTTGGGTTCAGTTACCATGCATTTCATACATGGCTACACACATTTAATCACTCCATGATTATTCCTACCTGTTTATGATTGTGTTTTGGGGGATTGAGAACTATGCATTGGATACAATGTTATTTACATTTATTCTCGTTGGGATAATGGCTGCCTTTGTATGTTTTTTATAATTATCTGACTATGTTTACATGCATACAAACGAAGATTGGAAATGGAATTTGTTAACCCTGGAAGGGTTACATATGAGTAGCCCCGAATGCAATTCGGGGTAATGTATTCCTCCAAATAATACAACCCCGAATGGGGTTGAATATGCTAATCATTTGACACATATACTCATGCATATTATATTTGTAGTGCTCTCTGTAGGAGAAATTGGAGGTTATATGTCTACATACTCGCAACTACTATATCATATTGTTTTTAGTACAAAAGGACGAATGAGAACTCTAAATCTGAAGAAAAGAGATGAGATTTTGAGTTACATGTGTGGATTTCTTAGAAACAATAATACTCATGTGTTCAGAATAAATATGACAGATGACCATGTACACATATTTTGTTCTATTCATCAATCGGAGTGCATATCCAGTTTGATTAAAGGATTAAAGATAGCAACAGGTAAATGGATGAAGAGTCAAAACATATCTCCCGATTTTCACGGATGGCAAATTGGATATGGGATATTTACAGTAAATTGGAACGATAGACAAAAGTTAATCGAATATATAAAGAATCAGCAAGAACACCATAAACATACGGACTCATTAGCAGAATTTAAGAAGTTATTGGATGAATTTGGTATTGATTATAAAGATGCATATCTTGAGTGAACATATTCGACCCCATCCGGGGTCGGTTGGTGTTTTCGTGGATTGTTTACCATGCATTTCATACATGGCTACTCATATTTAATCACTCCGTGATTATTCCTGACTATTTATGATTGTGTTTTGGGATTGCTAACCATGAAATGGTTACATGTGAGTAGCCCCGAATGCAATTCGGGGTCACTAATTTCACATGAAATTAACAACTCCAACGGGGTTAAATATTGCCAAATGATTTCTCCGGAATGAAACAATTTTTTCTTAACATATATGCAAAAACTAAGACTCAATTCCTCAAAATAATATAGCAACGGAATCTAGTTTCACATCATATCATATTCGATTTATAGATATGCTATTCTGGCTACTTGTTATAGGCAAGTATATGAATGATTAGCGTAGAACAATTATCTTGACGTAATATTTATAGTGATTAATAAATCCTTAACAATAAAATTGTTAAAAAATAGGAATATCACTTTTAGTAGGGATGCTATTGTGGTAAAGAGAGGAAAAAATGGGGAAGAAGGGGAAAACAACTCTACTGATTATTGCATTAATCATGCTATCAACTTGTCTTTTTGCTAAAGAACCAATCAAAGAAGAACTACCTAAGAAAGAGTTTAGCTTGGGGGTTAATGTTGGAGCGGTTTCAGGCATAGGACTGTCAGCACGAATATTTAATGAGAAAAACGGTTTACAGTTCACAATAGGTGGTTGGGGTAGTGAGAAATCTAAAGAAGATGGGTATTACAAAGTAAAAAAAGAGTTTTATGATTTTGGTTTGCAAGTCATGCATGAACTTCGCAAATATGAGGACGGGCGTTTCTACATGTTTGGAGGAGGAATGTGTTTAGCTGCTGAATCAAAACGGATATATAAGGATTATAAAAAGGATGAAGATCCATTTTCCCTAGAAGATGATGATGATAAACTTGCAGTTGTGACTTTTGGAGGAGGAGTAGGATTTGAACACAAATTTTCAGGTCCAGTATATATGATTGCAGAAGTACCTGTAACCTTTTTCGCTTCATTCAATAACAATACTGTAATAGGAGTCGTGCCTATTAGTATTCAATTGGGTTTGATGTACAAGTTTTAATATATAAAGGAGATGATCTTGAAAAAATTGATACTACTTGTTTTAATGATTTGCATGGCAATTACAATGTTTGCAGAAACAGTTGTTGAAGAAATTAAGGAAGTTAAAGAAGTGAGAGTTAAACCTGAGACGGATTTCTATCTGGGTATGAATTTTGGATTTGTTTCCGGATTCGGTTTCTCAGCAAGAGTGTTTGGACCTAAGTTAGGGATGCAAATGACATATGCTCGTCTTGAAATATCCGAAGATCAGGACTCTGATGAAATGACGAGTAAGGGTACTAATTTTGGTATAGAAGTATTATACTCAATCCATAGCTCTAAGAATTATCGCTTCTATGCACTCCTTGGAGGAGCAAATTATTCACTTAAAGGTGATTATCATTTCGATATAGCTGATGTTGGTGATGATGACTTTGACCATGAAACCAGATACAAAATACAGACTTACGGTCTTGGACCCGGATTCGAAATCAAAGCTTTAGGACCGATTATGCTCATTGCTGAGATGCCTGTAAGTTATGCAGAGGAAGATGGAGATTCTAGAATCTTCTTAGGATTGAATCTAGGAATTATGGCTAAATTCTAATCTAAGTCTATTTTAACTATAGCCCCGGTAATTACCGGGGCTTTTGTGTAGTTTACTTTATAAAAACAAACTTCTTTTGAGTCCGAACATTGCCAGTTTCTAACATTATGAAATATACACCGGAGCTGTAATCATCTACGTTGAACATTTTATCAAGACTAAGAACTTGCTTCCCGGAACTAATCATTACATTGCTATTTCTTCTCAATAGACGACCTTTTATGTCGTAAAGAGATATGGTTGAATATCCCGATGACTTTGTATCAATTTCTACTAATACATTATTGTAAGCGGGATTTGGATATACCGATAACAGTAAAGGTTGGGTAGATGTAACATTTTCATCAATAGCAGTAAGTCCTGTGACTACAACATTATCAACAGCAAGCAACAAGGCATCAAAAGAACAACATTCAATGCCAATTCTAAAGCTCTGATTACTCCATGGTTCGATTGGAAATTCATAAAGTGTCCAGTTATCGGTTACTTCAATATAATCGGTTTCATGTAAGGATATTGGATTCTCAATATCAGCATCCGGATAGATATACACTTTGATTCTTTCTAATCCATATTGAGAGGTCATGGATCTTGTCATAAAACTCAGAGAACCTGATGTAATAGGACTTATCACAGGAGAGATGATAATGTCTTCATTCGGAGGGATTACTGAAGCAAGAGAAACTAGGCATTTCTCTCCCGTAAAAGCATTGAAAGGGAAACCGATAAGCTGTGAAGGTTCCCATACGACAAAACCATGAGCATTACCTTCTCCATCAAAGTCCCATTCTCCAAGACCATAAGTGAGACTACTATCATTGTCTAAGCAAGTCCATGGCTGTCCTAAATCCTGAAACGAGGTATAGTCTTCAAAATCATCTTGAAACACCATATTTTGTCCCGAGCTGGTAGTAAAACTCCAAGTGGGACCAACTCTTATCTCATCTGAGAATGTACCTTCAACTCGCCAAAAGTAATGAGTTCCGGTCTCTAAATCGAAAGGAATATCCAGAGTTTGTTGAGCTGTGTTGTTGCTTAAAAGGGTGAGATTTGATTCATTAGTACCCAGATAAACATTGTAGGACTCAGCATTCCAATACCAATTCAAATTAGTATTGATAGGAACATCAACCGAACCGTTATATGGAAAGGGTTGTTCCGGAGTTAGCATCTCACGATTAACCAGCAACTTTATGTTGGGTAGATTTGTCTCTCTTAATGCTGAATAATTATTAAGAGCATCAGTGCTTACCGGAGAAGTCATGCTCCCCGTGAATAATCCCATAGTATCTGTATAGCTGTGAGCTAGAAAGCGTTCATAAGAGGACATCATGCCATCACGGGATTCCTTTATGCTGATGAGTAAATTTTCTCCGTTTTGGTATATATAGGGAGTATCAAAACTGATAGACAGCCAACCGGACGTGGTATCAATGAACTGATAGTTATCCGTACTCCAAGTTCCGCTAAAGCATTCTTGCAAATCACTATCCTGTTGCCAATCGATGTTGTTGAAACTTGAATGTTGAGTTGTTCCAAGCTTCACAATCAGATCATTTTGATGTTGGAAGAATTGATTGTAAGCATCTTGGATCGGGCTGTCTGAGTCAAAGTTCAGATTAAAAGCAATCCCGATTATCTCATAATCCTCAGATAAGAGATAATCGGGATAAATCATTTGTGAGTAGCTGTAGTTTATTCTGTTAAATATAGGTAGATGAGAGTTAGTAATGTTACCTTCTCCGATTTGTATCTGCTCGGTTGAGTGAAGCAAGCAGATACAATATAAGAGTAGGGTAAACAATATCTTTCTCATTTTACTTCACTACTACAACCTTCTTAGCTAAAGTCTTATTCTCTTTTGATTTAAGAAAATAGAAACCATTAGCAAGATTACGAGTATTTACTTCTCTGCTCCCGTCTATATCCATAACTTTTCTTCCCTTGATATCATACAATGCAATATCCGATATTTCATTATCCGCTTTCAGTTTGAAGCTATCTCTACAAGGATTGGGATAAACAGACATTGTAGGAATAGGTTGTATGTGCTCTTCATTATCGGTAGGAAGATATTGATAAACAGAACGATAGTATAATTCAAGATTGTCTGAAGCTGAAGTGCCGTAAGAACTCACAGTTTCAGCTAATACACCATTTTCATAAGTGTTAACTGAATGAAAGGAGTGATACTCTGTTCCTGAATTCAAATCTGTATTGAACATATCCGTTTGAGATATACCGAATTCATTATAAACATACTCGGTTCTGTTCATTTGAACCCACCCTCCATAGTATTCAATATATGAATAAGAGATAGAACTTGTCAAATTGCCATTAGTATATGTATATATATCATATAGTTCCATGTCACCATAATCAGAATAATTAGTTTGATTCATCCTATACAATTCACCATTTTGCCATAAATTATCCCAAACAGCTGAAACTTCCCATGCTCCATTCTCCCATACATAATAGGTTTTTAAATCAAGACCGTCTTCGCAATATTCATATTCCATCTTAGCGGTTAACAGCCAAGAACCATTATTATTTTCATAGTACATGTCTTGTATAATATCACCGTCTTCATTATAAGTATTTTCATACTTGTATTGCTGAGTTCCTGAATCAATAATCCCATTAAAGGAGATTGTGTAATCAACTAAATTGTCATCATCTGTGTAAAAATAATCAGTATATCTATTCTGTTGCCAGCCATTGCTATATTCGTAGCTAACTATCTTGTTGATTCTTGGGTCTCCATCAGTTGCTATCAATATCATAAATGATGAAAGTATTAAAAGTAATAATATAGTTTTTTTCATTAAGCCTCCTTAGCAAAGATGTTTAAAACTATATTTGATTTGTAAAGAAAAAAATATATATCAGTGAAATGTAGTTGAATTGTATCGGATATGAATAAACTTTTGGCTTGTCTCTACCTTTTTTGTTGACATCCAGGCATTAACTTTTTTTTCTGCATATCAGATGCATCTGTAGCTCAGTTGGTAGAGCAGCTGACTCTTAATCAGCGGGTCTAGGGTTCGAGTCCCTACAGGTGTACCACCTTTTAGAATAGGGCTAACAATGAGTTAGCCCTTTTTTTGTGTTGAAAATACCCTATTTACAAGTGTTTATGACTCTTCTTACTTGTAAATTAGTTATACTATACACTAATAATTGCAGAAGATAAAGAAAATCTAATCTGTTTACAAATTGGATAAAGTCATTATAGATGCCTTGTTTTATAACCTATAGATTAGCAATTGTTAGGATATAGATATTCATAGCGAGTTTCGGAAATGCCACTTAAAAAGCAAGTATAGATGAAATGGGCATATGTGTCAGTAAACTTACTAATCTAAACATAATCAGTCACAAAGCCTATAATAGTTTACTTAGTATAATCATTGTTTAGTACCTAATATCCTAATAGTGCTATAAATAGTTATTTTCAACTCCGACTAAAAGAAAACCTCCTAGAGCGGAGGTCAATTTCAACTTTTTGGCATTGAAATGGTCTATGTCCCAACAGGGGCATTTGTCGTAACCCCTCCTTATGCGGAGGTCAATTTCAACCTCAAATTCAATCCAAGAGAACTCGGAATGGCTAGTGTGTCGTAACCCCTCCTTATGCGGAGGTCAATTTCAACATGAAATGGTAGAAGAATATATTGGATACTTTGAATAATGTCGTAACCCCTCCTTATGCGGAGGTCAATTTCAACACTAGGCATGGCTGTAGTGATGTCTTGTCTCATACAGAAAGTCGTAACCCCTCCTTATGCGGAGGTCAATTTCAACCGCTACCATTTTCAACCCTCTGATAATGCACGTTTAAAATCCCATTTCTGCGAGTCTCCAAAAAATGACCTAAAAAAAACCATTTTTAGAGAGGTCTGCAGGATTTCGTGTAACTCATTGATTACCAACAAGATACAAAGAAAGACAATAAACATAGATAAATGCTTATTATACAATAGCTTACACGAATAGTCGGAAATAGTTTGCTGTATTAAATATAAGCAAAAATCGATTCACCGAAAAATTAGGTAATCTGCGGTACAGGTTGCTATAACCTGCACTTTGCATGATTCTTAAAAAACTACTCAGCTTACAAACACATCTATCACACTTTCAATTAGCAATATACGATATATACTTAAATCATAAAAACAGTCAATATAAATCAGTTTTTCAGAGTGATTATTCAACAAAAAAGAAAAGTTCCGGTAATTCTTCGCCAATCACTTTCGAGTTTTTAGTACAATTCTTACACAATCTGAAGATATGAACTATGCCATCATCTTTTCTAATTGTTTCAATATCTCTCCTGATATGTTTAATCTTATTAGGTGTAGCTTCAACCAAAAACAAAGACTTCTGAATTCTTAACCCTTTCTTTTCTAAGTAGTGAGCAAGCTTAGTTCTTATCTTGTCACATGTAATATCGTAAGCGATAATATATGTCATAAGAATCTATAAGCTTTAAACTTAACACCAAGCAATAGAGAATTTTTAAATGATCTGACCATCTTCTCAATCCATACTTCATAGGTATATGATTGATTTTTAACGCTAATCTCTCTCTTCATAGTTGACTCAAATGCTCTGATAAAAGTTCTGAAACCTACAGAGTCAAGTTTCAAATATGACGAACCATCTATACTATAAAAATTACTCTTAGTTATCTGCTTCTTGTGAATCAATGAAAGAACTATTCTATCAATAAGAAAGCGGAAGCATTCCATTAAGTCAGAAGCCAGTGCTTCATGCGTTCCTCTTCCCATGTGAAAGATTCCGTTAAAAGAGTTGATTCCGTTTGCAATTAGTGACTCAGAGAAACGCCTATAGAGTAGTGAATATCCAAGTGATAAAAGAACATTGACCGGACCAATTGGAGGATGGTAGGATCTTGATTCAAATGGCATGGGAGCTATTAAATCTCTAAAATGCTTGAAGTATGTCTTAGCGGCATAACCTTCCATACCTCGGATTGATTCTATTGAGTTAGACTGTTGAATCTTATTTAGCATGGAGCCTAGTTGCTTCTCATTAATCTTTAATCTTTTAAGTAGTCGATACTGGTTTACAATCTTTGTATAGGCAATTTCTCTAACAAAATCAAGTTTGAAATTTGAATAGTCATAAGAGTTACTAGCATTGAATAACTCAGCGGTATTCGATATCTTGTTATGAGTTAGATATCCCCCCAAGGGTCTTCCATGAATAGAAAGAAAGTAGATAGGTATCTGCTCTCTTATAGCTCTGTAGATAATTCCTCCGCTTATGCGAGGTTTACCAAAGATAAGGATTCTGCTTATCTCCTTCCATGTATATTTTGTTGTAGATTCTTTTGATTCAACGAATATATAATTTCCCCTTGTGCTTGCATACTTAATCGAAAATGACAAATATAGCGGTTTGGAATTGCAGTTTGTCAGTTTAGAAAAATCAGACCAATCGGTATTTTCAATCGGTTTTCTCTCAGGAATGAAGATGGATGATTCAGAGATTCTGTAGCCTAGGAAGCTTAATTGTGATGCTTGGGTAAACTCCAAATACTTATCCTCGTTTATCTTCAATCCTAAGTGTGTTAGCATTTGCTTTATCTGATTCAATATTTCTTCTTTATTATCGGTTTTACCTACAATAACCATATCGTCAGCATATCTGATAAGTTTTAAATCTTTCCTGTTTCTAAACCAACGGTCAAATGCTAGCATTGCAAAGTTAGATAGAAGAGGTGAAAGTGTATTACCTTGAATAAGTTTCTTGGAGAAATACTTAGCTATAAGTTCTATCTCTTCCTGAGCAACAGATTGTGCTTTAAGCATAAGAATAATTTTAGAGATTGATATAGAATCAAAAAATGCACTTACATCAAGCTTCAGGCCCCATTTAAAACCTATATCAAACTCTTTTTTTACTGCAGAGGCAGCTAAATGATGAGAGTATCCCTTTCTATAAGCGAAGCAACTATATGTTAACAACCTTTGGAGTCTCTTGTCAAAGATGTCTGTGAGAATTGAAAGAACCAGTTTATCTATAATCCTATAAGAGGCAATGTTTCTATAGTTCCCGTTCTTCTTTTTTGCTCTGAACATATCCGGAGGTGAAGGATTGTAATCCGACATTACTATCTGATTGGATAGCTTTCTTAAATAATCGGGATGCTCTAAGAGTTCTGCACCTGTCATATCATTCCCGGACTCATTGCTTTCTACAAGCTCTTGCAATTTTGAGTGGAGATTGGAAAATGAGAATTTTGAGTGATGAAGAGTATTCATATCATATATCGGGTTAGGTAATTCTTCAACATAATAGAATCCGAACCCAAAAGTTCTATTCTTTCCAAGACCGGTAAATTGCCCCCAATGAAACAGTTTCAGTAACTCTTGAGAAAATGTTCCTCTTAGTACTATCCCTCCAATAATCCCACCAATTGTTTTTTTATACTCAATATCTAACCAGATGAAGGAGCTATTGCTCATACAGATTCCTGAAGTATCGGGAACAGAAAGTTCAAGAGCATTACTTAAGTGCTGTATGAATTCAGCTAAATCAAAGTGAAAAGGGTGAAAGAATCTTCCTTCTGATTTATCCATTCGTTTTAAACGTAGAGGAGCTTGAAAGATAAGTGTTATCTTCTTCAAGTTCTGAGTAGTAAGATTTGAGTCTGCATGGGGTTGAAATTCAAAATAGTTCCAGTTCTCTAATACAATAGTTTCATTTAATACAAAATGATTGCCTCTAGTGATATAGTTCTTCTCATTAGTTTCAAACCATTTCAATAGTACTAATCTTCCTTCATTATTTGTTGCTATGTTGACCGGGACAATATCATTTTTCTTCAAAGTATCAGGAGATGGATATGGAATAATGTTTATTTCCAGTTCTTTTGCAGAATTATCAGAGACTTTTCTAAGCTCGTTTCTAAATAAAGCACTCCAATGTATACCTGTATATATTGGCAAGTTAGTTATATCATTAATAACTTTGAATTGAATGTTGAACCAGTAACGATAGTACTTCATTGCTTGGGAAATGGTGACAACTTCAATATTCTATCAATTAGTACTTCTTTAAGTATTGGTAGCCAATTGATAAAAGTAATATGCTTCATGCTTTCTATTTCGGAGATAATCAGTTTAATTGTTGAACTTTGTTCTTCTATCTTGTTAGTACCGTGATTCAAATTAATGCCTAGACATTCTTCTATAGTTCCTAAGTTTATTGGCTTTCCTTGATGAATAAAATCATTACGTTCTAATGAAAGTCTTTTAATCTTATCCATAATGGACATTATTGAATCAAAATTTACGCCTTCTTTTATCCCTTGGCTAATAATCATGTTATAACTTATCCAATTGGTTTTATAATAAGTTTGTTCATCTGCAGTTTTCCTATCATTAGTAACTGTCACTTTTAAAAAATAAGGTAGCTCTACTTTAAAGGGGATATGTCTCAAGTCGAAGAAGAACTTCTTAGGTTTATTTCTATCAGCCTGTATAAAAACAACGGATTTAGAACCAATAGTTTTAATCTTATCCATTATCAGTAACTCACCTGTAGAAATAAGGGTAGTACTCATACCCCACCAATTTCCTTTTCTTGATTCCTGAATTGATCTCAACAAGTTACAACCGACAGCATTTTTAGAATCAAGCATCTCATTCATTGTTATCAATCGTGTAATCAGATTACTATTCTTATGTTCTTTCTTGTAAACATCGATTAATTTCTCTGTTTCCTTTTTATCTCTATACAACCATGATACCGCAATCTCCAGTAATCTGAAAGCATGAATGTCAAGTCTCTTCAGTTTAAGCTCATTAGCAATACTAATAGCACCTAAGAAGTCATAATCTTTAACTCTTTGTAACAGTGCAAATTTAAGGGTATATTTATTTTGAATATCCTTTTTCCGGCTGATTCTTATCCTACCCTTAGATTGTTCCATTAAACAATTTCTGTTTGGGAAGTAAGCATTGATAGCAGTATCTAGAGCATTAGAGATTCTTGGCATTCCTCCGGAACTGAAGACTTGAACAGATGAGATATTTCCATTATCTTGCTTCAAAATATCCTGCATGAAAGAGTCTATTTGTCTATATGCAAATTCGTCTGTTATATCTGCATTTCTTGCATTACAATCTTTACAAAGATTAATAACACTTATATCATTTATATACTTTTCATAATGATTCATCATCTCATCTATAAATGATTTGATAATGCTTGAGTATAAATATGGTTCTTTTTCTAGAAACCCTTTTAGATGAATAGATAGATTCTCTTTACTTATATGACTTCTATCAGTAGTTAGCAAAACAAGCTTGTATTCTTCTTCATTACTAAGAGATTGCAACATAGCTTCTGTCAAAGGGAATGTAAGACACTTATCACTTTCTATAAAGTCCTTAAGTGTTTGTTCTTGTTCTCCTTCTTTTCCAAACATAGGATTCCAGTTTAGCTCTTTCTTTTTTAATGCACATGATAGCTCACTTTGAACTTCATTAAGTGAAGTTTTATTAAAGCTGTCATAGTTATAATTTCTTCCGGATACATATAATTGAACATCTCTCTGTCCTATGGTTTGTATCAACAGAATCATATATATTTCCTCAATTAAAGTTTAACTATGATTAACGAGTCCATTTAAGAAGCTATTATGACTATTTGAGATTGTTTTATTCACAATACTCTTGCCTTCTTAACTTAGCATAATCCCCACGAATTTTTGCATGCCAACTCATTATTTGCCCATTCTCTTTTGGATAAGAACCTGTTTGAGATACAATTTTGAAATATTTCCCTATTGACTCTATAAAAGTTTGTTGCATTTTTTTATAATTAATTCTTAAGTCTTCGTTGAAACTTTTATAGTCTTCATTATTGATAAAACCATTATCAACAAAGAATTTTACTGTACCTAAACCTTTGTTTTTAGCATAACCTATCTGATGAGCATATTTAGCTTCCTCAAATTTTTCTTCTCCATCAAGCTCTAGTGCAAGTTTAAGTAGTAAGTATTCATTTATAGTTAGGTTATTAAAGTTTACTCTAAACTTGAAATGTATCGGTTTGTTGGGAGAGGCTTCTATAGCCTCATGCATTATCACACTATAATCTATCGGATTGCTTAGTGAAGGAGCAGGGTTTGTAGTTCTCTTGAACACTTTTCTTCCGGAGAGTCTTGTACATCCATTTCTGTTTAACGGTTCACCATAAGTAACAACTTTATTTCTATTGTTTTGTTGAAGATAAAATTCATAAGATGATGGTTTCGGAGAACCTGTTCTAGGTAGAATAATATCTGTGGTTTTTAGATCCTGATCACAAATAGCGAAGTTAAAATGAACTTTACCGGACTTACTGTTATTATCAACCGAGTAACCAAACATTTCATCTACAATTGATTTCCCATCATCTACTTTGATATCATCAGGGAAATCTTGGGAGTTTATTTCTTTGTCAAATGCCCATGGATAGTAGAATGTTTTACCAAAAGTCTTTACATGTATAAGAGTTTTTTCAATAAACTCCTCTGAGTTTTCCCTAAGAACTCGTTTACTGCTCTCTGTATACTCGTAGAAGATTACGTCTCCTTGTTTTAGCTTAATCATAGCATCCCAGTTCTTTTTTATTTCTTTCTCATGTACATTAACATCAAGAGGATGATCCTCTAGATGATATTTTTTAAGAGTTAAGAATGTGCTCTCGTACCCATTTTTAGTTTCTTTGTTTATCGAATGTTGGTTACCCGTTATTCTGAAGTATTGTTTTGGAATATAGATACAGTCATGGTTCCCTGTATGTATATTACCGTTAAATAATCTTGCAAAGGTTCCATTACCATCTAGACCATTTGAATACTTGAGACAGTAAAGAGTAGTTTCTTGAGCATTGTCATCATAGTTACGTATTCTCCAACGTCCTTGTTGATTATGAAGCCTATGATTGTAAGGATTCAAGTTAAGTCTATTATTATGTATCGTAGTGTAATTCTCATAGTCTTGCTTAGTAGAGTATATGACAGGGACATCCTTCAATGAACCAAAATGCGAAAAAGTAAGAGAATTATCATGTGTGAATAGTACTATCCCTATTCCCATTTTAACAGAATCTGATGGACGAAAATTCAAGTTAGGTCTCATGATAAATCCTTTACTGTTAACTCTTCTCATTTTCGTGTTAGTATATGAAGCAATAAATGAGCTGATGCAACCTTTAAGGGTGTAAGGAGAAATGAGTATTCTATCGTTAACTTTGAGGGGATATATGTGTGTTGAATTACTCTCCCCATCAGAATGTTCATTTCCGACTAATAATTGGTTCAAAGCATACATTGAACAGTTTAGATAACCGGTATATAGTTTATTTCCATCCATCTCTGTTGTATTAAACTTAGCTTGTTTGATATCTTCGTGGTTCTGATTATTCTTAATCGGAATAAATGTATATGGTAATCTGTCTCTATTGAATCTAATTCTGTTTTCCAGCTCAGTAGGATTAACATCAGTTGTATTGTTATGATTACGGTTTCCACGGTTGTAGTTTTGGTCATGGTTATGATGTTCACTTCTGTTGTTCATGGTACAACCTCCATTCGTCTTTATCTCTTAATACTAATATGTCATTCGAATCCAAATTTTCAGGAATAGCTCCAATGTCTTGAGCAAAAGAGAATCGATAATTTCTGTTTGCAGATTTTGAATCCAAAACTTTACTCTTCCCTTCTTTCTTTGAATGTAGTATTTCAAATTCAAATTTTTCTGCTTTATCCCTGCTTATTTCAGATAGATGATAAACATAGTCTTTGCAAGAGCTATCTGTTGCAATAAATAGGAATTGTACATCATTGTTAAAAAATACTAATCTGATACAATCAGAGTAGCTTTCAAATGAATCATAATTGATTTCTTTATGTAGAAATATACCTGTATTGCCTTTCTTAGCTTTTCCCTTCTCTTTCTCAAGGACTATGTTAGCAAGACATATTGTCCATCTTCTTTCTCCTACAACCCAAAGGTTTCGGTACTTGTTCACTAGATCCTTTATCTCTTCAAATCTAACGATATTCATTGTCACCCTCCTCAATGCTGATATTTGGATAACAGCCATTTGCCCCTAGTGATATAAGTCTTTTATTACAACCTTCACTAATGAAATTCATTAGATCTCTAGCATCTATATCACACGGAATTCTTATCAAACCCATAGCATTAGCATGAAACAGTCGTTCTTCATTAAATTTCCCACTCCCATAAACAGCTCTGGTAAATTCATCTTCCGCATGACGTTCAATATTGATTAAGTGCTTTCTTATATCATCGTGATTTACGTTTACCATTAAATCGGGAAAGTAGACATTCCCATGATTTGCTCCATCTTGCCCAAAGAATTCTTTCAACCATTTACTATATCCATACTTCTCCAAGTACATTGAGAATGTACCTTTTAAAGATGAACCCGGTATGTAGAGGTGTTTTCCTGTATTAACAAAAATCCCGGTAGAAGGATTATCAGCGAGACTACTATGACTAACACCACCCTTTATTAGAAGGGCATTGGTTCCATATCCATCTTCTTCATCATCTACTGATACAACTATTTCCCAAGTATTATAACGTTTTTTTGCTTGATGATTCAGAGGTACATCAATTGATTCTAAAGGATTTCCATCCAGATAATCACGATAGTTTTCTTTGGATATGCAAGTTTTTGTAGCTTTCTCTAATCTGCAAAAACCGTTACCGGATGTACTATGACCTCCAAAGAAAGCTCCTTCCTTTTCCCAAGAAGTTAATACTGTTTCTACCCATCTAGTAAATGACTCAATACTCTGTTTCTTGTTCTTGAGAGAAAGATTGTCGATTGTTATCGAGATATCGAAATCTACATTTTCAGGTTCTATTTCCCAATAGCTGAAAAGTTGTTTTTGCTCAGCCGTTTTTGTCTCTCTATTAATTTTAACTCGATTTCTTATCATAGCGTTCGAATTGTATTGCATTAAGGATACAGTTCTAAAGATTAATGGTGATGCGTATTCTTCTTCATCTTCGGATTTAAAAAGCTTATTCCAAAGTGTTGTT
This sequence comes from Cloacimonadales bacterium (SeqCode), assembly GCA_963667035.1. Classification (GTDB taxonomy): domain Bacteria; phylum Cloacimonadota; class Cloacimonadia; order Cloacimonadales; family JAFGVF01; genus Zophobacter. The sequence continues at coordinate 393,527 of OY762964.1, forward strand.
TCATCTTTCGTAGGAGTAACGACATTCTTAAGAGTATCAAAGAAAACACCTGAGATAGAAGTTCCCGGTATAACTAATTCCCCCAAACCATTCCTTATGATTTCGAAGGCACCAATAGGAGATTTCTGCCCACAACCTATATGAAGAGCAGATTTTAACTTAATCTTTGCATTATAAATAATTTTAATCGGATTACACATTCTGCCCCCTTTTGCTCTCAATTCTCTTTTTTATTCCTAAGAATAAGAGCCTAATTAATTCATACTTATCATTTCTCTCGTTAAACTCTGAAGCATTAAATAGCTTTTCAAACTTCTCCCATTTTTCTTTATTCAATGTTGTTTTACCATGTGCTATCTCTTCCAAGATTTTTTCTGAGTCATATTTTGAATCCATGTATGAGATAATTTTACTACAGAAAGTAACTGAGCTCTCATCGGATTTATACTCTGAGAGACCTTTATTACTATTCTTAAGTTTTTCAATGAATTGAAACTGCTCATTAATTCGGTTTAGCTTTTTTATTTGGTGTATAGCAATTTTAGGGTCACTCTTTACTGTTGCATTAAACTCAGGAGTAGTAAAATTGAAATCATGGACAGGCAGGTTAACTATAAACTTACCAAATCCCTCATTTGTATTGAATCCTAAACCTTTACTTCCCAAGCTAACTAAATTCGTTATGTTTATGTTATCAGATTTCGACTCAAATAAAAAACATGAGCCTTTTTTTATCACTTTTTCTGAGAATCTTCGTAAACCTGATGTTCCAGAGAAACTCTGATGGAGTTCAGTTTCAACTTTGCTATCGATCAATTCGTATGAGTCAGGTAATCCAAAGTCTTCAGCTTTCAGCATGGTTTTGGGGTTTAGTTTATCATCATACAAGATAACATCAGATGTGAGGGTGATGGTTATCCTATCTGTTGACTTAGGAGGTTGAATGCTATCTTCTGAAACAGAGGTTATTTCAACTATTTTTACAGGTTGAGCTCCACGTCCCACATGTAAGTTATATGTACCATTCAACCAATCATGATAGATTACTTTAAACATCTTTGCGTCTTCTATTGAATTAAAAGAGATGTTCCCAATAAATCTTGTTCCCTTATATATCATTTCCTGAGTGAAAACAGCATTTTTCTCTGTAGTTTGAGTCGATTCCGTAATCCTGTTTCTTAGAACTAGTTCTATTTTAGGAGAATATACTTTAGCGTTTTCAGGACACATCTTTTTATCAACAAAAACTATATACTCATCACTGAAGCTTTTATCACTTTGAGAGTTCATACTTTTATACGTTAGGGTATTGCGAGTTACGAGATTAGGAAATGCTTTTTTATCCATTGTCGTAGGAGTAATGTTCAATAACCAATGAGGTATCTCATATTCATAACAGTCTTTTTTCCTTTTATTCAGGTAGTAATTTTTATATGAGTTGGTACTCTTACGTTTACGTAATGATAATGGAATCGGTATAACCTCGTGTTTCGCACTGGATTCTTTAGGTATAGGATAAAAGTTTGTTATTCTTATATTATCGTGGTCTATGATACTTGATTCGGATCCAAGTTTAAGAAGTACATTTCTAAACATACCTAAGGCAGTTGTTCCTTTTATATAGTTTAGAGTATGGATGATGTTTCCTGTTTGCCCTGCACCTGCGATACAGGTATTATTCAGTAATTCAAGAATAATTCTGTAATCCTTTATATTCGTTACACCATCAAGAGATTTTACATCCTTGTCTTTATTGGGTATAATGGTTGTCTTAATTGCACCAAAACCTCTTCGCCTTAATCCTCCAAATAGCTTTAGATTTTTGATCCCGAGTTTTAGTAAACCTTCAATTTCTTTTTCATTATTACCGAGAGTTTGGAATTCCAGGCTACAATCAAAGATTGCCCCTTTAGAACCAAATTCAATATCCCTCAAAGCACCTTTATCTTCGTCTTCGATAATGTCATCAACTTTAGTGAAAGTATGAATAACGAATGGGTTTAGGGCTGTTTCATCTTGATTATAGTTAACAGAGACATCCAAAGAACCAAGATTACCATATTTAAAGATAGAATTGTATGATTCCCTATATTCAGTAAGAACATTTTTTACTTCTCGACAAGATTGTCTTAACAAACCTTTCAATGTCTCAGTATTCAGAGCAGGATTCCCTTCATCATCTTTCATCTGACCATCACTATATAAACCAACACAATCCATACCTGTACCTATATGAAAATCCTCAAGAGTTTCTATTTTAAAATTAATCCTAATGAGTTTCATTCTGTCCTCCGGATTTGACTTTACAGAAATCCATTAACTCAATAATATCTAGAGCTGTATTCAAAAGTATGTTGTCACCTAAGGAATGATATTCAATTAGATTGCTCGGGAAATTTAAATACTTGCTTAATAGTTCAGTATTAGCTTTTCCTGTTTTCAGTATAGTTCTTAATTGCTTGTATTTGTTTCTACCTGCAGCATCTTTTTCATTGGTAGCTAAATTGTGTTCATTTTTTGATTGTTCCCATATTTTCATAGCTGTCTTAATTCTACAAGGTCTCTGAGTTAGTATTTCGATTGTATCTTCATATTTGTTTAGATAGTTTATCTCTCGAATGGTTTCAATATCTTCGGAACCTGATGGGAAATGTACATGCCAGTCAATTGTATTTACGTATTCAATACTATCATCTACATTCCAAATTCTACTTTTAACTTTTGCTGAAGAAAGTAAAGACTCTGCTAATGCGTGAGCTTGTGAGAACGGATATGTGTATTTCGTGAAAGCTATTCCCGCTGAAATGGTTGTATTAGATAAAGCTGTACAAAACTTGTCTACAATATCAAATGCGATTTCAGGAACCGATATTATTAACAAATCATCTCCTCCCAGCATTAAGACCTGATATTTATGATTGTCATGGATTTTACATGATGCTTCCAGAGCCTTTCGGTAAGCTTCTCTTCTCGAGAACCAGAACTTTTCATATTCAACTAATGTCTCAAACATGGGCTTTAGTTTTAATAACTCTCTTTTATCTTTGAAACAGTCCCCCATTGCATTACCATCAATTGCAATTACTGCCATTTTATTGTTTGACGGAATTATTGAAGCCTTTGCAAGACTCTCAAAGTCAACTGGCATATTATCTGCTTTATTTGTTTCTTTTAGAAAAGTGGATAGAAAATCTGAAGTTTTTCTACTGTAGAAGTCTTCCCCCTGTTTCTTAATATGTTTAGAAAACTGGCTTTCATTTTTACTTTTTACTAGTTGAGGATTAATCCCATCATCCGAGGGGTAAAAGTACGGATTATCAATAAATATGTCGCTTGGCTCTTTACACAGTGTTTCTGTTCCTTTATCCTTGAAATCATCAAGTGTCTTTATCTCCTCAAAATCACATTCAATGCATCTTATTGAGAGACTAACTCCCGGAATTATTTCCTTTCCTCTATTAAAAGCTGATAAAGCGAACTCCTTTGCCTCTTCAGATGTAGTAAATAAAGAATCGAAATGCCCACCTGCCGAACTGATTATCCCTTTCTCGAAATTTGCTTTCAAATCATCAGTTTCCCACTTCTCGTTAATCTCTATACTTGATATATAGTTAGTCCACTCTTCTGGAACATCATATTTTTCTCGAAGCTTCGGAAGTTCCTTCACAAAGAATTCTCCAAGCAGAGAGTTTGCACCCAACATTGTTTTAAGTTTTGGAAGTTTAAAGATAAATGATTGTACTTTATTTGTTTTTAGGAATAAATAGACCATTGAAATCCTCCTTCATAGCATTGACTTGTTATCCTACATTTATAATTAAGTAAACTGCTGTTTTCGAGCAATTACCCTTTGAGCTTAGATTTACCTGATTATTCAAAACCATGAATCTATAGATAAGCAATTATTCTTTCCGGTATCAAGTAGCCTTATAGAAAATACCTCAATGCCGAAACTCCGTATTATTCTCTTGGCTCCCGCTTCTTTTTGATCTTTTGGTCTACTCTTGCATTACCCTTGGGTTTCCCTTGCAAAGTAAGGGAAACCCAAGGGTAATGCAACGGAAACCTAAGCTTACTTTTTCAAATTCAATCCTCTAATCGTTATCTTATCGTTTAAGGTGAAGTGTGTAACTTATCAAGATTAAAACCCGATTATGGAACTGATAAACTGAGAGCCAATCAAATCGATGAAGGACTGATTGCTTGGATTTATCAATGTAATTGTATTTAGAGGAATGGGATTATTAATTAATCTCTAATGAAAACTGTTTATATTTTCAAAAATCCTCTGCCGAAGCAGAGGTCATTATCTTCTGAGATTCTTCTTATTATCGCATTATTGCAGAGTTCTTTCGCAATATCAGTCCTCAGTTATATAAATAATAACAACAATTAACAATCCGGCAATCAATTACTTTTCCCCTTAAATAGACTAACCCCTCCTTATGCGGAGGTCAATTTCAACAAATTTGCAAAAGTGGAAAAATCCTTCTGATGTCGTAACCCCTCCTTATGCGGAGGTCAATTTCAACACAAGACTCACTAAGAGATCTTTGATAAAATTAAGCAATAGTCGTAACCCCTCCTAGAGCGGAGGTCAATTTCAACTCTCGAAGATAACGAGGGTAACCCGATAGCCGTGTCGTAACCCCTCCTAGAGCGGAGGTCAATTTCAACTTAAAGAGTGTGGTTTATTTATGAGCAATTACATTAGGTCGTAACCCCTCCTAGAGCGGAGGTCAATTTCAACTCCTATAAAGGACAAGGAATTCTTGGCAAATGTAAAAGTCGTAACCCCTCCTAGAGCGGAGGTCAATTTCAACTATTTGAAACAATTCTAAGAGCAACCAACTGAAGGTCGTAACCCCTCCTAGAGCGGAGGTCAATTTCAACCGCTACCATTTTCAACCCTCTGATAATGTACGTTTAAAACCCCATTTCTGTGAGTCTCCCAAAAAAGACTCAAAAAACACCCTATTTTGGAGAGATCCGCAGGATTTTATATAACTCCATGACTGTCAATAAGATATAGAAAAAGACAGAAAAAGTGACTAACGTTAGCATTTACAAAGAGTTATGCCAATATCCATAATCCTTTTGCTCTATCAAAGACAAGCAAAAAACGATTCACCGCAAAATTCGAAGAAGCTGCTGTACAGATTGCTTTAACCTGCATTTAGCAAACTTCAAAAACATAAGCACATTGGGTGATAAGTTTACAAGCACTTCTATAATATTAACAATGATCTAGTTTAAATAAGTAACAAAACCGGAAGATGTCAATAAAAAAATGTTTTAATAGATATTAAAATAAATTATGAGGTTATTATTGATGATGTATAACTGGTAAAATCCCTAACCGGAATATTTTCCAATATGTTAATAGGCTCATCAAGGGTACAGAAACCTTTTAAAGGAAAAGTTAGTATATGACTTGGCAGTTTCTTTAGTAGCAGTTACAGCAATTATAAGAGTTGTTCTATTTATGAGAAAATTTATTAATCGGATAATGATTCATGCTTCTTCCCAATAGAAAACGATTTCGTCTATTATGATTATAATTTAAATATGTGAGCAATTAGATTAATTTGTTTTATACATTGACTGTTGAAAATGATTCCTTGATATCGAGTTGGGATGATGTAGGAGCTAGTAGTTATTCTGTATTCAATGCGAATACTTCTTTCCCAATAATGTGGGGAAACATCTCTGAAATAGGTTCTTTCGAAACTAACGGAAATAGAGTTAGTTGGGTTATTAATCTACCTGAATTACCTATGTAGTATTATAGAGTAACCGCTACAAATAATGTTGTTATTAGAGAAATTGGACAAGCTTTATGGATTAACAATCTTAGATAAAAGAGGTAAGATAAATGCATCTCAACCACTTCATAGTTCTCTTATTTTGTAATACAAAATAGAATGCCAACAGAATTCGTAAAATAGAGAATATTTTGTTTATTATAGCACTGAAGGCTATAAACAATACTTCCACTTACTCTTAATCAACGGGTCTAGGGTTCTAGTCCCTACAGGAGTACAACCTTTTATCATTTCCAAGTAAGTTTCATCTTAAAGAGTTCTTTATCATTATAAAGTATCTGGTGCTCATGAATAGTGTCACTTAGTTTGCCGGAGACTATCTCTAGTTCCTGACCAAGTTTTGCCTCATTAATGAACAATAGCTCAATTTTCTTAAGCTCATGATCGGCTATGTATTCAGGCTTGTAATAGTCAAGGCACCAAAGGGAATAGCATGAGTTGTTAACGTGGTTGTTAACGTCTATATCGAATAGTTTCACAGTTACATTATGCTTAATGGAGAGGTCTGATTGCAAGACAATTTTATCTTTAATGGTATTACCAAAGAACAGTTTTGAAATATCGATAGGTGCTTGTTCATAGAACTCTGATGTTCTAACAGGTTTCCTGGAATCTCGTCTTATAACAAACCAGGAACTGGAAGCATATCCTATGACTTTATCTTCCAGAATAATCTCGAATTCTCTGTAGCAGAAAAGTCTATCCATACCGGGTGACCAAGTCTTGATTGTAATCACATCACCCCATTTAGGCCATTCTTCCATATTAATCATCTGTTTATGTAGAACCCATGTCATACCTATTGCTTCCAGGTCATGATATCCCAGTCCCAGGTCTTTAGAGTGTTTCCAAGCAGTTTCTTGTAGAAATCTGGCTAATACAGGTAAATACAGTTTTCCTTTAAAATCAGTATTAAAGGATCTGACTTCATATTTGTCTTCTCTCATCTGTTTCATATTCACCTCACTTCTACTAGAAAACAACTGTTAACTTGAATGTCAAATAGTATTATCATTTTCTGAGAGTTCATTCATTTTTATTGCTGTGTTAGCCAATTCATGGGAGGTAACCCTCCAATCTCCAGATTCTCTCATGACATATAACCACAACCAACTTACGAGACTCTTGCATAATCCTTGCATAAATCTTGCATAACTATGCAAGAACGATGCGAGTTTTTTGTGACATGTATGCTTTGATTTTGTGCTTGTTAATCACGGGCAAAACGGGAGATCATAACGTGAAAGTTTCATGGCAAACTCCATCACAGCATAATCATCCCACTGTTTTTCCACTGTGCAGGCACTGCTAACCCGGTGTTTCAGTGCGTGGATAGTGGGATTACAGTGCCTGCACAGTGCGAGCACAGAGCGTTGACAGAATAGGGAGTGTGAGAGAACAGTGAGGGGGCTGAAATGACGTAACTTATTGGAAAACTCACTGCTTACGGTTCTATGATAACGAGTACAGCGTAAAAACTAAGAAATCATATCGTTATTGCTATTCGAGTGAAGATTTAAAGTCATAATTATAAGCAATTAATTTATTGACAATGTTATCTAATATCTAATAATCTTAATCCATAACTGGAGGTATACATGAAGAAAACTGTACTTTTATTTATTCTATGTTTATTTACACTTCTAACTGCAGTCCCTGCATCACCATACCCAATATCGGTGAAACAACCGGACGGCTCAAAGCTTACCATCAAATTGAAAGGTGATGAATATGTGAACTGGGCACAAACGGAAGACGGATATACTCTTCTGAAAGATAGCGGTTTTTACTGCTATGCAACTAAGAGCGGAGAAGACTTGGTGAGTTCCGGAATTCGAGCTCATGATAACGAAAAATCTGTTGAACGTAGTTTCCGCAGTATGAATGAACCGGATTTACGCTTTTCCCAAAGACAAATTGATGAGAAATTAGCTACTTTTCCTAAAAGGGACTACTTGCAAAGAGTGAGTAGATTTCCAACTAGCGGAACACGTAATCTGCTTATGATTCTAGTTAACTTCTCTGATACAAGTACACTTTACTCTCAAAACGACTTTAACAATTATATGAATCAAGTGAACTATAACGGAACTGGTAGTTTCAAGGACTATTATCTTGAATGTTCACATAATCAACTGACAGTGAATACAACCGTTACTGCATGGGTAACAGTTAGCGGTACACATGATTCTTACGGTCCCGAATCTATGTGGGATATTCTTGCTTATCAAGCCGTTCAAGCAGCTGATGCAGCAGGGGTTGATTTCTCATTGTTTGATAATGATAATGACGGTTCGGTTGACGGAGTAGCCATAATTCATCAAGGCTCCGGTCAGGAAGCTACGGGTGATACCGATGATGTTTGGTCTCATAGTTATACTTTGGAAGCTAGGTATAGTACGGGACAGAGGACATTTGACGGTGTATTGGTAGGCGAGTATACTATGCAACCTGAGATATACGGAACAGGAACAACAATGTCTACTATAGGTGTTATGTGCCACGAGTTTGGTCACAATCTAGGTGCACCTGATTATTATGATACGGACTATTCAGCGAACGGTCAACAGTCGGGAACCGGATACTGGGATTTAATGGGTAGCGGATCATGGAATAATAACGGATACACTCCTGCACATCATAATCCGTTTACTAAATGGAAACATTATGGCTGGACATCTCCTGCACTTTTGCAAGCATCTAGCAGAAAGACTCTTGATAGCGTAGTGGACAGTAATAATGATTTCTACTATTTTGAGACTTCAACCGCCGATGAATACTTTCTTTTGGAAAACAGACAGAAAGTTGGATTTGATGCTTCACTTCCCGGACACGGTTTGATGATATATCATGTTGATGAAGACTATATTTTTGCACATCAAAATGCTAATGATATCAATGCTACAAGTCATCAGGGATTATATCCTAAAGCTGCAAACGGTACTGTAAACTATAGCTCATGTCCTTTCCCCGGTACATCTAATAATACCCTCTTTAACGATGACTCTACACCGAACAGTAAGTCTTGGGCTGGTGAAGATAGTTATCAGAATATTGTAATTATCAGCGAATCAGGTGGAAATGTAACCTTTGATTATCTCTGGGATACAGCTATTGCAGATATAACAACTCCAGATACTGACGATTATGTTTATCGTGGTACATTTGTTCCGGTGGCAGTAGACGTCTCGACTTTCTATTGTGCTGTCAATTATGTAAGCTTAACTATTAAGAATTCAAGTGGTGTAACTACACGTTCACTATATGACTATACTGCACCATATTCTTTCATATTGAATACCGAGAGTTTATCTGTCGACAGATATTCTCTTACAGCACAGGCTCATATTGACGGTGGTATCACTTTAACAGACCTTATACATTTAAATGTTAATAGTGATCCGGAACCTGCCACTAATCCAACTCCCGAGGATTTAGCAGTTGACGTAGAGCCGTCTACACTTCTATCATGGTTACAGTCAACAACCGGAATAGACCCGGATGCTTATAAACTATACCTCGGGACAACCAATCCACCCACGACTTTGGTTATGAATGATAATGTAACAAGCTTTAATCCTACTCTTAACTATGGAACTACATATTACTGGCAGGTTGTTCCTTATACTGTAGAGGCTAAGTCTGCTAAGGGAAATGCCACAAACTGCCCTGTTTGGTCATTCACAACAATGGAAATCCAAGCAACGGATGATACACCTTCGGGGAATATTACTCCGGTGAATGATTCCGAAATTCCGGAAGGAACAGCTATCACTGTAGAAGACCCACCTGTAACACCGGAAGTTCCCGAAGGCTCGATAGCCATTGAAGACGTTGTAATCTCCGTTACTTCTTCGACTCCTGTTGAGCTTACTGTTACAATCTATTTTGATAGTTATGCAACAAGTGTCTATTATGTTGAGGGTGGAGTGTATATACCGGACGAAGACTTAACCTGGGATATTGATAATGTCTCCTTTGATTATATGTTTGCAGGGACAACAAAAGGTAGTTATACATTTGTTGTGACAGAGGAAGGTATTCCGTTGGCAATATCATTTTCTTTGTTTGAGGCTGAAGTGTTAACTGCCGAAGATGTTGAGATTCATTGGGTAACTGAATCGGAAGCTTACATTAATCATTATAATGTCCTAAGAAGCAAAGAAGATCCTGCGGAAGAGATGACGAATTTGACTATAGATTCACCTATCTTTGCTAAACATAATGAAACGACAACCGACTATTACTATACTGATAAAGAGTTTAAGCAAGGCGAAACCTATTTCTACTGGTTAGAGGCTGTTGATTACAGTGGGCATTTCTCGCTGTACGGTCCAATAGAAGTGACTTGTGAATATAATGAAAATCCTGAGGATATTCCCGAAGCAAGTGTCACATCACTCACAAGTTTGTACCCTAACCCGTTTAATCCTAATCTGAATATCAGCTTTAGCTTGAAAGAGGAGCAGGATGTCTCAATTGAAATTTACAATACCAAAGGACAATTAGTATCTACCCTTGCAGGAGAACATCTGCAAGAAGGTGAATATACAAGAGTCTGGAATGGATTGGATAACAAACGAAAAGCGGTTCCGTCAGGGATTTACTTTATCAGATTAATGACAGATAGTAAGGTGTTTACCAATAAAGCGGTATTACTAAAATAAGATTCTAAAGATACGAGAGGGTCAGAGTCTGACCCTCTCTTTATTTCTCTACATCGGTAGTAATGATTATGCTGCATGAAGAGATATAAGCCATTTTCCTTGACACTATTAAACCATAGTTTAAACTTCAAAAAAATCATAAGGAATTAAAATGGCAAAAGATACGCTATATCTCATAGATGGAACCGCAGTTTTATATAGAGCTCATTTTGCATTCATAAAAAATCCGTTAATCAACTCAAAAGGTCAACATACAAGTGCTTTGTTCGGGACAATAAACTCATTTCTGAGGTTACTTGATGTGTCGGAAGGGAAGCACTTTGCAATAGCCTTCGATAGGAAAGAACCTACTTTCAGAAAAGAGATTAGCAGTGACTACAAAGCAAATAGACCCCCTATGCCGGGTGAACTTGTTTCTCAATTAGAACCAATAAGGAATTTCTTTGAGTTAATTGGCATGGAGGAATACTCCCTAGCGGGTTATGAAGCTGACGATGTGCTTTGCACTATGGCAGAGCGTTATAAAGATAAATACGATATTGTGCTTGTGACCGGTGATAAAGATTATGCTCAGGTTGTAAGCGAAGGCGTTAGTATCTATGACCCTAAAAAAGAGCAATATCTAAATCCTGAGAAAGTATATGAGAAATACGGAGTGAGACCTAATCAGTTTGTTGATTATCTGGCATTAATGGGCGACTCGGCGGACAATATACCCGGTGTGAGAGGAATAGGACCTAAAACAGCATCAGCATTGTTACAGGAATATGATACTTTAGAAGGTATTTATGAGCATATCGATGATATTACCGGTTCAAAACAGAAAAAGCTAATTGAGTTTAAAGAGGATGCATTTACATCAAGAAAATTAGCTAAGATAGTACTGGATGTACCTATTGAAACTGATGATACAGACTTTTTATTTGAACCCAAAGAATTTGATAAAGTTTGTGAGTTTCTTGATACCTTTGAGCTTTCGAGTTTGAAAAAGAAGCTTATCTCATTGTTTGATGTTAACCCTGATGAGTATAGTGATAGCGAAGAAGTGGAAGAAAGTAGTACAGTAAGCTTTAAACCGGTACTTATTAATACGGAGTCTTCATTTCTTACAATGCTGAACAAGATGAGCAAATATGAATATATTGCTTTTGATACGGAGACAACAGGTATAGACCCTCACGACTGTGAACTGGTAGGTGTCTCAATTGCTTTTGATAAAGGAGAAGGGTATTATCTACCTTTCAGGCATTTGGAAGCTGAGAATCTGGATACTAAAAAACATCTGCCAAGTCTAGTTAAAGCTTTAAAGAATAAGGTGATTATCGGGCATAACATTAAATACGATTTGCACGTGTTACATTATGAAGGATATGATTTTAAGAATAAGCTCTTTGATACAATGGTAGCAGCTTATCTATTGGATGCGGGTCGTGGTGCATACTCACTTGATAAGTGTTCTGAGATAGAGCTTAACTATAAGATGGTTCCTATATCGGAATTGATAGGCAAAGGACAGAATCAACTAACCTTTGATAGAGTGCCATTGCAAACCGCTACTAAGTACTCTTCGGAAGATGCATATATAACTTTGGAATTATTCGAAATATATAAAGAAAGGCTTATTAACAGCAATCTGGATAAGCTCTTTTATGATATGGAAATGCCACTCATATCAACCCTCTTGATAATGGAACAAAATGGAGTCTTTTGCGATACTGACTTCCTGAAAGAATTGGAAACAAAGATAGAGAAGTTGAGAGTGGAATTGGAAGATAAAATCTACGAGATTGCAGGATATGAGTTTAACCTTAACTCGACCAAGCAATTGGGCAAACTTCTTTTTGAAGAGATGGATATTCCGCCTGTAAAGAAAACAAAAACAGGATATTCTACCGACACAACCGTTCTGGAGAAACTTGCTAATGAATACGAGGTTGCTAAGTATATCAGTGACTATCGTCAACTAACTAAACTACTATCTACTTATGTAATGGCTTTACCGAAGTTGATAAACAGCAAAACCGGAAGAATACATTCCTCATTTAATCAGACTATTGCTTCTACAGGAAGATTATCCTCAACTAATCCGAACTTACAAAACATTCCTATCAGAACTGAGATGGGAAGAGAGATTAGAAAAGCGTTCCATGCACAAGAAGCATCGAGCAAGATTATCTCAGCAGACTACTCACAAATAGAGTTAAGGTTACTTGCCATATTATCAGAAGATAAAGAGATGATTCATGCCTTTAAAGAAGGTATTGATATTCACACAAGAACTGCGGCATTGATATTTGACATACCTGAAGAGCAAGTAACTAAAGAGCAACGTTCTCAGGCAAAGACAATCAATTTCGGAATAATATACGGTATGGGTTCGGTTAAGCTATCACAAACTCTTAATATTTCCAGAGCAGAAGCCAAAAAGTTTATTGAGAACTATTTCAAAACATTCCCTACAATCAAGAACTGGATGGATGAAGCTGTACAATTTGCTAAGCAAAACGAATACTGTGAGACGATGTGGGGAAGAAGACTATATCTGCCTGAAATAAACAAAGATAACCGTTTTGCTTCTGATGCAGAAAGGGTTGCAGTGAATATGCCCATTCAGGGAAGTGCAGCCGATATAATTAAGACAGCTATGAATAATCTTCAAAAGAGACTTACCGAAAAATATGATAATGATGGCGTTAAGATGATTATTCAAGTTCATGACGAGCTAATCTTTGAAGTGGAATTCTACTATGTAGATGAAGCTAAAAACATTATAAGAGAGGAAATGGAAAGAGCCCTTCCTGATAAATATAGAGGCGTTATTCCTTTAACGGTTGACATCGGAGAAGGTGACAATTGGTATGAAGCTCACTAGTTAGAGGAAGGATGAATGAAAGAATTTGATAGATTAGTAGAGATAATAGCAAAATTACGTGACCCGTCAGACGGTTGTCCTTGGGATTTAAAACAAACCCATAAGTCACTTGTATCGGGCTTTATAGAAGAATTGTATGAAACTGTTGAAGCAATCGAAGATAGTAATCCGAAAGCACTTCAAGAAGAACTGGGTGATTTGATGCTACATATCTTGTTACAATCCAGAATTGCAGAGGAAAACAGGGAATTCACCATAGTTGATGCTTTAACCGGAATCAGTGATAAATTGATTAGACGTCATCCCCATATCTTTGGTGATACAGAGGAAACCGATGCAGGACAAGTCAAAGTAAATTGGGAGCGAATCAAGAAGGAAGAGAAGAAAAGGGAACGAGAATCAATCCTTGATGGAACTCCTTTATCCATGCCTGCTTTGTTGGTTGCTCACAGAGTCCAAGAGAAGGCTGCTTCAACCGGATTTGATTGGGATTCGGTAGAACCTATATTTGATAAAATAAATGAAGAGCAGGAAGAGATAAAGGAAGCTGTAGAGTTAGGAGAACAGGATAAGATCGAAGAAGAAATCGGTGATTTGATATTCTCTGCAGTTAATCTTGCCAGAAAGCTGAATGTAGATTCCGAATCAGCTCTAAGAGTCACAATTAATAAGTTCATTAGAAGGTTTAAACAAGTAGAGAAGATTTACTCTGAGAATGGAGATAAAATGTATGAATCAACTCTTGAAGAGCTTGATGAAACTTGGGAACAAGTTAAACGCACAGAAGCATAATAACCTACTCCAACTTTATTTCATCGTAGGCAGTATAGTCTTAATAGGTTTTTACATCACCTATACCAATGTTTTGCTTAAAAAAGCTAAGCAGGACTCGGAGTTTATACCTAGAAGTTTTGCTAATTACATTGTATATATTGAATCACAGATGCTTGAAGCAGAGAGTAATTCAAAACTAATCTCGGAGTTATTCGCAAAATATATAAAATCGTTAACCGAAGACGATTACGAAGATATACTAGTTGAGTATATTAGAGATGATTTTGTTACTAATATAACTATGCCTGTGATAATAGCAGATGATAAGAAACAACCGCTTTACTGGAGAAATCTGGATATACCTGAGTCCGTACAATTTAAAGACCTTAGTTCCGTATATAAGGAGCACATAGAAAAGATAGAAGCTCAGATGGACCAAATACCATTGAAGTATGAAAACAAAATTGTTGGATATGTGTTCTATAGAAGTCAAACGGGATTTGAGGATTTTGTACAGGATGTTAACTATCCCTTGATAGTGACAGATGAATTCAGAAAACCCAGATATTGGCGTAATATGGGCATTCTTGAAAATGTTAAATATGAAGCTCTGAATGAACCTAATAAGAGCTACATAAACAAGCAGATGCATAAGATGGTTGAATTTCCCCTTGAAGCTAATGGAAAGCGAGTAGGCTTTGTTTATTTCGAAGAATCAGGATCATTAAAAAAGATACGCTCCTTAGTGTATGTCGAGATACTCTTAATTGTCCTGTTTGTTGCTTTTGGAAGCTATGGCTTCCTGATGATTAAGAACTCGGAAAAGGATTCTTTATGGGTTGGATTAGCTAAAGAAACAGCACATCAATTCGGGACTCCCATAACATCTTTACAGGGTTGGACTGATTACTTAAAACTACATTTTGAGGATAGTCAGGAAGCTGATGAAATTAACCCTATGCTAGAGAATATTGCTGAGGATGTAAAGCATCTTCAGAAGATAGCTTCTCGTTTTGGGAAGGTTGGATCTAATGTTAAATTACAACCTGTGAAAATCTGCGAAGTTGTTAATGAAACAGTTAGTTATTTTGAGACAAGATTGCCTCACTTTAGTGCTAAAATAAATATTAAACTAAGTTGTGAGGATACGGAACTGAGAGTTATAATGGAAAAAGAACTGTTTCAATGGACTTTAGAGAATCTTGTTAAAAATAGTATTGATGCAATGACAGCTAAAGGTGGATTAATCACAATCTCTGTGCTTAAAGAAAACCAGTACATGTCTTTAAGATTGCAAGATGAAGGTAAGGGCATACCTAAAAATATGTTAAAGAAGATATTCGAACCCGGTTTTACAACTAAGAAGAGAGGTTGGGGACTGGGACTTAGTCTTGTAAAAAGAATTATTGAAGATTATCATAATGGTGAGATTAGAGTTGTGGAGACTTCTCCCAAAGGAACAACATTTGAAATCCGACTTAAGGAGCATTTAATATGACATTGCTAACACCTGAACAAATGTATAAATTAGATAAGAAAACTATGGATGATTTCGGCATTCCTTCAAGAGTCTTGATGGAAAATGCAGGGAAAGGTTGTGCCGATTATATCAATATTAATTATCCCGATAAATTAGATGTAAGTGTTGTATGCTCTACGGGTAATAATGGTGGGGATGGCTTTGTTATAGCGAGATGGTTACATAGCTATGGATATAACTGTACTGTGTATGTGATTGGAGATGAAAGCAAGTTTTCAGAGGAGACCAGAGAGAATTATAGCTTATTAAGTAAGCTTAAAATACAGGTTATTAATATAAAAGACGAGGAAGGCTGGAAAGCCAATAGATTACCTTTACTGACTTCACAATTGATAATCGACAGCATCTTTGGTATTGGTTTTAAAGGTGAGATAAGAGGTATTGCTAAACAGATTGTTGAATCAATCAATAGGGTTAAAGCGATTGTTATTAGTATTGATATTCCAAGCGGCTTAAATGCTCTGACCGGTAAAACCGCTATTTGTGTAAAAGCAGATGAAACTCTTACCATGGCATCATTGAAAACAGGGCATATCTTAGGTGATGGTATGATTTACTGTGGGAAAACAACAGTGATTCCTATTGGTATCCCTAAAACTTATTTTTTTGAGGAGAATCCGGTAGTACTGGTAAATGATGAATGTGTCTCTTTACCTGCAAGAAACAAAGTCTCTCATAAAGGTAGCTATGGAAGAATCGCCATTATTGCCGGTTCAAAAGGATATACCGGTGCAGCTATTATGTCATGCCAATCAGCTTTGAAGAGTGGTGCTGGATTGATAACTCTTTTTCATAGAAAGGAGTTGTCCAATATCTTTGAGGTTACTTTGAAAGAGGTAATGACGAAAGAAATTCCGGAAGAAAACGGTATGCCTGATACATACAAATTGATATCATTATTGGAGAACTACGATGCTATATTGTTTGGCCCAGGCATTGGTAATAATGAGTATTCCAAACACATTTTGGAAGAAATGATTGTTAAGATTGACAGACCCGTTGTGATTGATGCCGATGGTCTAAATATACTTTCCGAGAACTCACATCTGATGAATCAATTAGCTTATAAGGATATTATACTTACTCCTCATATTGGAGAATTCGGTAGATTAGCCGGTATCTCAGTTAAAGATGTTATTGATAATAAGATTGATGTACTTAAAAACTTCGTTAACAACTACAAAGTGAAAGTTTTACTCAAAGATAGTACTACTGTTTTTATGGACGGAGAGAGTACTTATATCAATATTAGTGGAAATGATGGACTTTCTACCGGTGGATCTGGAGATGTTTTAGCCGGAATCATAGTATCTTTCATAGGTCAGAGGGTGCCGTTATCTGAAGCTCCTATCTCAGCTTCATGGCTTCTTGGTACAACCGCCGAGAAAATAAATAGAGTGAAAGAGACTAACTCGATCACTCCATCCGATATTATTGATAATCTATTTGTTAGATAATTAATCTATAACAAATAATCCATCTGCATCCCTGAAGTTTTTGGTTGCTATCATGATTATGTCATATATCCACCAGATACCAAAACCTCCTCCGGTTACCATCATTAGCAGTCCGCTAAATATCTTACCGTTATAAAATCTGTGTATACCTAATTCGCCTAAGAATATGCAAAGTAGTAGAGTAGCTAACCAGCTTCTCTTACTGTGTATCTCATTATTCATGGAAACTCCTGTTTGAATAAGTTCTATTTAACCAATATAACTTTCTTTGTCATTGACGCATTATTTAAATCTACTTTCCAAAAATAGATTCCTGAAGGATAGTTCATAGAGCTGAACTTGAAACTGTTAATACCTTGATTAAGAATCCCATTATGTACATTCTCAACTAATCTACCTTTAACATCATAGATGTTAATGTTTACACTTTCTGACTTACTGTTCACAATTTCTAGAGTACTGTAATCGTTGAAAGGGTTAGGATATGTACTGAGTAACATTGGATGGGCTTGTTGTATCTCTTCATTCGAAGCAGTAGGGGAGAGTACAATGTTTAATACTTCATAGTCCCCATCAATGGTTACTTGCTCTTCATAAGTATCGTAACCTAAGGCAACTACACTTACATTGTATGTCCCGTCTTCTAAACCACGATTGAAAGTACCATCTTCACCTGTTAAAAAATAATCTTCGAAATCAGGATTAGAGTCCATTGTTATATAAAAAGCAACATAACCGAGAGGATTCCCCAAGTTATCTTCAACAGTACCTTCAATTCCTCCTTCCAAATCAGGATATAGGAAGTTGATACCGGATTCATGTCCGTTTACCGTCACTACTTGTTGAGGAGGAGTTTGTGTATTTTCTCCTTGTATATCAAGATAGCTGTATACATTTACTGCACATTCAACATTTGGTATAGTATCCGGTACATAAACTTGATATGAACCTAACATACTACCGAATTCCATTATCAAGTACTCTCCTTCCGGCATTGGGTCAAAGAAGTTAGCTATGCAAGTCATTAATTCGAGATTAGAGAAGTCGTCTGAATTGTAATTTATATATACAAGAGGACTGGGGACCGGTAAGTCAATCCATCCACCTTCCTGTAACACAGTTCCAGATACGGAGTAATTAGTGTCTAATTGATTGTAATGAACCAACACACTGTCAGCAACATTGCCATCTTCCAATATGATTGTTACAGGTACGGAGGAAGGTAAACTCATCTCGCATTCGAGATTAGCTGTAAAATGACCATCGAAGCCTGTTTCATCGTAACCGAGTCCATCCTGGAATAGACTGAAAGGTATCTCAATTGTGGGGATCTCAAGGAGTGGAATGTCTATAGAAATGCGATATCCTGCATTCCCCATAACAGACTCAAAGTCAAAATCATATACCATAGTATCGCCAATTGATACGGTTACCTCTTCTTGTCCGTTAATTGTAAAGTTATGTACTGAGAACAGTGACCCCATAATTGCAAATACTGAAACCAATAATAGCAATTTCTTCATAGTTTTTCTCCATATTTTGTTTATTCAGTTCTTTTTATCCCTTCTTATCCAAGAGTCAAGGAAATTGTCTAGCATGTCTTTATCAATTTTCATCAAAAGAAAATGTGCATTAAGAAAGAAGTACAATTATAATATTTATATTGACTAAGTAAAACCGAGATATCCAATTATCATAAAAACATAGAAAGGGATTGATTTATGTACGACTTCGATACACTATATAAAAGAAAAGGTACAGGCTGTTATAAATATGATGCTTTAAAGCTTGTTTACGATAATGAAGATTTACAACCTCTATGGGTTGCAGATATGGACTTTGCTATTGCTCCTGAGATTACAAATTCCCTTCAGGAAAGATTAAAGCATCCTATTTATGGATACAACCTAAGGCCTGATAGTTATTATCAATCAATCATTAACTGGCTAAAGAGAAGGCATTCTTGGGATATAGAACAATCATGGATATGTAATAGTCCCGGTATAGTTCCCGGAATAAACATGGCTTTGTTGGAGTTAACCAAGCCCGGAGATAAAGTTTTGATTCAAGAACCTGTTTATAGCCCTTTTAGGCAAGCTGTCTTGGATCATGGAAGGGAATTGGTTGTGAATCGTTTAGTCGATAATCTTGGAAATTGGAGTATTGACTTTGTACAACTTGATAAGCAACTTGAGGGAGTAAAGATGTTTATCTTCTGTAGTCCTCATAATCCTATCGGTCGATTGTGGACAGAAGAAGAATTATTAAAACTGGGTCGATTATGTAAGAAACATAATGTTATTATTTTCAGTGATGAGATACATAACGATTTGATACTGTCTGATAAAAAGCATATTCCTATAGCAACATTAGAGGATTTTAGTGAGTTCACAATCACGGGTATTGCTCCCAGTAAGACGTTCAATATCCCCGGTTTGATTGCATCTGCGTTGATTATTCCTAACAAGATGATTCATAAACGCTTAATGGATTATATGTTTAAGTTACACATGTTCTCACTAAACTCATTTGGGATGGTAGCTCTAGAAGCTGCTTATAACAAGGGAGAAAAATGGCTTGAGGAATTGCTTGAGTATTTGAGAGGAAATGCTAAACTAGTTAGCGATAAGTTGTCATCTCTACATCCTGATCTAAAAGTAGCAAAACAGCAAGCGACTTATCTTGCTTGGATAGATCTCCGCTTCACAGGTATGACCAGTAAAGAACTCAACAAACTGTTTGTAGAGAAAGCAGGTGTTGCCTTAAGTCCCGGTGATGAATTTGGAGTGTCAGGTGACGGATACATGAGATTAAATTTTGCTTTACCGAGAAAAGAATTAGAATTAGCATTAGATAAGATAATAAAAGCAATAAAAGAAAACTAGGGAGGCAAGAATGGATTTACATAAGAAAATTAAAGATCTTTATGATAAGGCTGATAACTCGGAATATTATGAAGAGAAATTAACTATTTTCGAAGAGTTTAAGTTTAGATTGAACAACGGTCTTATTCGCTCTGCTGAATATACCGAGAATTGTTGGAAAGTCAATGAGTGGGTCAAGAAAGGTATTCTTCTTGGTTTTCAAATAGGAGCTATAACTGAGTATCCTCTGGAGAAAGGTAACAGCTTTTGGGATAAGAACACATATCCTCCCAAGCAATTTACTCTTGAAGATCATGTACGTCTAGTGCCGGGTGGCTCAGCAGTAAGAGATGGAGCTTATATTGCACCAAGCGTGATAATAATGCCTCCTGCTTATGTGAATGTAGGAGCTTATGTCGATGAAGGTACTTTGATAGATTCTCATGCCTTAGTAGGAAGTTGTGCACAAGTTGGCAAGTATTGCCATATATCTGCCGGAGTGCAGATTGGCGGAGTTATTGAGCCAATCGGTAGTAAACCGGTTATTATTGAAGACAATGTCTTTCTTGGTGGACAATCAGGTCTGTACGAAGGAGTTGTAGTTAAAGCAAATGCCGTACTTGCTCCAGGAACTATTATCTCATCATCAACACCTGTCTATGATGCGGTTAATAGCTGTTATCTTGAAAAGAAAGACGGCTCAATCGTTATCCCAGAAGGTGCTGTTGTTGTTCCCGGAAGCAGACCATTAAAGGACAATCCTGCTCACCAGATCTACTGTCCTGTCATTATAAAATACAGAGATGAAAGCACTGATCAAGCATTAGAACTTGAAGAGTATATCAGATAGCTAGAATATTATCATTGTAAAAAAGGGCACAGTTTTGTGCCCTTCAGACCGTTTACAAACCCAGTTATGAAAATGACTGGGTTTTTACATTGTAAGTTTATTTCTGATTAGTTGAGTACAATATCAGGATAATGAGATTTAGCTCTATATTCGTCTAAACCAGAGCATATATTAACATAAAAAGCTAATAACATTGATGCCACTTTCCCTGATATGCCATTGAAAAGGTATTTAACCAGTTTCTTTATGTTTTGAACTACTGATGTCATATATGCTTGTTCTCGAACTCGTTCTATACCTCGATATTTCGCATACCGATAACCATGAAGTTGCTTTGCATTTGCAAAGCTTCTCTCAATGGTTTCTTTTCGTTTTTTGTATATCTCTTTGCCACAAAAGGTTAACCTGTTTTTATGGATAATCTCTCTACTGTCTTCCCATACATGACGCATGATAACTTTTTGATGGTTCTTGCTCTCGGTGCATTTGTTAAGCATTGGACAGTTTTTACAATAGCTACTCTCGGATGCATATTCATCATAACCGTTACGGTTTGTTGTTCGATATTTAAGCTCTTTCCCTTCTGGACAGATGTATATGTCTCTATCTGAAATGAACTTAAAATCACGCTTCTTGAAAAGACCTTTTTTACCTCCAAGTCGACGATAACCTATTACTCCCATGATTCCCATATCTACTAATTCTTTGCATATATTAGCTGTATCATACCCGGCATCAAGACCTACTGCCAGGACATCAAAACCAAAACGCTCTTGCTGCACTTTTAGCCTATCAATATAGCAAGAACTGTCATTCACATTGCCGGCGGTAATATGAACATCTGTTATGAAGTTTACTTTAGGATCTACGGTTCTATGATCAAGATAGAAGAAACCTTGTGGTTTCTTGTCTCGCGTCATGAAACCACTGTCAGGATCTGTTTTACTAGACTTAATCTCTTTAACTTTGGGTGACGAACCGCCTTTAAAGTCATTGTCTTTAGGTGGGAGTGGCTTCTTACCGTGAGCTTTTCGGTTTTCATCCACTGTTTTATTTAGATCTTCAAGATAACTCTGAGGTGTGGTCTCTACTTTAATTGATTCATATTTGCCTTTATTAGCATTAGCTTTCAGATGAGTTGAATCGCTATAAAGAACCTTGCCATCTACCAAACCATTCTCGATACCAAGTTTTACAATATCAATGAAAATCTCTTCAAAAACAGTGCTATCAGTAAAGCGTCTGCGACGATTCTGGCTGAAGAGAGAATGACTCGGTATTTTATCAGTAAGCCCATACCCTAAGAACCAGCGATATGCTACATTGACCTGAATCTCTCTGATTAGTTGTCGCTCAGAACGGATACCAAATAGATAACCAATAAAAAGCATTTTGAAGAAAGTTATGGGATGCACTGGGGGACGACCGTTGTCGGGGCAATACAAATGAGCAGTTCGGTCCATAATAAAACTAAAATCTATTACCCTGTCAATCTTGCGTAGAATATGATCTTCCGGGACAAGATCATCTATTATTACAAATTCCATTTGGGACTGTGTGTCAGAAACTTTTTTAAGCATAACCACCTCTAATTATGATGGTTTAAGTATAAACTAAGGGGGTTTTTGTCAATGATTGATGTTCTTATTTTAAGCTAAAAAAAGACAAAGCTATGAAATCTTACTCATAGCTTTGTCAACAGTCTGAAGGGCACAGTTTTGTGCCCTTAACTATTTATTGTTATAACTAGAATGCTATTTCTAGGATATCTTTGAAGTAATCAACAAAGTGAGCTTCAACTCCTTCCTTAATGTAGTCGGGAAGCTCCTCGAAATCCTTCTTGTTATCTTTAGGGAATATCAATTCATTAATACCGACTCTCTTAGCAGCAATTGTTTTCTCTCTTAATCCACCTATGGGGAGAACCTTACCGGTTAAGGTTAATTCTCCAGTCATAGCAAAACCTTTTTTTACCGGTTTGTTATGTATAAGTGAGTAGAGAGCCAAAGCCATTGTTACACCTGCTGAAGGACCATCTTTAGGGGTCGCTCCTGCTGGGACATGGATATGAATGTAGTTATCATTGTAATAGTCACAGATATCACTGTCTTCACATACAATCGATCTGATATATGAATATGCAATTTCTGCAGATTCAAGCATTACTTTACCAAGCTGACCGGTCTGCTTGAAACCTCCGCCTTTACGTTTAAAGGAAGAAGCCTCAATATATAGTGTAGAACCGCCGTAAGGAGTCCAAGCAAGTCCAAGTACAACTCCTGGTATCTGCTTTTTATAGATGTATTCGGCACTAAAAAGTGGTTTACCTAGATACTCAGAAACATTCTTAACGCTAACAGTGTAACTGTCACCTTTACCTTCTGCCATTCGCAAAGTAACTTGACGCATTATTTTTTTAATCTGTTGCTCAAGATATCTTACACCCGCATCTCGTGAGTAATCCTCTATAATCTTTTCAAGACCTTTATCGGTAATCTTAATCTCAGAAGCTTTTAGCCCATGTTCTTTGCGATGTCTTGGAATCAGATATTGCTTAGCAATTTCCTTCTTCTCTCTCATAATATATCCGGGGAGAGAAACTATCTCCATACGGTCTCTTAGCGGACCAGGAATCGTATCAAGTTGATTGGCAGTAGTAACAAAAAGTACTTTTGACAAGTCAAACCTTACATCCAAATAGTGATCAAGAAAGTCCTTGTTTTGTTCAGGATCAAGTACTTCAAGCAAAGCTGAAGCCGGGTCTCCCTGAAAACTCTTGCCGAGTTTATCTATTTCATCAAGCATAATTACCGGATTTGAAGTTCCCGTACGCTTGAGACTCTCAATTATCTTGCCCGGCAAGGCTCCGATGTATGTTCTCCTGTGACCTTTGATTTCAGCTTCATCTCTCATACCACCAAGACTAAATCTATAGAATTTACGATTTAATGACCTAGCAATAGATTTCCCGATGGAAGTCTTTCCAACTCCGGGAGGCCCGACAAAGCAAAGGATTGTCCCACTTAAGTTACCACTTTTTATAATGGTTGAGATATATTCCAGTATTATTTTCTTAACGTCTTGTAAACCGAAGTGGTCCTGATCAAGAATCTTTCTTGCTTTGGGCAAATCAAGATTATCTTTGGAGTAAACACCCCAAGGTAGTTCTGTCAGTTGGTTCAAATAGTTTTGAGTAACTGTGTATTCCGGACCACCGGGTTGCATTATCTTCAATTTACTAATTTCACGTTCAATGACTTCTTTAACTTCGTCAGTCAATTTCAGCTTCTTGACTCTCTTTTCAAGTTTTTCTATCTCAGCAGTAGCATCATCAATTTCCATACCGAGTTCTTTCTTAATCACTCTTAATTGTTCTCTTAAGAAAAACTCTCTCTGCTGTTTTGACATTTTCTCTTCTATTTGCTTCTCTATCTCTTGCTGAATTTTACCGACTTCTATCTCTTTGCGTATCATCATCAGGAGTTTCTTCGCTCGTTCGATAATATCAATGGATTCAAGAAGATCCTGCATATCATACGTCTCACTTTGAATAATATTTGAAACCATATCCAGGAACATAGAAGGCTTATCGTATGACACTTGTGTAAAGAGCATCTTTATCTGCTGCTGAACAACAGGATTAACATTCAACAGTTCCTTTATACTATTCATAATCTCGAGTAGATATGCTTTTATCTCAGGAGTCACAGGAGGTTCTTTCTGATCTAAATACACTACTTCCCATTTCAAGAACGGGTCATTCTCCTTTTGCTTAACTCTTTTAAAACGCCTCAATCCCTGAGCAATTATTTGAATAGAATCATTTTCCAAATGTATAACTTTAAAAATCTTTATAACTGTTCCGATACTGTATAAATCATCGTCATCAAGCTCTCCCTCAGCAGTTTGTTTTAGGAAAACAGCTCCAAGAAGTTTATCCTCACTATCCCATACTTCATCTATCAATTCTGTGTAGAAAGAACCGGAGAATGTTATAGGTATCATCAATCCCGGGAATATTGGTCTTTGTATTAGCGGGATAATATGTAGTTCAGGAGGAAAAATCTCCATTGCAAGAATAAGACCTTCTTCAATCTCTTTGTTTCTTTTTTCTTTATCGTCCATATTTTGCTCCCTCATTTTTATTAAAACAAAGTATGTTTCACTGTATAAAATATCATTCTATATCTAATGTGCAAATAAATTATATGTTTTACTTGAGAATACATTGAGAACATTACTTTTATAGAACTGTGTTCCAAATACTTCCATTTCAATCTGTTTAAGAGTATTGTTTTCTATTTGTAGACTAGAATTTAACTCTAATAGTATCATGAATGGTGTATATTACTTTCAGAGACTTTCATTCTTAATAGGTTATGTTTTATCAGTTTTAGTATCTTTAGGTTATCTTCACACTCCGGAAATAAATTGATTATCTGGAAAGTATACTAACAACGCACTCTTTCAATACACGGGACACACTCGGGAATCTCGCGGGACTCTCACGGGAATCACTCGGGACTTTGCCCGAGAAATTCTCGAGAAATTCTCCTGTAAATCTCGTATGATCCCCGAGGGTTGAATATGGGCAGTATGAGACCGGAATTGCAAAGTAAAACTTCATTTACCGGATTAAATAGAATTATCGAAGAAGATAAAGAGGCTAATAATGGATTAAGTTAGTTTTCTACTTGACACTAATAAAGACTGTTTGTAATTATTAATGTTTGCCTCTATCAGAACTTCGAGAATATTATATAGAGGAGGTTTTAATGCAAAAAACTTTTTTTACTGACCGAACAAAAGAGATCCAGATTGGAATAGATCATTTTCTTTCTCATGTCGAGCACTCAGGATTGATTTTCTTAGAAGGCATAAAATCATATCTAGCCTGGGATACCGAAAAGTTTGAAGGTTATCGTACAGAGTTGTGCGAAGTTGAAGAGGCGGCAGATGCTCTGAGAAGAGACATCAAAGTAAAGCTTTATGCTTATATGTTAATTCCTGAATCAAGAGGAGACGTGCTTGGTTTGCTGGAGACTTTAGACAATGTGATTGATGTTTGTCACAAAGTTATGGAACAGCTTTCGGTTGAGCATCCTGATATCCCTGATGATTTAAGAAATGATTTCGGAGAGTTAGCAAGATTTTCGCAACTCACAGTAGAAGCTGTTGCTAATGCTTCCAGAGCTTTTTTTACTGAGCTAAAGCTTGTTAGCAATTTCGTAGGTAAGGTTTATTTTTATGAGCATGAAGTTGATAAAATGGAAGACAGTATTAAGAGAAAAGTTTTTGATTCTAAGGAGTTAGAACTCAGTAAGAAAATACATCTTAGATACATTGTTGATAGAATAGCCATGCCGTCAGATGAATCTGAAGAAGTGGCAGAAAGACTAGAGATTTCAGCAATTAAAAGAAAACTCTAAGGGAATGTAGATGTTCACTATCTTAATGTATTTATCGAGCGGACTGTTTTTAGGATGGTCTTTAGGTGCTAATAATGCAGCTAACTTCTGGGGAACTGCGGTTGGGACCAGAATGGTCAAGTTTAGGACTGCTGCCATTATTTGTAGCATACTGGTTATACTTGGAGCAGTGATAAGTGGAGCGGGAGCTTCTCAGACAATTGGGAAGCTGGGTGGCATTAATAGTTTAGGCGGGGCTTTTACTGTTGCTCTTGCTACTGCTGTTGTTTCGCTTATAATGACTAAATCAGGAATACCCATCTCAACCAGCCAAGCTGTTATTGGTGGCATAATAGGTTGGAACATATTTACTCAATCAGCGACGGATTATTCGGTACTAGGTAAAATAGCTATGTCTTGGGTATTCTCTCCCGTACTAACGGCTTTAACTGCATTTGTGATGTTTTTTATAGTTAAGCTTATATTGGATAACGGAAAGTGGCACATGCTCCGGATAGATTCATGGACACGAGCTTTATTGGTAATAGTTGGAGCTTTCGGTTCATATTCACTTGGTGCCAATAATATCGGTAATGTCATGGGTGTATTCATAAAAGCATCACCATTTAATGACTTGGAGTTTTTTAACCTCTTCACACTAAGCTCCATACAACAGCTTTTCTTAATCGGTGGAATAGCCATTGCTGTAGGGGTAATCACTTATTCCAAGAGAGTAATGACAACGGTAAGCACGGATATTTACAAGCTTTCTCCTGTAACAGCATTAATTGTTGTTTTCGCAGTATCGGTTACGATGTTCTTATTCGCCTCGGTGGGATTGAAGAATTTTCTAACTTCTCACGGACTTCCATCTTTGCCTCTCGTGCCCGTTTCCAGTTCACAAGCAATTGTCGGTGCGGTAATAGGTATAAGTCTTGCGAAGGGTGGTAAGAATTTACAGCTCAGGATACTTGTGAAGATTGTCCTAGGATGGATTATAACACCTATTGCAAGCTGTTTGCTAGCACTTGTATTACTTTATATAACCCAGAATGTCTTTATGATGGAAGTGTTCTCTGATTTATAGTTTATCAGATTTCTCTTTTTAAGTTATAGGCGAGTATATAACCTGAAATAGCCCCGATAACATAGTATATAAAATCACTTGGTACGAATGTGGTTCCCAGTAATGAGGCACCTATGAAGGTACTTCTTATCAATTGTAGGAAAGGTGGTTTCCATAACTGTAGACACTCTAATAGTGAAGTGATTAATAATACTAGAATGCTAATTATCCATATCTTCTTTTTAGAGACAATCAAGCTGAACACCAAAATGAAGAAGATTACGTAGAACACTCCGCCTAGAGAGTTATTAGCCCATTCATGACCTATCCCTTTGTATAGCTTGGAAATGAAACCTAGAGCAGTGACAATAGGTAGCTCTATCAATATCATATAGTTAGCTTTTAATGAACTAGAGAACCTCGACTTTAACATATTCTGTTTCAATACTGTAGTTTCCTTTCTTAATATATGGGATTGACTCAACTATCTCTTTATAGTTTTCCAATTGATCCTTATCGTTAATGCTTCCAGTCTTATAATCAATAATGACAATCTTTTTATGATTTTCCGAAATCTGTAATCTATCTATCCTAAACTCCTGTCCGGTAACCGGATGATAAATAGTGAATTCATTAAAAACCTTATCCCATTTCCTTGAATATAACTCTGGATTATCGGTGATAAAAGCTTTAGCATATCCAATGCAAGTGTTGATATCCTTTGCTACAATCAGGTTGCCATAAGTAGCAATTGTTTGTTTATAAGCTAATTTATGATACCTATCCTCATCATATTCAATAAATGATAGGTAATGATGTACGATGGTACCGATTATGTTTCTTTTACCCGTTATGTACAATGCTTCAAGTTCAGACTTGTTCTTTAAATCTGATTCATCAAGCTTCTCTCTAAACAGGTTCTTATCCGGATTAAAATACTCACTGATATCAATTACATTCTTTACATCTTCATTTTTTATATCCAATTCATCAGATGGATTAGTAAATGTTTCGGAAGAGGAAATTAACTCTTTCGCAGAATTGTATATTGCCATACTTAACTCGCTATCTGCTCCCGGAACTCCTCCCTTAACAAGTTTAACTGAATAGAATAGAAAGAGATTGTCTTCTGCTCTAGTAAGGGCGACATAATTAGCATTGAGTTCTTGTATTTCATTACTCATAGCTTTTCTGGCAACAACATCCGTGACAGATGTCTTCTTAAGTATATGCTTACATCTCATAGAGATGTGGTAGTCCAGTAAATGGTTATACTGATCATCGAATTGATAATTAACAAAGATATCATCTATGTCACGGTTACCAGTTCCTAACGAACTGTAGAAGAATACTGTTTTGAATGCCAGACCTTTTGATTTATGGATACTAATAAGAGTAATTGCATTTTCATCTATCACAGTTTCTTGTCTGTTTGCTTCATCTTTTTCTGTATCATGGCAATATAGTAAGAAACCTTGTAAGTTGTTTGCGTATTCATGTCTATCATGAGCGAAGCTATAAGCAATATTTAAAAACTTATCTAAGTTCTTTTGTTCATTGTCGGTAGGGAATAGGTTAATGAAATTGAATCGCTCCATCACTTTTAAACTGAACATGAATGGATCTGAAACATAGTCTCTTAAACTCTCAATTGTATTGAATCCCGGCAATGTCAGCAAGTACTCATTGAATTCATCATTGGTTAGCGTGTGACTGTTGCCGATGAAGGTTTTCATGTCATGAGAAGATAGAAGATAAGCATCTGAGCGATAGAACTTCAGAAGTGAAAGCCTATCACCGTAAACAATCCAATCCATTAGAAAGAGTATAGGTTTTATGGCATTGTGTTTAAACAATGGATTGTTGCTTTCTTGTACATAAGAAATACCGGATTGAGTTAGAATATCAGCTATTGCTGTAAGCTCCTTATTGGTTCTTGCAATGACTGCAATTCCTTTACAGTTATAACCTGAATCTGTTTCGATGAACGAAATCAAATACTCATTAACAAAGACTTCAAAGCCTTCCTGTTTGCTTCCCTCTCCATTATTGTAAGTATATTCTTTAAATGATACCTTTCCCTCAATTTCTTCCCGAGCACATTCCACATTATCATAACTCCAATCAAGCTGTAGTGATTCTTTTACATTCAACATCTCACTAGAACTGAAAATATTGTTGATGAAATCAATAATGGAGTTAGCACTTCTATAGCAGGTGTCAAGCCTATCATTAACAACTTTATACCTTTGAGATAGCTTCAAAATGAGATTCATCTCTCCACTACGCCATTGATAGATGGCCTGTTTCTCATCACCAACGATAATGACACCTCCATAAGGATAAATGCCACTTCCGCTGACAAGCTCATCAATCATGGGTTGGAAGAGTTTATATTGAACGATACTGGTATCTTGGAATTCATCCAGTAGTAGGAATCTGGTTCTATACGATAATGCTTCGTAAAAGCGATTGGTTACCGTACCGGTATCCTGATCTATTATTGATAACTCTTCATCAAACAAATAGTTAAACGTATAATCCGTAATATCGCTATAGGTAAGTTTCCCTGATGAGAGTTTGATTTTGTCATATTCTTGAACAAGTTTATTCCAGAAGTTCTTAATCTCAATCCATTCGTTGAAGTATATATAATAGTAGAGTAAATCTGCCAAAGCAGTTATTAACTCTTTAGAAGCCTCTTTCAAATCAGTACTTCTAAGCTTTGCACCATTATAAAAAATGATATTGTCTAGGATTGATTTATAGTTCTGCTTTAGATAATCCAAATCAGTAAATTTGTTCTTCATGGAAGATAGTAGCTCTTCAATATCATCATAAGGAAATTCTGATTTAACTCCCTGCTTTATGTAATCCCTGACGCTAGACTTTCCTTTTTTGTCGTATTCTTGCTTGAAAAGTTCAAGAAACTCTGAAAGTATGTCATTGTATTTGTAATAAGCGAGTTTAAGTTCTTCAATAGGAGCATCTGTGGAGAACTTGTTTAAGAAGTATAATTGCCATCTGTTATCAATTAGATTACTTAAATCTTTTGTATGCTGGTCAGGTCTAATACGTAACTCGGTGTTCAAGAATGATAGAATCTCTTCGTTTATCATTCCTTGTTTCAGAAGAGTCTCCATTATTTGAGGTAGAATCTTCTCATTATATTTTAGGTCTAATTCAAACTCATTGATTCCCTTCCAAGGAGCAATTACGCTCTTGAATATGCTTCCTGCAAATGAATCAATAGTAGAAATGTGAACATCCTGCTTGTTAAGAAGCATTTTAAGATAAGTACTTTTAAGATTAAGTATTTCTTCATTAGTAATCTTACGATTCATTAAGCGTTCAAGATTAGTAATTATAGTCTTTGCTTGTTCGTTATCGCAATATATTGATTCCAAGTGCTGAAAGATTCTCTCTTTTATCTCAGCAGTGGCCTTCTTAGTGAAAGTAATAGCAAGTATCTGTGAGTAATGAAATTCATCAAAAACACTATACTCAATTATGATTCTAATATATTCCAAGGAGAGTCTGTAAGTTTTACCGGTTCCTGCAGAAGCAGTTATAACTTTAAAGAAATAATCGTTCACTATTGCTCTCCTACTCTACTTCTAATCATTTTAAATCTACTCAAAGCATCAATATGATCTTCATCATAAGCAGAAAGTCTTTTTACTTCAAATCCATTATGGAAAAGACTATCTAGGCAATCAGTAATTATATCCTCTATTGAAGTCCTTTTATTACCGGGTTCTTTGAGTTTGTTCTCCCTAAAATACCAGAAAAGGGGAATAGTTGTTTTGTTTAGCAATTGTTCATAAACACTCTTGTACATAATAAGCTGATAGTTCATGAAAGGATTGTCTCTTCCTGTCTTATAATCGACAATTAAACATACTTCCTTGTCCTCAATCCTAAGATCTGCTTTCCCGACAAGATAAACAGGTAGCTCCACCTTATCGGCCTTAAAAGTTATTATTGGTTCAGGAGAGGTTGTTAAATCGCTGGTATTCTCTTCTTCCGGAACAAATCGGTATTTCATAGAGGAAAAAATCTCATGTTTCTCTTCCATATTAGTGAAGAAAGCGAGGATACTGCTACTAAGAATCGGTTTAACTACCTTCTCAAAATAGAACTTCCCAACACTTTGAGGTATTCCATAGTACTCTTTTGAGTTTGAGTCCATTAGAGTATTGATAGTAGTTTCTACATACTGATGATTGAACCATTCAGGTTTGTGCTTTATATAACCACTATAAGTGTCGTTAAGTCTTTTAACAATTCTGCTCATGAGGATATGAATGAATCTACCGAACATCAAAGCTCCGAAGTTCTCTTCAGAACGCTTTGTCATTTCTCTTTGCTTACAAATGTTCTCGAGATAATACTTGAAGGGGCAGTTGTATAATGCAGAGAAGGCAGTAAAAGAAAGCAGATACTTGTTATTATACAATGGTAAATCATCCTGATTAAAATCAAACCTCGCAAAACTGTTATCTAAAGGTGTGGAACTTTGTGCCCAATTACTTTTGGTTTTACAGAGAGATTGTAGATTTCTTGTGTGACCTGAACTGTCTGAATCCAATCTCTTAACTTTAATATCAGTAAAGTTAACTACTAGCTCATCTATGAAAGAACTTACTTCTGTACCATTATCACTATTCTTTAATCCGTAGAGATACACAACGTCAGATGCAGTTAAGAGGCGATAGAAATAGTACTTCTCTCTGGCTTGGATTACTTCAAAAGTTTTCATTCCTAATGCTTTACGTTGAACATCCGTAAACAGATAAGGTTGGTTTCTTCGTCCGGGTAATAATCCTTCTTTGAGATTAAGGATAGCTATACTGTTATAACTTGCGTTTCTGGTATCAAGAAAATTATGATATTTACTTCTTTTTGTATCAATCTTGCTACCAAACTTAATCTTTCTACTGCTAAGGTTCTCGAGTAAGAGAGAAATCAGATTTGGGGCTATCAGTCTTTTGTTTCCATCAACAAACTGTGTCCAACTATCAACAATAGAGAATTCATCTATTGTTCTGAAATTCGCTAAACCCTCATAGAAAACAGAGATTGCGTTTGAGTATTTCAGTTCCCAATCATTCAATATTTTCTCGGGATTTACACGATGAGTCATGAAAGTAACTAGTTTTTCAATGCTATTGAGAGATTTAAGTGATATAATCAGGTTCCCAATCTCATTTAAGAAATCTAAAAGTAAGCTGGAATCTATCCACCTTTTGCAACGTTTAACATTTAAATCCAGATAGATGAATCCATCATCTATGAGTTTAGTTAATTCTTTGATAAGTAGTAGGCTTTCAAATCCAAAGTATTCAGTGAAAGCATCTTCGCTCAATGTATCAATCAAGCAATTAATCTTGATTAGCTCAAGTTGCTCGTAATATATGATTCCTTTAAGTAACACAGAAAGTGTATTAACAAATCGATACAATCGGGAATGAGTAAATGTATTATCTACGGGTAGATTAAAATACTTCTCAGAAAGCATGTTGCTTGAGAAGGAGTCCTCATAATTTAAGTAAACAATACTATCTGGTAGCTTTCCTAAACTAACATCTTCACAGAATGCTTGGTTCATTGACGTTTCATTATCTGTTAGTGTGATATTAATCTTACTTGAATCTATGCGATCAATATAATCGTTTCTTAGTACTTGATATGAACTCTTATCGAAATACTTTTCAGAACCGAAAAACAATAGTTCTACACTTATTTTAGAGCTTAACTCTTTTATAATCCTACGTTCTAATCCTGAATAATACACTTGATTAACAAACACTATCTTATCATACGAATATGCGTAAGTGTCAATATACGAATCCAATAGAAATATCTTGTCCGTTAATCCCTTATTTTTTATATATACTTTATATGATTGTTTAATCTCAATCAATCTGTCCAGATGTGTTAATTGCCAGGGACTTGTTTCAACTAACTTACTTGAAAGTATTTCTGCTATAGTCTCAGGTATAATCTCTTCATCCCTAAGTTCTTCAAAGAAGGAAAAGAAGGAGTTTGCAAAAGACACAGATTCCTGATAGCTGTTGCAATTGAACAAATCTTTGGCTTCTTGAGATAATGAGCAATATAGAGCTATATAGCGTTTTTGATCTTCCAATACTGGTTTTGCAGGTAAAAACAGTACTCGCTTAAACTCATCCATGCTAATGCATTTGAGGGTATTGAATTGCCAATCTTTCTGGAGAGCTCTTTGAACTTGGCTAGCATTTGCTTGAGTAGGGAAGATGAGGAGTGTATTTGATTTGGAGTAATTATCAATAATAAGTTGAGTGCAATTTACTTGGAAAGGTTGAAAAACGAACTCCAACATAGAAATAGCCTTTTAAAGTTAAGAAATATTAATATACATGGAAGAAAAGGAAGGGGTGTGAGAGCTTATGATTTTTAATAGTATTTTTCTTCCTGATCCGGTTCGTCTACTGTTTTCATAAGTTCGTCAACATAATGGATGTGCTTTTTCCAGCCTAATGTAGGCTCAATGTCAATCTCAGAACTACCGTAAAACTCTGATAATGTTGCTGCTTCTCTCATCTGGTGAATATCTCTGGAAATTTTAGCTAAGAGTCTTGTCTGCATCTTAATTTCTTCAAGCATTTCTTTCATTAATTCTTCGTTCATTACTATCTTACCTCCGAATATTTTGTAGCAACCTCACACCTTATTCAAGATTATGTAATTATGCCTTTATAAGTCAAACTAAATTATCTTTTTTTTAGGGAACACTAGTTTACTTATTCACTTAGTGTTTATTGACAATAATATAGGTGCGAAGGTATTGTAAAAGTATATCTCTTCCCGATGTTTGCTTAAAGAGTTAAGTAAACAATTAATTCTCTCGACAAAATAGGATTAGAAGCTTAATATTGTCGGTTAACAATGAAAAGGATGTTATATGGAATTTATAGATGTGATAAACACTAGGCATAGTGTTAGGGATTTTATTTCGGATCCAATTCCTGAAGATGTGCTTGAAACTATTCTTAGAGCAGGACAATCAGCACCATCAGCTCAGAATAGACAAGAGTGGCGATATTTGGTTATCAGAGATAAAGAGAGCATTAAAAGTCTTAGTATAAACTCCGGATTAATCGGATTGAGTAATCTTTTCATCCGAAATGCTCCATGTGTTATGATAGCTTGTGCAGATACACAGAAGAGTATTAAACTCAATGCTCAAGATTATTATCTTGTTGATGTGGCAATATCATTTCAAATGATGATGCTTACTGCTTGGAGTATGGGAATAGGATCTTGCTGGTTAGCTGCCTTCAACGAGAAGAGTATTAAGAAACACCTAAATCTGCCTAACCATATAAGGATTGTAGGAATCAGTCCATTTGGATATCCTGCAAAACAAGATAAACTATATAGCAAGGCATTAAAGAAGTTTGCGGGAAGTAATAACAGATTAAGTTTAGATAAAATAGTAAAATATGAGAAATGGAAATAGGAGGATATTTATGAAGATAACAAGAGAATTAATACACGCATTACCTAAAACTGATTTACATGTTCATCTTGATGGTTCTGTTAGGATAAGCTCTCTGATTGAAATGGCAAAAGAAAGAGGAATAAAGCTTCCTGAAACTAATCCGGATAAACTGATGAAACTGGTTTCTTGTGACGAAAATACGCAAAGTTTGGAAGAATATCTACAAGGATTCCATATTATTAACATGGTTTTGCAGGATAGAGAATCTTTATTCAGAGCTGCATATGAGTTAGCAGAAGATGCAGCTAATGAAAACATAAGATATATGGAGGTTAGATATTCTCCGATACTACATACTCAGAAAGGTATGAAGCTCACTGATATTTCTGATGCAGTTATAGAAGGTCTGGCTCAAGCTGAAAAGGATTTTAATATTAAGACAGGTGTAATTATCTGCGGTATCAGAAATATGGATCCTGAAACTTCCGAGATATTGGCAAGATTGGCAATAATGTATAAGAATAGAGGAGTAGTAGGTTTTGACTTAGCCGGTGCCGAGTATAATAATCCTGCAATAGTTCATGAAGATTCTTTTAAATTGGCGTTGAAGAACAATCTCAACATAACTATTCATGCAGGTGAAGCTTATGGACCGGATAGTATTCATCAGGCTTTACATTATTGTGGAACTCACAGAATAGGGCATGGAACAAGACTTTTCGAGGACGGTGATTTGCTAAATTATGTCAATGATCATCGTATTCCTCTTGAAGTTTGCCTTCTCTCAAACTTGCATACGAAAGCGGTTAGTTCTTTGAAAGAACATCCTGTATCGTTCTATCTATCTTACGGATTGAGGGTTACCCTTAATACCGATAACAGAATTGTATCAAATACGACCTTAACAAATGAATACATGATAGCTGTTGAAAAGTTAGGATTCACCTACCAAGATGTTAAGAATGTAATTATAAACGGATACAAGAGTGCTTTTATCCATTATAAAGAGCGTGTAAACTTACTCAATAGAGCTTTAGCTGAAATCAAGGAAATAGAAACTCAATTCAACGAACATAGTCCTGAAGTCGATACAGTTATATAGTAATTATCAAATATGCTTCTTATCATGGTTTACCTTATAGGAAGCATATTTATTTATGCTTTCTACGAGTTTCTTTTTATCAATAGGTTTAGATACATAATCATTTGCCCCTTTCTCCAAGATTCTTTCTTTATCTCCACTCATAGCTTGGGCTGTTAGAGCTATTATATATAAATTATTATAGTTTTTATTGCTTCTGATCATTTCTAACGTCTCATAACCGTCCATTATAGGCATTTGAATATCAAGTAAAAGCATATCATATTTATTACCAGCATGTAACTTTTCAAGAACTTTCTGCCCATTATCAACGATATCAAATCTATGATTTAAACTCTTAATCAAGAAGCCTATTAGTCTTTGATTTACGTAGTTATCTTCCGCAATCAAAATATTGTATTTCTTGTCAACAGAAGTGTTGGCTGCTCCTTCACTCTCATTTTTCTCTTTAAAGTTCTCTGCAATTTCTACCGGAATTACAAGCATAAAAATCGTCCCCTTTCCACTCTCAGATTTAAAAGTAATCTCGCCACGCATTAAATCTATCATTCTTTTAGTAATTGCTAAACCGAGTCCGGTACCTCCATATTTGTTGTGATCCTGTCCTTTAACCTGTTTGAATGGCTCAAACATGTTAGGATAGAACGCTTTGGGAATACCAACTCCGGTATCTTCAACTCTTAGCAACAGATTCCCATCGGTGAAAGAAACTTTACATTTTACATATCCTTTATCAGTGAATTTCACTGCATTATTCATTAGGTTAACTAATACCTGTTTCAATTTCTGGTAATCTACGATTACATTCTGCGGAACATTATCATCAATCTCAAGTTTGAAACTGATGTCTTTGTCCTTACACTCCGGAGTAAAAAGACTGTATAGGTCATGGAAGAATTCTTTTGTATTAGTAATAATTCCAACTAACTCCATAGATCCTGATTCAATCTTTGAGATGTCCAGAACATCATTAATTATGTTCAATAGATAAGCAGCAGAATTCTTAATATGTTTAAGGAATTCTCTGTTTTGTTGTTCCTCAATGTTTTCGAGTAGTATATCGGTAAACCCGATAATTGAATTCATAGGAGTTCTAACATCGTGGCTCATATTTGCTAAGAAAAGACTCTTAGATCTGTTTGCCTGCTGAGCTTCTTTAGCCAGAAATTCTGCTTTTATCCTACTCTCGTAGAGTTCTTCTTCAATTAGTTTTCTCTTTTCAATCTCTACATTCAATTCTTTATTCTTATGTTTAAATCTGATATTCTGTTCAGCTCTTGTTTTAAGCTTAACCGACAAAGCATGGTTTTTTAAATGTACTCTCTCTAACACAAATAACAGAGCCATCAGAATGAAGCCTAGAATTATTACTGTCCAAGTATACACTTTGTGGTCAGGTTTAGTATAGACTAACTCAAAAGGTTTAACATTGAACATCTCTAATTCTGTGTCACTAATCATCATCCTGGAGAGAACAACGGTTTTATTGGTACCATACATATCTTTCACATTAAGTTTATAGCAAACATTCGTTTTTAAATCATTATATTTAGGGAAAGTGGAGACATCATAAACAATCCCAATACCATAGTTGTATAGGTACTCTTCAAGTCCCGGGATGGTAAGAATAGTCATCTGACTTGATTCACTCATGTGCTTCAGAGGGAAGTAGATATAGTTGTTAATTACAGTTACAAGTTTTCCTCTGATATCGCCTCTGTATGTTACGGGTTGAACATACATGATGTTGTAAGACTTCTCGTCTATGAAACCTATAAGTTTCCCTTCTTTAAACTCTGACGATAGGATATTTTTAACATCTTCCGTATTACTGTCTTGAAGTTTCAGATCTCCTTGAGACTCTGAAACGATTATCTCTCCATTACTATCTGTAAACAGAATTTGCCTATAGAAGAACTCATTATCTAAAATCTGATAATCCAGATAATTCTTAAATAGCTCTCTAATTTGATATTTACTGTACCCCAATCCATACTTCTCAGACATTCCAAGGTCTATATTCGTGAAATAAGTTAAGATGGTTTGATTCAGAGCGAGTCTCTGCATGTCATTTTTGAGTAGTCTTAACAGTTCCGAGCTTCTGTTAGCTTCAATAGTTCTATCTTTTAAATAGTTCTCAAGTGCTGCGGCTTCAAGTCTCCTGCTATCTTTCTGTGATATACGAGCCAGAATAAATATAACTCCGAAGAGTATACTTATTGCCAGCAAAATTGGGACTATAGTGGTAATTATTTTCTTTGACATTCTTTAAAAAACTCCGGATAATACTCAATCATGAACGGATAGTATTTTTGAACCAACTCCATGTATCTCCCGTTTTGTTTGCTCTCGGCATAAAACTGATTAAATCTGTCTTTTAATTCGGGAGAACTTTTACGAAATGCTACTCCTATGTATTGTAAATCAGTTATTGGTCCGATAATTTTAAACTTTCCGGGCCAACGTTGCATTGCAATAAGGGCATCTCCAATATCTACAAGTCCTGCATCTGCTTTCCCTTGAATAACAGCAGGGATAATATCATCAACAGAACCATCAAATGGCACAACTTCATAACCATCCCGGTCAATGTTATATTCAGCTAAGTCAAGTGATGTTCCCATTAAACATGCAACCCTATTACCTTTTAATTGCGAAACAGTGTCTTTATATTCCTGTTCAAAGTCAGATGTTTTAACAGTTTGCATGTTAGAAGAAAGAGAAGCGACAACCAGTACTTGAGTTGGAAATATTGGGTCTGAGAAGTCAACTAAATCCTCTCTCCATGGCAATATTGTCATACCGGTAGAGATTAAATCTCCTTTGACAACGCCGTTCTTTTTACCGGTTAAATCCTCAATTATGATATTCCAATCAGATTCATAAAACTTATGTTCCACTTTTAACTCATCACAGAACATATTAATGAATTCATAGCAAAATCCATTAGACTTAGCTGTGTTAAAATTGGCAAAGTTAATTCCTAGATGAACTAATTCGCCTTTTTCAAGAATCGTTTGTAAATCTTGTGAGTGAATAAAAGATGTTGAAAACACCAGTATTATAAAAAAAAGAATTCGCTTCATATTTATCTCTGAAATTATGTTTTGTTGATTAAGTTACTATTGTCAAGAAGTATCATACTTTGTTGATGTCTAGCACTTTTTTAGAGCTAAGCAGTGATACTTGGAGTACATTTTACTTCCTGAATAGAATCATTTATCAATTTATGCATTATCACATCATACTGTTAAAACGACTTGCTAAAGCCCAATTTTCCCACTGTGCTCCCACTGTGAAGGCACTGTGAACCCGGTGTTTCAGTGCGTGGATAGTGCGTTCACACTGGTTGAACAGTGCAAATTCAGTGCGTTGGTAGAGTCGGGAGTGTGAGAAAACTGTACTGTCCTGGATAGGTTACCCTAAAAAGGAACAGGAGAAATGATGAGTAAAGAGACAACGAAAAGGTACCAACGCAGTTATAGTGTTGTATTTAAAATGAAAGTAGTGGACGAAATTGAGAACGGATATTTAACTCAAGGAGAAACTCAATAAAGAGATATTGAATTAGGACTTATGTATCTGTTTTATTAACAGATTACTATCCAAGAAAGATAGCTGGTCACTACTTATCGGATACTATGGAAACAACGGGAGCAGTAAAGGCAATTAATAAAGCAAAAAGTGGTACAAAAATCCCTCGAGGGATAATACTTCACTCTGATCATGTAGTTCAGTACTGTAGTAAACAATACATCGGATTACTCAAAAGAAACCAAGCAAGAGTTAGTATGACAGTAAAGAATCACTGCTATGATAATGCAGTAGCTGAACGAGTAAATAGAACATTGAAGCATGATCTTGGAATGATATTGAAATTTCCAAACAAGAAAGTTACTTTACAAGCAACAGAAGAAGCAATAGATATATATAATAACAAAAGATATCATTCTTCACTTGAATACAGCACTCCGGGAAGTGTAAATACTTCGTAGTAAATCAATATAGAAAAGATAGAATTATTTCAATCAAATGAAGTAAACTGACTAACTAAAACTTTGGTAAACTTATTCAGGACACTACACTATGCGGTAATGGATACAGATGAAGCTAGATTTATTACGAAGAAGTATAGAATTGACACCAACAGTGACCATGCTTATATCTCTTTTAATCGTGATGATATTGTCAGTGGGGCAATTCCTGTGATCACATCACTCGAAGGTAACTACCCTAATCCGTTCAATCCAACAACAACAATAAACTACAATATCGCAAATGAGACAGATGTGAAACTTGATATTTACAATATTAAAGGTCAAAGAGTGACTACTCTCGTAAATGAACATCATGAACCGGGTTATCATTCTGTAATCTGGAATGGTAAAGATAGAAATAACAAATCAGTTGCCTCTGGTGTCTATTTCTATCGCTTGAAAACAAATGACAAAGTCTTGACAAAGAAAATGATGTTGCTCAAATAACCAAATAGTTATTTGAAATTATGAATTAGAAATTACTAATTAGAAATTGGGCAGGCATGTCCTGCCCTTTTTTGGAACGCAGGCATCTTTAGTCGGTAAAATTGCATTGCACCAACTATGTTGGATTTTACTGACTTGCCTGCAAAGAATGCGGACAGGATGTCCGCGTTCCCAGTAATATAAAAGCAGGTCCAATGAGAAAAATATTATTAGTTTTACTTTTTGCCGTGTCAGTGTTATACATTAATGCAACAATTAGAGAAGTATCTCTTGATGGTACACATGAATATACTTCTATTCCTTGGGCAATATATGAGTCAGTCGATGGTGATACAGTTCTTGTTCATCCCGGAAGATATCTGCAACATATTGATATTATTGATAAGGAGATTACACTGATTAGTAATTACTTTTATTCTGGCAATAGAGATGATATTTACAATACAATTATTGATGCAAATTTTGACTCAAACTGCTTAAGATTGAATAATGGAGCTATTGCAGTTGTTAATGGTTTTTTAATGGAAAATGGTGTCGGTTTTCAGTCAAGTGGACAATACATCTACGGTGGAGGTATAATGGTTTTTGAGAGTTCTTTGGAATTATCAAATAGTATTGTACAGAACTGTTCTTCAATTAATACAGGAGGAATTGGTGTTTATGAGAATAGCTATCTATCATTATCTTCAAATATAATTAGGAACAACAAAGCTACTAATCAAGGAGGAGGGATTGGAGCAGTAAGTGGATGTATATTGTATTTTGATCCAATAAATCTTAATAGTATTTTTGATAATTATGGACAAGTACAAGATATTTATATGTACAATTCGACATCAAACAGTATCACGCTTGATACACTTAGTGTAGATATCTCTGCACCGGATGGATACTTTGTTTCCTACAATCATTATAGCGAACCTGCTCCTTCTATCTCAAGTAACAACCACTACACCACCCAAGTTGATTCTGATCTATTCGTATCTACGGTTGGAGATGATAGTAATGATGGCTTAACACCAGAAACAGCCTTAAAAACAATCGCCTATGCAACCAAACTAATTCAACCCAATGAGGTGAATCCCAATACAGTATTTCTTCTTCCGGGAATATATAGCAAAGAGTTGAATAATCAATTCTTTCCTGTGGCTGTTCAATCGAATACAAAACTATTGGGTGCAGGTGATGTTCCATTTGATGTCATTATTGGTGATGAGTTGAGTAATAATTCGATTTCAGTTTTCTATGCTGAAAATGTTGAAGTCGGAAACTTTCAGATTAGAAGACACAATATGCATGATACATGGGCTTTCAATGTGCATAAGTCTGAGAGTATTCTTGTCAGAGATATTGATTTTGATGAAGCACAGAATAATAGACCTGGATTTTCTGTAACTCATTCTACGAAGTTACAACTTAATAATTGCAGTTTTCATGATGTAATTGGAAATTATAGATTCATATATTTGAATACTTATCGTAGTGATGTTGTTATGAACAATATTATATTGTACAACAATGAAAGTACTGCATCCAATGGACATGTATCTTGCATTTTTTTAGACGACAGCTCAACTATTGCTAACAATGTTATACTAGCCAATAATGTTCAAGCATATCCAGGTGCTCTTTTCCAATACGCAAATATTGAGTATAGTGGATTTGAAGATGGTTTAAGTTTAAGTAATTTTCTTATGTTCAATAATACATCAACAAACGGTACTTTACCAATGACAGTTTTCTTGTGTAACTATAACCCCAGTATTCTTTACAATATGACTATTGCCAATAATACAGGACCAACAGGAGTACTTAGATTAGGGGGCGACTACACAGTTAGAAACAGTATTTTATACAACCCAAATGCAGGAGCAGAGTTAAACATCTGGGAACCAAGTTCCGGAGATTCAAATCCTTTATACTCTTATGTTGATGCAGATTATAACCTTATACGAGGTGGATTAGATGATGTTAATGGTACTGAAGAACCCAATAACACCTTAGTATGGGGAAACCACAACATAGATACAGACCCACTATTCCGTGGAGATGTATATGGGGATGTGGAACTTGAAGATATAAGATGGGTGCAACTGACGCAAGGATCACCCTGTGTGAATGCAGGAACACCGGATACGCTTGGTATGAACTTAC
The DNA here is from genome assembly GCA_963667035.1 of Cloacimonadales bacterium (SeqCode). GTDB lineage: Bacteria > Cloacimonadota > Cloacimonadia > Cloacimonadales > JAFGVF01 > Zophobacter. Next base: position 436,076 of record OY762964.1, read on the forward strand.
CAACAGTAGATATTGCAGGAAATCCGAGAGTATGGGATAATATAATCGATATGGGTGCTTATGAATACAATTCCACCCCTAATAGTGATGAGACTGCTCCTACACCACCTGCGACAATACAGGTGTCTCATTTCCCTAATCCTGTTACACCGAATGGCAGTAACGGGAAAGTAGCATTCATAGAGTTTACACTACCTAAGAAACCGATAGGGAAACCAACCATAGAAATATATAATATCAAAGGGCAGAAGATTAGAGATTTAAAGATAACCCAGAGTTTCTCACAACTTGTAAGAAGTGCAGGATTATCATCAGAGGAGAAGCAAACCGGAGAGCATTACTCTAAGATATGGGATTGTAAGGATAATAATCGTAAGACGGTAGCTTCAGGGATATATTTCTATAAGGTTAGTTGTGAGGGTGAAGAAGCGATTGGTAAAATGATGCTACTAAAATAGGGTAGGTTTGTCCTGCCTGTTTCTAGATTTTGGGAGTGCATCGTCTTTGTCGATGCTTTAGTTAATGTACTCTTTTGTATGTCAACCACACTTAATAGATATTCGTTCAAGAGGAGCGATAACAATGTGTTTTGGAACGCAGGCATCTTGCCTGCTAAATATGCGGACAGGGATGTCCGCGTTCCCAGTAACAAAGCAGGTTCTATGAGAAAAATATTATTAGTTTTACTATTTACCGTGTCAGTGTTATACATTAATGCAACAATTAGAGAAGTGTCACTTGATGGTTCACATGAATATACTTCTATTCCTTGGGCAATATATGAGTCAGTTGATGGAGATACAGTGCTGATTCATCCTGGAAGATATCTGCAACATATTGACATTATTGATAAGGAGATTACGCTGATTAGTAATTTCTTTTATTCTGGCAATAGAGATGATATTTACAATACAATTATTGATGCAAATTATGAGAATAATTGTATTCGTGTAGAAAATAATGCTATCGCAAAAGTAAATGGTTTCAGTTTCACTAATGGTATTGGTTATAGCTATTCAACATCTACGTCATACGGTGGTGCCATTACAGTAAATAATTCTTCTGAAATGGAGCTCAATAATAGTATCATATCTAATAACTCAGCTGATTATACTGGAGGTGTAAACTGCAATAATTCCAGCATACTTAGACTTTCAGGAAATGTAATAACCAATAATAGTTCCGTTAATGATGCAGGTGGTTTAAGTGCTACTGGAGAAGCAACTTTATACTTTGATTCAATCAATTTGAATAATATATATGACAATTATGGGAAGATTCAAGATATTTATATGTACAATTCGACATCAAACAGTATTACGCTTGATACATTGAGTGTTAACCTAACAGAACCGGATGGCTTTTTTGTCTCTTTTGAGCATTATAGTGAACCTGCTCCATTAGTTTCTTGCATAAACCCCTATATGACAAGAGTTAACTCTGATATTTATGTGTCACCCGATGGGGATGATAGCAACGATGGGCTAACTTCTGACACAGCATTACAAACTATTGCGTATGCTACAAGGTTAATTGAGCCCAATGAGCAAAATTCTAATACAGTTTTTGTATTACCCGGGACATATAGTAAAGAGTTAAACAATCAGTTTTTTCCTGTCGCAGTTCAATCGCATACAAAACTATTGGGTGCAGGTGATGTCCCATTTGATGTGATTATTGGTGATGAGTTGAGTAATAATTCGATTTCAGTTTTCTATGCTGAAAATGTTGAAGTCGGAAACTTTCAGATGAGAAGGCATAATATGCATGATGCCTGGGCGTTCAAAGTACATGAGTCTGAAAGTATTATTGTCAGAGATATTGATTTTGGAGAATCTGTAAATAATAGAGCCGGACTTTCAATCTTTTATTCAAACAGAATAGACATACTTAATTGTTGCTTTCATAACTTCTTTGGAGCATCCAGATTTAGATCCTTAGTATCATATCGTAGTTCAGTTTTACTAAATAACATATTGATTTATGATAATGAAAGCACTGCAACTAATGGTAGAGTATCATGTATTGATCTAGGAGATTCGGCTATTACTGCCAATAATATTGTTGTTACAAATAATCAGCAAGCATATCCTGGAACTCTTTTTCAATATGGAAACACTGGAAGTAATTCACCCGGTGGAAATATTGAGTTAAGCAATTTCTTAATGTATAATAACATATCGACAAGTAGTTCTTTGCCAATGATGATAATTCTAAATGACTATGAACAATGCTATTTAAATAACATGACGATAGCAAACAATTCAGGACCTACTGGTGTGTTAAGATTAGGAGGCGACTACACAGTTAGAAACAGTATTTTATACAATCCAAGTGCCGGGGCTGAGTTGAATATCTGGGAACCAAGTCCCGGAGATTCAAATCCTTTATACTCTTATGTTGATGCAGATTATAACCTTATACGTGGTGGATTAGATGATGTTAATGGTACTGAAGAACCCAATAACACCTTAGTATGGGGGAATCACAACATTGATACTGACCCACTATTCCGTGGTGATGTCCATGGTGATGTGGAACTCGAAGACATAAGATGGGTGCAACTTACACAAGGTTCACCTTGTGTGAATGCGGGAACTCCTGATACACTTGGTATGAACTTACCAACAGTAGATATTGCAGGGAATCCGAGAGTATGGGATAACATAATCGATATGGGTGCTTATGAGTATAATTCAACACCTAATAGTGATGAAACAGCACCAACCCCACCAGAAACGATACAAGTATCTCATTTCCCTAATCCGATAACACCTAATGGAGCGAATGGGAAAGTAGCATTTATCGAGTTTACCCTACCTAAGAAACCAATCGAAAAACCTTCACTGGAGATATTCAATATCAGAGGGCAGAAGATTAGAGATTTAAAGATAACCCAGAGTTTCTCAGAGCTTGTCCGTTCAGCAGGATTATCAAGCGAAGATAAACAGTCTGGTGAGTACTATTCCCAAGTATGGGATTGCAAGGATAATAATCGTAAATCTGTAGCATCCGGGATATACTTCTACAAGGTTAGTAGTGGTGGGGATAGTGCGATTGGTAAAATGATGTTACTCAAATAAACCTTTAAAATGGTCTTTTGACCTTCTAAATGGTTGATTAGATATTAATATGGGCAGGCATGTCCTGCCCTTTTTTGGAACGCAGGCATCTTGCCTGCAAAGAATGCGGACAGGGATGTCCGCGTTCCCGGTAATAGCAAAGCAGGAATATAAAACACTTTGTTTGATAATATCTTATTAACAGCACTGATTGCTATCAATGCAACCACTCTCAATGTTTCTATAGACGGGACTTGTCCATTTACATCATCAAGATGCAGTTAACAGAACACGTCAATAGATATCTTAACTAATCCAGCTTAAATAGAACATAATGTAAGGTCAACATGGTCATGCAATAGCTCAGCTTTAACATTATCAAATAACTATTTATTACCTCGTCATCTTCAAAGTATTTGACAATTTAGAATTTAGTAGATTTTTGTGACAAACTAACTAAATACTATAAGAGAAGGTAAACAATGGCATTTGATAAAGAGATGCAGATTATACTAAAGGGTGTTGAGGAGATAGTTCCCAAAGAGGAATTGTTAAAAAAACTTGAGAAATCAGAGAAAACCGGGAAACCGCTAAGGATAAAATATGGAATCGACCCAACCGGTTCCGAAGTGCATATAGGGCACCTTGTGCCAATAAGGAAAATGCGTGAGTTTCAAGATTTAGGTCATATCGGTGTTATCATTATCGGTGATTTCACTGCTCAGATTGGTGACCCTACCGGAAAAGATGAATCACGTCCTCCTTTAACTGCTGACCAAGTAAATGCTAATGCAGAGAGATACATGGAGCAACTATACACTGTGCTTGATCCGGAAAAAACAGAAGTAAGATGGCAGAGCGAATGGTTTGGAAAAATGGGTCTGGATGATGTATTGAAGATGCTAGGTAAATTCACATTAGCTCAATTTTTAGCTCATGATACTTTCAGAAGAAGATATGAATCTGGGACTCCTCTTGGAATGCATGAAATCATGTACCCGGTTCTTCAAGGTTATGACTCGGTTGCAATTGATGCGGATATAGAATTGGGAGCAACAGAGCAAAAGTTCAATATTCTTACCGGTAGAGATATGCAAAGATACTTCGGTATGGAAGAGCAGATAGCAGTACTTTCTCCTATTCTAATGGGGACTGACGGTGTGAACAAAATGAGTAAGTCACTCAATAATTATATTGCCGTGTTTGATACACCTAAAGATAAGTATGGCAAAACAATGTCTATCCCGGATGATCTTATAATAAACTATTTCAACTATGCAACACTACTTAGTGTTGAAGAGATACAAGCAATTGATGCGGAACTAAAATCTGGTTCTAACCCGAAATTTATAAAACAGCGTTTAGCCCGTGAGATTGTAAAAATGTATCACGGTGAAGAGGAAGCTAAAAAGGCAGAAGAAGAGTTTAATGCAGTCTTTAGTCAAGGCAAGATACCAACAGATATCCCAGAGTTTACATTCACTGAGAATGAGATGGATATTCTTTCACTTTTATCAGAAACAGAACTCTGCACATCCGGGGGAGAAGCTCGTCGTATGATAAAGCAAGGAGCTGTTTCTCTTGATGGCAACAAGATTGCCTCAAAGGACGAAATCATTAAACTGGAAGGAGAAATGATACTCAAGGTCGGTAAACGCCGTTTTGCAAAGTTAATTAAAGGATAGTAATGTTTAATATACTATTGATAGCCGTAATTATCTACTCTATCATTTTGCATGAGATAAGTCATGGATTTGTTGCTCATTTACTTGGAGATGACACAGCTTACAGACAAGGTCGATTAAGTCTTAATCCATTGAAGCATATAGATACTTTCGGAACAATTATACTACCATTGATGATGTATTTGTTCACCGGAATGGCTTTTGGATATGCTAAACCTGTTCCTGTTAATCCATACAATTTTAAATCATATAAAAGAGATATGGGGCTTACCGCTCTGGCAGGTCCAATTTGTAACATCTCCATCTCAATTTTAATGGCATTTGTATTTGCTCTTCTAGTGAAATTTGGAGCTGTTAATTCTGCTGTAGGAGCTAAGTTCTGGCAGAACTTAATCCTGATAAATCTCTTCCTTGCATTCTTTAATCTGATACCATTCCCGCCTCTGGACGGCTCAAAAGTTCTGGGGATGTTTCTTTCAGATGAAGCTTATGTAAAATATACAATGCAAGAACGTAATGGAATGATAATTTTTATTGGTTTGATTATTGCATCCAGATTATTTAAATTCTCCATATTCAGTTATGTAGTACTTCCACCGGTTATGTTTGTTTACAGACTGATAATGGGATTAATGCAGTTATTACTAGGAATATAAAAAATATAGGGAGGAATTATGACCTTAGATCAGATTAAAGAGATGATTGCTGAAGGTATGCTCAAAACAGTAGACCTGAAGTATGTAGGTCTTAACGGAAACTGGTATCACATCACATTCCCAGCAAGACGTTTAGAAGACGTTTTGGAATTTGGTGTTCCATTTGACGGATCAAGTATACCAGGAATGAGGGCTGTGGAATCAGGTGATATGGTTCTTATGCCGGATATCGAATCAGCTCATCTTGACCCTCTTAGAGATAACCCTACTTTACGTTTCATTTGCTCAATATGCGATGCCGATACAAGAGTTGGAGTTAAAAAGGACCCGAGAAGTGTTGCTAAAAGAGCACAGGCATACATGGAATCAACCGGTATTGCCGATACATCACTTTGGACTCCTGAATTTGAATTTCATTTATTTGATTCTGTAGAGTATAGCAATGACCAATACCAAGCCGGTTTTTCAATCTCTTCTTCGGAAGAAAAAAAAGCTATGAGTATGGATATTGAAGATACTCAAGGTTTATCTCAACAAGATGTTAAAGGCTATCACATGGACGATCCTTTTGATAGCTTTTTTGACCTAAGAGAAGAAGTTGTAACTCTACTCGAAGATATGGGTATCAAAATTCGTTATCATCATCATGAAGTCGGTCTTGGGTCTCAACAGGAGATTGAAACAGAGTTACTTCCTTTCCCGAAAATTTGCGATGATACAAAGGTTATCAAAGACCTTATAAGACGCGTTGCCTTAGAATACGGAGCTACAGCTACATTCATGCCTAAACCTGTATATAATGAAGCGGGTAACGGTATGCACTTCCACATTATGCTTACAAAGAACGGTAAAAACATATTCTGGAAGAAAGGCGGATATGCGGACCTCTCTGACGAAGCTATCTGGTTTATGGCAGGTATTCTTAAACACGGACGTTCTATATGTGCTTTCACAAATCCAAGTACAAACTCTTATAAGAGATTGCTCCCGGGATTTGAAGCACCTGTTAAGCTCTTTTTCGGATTAGCTAACAGAAGTGCTTGTATCAGAATCCCTAAATATGCGACTGAAGAAGATACAAAGAGATTTGAATTCAGAACAGGTGATGCTACTTGTAATCCATACCTGGCAATGAGTGCTTTATTGATGGCCGGTTTGGACGGTATCAAGAATAGGTATAATCCTGCAGATTATAACTTTGGACCTTACGATGATAATATCTTTGCATGGCCTGAAGATAAAAAATCAACACTCAGCTCAGTACCTGCTAATCTGGAAGAAGCCTTGGTGGCATTGAAAGAGGATCATGAGTACCTACTTGTAGGTGATGTGTTCAACAAAGAACTCATTGAGAGTCATATCAATGAGAAAATGAAAGAATTAAAAGAGATTAATAATAGACCTCATCCTTACGAGATGAATTTATACTATAACGTTTAGAAAAGGAGAAGGGGGTTAAACAACCCCCTTTATTTATATTATGATTGATTTAATAAAACAACAATTTGAGACTCTTACTGCTAAATACCTGAAAAATGAACCGGATTATGATATTAACATCAATCTGAAAATTGAGCACTCTATTAGAGTTGCTGAACTAACAGAAAAAATTGCTACTTTAGAAACCAGATTTAACTTTGACCCAGAGCTTGCCTACACGGCAGGACTTCTACATGACATTGGTAGATTTGAACAATACAGACGTTATGCTAGTTTTAATGACAGATTATCTGCCAACCACGGAGAGTTAGGCTATGAAATGCTTAAAGACTCCGACATGCTTGTCAATACAATGCCACTTGTATGGAGAGAGATTGTTTTAGCTGTTACGAGAACTCATAATGCTTTAAAAGTTCCAAGGGATTTAAATATTGTATCCAGAGAATATGTTAATCTTGTAAGAGATGCAGATAAGATTGACGTCATCAGATTATTTCTGAAATTGTTTAATGAGAAGAAGATTACCGAGTGCTTAGTGCACAAACTGCCTATAACTGATGATTACACTGAAAAATTAGCACATAAGCTTATTAAAAATAAACCGATACTCGGCAAAGAACTTAAGACTGTAACAGACTTTAAACTCTTACTTCTTAGTTGGCTTAAGGATATAAATTATTCGTCTTCTGCCCGGATAATGATTGATGAGAAATTGGGACATGAGATAAAGAATACTCTTCCTAAAGACCAACTTATTGAAGATGCATATCAAGCTGTTCTTGGGAGTCTGAAACGCAAGTTCTCATTATAAAAGAAAAGAAAGCTTGACAGGGTATTTTTTTTGATACTTATACAGAATTTATAAGGATGGTAGGAAAATGATAGTATTGACAGGAGGAGCTGGTTTCATAGGTAGTGCAATGCTATCTAGATTAAATGAAGCCGGCTATGAAAATATAATAGTTGTTGATTCTCTAAAAAGTTCATCCAAATGGAAGAATCTTCAGGGAAAAGTCTTTAATGATTATCTAGATAAAGCAGATTTATTTAGTTATTTAGCACACTTCGATACAGTTGAAGCTATAATCCATATGGGAGCCTGCTCTTCAACAACTGAGATGAATGCAGACTACTTGATGGATAACAATTTTAAGTATTCACGTAGATTAGCAGAATGGGCTCTTGAGAAAGGAGCTAGATTCATTTATGCCAGCAGTGCGGCTACTTATGGAGATGGCTCAAACGATTATTCCGATGAATCCGTATTTGGGCTACGGCCATTGAACATGTACGGATATTCCAAGCAGTTAATGGACGAATATGTTTATAGAAACAGACTTGAGACAAGACTCGCCGGATTCAAATTTTTTAATGTATACGGGCCTAATGAATATCATAAAGGTAGTATGAAGAGCGTGGTATACAAGTCTTATCATCAGATTATAGCAAAGGGTTCGGTTGAGTTGTTTAAGTCCTACCATATGGATTACTCAGATGGAGAGCAAAAAAGAGACTTTATTTATGTTAAAGATGTAGTGGAAGTTCTATACAAGTTTTTAACAAAACCGGAATGGAATGGGATATTTAATCTTGGAACAGGAGAAGCAAGAAGCTGGAATGATCTGGTAAAAGCTGTTTTTAAAGCACTTGATTTACCTGCTAAGATTAATTACATAGATATGCCGGATAATCTAAGAGGTAAATATCAGTATTTTACTCAAGCTAATACTGAAAAGCTTTTATCTTTAACCGGATATAAAATGACGTCTCTTGAAGAGGGTGTAAGAGATTATGTTATTAATTATTTATTAAAAGAGGATGGTAATTTATAGTGAGGTTTGTATGGATAAGTTAACATTTTTAAGCAATGTTAAGATTTTTAAGCAAATTGAGAGTGATAAGCTTCAAAGATTTGCTGAGAAATTTAAGCTTGTTTCTTTAGAGAAGGGGACTGCTTTAATTAGTGAAGGAACAGAAGACAATTCTTTATGGATAATTAAATCCGGTTCGGTTGAAATCACGAAAGGCTTGAACCAAACCGGAGATGAAGCCCGTTTAACTATATTAGAGGAGTATGATTGTGTAGGGGAGATGTCGGTTTTTGGTTTAGGAGAAAGAAGTGCCAATGTTATAGCTTTAACTGACATTGAAGCATATCAGATTAAGGGTGAAGATTTCTTAAAGCTATGCTATGCAAATCCAATTACTATGTTTAACTTACTTAACACGATGTCAGAAAGACTCTCTCAGACTAATAACAAGATAGCTGAGATGGTGGATTCCTTTATCATGAAGAACAAACTGTTCACTTTAAGTCAGACACTAAGTAAAATAATGCATGATGTTAGAGTACCTCTGACTTCTATCTTCATTAGTTGTCAATTGATGAGTGATGAATTTCCAGAGACTTCTGAATACTTAGGGGAAATTAATAAAAGTGCAGAAAAAATATCGGAAATTATTGAAGAGATAGTAGAGTTTGTTAAAGGTAATCAAGTTGATTTATACTTTGAAAAATACAGTACAAAGCAACTTTTCCCGGCAATGGAAAGTTACATAAAGAAACTTAGTAAGTTTAAGAATCTAACTATTCATTGGGATAACAATGCTCCTGAGCACTATTATCTTGATATTGTCAGATTTAGAAGGCTGTTTGATAATCTAGCTAAAAATGCAGTTAATGCCGTAGCTGACGACGGAAACATATATCTGAGTTTTTCGGGAAGAGAGGACTATATTAAGTTTTCAATTAAGGATGATGGACCAGGAATCTCAGAAGAGAAGCTAACTCATTTATATGAACCTTTTAAAACTAATTCTACACAAAAGGGTAAAGGGATAGGACTTGCTATTTGTAAGAAGATAGTTAATGACCACGGAGGTACAATCAGTTATTCAAGAGCCGATACCGGTGGTGCAGAGTTTTATGTGGAATTGCCAATTATAATGAATTAGAAAAGCATTTGGCTTGACATTTACATTATTACATTAAAAAGGTCTCAGATGTGTCCCCGTAGCTCAGCTGGATAGAGCGTTTGACTCCGGATCAAAAGGTCGTGCGTTCGAATCGCACCGGGGACGCCACAGGCTTTACTTGTTGTTTATTTTCAAATAGGCTTTTTCCAATCCCTTTCTAAGTGAATTAACTGACACTGGCTTTGTTAGATAAGAATCCATATCATCTGTAATTATCTTTTCCAGTTGATCGGCAATTGCGTGGGCTGTTAGCGCAATAATATACGGTTGTTTAATTTTATTACCCATAGCTCTGACTCTTGCAGAGGCTTTTACTCCATCCATAATCGGCATTTGAATATCCATAAGTATTACATCAAATTCCCGTTTATCTATTGAAGTTAAAACACCTTCTCCCGACTCAACTATCTCCGGCTCATAACCTAAGCGCTCCAATATCTTCCTTATCACTTTCTGATTTATATAATTATCCTCAGCAACCAGAATCTTGAGAGGGAATTTTTCTGCCATATTTCTATCGAATCCAATCTCTTTATGTTCATATTCAACTTCCTCGTCACTGTTTGAGAATAGATTATGTATAACTCGATATAGATTAGATATCTTCACTGGTTTTGTAAGTACTCTGTCACAAAATGGTTTGCACTCTTCAATGTTGCCTGCTGAAGTTAGAATTAAAAGAGGAAGGTTCGTAAGTTTCAAATCTGTCTTTATATTTCTACATAACTCAGCTCCATCCATCTCCGGCATCAAATAATCGGAGATAACAATATCAAATTCCTCTTCCTTTAGAAACTCTAATGCTTCAAAAGGAGTCTCAACCGCTACCGAACTCATTCCCCACCAAGAGAGTTGGTGCTTCAAAATCTGTCTGTTTTTATCATTATCATCTACTATCAAAGCATGCTTACTTTCAAGATTAGGTTGCTCTTTTTTGTTAAAGATTTTTTCTTTGGTCTTACCTGCAATTACTTGTATATCAAAATGGAATATAGAACCTGAGCCGAACTTGCTTTCTACCCACATTGCTCCACCCATCATTTCACTCAATCTCTTTGATATTGCTAGCCCAAGACCTGTTCCACCGAATTTTCTGGTAGTGGAGGCATCTACTTGACTAAAGGATTTAAAAAGCCTGTTTAACTTATTTTCTTCTATTCCTATTCCTGTATCGGCAACCTTGAACTCAATTCTGTATACATCATCAATCTTTTCACTGGATAATTCAATCAGTATTTCTCCTTTATCAGTAAATTTTATAGCATTTCCAACAAGATTGATGAGGATCTGTCTCAATTTATTCTTATCTCCGACGATTGTACGAGGAACATCATCACAGATTTGATAGATAAGCTCTATTCCTTTCTTATTAGCAGCACTGGAGAAGATATCAAGAACTTCTTCAACTAGTTCTACTATTTCAAATGGAATATTCTCTAGTTCAAGCTTACCTGCTTCTATTTTTGAGTAATCCAGAATATCATTAATAATTGCCAGGAGAGCATCACTACTGATTTTTATTGTCTCAACAAAGTCTTTCTGTTCATCACTCATTTTGGTGTCGAACATAAGATAGGACATCCCTATTATAGCATTGAGGGGAGTTCGAATCTCATGACTCATATTTGCAAGGAATGAAGACTTGGCTCTATTTGCTGCCTTCTCCGCTCTCATTGCCTGTTTCGCAGCTCTTTCTGCTTTCTTTCTATCTGATATATCTGTAAGTGTAACAATAGTTTCTTGAGAATCAGGAAGCATTACTACAGTAGCTAGCACGTCTTTAACAATTCCCTTTTTATCAATAAACTTAAACTCGTACTTATTAGGGATGTGTGGATCACCTTCCCATCTACGCTTTTGATATTGTTGTATCTTCTCAATCTGGGAAGGATGGACAAATTCGTACCATTTCTTCTTACCTATGACTTCTTTTCTTTTGTAGCCAGATAGTACTTCGAATTCAAAATTAACCATCGTTAAAAAGTTATCATTAGATACAGAAATGGTTGCTGAACCATTGTTCTCGAAAACTCTTCTGAATCTTTTTTCTTTTAATATGATTTCTTGTGTTGCCTTTCTCTCTTTAGTTACATCGAGTCCTGTCAACACTATATATTCAAGTTTGGCGTTATTGAACATTCCTGTGAAGTTTGCTTTTATGATAAAGTGCTCTCCATGTAAAGAGCGAATCGGGCACTCATGTGTTATACCATTTCTAAACTTTTCGGGATTATTATAGTTGTTTCTGAATTCTTGAGCTAGTGCTTGATCTGTTAGAAAAGAACAAAACTCACCTTCAACATTATCGGTTGCTTGATAGCCAAGTTTAGTTTTAGCAAATTTATTTATTCTTCTAATTCTACCTCGGCTACTCAAGACAAGTACCATAGCTTCTTCAGTATCAAGTACGGCAGACATGAAAATTCTTTCTCTTTCAAGTTCTTCAGTCCGAATTTTAACCGTAGCTTCCAGACTACCGGCCAGGCTTGCTAATTTCTCATGTGAATCAGCTAGTCGTTTATGAAGTTTACTTCTCTTAAAAGTGTTAACAACAAGCATTATTATTATAATTAAAAGGAATAATAGTAAGGAACCGAATTGAATTAGTAGTGATTTGTTTCTTCGTATGAATGATTCAGGCATGTTAATAATTACGGACTTTCTCGGTAAATCTCTGACCTTTATACCCCATTTAGTCAAGGCTCTATAATCAAACATATATCTGTTGGCACTTGACATGTCTATTCCGGCGTCTTCAACTTCATTACCCTCAAGAATAGTTATTGCTTTGTTCGCTGCTTTTTCACCTTGATAATAACCACTTGTCAGAAAACCTCCAACAATACCGTAATCCAGATTGAAATCCCAGCATCCATAAATAGGGGAATTACTTGCTTCAACTATCTCAATTATACTGGAATCAAACTCAAAGAAATGATTCTCACTATCTTTAAAAAAAACAGTATATAATACAGCTGTATCTTCGGGTAAGGAAGCAACTCTTAGTTTAAGCTCATTCATAGTGATATTGCGAGGTTGCTCAATGCTGATTGTTGGAGGTAGCCATTTCACAGCTCTCTCGATCTCTTTATTAAGCTCAATACCTGTTAAAGTCTCATCATCTATTATGAAGAGATTTTTGAGATTGGGATGAAGTTTTCTAATCAGCTTTATATTTTGTAATATACCTACTTTTTCGTTTACTCCGGCTACTAACTTATTATCTCCAAGCATCGAGTAATGAAATCCATTTACACCGCAAAATATCATCGGTGTATTGGGGAAGATATCTTCAATATTCTCAAGCATGTAGTTAAAGGCGAAATTGTCTACTGTTATAACAACATCGAATTCTAATCCTTTATACTTGCGAAAGAATAATCTTTTTTCCTCTTCTAATTCCTTCTTACTACTATACCTCTTTGTGTCTAAGTATTCTGTCGAAATATGAATTTTATGATTAAAATCTCTCAGATTATCAACAATTCCCGCTTGAATATCGTCAGACCATTTGTATCCAGAATGATAAGATTGTATAACTAAAATTTTAGGAATCTTTTCAACATCTCTGCCAGAAGCAGAAAGAATAAGTAACAGAAATAGGAGCAATATCATTAGTTTTTTCATGATTCCTCGCAGTTTGATTCGCTTCAATACTTATTATTAATGCAGTATTCATTCTCGTCAAACTATTTTTGAGGATGATTCACATTTTCTTTATGCTAGAGAAAACCTATAAATTAGTCTAAATTATTATAGTTCTCCTAAATAAAAAGATAACGATAAGCATATACTATTTAGCGAGTAGGATTTTTCCCATTAAGATTTCCAAATTGATTATTGTCTATGCAATCGTTAAAGTGAAATTATCATTTATGTGTATCAAGAAACTATGCCACCAATGATAAGAAGTAGAAATATATAAAAAAGACTTTACAAAGAAATTATAGCAGTTTATATTCGTTATTATAAAGAATTGAAAAATATAAATCGATAAGTTAAGTCGATTTGGAAACTTTGGAAAGTCGATTAATATATAATTTAAGAAATAATACAGGTTCGGAATAAATAACAGTTGACAAGAAAGCTTGTTAATAGTGATTTGATTCCGTGCCGAAGTGGTGAAACTGGTAGACGCAGTGGACTCAAAATCCTCCGAGCTTTAGCTCGTGCCGGTTCGAGTCCGGCCTTCGGCACCACTTTATAAATTGGAACTAAGGAGTAGCTTATAATATTATTGTTCTGACGAAGTCGTACGAATTGACTCAATTCTCAGATTTATTCTTATATTTACAAAAAAGATTAACATAGGGGTTATATTAGTATGAAAAACAAGAACTTAATTAAGCTGATTCTAGTTTCAGCAATTCTACTGATTCCAATACTTTCGAATGCTAGCTCTGAAGCTGGTGTACTTTTCCTTCTTATTGAACCTGATTCCCGTGCTAATGGTATGGCAGAGGCTTATGTCGCTAAGGCGGATGATGCCTATTCCGGTTGGTGGAATCCGGGAGCTATGGCTTTCAACCGTAAGAACCAGATAGGCGTTATGCATGTAAGCTGGTTTGAAGATGCTAATATTGACGATGTTTATTATGAATATGCTGGCTATAACGGATATCTGGAAGGCATAGGTAATCTAGGTTTTCATGTTGTGTTTATGACATTTGGAAAAATGGAAAGAACGGATGCCGAAAATAATTACCTAGGTTCATTTACCAGTTATGAGTTGGCACCAACATTTACTTATGCTTCCCAGATAAACGATAATATCGGTCTTGGTGTGAACTTCAAGTTTATACTTAGTGACCTTGCCCCCAAAGGTACAGGCAATACTGAAGAAAGTACACATGGTCGAGGTATAAGTTTCGCCTTTGATTTTGGTTATAAACATAAGAATATCTTCAATTATGATAGACTAGACTTTGGTGTTACATTACAGAACATTGGTCCGGATATTACTTACATTGATGATGAGCAAAGCGATCCTCTTCCAATGAACCTTCGTGCCGGTTTCTCATATAGACCTCTTGATGACCAATTTAATCGTTTTACTGTCAATGCTGACATGAGTAAATTGTTAGCTAACGATGATTTTGTCTTAAGCCGCCTTGTAACAGCTTGGAAGGATGATCCGTTTCAACAGGAGTTGGAATCAACAATCTTCAGCATTGGTGGAGAATATGTCTATCTTGATATGATATCTTTACGTGGGGGATATTACTACGATAAAGCCGGTTCAATGGAAGGCCCATCATTTGGAGCAGGATTAAAATATTCATTTAATGACAAATATATTGGATCATTTGATTTTGCTATGAAGCAAGCAGGTGAGCTTACACATTATAATAAGACATTCTCTTTGAGTGTAGATTTCTAGATTTAAAGTAGATAAATATGAAGAAATCACTGATATTACTTTTGGTAATATTGAGCCTCAATCTACTTTGGGCAGATAAAATTATCATGCAAAAAAGCGGAGCTCCCCGAAAAAATAAGCTCCGCTTAAAGCATCCGGCTCAGGAGATTTTTGATTCAAGAATTTTGCCTGAAGATAACCGAAAAATAGGGTCAGAGGAAAACAAATTAATCGTTATTCTTGTCCAATTTCAAGAGGAAGTTATTGATAATACTGCAACTACCGGGAATGGTCATTTTCTTACTTACATTGATTCTCTAAATGGCCCAACTATCGGTATGCCTCCTCATGATCAAGAATACTACAGCTCGGTATTAGAGAGTGTACGCAATTATTATAGAGCAGCCAGTTATGGTCATTTCGAACTTGACTATGATATTTGGCCTAAGGATAAGCCTGCATATACCTTATCCCATGAAATGAGTTACTATAGTCCTTCTGATGTAGGTTCAAGTCTGTTTGTAGAAAGATTGGAAGAATATTTCAAGGAATCATGGGAGACTGCGGATAGGGATGATCCAGAGATAGATTTTTCTCAATATCAGCATTTTATGTTAGTTCATGCAGGTGCTGATTGGCAACACGATACATTTGGGGATACTCCTTCCGATATGCCTTCTTTATTTATTCGAATAGGAACAGGAAAAGAAGCAATTGTTGATGATGGGCAGGTTTTGATAAGAAAATCTTGCAATGTTCCAGAGACAATATCTCAGGATTATGAAGAATACGAATATGTAGACGATAATGGTGTGCCAGGAGTTATGGTGTATGGACATGGTTCCCCAAATGCTGTTTTTGCTCACGAGTTTGGTCATTCAATGGGTTTGGTTGACCTCTATGATACTCATTCTTCAACACCTATGGTTGGCTATTTTGATATTATGGACAGTGGTGGTTCTGGTATTATGCAATCTGTAGGTAGAGATAACAAACTATATAATTATGAAGGAGCTTTACCTGCTTTACCCGGGGCATATTCTAAAAGCTTGATGTTTGAAGATATATTTAGAGATGAAGGTATCATTAAAGACATCAATGAATTGAGTTTTGAAGAAAGCATGGAATTCTCTGCTGCTGAATCTATGGTCAAGCCAATAAACAAGTTAAGAATTATTAAGGTGCCACTATCTGATAGTCAATACTTACTGCTAGAACACAGAAGTGTAGATCCTGATGGCGATGGAGGTACTGCAGTTAAAAGTACTTTATCCAGAAGAGTTATTCTTGGACCTACGACTATAGGGGGTGGGATTGATTCACCACTGACTTTTGAATACGACTATTTGTTACCTTCATGGCAAAAATGGAATTCTCAGAATGGTAGTTATGATTCATATGGAGGAGGAGTTCTGGCGTGGAGAATCAATGAAGATATTCTGAACAAAGTTCTCTATGTAGATAATGAAGGTAATCCGATAACAAATTTTGATAATAATAGTGTTAACACAAACTTATACAGAAGAGGCATTGAGTTGGTGGAAGCTGATAATATTAAGGATATTGGGGAACCTAGTTCATTCTATTGGTCTGGGACTCCATACGAATATTTCTTTCCACAAAAGCCAATGTTAGATTCAGAAGGATTGTTTGTTTCTTGGAGTTTAGAAACACATACGCCTGTATTTTCGGGTAGCACTAAACCAGCTTTAGCCGATAGTTATGGGCACCCCTCTCAATACTCAATTGAATTCTTGAGCAATCCAACAGGCGTTATGGAAATGAAACTGTCATTTCTAAATAGTACGTATACTCAGGAAATATATACAAATGATGATTTAGTTGGAATCGGTCCTATTTTCCAATCTGAATTCGGAATGGAGTTACCAATAGTTACGGAGCATGGAATAATGCTTTATACACAATTGGATAATCAAGGTGAATGGCATAATTATTATGATATTATTAATGAGTATGTTGATAAGATTGATTATTACCCTGTAGTCATAAATGATGAAAGAGGAAATGGTTGTCTTGTTCTTGTATCGGATAATAATATTTTAACTTTAACTCCACTTAAATATGGGGAGATCTCAGGATTACCTGAGATTACTGCTGCACCAATTGTGTTTTACAATTATGATATTCAAGGTAATTATCTTAGATTACTTGGAATTCCTACAACAGAAGGTTTCTATGTTTATCAGTATGTTTCTGATTGTGATTTCAGTTTTAGAGAGATTGTTGAAGGTAAGGTTATTGAAGCAGGTTATTTATCAAACAATAATGATGTTCAGACTGTATTAATAATGTTCGAAAATGATGTTCGAGAATACAACATTCAAAACGAATATATTGATGGAGGATCACCAATTTTCTGTAGAAATCCGGGATATAACTTTAATGGATATTCGTCTCTTAGAGGGATGTTTGTAACAAACAATAGCAAGTTGTTATCTATAGAAGCTAAGTACGACTTCACTTATTATGCTACTTTTGCATTTAAAGAGCAAATAGATTTTAGTAAATATTCAAGTATCCCTCCAACAAATCTCGCATATGGGAGAATCGGAAACATTGAGAATGTTTTTGTTTGGGGAGCTGGAGACCATTTGTTTGCCATGAAGAATAATGCCTTATTGGAAGGCTTTCCAGTTAAGTATGATGGATTACTCTTTAAAAGTAGAAGTTATCCACGTCTAGTTGATGGTATAATTCAAATTCAAACTGACGGTAACGGTTACTACTCAATTAACTCGGACGGAGAAATACTTAGCGATGAAAGCTATACCAATTATAGTGAGAACAATGATAATGAATTGTGCTACTCTAATGGCTATCTGTATAATGCTTTCATAAGTAATAGTCATTCAGTATTCGTTAATCAAGTTAAAGAATATGAAGAAAATCCAATCGAGTTTTCAGGATATCGAAGTCTGTTTAATGTCACTGAAGATTTCTCTAATACAGAAGTTACAGGTTTTAATGCATATATTTATCCTAATCCTATACGTAGTATAGATGCCCGGTTTAGAGTATATAATCCTGCTAGTGATTATGAATTGATAGTATATGACATTGCCGGAAATAAAGTTTATACAGACAAAATCACATTAAGTCGATTAGATTTAGATAAACAATATTTCGAAGCTTCTTTGAGGTTAGATAAGTTAAGTGCAGGGGCATATTTCTGCGTTTATAAAGACAGAAATAAAACTAAGAAGATTAAATTTTCAATTGAAAAGTGAGGTTTGTAAATGAAAAAATGGGTCTTACTACTAGTTATAATGGGTCTTTTCCTAACTATATTTGCTGAAGATTTCGATTTTACACCGAATGATAAAAAAGAGAAAGAATCAGAGAATAAACCGGTCCAAGATGAGAGAGAACTTCTTATGAGAGGTGATGTTATTAATGTAAAAACTAATAACAAGGATGCTCGACTTGCGATGGCATTATCGATGTTGGTTCCCGGTGTGGGAAATTTTTACGCTGATAAAACCTCGATAACAACATACATTTGGCCGGTTATTGAGATTGGACTATGGGCTGGGTATATTTATTATAGATCTGAAGGCGATAAAAAGACAGATGTTTACGAAGATTATGCAGACTTGCATTATCAGAGAACTCACCAGCATGAGATTGAAAATTATCTTAGAGAGATGTATGAGCACGATGTTTATGATAAAACTTTTTGGCGTTTGGATGATGACAATACTCAGCATTTCTATGAAGATATTGCTAAATATGACAAGTATGTCTTTGGCTGGGATGATTGGTACGCTGCTTATGCAACGGATAATAATGGCGACTTTGTTACACCAGTTTTTTACGGAAATGGGGAGAACGAGAATTTTAAATGGTTTGGAAATAGAGTAATGAATGATGAATACTCAAATTTTCCTGAAGATTCAAAATACTCTGAGTTGAGAGAAGAATATATAAATATGCGTAGAGATGCTCAAGATGATTATGATATGGCTACAGTTATGACCTTTGGAATACTTTTTAACCATGTTTTAAGTGGTGTAGATGCAATAAGATTAACTATAAAGCATAATGCAGAGAACCTTGCTAGAAATGATGTGAAGCTTAATTATGCTGTTGTCCCTAGAAACAATCAGATGACTCCTTTTGTATATTTAACAAAGAGGTTTTAAATGATTAAGAAACTAATTCTGTTGCTTATACTGGTATTATTTATTACTATCAGCTCAGCTCAGGAGTATTCGAGAGGTAAAGCTATAATAATGTCAGCATTAGTTCCTGGTTCAGGACAGTTATATACAGGACAGAAGACAATGGGAGCTACTCTTATTGCTACGGAGCTAGGATTAGTTTTTTCACTTCTAAGATTTCAAAAAGAGATTGATTGGGGAGTAGATCATTATCAGCAGTATGCTTTTGCCTATAATGATATTCCCATTGGAAGTAGTACTGATTTATATCAAGATATGTATACATATGAATCGAGTGAAAAACATAATGAAGCTGTGATTAGAGATGCAAGAAATTACTATCTCATTTATACGAATGACCCTGAAAGCTATTATGCCTATATTCAAAAGTTTGCATATAGTGGAGATGAAACATGGGATTGGAGTACAAAAGATAGATGGATGAAATATAGAAGTATTAAAGTGAGAAAACAAAACTTTGAAGTTTATAAGAATCTTGCTGTCGGTGGATTAGTTATTAATCACTTGTTCAGTACAATTCAAACAATCATCTCTACTCGTCCTCATAAAACAGTATTGTCACAAATAAGCAATATAAATATTCAACCAGATTATATTAATAATGGAGTCAATGTTGTTTACTCATACAAATTTTAAAAGAACAATTCTGCTAAGTGTTATTGCTCTACTATCATTATCTTTGAATGCAGGGATTTCAGATAGAATCCCCCCTATCATTAAATCAATAATACTTCCAGGTTGGGGAGAGATCTCCCAAGGTTACAATCGTGGATATGCACAAATGTTCGTAGATGCTGGATTATGGACAAGTTTGTTCTACTACAACGAAGAATCAGATTTGTTTCAAGAAAAGGCATATGATTACGCAGTAAGATTTGCAGGGATTTCAAACACAAACCATAGTGAACAATATCTTGTTGATATTGGTAAGTATGATCATAGCGGATTCGACGTTAGAGGTTATAATGCAATGATTGTTGTCATGGCTAACCATGAATATTCTACAGATAATGAATCAAGGCAGCAGTACATACAAGACAATATATATAGTGATGATATGGCTTGGGAGTGGGAATCTGTTCAACATAGATCAAAGTATACTTCATATAGAAAAAAGTCGATGGATTGTGATGATTACGCAGGAATGATATCCGGACTTTTAATTGTTAATCGTGTTGCGAGTTGTATTGATTTATTGATTATCAAACAAAGTAAGCTTAAAGCTATGACATCATTATATGATTATCAAACTCCTATGATAAACCTTAGTTTCGAATTTTAACAATTCAAAATTTTTTACCGGTTATAAATATTAGAAAACCCGACTTTTTAAGTCGGGTTTTCTAATATTTATAATAATTTAAGAGTTAGAAATTCTCAATATCACCATTTTCAGCAAAATAAGTATTGTTCCATGTCCATCGCATTATTCTGCAGACTCCCCAAGGAGAGTAAAGCCCAAATGTGATAATTGTCAGAATAAAAATAAGCAGATAGTTCCCGAAGAAACCTGCTCCAGAACCTTTGAAAACAAGGCGTTTCCCATTTATGTATACGTTAGAGAAAATCCATTTCAACTGTTGAACATAAGCCCAAGGAAAGTATAGTCCAAGGGTAATAATAGTTAACACAGATGTCCAAATCATAAGCCACCAAAAGCTTAAGCCATTTCCTTTGAATTCGAATTTACCACTTGCCATATTTTTACCTCCAATATGTAATAAGTTGAACTATTAGGATTAGATAAAAATTGTAAAGAAAAAACAATTACACTAACCTTTAACTATATAATCAGTTACATGCGGATAGCTATAGATATAACTGTAATAGAGCTTGTCTACGTATCATCGCATAGTAAATCATTTGAAGGCTTCTACTTCATCAAAATCATTTTTTTGCTCTAGTAAATGAATCTGATTCCATTTTATAGAAGTATATCCCGTTAGATACATTGTTACCATTACTATCTCTACCATCCCATACTATTTTATTTACCTCGGGAGTAAAGTTCATCTTACCAATTTGTCTTATTAACTGCCCTTTGATATTATAAATATGTATTGATAGAGATCCAGTTGTTTTAAGGTCGAAACTGATAGTTGTTTCATTGCTAAATGGATTAGGATAATTATTCAGAAGATCTGTAATTTGTGGGACATCGTTTTGCTCTTCGTTATCAATAGAAGTTGAATTAATGATCATAATATCATCAATACAAACTTCTCCATGAACAGTAGATTCATCCACTATAGCCATGAAGTCGAGTATCACTTGTTGATTAGCATATTCGGAAAGCGATATCTCATAGTTTACCCATTCTGAAGCTCCATCAATATCGGTTAGTTGTGCTATGTTAGTAATTACGTTATCAACAATTGTATTAACTTGTAATTCAGAATTATTAATAGCATCACCAATCCAGTAGTTAAATGAGAGAGTAGGAGTAGCAATTCCTGATAGGTTAAATGGTAACGAATACATATGAGTATCTACATGCATAGAAGAAATAGAAGTGCAGTCTACAGCAAGATAATATCCATTGTTTCCGGTAGCATCCCCATTAGCTCCATTACTATATGAATCATAGTTTTTTAAAATCCAATCATTCATCTCAGTATCTATTGTCCATTCTATAGGGAAAATGTTAGTATCAAATGATTGTATGTATGGGTAATCTGAAACAATAGGATTATATCCGATACCTGTAAGTAGAATAGGGAATGAACCGTATGTTGCACAATCAACAATTATAGTAGTTTGATGGAGTCCATCACTAGTGGGGTGAAAGACTAGATGATTTGTGTCAACTTCAAGAGGGAAAATTGTTAAAGGGTAATCAATAGTATTACTAATTGAGAAATTGACGTTATCATCAGATTCAATTGATACAATATTGAAATCCACCATTATAGTATTTTGCATCGTAATTTGGATTGGTTGCGATTCATTTTCTGTTAAGATTGTTCCAAAATCAACTTCATTCGGAGTGATTAACAATGCTGGACTTGGCAAGGGGAAATACTCTAAGCGAATGTTAGGGATTAACGATACTGTTTGCATAGCTGCAATTAGGATTAATACTATCGTTATGGTAGTAAATACTTCTGCTTTCGTTACAATATGAGCAGTAAAAATCACCACTAATAATTGTATAACCTGATTGATTCTCCTCTATAGCTATGACAAGATTATCAGTATTATTATACTGAAAAGTATTGTTAAGATCAAACTCTATCCAGCCATCTGCTAGAATGGTAGATGGTTGACCAGAATAAACCTCAGTTAACTGATCAATTGGAATCCAACTATCTACAGTTGAGAAACTTGTATTGCTAGTGTACCACATGTATATTGACCAGTTATCACTATTATCCAATGAACCATTGTTTGTGTAGTGGTAAGAGATTTTTTCTATTATAGCATTGGAGAGGTTTAACTCTGATTGTAAATAAACTGACTGCGAGTAAGAGTAGCCATAATTAGGTGTAATTGGCAACTGTTGGTTCATTATAGTCCCATCACCGATTGTGATGTATTCGTTTCTTAAATTTTCTTCATCATTTTATAATGATTGATTTGTAAAATCAGAGAAAGAATTTCCATTAGTATCTTTAGTCTTGGGTCTAATCGTAAGGGCTCTTTGAGCACTTGTTTCTACTTCCTCTGTAAATAGCCAAAGTGTAAATAATAGAGCAATACTAACTAAAACAGATTTCTTCATCACCTATTCCTCCGTAAAAAATGATTCCAATTTGCTAATAGTGTTTTGTTACTCAATGATAGAACAGTGTAACTTGTTTTCCTATGCAATTCTAAGATAGTATCTTATCTAAATACATGTAAAATGATTTTTATAAAAATGATGTTTCTAATATATAAATTCAATCTATAGCAAACCAGTATAGATTTTTTAATTATACACTAAGGATTGTCTATGAATTGATGTCAATGCGTAGAATGAAACTTATTCTCATAAGCAATCCATTAAAGATAAATAAGTGTATTAAATATACAATTTCTTGCTAATAAATTTGACAATCAGAGTAAGTGACATTTGTTTAGAAAAAATAGGATTAAGGATAGTAAATGAGGAATATTGTTATTACAGGAGCAAATGGGTTTGTGGGAAGTTATCTTGTTAATCTATTGGATAAGACTGATGATAATGTGATTGCTCTTGTAAGAAATGGATCTAGAACTGATTTAATAGAGAATCAATCACTAGTCGTAATGGTTGATTATGAAGATAGTTTGTCACTAACTAACATAATTTCTTCAGCTGATGTAATTGTGCATTGTGCAGGATTAACAAAAGCTAGAAGACAATCAGACTATCAGAAAGTAAATGTTGG
Organism: Cloacimonadales bacterium (SeqCode); assembly: GCA_963667035.1. Classification (GTDB taxonomy): domain Bacteria; phylum Cloacimonadota; class Cloacimonadia; order Cloacimonadales; family JAFGVF01; genus Zophobacter. The sequence goes on from OY762964.1 coordinate 459,808, forward strand.
GTTAACAAAGAAGTTTGTTGAGATTGTAAACTCATTAGAGAGAAGAATACAGTTTATCCTTTTGAGTTCTCAGGCAGCAGCCGGGATGGCTACTAAAGGTAGATTGAAAAAAGAAGAAGATGATTGTAAACCACTTACTTTCTATGGACAAAGCAAGTTGGATGCTGAAGAATATGTAAGATCAGACTGCAATCAACCTTGGACTATAATACGTCCGGTTTCTGTTTATGGACCTGGAGATAAAGATTTTTTTGAATACTTTAAATTGGTAGAGTCGCATCTTGGATTGGTTATTGGGCATAATAAACTAGCTAATTTTGTTTTCGTAAAAGAGCTCTGTGAATTTATTATGTTATCTATAGGTAATAAAAAAGCATATAATGAACTATTCTTTGTTAATGACGGGAAAGCATATTTTCAAGAGGATTTTGTTGATACCCTTTCAGAGGTTATGGGCGGATATATGATTAAGATACATATACCTGAGATTACCCTTTATCCTGTTGCTATTATTTCCGAAGTGATTTCTTTCTTTACCGATAAAGCAGTGCTGATTAATCTACAGAAAGTTAAAGAATTTAAAGGTGAAAACTGGCTTTGTAGTATCGATAAAGCTAGAAGTATATTAGGATATAAGCCATGTCCTAATTTAAAAAAGAATATTGAAGATACCTTGAATTGGTATAAGGAAAACGAATGGTTGTAAGAAAGCTTTTAACATTAATTATAGTACTTTATTCATATACAGTTTTTTCTCAAGAAGTTCCATCATTTGTCCCATCTCACCCTGTAAACAATTTATACATAGTTGTTGAAGATGAGGATTTTACTTTTCCTATTCCGCCTATGTTTAAAGCTATTATAACAGTGGAAGCGGATAGTACAGTCTCCTATGTAAACATACTTAACAAGGAGTATTCTGATAAAGAAGACTGGAAAACGGAGATAATGACATGGAAGTTTTATCCTGCAATGCAGGATAGTGTTCAAGTGCAGTCAAATGAATTATTTGAGATTCAATTACTATCGAAGAAAGAAGAGATTAAGGAAAAGAGTAAAGTAGGGTTCAAATTGAATGAAACTAAAGCAAGGATAGTTGAATTTGCTAATAAGGATATAAGAAATTATTACGATAACTTGAGTTTGTTAAATCCGGGAGTATATGTTTCAAATCTGCATTTTGCGTCACCCTTGATAAATGAAATGATTATTACAGAGGATTCTTTTACTACTCTTTCTGATATAACTACACCATTGTTTAGATTTAAGACAGGTTTTAGTGGAACTAGACTAAAAAGAGTTGGGGATTACTATGAACAGAATCAACCGTATTATCCATACCAGCCTGCATTGACAACTATATATGCAGGAATGGGTGAGAATGATCATAATATTGCAGTAATCGGATTTATGAAAAACAACATTCTTGATATCAAAGACCTGTATGTTAGAGCTGATATGCATTTTGAATATGGTTTTTGGGGTAATGCTATAGAAACAACAGGTAATAATAAGTTTACAGTTGGTTATAAAAGCAAGATTGGTGACGTAACATTGAAATATAAGCGTTTGAATCAAGAGATACCATCCATTAACATAATGCCTGTTTATAAACTTGGCACTTATGATGTTACAAGTCAAAGAGGATATGTAATGTCTTCAGTGTTTAAAAGTAAATACTTTCTGCTTGGATACCAAGAAACAAACAAAAAGTTTAAAATTCTGGAAGAGGATGGTTCTAAATTTAAAGATGTATCTAAGCAGTATCTAACCGGAATAAAGTACGAACATGATGCGTTAGCATCCTCATTGAATTATGAATATGTTGATAGGAAAACGAATTATGATGTAGTCGAATTGTATCAAGATAGCCCCGATTCAAAGCATATTCTTTCATTTAAATCAATTGTGAATACAAAATATCTTAAGTATGAAAGAATCCTTCTTTATAAAATGGAGCCCAAACAGTTAAACTATCAAAACGAATTGCATCTCCCTATTGCAAAATGGTTACAATTAAGAGGTGAGTACACATATAGAGAAAGAGATAGACATGAAACTAGTGTTGGAGTGGATTCATTGAATTACAAAGAAAGCTTCGAAGATTACACTGAAGCTTATAACAAACAGAAATGGGGTGGAGGTTTAGCTTTCAATTTCCCAATGCTAAGTATAGAAGCTCTATCCGGAATGAAGAAGACATATAACTTTCAACAAGACCAGATAGGTGAAGAAGTTGAAATCAAAGAATTTGATAGAGAGGATCTTTACATATCATTAAAAGCTTCTCTGAGGTGGAAGTTGAATGATGTGGATTTTACATTATCTAACAACACAAACTATCAGAAAAAAATTAACGAGTTATTTTACTATCCGGAGATACAATCAAGAACATCAATGCAAGCTAGGAAGCAATTAGAGCATGACAACGCATTGAAGACAGGTGTAAACAGTGTTTATATATCGGGTTATTTAAGTGAGAGAGGAGTAACGTCAGAGTATCTAATTGTAGATTGGTATTTTGGTTTTGAGATTTCTAAACTGTTTGAATTAAGAGGTTACATAAAGAATGTACTGAATGAACTGGATATTCTGAGAAGAGATTTAATACCTAGGACCTATATGGCAACTATGCAGTGGAACTTCATTAATTAAAATAATATAGAAAATGATATTTTAAATAGTGTTAACAATAGATATTTTTCTTGCCCCTCTTTACTAAGTTGTAAAGTTGGGTAATAATATAAATCAAAGGAGATATAAAATGGGTTTCAATCTTCGTAACAGACATTTTCTTACTCTCTTGGATTTTACTCCAAAAGAGATTAATTTTCTGCTCGACCTTTCAGCTAATTTAAAAGAGGCAAAATACACTGGTACAGAGCAACCACGTCTTCAAGGAAAAAACATTGCCCTTATCTTTGAAAAAGCTTCTACCCGTACAAGATGTGCTTTTGAAGTTGCAGCTTACGACCAAGGAGCTCATGTAACATATCTTGGCCCTTCAGGAAGCCAGATTGGTTATAAAGAATCTATTGCAGATACTGCTAGAGTACTTGGTAGAATGTATGATGGTATTGAGTATCGCGGATATGGTCAAGAAGTTGTTGAAGCTTTAGCTGAGCATTCAGGTGTTGTTGTTTGGAATGGCTTGACTACAGAGGATCATCCAACTCAGATACTTGCAGATTTTCTTACAATTAAAGAACACCTCAAGAAACCGCTTGAAGATGTTATCTTTACTTATGCAGGAGATGGTAGAAATAATATGGCTAATGGTCTGATGATTGGAGCAGCTAAAGTTGGTATGGACTTTAGAATAGTTACTCCAAAATCTCTTTTCCCTGACGAAAAGCTTGTTGTACAATGCAGAGAAATTGCCAAAGAAACAGGTGCAAAAATTACTATTACTGAAGATGTTGCTGCAGGTGTAAAAGATACAGATGTTATCTATACTGATGTGTGGGTATCAATGGGAGAGCCAAAAGAAGTTTGGAAAGAAAGAATAGAACTCTTAACTCCTTATCAGGTTAATGCTGAGATGATGTCTCTTACAGGAAAACCTAACACCTTATTCATGCATTGCTTACCAGCATTCCATGACTTTACAACTACTCTTGCAAAGGAACTTAAAGAAAACAATGGTTTGGATTGTAGAGAAGTTACTGATGATGTCTTTGAAAGTGCTAACTCTGTTGTCTTCGACGAGGCTGAAAACAGAATGCATACTATCAAAGCAGTAATGGTTGCAACTCTTGGTGACTAATAGAAAATACTAATAGATATTCATAAGCTCCCTTAATCGGGAGCTTTTTTGATTTTCTCATTTCTGTTGTTTACTACTAACATAAAGACAGTGACAACAAAATAACACAAATTAGTTAACTGACTCAATCAAATAGAATCAAAGCAGATCTTATCATTTTCTTATAGTTTGCTCAAATACTCAATGAAACTTTACATATATACATAAATCAGGGAAAAACACCCGATTGGAACAATTATTACATTTTAAGAATTTCGGTTAGTCTAATTGGGAAATGTGAGTTAAATAAACATTAGATAATGAGAGGTTATGAAATGTGTAAAAAGATCACGTTTTTTGTTCCCATCTTTTTGATTTTTTGGATAGGGTCATTGATAGCAAGTAATGATATTGCTTATGAGAACAGTAACAAGAACTCTTTTGAAATTCTGGAATCCAGTGAGTCAGGACTAAAGATTAAATTCTCTTTACCGGAATATGAATTACAGACAGATAGGGCTTCCAGAGGAGCGGTTAAGATTATTAAATCAGAATCTGTAACCAAAGCTTCTATTCCCGGAGTTAATGAAGTACCACTTTATACAACAACAGTTGCAATTCCCAATACGGGTAGTGTCGAATTGGAGATATTGAGTCAGGAAACAGAATCAATTAATTTACCTTTTCTTCATTCTAAATTCGGTGATAGTAGCAGTGAAGTTATTGATCCTCTTACTGACTTGCGACTAGAAACCGGTAAGCTTTCATCTCCTGCCATCATCAGAGATTTGAGAGTTGTTAACCTGACTCTTTCTCCTTTTAAATATAACGTTGAAGAGGATAAACTGGAAGTATTAAAGGAAGTTACTTATAAATTAAACTATAAGCAAGACAGAGGTAATAATGAGTTAGTACGAAATGATAATACAATATCATCTTCTTTTATACCTCTATATCGTTCTTTAGTTAGTAACTTTGATTTAATTTCTGACAGATATGAAATTGACTACAATAAGAGATTACTAATCGTTTATGGTAACTCGACAAATGACCAATATATGGATAAATTAGATGAGTTTATCCGTTGGAAGAAACAGAAAGGTTATTCAGTAACGTATGCTTCCACTCAAACAACCGGTACAACTACAGGATCAATTAAAAGTTATATTCAAAGTAAGTATAACAACCACTATACAAGACCTGATTATGTGCTATTAATAGGTGATGTAACCGGTTCCTTATCTATCCCATGTTGGCAAGTCTATAATGGGGATTCTGACTATCCATTTACCCAGTTAGCAGGTGGAGATGATCTTGGAGATGTATTTATTGGGCGTATGCCTGCTGAAAATGTTACAGATTTTCTTACAATGGCAGAAAAAGTGTTTGTTTATGAGAGAGATCTAGTACCTATGCCTCCTGCGGCTACTGCTTGGTACAATAGAATGCTTTTAGTAGCAGATACAGCACCTTCAGGACAATCCTGTCAGTATGTGAATTACTATGCAAGACAGGTTTCCGAAATGGTTAATCCGGATTATGACTATGTAGAACTATATGCTGCACAGCCTTCTGCTCAAACTATGACAGCAACAATAAATCAAGGTGTATCTTTCTTTAACTATAGAGGACATATTAACATGAGTTATTGGGATATGCCTTCAGAGGGTGAATACACTAATGCTAATAGATTACCGCATTGTGTTATAAATACTTGTGCTACAGGTAACTTTGGAAGTACCGATGTTTCTGATAGCTTTGTCAGATTCGGTTCGCCCGCTCTACCTAAAGGAGGTCTTACAGCTATTGGTATGGCTACCTCCGATACTCACACAATGCTTAATAATGTTCTGAGTTCCGGAACATTTGAAGGTATATTTGTTCATGGTATGCGTGATATGAGTGCTCCTTTACTACATTCTAAATGGTTACTATATTTTGTTTATCATGATTTGTTACCTGTAAAGGCTGTAGAGTTTCCGGGATGGTGTAACCTGATGGGTGATCCTACTGTAGAAGTATTTGTCGGAGATCCCGAGAGTTTAAGTGTGCAATATCGTGAGAGCGTAAGAAATAGCGATACTGTATATTCTGTGAAAGTAAATGATGCTGATGGAAATGATGTAAATGATGCTTGTGTAACAATTCTCTATAATAATACACAGCTTATCGCTTATACTAATACTAGTGGTATTGCGACCTTGTCACTTCCAAGTAATATGAATGTTGGTGAAGATTTTACTTTAACCGTCTCTAAACACGATTTTATTCCTGTTATAAGAACAATTGATATCAATGCTGAGAGTGTTTTAAGAATAGTTAATGCTAATTTTAATGATTCAAACAGTGGCAATGGAGATTCAATTGTTAACGCCGGTGAGCAAATCGAGCTTAATGTTGAATTCGAAAACATAAGTGATAGTAGTTATGCTCAGTCACAGCTAACATTAACAACTGAAGATTCCTACTTAACAGTTAACAATGGTAACTCTCAGTTATCAGCAATTGCTGCTGGAAATACAGCTACCAACTCAACTCCATTTACAATAACCATAGATCCCAATACTCCTGATGAGCATCTCGGAGAATTGATAATAAGTGATGGTGTTAATTCTTTCTCTACAAGAATCGAGATTCTTAATGGTGTAATGGAAGTTACAAGTTTTCAGATATTCGATAATAATGGTGTGCTCGATATTGACGAACAAGTAAACATCTTACTTAACTTAGAGAATACCGGTTCACATGTGTTAAATGGTATTGTTGTTGAACTTAGCTCTGAATCAGAATTAGTTTATTTCCCTGACGGCAGTGCTTTTTTTGGAAATGCCCAACCGGGTCAAACATTATCTAACATTACAGACGGTATCACAATTGGAACTAGAGTTGAATTCTTAACAGGGACAGATGTACATCTTAATGCTAGAATTACAGATAATAATGGATATGTACAAGATAGAGAAATAGTTATTGCCGGCAGTACTCCGGGAGTAGGAAATCCATCCGGACCTGATTCTTTTGGACACTTCATTTATCATAGTAGTGATACGAACTGGAGTGATGCTCCTGAATACGACTGGATAGAAATAGCTACTCACCAGAATGGTGACGGAACTCAGATATATCTTACCGATACATCACATGATGATGATAATAGTGATTTTGTAGATATAGTTGCTTTTGGTAATGCCCAACTTCCATTCGATTTCACTTTCTATGGTGTGGATTATGATGAAGTCTATATATGCTCTAACGGGTTCATCAGTTTCGTCCCTACAGAGTTAAGTACTTCAAGAAATCTACCTTTACCAGGTCCTATGACACCTGATCCTATAATTGCTCCTTTCTGGGATAATCTTGAAGTACATTCTGATGGAGGAGTATTCCATAAATATGACAGTGTAAATCACATATTTATCATAGAATGGTACAACATGAAGAATAGTTATAATACATCCTATTCTGAAACATTTGAAATAATACTTTATGATCCTGAGTACTATCCAACATCAACAGGTGATGGAAAAGTTAAAATTCAATATCAGGAATTTCATGATATTGATGCAGGAGATGCAGCTAGTTATACACCCGGTCATGGGCAATATTGTACTGTAGGTATTGGTGATCATACCGGACTGGACGGATTAACATATTTGTTTGATCAAAGTTACCTTTCAACGGCACAACCTATCACCAATAATTGTGCTCTCATCATAACCGGTGAACCCTATGTCACTATTGCTCCTGTTTTAGATATTGATGATTACAATTATTCGGAGACTAATGGCAATGGGTTCATCGAACCGGGTGAGAGTGTGCAGTTAGGTATCACAATTACAAACAGTGGTACTGCTAATGCTGAGAATGTTACTGCTACTTTGACTTCCGGTAGTCCTTATGTTACAATTCAAGATAATAGCATTGAATCTATTTCCGTCTTAATTGATCAAGTTGTTGTTACTGAAACCGGATTTGAGATTAGCATAGATTCACATACACCACTTGAACAGGAAATACCAATAAATATAAGTCTTACCAATGGAGTTGATACTTGGGATAAAGATATGAGTTTGTTGGTTACAGCTCCAATGTTGGAACACTTTAGTTATAGGATTTCAGATTATGAGGATGGTAATGGTAATGGTATTCCTAATTCGGGAGAAACATTCTACTTCGTACAAGAAGTTGTAAACTACGGTAATGTAGATATTCAAGACATAGATGTTTCAATATCTTCTGATAATAATGGTGTAGTAATTGGAGACTGTACTGATAATATTTATAGAATACCGGCTCAATCAAGTACGCAAGTTTGGTTTGAAATTACTCTTCCTAACAACCTGAATGCAGGAGACGAGATTCAATTACAAACAACTTATACAAAAACTGATTGGTTCGCAGATAGTTATACCGCTACTCTTGAGGTTGATGTACATACATATCAAAGTGCAGGAGTTATAAGTGGTATTGTAAACGTAGACCATCCTGACGCAGTTGTTGAAGATGGTTTAATAAAAATTAATAATAGCGGTGCTTTAATAGATGAGAATGGTTACTATAAGATGTTTGCAGGAAGTGGAACCTATTCTATTAAAGCGTTAATAAATCATTACATTCCAATAACTATAGAGGATGTTGAGCTTACTGTAAGCAATGATATGATTACTAGTGATATCGATTTTACTCCGGTACCATTACCCATAGCTAACCAACTTAATGGAGTAATCAGCTATCCTAATCTGACATTGACTTGGCAGGAACCTCAAGAATCCGATTATGAGTGCTTGGGATTCAATGTATATAAAGCTATAAACGATAGTGAGTATTCCCTTTTGGGCTATACCGAAAACAACGAATATGTAGATGTTCTAAATAATGGAGAAAACTATTTCTATCGTGTTGAAGCTGTTTATTCTATAGGAACAAGTTTCTTATCTGAAGTTTACACTTGTAGTACAGGAGCAAATGATAACAATCAAACAGCTCTTGTAACAAAATTAAATGGAAACTATCCTAATCCTTTCAATCCAGTCACAAATATCTCTTACAGTATCTCAGGAAAGACACATGTAAAAGTCGATATCTTTAATATAAGAGGTCAGCATGTTCAATCACTTGTTAATGAAGTTCAACCTACAGGCAACTATGTAGTAAGCTGGGAGGGTTTAAATAAAGACGGTGAGGAATGTGCTTCCGGATTATATTTATACAAATTAGAAACAGACAATTCGATCTCAATGAGAAAGGCTATGCTTATTAAGTAACCTTTCTTGAGGCTAACCACCAGAGCCCTGTCCGAAAGGACAGGGCTTATTTTATTCCATAAAGAAAAGCCCTTCCCGATATCAAGAAGGGCTGTTATATAATTATTATACTATTTCTTAAACTTTTTCTCCATTGCTCTTTTCACTGGAGTAGGTACCATATCCATTAGATTGCCACCTGCTTCTGCAACTTGTCTGATTATAGAGGAAGAGAGATATAAGTATCTATAGCTGGGTATCAAGAAAAAGGTCTCAATACACTTCTCTAGCCTTTTATTAGTTAGAGCTACAGAAAGCTCAAATTCAAAGTCCGATAGAGCTCTCAAACCTCTTATCATTACTTCGCAGTTGTTTGATTTAGCAAATTCAACAGCTAACCCACCAAAAGGCATGACTGTAACATTAGGAAGATGAGCACAAGATTGTCTGCATAATTCTGTTCTCTCCTCAAGTGTAAACAAAGTATTTTTACCTGTAACGCCGGCTACAGCTAAAATTATCTCGTCAAAATGTGTTGATGCCTTTTCCAGTATGTTTATGTGTCCACTTGATATTGGGTCAAAAGTACCAGGATAACATGCACGCTTCATATTATTAACTCAGAGCTTCTTTGCGAATTCTTTCCAATTCTACTGCTTCTTTAGGAATGTTGATTGATAGATTAACATTTCCTGTTTCAGTAACTAGAATATCATCTTCTATTCTTACACCTATTGCTTCTTCCGGTATGTACAATCCAGGTTCAACAGTTATAACATTTCCGACTTCGAGGACAGAATCCCTGGCACCTACATCATGCGTATCAAGACCTAAATGATGACCTATGCTGTGCATATAGTACTTTCTGAAATCCTTAGCGTCTTCAATAAGCTTAAGTTCAAGCATAGCATTAGCCAAACCTTCGGAAGCAGCCAGATTGAGGTCTGTCATTGAGACCCCTGGTTTAATCATATCAATAATGTCTTTCTGGACTTTCAATACAGCGTTGTATACATCAAGTTGGCGGGGAGTAAATTCTCCGCTAATGGGAAAAGTTCTTGTTATGTCAGCACTGTAACCGTTGCAGGCAGCACCTACATCAAGTAGTACAAGAGTATTCTCGTCAACTACGCAATTGTTTTCTTCATAGTGTAAGGTAGTGGCATTTTTCCCACCTGCGATAATTGGTCTAAAACCCCAATGACGGAAACCGTTTGATAGCATTTCATTATAGAGCATGGATTCTAAAGTGTATTCTGCCATACCTACTCTGCTATCATCCATTATCTTCCTAATTCCTTGACCTGTGATATCGATAGCTTTTTGCATCTGCTCTATTTCCCAAGCATCTTTTACGGAACGAAGAGGAGCGACTATCTTATTAATTCCTTGAAATCGGATATTCGGATAATGCTTTCTAATTTCCTTTATCCACATAGCAGAACGAGTTAATGGTGTTCCAAGAGGTATCTGAAAATCCTGTGAGTAGATAGTTTTAAAGGCCGGAGCATAAGCGGAAATGACTCTCTCAAACTCATCCAGATAGTATATGGAATCTATTCCCGAGATTTCAGTAGCTTCTTCTTTATACATCTTGGCACCTTCCCAAACAATACGTTCAGGGATGTTACGCTCTATAAACAGCATAGTTTGGCTATTTTTGCCAAAGTTTGCTTGAAGCATAATTGCATTAGGGATCTCAAGTCCGGTAAAGTAGAGGAAATTCTTTTCTTGGATAAAGTGATATATTCCACCGGGTAATGGATTGGCAAAAATTAAGATACCTTCACCCGATTCTAATTTTTCAAGAGCTTTTTCACGACGTGTAACATACATTTCTTTGTTCATTTTAACTCCCTTTATTGAGACTGAAACTAGCCGGCTATTTTATCTTTGATCTCCTCGATCTCATCTTTGGCGGCATCTATGTGCTTTTTAGTTTCTTTCTTTTTGGCTTTCAAATCTTTTTCAATCTCTTTCGTAGTTTTTTCTATCTCTTTTTGAGTCTGTTCAATTTCTTCTTTTGCTGTTTCTTTAAACTCTTTTGCTTCTTTATTCATCAGCTCAAGATGATTTTTCACCTTTTCCTGTTTTTCCTTTAAGTCATCAACCTGTTTTGAACAAGCTGTGAATCCCCCTATAATGAGGGTTGAGCATATTATTGCAATTATCTTCCGCATTCCTTAACCTCCGAATAATCTTTTATTAACCAATTAACTAGATAATTCTGATGTCAAGTGAATTTATATCTTGTTTCAGCCATATCTGTAAAACAGTTGACAGTGTAATAGTTTATTGTATTAGTTTATTTGTTAGGATTAAACGGAGGTTCTTCATGCGTCGTTTGGTAATGTTCATCTTTTTATTAATTGCTGTTCTACTTCTTAGCATCTTATCGAAATTTTCTGCCATTGCAACTGTGTTAAATAACCTTATTTTCATAATACCTCCGATTATAAATTACCCTTAACTCAGTTTATTGCAATTGTTTGTTTTGAAAACCTACTTAACGAACAATGGGTTATTATAGGGAAGGAGTACTCTCATACTTTTTTAAAGTGGTGAACAGTTCTTCTGGTTGCACTTAATAGCCTAGCTGTTTTATATATACCATGCTCTATTTATGATATTTTATCATGCAATCTAAGTAGTATTATTCTTGGTAAAACTTTGACCTCTCTAGGGTGGATACTTTTAAGGGTGACTCGCCAATTCATTTTTTATGTTATTTTTTATCACTGTTCGGTCAATGCTCCATCACAATTATTGAGAGTCTCTTGAGCAATCCCTATGCAAAACTACCGAATCTCCAATTTTCCAGAACAAGTGATGCATTCGAATCTGATAAGAGTTTGAGATTGGTATAACAATTATTGTGATAGAGCATAGATATAGCAATGAATCATTGGTTACACTTGTTTTATAATGTATGGGTTTAATATTTTAAACCTTCAAATGTTTCCAAAATATGCGTGTTAAGAATTGTTTTAAAACATATTCCTTATGGTACAAGTTACTGAACCTATACATTAAGAAGCCGGCTTGCTTATTTCACCACCATCATTTTTCCAATGGCTTCACTACCTTCACAGCTGACTTTATAGAAGTATATCCCCGATGCTACAGATTTACGATTATTATCCTTGCAATCCCATACTTGTGAGTAATACTCACCGGACTGCTTATCCTCGGATGATAAGCCTGCACTTCTTACTAACTGTGAGAAACTCTGAGTTATCTTAATATCTCTAACCTTCTGACCTCTGATATTGTATATCTCTAATGTAGGTTTCCCTATAGGTTTCTTTGGTAATGTAAACTCAATGAATGCAACTTTCCCATTATTACCGTTAGGTGTTACCGGATTAGGAAAATGCGATAACTGGATTGTTGAAGGTGGAGAGGGTGCTGTTTCATTGTAAATATCTACAGTAGGATTATATTCATGTGCTCCCATATCTATTATATTACCCCATACTCTCGGATTACCCGTTATATCCAATGCCGGCAAGTTCATACCTAATGTATCAGGTGTTCCTGCATTCACGCATGGAGAATTCTCTGTTAGTTGTACCCATCTTGTATCTCCAACAGGTACATCACCTTCTACATCTCCACGAAACATCGGATTTGCATCAATATTATTTACTCCCCACAATACATTGTTGTTGGGATTATCTGCTCCCGGTACTCCTGAAATTCCGTTTCTTACAAGACTGTAATCTATATCAATATTTGACCATAATGGATTAGTATCTCCTTCTGCTGGAACCCATACACCCATTTCATAAGCTCCGTCAGGATTATAAATTAAACTATTCCTGATAGTGTAATCTCCACCAAATCTAGTCATAGCAGTTGGCCCTGTATTATGTGCAATCGTCATATTGTTAATATAGCACTCTTCATGGTAAGTAGAGAAGTTAAACATGGGCATAGAGTTTGATAACGATGTATTGTTATATGCTAAGAAATTATTCAATTCAAGGTTACCCATTACATTGCTTTCAACAGAATTCCCATATGAAAAAATAACTCCAGTATCTTCAATTATCACATTTGTTATCAGCATATTATTAACAGATACTTTACTTCTAGCGAACCTTACTAATACAGTAGAGCTATCTTCCATAATGTTAGAAATACTATCAATAATAGTATTATTAAATATCGTATTCTTACACTCGTATGTTTTGATACAAGATATTTTATGTAAATCATGTTCGACACTATTTACCGAAATATTATTAAAAATTATGTTATTACTATACAAAATTAATAATCCTGGATATTCAGAATAATTATTGATACATGCAACATCATGAACAAGTACATTACAACTCCTACTTACAAGCAAAACAGTTTCAACTTGTTCATTTGCTTGTGTGATAGTAAAATTACCGACTTCAACATTAGTTGCATTTGAAATACCAATCTTACTATCCTCTCCTACATTTCCTATCACAACTTCATTAGGTATATCACCCATACCTAACATCTTAGTATGAGATTGTAAAGCAATTGGGAAAAACTGATTGTTCAGTTCTGAACTGTATGTCCCCGGTAATAAATGAACAGTATGAGGATTAAGACTATCGGGTTTAACCATCCGATTTGCATAGGCGATTGTTTGTAAAGCTGTTTCAGGACTAAGTCCATTATTGTTATCATCACCATCCGGAGAGACATACAAATCAGCATCTATTTGACTGAAATAATTGTTCTGTACTGATATTTGTGGAGAAGGTAATCCCTCTTCATGAAAGTAAGACACAAAGAATCCATCAGGTTCGGCAATATTAACGCTCAGCGTATCGAGGACAATGTTAGTGCATTGAGAGTTATAAATGAAGATGTCTTGTACATCTCCATAATTGTTGAAGATGCTGTTTAAATTAGTAGTATCATAAACTAAAGAAGCACCATTAAGTCCAATTCCTCCACCTTGATAGACAGTTCTATTTCCAAAAATCCTACATCCGGATAAAACAAGATTACTTGATTGTGTACATCTTATTCCACCGGTATTTAGTATTGTAAAACCGTTAAGAATAGCATTTTGTTCACCGTTAATCACTACTACACAACTAGATTGCTGATTCCCATCAATAATAGTCGATTCAACAATACTCCAGTCATGGTTATTGGCATATTCGCTACAAACAGTAATGCTTTTGCCAACAAAGTCAATGTTCTCAAGATATCTTCCGGGATACACAAGTACTGTATCACCATTGTTTGATGCATTAATAGCTGATTGGATAGAGGTGTATGGATGAGTTCCATCAAGTGATACTTCTAGAATAATAGAATTGAGGGTCAACATTACCGTTAATAATGATATTAGCAAACAAAGTGTTTTCATATTCCTACTTTTTTATATTTACCGGGTACGCGGACATCCTTGTCCGCACTCTTTGTAGGCAAGATGCCTGCCTATAAACAAGGGCAGGATATACCTGCCCCCAATATCCATAGTTTTATTTGAGTAGCATCATTTTCTTTGTCAAGATTTCCTCTTCTATAAAAAATATTGTGTAAATTATAAACATTTGCGACTACTTCACTACCATCATCTTTCCAATGGCTTCACTTCCTTCACAGCTGACTTTATAGAAGTATATCCCTGATGCTACAGATTTACGATTATTATCCTTGCAATCCCATACTTGTGAGTAATACTCACCGGACTGCTTATCCTCGGATGATAAACCTGCACTTCTTACTAACTGTGAGAAACTCTGAGTTATCTTAATATCTCTAACCTTCTGACCTCTGATATTGTATATCTCTAATGTAGGTTTCCCTATAGGTTTCTTTGGTAATGTAAACTCAATGAATGCAACTTTCCCATTATTACCGTTAGGTGTTACCGGATTAGGAAAATGCGATAACTGGATTGTTGAAGGTGGAGAGGGTGCTGTTTCATTGTAAATATCTACAGTAGGATTATATTCATGTGCTCCCATATCTATTATATTACCCCATACTCTCGGATTACCCGTTATATCCAATGCCGGCAAGTTCATACCTAATGTATCAGGTGTTCCTGCATTCACGCATGGAGAATTCTCTGTTAGTTGTACCCATCTTGTATCTCCAACAGGTACATCACCTTCTACATCTCCACGAAACATCGGATTTGCATCAATATTATTTACTCCCCACAATACATTGTTGTTGGGATTATCTGCTCCCGGTACTCCTGAAATTCCGTTTCTTACAAGACTGTAATCTATATCAATATTTGACCATAATGGATTAGTATCTCCATTTATCGGTTCCCAAACAACCATTTCATAAGCTCCGTTAGGATTATAAATAATATTGTTTCTGAGAGAGAAATCTCCACCAAATCTTGTGATTGCTGTGGGACTTGTATTGTATACTATTGACATATTATTTAGAGTACATTCATCATGTCGTGTAGAAAATAGTATCAAAGGTAAAGAATTAGATAAAGAAGTGTTATTATATGCTAAGAAATTGTTTAGCTCTAAGTTTCCACAGGTTTCACTTGCTAAAGTGTTACTATACTGAAAAATAGATCCTGGTTCGTTTATTACTGAGTTTGTAATCATCATATTATTGACTGTAACATCACTTTTCTCAAGCTTCACAAACAATGAACTTCCTTCTTGCATAACATTGACGATATTATCTACAATAATACCATTTAAAGTAATGTTATCACATTCATAGAGTTTAACACATGAAATCCTTGTCTCACTGTTTAAAACGTCTGAAACTGTGATGTTTTCGATTACGGAGTTTGAAATAGAACTAAAAGCAATACCCGGCTCTTGATTATAATTGTTTTTTAAAATTATATCATGAATATATAACTCATTACTTCTACTAGCTCCTAAGCAAAAGTCTGAGTTAAGACTTGATTGCATCATAGTAATATTACTAATTTCAACATTAGTTACATTTCGTGGTATTATTTGATATAGACTGAGTTCACTACCGATAATAACTTCTTCTGGAGATAATCCTAATCCAATTAATTTAGTATTGGATTGAAGAGCAACAGGAAAAAACTGGTTATTCAGTTCTGAACTGTATGTCCCCGGTAACACATGAACCGTGTTAGGATTCAAACTAACCGGTTGAATTATTCTACTCGCATAAGCAATAGTCTGTAATGCAGTTTCGGGAGTTAGACCATCATTGTTATCATCTCCATCAGGTGATACATACAGGTCTGCATCAATTTGATTGAAATAATTGTTCTGTACTGATATTTGTGGATTAGGTAATCCATCTTCGTGATAGTGTGATACAAAGAAACCGTCAGGTTCGGATATATCAATGCTAAGTGTATCGAGGATAATGCTAGTACATTGAGAGTTATAAATGAAAATATCTTGTACATCTCCATAGTTATTGTGTATACTGTTCAGATCTATTGGATCGAATGTAATCGATGCATTGTTGATTCCAATTCCTCCACCTTGATAAATTGAGCTGTTATCAAAAATACATGAACCGGAAATAACTAGATTACTTGAATTGATGCATCTGATTCCACCAGATTTGTATGCTGTATTTCCTGTAATATTACAATTACTTATGCTAGCATTGCTTTGTTGTTTAATGTATATGCCACCGCCATATCTTGAATTACCATATCCAATCCCATTAGTTATTGTAAACCCATTAAGAGTAGCATTCTGTTCACCAGATATAATTACTACACAACTGGATTGCTGATTACCATCAATGATGGTCGATTCAACTATACTCCAATCTGGATTATTGATATAATCACTGCATAAAGTAATATTTTTCCCTGAATAGTTAATGTTTTCAAAATACCTACCGGGATGTACAAGTACTGTATCACCATTGTTTGAGGCATCAATAGCAGATTGAATAGATGTATATGAATGAGCTCCATCAAGTGATACTTCAAGAGTGGTTGAACTGAGAGTCAGCATTACCGTTAATAATGATATTAGCAAACAAAGTGTTTTCATAGTTCCTGCTTTTTATATATACCGGATAAGCGGACATCCTTGTCCGCAATCTTTACAGGCAAGATGCCGGCGAACAAAGAAGGGTAGGACATGCCTACCCTCTAACGATTATATTGTTTATTTAAGTAACATCATTTTCTTTGTCAAGACTTTGTCGTTTGTTTTTAAACGATAGAAATATACACCTGATGATACTTGTTTATTATTCTTGTCACTACCATTCCAAACTACAGAATGATACCCCGGCTTGAGATGTTTATTAACAAGTGTAGCTACTTTCTGCCCTCTTATATTGTAGATATTTAGTTTTACATCAGATTCACTGGAAATGTTATAGTTTATTGTTGTTGTTGGATTAAACGGGTTCGGATAATTTCCTACCAATGAAGTATAGAGGGGTATTAAACCTTGCTCTAAATCTTCTTTCTTAAATGAGATGTAAGCAAATCCTTCATTACAATCATTAGTAGTTAGTTTTTTAGCGATGAATTTCTTCTCAATTCTATCCATAACAGCATATTTTTCAATTGCTTTCTTATCTCCTTTATAAGAGTAAGCTAGTTGAAAGGAAAGCTCTTCTCCCAATAAAGAAGGGTCATCAACAACATAAGCTTTCAGAATTACATCATTGGATTTTATTACTTCAGCTCCTTTGCATTCGTTATCCACAAACACTGCAATCTCTATTGGTTTATCTCCTTCACCAATTTCATCCATATCAAAAGAACAAAGTATTGGATAATAATCTTTCTGTTCCTCATAATCAAAACAAACTGGTAGCTCAACAACAGTTTCATTTACACCAGTTCCATTTGAATCCCAAGTAATTCCAATCGGCTCTGTATCTGTTGGATCTTCAGGCTCATGCTTTGCCCAACAAACAAAATCAACCGCTTCACCGTAGTTCAACGTAGGTGGATTAGTACCGATATATGAACTAATCCAAGTAGTTTTAGCTCCACTTTGTTGAGTGTTCAAATATGATAAGTTTATAGCTGACCAATATCTAGTTTTTATAGCAGCCATTTGGTCTAGAATATCTTCATCAATTGCTTCAAAGATTGTTTGACCGTCTCTAAGATAATACCCAACTAAAGTAGATTTTGTATTATCATTGATTCCCGGTCTGAATATTTTCATGTTCAAATTATTACTGTTATTGTTGGATGTACCGTTTCTAAATCCATCAAACTCAAGGAATACTGCATCAGGTGCTTCTTCTGTAAGTTTTAACTTATATCCTTTGATAGTATCAATAGATTCAGTTAGAGATGTCCATTCATTGTTTTGAACATCCCATCCTATCTGACCTGGCTCATCATAGCTCCAAAAAATTTCATCTAAGATTTCTGAATCTTCTTCGAAAGGAAGACTATCTATTCTATCTCCGTTAGTATTATAATGATACATTTGCACACCAAAAACATACTCTGCTTGGGAGTAAGAACTAGCTCTTAACTCATCAATTCCGGGAAGGCAAATCCAATTATAGCCATCCTTGTCTAGTTCTAAGACACTATTCTCAACAGTAAATTCTCCGTTATTATCAATTGGTAAGTAAGGAATTGCACCTATATCTGGTCGCGACATATCTCTATCTCTATCTTCATAGTCACCTAATGGGTTTCCATTTCCAAGGAGTAGTAGTTCTTCATACCACAAAATCCCATCTCCATCCATATCTGGATTACCAGAATTAATACAAGGTGATTTTTCTGTAGCTGTCCAGCTTGGAGTATAATTTATGTCTATGAGCGGATTTATATCAATTAGATTATTTTGTGTAATCAGTGGATGAGTAGTATTTCCAATAAAATCCCAATTGTCTGTATTGTTATTAAACAAGCAAAAGTTTACATTGAGTTCCTCAGTTGTTGTAATTGTGCCATCATTCCAATTAATGGCATTCCCGATTATATTAGAAAAAATACTATTATTTATAGTAATCCCTGGACCTTTTTCATGTACAAACCCATCACCTGTAATATTTAACAAAGTATTATTATTGAAAGTAAAGTAGTTGTTTGGATTCATTACAGTTCCATTATATACAGATTTTAAGCCAAATATTTCTATGCCATCAAGTACGTTATGTGTAAACTCAAAGTTGTTTCTGCCAAAGTAGTCATTGAAAAGAACAGCACCATCTGACTGGTTCTTAAACATATTGTGAGATATTTCAATCTTTGTGTAAGTCTCTTCTGATAACTCATTACTTATTAGTTCATCGTAAATTTTCATTGATGGAGTCTCAGCATCATAAGTTCTATTAAACATACAGTTAGTAATTCTTAAATTATCTAAACTACCGGTTCTTCTAATATAAATATCCGCAGCTACATTGATATCATAGTTATTTGTAAAAGTGCAATAGTCAAAGTTGATTGAGCCAGTTCCTATATCATTATTGACGATTACACCACCACCACTATTTGAACAAATTTAAGATGACCCACCTACAGATGTATCTGAGAAATTGCTAATAAAAGAACAGCTCTGAACATCTATAGAACCAGATAATGCCAATGCACCTCCACCAATAACTGAATCACAATGATTATAGTCGAATATACAGTCCTGAAACATAGGAGCCTCTTCTTGGTCAACCACACCTTGAACAAACACAGCTCCTCCAACTCCAATACAATTATCTGAAAGATCATAATTATTACATCCTGAATAGTTTGTGCTATTGTTGAAAAAATAACATCTATCAACAATAGGAGAAGCTCCATTCAATAGTGTTATTGCAGGTCCTCTCGTATAAGTTTGGCATTCTTCAAATCTAAATCCCTCAATCGTGTCGGTGTTATCAATTCCTTCCCAATCAAGCTTTATTGCATGGTTTGTGCTAGTTAACTCAGCAGGGTCTTGCTGATTAGTAAATAGACGAATATGTTTATGTCTCCACGATAGGTTGCTTACCTGGTATGCACTACCGTCTTGATTTGGAAAGACTACAACAATTCCATCATCTTGAATACGATCAATTGCTTCTTGAATAGACTGATAGTCATAAGGTACTCTAATGATCCGATCACAATTTTCAACAAGTTGAATAGATATAGAAGTGCTTAAATCAATCAGACCAGGAGCTTGATCTGGGTACTTTTTATTCTCAAAATTATTAGAGTTATGCTGAAAAACCAATGTAACTTCTTCATCCTCTGGACATGGGAAAGAAAATGAGCCATCTGAATTACTAAAGTAGAAATACTCTTCTCCATTTTCATTGGTCAAAATAATTCTTGTAATTCCTGTATGAGGTGGATTTCCCGTATAACCTTCTAATGATATATTTCCATTAATAAAATTAAGGACCTTAATGGTTCTTATATAGCATTTATAGTTTGGGGCTGTTACAGTCAAAGTAATCGGACTATTTGTTTCAGGAGTAAATGTAAAGGTAATGCTACCATTAACATCTGTTTTGCCATATTGATACACATCATCTTCACTTTTTAAACAAACTAGTGCATCAAACACACCAGTCTCGACTGTTATTGAATTCTCAATGTTAATTCCAATATTACTATTGGATATATTCACTATAAAGTCTTGTGGATCTTCCGTTAGCAATGGAAGTTCAGGATCTCCCAACAGGTTATGAGAGTACATTAACCAAGAGTATGAGTTAAATGAATCAGGAAGCATATTTTTTGAATAATTAAAACATGCTCCTAAATGAAACGATTGATTATCTGAGTTCTGCATAAACAGACATTGGTAGAAATCTTTTATCAAAGTTAATGAAGAACCTAAGTCGGCTGTAACTTGAAAACCATTCCCCCAGCCATAGCGAGAACTCCCTATATAAGCTACTGCACCACCATTTTCTCTACGTGTAAAGCCTTCTCCTAAACTTAATTGGCTACTATCAAAACTATTTGTATTACATGCAGTTGTTGCTATGATACCTTGAGTTGAACTATTTGATAGAGATGATAATGTTTCTGTGTCAAAATAATCACCAGATTCCATTACCCATAAGTTTGTACTTCCATGCGTGCACATTACCATAAATCCATATCCTGTGTTAATTCTATCCTTAACATGGTTTTCTGTTACATCATAACTTGCACCTTCAAAGCTAGTATCGCTATCATACAATTTGTCATGAGTTCCACTCGACCAATAAGGGGATATGTAATTATTCCACATATTCTCTAAACGCCAATAAGCATCACTATTAATAGGATATCCCCAACTATGCCAACATTCAATACCACTCATAAGCATTTCTGTAGCAAAATTACTACTTGGAGGATACTGTTCATAATTAACAGTTTTATTAACAAATGAATCAACTGTTGCATCTGTAACAGAAGCTCTTCCTATGTAAACTTCTGGTCCTAAATCAATATTATCTGTTGTCTCTCCGCATATTCCATTATTATTGGCATCCCAATTGAATGAAAGGTCAAAACAGGAATAAAAAAGGTCTGCAGGGATAGTAGCATCTGCACAACTACCGCATTCTGCATAACAATCTTGGTCTGGTATTACATCAATATCTCCTCCTAGTAGAAACCATGTTGTCCCTTTGTTTAGGTAATAGTCATGTATGCAATTCTTAATCTTAAGCTGATTTGTTGCTCCTGGGAAATTAGAGTATATGAATTCGGTAGTAATAATTTCTGCTGGAACTCCTTTCTGAGTTTTCCAATCAGCTAATACTTCAAAATTATCAGAAAGTTCATTATTAGTCAGTATTAAATAACTAACATCGTTGGGATTAGAGGGGGATCTGTTAGTGCAAGTACTAACATCATTAGGATTTACCACGATTCTCTTAAGCTCTTCTCCAAAGGAGCCATCATCCCAGTTCAGTGAGGTAGCATTTTTAAAATCAGAATACTCAATATCAATCTTGATATTTGTCACTATCCAAAGCTCTTTACTTGCCGGATAGTAAATAAATGGAGATTGGAGAAATGAGAGATATTTATAACATCTTATAATAGTAGAAGACGTATATGTACAATTCTTTTCCGGGAACATTTTTTGAGAATTATAAATCAAAGGATTAGGTTCTACTTTGACAATGTCTTTTTTACTAATTGATGTAGGGTACTCATTTTGAGCCTGAGCTATTGTAATATCTTTATCTACCAATTCCAAATCATAACTTACATCTATACCAGTAAATTCAGCACCAATTGGGACGGAGTACCTTATTTGTTTATATGGCAAATTAGGAGAGCCTGCTTCACCTGAGTATACATAATCGAAATTGCTTCTAGGTTGAATCTGAGTACCATCTTCTGTCTCTAAAAATTCAAAGTTTTCTACTTGATAATTTAATGTGATTGAAGCTTTTGTTGCGGATAGCAAAGAAATAGCAACAAGTAACATCCATGTGATAACTCTACTTTTCATACTTCCTCCAATAATAAATGCATTTGTGTCATTTTATTGTTTGCACAACATCAAGTTGTCTTCCCAGTTCTCTTTCCTTTAGAATTGCTTATAGAGATAATTGTTTAATTATATTTTAATAAGTCAAGATATTTAAAAATCTACTAGAAATGTAAATAGCATTTTATGAATATGTAGTTACATGCATACTAATAACTCAAAGAGCTATATTATGTCAGTATATTTAGCATACTTAGTCATAGCATTAACTTGTGAGAGTTGCAGTATAATACAGAATGATTTTCTTCAGAGAGTGCTTACTCAGTGAGCTATTTATATCTATTTGACAACCATCATCTTTCCAATCGCTTCTTTACCTTCACAGCTAACTTTATAGAAGTATATCCCGAAGGCTAGAGATCTATGTATTATATTAAAGTCCATTTTAAGTAATTCAAGAATCATCAGTTCAAATAGAGGAATAGGGAGTTACTTATCTCCCGGATTATAAATTGATTTTGGTTTGAAATCTTTAACGTAGATTTTTGTATTATTTTTATTATTAGATTTCATAGTATTCATTAGTTAAGTATCTGAAAGTAGATTGTAGATACACCTCTTAAATTATAAAAATAGCTCTTGTATGGGATTCATATTCCTGCTTCTTACGCCTCATGAGATACTCGTTAGCTTCCCGTTACAGGAGATGGAAAATAGATAAGTACAGTATGGGGTCTAGATTGACTATGAATTATTATTATGATACAGCAATATAATTGCAAATAAAAAGGCAGATTATCTTGATAATCAGCCTCAGACTGTTGACAAAAACATTCTAATTTACATGGATATATTGTTGAAAGTCATTTTTCTTCATTCTAACTGAGTCCAAACCCAAACATGCGAGATTTTGCTCTATTTTCGTGTAAATTGGAGTTGAAAATCATGTAATTGATGATAAATTTTGCTATTAATTTCCCTAATTTACCTTTGAAAAGGTATTTTACGAGTTTCTTGATATTTTGCACAATAGCTGTTAGATAAGCTTGTTCTCGAACTCGCTCTATTCCTCGATATTTTGCATATCGGTAGCCATGAAGTTGCTTTGCATTGGCAAAGCTTCTCTCAATGGTTTCTTTTCTCCTCTTGTATATCTCTTTCCCACATAATGTTAACCTATTCTTGTGGATTATCTCTTTGCTCTCTTCCCAGACATGACGAGTGATTACTTTTTGAGAAGACTTACTTTCTGTACATTTACTTAGCATTGGACAATTCTTGCATTCACTAGGATTCGACTTGTATTCTTTATAGCCATCACGGCTCGTTGTTCTATAATTTAACTCTTTATTACATGGACAAAGGTAAACATCCTTCCGGGAATTATATGTAAATTTGTTCTTTTTAAATAGACCTTTCTTACCTCCCTGTCTTTTGTAGCCAAGGACTCCCATAATATTCATATCTACCAGTTGCTTACAAATGCTAATTGTATCATATCCTGCATCAAGCCCTGCTGCCTGAACATTAAAACCATAAACCTTTTGTTGGAACTGTAACCTGTCAATATAGCAGGTGCCATCATTTACATTGCCGGGAGTAATGTGAACATCGGTTATATAGTTCGTTTTATGGTCGACTGTCCTATGATCTAAGTAGAAGAAGCCTTGAGGCTTTCTATCACGGGTCATAAAGCCACTATCGGGATCTGTTGTGCTAGACTTGATATTTTTTACTTTAGGTGATGCTCCTCCTTTACGATTGTTATCCTTAGGAGGTAAAGGTTTCTTACCATGAGCCTTCCGATCTTCATCAACGCTTGTGTTAAGATCTTCCAAGTAACTCTTGGAGGATACCTCAACTTCAATATCCTCGAATTTACCTTTATTAGCATTTGCCTTTAGATGGGTTGAGTCGCTATAAAGTATCTTCCCATCAACTAATCCATGTTTAATGCCTAACTTCACTATATCTATAAAAATCTCTTCGAATACGCTGCTATCATTAAATCGCCTTCTACGATTTTGACTGAAGACTGAGTGATGAGGTACTTTATCAGTTAGTCCAAAGCCTAAGAACCAACGATAAGCCACATTGACCTCTATCTCTTTGACCAATTGTCTTTCCGAGCGAATACCGAATAGATAGCCAATAAAAAGCATTTTGAAAAGAGTAATAGGATGAATTGGAGGACGATCGGTAGTAGAACAATACAAATGCGCTGTTCTATCTAAAATGAATGAAAAATCTATTACGCTATCGATTTTCCTTAGTATGTGATCTACCGGTACTAAATCATCTATTATTACAAACTCCATTTGGGACTGTGTGTCAGAAACTTTTTTAAGCATAACCACCTCTAATTATGATGGTTTAAGTATAATATTTGGAGAAATCTGTCAATGATTGATGTTCTTATTTTAAGCTAAAAAAAGACAAAGCTATGAAATATTACTCATAGCTTTGTCAGCAGTCTGAGGCAGATTATCAAGATAATCTGCCTTAGTTGTTTAATCTTTATGTATTAGTTTAAGCCGTCGAGGAGCTCTTTGGTTTTATCAAACTTCTCCTTAACTTCATCATACTTAGCTTTCTCTTTTTCTACAACCTCAGGTTTAGCATTACTCAAGAACTTCTCGTTGCTGAGTTTTCTTGTAATACCGCTCAACTCTTTTTCAAGTTTATCCAATTGCTTTTGGATTTTAGCTTTTTCAGCATCCATGTCGATTAATCCTTCCAAAGCAAGATAGAGAGTTGTTGAGCCTACAACAGCTGCAATTGCACCTTTAGGTTTCTTAGCAACGAATACAATATCTGTAACTTTTGCAAGCTTATTCAAATAACCATTATACTCTTTATAAAGGGATTCAACTGAAGAGTCATCAGTTAAAACGGTTATACTTACTTCTAGTCCGGGACTCAAATTTACTTGTTTCCTCAAATTTCTGATAGCAGTGATAGATTCTTGAATGAAGCTCATATCAGCAGATATTTTACTATCAATCATAGCATCATCAGCTATAGGGAATTGAGCAATGATAAGAGCTTCTTCGCTGTTAGGAAGTTGAGTCTTAATTCCCTGCCATACTTCCTCTGTAATGAATGGCATGATAGGATGAAGCATACGCATCGATTTCTGCATAACATCGAGAAGCATATATTTGGCAGTTAACTGACCAACTTTATCCTCTGCATTATAGATTCTGTCCTTTGTCAATTCCAGATACCATGAGCAGAACTCATTCCAGATGAAATGCATCAATGTAGAAGCCGCATCATTAAAACGAAGAGTTTCATAGTAGTCTCTAACCTCTTTAGCAACTTCATTCATTCGGCTATAAATCCATTTATCGGCAAGTTCCGGACGAAGCTCAGTTTCGCTAGGTAATCCTTCTATTTGCTCAGCATTCATCATAATATATCTGTATGCATTCCAAATTTTATTAGCAAAATTTCTGCCATTCTCTAAGAGAGAATCCGAATAATAACTGTCTGCACCTTTAGGAGTATTAAAGATAATACCGAACCTAAGAGCATCAGCACCAACTTTCTCAATTATATCTATAGGATCCGGTGAGTTACCAAGAGATTTACTCATCTTACGACCAATCTCATCTCTGACAATACCATGTAGATATACAGTATCAAATGGTATGGTACCTCTGAATTCAAGAGTTGACATAATCATTCTGGCAACCCAGAGATAGATAATTTCATGACCTGTAACAAGTAAGTTTGTAGGAAGAAAGTAGTTTAGCTCTTCTGTTTCTTCCGGCCAACCCATAGTCGAGAAGGGCCATAACCAACTTGAGAACCAAGTATCAAGAACGTCTTCATCTTGTCTGAATGAACCATGTCCGCATTTTGGACATTCAGTAGGAGTATCAACCGATACAACAAGTTCACCGCATTCTTCACAATAATAAGCGGGAATTCTATGCCCCCACCAGATTTGACGTGAGATACACCAATCTCTTATATTGTTCATCCAGTGCATATATACTTTAGTCCAACGCTCAGGTTGGAATTTAATTTCACCTGATTCAACCTTTGCTATTGCTTCCTTTGCAAGAGGTTCCATCTTAACAAACCATTGGTCGGAAAGATATGGCTCAATAACCGTTTCACATCTGTAACAATGCCCAACAGAATGTACATGAGTGTCTATCTTTTCAAGCAGACCTTCATCTTCCATCATCTTAACCAGTTTCTTACGGCATTCATATCTATCGAGTCCGGCAAAGTCTTTGCCTGCCGTTTCATTCATAACACCATGCTCATCTATAACGAGAATACGTTCAAGATTATGCCTGTTACCAACTTCAAAGTCATTAGGATCATGTGCGGGAGTAATCTTAACACATCCGGTTCCAAATTCCATATCAACGTAACTATCGGCAACAACAGGAATTTCACGACCTGTGAAAGGTAGAATTACATTCTTACCAATGAGGTCAGTATAACGCTCATCTTTCGGATTAACAGCAACAGCCGTATCACCAAGCATTGTTTCAGGACGAGTAGTTGCAATAACTACATATCCTTTGCCGTCAACACGTGGATAACGGAAATGCCAAAGTCTTCCTTCTTCATCTTCATGGTCAACTTCGTCATTAGCAAGAGCTGTTACACAGCGAGGACACCAGTTGATTATATATTTACCTTTGTAAACTAAACCTTTCTCATATAAGTGAACAAATACTTCCCGAACTGCTTTTGACAAACCTTCGTCCATAGTAAAGCGTTCACGAGTCCAATCGCATGAAGCACCAAGCTGTTTGAGCTGTTCAATAATTCTTCCACCCTTCTCTTCTTTCCAAGCCCAAATACGCTTAACAAGCTCTTCACGCCCAATCTCATGACGCGTGAGATTCTCTTTTGCAAGTTGCTTCTCTACAACATTCTGGGTAGCAATACCGGCATGGTCAACTCCCGGAATCCAGAGAGTTGGAATACCGTTCATTCTCTTAAATCGAATGATAGTATCTTGCAAAGTATTGTTAAGTACATGTCCCATGTGTAGAATACCGGTTACGTTTGGTGGTGGTATTAAGATAGTAAAAGGCTCTTTGTCCTTATCAATAGTAGGGGAGAAGTACCCTTTATCATTCCAATGCTTATACCATTTCTTCTCAATTTGATTCGGCTCATAAGTTTTGTTAATATCCATTTATAAAATCCTCTATATATTCTTAACTATTATTTTGGTGAATTAGTAGGCTATAAACGCTTCAATTTAGATTGTAATCTAATAACGATAATGTGGCTGTCTATAGACTATTGGTTATTGTCTATGCAGTATGCTTTGTATGGCAAACCACGTCTTTCCAATTCTTTATCCAAAAACTCTTTCTGAGTTTCAAAAGCGACAGGAATCAGATTAGACAAAGGGACGAACCGGGCATCGATAGCATCATCACCGGCCCTTAATTCACCTCCTGTAATACGCATACAAAAACATAATGAAAGCACCTTGTGATAGAAAGGGTTATCACCAATAGTATAACCGACAAAATGGTCTACTTCCCCTATGAGACCTGTTTCTTCCAACATCTCATCAACAACGGCGGTTTCGGGAGTTTGATAAATCTCCATATATCCGCTAGGAAGTGCCCATTCTCCTGCCGCAGGTGGAAGTCCTCTTTTAATCATAACAACCTCGTCCTTATCGTTGATAATCATAGCTGCAACGACAGGAACAGGATTACGATAGCATGTCCATCCGCATTCGGGGCATATTGCTCTGAGCTTATTCTCAGAGTCCTTTTTGAGTTCCATTCCTGCACCGCATCGCTGACAGAAATTGACTCCTTCATAGTGCTTTTTTGTTATTAAATCCATAATAGTAACAAATTTAGGATGCGGGGATAATGTCAAGGATTATGGGATGGATAGTATAAAGGTGTTTGTAGTTTAGACAATTCCTAAAGATTCTAAAAGCAAATGAATATCTGAAAATGGTAGCCTGCAATCTTTATCCTTAACTCCTACTTTTATCTTTTTTTCTCTTGTTTTTGTAGCCCTCTTCGAATTACTTGCAACGTTATTAACTATAGGTTTCAAATGTTAATATAGATCAAACTTAGGGTTACCATTCTTGTAGTTTGGAATATGGTTTCTTAAAAGATTAACCATTTCATCACACTTGCATACTTCTCATGAAACTAACTCATAATGAAATAACACCCATGTCTCAAAGCATGGGAATGACTGTATAACATGAATATTCTAATTTACTGTGGAGAATAATCTACTTTGTATGGATTTGATTGAAAACAAAATTACCAAGAAAAATAGATTTGATAGAACCATCCATAATCATCATTAAAATAACTAGTTTTATTACAATCAATATTGCATATAAGAATTTATGGCGGCGTGGAACGAAGAATGAGAATGCTATGACTAATGGGATAACTCCCAAGAGGTAAACTGAAATAAGCATCAGTAATATTTCACCTGCAAAGCGAAGGTTAATTTCTCGATTATCCTCCTTATCCTTATTAAATCTACGCATAAATACCTCCTAATATACCCCGTTCAATAGCAAAAAAAAGAAAAGCTGATTAATCATTTTCTTAAGTATATGTTTCGTAGTGTAAATAATATTGTCAAGCTTTTGTAAACATGGCTATTGACATAAACGGATGTTAAAACGTATTATATCCGAAAACAACCAAAGGATATATAATGAAAGTCGTAGCCATTAATGGGAGTCCAAAATCGGAAGGGAACACAGCTTATGCCATTACTGTAGTGCTAAAAGAGTTGGAAAGCAAAGGAATTGAAACAGATGTTATACATATAGGTAATTCAACAGTTAAGGGATGTACCGGATGTGGTATGTGCTCTAAAAACAAGGATGAGAGATGCATTATTGATGACGATGTAAATATATGGATTCAACAAATGAAGAAAGCTGACGGCTTACTCTTTGCTTCACCTGTTTACTACTCGGGAATAAATGGAACAATGAAAGCATTTATGGACAGAGTTTTCTATATAGGGGGAGCTAATGGAGGATTTTTTAGACATAAGGTAGGAGCTTCAATTGTTGCCGTTAGGAGATCAGGTGGTCTTCCCGCTTTTCAACAACTAAATACTTACCTTAATTATGCTGAAATGATGATACCTTCATCCAATTATTGGAATGTTATATATGGAAGAGTTCCCGGTGATGCCAGGAAAGATGAAGAAGGTAATCAAATCATGCGAGTACTGGGTCGTAACATGGCATGGCTGATGCAGATGATTGACAGTACCAAAGACGAAATCCCAAAACCAATTCCCGAAAAGAAGATATACACACATTTCTTATAAACAAGAACAAGGAGATTTAATGGATAAACTTAACAAGACAATGGAGTCATTGACTTTTGAGTTCTTCGGTAGTTCGGAATATAAAACCGATCCCTCAACTTTTCTTTACGATGATGATTCTGTCCTCGTTGACATTAGATGTAAGGAAGAAATAGAAACAATTTCACTAAACTTACTTCATCATATTCCCGTTATCAATATACCTCTTAATGAGTTACCTACAAGAATAAATGAATTACCTAAAGATAAAAGACTGGGGCTTTTCTGTTCTTCAGGAGTCAGGATTGCAATGGCATTTCTATATTTGAAGACTGTAGGATTTGATAATGTCGTGATGCTTTCAGGTGGATTGAATGCAATTGTAAATGAGCTTAAGCCGGGGAAGATACATTATAGAATTAACAACTAATAAGTAAGGCTGTTGACTTGGTCAACAGCCTTTATGTTTTACCATTCAATCGGTTCATCAATATTACTCCCTGAAGCCATGAATGTTACTTCATCGGGAATAATCTCAACTAATCCGAATCCGGGATGATCAGGACTATCAAAATACCCGGAAATGAATGTAGCAATATTCCATATTGTTTTTCGATCTGCTTTATCATTGCTATATATAGCCTTACCCTTAACTCGGGCAAAACATTCCTCGTTGTTTTGTTTCAAAGCGATACTCAAGGCTACTTTAGGATGATTGAGAATCTGTTTAGTTTTAGCATCTTCAATACCGGTAGCTAACCAGAATCTATTTTCATGCTTTATGAGTATCATTGGACGTACTCTTGGATACTCTCCATCATAAGTTGCAAACCAGCAACGTTGCATTGGCTCAAACAATTGCAATAGCTCTTTTTTATTCATTGAATCTCCTTTCTTTATATCATTTATTAATGTGCAGTTCTAAAACTTGTAGCTATCCCTGACAGTAGCAAATTTAATTATATTCCTTCTGAAGTTTGGAACAACCAAGGCATTATTTTTTTCAAAGTAGTAAATATCAGCAGGTCCATCTTGATGAGTTATGAACTTCAGTTTATTTTTAAAGCTCTTATCAAATACATAAACGGTACCATCCTCCCAGCATGATATATAGAAATAACCGTTCCGGTCTCTAGTTATACCATCAAGATATGAAAGCTTGGTTGTTGTAACTGTGCTCACTATTCCTGTATCTGTGTCTATGTAGTAGATAGGTGAATCAGTAGTATTACATACAACGTAAAGTCTTTGATCTTCCTCTGTATAGTATACCCCGTTGGGAGCAGTAATATCTTTAGTCAGTATCATACTATATCCGCTTCTTATATCTATTCGCAGTATATTGTCTTTCTCTGTGTCCGACACATATAGATAGTTTTGATTATCCCAAACAATATCGTTTAGAAAACCAGAGTCTGGTATTAGTATTTGGACTTCCAGTTTAGAAGTATTGAGGTTTATACCAAATACTCCTCCGTCTGCTGCACAATATAAAAGAGAATCAACTCTTGTTATGCCTCGTACTGATATTAAGTCTTGATTGAAAATCTCTTCATTTCCTTCCATATCTGATTTGATTATTGCACCGCCACTCTTGTTTGAGCTTAAAAAAGCATCCATCTCTTTAATATAAACAATGCTTTCTGGTAGTTTTAACAATGTTTCAATTGAATTTAAACTACCTATTACAATACACAGTATTAGTAGGACTTTTAGTTTCATAGATAACCTATCTTAGTGTTATTCTCTTACTTATTGTTTCATTTCCTGATTTAAGATTTAGGAGATAGATTCCCGAAGGTAATTTGTGACCTTTTGAATCAACTCCATTCCACACAAGTTTATCTGAGTCTATGATTTTTCTTTTATACAATAACTGACCTTTAACGTTGGTGACTGTTAATAAAGCATTCTTATTATCATTCTTGATAGAGATATTAAGAGGCTCGTTGTTCGAAAAGGGATTAGGATAACATTCCAATAACGAGGTTAGTTCTGACACGTTACCCGAATTGGAAGTAAGAGGGTTCATTACGATATTAACTCTTTCTGCATCATTAGAACCAATAGTTATGTTTTCAATCGTGTAAGAATTGAAGTCGGGATGTGTCGTAGTTATTGAATAAGAACCTTGGGTAACTTCTAATGAGTAATCTCCATAGAAATCGGTTGTAGCACTATCAATTCCATTGCTTACTGTTACCCCGTTTATTGCGAAGTTAGTTTCCGAATTGCAGACTCTACCAAAAATATAAGAACGACCGTCAGCTTCATAAATAGCAGACCTTGGACAGTTATGGAGGCAATCTCCACATCCGTCACAGAGATTCTGGTCTATTCGTAAGCACATTAACTCAACATCTGGTTGAATTGCTCCGGTGGGGCATGAATTCATGCAGCGACCGCACATATCACAGGCTGCAGGATTTATCTGAAAGTTTATTCTGCTGATTCCATGCAAAATAGCAGTAAAAACAACTATAAGAATAATGACTTTTACTATCCTTTTCATAATCATCACCTTTATATTTATTGCGATCATTACAAATTAGATGAAGTTTGTGGTTCAAAGTCAAGTATAAACTTGTTTAAGAATTAGTTACATTTCTTTCTTAAGATAATCAGCTACTTGAAGAGCGGCTTGAGTATGACCATAGTGATTCCAGTGTTTATCATGTGAGAACTGCCATTCTTTGAGGTTGTTACATCTTAATTTAAGGCTTTTGAAATTAAACTCATTTGCTAAACTTTCATATCTACTATCTGTGTCCGGATGAAACACAAGAATTATTCTATCTAAATCAAAGTTTAGCTCAATATATTTCATCATTGAATATAGGTCTTCTTTATATTTTGAGAATTCATCTATCGGTTCGTTAGTATTATTTTCATTAGTTATGGGTCTATGTTTCCAGAATCTTAGATAACTGTAGTAAAGGAGTTTACTTGAATAAAGAATCTTTTTTAGTTGCGGAGATTTCAATTTAACTTCTGCAAGATCATTCGCTTTAGGATTATATTGTAATACATCTTTTTTTCTTCTAATTGTAGTTAAGCTTTCACTAAAATCTTTCTCTTCAACATATATTAGATGCTTATCGAATTTACATATCTCATTATCAATTTTTTCCGCTATTGCAAATGCTTCAATGAATGAGGCTCCAGATCTACCTGCCTCAAAAAAACTTATCCACGAAAGCTCATTATCTAATATATATCCCTGATGAAATCTAATGGGATTCATTAAATTCTCAATGTAGGAATCACCAATAATGGATACTTTTGTTTCTTTACTTAAATCAGATACTCCAGTCCATCCATATTTATTAACAACCCACTTTTCCTTTGCATTTTTAAAGTAGCCTGCTTGATTCGGGATATAGTCTTGAATGCCAGATGAATCTATTCTTCTCCTAGGAACATCCGAAGTAAGCCTGAAAACTCTTATGATAATCTCCGTAATTAAACAAAATAGTAATGAAAAAAGTAAAAGTGTTCTTATAAATTTTATCATAATCAACCTTAAAATTGGAAATAAATGAATGCCTGTTCTTGACCGGTAAAAGCAAAGATTGCAAAAATAATGATGTAACTTACAATCCATCTTAAACTGTAATGAATTTTAGAAACACCTTCAATAGCAAACTCCTTCTCTCTTCCAATCCATTCAATCAATGTAAAACAAACAAGAACAATTAATAATGGGTGAGAGTGCTCAGGAATAGTTGGTATACTTACAATCGAGGATGAAAATATTCTTGATAAGTATCCTAGGGCTATAGAAATACTTTCAGCTCTAAAAAAAATCCATGCAATAGTCACTAACATGAATGTGTTTAGAATCTGAAAGAATTCACGTATATCAGGCAGTATTTTGTTTTTAGCAACGACTTCGATGTACTTCCGATTATAACCAATCAACATTGATGGTAAAAAGTAGATAGCATGTAACAATCCCCATACTATAAATGTCCAGTTAGCTCCATGCCAAAATCCACTAACAAGAAAAATAATGATTGTATTCCTAATCTTAGTAACCATTCTCCCTCTACTTCCTCCGAGGGGGATATATAGATAATCTCTGAACCATGTAGAAAGTGAGATGTGCCATCTCCTCCAAAACTCTGCAATGTTCCTTGAAAAATATGGTGTGTTGAAGTTCCTCATCAACTTAAATCCAAGTAATTTTGAGGAGCCTATGGCAATATCGGAATATCCTGAGAAATCACCGTAAATCTGAAAAGAAAAGAGAATAGCTCCTATCAGTAAGGTTGAACCTGATAGTGTTTGATATCGGGAGAAGATTTGATTTACTATTTCTGCACAATTATCTGCAATAACAACTTTTTTAAACAGTCCCCAAAGAATTTGCCTTACACCATTTAACGAATTCTGATAGTCAAATACTCTTTTCTTACAAAATTGTGAAAGTAGGTTTGAAGCCCTTTCTATTGGACCTGCAACTAACTGAGGAAAGAAACTAACAAAAGATAGGAATTCTATTAAGTTCTTATGAGGTTCTATACGCTTTCTAAATACATCTATCGAGTAGCTTAGAGTTTGAAATGTGTAGAAGCTTATTCCAACAGGAAGTATTACATTGATTCTTTTTGAGGAGATTTCTTTCCCTAAAATCGAAAAAACACCATCGAAAGAATCAATAAAGAAATTGTAGTACTTGAAAACCATTAACAAACCGATATTAACAAAAATGCTAATAAATAAGTAAAACTTTCTTTTTCTCATATCGCTTTCTTGACCAAGTAGAAGTCCAATTGAATAATCAACAACTGAACTAAAAGCAATTAATGAAAGAAATCTATAGTCCCACCATCCATAAAATATGTAGCTAACAATCAAAAGCCATATATTCTATAATTTATAGCTTTTCATTCCAAGAATCCAATAGATAGCGAACACTATAGGAAAGAAAATAGCATATTCCAAAGAGTTAAAAAACAATCATCCCTCCAGTGTTAACTCAATTCCTTAAGTAAACATCCACAATTTTATACATCTCTTTAGTGATAATCGGTTTTGTTAGGTATGCCGCAAAGTTTACGTTTTCAACAAACTCTCTATCCTCTTCGAGTGTATAGGCTGACTGAGCAATAATCTTTAACTCGGGTTTTACTTTATGCATTTCTTCAGCTGTTTCAGCTCCCGATAGAACAGGCATTTGCAAATCCAAAAGAACAAGATCAATAAGAGATGAATTCTTTAATATTTCAATTGCTTCCATACCTGAATTCGCAGTAACAACAGAAGCTCCGTTTTTCTCCAGGAGTTTCTTTAGAAGGGTAGTAGTTGAACGGGTATCATCCACTACCATTATGGTTTTACCGTTCCAGTTAAATTCTCTTCCTGAGTTTGATTTAGTTTTGATACTATCTTTATTTTTATCTGTAATCTTCTTTTTTAAAGAAAAATAGAATGTAGACCCATTGTTGACTTCCGATTCCAGCCAAATTCTCCCCCCGAGAAGGTTAAGAATACTCTTTGTTAGGTAGAGACCTATTCCAAGACCGCTATATACTTTAGTGAGTGACATCTCGAGCTGGAAGAACTTCTCAAAGATAGCTTTATGCATTGAACCGGGAATACCTATACCGGTATCTTTTACATAGAAGATAATTTCTGAATCATTCTCATCGAAATATCCGAATTCTACTTCTCCGGTAGGAGTGAACTTTATAGCATTGGATGTTAAATATTGGAATATCTGAGTGATTCTTATTGAATCCGTGTATAAGGTTTTACTCTTCTCAGGATGCTTTCTAACATGAGATTTGATGTACGTTTTATCTAAATCGTTAGCGAGATTGTGGACACATTTATCCAAACTCTCAAGTATTTGGTTTACATTAACATCAGTTAGGTTTATATCGAATTGATTTGTTTCTATTCTGGAAATATCCATGATATCGCTAATCATCTGCAAGAGTTTCTGTGATGATTGATTCATAATATCAATGTAATCTTCTTTTTCCTCATTATCCAACTCTGATTGTCCAAGCAGATTGGCAGAACCAATGATAGCATTCAAAGGAGTTCGTATCTCATGTGATATGTTATTAATGAAGGCAGCTTTTAAACGATCACTTTCTTTGGCTTTCTCCAATGCTTTCTTTAACTCAAGTTCAGAATTCTTTGTTTTCGTTACATCATGAGTCATTATCAATATGTATTCAACTTTACCTTTCTCAATAATTGGTATTTTGTTAGTATTTAAGAATCTGTTATTGAGATTAAGCATCTTGATTTTCTCTTCGCCAATTCTATAAGGTTTAGCTGTATTAAAAACAATTTCATCTGTAGAATCAAATAATGCTGTAAAATCAGGAGGAAAAATATCTTTATTTGTTCTGCCTATTGCTTCTTCTTTGGTAATACCTGTCAACCTTTCAGCTTCACTATTCCAAATCTCATATTTACCTGTATCAACTCTCTTAACAAAAATGGATACGGGAAGATTATCGATCATTGTCTGCAAGAAAAGCTGATTCTCTCTTAACACTTTCTCTCGGAATTTCCTCTCAGTTATATCATGTATAATCAATAGTAAGTGTTTAGGTGAACCATCAGGATTTTTAATAAGTATTGACTTTGCTAACATATCTTGCCAGTAACCTTTCTGATGCCTAACCCTATACTCATAGCTGATTGAATCTTGTTTTGTTAAATCGTCTCTAATAGCTAAATAATAATCAAGGTCTTCGGGATGCACAAGTTCAAGAGCAGACATTCTATAGAATTGTTCTCTAGAATAACCTAATGACTTATAATAAGCGGAATTTGACAGGATGATATTGTTTGCCATATCCTTGAGTACTATGCGCATATTAAGAGCTTCCAGAAGAGTTCTATATCTGTTTTCACTCAAAGCAAGTTTGTTTTCATGTTCCTTCTCTATTGTTAAATCTACACAGATACCTATAATGAATTCTATTTCGTTGTTTCTTGATAGATTGGGTACTTTAATGATTTTTACTGACTTCTTTTCATTTCTTCTATTCCAAAATTTTTCTTCAAGAACAACAGAATCTTTTGACTTCAGGACTTCCAAATCACCATCAATGTATGATTTGGCATCTTCGTCATTATAGATTTCAAAGTCTGTTTTACCGATAGCTTCTTCTCTTGGGATACCTGTCAATTCTGCCATTGCATGATTCCATGTGATATATCGGTGCTCTTTAGGATCTTTTGAGAAAACAGCAACAGGCAGAGAGTTAATAAGATTCTCAAGATACAATTTATAAAAGAAATCCTGATTACCTTCATAGTCACTGTTAAAATCAACTTCAATAGTATGTATTGCTTTCCCGCAAAAAATTACATTATCAATATCGGAATTGACTAGCTCTATCTTTGTCATGAATGATAGCCATTTCCCATCCGAGTTCTTTACTCTGAATTGTATGAAGGAGTTGTGACTTTGAAGGCGAGTAACTTCCCTGGAAGCTAATAATACATCATTCTCATAAATCACATCAACTTTATTGGGAAAATCAGGCTTGGAACACCCGTCATCAGAGATGATTACTCCTTTATAGCCTAACAAATCTTGTAAATCGTTATTGAAATAAATTGTGCTATTGTTTCTGGTATAATACCAGACAAAATCCTTGCTCTGCAAAAAGCTATTTACTTCTTGTGGAAATGTATTGTAGGTAGTCATGAAAAGTCCTAAAGAGATTTACTAATAGAGTAGGGAAAGAGGAGCTTGTTTACTAACAAGCTCCTGATATATTTATTTAGATGCAGCCTCACTTCCGGCTTTGAGAGCATTAAGGTTTAATTCTACAACCTTATCTCCTTTTGAACCGAAAATATCTTTAATCGCTGTAATGAGTTGTTCCATTGAGAAACAAGTCTTATCAGCAGCAGCTCCAACCATCACGATATTAGAGGCTAAAACATTACCAAGCTCTTTGGCAATATCTTCTGCGTCTATGAGAATGTGATTCTTAACTTTTTTCACATCATTGTAGATAGTTTCTATCTCAGGATAGTTAGGGATGTTAACAAAAGGTTTTGAGTTTGTTATCAACCAACCGTCTTTTGATAATAAAGGAAGATATCTAAGTCCTTCCATAGGCTCAACAGATAAGATTATATCTGCTTCACCGTCAGGAATCAAGTCAGAATAGATTTCTTTATCAGAAATACGAAGATGTGACTGTACGTCTCCGCCACGTTGACTCATTCCGTGAACTTCCGCTTGTTTAAGGAAGAGGTTCTCTTTGATAGCAACTTGTCCGAATACTTTTGCGATGGTAAGAATACCTTGTCCGCCAACACCGGCTAAAATAATATCTAATTTCATTTATCTTACCTCCGTCTTTATTTCTTTTGAGCTTTCTTCTGAGCTCTCATTCTACGTGTCATTGTTTGGATGCATTCACGACGAGGGATAATCACGGATACACCTTCGTATGCAAATTCTTCTTTATAAACCTGTATCATTTCTTCATGATGTCTCTTGAGAGGAGTTACGACTCTGATGTGGTCTTTCTCAACACCTAAACCGATACAGATATCTTCAAGTTTCTTCTCTGCTGTGTATGATTGACCACCGGTCATACCTGTTGTAGCGTTATCAAGAATAACAATAACTACGTTGGATTTATCATAGATACAATCAAGCAAACCTGTCATACCGCTATGTGAAAATGTTGAGTCACCTATAACAGCAACTGCAGGGAACAGACCTGCATCAGCAGCACCTTTAGCCATAGTGATTGATGCACCCATATCAAGACATGTGTTAATTGAGTTATAAGGAGGCATAAATCCGAGAGTATAGCAACCTATATCTGAGAACACATGTCCGTCGCCATGCTCTTTTAAAGCTTCATTAAGAGTTGTGAATGAATCAATGTGAGGACAACCAACGCATAATGCAGGTGGTCTTCCTACGATGTCTTCTGGAATATCAAGTATTTCTTCTTTACCGAAACCAAGAGCTACGGCAACTTTATTAGGATCCATTTCTCCATCGCGAGAGAAAGTACCGTCAAGACGACCTTTAATTTTGTCGTTTCCTGAGATATAACCTTTAAGCATCTCTTCAACAACAGGCATACCGTCTTCTACAACGAGTATTTTGTCACATTCGTTATACATTCTTTCAACAAGCTTTCTGGGTAATGGATAATGACTGATTTTTAAAATAGGGAAATTACATTCTCTGTTTACAAAGTTCTCCATTACATAGTTATAACCTAAACCACAAGCGATAATACCGAGTGATTTATCGGAACCGTCTTTGTAGCTGTTGAATTGTGATTCTTCGGCAGCGGCTACAAGTTCTGATTGCAGGTTAAGAAGGTTCTTATATTTTCTACGTGAGAAAGCAGGTAATAGCATGAATTGATTCTTGTCTTCAGGAAGTTGAAGTTTGTTCTCAGCAAGTCTTTCTCTTCTGATAACGCCTGCTCTGGAATGAGAAAGACGAGTTTCAAGTCTAATCATCACAGGAAGTTTGAATCTTTCAGATAACTCGAAAGCAAGGAAAGCCATATCATAGCATTCTTGCTGATTTGATGGCTCAAGACATGGAATCATAGCGAATTTAGCGTAAAAACGTGAGTCTTGTTCGTTCTGTGAAGAGTGCATAGAAGGATCATCTGCAACTGCAACTATTAAACCACCGTTAGCTCCAACAAAGGCTGAATTCATAAATGGGTCTGCAGCTACATTCAATCCAACGTGCTTCATACATGTCATTGTACGCTTTCCGGCATAAGACATTCCAACAGCTTCTTCAACAGCTGTTTTTTCGTTTGAAGCCCAAGTTCTGTGAACATTACGCTCTGCTGCTTCTTTGTTATGTTGGATGTACTCCATTATTTCAGTGGATGGTGTTCCGGGATAGGCAAAACAACCTGACATTCCGGCGTCTAATGCACCTTGTGCCAATGCCTCATCTCCGAGTAACATCAATTTCTGCATAGTATACTCCTTACTTATTTTATTGTAATTTATTCAAATAATCCACACTTGCTATTTTCAAGCAAGCATTTTTTGCATTGTTTAAATACTCTGTGTTATATAGTAAGTTATAAGAACGAGTTGAAGTTACAGCTTTTTTTAATACTCCCTTTGTAACTATTAGACAAGCATGCTTTTTATAAGTGTAGTGGGAAGATAACACTTTATTATTGATTTGCAATGTAACTTAATAGGTGTTACTTCTTTTGTATATGGCATGTAAAGACATGTTGGGAATTTGTCTACTTTATTCTTTACCGGATATGCGGACATCACTTACCTGTCATTACGAAACCTATGGTAAAGTCCGGTTCGTATGTGTTGCAGGCAAGATGTCTACGAACAAAGAATGTCAGGACGTGCCTACCCTTCAATAATTATATTATTTACTTCACTACCATCATCTTTCCAATGGCTTCACTACCTTCACAGCTGACTTTATAGAAGTATATCCCCGATGCTACAGATTTACGATTATTATCCTTGCAATCCCATACTTGTGAGTAATACTCACCGGACTGCTTATCCTCGGATGATAAACCTGCACTTCTTACTAACTGTGAGAAACTCTGAGTTATCTTAATATCTCTAACCTTCTGACCTTTGATATTGTAAATCTCTAAGGTTGGTCTCTCTATAGGTTTCTTTGGTAATGTAAACTCAATGAATGCTACTTTCCCATTATTACCGTTAGGTGTTACCGGATTAGGAAAATGAGATACTTTTATTGCAGAAGGAGGGGTGGGGGCTGTTTCATTGTAAATATCTACAGTAGGATTATATTCATGTGCTCCCATATCTATTATATTACCCCATACTCTCGGATTACCCGTTATATCCAATGCCGGTAAGTTCATACCTAGTGTATCAGGTGTTCCTGCATTCACACATGGAGAATTCTCTGTTAGTTGTACCCATCTTGTATCACCAACAGGTATATCACCTTCTACATCTCCACGAAACATCGGATTTGCATCAATATTATTTACTCCCCACAATACATTATTGTTGGGATTATCAGCTCCCGGTACTCCTGAAATTCCGTTTCTTACAAGACTGTAATCTATATCAATATTCGACCATAATGGATTAGTATCTCCTTCTGCTGGAACCCATACACCCATTTCATAAGCTCCGTCAGGATTATAAATAATGCTGTTTCTGATAGTATAATCCCCTCCAAATCTAGTCATTGCTATTGGACCTGTATTATGAGCAATTGTCATATTATTAACAAAACACTCATTATGATAAGATGATAACAGAACCATTGGCATCCAACTGGTAAAAGATGAAGAGTTGTTATATACAAGTAGATTATTGAGCTCTATATTTCCAACAGTTTCGCTATAACTTGGATTACTATACTGAAAAATTGTTCCAACTCGATCAACGGTAGTATTTGAGATTACTATATTTGTTGCAGTAACATCACTTCTATCTAACATAACTAATAATGATGTGTTTTCATCGTTAACGGTATAAATGTCATTAACCAGAAAATTGTTTATCACTAAATTGTCACACTCATAGAGCATTATACAATTAACACTTTCTTCATAGTTTACAATATCCTTAGCGATAATGTTTTCTATTATACTATTATCACAAAATAGGAGACTTAATCCGCATTTTTCATTATAATTATCTGAAAAAATAATGTCATGAATATATAGATTGTTACACCAATTTATTCCCAAGGAGGGCGGGGCGTCAGATTCAACAAATGAAGACTTAAATCGTCCAATCTCAATGTGCTCAGCAGTCTTTATATAAATACAGTTTGAATCATATACATCTCCAATAACTACATCTTCATTAGTATTGCCAGCCCCAAGTAACTTAGTGTGTGATTGCATTGATATAGGAAAGAATTGATTATTGTATACGTTATATGTACCGGGAAGTAGATGGATGGTATTAGGATTCAAACTATTCGGTTGAACAATCCTATTTGCATAAGCAATTGTTTGTAAAGCAGTTTCGGGAGTAAGACCATCATTGTTATCATTACCAAGAGGAGAGACATATAAATCAGAGTCAATCTGTATGATATATGGATTTAACACTGATACGTGAGGTGGCGGTGTTTCATTGCTAACAAATGAAATGAAATATCCGTCTGGTTCATCTATAATAATGCTGAGAGTATCAAGAATAATATCAGTACTTATAGAAAACTGTAGATAAATATCCTGCACAGCACTATAATTATTGTAAATACTATTTAAGTTGATGGAATCAAAGTATACAGTTCCTTCATGTACTCCAAGACCACCGCCCCAACCTTTAGCTATGTTGTTTCTTATAATATTGCCAGATAAAGAGATATAGCTATTCTCATACACTCCTATACCCCCAGAATGACTAGAAGTACTATTCTGAATAATGGAATTATTTAATTCTAGCTGACTGTTATCGTGAACAAGAATGGCTCCACCATAATCATAGTTTTCATTGTAATGATACCCAATACCGTTTTCCATTAGAAATCCATTAATAATTACATTTGAATTTGTTTCTATCCTAATGCAATTTGACAGAAAGTTAGCATCAATTATTGTGTTTAGGACATCGTCCCAGTTATTAGTTATCTCATATTGACTTTGTAGTGTTACCGTCTTCTCAAGAATGTCAATATGTTCAAAATATCTACCGGGATAAACATGAATGATATCACCATTATTTGCATCATCAACTGCCGATTGGATAGAAGTATATGAATGAGTACCGTCCAGTGATACTTCTCTTAAAGTTGAGTTAAGAAAACATAACGAGACAATAAATACTGTAAGTAATAAAACTCTTCTCATAGTTCCTGCTTTTTATATATACCGGGTACGCGGACATCCTTGTCCGCAATCTTTGCAGGCAAGATGCCTGCGAACAAAGAAGGGTAGGATATAGCTGCCCCCAATATCTATAGTTTTATTTGAGTAGCATCATTTTCTTTGTCAAGATTTCCTCTTCTATAAAAAATATTGTGTAAATTATAAACATTTGCGACTATTTCACCACCATCATCTTTCCAATCGCCTCACTTCCTTCACAGCTGACTTTATAGAAGTATATCCCTGATGCTACAGATTTACGATTATTATCCTTGCAATCCCATACTTGTGAGTAATACTCTCCGGCTTGCTTATCCTCGGATGATAAACCTGCACTTCTTACTAACTGTGAGAAACTCTGAGTTATCTTAATATCTATAACCTTTTGCCCTCTGATATTATAAATCTCTAAGGTTGGTCTCTCTATAGGTTTCTTTGGTAATGTAAACTCAATGAATGCTACTTTCCCATTATTACCGTTAGGTGTTACAGGATTAGGAAAATGAGATACTTGTATCGAAGAAAGTGGGGTTGGTGCTGTTTCATTGTAAACATCTACAGTAGGATTATATTCATGTGCTCCCATATCTATTATATTACCCCATACTCTCGGATTACCCGTTATATCCAATGCCGGTAAGTTCATACCTAGTGTATCAGGTGTTCCGGTATTCACACATGGAGAATTCTCTGTTAGTTGTACCCATCTCGGGTCTCCAACAGGTATATCACCTTCTACATCTCCACGGAACATCGGATTTGCATCAATATTATTTACTCCCCACAATACATTATTATTAGGATTATCTGCTCCCGGTACTCCTGAAATTCCGTTTCTTACAAGACTGTAATCTATATCAGTATTCGACCATAATGGATTAGTATCTCCACTTGCCGGAGTCCAGACACTCATTTCACATCCTCCTTCCGGATTATGAATTATACTGTTTCTGATAGCATAATCTCCTCCAAATCTTGTGATTGCTGTGGGACTTGTATTGTTTGCAATTGTCATATTATTGAGAAGACATTCATTATGATAGGTAGAGAAGTTAAACATAGGCATATGAGCCCAATAATAAGCAGCAGTATTATTATATGCTATGAAATTACTTAATTCAAGGTTACCATATGTATAACTGTAACTCGGATTAGAATATTGGAAGATTATACCACTTCCATAAGTTGTGCAATTTGAGATTATCATATTGTTCACAGTAACATCACTTCTGGAAAATGAAACACAATGATGAAATGCATCATAATTTGTATTTGTCACATTGTTGACAATTACGTTGCTAAAATTGATATTATCACATTCATATGTTTTTATGCAAATTAGTCTATCAATATTGTTTTGTATATTTTTTATTGTTACATTTTCAATCAAACAATTAGAACTAGAGCTCAAATTTATTCCAGGAATATAATTGTAGTTGGTCTCAAACATCATATCATGAAGATATAATCTATTACAACTCCCTACACCTAATGTTGATTCTGTCCCGGCTTGAGAGAATGTAAATCTAATCTTGCTAATTTCAACATTTTCAACCATGTATAGTTTAACACTATTCATACCATATATATCCCCAATGGTCACTTCTTCAATCATACTACCTGTACCAAGTAACTTAGTGTGTGATTGCATTGATATAGGAAAGAATTGATTATTGTATGTATTATATGTACCGGGAAGTAGATGAATGGTATTAGGATTCAAACTATTCGGTTGAACAATCCTATTTGCATAAGCAATTGTTTGTAATGCCGTTTCGGGAGTAAGACCATCATTGTTATCATTACCAAGAGGAGAGACATATAAATCTGCATCAATTTGTGTTAGCCAACTGTTTTGAGCTGAAACAGCAGGTGGACTTGAGCCATCATCATGATAGTAGGAGACAAAGTAACCGTCTGGCTCATCCAATGTGATGCTTAATGTATCAAGAATAATATCTGTACTTGTAGAGAA
Organism: Cloacimonadales bacterium (SeqCode); assembly: GCA_963667035.1. GTDB lineage: Bacteria > Cloacimonadota > Cloacimonadia > Cloacimonadales > JAFGVF01 > Zophobacter. The sequence goes on from OY762964.1 coordinate 504,237, forward strand.
CTGTAAATATATATCCTGGACAATACTATAATTATTGTATATACTATTCAAATTAGATTGATCAAAGATTATGTCACCATTTTTGACTCCAAGACCACCACCCCAATAAATAGCCCTGTTATTTCTTATTGTATTGTTTGAGAGAGAAACAGTGCTACCATTATTACATAAAACTCCACCATTATACATCCCATAATTATTTTCAATAATGCAGTTTACTATGTCTACATCACACTCGTTATTAATAGAAATACCGCCACCATAACTTACATCATCTCCATAAGAAAAACCAATCCCATTAGTTAATACAAATCCATTTAACAGAACTGTGCAATTGTCCTCAATCCTAATGCAGTTTGATTGGGAGTCTGCATCAATTATTGTGTTTAGGACATCGTCCCAGTTATTAGTTATCCCATATTGGCTTCGTAGTGTTACTGTCTTCTCAAGAATGTCAATATGTTCAAAATATCTACCTGGATAAACATGAATGATATCACCATTATTCGCATCATCGACTGCCGATTGGATAGATATATATGAATGAGTACCGTCCAGTGATACTTCTCTTAAAGTTGAGTTAAGAAAACATAACGAGACAATAAATACTGTAAGTAATAAAACTCTTCTCATAGTTCCTGCTTTTTATATATACCGGGTACGCGGACATCCTTGTCCGCAATCCTTGCAGGCAAGATGCCTGCGAACAAAGAAGGGTAGGACATGCCTACCCTCTAACGATTATATTGTTTATTTAAGTAACATCATTTTCTTTGTCAAGATTTTATCGTCTGCTTTGAGGCGATAAAAATAAACTCCGGACGAAACTTTCTTATTATCATTATCAATACCATCCCATGTAACCGAATGATATCCCGGTTGCATCCTATCATTAATCAGAGTAGTAACTCTTTGACCTTTTACATTATAAACATTAAGCTCGACATTCGTTTCATTAGCTATATTATAATTAATTGTTGTTGTTGGATTAAAAGGATTAGGATAGTTACCCATAAGGTTAGTTTTTAAAGGTACTAAACCATTCTCAACATCCCCTTTTTTAAATGATACAAAGGCAACATCTGTGCTTGAATTAGGAGAGACTCGCAATTTCTTAGTCACATATCTTTTTTCAACTTCATCCATTACTGCATAATTAGATATTCTTGATTTCGACTTGCTATATGAATATGCAAGCTGGAAAGTAAGTTCTTCACCAATTAATGAAGGATCATCAACAACATAAGCTTTCAGAATTACATCATCGGATTTTATTACTTCAGCTCCTTTGCATTCGTTATCGACAAACACTGCAATCTCTATCGGCTTATCGCCTTCATCATAACCGTCCATGTCAAATTTACAAACGATCGGATAATATCCGGATTGTGGTTGATATGAGAATACCGTAGGTAAATCTATTACTACAGGACTTCCATTGGAATTTGTATCTTGCCATTCTAAATCAAAGGTACTTGTACTAGGATTACCATCACTATAATTAGTAACAAATCTCACAGCTTCACCATATTTAAAAGTAGGAGAAACTCCTACTCCCATACTAGTTAGCCAAGTAGAACCAACTGTTGACTGCCCCTGCGGACAGTTACGCTCGGAAAGATTAATTGCACACCAATCCTTAGTATCTATTCTAGAAAGCTTATCTAAAGTATTTTGTTCAATTGCTTCAAAGATATTCTGATTACTATGTAAGAAATATCCAGCTAAAGTTCGTGCAGGTTCTCCAGCTACAGTTAACTCTTCTACCTTAACAGTTTTCTCATCATTATTTGTTGATCCTGCTTTGAAACCATCAAACTCAATATAAATTGGAGCTTCCACGACTAATTCATTTAAATCAATTAGATAGCCCATAGTAGATTTAACTGTATCATTAATGTTTTCCCAGATATTATTATCAATATCCCAAATGATAGAACCTTCAAAATCATAATCAAACTCAATTTCAGTCAGATAAAATGGATTATCACTAAACAAATACTCACTTGCTTGTTCACCAAACACATAGTTTGCTTTAGTAAAACTGCTTCCCCTTAAACCATCAAGACCGGGTATACATACCCAGTTTATTTCGTCGGGATTAAGCTCTATAACACTGTTCTCAACAACATACTCACCATTTTCTTGAGGTAAAAATGGCTTAGCTCCAATATCCATTCTAGACATATCAGAATCTCTGTCTTCGAATTGTGTCAGCATATCTCCGTTTGTGTCTACTACGTTTTCTTTATACCAAGGAATTGTATCTCCGTCTAAATCAGGATTTCCCGAATTGATACACGGCGATTTAGTTGTGCTATTCCAGATAGGTATGTAGTTAGAGTCAAGTTGTGTACTGGTACCAGTCATGCAATTATTTCCGGTTATACTTAGATTGGAATAACAGTAAGAAAATGTGTTAAGTTGTGATAATATTTCTTGTGATAGTGAATTGTAACCAAAAATAATACAATTAACTATATTGTTTGTTGTTGATGTATTAAGAATTAATCTACTTGGATAGATTATGTTATATATACTATTTATAACAGTATTATTAAAGATGTCACAATTTTGGGAACTATTGATAATAACTGGAGTTGAAGTAACAACTCTAGCAAGTTCAGTAGGATTCGATAACTCAAGAATATTACTTTTTAATAAGATATCTCTATTATCAGAGCCTATTTCTGGTAACTCTTGGAGAATTCCTTCAATGAACCCAGAGAAGACGTTATTAGAAATTAGAATAGGCTCAGTAAGTTGGTCATTTCTGGTATCAAATTCTGCAATTGTATAAACATTCTTTACGTAGTTATTCATAATGCTTGATGAGTTATAGTTTCTTGTTTCATCGTAACAGTAAAGACCTGTTTCGTTCTGAAAATCATAAGTATATGATTCCTCTGATTTAAAAAAAGTAGTTTCATTATTATATTCATTAATTCTGATGTCATTCTGGAATTTGTTATTGATTATACAAAAATCTGATGCTCTTTCTAAACAGATGCCAAATCCACATTCTGTGAATTTGTTACCATCAATAATAGTAAGATAATAGCGATAATAACTATTATTCGCTTGGTTGAAAGCAACATCCATCTTAATTGGATACTCATTTAAGGATGAAGCTGCTTTGAATATACTATCTAAAATAATCCATTGAGGAACACTCATATTATTATTCGTATTATAAATACTATTTGCATAGTTTAAATTCTCTCTCAAATGGCTGTTACTAATACGTTCACCAAAACTACATTTTACAATTTCACAATTTCTAGTAAATGCTCTAACTCCTGCCCCAAGTCTTTCAATAGGTAGTCCAGTAGGATTTCTTTGCTGAATTGTAAATCCACCTACAACAACTGTTGACTCATTGTAAATTGGACATGTTTGCCAGTCTGACAGGATTTCTATTCCATTTACAATCTGTTGCATATTTGGTTCAGTTACTAGAAAACAATAATCAGTTGCGTATTCTGTAACTTCTATTGGAGAGCTATTTATATATGATTTAACAGAAACAAATTCAACTAAATCTGGAGTCTCATCATCATCATCAATTGACCTGATAATAAATGCTTGGTTGAAGTATGTTTCTATTGGCAAACCATTATTATCGTAATTCACAAAAAAATGGAACTGACTGTTCTCATTATAAGGACTTCCATAAGTCGTAATAACATCTGGATACCCATTGTAATGATTAGGTAAAGATGGAGCATTATTAAATGGATAGTAAAATTCATCATAATAATGTAACAGGCTATTGTATCCAGGAACATCTGGATTCAAGTTTATTGCAATTTTTATACTATATAGCGAAATGCAAATTAATGCAACAATTATCAGTAATATAACTTTTTTCATATGAATCTCCAAAGGTTTAAATTAATAGAAAATTACAGACTATGTAATACATCAATAATAGAGATTAGGATTATCCAAATTAACAGAGATTCTATTTAATTGGATCCCTCATTGAGTAGATTCAAGAATCTATGTCATAATTACCCCCAATAATCAAAGCTTATTATAAGATTCCAGTTTTCACATAATCTAATAAATGGTTATAGAATATGTCATTGCATTTTTAATAACTAGTTCATTGATAGTCTATCTGGCAGTGCCAAAACTTTATATAATAAGTATATCTACTACTAGTGATAATAAGAAATATTTATTAAATCCTAATTCTTAGTGCCAATGTTATATTATGAAAATATATGTGTCAAACAATTTTAATCTTATAAATAATAGCTAAAAACTAATATACTACCGGCAATCTCTGCTTACCCTAATTTTTCTCTATGACGACACCTGTTGATAACATGAACAATCATCTAAGAATAAATCTTTTTGGCTTCAGTGAATAAAATGAAGAAATAGACTGTGGGTTGTTACATAGTTAGTATATAGATTTTCCTTTATTATGATAAATGACTAACCAATGTAGTATATCAACATGTACCAAGCTCAATCGATGGTAGCTTATCATTCTTCAAACCAATAAAAAAAGCCCGTACTTAATCGTACGGGCTTAAAGAATTATCTATAAATTACTTAGTCGTGATGTTTTTCCTTACAGAGTTCTAGTAATACACCACCTGTTGATTTAGGATGCAAGAAAGCTATATCAGCTCCATGTGCCCCTGGTCTGGGTTCCTTATCAATAAGGCGTATTCCTTTTTCTTCAGCTTTTTGAAGCTCAGCAGGTAAATCATCAACAGCAAGGGCTATATGCTGAATGCCTTCACCCTTTTTCTCTATGAATTTAGCCACGGGGCTATCTTCACTGGTCGGACATAGAAGTTCAAGACGGCACTCTTTTCCTACAGTGAAGAAAGCAACTTTGATTTTCTGAGATTCAACAACTTCTATACTTTCCAGTTCCAATCCCATGCTTTGATAAAATTCAATAGCTTTATCAAGGTCTTTCACTGCAATTCCGATATGACTAAGTTTATTTATCATCGTTAGTCTCCTCTTCATCAGAAACTTCTCGTTCTTTCAGCTCTTTAGCTGCAAAGCTGAATCCCAGTTTCATTGCTTTTATGTTTAAATCAACAAAAGCAGGTTTAACTGTTGAACGGATAGCTTTCTCAAGAGATTTCTCATCAACAATTCCCGATATTTTTACCAAGAATGATAATGAAAGAATATTTGTCACAAGTTCTGTTCCGAGTTCGTTTTGAGCAATGTCGGTGAAAGGTAGCTCATAAGTATTAGGAGCTTGAATAGCAATATGCTTAACATGAGATGAATCAACAATAAGGATTCCACCCGGTTTAAGATCAAGAACGTATTTATCACAAGCTTCCTGAGTCAGACTAAGAAGTATGTCCTGTCTGATTGCTTCAGGGAAGTTAATATCTTCGTTACTGATAATAACATCGGCTCTTGAATAACCACCGCGTGATTCAGGTCCGTAACTTTGAGTTTGAGTTACTTTGTTGCCTTCTAAAACTGCGGCATTGGCAAGGATAATTCCACCAAGGATGAGTCCCTGACCACCACTTCCACTGAGTCTGATCTCTTTGAATAATGTTTCGCTCATGGGTACTCCTATTTGCCTTTAACTTTGTCAACTAGAGCCTGATACTTATCACAGTATTCAGGGACTTCTACTTGCTTCATGACGCCACGAATAATCTTACCTTCGATTTTCTCGGGAGGTAATTTATCCATTGCAGTATTAAGAATTGAGTTATCTCTCATGTGCATCATCATCTCGGGAGCTCCGCCTTTTTTATTCAGACGCCCAAAGATAACAGGACATGCACTTACAACATCAATAATTGAGAATCCTTTGTGTTGCATAGCATCAACAATCATCTTCTGTAATTCGATTGTATGGAAAGCAGTTGTTCGTGCAACATAGGTAGCACCGGCACCGATAGCTAAATTACAAAGGTCAAAAGGAGCATCTAAATTACCATAAGGAGCTGTAGTTGCTCTTGCATCTACAGGAGTTGTAGGAGAGTATTGTCCACCGGTCATACCATAGATATTATTATTAATAACTATAACAGTGATGTCAATATTTCTTCTAGCGGCATGAATAAGGTGATTACCACCGATAGCGGAACTGTCACCGTCTCCTGTAACAACAATCACTTTCATATCAGGGTTATAGGTCTTAACACCTGTAGCAAATGCGATAGCTCTTCCATGAAGAGTATGTAATGTATTAAGATCAATGTAAACAGGCATACGGCTTGAACAACCGATTCCTGAAACCATTGTAATATTATTTCTGTCTAAGTTTTGTTCTGCTATGGCTCTGATGATTGTACCAAGGATTGTTCCATTGCTACAACCTGCACACCATACGTGTGGGAACTTTTTGTCATGACGGAGGAAATTATGTACTACTCTTTGCGGTACCTTTTTCATTACAATACCTCCTTAATTTTTTGAAGAATCTGGGTTGGAGTGATAAGAGTACCGTTTACTCTTTGGAATCCGATAAGTTTGGAATCTGATTCACTCTTAACAAGTCTTCTAAGCTCATGAAGCAATTGACCTTGATTAAGCTCAGGAACAACTACATATTCTACGTTCTTAAGCATTTTACGAACTGCATCGTCCGGGAATGGCCAAATTGTTAAAGGTCTTAACAATCCGACTTTGAGTCCTTCACTTCTAGCAATCTTAACTGCAGCTTTAGCTGAACGTGACATGATACCGGCAGCAAAAATAGCTATTTTTGCATCTTCCATCATGTAACTTTCAATTTGCACAAGGTCTCTGATGTTATGAACTATCTTCTTTTCAAGACGCTCCATCATTGCACCGGCTTCGGCAGGTTTGTTTGTTGGAAAACCGTGTTGGTCATGAGAAAGACCGGTAACATGGAATCTGTAACCGTCTCCATAACTTGCTAGAGGTGAAAGATACTTTTGGTTTTCATCATAATGTTTATACCAGTGGGCAGGTACAGTCGGCTTAATACGATTTATAATAGGAATTTCAGAAGCATCAGGTATTGATATTGCTTCACGCATGTGTCCGATTACTTCGTCTAAAAGTAAAACAACACAAGTTCTATATTTTTCAGCCAAATTAAAGGCCCTAATAGTTAAAGCATAGCTTTCCTTAACCGAGCAAGGATACAGAACTATAGCCGGAGCATCACCGTGTGAACCCCAACGAGACTGCATAATGTCTCCTTGTCCAGGGCTTGTTGGCATACCTGTACTTGGTCCGTTTCTTTGAACATCAACAACAACGCATGGAGTTTCGGTTATTTTAGCAAATCCGATACCTTCTTGCATAAGAGAGAAACCCGGACCACTTGTTGCAGTCATTGATTTAGCTCCTGCCAAAGATGCACCTATAATAGCTGCAATACTGGCGATTTCATCTTCCATCTGTATGAAAGCTTTACCTTTTTTAGGTAATTCTTTAGCAAGAATCTCGGCAATTTCTGTTGAAGGAGTAATGGGGTAACCTGCAAAATAATCGCAACCTGCAGCTAATGCTCCGGCTGCAACCGCTTCGTTTCCTTGCATTAATACAAGACCTGGTTTACTAGTTTTGCGAGCCATATACTTCCTCCCGTTTGTCTTTTGCGCCGGTTATAGCAAAGTCCGGGCACAATCTGTCACATGTTTCACAGTGAATACATTTTTCCGGGTCTTTCACGTACGGTGAACCGTCTGCCTTCCTAGCAAGACACTTTGTCGGGCAGAATGCCACGCAAATACCGCACTTCTTACACCAATTGTAGTAGATGTAGACCGGGGCGTTAAAATCTCCTGTTGATTTCACTTCATTCAGTTCAACAGTCATTTTCTCAGAGGAGTCTTCTTCCCTGATTATCGTTCCGGTACGGTCCTTTTCTACTTTTTCGGACATCGTTTTCCTCCAATGTTAAACAAAATTGAAGTCAACATACTCATGTTTATATAAATAGCAAGCTTTTTCGACTTTTTTAACATTGCTCCTGTAGTCGTAATTCCGCTTAAAACCCTCTACTAAAGGCTTTAACATGGTTTTGTGTAACTTTGGATTTTTTTGTAATGACAGCTCTCTAATATACCTATTCACCTTTTTTACAAAATTTATACCTTTATTAACCCTCTGTAATTGCTAAGATTATTTCCCTGTTTCTTGCTCCGTCGAATTCGCAGAAATACACGCCTTGCCAGCGTCCGAGTAACAACTCGTTGTTATGGATTATTATCCTGCAATCGGTTCCTGTTAATGTAGATAGAAGATGAGCATCCGAGTTGCCTTCATAGTGTTTGAACTCCGGTCTATCGGGTGAAAGAATATCAAAACTGTGGAGTAAATCCTTAACAACATCCGGATCGGCACATTCGTTTATTGTTATACCTGCAGTAGTGTGAGGACAGAAAACCGTTATAATACCATTATCTATTCCCGAGTCTTTAACAATAGACTCTATCTTTTGGGTAATATTCACCATCTGTTTTCTGCTATTCGTTTTTATAGCAATTCTTTTTATTATCATAAATCCTCCCAATGGTAGGTTGAATATGGTTTAATAATTTGTCAATCTGATGTCTGATTTAGTGTAAATGGACTTCCTTATGATAATATTGTTTAAAAAAGGAATCTACAGTGCGTTTTATGCATAGTTTCAGAGATGCTACGATCTTCAACTGAACTTACTTTTCTCGATTTACCAACGCACTATGTTCGCACTGTGAATGCACTGTGTTCCCGGTATCCACTCACTGAAACACTGGGTTAGCAGTGCTTTTACAGTGCGAACGCAGTGGGAAGAAAGGACTTTGGTTAAGAGTCTGCTGAATGGGAAAAAAGTGAATAAATATACACATTTTTGGAATATTTCCAAAACAAAAATACATAGTTTAGAACAGAAAAGAGTGGAGATTAACTTAATGAAATCTATCAATAATGCAAAATTAACACGAAAAGTGTTGAAAAATATTGAGGTGTAAGGAAAAGTAATATTTGGTTTGACAAGAATACATAATCTTCAATATTAAGAAGAATCGGGAGGAATAATGAAAAGGAAAAATGAAAAGTCCAAGAAATCAACTGTTCGTATAGTAGTGATTTGTATATTTCTTTCGATTATGTATCTTTCTTTTATCGACCATTTCAGTTTGGTTAAAGTAATTAAAGCAAAGCTAAAAACATCCCGGCTGGAAAGTAAGCTTGCAGAAGTAAATAAAGCAAACGAAGAGCTTAAAGATAAGAATGAATCTCTCAAGAAGAGCGATGATGAGATAGAGAGAATCGCCCGAGAGCAATTTGGTTATCGCAAGAAAGATGAGAATGAAGTTAGATTTATTGATAAAAAAGAAATAGAGTAGAGGAATTTATGGCAAAAGTTGTAGTATCGAATGTAAACAAGATTTATGAAAATGGATTTCATGCGGTCAAAGGTGCAGACTTTGTAGCTGAAGATAAAGAGTTTGTAGTACTTGTCGGTCCGTCAGGTTGTGGTAAGACAACAACTTTACGCTTAATTGCAGGATTGGAGGATATCACTGACGGAAAGATTTTGATTGGTGAAAAAGTGGTAAATGATGTGTTACCCAAAGATAGAGATATTGCTATGGTATTCCAGAACTATGCACTGTATCCTCATATGACTGTTTTCAATAATATGGCTTTTGCACTTAAATTACGTAAAACTCCTAAAGACGAGATAAAAAAGAAAGTTCAAGATGCTGCTGATTTATTGGGTATAGGGCATCTACTTGATAGAAAACCAAAACAGCTTTCGGGTGGACAAAGACAACGTGTAGCTCTAGGTCGTGCGATTGTTAGAAACCCTAAAGTATTCTTGTTTGATGAACCTTTGTCCAATCTTGATGCCAAGTTACGTGTACAAATGAGAGCTGAAATCTCAAAGTTAAGCAAGAAACTAGCTACTACAATGATTTATGTTACACATGATCAAGTTGAAGCAATGACAATGGCTGATAAGATTGTTGTCATGAAAGATGGAGTTGTTAATCAAATTGACTCTCCACTGAATGTTTATAATCAACCGGCGAATCTTTTCGTAGCAGGTTTTATAGGAAGTCCTTCTATTAACATCTTTAACGGAAAATTGAAACGCAATGGAGAAACACTGATATTTGTCGCAGATAATTTTGAATTGGAGTTATCTCCCAAACAGATAGCTAAAGTAAAACATCTTGAAGGCAAAGAAGCTATCATGGGAATAAGACCGGAAGATATTTATGATTCGGAATTCGATTCAATGGCTACTTCACCTCAGAAGATAAAGGCTGTGTGCGATCTTGTAGAACCAATGGGTAATGAGTTTACTGTATTCTTTATTTGTGGGGATGATAAGTTTACAGCTAGATTCGACCCTAAGAAATTCCCTGCTCTCAATGCAGAGATGTCAGTTACTTTCGATATGGAGAAAATACATTTCTTTGATAAAGATTCAGAGGAGTGCATTTACTAAATAAACTATCCCGGCCCCTGATTGTCAGGGGCTTAATTCTTCCCATCAATTCGAGGCATGCTAAAGAAGTACTATATCCTGATGGGATTGATATTAATCTCAATACTTTATCTAGACTGCAAGCAAGTCTATCTTTCTAATACTCCTTACACAATAGCTACTTCCGGTATACCTGAAGCAGATAAATTATCATTTAGCTTATCTTCTGGTGTAACTTGTTACTTTAGCGAATCGGATTTGTTTGTTAAGAACCTGATATGGTCTCAACGAAGAAAATACACAACAAACTCACTAAAGGTAAGTAATCTATCCAATCAGTATATCAATGAGATACAGACAGAATTCGAAATCGGTTATTGGTCGGAGAATATAGCCTTAAGCTCGAATGCCGGTGTCAGCTATTCCAAAGCTAAAGGATATGATTCAATTGAAACATATTCGCTGGATTTTATAGCAAATTGGAAGCTGTGGATTGTTGATTACTATTTTAAAACTGACAACTTGATTAACAAATCCAAAGAAAGAGTTCATCCGCTTAGAAGAGTAAGTAGTGGACTAATCTACAATGAATTGGATTTTGCAGAGTTAGGGATCGGGGCGTTCTTCGAAGAGGAACATCCATTTGCTCTATCTATGTATTCAAAAGTAAAAGTAACTCCCTTAGTTTCCCTTATTGCCAGCTTCAGAACTGATACGGATGCACTAAGCTATGGAATGGAGTTGAAGAAACTACCATTTAAAGTTCTGTATGCAGTTAGGTCTCATCCTGAACTGAAACTAACCCATGCAATATCCATCTCTTATTCAAAGTAAACTACCGATTGTACTCCTATTTGTATTTGCTTATACATCAATTCTATCTCTGGAAATGTTTACAGATTATTCAGAGTTTGATAATGATACGGAAGATTACATCATACTCCAAAGCATACTTGATTCCGGTATAAATATAAACACTGTGAGCATAGAGGAGCTTGAAATACTTGGATTAGACAGGAATGAGATAGACGAATTGGTGAAATTGAGAGAAATGAACGATGATATTACCGTCAGCGATTTAAGAGCAAAACTAAGCATTGGTAACAAGCTGTTTGTATATGAGGAGTATCTTTTACTGTCTGATAAAAGAGATTTTAAAGCTAAATCAGTTATAACAGGCAAAATGACGGATGGGAAGTACAGAATCTCTACGATAGAAGAGCTTAAAGTAAACAATTGTGTTACTTCATTGTCAGTTAATAATGATAGAATTAAGTTTTGTTCGTATTCAAAGCAATTGGGGTTATTGGATTATTCCTTAGGAAGTTTTAAGTATAACTTTGGGAATGGTCTGATATTGCAAGCAACACAGAGAACCGGGATTTACTATACTCCGGAAATTTCATTGTGGAGTGATAAAAGATATGCCGGAGGTTTAATTAAATTACAACATAAAGCTTTGACTGTTAATGCTTTTTGCTTGTCAGATGCTAAAATCCCGGAACAAACAATAGTAACACCTGAGCAGGACAGAACTGCTGAGATCTCAGGCATAACTCTTAAATATAAAACTGTTTCATTACTTGCAAGTAGGCAGACAATACAAGGAGAAAGGGAAAGATACTTCTACAGTTTTTTCTATCAATGTAATAGTAAATTCGGTTCAATTGAATTGGAAGGAATTATCAATGAAAAACCTTCAATAAGCTCGAAAGTGGTTACAAAATACAAACAATTTAAGCAGACGGTTAAAATCAATCACGTGAATGAATCCCAGAAAAGACCATTCTCAAACTATTATAATGATTTCTATTATTACGACTCTTTTCAATGCTTTTTATGGAAAATCGAAAGGATTGGATTTATAAAACCTGAGATAGATATCAGCTATTACAAGAGTTCGGAATACAAACATATCAAAAGCAGTAAGAAGATTGGTATAAAAGTGGGAACGGATAGTTATGTTAAACTATACTTGAAGCACATTGACAGAGTTGGTACGGAGGAATTGAAATTCGGTATGGAGACAGGTGCAACAATTTCAAAAATGCTAAGAAACAGAACTGTTTTCAGTTTTCTTAATAAAGCTGATAAAAGGTCATATTCCCTTTTAAGCAGATTCTACCTTACCTTTAGCAAAGCTAATTGCTTCTTTGAGATAAAAGCAACTAAATCAGAGATAAATCTGTATAGCTCTAATGATTATCTTGAATACAATGAAATAACAGTAAACGATATATTTACCATTGCCGGAGGACTAAATTACAGCCCCATAGAAGTGATTACTGTAAATGCAGTTATAAAGAAACAGTTAAGTAGTAATGAGATGAATGCCAGGATAACACTTTACGTCAGAATATAAAAGTTTTTTTATAAACATTTGTCCCATATTATATTACAATTATGGTGGTCTTAAAGAATAAAACAACTACTAATTAGTTATTGACAATTCTATAATCGGACATATCGATTGGTAAACGGGGAAGACAAATGACAAAGAAAGAGAAAAGACTGGCAGGAAGCTTTCAAAAGATTCTAATCATTAGTACAATCTTGAGTGTAGCAATAATCTTTGCTTTCAGAATGGTGTGGCACTATTCATTCCTGAAATCGGGATTAAGCTCAACAGAAGATAGTATTAAGAAACTGTATCAGAAAGAAGTTAAGAATTATGCTAAGTATAATGCAAGATACTTAGATGAGTTTTTAGATGATCTACAGAATATTATTGAAAGAGAAATAGGTTTATGTGGTAACTCGCTACACAGTGTTACCGAATCAATCTACAGAGAGAATAGTTTTAAGCTTGGAGAAGTTGAAACCAAGAGAAAAATAGAAGAGAACCTCTGGCATCTGAAAGATTCATACTTCTTAAATTCTATTACTATCATAGATTCTAATGGCACTATTATAATGACAAATGGAATTGACGGTATTGAAGGAAAGAGTGTTTACAGTTTTCTCAGTCATGAAGCACAAGATTATACCAGAAAAGAGATTAGAAATTTGTTCAATTCTCCCGATTTGACTAAGAATAAATATCTCAGCTATTTTTGGATTTTATGGTTACATAATTATAGGAACAATATATATTCTGATGAAGAAGAAACTTTAGGAGCTGTACCTCCTGTTATTATAACCGATAAGCTCAAGCAGACAATCCCCCCGTTTAGAAGCATTATCATAAATCATTATGTAAATGATAGAGAGATAGGAACCGTTTTAGGATTCAGAGAATTCAAACCATATAAATGGGGAATCATATATGAATACAACATGGGAGATAGATGGTCTGAAACTTTAAATAGGAAGCTAGACGAGGTTTATACCTTGGTTCAAGGACTGTATGAAGATGTAAAGGTAATGTCTCTTTTTATTGATAGTAGAACCGAGAAGCATATATTTCTTGGGAATAAAGATTACTGGCTTGCTAAAAAAGATTTAATTTCATTCATAAAAAAGACTCTAATTGAAAATTATAAAGATAGGGAAGAAAAAGAAGGATTCTTCTCCTTTGAATATCCCTACGGTAAGAATTCAAAGAACTACATTTGTAGTTACAAATTCACGACCAATCCTAAAGGGGTCTCTGTAACCGTCATAGAAGAAGGTGCCAAGTTTATGGGCACAGATTACTTAGGGACGATGTTCAAGAAACAGACAGTAGTAGAGGTTTTAATCATTATATTATTGTTAAGTATATTACTTGTAATAGTACTATTTTGGACACGTTATATAAGAAGGAAGCTAGAGCATTATGTTGACTATATTTGCAATGCTTTCAATTCATATACCCCGGGAGTAGTCCCTTTTGAAATGTCTGAATTCAGGTATTGGGAATGGCAGAAAGTTGCTGATGCTGCGAACAATATGTTGGAGCAAAGATCTAAGATAGAATATGAATTAGATAGTGAAAGAGCATTAACAGAGCAGCTTTTTTCTAGGAATATAAATGCTGTGGTTTTGATAACTCCCAGTGGGAAAATCATGAAAGCCAACCCTTCCTTTAACATACTGTTTGGATATGAGGATGAAGAGGTCGTCGGTAAGAACATTGATGATTTGATTGTTCCTGATGGTATGATGGCAGAGGCTACATGTTATACTAATCAAGCGGTAACAATTGATAATATAAGCTTTGAAGCTAGAAGGAAGCATAAATGCGGTAGATTGATTGATGTACAAGTTTATACTACTCCCGTTATCGTTAATGATAATGTTGTTGCAATCTATAGTATATATGAAGACATATCATTAAAGAAGAAAGCCGAACAGCAGATTATAAAGGCTAAAGAAGAAGCCTTAGCAGCATCGAAAGCTAAATCAAGCTTCTTAGCAACTGTAAGTCATGAAATACGCACACCTTTAAATGGTATTATTGGTATGACAGAAGTCATGACAAATACTGCACTCAATAAAGAACAGCATGAATACCTGGAGATTATACAGAATAGTGGAGAAACTCTATTGGTTATTATTAATGATATTCTTGATTTATCTAAGATGGAATCTGGTAACTTGGATATTGTAGATAAGATGTTTGATTTGGATAGATGTCTTGCTTCTTGCTTGGATGTTATCAGCTCAGAAGCCGAACATAAAGGAATTGAAACAATACTAGCTATCGAACCTTCAGTTCCTAAATTAATATCAGCAGATGAGTTCAGGATAAGGCAGGTTTTACTTAATTTCATTAGTAATGCAATCAAGTTTACCGAAAATGGTGAGATACAACTTAGGGTTAGTATAGTAGAGGAAAATAGCTCCAATATGCAACTACGATTTGAGCTCTCAGATACCGGTATTGGAATACCGGAAGACAAACTTGAGAGTATATTTGATACATTTACTCAAGCCGATTCTACAATAACCCGTAAGTATGGAGGAACCGGATTAGGTCTGGCAATATCTCGTAAGATTATCCAGTTACTGGGAGGGGAAATCAATGTCCAAAGTAAAGTAGGTGAAGGGACAGTTTTTAGTTTTGAACTCAATGTGGGCGAGTGGGAGAGAGTTCCTCTCGATGCAAAGATTATTAGTAACATTAAGAATAACAAAGCTTTACTTGTTGATTCCAACGATAATTCTATTCAAGTACATAGAAAGTATTTAGAAAGCTTCTCATTGAAAGTAGAAGTGGTCAAAACTTGCATTGAAGCAAAAAGCTTGTTAAGCAATGGTTCTAACTATGACTATTGCATAATAAACGACAACATACCTGATAATGGGTACTTTAAACTGGCTAAAGAGATACGTAAAGTTAATAGTAGTGAACATTTAAAACTAATTTTTCTAAAGTATCCAGGAGCAACTTCAAGTACCTTATCATACTTCCAAGCGATTTTGAGAAAACCGGTTTCTCTATATAGACTTTTACCTGCATTTATGGAAGATAACAGAGAGCTTAGAGAGCAAAAGTCTCAAATTAGCAGGGAGCTCTATAATGCTTTTGCTGAAGAGTTTCCTCTAAGAATACTATTAGCGGAAGATAATATAGTTAATCAAAAACTTGCATATCACCTACTTGGAAAACTTGGGTATTCTTTAGATATTGTTGATAATGGTCAGATTGCTTTAGAATATTGTCTAAGAGATAAGTATGATATTGTGCTTATGGATCTACAAATGCCGGTTATGGACGGCATAACTGCCTCAAAAGAGATAATCGCTCGTATCCCAAAAAAGGAACGACCGTATCTCATTGCTCTAACTGCTAACTCTGCTGAGTTAAACAGAAAAGAGTGCCTTGATATTGGTATGGACGATTTTATCTCAAAACCTTTTAAAGCTAGAGAGTTAAAAGAAAGATTCGTAAAAGTCTATAACGAGAAATATATGTAATCTACAAGTAAGGTTGCAGAAAGTATCTTTTACCACAATCCTTTCTTATAGTTGAATGTAGAGCTATTAGGAGGATTTGTGCCTTTGCCATAGAAACTCAATAATTGCTTTATAAGCTGATTACCGGGTTTGGTATAGGATAAGTCAATCAGAAAGCTCTTGAATCCTTTATCTTGAAGTCTTTTCTTTAAATTAAAGATTGCAATTGGATTTTTCGGCATGACATAAGTTATCCCATTTCTGTGATCCATCAGATACTTATTATCTTCATCTTTAAATTCATCTGAATACACAGGCATGCGACTTATAAATAGTTCCGGATAGAAATACAGAGGAACTATTCCACCCTTCAATCTATATTGAGTAAGATTCGGAAAGTCGTTTTCCAATGGATATACAAATGAGGATATGCCCTGACGTTGAAGAAAGTCTATACTCAAATCATTCAGACAGTATTCCTTTTCATTAGTTATAAACACGAGCTTCTGTTCAGAAGGGAAAAGCTCTTTTTGGCTAATACTACTTAGTGAATAGTTATAATAACCCAAAGATATTAATTGTGAAAGAACATCCTTAACTTGTTCCAAATTATATTCCGGAATAAAATAAGGTAGCTCTAAGAATATGTTTTTAAGTAAACTTGATTTTAATTGGGGAACTTGAAGTGCTTTATCAAACTCAATCCTAATGATTACCCCTGCAAACTTCCTTACATCCAATACATCTAGCCAATCCAGTTTGTTTATTCTTAGGAACAATCCTTTGGAAACTCCGGTAGGCTTATATTTAAGATCGGTTACAAGTTTCTTTTGCTTCTCTTGAGAAAGCGGTGTTAGATGTTTGCTGTTTTTTAAGCGTATCCTAGGTGGTTTATAACTATTGTCCGAAACCAGATATACTTGCTCTCCCTTACGTACATACATGTTTACATCCGGTATATAAATCTGGTCTCCTGAATGAGCAAAATTAGTATCTTCACCTGTTGTTGCATCAATCATGTGCTTAACTTTTATCGGCTGAGCATCTCTACCGTCAACAGGACGTACTCTAATCATACTTCCCTTTTCTAGTGGAAAGTCAAGTACCATAGTGAGAACTTGTTTTCCCGTAACAGTTACTTCTCCTATTCTTTTACCGGTGAAAACATCAGAGCCAATAGCTTTGCTTATATTGCCTCCCATGAAGTAACCTGTTTTCTCTCTGGCATAATCATCCTGAAGTATAAGTTTTGCTTCTTCAATTCTAGTGGAATCATCAATAACCATTCTATATGCCTTGGCAACTCTATAAACATACTCAGGACGCTTCATGCGTCCTTCTATCTTGAGACTTTTTACACCAATTTCAGCTAATAATGGTACTACCTCTATTGATTCCAAGTCTTTTAGACTGAATAAATATTCACTTCCCTTTTTATTCTGATAGATTCTTCTACAAGGTTGACGGCATTGTCCCCTATTTGCACTCATACCTCCGCAGTAACTACTAAACAAACATTTACCGGAAAATGAATAGCATAGAGCTCCATGTATGAAAGTTTCAATATCAATGTTAGACTCATCATGTACTGATCTTATCTCAGGAATTGTTAACTCACGAGCCAGAATTACTCTCGGCATCTTTAATGATTCACACAGATGAGCTCCTGCTGAGTTATGAAATCCCATTTGTGTGCTTGCATGAATTTCAACATCAGTTAGTCTTTTTGCTAATGAATATACCGCCCAATCTTGGATAATGAAAGCATCTACACCTGTTTGTCCCAGCATGTGTATAGTATCGGCTAAATGCATTAACTCATTGTTTTTGATTAATGTGTTTAGAGTTAAGTATATCTTAGTATTATTCTTATGAGCATACTCAACAAGAGATGCCAGTTCAAACAATTTAAAATTTACAGCTCTGTTTCTAGCATTAAATCTATCAATTCCAAGATAAATAGCATCGGCACCGCCATCAATAGCAGCGGCAAGAGCTTCAGTATTTCCCGCAGGTAGTAATAATTCCGGTTTCATTAACTTATAAATCTCCAAAGCATTTCTAAATGTCATGATTTTCGCAGTGGTTTTATTAGCAAGGTTTTAAATAAATGGGACAAATGACTTATTATAGAAAAAAGGAATCCACCTGATAAGTCTCGACTCCTTACCGGGTGGATTATTGAGGCAGATCCATTACTGCATGAACTAAAGTGTTTAAGTAATCATACTATCTCTGCAATTGTATGCAGAGATAGTATCCACAAGTAAAGTGGAGTTCAGCTTAATACCAAACCGGATTACTTTATGTTACCCTCTATATATAACAAATTAACGTGTATAAAACAAGATTATTTAAGAATGAATGAGATATTAGGATAATTGCCAATGATTCAGTTGGGATGACTCTTACTTTTTTATGTTCAAAAGTGACAGTATGATGAATATTATGATGAGGAAGCCACTTTTGAATCTTAAGTATTTTTTTGACAGGATGTTATCATCGCCAAAGACAGATTCATTGGCAAAATCCTAACTATCAAATAGAGCATATATGATAAACTGAATGATAAAAGAGTATTCAATATATTAGTATCAGACTAAGCTATATAGGCATGAGTTTCGCAATAATAGATTAACTCAATGTGATTGATTATATTCCGCCTGCAGAACCTTTAGTTAACAAAAGGGATAGAATCAATAAGAATGATAAAACTTCTATCATAAACTATATCATTATTAGTTCTAATCAGCACTTCAAAGATCCATAAACAATTAGACACAATTATTATTATTGTGTCAAAGGATTTCTGAGTTTTTTTGTTAATGAAGTGATTTTCAATATAGATTCTGTCCTCATAAAAGTGGGAGTACTAGAAAATACTATTAATTTAAATATGTTTTCCAAGCTTTATTGGGGTGTCTACTTATTGATTATATGCCTTGTGAGTTGCAGTATTTGTAGGAGTTTAGAGTCCTCAATAGCATTGAAGAAATATTTGTTTTTTACCTGCTCCTTACTTCTCATGAGATACTCGTTAGTTTCCCGTTAGAAACTTGTTACGGTAGATGGGAATCGGATTAGGAGTGGATGACTATCAGAAACTATTAATTTGGTTAGTAACGAACTCATAAGAAAAAATAATCTCAGGGGGTAAACTATCTATGAAAATAAATTCAAGCGAATATCGGAAGCTCTCATTCAATTTAAAAGAGTATTTACATCATAAATTATTACTTATATGCTAATTGACAAAAAACTTGACTCAACGCTTGATTAATCAATGTTAGCAAAATCATAATATAAAAAGGATTAGAGATGTTAGATTTACTCGGAAATATAAAAAGAACAGATTATTGCACTGCTCTGAATGCTGAAGCTATTGGTAAAGAAGTTGTCGTCATGGGTTGGGTACACAGAAGAAGAGACCTTGGTGGTCTTATTTTCGTAGATTTAAGAGACAGAACCGGAATTGTTCAGGTAGTTTTTGACCCGGAAAATGAGGAAGTTCTTACAAAAGCTCAGAGACTCAGGAACGAGTATGTAATGGCTGTGAAAGGTGAAGTCATTGCCAGAGAAGGCAATGTAAACGAAAAAATGGCAACAGGTGCGATAGAAATAAAAGCTATCGAGTTGTATCTTCTCAACGAAAGCTCTCCCCTTCCCGTACAGGTAAATGAGGGAACCCTTGCAGATGAAGACCTGAGACTTGAATATCGTTATCTGGATTTGAGAAGAGAAGCTATAAAAAGTAAAATCATGCTTAGACATGAGATTATAGCAAGAATTAGGGAATTTCTCAATGGAGCAGGCTTTCTTGATATTGAAACTCCAATCCTTATGAAATCAACTCCGGAAGGAGCTCGAGATTATTTGGTGCCAAGTAGAATCCATCCCGGTACGTTCTTTGCTCTTCCACAATCACCCCAGCTTTATAAACAGCTACTAATGATTTCAGGGTTTGATAAGTATTATCAGATTGCCCGTTGCTTCCGTGATGAAGATCTGAGAGCTGATAGACAACCAGAGTTCACTCAGCTTGACCTTGAGATGAGCTTTGTAACCGAAGAGGACATTTATAAAGTGATTGAAGACCTTTTAGTTTATGTATATAAATTAACCATCAATGCTGATATTGTTAAGAAATTTCCAAGGATTACTTATAAAGAAGCAATGGAAAGATACGGTTGTGATAAACCTGATACTCGCTTTGAGATGGAACTTAATGACCTTTCCGATGTGCTAGCTAACTCTGAGTTCAAAGTGTTTGCCGGAGCATTATCCGAAAATGGAACAGTTCGTTGTATTGTCGCTCCCGGTTGTGCTTCATACAGCAGAAAGCAGATTGACGGTCTTACTGATATTGCAAAACATCTTGGAGGAAAAGGTCTTGCTTTTGCAAAGGTTGCTGACGGTACGCTTGAGGCAGGAATCTCAAAATTCCTTACTGAAGATGAAAAGATAGGAGTCTTAGCAAGAACAGAAGCTAATGACGGTGATTTAATTCTCTTTGGGGCAGATTCAAAAGAGATAGTCTTGAAAGTGCTTGCAGGTATTAGAAACCATCTTGGAACAGAGCTTGGACTTATTGATGAAAATAAGTTTAACTTCTTATGGGTTACTCGTTTTCCGATGTTTGAGTTCAATGCAGACCAAAACAGATGGGAACCTCTTCATCACATGTTTAGTATGCCACAAGAGGAACACCTTGAATATCTTAACGATTCCAGTCGTTATGCTGAAATTGAAGGTCAGATTTATGATTTAGTATGCAATGGTGTAGAGCTTGCATCTGGTAGTATAAGATGCCATAGACAGGATATTCAAGAGAAGATATTCAATATTGTTGGTTTCTCTAAAGAGGAGCAAGAGATGAAGTTCGGTTTCTTCCTTAACGCTTTGAGATACGGAACTCCGCCACATGGTGGTATTGCTCCAGGAATTGACAGAATTGTGATGCAGATGACAAAAGCAGAATCCATTCGCGATGTGATAGCATTCCCTAAAACTCTTAAAGCGGTAGATTTAATGAGTAAAGCTCCGGGACTTGTAGATAAAGCTCAGCTTGATGAGCTTCATATAAGTATTATCGAAAAAAGTGAATAGAATGGAAGATTATAAAATAGCAGTTTTCACTTCAGGAATGAGTCGTGGCTCTAACTTTGAAGCTATGGTGAATGTATTCAAGGGAATGGATCTGCCTATTACAATAGAATTTGTACTTATTACCAGACGCAACGCTCCAATTAAGGAGCGTTGTGAGCGTCTTGGTATACCTGTTTATTATGCCCCCACAAAGGATTGGAATTCATTTGAAGAAAAAGTGATTTCCAGATGTAGAGAATCTAATCTTGATTTAGTTGCTCTGGCAGGTTTTATGAAACAGATTACTCCACATATCATTGACGGTATTGGATGTCCGATGCTGAATATTCATCCTGCTCTTTTACCAAACTACGGAGGCAAAGGTATGTTCGGTATGAATGTACATAAAGCTGTTTTTGCTGATGGATGCAAAGAATCGGGAGTTACTGTTCACCAAGTTAATGATGCATACGATGAGGGAGATATTGTTGCTCAAGAGCAGGTGGATATAACCAAATGTAGTTCTCCGGAAGAGATAGCTAAAACAGTCTTGAAGATTGAGCACTCCCTCTATGGAAGAGCAATTTGGAGTTTTCTTAAAAAATAATGAAAATAGCAATTAAAACTCTTGGGTGTAAGATTAATCAATACGAATCATCCTGCATTCTCGAACCTTTCGTAAATGACGGATATGCTGTTGTTCCGTTTGAATCGGAAGCTGATATTTATATAGTAAACACTTGTACTGTAACTAATAGAACGGATTTCAAATCCCGTAACTTCATACGTAAGGCCCTTAAACATAAAGAATCGAATCCTCATATTAAGATAGTTGTGACCGGCTGTTTTGCTCAAAGAGAACCTGAGCAGATTGAGGATATGGGTGAGATTGATTACATTGTGGATAATCAACAGAAAGGTCTAATATACAGCCTTCTTAAGACTCAAAAGTTTGAGTTTCATGATATTCTAACAGAACAATACTTCCCTGAAATGCAAACTTCTGCTATGAATGAGCATAGCCGTGTCTTTTTGAAAGTTCAGGACGGATGTGACTTTTATTGTTCATACTGTGCTATACCTTATGCACGTGGACACTCAAGAAGTAGAGAACCGGAAAAGGTAATAGAGCAAGTGGAACTATTAACAAAGCAAGGTTATCATGAATTTGTGCTTGGTGGTATCAACATGGGTTTGTATGGAAGAGATTTGAATCAAGGTTACTATCTGGAATCATTGATTAAAGATATTAGTTCTGTCTCAGGTGTTGAGTTAATAAGACTCAGTTCTGTAGAACCACAACTCTTTACCGATGGTATGAAACAGGAAATAGAAAGAAATAGCAAGATATGTTCTCATTTACATATCCCTTTACAATCCGGATGTGATACAATTTTAAAAGCAATGAAAAGACGCTATACAACTTCGCAATTCATATCTCAGATTAATGATCTACTGAGTATCAGACCTGATTTGGCACTTGGTTTTGATGTGATAACCGGATTCCCGGGAGAAACAGATAAGCTTTTTTCAGAGACTTTTGAATTCTTAGAGAATATTCCATTTACTTACTTGCATAACTTCACTTATTCCCGTCGAAATGGAACTCCTGCTGCTAAACTGAAAGGACAGGTAAACGGTAAAGTGGCTAATGAGAGAGTGAATAGAATGGAAGCTTTATCACAGAATAAAAAGCAAGTTTATACTCGGAGACTGGTAGATGATAAAATATTGCTCAGAGGTGTAGTCGAAAATATTAACAGTGGTATTTGGACTTCTCTTTCTGACCACTACATTCGCATGAACGGAGAGAATTGCGATGTTAAGCAAGGAGATATGATTTCGATAGTACCTACTATTATTCAAAAAGATGGGGTAGAGGTGAAATAGGATGATTAAAGTTGAGAATTTATATGTAGGTTTCGGTGATAAACCTGTATTGAATAATATTAGTCTTACTATACCGAAGGGAAAATCAACTGTAGTTATTGGTCGTAGCGGTTGTGGTAAAACGGTTCTGATTAAGAGTATTATTGGTCTCGTAGAATATCAGCAAGGTAGGATTGAAGTTTCTGGTATTGTTCATGAAGTGGGTAATAATAAAAATCTTGTGAATGTAAGAAAGAAGATATCCATGGTGTTTCAGAATTCAGCCCTCTTTGATTCCATGAATGTTTTCCAGAACGTAGCGTTTCCATTAGTAGAGCATACTGATTTTAAGCCGACCTTAATCAAGAATATTGTCAGTGATAAGTTAGCTATGGTTGGCTTAAAAGGTATCGAAGAATTGATGCCGTCGGAACTCTCCGGTGGTATGAAGAAAAGAGTTGGACTTGCAAGAGCAATAGTTTTAGAGCCTGAATATGTTTTCTATGATGAACCAACTACCGGACTTGATCCCGAAACAACAGAAGAGATAATATCGCTTATGAAGGAGCTGGATGATAATGGTAACTGGACTTCAGTTATTATTACTCATGATAGAAAAGTTTTGGAAGCATTCCCTGAAAATATCGTACTGCTAGAAAATGGAGTAATTGGGTTTGAAGGACACTTTAGTAAATTGACTAATCATAAGTTTTAAGAACATCTATATATAAAAAGGGGAGTGCATTTTGCATTCCCCTTAATTTATAATAGAATGATTACTTCATGAGAACCATTTTATTAACTTTAGTTTGTCCGCCATTCTCAAGTTTGTAGAAGTAAACACCACTTGTATGGTTATCAGCTTTCCAAACTATTTCATTTGAACCCTTAGTAACATTACCATTAACAAGAGTGTCAACTAACTGACCTCTCATGTTATAGATCTTAAGTGTTGTGTGACCTGTTGTAGGAACACTATACTTAATTGTTGTTTCAGGATTGAATGGGTTAGGGAAGTTGTTAAGTTCAAATTTCTGAACAGCAACTTGCTCATTTGTGTCAGTACTGTTATTAACAGTTGCACGAATCATTATGTTACCATCAGTGATAGGAGTCCATTCAGAAGTTCCTACTTGTAAGAATGAGTATCCGTTTGAACTGGTATCTTTACCAATTACACTTACATTTCCAATTTCTACGATACAAACATAGAAAATACCATCTTCTTCATCTGTATATTCCTGTCCTTCAGGAAGAAGGATTGTATTCCAACCGGTAACAATGCTTGCAGGACTTACAGTTGATTGAAGTACTTGTGAAAGAGGTGTTCCATTAGGACCATCATTATCATAAATACGATAGATTAGTGGTGAAGTACCTGGAGTATCAATATACAAATGAATCATTTCAAGTTGAGCACCGGCTTGGGCACTAAATTTAACAGCCATTTTATTTGTAGGACCTGCAGTAACTCCAATTTCTGATGTGTTGTCATCATGTAATAGAGTTTCATAATAATCAGGCATTACGAAAAGGTTAACTTCAGCGGGATTTGATGGAGAACCATCATATACAGCTTTAACTTGATAATAATTAAAAGCTTCAGGAGCAGGAACGTCATGTGTATATGTTAATTCAGTAGTAGTTCCTAACATAGTGAAGTCAGTTCCATTAGATGAGTGATATACTTCATAGCTATCAGCATCTCTATCAGGTGTGATATCATATACAGTTCTGGCTTTGATATTCCAGTTGCCACTAATAGGAGTTTCACCACCTGCAGTGTCTTCAGTAATTGAAACCCATGAGTTGCTTAATCTAATCATATCACCACGACCGGCAACTGCTGGACCTGCATCGATAGGAGCAGGATTTGTTCCATTAGAAACCATGTGTAAACCAAACCATAACTCTTCTGTCATATCAATTTGAATAGGAGTTGGTAATGTAATTGTGTTCCATGCGTTGATTGTAGGATTAGTAACAGGAACTTCTGCTACTGTGTTAATAGCATTATTACCTGTCCATACTTTAACAGTGTAATCACATGTTGCTTCGCGAGCATAGAAATCAATTTCAGTAAGATACATTCCATGATAAGGAATCAATTCTGCTAAAGTCCAACGTGAGGCTACATCAAAGCTCATAATGGTTGGGCCACCAATACCATCATAGTTCTCATCAGAACAATATGACATAGTCTCATAATCAGGTACTATCGGAGCAACCCAATCTAACTGAACACCTGTATCATTCTGAACAGCAGTAAGGTCAGTAGGTTCATAGAAGAAACCTGCAGGATAATATGTGAATGGAAGTTCTACTACATCAGATTCACCTTCATGATATACAGATGCAACACCTGCTAAGTGGGTTGAACCTGAAGTAAGACCTGTAAACACATAAGAATCTGTAAGAACATCTTCACCTACTAGCTGACCATCAAGGTATACATTGTAAGATGTTAATGATCTTTCTACCGGAGTAGCTTCAGTATTGATATTTGTAGCTAACTCATAGCTGTTAGTATCAATTGTCTGTGGTAATGAGCTGGAATGAGAAAGAGTTCTTGTTGCAGTGCCGTCAAAAGTAAGAGCACCAATCATCCAGTTATTGCTGAAACTAGCTCCGAATGCTACAGAAGCATCAAGCCATTGTCCACCATTGAGAACTTTGTCACCTTTTCCAACAACTGAGTCTGTGTTATCGTAAGCAGCCGGGAATTCATCATCAGCATGAATAGCAGTATAACCAACCCAAATCTCTTGAGAACCGTCAATAGGAATAGCAGTTGGTAGTAATATTTCGTTCCAAACACCACTAACAACATCATCAACTTCTTGTTGCCAAATCAAATTTGCAGCATTTGCTCCGGTCCAGATTTTCATTGTATAAATGCATGCTGAGTTTCCAGGTACAAAACGTGCTTTAATAATACTTGTGTTAGTGTAATCTGCAAGGTCGGTTGTTGCCCATCTGTTAGCAACGGTAATTGAACCTCCACCTTCCCAACCAATACTACCTAGCATAGTATCATTGGACCAACCAATCCATGTTCCGTCAATAATAGGTTCATCCCAAGTCAAAACACCGCCTGTTTCAATAACAGAAACATTTGATGGAGGGAAGATACCATAGAAAGGAGGTTGGTATGTGAATGTAACATTTACAGGAGTAGATTCACCGGAATCATGAGTAGCACTTACTCCAACTATATGCTCAGCATTAGGAATTAAATCTATCGGGTCGAGCAAAAACTCATGTGCCTGAATATTTGAAGCAACAGCTGTACCGTCAAGGTATACATTGAAACCAAGTAAAGTACGTTCAACACGTGAACTTGCTACATATTCAAAACCGGGATTAACAACTGGAGTTGCAGGTATTGATTCAGGATTGTAGTTAGCAATTGCAACGGGACGACCTGAATTATCTGCAGCATAAGCTTGGATATTCCAGTTCCCAACTAATTCAGGGTTAATAGATGTTAACTGTCTCCATGATCCTTGATAGTACATCATATTTCCGTAACCGCCAATAGTTGGTGAAGAATCATCTGTGCCAGCAGGATGACCTGTTGTTGTATTACAATTATAACCGATCCAAAGTTCTTCAGTTCCTGAGATTTGATATGGAGTTGTAAGCGTTACGCTGTTCCATTCGTTAATTGAAGGTGCTGCTACAACTTGACTCATTACTTCATTAGCAGCATTAGCACCAGTCCAGATTTTCAGTGTATAATCACACTGAGCTTCACTAGGATGGAATCTAATTTGTTCAATAGTTAATCCTGCATAAGGAGCGATGCCCGTAACATCCCATCTTATAGCAGCATCGAAATTTGCTGCAGCACCCGTACCAATATTACCTGTGTTGTGACCATTGTCATAATGCATCCAACCCGGGGTACCTGCCGGGTCATCCCATGTTACTAAACCTGTGTAACTATCAACTTCTACATCAGTAGGAGCATTCTGTGCGAACAGACCTACTGCTAAGAAGCAGACTAGTAAAAGAAGAATTGATTTTTTCATCAATTTGCCTCCACTTATTTTTTTTCTGGTTGTATCTAAATCTTTTAAAGATTATTACAAAATTCTCTCTCGGAGAATATCTCCGCTGAAAAGCGGAATATTTTAGTTCCATTTTCTTTCCAGGAGTATTTAGGTAAGCCTGCTTTTATACAGGTCTCCCGGAGCAATGTTTCGACATCAAAATTATGTTCAATAGCAACTTGGGGTAACAACAAACCCGAGTAAAAGTCCTTTACTATGAACAAACCATCTCTTCCAATGACAATCTCATTCTCATTAGTAACAGCATTCATTTCGCTTAGAATTGAAATCTCTATTGAAACATCATTTAATTCTCCAACACCAACAGTTGGGAATCTGGGATCTTCTGTCGCTGCCGCTACTGCCATTCTCTTTACTGTGTTATAAACTGAATCCACAGCTTTGACAAAACCTATGCAACCTCTCAAGTTGCCATTCTTATGGAGAGTTACAAACCCTCCGGCTTTTCTTTGAAATACCGGATTATCGGGAACAGATGTTATAACTTCCTGTCCTCTTAAATGTGTTGATATAGACTCTCTTGCTAATCTAAGAAGGAATCTCTTCTCTTCACTATTCATTATCGTCTACCAAACTTTCCATAACAATTGAAGTGTAACCAACAACATTATCATAATCCTTATTTATCTGCCCGGAATTAGAGTAGCATAATTTTCGGAATTTTGCCTTCTTGACCTCTCTGGCAATCTGCATAAGGGTTAATACTCCGCCCATCCCACAGGCTTCGCATTTTCCTAAGCTTTTAGCATCCAATAATGCTTCTATATTTCCGGAAAGAACCAGATTAATAAATATATTATCTTTTTTCTCTGCTAAATCTACAGGGAAATAGTGTGATAAATCCGTTGAAATAACGATCTTTGTTCTCTCACGGTCTTTACTATATAAATCAAAAATCTTTTCTGCCAGAATCTTACTATTATTAAGAGTCTGATTTGCAAATATCACAGGTATTATCTTTGCTTCGGGAGCAACCATCTTGATGAATGGAAGTTGAACTTCCATTGAATGTTCTCTTTCATGGAGCATCGGGTCAAAAATAAAACCTTCATGCGATAATAGAGTTTCAACACCTTCTCTGTCAACTTTTAGTTTTCCAAGAGGTGTTTCATAGAAGTTATAATCCCCTACAGAAAAGGCTATATGATTTGATATATGTGAAGGAGCAATCAGAATTATTCGTTCAATATTTTCACCATAAAATGTCTTGTAGCCGTAAGCTGCACATTGTCCGGAGTAGAGATATCCGGCATGAGGTACTATAATTCCGAGAGCTTTTCCGAAGTAATCGGGAGCGTGTTCTAACAGATTTGTTAACTCACGGGTTAACTCGTCCGCTCTTCTCGGATAGAAGTGACCGGCAACATAGGCTTTTCTATTCATAAAGTGCTCTTCCTTATCATTTTCTCAAGGATATTTTTTTGTTGTTAATTTATCAAGAACTTTTTTTATTAGCACTAATTAATATCAACATTCAGAGTTAGAATATCCTATTTATTATTGAATAGATTAGCTTTCTCCTTGAGTATCTCTGCAACTGTATATAGAGAACCGCAGACTATTATAATATCGTCATTAGTGCTATCGGATAGGAGTGCTTTAGCTCCTTCGTAAAGGGTGTCGTATGGTTTAAAGGGCACATTGGTTTTCTTAACAACAGGTAACAATTCCTCCACAAGAGCTGAGCGTTGTGAGTTGCTCTGTGAAATTGAGAAAGATTCTGCAATCTTAGCCATGGAATTTATCATAAATTCATAAGGTTTATCTCTTAGAATGGCAGTAAGGAATTTAAATTTACGTCCGGGGAAAATCTCTCTCAGGTTATCAATCAGGAATGTTAATCCCTCTTCATTATGGGCTCCGTCGAGAATTACAAGGGGTTGCTTGTTCAATATCTGCATTCTACCCTGCCAGTTAACACTGTTTAGACCTTTTCTAAGAATCTCTTCCTTCCATTGCATTCCTTTCCCTTTTAAATATAAAAGATAGCAGGTTAAAGCAACGGAAGCATTGTATGCTTGATGTTTTCCAAGCAAGTTTACAGTTAAATCCTTGAATTCAACGCCTAACTCCGGGAAGGAATAATCGAAGTGAGTACCTTCCGCATCAAGTTTTATGTTTGATACTTTGAATTCTTCATTATAGCGATACATAGGAGCTTGCATCTCCATTGCTTTATCTGAAATAATTTGTAAAGCTTCGGTAGGGATGTTTCCTGTTGCGATAGGAACATTCTTTTTAATAATACCGGCTTTTTCATAAGCAATCTTAGCGATTGAATCTCCTAAACTCTTTACATGATCAAGAGCAATACTGGTTATTGCTGTTACTGAAGAGTTAAAAGGTTTAGTAGCATCGAGTCTACCGCCCAGACCAACTTCAAATATTGCCACATCCAGTTTTTTTTCTGCAAACAAAGAGAAAGCCATTGAAGTGGAGATCTCGAAGAATGATGCTTCAGTTTTCTCAATCACATTTTCCCACTTCATGTATGTTTCCACAATCTCATCAAAAGTAATGTTTTCTCCGTTTATACGGAAACGTTCCATATACTCAACAAGATGAGGAGAAGAGTTAAATCCGGTTGTGAATCCTTGTTGTAAAGCTAATGCCTCCAAAGTAGCACAAGTAGAACCTTTGCCGTTAGTTCCTCCGATATGAAATCCTTCAAGCTTCATATTTGGATAATCCATGATTTCCATAATTTTGTACATTCTATCAAGACCTAGTTTTACATTTCCTGAATAGCGCTGATAGATATATTCCAACAACTTATCGTATTCCACATTAACTCCTTAGCATGCGTATTTTCAAAATACATTTGTGTACTTAAGAAAAGATAGTGATTTTACGGTCAATCTAAATGTTTATGTTCTTTACACAATTATAAATATACAATGTAAAGCATTATTTACAATCAGTTAGTTTATCAATACAATAATACTTATTCGCAGTGCGATTTGCAAGCACTTATGCCTTTTCCTTGTCCTTTTTTTGCTCTTTTTCTCCCCATGCTGTGCAGTCACAATTAACGCACTGTTTTTGCACTGCTTTCCCGCTGTGAACACGCTGTCCACCCACTGAAACACCGGGTTGACAGTGCCTGCACAGTGCAAAAACAGTGGGAAAACTCTACTTTGGTAGAATATTTATAAAGAGAGCCGGTAGAGCGATCAGAAAACGATAGATTAAGTGACAGAAAATTGCTTGCCTATAAGAAATAATATGAGCAAATTAACAAACATAGGATAAGATTCTTCAGCATATATTCACTTCCTTTTATAAGGCTATTCGGATATTATATTGATTGTGCTTTACCCAAAAGGTTTCGAACATGCTCGGGTTAGATTCTCTTACATATTGATTGACATTGATAGAAAATCAGGCAAAATGACATTTGGAATGCTATGTTCCATTTAACAATAATTAAATCGTATCGGGAGATACCGGCATAAGGAGTAATAATGAGTTCAGTTGCGATACTGGGTTGTATTTGGGGTGATGAGGCTAAGGCAAAAATAGTTGATGTAATAGGTACGGATGCGGATATTGTAGTTAGGTTCCAAGGTGGCAGTAATGCCGGGCATACAATAATCTGCGATGGTAAGAAATATGTTTTACATATGGTTCCTTCCGGTATAGTAAACCCTGATCTAACATGTGTGATAGCTCCCGGAGTAGTAATGAATCCGATTGAAGTTATTGATGAGATTAAAGGACTGGAAGATATGGGAGTGAACTTCGAAGGACGTTTACTTATTGACCCGAGAGTCAGCTTGGTTTTACCTATCCACAAATTACTTGATTGTAAATCGGAAGACGATTGTAATCAAAAGAAGATTGGAACAACGAAAAGAGGTATCGGACCTGCTTATTCAGATGCAATAGCCAGGAATGGCTTGAAGCTTTATCAACTATACGATGAAGCAAATCTTGAAGCTAATCTTACTAAATTATACAGTTTTCATAATATAATCCCGGAAGACCTTGAGAATGAGATTAAAGAGCTCAAGGTAGCCGCTACTTATCTGAAGCCTTTTGTTAAACAGACTCCCTATTTCTTAAATGAACAATATAATGAGGGAAAGAAAATTATCTTTGAAGGAGCTCAGGGTTCTCTTTTAGACATTACTTATGGTAGTTATCCTTTTGTAACTTCATCTCACACAATATCTGGCGGAATATCAATCGGTTCCGGTATGGCTCCCGGTAAAATAGATAAGATTATCGGAGTCTACAAAGCCTACTTTACCAGAGTGGGAGAAGGTCCTTTCCCTACAGAACTTTTTGATGCAACAGGAGATAAGATTAGAGAACAAGGGCATGAATTCGGTTCTACTACGGGAAGACCTCGCAGATGTGGATGGTTTGATGCCGTAGCTAGCAGATATACCGCAATGCTAAACGGATTGGATGAAATAGCTGTTACTCTTGTTGATGTGCTATCAGGAGTCGGTGATATTAAGATTTGTCATTCTTATAGAATAGACGGGGAAGAGGTTACAGAGTTTCCTGCAGATGCCACTATGCTAGCAAAAGCAGAGCCTTTATATGAAACATTGCCCGGTTGGAACGAAGATATCAGTTCTATAACTGATTATGACGATTTACCCGAGAATGCTAAACAGTACATAAAAAGGATAGAAGAATTGTTGCAAGTTCCTGTGAAGATAGTTTCAGTGGGACCGGACAGAAAACAAACAATCTTTTTATAAAGTCATGGAGGACTTATGAAACGGATGCTATTAACAGCACTTGTTTGTGCTATAGGTTTATTAAGTGCCCAATATCTTGAATTCCCTGCACCTTGGTATCTTAACAGTTTTTATGATTATTATGCCGATAACTATATCGGGACAAAAGATGCAGGAAGAGGTTATACCGGAACTTCTGTGATGGGTAATATCGATAATGTTTATTTGAATCCGGCAGCATTTAAAACGGATTGTTTTCACGTGTATTACGAAATGAATGCTAAGATGCCTTATGACGAGATTAATAAGAATGCGACAGGTGATTTAACTTCTCCTTCCGCTCTAGGAATGGTAGGCGTAAGCTCTCAGTTAATGAAGAACCTTAATGTTGGTTTCTCCTATGCTATTCTTAAATCGGCACAGTACGACAGAATAAGAGTTGAACTAATGCAAGCTCCGGGTAACTATGTCTTCAGAGACCCTACTTTCATGGACAAAGCTCTTACATTATCAGCATCATACCAATTGAATGATTTCTCTTTCGGAATTAATGTTATCAACCATATTTATGACTTCCAAGACTATGTAATCTATGGGTCATATCCTTTTGCAATAAACGATTTCCGAGAGAATATAGTAAGATTACAACCGGGTTTTTACTGGTCGGACGGCAAGATTGCTGCGGGTTTATCATATACACCTTCAACTAACCATGAATTTGCAACGGATTACATAACTTACGATACAACCTTGCCCTCTGTTCTTAACAGTGGTGTGTCTTTACAATTAAACAAGCTTTTATTAGCACTCGAAATGACAAATGAGTTCTGCTCTGAAATGGATAGTGCATTTGATGATAGAATTAACCTAAAAGCAGGTCTGGAATATAAAGTTGATTCCTACACCTATAGAGTTGGCTATATTAAACGTTCGGAAGTATGGAACGGAAACTTTGCCATCCCTACATACTATACTCCGGATGATAACGGAAACATTGAATATGAAGTTGATGAGATTTTTGGTTTCGAAGATGGACTTGTTGGGAATACGGAACAAAACCTTGTAACAATAGGTTTCGGATGGGAAAGTGAATTCTTTGGTTTGGACGGAGCTTTGACTCAAGATGTTACGGGAGATGCAGGGAATACCCAATTGCATTTAGGATGTTTCATGAATCTTGATCCTATCTTTAATGTTGTTCTTAAAACCAGAGAGAACTGATGACAAAACTGTTTGTAGGTGAGTTTCAAGAATATGATACAGAAAGTATCTATTCATACTTCAAAGAGCATTTTGAGTATATAGGTCTTTGGGAAAAGCTGAAAGATAAGAAAACAGTTCTCTTGAAACCTAACTTGTTAGGAGCATTTGCTCCCGAAAGATCCGTTACCACTCATCCCTCTGTTGTAGACGCTATTATGCGATTATTGGTTGAAAACGATAAGGAAGTGTGGATTGGTGATAGCCCGGGAGGGACGGTTAAACCTCAAAAAGCTTGGAAAGCATCCGGATTGAGTGATGTCGCTGAAAAGTATAATGCAAAGATTATTCGATTTGGTGAAAACGGCGTCAGAGAAGTTATATACAATGGTGATAAATATCATATCACAGAAGATATCTTTCTTGCCGATGCTTGCATTAATCTATGTAAATACAAAACTCATAGTATGGCACGCTATACGGGAGCGGTAAAAAATCTCTACGGACTGATACCCGGACTTGAAAAAGTAACCCTTCATACCAGATATACCAATATAAAAGATTTCGGTGATTTTGTTGCCGATGTTTATAAACAAGCCAAAGATAGGTTTGTTTACCACATATTGGACGGAATTATAGGCATGGAAGGGGAAGGTCCCTCTTCCGGTAATCCCAGAACATTTGGAGTGTTGATTCATTCAGAGAAAGCTTCAGCAGTGGATTACCTTGCATCTAAGATGATGGGATTTGATTGGCGGGAGTTACCAATGGTGACCAAAGCAATGCATCATGACGGACTTTTGCCTTCAATGATTGATGTAGAGGACAAGTGGAAGAACTTTGTGTTTAGTAATGTGGATACTGCCTCGGTGGATTTAAGAAGCAAACTTATGTCTATGCTTCCAAGTAGAACCGAACAGGTTGTGACTAAAATCATGAAGTACTATCCCGACTTTAATGACCAATGCAGATTATGCAAGATATGTGTGAAGAGCTGTCCTGAGCAAGCAATAAGCTATACAAGAGGGGATAAACATCCTGTGATTAATCTAAACAAATGCATAAGATGTATGTGCTGTCACGAGTTTTGCCCTTATGGTGCAATCTATATTCATAAGTCTTTCCTTACCAAACTGGTATTTGGAGATAGATAGAAATTATTAATTACTGTTATAAAGACCGATATGCTTTTAGTGTATCGGTCTTTTTTATTTCAAAGAAGATGCGGACAGGATGTCCGCGTACCCGGTATGACAATTTAATTGACTTTAAAACGTGAGTATGTTATACGTGGAATGTATTAAAATCAAGGAAGTAAACTATGCAGAATCCTACAAAAACAATACTAAAAAAAAGAGACGGAGGGCAGTTAACAGCCCTAGAAATAAAGCATTTTATTGAATCGTATTTAAAAGGAATTATACCTGAATACCAGATGTCAGCTATGTTGATGGCAATATACATGAAGGGTATGGTTCCCGACGAGATAGCCACACTAACTGATGTGTACATTAAATCGGGTGATTTCATTGAGTTTCCAAGTGATATAATCACGGTTGATAAGCATTCAACAGGTGGGGTAGGAGACAAAATATCTTTAATGCTTGCCCCTCTTGTTGCTTCTTTTGGGGTTCATGTCCCGATGATTTCAGGTCGAGGATTAGGTCACACGGGTGGTACTTTAGATAAACTAGATTCAATACCCGGTTTCAAAACTGATATATCAACTGATGAGTTTAAGAGGATTGTCTCGGAGATTGGGCTTTCAATAATCGGACAAACTGACCGATTAGTTCCTGCAGATAAGAGAATTTATGCTTTAAGAGACGTAACGGCTACAGTTGAAAGTTTACCGTTAATTACAGCAAGTATCATGAGTAAGAAGATTGCTGAAGGAACTAAGAACCTGGTTGTGGATTTGAAAGTGGGAGAAGGTGCTTTCATGGATTCAATGGAGAAAGCCGAACAACTAGCAGAACTACTAATCACTACAGGTGAGAAGTTTGGTCAGAAAGTGACAGTTGTGTTTACTAACATGAATGCTCCGATAGGTTTTTATGTAGGAAACTCATTGGAAGTTATTGAGACTTTCGAATACTTGAAAGGAAAACACATCCCGGATGTGGACTTGATAACCCGTACACTTGCAACCGAGATGCTTATAATGACAGGGAAATATAGTGATTGGAACAAGGCTTTTAATGAGACCGGTGTGAGAGTTGCAGACGGTACGGCTCTGAAGTATTGGGAGAAAATGCTGGAAGTGCAGGGTTCAAATATGAATGTTTGCAATGATTACAGTTTATTTCCCCAAGCAAAGTATGAAATACCGATTGTTGCTCACACGTCCGGAAGGATAAAGAGTATTGACAGTCGAGGAATCGGGTATGCTTTGATAGACGTTAAAGCGGGACGTAGAAAGATTACGGATGAGCTGGATTACAGTTCCGGAGCTATGTTAACCCACAAAATCGGTAATGGTGTTTTTGAGAATGAGGATTTAGGTGTTGTGTATTGTAATGATAAAGTTGAGGGAGAACGAGTCGCTAAAGTTATAGCGGGATGTTATGAGATTGTTTCGGAGGAAGTTGAAAGAGAGGATATTATTCTGGGAATCTGGAGATAAACAATTTGTGAGGTATTTATCACAGTTTCGTAAAGCGAATAACTATCGGAATTAAACTAAAGGAATAGTATAAAAGCAATAAGGATATTAGCTTGACAATATAAGCTAATGAATATTTCTGGATATATAGAAGAAATCAACTGCTGGCTCTGGTTTAAAGTCAGCATGTTTTTTGTATATAAATTAGCGTAATAAACCACTGTCAAGCAGTGGTTTAAACTTTATAAAGAGAAGATAATATGAGAAGTGAATATTTGGTGAAGATTGAAGATTTTGCTATGCAAGCATGCACTGAACATGGAGTTTCCTTGTATGACGTAGAGGAAAAAGAAACCTCTAAAGGCTTAGTGATTCTAATATATATTAATAAAATAGGTGGAGTCTCAGTGGATGATTGTACTGCCGTAAGTAGAGATGTGGATACAAGAATTGAAGCTGAGAGTCTTATTAAAGAAGCTTACATGCTTGAAGTTTCTTCTCCCGGTATCGAAAGAGAATTAAAGTTTAAAAAGCACTATGCAAGTGCAATAAACGAGATAATAAAAGTTGAATATTCCGTAGGAGAAAAGCGGGAAACAATAATTGGTGTTTTAGAAGAAGTCTCTCCCGAAGTCATCAGGATTAAAGGAGAAGATGATCAACAGATAATATCCTTTGAGTCAATACACAAGGCTCGGACCTATTTTGATTTTAAAAAAGGGAGTGGGAAATGAGTTCCAATATCGCTTCAATACTTTCCAATTTAGCCAATATAAAACAGTTAGATGCTAAAGCATTGCAGACTATTATTGCCGAAAGTATTCATAGTGCTCTAGCAAAAAAAATGGTTCCTGAGAATGAATTGGAAGTAATTGCAGATTTTGAAAATAATGATTTCTTCGTACGTTTAAAGAAAATTGTTGTGCTTACAGACAGAAATCTGGGAGAGCTTTCTTTAGCTCAAGCCAGAGCAATGTATGGAGACCATGTTGATTTAGGTGATTGTTATGAAACAGTTATTCCGATTGGAGATTTGGAACCCAAGATTATTAAAATTGCCAGAAAAGCTATACTGGAACGCATCAAAGATTTGGAAGAAGATAGAATCAGATATGACTATGAAAAACAAAAAAATACAATTGTTTCGGGCATAGTCAGAAGAATTGATTATAATGGCATAGTTGTAAATATTGGTTATACTGATGCTCTGCTTGCTAATGACCAACAGATTGAAGATGAATATTTCAAGGTTGGTGATGTGATAAGAGCTTATGTTGTGAATATTGCTCAAAAGAGAAGTGGAATTCAGGTTGTTCTTTCCAGAACAAATCCGGAGTTTGTACATAAATTGTTTGAATTGGAAGTTCCTGAAATATATAAAAGTGATGTTGAAATCATAAAAATAGTTCGTGAACCCGGAATACGCTCAAAGATTGTTGTTGTTTCGCATAACTCTAAGATTGATCCTTACGGAGCTTGCTTAGGAGAGAAGGGAAATCGCATTGATCAGGTTAGAAAAGAGCTTCATGGTGAGCAAATTGATATTATTGTCCATGATGATAATCCTGAAGAGATGATTGCTAATGCAGTAGGTAATGACCTTGTAGAGAGAATTATTGTTGCGGAAAGAGGTAAATTTGCAAGCGTAATCGTAACTGAAAGAAATAAGAACCTAGCTATTGGTAAGAGTGGTAAGAACGTTAAACTTGCAGCCAAATTAACAGGTTATAAATTGGATATATACACATTCGAAGAATATGAAGGCAAATTGGCCGCTGAAAGAAGAATTACAAGTTATGTGACAGAGTTAGACGGTGTAACCGATAAAATCGGTAATATCTTGAGAGAACATGGGTATACAGCTGTACAAGATATTTACAATGCTTCTGTTGACGAATTGTGTAGACTTGAAGGTATTGGAGAGAAAACAGCTGAGAAATTAATTGAAGCTGCTCAATCATTCTAATGCCTAATAAATCATCAAAGGCAAATCATATTGTTGAAAGAAGTTGTGTGATTTGCAGAGTGAAAAAGAATAAAAGTGAATTATTGAGATTTATCTCATTTGACGGAAGACAGGTTTTTGACCTTAAAAATGTAATCCAGGCACGAGGATTTTATATATGTAATGATAATGCATGTTTGAGTCGTCTGGAACAGTGGATAAAAAAGAAGAGACCGTGGTTAATAAAGAAAAAACTAAAGATAAGTTAAAGAGCTTATTGCAGTTTGCCAGAAAAGCCGGAGTAGTTCAGGTTGGCTTTGATGCAACAGTAAGGTGTTGTTTGAAAGGCAAGAGTTATCTTATACTATATGCAGAAGATTTAGCTGAGAATAGTAGAAAGAGATTGCTGAGAGTTATCGAAGAGACCGGCTTACCTGCTTATGAAGTGTTAACCAAGAAAGATATGAGTGAATTGTTTGACCGCCAAGAGATTGGTATAATCAGTGTCAATGATGTGAACTTTGCAAATGGATTGAAAAAGCATTTGAAGTCCATTGAATAAAATTTAAATTGGAGGATGTTGTGCCATCCAGAGTACATGAACTTGCAAAAGAACTAAAAATTTCGACAACTGCTCTGAAAAAGCATTTGGCTGATGTTGGGGTTAAAGTTAAAAGCCACATGAGTATTGTTGAAGATGATGTTGCCGTAAAGATAAGAAAGATGTTTGATGATCAGGTAAAAGCTGTCAAAATGATGGAAACTGACAGAAGAAGATTGCACACTCCTCGTCCCAAGATGAATGAATCAGTGAAGATTGAAGAACCCTTACAAAAGGAAGAATCAATCATCGAAACCCCAAAAGTTAGTCAGAACGAGGAGCCAATTAAATCTGAGTCTGCCCCCAAGTCGCAACCACAACAACAAAGAAAACCGGAAGCTCCGAGACAAGAAAAGCCGGCTTATTTGAAAAACTTTGGTGAGCAAAGTAGAAATGATGACCGACGCGGTGAAAGAGATAATCGTCAGAGAGCACCTCGTGACAATCGTAGTTATCAACCTAGAGATAATCAAAGTCGTGATAATAGTCAAAGACCACCTCGTGACAATCGTGGTTATCAATCTAGAGATAATAGAGACAGTAGAGGTTATCAACCTAGAGATAATCAAAGTCGTGATAATGGTCAAAGACCACCTCGTGATAATCGTGGTTATCAACCAAGAGATAACAGAGACAGTAGAGGTTATCAACCTAGAGATAGTCAAGGTCGTGATAATGGTCAAAGACCACCTCGCGATAATCGTGGTTATCAACCAAGAGATAACAGAGACAGTAGAGGTTACCAGCCTAGAGATAATTCGGGTTATCAACCTCGAGGCAATAGAAATGACCAGCAGAAACCTTACGATAATAGAAACAGTAATTATAAAGGTAGAACAGATAATAGGAATCGTATTGAAGGTAAGGATGCTTACGGTAAAAATGATAATCGTGACAGCAGACCTTCCAGACCAAGACCTCCAAGAGAGAATAGAACTGACAAACAAACTCAGGAATTGGTGGTTCCTAATACCAGTGTAGTAAATAAAAGATACGATAAAAAGAAAAAAGCCGATGAGTATGGTGATCAAAGTCGTCATATTAAGGCAAAGCAAATGTCCATGAAGAAGAAAGGGGCAAAGTACAGTGTTGTTGATGTTGATGAAGCAGCAAGGACTATTAAATCTACCCTTTCTAAGAAAAAGAAAAAGAAATACGAGAAGAGAACTCAATCTACAGACCATTTAAAAGAAAGAGAGATTACTGTTAGTGAGTTCACCTCGGTAAATGAACTTGCAAAACTAATGGATATTAATCCATCTGAGATTATCGCTAAATTCTTCCTCATGGGTAAGATGGTGACCATAAATCAAAGATTGGATAAAGATTCTCTTGAGCTTATTTGTGATGAATTTGAAGTAAATTTCAAGTTTGCCGATGAGTTTGGAACAGAGATTTTATCAACTGATGAAGAGGAATTCGAAAATGCTGAAGATGTTTCAAGACCACCAATTGTAACTATAATGGGACATGTTGATCATGGAAAAACATCGATTCTTGACTATATCCGTAATACTAAGGTTGTTGCCGGAGAATCAGGAGGAATTACGCAGCATATAGGTGCTTATCAGATTGAACATGATGGAGCTAAAATAACATTCCTTGATACTCCCGGACATGCTGCCTTTACAGCTATGAGAGCCAGAGGAGCCCAATTAACAGATATAGCAGTTATTGTTGTTGCTGCAAATGATGGTGTTATGCCTCAAACCAGAGAAGCTATCGACCACGCCAAAGCTGCTGATGTGGACATGATTATTGCTATAAACAAGATAGATTTACCTGAAGCCAATATCGATAGAACTATTTCCGGTTTACTTGAAAATGGTGTTTATCTTGAAAATTATGGTGGAGAGGTACCTTGGTGTCAGTGTTCTGCTAAAACCGGTGAAGGTATTGACGAATTACTTGAGCTCATGTCACTTAGTGCTGAAATGCAGGAGTTAACTGCTAAAGAAGAAGTTCCTGCCAGAGGTGCTGTTATTGAAGCTAGAATGGACAGTAGAATGGGTACTGTCGTTACAATAATTAATCAAGAAGGAATCCTGCGTAAAGGCGATTCAATCGTTTGCGGTGCAACCCACGGAAGATTGAAGAAAATGGAGAATGAAAGAGGTACTGAGATTATGGAGTTACATCCTTCCGATGTTGCCCGAGTCTATGGTATTAATGAAGTTCCCAAAGCAGGTGATGTATACAATTTCGTTGAAACTGATAAACTTGCTCGTTCTATTAGTAGTGAACGTTTACAAAGAAGATTGGAACGTGAAAAATATAATACTACGGCAAATCTTGATAATCTTTTCCAGAAGATTAAACAGAATGAGATTCAAGGTCTTAATTTAATCGTTAAGGGTGATACCGATGGCTCTGTTGAAGCTATCTGCGATTCCTTTATGAAACTTTCAAATGAAGAAGTAAAAGTTAACATCGTTAGAAAAGGTGTTGGCGGTATAACTGAAGCAGATGTAACTCTTGCTTCAGCATCAAATGCAATTATAATAGGTTTCCACGTGAGAGCAAATCCTCCTGCACGTAAATTAGCCGAAGATGAGAATATTGAGATAAAAATCTATCATATTATATATGATGCTATTAATGATGTTAAGTTAGCGATGGAAGGTATGCTAAAACCTGAGTTTACCGAGAAAGTAACCGGTACAGCTCGAGTTAAACAGCTCTTTAAAGTTAAAAAGATTGGAACAATTGCAGGTTGTTTTGTTGAGAGTGGAAGAATTGTTAAAGATGCCCATGCAATAAGATTGTATAGAGATGATAAGCTTATTCATGAAGGCGGTTTGGCATCATTGAAGCATTTTTCTAATGATGTAAAAGAAGTTAAAGCAGGTACCGAATGCGGTATCGCTTTTGAAAATTTCAATGACATTAAGGAAGGCGATATTTTGGAGACATTTATTCTGGAGTCAGTTGAAAGGAAATTAGAGGATGTCTAATTTTAAGATTCCAAGACTAGAAAAGGAATTGTTTAAGCTTATAATAAACACTTTACGATTCAAAGTGAGAGACAACGTGTTTTCTAATATACAGATTACAGGAGTAAAGCTTACTCCCGACCTTAAATATTTGAAGGTATATTACTACTTTGAAAATGGTAAGAAAATAAAGAAGATGGAAGAGAAGCTGAGAAAAGTATCAGGCTTCATAAAAAAACAGATTGCAGGAGCAGGAATTATGAGAATAATACCAGACATACACTACCATTATGATGAGACAGAAGAGAAAGCAAATAGCATAGATAAGTTACTTTCTACTTTAAGAGATGATAGTTATGATGACAGTTCCAGTAGCTTTAACATGGATGAGTTTCTTCTCGAAGATGAATATGAACCGGAATCATTCGGTGAGTATGACAAAGACATAGAAGAACTTTTCGAAGATATTGATGATAAATAATCTTAAGACAAAATGAGGGTCAGGGAGTATTGTTTAAATACTCCCTTTTTCTAATTATGAAAGAGTTTAAAAAGAAATTACTGAATGCAATAGATAGATACGATAAAATATGCTTACTTACCCATCACGAACCGGATGGGGATGGGTTACCTACGGCTTTAGCTCTAAAAAGGATTATTGAGGCTAAAGGCATACAGGCTGATTTAGTCCTTGAAGAACGAGCCCCTGACCAGTTTTCTTATCTAGATGTTTTTAAGAATACTAAGGTAGTTGAAAATGGCATGAACTATGACTTAGCTATAGTCGTTGATTGCCATGAAGTAAAAAGATTAGGAACTACAGGTTTTCTAGTTGAGAATGCTAAAGAATGCTTTGTTATTGATCATCATGAGGTTGAAGATGGAATTATTGATGGAGCCGCAGCCTACATAGATACAAGTATAGCTTGTGTTGGAATTATCCTCTTTAACATGTTTATAGAAGAAATGAAATCTTTAGATAGTGATGATGCGGTTTATTGCTCCGAATGCTTCTATACCTCTATCCTAAATGATACAAACAGCTTCATGAATGCAAATACGGATTCATATACTTTCCAAGTCGCTGCAGAGCTTGAGGAATTCTGTGTTGATTATTTCAATATTACCGAGAAGTTTTTCTATAATGATCCTTGGCGTAAATTGAAACTGGTTGGAAAGACAATGTCTACCCTTGAGCCACACTTCCATGAAAATGTTCTATTTTTACATACTGAAGAAAAAATGGTCCATGATTGTCAAATTGGATTTGAGTATCTAACTAAAGTTATATCATGGGTGAGGAGTGCTAAAGATATCTTGATGATTGTTTACTTTAAGGAAACTTCAAAGAAAGATATTAAGCTAAGTTTCAGATCAAAGACAGTGAATGTTGCAAAAATAGCTTCCGATTTTGATGGGGGAGGACACATTCAAGCAGCAGGAGGTGTTATTCATGATACTCTTGAGAATGCTAAAAGACTTGTTATAGAACGCTTAAAGGAATGCGATGAACTTCGGGATTTTATTGATTAATAAACCAAAAGATAGAACCTCATTTTCTATCGTTGCACAGATCAGAAGAATAACAGGGATAAAAAAAGTGGGTCATACCGGAACACTTGATCCGTTTGCAACAGGGCTTTTACCTATTTGTATTGGGAAAGCTACTAAACTGGTTGATAAACTGTTATTAGATTATAAGACATATGAAGTGAAAATGAAGTTTGGAGAGCAAACGGATTCCGGAGATGATACAGGGAATGTAACAAGTCGTGGTTATGTACCTAGTAAAATAGATATTAATGAGATAACTAACTATATACTACAGATTGATAAACAGATTCCTCCTAAGTTTTCTGCTTTAAAAGTTAACGGTAGACGTGCTTATAAGCTGGCAAGAGAGCACAAAGAGTTTGAATTGAAAGAGCGTAGCATCAATATTACAAAGTGCAAGATACTAAAGTATGAAGCTCCTTATTTGAGATATGAAGTTACTGTTAGTAAAGGCACTTATATCAGAGTTCTTTCAGAAATGATTGCAAGTAAGTTAAACAGTGTCGCAGTAACAACCGAACTGATAAGGAAATCAATCGGTCCTTTCGAGATTGATACAGCTGTATCTCCCGATACACTAAACAAAGATAATTGGAAAGAATATCTGTTACCAATTACTACATTGTTCCCTGGTAAGCAATCAATTAAGTTGCGAGATGAAGATGTATTGAATTACGTTAACGGTAGGAGATTCTCGGTTAATCTTGATGATGGAGAGGAAGAACTTGTTGTAAGTGCCGAGGGAGAGTTTTTGGGATTCTGTAATATTAAAGACGGAATCCTACATCCTAAAATGGTTTTCGCTGATCAAACTCTGTACACATTTGGAGAAGAGGCGTGCAGTCAATAAACGAAATCAATAAAGATAAAACTGTTGTTACAATTGGCAACTTTGATGGAGTTCATTTAGGTCATTTGAAGTTGATTGATAAAGTTGTGGAAAGAGCTATTGCACTTAATGCTGATAGTGTTGTTCTGACGTTTGATATGCATCCATACCATTTGCTATATCCTCATATGAAACCATATCTTCTTACTTCCAACGATAAAAGAGAAGAACTGATTAAATCACATGGAGTGCAAAATGTCTGTGCTTTACAGTTTGATGAAGAGCTAGCTGTAATGTCAGCGGAGAGTTTCTTAAAAACAATTGTTATAGATAAGCTTAAAGCTACTGAGATTGTTATCGGTTATGATTCCAGATTTGGACATAATAGGGAAGGTGATTATCAGTTCTTGAAAGATAGAGAAGAAAAGTATGGATATAAGGCAATCTATGTTGACTCTCTTAAACAAGATGGAGTAGTAATAAGTAGTACAATCATAAGAGAATTGCTCATGAACGGAAGAATAGAATTGGCAACAGATTATCTTGGGTATGCATATCACTATAAGGGAATTGTTGTTCATGGTAAGAAAATTGGGCATACTATAAATTTCCCTACTTTAAATATAGTCCCTTTGAATTTACATCAGCTTATACCGACTACCGGAATATATCTGTGTGGCTGTATTATAGAAGATAGACATTATTGGGGAGTTACAAATGTAGGATATAGTCCGACTATAAAGTCCGAGCATAAATTGGAAGTAGAGATGTTTGTTTTTGATTTTGACAAAAATGTTTATAATAAGACTGTAGAAATAGAGTTCTATTCTCGAATCAGAGAAGAGGAAAAATTTGACACAATTGAGCAACTAATCAAACAGATAGAAATTGATGTATGTAGAGCCAGAGAGATGATTCCTC
This sequence comes from Cloacimonadales bacterium (SeqCode), assembly GCA_963667035.1. Taxonomy (GTDB): domain Bacteria; phylum Cloacimonadota; class Cloacimonadia; order Cloacimonadales; family JAFGVF01; genus Zophobacter. The sequence goes on from OY762964.1 coordinate 548,774, forward strand.
TTTACGTAAGTGTTTTTAATTTTAATAGGAGATGAAATGGATAAATTGTTTATTGAAGAATTAAAATATCATGAGAATGAAGAAATTATAAGTTACTTTCTCTGTACAGAGAAGGAGCTTAGAGATGGTCAGGCTAGTCAATTTCTTAGGCTATCATTAGCGGACAAAACAGGGAAAATTGTAGGTTATGTATGGGGAAATGCAAAAACTGTTTCACAAGAATTCTCAGAAGGGGATGTAATAAAAGTACAAGGGAAAGTGCATAGATATAAAAATCAATTACAAATAAAGATTGAGAAGTTAAGATTAGCAGATGAGACAGAAGTTAATCTTGCGGATATGTTACCGACTACGAAAAAAGATTTAAGATTACTTGCAGAGAAATTCTTCCGCTATGTCGATTCAATTGAAAACGAGTACTACTCTCAACTTCTCTCAATCATTTTTGATGATAAAGATACTTTTACCAAATTCTCGCGATGCCCTGCAGCGAAAACTTGGCATCACAATTATATAGGTGGACTATTGGAGCATACCGTTTCTGTTGTAGAATTATGTAGTCATGCATCAGAGATGTATCCTGTTGATAGAGATCTACTGCTTACCGGAGCTATTCTTCATGACTTAGGTAAGATATATGAGTATGAGCAGTTACCGAAAGTTGAGTTTACCGATATAGGTAGATTGATAGGGCATTTAGCTCTTGGTGATGAGATTGTATATAAGACTGCAGCAAAAATCAACAACTTTCCCGAGAAACAACTTCTAAAGCTTAGACATCTAATCTTAGCACATCACGGAAGCTATGAGAATGCTTCTGTTAGATTACCTCAAACCTTAGAAGCTGTTTTGCTACATCAGTGTGATAATTTGGATGCCCAAACAATAGGTGTTAAACAAACAATAGAAGCTTCCGCTGAGGATGCTGATTGGTCTGAATTTGATAGATTGAATTCGCGTTACTATTATAAAGGGTAAAATGTTTCAGACTTCGGTTTTAGCAAGCGGCTCTAAAGGTAATTGTATACTTGTTCGGAGTGATAGTGCAAAAATACTGATAGATGCAGGTCTAAGTGGTATTAAGATATGGAATGCAATGGACTCCTTAGGATTGATTAAGGAAAAAGTAGATTGTTTGTTCATTAGCCATGACCATTCTGATCATGTTAAAGGTGCCGGTATTGTAGCAAGAAAACTCATGATTCCTATCTATATTACGGAAGAGACATACTTACGGTCAGAAAATAAACTTGGTGATGTAGATAAAAATTTAAAGCATTTTGAAGTTGGTGACTCAATCATTATTAATGACTTGGTGGTAGAGACCTTCCCGTCTTCTCATGATGCAGTTGATAGCTGTAATTTCATTGTCAGGCAAGTAGATAATGACAAAGCAAAACTAGCAATTTGTACAGATTTAGGATATTCAACAAGAGTAACTCTAAACAGAATAGCAGGTTGCACAAGTATTATAATTGAATCAAATCATGATGAAATGATGCTACATAACGGACCATATCCATGGGATCTTAAACAAAGGATAAGAAGTAATAAAGGCCATCTTTCCAACAAACAAGCCGTTGGAGTAATCAATAGCATCCTTCATGGAGATTTAAGAAATGTAATCTTAGCACATTTATCGGAAGAGAACAATACTCCAGAGTTAGCAGAAAAGACAACAAGAGATTATCTTGAATCTGTTAGATTCCAAGGGAATCTTTATATCGCTGAGCAGTATAATCCTTTACCATTAATAGACATATAGAAGTAGTTTATAGAAAAGGCAACGTTTAAGTAAAATCAATAAATGAATCTTTACAGAGAGTATATGTAATCAACATGTTAGAAGATAAATGATGTATGGTTTGAACGTGAAAATAGCCGAGAAATGAATTGACACTATAAACTCGGAAATCTTGTTTAGTAATACATCTCTATATATGAGTTTGGAATGTGAATTGCATAAATTTTATAATACATATTAAGTTGGAGGAATAATGCGTAAATTGCTTTATTTGTTAATTGCACCTTTATTGTTAGTCGCATGTGCTGAGGCTGGAGACCCTTTTAGTGATGGGCACAAGGCTCTTGTCTGGAATCAGAACATTGGAATTAATGGTTATGCTCAAGATTTAAAAACAAATGACCAGTATCTGTTTGTTGCTGAAGATAGAGCGGGGGTTTCAGTAATTGACAGAAATACACTAGAAAGAACTTGGATAACATCTTTAGCCAATAGTACAGGTTCTCAGGAGCTGATAGATAATAACAATATTGCTTATGATGCAGAACATAAGATACTTGCTTTTACCGAGTCAGATGAAGCAGATCAAGTTATTTTTGCCAGCATTGAAGATATTGAGAATCCTTATTATGTAGGATATACGCTTGGAGGAGTTTCTGCAGTTAGTGAGTTGAGAGTGAAATCTGTTGAGGAAATAATTCCGAATCAAGTAGGACAAGCAGTTCCAATATTCGAATACACTTTGGCATCTGGTAGTTACCTTAAAAAAGGATCCTATGGCTATTACTATATACCGGAAATGGAACCAGATTATCTTAATTTAGGTTTTAGCATGGATATTAATGTAGAAAACAGAGTAAATGGATTTGATGAAGATGATTTGTTCTACTACGTTGCATCTGGGCAAAGAGGTTTTAAAATCATCCAAAAAGCCGATACAACAATTGTGGATGTCAATACATTAGGTGATGCTCAAAAACTGAGTGTAGTTGGTGATTATCTTTATGTAGCATGTCGTCAAGAAGGGTTGTTTGTTTATGATATTAAAAACCGAATGGCACCGAATACAGAGCCGATTTATCATAAGAGTGTTTCCGGTATTGCTGTAGACATTGATTATGATGGAGATTACTTAGGTTTAGCTTGTTCTAGTGGTGGTGTGTATTTATTTAATATATCAGATCCAGCAGAACCAGTCTACCTTGATAAAGATGACTCTCATTACTCACATGCTTATTGTGTGGATGTGAAAGATAATAGAGTCTATGTCGGCGGTAGAGATATGGTTGCAGTATATAGTATTGCAAACTAGTTGATTAATTTTAATACAGGATGGAGACTACCGCTAAGGTCGGAAGTCTCCTTTCTTTTTCACTTATTAAAAGGGAGAGTATATGATACGTAGAGGATTTCTGTTATTATTTACGCTTTCAATTATGATGTTATTGGAAGCTAGTGAAATGAAAGAAGGTGCTTTAAGAGCATTTAGAACCGAAGAAATGGGAAAAGATTATATTGAAATGACCTTTTCCCTTCCTGATTATAGCATTGATACTATCAGCAAAGATGGCAAAGAATTTAAGAAGCTAAACTTCGAAAATGCTTCTTATTTTTTAGATGAAGGTAAACCGGAGTTACCTTACTTTTCATCATTAATAGCAACTCCACAAGGAAGTTTAATAAAATCAATAGAAGTGCTATCTTTTGATACCAAAAAGTATGAGGATTTTAGGATTTATCCTGCACAAGATTACTCAAAACCGGACGAACATGTTTTTCATTTTGATTCAGAATACTACCAAAGTGATAAGATTTATCCTTACTCTGAAACAAGTATAGGTAATTCAGGAGTACTCAGAGATTTTTATTTGTGTAATTACTCAATTGCACCATGTTTCTATAATCCATCAGATAACTCTCTGGAAGTCAGGGACAATATTAGAGTCAGGATACATCTTACTAATATTGAAAATTCTTATAATGAATGCAACAAGTATTCTATAGCCTTTAAAGATATATATGAGTGCTATATAGATAACTTTGATGCTATTAGAAATAATTTTGAAGAGACTAAGTTTAAACGAATACTTATTATTTACAGACAAAATAATGATACCATCTTCCATGCTAAACTAAGTGAGTTCATTAACTGGAAGATACAGCGAGGTTATATTGTTGATACGTTTGATACGAGTGAAACAGGAACAAGTACTTCCGGTATTAAGAATTTCATCCAATCAAGATATGATGATACAGTTAACAGACCTGATTATCTAATCATAGTTGGAGATGTTAGTGGAACCTTTGGTATACCGACCTTTATTGAGGACTTATCGAATTATTCAGGTAGTGGGGATCATCCTTATACACATCTTGCAGGAAATGACACTTTAGGTGACATGTTTATAGGTAGAATGAGTATAGAAAACACCAACCATTTTTTAACACTTGTTAACAAAGTTTTCTATTATGAAAGAGATATGCCTCTTAATATAACAGACTGGTACGATAAAATGTTATTAGTTGGAGATACTGACCCGTCTGGTCAGTCATGTGTCTATGTGAACAAATACATCAAAGCCATTGCTCATCGTATTAATCCTGATTATAGTTTTACGGAATTATACTCTGACTCACCTTCCATTTCACTAATGAATCAATCTTTATCTCAAGGAGTAGGTATATTTAACTACAGGGGATTCATTGGAATGAGCAATTGGACTCCTTCTGCCTCAAATCTGAATAATGGTGATAGATTATGTCATAGTACAATACTAACTTGCTCGACAGGAACTTTTGAATCCAATTCTACAACAGAAGAATTTATCAGATTAGGTTCTCCAACTTTGCCCAAAGGAGCTTTAACAGCGATTGGAATGTCTACTCCGGGTACTCATACTTTGTTTAATAATGCTTTGGCAACAGGAATATGGAATGGAATCTTGAATTATGATATGAGAGATTTGGGACAGGGATTGTTGGCTGGAGAGTTAAACTTATATAACCAATATAACAGCCGCTATCAAGATGCTGTAGAATATTTTAACCATTGGTGTAATCTAATGGGTGATCCTACTGTAACAATGTATCTTGGAGTTCCAAAACAGTTTTATGTAGATATCGCTACTACAATTCCTATGGGGACCAGAATTGTTCCCGTTGAAGTACTTGATGAAGACTGGAATCCTTCAATCGGAGCTATAGTTACAGCTTTCCAACCTCAGGGAATTCATGAGATGGTAAGAACAAATGAATATGGAATGGCGTATATTGAGTTACCTGAAGGTGTTCAAGGGAATATTACAGTTACAGTTACAAAAGATGATTATAAATCTAATATCAATACAATTACTGTAGATGGTACCGGAGGAATAGTATATTCGGATTATGTGCTAATTGATACGGAAGGAAACAATGACGGAAATGCAAATGCCGGGGAAACAGTTGAACTAAATGTTTCTCTGACAAATAATTCTAATTCTGATATTGATAGCATTAATGCCACACTTTTGGCATTATCTGATTATGTAACAGTGAATCAGAGCACAGTTTCTTACGGATTGATTTCTCCAAGTAATAATTCAACAGGTAATGGATTGTTTAGTGTCTCAATAGCTCCAAATTGCCCTGATACTTTTAAGGCAATAATGAGACTACATATTGAGACTTCTACAGGAAGCAGCTACTCATTTTTTGAACTACCGATTCATAATGGTAACTTAGAAATTTCTGACATAGATATTAATGATTATGCCAATGGAATACTTGATCAGGGAGAGACCTCGGAGTTATATATTAGTTTGATTAACAACGGTACGACAGATTTAACTAACATTAGTTTAGAATTAGTAAGTCTGAATGCATCTGTTGTTGTAGAAGATAGTTTGGTTGAATTAGGGAATATCAGTGTAAATGATACTGAAGTTAATACCTCCGATCCATTTATAATAAGAACTCGGACTAACGTACTTCCGGGTATGACTATTCCTATGAATATCATCTGTTCTAACCAAGATGGATATGAAGAGATGATTAGGTTCAACTTAGAGATTGGGCAGATTAGTGATGAAGACCCCTTTGGACCTGACGATTATGGCTACTTTATTTATCATAGCTCAGATGATTCATATCACGATTGTCCTGAATACAATTGGATTGAGATTGCACCGGACGAAGGTGGGCAAGGTACGGAATTGAATCTATACGACCCGGGTAGTTGGTCAGAGGGAGATGTAGTAGAGGCTAATGCTATTACCCAAACTACACTACCTTTTGAATTTTCATTCTATGGGCAAACTTATGATACAATTTGGATTTGTTCGAATGGATTTGTATCTTTTCTAGAAACTGAATGTGCTGATTGGAGAAACAATGAAATATTTGGAGCGATGACACAGAATGCTCTTATTGCACCATTCTGGGATGACTTGGATTTAGATTCAAATGCTTCTGTATCGACTTACTATAACAATGAGGAGCAATATTTCGTTATAGAATGGAATGAGATGTCTCATGGAGTGACAGGTGCAACAGAGACTTTTGAGATTGTTCTCTACAGTCAGGATTATTATCCTACTTCCATAGGTGATGGGATGATTAAGATTCAATATAAAACTTTCAATAATAATGATTATGGATCTGAACATACAGGAGGAAACTTCAGCACAATTGGTATTAGAGATCATACTGGTAAGATGGGGCTTCAATATAGTTTTAACAATGAATATCTAACAGGGGCGAATGAGATTAATTCTGGTGATGCTTTGTTAGTTACCGGCTCTCCTATATTCTTAGAGGAGTCATTCCTAGTCTTAGGTTATCCTGTTATTCATGATTCAAATGATAACCATGTAATTGAACCGGGAGAAAGTGTTAATCTTGGAATAAACCTAGTCAATATTGGAGCAGGAGTTGCCGAGGGAGTAACTATCAGTGTCTCATCTGAAAGTCCTTATGTCTCAATAAGTAATCATCAGTCAACTTATGACTCCATTCCAGGTGAAGGTAGTATGTTTGGAAACGAGTTCATTAGTCTGAATATTGCTGATAATACTCCTGACAACCATGAGATTGCTTTAAATGTTGATATCGAGACTCTCAATAATGGATGGGTAAGAGTTCAAACTCTTAATGTTGTCTCAAATAAGTTAATATATAAAAATGCAAGTATTAATGATCAGGTTAATGGTAATGGTGATAAAATAGTACAAGCTGGTGAAGACATTTTTCTCTGTGTAAACCTAGAAAATCCTGAAGTAGTTAAGACAACAGGCATTCAAGTTGGATTAAATTGCTCATATCCGGGAGTCGAGATACCAAATAATCTGCAATTAATAGGTGATGCTGATGCTAACAGCACGATACAGACATATTTTGAAATCAGCATTCCTGAAGGAATTGCAGATCTGACATATATATCCTTTGAAATAACATATTCTGCAAATGGTGTTAATCAATCCACAGCAAATCTTACTATTGGAATTGGTTTGGCTGATTTCGATTTTAACTTTGAGAATTCTAATGGTGGTTTGATATCTCAGGGTGGCTGGCAATGGGGTTATGATACTTTAATGGGTTCACATTCAGGGCTTAGAGTCTGGGGAACTTATTTGAGTGGTAATTATCCTGATAACAATGAGACAACGTTAACAACTCCTGTTATACCGCTAAGTGATAATGCTCAGTTACGTTTCTGGCATAAATACCAGTATGATAATCATTATGATGGTGGTAATGTTAAAGTATCCACAGATATGGGTAATAGTTGGGTGTTGATTTATCCTGAGACTGGTTATGATGATGCTGTGATTTTCGCTTTAAATGACCAATCAGGTTTTACAGGTAGCAATGGGGTGTGGACTGAAGTTGTCTTTGACCTTTCGAGTTATGCAAATACTTGTGTTCAGATTAGATGGACTTCAGCTAGTGATTATTATGTTAATGATTATGGTTGGTATATTGATGACTTAGTGATCGAAGGATATACCGGAGGCTCCGGATATATTACCGGTAATGTAATTTTAGATGGGGAAGAGGATGTAACTAAAGTAAACATCTCAAATGGAGAAGTAGTTACTCATCCCGATAACTCAGGCTCTTACTATCTTTTCCAAAAAGAAGGAGGTTATAACATTCACGCATTTACTCCACATTATTCAGAAGGGTATGTGAACAGACTTCTTTTAAGTACAGTTAATCCGAGTTATTCTGATATTGATTTCTCATTGTTAAGACTAAATGAACCAAACAATTTAAATTGCGTGCAGAACCGTACTGATTTGTTACTTAGTTGGCAAGCACCCGAATATGAAGGATTAACTCTGAATAGCTATAATATATACAGAAGTATTGATTCCGAACCTTTTGCATTAATTGGTAACACAACAGATACTGCTTATACAGATATACTCAGCTATGCTGGTCAGTATAACTATTATGTTGCAGCCTCGTATGAAGAAGGAGAGAGTTTTGATTCTGATTTATTCTCAATAGTCCCGGATATGACAGATGTAGAGTCTAATACTGTGATAGCAACATGCACTCAGCTTGTGGGTAATTATCCTAATCCATTTAATCCGACTACTTCTTTGATGTTTTCATTAAAAGAAAATGAAAGAGTCACTATAAAGGTATATAACATTAAAGGACAATTGGTTAATACTATATGCGATGATGTTATGGAAGCCGGAAATCACCGTATTGTATGGAACGGTAATGATGAACGTGGTAAAATGGTTTCTACTGGTGTGTATCTTTTTAGAATGAAGACAGATAATTATACCGGAACACTTAAATCAATTATGATAAAATAGGTTTTATGAAACTTACTAACGCCCTTTTAATTAAAAGGGCGTTAGTACTTTATTATACCTGTGAATACTATGAGTTATATTCATCAGTGTAACTGCTTACAACATAAATAAATAAAAATAAGTTGACCTGACATAAACAACATCTAATGTTTGTAAGGTATACATTAGTTAGAATATAAAATAAACAGATAAATGGTGGCATTATGTTAATTAATCATTTCAAGAATAAGCGTCGCAATATTAAAGCTTATCTACAATTTCGACAAAAGTATCTGTGGAGGATATATATGTCAGAGGGTGGTTAGTATAACCACCCTTCTTTTTTATCCAAGTTGTTTCGCTATTTTCAGAATTCTTTCGGCATGACCTTTCGCTTTCACATTATAAAAGCATTCTTCAATCTTACCTTCGGGATTTACAATGAAAGTACTTCTGATAACTCCCGTCAGTTTTTTCCCATACATCATTTTATCTCCCCAGGTTTCAAAGATTCTGTGCATCTCAAGTTTCGGGTCACTCAGTAGCGTGAAAGATAGCCCTTGCTTGCTTTTAAAGCTTTGGTGGCTTTTTACGGAATCTTTACTGACTCCGATAATTTCGAAACCAATCTCTTTAAACTTATCCTGTAAGCATGTAAAATCTTTTGCCTCCAAAGTACATCCTGGAGTATTATCTTTAGGATAGAAATAAAGTATCGTCCATTGTCCAACTATATCATCTTTAGTTATTGTATTTCCTGACTCATCAATTGCACTAAATTCAGGTAAATCGGAACCTTTGTTTAATTTCATGTTACCTCCAATAAATATAGTTTATTGTCTAAAACAAAAAAGGCTACAATTAATGTAGCCTAAATCTATTATTGATCTAAATATTTATTTCATTAACAAGGTTTTTCTAACTTTTGATTGTCCCTGAGATTCTAACTTAAAGAAGTAAACTCCTGAACTTAAAGTGTTTCCGTTATTATCATCACCATTCCAAATAACAGTGTGTTCTCCTTGAGTCATGCTATTATTAACCAGTGTATTGACTTTTCTTCCTCTTATATCATACACTGATAGATTAGCAAGTCCGTTCTCCGGAATACTGAATGCTATGTTAGTTGTAGGATTAAATGGATTAGGATAATTACTAAGCATCATCTTGCTATTAACAACTTGATGCTGTTCTCCATTTGCAGTAGGAGCTCCAAGAACTGATGTTATCATTAAATTTCCTGAAGCATATTCTTGCCAATCCGATGTATTGGTCTCTTTAACCAAGGTATTACCGGATTGCTCAGTATCTACACCAATAGCAGAACTATTTACTGTATAAATCACACCTATAAAGTAGTTATTGCTAATCTCCAAGTTTTCAGAAGTCAAATCAATAGTGTGCCATCCTTCAGTAATATTTTTTCTGTAAACTTGCTGAGACAGCATACTGTCGGGCTCTCCATTAACCTCGTCATATACTCTTAGAACTATAGGATTAGTATCAGCGGTTTGTATATAGAATCTTATATAGTCTATATTAGCTGATTCATTATTTGAGAATTTTACTACTGCAATACCACCGGGGTTATATAGAATTCCGTCTTCTGCAGTGTCATTGACATATCCAAAATTAGTGTATTCATTACCAAAAACAAAAGCTTCGGTTTCTTGAGTTGGTTCTGATTCTCCGTCTAAATATCCTGCTGTTACTGTATAGTGATGCAATCCTGGTTCAGGATTAGAATCAGTATATGATAAAATATAACGATCATAGATTGTATCTATAACTTGTCCATTATCCAAGATGTTATAACCAAGTAACGAAGAATTGCTTATCCCGGGATGGTTCCAATTAATAGTAACCGCTTCTTCTTCATTGATTATTGAGTTTATGTTAATGGCAGGATAAACAGTAATATTACTATTAAAAAAGTTAAATACATTATGAATGAATTGATTCTTGGCGGATAAATCAGTCAAACGACTTAGGGAATATGACATCACAACGCTTCTTTGTCCGTTGTCTCCTATATTCTGAACAGCAACGACACCATAGTCACTTTCAGAAAAGACAGGTTTACCGTTACCTGGTTCATAATAATCTATTGTTTCAAGATTTGTTTGGTATGTATCATTGAAAGAAAGATGCATACCTACAGAAAAGGGATAGCCTTGTAAATTATCTATATCGTTGTATGTCCCGTTATTAACCGATTCTATACCTAACAAATTTAATAAGGTAGTATTTGAATTCTGGTCAACTCCAAGTACATCTGCACCTTCAATATATAGATTACCACCTTTCTGTAAATAATCTTTTACTGCTAATGCCATAGGATCTGTAAGCTCTGAATAACCGTCTTGCGAATTACCGAAGCTTAAGAAAACAGCATCATAACCATTTAAATTGTAAGGAAGCTCATAGGTGTTTTCTGCAACAAAACCTTGTGCATTTGCTTCGACATAAAAGTCGTTTCCACTGCAATCTGCAGAATTCATACCATTCCAAATTAGTAGTCCTTCATTTGGTGTATAATTCTCGGGGACTATACCTATTACTGCTGCTTGATTGTCATTAAAGACATAACCTGGGTTAATATTCGAAACTAAATAATATCCGTTACCACTGCCGGACCAACCGAAATCAATATGAAAATAATCATTTTCCCGATAGCCATCCATGACAAAAGCATGTCCACCATCATCACCTGATCCAGAATAATATATTACTCGAGCTTCATCAAGCTCTGATCTAAGCATATTACCCCATTGTGTTGGAGAATAGTAACTTTTTTCAACAAAAGTAGTTGAGTTAGCATAGCCGAAATAATCTTTCATAGCATCTGGAACATCCCGAGAAAAAGCTCCGGAAGCATCAGCTGAATACATCATTTCAACTGAAACTCCACAATCATAAATCAATTTAGCTATCTGTTCATAATCAGAACCGATTTCTCTTGGCATTTGCCACCAATCATACTCAGAAGCAGAATAATTAACACTCAAATATCCATAACCAGTAGAATAGAAGCTATGAGTTCCTTCCCCGACTTCAGGATAATTCCAATATCTCATACATTGAGCCATTGCTGTTGCAACACAACCGGCAGCAACATGACCTCCGGACCCATCCGGATCTTCAGGGCATAGGGCATTATATGGCCAGGTTTGATGCCATCGACTTGGAAGAAGTGGAGCTACTGAACTATCTGTCCTTGAAAAAGTATTAGTATCTATGCTTTGCCATAAAGCTCTTGTCTCAGTTGAAGGAAGATCTTTTTCAATTACTTGATAAACTTCTTCACTATAGGTGTTTAACCAGTATTTGATTCCCGGGTTGTCGCTATCAAGAGTAAGGCTACCTTCATCGGACCAAGCCAATATGGGTTGGCATCTATCATCGGAAGTTGTTATAACAAATCCATCGTTTTTATAGTTAATTATGTAAAGAGCTAACATGCTCTTATTGTATACTTTGTGTACACTTTCAATTGAAGATGTATCTTTTCTCATTGATGTTTGCAAATCCATCCATTTCCCGGCTACTGAAATTACTTTTGATTCAGGTACCGGGATTGCTCTTATAGTGCTGATTAACAACAATATAATCAGCAAACCGATTAATCTCTTCATTCATCACCTCTCATTTTATTATCCAATTTCGTACAATCTTTATTTGTCATATTGCTATTTTTAAGTAATTTTTCTTCCAAAGAGGACATAAAGTACTCACGATTAAGAAATAATTGTTAAAGGAGCATAAATAATATGGCAAAAATTACATTACAAGGCAATCCAATCAACACATTTTCCGATTTACCAAAAATAGGAAGCAAAGCACCTGAGTTTAAGCTTACTGCAGGTGATTTAAGCGACAAGGCACTAGACCAATGGAAAGGAAAGAAGATTATTCTTAACATTTTCCCTAGTATAGATACATCCGTATGTGCAAATTCAGTTAGAAGATTCAATGCAGAGGCTTCTAGCCTTAAGAACACTGTTGTATTATGCATTTCTCGTGATCTCCCATTTGCACAAGCAAGATTCTGTGGAGCTGAAGGACTCGATAACGTTATTACTCTTTCCAGTATGAAAGATGAGAGCTTTGGTAAGGAGTATGGTGTTAAGATTATAGACGGTCCAATGGAGTCTTTGTTAGCCAGGTCGGTTTTGATTGTTGACGAAGAAGGAAAAATCAAATATACACAGCTAGTACCTGAAATAGTAGAAGAACCTAATTATGAGGATGTGTTATCTAATCTTTAAAATAGAATTGTTTATGTTGAAGAAGATTGCTTTATGGCAATCTTCTTTTTTTAATTATTCTAAAAAATTAAGTTTGCCAAAATATTAATTATTAAAATTGACTGTTATTTATGCAATGGGTACATGCCTGAGATGTATCTGTTATAAAGGAATAAGAGCTTTTACAAAACAAAAGGATGTATTAATTAATTGACATTTAACCTATGAGATACTTTAGTGATAATGTTAGTATTTTGCTATAGAAAGAAATTGAGGAGTACATGAAGCATATAAAAAAAAGTGATGTCATTGCTATATTCATTATTTTTATTGTAGTTTGGCTTTCTGATTCATTATTAACTATGTTTCTCCTCACTCATGAATTTATTCAATGCGTATTAATAAATCCATTATCTCCTATCGCTATTAAGAGAGCTTGTCTTGCTCTGATAATGACCGTGACTTATATGTTACTCTTCAAAACTACCGTAAAAAAGAACTATCTTAACATCTGTGGCAGTGTATTTAAAGAAACCATTCAGAAAGCACCTTTTGGAGCTTTAGTAAGTGACATAAATGGTAACTTTCTTTTCTTTAACGAAAGATTTACCGAGATGACAGGGTACACGATTGATCAGATTAAGACTTTTGACGATTGGTTTAGAATAGTCTATCCCGACCCTGAATATTGTGAACTGGTAAAAAAAGCTTGGGATAATGACTTAAGAGCTTTGATAACTAAAGAATCAAGGGTAGTAAATAATCAAGTTAAAATCCGATGCTCTGAAAATCAAAATAAATATCTCTCCCTATCGGCTTCCTACGCTAAAGATTTTGTTATTATATCTGCTGAAGATGTCACTGAACATATTCTTACAAAGGATGCACTGTTACAACAACAAAGAGAGCTTAGACAAATCATTAACTCTGTTCCGCACTTTATATATATCAAAGATGAGAATCGTAAGGTATATATGATAAACAATGCTCTAGCCGAATTCTTCGGGTGTGCTGTTAGCGATATAGAAGGCAATAATGAGATTAATGAGAAGGCTGTTTTTGAAGATGAAGAACGTTTTATAAGAACTGATATGCAGATAATAAACGGTGAAGTTGATAAACTTGAATACATAGAGAAGGTAACTTACAAGGATGGTAGGTCAACTTGGTTCATGACCATCAAAGTGCCGTTTTATACTAATAATAACAAACGATATGTTCTAGGTATTTCCGTAGATGTTTCAGAGCTTCTTAACAAAGATAAAGAACTCATCGAGACCAGTACAAAGCTAGAGAAAGAAACCATTGCGAGGATGATCTCAGATAAACGCTTGCTTGAAACTCAAGAGACTCTTTCTCGAATCGTTTATAACAGTCCTAATCTATTTTTCTCAATGGACCCTGATCTTAACCTGACATTTATTAGCCCTCAAGTTGAAACTATTCTCGGATATAAACCGGACGAGATTAATGATAACTTTGATTGGATATTTATCAATAGTAAGACTCGAGCTTATATCAGAAATAGTATTAAAAGGGCTTTGGAGACTAGGGAGGAGCAACCTCACTATACAATAGAACTCCGGAAAAGGAATGGAGAGAAGCTGTGGGCTGAGATTAGAGAAACACCAATTATTGAAGATGGAAAAGCGGTTGCAGTTATTGGGTTGATTGTGGATGTTACCAAGAATAAGCAAGCAGAAACCGAGATTTATAGCTACCAAGAGAATCTTGAAAGTATCATTGAGAAAAGGACGAGTGAACTTGAGGAGAGAACAAAGAGATTAACTGACTCCCAGAGAGCTTTGACTTACCTCTTGGAAGATGTTAACTCTTCTCAGAAGAAACTTGAAAAAACTAATAAAGCCTTAATTGCTGCCAATAAGGAATTGGAAGCATTCTCATACTCAATTTCACATGATTTACGAACTCCTCTAAGGGCTATCAACAGCTTTGCCAAACTACTTGCGGATGAATACTCACACCTCTTTGATGATGAAGCTTTCAGGATGTTCAATATAATAAGAGAGAACTCCATTATCATGAGTAATCTTATAAATGACTTATTGGCATTCTCAAAGTTAGGACTTGAAAAAGTGGAAAAAGTACCGGTGGACATGGAAACTATCATAAAGGATGAATATAAAAGTGCAGTAAACTTCTTAGATTATCCTATTGAATTAAGAATGGAAACAATTCATTCGGTAATAGGAGATAAACATCTATTGAAGCAGGTGTGGACAAATCTTATCTCTAATGCGATAAAGTACAGTCGAAACTCAAAACCTTCTATTATTACAATAACTTCAAAAGAGGACTCAGAGTCTGTAACCTATATGATCTCTGACAACGGAGTGGGTTTTGATACACGATACAAGGATAAATTGTTCGGAGTATTCCAAAGGTTGCATTCTGTTAAAGATTTTGAAGGTACGGGCGTAGGACTTGCCATTGCTCATCGAATAGTCCAGAAACATAGCGGGACAATTGATGCAGATTCCGACGGTAAGACCGGAGCAACCTTTATGTTTACATTACCTAAGAAATAACTATTACTTATCACTATTACAGTTAGACGTTTTTAGACTTAACTCGTAGTCTTCTAATATAAACAGATCCCAATATAATTCCTTCAATCCTTCTCATTTAAATTGAATACTTCTGATAGAGAAACAAAAAACATCATATCAAAAAAAGCAATGAACATTTTCTGTTTAAAGGGACTATTCTGCTCGTTCACTCCTCTATCATAATAATTAATCGAAAACGGTTCAATTCTTGAGAGTCTCTTGGGCAACCCCTGTGCCCGGAGATAAGAGACGGATAAGATTTTGAGTAGAAAATGATATCTTTCAGACAATAATTATGATAGAGCTATGAGAGATTAGAGATATTGAAAAACTTCAAAATGAAATTACAGTTTATCAGCCTATCCGTTATCTTATTTAGCAGTGTGGTTAGTTCAAAAAGTTTTCTTTTCTCGTTACAATACCGATAGCAATTTCTATAGTTTGCTCCTTTGGCAAAATTTCTTTAGCCATAGAGGATGACAATGATAATTTTGTCAGGATGTTTGAATGTTTTGTCCTGTAGTTGACTCTCTTTAAGTACTGCACTATAGGTTAATTCATCCTAATATTCTCATTCTAAGCATGAACTATCAATGTAGCACCCTATAAAATAAATATCAAAAACTCACGAGTTAAAGCTTGATGAATCCTCTTATGATAATGGTTTTAAACTGTATGATATAATTCCTATTAAAATGGTGTAAGTATTATATTGACACATTTTCAGACTGTAATTTTCATAATATATTATGAAACCATATAAAATATTCGGCATAGTACAGCCGGGATTGGAACATATTGCAGAACAAGAATTAAAAAGATTAGGTGTGAAGAACTATACTCTGTTAAATGGAGGTATAGAGTTTGTTGGACATCAATCTCTTCTGATTAAATGTAATCTCATAAGTCGTGTATTCTCTCGCTTTATCATTCGGAATGGTGAGTTTATTGCCACTACTTTTCAAGAATTGGAAGCTAAGATAATGCAATTGAATTGGCAAGATTTCTTTAAGGATCAGAATTTGTGTTTGCATGTGAACTCAATCGATTCTAAGCTATACCATGAGAAAGCAATAGGGCTAACAGTAATCTCAGCTTTAAATAAGCTATATAAGAAAGACATAAATGTTGATTCTGTCCCTCAATCCGAGAATAGTCAACTGGTCATTATAAATGTGTATAGAAACAAATTTACTGTAAGTATGGATAGCAGTGGAGAGCATTTACATAAACGAGGTTACATGGATTGGAGAGAAAAAGCACCGATAAGAGAAACTATCGCTGCAGCTATGCTTCAATCAGTGAAAGAACCTGTACACTTTCTTTTAGATCCTTTGTGTGGTTCCGGTACTATACCAATTGAGATGGCTATCCAACAAATGCAACTTCCGCTTTCCAGGTTTAGAAAGTTTGCTTTTCAGGATTGGCCTTCAATACAAACAAACAGATTTATAAAAATAAATTCGGAACTCGAAGATAATACAATTACTAAACCTGACATTTTTATTAAAGGTTCCGATATAGACCAAAAGTCAATAACAACAGCTTCTCATAACGCAGATAAAGCGGGAGTAGGGGACCTTATCCAATGGGAAATAAAAGATATTAACGATTATAATAATCAACTAGAGAATAAATTAATTGTAACTAATCCACCATACGGTGTTAGAATCAATGGAACAGAATCACTAAAATCATTGAGTTTGCTGTCAAAACAGAATAGGGTATATTTAATACACCCTAGAAAGTTTAAGAACAGTGAGGAATTATTTAGTATAAAAAACGGTTCAATCAGAGTCAGTTTTCAGAAGCTGACTTAACTGAAGGAGACAACAGTGTACTCACATGAAGTTGAATATGAAATTATTGGTGATGATATACAGGTAGTGGAAATTAGTCTGGATCCGAGAGAGACAATTGTTGCAGAAGCTGGGGCGATGAACTGGATGGATGAAGGTATTACTTTTGAATCAAAACTAGGTGACGGTTCGGAAGTAAATAAAGGATTAGCCGGGAAGCTTTTTCAAACAGCTAAAAGAGCTTTGAGCGGGGAGTCAATATTCTTAACGCATTTCACAAATTCTGTAAATTCAGTACAGAAAGTTGCTTTTGCGGCACCTTATCCGGGTAAAATAATTCCTGTTAATCTTGCAGAAACAGGTAACGTAATATACTGCCAAAAAGATGCATATCTTTGTTCCGCATTCGGAACAAAGATTGATATTGCTTTTACAAAAAGAATAGGAACAGGCTTTTTTGGTGGAGAAGGATTCATTCTACAGAAAATAAGCGGTGACGGACTTGCTTTTCTTCATGCAGGTGGTGCAATAGTGAAGAAAGAGCTTAAAGGTGGAAAACTTCGAGTAGATACCGGATGTCTTGTTGCTTTTACTGACGGAATAGAATATGATATTGAGTTAGCAGGCGGATTGAAATCAATGCTTTTTGGTGGAGAAGGTCTATTTTTAGCTACACTTCGAGGACACGGATATGTCTACCTCCAATCGCTGCCATTTTCAAGACTTGCAAATAATGTTTTAAAACATGCTCCCGGAATGGGAGGAACTAATAAAGGTGAAAGTAGTATAAGCTTTTAGTTGCTTTAGTGAATATAATTCATATTATATATTTATGATTATTAATAGCTGATTTATTGAGCTTTTTACTCTCACTTGATATTTGTAATGCATTGGTGAATAAACTACTTCGATTTATTCCATAAATAGCAGTTTACATTTTAGTACTAATCGTAAACTTTATACAAAAATTAATTTTGTTGCAACAATACGGAGTTTTGTTATACTATAAATGTTATCTGAGTTTATGGTTGGAAGTGAAATTATTTAAACTAAGATAATAAAAATGACAGGAGGTTATTATGAAATACTCAGTTGAGGATTTTATAGCTCTTACTAACAGAATGCAGAAGATACTGTATGAACGTGACACATTACACAAATCATCCATGAATATTGGTAAAATGGAATGTAACATGTTACAATATCTTTTCACACAGAACAAACCGGTAAGCATGAACCAGCTTGCCAAAGCTTTAAACGTGTCACACAGTCGTGTTACCAGAATAATGGATAATCTGGTTTTGAAGGGATTTGCAGAAAGACAACATTCGGAAGAAGACAGAAGAAGATGGTTTGCTGTTGTTACCGAAGGTGGTCAGAGACTAGCCTCTGAATGCAGCAAAAAGATTTTTGCTCAGCAACGCAAAGTATATGATGAGCTTAGCGAAACTGACAGAGATGCTGTATATGAAAGTCTTGATAAATTCATTAAAACCTACGAAGTAATTATCGCAAAACATAAAAAGAAATAAAATGAATACTGTAGTAACTTGGCAGGGCGGTTTCAAATTTGAATCCGTCCAGGGAGATCATAAATTAATTATGGACTCCAATAAACCCGGTAAAAAGGGTGAGGGACCTTCTCCTAAACCCTTATTGCTTTCTGCGTTAGCGGGTTGTACCGGAATGGATGTTGTTTATATTCTAAACAACTATGGATACACTGATTTCGATTTTAAATTGGAAGTTGATGCTGATAATTCGGATACGCATCCCAAGATTTATAGTGCTATTAGAATCAAGTATATCTTCAATGGAAAAGATCTAAGCGATTATAAAATAAAGAGAGCAGTAGAGTTATCTGCTACTAAATACTGTGGTGTTTCTGCTATGCTTAAACAAAGCTCTGATATCTCTTTTGAAGTATATTTAAATGGAGAGAAAATTGACTAAAATTAAGATTGTAATAATGGCTCTACTCCTAGTTGGATTTATAACAGGAATAGGCTGTACAAAAGCTGATGTTGCGAATGCCGGTAATGAAGATAAACTGACTTGGTCAGAAGATTTTGCTACAACTGCGGAATTGGCTAAAGAAAAGAATTTACCTATCTTAGTTAATTTCACAGGCTCAGATTGGTGTGGTTGGTGTTTTAAACTTCGTGATGAAGTTTTTGCTACTGATGAATTCGCTGAATATGCAGAGAAAAATCTAGTGCTTTTTAAAGCTGATTTTCCTAAGAACATTGCCCAGACTGATGAGCTGAAGGCTCAGAATAGAAGTTTAATGCAAAAATATGGAGTTCGTGGATTCCCGACAATCGTATTGTTGAAGAGTGACGGAACGTTAATAGCTCAAACAGGTTACCAACAAGGTGGAGCTACAAAATATATAGAGCATTTGAATAGCTTGCTTTCTAAAGAGTAAAAAAGTGATTAATTTTGCTTGACGGAGTCAGCTCGTTCTAAAAAAGTGCTTATACGTTGACGCGAGGTGGAGCAGTTAGGTAGCTCGTTGGGCTCATAACCCAAAGGCCGGAGGTTCAAATCCTCCCCTCGCTACCAAGGCGGCGTAGCTCAGTTGGTTAGAGCATCGGAATCATAATCCGAGTGTCCGGGGTTCAAGTCCCTGCGCCGCTACCAAGTTTATAATCGCTTATCGCAAGATAAGCTAATTTTATATGTGAATGCGCGCCAGTAGCTCAGTTGGATAGAGCAACGGCCTTCTAAGCCGTGGGTCAGGGGTTCGAATCCCTTCTGGCGTGCCATTTCTTTTATGGTGGCTGTAGCTCAGCTGGCAGAGTACTTGATTGTGGCTCAAGATGTCGCGGGTTCAAGTCCCGTCAGCCACCCCACTTTTAAATCAATCATTGCTTATTTTATAATCTATATTATCATGTCTCCAAACAAATATTTCGGAGGATTTATGAATATTGAATTAATAAAAGAAACGATTGTTCCTTTCATTACAACTTATTCTGTTAAACTTGCAGGAGCTCTAGCAGTTTGGATCATTGGTGCTATATTAGTTAAGATGATCTTGAAGATTGTTTCCAAAGGCTTTAAGAAAAAGCAAACAGAACCTACTGTTTCAAATTTTATGCTATCACTTCTAAAGTTCATGTTGAATTTAGTATTGCTCATTATAGTAGGAACCATGCTTGGTGTGCAGATGTCTTCTTTAGTTGCAGTACTAGGTGCTGCCGGTCTGGCTATAGGTTTAGCGTTACAAGGATCATTGTCTAACTTTGCAGGTGGAATTATTCTCTTAGTCCTTAAACCATTCAAAGTAGGGGATTACATAAAAGCTAACGGACTGGAAGGAAGTGTAAAAAGCTTGGCAATTCTATTTACTACTCTAGAGACAGTTGATAAGAAAACGGTATATATTCCTAATGGTAGTTTAGCTAATGCACCAATTACAAACTTCTCAGTTTCAGAGAACAGAAGAGTAGACTTAGTATTCTCTACTTCTTATGACAATGATATTGATAAGGTTAAAGCCATTATTACTGAAGTTGCTGTAGCACATCCTAAAGTATTAAAAGATCCTGAACCATTTATTAGACTATCGGCTCATAACTCAAGCTCATTGGACTATACTTGCAGATTATGGGTAAAAGGTGTCGATTACTGGACAGTACATTTTGATTTGTTAGAGCAAGTTAAGAAAGCTTTTGATGCAAATGACATTGAGATTCCGTATCCTCAAATTGTTGTTCATCAAGATAAATAAATTATGATAAAAAAAGCCCGGTAAATCCGGGCTTAAATTTTATAGAAGACCTTTCCTACGCCTTAACAGCAATTCTGTTGAAAAAACTGCTAAAAATACTGCTAGAAGCCAAATCTTCTTGTAGAGGTGTATTTCATAATCTCTAGTTAGCTTTCTTTCTGTTGCCTCTTTTAAGTCTATATCCTTAACATTGATAAAAACCGCTCCGTTTGTAATGGCACTTATGTATTTTAGATTCTCGGCATTGTAGCCTTTGTTTGAGTTTTCTAAACCGGCTTCAAGGACTAAAAAACTCTCTTCACTCAAAGCTTCCTTATCCTCAATTGATACATTTGCCGTATACTCTCCTGATACCAGACCTTCTAAACTTGTTGAATAGTACTCGTCCTTACTAACCATATATTTATGAGTGACAAGTTTACCCTTATTATCATAGATATTAACTTCCGGATTCAGACCATACATTCTATCCATCTTCTCGTCAAAGGCTTGTAACTCTAACAATACTTTCTCTCCATAGAGGTAGCCGGGCTTAGAACTAGATAAAATAAAGCTTTTGGTTTGATTAGAACTAAGCCAGTTAAACAAAGCTTCGAATGTAGTTTGATAACTATTGTCCTCTCCCCATAGACTCCATTTCCATAGATTTTTAGTAGCAAAGTTTAGAAAAGTACCTGCACCTGTTTTCTTTAAAGCAATAGCAGGAGAAAGATCCGAGTTGTTAAAATTAGCCAGAATAGTTGCACCATTCTCGGGACCATAGTACTGATAACTTAATGGAGGAATCTTGTCTGTGTTGTTTGCTAAATCAATTAGTGCAGTGTATTCTTTACCTTCGTTAGTTATGCTAATTGTACTTTCGAAATTTCTGGTCATATTAGTCTTCTTCAAAGGCTGCACATCCCTTAACCCGGAAATCGGAGCTCCGATAAGTATGGCACTTTTACCATTGATAACTTTATCTCTTATTGTAGTTTGGTCTTCTCTGGTAAAAGTTAGATTACCATTGTTAACTAAAATGAGAAGCGAGTAGTCGATTTCCTTAAGCGGACTTTGGATAAGATCCCTTCCACTATAGAATCTTCTATTCTTAGTTTGAAGAATATCAAGATCAAATCTTGAATTGTTTTTTACTGCATCTTTAATCTGCTTAGTTTCCCAGTTTAGTGCATCAGTAACAAGCAGGACCCTATTCTTAGAGCTTATTACTCGAACAGTCGCACTTGAATAAAGACTATTATCTCCTTCACTTCCGATTACTTCAAATGTAACTCTCTTTATGCCAAGATTCTTAAAGCTATAATCAAACTCAAACTGAGAGGATAGTTCAGAGTTTGAAGAAGTATTCTTTCTTAATACTTCTTTCCCACCTATACTCATGATGCAAGTTAGCTTCTTCGTGTTAACAGCATTGTTTAAATGAACAATAAAAGGAGATTTCTCATTTATATAGCTTGTATTGTTAAATTCAACAAAAGATATTTGTAATGAGTCGTCAGAAGTATTAATTTGGGGGATATAGCAATTCACTTTTTTGTTAAGAAGTGAAATGTCATTTAGACTATCATCGTGAAACCAACCATCAGACAATAGAAATATTTCCTCTACATTATCTATGTTTAACTTAGAGGCTAAATCATTTAAAGATTTACTAATCTGAGTCTGATTAGTTTTACCATTAATCCCATCGGCAAAAGTAAAATCGTTTACTTCGTATCCATGTTGTTTAAGTAAATTAATAAGATCTTTTTTTACAGGTGATAATTGAGTTTGTTTAGTTGACTCCCCTAAAAATCCATCCATGCTATCAGAATCATCTATTAGTACAACTGCTTGTGATAAAATGGTTTGTTTACGAATGAATCTCAAAATTGGATTAAACAGATATAATAGAACAACTGCTATTGAGATTGTCCGGAGTAAGATAAATCCCAATTTCCATCCTCTGGTTAATGAAGGTGTTGAACCAGTATAAAACCAGATAGCTATTAGTAAAGATATGACAGCAATTAGGATGTATATCATTAAATTTTAGTTCTCCAGTGAATACCTAAGGCAGTACCTTTGGAATCAGAACCCGGGATGATGCTATCATAAGACTGGATGTTAAATCCGAACTCATAATAATCTGACCTATAACCTAGTCCCCAAGAGAAGATCGTTGGAACTACACTATTACCGAATCTGATACCTACTTGAATAGGCATAGCTGCCCACATTGTTTCTGCGGCCATTGAAAAGTCGGGTTTGTCAGAAGTGAAGGAAGAGGTTTTTGAGGATTGTCTATAATCTAATGAAACAGATGATTTTTTGTATTCATATATAGAACCTATAGCAAATGTAAAAGGAAGTTTGGTTGTGCGATCTTTTATCTGTTCACTTGTATGTTCTTCATAATAAAAGTCTTCGTCAAGATTCATAACGAATATTGAATCCGCCCATACAATATAGTGTAATTCTTGATTATCAAGAGTCCAGTTAATTCTTGCGAATATATTATCAAAAGTTAAGCCAAGTTTTAAGTTCTCAAGAGGTTCGGTAGCAAAGCCAAGCATACCTTTGTAACCAAGACCGCCTGTACTTGAATGAAGAGTAATATCTTGAATAAAATCAGCCCCGACAATATCATCTCCTTCCAAACCATTAGAGAAGTGACCTGCATATTCCTTCGTTTCTGTATTATTCAAGCCAATTAGGGCACTTAAAGAGATACCCATAGTAGTAGGAAAATATTCAGATATATAAGGTACTTTAATACCTCCATAACTCCAAGTAAAATCCATATAGCTTAGAAAATCAAAACTATTGTTCTCTTGCGAGAATTCATAGTTATTCAAAGTATTACCATATAGAACTAATCTAAGATATTTTTCTGAGAATTTACCATTAAGGGCAAAATGAGTTCTTAAGCCTAAACCGGTATTCCCATTATTCCAAGCGAATTCTTGTACAGATGCTTCTGCATTGAAAACAAGAGATCCGTCAACATCTTCAAGTATCTTCTCCTTCATTTTTTCATCTATGAATTCACCGGCAATAGAATTGTAAGTATCAACGGTGAATGCATTGTTTGAAACCGAGAAGTTCATATTGGAAAATGGGACTTCCATGTAAGATTCGTCACTACTTAAGTTAGCGGGATTCCAGAATATAGCGTCAGAGCCTTTAGCTCTCATCATAAAACTTCCCGCAAATCCCTTGGAACGTGGAGTAGCAGTCAAGAGTAGGGAAGTAGATATCAAAACAAGTATTATAACTATTCTTTTCATTGATACACCTCCTATGATTGCATTAGCACTTTTAGTTTTAGGGAACCGGAGATTTTGATATAATCATCCACAGTACCTGTTATTACAACCGGTTCTTGAGTCGGATCTGCATACATTAAGAACTTAATATAAATCTCGTCATTTATGAATACTTCGAAATTATTGACTGATATTTTATATGTCTCGCTATTATTTCCGGCTTCCACATAGAAACCGTCTCCAATACCATCATCATCAATGTCATCACCATTAAAATAAAGAGTTGCTTCGTATAATGAATCGACAGTGTTGCCAAGTGGGACACTATGAATAAAAATAGAAAGACGAGCCCCAATTGGAAGTTTATTATCTATTCTCAGTTCTAGTTCAGCACTTTGGCAATATTCATCAATAATCTTCTGATTATCTTGGGAGATGTTTGCAATAGTATCCTTATCTGTTATTAATGGGACACTGGAATCTTGAAGAGAGAAATTGAAGGGAATATTTCCGGTATAATCGCCAAAAATTGAATGGTTAGTTGATATAAAGCCATATCCATCAGCAGGATTTTCAACATGAACGCGAGAGCTTTTAATGACAAGACTCGTTGGCATAATTGAGAATAAGTAGTCAATCTGCTCATCGCTTATAAACTGATAATCTACAGGTTGAGTTACAGGATAATTAGAGATTAACTCGATATCTGCAGAAGGAATGGTGAATCTCTCTCCATGGTCATCAAGTATATCAATTCGAATACTATCACCTTTATCATTATAAGAAGTGATAGAACCTTCAAAGATAGTTGAAAAGCCAATATTGGAAGTAAGATTCAATTCTACTAAAGCATCCTCAATTATAACAACATCATCAATATTCTGGGGATACTCTATTTCCACATTCGCCAAGTCTTCTTCTATCTCAATATAATACCCGTCTATATTACCTAGAAATGATTCAAAATAAATCATGTCAGATAACTTAATATTCAGACTACCATAATCAACCATTCCAGGGTTTCCTTGGTTATCGGTAACAGAAATTGTGAATGATAGTGAATTAATGGAATTACCTTCCATAATATTATCCGTAGATTTAATCACATAATCAGCTAGGTTGAAACGATACTCGAAACTACCGAATTGAGATATATCAATGGCTGGGGAGAAATGTTCACCTTCTTGTGTATATATCTCATTAAATACTATTTTTGCAGTAGCATCATGTGTCTCTTGAACAATATCGTTTAGATTAAGTATCAAATACCCGGATTCAATTTTACCTGCAACAACCTCAATAGTGTAATCAGGAAGAATAGAAACAAAAGGAATACTACCCGGAAAAGAATTCAACGTACTATAAAGATGGTTAACTGAGAACTCAGAATCAAGTTCTACAGCTAACTCTTCAATTCTTTTTGTGTTAATATCCCCCTTGGTCTCAACGTAGAGAGTACTATCAGACTCATTCAAAAATATATTTTCATTGTCTATCAAGTCACTAACCGGATATTTCTCATCTAACAAAGGGAGATTCAAATCAATTTCCCATTGGGTTCCTTTTGTACCCTTTATCGTACACCCTGCCAGAATGATTGCTATCAATAAAATAATGATATATCGCTTCATACAATTACCTCATTTTTGTTAAAATAAACTGAAATTACCTTTAGCTAATTCTTTATTGAAACTAACTCCTTGAATTTTGAATCTGCTTCTTTCATAAAGCTGTTTCAATATATAATGGTCATTTCCATAGAGTAAAGAAATATTTTTTTCTGAGACCTCAATTCTGCAATCATGTTCCATTGATTTTAAGATGTCTCTAATCAATATTTCTCCTTTTACTAATTCTCCAAAGTTGGGATGAAACGGTCCATCAATTACAGCATCTCTTTCAACAATGTCCGAGTGAAGTCCTACTTTAGCAATCGTAATGTTTGCCTTTTCGAAGTTCTCAATCATTGTGACCGAATCATAAAGAGCTTGTTCTAAAGTAAGCGGAGTATACAATCCTCTATTATATAGTAATTCCAAAGGAGTTTCCTTTAAAATTAATAACGGATATATTCTAACAAAATCAGGTTTAATATCTACAGTTGTCTTAATAGTCTTTTCCAGAGTTTCTTTACTATACCCGGGGAGTCCCGGCATTAGCTGTATGCCAAGAGATAAACCACTATTCTTTATAAGTTTAGAAGCTTTAATAGCAACATCACAGGTGTAGTTTCTGCTGGATTTCTTTAATACATCATTATCGAAACTCTGAATCCCCAACTCAACAGTTCTGACTTGATTATCAATACTTTCAACAAGAATTTCTTCACTAATGCAATCGGGACGTGTTGAATATCGAATATGTGTATCAGTATCTAGAAATGGTTTAACCAATTGATAGTATTCTTTTCTTGTCTCAATAGGTAAGGCCGTGAAAGTGCCCCCGAAGAAAGCTATTTCCTTTGGTTGGTTAGGATTGTTTATTTTAAAAAGATGTAATCCTTCTTTCAATTTCTCAGGATTGATACTATCTGATCCGGTAATATCAAATTGATTACAGTAAATACATTGATAAGGGCATCCTTGCTGAGGAATGAATACAGGATAAATTCTCATTAAATCTTTAGAATGCTACAAGCTTCTTTGGCTGCATTTTGCTGAGCTTCTTTTTTGCTTGAACCGGAACCGGTCCCTACTTTCTCTCCGTTTATAAAAACACTCATAATAAATGTTTTATTATGATCCGGTCCGACTTCTCCGTCTTTCTCATATGTAGGAGGAGCTTGGAATTTTGATTGGCTGTATTCTTGTAACATACTCTTAAAGTTTTTCAGCTCATCCTGATTGATTAGTTTTCTGAAATTAGTAAGCACGATGTTTCTAACAAGTGCCCCTGCTTCTTCCAAATCACTATCCAAATAAACGGCACAAATCAATGCTTCCATAGCATCAGATAGAATCGACGGACGTTTTCTGCCTCCGTTTCTATCTTCATCTTCGCTCAGCATTAAATAACTTCCGAGATCTATCTCTATTGCTTTCACAGTGAGATACTTCTCTGAAACTATTTTAGATTTCATTTTAGAGAGTGTGCCTTCCTGACTTTCCGGAAATGTTAGAAACAGTTCTTGAGAAACAAAGAGCCCAAGAATTGAGTCCCCTAAGAACTCCATTCTCTCAAAAGGTGATATAGAACAGGCATAGGGAGCTTTCTTCCTAAAATAGGAGTTATGTGTAAAAGCACTTTTCAAAAGATTTATATCATTAAATTTATAATTAATTCTTTTCTGAAACTCAAGGAGTCTATCTTCCCATTCACTATCTTCAATTACTATTGTTTCTCTACGTGAATTGAAAATCCCTGACAGACGTTTGATAATTGTATTCAATACTACCTCTGAGATGAGGGGGCGTGATGCCCCCCATAAAATCAGTATTTACCGATAACTATTGCAGAGTTTTGTCCACCAAATCCTAGAGAATTACTTATAGCATAAGTTATTTTATGGTCTATAGATTTACCTTGTACATAATCAAGGTCACATTCCGGATCCGGATTGATAAGGTTTGCGGTTAAGTGAACTTTTTGATCATTAATTGACTTAACACAAACGATTGCTTCCATAGCTGCGGCAGCACCTAACATATGTCCAACCATTGATTTTGTTGAACTAATTTTTACTGTATAAGCATGGTCACCAAAAACACTCTTTATTGCTCTTGTTTCTGTAACATCATTTAAAGGTGTTGAGGTCCCATGTGCGTTAATATAATCAATATCTTCAGGTTTCAGTCCTGCATCAGAAATAGCCATTTGCATAGCTCTGGTACTACCTTCTCCAGATTCAGTTGGAGCGGTAATATGATATGCATCTGCAGTAGCACCATATCCCAAAAGTTCTGCATATATCTTTGCTCCACGAGCTTTGGCATGTTCAAGCTCTTCAAGAACAAGAACAGCTGCACCTTCAGAGATAACAAATCCGTCTCTATCTTTATCAAATGGTCTACTTGAAGTAGCAGGATCATCATTTCTGGTAGAGAGTGCTTTCATGGATGAGAAACCACCTACAGCCATTGGAGAGACAGAAGCCTCACAGCCTGTAGTTAAAACCAGGTCAGCGTCACCGTACTGAATAGAACGGAAAGCTGTTCCAATCGCATGATTAGAACTTGCACAAGCAGACACAACGTTAAAGTTGATACCTTTAAGATTGTGCTCAATTGATATGTGAGCAGATGCTATATTAGATATCATTTTTGGGATAAAAAACGGACTGATACGTCTAGGTCCTTTCAGAACCTTCTTTTCGACTTCTTCTTCAAATGTATGAATTCCACCAATTCCTGCACCGGTAATGCATCCAAATCTGTCAGGATTGTAGTCACAGTTCTTTAATCCTGAATCTTTCATTGCCTGACGAGCAGCAACTACCGCGTACTGGGCATATAAGTCTATTTTTTTTACTTCTTTAGCATCAAAATGGTCTATTGGATCATAACCGTTTATCTGGGCAGCGAATTTGACTCCAAATTTTTCGGTATCAAATCTTTCGATATTTCTTATACCTACTTTCCCGGACAAGAGGTTTGCCCATGTTTCATCAACACTATTTCCTACAGGGTTTATGGTTCCTAATCCTGTAATAACAACTCTTCTTTTCATAAAAACCTCTGTTCATTAATGTGTAGAAAATAAAAGGTTGCTCAAATGTTGCCATCCGAACAACCTCAAATATCTAAGATTAACCGTTAAGTTTTGATGTAAGATAACTGACAGCTTGACCAACAGTGCGAAGTTTGTCCTGATCTTCTTCAGGGATTTCGATATCGAATTTGTCTTCAAACTTCATTACAAGCTCAACTGTATCTAATGAATCTGCACCTAAATCATCGATGAAATTAGCTTCATCAGTGATTTGACTTTCATCTACGTTAAGTTCTTCCATTATGATTTTTTTTACTTCTTGTGCGATATCCATTATATCCTCCTAAGTTTTATACTTCTAGATTATAAGGCCACCGTCAACATTGATGACTTGACCTGTTATATATTCTGCTTCATCAGAAGCAAGGAATAAACATAAATCCGCAACATTCTTCACTGAGCCCATTCTACTTAATGGTATGGCTTTTGCATATTCAGCGATAACGTTCTCACCGAGATTCTCCGTCATCTCGGTTTCAATAAATCCCGGAGCTACTGCATTTACTCTTATACCTCTTGAGGCAAATTCTTTAGCAGTAGATTTGGTTAAAGCAATAACTCCACCTTTTGAGGCAGCGTAATTAGCCTGACCTGCATTTCCCATAACACCAATAACCGAGGCGATATTAACAATAACGCCTGATTTTTGTTTTAAAAGATAACGACTAAGCTTCTGAGTACAAATAAAAGTTCCTTTCAGATTTACGGCAATGACTGTATCCCAATCGGATTCTTTCATTCTCATTATAAGGTTATCTTTAGTGATACCGGCGTTATTTACTAAAATATCTATGTGACCATGTTTAGCACTTACTTCTTTGAAGATGTCTGCTATAGTATCTCCATCAGTCACATTGGCAGCATATCCTTCAGCTTTGTAACCTAAATCGGTTAACTTCTTAACTGCTTCATCAATAGATTCTTGCATCAAATCAAGAATAACTATTAAAGCACCTTCTTCAGCAAAGCGTTGTGCTATTCCAAAGCCTATGCCACGAGCACTTCCGGTTATTACTGCTACTTTATCTTTTAATCTATTCTGCATTGTTTAATCCTTCTAAAACTGTGTCTATATCTGAAAGTTTATCAACGTTATAAACAATTGCATTCCTGTCTATTTTTTTTATCATACCACTAAGAACTTTGTTAGGTCCAAACTCAATAAATACTTTAACACCTTCGTTAACCATGCGAGTTACACAATCTACCCACAGTACAGAAGATGTTACTTGTTTTGTTAAGTTATCAACAATTTTCATTGGGTCGGTTGCCGGTAAGGCATCCACATTTGATACTACCGGAATATCGGTTGTATTGAATTGCATCTTAGTCATTTCTTCATTTAACCAGATACCGGCTTTCTCAATTAGCGGAGAGTGGAAAGGACCACCGACAACTAACGGAACAGCTCTTTTAGCTCCATTAGCTTTACATATCTCTGCAGCTTTTTTTACACCTGCTTCACTACCTGATATAACGGTTTGTACCGGAGTATTAAAGTTAGCAGCTATTACTATCCCTTCACTTTGGGCTTCTTCACAGGCATTTTTTACACCTTCGGAGTCCATACCGATAATTGCATACATTGCATAGGGCTGATCTCCGTTAGCATCAATCATGAATTGTCCTCTTTTATGAACAAGGTGTAATGCATCTTCAACCGATAAAACACCATTTGCAACTAATGCTGAGAACTCACCTAATGAATGACCTGCAACGAAACCGGGTGTTATACCGCTTTTCTCTATGAAACTTTTCCAAGCACAGTAGCTATGAAATAAAATAGCAGGTTGTGTATATTTTGTTTCTTTTAATTCGCTTTCAGGACCTTCAGCCATTATAGTAGCTAGTGTTGTTTCATGATTTGCATCAAAACTAGTTAAAATTTCTTGCAGTTCGGGATTTGCTTCTATAAAATCTGAAGCCATTCCAATATATTGAGCACCTTGTCCAGGAAAGACAAAAGCTATTTCTTCATTTGAAAGGTTCATTTTTACTCCTTAATATCTAAAGAGAACACTACCCCAAGTTAATCCGGCTCCGAAGGAAACAATGTGAATTACATCTCCACGTCTTATCTTTCCCTCTTCAATTGCTTCGGAAATTGCAATAGGAATAGTAGCGGATGAAGTATTTGCATATTTTTCAATATTAACAATTACTTTATCCTTATTTATCTTCATTTTATTACCTAGACTTTCAATAATTCTCATGTTTGCCTGATGAGGAACTAACCAATCAAGATCATTGAAGTCCATGTTATTGCGTTTTATTATATTCTCACTCGTTGAATACATTGATTTAACAGCCAATTTGAAAACTCGATTACCTTGCATTGAAACGGTATGCTTGTTTTCTCTTACAGTTTCTTCAGTTGCAGGTAATCTTGAACCACCGGCTTCCTGAACCAATAACTCATGATAGTTACCATCAGCAAGAATCTCAGAATCGATAATCTTGGAAGTTTCATTACTCTGAGCTCTGGAGATAATGGCTGCACCGGCTCCGTCACCGAAAAGAACACAAGTGTTTCTATCTTTCCAGTTTAGGATTTTTGAGAGTATTTCTACTCCAATAACTAGTACATTCTGCTTTGTTCCGTTCTCCACGAATTGTCTGGCAATATCGGATGCATAGATGAATCCGGGGCATCCTGCCGAGATATCAAAAGCCGGTATCCCTTTCAACCCGAGATTGTTCTGTACAAAACAAGCTGTTGATGGGAAGGCATGATCGGGAGATATTGTTCCACAGATTATTAAATCTATGTCCTTATACTTAATATTTGAGTTTTCGATACAGTTTTGGGCTGCTTTTGTTGCCAAGTCACTTGCTGCCTGCTCAGGAGCTGCAATTCTCCTTTCAAACATTCCTGTTCTAGTTCTGATCCATTCGTCACTTGTATCAACTATTTTCTCAAGATCGTAGTTGTTTAAGATTTTCTCAGGAACATAACGTCCGAACGCAGTATACTTTGCTTTGTATTTCATATTCACTGCCTTTCAAAATAATCGATAGAATGCTTAACGAAACCTGAATTTACTATTCTGGTTGCATATTTTATCGCATTCTTAATTGACAAGGCGTTTGAACTGCCATGTCCGATTATCGTTATACCTCTTACTCCAACAAGGAGTGAACCACCGTATTCCGTGTGGTCTAATCGTTTTTTTAGATATGCATAAGCGGGGAAAGAAAGCAATGCACCTATCTTTGCTATCCAGTCTTTAGCAATCTGTTCTTTTATTATTTTGAGTACAGATAACACTGAACCTTCAAATGTCTTTAGCATTACATTTCCAACAAATCCATCACATACAATTACATCCGTTCCACCCTGAAGCAGATATTTACCTTCTATGTTTCCATGAAAGTTTATCCTTTCCTCATTGGATAGTAGCTCGTATGTCCGCTTAACAAGATCATTTCCTTTCTCAGCTTCTTCTCCTATATTGAGTAATGATACTCGAGGAGATTTAGTGTGAAAGAAATACTGACTATATAAGGTTCCTAAAAGGGCAAATTGCTGA
Source organism: Cloacimonadales bacterium (SeqCode) (assembly GCA_963667035.1). Classification (GTDB taxonomy): domain Bacteria; phylum Cloacimonadota; class Cloacimonadia; order Cloacimonadales; family JAFGVF01; genus Zophobacter. The sequence goes on from OY762964.1 coordinate 581,146, forward strand.
AGATGCTCAGGGGCACAATCAACGTTAGCTCCCACATCCAGTAAAATGACAGGGTTTTCAGTAGTTGGAAATACAACTGCTAAAGCAGGGCGCATAATGTTTTTTATACGCTTATATGCGAATAGAGATGCACTCATAACCGCACCGGTATTGCCGGCACTTACAGCTGCATCTGCAATCCCTTCTTTATGTAATTCTACTGTACGAACCAGAGAAGAGTCTTTTTTCTTTCTGACAGAGCTTGCCGCTTTGTCACTCATCTCGATTCGCTCTGATGCCGGAATTATCTCAATTCTGGACTTATCATAAAAATACTTTTCCAACTCTTTGGCTAATACTTCTTCCTTACCAACTAGGAATATCTTATCACAAATATTCTCCCTAATAGCAAGAACCGCACCCTCCACTTCAGGATAAGGTGCGTGATCACTGCCAAATGCGTCTAAAGCTATTTGCATCCTTATTTTTCACTCTTTATCTCAATTACCTGCTTTCCTTTATAAAATCCGCATGCTTTACAAACATTATGTGGTTTGAATGCTTCTCCACAATTTGGACATATACTGAAGGCAGGAGCTGAAATCTTATAGTGAGTACGCCTTTTATCTCTACGTGTCTTAGATGTTTTCCGTTTAGGTACTGGCATGATGTCTCCTTATTTATATCTTACTTATCTATCTTACTCATTAAAGACAATTTCAGCACAAATTATTTTGACCGTCCCATGTGTCAAGAACTTTAAATAAGTACTTCTCTCGAATACTATTAGAACTTTTCTGTCACTAATAGGACAATCCTATGACATTTAAGACAAAATATTATGTAGGATATATATTCACTACTATGTTTCAACTATTTCTCTGTTAAATGAAACAAATTCATTATTGACGTCAAGAGTTTTTCCATTCAATTTCCATAGCTTTATCACTGAGCTCTATCATTCATAGTTTTTTACTATGCCTTTATTCTGCAATAAACAATAGATTTCTCTTATTACTACTAGAGTTTTTTAAATCCTGTACCTAATGTCTCGTGAACATCACTTATCGTTACAAAGGCTTTAGTATCTATATTTTTAAGGATGCTTTTAACTTTAGGAATTTCTCTTCTATTGATTACAGTATATACAATTTCTTTTTTGCTCTCACTAAATGAGCCCTTTCCATAGAATATAGTGCAACCTCGATGAAGTTCTGTCATTATTGATTTTCTTACGGGTGTAGATTTATCAGTAACAATCATTACTCCTTTAGAATAAGAAAAGCCTTCTAATACTAGATCACATATTTTTGAGCTAACAACTAATGAAAGCAAACCCCAAAAAAATAAATTTGGATTCTTAAAAATTGTCCCTATTACAAATATAATGAAAGTATCTATGATTAAATATGAGTTTCCTATAGTAAATCCAAAATACTTTCTCATCAGTAATGCAGGAATATCTGTTCCCCCAGTTGATCCGTTGAATTTTATAACCAAACCAAACCCAGCGCCGACTATAACAGAACCGGCCATTATAGCCAGAAAAGGTTCATTAGAAAGAGACCATGCTCTATCATTGATTTTAAAAAGATAATCCCTTAGAAAAAATACCTTTATCATGTTTCTTGAGGAGAAAAAATCCGTAAAAAAAGTCAACGAAAACATTCCTACTATTGTTTTAATTCCAAATTGTTTACCAAAAGCAATCAACCCAACAATAAACAGGGGAATATTTATCATTAACATACTTATCCCTGCTGGAAACTGAAATAAATAATAAAAGATTTGAGCTATACCACCAACTCCACCTGGTGATGATTTATAAGGTATAAGAAACAGAGAAAAGCCGATTCCGCAAAGAATAGTTCCAATTATAATGCCAATTGCATCTTTAATAAAACCAAAGTTAATTTTCACAAGCACCTCTTGCTTTTTAAAAGTAAAATGTTTAATAGTAATAATAAACTAAGAATGTTGAAATATCTATTTGCTAACACTTGATTCAAAAAATCAAAGTTTATCAATCAACATCTGTTTTTGAGCTTTAGCTTTTTTCTCAGAATCAAACTTATAGGATAATATTTTGTTATCTTTCGTTACTACATCAAAAACATAAAGCCATCCTGTGTGATAAAAGACTTCATATATCTCTGAGACATTGACAATTTTTCCTATATCTATGTTTTCAATCTTCATTGTTTATTCCTCACTGAAAGTCTTTTTTTTATCATAACTGTTTTTTTTACAATAGTCTCTATATTTATACCCATTATGACTAATGCGATTCCCAAGAATTGACCAATATATATAGTCTCATGAAACATAATAAAAGCCAGTATTGAAACTATTACAGGTTTTAGAAAAAAGAGTATAGCTCCGGTAGTAGTTGGAACACTCTTCAATCCTTCAAAATATGAAAGATAAGCTAAACCAGAGACAAAAATCCCTAAGTAAACTATTGTAATTACATTAAACCATGTAATCTCAAATGTAACATCTACTTTCGAGATTAATGCTATCATACCTAAAACTATGCTACCTATTATAAATGAGATAGTATTGGTAACGACATTACCGTGTTTTTTTACATTCTTTTTTGAGAGTATAGTATATAGTCCAAATGAGAAAGAAGCTACACAACCGAATATAATCCCTAATAAAGGATTAAGAGCTTTACTTTCCTGGAAAGACTCATATCCAATAATTGTAATTACACCAATAATTCCAACTATGATTCCAATTATTTTAACAAATGATAAACTCTCTTTCAATATGTATTTAGCTAGTATTGCTACAAACACAGGATTTGCACTTATAAGAATTGCACTTAATGATGCCTCTCCATAGTAAACAGCTAATTGTAAAGATAGCATTGATATGACAATATTGATTATGCCAAGAAGAGATAAGGAGAACATATCTTTAAAACTGAGCGTTGCTTCCTTGTTTATTATTTTTTTTAAACAAAGAGGTAGCATTATGATACCTCCAAGCATAAATCTATAAATAGTAATTCCAATTGGAGAAATGCTATCTCCCAAAAGTTTGCTTGTTAACTCCAATGTAGAGAATAGGAACACAGCAACTAGAATAAATAAGTAACTCATTAACAATTCTCCAACTGATTTATAATCTTGTATATATCTGAAGGTAACTCAGCTATCATGCACCCTGCATTCTTGAGTATTTCTTTTTTATACTGTACTGTCGATTTCTCACTATTAATGATTGCACCTGCATGTCCCATTTTGGAACCTTTAGGAGCAGAATCTCCTGCAAAAAAAGCAATTAAAGGTTTTGTTTTGTTAATTGATTTTATCAGATTTGCTAATTTTTCTTCCTCCTCTCCACCACCTATCTCTCCTATATAGACTATATAATCACTCTCTTTAGAATTTAATAGGAATGTAACTGTATCAATCACAGAGGTTCCTGATATTGGATCACCACCTAATCCGATAGCAGTTGAAACTCCTTTAGTATTATTACTGATCTCATTTGCAATTTCATAGAGTAGTGTTCCGCTTTTTGACATTATTGCAACATTTCCCTTTTTAAGAATCTTACCAGGAATGATACCTAGATTCGCTTCATTTACTCGTATTATCCCAGGACAATTAGGTCCTATAATCCTAGCACCTTTTTCATACGCATAATGAACCATTTCCATAGTATCATGAATAGGCACATGTTCTGTAATTATAACTATCAAATTTACTCCAGCGTCAATTGCTTCAATAGTTGCGGATTTTACATGAGGAGCGGGAACAAACAATACAGTTGCATCAACATGAGTGTTTGCAGTAACTTCTTTTACTGAGTTATAAATTGTAACACCATGTATTGTTTCCCCTCCACGACCAGGAGTAACACCAGCTACTATCTTAGTACCATATTCTAGCATTTTTTTTGCATGATATGAGCCATATTTCCCTGAAATGCCTTGCACAATTACTTTAGAATCTCTGGATACAAAGAATTGAGAATCATGCTTTTGCGATATTTCTACTGCCTTGCGGGCTGCTCTTTCCATACTATTATAAGCAAAGATACCATTTTCTTTAAGCATTGAAATTGCTATATCAGAATTGTTTCCCATCATTCTTATAATCATCGGTAGTGAGTTTATATTCGTAGAGCGATACTCTATAATTGCTTCAGCAATCTTGTCACAAAATGTTATTCCTCCAAAAATATTTACGAAGATACAATTGATTTTACTATTAGAGTTTAACAGTTTAAGAGCGTTTAAAGTAATTTCTTTAGTTGCTCCACCACCTAAATCCAAGAAATTAGCAGGTGTACCGTTAAATTTTTTTATCATATCCATTGAAGCCATTACTATACCTGCTCCACATCCCATTATCCCAATACTTCCGTCTAGTTCAAGATAATGTGAACCGAAATGATTCGAACCATCAAAATACAATTGATTCATTGAAAGATTCTCTAGTTCGGCAAAAAGTTCTTCATGTCTAAACTTTGCTGATTCATCTATATCTATAACACAATCAAGGCAAATTGGTGTATCTTCTTTATCAAATACAAATGGATTGATTTCTAAAAGAGTGGCATCGATAGATAAGAATACTTGCTTTATCAATACTGCAAACTCAATAAATTTGTTTAACTTTTTTTTATTGGGGAAGAAACAAAATGTGTTATCCATTAATTGTCTTTTAAACACTTCATTTTTTATACTTACTTGTAAAGTAATTATGCTTTCAGGATTATCTGATGCTACTTTTTCAATATCAACACCACCAAAAGGAGAGAAAATTGCAGTTAAGCTCTTCGAAGCTCTGTCAATTAACATACAAAAATAATACTCTTGCTCTATATTAATAGACTCTTCAACTAATATGCCTACAGATCTTTCACCTTTAAACTCTTGGTTTATAATCCAATTACACATTTCTTCAAACTTTGATGTATCATCTAGTAATTGAACTAGATTTGCTTTACCTCTTCCTCCTGCTAGAACTTGACTCTTGAGTACTACTGGGAAACTAAAAGGGATTTTTGAATAATCAAACAGCTCCCCTTCTTTAAAGAAGTGATTTCGAGGAATAGTTAAATTGTGCTCTTCTAGAATTTTTTTTGATTGGAATTCATGAATCTTCATTATTATCTCCTTAATTTCATATTAAGGAGGGTTAGAGTAACCTATGTGAATAGTAATAGAGAAGTATTACCCCTTATCCACAAGCGTCATACACTTTCCCTCCGAAAGTAATTCCGTACAGATTTAAATCTGTATGATACGGCATGTCTCCTGACTTGAAGTTTACCTCCGAGCTCCCTTCCCATCAGTTTAATGACAGTGGTATGAACTCTTTGTTCCTTCTTACAGTAGCGGGGGCTGTTCTCGATTTTCACGAGATTCCATCTTAGCTCTTCATTAGAGAACCAGTATCTTGTTTAATGATTATTTGCTTCAAAATGAGTCAAGAAAATCTTACTGCTTTCTTCAATGTTTGCTCCATTAGTACAGGTAAGTTCCCATATTTCATTAATATACATTTCTTTGTAATATGTGCTCACATATTACCAGATACGCAAGGATCCTGCTCGCTATAAGACATGCCGGTAAAATGCTAGCGTACCCCGGTTTGTAGTGCAAGTGCCCTCACTTGCACATAGCTCGAAGAGCTATATTTTTTGCATACTTTGTCAGCACAGCAATTCAGGGGAGTCGCAGTACATCATACGAGTTTGCGAGTACAACGCAAAGCGATTACACCATGTTCCGATTGGAGTCGAACTCCCACCGGTCGTTTGGACTTGAGCTATAGACTATTACCTGTAGAACATCCTTTTATATATATTAGCTCACAAAATCCTCATTTTAGTCACAACATCCCCTTTTTTTTACATTTTGCATCTTTCATTTAGCATTTTCTCTTAATTTCTAATTCATATTCCTCTCTCTGCTCTAAGCAGTAACAATTGCTTTTAAATCAATTCTAACTTATTAATAAATTAGTAATTTCTTGATAATTAACCCAAGGATTACCCAAGGATTACCCAAGTGTTTCACAAGTATTTCACAGGAATTACTGCAGGGAGATGAAGGAGAAGTAAAGAAGAAGTAAGCAGGTCGTGCATATTTCTTGACATACATGTTTCAGGGGTATACTAGTCGGTAAGAAATAATACAGGATGTGAGTATGAAGTATTCTATAGCCATTGTTTTTGTGATGTTAATGAGTTTTCTATTAGCCGGTGTTGGAGTGAGAATTATACCGGATAGATACGAAGAGTTAACTGAGGAATTGGAGAGAGGAGATGTTGATTCTCTCCGATTTGAAGAAATTAAAGAGATTATGAGGAAGGATTTCCCGAATACAAAGACTTCATTTGAACTTGTTAGTAATGAATTCTACTCTCTAATTAATCCTATCTGGACAAATGACTCTCTGAATGTATCAGTTCTATCAGGTATGCTTGAAAAGTATCCTCGGAATAACCGGAGAAGGACAATTTACCAATATTACCTCTATTCATTAGCAAATCTACATAGGAATGAAGCTATTATGGATGCTCTTAAAAACTTTCGAAGAGCATTTAAGGACGATTATATTAGTTGGTATTTGAGTGCCAGATATTACAGCTCTTTGGAAATAGACTCTCTGAAAGCATTAAGCTATGCAGAGAAAGCATATTTAAAAAGCAGAAACTATCCAAAGCTTAAGTTCTATCCAAAAATGGAATGGGAGTTAGAGAAACGTTCAGCTCCTGTTAAATCAGCAACGTTATATGCGAATCTGCTCTTGAAGAACGGTAATGATAAAGCAGCTAAAAGAGTGCTTAATGAAATAATAAAGAATAACGAGCTCGGTATTGAAGATGAAGAAACACTAGCCTCCTGTTACTATATATATGCAAAGTACTATGATAAGATTGGTAAGCCTAAGAAGTCGGCAGAACAATCAGTGAAGGCTCTTGTTGCAGGAGATTTACGAAACAGTTATGCTCCTTTGGCAGATTCACTTTTGAGAAAAACAGAAGGTATGACTAACAGCACGAATGAAGAGGTACTCGTTAAAGCTAGGGAGTTGGCAAAATATAAAGGTGTAACATTCAAAGATGCTACTTCGGAATTGGGTTTGAGTGATGTCTCGGCTGGAAGGGTCGCTTTAGCCGATTACAATCTGGACGGCTATGTAGATATATTGCTAGACAACGGTCATCTGTACAAAAACAATAAGGGAATAGGTATTGAAGATGTAACTTCGGAAGCATTCAATGGTAGCTTCTCTTCTGGTGGTTCTGTTTGGGCGGATATGGATAATGACGGTGATTATGATATTGTTACAAAAGATCCAGAAGCTGTTTGGCTGAATAACAATGGAGTGTTCTCAAAACCGGAAAAGGATAACGGACTAAGTGATAACGGTATTTCGACTGAGGGGCTTGGTGTCGGTGATGTGAATGGAGATGGCTTGCCTGATATATATTATGCAAATTATGAAATTTGGACCGGAAGTAACTCCGAACCGTTCGCTGATCAGTATTATCAAAATATTGGGAATGGTAGATTCAAAGAAATGACTGCCGAAGCCGGTCTTTTGCCAGAAGATGGAAAACCCAGAGCCGGTAGGGGAGTGAACTTCGGTGATTTCGATAACGATGGAGATTTGGATATCTATGTTTCAAATTATAGACTTCAAGATAATTTCCTATGGCAGAACGATGGAACAGGCCACTTTACGGAAGTTTCGGAACTAAAGGGAGTGAAAGGAGATAAGGTCGACAATTGGTATGGTCATACTATCGGTTCACAATGGGGAGATATTGATAATGACGGTGATTTGGATTTGATATGTGCTAATTTAGCTCATCCTCGTTATATAGATTTCTCTAACAAAACAAGGGTATACATTAATAGCGGAGCTCCCGATTACACTTTCACGGATAGAAGAAAAGAGAAAGGTATTGTATACGAAGAAACTCACTCGGAACCTTTACTAGCTGATTTTGATAACAATGGCTATCTTGACCTGTATTTAACTTCTGTTTATGATGGAAGACGTTCATTCCTATACATGCAACAAGAAAACGGTACATATATTGATAATGCTTATTTAGCCGGAGTGAGACATTTCAACGGATGGGGAAGTGCTTCAGCCGATTTTAACAATGACGGGAAAATGGATTTTATTGTTTGCGGAGGAAAGATTCAACTCTTTATCAATACTACCGAGATAAAGAATAATTGGTTAGAGATTGATGTTAAGCCAGGAGCTGAGAGAAATGTTATAGGAACCCGAATATTATTTAAAGGCAAGCATGGTACTTATACAAGAGAAATTGAAGGTGGAAAAGGGACAACAAATCAGAGTAGTCTGGTCCAACATATCGGTTTAGGAAAAGAGAAGAAGGGAGAGTTGGTAATAACCTATCCCGACGGGCAGGTTGTGAAGAGGCAGATTGAAAAAGTTAATAGAAGAGTTGAGATAGAATAAAACATTTAGATATATAGAAAGGTAGCGGACTAATCGTCGGCTACCTTTACTTCTATATTATATTTTTAAATTACAGTTTCCAATGTTTCACAATAGAATCAATAGAATGTTGTGCATTTTGAATTGATTCATCTAACAGTGTTGGATTAGCTGTTGCAGCGTGAACGAAGTTGCGTTCTTTGATACCAATATAGTCCAACAGTATCTTGTATAGAGTTACCACATTGTTCAGATACTCATAATCAGAGCCTTTTGGATAGTTACCGCCACTTGTATAGATGATTATAGCTTTCTTATCACCCAAAAGTCCGTGAGTTGGATTTCCATAAGTAAAAGTTTCACCATTAAGAATGATAGAGTCCATGAACTGTTTAACCAATCCCGGAAGCGAGAAGTTATGCATTGGATGAACAAACACAATCAAGTCAGCAGCTTTCATTTTAGCAGCAAGAGCTTTGAAAGGAACCATAAGCAATTCTGATTTTGAATCACCCATACCCATATTAATTCTATTATTGGCATTTATAGTCTCAGGATTGAAAATAGGAAGCTTGGTCTCAAGCAAATCCAATTCTTCAATTTCATGCTTTCCTATCTTATTGAGAAAGTGTTTATATAGTTTCAGAGTGTTCGAGTTTTCCCCGGAAGGTAGATATTTTACAACTAATAACTTCATTTTTATAATCTCCTGTCATTTTTGTATGACAATATAAACTGTTTTTGGGAATACACAAAAAACTCTCTTGCTTTATTAGGCTTTAATTTATTCTTTACTAAGTAATACTTAATTATTATCATTGAAGAATTGACAGACATGTGACAGGAATAATAATTAGTCATGGAGCTGATGAAATGAGATGGTCGAATAAAACGATGTTATTACTAGTATTAATAGTTACGATAGTGAATAGGCTAGCATCTGAAACTTACTATTTTTATAAAGAACCTACTATAAGTAGTAACTCTGTAAAACAAGGTGAAAGAAACTTTGACTTAAAAGCTATCACCGATAGTTTTAAAGGTAATGCTTATTCCCAATATTTGGGATTAGATACACTCTTTGCTGAAGACTCTATGTTTTGGGGATATTATCAAGACAGTTATGATTTGTTTAAAAAGTATTACTTGGATGATATATATAAAACTACTTTACCGATGAATATAACGATAAGAGTAAATTTAAGCGGTTATGTACAAGATAACCATTTTATGTATTTTAGTATGCCACTGGATTTGGAGACTAATCCGGTTATAAGCAATGGTATTAAGTATTTTAGGGATATCTTTCTACCTAATTACAGAAGTAGTAGCAGTAAATTAAGAGGAAATTGATGGATAGATTTAAACTAACCTCTGAATACAAGCCCATGGGAGATCAACCGGAAGCTATAAATGAGCTTTCTGTTGGGATATTGGAAGGACGTAAACATCAGGTACTTCTTGGAGCGACAGGCTCGGGTAAGACCTTCACAATTGCTAATGTGATTCAAAAAGTTAACAAACCTACTCTTGTGTTATCTCACAACAAGACGCTTGCTGCTCAGCTCTATGGAGAGTTAAAGCAACTATTCCCCGAGAATGCCGTAGAATTCTTTATAAGTTACTACGATTACTATCAGCCGGAAGCTTATATACCGGGGAAGGACATATACATAGAAAAGGATGCTGATATTAATGACCAGATAGAGATGTTGAGATTGAGAACAACTATGTCTTTAATGGAAAGACAAGATGTGATTGTTGTTGCCAGTGTCTCATGTATATATGGTTTGGGAGTTCCTGAAGAATATAGGGAAGCATTTGTTGAAATAAAAGTCGGTGATGAGATTGATAGAGATAAGCTATTGGAGAAACTTGTTAATGCTCATTACGGAAGAAACGATGTTGCTTTCCAAAGAGGTGCTTTCAGAGTAAAAGGTGATATAGTCGACATATATCCGGCTTACTTGGAGCAAAGCGTGAGAGTAGAATTTTTTGGGGATGAGATTGTGAATTTGAAGAAGATTAATCCCATTAATAATAAAGTGCTGGAGAATGTGGACTCATACCCTATTTATCCTGCTAACCACTATGTGATGGGGAGTGACAGATCAAAGCAGGCAATACGATCGATAGAATCTGAACTTGAGCAGAGAGTTAAATTCTTCCATGATAGGGATATGTTCGTTGAAGGACAAAGAATTCATCAAAGAACTAAATATGACCTCGAGATGTTAAAAGAGATTGGGTATTGCTCGGGGATTGAGAATTATGCCAGACATATTAGCGGAACAGAACCCGGAGCAACTCCATACTGTCTTTTAGACTACTTTCCTAAAGATTTTCTCATGGTTATTGATGAATCGCATGTTACAGTTTCTCAAGTTAGAGCAATGTATGCTGGGGATTATTCAAGAAAAAAGAATCTGGTGGACTACGGATTTAGATTACCATCTGCCTTCGATAACAGACCACTTAAATTTGATGAGTTTGAAGAACATATACATCAGGTAGTCTTTATGTCTGCAACTCCCGGGGATTATGAATTGGATAAAACAAAAGGCGTGATTGTTGAACAGGTAATCAGACCTACAGGTCTGGTAGACCCCGAAGTAGATATCAGACCGGTTGATACTCAGGTTGACGATATACTCGGAGAGATCAATCTGATGGTTAAGAGAGGACATAAATCACTTATAACCACTCTTACAAAGAGAATGTCGGAAGATCTCACTACCTATTTACAGAACGCAGGGATTAAAGTTGCTTATCTTCATAGTGAAATCGATACATTCGGAAGAGCCAAAGTAATCAGAGACCTTAGACTTGGTAACATTGACGTTATTGTAGGTGTTAACCTGTTAAGAGAAGGTTTGGATATGCCGGAAGTAGCATTGGTCGCTATACTGGATGCAGATAAAACCGGATTCTTAAGGTCAACAAGGTCAATTATCCAAACATCAGGTAGAGCTGCCAGAAATGTAGACGGTAAAGTAATTTTGTATGCAGACACCATGACAGATGCCATTAAAGCTGCTGTCGGTGAAATGAATCGTCGTCGGGATAAACAATTGGCATACAATGAAAGAATGGGGATTAAACCTGAGACGGTTTATAAAACTGTGGAGCAGATTATGCAATCTACTGAGGTTGCCGAGGGTTATAGCAAATACGATAAATCGGATAAAGATAAAAAAGAGAACAAGGCCGATGAACTTAACATGATTAATAATTCCGAGTCATTGTTGGAAATGTTAAAAAGTGAGATGAAGAAAGCAGCCTCTAATCTCGACTTTGAACTTGCAGCATCTTTAAGAGATAGAATCTGGGAACTTGAAAGTTTGCAAGAGCAAAAAGAAAAATAACGACAAATAAAACTAAAAGTTAATGGGTGTTCAATTGCAAGAGAATGTTAAGATCTCCCTTGGCTATCGCTAGCCTGTTTGTTAAAAAATGAGAGTTTAAACTAAAGCAAATTGACTAAATAATTACATAACCATCATATTCTCTATTGCTTAAATAAATTAATACCTTTGACAGTTCGTGCCTATGCAAAAACATGACACCAAATAAATTACTAAGGAAAAAGATGACAAAATTTACTGACATGGCCTTGCCCGAACAGTTAATTCATGCTGTTACTGATTTAAACTTTATTACTCCGACCGAGATTCAACAAAAGGCAATTCCATGGCTTTTAGAGAATAAGACCGATTTGATTGCTCTATCACAGACAGGAACAGGTAAGACTGCTGCTTTCGGATTACCTCTTTTGGCTCGAGTTGAACCAAGAAACAAAAGTGTCCAAGCATTAATCCTCTGTCCTACAAGAGAGCTTTGTATGCAGATTACCAAAGACCTGGAAAACTATGGAAAATATACTAAAGATATAAAAATATGTGCTGTTTACGGAGGAGCTTCTATAATACGCCAGAAAGAACAACTTAAAAAAGGTGTGCATATTGTGGTAGGAACTCCCGGACGTGTTTTTGATATGCTAAGACAAAAGGCTTTAAAGCTGGGTGGACTTGAGACATTAATACTTGATGAAGCTGATGAAATGCTTAACATGGGTTTCAAAGAAGAGTTATTCAGCATTATGGAGTTTACTCCGGAGGAAAAGCAATCTGTGCTTTTCTCTGCAACAATGCCTAATGAAGTTGTGAGACTTGCAAGAGAATTCATGCAAGACGCACATAGAATAGAAGCAAGTCCTCAGATTAAAGGTGCTGAGAATATAAAGCATTATTACTATAAAGTTCATGCGAAAGATAAATATAAAGCACTTAAGAGAATTGCTGATATAAATCCGGACATTTATGGTATTGTTTTTTGTAAAACTCGTAAAGAGACTCAAGAAATTGCTGATAAGCTTCAACATGACGGTTACAATGCCGATGCTATCCATGGTGATTTATCTCAAGCTCAGAGAGAATATGTCATGAATAGATTCCATAGCAGACACATTCAATTACTTGTAGCAACTGATGTAGCTGCAAGAGGTATTGATGTGGATGATTTAACTCATATAATCAACTATCATCCTCCGATGGAAGCCGATATTTATATACATCGTTCAGGTAGAACTGGAAGAGCCGGTAAAAGTGGTGTGTCTGTTACAATTATTCATAGTCGTGAAATGGGACAGATGAAAGCTATTCAACGTAGACTTGGTCGAGAAATTGAATGGTTGCATGTTCCAACCGGAAAAGAGGTTTGTGAGAAGCAATTGTTTAATCTGGTAGATAAAATTCAACAATTTGAGGTTGATGAAGAACAGATTGAGCCGTTTGTCGATGTAGTTTATAAAAAACTCGGATGGTTGAGTAGAGAAGACTTGATTAAGAAATTTATTTCTGTTGAATTTGATAGATTCCTTCAATATTATAAAGATGCGGAGGATATTGACTATGAAGTTACTCCTAGATTTGAGCGAAATAGATCAGGAGTTGAATTCAAGAAATTCCAACTAAATATCGGGTCTATCGATGGACTCACAAAGAAGAATTTCTTAGGTTTCATTAATCGTATGAAGATAACAAATTCTATTGAAGTTGGACAAATTGATATTTTTAATAAGAAGACGATTGTAGAATTGGATGCCAATTTCGAGGGAAAAATCTTGAAAGTGCTCAATACAAGACAGTTCAATCGTCGTCCTATAGTTGCAAAGGTATTTAAAGGGAGAAAATGAACCCCAAACATAGACCCGGCGGAATAGCAGAAATGCTGGCTATTGCTCTTCCCATGGTTATTTCCATGGCATGCGACGGAGTAATGGTTTTTACCGATAGACTCTTTTTAGCGAGTCTAAGTCCGGTACATATGAATGCAGCAATGGGTGGTGGTGTTATGATTTCCACTTTTACATTGTTCTTCGTAGGCTTAACCGGATATTCTACCGCATTAGTCGCTCAATATCTTGGAGCGGGATTGAAGAAAAAATCAGCGAATGTGACTTTTCAAGCCATTATCATCTCTTTGCTTTCTTTCCCCGTTTTTGTTCTGGTAAGACCCTTGGCAGGATTGCTCTTCAGTTTGATGAAGATTCCTCCTGAACAGCTTGTTTTACAGAATCAATATTTTAATATCCTGATTCTGGGGTCAGTATTTGCAATCCTTAGAAACAGCTTCAGCTGTTTCTTTTCAGGGATTGGTAAAACCAAATACGTTATGATTTCGGCAATTGGAGCCATGGTCGTTAATGTAATAGCAAATTATTGCCTGATATTTGGCAAATTTGGAGCACCTGCCTTAGGTATTAGAGGTGCAGCTATCGGTACAATCATAGGTAGTATTTTTGGTATGATCCTATTGATGTTTGCATATTTCTCAAAGAATAATAGAGAAGAATACAATGTTATGGCATCCTCTAAGTTTAATATGGATATGATGAAGAAACTTCTTTATTACGGATCTCCTCAAGGTTTTGAAAGCTTATTGAATATGCTTGCCTTCTCAATTATGGTTTACATATTTTATGCTCAAGGTAATGTCGTTGCAACTGCAACAACCGTGATGTTTAACTGGGACTACGTCTCATTTATTCCGCTTATTGGAGTTGAAATTGGTGTAACAAGTCTGGTAGGGAGATACATGGGAGCTGGCGATCCTGATACAGCACATAAAGCTACAATGTCTGGGATAAAAACAGGTTTCCTGTATTCTGCGTTGTGTTTCCTTCTATTCTTCCTGATTCCTGAACCACTCGTGAGAATGTTTAAACCGAATGAAACTGTTGAGATTTTTGAACAAGCAGTACCAATAGCTGTTATGATGCTCAGAATTGCTACTCTATATATTTTAGCTGAATCAGTTATGATAAGCTTTGTAGGGGCTTTAAGAGGAGCAGGAGATACTTACTGGGCGATGCGTTCATCAGTGATTTTACACTGGTTGTTTGTACCGATTATTTGGGTGTCTTTCAATGTTTTCCATTTCTCAGCAATCACTGGTTGGATTATCCTGGTATCATTTATACTTATATTCTGCCTTGTCTTCGCCTGGAGATACTATAAGGGAAAATGGCGAACCTTAAAAGTTATCGAAACTCCGGGAGTTGATTTTCCCGAATATTTATAAAGATTAAAAGTGACTCGGAATTGAGTCACTTTTTTTATGAATGGGCTATTGATGCATAAATAGAACTCTTCTCACAATAGAAACATATTCAAATCATTATTCATGCAAGTAAGATAACAAAGAATAATAGTTAAAAGTAAAAACTTTAATTGACTTAATTAGTAATCTTTCATATCTTTGATATTAATCAATGGAGGATAACTATTTATTATGTATTTACTACAAAAGATTACTGGAAACAAGTTTAACCGAATTAATTCAATTATTGATTCATATAATTATACTCAGAATAATTTCATCAATCTTATTGCCTGTGTATGTTATATTTTTCCAGAAGTTATAGAAGCGATGAAATTCCCATTATCCACTTTGCCAACAGAAGGATTAATGAATAATAGATATTTCCCAACATATGATTATATGGAAAGAATTGAAGTATTATCACAAGAGCAAGCCTTGAAATTGTTTAAAATTAGTTCTGGTTATAAAGTAAACATACAACCACATTCAGGAACTCAAGCTAACCATATTATTTACAATGCAATATTAAAGGATGGAGATAGGGTTATTAGCATGTCTCCTTTTGATGGCGGACATATTTCACACACTAAATTAGCTGGAAGAAAATTAGAGTTACTTCATTTCTATTTGAATGACGACTACAAACTGGATTACAATCTGATTGAGAATATGATTATGGAGTTTAAACCAACTCTGTTAATTGCAGGAGTTAGTTCTTATCCAAGAGAAATTGACTTCCAACTTCTATCACAGATATCACACAAGCATAATTGCTATATTCTTGCTGATATAAGTCATACTGCTATATTTGTTGCAGGAGAAGTACATAAAAACGTTTTCCCATATGTAGATTTTGCTACTTTCACTATGGAAAAAAACTTGAGAGGTCCTCATGGAGGAGTTATCATTTATAAAGAGAAATTTCACAAGGCAATATCATATTCAACATTCCCTATATCCCAAGGAGGTCCTATACAAAATATGCTTTTTGGTAAACTTGTTGCATTTGAATTACTAAATCAAACAAATGTTAAAGAATATGCTAATAGATTGGTTTCAAATGCCAGGAGTGTATCTAAAACATTATTAGAGAGAGGTTGCGATGTTGTAACTTCAGGGACAGATAGTCACATAATCTTAGTTAATACTAAATCTCATGGACTTCTAGGTAATAAAGCTGAGAATATCCTAGAAAAGAACAGAATTTTGGTAAATCGAAATCTGATTCCAAAAGATAAAGAGAAACCTTTAATTACTTCTGGGATTAGAATAGGGAGTACTACAATTACTAATCTTAATTATGAGTTTGTAGACGTCATAAATTTATCCAATACTTTAGCTGATGTATTATTGAATAGAAAAACTGATGAACATAATGTAAGATATCTATTGAACAAATACCATAGTAGTATCAATATCTCCAGTGAGGAGACAAAATAAATAGAAATTGTATTAATCCATCATTTATAGGTAATTTAATAACTAGCTCATTACCTGTTTCTTTTCTTGCATTAAGTCTTGTTAGGAAATAGCTAGAGATTTGAATTGTTTTGTTAGTTACTAAACAACTTTCAATTGATACTAGATTGTAACCTATACAAAACTGCATCCATGGATCTTGAATTTTAGTAACACATTCATACATTTTTTCTATTTCACTCTTAGCCATTAGAATATCCAATTCTTTTAAGGCAATATTAATAATAATCTGATTATTCGACAGCATTAATTGATCTAATATTAGTGACTTAGGATAAGAATCAATCGCTCTTTCGATGTATTCTTTTGCGATATCATATTTTCTATTTATCGTATATAAAGCAGCCATATTACACAATGGTTCAAAAATTTCATTAGAGTTTATTTGATTAAACAACTCTATGGAATTTGATAAATTTCTCTCAGCTTCAGGATAACTGTGGTTCCATAAATAAACTAATCCTAAATTGTTTAGCGCAGTAGCTCTACCAAACAGAAAATTGTTTTGTCTGAAATAATTGTAAACACTTTTCAGATTTATAATAGCTTTCTCATAACTAAAATAATGTGCTGAGTTTCTTAAAATTACGAAATATGACTCATCATTGGTTGGTGGAAGATTATAGATTATTTCTTTTGCTTCTTTATCGTAGCAAAGGTGTTGGTAAATGTTTAACCTATACAAGATTGTTTCCAATTTGTTGTTATCTAATTGAGTGCATACTTTTAACGCTTCTTTAAAGTGATAGGATTGAGTTAGGTACTTAACCTTATATAGCAAATAATCTGAAGTTTTTGCATAAGTTGTATCTTCAATAATTCTAATTGCTTCAATTCCTAAATAAATCTCAGAAGTTTTTTGAAATGAGTCAAGTAACTGAGTGACCGAGATATCTGGCAAAATGGTTATTATTTCTTTATACGCTTTATAAATAAGGATGATGTATTGATACATATTATTATTATATTGAATGTCGATTAGTCGTATAACGTAATCAAGTTTGGTCTTATATTGATTTATTGAAAAAATACCAACAAAGCAGTGGAGTATATAAGAATAATCATTAGGAGCTATGTTAGTATTAAACAGCTCCTCCATTGCAATCAAGATATCATCTCTAATCTGGAGAAACTCTTCATCAGTTAAACCTTTCTTTGTAGAAGTAATAATCTTCTCGTGAGCTGGTTTAAGAAGTTGTCCATTAGAACTATTTAGTACTATGTATCCAATCTTTACCAAATCTCTAATGCTATCCTCAATAACATCATTTTCGTTTCCATTCAGAATAGACTTAAGTAACTCTATAATGTATTTCTTTTTCATTCCTGCAGGAAACATTGATGAGATTGTTACCAAATATTTTTTTATATAAGGAAAATAGCATATTGTTTCTGTGATATCATAAATACTTTTTCTTGTAGTTGGCTCTTTATAAGCATTTAAGAACAATTCCATTTCTTTTAAGTTACCTAATGTTTTTTCATAACACCTATTAGCAACGAACATAGCTTCTTCATGATTGCAGTGTATAACTTTTTTTACTAATTCTATGATCTCATCAATGTTAAATTGAGAAAGGGATATGAGTAAACTACTTTTAGTAAAAGTAGAAGCAAGATTAAAATTATCAATATCTAAAATTGTTCTGTTAATAAATATAAAATTTATCTCTTTTTTTAATCGCGAAATATGAGACTCAAAAAGAGTTTTAGTATATTTAGGTAGAAATTGATAGTTATCTATGGCAATATAGGTTTTAGTTTTATTTGCTATATAATCTAAGTATTTATATAAGGTAATCATTATATCTGGTGTAGGATCATGAGAATTCTTTTTAAATAAATTTCTCGGGAAAAGCTCTTTTAAAGGTTTTCCAAATGAAGGTATTAATTCTAAAGTTGATGAGATAGTTTTAACCAGTTTATTTATAGCAGACTTCTTTAATCCTGAGGATTTTAAAAAGGCAGGGAATGTACATCCTTTTAAAACATTTAGTGGATAGTTAAATTCAAACGAATGCTCATTCCAAGCACAATAGATTAAATATTCAGCAAAAAGAGTAATAGTAAAATCATCATTACTCAAATCTATGTAAATCATAGTAACATCTTTTTGAATTGTATATATTGAATGCATTAACTCCTTTACTAGAAAAGTTTTTCCTGTACCAGAATTACCTTCTACGATAAGGAGTTTAGGTTGTTTCTTTTCTATATTCTTGAAAAAAGACATAGCAGAATCAATTAAGCATTGTCTCACAACGAATGGAAATCTAGAACCCATAATAAATAGTTATCATTTATTCATTCAACACCTCCTTACTCATTGAAAATTTCCGTCTTGGATGTTTTGAGTTTAGGATTTTCTTTTGGCTCTTTCTATTTACATGAGTATATATTTGGGTTGTATTGATTGAGCTATGTCCCAGAAAGTGTTGAATATACTTTATATCTACACCCTCTTCCAATAGAAGAGTAGCGAAGGTATGTCGGAAGGTATGAGGAGTGATTTTTTTATCTATTTTCGCTAATTTAACATATCTGTTTATCATAAATCGTACTGATTGAGCTGAAATGTTATTGTCTAATCTGTTAAGAAAAAAGTAGGTTCTATTAGGGTGATTTTTAGCAATTGCTATATCAAAGTTCCTAAGAGATTGAATAATTTCTTTACTACAGATATGTATGATTCTTTCTTTTGCTCCTTTCCCATAAACAATAATATGATTACTTTTTAGATCAATTTGATTGTGCTTGAGTGAACAAAGCTCCGAAATTCTTATTCCTGTTCCAAACAATAACTCTAGAATCGCAATATCCCTACAACATGAAGTGTAAGTATAGTGACTGGAGTTTATCATAGAGTTCTTAAAATTGTATGCAGAAGTAAGTATTCTTTTTACTTCGCTTAATGTTAGCACATTAGGTAGAGTTTTAGGAACCTTAAGTTTGATGCGTAGTTTCCTAAAAGGGTTTACAGCTATAATATCTTCAAATTCAAGATAGTTTAAGAATGATTTTAAAGACGCTATTTTCCTTTTAGCTGTTTTAACTTTGTATGAAGACACTAAAAATTCCACATACTGTCTGATTAATGCCTTGTCTAAATTAGATATATCCGATTGAGAATCACCTGTCTTTTCATTAATAAAGTTCATGAATTGAGTAAAATCCGATTTATATGCCGATAAGGTTTTCTTACTTAGGTTCTTCTCATAAGTGCAATGAAAAGTAAACTGCTCCAAACATTCTTTAACTGTCATTTAAACTCCCCAATTTAAATGTAGAACAACTTAGGAATATAGAATATCATGTCTATAGTGAATTTGGAAAAGAGTAATCAATAGTTCCATGACTAACTATCAACTTTCATAATCTAATCAGTATGGTATCAGTTATGTTTCTCAATAATCTGATTGACTAAACACGAAGGTCAGAAATATTCTCTGAGAATAAGGAGAGTATATTATGAGACTAAAGATAGTTTTTTCGATATTGTTACTGGTATTGCTGTCCATATTGATAGCCAGACCTCATTTTGAGGAACCTACACCTACATATGAAACGGAACAATACTTTAAAAGTTATATTAGAGCTGATTCATTGCATGGTTTTGATGTTGAGAAATATGAGATTTATCTATCCATTGATGATCAGGCACAATATATAAATGGAAATGTAATTGCAACGGTAACAGCAGAAGAGAATCTTCAGTCGATAGAATGGGATCTTTGTGGGCTAACTGCAACAGCAGTTGAAGTTAATGGAATAATGCAGAATAATTTTTCACAAAATGATACTCATGTAATAATTCCATTAGCAGGAATATCCAATGGTGATCAGTTCTCAACAACAGTTTACTATTCAGGTAATCCATCTTTGAGCCCTTCTCCTTATGGATGCGGGATGTTCTTCAGAACCGGCTCTGTCTTCACTATTTCCGACCCGGATGCGTCACGATATTGGTGGCCATGCTATGATCATCCATGGGATAAAGCTTTAGTTGATTTGCATGTAACCGTTAGAGACGATTGGGTCGCAGCATGTAACGGATTAAGAGATTCTATAGAGGATAATGGGGACGGTACGAGAACCCATCACTGGTTAGGCTCAAACCCTATGACTACATATCTTGCTTGTATAACAGCCGGTAATTATCAGGAACTTCCTTTGCAATACTACAACGATATACCAATTCAAGATTTTGTTTTACCTAATCAGGTAGCAAATGCAACTGAAGATTTATCTAGATTGCCTGATATGATGAGTGCTTTCTCCCAGATGTTTGGAGAGTATCCCTTTGAAAAATACGGACAGACAACTGTAAGTATGGGAGTATATGGTGCTATGGAACATCAAACTATGACTACTCTCAATAGTTACATGATAACAGGAACACATCTTTATGATACTACTTATGCTCATGAACTTGCTCATCAATGGTTTGGTAATTGCCTAAGCGTGCTTACTTTTAAAGATATATGGTTATCAGAGGGATTTGCTACATACTCAGAAGCTCTTTGGACTGAATATGATCAGGGATACGAAGCAATGTGCGAGTACTTTCAAGATAACATATCGGGTTATTATCTATCCTATGCAAATAGTCATGGACCTCAGACAACCTACGATCCAGCCTTCAATGCTATATTTACTCCGGTATCTTACGAGAAACCCGGCTCTGTTCTTCATATGCTAAGAGCAAGAGTGGGGAATGAGATGTTTTTCGATATTCTCCAATCCTGGTTTCAGGAGCACCATAATGGTAATGTGATTACTTCTGAGTTTCAAGCAAAATGCGAAGAGTTAACGGGAGAGGACTTTAGTCAGTTCTTTGACCAATGGATATATGGTTCCGGAATCCCGGAATTAGAATATAGTGTCTTTTACAACTATAATCTAGCCATACCTAGATATAAAGTATATGCTAAATCCATATCAAATACTGATACGGAATTTGTTCTTGATATTCCTTTCCATTACAATAGTCCTACTTTAGCAGATAGTTCGTTAGTACAAGCCGGACCGGAAGTAACAGAATCCATAGTACTTCTTAACTATATTCCTACCGGCTACAGCATAGACCCTAATAATTGGATGCTCTTGAGAGGAATGACAGAGAAAAGGGTAGAAATTGTTGATGCTTACGCCGGAGTCAGCAGTGCAAGGGTTTCTTGGTCTCCTTACTGGACAGATGTTCAACCTGTTGGTTACTATATCTATAGAGCTACATTTGACGGTCCGTTTATACTCCAAACAATAGAACCTATCACAGGAACCGAATGGGTAGACAGTGATTTATCTCCCGAGACAGAGTATTCTTACTATGTGGTTGCCGTTGATAATCAAGGTTTTGAATCAATGCCGTCTGAGACACGTATTGTTAGGACAATAGATATGCCAATGGATCAGGGAATGCTTGTAGTTGATGAA
Organism: Cloacimonadales bacterium (SeqCode); assembly: GCA_963667035.1. Lineage (GTDB taxonomy): Bacteria > Cloacimonadota > Cloacimonadia > Cloacimonadales > JAFGVF01 > Zophobacter. The sequence continues at coordinate 603,090 of OY762964.1, forward strand.
ACTAGAGATTTAGGCGGTACAATACTTTCTCCTAATGATCTGCAGGTAGACGATTTTTATAGAACAATATTCGAAGATATGATTTATACAGAATATGATTATGCTTCTCAAGGTACTATTACTTCTCAGATACTTGGACAGTATTCTACAGTTTTTTGGCATAATGATGATTTTACCGAGTTGCTTATTAATGATAATCTAAATGCTTTAGGTAGCTACATTCTTGAAGGAGGAAATCTAATTCTCTCAGGGTTTAAGATTGCCGGACAAATTGACCAGGATTTTCTTACTCAATACTTCCCTAACTTAACACCCATTTATGCAAATAATTCAGTGTTTGAATATGCATATAGTAATGAATATCCCAGCTTGATAATAGATCAATCAAAGCTCCCTGCAAATTGGAATCAGAACCTCAGAATGACATATAGCTTCCCTAATTATTCCGAAAATGCTATCTATAATGCCGATTATTCCGATACAGAGCCAACAGATGGTAATGGAGTTATTATAGCTACTGACACCGGAGGTTCTCTAACGATTAGCGGTATACCTCTATATATGTTTGAGATCGACGGTGTGAGGAGTTTTCTTAATCAGTATATTGCTTCTATTGACGAATCAGTGAGTAATAATGAACAACAGCAGGAATTAGGGGTTATTGCTATTAATGCGTATCCGAATCCATTTAATCCCGAACTGAATATAAAAATAGAAGGTTTGAGTGATGAAAGGGTTGAAGTTTCTATATACAATGTCAAGGGACAGAAAGTAATGGCTTTATTCAATGATGTTGTTAAAGGAAGCAAGGAGCTTGTTTGGTCAGGTAGAGATAGCAATAATCATAAAATGGGGTCAGGCATATATTTTGTGAAAGTCAAAACAGATAGTGTAGCAACTACTAGAAAGATAATATTGCTTAAATAGCATAAACTATTCCTAATAGAAGGTCATGGATTTCCATGACCTTTTTGGTGCAGCGAAAACCAACGGCTGATCTGGTGGTCATGATTATAGTTGGAATGTGCATTGAATGCAAAACGAGGAATAAATAGTTTGACAGGCATGTCTGTTTATGATATCAAAAATCATACTATATTTAGGAGGAAATATGAAAGCTTTATTTGCTTTGATAATGATAATAGTTTCATTGATAGTCTTAGGGATTGCCAAGTCAGTTCCTGATCGAACCAAACAGATTAGAAGAATAGGTTTAATCATGATTCTAGTTTTTGGTGTTATGTTTGTATTGCAGAGTGTTCAGATAATTAATGCCGGTGAAGTTGGTGTGCAGATAGTGTTTGGAAAAGTACAGAAACATGTTCTGATGGAAGGTATTAATTTCAAGAATCCCTTTGCAGATGTATCTAATTTTACAATTCGTTTGAAAGAATACACAATGTCAAGCACCAGAGGAGAAGGAAGCATAAACGGTGATGATTCTATAACAGCCTTAACTCGAGATAATCTTGAGATAAAGATTGATGTGTCTATTTGGTATGCTCTTGATCCTACAAAAGCAGCAGATATTTATAGGTCAATTGCAAAGGATGACTTAACTTTTATGAATTCTATTGTAAGACCAGCTATCAGAACAGCTATTCGTGATATTACCGCTGAGTTAACTTTTACCGAGATAATCGAAGCTCGAGAGAAGTTCACAAAAGATATTTATGCATCTTTCCAGGAGATTACTGATAATAAGGGTGTAATCGGAGATAAAGTGCTAATTAGGAATGTAACTCCTCCACCAACGGTTAAAGGTGCAATTGAAAAGAAGCTCATGCAACAGCAAGAGCTTGCTGCTAAAGAATATGAACTTGATAAGATGAGAAAGGATGCAGAGATTAGAAGAGTAGAAGCTCAAGGTATTGCAGATGCTCAGGCAATTATTCAAAAGAAACTGACTCCTCTTTATGTTCAATATCTAGCAATTGAATCATATAAAGAACTGGCTAATTCAGAGAATACTACTTTTGTAATTTTACCAACAAATCCTGAAGCAGCAGGAATGCCACTGATTCTCAACGCTAAATAAATTGATTACTTTGTTACGAAGGACCATAGATTACTTACTTATGGTCCTTTTTTTGTTTTAGTGATTATCATTCATGATAGGAATATTTTCCTTGACAGTCTGTATTTATAACAGAGAATCTAAGCAAGAGGTATTTATTTCAGCAAAGGTGAAACATGAAAAAGATAGTATTATTACTTCTTATCTTGGCTATTGGGGTCATACTGTTTTCTGAAACCGATAATGACCATAAAGCCCTATTAGATAAGTTTCTTAAGCAAGCGAAAACTCAGGTTAATGAAGATCCTAGCATCAGTGTTCAATATGCTGAGACAGGAGTAAGTTATTCAAAAGAGAATAATTTACCGGAGTATGAAGCAGAGTTCTATCTGATTTTGGGAGTTGCGTATGAGAATCTCAAAATTGAGGATAAGCTTCTCAAAGCATATAAAAATGCCTTAATTATTTATTCCAAACTTAAAGATGACTATGGTAAGATTACAGTTATAAACAAAATTGCTGAATATAATTACAATATTTTCAGGTTAACTGAAGCTGCTGATTTCTACGAGCGTTCTTTAAAATTGTATCAAAAGCATAATGATATGACCGGAGAGATGCACATTAACTATGCTCTTGCAGTATTATACTATGATGCGGATGATTACGAACGAGCTTATGCATATCTTGAAATTGCTGATAGAGTTAAAGAAGCCCTTGGCAAGATTATGGGTGAAGATGCACCTGATATTAAAGATATACTAAATCAACAACAACGTAAGCGTTTAAGTGAATTAGTAGAGAAGAAGAAGCTTGATGAAATTAAAGAAAAAAGCAGAGTTAGTAGAAAAGATAAATCTCAAGTAAAAGATATTAGAGATGATAGTAAAGAGAAAGAATTAGAACAAAAACTGAAGAGAACCGAAGTAGAAGTAAAAGCTAAAGAAATAGAAGTAAATGAACTCATTTCGACTCTTACCAAACAAGAAAACCAACTTATTGAGCATTATGTTACTCAAAAAGTTAATGAAGGAAGAATTAAATCATTACGCTCGAGAAACTTTCTTCTGATTCTTTTTCTAATCATTGTTGTTATAAACATGATTCTTATTATAAGAAGCTATCTTGGGAAAGTGAGATCTAATAATGAGCTTTTAAAAGCACATGAGTTAATTAAAAAGCAAAATAACCAGCTAACAAAAGCTTATGATCAAATAGAGCGAATTTCTCGTATAGATCCACTTACTAAGGTTTTTAATCGTAGAGATATGGAAGAAAAAATGCTAGATGCAGTTAATCTCTTTGAGCGTGAGATGAACCCATTTTCGTTCTTACTTCTTGATATTGATTTATTCAAGAATATTAATGACACTTATGGTCACGATGCAGGTGATTATGTTCTTAAGACTCTTGCCGCTTTACTCAAGACATCTTTACGTAAGATTGATAACATCTCAAGATGGGGTGGCGAGGAGTTTCTTATCTTGTTGAATAAAACAGGAGAAGAAGGAGCTAGAGTAGCTGCCGAAAAGATACGTAAAGCAGTTGAGGACTTTATGTTCGAATACAATGACAATACTTTTAATATAACTGTTTCAGTTGGTTACAGCACATATAATGAATTAAGAGAAGTTCACGAAGTAATCAAAGAAGCAGATGTTGCTTTATATAGAGCAAAACAGAACGGCCGCAATCAATGTGCTAAATACGAGGAAAACAATTAGTGAGTAATGTTTCTTATGCTTTAGGTTTAACTCTCTTTGCAGGATTAAGCACGGGTATAGGCAGTCTTTTCGCTTTTATTTCAAAAAAGACAGACGCTAAATTTTTATCAGTTTCTTTAGGATTCTCAGCGGGAGTAATGATTTATGTGTCATTTGTTGAGATTTTTCTCAAAGCTAAGAATGCTTTAATCCCGGTTTATGGAGTTAAAACAGGTACATGGTATACTGTTTTAGGTTTTTTCGCAGGAATGTTTCTTATTGCTATTATTGATAAACTGGTCCCGTCTTATGAGAATCCTCATGAGATTACTAAACTTGACGAAGACTTAACGAAGAATAAAGATAAGAAGAATCTCATGAGAATGGGAATTCTTTCCGCTTTGGCAATTACAATACATAATTTCCCCGAAGGCTTAGCAACTTTTGCTTCAGCTATGAAAGATCCTACCCTTGGAGTCAGCATTGCAATAGCTATAGCAATACATAACATTCCTGAGGGTATAGCTGTTTCAGTTCCTATCTTTTATGCTACAGGTTCAAAGAAAAAGGCTTTTGTCTATTCATTCTTATCTGGATTATCAGAGCCAGTAGGTGCAGTGTTAGGATATTTTCTACTAAAAACGATATTCAATGATACAACTTTTGGTATTATCTTCGCCTCGGTTGCCGGTATCATGGTTTATATTTCTCTTGATCAGTTGCTTCCTACAGCAGAGGAGTATGGAGAACACCACCTTAGTATTTGGGGTATGGTTGCCGGCATGATGCTAATGGCGTTAAGTTTACTATTATTCCTTTAATCAGTCTATTTGATTACCATAAATATACCATCTTCCACCTTCTTTATGAAGGTAAGATAGATTTCCAAAAGTCAAGGGCTCTTGGTATATCTCTTCAGATTCGCCTGTAAATGTTACTATAAAGCTTACTTCTGCGAAGTTATCTCCAACACTGTTTATTTCCAAGTTATCGAAAGTGAGTTGAGAATAGTTTTCTCTTTTATCTCTCCACCAGTCTTCTTCAGTCCAGATTGTTCTGCCGTTATGCATAAAATCATCTGAGTATTTATCATAGATATCGTCCAACTCATACAGTAAGAAATCATAACTAATCTGGTTATAGAATTCTTTGATATTATAGTTGTCTGCTTCTTTTGGCTTTGATACATCGCATCCTGCGATTGATAATATGACTAATAATATGAGGATGTATTTCATTTTCTTTCCAATACTATTATGTTTTCTATATGCCAAGTATATGGGAACATATCAAATGGTTGAATATCTTTTATTATGTATCCTTCTTCAAGAAATTGCTTTAAATCTCTTACTTGAGTTGATGGATTACAACTGATGTATATAATGTTTTTAACTCCCAGACCTGATGTAGCTGATATTATGGACTTAGTCATTCCTTTTCTGGGTGGGTCGAAAATAATTGTATCCGGGGTGGTTTTTTTGAATATCTCAGGGAGGACAGATTCTACATCTCCACAGTAATAATGGCAATTGGACATGTTATTTCTTTCTGCATTCTCTTTTGCATCTTTTACTGCTTCTTCAACTGATTCAATACCAATAATCTCTTTGCATAGATCACTTAATGCAATACCAATGCTTCCGGTACCGCAATATGCATCAATTACTACAGAATCTTTGGTAAGATATTCAGAGACATACCTAAGCATTGCTTCTGCTTGAGGAGTGTTTACTTGGAAAAATGATTGATAGTTAATTCTGAATGTTTTACCGCAGAGTATATCGTACAAGTATGGCACACCGTATAGAATTTTCTCTTGCTCCCCCAGAATCCTGTTACCGTTTGTAGGATTAATATTCTGTATTATCCCCTTTACTTGAGGGAATTCATCTGTTAGACGCTTTACCAGTTGCTTTGTGAAAGGTAGTTTAGAGGATTTAGTAACTAGTATGATAAGCAATTCTTCGGTAACTTCTGAATATCGGATTCCAACATGCCTTAACAGACCACTCTGCTTCTTTTCATCATAAATCTTTACTTTTGCAGAGATAATGTAATCTTTAATCACATCCATTATTCGTTTATATAGGGGAGGGTGAAGTAAACAATCTTCGTGCTCAATGACATCATGACTTTGATTGGCAAACATCCCTATCAATGGAGAGTCTGTTGTTCCTCCAACAGGCATGAAGCTCTTGTTGCGATAATATCTTTCCTGAGGAGAAGGTGAAACCGATTTCACATGAAAGTCTATATCTCTGAATAATTCTCTGATAATGGTTGTTTTATATTCTATCTGTTTAGCGTATTCAAGGTGAGACCAATTACAACCGCCGCATTTAGAAAATGCTGTGCATTCAGGTTCAATATAATCCGGAGAATGTGATACATACTTGTTAATCTCAGCAAAAAGAGATCTCTTCTTTGTGTACTTTACCTTGACATCAACTATGTCTCCGGGAAGTGCAGAAGGGACAAAAACGCTTTGTCCCTCCCAAAATCCGAGACCATAGCCACCGAATACCGGCTTTTCTATCTTTAAACTTTTAATGTTTTTCATTTATCCTTTGATTGGCATAAACCTTATTTTCCAAACATTCCAGATTGCTTCGTAGACAATTTCGGAAGACATCTTAGATTGACCGTCTCTTCTTTCTGTGAATACTATTGGCATTTCTTTTATTCTGAACTTCTTCTGCCAGGCTCTATATTTCATTTCAATTTGGAATGAGTATCCATCAGATATTATTGAATCAAAATCTATGCTTTCAAGTACTTCTCTTCTATAGCACTTAAAACCCGCTGTAGGGTCTTTGAAAGGCATTCCGGTTATTGCCCTAACATACCAAGAAGCAAAATAACTCAGTAACAATCTTTTAAAAGGCCAGTTCACAACATTAATACCATCGCAATAACGAGAACCGATAATCAAGTCTTTATGCTCAATCTCTTTAAGCATTCTTAGAATATCATCCGGATTATGCGAGAAGTCAGCGTCCATCTCAACAATGAAATCGTATCCATGTTCAAGTGCATACTTAAAACCGGCAATGTAAGCAGTTCCCAGTCCTTGTTTACCCTTTCTCTTCATCAGGTGTAAACGTTGATGGTCGGAAAGTAGTTGCTCAACAAGTTTTCCTGTTCCGTCAGGGGAGTTGTCATCGACTATCAATATCTCTAATTCATCATTTAGATTTAGAACATAGTCAATGATTTTGGGAGCATTCTCTATCTCATTATATGTTGGTATTATTATTAAAGTACTCATTATATCTTCCTTACGAGAGCTTATTTGTCCAGATTGTTCTCCAGACGTTGTCCCTCTAAAACATCTCTTATCTCTCTAGACGGATGGCCAAGATAAAGCTTTCCGGGTGCCGTGTCCTTGCTTACAAGAGTTCCTGCAGCAATCTGACTATCCTCACCAATTACTTTTCCGGGAAGTATAGTTGCATTAACTCCAATTCTTCCACCACGTTTTATTGTTACGCCCTTGAAATGTTCGTAACGCTCTTTATCTCTTGCCATATAGTTATCGTTACTTGTTGCTACGCATGGAGCAACAAAACAATAATCCTCTACTTCAGAGTATGCTGTAATGTAAGCATTTGTTTCGAATTTATTTCTGTCACCAATCTTAACAAAATTCTCTATAGTTACATTACGTCCTACTATGTTTAGATTTCCTATTGTCACATTTTCTCTTACGGTTGCTAAATCTGCTACCAAGTTGTTGTCACCAATGGTTGCTTGACAATATATCACAACATTAGCTCCAATCTGACAGAGTTTTCCAATTCTAGCCGGTTCCATGTTATCGGCAACTTTGAATATACTTCTTGGTGAACTTAAAGGTCTTTTCCCAATTATGGTATTAGCATCAACTCTAACACCTTCACCAATAACACTATTACTATATATTACAACGTTATGTCCAATAAGACAATTATCGCCTATTTCAACGTTATCTTCTATTACTACGTTAAAACCTAATTTAACATTTTCTCCTATTTTTGCTTTTTGAGAAATATATCCGGTTGTTTGCATTAAAGCCTCCAATATGATAATACTTGAACAGAAATTGCGTTACACTTTTAGTCAAGAAAATATCTCCTTCAATGACTTGAATAATAAACAATGTGACTCTCTATTCTCTTCAGAAATCAATTAATATGCCTTGTTTGTACAATTTGATTGACAAACAAATAATTACTATTAACAATCAATACAAACACATATAAGGAGTAACTATGAAAAAGATTGTTTTGTTCTTAATCAGTATCTATCTTATTATACCTGTATTTTCTATCTATCATAAGATTGGAGAATATGAGCACCCAAGCAATTTCTCCTATCTAGCTGTTTCCAATGATAGAGGGTATCTGTCATGCGGTAATGATAGTCTTGTAGTATTAGATGTATCCATTCCTGAGAATCCTCAATTTCGATCAGTATATGATACCGGAATAATCATACATGAATTATGCTTGATTGATACTTTATTGTTCATTGGATCGCATGGTTCCGGAGTTCAGATTCTTAATGTGTCTGATTCCCAGAACCCTGTATTACTCAGTGAATATGTAACATCCGCATATATACGATCAATTAATGTTGTCGGAAATATCGCTTATTTATGTACAATTATGAATGGTATTGAGATAGTCGATGTTTCAGATGTTTACAATCCACAGCTAATTAGTAATTATAATAATCTTATTGATGCATATTCGATAAAAATAGTAGGGGATATTGCTTATGTTGCTAACGGTATTCATGGATTAACAGTACTGGATATTTCAGAACCACAAGTTCCGCAACTTGTTAGAACTTATCAGACAGATCAATCCTTACACTATGTAGATGTTGAAGGTGATTTGATGTTTCTCGGTATGCTTTCTATCGGACTGGAAGTATTGAATATTACAGATATAAACAATATTCAACAATTGGATAGATATCAGATATCACAGATAATCTTTCTTGATGTTCAGGGAGGGTTATGTCATATTGGAGACAGGGAAAAGGGGTTGTTGGTAATTGATTATTCAACACCGGATAATCTAGAGTTAGGTGGTATTTATAACAGTGCAAGAGATAAGAAATCAATTTGTATCTATGATTATTGCGCATACTTGGTAGATGATAGATCTGACTTAGATATTATAGATATATCAGAACCGGATATTAATATTCAGAGAAGCAGTTTCTCCGAGTCTGTATCGGTTAATATAGTTAAATCAATAAATAACGCCACATTCGTTGGAGATGATATCGGAATAAAAGTTTATGATCTCGCTGATATCAATAATCCTATACTACTAAACTCAGTTGAAGTGCCTGAAGGTGTAAGAGACTTTTTTATTGATGGTAACATTATTTATTTGGCATCACCTCGGAGTGTCTATACATTGAATATTTCTAATTTACAGAATTTGCAGTTAGGCGGTTTTTATCATAATGGTGGTTACGGTGAGATAATATCAATAATCTATTCGGATAGTTTGATTTATTATTCTACGACTCATAACGGAATTCGAGTTCTTGATGCAACTAATCCACTATCATTGCAATCAATCTGCTCTCATTTCAACAATACCCTTATAAATGATATGCAGATTTCAGGAGATATAGTGAAAGCTGCATGCGGTTGGACAGGGTTAGTTACTTTCGATGTATCTAATCCACCTATACCTAATCAGGTTTGTCAGTTAGATATTACCGATTATGCTAAGAAGATTGTTCAAAATTCTCAAGTAGTTTACATCGCAACAGGCAAGAACGGTTTAAAAGTCATTGATACTTCAAACATGTCAGATTGTTATTGTTGTGAAACTATATTGCCAAGAGAAACAAGTAGTATTGATGATTGTTTTATCTATAACAACTGCCTGATTATTTGTGATAGTAACTGGAATGAAATCAGTATATATGATATCAGTAATCCACTACAACCACGATTAGTTGATTCTTTTCAATGGAATTTACATGTAAATAATATAGATGTCGAGGATGATATACTGTTCTTAGCCAATGGTTCGAATGGTGTTAGTACTCTTGAATCGGTTTTTCTAACAAACAATCACGAGGAGATTCAAGAGATACAGAAGTTAATATCATTAAGTAATTTTCCCAATCCCTTCAATCCTGAAACAACAATATCATTTCAGTTAACCAAAAGTTCTTATGTAACTCTAAAAGTATACAATATCAAAGGTGAGTTAATAGAAACACTGATTTCAGGAAATGTCCTCGCCGGTAGCCATAGCTATGAATGGAAACCTGAGAATGTAGCAAGTGGAGTATACTTCTGTAGATTATCTGATGGTAAGAAGACAGTCACTCAAAAGCTAATATTGTTAAAATAGTGCTAACGGGTTTAACATGATTGTCATCATTTTAGATCCTAACTGTTTTCTCACATTCCATACTCAACCAACGCACTGCGTTTGCACTGTGCAGCCACTATTGAGGCACTGTGCACGCACTGAAACACCGGGTTGGCAGTGCCTTCACAGTGGGATCACAGTGCGAAAAGTGTGCTTTAGTAATTCGTTTAAACAATGTGAAGTAATAATTAATAGTACGATTCATCTTTATAAACGAATCAATTACTTGCTTCAAAAGGATAGAATGATGATAATTCAGCTTTGTTTATTTTTATTGATAATTATGATAGCACTATGAATACCGCATTTAATCGCTAATCAGAACTGTATAATTCAGATATTTAGAAAGGAAAAACAAAAGAGATATTGACAAGAATCAGTATACAAACATTCATGTTTGTATACAAAGAGGAAGATATGAGAAGAACTAAAAGTGACGCAGAACAAACAAAGCATGACCTGGTTATGGCAGCACTTAAGCTATTCAGCGAAAATGGTTATTCAGCTACTAATTTAGCTGATATTGCCAAGCGTGCCGGAACAACCAGAGGTGCAATCTATTGGCACTTTGAAAACAAGGATCATTTATTCTCATATCTTATTGAACAAGGCATGAACTATCTATGCAATTATATTGAATATTCATATCAACAGGAAGGCACCTTCCTAGACAGAACCAAAAGATTATTCGTAAGTTTTAGAGATTTGGATTCCTATGAACTTGCTTTGTTTAATTTCATTAAAGATAATTTCATTCAAGTAAGGAAAATACCATCCGTTCAGAGTATTTTTGAAACTTTTTACCAAAGAGCGATTAAAGCATTGAACATCGTTGAAAAGGAAGTTTTAATAGCACAGAAGCATGGTGAGCTTGATGAGAATATTGATTCGGGAGCTTTGAGTGTTTATATTTTGAACTTTCTTGCATTGATAGGAATCAAGAGCAGTCCTGAGATTGATTTGCGCAATTTAGTGTTGGGAAGAGAAGTTAAGGATTTTTCAGAGGATTTAATAGATTTTGCATTTAAAGGACTAAATAGTATAAAGAAGAAATCGTAAAAGAAATCAGACTTTTGCGACTATTTTTTTATCCCTATACAAACATTCGTGTATGTATATAATGAGAATATTTGATAAATGGAGGAAAGATGTTTCTATCGAAAATTGCGATAGATAGACCTGTGACGACCTGGGTATTTGTTATTGTGCTTGTACTCATGGGATTACTAGCTTATCAATCAATTCCGCTAAGCTTAGCACCGGAAACTAATCTACCCGTGGTTTCTGTACAGATTGTTTATCCTGGTGCAGGTGCGGAAGAGATTCAAAACAATATTACGAAGAAAGTTGAAGATGAAGTTGCAACAATCAGTGATTTGGATTACTTCAATTCCTATGTTATGGAAGGAGCTTCCGTAACTACTTTGATTTTTAAGACTTCTAAAGACGAGAATGTAGCTGTTAGAGAAGTTAAGGATAAAATTGAGCTAATTGCAAACGATTTACCTGACGATGCTTATGAACCTGAGATTTCCAAGTTCGATATAGCATCTGAACCAATTATGACTTATTCTATGATAACTTCTTTATCTCCTGCTGATGCAAATGATTTTGCTGAGAACAATCTTGAACCAAGACTCTCAAGAATTACAGGTGTAGCGGAAATAGATCTCACCGGTGCTAATGAGAGAGAAATACAGGTAGTTCTAAATAGGAAACAGCTTAGTAAATACGGATTATCTCCATTGCAGCTAGTAAGCTTTCTGCAAATGAATAATATGAACCTTCCAGGCGGTAGTATCAGAAAAAACGGACATGAATACAGTGTAAAATATGAAGGTGAGTTTAAATCACTGAACGATATAGCTGATATTCAAGTTCCTACACCTAAAGGAAACAGACATTTAAGTGAACTTGCCGAAATCAGAGAGACAAGTAAGAAACCTCAGGACTTAAGTAGATTTCACGATTCACAGAGTTCATTGGAAGGTGAAAACCTTACAGTTATCAATATGGGTGTCATCAAGCTTAACTCAGCTAATGTTGTGAAAGTGGCCGAACAGGTGAGAGCTGATATGGAACAGCTTAAAAAAGAGTTACCTGATAACATTGATATTATTCTGGCAGAGGATAGTTCAACTTTCGTTAAGAACTCCGTTAGAGATACACTCTCATCAATATACATGGGTATTATATTCACAGCCCTTGTGCTATTATTATTCTTACACGATTTGAGAAGTACATTCGTTGTTGCTATCTCAATGCCGGTAGTGTTAATAGCAACATTCATGCTCGTGAATGGAGCAGGATTCACTCTCAATATCATGTCATTAATGGCTATGAGTGTATCGGTGGGAACGCTAGTTACGAACTCGGTTGTGATTCTGGAGAATATTGACAGATACATTAAGATGGGAATGAATAAAATTGAAGCTTCAAATAAAGGGACATCAGAGATTGCAGTTGCCGTTATAGCTTCAACAGTTACTAACATCGTTGTGTTTGTGCCAATTGCTACAATGCAATCAATGGTTGGATCTATCTTTAAAGAATTCGGGCTTACAGTTGTGTTTATAATGGTACTTTCAATCATAATCAGTTTTACTCTTACACCAATGCTTGCATCTCAAATCATTAAAGTGAAGGGTAAGAAATCTAAGAACAGTTTTGGAAAGAGATTTGAAGATGGATTTGAAAAACTTGCTGTGTCATACAAGAACTCGGTTAAATGGGTTGTTTCTTCACCTGCTAAGAGATTCTCGGTTATTATCTTCTCTATATTGATTCTTGTTCTTGTTGCAGTAACACTAGGAAAAGGGATAGGAACCGAATTCGTACCTTATGTTGATGATGGTGTTATTCAAGTTACTGCTGAATTCCCTGCTTATTATGATTTGGATAAAACATCCGATAAGTTCATGGAAATGGAAAAAATAATAACTTCTCATGATGAAGTAGATAAAGTTATCGTTAATATTGGTTCTCTTGACATGACTGAAGGTGTATATGTCGGAAAGATTCGTATCTTCTTGAAGAAGGATAGAGAACAAACCACAACAAGTATAGCTAGAATAATGACTCAAGAACTCTCTGCTATTCCTGACGGATTGATTAAAGTTGCGGAAGTATCTCAATTTGAGACGCCTAGTAAACCTATTCAATTTGATATAATGGGAACTGATCTTGAAGAAGTTAGGAAGCTTACTCAGCAAGTATTTGAAATTGCAGGAAATGTAGAAGGAGCACTTAACGTGGATACTGATATTCGTGCAGGTAAGCCGGAATACAAGTTTGTTCCCGATAGAAAGAAACTTGCTGATGCAGGTGTAAATGTTTATGACATTGCAATGACTCTTAGGACCACAATTGAGGGTGTTGAATCTTCAACTTACCGCATTAATGGTGAAGAGTATGATATCAGAGTATTGCTTGATAATCAGAATATAAATGATGAAGATAAGCTAAGAGATATTCCTATCCTTACATCCCTCGGAGAGAAACATCTTTCTGATTTGGGAAAAGTGGAACTCACCGAAGCTCCTACAATGATTTATAGAAAGAATAAGCTTATCATGCATTCAGTAACCGCTAGTATTGGTAGTAGAACACTTGGTGATATCGTGGGAGATATACAAAAAGGTATAGATGAAAAGATTACTATACCAAGCGAGTTCAAGATTGAGCAAGGTGGCGACGCTAAGCTTCAAAACGAAGCTATGGTTGATTTATCTCGTGCTTTCTTGATTGCTCTTGTACTTACTTTCCTTCTTATTGTGGCAATCTTGGAATCATGGAGTCAAGGTGTTATTATCATGACAACTATCCCTCTTTCGTTGATAGGTGTTATAACAGGACTCTCCATGTTTGGCGTTGCCTTAAACATCTTTGCGATGATGGCGGTGGTTATGCTAATCGGTATTGTTGTGAATAACGCTATTATCATTCTGGACTACACTAACCATCTTCACAGAAGCGGACTTGATAAAGTATCTGCTATCCTTGAAGCATCACATACAAAGCTGAGAGCTATTGTTATGGCTACATTAGCATCAGTACTTGGTATGTTACCTCTTGCTCTGGGATTGGGTGCCGGTGCAGAGTTGCGTCAAGGTGTTGGTGTTGTATCAATGGGAGGTTTGTTAACTTCAGCGATACTCACATTGTATGTGATACCTGTAATATATGTTCAATTCACTAAAAAGAAAATAGTTAATACGGAGGTCTGATGTATACCCTACAAGAAACTCTAAATTTTCATGCTTCCCATCAGATTAAGATTAATGATGAACACGAAAGCATTATGCATACACATCAGTGGTATGTTAGAATTACGGTTGGATTTACTGAACTTGATAAATACGGTATAAGTATGGAGTTTAACTACTTTCAGAATCAAGTTAGAGATATAATAAATCATTTCGATAACAGTCTCTTGAATGACCTTAAAGATTTTGAACATGAACAGCCTACTGTTGAGAACGTAGCTAGAATCATGTTTGAGAAGTTTGCTCATGATATAAACACAGATAACAAGAAGATTCATAAAGTGGAACTGTGGGTTAATCCAAGCAGAGTCATTTCATATAATGGTCAGGGGGCATAATGTTTAGTAGAATTAAATTAATCGCTGTCATTATCTTAGTGTCCGTTAGTATGGGATTGTTTAGTGAAACTATCACCTTAGATGATGCAATCAATATTGCTTTAAAGCAAAGTGATGATATTCTAACGGCAAAAGAGGACTTAAAAAACTCAAAGTATCGATTCCGTGAAGCATTAGCAAATGCTTTCCCTAAGATTGATGCAAGCTTAACAGCAGTTCATAAAGCTTATACATCCAATGATCTTTATGATCAACAGGAAGATAAAGCACTTGATGGTGAGATAAGCATTGTGCAGCCTCTTTGGGTTGGTGGAAAAGTCGGTACAGGCATTAAAATTGCCAAAGTTTATAGTAAGCTTTCAAAAGAATCTCTAGAAATGCAGAAAGCAAAAACTTGTGTGGCAATAACCCAAAGTTTCAATGATGTTCTATTAGCTAAAGAAGCTTATGAAGTTATCAAAGCAACAAAAACAGACGCTCTTGAAAATCTGAGAGTGGCTGAAACAATGTATGCTCAAGAATTGATTTCCGAGTATGAAGTGATTAAAGCACGAGTCGGAGTTAAATCTATTGAACCGATGCTCGTAGAATACAATAATAATTACAGACTTGCTTTGAATAAGTTCAAGACAGACTTAGGTATGGAATTGGATGCAGATTTAGTTCTTGATGGTAAACTGGAGTATAATCCTGTTCTTCCTGATACAACTAATTATCTTCAAAGAGTACTTGATAACAGAAGAGAACTATCAATCCTAAAGAAATCAAACAAGATGTATAGACAGAGCAAGAGAATCGCCTACGGTGATTTGTTACCTACTATAGCCGCTGTGGGCTCCTTCACTTCTCAGGCAAGTCAGGATGAATTCTCTGATATGTTCAAAGATGACTTCAATATACGCAAGTTCAATGTTGGTATCAATATTAGCATTCCTTTATTCCATGGAGACACTTATGCTAAGATTCAACAAGCTAAAAGTAGTATTAGAAAGTCTGATATTGAGTTAAGAAAGGCAAAGAGATTACTTCAACTTGAAGCCGAGTCAACATACCGTAACCTGTTACAAGCATCAGAGCAAATCAGCTTACAGGAAGATGTTGTAAATGAGAGTCAAAAAGCTTTGGATATTGCAAATGTCAGATTTAGTAATGGCATAGGCTCACAAATAGAAGTTATTGATGCTCAAACGAATTTGCGTAACAGCCGTCTACAATTGCTTTCAGCAATTCATAATTTCACTAATTCAGTCATAGAATTCAAGTATGCAAGCGGATTATTATAAGGAGAACATCATGAAAAGAATATATATTATAGCGATAGCATTAATGCTCGTATTATTAGTTGGCTGTTCATCTGAAGAGGTACAGCAACCTAAATCAATTGCAGATATTCAGGAAGCAGAAGGTATTCCTGTTAAGATAGATAAAGTTAAAACAAGTAAACTGGAAAGATGGGAAGAGTTCCAGTCAACACTTGAAGGAGCCAAAGAGTCTGAAGTGTTTGGACTTCTTAGTGATAATCTATTCCGTATTAACGTTAGTCTTGGAGACTATGTTGAAGCAGGTGAAGTAATTGCCGAGTACTCAACTGAATCTCCAACAGCAAAGTATACACAAGCTTTTTTAGCTAAAGATATAGCAGAGAAAACTTACAATAGAATGCTTACAGTATACAATGCCGGTGGTATATCAAGACAAGATCTTGATAATGTTAAGACACAATACGATGTCGCTATTCAGGATTTTAGAGCAGTATCTAAGATGGTAAAAGTACAAGCTCCTATTTCGGGTATAGTTTCTGAAATAAATTATGATGAAGGTGATTTTTGTTCTCCTTCATCTCCATTAGCTAAAATAGTTGATTCATCAGTACTCAAAGCAACTATAACAGTAGATGAAACAAAGATAAACAACTTCAAAAAGAATCTACCTGCTGTTATCAGTTGGGATGCCATTGGTGGCAAAACTTTTAAAGGTAAAGTAACAGCTATCTCATTATCAGCTAATCCTCAAAAGCGTGGCTTTGCAGTGGATGTAATGATTAATAATCATAATAACGAGCTAAAAGCAGGTGCTTTTGTAACAGTTAAAGTAAACACAAAGACAAATGCGGAAGCTATAATTATTAACAGACTCTCAGTAGTTACCGAAAACAATAAGGATTACGTTTACGTAGTAAAAAATGACAAAGCTGTAAAACAAAAAGTAGTTACCGGGGACGTTGTTTCTGATAAAATAGAGATAATCTCAGGACTAACACTTAACGACTCATACGTTGTTGAAGGTCAGAGCAGAGTCAAAGACGGAATTAAAGTAAATATTGTGAAAACAAATCAATCATAATCACTCCAAGGGTTAGCATGTAGTATAATCCCCAATGGCTAACCCCCTCTCAAGTAGCCTAGAGAGTGCGTAGCCCTTACGCACTCTCTTTTTTATGGATTAATTTAACACTTATATGAATTCTTCCAAGATTTTTGTTGCTAAAGTATTTGCTTATGCTAAACAATGAGTAACTATTAGGAGGTGTAATGAGTAAGAAAGAAATTGAGTGGTCTGATAGTAAGTATAAGAAGATGTTGATTGAGCAGCGAAGAGATTTATGGAATAAAGATACAATTGAAATGCTCTCAAAGTGGTTTGGTTTACATTCAGGTATGAAAGTAGCGGATATTGGTTGTGGATTAGGTTATTTAGGTTTAACATTCTGGGAGTATTTCGGTGATGCAGGTTCATATACCGGGGTTGATAAATCACAAAACCTTGTAACCGAGGCTAAGGATATGGCAAAAGAGTGGAGTCAGAATGGTAATGTAAACTTTATTCATGGTGATGTGTATAACTTACCATTAGATAATGACTCATACGATGTTGTGATGTGTCAGACTCTTCTCATGCATCTTGAGTTTCCTGATAAGGCTTTACAGGAGATGAAAAGAATTCTCAAGTCGGGAGGATTGATTGTTTGTATAGAACCTGATAATCTATGCAATTCAACAAGACCGGTAGTCTCATCTCTTGTTGATGAATCTCTGGAAGATTTACTGCTACGTACTAAGATTTATTATTATAGATTTAAGGGGTATAAAAAGCTTGGTTATGGAGATTTTACAATTGGTTCAAAGTTACCTAAACTTCTCTCAGAGGCCGGATTTAGTAATATAGACGCAAGAGCCGGTGACAAAATAAGGTTTACAATACCACCTTATGGTGAGGATATGCATACAAAAGCTAAAGAAGCTGATAACAAAAGTGTAGATAAATCAAGTGAAAAAGATTGGAAGCAATCAACCAGAAGAGATGTACTAGCAGGGGGAGGTACAGAATACCTACTCCGAAAGTACTTCAAGATGAATGAGAAGTATAGGGAGATGAGTAAAGCGAGAGTTCTTAAGCAAATAGAAGAAGATGAATATTATAGTTTTAGTTTTCATAATCTCTATGTTGCTATAGGAAGAAAAGAATAGGAATTATATACAAATAAACTAGCCCGAAGTAGTGCTTCGGGCTTATTCATAATAAAACTTTATAGTAGTTCCGTCATCTGACCGGTTTCTACATTAACTTTGATTAACTCAACTCCTGCTTCTTTCATCATTTCTTCAGCAAGCTGATCATTATAAGGCTCAGCAATATAAACCTTCTTTATTTCCGAGTTTATAATAATTTTAGCACAGATACTACAGGGTTGATTTGTACAGTAAAGCTCAGCACCTTTGATTGAATGGCCATTTACTGCCGCTTGAATAATGGCGTTTTGCTCAGCATGAACTCCACGACACATTTCATGTCTTTGACCGGAAGGTATGTTCATTTGTTGTCGGAGACAACCTGTTTGGGAACAGTGTCTAACACCTTTGGGAGATCCATTGTATCCCGTTGATAGTATTTGGTTGTTTCTAACTATTACAGCTCCGACTTTACGTCTGAGGCAAGTTGACCGTTCGGAAGCTAAGTAAGCCATCTTCATAAAATACTGTTGCCAATATGGACGATTATCTGACATCTTAATCCCCTTTTTTATGTTGCGATAAGCATAACCTTATTTATAACTTGTCAAGTGGCATTTGTCGTAAAATCTGGAAACATGAATATGAATATAAAACCAATAACCAAACTACATGGAACTTTAAAGCTTTCAGGCTCTAAGTCAATTTTACAAAGAATACTGTTAATATCTCTATTCTTGAAAGATGAAATGAGTGTTACTAACTGGAGTGATTCAGAAGATGTAAGAGAAATGGCAAAGGCGATAGGTGTTGAAGCGATAGAAAATCAGGTAACTTTAAATGACACTTGTCTCCGTAGCCGTTTCCATATAGAGGAATCAGCAACAGCACTCCGTTTTCTGATGGTTTATGCTTCTCTTCAAGCCGGGAAAGAGACGATAATAAGTATAGGGGAGAGGTTATCAGAAAGACCGCATGATGAACTCATAAAAACTATGATAACTTTAGGAGCAACTATTGCAAAAAACAATCGAGATATTGTTGTTTTAGGAGCCAATCCTAAAGTAGAAAGCTTGGTTATAGATGCCGGTATTAGTAGCCAATATATCTCAGCTCTACTGTTATGTGCTCCATGCTTTGAAAAGGGTCTAACAATACAAATTAATTCTCCTATTGTTTCTAAGAATTATATTGATCTCACCATAGCATTAATGGATGAGTTCGGTATTCAGATAGAGGAGAAAGAGAGCACATACATCATTCCTGCCCAAAGCAGATATAATGCTAAATCAGAGTTTACTTGTGAAGCCGATTTATCTTCAGCAGTTTATCCATTGAGCTTAGGTTTGTTCTCGGAAGAGGGGATAGGAGTAACCCCGATTTCGAATCACACTAAACAACCCGATTTTGTGTTCTGGAAGTTGCTTTCTGATGCTGGGGCTGATATAAAATTGCATTATACGGAGAAAACAGAAGAGACCGTTCTTATTGCTAAGAAATCAGATTATAAAGGGTTTAACTTTAATGCGAGAAGAGCTCCGGACCTTGTACCTGTATTATCGATATTAGCCTTGTTTGCTACTACCGAGACTGTTATTTATAATGTAGGGTATTTGAAACATAAAGAATCGGACAGAGTGACCGGAATCATTGAGAATCTGAAACTAATAGGAGCGGAGATTAACTTGGATGAAGATATGTTAAAGATTAATCCGCTTACTGTCGAACCAAATGAGATTGAGTTGGATTCCTACAACGACCATAGACTTGCTATGTCTTTCTATATTTTAAATCAGTTATTTCCGCAAGTCAGTGTTAATAGCATGAGCTCTGTTAAAAAATCCTACTCGAATTTTGTAAGTGACATTAACAGTTTAAGATAGGAATATAGAAGGTTTTAGAGTACAAGGCACTAGTTTAAGTGCCTTGTAGATTAAATTCAATTTTTATTTAAAGATCATATTCTGCTCTTCTTCATTGCATCCATCAATAATGCCGTAGTTTCCCACTGTTTTTCCACTGTGCGGGTACTGTCAACCCGGTGTTTCAGTGGGTGGATAGTGCATTAGCAGTGCCTGCACAGTGCAAAAACAGTGCGTTGGTAGGACCTGCAATGTGAGAAAACAGTTGATGATAAGTATTTGATGTAAGTTACTGAAAATGCACTGAGTAAGTAGATTGTTTGAAATGGAAATAACTCTCTGCAAGTCAAAACTCATTTTTCTGATATATACAGTATAATTTGTAAATAAGGTGAATGTCAAAGTAGTTTTATGAATGAATAAAAGGCAACTCGAATAAGTTGCCTTTTATAGAAACTGTATGGTTAAACTACATAGTGATAATTGTTCCTGTTTTACCCTCTAGAGCTTCAGTTAAGAATTCATGAGAAGTGATGATAACTCTCTTACCACCTTTCTCAAGATAATCAATAGCAGCTAAAATTTTTGGTCCCATACTACCTTTAGGGAAATGACCTTCGTCATAGTATTGTTTAGCTTTTGCTGTACTAAGGGTAGAAAGCTCTTCCATATCAGGTTTACCCCAGTTAATGGCTACTTTCTCTACACCGGTTAGAATTATAAGAGTATCAGCATCAATTTGGTTTGCAAGTAAAGCAGATGCAAAGTCCTTATCAATTACAGCATCAACACCCTCTAAAGTATTGTTATTCTCTACATAAACAGGGATTCCGCCACCACCACACGAGATAACAATAGTGCCTTGTTCCATTAATTGCTTAATTGATTTAGCAGGAATAATATCTTTTGGTTTTGGTGAAGGAACCACCTGACGCCATCCGCGTCCTGCATCTTCTGTCATAGCCCAGCCGTATGCTTCTTGAAGAGCTTTAGCTTGTTCTTCAGTATAGAATGGGCCAACAGGTTTGGTTGGATTACTCATGCTCGGGTCATTCTTATCAACAACAATCTGAGTGAGTATTACCGCTACTTCAGGTTCAAGTCCGGCTTTCTTAAGGATGTTTTGAAGACTTTGGTCAATCATGTATCCCATTGTACCTTCTGTGGCAGCATTAAGAACTCCAAGTGGAAGTGGTGCAACACCACGTTCGATACCTGCATTTTGCTGGATAAGCATGTTCCCGACTTGAGGACCATTTCCATGAGAAATAGCAATTTGATAACCATCTTTAATTAACTGTGCAATCCCGTTAAGACTTTCTCGGGTATTGGCAAACTGTTCTGTGATAGTTCCTTTTTGTCCGGCTTGGATAATAGCATTACCACCAAGAGCCAAAACGATTTTCTTATTCATATAATTCTCCCGATTCTTTTTCTGAAAAACAAAGTAGGAGACGGTTAAATCTCCTACTTTGTATAATTTATATATCTACTAATGTCAGATTAAAAGCCTCTTTCTGAAAGAAGGTCAGCAAGAGTTGGTTTACCAATCTCCTGAAGGTCATAACTAACACGAGTAGACGGCTGACTAATTTTAACTATTCTTCTCAGATCTATTGGAGTACCAATAACAACAGCATCGCATTCTGTTCTTTTGATAGTCTCTTCAAGATCTTTAATCTGTTGGTCACCATAACCCATGGCAGGAAGAAGAACACCAATTTCGGGATATTTCTCGAAAGTTTCCTTTATCTCACCAACAGCCCATGGTCGTGGATCAACCAGGTCGGCAGCACCGCATTTCTCAGCAGCAACAACACCCGCACCGTAAGTCA
This sequence comes from Cloacimonadales bacterium (SeqCode), assembly GCA_963667035.1. Lineage (GTDB taxonomy): Bacteria > Cloacimonadota > Cloacimonadia > Cloacimonadales > JAFGVF01 > Zophobacter. The sequence goes on from OY762964.1 coordinate 624,948, forward strand.
TTTCACCATGAGTGAGAGTAGGACCATCTTCTACAACCAGCACATTCTTGCCAAGTAATAAATCAGGATCCTCAACAGTTAATGGAGATGCAGCTTCAACAATCTTAGCTGTAGGATTGATTGCACGACAATTCTCTCTTACTTCTTGAATGTCATCAAGGTCCGCTGAGTCTATCTTATTAATAACAATAATGTCTGCTAAGCGAACATTTGTTTCTCCAGGATAATAACTAATCTCATGACCTGGTCTATGAGGATCTACAACAACGATGTTAACCTCTTGGTCAGAAGTATAGAAAGGTGTATCATTGTTCCCACCATCCCAAAGAATAACATCAGCTTCTTTCTCTGCTTCACGTACTATAGCTTCATAATCAACACCGGCATAAATAATGCTTCCCATGGCAATATGCGGTTCATATTCTTCCATCTCTTCAATGGTGCATTTATGTTTTGCTAAGTCATCAATAGTCTCATATCTCTGAACTTTCTGAGCAACAAGATCACCATAAGGCATAGGGTGGCGTATGGAAACAACCTTTTTACCGATGCTCTTGAGATAACGAACAACGGCTCTGGTTGTTTGGCTTTTACCACAACCTGTTCTTACTGCACAAATTGTAATGAGAGGTTTAGTTGTTTTAACACGACCATGTTTTTCGCCCATGAGCATGAAATCAGCTCCGGCAGCATTAACCATAGCAGCATTATGCATAACTCTTTCGTATGGGAGATCGCTATAAGCGAGAACAACTATATCTATATCATGTTCCTTTATGAGTTCGGGAACCTTAGCTTCAGGCAGAATAGGAATACCATTGGGGTAGAGCTTACCCGCTAATTCAGCAGGATATTTTTTGTCATCAATGCCCGGAATCTGAGTCGCAGTAAATGCAATAACATCATACTCCTCATTATCTCTAAAATAGTTGTTGAAATTGTGGAAATCTCTTCCAGCAGCACCCATAATGATAACTTTCTTTTTCATGGAAACTCCTTTCTAATTGGATTTCCACCAAAACTGGGGCTAGAAGATAATCAGTCAAGAAAAATTTGGGCTAATAATTGGCAATACTTTTTTTGATTATTCTTAGTTGGCAATAAGTAGCCTTCTTTGCCAAAAATGCACTTGATGGTTAATGCATTAGATGCTAAAGATATAAACTACCACTTTTGCTTTAGGATATAACTTGTTAATAGAGGATATTTTTCTTAACCTATGAATTAACTGAATCTTATTCGGATTTATAAATATATCGAATATGCAAATGATTTCGATGATAGAGGTAGTTTAATATTGCTTTTTTTGAATTCAATAAAACATCTGCTAACATTGGAATAAATGGAATTTTGTTGGGTAATCTATGGCAATAATGACAAGGTTATATGAAATTATATGCGTAATACTTAGTTTTATGATTATATTGTAAAAAGTTAATTGTGAATGATAGAGTTAAGATTTCACTTGACAGCATAACTCTTGAAGCAATACCATTAAGTTGAGGTAAATTCATTTCGAGTGAATGGCGGTATGAATGTTTCCTATTCATGGAGGAGCGGATGAAAGAAAAAGTCATTCTTATGGTTATTAAGGAAAGAAAACGAGAGCAGTTAATAGAAGCTTTAAAAGATAATTATTCAGTGAAAGTCAGTGATATATTTTCTGAACTTCCTCTTGATGGAAACTATGTGTTGATGGATGGAGAAATAAGAGATGATCAGATAAATCTAACTAATCATTTGATAAAATCCAATAATGAGTTAAAGAAAACTAATTTGCATTTGGAACAGAGACTTAGGCTTAAAATTGCTGAGTTGATGGAGATGCAGAAGGAGTTGGAAACTCTTAGTAAATCAATATCCTATGACCTTAGAACACCATTAAGAGCAATATCAGGTTTTGGACAGTTGCTATTAGAAGAGTATAGCCAAAATTTTGACGAAGAAGGTAAAAGGCTAAGCGAGATTGTTAATAGTAATGTAGAAAAAATGAACGAGCTCATAGATGCTCTTCTTAGCTATTCTCATTTTAACCGATATGAGATACAGTCTGTTGATATTGATATGAACAAAATCGTGCAATCGGTTTACAAAGAGTTAACTACAGTGGTTGCAAGAGAGAGTATAGATTTCATAGTGGAGGAGTTGCCTAATGCTTATGGTGATCCTCTTCTGATTAGAAAAGTATGGTATATTCTTATATCTAATGCTTTAAAATTCACAAAATACAACCAGATAAGGAAAATAACAATATCAGCTAAAGAATTGAGTAAAGAGTTTGTCTATAAGATAAAAGATAATGGTGTTGGGTTCGATATGGAGTATTCTGATAAGCTATTTAACACTTTTCAGAAGCTACATAGCGATTCTAAGTTTGAAGGAGTAGGAATGGGCTTAGCTTTAGCGAGAAGAGCTATAAAACTACATAATGGATTGATTTGGGGTGAAGGTGCTATCAATAAAGGTGCTTCCTTCCAGTTTACATTGCCCAAATATTCTACGTAACAAAGGTAGTATGAGTATAATTATTAAAAGTAGGAAGTTCGCAAGTATGACTCATAGCATTCTGGAGGTGGCATTTGGATAATAATTCATTTGATATATTGTTGGTTGAAGATAATCCCAATGATGCAGAACTAATAATAAGAGCCCTTGCTAGGGCTGAGATAACCAATAAGTTGATTCATCTTGAGGATGGAGCCGAAGCTTTGGACTTTATCTTTGCAGAGGGTAAGTATGATTCACGTAACAAGACAGTTCTCCCTAAACTATTAATGTTAGACCTTAAACTGCCTAGAGTAACAGGATTGGAAGTGCTTGAAGCTTTGAGAAAAAAAGAAGAGACAAAACTTTTGCCTGTTGTTATAGTTACCTCGTCAATGGAAGATAGAGATGTTCAGAAAGCTTATTCTCTGGGAGTGAACAGTTTTATAGTGAAACCGGTTGATTTTTCTAAATTCATTCAGACAATTAAAATGGTTGGTAATTATTGGCTGAATGTTAACCACCAACTTCAGTAAGGAATATGAATAAATATGTTAACATCTACTAGAATACTGATAGTAGAAGATTTACCCTCAGATGCCGAATTAGCACAAAGACAATTGAAAAAGCATCTTGGTGAATGTCTGGTTAAAGTTGTTGATACGAAAGAAGACTTTCTTAGAGAACTTAATGAGTTTGAACCACAACTAATTGTATCTGATTATAATCTACCTAGTTTTGATGGTTTAACGGCTTTAAAGTTAACCTTACAAAAAGATTCCAGCATACCTTTTATTATTCTAACCGGTTCAATGAATGAAGATACCGCTGTTGAATGTATGAAGGCAGGAGCTTGGGATTATGTAATTAAAGAGCATAATAAAAGACTTGGAGCTTCTGCAGTTAGTGCGTTGGAGAAGAAAAGCGTTATTGATGAGAAAACTAAGGTATCTCAAGCTAATAAAGAGAAGCAGATTTTTATACAGCAAATAACTAAAACTATCCCCTTATATTTGTTCATATTTGATTTAAAAACAGGTAAGTCTACATATACTAATAAAGATATATGGGCTAGTCTCGGTTATCATGATTTGAAAAGTAATCAGGTAGAAGGAGATATCTTAAACAGCTTAATCCATAAAGATGATTTAGAGAGACATAAGAATATATTTAAGAAGTTGCAGACTCTCAAAGAAGGAGAGGTAGAAAACAACGAATACAGAGTAAAGAATTCTTCTGGAGAGTGGATATGGTTCCGTTCAATGTATGTTGTATTTAGTTTCGATGAAGATGGTAATCCTGCAACAATACTTGAATCGACTCAAGATGTTTCAAGTCTGAAGAGAACTCAGAGAGATTTAAGAGAAGCACATAGATTTTATAAGCAGATTTTAGACAGCTCTAAAGATGGTATTCTGGTTACTAATATGGATGATAAAATTGTTTTCTGGAATCCTCCTATGACAGAGATGTTCAATATACCTTTCATGGATGTGTTGGGTAGAGAGATTAGCAGTGTCTTTAAATCAATGAGTAGAGAAGAAGAGTTAAAGTTTTATGAGCAGTCTAAAAATGGAAAGATAATTACGACCAATGACTATCAGTTCACATATAAATCAAGTAATGAGAAGGGTTGGGCAAATGGTAGATATTTTCCTCTATTAGATACAGGTAATAATATAGCCGGCGTAATATATATGGTTCACGATATTACTGAAAGAAAGCTTCAAGAGGAAGAGCTCAGAGAAAGCGAACATAAATATAAAACCATCTTTGAGAATATACAGGATGTTTACTTTGAGACAGACCTGTCCGGAATAGTGATAGAAGTAAGTCCATCAATTAATACTATTTCTAAGTATACTCGTGAAGAAATGATTGGAAGTAACATAGGTGATGTATATGCGGACAAGAAAGAGAGAGAGCTGATTATTGAGAAATTATCAAGAGGAGAAAAACTTAAGGATTATGAGTTAGTTCTACTTGATAAAGATGGAACTGTTAGAGATTGTGCAGTTACTGCTCAAGTTCTTCATGAAAAGAGGACAGATAAACCCAGACTTTATGGTATTATGAGAGATATCTCAGAAAGAAAGAGAATAACAAGAGAACTGATTGAGGCTAAGGATAAGGCGGAAGAGATGAGTAAATTAAAATCTGCTTTTCTGGCTAATATGAGTCATGAGTTACGAACTCCTCTTGTCGGAATACTGGGATTTGCTGAGCTATTGAATGATATGGTGCCTGATTCGGAAGTGAAAGAGATGGTTAAGACAATCTTGGAATCCGGAGAAAGGCTACATACTACTCTTAACTTGATACTTGATTTATCAAGAGTGGAAGCAAACAGGCAAGAAATTAAGTGGAATAAAGTTGACTTTGTTTATAGAATCGAAGAAAACATAAAGATATTTAAAGGATTAGCTCAAAAGAAGAATTTAAAAATAGAGTTTGAGCACAAAATGGATGAGCTTCTATGTGTAAATGATTCATATTTACTTGATCATATATTTAGCAATGTTATAAACAATGCTATCAAATATACTGAAGAAGGATTTATAAAAGTAGTGTTGAAAGCAGAGAGAGAAGATAACATTGATTATGCTATGATTGAGATTACAGACTCTGGTATTGGTATAGAACCAAGTAGACAAGAGTTAATTTTTGATGCATTCAGACAAGCTAGTGAAGGCTATCATAGGATGTATGAAGGTACAGGTTTAGGATTAACAATTACCAAAAAATATGTTGAGTTATTAAATGGAAAGATAAACTTAAGAAGTGTATTGAATCAAGGAAGCACATTTACTATCAAGTTTCCTTGCATTCACCAGGTAAGGAGTAATAATGCATAATGAGGAGAAGAAACTCAGACTCTTAGTTATTGATGATGACTATCTTGTCTATGAGATTATCAAGAGAATGTTACATGCAAGTGCAAAAGTGGACTATGCCCGTTCTGGAGATGAGGCAATTGAACATCTGGCACATACAGGATATAACTTAATATTCCTTGATATTAATCTTAAGAGTAAAGAGAACGGGTTAGACATTTTGAAAAGGATTAGAGACATTGAAAGTTTCTCAAAAACACTCGTATGTGCAACAACTGCATACGCAATGCTCGGGGATAAGGAAAGATTCCTTGAAGCTGGTTGCAATTACTATCTGTCAAAACCCTTTACTAAAGATAATCTAAAGCTACTGATTGAAGAAGCTCTAGATATTATAATTGGATGATTAAAGGGGCTTTGAAGCCCCTTTTTTATGTCTCAAGTCGTTTAAGAATTTTGTTAATTAACTTATCCGGATCTACCGGTTTGAACATTACATCTTGCAATCCAAGCTTCTTACTGTTTACAATAGAGTGTGATGGGTCATATCCGAATCCTGTCATCATTATGACAGGTAACTGATTATTATAATCCATTAAAGAAGTATACAATTCAAAACCATTCATGTCTGGCATTGCAATATCTGTTAGAACAAGGTCTATATTACCCTGCATAACACGCATCTTTGCTTCTTGAGCCAGATTATATGTCAATATTTCCCAATCAGGTATAAGTCTATTAAGATCATAAAGCAGGTTGTCGAGTAACTCCTGCTCGTCGTCTACGATTACTATTTTGTACCCCATTCTTTAGCTTCATCTCCTGCAATAGATTTATAGGCTGTGCAATATTTATCATAAGTTTTTGCTATTATATCTTCAGGTAATTCCGGTGCCGGAGGATTCTTGTCCCAACCGGTTGCAGAGATATAATCTCTGATATATTGTTTGTCGTAACTCTTTGGTGTCTTCCCAACTTCATACTCTTCAATATCCCAAAAGCGAGAGGAATCAGGTGTTAGCATTTCATCAATAAGGTATATCTGACCTTCTATTGTACCGAATTCAAATTTAGTATCTGCTAGAATAATTCCTTTCTGCTTTAAAAAGTCAGCACCAAATTTATACAGCTCTATTGACTTTTCTCTTAACTCCTCGGCAATATTCTTATCAACTCTGGTAAGCATTTCTGCAAAGCTGATATTAATATCATGGCCTTCTTCAGCTTTTGTGGATGGAGTAAAGAGAGGTTTCGGGAATCTTTGAGATTCTAACATGTCTTCGGCAATCAGAGTATTGTTGACTGTACCCATACTTTGATATTCTTTCCAAGCTGAGCCTGTAATATACCCTCTAACTATGCATTCAAAAGGAATAACACGAGTCTTCTTTACAAGCATACTTCGATCTTCAAGTTCATTTTTGAAAGTATGGAATTCTTCCGGATACTCTTCTACAATATCAGTAATAAAATGATTAGGCATAATATCTTTAGTTGCTTTAAAAAAATGTACTGATATCTGGTTTAAGATTTTACCTTTATTTTTTATCTCATTAGGGAATACAACGTCAAATGCTGAGATTCTGTCTGATGTAACTACAAGGAGTTTATCACCTAAATCATAAATATCTCTCACTTTACCACGATAATGCTTTTTTACTATATCAAGTTCATCAATCTTCATCACTATTCTCCTCAGCTTTATAGTTTAAATTAGTTAACACTTTCTTTATATTACTCTGATATGTACCCATAACCAAATCTTTATTAGTGTTCACCAGCTCAAAGAATACAATCCATAACTCGTCAAGAGTATCTTTATTCACAGCTAAGAACTCATTATCTCTATATTCAATATCAGTATAAACAGGGAATTCATCAGTGCCCTTTGAGTTCTCAACACTTTTTACCATACCTTTCATAATCTCTATTTTGGTACTTTTCCCTTCGATAACTGTATTGATGTATCTTGCTGTATAATAGAATATCATATATTGATAAAATCTTGCTAGCAAATCAATTTGCTTTCGCATAATCTCGGAATCTTCGAACTTGATTTCATTGAACAAATCGGTTCGTTTTTTCTCTAGAATTGATAAGAAAGTGCTTCCTGAACGTAAGTATGTTTCAATTAGAAGGTTTCTTGAATAGCTCTTTCCATCTTTCATTTGGAAGAGTTGTTTAAAAGTTTCAATTAAATCAGCTAGAAAGAATCTATCTCTAAATGGTCCAATATAGAATAAGTCACCTTGAGTATCCTCTTTGATTTGTACTTGAACTTCTCCTTCAAAATCCAAAGCAAGGTAACAATATTCATCGTATGGTTTGATTTGAGATTGAAGTTGGGGTGAGAGTTTCTTTATCAACTTCTTTTGCCAAATTAGAGCATTAAATGCGTCAGGTAGCTCTTCCCAGTATATGTTGGTAGCAGTATCTTTTAAAGCTATAAATCTAGGGTCATCTTGCATTTTATCAAGATAAAATCTTACTCTTCCTTGAAGATTTCCGGCTAACGACACATACAATGCATTAATTGCATTGGAGAAGTAGAATACTCCGGGTTTTTTAGGCAATTTATTAATTTCTTCCTGCATATCAGGCTTTATAATTATCTGATTCATCTCTATTCCTTATCTATATTTATTCATTACTTCGGGATTAATAATTGCTTTTGGCATTTTCCCGTAAATGGCATCCCTAGCATTATCTACTGCCATGAATCCCATATTGTTCCTTGTCTCTGTAGTTGCCGAACCAATATGAGGTAAGAGGACAACATTATCTAAAGCGATCAATCCGGAACAAATTTCTGGTTCATGCTCATATACGTCAAGTCCTGCTCCTGCTATTTCTCCGTTCTTTAAAGCATCAAGTAAACTCTCTTCATCTATACATGCACCTCTAGCTGTGTTTATCACTATTGCACTATTCTTCATTATCTTAAACTCATTTTTACTAATTAGATGATGTGTCTCCTTAGTATAAGGAAGATTAAGGCTAATAAAATCAGATTGCTCTAATAGATCATAAAATTCTACTTGTTTTGCAATGATTCCATCAATTGTGGTCTTTGATCTGTTACTATAGATTACTTTCATATTGAATCCGGAAGCTCTACGAGCGACAGCTTTACCAATTCTGCCGGCTCCTATAACTCCAAGCGTTTTACCTGAAATCTCTTGTCCGCAAAACAGAGTTGGCTTCCAACCCTTAAATTTACCTTCTCTAGTATAGGTATCACTCAGAACAATCTTTCTTGCAACAGCAAGTAGTAAACACCATGCAATATCTGCCGTTGCTTCCGTAAGTACATCAGGAGTATTACAGACAGCTATACCTAACTCAGTAGCTTCTTTAACATCTATATTGTTATATCCAACAGCGTAATTACTTACGCATTTTAGATTGGGATTGCAAGTGAGAATTTCTCTATCTATTTTATCTGCCAAAGTGCATAAAACAGCATCAGCCCACTTAGTACCTTCAATAATCTCATCTTTGATAAGAAGTCTATCTTCCATATTGATTTTCACTTCAAAATACTTATTCATATAATCAATAACTTCTTCCGGAAGCTCTCTTGTAACAAACAATTTCTTCATATATTATCTACCTGATACTTAAATGATTTGATACTATGGAAAATAGCATTAACTATTTTATCCTGATAATCCTTATCAGTCAGTTTCTTCTCTTCTTCTTTATTGGATATAAATCCTGTTTCAATTAGTACAGCAGGCATATAAGCTCCTTTAAGCACATAGAAACCGGCTTGTTTAACACCCCTATCGTCAGATTTTGTGGCTGTGACTAAATTGGTTTGCAGTTTGTTCGCAAGGTCTGAACTCTCAGCAAGTTGCTCTGTCATTGAAATGTCAGCAAGAAGAAAATCAAGAGAGTCGTATTCATTAACAGCATCTTCTCCGCCTTCATATTTATAAACAACAGAATTCTCCATTTGTTCAACTGCTCTTGCTTCATCAGTTTTTGCTGTAGATAGGTAATATACTTCAATTCCAGTTGCAGCTTTATTCTTTGCAGAATTTAGATGAATAGAAATGAACATATCTGCATGTTCTTCATTGGCAAATTTAGTACGTTTTCGTAAACTTACATATTCATCTTTATCCCTAGTAAGAAGTACTTTCACATTCAGGTTCTTCTCGAGGAGTGTCTTAAGTTTTTTTGCTAAAGCAACTGTAACATCCTTCTCATTACTCTTTTTAGAAAATCCTACTGCTCCCGGATCTTTACCACCATGTCCCGGATCTATTACTATTGTTCTAATAGCATCATCATCAGGTATTTGTGCTAAGAGTAATCTTCTTTTCAAATCAAAACGGATTTCGTTTTTAAAGATATGAGGAGCGACTTCCGCAAAGAAGGAAACAGGTAAGTAATATATACCATCCTTAAGCTTCATATCGTAGATGAAACTAAAGTAATCGGTTCTATAATTAACAAAGGAGCTTTGAGTCATAAAGTATAAGTGTTTTTTATATATTGAGACTCTAAGTTTGTCATCTTTTAGCTCTTCTCTGTATGAACCACCTAATATATCTACAAAATCCTTTACTTTAAAATAACTGATTTCACCGATCTTTATCTCATGGAGTATCCGCTTTTCTTGTGAACCTTTAAACCTGACAGTGATATCAGCTTTTAAAACAGTACATAAAACAAGAATGGCTAAAACTATATATAATCTCTTCATCATAACTCTTCATTAAATCTTGGAGTCCAGGCTTCAGAACTTCCACAATCTTGAATATATGCATTTTTCAATCCAAGACTTGAAGCAAGTTCAATTAATTGAGCATATAAATTCGTATCAACAGGCTTGTTTAGAACAGATGATTCTGTAGCTTTATAAGCCGGATAATATTGTCCCATTAAGCTTATGTAAATATCGTCTCCGAATTCTTCTTGTAGCATATACAATGATTTCCCTGTGCCTGATACATTGTCAGGTAAAACAAGTAATCTAACAAGCAAACCTTTAGCTGCGATTCCATTCTCACAGATAATATTACCAACTTGCTTATACATTTCCCTTAGTGCATTTAATGCAACTGCAGGGTAGTCAGGAGCAAACGAATATTTCTTAGCATATTTGGAGTTGTAGTATTTATAGTCCGGTAAATATATATCCACTAAACCATCGAGTGTTTTAAGAGTCTCAACACATTCATAGCCATTGGAATTCCAGATAACAGGTAAAACTAACCCTTCTTTTTTTGCTAGTATCAAGGCTTCTCTAATTTGAGGAGTAAAATGCGTGGGGGATACTAGGTTGATATTATGCACTCCATACTCTTGTAACTCAAGCATTATATCTACAAGGTTATTAACAGAGATATCCTTACCATGTCCTTCTTGGCTGATTAACCAGTTCTGACAGAATACGCAATGCAAGTTGCAATTAGAGAAGAAGATAGTTCCGCTTCCCCTTTGCCCTGTAAAAATGGGCTCTTCACCAAAATGTTTTTGGTGTAAATTGTATTTCATTGTTGCAGAGTTATTGCATACACCGGTCGTAGTGTATCTATCAATTCCACATTTATGCGGACAGATTTTACAAGCTTTTAGTTTCGGGAAAAGCTTGTCATTCATTTAGGCTAAAACTCTCCGGAAGTAGTTTTTTTATTGTAGTTATATTGCTTTGTGATTTGGAACCGTATATAATTTCAACTTCCTTACCAAACTCACTTATTACTTGTCTGCAAGCCCCACATGGAGGAAAAGGAATATCTGCATCAGCATAAACAGCAAGCTTCTTTATTACTTTTTCTCCTTCAGAAACCATTTTAAAGATAGCAGTTCTTTCTGCACAGTTAGTAAGTGAATAAGAGCTGTTTTCTACATTACAACCAATAAAAATAGTACCTTTATCCGTAATAAGTGCAGCACCAACTTTATATCCAGAGTAAGGGGCATAAGCTTCTTTTGAGGCTTCTTTTGCTATTTCAAGTAATTCTGTAAGTTCCATATATTAACCTCTAACTCAATAGAGCTAAGATGATTCCTCCGGCAACAACAGATCCTATCTGTCCTGCAACATTAGCACTAACAGCCGGCATTAGCAGGAAGTTAAACGGATCTTCTTTTAACCCCATTTTATGGATTACTCTTGCTGACATTGGGAAAGCGGATATACCGCAAGCACCAATCATAGGATTTATTTTCTTTTTAACAAACAGATTTAACAATTTTGCAAACAACACTCCACCTGCTGTATCGAAAATGAAGGCTACAAGTCCTAGACCCATTATGAACAAGGTTTGAGTCTGAAGGAACTTCTCACCGGTCATAGTAGTTGCAATTGCAATACCAAGTAATATGGTAACAAGATTTCCAAGCTCTTTTTGAGCTGTTAACGAAAGAGAATCCAGCACTTTACATTCTCGAATGAGATTACCGAACATTAAGAATCCGATGAGTGCTGCAGATTCAGGAGCAATTAATCCGGCAAGCAGTGTTATCATTATTGGAAAGATTACCTTTACTGATTTTGGAATATCACCTGTGTTATATTCCATTCTTATCTTTCTCTCTTTACTTGTTGTAAGTAGCTTAACGATAGGTGGTTGAATAATAGGAACAAGTGCCATATATGAATATGCTGCAACAGATATAGGTCCTAACAATTCTTTAGCAAATTTAGAAGCAACATAGATTGAAGTTGGACCATCAGCAGCACCAATAATGCCTATTGAAGCAGCTTCTCTAATTGGGAATCCTATTAAAGCCGCCATGGAGATTGTGAAGAATATACCGAATTGAGCAGCAGCTCCAAATAGGAGCATTAAAGGATTCGTTAATAGTGGAGTGAAGTCAATCATAGCACCAATGGCGATAAAGATTAAAAGAGGGAATAGCTCGGTAGCTATTCCAAAATCGAATAAAACTTTCATAGCTCCATGTGGACTAATAGTTCCTACAACCTCAGCAAGGGGTAGGTTAGCTAAAATAGTCCCGAAACCTATTGGTAAAAGTAAAGCCGGTTCGTATTCTTTTTTGATTGCCAGATATATCAATACTAAACCTAACACTATCATAATAGTGCTTTTTAGTTCAATAGCCATGATTCCACGAAACAATTCCTGCATATATTCTCCAATTAAATCAGTATGTATTCAATTTTCATATAACTGTAAATTAATCAATGTATTTTTTGTATTCCTCAAAAATCTCTTTAGGTAATCGGGTAGGACTCCCGTTTTTGACAAATGCACCATACACATTGAGGACACTACACAGTTCCTTACTCTGGTTATATATTTCTTGGTACCAACGACCCTTTACTCTATTTAACTCTTTGATATGAGTCTCAACTCTCACATTATCTCCGTATGTTACACCTTTTTTATAATCAAGCTCAACTCTTATCACAAAGATACCCATATTAAGCTCGCTTAGTTTATGAATGGAGAACTCCGTTTCATCAAGGGCATCACTTCTTGCTTCTTCATAAAGCTTTAAATAATTGGAATTATTCATGTGACCATATATGTCACATTCGAAACCGTAAATCTTACGACTATAAATGAAAGCCATAATTCCTCCAGATAATCATCTTTGCGTGTTTCATATATGTAATAATAGAATCTGTCAAGCTTTGTTCCTCTTCACAAAGTATAAACTAATGTTAGTTTCAAACAATGTCTCTATCATCCTTTAAATGTGGTGAGAAATAGAAGCATAAAACTAATCAAATGGTATCTCAAAAGATGAATATGTATGGGAGAAATAATTTGAGTAAAAAATAAAACTTGCTTGAAAGTAAAGAATGATGTGAATTGGTAAACATATAATCAACTAATGGAGAAAACTATGAAAAGGGTAACTGTAATATTAATTCTATCACTATTTTTATTTATGCTTAAGGCTAATGTACTGTTTTATGATAACTTTGACAGGGCAGACGGGGATGTCGGTAATGGTTGGCAATTTAGTATTCCACCAGAAATGCTTAATTCGACAATAGTAAATGGAATTTATCAAATGGACATACCTGCTACTGGTACTACATATCACTATTTTAATGAACAAACTCATGGTGTAGTATATGTTGAGTACGAGTGGAAAGTATTATTAAACAATTGGCATAGTTGCGTATTTCCTGTAGATAATTCTGTGTTTATAAGATGTGACTGGAATGGTAATCTGATTTATAGCATGACAAGTGATTTTACATCTATTGTATACATAACCCAAATCAACTTCGAACAATGGTATAATGTGAAATTTGCTTTTGATATTGATAATAATACTTTCTCATTTTGGCTTGATGGACTTTTATTGATTAATGGTGTATCATCAAATGTAATCTCATCTATAAATTCATTCAATTTTTTAAACAGAAATTCATTAGAAAGTATCCAACAAATAGATGAGTTCATAGTATATAACGATTCACCTCCCCCTATGCCGACTAATTTATATGTCGTTGAATCAGTTAATAGTATAGTATTAAATTGGGATGCTGTTCCTGAACCTTTATTTGTAACCTATAAAATATATAGGGATATAGCATCCAATCCAACCATAGAAATAGCTGAAGTCGGACCGGATGTAACAACTTATAGTGATATGGTTAGATCTGCTGTGAATACTGATTATTACTATAGAATTAAAGCTGTTGGTAGAGGTGGGGAAGAAAGTGATTACTCAGAACAAGTAGAGTTAGTTCACTTACAACCGGAATTAAGAATCACAGGAGATCCTGTGAACATAGATGTTGGTTATGGTTATGAAGGGACTGGGTCTTTTACTATCCATAATGATGGGAATTATGATTTGCATTATTCTATAGACTCTTCAACAAGTTCAAATACTACTTTAAATGATGATCTTGTAGCTTATTATCCATTGGATGGCAACGCTAATGATGTGAGCGGAAATGCTTATCATGGTGCTAATTATGGTGCTCTCCCATCAACCGATAGGTTTGGATTAAGCAATATGGCTTCAGCTTATAATGGAGATGGAAGTGACACGATTCTAGGAGATATTTTAGATAGCACTTTTGTCTCAGGGTCTTTCTCAATATCTTGTTGGATTTACTTAAACAGTTACACAGGTATTGATGGAAATCCAGGTTTTATTATAAGTAAATGGAACTCTTACGGATTCGGTAATAATAGTTTCATACTATATGCAGATGGGAGATTCTCGTCAAATACAAGAACTAGTAGGGCTATATATCCAACTTTAAATGAATGGCATAGCATAATTGTTATAGTAGATAATTTTACTGCTAAAATATTTTTAGATGGTGAATTAGTTGATACTACACTAAATAATGATTTTGATGATTCATCAATGAATCTTATTATTGGAGGTTTTAATACAGATAGTTACTCTTTAAATGGTAATGTTGATGAAGTTTTGTTTTACGATAGATCTATTTCTCAAAATGAAACAGAACTACTGTTTAACAAATATGAACCATATACTTTTGTCAAAACTGGTACAGTACAGTGTGGCACTAATGAAACTGTAAACATTAATTTTGGAACAGCCAATATTAATTATGGATTATATACTGAATCTTTAATCATCATTACTAATGACTCAAATCATAGAATAACTCCCATGACGTTAAATGCTAATGTAATACCCCCGCAAATAGATACTATTCCTTCAGAAATATCACTAAATTTCAATGTTGAAAACAATATGCGTACTCATAATTTTGAAGTAGTCAATAATGGACTAGGCAGACTTGAGTATATAATTGAGAGTTCTGGTGAATTAGATGACACTAATATTGTTCCTTATATTCCGAATCATACATATTTAGGAGAACTTTACGAACACTTTTACTATGTTTCGAATAATTCAATGACCTGGCATCAAGCAAAAGATGAATGTGTAAGAATTGGTGGGCATTTAGTAACAATCTCATCATTTGAAGAAAATGCTTTAGTAAACAATACTCCTGAATGGTGTTGGATTGGTATAACAGATGAAGAAATTGAGGGAGTCTGGAAGGATTTAGAAGATAACATAGTATGGATAGGTGGTGTGTCAGGTTTTTCTCCTAATGGTTTCTATAGTGCTTGGTGTGGGGGGGAACCTAATAATATTGGTAATGAAGATTATGCCCAAACTTTTCATGCTAATTCCTGGAATGATTGCAGTTCCGATTACATTTTGCAATACATTCTTGAACTTGATGACATTATCTGCATTGATGATAAACCTATAATTCTTAATTCTTTCTGTAGCATGTCTCATTGTTTCTCAATAAATGCAACAGATCTTGAAGAAGGTAAGTATATACATACAATAACAATATTGTCTAATGTACCAGCTCCAGATGATGTAATAGAAATCCCTGTAACAATAAAAGTAGACTACACTCCACCATTAGCAGTACAAAATGTAGTGTTTGATGAAGTCGAAACAGATTATCACACTTTGAAGATCCAATGGGATGAAAATGCTATTTCAGATAGTGTATACTGCTACAATGTCTATAGAAGAAGAGAGGATAGTAGTAATTGGAGTTTTGTTGGCTCTTCCGAAACTAATGAATATTTGGATTCTGATTTCATAGGTTTAGATGATTGCAACTTCTATTATAAAGTCACAGCCGTAGATTGGGTAGAGAATGAAGGTGCTGAATCCTCAGAGTGTAT
Source organism: Cloacimonadales bacterium (SeqCode) (assembly GCA_963667035.1). GTDB lineage: Bacteria > Cloacimonadota > Cloacimonadia > Cloacimonadales > JAFGVF01 > Zophobacter. Next base: position 640,912 of record OY762964.1, read on the forward strand.
GGGCTATCTTATGCGTTTTATGCCACCTGAGATAGTTGAGGATAATATTCTTAATAATCATGACTACCATCTGTCTTGGCATCCTGTAACTCAGACGTTGAGTGGGGAATTAGGTACACCTAGTTGTTACGTCATATACTATAATAATATCCCAGTACCGGAAGAAGATTTTATCTTCTTAGCTACGACTAATGATACAACTTATGTACACCAGAACATTGGATTGTTTCAAGAACGGATGTTTTATAAAGTTACTGCTTATGGGGGGAGTATGAGAATTATGAATCTTATTAAAGACAATCATCCTAGATTTACTTCAGATGACTTACCAGCATTGTTGAGAAGATACAAAGGTCAAAAAAAATCAGATATTGGAATAAAGCGTATCTCGAAAAGTAGCAATAAATAGCTCTCTTTATTTAATGATTATCTATAATGATTTTGTTTTGTATATAATCCAATCCGTTATTAGCTTGATCTTAGATAATGAAAAGGTTGCAGAAGTATCTGCAACCTCAGACTGTTGACAAAAACATTCTAATTTACATGGATATATTGTTGAAAGTCATTTTTCTTCATTTTAACTGAGCCCAAACCTAAACATGCGAGATTTAGCTCTATTTTCGTGTAAATTGGAGTTGAAAATCATGTAATTGATGATAAATTTTGCTATTAATTTCCCTAATTTACCTTTGAAAAGGTATTTTACGAGTTTCTTGATATTTTGCACGATAGCTGTTAGATAAGCTTGTTCTCGAACTCGCTCTATTCCTCGATATTTTGCATATCGGTAGCCATGAAGTTGCTTTGCATTGGCAAAGCTTCTCTCAATGGTTTCTTTTCTCCTCTTGTATATCTCTTTCCCACATAATGTTAACCTATTCTTGTGGATTATCTCTTTGCTCTCTTCCCAGACATGACGAGTGATTACTTTTTGAGAAGACTTACTTTCTGTACATTTACTTAGCATTGGACAATTCTTGCATTCACTAGGATTCGACTTGTATTCTTTATAGCCATCACGGCTCGTTGTTCTATAATTTAACTCTTTATTACATGGACAAATGTAAACATCCTTCCGGGAATTATATGTAAATTTGTTCTTTTTAAATAGACCTTTCTTACCTCCCTGTCTTTTGTAGCCAAGGACTCCCATAATATTCATATCTACCAGTTGCTTACAAATGTTAATTGTATCATATCCTGAATCAAGCCCTACTGCCTGAACATTAAAACCATAAACCTTTTGTTGGAACTGTAACCTGTCAATATAGCAGGTGCTATCATTTACATTGCCGGGAGTAATGTGAACATCGGTTATATAGTTCGTTTTATGGTCGACTGTCCTATGATCTAAGTAGAAGAAGCCTTGAGGCTTTCTATCACGGGTCATAAAACCACTATCGGGATCTGTTGTGCTAGACTTGATATTTTTTACTTTAGGTGATGCTCCTCCTTTAAGATTGTTATCCTTAGGAGGTAAAGGTTTCTTACCATGAGCCTTCCGATCTTCATCAACGCTTGTGTTAAGATCTTCCAAGTAACTCTTGGAGGATACCTCAACTTCAATATCCTCGAATTTACCTTTATTAGCATTTGCCTTTAGATGGGTTGAGTCGCTATAAAGTATCTTCCCATCAACTAATCCATGTTTAATGCCTAACTTCACTATATCTATAAAAATCTCTTCGAATACGCTGCTATCATTAAATCGCCTTCTACGATTTTGACTGAAGACTGAGTGATGAGGTACTTTATCAGTTAGTCCAAAGCCTAAGAACCAACGATAAGCCACATTGACCTCAATCTCTTTGACCAATTGTCTTTCCGAGCGAATACCGAATAGATAGCCAATAAAAAGCATTTTGAAAAGAGTAATAGGATGAATTGGAGGACGACCGGTAGTAGAACAATACAAATGCGCTGTTCTATCTAAAATGAATGAAAAATCTATTACGCTATCGATTTTCCTTAGTATGTGATCTACCGGTACTAAATCATCTATTATTACAAACTCCATTTGGGACTGTGTGTCAGAAACTTTTTTAAGCATAACCACCTCTAATTATGATGGTTTAAGTATAATCTAAGGGGGTTTTTGTCAATGATTGATATTCTTATTTTAAGCTAAAAAAAGACAAAGCTATGAAATCTTACTCATAGCTTTGTCAACAGTCTGAGGTTGCAGAAGTATCTGCAACCTTTCAATTTATCATAATACTAGCTATCCAATCAGCTTTTTCATATCTTCTTCTACAGTTGAAATACCACTAATATTAAAGTTCTCAACTAAGACATTAACAACATTAGGTGACAAGAAAGCAGGGATTGTTGGTCCGAGATGGATGTTCTTAACTCCAAGATAGAGGAGAGCTAATAGTACAATAACAGCTTTTTGTTCGTACCAGGCTATATTGTATGCTATTGGAAGATCATTTATACTTTCAAGCCCAAAGATCTCTTTAAGTTTAAGGGCAATTAATACTAATGAGTAACTGTCATTACATTGACCGGCATCAAGTACTCGTGGTATACCACCTATATCTCCAAGATTCAACTTATTATATCTGTACTTTGCACATCCTGCAGTGAGTATAACAGTATCCTTAGGAAGAGCTTCCGCAAAGTCAGTATAGTAGTTTCTTTCCTTATGCCGGCCATCACAACCAGCCATCACAACGAACTTCTTTATTGCTCCTGATTTAACTGCATCAACAACTTTATCAGCAAGAGCAAATACCTGTTCATGTGCAAAACCACCAACGATGGTACCTGTTTCAATCTCAGTTGGGGAAGGAAGAGTTTTGGCTAATGCAATAACTTCTGCGAAGTCCTTTGGCTCACCTTTCTTAGGCTCTGCAATATGCTTAACACCATCGAATCCAACTATGTTAGTTGTGAATACTCTGTCTTTATAAGAAGGTCTAGGTGGAATTAGACAATTGGTGGTAAGTACTATTGCACCATTAAATGACTCGAATTCCTTACCTTGTAACCACCAGGCATTTCCATAATTACCAACGAAATGCTCATACTTCTTGAAAGCAGGATAGTAGTTAGCAGGTAGCATTTCGCTATGCGTGTATACATCAACTCCGGTGCCCTGAGTTTGCTCCAATAATTGTTCCATATCTTTCAGGTCATGTCCTGAGATGAGGATAGCCGGATTTTTACGAACTCCAATGTTGACTTCTGTGAGTTCAGGGTGTCCATATGTAGAAGTGTTAGCATTATCAAGCAGAGCCATAGCATCTACACCGTGTTTACCACATTCAAGTACCAGAGGTACAAGATCACCAACTCCGAGAGAATCGTCTAATGTAGCAAGGAGAGCTTTCTCCATAAACATCACTAGTTCTTTGTTTGTTTTACCTAAATGGAAAGCGTGGTCAGCATAAGCAGCCATACCTTTTACTCCATAGGTTATGAGTTGTCTGAGAGAACGGATATCTTCATCTTCAGTAGTGAGTATTCCTACGGTAGCAGCTTTTTCATCGATGTTTTCTTCTGTAACTGTGAAGTTAGCAGCATCGTGGTCTGCAAACTTAACTTCCAAACCCATTTCTGCAATTTTCTGCTTTCCCATCTCTCTAAGCTCTATGGCTTCCATTATCTGCTTTACGAAGAACTTTCTATCAAAATTAGCATTAGTTATGGTAGAGAACAAGCTTTCCATGAAGAATTTATCAATCTGACCACACTGCTCTGCATACTGATTTCTAACTTCTAATGTAGCTCCGTGACGGAAGATTGCAATTCCTTTCAGAGCGTATATCAACAAATCCTGTAAGTTAGCTACATCACTTTTTTTACCGCACATTCCGTTTAGTGTACATCCTTTGTTACCTAAGGTTTCCTGACATTGAAAGCAAAACATACTCATTGTAATACTCCTTCTTTTTGTGTTTTTAGTGTTAAATGTTTAATAGTTAATTCCTGCCGGTTTTACATTACTTGGATCGAATGCGTGGCATGGAGTCACCCCATAAACCATTCCACATTTCGGGCATCTGTCTTCAAAGTTTTCCATTTCGAATGTCTCTCCACATTCACATGTCATTTCCATCGGTATCGGCATTGGTTGTTCAGCAAATCCCATCATCCTGACTTTATCAACGACCTGCTTTCCGTTTTCAAAGCTTCCACTGCATCCTTCATGCATGTTTAACTCCTTATATTTTAATTATATCTTACTATTTAACAAAATATTAGTGTATCTTCTCAATAATCTCGCCGTTTCTTAGTTTCGTTCGATAAGCGAGAAGTGTTTTATCCATATCTTCAAGTGTTGTAAGTATTTCTCTTTCATTCTCAGTTGTTTCTATTACTTTGTGAATCCCACCATTTTTGATAACAATGCGCTTGTCTCCCATAAGAGCAAGAATAGGATCATGAGTTGCCATAAGTACTATTTTATCTTCGGAGATAAGTAGCTTTAAAGCTTCTTTGCGATCTATTCCTGCATTTTCTATCTCATCTATAAGAATTATTGGTGATTTGCTTAATATGGCTGTGTCTGCAATCATTAAAGCTCTTGATTGTCCTCCACTTAAGCCTGTAATTGGTGTATCCGGCGTGAAGTGTTCTCCTGCAAGGTTATTTGCTTTCTCTATTATCTTTTTGATTACAATTTCTTTATTCTCAACTAACCTACTTTCAGCATGAAGTTTAATAAACTCATATACAGATAAATCCATAACAAAGTTCATGTTCTGTGATAGTTGGGCTACTAGCTTATCAGATGAAGAGAATCTCCATTTGCTATCTGGTACATTGTTGTTAATAAGCACTGTTCTGGAAGTAGGGGTGTCACATTGAGCAACCCATTCGATATCTCCTAATAGTCTGCTTTTACCTGACCCTGTGGGTCCGACTATACAGATAATCTCTCCCTGATGAATCTCAATGTTATCGAATTTCTCAAGCTTACCGCATTTATCCTTTCCCGGTAGAATAGTCACTGATTTTACAATTTCTTCATTTTGCCCTAAGAAAGCATTCATCTGATTTATAAACACAGCTATTTGATCATAAAACTGCTCAAGATCCATGACATTATTTTCAATTTCATCTTCATCTAAAAGAGCGAAGAACTGTTCTAAAGTAAGATTTTCTTTACCAGTTATCACAAGATTGTTATCAGTGAAGTAGGTTGAAAGATATGGATAGCTATCTATCAATTGGGAAATCTTACGGATTCTGATTGTTTTATCGGTATAGTTCATATTCACCCCTTACTCTCCCAAGTCCATTTTTTTTACGTTACCCATTTGATAATCTTTTCCTATCCTTGTTTCACCGAGACAGTATGAGCATAGAGCCGATGGCATAGGGAATCTGAGTTCTTTACCGACCAGAGTTTTTACATCTTCTGTTTCATCGAAGAGTAGTGTTGAGAGTTCAAAACTACCTTGTCCAGTAAGTCCGTTTATATGCATGATTATTGCAGAGGGATTTACGGTTTTTACTCTTGAAGCAAACACTTCTCTTTCTGCTTGAGAGACGATATCGCCTTTAGTTATAACTACTATATCGGCAGACTTAAGCATTGGTCCGATTTTCTTAGGCGTATTGATTCCGCTTAGGTTATCTATTACGCAGATTGCTTTAATACCTTTAACATAGGGTGAACAGCGATTGCATAGTCCTGCTGATTCACTTATGAGGATATCAAATCCTTTTTCTACTCCCCATTTAGTTACTTCTTCTATATTGCTAATAAAGTAGTGATCAGGGCATAATGCACCCGAAAGTCCTTTCTTAACAGGAATACCGGCTTTTTTATAAAGCTCGTCATCATCGGTATAAAGGCAATCAAACTTCGCAACAGCAACTTTTAAACCTTTGTTTTTAAGAGATTCAATTGTCTTTAGTATTACTGATGTTTTACCGGATGAAGGAGGACCAGAGATTGTTATCAGATTCATATTTTACTCCTTGATTAGAGATTCTTCAAAAAGTTGTTCACAATGCTTTATCAGAGATGAGATATCGCTACTATAGATGTAATCCCAACCAAGCCACATAAATGTGTTGTCTGAGGGTATATGATTATCAATATCCGGGTGAACACTAGGGAAGAGACCGCTATGGGAGAGTATCTTTCCTACTTCCTTTGAGGCAAAGAAGTCAACAATAGGTTGTAACACTTCAATTCTTTCACTTTTCGCAAGCATGAATATGGGACTAATTATTGCTCCGTCTTCCGGCCAAATTGCTACCATTGGACCGTTATCCTTTACCATCTTTGTGAAGAAGTACGGCATGATTGTTACAATAGGACGATTCTCTTTCTGCTTATCACTTTTTACCATTTGGGAAGGATGTAATGACTCGAGTAAACTCCGTCCTAACTGCTTAACTCCTTTGTCTCCATATTGCTTATGAATGTTAAGCAGGATTCCGTTGAATAAGTCAAAGTCTCCTACCGGAAGCGATACTCTTTTCTCAAACTCAGGCTTTAGGATATCTGACCATGTTCTAGGCATTGTTCTGTCACCCAACTCTTTTTTGTTGATGAGAAAGACTGCCGGTACCACACCAATCATGCTATAGTGATGTTTTGGGTCACGGAGATTAATCCCGTCAAAAAGATCATTGAATGACGGGAGATTAGTTGTATCAACGAAAACGTTTTGACGTTTGAACTTACCAATCATCTTCTCATCAAAAAACATGTCGAATCCGGCTGATATGAATAAATCAGGTAACTTTCTTGAGTCGGTGATACCTGCTAGATTCTTCTCAATCCATTCTAAACCGGAAGAGGCTGCTTTCAACTCATGATTAACCGTGACATCATGCGTTTCTTTATAACCTGAGATGAATTTATTGAATCCTTCTAAAAGCGGTATTCTTACAGGGCAGGGCAGTAAACCGACAATACTCAAAGCATCCGTGTCACGGTTATTCCTATTTTCGTTAAGAGTGGTATCAATATTATTCTTGGCTGATTCAATGGATTCGTTAAGTAAGTCTATAAAAGTACTAAGATCAATTTGCTTAAGCATTAATGCCATTTTGAGCGGGATTGAACCTGCAAACTTAGCACGTTTCTCTTTATCACTCATCTGAGTGAATCCATTTGATGTAAACACAGGAATAGTCTCAGGATATTTCTCGACTATATGGAGCAGAGTATCATTCTCACTAATATGTCTCACTTTTAATCCTTATCGTTTGTTTCAGGGAAAGTGGTTTTGAATGTAGGTTTTGGGAGTTTCATGACAAGAACTCTCACATCGTTGTCGGTTTCATTATATATGCAATGCACAATATCTTTAGGGCTTTCAACTAAATCATCTTTAGTAACTATAACTTTTTCTTCCCCAACTAGAATTGATGGTTCTCCTTCCAATATATAGAATACGACATCAACAGGGGTAATATGGGGTTTTAGCGATTCACCCGGTTTTAAATGCAAATGCATAATTAAAGCATTTGCTGTATCATATAGCTTTGATGCCATAACACCATGTGGATTAGCAGCATTACTCATCTTTGCAAAATTTTTAACAACCACAAACACTCCTTTAGGTACCGCAATACCTCTTTAGCCTTAAAAAAATTATTGAAAGTCTGAAAGCTTGATGCTCTTGAATTCGTCATAGAGCTCTTTCGTAATCTTGTGTATTCTTGAAGTGAAGATACATGAACTAAATGTGCAAACTGTTCTACCTAAAGGACAAGCACCGAGATTAACTTTACCTTCCATAACTTCATATATTTCTAAGAATGTTATCTCTTCTGCAGGTCTACTAAGTATAAAACCTCCTGCAGGACCACGAGAAGAAGTCACTATATCAGCTTTACTAAGCTTCTGAAACACTTTTGCCAAATGAGCAGGAGATGCTTCAAGATGTTCAGCCAAGGATTTGACGTTCATCTTATTGGGATGATTTTTAACTATCAAAGCCAAACCATGCAAAGCAATCGAAGTAGCTTCCGAAATGTTAATGAAATTAGACATAACAACTCCTTAATAAATATTCGGGTACTATAATACCTAATAGCGATTGCTTGTCAAATTATTTTTAATTTATTGAATTATGAAGATACGTGCAAGAGTAGCTTAAGACCGATTATATGATGTGATTAGCATGAGATGAATAAATTTTATCTCTTATCATCAAATTGAGTAACAACCTGCAGAACGTTCTAATTAAATTTGGTTAAAATGAATATTGTTTAATAAGTACACTGAGTTATATCACTTTCAATTGCCGGATTCTGAAGAACAATTCGAATTGATAATCGTAAACAATAAACAAAATTTTGAATTAAGGTAAATTTAGGAGGGTATTCCTAAAAGTGTGTAAATTAATTTATCGCAAATCATATTTTTCTACCCATTTGAAGCAAGTAATTTACTCATTTATAATGATAACCCGGTTCGGATGTTTATTATTAATTATTACATAACATTGTTTAAAAGAATTAATAAAGCACTATTTTCCCACTGTGTTTCCACTGTGAAGGTACTGCTACCCCGGTGTTTCAGTGAGTGGATAGTGCGTTCACAGTGGAATCACAGTGCAAACACAGTGCGTTGGTTGAGTATGGAGTGTGAGAGAACAGTGAGGGGTCTAAAATGACGTATATTATATCGTCCTGAATATAGTATATACATCAATCTCTGATCTCAATTATCAAGTGCATCCTAATCAGTCAACAAAAGATGTACTTATCCATAAACTATGAGGAAGACGTTTACTTGCATTTCAGTTACCTTTTTAAGGGATAAATATCTTATATTGTAGTATTCATCCTAGGAAAATAAAGTCCCATTCGAATACCCGACTCACAATATATTGCTGTAGAAATACATTTAGCTTTTCACTCGGTTAATGGAGAACAAGAAGAATGTTAGTATCAGTCTTTCTAACATATTTCTTGAGAACTCTGAAAGCCTTGGATAGTAATGATGTATTTGATGTCTGATCATGTGAGACGTAAGAACTGATAATTTTAACTGACAGTTGAGGAACAAAATAAGTAATTAACTAATAATTCTAATCCTTGATTTTATCAGTTACCACTTTAAGATTCATAATGCGGTTATATGATTCTTCAATACGCTCTTCCGATATTTTACCCACTTTCACTAGAGACTTAATTATATTAAAAGCATGTCCCATTATTTCCTCATCAGATTTAGGAGATGCAAAGAGGAGGATATCAACGCCAGCATTAACCGATTCCTCCATAACTTCTTCCCATTAATTGTACTTCCGAGATTACGAAATCTCCATCATTATGATAATCACATGCTTCTACATCACCTGCTTGTAAATGATTGTTCTTAGAATAAATCCGTACTAACAGATAGATAGTGTGCTAAAAATATAACTTGTAAAGTAATTTAAAGTTTCTCCCAGGTTCAGGCATAATTGATTTAATCTTGGATAGGTGCCTCCTATATTCATTATTGTAGATATTCTCACAGCTGAAATCTATTGAATGCTGGAATATCTTTTTTGATATTAGAAACCGAGCATAGATATCTTGAGTGAAAAAACCTTCAGTGGCTTCTTCGAACTCACCAAGTCGATCCTGTTCTGCTACGAAATTGAATCTAGAGCCAACAATGATATTCTTTATTTTGTACGAGAGGTCTAACTTTGCTTTAAGGGGTGGAATATAGGGTAAAGGTGTATCAGTTTCAGTTAAGTCACCTTCTACATAGGTCAAGTTTCCCGCTATGGTAAGCTTATTCTCTAAATCCCATTTGAAAGAGGCTTCAATACCTTTAATTAAAGCATCATTACCCTCGTTCTTATATACTGGAAGTAATAAGCTCCATTCAGTTTCACCTGTGTTTCTCTGGAAGATATAGTTATCGAATACATTGGCATAAACTGCCACTTCCATCTTAAGATTATCTTGCTTAAAAGAGAGGTCTACTTCATAGCCCCAACCAGTTTCTTCAGACATATCAGCATTCCCAATCTCGTAAGAATAGGCGGCTAAGTGAGGACCTTGCGAGAATAATTCTTCCATCTGAGGAGATCTAAAGGTCTTCATGAAAATTGCATCAACAAAGAAGCCTTTACCAATGTAGTAGTTACTTGAAACGGAATAAGATAACCCTTTAAAAATACGTCTTCGGATATACCCTACCAAGGGATTGTGCGTGCCCTCTTCATTGTCTTCAGGATTGATGTCATGGTAGTCAAATCTAATAGAAGTCTTAACTAACCATCTTGAAAGTGCTAGTTCATTATAGTTGTATAATGCTAATGTATTCTTTACTATATCTGGTGCAAAAGATAAACCACCTATACGATAATCTTTGTACTCTCCCCATAAACCAATAATAGACTTTGAGAATATTAGCCATGGATTTGTAATCAGATTTGATTTAACTTTATGAGAATAAAGATCGAAAGAGACACCAATTAGATCGGAGCGTTCTAATTCCTCGTGGTAATAATGAGCATAGTTATGACTAATCTCCCAATAATCTATTACAGAATTATCAAAGTCGAAAAGGCACTTTGATTCTGAATGAAAGCGTTGCATTTCGATTCTCACTCCATTCGGATGACCACCTTTAAAACCACCGGGGATTCCGTAATCAGAGGAATAATCACTTATTGCAGTTCCAACCATTCCCCAGTCACGAATTAAACTGATTCCCGCAGAGCCATTCAAATTCTCAATATCACTATTCTTTAATGTGTTATTGGGAGATTCTATATCGTTGGTTTTACGATAACTCCCATCAACCTTACCTGTAAACAGAGATATTGGGAAACTCAGTTCAATACTATTTACAAACCCACGATTAACAGTCTCTCCTTGTGTACTTAACACACCACTTAACTTCTCAATTTTATGATCAGGAATATAACCTCTCTCAATATTTATTACACCACCTATATTGTTGGAACCATAAACTAAAGCTTCCGGACCACGTATAACCTCTATTTTACTTGCAGTAATAGGTTCTATCGCTACAGCGTGGTCAGATGAAGTACTTGAAATGTCACCTGTCTGATCTCCATCTTCAAGAATTGATAATCGACTTCCTCCTAATCCTCTCATTACCGGACGAGAAGGAGCAGGTCCCATGCTAATATAGTCCATTCCCGGTTCTTCAGAAAGCGTTTCTCCAATAGTTGCGGATAGAGCTTGATCTAACTTTTGGGAAGATATCTCCATAACAGGTTGGACAATCTTTCTTTCCGTTCTGGTAGCATCAACTATTAAGCCATCCATTTTAACCGAATCTTTTTCTAAGAGAAGCTTAAGAGTAGTTGTCTTTTCTTCAGTGATTATAACCTTTCGTCTGATTTGTTTATACCCAATTCGTTTTACTACTACTTCATACTTCCCGGCAGGTATAGCTTGAATTATTGCAGTTCCGCTTTCATCACTCAAAGCATAAAAAACGGGTATTATCCAACTCAATTTGGCATTTCTCAATCGGTTGCTGATTATATGTGTCTTTTAACTGGCAAACTAAATCACCTCTTCCGGTTTTAACTGCAAAGAGTGCTAAGACATTTATAATCAATGTTGCAATGAGTACTATTTTTTTCATACTGAGTATTTTAAAAGAAGGTTTGATGGGACAAGCCCATCAAACCTTCTAAACGATTTATTGAACTACAACCGGAATTGGAAGGGCAACCCCCCAACCAACATGGTCGTCATGCATTAAATCAAGTTCAAGAGTTGTATTCCCGTTCTGTAAACCGTTTAACAAGAACACCCAGTGTTCACCGTTGCCGGCTTCAGAAACGAACTCAGCGATATTGGTGTCTGCAATTATCCCGGCTAAAGAATGCACAGGAACTTCAGGATTGAAATAAACATCATTCTCATCGAAGAATTCAACTTCAAGGTGGTCTGTTTGACCGTTTAATGGAACTGTTAACTGGCCTGTAACGTTATCAGCAGTAGCTGTAACAAGTACAGTACCTGTTTCTTCATCTTTAACTACAAGTCCCACTGGTGGACCATGTCCATCACTTTCATGACTTACTGTTACCGGAACCCAAACATCATCAGGCATAATGAAACCGTAATGATCTTCATGAACCAAGGCAATATGTAAACCTGTTGTTCCTTCAGCAGCACCTACTGCATGGAATCCCCAGTCTTCACCGGTATCTTGATCATGTCTCCATACTTTGGCAACAGTAGTATCTTGCATTGTTAATTCCAACCAATGGTGGCCATCGTTTAAGTCATCATTATTTACCGGATTAAAGTCAAATCCTTCCTGATCGATGAAATAAACAGCTATGTGTCCACTCATTTCACCAGCATGTACAGTAATCTCAGAATCCTGTTCTAATTCACCCTGATAATATCGTGCTACTTCAACTCCACTATCATAAAGCACAAAGCCCCATGGCATCACGTGCTCACCTATATCATCATCATCATCGTCATCTTGGCAACCTGTTAATCCTAGAAAAGAGATTGCTAAAATGAGCAATAAAAAGCCTAATAATTTTGCTTTTCTGTTTTTCATAGTCCTCTCCTGTAACGCATTTTGCGTTGTAAAGGCTTTTGAGATACAGCTTTTTAGTGTATCCTTTTATTCTAATTCTTAATATCTATCTGGTTTAGTGATATTTTCCATAGTAATACTACTCTGTTAACAAAGTAAGAATTTCAACTTCTCATAAAGACTTCCTGAATCTTTATGTTGGAATAGAATTAGAATCGGGGAGGGGCTCTTGAATTGTGTTTGTTGGTTAGTTGTGCACTAATTAACTTTTCTACGTATATCTCTATATAAATATGCTTATATAGATTTATGAACAAAAATAATATCGGTGTTATTATGATAGAAGTAAAGAGAAGATAAATCTCATGAGCAGGACATCCATGATGATGCTTAAAATCAAATGTATGGTTGTGGAAGAAATCGTGACCTATGCTTAAGAATAGCATAATAACTATCGTAGTCACTACAAGTGCTATTTTTGATTTCTTACTTCTATATAGTTTCATTTCCCTCACTATGTATTACTTAATGTTCTCGCTCGTCATATGCTTTTATAAGGATTTACCCGATCAACAACAAGCATCAGTCAATTATACTTATTATAAAAATATATGCTAGAAAATCTTATTTGTCAAGAAATTTGTGTAAGATATATCAATATCAATTTCATTCTCTGGTTTCTTTATCCTCATTAATCTCTCATGTCCTACAACTTTATAATCCATACAAATATCCTATATGAACATATAGGAACTATATTTTCTTTAATATTTATGTTAGTTATGGACGTAGAATGTTACAAAGGGTAGCAGAATTTGATTAGAAGAACTCTATAAAGTGAGTAACTATATTTACACAATCTGTCGTGCTTTTAAAAATTAAGAATTATATAATATTGGATAATGTTGTTACTCGTATAGTATTAGTTACGATTGAGATTACTCTTTAAGCTAATTATACGGTTATATGATTCTTCAATACGCTCTTTTGATATCTTACCTTCCATCACTAGAGACTTGATTATGCTAAAAGCATGCCCCATTATCTCCTCATCAGATTTCGGAGAGGCAAAGAGAAGGATATCAACGCCTGCATTAACCGATTTTTCTATCACTTCTTCCCATTGATAGTTATCGTGAATAGCTTTCATATAAAGACCGTCTGATACCACAACACCGTTCCATCCGAGTTCTTTTCGTAAGAGACCATTGATGGTTTTATCCGACATTGTTGCCGGATAAAGTGAATCTATCTTAGCATTGAAGATATGGGCAGTCATAATCATGTCTAACTTATTCTCTGTAATCAGACCTTTATAAGGAATTAACTCAATTTCAGACCAAGTATCAGTAATATCCGTAAAACCTTCATGACTATCATTAAGGGATGAACCATGCCCCGGAAAGTGTTTTACTGCTGTGAGAATATTGTGTTTGTGATGTTCATCAATAAAAGTGGAAGCATGCTGCAGCACTTTTACGGGATCTGAAGATATACTACGATGCAGTTTGGCTATAACAGGACAATCAGGATTTACTGCAACATCGACTACAGGAGCAAAATTTAGATTAAATCCGACAGAGCTAAGTTGTTCAGCAATCAATTGGCTCCATTCCCTTGTGGCATCAGGATTATCTACTTCGCCTATGAATTCAGCAGGACAAGGCTTTTTGAATCCATAAGGTTCCTTCAGTCTGCTCACAAGTCCACCTTCCTGATCTACAGCTACAAAAAGTGGGGTAGAGGAAGCTGATTGTAATTGCTTGATTAATTTGGAAAGCTGTTCCTTATTCTTAATGTTTCTATCTTTCTTCTTTGTCTCCGGATTATAATCAAATAGAATTACACCTCCGGGTTTGTATTGTTTGATTTCTTTAGCAATGCGAGTTTCGGGACCTGCTTCCATTCCATAGAAACCAACCATAAGCATTTGTCCTATCATATCATCAAGTGTCGGTTGTCTCTTTTGAGAGCATGATAATAACAGGATAGAGATAGAAATAATAAGAATAAGTTTTTTCATAGATAGTTTTCCTTAAAAAGAAAGGGCATCCGATCGGATGCCCCTATATATCAATGATTACATTAACTTGTTAAGTTCTGCAAGTGACTCTTTAATAGCTTGAGCAGCTCTATTGAGATCTTCGTCAGTATGACGATAAGCGATATAACCGTGATGATAAGGTTGTAAGAATACACCACGTCTGATTAACTGTGTATAGAACTCGTTTCTGAGTTTCTTATAAAGCTTGTCAGGATCGGGTCTGAAAGTAATGAAAGGCATCCAAGGAGCCCCACTGAAGTTTACCGGCATACCACTATCATCAACTATATCTTGAATCTGTTTTGCAAACTTCTCTCCTTTAGCATGTATTACATCAAGAACGTTATTCTTCTCGAGGTAATCAATAGTAGCAATAGCAGCAACTTGAGCTTCACTGTTAGGGAAGTAAGTTGAAGATAAGAAAACTTCACTTTCAAGCATCTTCATGTGCTCTTTCTTACCAACGAGAGCAGCAATTGCATAACCGTTAGCCATAGCCTTACCAACTGATGTGAGATCAGGAGTAACACCGAAATACTTCTGTGCACCACCCATTGAGCTTCTGAAACCTGTTCTGATTTCATCAAACATAAGAACACAACCGTATTGGTCGGCAAGTTTTCTTACGCCTTCAAGGTAGCCCGGTTTAGGCATCTGTACTTCATGTGCAAGAGGATGACCAACAGGCGTAACAATGATACAAGCCATATCGTCACCATGCTTTTTGAGCAAATCTTCAAGAGCATCAAGGTCGTTATAAGGGAATTCAAAAGTATCCTCGTATAATTTCTTTGGGATTCCACCTTTTACTTCAACACACCAGTCATGCCAACCATGATAACCGCATCTGGCAATCTTAGTTCTTCCGGTATAAGCACGAGAAACACGAATACCGATACTTGTAGCATCTGATCCTGTTTTTACAAAAGCAGCCATCTCACATGATGGGATGTGCTTAATAAGCTTCTCAGCAAGAATATTCTGTAAGGGTTGAGTAAGGGAGAAACAGAAACCTTTTTCTTGAATCTGTTTGATAACAGCATTATCAATCTCTTCTTCTCTGTGTCCGATAATAATTGGACCATAAGCACATAAGAAATCAAGGTATTCATTACCATCAACATCCCAAACTTTACCACCTTTAGCATGGTCAAAGAAGATTGGATATTCACCGGGTACAAAGTTGTACGGTCTTCTGATTCCTGCAACTGCTCCCGGGACAATCTCAAGAGCACGGTTGTACATTTCCATTGACTTTGTTAAATTAAGTTTTTCTGCCATTTTAACCTCTATATATCTTTTTTATTATTTCATTTCCCATAATGAGCTAATGCCCATTCCACCACCAATACAAAGAGATGCAAGACCTTTCTTGGTTCCTCTTTTCTTCATTTCATGTAGAAGGGTAACAATGATTCTGGCTCCTGAACAACCGATTGGGTGACCAAGTGCTATTGCTCCACCATTTACATTTACTATCTCAGGATTAATACCACCTACATCTTTAAGTCCTTCAAAAACAGAAAGCGATTGAGCAGCAAAAGCCTCATTGAGTTCAGCAAGTTCTATATCTTCAAGTTTCCATCCGCTCTTATCAAGAACTTTTTTAACAGCCGGAACCGGACCAAATCCCATGTAAGCAGGATCGACACCTGCTGAAGCATAATCAACTAAATAAGCCATAGGAGTGAGACCTAACTCGTTAGCTTTTTCTTCACTCATAAGAAGAAGGAAAGCTGCGCCGTCATTTATACCTGAAGAGTTAGCTGCAGTCACTGTACCGTCTTTTTTGAAAGCTGGTCTAAGTTTTGAAAGACCTTGAGCTGTCACACCTTTACGTGGGAATTCATCAGTATCAAAGATGATAGGGTCACCTTTTCTTTGAGGAATAGAGATAGGCACAATCTCATCTTTGAAGCGACCTGATTCGATTGCAGCTTCAGCTTTGTTCTGACTTCCTGCTGCAAAAGCGTCTTGAGCTTCACGAGTAAGGTTATACTTTTCAGCTAAATTCTCAGCTGTTATACCCATATGATAACCGTTAAAGATGTCATAAAGTCCGTCATGAACCATGATATCAACTAAACTCTTGTCACCCATACGTGCACCCCAGCGAGCATCACGATTGATATAAGGAATCTGACTCATATTCTCTGTACCACCGGCAAGAATGATATCTGCTTCACCAAGAGCTATCATACCGGCAGCTAGAGTCACAGTTTTCATACCGGATCCGCAAACTTTGTTTACTGTGTAAGCTGGTACAGTGTTTGGAATTCCAGAATGGATAGATACTTGACGAGCAACATTCTGCCCAAGTCCTGCACCTACGACATTTCCAATAATAACTTCTTCAATCATTTCAGGTTTAACGCCTGTTTCAGCTAACATTGATTTCACAACCTGTACACCAAGCTCAATAGCAGATACTTTCATCAAAGAACCACCAAAGGTTCCGATAGCACTTCTTTTTGCTGATACTACAACTGTTTTTCTCATTATTCCTCCATATCTATTTATTATTTCGTTTTTCTTTAATTATTATTTCAATCTCATCCGGACTGAATACGTATTTTTTATCACAGAAATGGCATTCTGTCACCACATCCTCTTTCTTCATGTCTTCAAGGTCTTCAAAGGTTAACATGAGTAGTCCGGCTCGAAATTTATCGCGACTACAATTGCATCTGTATTCCTGATTACTTTCATCCATTATCTCAATGTCAAAGTCTTTTAACACGACTTCTCGAATAATCTTCTCAGCATCATATCCCATATCAAGTAAATCTGTATAATATGGCATATTGGAGATATTCTCTTCAAGTTTGGCAATAGTTGCTTCCGGTGTTTCAGGTAATAATTGAATAAGAAATCCACCTGCCTTTTTTACTTTGGCATCTTCATCTATTAACACCCCTAAACTGCATGCACTTGGAACTTGATCCGATTGATATAAAAAGTAAGTTAAATCATCAGCAATTTCACCTGTTCTTAACTCGGAAGTACTGATATATGGTTGCTCATTCTTTTGATGTCTAATTACGTTGAGGTAGCCGGGCAATACCATTGAACCTATGTTTTGCAAAGGTAACTTGTCAGCATTCTCCGGTACATAAGAGGGATTATTGACATAACCTCTAACATATCCTCCTCGTTCGGTTACGGCTGTTGCTTTACCCAAAGGTCCTTCTCCTTGGAGTGAGAGTGTCATTGACTCTGAAAGCCCTTTCAAATCAACACTCAGAAGCATACTGGCTGTGAGAAGTCTTCCTAATACTACAGTTGCATGAGGAGAGCTTTTCTGGTAATCTTGAGCTGTTTTGACAACATCCGTTGAATCAGTGACAACAAATCTAATCTCGTTATTAGAAGCTGTTCCTCTGATTAATCTATCTGACATTTATCCTCCGAAAATATATCAATATAATCTGTTATTACAATCTATGTTAAGGATTAAGAAAAATGGATAATGTCAACTAAAATCGTTATTTCAAAGGGAATAAAATACCCCTGCTTAAATATTCTTCAAGCAGGGGATAAAAGAATTGTATAATCTACTATAAGCCTTTTTCAGCTTTGAACTTTTCGAGTCCGGTACGGAAAATATACATGGCTTTTGTAAGGTCGTTTTCATTAAGGATATAGGCAAAGCGTACTTCACTTACTCCTGAACCTTTAGTTGCGTAGAAACCGGCAGCAGGGGCTACCATAACGGTTTCATTGTTTACTTGATAGTTACTGAGTAACCAGATAACGAACTCTTCGGCATTAGGAATAGGAAGCTTAGCTACAATGTAAAAAGCTCCTTCTGGTTTTCTGCAAACTATTCCGTCTATCTTCTCAAGTTCGGCAAACACAAGGTCACGACGGTTTTTATATTCAGTGATTGTTTTATCAAAGTAAGATTGAGGTAAGTCTACACATGCTGAAGCAGCCATTTGATCTATTGTAGGAGGACAGAGACGAGCTTGAGCAAGTTTAAGCATTGCTGTCATCAGTTCATTGTTTCTGGAAACAATACAACCGATTCTTGCTCCACATGCACTATAGCGTTTAGAAACACTGTCTACCATTATTGCTTTGTCTTCTATACCGTTAATTTTTAGTATACTGGTAGCTTCCATATTATCGTAAGTAAATTCACGATACACTTCATCAGAGATTACATAAAGACCGTTTTCTTTAGCAATTTCAGCTACCATTTCCACTTCTTCACGACTGTAAACTTTTCCTGTCGGGTTTCCGGGGTTGCAAATCATGATTGCTTTGGTCTTGTCACTAATCTTTGCAACAATCTCTTCTTTTGAAGGTAAAGCAAAACCGCCTTCAACTTTGGTTGTAATAGGTTTAATCTTTACTCCGGCCATATCTGCAAAGCCGTTATAATTAGTGTAAAAAGGTTCAGGAATCAGTATTTCGTCACCAACATTACAAACTGCGGTTAATGCAAAAACAATAGCTTCCGAACCGGCTGTTGTAACAATTATATCATTTACATAAAGATCAATGTCATGACCCTTGTAATACTTAACAAGATTCTCTCTATAACTTTCCAAACCCTGAGATGGTCCGTAAGCTAAGACTTTGGAATCAAAATTGTGATAAACATCCAACATCTCTTTTGGTGTTTCAATATCGGGTTGACCGATGTTAAGATGATAAACATGGAGTCCTTGCTCCTTGGCTGCATTTGCATAAGGCATCAATTTCCTGATAGGAGATGCTTGCATATCCTGAACGCGTTGAGAAATCTTCATTTCACTACACTCCTGATGATAATAATTTTTACTACTATTTTAGGGAGTTAGTTTTGAGCAAGTAAATTTTTAGAACTCCTCTTTACCACCGATTTTTATCTCATAGCCTTCATCACCCCAGGCAACATCACATTGGAAATTGAATTTATTCTTTTCAATAATTGTATAACGTAAACCTGTCCCGACAGAATATTTTAGATCATCTGAGGCAATGTCTTCAATTGAGGGAGCAACAAGACCGGTCTCTGCAAAGATTACATAACCGAATGGATAAAGGATTGTTTCTTTGGGGAATAGAAACCGACTTTCAGTTCTAAAGGAGATTCTATTTTTATCAATGAAACGATTTGAACTATAAGCTCTTAACTGGTCTCCGAGTTTGCTCATCATGTAAAACGGTACATCTCCTTGATTGCTTTCAAACTCAAATTGGTTAGCAACTACAGTATTATTGGCAATTGTGGAGTAAGTTCTTAAGTCAATGCTATATCTCTCAAAATCATAATCACCATAAGTTTCCCTGAGATATTTGTATGCAGAGAGCTTAAATCTGATACCGGAGTATGGGTAATAAGGACCATCTGTTGAATCTAGTTCAAGCAAGCCTCCCAGCCCGGCTACCTCGGAGGTTTCAGAACCGGGTATTGTATGAAGAATAAGATTTCCTTCCTCATCATTTTTCGGATAATCATAGTGTTGCCAGTTTGCCCCGATACCAATTGCAAATTGTTCACTGAAATATCTACTCAGAACCAGTCCGAAAATGTACTTGTTCGTAGTATACTCCTCTGAGATATCTTTGTCAGTATTATTTCCTATGCCATAATAAGTATCAGGCCATTTACGAAACTTAGCTTCAGATTGTATTCTCCAATTACCGAACTTGTAGGCAGGTCTAAGTCTTAGCTCGAATTGCTCTTTCAAAGAATACTTTGCAGTTGTATCAAGAGTGAAGTAGTTACTACTTTTATCTACAACTCCCGGATTGAAGTAAACACCAAGAGCAAAGACAGCATTGGTTTCTGTAGAGTAACTGAAACCGGGCATAATTATATATTTCGGATTCAGTAAAGCTTTATAAATAGGGGACTGTCTTGTAAACTGCGAATACAAGGGAGTCATACTCAGTAACAAGATACCGAAGATAACAATAACAATTTTCTTCATTATTATTTCTTCAACATCTTCTTGTTATGCAATTTTCGGCAGATAGTCTCAACTTCTCTGAAGTTGACTTTACCGCTTCCCATCAGAGGTAGTTCGTCAACAACAAAGAAATCTTTAGGAATTGCTATTGCTGGAAGCACTTTCTTAAGCTGACTTTTGATTTTCTTAGGGTCTACTTGCTTGTCTGTTAATGCAGCAACAATATCTGCACCTTTAACAGGATTTGGAATCTCAACGACACAACAAATGGCATCATCCGGAAGTATTTCGTTCATAGCTGCTTCGACATTACCGAGAGAAACCATCTCTCCACCTATTTTAACGAACCTTTTAAGCCTTCCTTTATGCCAGAGATAACCATCCTTATCTATCATTCCCATATCACCAGTGTCATACCAACCGTTTCTGATTCTAAGCTTTGTCTCTTCGTAATCTCCCATGTACCCTTTCATCACAAGGTTACCTTTAACCATAATCTTACCAATCTCTCCGGCACCCAGTTCTTCTTCGGTATCAACGTGCATAATCTTAACTATAGTATTTGGAATAGGTTTTCCTATACTACCAGGCTTATTAAACTGAGGAGTATTGGTTGAGATGACAGGACTGGTCTCGGTTGTGCCGTAGCCTTCCAATAACTCTTTATCATGAATTCGTTTATATTCTTCCCTAACATGACTTGGAAGTTTATCTGCTCCAGCTAGCATAATCTTACATGAATCAAAGTCACCTTTGTTGGCTTTCTTTAGATAACCGTGGAAGAAAGTAGGAGTTCCGACAAGAAGAGTAATCTTCTTTTCCCTGCAATGGTCAACTATTTGTTTGTAGTCAAGAGGATTTGCAAAAGCAATAATTGAAGAGCCAAGATACATAGGAAGGAAACAGGTGACCGTTAATCCGAAAACGTGGAAGTAGGGGAGATTCCCTGCGAAGATGTCTGCACTATCCAAGTCGAATATGTTTGGGATAACTTCAACATTGTGCGATATATTTCTGTGTGTGAGTTGTACAGCCTTAGGGTCCTTCTCGCTACCACTGGTAAACAGAATTACGGCATTATCATCCTCCGTTGCATTCGGAACGGCTTTCTTTATAAAAGACGCCGGCATTTGGGTAAGTAATGCGGCTTTTGCTTTATCAATAGTAGAGATCTCCTGAAGGATGTCTTCAATGTAAATCATACCATCCATCTCAGGTATACCAAGTTTATCGCAAAGCTTCTTACTCGTCATGAAATTTAGGAAACTGCATTTCAATTGGGCATATTCAGCATTCTTTTCTGCACCGGTTGAATAATTTATCATAACAGGAACTTTTCCGGCTATTAAAACGGCATAAATGGATATAACACATCCTGCGGATGTAGGAATCATAATACCTATATGGCTCTCCGGTAAATGCTTTAGTTTATCTGCAAGAATTAATGATGCAATTAACAGTCTGTTATAAGTAAATGATTGTTTACTCATCACATCATAGACGGCAATTTTGCGTCCGTATTTCTTAGCAGTATTAATAAATTCGTGATGCAGAATCATAATAATGTCCTTTATGAATGTAATTCAATTAACGGTAAAGTCAATATCTTTTACTAAATAGAGGATTTAATGTTTGTTGTCAAATAATAATTGGAAGCTGCCCTCCGATTAACATAATTATGTATATCCAATAAATAATTATTGTCCATAAGGTGATTGATAGGTGTAAATTAGATTTTACACACTTATAAGAATACTCCCTATAATTCGACCCACTGTGGGGCCGATTCCTCTTTTATATAGTTTCCATGCACTTCGTACATGGTTACTCATATTTAATCCCCTTGGGATTAGCAAAATGAATCCTTGATTTAGTGGATAGTAGGTAAACAACGAGATCTTTAGAAGTTTTTGCCGAAAGTGCAAGAATGTTTCAATCCTTGATTTAATGGATAGTTGGTAAACAACTGAATATCCGGAACTAACTATGTTTCAGTTAATAGCGTTTCAATCCTTGATTTAATGGATAGTTGGTAAACAACCCTTGTTGTGGCAAGCTCGTCATTGCTCCCGAATTTGGTTTCAATCCTTGATTTAATGGATAGTTGGTAAACAACTCATATTCTCACGTATATATTTAATTATCAGATAATTACAAAGAAATCTCAGAACTGAATATCTGATAAAATCATGTGTGCTGATGCATAAAATACATCGGAATTTGCTTCTCGGGAACACGTAAACACTCTATAATAAAGGTCAAGGAGCAGATTTCTATCAATTAAGCAATAATTTTGCCTCAGGAAAGATAAAATCAATTTAATATTTATTTCCTAATCAGTAATTGTCAATCAAAATATATTGTTAAAACATGCTCTTCCGAATTGTTCTGTCTTCAAATAGCTACTCTAATCTGAATTAATGGGAGGTATTCCTTTAACCGATTAACTGCATTTTATCAACTATATAATCCATAAAGACACCGGTCTCTATTAATGATATTATATCATGTAGTTTACGTAGTCTTTTTTTTGGTAAAACTTTGACCTCCCTAGGGTGGATACTTTTAAGGGTGACTCGCCAATTGAATGAACATATCATGAACCTTCTACGCCCCTTCTGCAATACTGTTAAAGACATAAGAATTTCTATGGTGAAAGTTATCCACACGATGTGGACAACTTTGGCGTTCGCCAAGGAGGGTCCAAGGAGGCTCCTTGGTGGATCCAATCCGGTTCCAATGTCTTTAGAAGTCGCCCTAAAGGATGGTAGAAGGATGATAATAGTGGGTGATAATAGGATAATAGCAAGATTTTTGAGGTATAAATGCACTACAATTGTACTGCAACTCCCCTGAGTTGCTGTGACGACGCAGTCGGCAACTTCCATAGACGGATGCAAAAGAGCACAATTCTGTCTTTAGATCTGTATTACACAGTTTGTATATACTAATATACTGACACGATCAAATTCCTAATCAGAGTTCTTTGAACTATGTGCAAGTGAGGGTACTTGCACTACATATCATGCATCGACGAAGAAGACTCATTCTAAATAGCAGAGATTAGTAATAAAGGAGAGCCTTAACGCTAACTTTTAATCACATTCTATTATACTATTATTGGTAAGAAATTATAATTATATTGACTTAAAATTATTATTACCTATATTTGACACATACAATTCATTTGGGTCAAAGATACCTTAATGTATTAGTACCATATTAAGGAGGCTATTATGTCTAGAGTAATGCTTGTAGTAGCACTACTTATCTCACTTACTGTGCTTTTTGCATCTGAGACAGTTCTAAGCAACTTGTTAAATGCAAATGACTATCCTTTCGAAAATTCACAATATGGTATGCAAAGAAACATCGAGGAAAAGACAGGACATTCCTTAGAGATTGATGCGAATAGGGTCTTCGCAGATGGCACATCTCCTAACAGGAACAAGAATGTCAATCCCGTGTTATACGGTTCCATCGCTTTAGGAAACTCAGTATACATGGGAACAACAAAAATCATCTCTTATAATCAGTATAATGAAAAAAACATCTATTACATTTCAAGTAATGGAGATTTCAATATACCTTATGACACTAATGAAGTTTTAAAAATAGAGTTTCAACATGATTCCTGTGATTTCGAAAATGTCAGGATGACTGTTAACACTTCCGGTATTAGCTCTAATATAAGCTTAGGATCTATTCAGCTAAGAGAGAATGTTGATAGATTACTTAAAGTTCCAATTGATTATCAGGATATTCAAACAGCAATTGATTGTATACAGAATGGAGGAACTGTAGCAGTATATCAAACAATGTATCCATATCAAGTGGATTGCCTATCGTGGAGAGATAAGCATATAAGATTAGTCACTAATCAGGCAGCTCCAGCCACATTAACAAGTAGTACTCATGCTATAAGATTGGACTGGGAAGGCATAGATAACAGTGATACTATTGAAGGCTTTATCTTTGATGATTGCACAAATTGTAACACGGAACCAGATAGTTATGGACTTGCTATAGCACTGGAGAATGGATCATCTCCTAAGGTCAAGAACTGTACATTCAGTGATAACTATTTAGAATTCCTTTCAGGAGTTACACCAAACTTACAATTACTTCAAGGTGCAGGATGTGCTGTTACAATTGAAGGTGTTGTAAATCAGACGAATACTCCATTGTTCACTAACTGTACCTTTATAGACAACTTCGCAGGTAATTCATATGGTGGAGCAGCTATAGGATTATTGGGACAAGCGTCGTTTGATAATTGTGTGTTTGAGAATAATCAATGTATGCAAAACAATGGTGCTGCTAGTACAGGTGGTGCTATATATATTAATAGTAGTAACTGTCCGGGAGTTATCAAATTCAAAGACTGTGTGTTTGAAGATAATTATGCAGATGGAGGTGTTAATGACATAGACCTGATAAAATGCCAGGATATTAGCACTTTTATTATTGATGATTGTAGTTTCACAAGAACCTCCTCAGCTATACCATCTGCAACCGGAGCTTCAAGTATTAAGTTGATAAAACATAATCCTGACGGTACTTTATTATACTATCACAATATGTCCATCTCAATGAAACGAAACGTTTTCACTAATTACGATTGTGGAATAGTTGACTTTTATGATAATGCAGGGAATTCAAGTCTTGAATTCAAAAACAATATTATTGATGGATGTGAAGATTATGGGTTCTACTTGGATTACTACGGTGGAGCAACAACGAATCCGGGATATTTCAAGTTTACCAACAATACATTCTTAAATATTGATGGAGATGGGCTTATCTTAGATTGCGGTGATACATACGAAGTGCAAAATAATATCTTCTCAAACATAACCGGCTACGGTATAAAATGGGGAATTGGTGGTAATTATGCTACAGAAGAGTTAGATATAAACTCATGTGTGTTCTTTGCTAATACCCTTGGTAATTGGGATTCGAATGGAGCTAATCATACTTTAACTCAAAATAACATAATTGAGTTAAATCCTCAATTGGATGCAAACTATGTACCAGTATGGAGTAGTTCGATTAAATCACCTTGTATCAATGCCGGAGTACCGGATTTGGATGGTGATGGTGTTCTCTGGTATGATGAAGAAATTTATGATGGGAACGGTAATCTGTTATCAGACCCTGATGATAGAGATATTGATTTATCTCGTAAAGATATCGGAGCTAAACCACTCATAAACAATATTGAGAATAGTGTGTTAGAAATGCACGCAGGATGGAACTGGTTATCTTTGCCCGGTGTGGACGCATTGTCAACAGGAACTGTTCAGATTGATGGTATCTCATATAACTTAAATCAAGCAAGATATGTTTTCGGTGAACAAGTAAGTCCGGTAAATCTATTTAACATTGTTTATGGCTATCTCGATAGGATTCTTTGGAATTTTACAGAAGAAGGAAGCATTCAATTTAACGTTAACTATTGGGTAGGTTTAACACATTCAGTAACTTCTCCGAAAGGATACAAAGTAAGACTTAGAGATTATGTTCCCGGAACAGTTAAATTAGAGTTTGATGGTTTCAAAGCGGGTTCTACTGGTAACTCTGATACTATGATCCCTTTGTATGCTCCGAGGGAAGGACAAACTTCTACAACAACTCTAGCAGGTTACTATTACAGGGAAAGTCAAACGATTCATGAAGCTATCCCTGCAAATATACTACAGAATGTTTCTTGTATAAAAACTCAGGATTGGTTTGCTGCAAATCTGTCTTATCTTAACACACAGGGAATGTATGGTAAAACTACTTGGTTGCATTCATCAGGAGTAACCGGAGAGATAGAACTACGCTATGGTGATGCTGTTGAAATTGTTTATACAGGTACTGAAGATGTTTCTTTTGCCTGGGAACCTGCAAGTAGTGGTGGAAATTCCAATCCATATTATGTCCAGACTCCAACTTGCTTCACTTATGAGGAACAAAAAGGATATTTACCATTGATAATTGAAATTGATATGGATGAATATGGGGAAGGTGATAAACCAATAGAAATAGCCATTTTTGTAAACCAAGAGTGTAAAGGTGCTTCTGTGATTAAAGATGATATGGTTCTACTTAAAGCTTATGTTGTTGATGACCCTTCGTTGATTGGAGAGGAGTTAACTTTCCAATTAGCGTTTGATAACAAAAGTTCTAAGAGAAAAAGAATTAGTGAATATGCTGTAATGGATAAAGAGGAAGGAAGGTTTGTTACAAAATCTTTTAGAATTAATAATGAGTATGACTTTGCATATATCTCATTAAAAGAGGACGACGTAGAATCCGGAGCAGTGCCAGCTTCAGTAAAACTATGGTCAAATTATCCTAATCCTTTTAATCCAACCACAACAATAGCTTATGATACAGTAAAAGAAGGAAAAGTTGTTCTGGATGTTTACAACATAAAGGGACAAAGAGTAACAACCCTAGTAAATGAAACAAAACAACCAGGTCGACATACTGTTGTTTGGGATGGTAAAGATTCATCTAGAAAGCCGGTAGCATCAGGTGTATATTTTTATAAGTTAAAGACAAAAGATAAAGTCTTGACAAATAAAATGATGCTATTGAAATAATAAATGATTCAAGGGGTAGCCTCTACGAGTCTACCCCTTTTTTGTTAAACTTTTTACTATTTATAAGCTGATTACTGATAATAAGTAGGTTTTATGAACAGGCTATTTTTGTTAATGATACTATGTATAAGTATTACTTCAGTTCATTCAATAGTAAGAGAAGTATCTGTTGACGGAACTCAACAATATACTTCCATCCCATTGGCAATATCCGAATCAGTAGATGGCGATACAGTTCTCGTTCATCCGGGAAGATATACGCAACATATTGATGTTATGGAGAGGGAGATAACTCTTCTTAGCATGTATTATTATTCTCAGAATAGGGACGATATTCACAATACAATCATAGATGCTAATTTTGAATCCAATTGTCTCAGAGTAGAGAATCAAGGTATTGCTACTGTAAATGGTTTTACTTTCACAAATGGAGTAGGTTTTCGTCGTTCAACTAATAATTCATTAGGAGGTGGAATTTCATTAAATGATGACAGTGAGTTAAACTTATTCAATAGTATTGTTATAAACAATGAGGCGGATACCGGAGGTGGAATTCTCAGTGATAGCTATAGCACACTTAGATTGTATGGGAATGTTATCAAGGATAACCGAACAAGAAATCAAGCCGGTGGAGTAAGTTCTTATCTTTCAACTATATACTTTGATCAAAGTAACTTAAATAGTATATATGATAATATTGGGCAAATCCATGATATTTTTCTTTATACTTCAACTTGTGAACAAGTCTTATTAGATACACTCAGCGTTGATTTATCAGAGTGTGACGGTTGTTTTGTATCTTATTATTCTGCTAACGAGGAGCTCTATCCAGAGCCTTCAATCAGTAATATACATAGTGTGTTAGAACAAGTTGATTCCGATATATATGTGTCTCCTTGGGGAGATGACTCTAATAGTGGTCTAACCCCCGAAACTCCTATGAAGACAATTGCATACGCAACAAGAAGAATACAACCTAACATCACTAATCCTAACACGGTATATCTTCTTCCCGGTACTTATAGCACTGAAACAAACAATCAGTTCTTTCCGGTGGCCTTACAATCAAACACAAATCTACTCGGATTGGGAGATTCACCGGATGAAATCAATATCGGGGAAGAATGGGGTTACAACACTATTTCAGTTAATAATGCTAGCAATATTGAGATAGGTAATTTTACTATGAGAAAAAACAATCAGTATGACCATTATGTTTTACCAATTGGGTTTAGTCAGAATATAAACATTCATGATATAAATTTTGTTGAGTCAAGGACAAATTTTCCTGGATTATTAATAATACTATCAAATGGAATCAATGTCAGCAATTGCACTTTTTCAAACCTCACAAACACTGAATATATACAAAGTATATCCACTTATATAAGTGAAGTAACTCTTAACAATCTAATCTTTACCAATATTAGCAGTACAGCTTATTACGGTCTTGTATCGGTAATGGATTTTGATGACAGTATTGTTAATGCAAACAATATTATCGTAACCGATTGCTATCAAGAAGAGTCTGGTGTTATGGTGCAATACTCAAATATCGAATGTGACTCTCCCGGTGGAGGATTAAATCTCAATAACTTCCTGTTTTATAATAACACTTCTACTTGTAATAGACAACCATTAATAATAATAGTTAACTTTTATGAACCAAGTTTCATAAACAATGCAACAATTGCTAACAATATAGCTCCTACGAATGTACTAAGATTCTTAGGTGATTACACAGTTAGAAACAGCATAATGTATAATCCTAGTGCTTCCGGTGAAATACGTGTTTGGGATGGTTTTACCAGTGATGACGAATCTTTTTATTCAGATATTGATATTGATTATTGCTTAATCCGCAATGGCTTTGATGGAATTGGAGGAATCAATAATCCTCATAATGTATTAGATTGGGGAGAAAACAATTTAGATACAGATCCACTCTTCCGAGGTGATGTATATGGTGATTGTGACCTTGAAGATATCGAATGGGTGCAACTGACTCCTGATTCTCCATGTATAAATGCCGGAACTCCCGATACTTTAGGAATGGGATTACCTGCATTTGATGTAATAGGCAATCCACGAGTATGGGATGGAATCGTAGATATAGGAGCATTTGAATACAATCCCACCCCTAATGATGGACATGTTCTTCCAACTCCTCCATCCTCAATAACACTTACACACTATCCTAATCCGGTTAACATATCAAAGAACGGATGTGCTTTCATTGACTTTACACTTCCCAAGAGACCTGTAGAAAAACCTAAGTTAGAAATCTACAATATAAGAGGTCAAAAGGTTAGAGATATAACAATAACTCAAAGTCTATCAGAACTTGTGCGTGCAACAGGCTTATCTAAAGAAGAGAATCAATCAGGAGAGAAGTACTCATTAATATGGGATGGCAAAGACAATTCAAGAAAGAAAGTCTCTTCCGGAATATACTTCTATAAGATTAGCTCTGAAGGTAAAAGTGTTGTTAATAAGATGATGGTTGTTAAGTGATATCTGATAATAAGTAGGTTTTATGAACAGGCTATTTTTGTTAATGATACTATGTATATGTATTACTTTAGTTCATTCAATAATAAGAGAAGTATCTGTTGACGGAACTCAACAATATACTTCCATCCCATTGGCAATATCCGAATCAGTAGATGGCGATACAGTTCTCGTTCATCCTGGAAGATATACGCAACATATTGATGTTATGGAGAGGGAGATAACTCTTCTTAGCATGTATTATTATTCTCAGAATAGGGACGATATTCACAATACAATCATAGATGCTAATTTTGAATCCAATTGTCTCAGAGTAGAGAATCAAGGTATTGCTACTGTAAATGGTTTTACTTTCACAAATGGAGTAGGATTTCGTCGTTCAACAGATAAATCATTCGGAGGTGGAATTTTATTAAATGATGACAGTGAGCTAAACTTATTCAACAGTATTGTTATAAACAATGAGTCAGATACCGGAGGTGGAATTCTCAGTGATGGCCATAGCACACTTAGATTGTATGGTAATGTTATCAAGAACAACCGAACAAGAAATCAAGCCGGTGGAGTAAGTTCTTATATTTCAAATATATACTTTGATCAAAATAACTTAAATAGTATATATGATAATATTGGACAAGTACATGATATTTTTCTTTATACTTCAACTTGTGAACAAGTCTTATTAGATACACTCAGCGTTGATTTATCAGAGTGTGACGGTTGTTTTGTATCTTACTATTCTGCTAACGAGGAGCTCTATCCTGAGCCTTCAATCAGTAATATACATAGTGTGTTAGAACAGGTTGATTCCGATATATATGTGTCTCCTTGGGGAGATGACTCTAATAGCGGTTTAACACCCGAAACTCCTATGAAGACAATTGCATATGCAACAAGAAGAATACAATCTAACATCACTAATCCTAACACGGTATATCTTCTTCCCGGTACTTATAGTATTGAAACAAACAATCAGTTCTTTCCGGTAGCCTTACAATCAAACACAAACCTACTCGGATTGGGGAATTCATCGGATGAAGTCAATATCGGAGAAGAATGGGGATGTAACACTATTATAATAAGTTATGCAAACAATACTGAGATAGGATACTTCACTATGAGAAAGAGTAACTTACATGGTCATGATGTTTTGTCAATTGGGTTTAGTCAGAATATAAACATTCATGATATAAATTTTGTTGAGTCAATAACTACTCATCCAGGCATTGGAATTAGTCATTCATATTCAATTAATGTTAGCAACTGCACTTTTTCAAACCTCACAAACACTGAATACTTACAAAGTCTATTCACTTATATAAGTGAAGTAACCCTTAACAATCTAATCTTTACCAATATTAGCAGTACAGCTTATTACGGTCTTGTATCGGTAATGGATTTTGATGACAGTATTGTTAATGCAAACAATATTATCGTAACCGATTGCTATCAAGAAGAGTCTGGTGTTATGATGCAATACTCAAATATCGAATGTGACTCTCCCGGTGGAGGATTAAATCTCAATAACTTCCTGTTTTATAATAACACTTCTACTTGCAATAGACAACCATTAATAATAATAGTTAACTTTTATGAACCAAGTTTCATAAACAATGCAACAATTGCAAACAATATAGGTCCGACAAGTGTACTAAGATTCTTAGGTGATTACACAGTTAGAAACAGCATAATGTATAATCCTAGTGCTCCCGGTGAAATACGTGTTTGGGATGGTTTTACCAGTGATGACGAATCTTTTTATTCAGATATTGATATTGATTATTGCTTAATCCGCAATGGCTTTGATGGAATTGGAGGAATCAATAATCCTCATAATGTATTAGATTGGGGAGAAAACAATTTGGATACAGATCCGCTCTTCCGTGGTGATGTATATGGTGATTGTGAGCTTGAAGATATCGAATGGGTGCAACTGACTCCTGATTCTCCATGTATAAATGCCGGAACTCCCGATACTTTAGGAATGGGACTACCTGCATTTGATGTAATAGGCAATCCTCGTGTATGGGATGGAATCGTAGATATAGGAGCATTTGAATATAATCCCACACCTAATGATGAACATGTTCTTCCAACTCCTCCATCCTCAATAACGCTTACACATTATCCTAATCCGGTTAACATATCAAAGAACGGATGTGCTTTCATTGACTTTACACTTCCTAAGAGACCTGTAGAAAAACCTAAGTTAGAAATCTACAATATAAGAGGTCAAAAGGTTAGGGACATAACAATAACTCAAAGTCTATCAGAACTTGTGCGTGCAACAGGCTTATCTAAAGAAGAGAATCAATCAGGAGAGAAGTACTCATTAATATGGGATGGCAAAGACAATTCAAGAAAGAAAGTCTCTTCCGGAATATACTTCTATAAAGTTAGTTCTGAAGGTAAAAGTGTTGTTAACAAGATGATGGTTGTAAAGTGACCCTACTTTAATATTCATTATTATTCAAGTAGTTAGGAAGATCAATGTTGTACTTATATATTAGCTGATACTTTCCCATGAAGTCTATAAAAGCTATGTTAAAGGTAAGAATATAGCACTTTCCTATTGACATGTACTATTGAAAACTTATATTAAATCAATAGTTTAGGAGGGTTTATGTGTAGTTTTAACGAGCATTACAAGAATTATCTTGGCATTGACGAGAAAGAGTTTACAATAGGGAAGAGGATATTTCATAAAGTCATTCATAATTGGTCATATCCGGGTTACTTCTATTACAATATGATTATCACAAATTACCACTCGGAAAGAGTTATGTCTATTCATCCGGAATATGCTGAGATGTTTAGCGATAAAGAGTTAAGCAACTTGCTAAGTCTTGAAGATAACGAGGCAATAGAGTTTTTAAAGAGTAAGTTTCCTAATCTTTCTAAAGGTGCTTTTATTAGCCGTATGTTACGATACAGTGTTACCCCGGAAGAGTTAAAAAGAGATGTTACTAAAGCTGCAGTACTGTTTACAAATGAATACAAAAGCCAATTCTATGCCAGATTTAAGAACGTGAGTAAAGAAATTGTCGATTATCACTGGCAGGAAGCCATTCCGTTGTTTGAAAAGAAAAGGTCATTTATCTGCTGTTCCGAAGATGAGTATTTCTCGATGAGCAATATAACTAATGTTATTGATAACGGTGGTAACATTGGTGTAGGAACCAATTCCAAGTATAGAAAACAAGGATATGGGAAAGCTACAGTAATCAAAGCAGTAGATTGGTGCTTTGATAATTCAATTGTCCCAATTTATCTAGTGGATGCACGTAATACTCCTTCCATTAAGTTAGCTGAATCGTTAGGGATGACAAAGAGATCAGAAGAAGTTGTAGTTTGTTCAGAAAGATTGTTTGAATAGATGAATTGAATTAGAAGCTGTCGATAATAGAAAAGCCCGATTGAATCGGGCTTAATTATAATGCATTACTAATGCTGTTTACTTATTTAATTAATACCATCTTCTTTGATTTTGTGTATGTCCCTGATTTAAATTTGTAGAAATAGATACCGGAAGAGACTTTCTTATCGTTATTGTCTGTCCCATCCCATGAAACCGTATGCTCTCCATCGGGTTTTATTTCATTTAGAAGAGTTTTTACATGTTGCCCCAGAACATTATAGATTTCAACTTGAACTCTTTGTTGCTTACTCAAATGAAATCTGATACTTGTTGTTGGATTGAAAGGATTAGGATAACATCCTATGAGTTCTGGGTGACTACTTACAGAAACATACTCATCATTACTGACTACTCTCTGATCGAAAGTACAATCATCAATAGCAAGAGCAGTTGCATCTTCAGATATACAATTTATAGCTACTCTTACACGCTGGCCAATATAATCGGTTAGCGAGAAAGCATATTCTGTCCACTCTGTAGGAGGTTCAAAATAATCACCTGTTGAAAGAGGTTGAAAATCTTCCGGATTGGTTGAACCTTCTGAGATAAGAACTCTAATTTTCTCCAAACCATAGTTGTCGTTAACTGTCTTTGCGAAGAAACTAAATGCGGAATTCTCAATAACATCATAGTTAGGAGATATTAACCAATCGTTATTTGTTTGACCATTACTTGAGTTAGCAGAGAAAGCAACCATCTCGTTTGTTCCACTGTGCGCATTCCAGTTTCCTGAGAGTGGCGGAACTGTTGCTGTTGGATCAAATATCATGAATGAACATAATGTTCCGTTGCCAGGAAAGTTGACATTAACTGGATACGTAGTAGTTAGATCCATATCTACACTGTGCCAAGGATACAAGTCCTGAGTGAAATCAGAATAGTTTTCAAAGTTATCAGTCCATGGAGTAGGACTAAGATTGAAGTCTATGTTTACAGTTTCAGTGTTCGATGGCTCTGATTCTCCTTCTGAATAAACAGCAGTGACATGGTAATCAGAAACACTTTCTTCCGGCTCAATTTCTAAGTAGTATGTTTGTTCCCAATCAGCAATATGAGATAACAAAGAATTGTCTTTATATAGATTATAGCCTTCAGGAATATAGGATCTGGAATATGTGGCATCGGTTAGCACTAACTCTATTATCCAATCTCCATTCCAACCTAATTGCTCTTCGGCCGAAAACCATAGATTGTTAACTTTAATCAAATCACTAAATCCCGGTTCACTTGTTGAACGATCACAACCGAAAGCAGAATTATTCCCCGAATCTGCTTCAATAGCAATTATTAAGTTGTTATTTGGATTTGGTATGAAGGGATTATCAAGAGGAACTTCAGTAAGTCCATGAGGATTTATCTCATTAATTACTTGTGAGAGTGTAAGAGAATTATCAGATTCGTTATAGATTTTTAATGTATAGGTGGCATTATCATCACCGGCAAGAAATCTTACTCTGTGAAGATATAGTCCTTGATATTCATTTAAAACAGAACTATCGTACTTATAGGCAACTTCCAGAGGACTAGTATCTTCGGAAGTATAGTATTGATTAAGGTTAAGATTTGAATATGATAGCTCTACGTAATCACTTCCTAGTATATCAGGAATATTCCATTCCAGTTTTACATTATTATCGTCTGTCATGTATCCTTCTAAATTTAATGGTCTTATCAATGGGTTGTATCCCGGACCATTCCAAAAAGTGAATGAGATATTATTACCTGATTCTGAGATATTTTCAATTGGTCTATCTGTAGCAATATTGTTCCAAGTTAACGATGAGGGATTTGTAGTGTCCGTAAAACTATTATGTGTACCATCAGGGAAAGGAGTTCCGCTGGAGTTTAAATTTCCGTTGGCAGACTCAATTTGAAGTCCTTTTCTTTGAGAATTATTAACATCATTAGATGATAAATGTGAAAGAATATAAGATTCATCAACATGGTAAACAAGTAAACCATGACCTGGAATGGAACTGTTATATCCCAATTGCTGTCGATTTTCTAAAAAGAACCATTCATTGTTACCCGGGGTTTCTATAGCGTATGCTACATCATTAGAATTGGAGTTAGATAGAGTATAGTTTCCGGGTAACTCAAGAATTTCTCTTGTCATCCATCCAAGATAATATTTACTCCAAGGATTATGATGAGCCGGATTATAGGAATTGTTGTTCCAAGATCCTGATGACATTAGATCCCAATCTCCTACGCAATCAACATCATCTCCTGATGCAGTGTTGTAATAATCCGGTAATCCTAGAAGATGACCAAACTCATGGGCACTAACCCCAACACCTGCTTGCATACCCCAAGATCCTGATTCTCCTACTACTGCATAACTTGTGATTGTTACTCCATCAGCTGAAATTGAAGTGGAGAGATTAGATTGGTGAGACCAAATGTCATTTGAATCACCGGAAGTCTCTTGACCTTGACCAGCATGAATGATAATTACCCCTTCAACTATCCCATTACCATCATTATCATAATCTGCGAAATTCACATAGGGATTAGCAGCTTGTATTGCTTGTGAAGCAAAAGTTCTCCACTGAGCTTGCTGACCATATGAATCGTGAGTACCACTGACAGTAACTGGCTGACAGACAGTTCCGGTAGGGCTAAAGTTATTGTAAGAAACTTCTTCATAATAAGATTTAAAGCAACCGGTATAATTTGAAGGATTGTTCATTATGTTGTTAAAGGAGGATGTAGAGTAAGACATGCTTTGGTCAGAAAACTGTGCAGGAATAACTAAAACATTTGCATTCCCGATTGCCGGAAAGCTTCCTAATCTAATATTTCTAGATGACTCTCTATAAGATTCAATTTGTCTGCTACTAAATTTAAGATGTTTAGGAATTTGATTAATAAATCTTGTTTCATCCGATTGGCGGTTTCCGATTGGAGATGCTTTTTGGTTAGATTGAACCAAGTCTCCACTATCGTTCAATATAGCATACATTTTCCAACCGTTTTTATCAAGAAGCGTATAACCGTCTTTCGTTTCAGACCAGTGAATCCACTCGTCTCCGAATTGGCGGATATTGATTATACTACCGTCCGGTTGAGTGTAATCAAAATATGTTCTAGGAGCAGGAACTGCAATGATAGCAGTAACAGTTAGTAATAAAAAAAACAATAATATAGTTTTGTGCATTCATACCTCCAGGATACCTGATTAAGTAAGAATTGTGTGAATTAGTTGCTAGTCAATTAAATTTTAATGAATATAGAGTATATTCATATCAAAAAAGGCTATCCTTTGGATAACCTTCTTCAATATCAATTTAGTTTAAATATTAATCTTCCCATATCCTGAATCTTTGGTCAGGATAGATTAAATTAGGATTACTAATCTTTTCTTTATTCAATTCATAGATTCGTTTCCACATAAGAGGATTATCATAAATATCTTTTCTCTTTGCTATATCCCAAAGAGTGTCTCCTTTCTTAACCTGATAGAGACCATTAAAGAGTCTTCTTATAGTCAGAACTTGATTAGGATAAATCAAATCAGGATTACTAATCTTATCACGGTTCAACTCATAAATCTGTTTCCATCTGTGTGGGTTGTTATAAGTTTGAGGTAAAGAAGCAATCTTCCAGAGTGAGTCGCCAGGTTTAACTACATAAGTGTCTACCAATGCAATCTTCTCTTCAGGTTCTTTTTCAATAACTGTTTCTTCAATTGATTCCTCAACAGGAGGTTCAGTTGCTTCAACAACTATGACAGTGTCAGCTTTAACAGTATCTTCATCCGTAATCCACTTAGGGATTTCGTAGTTAAAGACAATTTTCTTAGTTATTGGTTCGCCATTTACCGCTCTCGTTGAGATATCGAATACGTTCTTACCCTCTTTAAGTTTTAGAGGAATTGTGAAGTCTTTTTTGCTGTACTCGTTCAACTTACCTGCAAGTAGTTTAGTCTCTTCATTCAGATTTGCTTTTATAAAGTAAAGCCTTTCTGCATCTTCAACACCGAAATCCACTTCCACTGAGTCGATTTCAGAATCAACCACTTCTACACCTTCGAATTCGTTATAGACAGCTATTACGGGATATTCTTTCACTAATTCGTAAGTTACTTGCACTCCATAGTTTGTCCCAACAAGATCCTCTTCAAGGAAATAGTCATATTTAACATCGAAGGTTAGATAGTTAAAGGTATGGAATGAAGGCATTACTGATACTTTCTCTTGAGATACTGAAGTTTTAACTTTAAACCATGGGGCAGGGAAAGCAAACGTGAAATCCAAACCAATATAATGTTCATTATCTTCTAGGTGATATGTTGCACCTAGCTCAAAATTCTTATTAATATCCCACTTGATGAATGAATCAATCATGAATGGTAGTTTGTCTTCTCCCGAATTCATGGAAACATCTGGTTGATTCAAGTAATATCCAACACCACCGAATTCGAGCTTATCTTTAATAATAGCAGAGTGAAAACTAGCTCCTACAGTAGGTTTGAAGATACTCTCATCAGCAATAGTTTCCTCTTCGTTGAAAATTAATCCGGAAGTATCATAAGCACGATTAACAAATCCACCGGTTAAAGCAAAAGCAAATCTTTTTCTGAAATTGAAACCAATTGATAAGTTCCCGAAAGTCTCTCTGTAGACATCATCCATCTTATTTACTGCATCCAGTTCTAAACCGAAGTTACCATAAATCTGTGGTTTTGCAATCATTACACCAAAGTTATCGAATCCATCCTCAAATTCCTGATATTCTTTGTTGTAATATGTTGAGAATTTAAAGTATTTTCCAAACATCTCCTGAGCTGGGATGTAGTTATCAAAAGCAAAGGCAACATAGGAAGTAGCTATCAGAATCATTATTAATACTATCTTTTTCATT
The DNA here is from genome assembly GCA_963667035.1 of Cloacimonadales bacterium (SeqCode). Classification (GTDB taxonomy): domain Bacteria; phylum Cloacimonadota; class Cloacimonadia; order Cloacimonadales; family JAFGVF01; genus Zophobacter. The sequence continues at coordinate 678,710 of OY762964.1, forward strand.
CTATCCTCCTATTTCACCAAATAGATTTTGCCACGTTTATACGTTTTACCCGCTCGCTCGATAACGAATAGGTATGGTCCGCTTTTACACTTATCTCCTGAATCATTCTTACCGTCCCATTGAAGAGGTTGAGAAGATTGCCCTTCTACGGAATATATCTTACGACCATTCAGATTGTATACTGTCATTTTTACTCTCTCTATGCTATCTGAGATAACCTTAAATTTGAAAACGTCATTCTTACTGTCTCCATTTGGAGTGAAGGCATTAGGCTCTGATTGTTGAGATATACCTCTAACCTCAATTGCAATATCAGGATTAACACTGCTATTTGAGCTGATTTCAATATCCCCTACATAACTCTTATCATCTGTAGGTACGAATCTTATCTGAAGTATAACAGATAAATCAGTATCAACAACTATGTTTTCTATCGATGTTTTCCAATCAGTCTCATCGGACATCTTAATTTCATATCCTTGTGGAGATTTGATTGAATTAATTTCTAAGGCTTTATTACCATTATTAGATATATCAATATCAAATGGCATTGATTTGTCATTAGTGTAGATTAAACCAAAATCATGTGTGTTTGCACTGAGGACAATAAGAGCATCCAGTTGCTTAACTATAGCTCTTACCATGGAGTTTCCTGTTAACAAAGCACCCCAAGTATCTTGAGCTTTTCTAAAAGTGTTACCGTTAGTATCTTTATCAAGACCGATTCCCCATGGATCGGGAGTACCAATGACTCTTACAAAGAAGTTAGAACCAGTGAACGATGGATTAACATCTTCCGGTAAACTGAGAAAATTCCACCCAAGATTAACATCAGATGCCTGATAAGTAACAGATATTCCACTGACTTCATTGTCGGGTAGATCTCCTTCATCGGAGAACTCAATTGTCAAGTCATCAGTTGAAACTTCTGTTATGTAAAGAGCTACTTTAGTTAGTTCAAATTCTGATCTATGATGCAGCTCATAGCTTACTCCAAGTTGGGTGTTTGCCTCGACAGAAAGATTCCCTTCTAATGTTCCGTCATCGTTTGCTATAGTTGTTTCTCCTTCGTCCAGAATATGTGTCGTAACTATCTCGGAAGGATTTGTTTCTCCTTGCCAAATATCAGCATCTATTACTGCCGTAACTCTATAATAGATAGTTTGGTTTTTATCATTAACTTCATATTGATATATTAGTTCCTCGCTATTTAAGTTCGCTAATGATACATATACTCCATCATAAGTATTGGAAGAATACAATTTGTAACCTGTGACCCAAGCTGTTGTGGGAGGTTCTGACCATTGAATACTTACCAAGCCAGTAGATAAAGGTGAGACTTTTATGTTTTCAGGCCCATAAGCATCATTAATAACTCTAACTGTAAATACTTGACTGTCAGTACCTGCAACATTGCTTCCCTTAACCGTTACTTCATGTGAACCGTACTGATCAAATGATGGTGTCCAAGAAATTAAGCCCGAAGCGTTTATTGTCATTCCATCAGGAGCATTTTCTAAAGTGAAATCTATATTCGGGTATGCAGTATATATAACTTGATATTGGAAACTATCGATGATACTGTTTTGAATAAACTGATTATCAATCTCTTCAATTATCGGGATATCAGATACATTTAAGACCGTAACTTCAAATGATTCGTTTACTTCATTATTAAATTCATCTTTCGCTGACACAGTAATTATGTCCGTTCCATACCAATCAAGCAGAGGCTCAATAACAAGAGTTGAACCTACAAGAGATAATGAGATGTTGTCAGGGTCATTGTGAGTAAACTCTAATATATCTCCATAAGGAATGTCAACATCATTAAAATGAATAGCTAAATCTATATGTGAATCTATAGTGTTCTCATCCATTGAAAAATCATCAATCTCAGTAACAAGAATAGGATTATCATTTATCGGATTAATAGTTATCAAGACATCCAACGATACAGCTAGTCTCTTAGATAGAGATGAACTACGGACAGATGAATTCTCATCATTGGCTGAGATAGTAAGCGTATCTAATCCACATGCATTGATAACAGGAGTTATTGTGAGTACATTACCTTCTATTACAGCACCGATAATTGGTATTTCATCATTCATAGATAATGTAAATGAAAGGCTATCTCCAATATCATCATCTCTAAAGTAATCCAGTAGATTGTATGTCAATGGCTCAACAAAGTCTTCATCTACAACAATAGGAGTGAATGTATTATAGATATATGGGGCATCGTTCACATTCTCAACTGTTATCTGGAATGATTGTATAATCTGTACATCAACAATCCTGTCAGTTGCCATTATAGCCACATCCCATGTTCCAACATACTCGTTTGTAGGAGTACCTGAAAGTGTCGCTAGACCGTTACCTGTATTTGTAAAGGATAGCCATTCAGGAATATTATAACTAAACAAGATTGTATTCCATGCATTTTGATCAGTTACTACGATATTATAGATATATTCATTATCTTCTTGAACCTCTAAAATCGGCTCTGAATCAAACACAGGCAGATAGTTTTCTTCCCAAACGGTAATATTAACATCCTGATATATTGACTCGAAACCATCAGATGCTTGTAATGTAAAACCATAAACCCCATAGTCTGCACTTTGAGGGGTTCCTTCAAACAAAGCGGTTCTATCTGTATTGGGAGTAAATGTAAGCCAATCAGGAAGTACACCGATAATATTAAAAGTGATTATATCAGATTCATCATAATCTGTTACAATTGTTTCATAAGAATAAAGTTCTCCCACATTCGCTAAAGTGTCTACTTCTGAGCTGAAGATAGGTTCGTCGTTAACCGGATTAACGGTTACGATGAAAGAATCTGTAGCAAGAGTAGGGGATAGTTGATCTGAGGCAGATACGTGAATCACAGTATTACCAAACCAGTTACTGACAGAATTTAACACTAGTTGATCCCCATCAACACTTGTGGATATTTCGTCAGATTGAGATGAAACACTATAAACAAGTTGGTCACCATCAGGGTCACTGAAATGAGTACTCAAATCAATAGATACTTCTGTGAAATCCTCATTCTCTACCATATCACTAAAAGTAACAATTAACTCAGGGTCATCATTTACATTTATAACTTCAATTGTAAAGTTCTGCAGAACCGGAGATGCTATTCCATCAGAGACAGATATTGAAACATTATGTAGTCCAACATTTTCATTCTCAGGTGTACCGGTAAGTTCTGCAGTACCGTCACCATTGTCAGTAAATGTCAACCATGCAGGTATAACTTCTCCTGTAATAGCCAAAGTCGCCCAAGTGTTTGCATCAGTTACCGTTATTGAGTAATCATATAGATTATCTTCCATTACTTGAGTAACAGGAGTAGAAGTAAAAACAGGGGCAGAGTTATTTTCAAAAACTCTAATGTGAATATTTTGAGTTGCACTCTCAATTCCGTCAGATGTATCAATTGAGAAATCATATACACCATAATCTGTACTCTGTGGAGTACCGGTTATGGTTCCTGTTCTGTCCAGGTTATCGGTGAATGATAACCATGCAGGCATATTGTTTGTGCTAAAAGTAACAGTATCGCTCGGGTCAGGATCACTAACCGATATATTATATGTATATACATCATTAACTGTAGCAAGAGTATCATTAGTTGTTATGAATACAGGAGCATCATTAACCGGAGTAAGTATAACATCGAAGGAATCGTTTACCGATGCTCTATTCTGTAAATCATCAGCAGTTACTGTTATCGAAGTGGTTCCATACCAATCTGCTACTGAAGTAAGTGTTAGGGTACTACCTGTGATAGATGCATTAATCTCATCCGAGTTACTGTTTTGTGAGTAGTCTAGAGGATTCCCATCGACATCAGTAAAGTGTTGATCCAAGTCTATAGAAATCTGGTTTGTGAAGTCCTCAGTATCATTAACATCAGCTAATGGAACAGATAAAACAGGACCATCATTAACATTAATTACTTCAATTGTAAATGCTTGAATTGTGTTAGGTGCTACTGAGTCGCTTACTTCCAAACTAACTTGATGCATTCCTACTTCTTGATTACTAGGAGTTCCGGTTAACAATCCTGTTCCGTCTCCATTGTCAGTTAAACTTAACCAAGCAGGTATAGTTGTAGCACTTAGAGTAAGAACTGCCCATGTATTAGGATCTTGAGTAACAACATTGTAGGAGTACTCATTACCTTGTAGGACTGTTAGTGTCGGTTGACTGGTAAAACTCGGAGGATAATTGAATTGATTAACCGTAATCGTAAAGCTTTGCTCAAGATTACCTCCTATACCATCTGATGCTCTCAAAGTTACGAGATTATCTCCCAGATTATCTCCGTTAGGAGTTCCTGTAAGCTGACCGTTTCCATTTCCGTTATCAGTAAATGATAACCACGTAGGAATTGTGGTTGCTGTTAAAGTTATGCTTGGTCCATCCGGATCGGAAGCAACAATGTCAGCTTGATACAGTTCCAATTCATTTATTGTAATGTCGGTTGGGAACTGGTCAAAAGTCGGTTGATCATTAATCGGACTTACATTTATCACAAATGATTGAACAACCGGGGTTGCAATCTGATGATCCGTAAGGGTCAGTGTAACATTGTTCTGCCCAATATCTGAATCCCCGGGTGTACCTGTTAATATCGCCGTCCCGTCACCATTATCAGTAAATGATAGCCAAACTGGATAAACAGTAGCTGATATATCTAATATTGCCCATGTGTTTGGATCTGCGGCTGTAATGTTATATGTATAAAGCATGTCTTCAGTAGCTGTTGTTACTGGAGTAGAAGTAAACACAGGAGCGTAATTGTAAGCTTCAACATCAATAACAAAGTTTTGTCGAACAGGTGTTGCGATTATTCCGTCTGTAACTGATAAAACAACGTTGTGATTACCTAAATCAGTTCCGTCAGGAGTCCCTGTGAGTAATCCTGTTCCATCACCATTATCAGTGAAGTTTAACCATACCGGAATCAAATCTCCGTTTAGAGTTAAAGTTGCACCGCTATCTACATCATTAACACTTATGTTATAAATATAATTAAATCCCTCTCTTGTAGTTGTAACAGGTGTAGATGTGAATACAGGAATATCATTTGTATTAGTAACATTGATTGTGAAGTTTTGCTGTACTGCAGGTGAAACACCGTCGGTTACTTCTAAAACTATAGGATTACTACCTACATTTTCATTTAAAGGAGTACCCTCTAACAAAGCAGTACCGTCACCATTGTCAGTTAAAACAAGCCAGCTTGGTAATGTTGAGGCTGTTATTGTCAAATTAGCCCAGAAATTAGGGTCGGTTGCAACAAGAGTGTATTGATACAACTGATCCTCAATGGCATCAGTAATTGGTACTGAAGTGATTGTAGGAGGTGTATTCTGATCATAAACTGTAACAGTGAATACTTGTTGAATTGGTGTAGTAATAATACCATCAGAAGCTTCCAGTATTACATCATGAGCTCCTAAATCATTAATATCGGGAGTCCCGCTAAGAACTGCTGTTCCATCACCGTTATCTGTTAATGAACACCATGATGGAATAAGTAAATCAGAGACAGTAATTGTTGCCCAAGTGTTATTATCTTCAACTATGATATTGTAAGTATACAATTGATCTTGTAAAGCAGATAGTTGTGGATCTGATGCAAAGTAAGGAGCAGTATTAGGTTCTCTTACTTCAAGTATAAAATCTTGTTCAACAGGATTAAGAATGAAACCATCAGTAACAAATAGTGAAACATTGATTTGTCCCGCATCACTAATTTGAGGTGTGCCGGATAGTATTGCCGTTCCGTCTCCGTTATCAACAAATGTCAACCAGCCGGGTAATACGGAGCTGGTAATAGTTAACGTTGGATTAGGATCATCATCTGCAACTGTTATGTTGTAAAGATAAGGTTGATTTACATTACTAATCAATAATGGTGTACTTGTGAAGTAAGGAGCATCGTTCATATTTATAACATCAATATCAAATGCTTGCACTACCGGAGAAGTAACATATCCGTCAGAAAGTTCAAGTTCAATCTGATTGATACCTACGAACTCATTTGTGGGTGTACCTGATAGTATTGCAGTTCCGTCTCCATTATCGGTTAAAGTTAACCATGTCGGCAAATTAGTGGTAGTAATATTCAAAACTGCGTCCGGATTATCATCTGAAGTAACAATATTGTAACTATATAGCTCATCTTCATTAACGGAAGTTATAGGTGATGAATCAAAAACAGGTATACTATTCACGTAAACATCAAAGTTTTGTTCGGTTGGATTAGCAGCAATGTTATCTGTTGCCGATAACACTATTGAATGGATTCCAAGTTCTGTAGAACCAGGAGTTCCCGTTAGTCTTCCCCTACCGTTACCAAGGTCGGTAAAAGCCAACCAACTTGGTAATGATGTTGCAGATAAAGTAATCGGATCACCGGGGTCAACTTCAATTGCTTGGCAATTATATGTGTATACTACATTCTCTGTTGCAATAGTTATAGGAGTCGAAACAAATCTTGGAGCATCATTAACCGGTGATAGATTTACAGTAAATGTATCTGAGACTCTATCTCTTGTTTGTATGCGTCTAACACCGCCCGATGCATGCTGGTCGTCTGCGGTAACAGTTACGTCCGTACTTCCGAAGAAATCAGGGGCAGGGGAGAGGATAAGCTCGGAGCCTACAACGTTAGCTCTTATCTGGCTTGATACTGATTGTGCAGAGAACGCTAAGGTTGTGTTTGGATCAACATCATCAAAATGATTTCTTAAATCTATAACAATATTGGGAGTAAAATCCTCTGTCGTATTCTGATCAGGAATTGGAACAGTAACGAATGGAGGGCTATTAACATCAATAACTTCAATATTGAAATTCTGACTGACAGTAGAACTGATTATCCCATCAGTAAGAGTTAGAGTTATCGGATGAAATCCTACATGAATGTTTAATGGAGTTCCTGTTAAGAGACCTGTACCATCACCGTTATCGGTGAAACTCAGCCATGTCGGAATAACTGAAGCATTCAAAGTTAAAGAGCTCCCTCCATCTACATCTTCGGCAGTAACAAAGTATTGATACAAACTTCCTTCATCAACCTGTAATACCGGAGAAGAAGTAAATCTCGGAGCATCATTTGTGTTTATAACATTTATCACGAATTGCTGGAGTACAGGAGTATCAGGAGTTACCCAGTCCCAAATCTCTATGGTTACGGGATTAGCCCCGACATTATCATTGGTAGGAGTACCTGATAAAGTAGCAGTATTGTCGCCATTATCAACAATAGTTAACCAATCCGGTAATACAGAAGTATCAATAAACACTCTGTTGGTATCTGCATCAGCTGTTGTTATGGTATATTCATAGAAGGAGTCTTCATGTGCTGTTGTGATTGGAGAGCTGGAATATGTTGGCGGCTCGTTAGTCAGTTGTATCCATATCATATTATGGATTGTCTGAGATGCACCTGCACCGCTATAACCGAAGTCACTCATAACAAAATCTACAAAATCATATCCCTCTTCACCGGCAGGTACTGAATATGTTACGTTATCAAGATGGTTGTTGATTGTACTCAGATTACCAGTTATTGTAACATTTCCCGTACCGTTATTAGATATATATCTGGAAGTTGCACCATGGAAGGTCATTGTACCTTTCTGAGCAATAATGTTTAGCATCATTACGTTGGTTCCAATGTCCGGATCAAAGATATCCAGAGAATCCGAATCTGAGAATGTATGTTGCATAGGACTTGTTATAGGTACGTATACTTGCAATGTATCAGCCTCATGGTTTCCTCGATAATATACAGCCGGGACATCATTGATTGAGCTAACGCTAATCAGGGCATTATCATAAGCCGAGCTAATGCTCATAGTATCGCCGTTAACCGTTGCATTTATTCTGGACATGGCAAATCCATCGGTTTTGTCCCATGCTCTGAAAGCAAATGTGGCAGTACCGTAAAAATCAAGGTTAGGAATAAATCTCATCCTTTGGGTTTGGATGCCTGTAAGTTCTCCATCGAGCAAAAGAGCATTCGTTTCAAAATTATGATTGATGCCTGTTTGATTGCTAATACTCTGCCAGTTGTTACCGTTATCTGTAGAGTATTCCCAGATACCGTTAGAATTATCGACCGAAATAACTGCAATTGCTTCAACAGCTGTTGTATCAACGTCGTATATTGAACCGTCAGGTATAATACTACTTATTGAATTACCGTTGTTCTCTATTGCATCCTCGTCTATAGCACTAAGCCTGGGAGTAAAGCTTGTATTCAGAACCGGAGCATCATTCACAGGATTAATCCAGAAAGTCATTCTTCTAACGATATCTTCACCGCCACCGATACCACTCCAGAACTGGTCATTAAGCCTTACGGTAAGCACTTCGGTGTGATTCTCATCCTGATTAGGGAAGTAGAAAGAGCTGTCTTCCAATATAGAGTTAAGCTCAGTTAAATCTGTAACAATAGTTACATTAGAGGTTCCGTTGCCGGAGATGAATCTTCCTCCGACATTTGCAAAGTTCAGAATACCTTTTCTTGCTTCAATATCAAATATGATTTGATTATTTCCAATATCCGGGTCATCAACGTACAATTCACCTGATTGGAAATGGTAAGAGGTGTCTTCATCAATTGAGAACCCTAAGTCTGTTACGCCTGTAACTTCCTGTCCCATAAAGTAGAGAGCCGGGTCATCATTAACGGCTAGTATGGTAATTCTGGCAATATCTTCTGCAGAACTAAATGATGTACTTCCTCCATTAACAGATGCATCAGCAGTAAGACCTGTAATTCCTGCATCTCTATCCCAAGCTCTGAATTTAAAGTAAGCAGAACCGTCATAAGGTATATCCGGAGGTGTCCAAGCTAATGTGTCCGGATAGTCCGGTTCCGGGACAAATCTGATTCTATTTGTTTGAGTGCCGGTTAATGAACCGTTGAGTAATCTTGCTTGAGTTGTAAGATTAACTATTGAACCGGTAATGTTTGAGAAATTATGCCAACTGGTTCCGTTGTTTAACGAGTATTGCCATAAGCCGTTGGTGTTATCCACCTCTGTAACGGCAATGGATGAACTAACTCCTCCGTCACCATCTGTAATTGAGTTAGGATCTACAATCTCGATAACAGAATCTCCACTGCTATCCAGATTCCCTTCCTGAATTGAAACAAGTACCGGATCATAAGATGTATCCAATACAGGAGCAACGTTTCTAACGTTCGCAAACAGACCCAAGGTTGTCACCATAATTGCAAAAATTAAAATAGCTTTATTCTTCATATTTACCCTCTTTTAATAATTCTCAGGGAATAGAGATCTTTCTACAGTTTCTATGATTATATGTAGAGCCATCATGTGAATCTCTTGAATGCGATCAGAGGTTTTGCCTTCGACAATTATCTCTAGATCACACTTTCCTTTCAGCTTTCCACCATCTTTTCCTAGCAATGCAACCGTAGTTGCCTTGCATTCAATCGCTTTATCCAGACCTTTAATAATATTTGGAGAGTTTCCACTGGTTGATAGTCCGATAACAACATCTCCCTCTTTAGCGTATGCTTCAACACCTCGAGCAAATATATCGTCAAACCCGTAATCGTTACCTACACAGGTAATATGTGAACTATCATTTAGAGCTATTGCGGGAAGGGCTCTTCTGTCCTTTCTAAATCTTCCTGTGAACTCTTCTGCAAAGTGCATTGCATCGGTAGCACTGCCTCCGTTTCCAAAAATAATAACTTTATTCCCATTATTAAAGGCATTAATCAAGCGTAGACTGATAACTTCAACTGCTTTCAAGTTTTGTTCGTTAACAAACAAATCGAGAACTCGCTTAGCATCTTTAAACGCTTTTTCTATAGTGTTATACATTAATAATACCTCATATACATAATAATCTTTTTTGAGGAAATCCAATAGAAAATGGTACAATCGTGGTACGTTTCCTATAATAGATTACTTCCAAATTATACAATAGGTTATTTGTTTGTATAATGTCAAGTAATTATTAGATAGTATTTTAACCTAACCGAATGCACTTGTTAACAAAATGTTAATGCTATATGTTAACCTCTTAAAAATCAATATCTTAGTAATACTAAATATTGAGACGAATCTTTACCTTTCTACCTATGTATGTAAATAATTGGATATAAATGAATTATTGTTATACCTCCCGATAAACTATTTTTCCTGAAATCATCGTTAAGTAAGATTGAGCTTTTAACCATAAACTCATATCGCCCTCATTCTCTATTCCCGGTAAATTATCTATTACTATTAAGTCTGCTAATTTACCAACTTCTATCGAACCTCTGTAGGTCTGAGAGTCAGATCCTTTCGCTGCGTCAATTGTGTAACCTTTTATTGCTTCCAAGACTGTTAATGACTGCTCCGGAGTCCATTGAGGATTTGTGGATAGGTTCAGATATCTTCTCTCTACCGCCGAGTAAATTCCTTCAAAGGGATTGATTGTTTCAACAGGTGCATCTGATCCGAAACCGAGAGTTATGCCTCGGCATAGTAAATCCTTGAATGGATACACATTCTTCTCACAATGATTCCAATAAGCTTGTATTGTTTTAACATCCGCTTTTACATGTATTGGTTGAACAGCACAATATATGTTGTTTTTTACAATGAGTTCATAATCCTTCGGTCGAATACATTGCAGATGCTCTATTCTGTGAGGAGGTTTAACTTTAAGCTCTTTGTTAATCCTATCAATAACATTTAATATCATGTTATTACATCTGTCCCCGATACCATGAATAGTACTGCTAATTCCGTTTTGAACTCCCTTCTTTATCAATTGATAAAGCTCATCTTCCTGAAGTATTACCATTCCATAGTTATCGGTTCCTGTATATGGTTCGTACATCCAGGCACTCTGGGAACCTAAAGAGCCATCCATGAATATCTTCATTCCACCGATTTTTATGTATTCGTTTCCCGAGTATGATTTTATGCCTTTCTCAATCATTTTATCCAAAATGGCTGAAGGGAAGTGCCAGTAGAACCTAAAATTAAGTCCGTCATTATGCATCTGAGTGTAAAGGTTGAATTTCTCTTCATCCTCCATCACATGCACACCTACCAAACCATGTTTGTAGCATTGTTGAACGGCTTCTTTTATCGCTTGCTCTTTTAGTTCCTGAGTATATTGGGGAACAACTCTATCAATTAGTTCCCAGGCTTTTTCGTAGGTAAATCCATCCGGCTCTCCATTTTGGAAACGACCTATTTTGCCACCGGCAGGATCAGGAGTTTTCGCTGTGATTCCGGCTCTTTCCAAAGCTAGACTATTGCAGAGTTTAGAATGAAGATCTTTACTCTCAAAAGAAACCGGTATATCAGGGAATATCTCATCCAGGAGAGTTTTATTGAATCCTTTTAGGTCAGGATATATGTTTTTATTCCAACCACTTCCACCAACCCATTTGATGTTTGCCGGCATTGAAGCTCGGTATTTAATCAATATTTTTCTAATATCATCTACTGATTGAGCAGGATTTAAATCTACTGCAAAGAAAGTTTTAGCATACTCAAAAAAGTGAGTGTGAGTATCGATAAATCCGGGTAGTAAAACTTTTCCTTTTAAATCAATTATTTCCACATTATCAGAGGCAAGATTAACGCATGTTTCAAAATTGCCAATATGCTCGATAATGTTGCCGTTTATATATACTGCTTCAGGATTTTGTAAGTTTGATATGGTTAGTATTAGTCCATTTGTAAAAATGTATTCCATTATGCTTCCTCAATATCTTTAAACTGATTACTAGTTAAAGCAGGAACTGAGCCAAGTCAATAATAATATCAATTCATACTTTTCAGAATAGAATAAGAATGTAATTTCCCTTCTCATTCTGCAGACTCATAACCAAAGCTCTATCTTCCCACTGTTTTTGCACTGTGCTCGCACTATCAACCCGCTGAAACAGTGGGTTAACAGTGGAATAGCAGTGCTTACACAGTGCAAATGCAGTGCGTTGGTAAGACCCTCGCAGTGAGGGGGCAGTTGATGACAAGATTTATATGTAAGTTATTGAAAAATACACTGATTAAAGTTATGAATAGCTAATAATAGCTAAATTTATTAAATTCAGAGGTATTTACACAGATCTTAAAGAAGGAATGTATAGTATCTTTGTAATGCATAGTTACATTTGTTAATAAAGTGTACACATATCAAGGATATTTACATGAAGAATTCTCTTTAGAAAATACGCAACATACATTAATAGGTTAACAATTCACATTAGATGTGATACTCTGAAAGATTTTTGTTAAATGTCATTTTTAATGGAATATAAAATGCACAATGTTCAATTACAATTACAAGGATGGAGGTGATTATGAAGATGTTTGCTAGAATGATATTGGTATCTATGCTGTTATTATTAACACTACCAATGTTTAGTATTGGCATGATGTTCTTTTCAAATGACACGACAAGACTTTTCGCCCTGGAAGACTATGATGTGGATATTAGAATTGAAAATCAAGCCGCAGTAACGACTGTAACCGAAACCTTTAGAAACTCAACTTTCTTTACTACAAATCCAATCTATGCTTTTGGAATGCCCCTTGATGCATCTGCTGTCAGATTGTACTATACCATAGGTGATACAACTTGGTCAGCATCTTTGCAGGGGGGAGAGCAATCACAAAATCCGGGACAAGGAACCGGATATGGAGAAGACATTAATAACTATCTTGGGGATAATCCACTCGTAATGCCTTTTGAAGATACTGTTCTAGAGAGTGGTGATACTATCATTATCGAACTGGAATATGTTAATCTTCTGCATTATGAAAATGGGAATGTTAGCTATATTTATCCTTCCTCACCTTTCCAGTTTCATAATAATCCAATACCTCACGGAAACATAACAATAGATATCTACTCGGACAGGTCTATTATTGATGTCAATATTCTGGATGGTATATGTACTCCCGAGACAACGGAACAAACAAACTATGCTCAGATAATCTGGGATGAGATTGATATTTCTTCTCAGAATGAAACATCAATAACATACTCATTGAATACAGAAGAACTGGGAATGTTTGGTATGAGTACACTTATGCCGCAAGATAGTGTACCTGATGATGACGATAACGGATTCTTTTTATTCATTGCAGAACCGGACCCCGAAGATCAAGGGCTAGTGATTCCTAAAATGTTTACACTGATTATTGACAATAGCGGTTCAATGTCTGGTAGCAAGATTAACCAGGCAAAAGAGGCCGCAAGATATATCGTTAATAGTTTGAATGAAGATGATAAATTCAATCTTGTAAAGTTCAATAGTTCAGCTCAGAGTTGGCAACAAACAATGCAAGATGCAACTCAGAGTAATATCAATAGTGCCATATCATACATCAATGCTATTTATGCCGGAGGAGGAACAAATATAAGCGGAGCGTTCAGTACAGCTATTCCTATTTTTAACGATCCCGATAATGAATTTGCAAAGATTGTGATATTTCTTACTGACGGTGAAGCAACAGTTGGTATAACTCCAACAGAAAGCCTTGTAAATCATGTTAACAATGAGATTGAACAAGTATCTAATCAGATCTGCCTCTATACTTTTGGGATAGGAGAAAGCGTGAATACTTCGCTTCTTACTCAAATAGCAAGAGATAATAACGGATTCCCTGCATTCTTGGGAGATGATGTATTGGAAGAAGTTATTACAGAATTTTATAACAAAGTCCGAAACCCGATATTAATAAACCCTACTGTCACTGTTGAACCTAATGTTCTTTCGAATATCTTCCCAAGTCCGCTTAACTCAATCTACTCAGGAAGTCAGTTGATGATTTCAGGTAGATACTCAAATCCGGGACTCATTACTGTTAATCTGAGTGGAACAGCATTTGGTCAGGAAGTTACTTATAACTATGACTACACTCTAAGCAATCAAGTTAATTCCGATTATGCGTTTCTGTCTAAAGTCTGGGCAAAACAGATGATTGAAAACATGATTTACGAGTATTATCTTCTTAATCCTAATTCAACCGAAGCTGAAGAAATGATGGATGAGATTATTGATATTAGCATTGCTTGGGGAGTGATGTGTGAATTTACTCATTTCATTGATGACGGAGATGTTGGTATTGATGAAGAGTTTGCAATTCAAACTCCATGTCTTAATGCAAGACTATTGGGTAATTTCCCTAATCCGTTTAATCCATCAACAACAATCATGTTCGAGATTCTGTCGAATCTTGGTGATTCTGCTGTTATTAAGATTTACAATATAAGAGGTGAACTCGTTAAGATACTTGTTGTTAATGTACAAGGTAAAGGGATTTATGAAGTAAATTGGAACGGAACCGATAGAAATCTGAAGTCATGTGCCAGTGGTACATATTTCTATACCATATCGGTAGGTGATAATGTACTTAGTAGTAAAATGGTGTTGTTAAAGTAGAGATTTCAAAATTATAGAGGAGCATGCTTCCATGTATGCTCATAAAATTATGGTAGGGGAGAAGAAAGAAAGCCCGATTTAACTCGGGCTTTATATTTGATACTATTTACCGGTTAACTTAACCGGTCTGGGTATATACTTTGTATGTAAGAGATGATGAGATTTCTCGGATAACGGTTCTCCTAAAAATTCTTTATAGAGTTTTTGAATGGAAGGATTGTTGTGAGATTCTCTAACCGCACATTCACTATCTTCCTTATAAAGACCTTTCGCTCTTTTAATTCTAACCTCATTCGAAGAACCGTATGGTTGTCCACCACCACCGACACAGCCGTTTTGACATGCCATTACTTCTATGAAGTGATATGGTGTCGGTTTACCTTCTTTACGTGCTTGCCTTACTTCCTCGAGAAGTTTTGTAACATTTCCTAAGCCTGAAGCTACAGCTACATTAACTGTATTTCCCGCAATCTCAAGTGAGCCGTGTCTGATACCTCTGAATCCTCTAACTAATTCAATCTCCGGTTGAGGTAACTCTTCATCCGTAATAAGTTTATATGCTGTTCTGAGAGCGGCTTCCATAACTCCTCCGGTTGAACCGAATATCGTTCCTGCACCGGAATACTCTCCCATAGGATTATCAGCTTTTCCTTCAGGAAGATTAGGAAAGTCTATACCACGCATTCTGATTAATCTGGCTAACTCTCTTGTTGTAATTGTTAAATCCACATCCTTATGCCCTGAAGCATACATGTCTTCCATTCTGTCTATCTCATATTTCTTGGCTGTACATGGCATGACTGATACTAAGAAGATATCCTTCGGGTCGACATTCATCTTTTCAGCCCAGTAAGTCTTAACCATTGTACCTACCATTTGATGAGGTGATTTAGCGGTTGAGAAGTTATCTATCATATCAATATAGAATTTCTCTAAGAAATCAACCCAAGCCGGACAGCAAGAAGTGATAAGAGGAAACTCGTTAGGACTCTCTTTAAATATCTTAACAAATTCAGATGCCTCTTCCATTATTGTTAAGTCTGCTCCAAAGTTAGTATCAAATACATAGTTAACTCCTAAACGACGAAGAGCAGTGTACATCTTGCCAACTACATTGGTTCCGGGTTCATATCCGAACTCTTCACCTAAAGCAACTCGTACTGCAGGAGCTTCTTGAGCGACAACTATCTTTTCCGGATTATCCAAGGCAAGCATTAGCTTATCCATGTCTTCAGTCTCATAGATAGCAGCAACCGGACAATAGGCGGAACACTGTCCGCATTTTACACATTCCGACTCGTCAAGTGAACGACCGTTGGTTGGTCCCACAAAAGTCTCAAATCCTCGATTGGACTCAGCAAGTGCATGAACAGCTTGTATCTCATTGCAAACATGTACGCATCTTCCACATTGAATACAGTAACCGGGATCCAATGTTATTGCTGACGAGGAAGTGTCCCTTGTTGTCACGGGACGAGGTTTGTGGTCTGTCTGTGATACATGGATATGTAGTTTTTGAGCTAAATCCTGCAGCTCACAACTTCCATTCTTATGACATTCCACACAGTTGTTGGGATGTGAATAGAGAATCAGCTCTACAGCAGCTTTCCTAATAACATCGAAATCACGGCCTTCGGTCTTTACCTCCATGCCATCATATACTGGGGTTGTGCATGCTCTAACGATTCTACCGTCTGCTTCTACAACGCATACACCACAATTACCTGAAGGCGGTAAATCAGGATGATAACATAGGGAAGGAATCCAATAACCGGCTTTCTTGGCAGCATGAAGAATTTTCGTTCCATTCTCCACTTCAACTTCTATGCCGTTTATCTTAACTTTAACCATCATAAATAATCACTCCTTAGTATAAATGAGATTTCCTAATCGAATCTGTCGTTGATATAACTAACTGTAAAGTAATTAATTATTTTAGGTTAGCAACTTCTAACTGGTCTAAATATTAGTATTCTTTATTTTTCATGTCTCTATAAATTAAGTATCCGGTAATTGTAACTCCAAATAAAGAAAGGGAGATAGAGAGCATTGAGTATGATAGTAATGGTGTGATAATTGAGAGAGCAATGATGAGAACAATGAGTAATTTTCTTTGTACATGACGTGAACTTAAGGCGTCAAAGATAACTAAAGCAACTACTTGATAACAGGGAGATATTAGATAGACAGATTATGCTTTCGGAACAAGCAGGGAGCAAATTGAGTATATTTATAGCAATAAAGGATATGTAATAAAATATTTTCATATGTCTTTTCAAAACGGATTTGGCGAAATTGTAAATAAAACTGTTCAATGTCAAACAATTTATTGATAGCAACAGTTAATTAATAATAGTTACCGTGTAGGTAGAGTTATTTATTATAACTCAGTAATAAGGGTTGACTTATATAATCCTGCCGATAATAGTATGTAGAAAAGTCGAAGGAATTTTATAAAATTCTATTGACAGACAAGTAGTAGTTAATTTTTTGTTTTTCCACATATCACATAGAGTGTTGTTCACATGGAGGATTAGTCCTAATTGGTAAGGCAGCGGTCTTGAAAACCGCCGGGCTATGCCCTTGGGGGTTCGAGTCCCTCATCCTCCGCCATGACTCCTTGTGGAGAGGTGGCCGAGTTGGCTTAAGGCGTACGCCTGCTAAGCGTATGTGGGTTAACGCTCACCGCGGGTTCGAATCCCGCCCTCTCCGCCAGATGTGAAAGTAGAATTTGTTGGGCCGTCGTCAAGCGGTAAGACACATGGTTTTGGTCCATGCATTCAGGGGTTCGAATCCTCTCGGCCCAACCAACAAGATATACAGTGGGCTGTAGTATAATGGCAGTACAGCGGGTTCTGGCTCCGTATGTGGGGGTTCGACTCCTCCCAGCCCAACCAGATAATTAAACCCTTCGATAATCGAAGGGTTTCAGACCGTTTACAAACCCAGTTATGAAAATGACTGGGTTTTTACATTGTAAGTTTATTTCTGATTAGTTGAGTACAATATCAGGATAATGAGATTTAGCTCTATATTCGTCTAAACCAGAGCATATATTAACATAAAAAGCTAATAACATTGATGCCACTTTCCCTGATATGCCATTGAAAAGGTATTTAACCAGTTTCTTTATGTTTTGAACTACTGATGTCATATATGCTTGTTCTCGAACTCGTTCTATACCTCGATATTTCGCATACCGATAACCATGAAGTTGCTTTGCATTTGCAAAGCTTCTCTCAATGGTTTCTTTTCGTTTTTTGTATATCTCTTTGCCACAAAAGGTTAACCTGTTTTTATGGATAATCTCTCTACTGTCTTCCCATACATGACGCATGATAACTTTTTGATGGTTCTTGCTCTCGGTGCATTTGTTAAGCATTGGACAGTTTTTACAATAGCTACTCTCGGATGCATATTCATCATAACCGTTACGGTTTGTTGTTCGATATTTAAGCTCTTTCCCTTCTGGACAGATGTATATGTCTCTATCTGAAATGAACTTAAAATCACGCTTCTTGAAAAGACCTTTTTTACCTCCAAGTCGACGATAACCTATTACTCCCATGATTCCCATATCTACTAATTCTTTGCATATATTAGCTGTATCATACCCGGCATCAAGACCTACTGCCAGGACATCAAAACCAAAACGCTCTTGCTGCACTTTTAGCCTATCAATATAGCAAGAACTGTCATTCACATTGCCGGCGGTAATATGAACATCTGTTATGAAGTTTACTTTAGGATCTACGGTTCTATGATCAAGATAGAAGAAACCTTGTGGTTTCTTGTCTCGCGTCATGAAACCACTGTCAGGATCTGTTTTACTAGACTTAATCTCTTTAACTTTGGGTGACGAACCGCCTTTAAAGTCATTGTCTTTAGGTGGGAGTGGCTTCTTACCGTGAGCTTTTCGGTTTTCATCCACTGTTTTATTTAGATCTTCAAGATAACTCTGAGGTGTGGTCTCTACTTTAATTGATTCATATTTGCCTTTATTAGCATTAGCTTTCAGATGAGTTGAATCGCTATAAAGAACCTTGCCATCTACCAAACCATTCTCGATACCAAGTTTTACAATATCAATGAAAATCTCTTCAAAAACAGTGCTATCAGTAAAGCGTCTGCGACGATTCTGGCTGAAGAGAGAATGACTCGGTATTTTATCAGTAAGCCCATACCCTAAGAACCAGCGATATGCTACATTGACCTGAATCTCTCTGATTAGTTGTCGCTCAGAACGGATACCAAATAGATAACCAATAAAAAGCATTTTGAAGAAAGTTATGGGATGCACTGGGGGACGACCGTTGTCGGGGCAATACAAATGAGCAGTTCGGTCCATAATAAAACTAAAATCTATTACCCTGTCAATCTTGCGTAGAATATGATCTTCCGGGACAAGATCATCTATTATTACAAATTCCATTTGGGACTGTGTGTCAGAAACTTTTTTAAGCATAACCACCTCTAATTATGATGGTTTAAGTATAAACTAAGGGGGTTTTTGTCAATGATTGATGTTCTTATTTTAAGCTAAAAAAAGACAAAGCTATGAAATCTTACTCATAGCTTTGTCAACAGTCTGAAACCCTTCGATAATCGAAGGGTTTTTTTATTTCTTGCTTTTATTTGTTACTATATGCTTTTGAAGTATTACATATAAACAAAGACATTTAAGCTAGGAGGTGATTTTGTCTTTCCAAGCATTCAGGGATTTATTGGATAGTAAACGTAAACCAATCTTGCAAGATTATGGATTTCAACCACCCTTGATTCTCTATTATCATACAGTATCGGATGAATCATTACCTCATATTGAACATTTGTATAAGTACAAAGGGATAGAATCATTTAAAAGAGATTTAGACTATCTTGCATCACATTATACTATGATTTCACCTTCTCAATTATTGAATAAAGAATCGATTCCTGATGATAGTTGTCTGTTAACTTTTGATGACGGGTTCTCAGAGTGTAAGACAATTATTGCTCCTCTTTTACTGGAAAAAGGAATAGAAGCAGCTTTCTTTATTACATCAGATTTCCTAGATAATAAGGACATGTATTTCAGAAATCAGTTGAGTGTCTTGATTAATGCGTTGGATAAAAATGAGTATTCGCAAACGCAACTAGAGTGTTGTAATTCACTGTTCCCTGATAGTATGGTGGATGGAAAAGAACTTAAAGAAGCTATTCTTACTCTTAGTTATGAGAATAAAGATATTTTGGATAGAGCGTTCACAATTCTGGATTTGGACATGAAAGAATATTTGGGAAAGTCAAAGCCATATATGAGTAGTGAGGATGTCCAATGGTTGGTTGATAAAGGTTTCTATATCGGTTCACACTCAATTAATCATGCTCCTCTAAATAAGCTTCCTTTTGATGAACAGATTAATCAGATGCTTGAATCAACTAACACGATTTGTAGTAAGTATAACTTACCATATCGAATTTCGTCTCTTCCACATAATGACAGAGGACTGGAAGGAGCTTTCTTTCATCAGATGAGATTGAATCTTGATTTGTTATTCGGAGGGCACGGGTTAACTCATAAACCTAATTTTAACTACTATAAAAGGGTGAATCCTGAACACAACAGAAACATCAGGTTCTTTCTTGAAAAACAGTTCGGTATTAAATTGGTTAGGAAATATTTATAGTAGTAGTATATATCAAAGAGCTTTATGAGTATATCCACGTAAACTGTTTAGATGGAACTTCTTATGAAAATGAAACGAGAGATAGTGAATGAAGATATTGTTTATCTTCTCAACTGACGTTTGACTTATAGTAACATCATTTATATAGTTACCTATAGAAGATAATCTCTTTAATATCAGGCTTTCGTTATTACTCAAAATGCTTTCCGAACTTATGCCTATAATCTCACTAACCAAATTATCTTGTTTTCTGCATTTCTTGCAAAGAAAACCTCCCATACTGTAAGAATAAGAGAGACTCTCCTCCAAAATATCATTACATTGAGGGCATATATTGTAATTTAGAGGTATACCGTTAAGTTTAAAATAGCCATTAAGAAATCTCCAGAATATGAGTATATGGTTGGATTGGACAATGGGGAGATATTTTAAGTATTTTTCAAGTAAATTATAGAAATCATTAGCTTCACTTTCATGTATTATGCTTTGTTGATAAAGTTCTGCACTAGCCGATAGTAATTGAATTATACCGTATTTTTTATTTAATAAATGAAACTCAATAGGTTTAGCTTCGACAACTGTCCATAGTTCACTGTTAGGTGATCCTGTAAACTCACCGTCAAACTCATTTAGTAAGCCAAATACAGAGGAGAAGCGATTCTTAGGTTTCTTAGCTCCTTTGGCAATAGCTGAGAAGATACCGTATTCATTGCTTAGAAGTAACAATACATAACTTGATTCACTATAATCTGTGATTCTAAGTACAATGCATCTGGTTGACATTTGTGACATAGTTGTTATTCTGTTGGTATCAGGTATCCAAGCCTTTCCAATTCAGTTCTTGCTTCTCTGAAATCAAGAGGATTTACATAAACGGTCTTCTGATTTTTATATATTACGTAACCGGGAACAGCTCCCCTCGGTTTTGTTACATATCTAATCTGAGTGTAGTCAACCGGTACGTTAACTGAAGTCTTTGCTTTACTATAATAAGCCGCTAAGCGGCAACATATCTCCATGAGTTCATCTGGAGGATTGAGTTTGGAATAATTCCTTAATACAACATGTGTACCTTGATAGATTCTCGTATGAAACCACCAATCATTATGCTTAGCAACTCTGGTAGTAAGTAAATCATTCTCTCTTGCTTTTCTGCCAATCATAATCTCCCAGTCGGCATTGATTCTGAGTCTCCTGAATGGCAAGGATTGTTGCTTTTTATGTGATGCATGTTTAGCACTGGTAATATCTATCATTTCAGTGTAAGTATCAATTCTTGAGATTCTATCCATTTCATGTTGTAACTCTTTAAGCTCTAACTTGGTTGTTGAGATGTTTTCCTTGATTCTTTCAATTCCGGAACGTGCTTTTCTGAACTTTTTCAAGTAATACTGAAGATTCTCTTGTGGCTTTTTATCAGGAAAGAGTTTTATAGAAATCTCTTCTTGATCAGGAGAATAATAGTTAGTTGTTTTAAACTCTGTATCACCGGGTTTGATAGAATGAAGATTATACTTAATCAATTCGGCTTTCCGGTGCCATTCCTCTTGTCTATTGGCAGAGTTCATTTCCTCTTGTTGCTTATGAAGCTTGTTCTCCACTTTCTTTATTGCTTTAGCTAATGAGTTTATCTTTTGCTTTTTAAGATGACCTAATCTTTTGGAAAGTTCCACTTCATAAAACAGATTCTCAAACCATTCATTAATGGAACTTCCACTCCATTTATACTCATCCGTAAGGATGCTGTAATCCGAACAATCATCATCTTTATTGACTTTGAAATCTGTTTCAGGTAGCATATATTCAATGTTAAGAAGTATTTGTCTCTGACTGTTCTCGGCAAGACTGAATTTTCTCAGTGCTTCGGCTATAATGAGTTTGTTCTCTTCTTTACGGCATAACACAATATTCTGGAAACGAGGGATGAGTTCAACGACAAGAACATAGTGAGTGGTTTGGTTATAGATATCTCGTTTCAAGAAGTGAAACATCATAATTCGGTCATCATCTGCTAAAGAGATTTCTGACAATCTAGCTGAAGACAGCATTTGAGATATGTTGTTAATCTTAAAATCAGACTTAAAGGGTAACTCATCCCTTTTTGTAATAAAAGGGAAGCAATCTCTTTGATTAAGATTTATCTGTATTTTTGACTGCTGTTTTTTAAAGCTGATTAAGTATTGATCTTCGAATCCGGAAATGCTTTCCAAGCCGGTTTCGGGAATCGTAATGCTATCAATCCATTTTTTTAAATATATCCATTTCATAAATTCATACTTATTCAGCATTGATAACTGTCAAATGAAACTATCGAGCAATTATGTATTAACTCAGATAGCAGATAAAAATGCTTAGCAGAATAAAGATTACAAGTAAGTTTAATAGTGGATTAAATAGCTTTCAAGTACTGAAATTTTGCTTGACATCTGAATTTGAGGTATATTATGAGTATTGGCGATATTATTAGGACATAAAAAATATAACTAATCAAGGAGAACACAATGAACGCATTTAAGGTTTTAACCATTATCCTTGCAATCACAACAATTGCAGCCGGGGTTTATCTCGGAGTCGTAATGAAAGAAAAGACTGCCGTAGTTGCAGAAAAAGACCAGATTATTGCTTCTTATGAAGAAGCTACAACTGTTATCAGTGATATCCAAAGTAGTTTGGATGCTATTAATCCTGAGTCGGTTAAAGAGATTATGAAGAACACTGAAGTGCCTAAAGATGCTTCATTAAGCGAAAGAAAAGCTCACATGATGAAAGCTATCGGTGACATCAATGCTCAAATTGAAGGCTATAAGAAGGATCTTGCCGATCTTGAGAAGAAACTGAAAAATAAGAACATTGGCTTCAATAAACTCAACAAGATGGTTGCTCAGCTTCAAAAAACTATCGAAGAAAAAGAAGCTATGATTGTTGAACTCAATTCCGAGATTGAGAAACTTAATCTTACAATTCAAACAGAAAGAGCTCAACATAAGACAGCTATTGCTGAAAAAGACAAAACTATCTCTGATAAAGAGGCAGAAATCAGAGACAAGCATCATTCTAAATATAACATCTATTATGTTATCGGCACAAAGAAAGAGCTTATCGAGCAGGGGCTTGCCACTAAGAAAGGTGGTTTCTTATGGTTCGGTAGAGTTACTGACGTAGCTAAGAACTATGATACATCAATGTTCCAGCAAATGAATTTACTTGATAGCGATGAAATCATTCTTCCTACAACTATGAACAGAGTTAAGGTTATGTCCGACCAAAACGCTGCTTCTTATACAGTTACAGACATGAGTGATACAGAATCTGTTCTTAAAGTAACGGATTTAGAGACATTTGCTCAGAACAAATATGTAGTTATCCTTGTTAAATAAAGTCGATATTGAATCTTAAGGGGTACCTTTTCGGTCCCCTTTTTTCATTCTATAAAACTAGAGGGTAAGACAGATAGTAATAAATGTCTTGCTAAACAAGGAAGTGATTTCTAAATTTGAAGATAAAAAACAAAAGAGAGGTATGTATGAGCATTCTAAAAGTCGTTAATGTTAGCAAGAAGTTTGACAAGCTCAAAGCAGTTGACGATATCTCTTTTTCTATTGAGAAGGGAAAAGTTTACGGCATTTTAGGTCCCAACGGGGCAGGGAAAACAACTACAATACGTATGATTATGAGCATAATAATTCCTGATTCTGGAGTCATTGAAATATTGGGTGAAAAGGATTTAAAGAAAGTAAATCATAAAATTGGTTATCTACCTGAGGAACGTGGAATCTATAGGAAAATGAAAGTCAACGATGTATTACGATTCCTTGGAGAGCTAAAAGAGATGAAGGGTAAGAAAGCTCAAACCGAGATAGACTACTGGCTAGAGAAGCTGGAACTAATCAAATGGAAGAAATCAAAGGTTGAGGAGTTATCAAAAGGTATGCAACAGAAACTACAGTTCATTGCAACTGTTATGCCTAAACCGGATATACTCATTCTAGATGAACCGTTTCTTGGATTAGACCCAATCAATACCCAGTTGATTAAAGACGTAATTATGGAGGAGAAACAGAGAGGAACCACCATCATCTTCTCGACTCATCAAATGGAATCAGCCGAAAAGCTTTGCGACGAAATTATGTTGATCAACAAAGGTAAGAAGATACTCGACGGAACTGTTCAGGCAGTAAAGAGACAATTCGGAAATAAGAGTGTTCAAATTGCTTATACAGGTGACAACAGTTTCCTTAATACTTTTGAAGGAATAAGAAGCTATAATGATTTCGGTAACTATGTAGAGATTAATCTGGAACCTGAAATAGAACCTCATAGCTTATTGAAAGCTATTGTAGATAAAGTCAATATTAGTAGATTTGAAGTAATGGAACCTTCATTGCATGATATTTTTATAAAGTCTGTAAAAGGTGAAGATACTGAGGAGGTTGTGAGATGAACATCAAGACATTACCTATAATCAAGAGAGAGTATCTCACACGAGTCAAAACAAAAGGTTTTATAATCGGGACCTTGTTCTTACCTGTGTTCTTTGTTCTAATCTTTGGTGGAATATTTCTGTTTGCATCACTCTTTCAACCCAAAGGACAGGACTATGTAATCATTGACCGATCAGGATTTATCTATGATGATTTTATAAAGATTCATAATAAGACCCTAAAAGACGGTAGTCCAAAGTTCAAGTGGCAGAAGTATGACATCTCCGGGAAGAGTGTTGATGAAGCAAAAGAAGAGATTAATGCTAAGATAAGAAGTAAGGAAATAGATGCTTGCTTCATAATCCCTGAGGATATTGTTCAATCTAAAGTTGTAACTTTCCTTGGTAGGAATGTATCGGATTTAGACGGATTACAATCATTCAACAGAACTTTCAACTGGTTAGTCAGTAACAAACGTATGGAAATGAAAGGCTATGACGCTGATATAATCAGAGAAGAAATGGATCAAGGTAAGGTTCTGATTCAAAGTATACAAGTAACGGATAAAGGAGAAGTAGGGAAGAATAGTGCTTCTAACTTCTTGTTAACATATATATTGGGATATTTCCTTTTCCTCTTCATCATGTCTTATGGACAAACTGTTACTCGAAGTGTCATTGAAGAGAAGAGCCAGAGAATCACAGAAACAATAATCTCATCGATAAGACCGATTGAGTTAATGATGGGAAAATTGATAGGTATATGCTTAGTGGGTATAACACAGCTTGTTGTTATTGCCGGATTTTTATATATCTTCACTTTATATGGAGATGATATATTGCTAAAAGCAGGAGTAGGAGCTCCAAAGCTATTGGATATAATAAGGAACCTAAGCTTTACTCCCGTAGTATTTGGCTATTTCATTTTGTTCTTCTTGTTTGGCTATCTAATTTATGGTGCTATTTTTGCCGCTATAGGAGCTATGGTTAACACTGAAGATGAAGGTCAACAGTTCCTAACTCCGGTTGTTCTTCTTAATTTAGTGAGTTTCTTCATTATGTTTACGGTTGCAAAGAATCCTGATACTGTTCCTGCCATGTGGGTATCTCTTGTGCCGTTCTTTACTCCTGTAGTTATGTTTGCTCGCATTGCTGCCATGGATCCGGTATTACCTTCTGCGGCTATTATTTCTATATTCACTACAGGACTATCCGTCTATGGTCTTCTTTTGTTAGTAGCTAAAATCTATCGAGTCGGTATCCTTATGTATGGTAAGAAACCGTCGTTGAAAGAAGCTATAAAATGGATCAAGTATTAGAAATATCATCAAGAATCTACAGATAAAGCTTACTCATAAAACAATGGGGGTACGGATTTTGTACCCCTTCGTTTTATCTACACAATTCTATATAGCTACAGCTAAAATCTGATATATTATAAAAGATTATCTATGTTATTACTCCCTGAGTTCATACGTTAGACTGTTAAGTACTAAAGTTTTATTAAGAGTCTCGTTCGGCTTCATTTGACAAGTTCATTCCGTTCTGGGTGACAACTGTGTATTTTGCCTTTGTCATTTTGCTCAGGGTCACTCGCCACTCTTCTTCTTACTCTCACAATCTATTTTGCATCCTTCTGCTCGTCCACCAACCGGAGAATTTTCACAAGATTCTGTCTCATTTTTCTCCCGTTTCTATCTCGTTGCGAGCAACGGGAGAGCAACGGGAGACCAACGGGAGACTAACCCGAGAGAAACCCGTGGTTGGTGGACGACAAAAAGGAACAATTAAAGAGATTAAAATTGGAAAGAGTTAGGAGTGAAATAGGAATTGGTTAGGAAGTTGGAAACATTTTGAAGTCTTCATTTCAGAATTAAACAGAGGCATTGAGAGGTGAGAGAAACCTTTGATTTACAATGAATGATATAGAGAATAGAAACCATAAAAATGCTATGAATACTAACACAAATTGATAGATTAATAATAAAATGCATATTTGGACTGAGTATTGCATTCTAGTTTATTTAATAATTTAGGAATTTATTTTGAACGACTGAATCAAATGATTTCAGTCATAGTCTATAATTATTTTACATGCGGAGGTTTTATGAAACAGAGTTTTATTATAATTCTATTGTTACTTCTTGTCTCGTCTATTTTAGCCGTTCCTATTCAGCCGGCAGGTTTTGGGAATGAAGATGATCCATATCTGATTGAATCCGTTGAAAATCTGATTTGGATTAGTTGTAATCCCAGCTCTTGGTCAAGTTATTTTCTCCAAACAGCTAACATTGATGCATCCAGTACTGAGGGGATGAATAACGAGTATGGATTCAGTCCGATTGGAAGATACGATCAGAATTTTACAGGTAACTATTCAGGTCAGGGATACACAATTTCTTCATTAACAATATTCAGACCTAATACCGATGGTACAGGTCTTTTCGGTGTATGTGATGGAGCTGAAATATCAGGAGTCTACATGACAGATGCCGACATCTGGGGAAACAGTTATTCAGGACTACTTATTGGTCAATGCTCCAGTTCAATAGTAGAAGAATGTTCTGTTATAGGAACTCTTAAAGGTTCTTCTTATATTGGTGGATTAATAGGCTATTCTAGTACATCATTAGTACAGGAGTGCTATAGTTCGATTACCTGTGAAAATGATTACAATATGAGTATAGGTGGTTTAATTGGATTTAGTCAAGCCAATTCAATATCTTTATGCTCAAGTAGTTCTACACTAACATATAATTATTGTTATTATGTTGGTGGTCTTGTAGGAGAGGCTTATGACACTAATATTAGTTTCAGCAATTCTATAAATACAGTTACAGCAACAGCACAAGTAGGCGGTATAGTCGGATTTGGTCAGAATACAACCATAAACGGATGTAAAAATTATGGTCAGATTAATTGCTCTGATGGCTCAGGGTATTTCTATGATGAAGGAGTAGGTGGAATAGCAGGAATTTTTTCAGGAACTATTATTTACTGCCAGAATCACGCTGATGTAAGTGGTATTGTTTCAGTTGGAGGGATTGTTGGTGCTCTCTATGGCGAAAGCAGAATTGAAAATTGCTGTTCAACAGGAAACATTAGTGGTGAAACACGAGGAGTAGGTGGAATAGTTGGCTATTTTGAGCATGCTAACATCATTAATAGCCACTATAATTATGACCAAGTATTGATTAATGAAGAATACAATGTTTCAATAGGTTCATTAAGAAATGAGATGTATGAAGACTGGGTTGACGGCGGTTATCAACCTCTTGATGTTAACAATTATCTAGTATGGGAAGAGAGAGGATATGGAATTGACTCTGCTGATGATTTGCATTATATGATTGCTTTTAATGATCATTGCTTTATGCTCACAAGTGACATTGATTTATCAGATAGTCCTAATCTCTTTATTCCGCTCTTCAGTGGTAGGTTAGATGGAAACGGACACACTATCGATAACTTGACTTTATCTTTAGATTGGCAAACCAATCTTGGTTTTATTGGTATTCTTGATAAAGGAATTGTAGGGGATTTATATCTCACAAATGTAGACATTGAAGGAGAAGAAGCAGTCGGTGGACTTTGTGCTTATATGAATGAGGGATCAATTTCAATGTGTATGACTTCAGGAGTAGTATGTAGTAATCAAATCACAGAATTTGCAGGGTGTCCTATGTCTTCCGGTGGTTTAGTTGGACAAGCTATTGATTCTGGAATCAGTGATTCTTTCAGTAGGGCTGTTGTTGTTACTACTAATGATTATACTTCAGGTGGCTTAGTTGGAGTAATTGGTGATACAAGTGTAAGAAGATGTTATAGTACCGGAGCTATAGAAAGCACAACTCGTTTAGGTGGATTAATAGGTTACGCAAGAGGCGTATGTGATGTAACAGATTCATTCTGGGATACTGAAAGCTCTCAGGTCGATACTAGTAACGGAGGAACAGGATTATCTACATTAGAAATGCAAACAATGTCTACTTTCACAGATGCCGGTTGGCATTTTGGAGATAATGAATATTGGGCAATCGACAGTAATACGAATGACGGTTATCCTTACTTAGTACATGAACCTATTCTTGCTAACGATGATTCGGTTAATCCCGAAGTTGAGATACCTTTCTGCACAATGAGTAATTATCCTAATCCGTTTAATCCTACTACTACAATTTCATACACAATCTCTAAAACATCAAATGTAGAGATTTCTGTTTACAATGTTAAGGGACAGAAAGTAAGACAGTTGATTAATGAAGAGAAATCCTCAGGAACACACAGTATTGTATGGAACGGAGACAACGATAAGGGTAGAAATGTTACATCAGGTATTTACTTCTGCAAGATGTCTAGCGGGGGGCAAACCACTACGAGGAAACTTATTCTAATGAAATAAATAAATTGAAAAGCCCCCTTTTGTAGGGGGCTTTTTTTAACGTTGTCAAAAACTCGACTTAATTATACTCTTGTGAGCTTTCTGTAAGTAATTCTCTTAGGAATAAGAGCTTTATTACCTAGTCTCATCAGCTTATTCTCTTCATATTCACTGAAATTACCGTCAAACCATTTTACCATACTATCACCTTCAAAAGCAAGAATATGAGTACAGATTCTATCGAGGAAGTATCTGTCATGGCTAATGACTACAGCACAACCTGCAAAATCCATAATAGCATTTTCCAAAGCTCTAATTGTGTATACATCCAGGTCATTCGTCGGTTCGTCCAGAAGTAGAACATTACCGCCTTGTTGTAAGGTAAGAGCTAAATATGCTCTGTTTTTCTCTCCTCCACTAAGGATGTTAATCGGCTTTGAATGTTCACTACTACTGAAATTGAACTTACTTAAATATTCTCTAACATTTATCTCTCTATCTCCGGCAACAAGAACGTCTCTACCTTCGCCAATTACTTCCAGTATGGTCTTCTCCGTGTCTATAAAACGATTTTGGTCAACGTAAGAGAGCTTAACGGTTTCGCCTATTGTGAAACTACCTGAGTCAGGTTGCTCTTTGCCGGTTATCATGTTAAAGAGAGTAGTTTTACCTGCACCATTAGCACCTATTACTCCTATAATTCCACCTGCCGGTAAGTCAAATTCAAGATTCTCATAGAGAAGCTTTTCTTCAAAGCCTTTGGAAACACCTTCCGCTTTGATAACATTCTTACCTAACTTAGGACCTTCAGTAATGAAAATCTGATCTGTACGATTCTCTTTTCTGTATTCTTTAGAAGCCATCTTCTCATAATTAGCAATTCTAGCTTTACTCTTGGCATGTCTTGCTTTCGGACTACTGCGAATCCACTCAAGTTCTTCTGCTAAAGCTTTCTGACGCTTTGTCTCACCTCTGGATTCTTGTGCCAGACGCTTTTGCTTTTGTTCAAGCCAAGAAGAGTAGTTTCCTTCATAAGGTATGCCTTCACCGCGATCAAGTTCCAGAATCCAACCAGCAACGTTATCTAGGAAGTATCTATCATGAGTAATAGCTATAACAGTACCTTTGTATTGATGTAAATGGTGTTCAAGCCAAAGTATGGTCTCTGCATCCAGATGGTTAGTCGGTTCGTCCAATAGAAGGATATCAGGTTCTTGAAGTAATAATCTGCAAAGAGCTACACGACGCTTCTCTCCACCTGAAATTACTCCAATCTTTAAGTCTGATGGGGGACACCTTAACGCATCCATCGCCAGTTCAAGTCTACTATCCAGATCCCAGGCATTTGTAGCATCGAGCTTATCTTGAAGTTTACCTTGTTCTTCTAAAAGCTTGTTCATCTCGTCATCACTCATCGGCTCTGCAAACTTCATGTTGATTTCATCGAAACGCTTTAACAAGGCGACAATCTCGGCTGCTCCTTCCTGAACTATCTCAAGTACTGTTCTTTCAGGGTCTAATTGAGGTTCCTGTTCCAGATAACCGATAGTATAACCTTTAGACATAGCAACTTCACCCAAGTAATCTTGGTCTAGACCTGCCATGATTTTTAATAGTGTACTTTTACCGGAGCCGTTGAGTCCTACAACTCCTATCTTAGCTCCGTAATAATAACCCAGATATATATCTTTTAAAATTTGTTTACGACCATCGACAACTTTTCCTATTCCTGACATAGAATATATAACTTTCTGTTCTTCCATTAATTCCTCTTTTTGGTTTGTTTCAATGTGTTAGCAATAATAATTGTGGTGTGAGTGTCAAGATAATAGGAATTATTCAAAGTTATTAGCAAACAACTTTGTACTAAGCTCATTTACTATTGTATTATTATCCGGAAATATGTAACGCTTTTCTTATAGTGCCTTCATGTACTTGTCTTTTCTCTGTACTGTTAATATATGATACGTCTTTTTTAGAAGTATTTATTAAGGTGATTGCTTGATTATTGACCATTGGGAATGTGAAATTAACATCTTGCTCCCAGTAAGAGAAATTGTCGCTTTTTAACCAATAGGCAGCAACAACAGTTGTGGGATATGCTTCATAGTAATCAATTTCATACATTGTATCATCACATGGAACTACTATTAAATCTTCGGTTTGAATGGATTGTCCGAAGTTAACGTATATTGGACATAGATTGTATGTCCCTCTGTTTATCATTTTTAAGAAGAATACATCTTCAGTGTAGTATAAATCAATAAAGTCACTATCACCTGTCATCTCAACTGTGTCATATCCTTCTAACTCAAGTCCAACGATATCACCTTGATCTGTCTTACATGAAGTTTTAGCCAAATAGAAGTATGAACCATCACTTTTTAATAATCTGAAAGTAATTGATTGTCCCGGTGAGACTATTTCCGTACCATAGTTAGCAACAGTTACTTCTGTGTCAGTGTGCATCTCATTATTAAAAATGACGTTAAAATAGTCTATATGAACAGTTCTTATTGAAGCGGTTTCGGAATAAACACTGCTACCTTTTTCACCTGATGCCATTATACGATAGAAATAATGTGTGTCATTAAGTAATCCCTCAACCTGTATTGTTGTGTCGTATGTTACACGCTTTTCAAAGCCCTCAACATAATTTCTGAACTCAGGGGATGATGATACATCTAATATGTAAAATTCTGCATAAGGTACTTCTGACCAACTTGCCGTAAATCCTGTAGCTTCTATATCTGTTGCATCATTGATGATTGGCACCTCCATCTTAAAGACAGGAGCTATTGGACTTTCATCTTCGCACCCCATAACAATGACACCTATCATCAATAATAATAAACCCAATACACTTCTCATACATCCCTCAATCACGGTTTTCTTTATTTTAATGAGAATAGCTTAATAGTTGTCAATGAAAATATATTCTTAAAGCAAATACAGGATAATTAGCAATGTATATTATGCGGGGATAATGTAATGATTAAAGATTTATTTGATTATTAACAAAAGCGTTAAGTATAAAAATGAAAATAGTATCAATTTTTTGTTTGACATGATTTCGGTGATTAAATAGGTTGCTTTCACACGCTTCGGCGTGGGTATAGAGTGAATTAAGAGTATGCGGGGGCGTAGTTCAGTTGGTTAGAACGTCTGCCTGTCACGCAGAAGGCCGCGAGTTCGAGTCCCGTCGCTCCCGCCAGTTTATTCAAACACGCATACTCATTAATAGATCCCTTTGGGGGCGTAGTTCAGTTGGTTAGAACGTCTGCCTGTCACGCAGAAGGCCGCGAGTTCGAGTCCCGTCGCTCCCGCCAGTCTTAAAAGCCTATTCACGAAAGTGGATAGGCTTTTTTCGTATTCAGATGGAAAGCTTAATGGTGTAGGCAATAAGAATGGTTTGGAAGAAATGTCCGGAAGTAAGATTGTATTAAAAAGAATAGAAACTTTACAGGAAGAAGATTGTGTGGCATTTCAGCAACAAACGCGACTTACCAATATATATATTGTAACGATTACTTACTTTCGCTTTTTAGCTTATTCTATATGGTTCTAAGTATAATGATTGACCTGAGTTTAGAATAGTGAACTATCCTTAAACTTCATACAATCTTAGCAATAATATCACATCTGTATTCAACTTTATTGCGAAGAATAAAGTTTGTAGTTAAGAAAATACTTGCTTTATTCACTGCCAAAAATAGATAACTCCAACAAGTAATCCTGCAACGAAACATAGAGGAGAAAAAACTCCAACTAGTTTGGATAGCATTCTATATTTTTTACCTATTTTTTTTTCATCACCTAAACATTTAATAGCAGCTAATTGTTCTTGCGCTATATAAGCAAAAAAACCACACAAAACAGCAAAAAGAGAACCAAGAGCAAACAATAAGAGTGAAATTGGTAAGGAAGACAAATCAAAACCCTTTTCTTTAAGTTTGCCAGCATATGTCATTATAGCAATTGCAGCTGCTCCATTTAACATAAACGAATTTTTTATTACATTTTGTGAATATACAATAGTCGCTTTGAGTCGTTCAATTTGTTTTGATTCAAAATAATCCAAAAATCCTCCTGTGGGTATATTTAATTATCTTTTGATAAATTAAGACAGAAATCAGATGTATTGAATAAAGTATAAGCTAATACAATAATATACACATCTGTTCTTTTATAAAGCAGAACTTGTTTAAATGCTACTTAAATTTCTTTTTGAAACTACTTAGATTAAGATAATCGTAACTCCTCTCTATTGATAAAAAAGAGTAGAATGGGTTGCAAGGTCAAGAATAAAGTTCAGTCCATAGAATAACGATTATAAATTGTACTTCTCATTAAAAGGGTAATTACGATTTTGCGCTTCTGCAGAATCCCAAACCGAAATAGTCCCTAATGCGTTTGTAGTATCGTACAAAAGTGCAAAAGCGGTTGAGCTAGCGACTATTATCA
This sequence comes from Cloacimonadales bacterium (SeqCode), assembly GCA_963667035.1. Classification (GTDB taxonomy): domain Bacteria; phylum Cloacimonadota; class Cloacimonadia; order Cloacimonadales; family JAFGVF01; genus Zophobacter. Next base: position 712,117 of record OY762964.1, read on the forward strand.
TAACCTTAAACGACCATCGATTTATAACATAAAGCTTTAAAATAACTTACAAGCCATTAAGTATCCCCAAACAAGCCGTCAAAACAGAAGCAATCCAGAAAATGGTTGCCGTAAAAGTAAGTAAAATGGAAGTATTGCAAAAGCGTTTATATATAAGCGTAAATGACTAATAAATAAAAAGTTAGAAAAGAAAGATGCTCGATATGGTCTATGTACTCTTGGGTGTCACTTTATTCAAATCAAGTTGTAGAGGATTAACGCAAAAAACTTCTATATTAAAATTTTTTGCTTGTGCAAATTAATGCAATTGTGTTTTTTTACTAGCACAAGGAGTATAGAGATGAGTAGTAAATGATTGAAGTGTCAATTTTCTTTTCAGAATTGGCTAAGTTATTTTAACACAAGTATGGGGACATGATATGAATTCAAAAGAATCAATTGTAAGGATTAAAATCAACAGATTACTTGAAAAATCTGGATGATTTTTGGGTGATGGAGATAAGAGGGCAAACATTCAATTAGAGCCAAATGTAAAAGTAACTCATAAGCAGATAGATAGTCTTGATGATAATTTTGAAATCACAAAAGATGGTTATCCAATGGTTGTGCTTGAAGCTATTACACTCTTTCTTGAATAGATTAAACAATTTTATTATTTTTGCTGATAAGACAATTATTAGAGATACTGTTTTGCGAGGATTTGGAATTGCGGAATCAGAAACTCGTTCTATTGCTGATGCAAAAAAGGAATTAGGTGATGATAAAACTATATGAGAAATATTTTCTAGGATATCAAGAGTATTTGTATGCGTAGCTTTATGGAGGAATTGTTATGATAGATTTTAAAAAGAAACTTGGAAAGAAGACAATTGAGAAAAAGATTAATCCAATAGAACTATATGATTCATTAGATAGAAGAACAGAAACTGGTCCTTTAAGACCTCCCCAAAAATATGTATTAGAAAAATGGTTTAATGATAGAAAAGAAGATAAGAATCTTATTATTAAACTTCATACTGGAGAAGGAAAAACATTAATTGGTCTTATTATTCTTCAGTCTAAATTGAATGATGGAAAAGCACCTGTCGCTTATTTGTGCCCAAATATTTATCTATCAACACAAGTAATGCAAGAAGCTGATAAATTCGGTATTCCTTATTGCTTTATTGATGAGGATAAGCAATTGCCTTCTGATTTTATTGAAGGTAATAAAATATTGATTACACATATTCAAAAAATGTTCCATTCAAAAACTGTGTTTGGAATTGATAGTAATTCAACGGATATTGATAGTATTATCTTAGATGATTCTCATGCATGTATTGACTCTATAAAATCATCATTTACAGTCACAATAAAAAAAGACCATGAGTTGTATGAATTTTTTATCAATATTTTTGAGGATGATTTCAGAGAACAAGGAGAAGGAAGCTTTATTGATATCAAAAATGAAGATTTTGATACAATTCTTCCACTTCCATATTGGAGTTGGATAAACAAAAAATCAGAAGTTATTGAAAAAATGGCAGAACATAAAACCTGTAATGAGCTCAAGTATTGTTGGGATTTTATTAAAGATAATATTGAGAATTATCAGCTATTCATTTCAGGCTCTAAAATTGAAATAACGCCTTATTTCCCTCCAATTCACCATATTGGATCATTTAGTAATGCATCTCATAGAATTCTTATGTCTGCAACAACACAAGATGATTCTTTTTTTATCAAAGGATTAGGTTTTGATGTAAAAGCAGTTCAAAATCCTTTATTGAATCCATCACAAATTTGGTCCGGCGAAAAAATGGTTTTGATTCCTAATCTAATTGATGAAAGCCTTGATAGAAGTTTTATGATTCGATTGTTCGGAAAAGTAAGAAAAAAAAGAAGTTTTGGAACAGTTATTTTATGTAGTAGTTTTAAAAAAGCCAATGAATATTCTGAATCAGGAGCGAAAATAGCTAATTCTGATAATATGTATCAATTAATAGCCAATTTAAAAACAGGAGAATACGATTCTTCAATAGTTTTTGCTAACCGATACGATGGTATTGACTTACCTGACAATTGTTGTAGGGTGCTTTTAATAGATTCTTTGCCATATTTTGATTCTCTTTCAGATAAATATGAGGAGAGTTGTCTTCCTAAAAGTGATAATATAAAAAAAAAAATTGCTCAAAAAATTGAACAAGGTTTAGGAAGATCTGTACGTGGAGAGAAAGATTTTAGTGCAATTGTTTTACTTGGGGATGATTTAGTAAGCTTTGTTAAAAGTTCAAAAACGAAGAACTACTTTTCAAATCAAACTAAAAAACAAGTTGAATTAGGTATAGATATAATGAACTATGCTAAAGAGGATTTAGATGAAGGAGTCGAACCAAGAAAAGCTCTTGTTAATGTTTTAAATCAGTTACTTCAAAGAGATGATGGGTGGAAAGCATTTTATAAAGAAGAGATGGATAAAATTTGCATTGATACACATGAGGTTGACTACTTTGAAGGATTACATCAAGAATATATAGCTGAAAAATCTTGTTATGATCAAGATTATGAAAAAGCTTTCAATATTTTCCAGAAAATAACTGATACAATTGCAAATGATACAGAGAAAGGATGGTATTTACAAACATTAGCTAGATATAAATACAATCTTAGTAAAAGCTCATCAAACACCCTTCAAAAAAGTGCATTCTTAAAAAATAGACAACTTTTAAAGCCAATTGATGGTATTAGTTATAAAAAAATTGAATTTATACATGAGAACAGAGTTCTTAGAATTAGAAACTGGATTAATCGTTTTATATCATACCAAGAAATGCTTATATTTATTGATGGTGTTTTTTGCAATTTAACTATAGGTACAGTTGCAGATAAGTTCGAAAAAGCTCTACAAGAAACAGGAGAAATGTTAGGTCTGTTGAGTGAGAGACCAGAAAAGGAATACAAGAAAGGTCCCGATAATCTTTGGTGTGGTATTGAAAATCACTATTTCCTTTTCGAATGCAAAAGTGAAGTAAAAGATACGAGGAATGAAATCTATAAATACGAAGCAGGACAAATGAATAACCATTGTGGGTGGTTTGACACAAATTATGATGGAGCTTCTGTATCAAATATTATGATAATTCCTACAAAAGATTTATCTTATCAGGCAGATTTTACTCATCCTGTAAAAATAATGAGGAAAGGGAAATTAAGAGATCTCAAATCTAATGTTAGATCTTTCTTTAAAGAATTTAAAAATTATAAACTAGAAGATATTACAGATGAGAAATTTCAATCACTAATTGATACACATAATATTGATATCAATAGTCTTAAATCAAATTATACAGAAGAATATTACCATAAAACAAAATAGATTTAATAAACTATCTCCGCAGTAGTCCTACACTTCCAATGAAAGGGTGGAAACGGAGTATGATTTCCAGAAACTCCAATGGGGTCACCGTTGGAGTTTCTTACTATCTGCTTATCTGAAACCCAAGTTGCCATTTCTTTGGTCATTTCTCAAGCGGATTTCAATGAATGCTTTCGTCTCCAGTCGTATAAGTGATAAAATCTTCGCAGAGTCTTTAATTTCCTTCTTCCATGAATTGTTGAGGATTTTGTAAAAATCAGACATCAATCGATCAAAAAGCATATATCAGTTAAGAATTAAAAGTTATAAGGTAAAGAGAATGGTTGACATTCGAATAGTGGGTTTCATTTTCAAATGTATGAGTAAATATAATATCATAGCGGAAAAGCCATATGCTTTCGCAATAAGAATTGTGAAGCTGTATAAATCTTTGCAGCAAGAGAAAAGGGAATTCACGCTTTCAAAACAGATTTTGCGTGCCGGAACTTCAATTGGAACAAATGTATTAATAACAAGAGGAATGCAATCAGACAAAGAATGTAGAGAAACAGAATACTAGCTGAGATTGCCAAAAGATGCTATCAGGACTTGACTATACTATATATTATTACTGTATAAAGAGAATACTGAAAAGGGAATTGATTTACCGGAAAATAAGACCTATGAACAATGTAAATGTTAGATATGCGACACGCATAGATGCAAGAGAAATCACAGAGTTGCAGATTGCATGCTGGAAATCTACTTATAGAGGAATTCTACCTGACTATTTACTTGATAAATCTCAGGAACAAGTTGAGTCCGGTATTGTAAACAGAGAGAAGAGAATTGCTGAGGGTGATAATCTTGGATGGCCCAATATCGTGGCGGAATATGATAACAGAATAATTGGATGGGTTGCCGGTGGACTTAATCAGAATCCTGCTTTTCCTTATGAAGTAGATCTACAGGCTATCTACATTCTAAAAGAATTTCAAAAGCAAGGCATTGGCAGAATAATGGTTAAAGCCTTTGCAAAACTAATGCTTTATAATGGCACTAGTTCAATGATTATTTGGGTATTAAAAGATAACTGTAATGCAATACAGTTTTACTCTAGGTTAGGCGGTAAAATTATTGGAGAGAAGATGTTTCTTGATACTTATCCGTTAATAGGCTTTGGTTGGGAAGATGTTAGCGGATTGCTATACTAGCTTTTAAAAGGCAAGTTGTCCAAAACTATTATAACTGTAATGTCAGGCACAGGGTAGATTCATTACTTAGTTTTTCTTGTTCAATGAAACCATATTTCATGTATAATCTGATTGCCTGTTTGTTCTCAGTTTTAGCGAACAGAATCAAGGAAACAAGAATTTTTAGTAATGCATAAAAATCGCACATTTCTGTTTCAAATCTATATCACCGGACTCTCATTGCTCTATCATAATACAGGGCTGAAATTTGTCCGATTCTAGAGAGTCTCTTGAGGGTCTCCTATTGAAATGGTTAAGAAACCGGTACGAATCGGGGTAGTAAATGAGGGATTTTCGATAATAATTATGATAGGACAAAGAGAGAGCATTTAACTAGTTATGAGACTTTAACCTATTGCTACTAGCTAATGATTTGCTTACCAAAAACCTACACTTTTAAATGTGTGATTATTGTCATAAATGTTCTTATATTTGTCACGATAAAAAACTTCATGGGTACTCTTAGCAATAATAAATTCATTAAAAGCACATTATTTGAAGTAAAGAATCACTACTCATGATCTATGATGAGTTTCTGAAGAGTAATATGGAATATATAGAAAAGTAGAATAATAACTATCAAGAGAATTGCAAATTGTGAAAGTATTAGTGAAGTTTTATAGTTACTTTCATGTTTTATAAATTGAGTTTATAATAATTTAAGTGGCACTACTCTAACAATTATTTTATTGACAGTAACATGAAAACTAAATAAATAAGAACATTGTTCTCTTAAGGATGGTAAATGCAGTTTAAGAAAGAATTTATGCGTAGTGCGATATTGGGGAACGCAAGAGCGGAGTTCCTTGAAAAAGGTTTTAGGGATGCAACAATTCGTTCAATTGCAAAGAGAGCTGATACTGCTCCCAGTAACATATATAATTATTATAAAAATAAAGATGAGATATTCTGTGCAGTCTTAGAAAATTTCATGAATCGGTTTAGGATTGCACAGAAGAATTTTGAAGAGCATATATACTGTGATAACCACAATGCAGATGCTAAACATCAACATCAGATGATTATTGATATGCTTCAGGCAATAAAGGATAATCAGACCGATTTGATACTGTTAATCGATAAATCTAAAGGATCTTCTCATGAATTCTTTATCAGAGATGTTAATGATTGGTATATGGAGATTCTTAAGAAGGATTTAGATAATACTGTGGAGAGAATGAGTTTACCTAAAATAAGTTTTCAAAACGATACAATGCATCTGTTATCAGGAATGGTTATTTCTTTAATTGTGACTACTATTTATGAGAATGTGGAAGCTGAGACATTATTAGATGTTGCAAGTGAGATAAGTCAGTTCTTTGCTTCAGGTTGGCTGGGACTGATAGAGTGGAAGACTAATCAATCCGGCTAACTAATCAGTTAACAAAACGATAGATAATAATAACGAACATAAAAAGAACAATGTACTTTATTGGAGTGTGTATGAAAAAAATGCTAATACTGTTAATGCTAATAAGCTTAACACTACTGGAAGCGGGAGAGTGGACTAGTTCAGTGAAAGGGATTATAACTGACTCGGTTACAGGATTCCCGATTCCTCACGTAATTGTTGCCTTATCAGATTCAACCCTGTCAGTGACATCTGATGAACAAGGAAACTATTCAATTGATGCAATTAAACCGGGAGTTTACACCTTTAACTTTTTCAGAATCGGTTATGATAGACAGTCTTTAGTAAACCGGATTGTAAAACCTAATAGAACTCTTCAACTTGATGTTGCATTGAATAGACGAGTATTTGCTATTGAAGGAGTAAAGGCTAAGTCACAGGAATACTTCGCCGAAGCGTCAAATAATAAGGTCTCTACTACAGGATTTGATAATGAAGAGATTAGAAGAGCTCCCGGAGCTGCAGGAGACATAAGTAGAATGTTAACTTCTCTCCCTTCAGTATCCGGAACAGGGGGTTCTAACAATAATCTTGTAGTAAGAGGGGGAAATCCTATTGAGAATGGATTCTATGTTGATGGTATTGAAGTACCAAATATAAGTCATTTCCCTGGGCAAGGTATAACCGGAGGACCTATAGGTCTGCTAAATGTAGATTTCATTAATAATATCAATTTTAGCTCAGGAGGCTTTAGTACTGCTTTTAACAATAAGCTCTCGTCTGTATCAGATATAGCATTCCGAACAGGTAATGATAAAAGTTACGATTACCAAGCATCTTTGGATTTCATAGGTTATGGATTCATTGCCGAAGGTCCTATCAAGAAAGACAGAAGCTCATTCATGGTCGCATTGAGAAGGAGTTATCTTGATTTGATTACAAATATGGTAGATTTAGGAACAACATCAGTACCTTGGTATGGAGATTTACAGGGAAAACTCTCGTTTGATATTGATAAAGAAAATAAGCTATCCGTAATATTTGTTAGTGGGGATGACCACTCCGAATCAACACGTGATATGGCGGAAGATGAAGATATGCTATATTATGGTGATCAGAATATTTATATGAACACAGTTGGTTTGAATTGGAGAAAGATGCTTGGAACAGCTACATCTCATGAACTCATGCTTTCTTGGAATTCCATGTATTATAACGAGGATTTCTTTGAACCGGCAACAGGTATGAATCTTGTTGCAAATCATTCTCATCAGCAGCAAATAACTATTAAGAATAGGTTAAGACATCAGTTTAATTCAAAGAATCTGATATCGGGAGGCTTAAGCATAAAATTGAATCTGGATGAGATTGATAATTCATACGGTGACACAATTGACCAATACGGAACGACTATTGAAGGAGAGAGTGTCAATTCTACAAGAGATGATATAATTGCGGGAGGATATATAGAGTATGATTTGAAAACATTTGATCGTATGTCTATAAATGCAAGTATAAGTGGAGATTACTATGAGAAAAGTGATGAATCTGCTTTCTCGGCTAGGTTTATGACTAGATATCAAGTATTTGAGAATACTTATTTTACCGGAGCATTAGGTAAGTATCATCAGGAGTTACCGTCGGTTTTGTTAGTACAGCAAGAAGAGTATCCTCTACTTAGTGCCAATCACTTTGTTATTGGTTTAGAGCAAATCATAACTCCATCACTGAAGCTTACTCTTGAAGCGTACCATAAAGAGTATTCTAATATGCCAATAGATTCTAATACACCGGAACTCTTTGTTTTGGATGAGCCGTTCTACGATAACGGTTTATATTCAATCCATCCTAATCTGTTATCGGATGGTAAATCGTCTAGTGATGGAATAGAAGCATCTATACAAAAGAAGATGGTAGGTGATTTCTATGGGATGATTAGCGGTTCGTACTTCAAAAGTGAGTATGAAGGATTAAGTGGCAAATCTTACAGTAGAAGTTATGATAACATATATTTTGCGAATATCCAGATAGGTTATAGACCTAATTTTAGTTGGGAATTCAGTGGTAAATGGACCTTCTCGGGAGGTGCTCCATATACTCCGTTTGATGAGGAGGCATCTATTGCTTCAGGTCAGGGAGTACTGGATACTAGCAGAATAAATAAAGAAAGATATCCTGATTATCATTCACTTGATTTGAGAATTGATAAACGAATCTTCTTTAGACAATCGTCTCTCGTAACCTATCTTTCTGTATGGAATGTCTACAATCGTAGCAATGTCGGTTCTTACTACTGGAATCCGTTTACAAATAAGCAGGATACAGTTTATAATTGGGGTATGCTTCCTGTATTGGGAATAGAGTTTGAATTCTAGATAATCAATAATATACAACTATCGGTAAAGTCTTATGCAATATTATACAATATTAAGCTTGACACGATTGTAAAGAATAAAGTTTTATCTCTAAGATTAATCAAAAGGAGATTAAAATGAAGTTTATTACTCTTGAAGAAGCGAGTAAGCTGTTAAATCTCCACCCTGAAGTAGTTAGGAAGAAAGCTAGACAGGGTGAGATTCCGGCAGTGAAACTCGGAAATGGATTAAGAGCCCCATGGCGATTTAGTCAGGAAGAGATTGAGAAGTACATTGCAGGAGAATCTGCTCCGTTGAAAGAAGCTGAGTTACATGAGAACTATCTAACAAAGCTTATTCATCAGATGAAAACAATGACAGATGAGGAGAAGATAGTTTCAGCTATTCATGAAATAGGTCTATTAGGTAGTGAAGATGCTGTGCCTGAACTAACCAGAAACTTACTGGATGACGATACTGATGATACAATAAAATACTATTCAATCAGGGCTCTATTATTGATTCTTGGTGTGGATTCCAGAAAATATGTATACAAATACATTGATTATCCTAATCCATGGATATCAATTGAAGTTGCCTTATACTTTGCCAAGAAAGAGTTGGATGAGAAAGCTATTGATTTTTTGAAGAAGAGCTATGCTACAAGGAAAGATTATAACTCATTGATTGCATTAGCACAAATTGATTATGAGTATGTTAAAGAGGACTTCTTAGCATTGTTTGACCATAAAGCCGTTGTATACAGATACAAAGCGTTAACTATCCTCGATAATGTTAAGGGTGCTGATTATGAAGCAATCCTCAAATCACTTCTCACAGATAGAGAGCATAAAGTTAGACGTAAAGCAATACAGCTTGTCGGGGAGTTAAAAGTAAAGTCACTTTTACCTGATTTAACCGCTCTCTTAACCGAGAATATTACGGATGACTTTAAGAAATGTATTGGTAATTCAATTTCAGGTATGTTTAGTAGATAAATAACGAGCTGTCATTGCTAATCCTTGTGACAGCTCATTGTTAAATTCAAACAAAAAAGGCAACCACATTAGTGATTGCCTTAATACTAAACAGATATTTTTACAGGACAGAGTTGATTTTATCAACAAGTGCTTGTTTTGGAACTACACCAATAGTAGTATCCATAGCTTTTCCATCCTTAAAGATCATAATGGTAGGGATGCTCATAATTCCAAATTTAGCTGCAATTTCAGGGCTGGAATCAACATTACATTTTCCAACCTTAATGTTTGGTATTTCTTGTGATATAGCATCAATATGTGGTGCTATCATTCTGCATGGTCCACACCAAGGAGCCCAAAAGTCTACTACGGTTACTCCCTCTTTTACAGTTTCTTCGAAATTAGCGGTTGTTATTTCGAGTGGCATATTCTCCTCCTATGAGTAATTTTTTCTTAACTGTAATTATTATAGTTATATTTTGTAGCAAAACAAATTCTTGTTGCAATTTTTTTTCATTTATAGAGATTTGACAATGAATTTATGTATAGGAAGTCACTAATGAAAAAGAAAATAAGAAATCTGATGGAATATATACCTTTCATTATCTTAATGAAGACGTTGGCTTTAATGCCTTACAAGCTTGTCCTATGGATAATTGAGAGTTTGTTTGTTGCTGTTGGTTATGGAATTGGTATAAGAAAGGAAGTAGCTCGAAAACAATTGAGAATGGTATACCAAGATAAAACCGATAAAGAGATTAATCAGATATTGAAGAAGATGTATAAGACCATGGGCTCTACAACGGCAGAGGTCTATTTCTCATCACATGAACGAACACTTGCTAATACGGATGCAGTAGGTTTAGAGCATGTACATAAAGCTTTGGAAAAGGGTAAAGGTGTTATTTTAGCCTCTGCTCATTTTGGGAACTGGGAATCTTGTATGGATCTTTTCCTACAGGAGAATATCAAACTTACAGGAATTGCCAAAACGCAAAGAAACAGATATTTTGATAACTACCAAAATAACTTGAGAGCAAAAAGAGGAGTAACTCATATTCCTTACAAACATGCTTTAAAGTTAACGTTAAAGCGTCTGTCAGAGAACTATGCAATAGCTATTGTTAGTGACCAAAATGCAGGTAAGACAGGTATAAAACTTGATTTCTTAGGACATCCTGCTTCCGTTTATGTTGGACCGGCTAAGATAGCATTAAAAACCAAGAGTCCAATAATAGTATGCGTAGCTTTGAAAGAAGACAATAGAAGAAACAAAATTGTCTTTGAAGAGCCAATCTATACTGATAATCTAGAAAGTAATGACTCCAATATGATATTTATAACCGAACAGATTAACAGAAAACTTGAGAAATACATCTGTCAATATCCCCACCTTTGGTTTTGGGTACACAAACGTTGGAAAGGTGCAAATAAAGCTAGAGTAATAGATTAATAAAACAATACATACATGGATGTTACTCACAAAATGTAACTAGAGTTTGATGAATCTACTTAATCAAGATTAACTAATATTATCTCATCTAATATGCCATTTTGCTCATAATGTGAATAATTGTAGATTAGTCCATAGCCTGGTGAGTAGTAGTAATACACTTCATATTGAACCGAAGAATTATCCATGTATGAGTATAGTCTGTATTCTATGCATCTGAACTTACCCTCAGGTGTATCGATTACTTTATTCTTTGACGTGCACTCACCTATAGTATCAGACATCATATCGTCAGCAGTATTATAAAAGACAGTCTAAGTCTCACAAATTTCAATAGGATATTTTACAAACAGATACGTTAACTCTTCGTATAAATCAGTTTCATTGCCTAAAACTCTTTTAGGTTGATTAAGTGATTGTACCCCTATTTTCTACCGAATGGATCATAATTCCACCTAATCAATATTGTAATCCACAAGTTCATACTCAATTAGGAAATCTTCACTACCATTATCTTTATATAAAATCTTTACTAAGCCAACATTCTCGGCATAATAATAATATCTAACAAATCCGTTATCAATATTGGAATCGAAGTCACCAACAAACTCATAGTTCTCTCTATAGACTATACAATTGAAGACTCCAGCCGGTGTAGTTATTTTCAAATCTTTGCTGTTACATTTCATAATATCATAGAAAGTTCCGGGTTGTCCTTGATTATCTTCTAGAACATTATACATTAAAACCCATTCCTCTTCATAAGCTATTGGGTATTTAGCAATTAAATATGATGCAAAGTTATCCCCTCCGGTAAAATGCTTATATTTACTAGAAAGAATCTTATGCTTTGTTTTCATCCCGAGTAAGCTGTAAGGTTTTTCCGTACTTTTATCCCAGCAGTAGACTAATCCTTCCTCAGTCTGCTTTGCTAACATATTGTTTATTCCTTCATTACTGGACCAAGTTACTTTAGACCATCCTGCTTGCCCGTCTGCACCTACTTTGTGGGATGAAATATATCTCAAAGTATCAACACTATTATTATATACTGTATTCACTACCCAATAATTTCGTTCATTAAGTGAGAAAAAAGGCTTAAAACTTTTTGGCTCCGGCTTTGTGATACTTCTCTCACATCCACTTAGAACTGTTAATAACAACAGTAATATACCTAAAAACTTATACATGACTCCTCCCGTTTTTCTACGCAAATCAAATTATAGAAGACGTTTTCTTACTGGCAAGAAGAATTTATTGATACAAATAAAGTTATGCAACTATCTGAATAAAATCACTTTTTTGATTATCTTATTATGGTTGGATTCTAGTCTGCATAAATAAATACCTGAAGGACATTGTCTGTTGTTTTTATCCACTCCATTCCAAATGATTTCTTTTGCTTTTATGCAATTGAAGCTTCTAATAACCTGTCCCTTGATGTTATAGATAGTTAGTATTGAAGTATCACTTATTTCATTTGTTATCTTTATTGTAGTGTTACTGTAAAATGGATTAGGGAATAAAGAAAGGTTAAGATTGTTAATTGATGCAACAATTTCATTAATTCCTGCAACCGGAGAGTAGGGAGGATGAAAAGGGAATCCATTGTTCTCATTAGAGTCAATATTCCAAAGGTCAATTTCTCCGTTCTCTGTTTCATTAATAAAATCCCATCCTAAGTATAAATACGAAGAGATATCTCTCATTTCTTGCTCATTCAAATCCATTACATTTACTACACTCCCTATTGTATTAGCCGGTACTGCTCCTGTTACAGGATTATTACTGTTCCAGACGCTATTAGCAATAGAACCTTCATTTTGTCCTGATAATGAATAAGCATTTCCGGAACTATTGTTTATAAATGCGTATGAATTAACTAACTCTGATAGTGGATTGTTGATACCAACCAAACCACCACAATTCCCTAATGAGTTATTGATACACCCCATGTAGTAGCAATCACTGACCAATGAATCGGAACTGAAGCCTACTATTCCACCGCAAGCATAGAATGCACCTGAGATATCCAGATGACTTGAACACTGTTGTATTGTTGTACCATTATTAATTGTTGAAACTATTCCTCCGCAATAGTAGTTACCGATTATAACACCGTCAACATGACAGTTAACTATTTCAGAATTGGTTGCCGATACGGCTATACCACCAGTATTGCCATTAGTAGTAGTAGTGAAACTGATATTAGATAGTGTCAGGTTCTTGATAACAGAGTCTTCAATTACTCCAAATAATCCTGTTATTGTACCTATGTTTATTGATAGGTTAAGAATTGAATAGCTATTCCCATCATAAATTCCTTTAAAGGGTATTGACCATGAACCTATCGGATGATAAACTGAACCCTGCTCATTCTCAAAAGAAATATCGCAAGTTTGTATGAAATGGAGTTCATCATCCCATATATTCATGTTTGTACTTAACCATTCTACGTTCTCCCAACAACTAATTCGGTATGGGTTTTGTTCTGTTCCGTTTCCGGTAGGCATTATTGATTCTGCATACACAAGAGTTGAAGTGAAAAGGACAATGATTACTATTAGTTGTTTAAACATTCTACACCTCCTATACAGTTTTTATAACTAACAATCTGTCATGTCTAATGTCAAGTTGTAAATTATTAAATAGACAATAAAATACTATATTTAACTATGTTTTCTGTTTTGCTTATAATTAGTTCATGCTTGTAACAAAACAATATTTATAAGACCGAATCTTTTGTTGCATAGTTTATACTTCCTCGCTCAATTGTAAATGGTAATTTAAACATGTTAAGCATATCTGATAACTCTCACCATGTTAAAAAAGTAGGTGCAGAAGGTCTTACACTATAACATGATTTGTCAGATATATTACGATTATCATTATCAAAAATAACGTCTAGACCTGTTACATCTTGCGTACTCATTGTTTCAAGGTAGCTTGTAAACAGAGAGTCGCTATGTGTTATTTTAACATAATGTGGAATACCGTTTCGTTGCTCCCAAAATGCATATTGATTAATCCTTCTCCCTAAGTTATTAGTGCTAATAGTGGAATCAGTAAAAGTAACTTGCGAAGATGTTGATAACTCAATTGCCTTTCTACTAAAATAGCTTGAGTTGTTAGTTGTTAAATGGATGTTCATCTCTGAGTAGAGTTCATTAATCTGCATGGGTAGTAGAAATAGTTTTGAATTATATAATGCACTCATAAAACAGCTTGTATCGTAAATCTCTAAGTCTTGCATGTAGAATACTCTTGCACCATTATATTGCTTATCAACAAGCTCTTTAGGTGTATGCCTTGTCCAGAAACCAATACTATCTGAGGGTAGTATCTCTCGAAGAACATAATAGGCTGAATCGGAACAAATTTTTGTGAAAAGGCTGTCCCAGAGTGTTTTTACTTCAATCTCATATTGATTCAGTGTCGGTGTTGTAGTTATATGAGCTATTTCTGTAATTCGAGGGTCTGTAGATCTTATTGCTAACTGATCTCCTACATAGTTCAATTCCTTTAAATAACTAGATTCTGATAGTAATAGTAATGTACAAGCTATTACTAATAATATTAGAAACGTTTTCTTCATAGTTTCCTCTCTTTAAAATGTTTAAGAGTTAATGATTAATACTCTTCGTTAGTGGTTAACAAGTTAGGGATTAGCTACCAATAATAAACTGACTACACTCAACTACATTTTTCCTCCACATAAGTCAATGGGTTAATAATTAATAAAGATAAATAATTAGTAAAGTTATTTTTTATAAATGAAAGGATATTGCATAATATAATATCGATATATATCTACAAAGATGCACTTATACTGAATTGCGTAAGTTGACATAAAGATAATGACAACAAAAAAACCCCTGCAATTGCAGGGGTTTAATATATAATTGAGAAATTCTTATTTCATCATTATCATTTTATTTGTAGCTTGGAAGTCACCAGAAGAGAGTTTATAGAAATAAACACCACTGGAAACGGTTTGATTATTGTTATCTTTACCATCCCATAAAACACTATGACTACCAACTGTGAAGTTATCATTAATTAATGATTTAATCTTTCTTCCTTTGATGTCGTAAATATCAATTTGGACATTACCGGCATCTTTCAAATCGAAGGCAATATTAGTTGTTGGGTTGAAAGGATTAGGATAGTTACCCACTAATCTGGTTGAAGTAGGAGTAACACCATGGTCATCATTGCCAACACCACCGGCACTATATATACCAATGTCATCAACCAAGAAAGCAAGGGTACCATCTGAAACACAGTGGATACCAACTCTGATTAACTGATCCTCATAATCGGCAAGACTAACATTGATGTTTGTCCAACCTTGAGGAACAGAAAGAGGTGTATCACCGGAAATCACTATGAAATCTTCAGGACTAGTAGATCCATTAGAAACAGCAACTTCGAATTGGTCTTGTCCGTATTGAGTAGTTAATGATCTAGCCCAGAAGCTTACATAAGGTAGGTTGTTGAGTTCTACTGGCTCAGAGATTAACCAGTCATCATTAGCAGTTGATTCTGCAGCAAATGTTGCTAAACATACATTCCCGCTATGGGCTGTTTGGTATTCTTCCATAGGTGGGGTAGTACTTTGAGGATCAAATGTAATAAAAGGCATAGCTTCACCGGCACCCGGGAAGGTTGCACCAGCCATAGAATACGTTTCACTTTGATCTATGTCATAAGTTGTCCAAGGATAAGAAGCTGGTTGCCATAAAGACATTTCTTCTAAGTCATCCATGAATAAAGCAGGAATATCCTGTTCTTGAATAAGTACCGGTAATTGACCAAATTGGAAAGATTCGCCTTCACTATACACTGAACTGAAAGTATAAATGAATGAACCAAAATCGTGATCAGTAATTTGATATGTAGTTGTATTAGTTCCTTCTACAAATGAAACAAACTCACCATCTCTGTAGATGTTATAACCTATATGATCTCTATCTCTATCATAAACTCTTCCTGCTTCTCCGCTAACATTACCATTGCTGTCAATTCGTTGAATTCTTACAGGATTGGGGATGCTCCAGCTCACGGTTAAATCCACAACATACTCAAGACCGTAACTGAATTGGGTTGGCGGATAAAATGGTCTATCAACAGTAACTTCTGCATTTACAACGTTACATGGTATAGACTCTCCGGGATTAAAAAGAGCTTTAACGACAAAGTCATGCTGTCCGAGAGGAACATCAGTTACAATGTATTCTAAATCTGATATTAACTCATTATTGGTAGGTATTGTATTGGTATCCATGTATATATTATAACCCTGAACGAGTGTGTTCATTCCAAGGAAACCAACTTTTACATTATCAATTGCCCAACCAGTTGCCCATCCGCCGTTATCATCTGAATGGAAACCAATTAGTACATTAGATTGATCCAAGTATTCACTCAAATCTATAGTAATTGTTTGCCAGCTATCTGAACCGGTTAAAGCTAGAAGAACATCCCATGTTGTTCCTCCATCCAAGCTAATGTTTACTGATGCTAACTGATTATATTGAGCAGTGAAGAAACTGTCGAAACTTAATGCACAATCAATTAGATTCGTAAAGTCCATAGTTGGCATAACTAGCCAATCTTCAGAACCGTCAGAGACATCTTCTTCACTAGTTTGATTAGCATCGTCATTTGTGTATATGTAAGTTGTATGAGCTGGAATTGGGAAATACTGACTTGACCCATTAGAACTAATTTGCCACCCAACTGAAGCGTTAGTTGTTGCATTCCAGTCAGTAGGAAATCCGGTTTGGAAATCCTCTTCTATATTATATTCAGGCAAACCGGGAGGTGCCCATTGCAACCAAACCCAGTTACCGGCAACATCTTCTGATAGGTTAGCAGGAGGAAGTACTAATTCATCCATTTGGGCATTAACTGTAGCAGGATTATCAGGGTCAATATTTAGATCAGTTTCAATATAATCAACATATCCTTCATATTCAACTTGAATATCATAGATACCTTCGTACACAGGAAGTGCACATTGACCATTTTCATCGGTATGTGTAGAATAAACATCAAGCATAATTGAATTAGCGTCAGTTGGAATAGCTTTTACTAATGCATTGGGAATAGTAACATTAGTATACATGTTAGTAGCTGTAACATTAACTGTAGAGTTTGGTCTGATATCTCCTCTAGTTGCTTGAATAATATCATAGTTACCTGAAGTTGATTGTACCATAACAACAATACTTAAATCAGTAACAGTCCAATTACTATCAATAGTTAAAGATTGATTGTATTGAGCAACATCTCCGTTTGTAGTTTGAGTGAAATCTTGTGCTTCATATACTTCAACGGTACAGAAGTATTCTTCATTAATCTTCCTTGTAACCAAGAAAAAGATTTGATTATCAGGAGTAGTAACATCACCGGTCAAAGTTACATCTGCTATAACATTAATAGCAACATCAGTAATTGTATAATTGAATGTTAAATCAATGGGACTGTTAGTGGGCTCAATAGTATTATAATGAGCTAAATAACGTTCATAACAATCATTTCCCCCACCAATTTCAGGAGTTGTACCCTGGAATTGCACATGTGGTATACCATCGACAGCATACATAGCAGCCCTTTCCATAACGCCCGGGCTAGCATCATCAGTGTCAGCTTCCCAGATTAGTGGTATAAAGTAAGGGGCATTTTCATCATTATCAAGTTCGAGCAGACCTGCTCGAGCATCAGGACAGAATCCTCAGGTGGATGCTGTAAACAATTCTGCTACAACACCTATTTGAGTTGCACAGATAATTGCAAACATGCTGATAAAAACAGAAAGTAGTATCGTTTTCTTAAGCATTTCTTATCTCCTTCTATGTTTATAGATATCCTTATCTCAAAGTTTCTTCTTTTCCTTCTGAATGTCAACGAAATAAGTTGACTATTATTTATTTCAAGCAAAAATCATTCCATGCAACTATTGTTTACAAACTAAATCTACAGTACCGGATGACTAATTCTGTTTGTATTAAAAAGTGCTCTGCTTATTGCAGAGCATTATAAGATATAAATTGATGTGTTTATTTTAGTAGAACCATCTTCTTGGTTTTAATGTAACTTCCACTTCGTAATTTGTAGAAGTATATTCCACTGGGAACTACATCCCCTGAATCATTTTCACCATTCCAAACTACCGAGTATTGATTATTATCCGATACAAAACTGTTTGTGTCAAACGATTTAACGTTCTGCCCTAGCAGATTATACACTGATAGTACCGTATTAGAAGGATTATCTGTTGTGAAGTATATTGTTGTTGTAGGATTGAAAGGATTAGGATAATTGCCTATTACTTCATTTTTGGTCGAGATATTTTGCTCTTCGGCATTATTAGTCGCAGATGAATTAAGTAAAGTTAATCCTATTGATTGCTCAAAGTCCTCATTTAAGTTACTAATCTCAAGTCTGAAGTCAAGTGAATCAATGTTGGCAACATTGTCTGATAAACTAAAATCGAACATGTAATCAATTTGGTTTATACCGGGTGATATCAAAAAATAACCATTCATAAAATCACTATCAAGTTGTACAGATTCATCATCAGAGTAGATTCGTATTTCAGGATAAACAAGGTCTACTCCTCCCGAATTTTCTATCTGTAAAACTACCGAGTTTATTCCTTCTGAGTTTATTACCCCTCCGTTTGATACAATATTGACGTTACTGATTTCGATAACCGGAGCATAAGCCGTGAATTCAATTGAACTCTGATTTGATGCTGAGTTGTTAACATATGTGTAGTTTAGTCCGAAGGCAAACTCATTATCAATATCATTTGAAACAGTTAACACATAAGGGCCTATTTCAATAGTCTGATTACTTAAAACGTTGCTTACAGTCTCCTGAACATTGTTAAAGCTTATCTGGGGGAAGTAGTTGTTAATTGAGATAACCGCATCATTAGTTAAGTCGCTTCCAATGTTCTTAAGCAACAAACTAAAGGTTATAGTCTCACCGTATCCGATAACATCATCAATTCCGGAGTTAACAATAACATCGTCGACTATGATGTATCCTTCGTTTAAATAGGGATGAGTGAAATCAAAGTTTACATTCAACACGGGATTATCGGGGGTTATCTCTAAGTAAGGTGATTCTTCTATAGAATCATAACCACCGTACCACATTTCACCATTGAATTGTCCGTAATAAGTAAGTTTCAACTTGTAAAGCCCTGTATTCAGGTTTGAAAATGAAAACTGAGAGTTTGCATCAAGTTCTACAAATCCATACGATATCTCATACTCTTCCGGATTTACATATTGATATAGATTTGCATTGAAGAAGGTTGTATCCTCAGGTATCTGATTCAAGTTTAAACTACCTTCAATAATTCCCATTGAGGATTGAATAGCTTCAACTTCAAATATAATATTAGTTATCTCCGAATCATCTGCTAAGTGTATATAGTTCTGATAATATCCTGCAAAATAATCATTAGAAAATCCGGAGTATACTCTATATGTACCCATTGTAGCATTCGTTATAGAAAAGCTACCGTTTGCATCTGTCATGTCAACGAAATATACATTATCCCAAGGATTAGGATATGTTCTCTGTATAAAAACAAGGATGTTACTAACACCTGTTTGAGTATCTGCATCAATTACCTGTCCGGACACTATTGCCGAACTGAGGGTGAGAGGCAGTAACACAATAATAATTAACAAAATCTTCATGTTTACCTCCATTACACATAAGTTAATGATTTAGATTCAAACTCCAATATATATCTATAGAAAAAGGGAAGCACCGATTAATATTAGTGCTTCCCCAGATGCTTTAAATTTTATCTACAGCTCAATAAGATTATATTTTGTGTTTCCTAATCCTATCTTCTCGGCGTATTGCAACTGCTGAGTTCCACGGAAAGATTTACCTCTTTTCTTAATCTCATCCAAGCATGCTCTATCTATTGCAACCGGATCTGACGAGATAAAGATACCAATGTCATCCATAATCGGTTTCATTTTCCTTGGTTCGCAATCACACCCTCTGGTAACGTTCATAACAAAGTTGATATAGATGTTCTTTCTGCTATTATGTGCAGCAAAGGCGTACTCTACCAGTTTTTCTTTGAAATTGTTCCCTATTCCTATCATTCTGGTAATTCCTTTTAAAGAAATTATCGAAACGGCTTTATGTGGACAAATAGATACACATGCTCCGCACCCAACACATTTTGTGTGGTCTATGAATGATTTCTTACCAATAGTGATTGCATCTTCATTACACCTTGTTTTACATAGATTACAACGTTTACATTTACTGTTTATTATATGAGGTTTCATTCCCATGTGCATTGCCATCTTGCCACCTTTGGAAGCCATTCCCATAGATAATTGCTTTATTGCTCCGCCAAAACCTGCTAGTGTATGACCCTTAAAGTGTGAGAGAACAATAAGTTGATTATACTTGCTAAACTCAGCTCCAAGCTTACACATCTGAAAGTGTTTCTTGTCAATTCTCACTTCTTGAAACGCTTCTCCTTGTTCACCGTCGGCAATCACAATGGGGAGTTGGGTGAATCCGTGTTCTTTGGCAGTTTTAATATGCAAGTCTCTTCTATGTCTTTGTCCTCCATACATTACACTTGTTTCAATATAACAGGTTTTTATATCTTTCTGATTTAGAAAGCCAATAATACTTTCATAATTCTCAGATTTAATAAATGTATGGTTACCCTTTTCTCCAAAATGGACTTTTAAAGGAATCTCTGATTCTAAACTGCAGTTTTCCTTTTCAACAAATATTTCTAACAATCGTCGAGAAATTTTATTCACATTCTCTACAGAATTATCTCCATTAAAACTTCTCCAATAAACATTCACCATGTTTCCTCCAATCAGCTTTCAATGTATAGCAACTTCATCAATAAAAATATACTTCATTGGTTTAAACTTTTGATTCAGTTGTG
This sequence comes from Cloacimonadales bacterium (SeqCode), assembly GCA_963667035.1. Classification (GTDB taxonomy): domain Bacteria; phylum Cloacimonadota; class Cloacimonadia; order Cloacimonadales; family JAFGVF01; genus Zophobacter. The sequence goes on from OY762964.1 coordinate 732,806, forward strand.
TAGTGCAACTATCTGCTAAAGCCACCACCTCCAAGTATTAACTTGATATAAGGTCCACCCATTCCGATTTTCGGTCCGTTAGGAAGGGATTGTTCAGCAATTTGCCAATTATCTTTGCTGAACGAAAGCATATAACCTCCTTGAATACCGTAAATTAAGCCGTTGTGAGTATAGATAGCTCCAAGGGCGATATCTCCTAAGAAAGTAGAATAATTAACACAACCTGACATCCCACTAAAGATAGCATTGTTGAAATATGCTCCATTCTCTGCAATCTCAAGTGTCATTCCACCTCCACCGATTCCTAGTTTTGGGTAGATACCGATATTCTTGTTTCTATATAGCATGTATCCCATATTTAGCATGCCATATCCTCCTGAATAAGTAACTTTTTTGGTCTGATCACTGTCCGAATTAGCTAGGATACCCTTACCTTCACCACCAATCATGAAGTTATCTATTATGCTGTATCCACCACCACCTATTGTATAAAACATGTCATCCAGTTTTAGTCCGTAGCCTGAATCAATGACGTCATTAAGTTCATCAATATCCATTGATTGAGTTCCAAACTCAAACCATCCGAATCCACCGTATATTGATTTCCCACCGATTGCTAGCATAATTGAAGCAAGCGATAGTAGAATCACAATAATTAGTCCTTTTTTCATTGCTCCTCCTAAGTATGAATCATTTCTTCGATTCTTTTTACATAATTTGTGAATGCTTCTTTTCCTTTAACGGATAATCTATACACTGTTTTGGGTTTCCTGTCGACAAATTTCTTTTCGGCTTCAATGTATTCCGCCTCTTCAAGTTTCTTTAAATGGATACTAATATTGCCATCCGTGGCTTTAACCAATTGTTTCAAAGTATTGAAATCTACGGCTTCTTCACGTACTAATATTGATAATATGCTTAATCTGATGCGTGAATGTATCAGGTCATCAAGACTCTTGTAATTATAATCATTATCCGTCATTCTCACTTACCTGCTTTTTTAGTAATGAGTTCATCTTCACACCCGGAAGAATTTGGAATAATATCATGGCTATTGCAAAGACTATGAAACTTTCCGGTTTGGGATAGAAGAATAATCCCATTCCTGTTAACCACCAACCTATTGCAACAAATTTCATCCAGTTAAAACGATTTAGCTCTCCTGTTATAAAGTAAGCACTACCCAAAATTGTCGCTATTACGGGACATATTGCATAGGGAGTAATCATTCCACCCCACATTCCTGCAAATGGAGTAACAGACATCGTTATACCCGAAGCCAGCCATATTGCATTTAGTACTTTTGTGCTATGAGTATAAGTTATTTTCTTTGTCCTAAGCACTCCGGTGAATGATATAATCCAACCTATTGAGATTATACCACCCCATAAAAAAAAGAAGTACCAACCGCTTTTAATAGTTATGATTCCTTTTATGGGAAGGTAGTTCCCAAGCATACCAATCAACACGATTATTCCCCAAAGGATATAGTCAGCACCTCCGCTAAGAGTTTTCTTTCTATTGCTTTCTTCCAATATGGCTTTAATGTAAGCCAGATTTTCCATTGCTTCCTGTTTTTGATCCATATTAACCTCCAACTAATTTTCAGATAACTTTATTTTATAAAGCCACTCTATTATTTAAAGTATACTTGTCAATACAATTTTATTTTCTTGTTTTTACACACAGGATTTCATATCTGCGTTTTTAAACTTATTGTTCATGCGTGTGAACATCCTTTTTATAGGTCATAATACGCTTAATAGCAATGTGAGGTTTATACACTTTTCATTTTACAACCTGTACCAAACTAATTATCTATTTATGTATTATCACATAACATTGTTTAAACGACTTACTAAAGTGCAATTTTCCCACTGCTTTTCCACTGTGCACGCACTGTGAACTCAGTAACACAGTGCATGGATAGTGCGTTCACAGTGGAATCACAGTGCGAACACAGTGCGTTGGTAGAGTATGGAGTGTTAGATAACAGTGAGGGGTCAAAATGATTGTACTGTCCTGGATAGGTTACCCTAAAAAGGGACAGGAAAAATGATGAGTAAAGAGACAACGAAAAGGTACCAACGTAGTTATAGTGTTGTATTTAAAATGAAAGTAGTGGACGAAATTGAGAACGGATATTTAACTCAGGGAGAAGCTCAACGGCTTTATCACATATCTAGTATATCCACAATCCAAGGGTGGATTAAGAAGTATGGAATGAACGCAAAAATAGAATGGACGGTACTTATTATGAGTAAAGATGAACAATCAGAATTGATTCGCTTACGCAAGGAGAATAGACGCCTTCAGCGTGCACTTGATGACAGTTATCTAAAAGAGTTAGCACTTGTCACCCTGAGCGGAATGAGTTTGTCGAATGTAGTCGAACTGGTCTCTCAATAAATCTTTAGTATTTAACAGTTCAAAGTATTAACTCATTTGGTGCTAAACAAACAATAGTTATCCGGGAGTAATACAATGGCATGCTCTCTATTAAGGCATGTCTAAGAAAACAGAAATTATGCATACCGTAAATTGAGAATTATTTGATTTACAATTAATTGCAGTTGAATCTTTTTGAGAAGTTAGTAGTAAGAAATAGATAGATTTTAGGTGCTATTTATATACTTTGGAGGATAGATTGTGTCAAATTAAGGATACTCATATAAAAAATGCAAAAAAAACTTGTAAACTTAGAGATTGGGAACAGTTATTGCATTAAAACGATTTAAGTTAGTAGGAGAGTAATTATTTTTATATGGCAAAACAAGATTATGACAACTGAATTAATACAATTAAACTAATAGAAGAGGTGTAGGCTTATGAAAACAGTAAGTTTCAAATTGTTTTACGTTTTTCTAATTGCAATGTTTACACTCCTTTTACCTGCCACCGCATTTGCTGATGTATCGCCGATGGTGCAAAGCGTATGGGGAACAGGAACGGAGTGGAACAACAATTGTCCAAGTGATAATATCGGCTCAGGTGGGCACGCTGATGCAGGTACAATGGCGGTATCAACTGCTATGATAATGAAGTATTGGAATCACCCTGCAAACGGTGTAGGCTCTAATACTTATAATCATCCTGTATATGGTACTCTATTTGCCGATTTTGAAAATACTTCCTACAACTGGGAGTCAATGTCAAATACACTAGTATTAAGTGGTTCAAGAGTGCTAATCTCTCAAGCAGGTATTGCTTTGAACATGGATTATGGTACCAATGCTTCTTATGCTCCTATCGACAATGCCTTTACAGCATTAACTAATAACTTCAGATATGACGGTACTGCTCAATTGGTTAATAGAGATGACTATTCCAATGCAGCTTGGGAACAGCTTCTCAAGTATGAGTTAAATCAGGGAAGACCTATTTTATATAAGGCTGATACTCAGGACGGAGAAATTGGTTTTGTGATTGACGGATGGCGGAATGGTAATGAATTTCATGTTAACTGGGGCAAAGATGGCAATCTAAACGGTTACTTTACTATTGATTCTTTTAACTATGAAGGGATTGACCTTACAAATGGTCATAGAGCCGTTATTGGAATCTACCCAAGTTTAGGACCTCAGACTGTTGATGAGAACTTTGAAGGTGATTTCTCAGGATTTAACTGGCAGTTTGGAGGAAATTCCGATTGGACAATTACTACTAATGAACATTATTATGGTGTTCAATCTGCTAAGTCAGGTCAGATAAACCATAACCAGACATCCAGTTTGTATGTTCAGATAAATGTGGAAGCCGATGATGTAATTTCATTTAATCGTAAAGTTTCCTGTGAAAACTCCATGGGTTGGGAACCAACCTTTGACTATCTGTCTTTCTGGATAGATGATAATGAAATGGATAGATGGGATGGACAAACTACTTGGTCTTATGAAGAGTATCCTGTGACTGCAGGTGTCCATACTTTCAAATGGGAGTATAGAAAAGACGGTGCAACTATTGAAGGGCAGGACTGTGCGTGGATTGATGCAATCGATTTTCCTAATGGTGAGACCCCACTAAATCCGGTACAAAATTTCACAGCTGAAGTGGTTAATAACAACGATGTTGAAATGAACTGGGATATGCCTTTAGGAGCAACTAGAGACATTGTAGGGTATAGAGTTTATAGAAATGGACAAGAATTAATAACAGTAAGTAATCCTGAAGTATTAAGCTATACTGATACTAATCTTGCTAACGGAGAATACACTTATTATGTAAGAGCTTTCTATCAAGAAGGTTTATCAAATCCTTCAAACCCGATAACATTGGAAGTAGAAGTTCCTTATACTCCTACCAATTTAATTGCTGAAGTTGTTTCTGATGATGATGTAGCTTTGACATGGAGTCAACCTCCTACATTCAGAAACGGAAGATCATTAAACGGATATAAGATTTATAGAAATAATTCACTGATAGCTACTGTATCGGATGAATCAATTCTCAACTATAACGATAATGATTTGCCTCAAGCTGTGTACAGATACTATGTAACAGCCACTTATACAACAGGTGAATCTGCAGCATCCAATATAGCAATAGCATCTGTGGGAGTTCCTACTCCACCTACAGGCTTAACTGCTCAACTCGTTAATCGAAATGATGTTCTTTTGAATTGGGTAGCACCTCCAACTACACGTGAGTTATTAGGTTACAATGTCTACAGAGATGATGTTTCTATTGCTCAAGTTAATGACGCTACTACAGTAAGCTATACTGACTTAAATGTTCCCAATGGAACTTATACATATAATGTAACAGCAATCTATTCTAACGGAGAATCTGAAGCAGGTACTTCTGCAACCATCTCAATTGAAGTAATGTATCCCCCAGTGAATCTGACTTATACAATTGAAAACCAAATAAATATTAGATTAGCTTGGGAAAGAGATGTGAACACTCGTAATCTTCAAAGCTATTCAATCTTTAGAGATGGCCAACAGATTGCTATAATCTTTAATCCGGACAGACTTTATTATCTTGATGAAGATATCGTAAATGGTGAGTATGAGTATTATGTTACAGCAACTTATACCTCAGGAACCTCAGAAGCTTCCAATAGTGTGAATGTATTGATGGAAGTTCTATATCCATGCACTATCCTAAATGCAAGTGTTGATGGTGATGTGGCGACTCTAAGTTGGGATCGACCGGTTAATAGCGGAGGCTTAAGAAGTTTTAACGGTTATAACATTTATAGGGGAGGAAACTTAATAAGTTTTGTTGATAATCCATCAACTCTGACTTATCAAGATACAGGTTTAGCAAACGGTTATTACAACTATGAAGTTACAGCTGTTTACACAACAGGCGAATCAATTCCCGTTTCAATTAATAATGTATTTATTGAAGTAGCTTATCCTCCAAGGAATCTTAGTGCTTCTCAAGAAGATGATGATTTCATTTTAACTTGGAATGCTCCTGCAACTTCTGCCTCTCAGCTCTCTAGAAATGACAGAGTTACTCGTTCGATGAACGGTTACAAAGTATATAGAGATGACACTGAAATAGCTCATATAACAGATACTGCAGTTTTAACCTATAGAGATGTTGCTTTAGTTAACGGCAACTATTCATATTATGTAACCGCTTTATATACAGCAGAGGAATCAATTCCTTCAAATGTTGTTGATATTGAAATGGATATTGCCTATCCACCGACAGCATTAGAAGGTACGGTTAATGATGATGATATTAGCTTAAGCTGGACAGCACCTGTAAATAGTGGTGGTTTAGTTAGAAGCTTTATCAATTATAGAATCTATCGTGATGACTTGTTGATTGATACAACAACAGAGTTAACCTATACAGATACTGACCTGGCAAACGGAAGCTACCGATATTATGTTACTGCAGTTCATGACGCGGGTGAGTCAACTGCTTCAAATACGGTAAATATGATTGTAGAAGTTCTATATCCTGCCAGTAACCTTAATACTGAAGTGTTCGATAAGAACAATGTAAGAATCAGTTGGATAGCTCCTGTAACAAGTGGTGGCTTAAGAAGCTTTAACGGTTACAAAGTTTATAGAAACGATGAAGAGATTGCTGAACTGAGCTCTTTGCAATATGAAGATTTAATCTTAGATAATGGAACATATAGCTATTATGTGAAGGCCGTATATGATTCAGGTTTATCCGAAGCATCCAATAGCGATAGCAAAGTGATTGAATACCCATATCCGGTAACTAACTTAACTGCCGTTGTTGATCAGGCAGAAGTTACATTAAATTGGGATTTACCACAAGGTACTTCCAGAAGCATTACTCATTACCAATTGTTCAGAAACGGTAATGAATTAGAAATGATAACTAATTCATTACAGACTGAGTATGTGGATAGTAATCTTTCTAATGGAACTTATACATATTATCTTGTTACTCACAATGACTCAGATTCAGGTCCTTCTGAAGCATCCGAAGATATAACAGCTACAGTTGAAGTTCTGTATCCTCCTAGAAATCTGGTTGCTACAGTGATAGAAGACAATGTTTCCCTTAGCTGGACTGCTCCTCAAACAGGAGTCTTTGCCCGACTTGGAGCAAGAACAAGGGATTTGTTAACATACAAGGTTTATAGAGATGATGTTGAAATAGCTGAAACTACTGATCTGAGTTATGATGATAACAGCTTAAGTAATGGTACTTACAATTATAACATTAAAGCAGTTTATACTTCAGGAACTTCAGAAGCTTCCAATACTGAGGAAGTTTTAGTTGAGATTTTGTATCCTGCTACAAACTTCTCTGTAAATGTAGTTGAGGATGACGTAAGCTTAAGTTGGGATTCTCCAGCAACTTCAGGAGGTTTAACTAGAGCATTCCTTGGTTATAAGATTTATAGAGATGATGTTGAAATAGCTGATATTACAGAAACTACTTATTTTGATTCAGACTTAACTAACGGTACATACAGTTATTATGTTGTCGCTGAATATACAACCGGTAGTGCTAATCCTACCGAAACTCTTCAGGCTATTGTTGAAGTATTGTATCCTCCAACAGCATTAACAGGAGAAATTGAAGACTACAATAATATCAGACTTAGTTGGACTGCTCCTGTAAACTCAGGCGGTTTGAGAGACTTTGTTGAATATGAGTTATTGAGAAACGATACTGTAATTATTACCCAAACAGAGTTAACATACTTCGATCAATTAATACCTGACGGAGATTATACATATCAAGTTAGAGCTGTTTATAGTAGTGGTACTTCAAGTTTATCAAACAGTGTATCGTTTAATGTAGAATATCCTTATCCGCCAAGTAATCTTCAAGCAAACGTTGTGGATGATGATGTGAATTTAAGTTGGAATGCTCCAACAAATGGTCGAGTGTTTGTTCAGTATCATATATACAGAAATGATGAACTACTAGTTAGTGTAGATACTAATTCATATAGTGATACTAACCTTCAAAACGGACATTATGAATACTATGTACAAGCAGCTTATTCAAACAGTGTATCTGAAGCTTCCAATACTGTTTCCATAGATATGGAAGTTCTATATCCAGCTACTAACCTCAGTTACAGCACAGATCAGGATGAAGTAACTCTTACTTGGGATTCTGCAGTAACTTCAGGTGGTCTTACTCGTAACTTCTTAGGTTACAAGATTTATAGAAATGATGCTGAAATAGCTGAAGTATCTGAGCTTACTTATACAGATGTAGATCTCGCAAATGGTGTTTATAACTATTACATAAAAGCAAACTACACAAGTGGTTTATCAGAGTCTTCAAACACAATAACAGCAACAGTAGAAGTTCTCTATCCTGCATCTGACCTTGCTTATAGTGTTGATCAGGACGAGGTAACCCTTACTTGGAATGCTGTTGCAACATCCGGTGGACTTACACGTGATTTCTTAGGATATAAAGTCTATAGAGATGACGTTGAAATAGCTGAAGTAACTGAGCTTACTTATACAGATGTAGATCTCACAAACGGTGTTTATGACTATTATATAAAAGCAAACTACACAAGTGGTTTATCAGAGTCTTCAAACATTGTAACAGCAACAGTAGAAGTTCTTTATCCAGCAACTAACCTTGCTTATAGCGTTGATCAGGACGAAGTAACCCTTACTTGGGATAATGCAGTAACTTCAGGTGGTCTTACTCGTGATTTCTTAGGATACAAAATCTATAGAGATGAGACAGAGATTGCGGAAGTAACCGAGCTTACTTATACAGATACTGACCTTGCAAACAGTGTTTATGACTACTATGTGAAAGCTAATTATACAAGTGGACTATCAGAAGCTTCGAACACGGTAACAGCAACTATAGAGGTTCTTTATCCTGCAACTAACTTAGCTTATAGCGTAGATCAGGACGAAGTAACTCTTACCTGGGATGCTGCATTAACATCAGGTGGACTTACTCGTAGCTTCTTAGGATATAAAGTCTATAGAGATGAGGAAGAGATTGCCGAAGTGACAGAGCTTACTTATACAGATGTTGACTTAGCTAACGGTGTTTATGACTATTATGTAAAAGCAAACTACACAAGTGGCTTATCAGAGTCTTCAAACACAGTAACAGCAACAGTGGAAGTTCTTTATCCTGCAACTAACCTTGCTTATAGTGTTGATCAGGACGAAGTAACCCTTACTTGGAATGCTGCTGCAACATTCGGTGGACTCACACGTGATTTCTTAGGTTATAAAGTTTATAGAGATGACGTTGAAATAGCTGAAGTAACAGAGCTTACTTACTTAGATGCAGACCTTACAAATGGTGTTTATGACTACTACGTCAAAGCTAACTACACAAGTGGCTTATCTGAAGCTTCAAACACAATAACAGCAACAGTAGAAGTTCTTTATCCAGCAACTAACCTTAGTTATAGCGTTGATCAGGATGAAGTAACACTTATTTGGGATTCTGCTGTAACCTCAGGTGGACTTGATAGAAGTTTCTTAGGTTATATGATTTATAGAGATGAAGTTGAGATAGCAGAAGTACCAGAAACAACTTATACAGATATTGACCTTGCAAATGGTGTATATGACTACTATGTAATAGCTAATTATGCAAGTGGCTTATCAGAGACTTCAAACACAGTAACAGCAACAGTGGAAGTTCTTTATCCAGCAACTAACCTTGCTTATAGCGTTGATCAGGACGAAGTAACCCTTACTTGGGATGCTGCAGTAACTTCAGGTGGTTTGTTACGTGACTTCTTAGGTTATAAGATTTATAGAGATGAAGTTGAGATAGCAGAAGTAACAGAGCTTACTTATACAGACACTGACCTTACAAATGGTGTTTATAGCTACTATGTTAAAGCTAATTATACAAGCGGACTATCAGAAGCTTCAAACACAATAACAGCAACAGTAGAAGTTCTTTATCCAGCAACTAACCTTAATTACAGTGTTGATCAGGATGAAGTGACTCTTACTTGGGATGCTGCAGTTGTAACCGGTGGTCTTGATAGAAGTTTCTTAGGTTATAAGATTTATCGAAACAATTTGGAGATTGCTGAAGTTACCGAGTTAACTTATACAGATGTAGATCTTGCAAATGGAATTTACAACTACTATGTAAGAGCTGATTACACAAGTGGATTAGCTGAAGCTTCCAATACAGTTTCAGCAACAGTGGAAGTTCTTTATCCTGCAACTAATCTTAGTTATAGTGTAAATCAGGATGAAGTAACTCTTAGTTGGACAGCAGTTGTTACGGAGGGTGGTCTAGACAGATCCTTCTTAGGCTACAAAATCTATAGGGATGATGTAGAAATTGCTGAAACAGTAATGACTACTTATGTAGATGTAGATCTTGCTAACGGAACTTATGATTATTATATAGAAGCTAATTATACAAGCGGACTATCAGAAGCTTCAAACACAGTGACAGCAACAGTAGAAGTTCTTTATCCTGCAACTAACCTTGCTTATAGCGTAGATCAGGATGAAGTATCCCTAACTTGGGATGCACCTATAACAGTAGGTGGATTGACTCGCAGTTTTGTGGGTTATAAGGTATATCGTGACCTTATGGAAATAGCTGAAGTTGCGGAGCTAGGCTATACAGATACAGGCTTAGCAAACGGAACATATTCATACAGTGTAAAAGCGGTCTATGATTCAGGTTTATCAGCATATTCAAACTCCGTTGAAGTGCTAATTGAAGTTCTCTATCCTGCTCAGAATCTCAGTGGTGCTGTTACCAATGACGATGTAGCTTTAACTTGGAATGCTCCATCAGTATCAGGAAGTAGAAGCTTAACCGGATACAAAGTATATAGAGATAATGTAGAAATCGGCGATGTTACCGAGTTATCCTATAATGACGAAGATTTAGCAAACGGAACATATACTTATCACGTTGTAGCATATTATACAACTGGCGATTCAGAACCTTCAAATAGTTTTGTTGCAGAAGTTGATGTACCTTATGCACCTTCTAATCTTACCGGAAGCGTAAATGAAGATACGGTTACACTTAACTGGGATTTACCTGCAGTTTCGGGTGGATTAAGAAGTTTCAACGGATATTTTATTTATAGAAATGGTGGGTTAATAACAGTATTGAACAACTCATCAGCACAAACTTACTTTGATGAGAATCTTGCTAACGGTGATTATGAGTATTATATAGTTGCCTACTATGATAGTGGACTTTCAGCGGCTTCTAATACAGTTACAGTAAATGTAAATGTATTACCTGACCTATTCCCTCCAACTAACCTCCAGGCAGTTGTTAATAATCTTAGGGATGTTACTCTTTCATGGGTTGCTCCTGAGAATAATCCTGTAAGTTACAAAGTTTATCGTAATTCAGTAGAGATTGCTGAAGTTTCTATGACTGTATTCAACGAGACATTGATTGAGAACGGAACCTATACTTACTGGGTGAAAGCAGTTTATAATGAAGGTATCTCATCTAATTCAAACTCGGTAATTGTTAACGTTGAAGTAGCTTATGCTCCTAGTGATTTAGTAACTTCAGTTGATGATAACGATGTTTCTTTAACTTGGACTAATCCGGAAGCCGGAGAGATTGGAATAATAGTATACAGAGATGATGTTGAGATTGCTTTGATTAATAATAGTACAACTAATACATATACTGACATGAATCTCATGAACGGTACTTACAGCTATCACTTAAAAGCTATTTATACATCAACAGTTTCACAAGCCTCTGCATCTGCATCTGCAACAGTTGAGATAATATATCCTGTCTCTGCACTTCAATATGAAGTAAATACCGACAGTGTTACTCTTAACTGGAGTGAACCACTTGACCCTACCGGTCTTGTTAACTACAAGGTATATAGAAATGCTGAAATGATTGCTACAGAGACTACACTCAGTTATACAGATAATGGTCTTGTTAACGGTGATTATGACTACTATATCGTTGCTCAGTATTCTACCGGAGATTCTAATCCTTCTAACACAGTTACAGCTTTAGTTCAGGTTGCATATCCTGTTCAGAATGTACAAACTGCTGTTAACGGTGATGAAGTTACTGTAAGCTGGGATGAACCTTCTGATGTTGTTGGACTTCAATCATATAGTATTGAAAGAGAAGGTGAGTTTGTCGGTTCAACTCAACAGTTAAACTTCACAGATACAGATGTTGTAAACGGTATTTATACTTACACTGTAAAAGCTAGTTATGAAGTAGGATTTTCAGAACCTGTAAATGCTATACCTGAAACAATTGTGCTTGTTGCTTATGCTCCAACTGCACTTACGCAACAGATTAATGAAAATATAGTTACACTGAACTGGAATGAGCCATCTGATATGAATGCCTTCCAAGTTTATAATGTATATAGAGATGGCAGCTTAGTAGGTTCATCTGATACTAATGAATATACAGACGAAAACCTTGCTAATGGAACCTACGAGTATTATGTAGTAGCAGTTCATTCAATCGGTGAGTTGTCTGTAACTTCTAATCAATCAAATACAATTCAGGTTGTTGTTAGTGAGGCTTATCCTCCAACCGGTCTTAACTATGTTATTGATAATGGTAATGACTTAACATTAACATGGGATGCTCCGGTAGATACTAATGATATTTCTCACTACAATGTATATAAAAATGGCTCTCTTGAAACAGGAGTAACAGAATTAACTTACACTGAGAATGACCTTGTTAACGGAACCTATGAGTATTATGTAGAAGCTTATTACAATTCGGGAGCAACAGCAGCATCAAATCATGTTACACTTAATGTTGAGGTTGCTTATGTACCAACAGGACTAGCAGTAGTAGTTACAAGTAACAATGTAAACTTAACTTGGACTGCTCCTACTGATAATGTTGGATTATTATCATATAACGTCTACAGAGATGAAGCTCTCATCGGTAACTCAACAACAGCTACCTATGATGACTTGAGTCTTGCTAACGGTACATACGACTACACTGTTTCAGCAGTATATGGAGTAGGTGAGTCTACTCAGACAGCTCCGGTTGTTGCAAATATAGAAATAGCTTATGTACCTTCAAATCTGACTACTTCTGTTACTGATGATGATGTAATTCTAAGTTGGGATGCTCCGGCTGATGTAACAGGTCTTGTATCGTATAATGTATATAGAGATGGTTCAAGCATTGGAAACACTACAACTGCTTCATTTACAGATTCAGACTTAGCTAACGGTGATTACAGCTATACTGTTTCAGCAGTGTATGGTACCGAAGAATCGGCTCAGTCTACTGCAAGTTCTGCTCATGTTGAAGTAGTTTATGTAGCCCAAAACCTAACTTCAAGTGCAGTTAATGATGATGTAATTCTCACATGGGAAGCTCCTGTAGATACATTTGGTATACAACACTATAATATATATCGTGACACCGAGTCTATCGGAACATCAACCGAGTTGACTTATACAGACAGTGACCTAATGAACAGTCATTATATATATACTGTTTCAGCAGTATATGGTGCCGGTGAATCAGGTCAGATTACAACAGAAATTGATGTTGTTGTAGCATACGAGCCTCAAATAGCTGAAGCTGACGTGCAAACAGGAACTCACTATGCATTGTTGAATTGGACTGCTCCTACTGATAATGGTTTCCTTACCGGTTATCGTATCTATAGGTTAATCCCGGGACAACTTGAAAGTCCTGAACTTTGGATAGAAGTTGAGAACCTTGTTAATGCTGTAACTTATACGGATGAAGATTTTGCTACACTTACTGACGGATTGTATCTGTATGCTGTTGCTTCAGTATATATGGAAACAATGGTTTCAGACGTGACGTTTACTAATGTAATTGACCCTACTGGAGGAAACGAAGTTGTAACAACTCCTGCAGTAACAAGTTTGAGTTCAGTATATCCTAACCCATTCAATCCATCAACTTCAGTCAGCTTCTCGTTATCCGAGAAACAAAGAGCGGTTGTAAAAGTTTATAACAGTCGTGGACAATATGTTAAGACTATTATAGATGATACATTAGAAAAGGGTGAACACTGTATTAGTTGGAATGGTAGAGATAAGAACAATCGTGGTCTTGCTTCAGGAGTTTACTTCATTAGAATGCAGACAGCCGATTACTCAAAATCTATTAAAGCTGTTCTCATGAAATAAGAGTTAACAATTTGTTTTGTAACTTCGCAATAGCGAGGTGCGTAACAAATTCAGATAATGTTCTAGGCTGTTGATTTTCAACAGCCTAGACTTTTATAGTTGATTAAGTTTAAACCAATCAAATTAAAAATCCTATTCTAGTTAAATACCAAGCTGTTGATATAAGGCGAATACAATAATTATACATTTGGAGAGTCTATTAACAATTATCATTGACACATTGTAAAACATATACAGAATATATATTTCTGAAATTATACATAAAATCCTATAACGAAGTACTGGATTACTATGCTATCAGGAATTAAAGTGAATTATATCGATTGAATGAGGAAGTTATGTTATCCATAAAAAATAGAAAAGCAAGACATGAGTTTAGTATTATTGATACTTATGAAACAGGTATTGTTTTAACTGGAACAGAGATAAAATCAGTGCGAATGGGAAAAGTCAGTTTTAAGGATAGTTATGCAAGAGTAATATCCGGTGAAATGTGGCTTTTGAGTCTGCATATTAGTCCCTATGAAAAGGGTACTTATGATAATCATGATGCAACCCGAAAACGTAAACTTCTATTACATAAGAATGAGATAGATAAAATAAATCGAAAAGTGCAAGAATCGGGAATGACTCTAGTTCCGCTTGAGGTTTTCATAAATCCTAAAGGATTATGTAAGGTTGTTATTGCTCTTGCAAAAGGAAAGCATACATTTGATAAAAAATTGGATAAACAGGCTAAAGATATTAAGAGAGAAGCTGATAGAGCCTTGAAGAATATAGGTCAGTAAATGAAAATACTAATGGTGCTTGAAAGTAGTTTCCCACCTGATTTAAGAGTTGAGAATGAGATTGATGCTCTTCATGAAGCCGGGCATGAGATTCACTTAGCATGTCGAGAGTTAGTAAACTGTACAAATACAAAATCATATCCCGGTGTCCTGATACATCGAAAAAAGATGTCTGATTTAGTCTACAAAAGCTCAGTAGGATGTTTAAAGATATCTTTATACTTTAATTGGTGGAAGAAATATTTAAGAGAGATACTAGATAAAGAGAGTTTTGATGCAGTACATCTTCATGATCTAACTCTTAGTGAAGTAATAATCGGACTTAGAAGAGATTATGCCTTTAAATTTGTTCTTGATTTACATGAAAATTATCCGGTACTGTTAATGCTCTCGGAACATGTAAGACGTTTCCCTGCAAACATACTCTTTGATTTTAAGCAATGGCAATCTTATGAAAGGGATGCAGTACAAGCTGCAGATCAAGTTATTGTTGTTATTGACGAGGCAAAAGAGAGAATTCTGAAACTCGGTGCAAACAAAGATAAAATAACGGTTGTTTCCAATACTTATCCTGAATATAAATTCAAGGAAATTGATAAGATTAAAGAGAATAGCTTTATAATATTCTATGGAGGTGGAATTACTATCCACAGAGGTTTACAGTATGTTGTGTCGGCAATTGGATTACTGAAAAGCAAATATCCTGATATCGTGTTTAGAATCTTTGGTAACGGAAGGTATTTGGATGATTTAAAATCCAATGCTATAAATTCAAACAATAATATTGAGTTTAAAGGTTGGGTTCCTAGCGATGAGTTGATGGATGAGCTTTCAAAAGCTGATGTGGCGATTATTCCGCATGTGAAATCGGAACATACAGATACAACCATACCGCATAAACTATTCCAGTATATGGCAAAAGGAATACCTGTACTTACGTCTGATTGCGATCCTCTTGCCAGAATTGTTAGGGAAGAAGGTTGTGGATTTGTTTACACCTATGATGATATACAGGGACTAGCTAATAAAATTGAGAAATTATACAAAGATTATGATTTAAGAAGAGCAATGAGTGATAACGGAATATCCGGAGTAAGAGAAAAGTATCTCTGGAAGTATGATGCGGAAAAGCTAAGCAAGCTTTACAATACATTATGAAACTATTAAGCACTCATACTGTTGAACGTATCAGAGATGCAGGGTTCTGTATTGGATGCGGTACATGTAAACAGATTTGTCCTGTAAATGCTATAGATATTATATATTCTAAATCGAGAGGACAATACATCCCCAAAGTTAACATTGTTAAATGTACTCGATGTGGATTATGCCTTAACATATGTCCGGGAGATGATTTAAACCATAAAGAGTTATCACAGTTTGTACATAAAAAACAACCGAGTAACCCATATATTGGTGCATACGAGAAGATTTATATAGCTTCATCACAAGATGAAGAAATAAGATCGGACGGTGCTTCCGGTGGATTTGTGACACAGTTATTGACTAATCTACTTAATACTAGAGCAGTTGATGCTGTACTGGTAGCTGGTATGGAGACAGGCAATCTGAATCAAGCACATATGTATCTTGTTAAAAAAGTGGAAGATTTACCCAAATATCAGAGATCGGTTTATACAAATGTACATTGGGCTAATCATCTAAGTGAGATTCAAAAGCTTAAATTAAGAACTGCTGTTGTTGCTTTACCTTGTCACCTTCATGCAATGAACAAATTCATGCAAATCAAACCTGAGTTAAGAGAATATATCAGATATACAATTGGTTTATTTTGCGGTGGTACATATAAGGGTAATACTGTTCTTGCAAAGCTTAGTGAGATGAAAATAAGACCGGAAGAGGTTTCAAAGATTGACTATCGATGGGGAGAATGGCCAGGGAAGATGAGAATCACACTAAAAAATGGAGAATCGATTCTTACTTCAAGGGATGAAGTTTTTAAAACAGGATATTTGAAACGATGTTACTTTTGTTTTGACTTTCTTGCTGATCTCGCAGATGTATCAGTAGGTGATAACTGGAGTAGAGATACAGAAGGAAGTGAGAATGTAGTTATTGTTAGACAAACAAAGATTCTTCCTTATCTTGATTACTTGAATCTCAAAGAAATTGATGAGAACAAGGTTGTTAAATCTCATAACCTTATGAGTTATAGACAGAGATTCATAAAAGCGAATACTAGAGTAAGTAGTTTTTTTAGACAACCTACTCCCAAGATTGTACCTTACAACGGAATCAAGACTAGATTTAAGCATTATATTAATGCTTTGTTAGAGTATTGTACCTTTAATATGAATGATGTTTCTATGAATACGAGAAAGAGATTTCTTAAACTTAAAGGAATTTATTTTCATTTTATTATGAAACCGGAATCTGATAGAAAGAAGAAATGAGTTATAAGCAAGTAATTATTACAGAAGCGGATGTTATTGGCAACAAAGGTGCAGTTGCTATGGTTAATTGTATTGTCAGAGATTTGAGAAAAGTCATTCCGGATATCAAGATATATGTTACTTCAAAGTATGTTAAAGAAGGCAAATATACTCTTTCAAATGGGGAGGAAGTTGAGATTCTAACTGACCATCAAAACGAGTTTGATGTTGCTTTAATCAAGACTTGGATTCGTTTTGTATTGACTCTGTTCGGAATCAAGAAGAAGCTTTTTCAAAACGATAAAGTACTTAATGTTTATGGTAATTGTGACTTAGCGATTAGTACATCCGGAATTAGTTTTATTGATAACTTCGGGATTATAAAACTATATCATTACAGCAAATTCTTACAGATACCGGTATTAAACGGAGTGTCTGTCGTAAAGTTTACGCAATCTATAGGACCTTTTAAATCCAAATATAATAAAGCAATGGCTTCACTACTGTTTCCTCACCTTAAATTGATTATGGCTCGAGGTAGGCATACCTATGAGAACCTTCATGAGCTTGGAATTACTGAGAATGTGGAAGTATTCCCTGATATTGCAGTTACTCTAGATAAGAAGCAGTCTGATTATGTAGATAGTATTATTGAAAAGCACAAAGATAGAAGAATAATCGGTGTCTCTCCTAATGAAGTGTGTTTCAGATTGGATGAGAAGAAAATCTACTTACCTAAACTTGTGGAGCTGATTCGTAATATTATTAAGTCAGAGCCGGAAACAGTAATCCTCCTCATTCCGCATACTATAGCTAAAAAAGGGCTTGGTAATAAAGATGATTTCTGGCTATGTAATCAAATTGTAAATAGACTTATTGAGTATAAACAAATAGAAATAATAGAAACTTTGGAGATGGAAACAGAAGAAGTGAAATACCTTATCGGTAAGTGTGATTTCTTTATTGGATCACGTTTTCATTCTCTTATTGCTGCAACATCATGTGATATCCCAACATTAGCAATCGGATGGCATTGGAAATATGAAGAGATGATGGAGTGGATAGGTGTTAAAGGTAATCTTCTACAGTATTGGGAGTTAAATGTAGCCGACTTGTTCAAGATGTATCAAGAAATAAGAGTAAAAGGACGCTTGAATAGAAAAGAGGATTTGACTATAAAAGCATCAGGAGCAGTTAAGAGATTAATAGAACTTATAGAATAATACTGGTGATAGACTTTGGGATATTAAATCGGGATTATGTTAGCACTTCTATAAATATATAAACGGAAAAAAAGACTTGATAAATAATTTCATAATAATTAGGTAAACTCAATAAGAGCAAAGGAATAAAATGAATAAGATTCTTTACGGATTTAAAAAATTCAGATATCTGTTATTGATTAAAGTGAGTATACTGATTTTAAATAGCTTTAATAAGAGAGTGAATGAGAAAATTATATTATAAATTTGTAGATAAGTGGATTATACCTGTTTTTAATATATTACTTACTGCTAAGTTGAGAAAGCTAAATAAGTATGTTAAGGGTAATGTTCTCGACATTGGATGTGGAGAAAAACCTTATGCAAAGCTTTTTAACATGGCAGATAAGATAATAGGCACAAACTCTTCAGACTACTATAATGATTTGGATTTAATACCCTCAGAGACGGATGTCATTTGTAATGATGGAGCTAATCTGCCATTTGAAAATGGTGAGTTTGATACTGTACTTAATTTTCAAGTACTTCCCGTTTTCGAGGATATGAACGCTTTCTTTTCTGAGATTCAAAGAGTATTAAAACCGGAGGGAGTGTTAGTCCTTTCTTCAGATTTTCTATACCCGATATGGAATGCTCCTAACAATTATTGGCGAACAACTGAATATGGCTTAGATTCATTAGCTAGAGATAACGGTTTTGATGTAATTACTATAGAACCTTTAGGTGGCTATTATGCAATGAAAGCAAGGTTGCAGAGGAGATTTCTTAGAACCAAAATGGCAAGTTCAGTAAACCGATTCAAAAAAGCTAAAGGTTTCATGAAACTGGCATTGCTAATGGAAGTTTTACTGGTAACCTTAAGGTCTTTTTTTGCTCCAATATGGTTAAATCTCTATATCACTATCATGTTGTTTTTTGATAAGATTGAATATGATTCCGAGTTTACAACCGGATATGTTCTAGTGGCACGTAAAAAATGCTGACAATAATACCAACTATTGATGTTGAAGCTATACGCTCACTCACCAGATTAGGTGATTTTGATAAACTTATTCTCGGTAATATCGGGAATGAATACTTTGGTGTTCCGAGGATACTTGAAGTATTCTCGGAATATAATATTACAGGTAGCTTTTTTGTAGATTTTGCAGAGATTGGTCACACAGATAATCAATTTATAGAACTAAACAATCTTATTCTAAGTCAAGATAGTGACATACAATTACATATCCATCCACAATTTTGTGCTGATAAATCACGACCATTACTAAGGCAGTACTCATTGGAAGAGCAAACTTCAATATTTAAATGTGCAATAGATAATATGAAGCTAACAACCGACTCTTATCCCAAAGCTTTCAGAGCGGGAGGGTATGGAGCTGATAATAACACTCTTCTTGTTATGAAGCAATACGGAATAAACTTGGACTCTTCATTTTTCCCTAATCATATAAATTGTGGGATATCAGGGAGGAGTGTAAATTCTATAACTCATGATGGAGGAATTACTGAGTTCCCTGTTACTGTTTTTGAGAATCGAATCGGATATACTCTCGGGTCAAAAGTGCTACATAAAGGTTCGCTTCTAAAAAAACTTGATATTGATAGCTGCTCAATAGAGGAATTAACAAAAGCTATAGATGTTTTAGCTGAATCAGGATTACAATATGTATGCTTGTTTTTACACAGCTATTCTTTGATAAAATGGAATCCAACTTACACTCAATACTATCCTGACAATAATGATATTGATAAGCTTAATGTGTTTATTAAGTATTGCAAAAGTAAGGGACATAGATTTTCGAATATAACAGATGAATATGAAAACTTGTTAAAAGCTGAATCAATTGTCGAAGGAATACCTTTAATTGATACAAGAAGAAAGTTAACTCAATCTGCCCATAAGTTGTTAAAGAGTAGACTTAGAAGTTATTTAAGAGGTAAGTAGTAATTATTCTCCCGAAAGAGCTTTATTAACGGTTTTTCTTAAATCCGGAACAGTAAAAGGCTTATGTAGGAAATAGTGTTCTTTGTCTATGATCCTTTCCACTTGCATTTTATCTTCAGTGTAACCGCTAATCAGTATAAACGGGATTGTCATTCCTTCATCAATCAGAGATTTCACGAATTCCGGTCCATTGCCATCAGGAAGAATGATATCTGATACAATCAAATCAAGTTCCTCTTTTCGTTCTTGATATACAGCTTTAGCTTCTTCTATATCATAAACACTATAGACATTAATTCCTTCATTGACAATTACATCATGGATAAGTCTGTTTACCATGGCATCATCTTCAAGAACAAGTACACTTTTACCTGAGTTTGAGTATGTTTCTTCCTCTATTGGAGCTTCAGTAATTACTTCCAACTCCAGGTCGGAAGCAGGTAGGTAAATATAGAATGTAGTTCCAATTCCAAGTTTGGAATTAACATCAATGAAGCCTCCTAACTGACGAGTGATACCATATACTGTCGCAAGTCCTAATCCCGTACCTTTATCATCCGTTTTAGTTGTGAAGAAAGGATCGAAAATATCTTTAATAATTTCTTTGGGAATTCCTTCTCCTTCGTCTTGTACAGACAGTCTTAAGTAAGTTTTATTTTCAGCTTCCGTAATTCTTGAGATAGTTGTACTATCGGGTATAACATCCTCAATTTTAATACTGATACTTCCACCGAAAAGCATGGCATCTCTGGCATTAACTGTCAGATTCATCAATATCTCTTCTATCAACACTTCATCAGCAAGAATCTTACTACATCTTGGATTAAAATTTACATTCAGATGAATGTTTTCTCCAATGACTCGTTCAAGCATTTTCTTCATTGGCTTAATAACGGCATTTACATCAACAGGTTTCAGTTCTGTTTCTTTTTTACGAGAGAAAACAAGCAATTGTCTTGCTAAAGAAGCACCTTTTTCTCCTGCAATAATCACAGTTTGCAAATTCTTAACAACATCGGGGTACTGTGAGAACTTATGTAGCATCAACTCTGATTGCCCATTAATTACTTGAAGTACATTGTTAAAGTCATGAGCTATACCGATAGCTAATCTTCCCAGAATTTCTAGTTTTCTTGCCTGTTGAGCATCGGAAGCTTCCGGAATCTTTAAGTCCGGCTCCGAACCCATCTGACCGGTAAGCTTGATAATCTTATCGGAAAGCTCAATGTTGGCTTTTTTCATTTTAGAAAGTGCGTAAAGAAGTGCGATATCAATTAATACTAATGCAATACAGATAGCAATATAAGCATCCATTTAGACCCCTGAATATGTTTATTAGTTAATGATGCCATAGTATATACGGGAAAATATATCAGCAAGTTTTTTCCTGTATTTTTTAATACTCTTTCAAGTATTTTGTTTAAATCATGCAAACTTATTATGCGTTATAAAGTAAGCCTACTGATATAAGTAGGCTTCAGACTGTTGACAAAGCTATGAGTAAGATTTCATAGCTTTGTCTTTTTTTAGCTTAAAATAAGAACATCAATCATTGACAGATTTCTCCAAATATTATACTTAAACCATCATAATTAGAGGTGGTTATGCTTAAAAAAGTTTCTGACACACAGTCCCAAATGGAGTTTGTAATAATAGATGATTTAGTACCGGTAGATCACATACTAAGGAAAATCGATAGCGTAATAGATTTTTCATTCATTTTAGATAGAACAGCGCATTTGTATTGTTCTACTACCGGTCGTCCTCCAATTCATCCTATTACTCTTTTCAAAATGCTTTTTATTGGCTATCTATTCGGTATTCGCTCGGAAAGACAATTGGTCAAAGAGATTGAGGTCAATGTGGCTTATCGTTGGTTCTTAGGCTTTGGACTAACTGATAAAGTACCTCATCACTCAGTCTTCAGTCAAAATCGTAGAAGGCGATTTAATGATAGCAGCGTATTCGAAGAGATTTTTATAGATATAGTGAAGTTAGGCATTAAACATGGATTAGTTGATGGGAAGATACTTTATAGCGACTCAACCCATCTAAAGGCAAATGCTAATAAAGGTAAATTCGAGGATATTGAAGTTGAGGTATCCTCCAAGAGTTACTTGGAAGATCTTAACACAAGCGTTGATGAAGATCGGAAGGCTCATGGTAAGAAACCTTTACCTCCTAAGGATAACAATCTTAAAGGAGGAGCATCACCTAAAGTAAAAAATATCAAGTCTAGCACAACAGATCCCGATAGTGGTTTTATGACCCGTGATAGAAAGCCTCAAGGCTTCTTCTACTTAGATCATAGGACAGTCGACCATAAAACGAACTATATAACCGATGTTCACATTACTCCCGGCAATGTAAATGATAGCACCTGCTATATTGACAGGTTACAGTTCCAACAAAAGGTTTATGGTTTTAATGTTCAGGCAGTAGGGCTTGATTCAGGATATGATACAATTAACATTTGTAAGCAACTGGTAGATATGAATATTATGGGAGTCCTTGGCTACAAAAGACAGGGAGGTAAGAAAGGTCTATTTAAAAAGAACAAATTTACATATAATTCCCGGAAGGATGTTTACATTTGTCCATGTAATAAAGAGTTAAATTATAGAACAACGAGCCGTGATGGCTATAAAGAATACAAGTCGAATCCTAGTGAATGCAAGAATTGTCCAATGCTAAGTAAATGTACAGAAAGTAAGTCTTCTCAAAAAGTAATCACTCGTCATGTCTGGGAAGAGAGCAAAGAGATAATCCACAAGAATAGGTTAACATTATGTGGGAAAGAGATATACAAGAGGAGAAAAGAAACCATTGAGAGAAGCTTTGCCAATGCAAAGCAACTTCATGGCTACCGATATGCAAAATATCGAGGAATAGAGCGAGTTCGAGAACAAGCTTATCTAACAGCTATCGTGCAAAATATCAAGAAACTCGTAAAATACCTTTTCAAAGGTAAATTAGGGAAATTAATAGCAAAATTTATCATCAATTACATGATTTTCAACTCCAATTTACACGAAAATAGAGCTAAATCTCGCATGTTTAGGTTTGGACTCAGTTAAAATGAAGAAAAATGACTTTCAACAATATATCCATGTAAATTAGAATGTTTTTGTCAACAATCTGAAGCCTACTGATATAAGTAGGCTTAAAGATTATTTATTCAACTATCAGTAGTTTCCGTATTGCTTTGTAAGAACTATTCTCCATTCTTATGAAATATAGACCTGAAGATACCCTTTTATTCCTGTCATCAGACAAATCCCATTTTAGAGAACTTTGGTTCTTTCCATAACCGCCTCTCAGAGTTCTTATCTTTTGCCCCTTCAAATTGTAAACTTTAAACACAGGTTCGGAAGTTGAACTGTACTTGATTGTAACCGAGCTATTATTCATACTTGTAGGTGAAGGATATATTGAATCAAAAGAGTTAATGGCAACTACCTGAATCTCCTCGTTTGTACCGGTTGAAGTTACAGTAAAATTATACCATCTATCTTCTGGATAGTATGATGTATTAGTACCGTCTTCAGCAACAATTCTATAACTTACGGTGAATGTACCTGTGTGTTCATGATTAAACTCCGCCAGATAAGTATTGTCCCCTTGGTCATTCAATGTAAGAGTTTCTGTAATGCCGTCAATTTCATACTCCATGTACACTGTGTTTACCATGTAATTGTCAGTAACATCTGCGACTATTTCAAGAGGTAAAGCAGTATCGTTTGTAGATTCTATGGCTGTATGATTAATAATAGGTGAGATGTTGTCTTCCGTAATTGAAAATTCATGAGGGTCAAGCATACCCATAATAGGTTGATTAACAGCTCTACCGGATTCATCTGCTGCATGAATACAATAACTATATGTTGTGCCCGGGACAGGATTAAAAAGCTCGGAAGTATAAATGTTATTACCTGATTGGGTTAACGATAATAGCATTCTTGCTGGAAACTCATCGTTTACTATTTCTACATATAGAGAATCTGCATATAATGCGGCACCGCTATAAGGATAAATATAAGCTTCAAAAGTAATAGGTTCGAGAGGTAACTCGCCGTGATATGGAATATGCTCTACATAAAGCATGTCCTCATCAGCTAATTCATGAGTTCTACAATGAAGAGCGTCGGTTGATTCCCAATAGTTAGAAGTAGTATTAATTACCCCGTTTATTTCGTAACCGGGCATAGCATTTTGATATACCTGTAAAGCTGCATTATCATCAGAACTACCTGTAATTGGCACAAATACTCTATTGTTCAGTATTAATGAGTTAGTGTATGGTTGGTTGCCGGGAGTGTTTACTCGATATACTTCATAAGGATAGCCCCATGCACAATCTTGATTGGAAAAATAGTTTGCAACTGCTTCTATCTCATCATATTGGGCATGATACTGAGGTACACTTCTTATCAACACTTTATCAGGAGCTAGAAATTTTCCCCAGCAATCGATATGGTCTATATAGGTATTATTAGGATCATCTACTACATGATAGTTTGTAATACCTAAATATTGTTCCATAAGGGTATTAACATTTTGTTGATTGTTTCCGTTCTCTTCATATACTAGGTCACTTTGAGCAGCTCCGCCAAGTCCATCACACATGTAGTTTCCACCTGTTTGAACCAAGTCCATTCCATACAGGTTCAATCCATAAGTATTAGCAAATGTTATAGCGACTTCATCATCTTGATACCTTGGTCTGTTATAAACAAAATCTACAACTCCCAATTCGTCGTTACCATCCAAAATAAACCAAGGCCCGTAATCTCTAGCCCAATATGAATCTGTGCTTGTATTCAGGTAAGTAATATTACTCATGTTAACACCGGCAGACAAGAATGCGTTGTTACAACTATTTTGTTGATAACCGGTTACTAATGTGATAACTTCAATTTCTTCGGATAACAGAGCGACAAACTCAACCGGGATCCCAAGTGGATATCTTATCATTACCGCATCCATTTGCTCAAATTCAGCGACTGCTCTAACAGGTCCGACAGGAGGTTGGGTTTCTTGAAAATCTCGTCCGATTTCGTCAGCTCTATCAATCTCATCCGGAGTCATCCAGATAGGCTGAGAAGTAGGGTTTACCTCAAACCAGCGTTGGGTTCTATAGTAGAGTTCTGATTTCTCAGAGTATAAGCAAGTAAGACTTATAAATAATAAGCAAACAAGTATATTTTTTTTCATCGTATCTCCATGTTATATAGAGTTATATGTATTAATAACATATAAAATCCTCATAAATAACTTTACAAATCAAACTTATCATATAGTCAACCAATAATTACTCTTATTGTGAACGGATATGTTTTATGAATAACATAGATACTTTCAAAATGGAACGTGAAAGATTGAATAAGCTTCTGGATAGCTATGGAAACAAGACCACAAAGAGATTCTTGAATTTGGATACGAATACTTACAATGAAGGAGCTTTATCAGAAAAGATTAAAGAACTTCTTGGACTTGTTGCTTCCACTGTGCTCAGGTGTGATGATTGCATCATGTATCATTTGGATAGATGCCGTCAATTGGAAGTTTCCGATGAAGAGCTTATTGAAGCTTTGAATGTTGCTCTTATTGTGGGTGGTTCAATAACAATTCCTCATCTTAGAAGAGCAATTGATGTGTGGGTAGAACTGAAAGACAAAATTTAAGCATTGTTACCGGAAAGGCAGAGTATAAATATTATTTAGCTAAACGCAGATATATATGATGAAACCTAGATTATCAGTAGCATTTCATTGGGTTGTGAGTTAGGAAGTAATCTATCCTGGATAGCTGTTGCTATTACATTGTCGTTAAAAATAACTCCCCATTCATTAAACAACCTACTTACCGATTTAAAGATGGATAAGTCTAAAGAACAGATTAGCAACCTTTGTTTAATGGGACGTTGTTCTATCTCATCTATAACTGCCAGGTCATTTATTGCAACTTAGGCACTATTTAAAAGTTTCAATTCTTGGTTTAGTGGATAATTAGGTAAATGACACTGGGACCGCGGACATCCTGTCCGCATCTCTTCTGCTTCAATCCTTGATTTAATGGATAGTAGGTAAATAACGCTTCCAAGGATAAGCGACATGAGCAATAAAATAGGTTTCAATCCTTGATTTAATGGATAGTAGGTAAATAACTCAGTACTATTGCCAGTTATTTTAATAAGGTCTGCCAGTTTCAATCCTTGATTTAATGGATAGTAGGTAAATAACTTTTGTTTCGAGGTAGCACAACAAATTGGAGTTGAGTTTCAATCCTTGATTTAATGGATAGTAGGTAAATAACTCATATTCTCACGTATATATTTAATTATCAGATGATTACAAAGAAATCTCAGAACTGAATATCTGATAAAATCATGTGTGCTGATGCATAAAATACATCGGAATTTGCTTCTCGGGAACACGTAAACACTCTATAATAAAGGTCAAGGAGCAGATTTCTATCAATTAAGCAATAATTTTGCCTCAGGAAAGATAAAATCAATTTAATATTTATTTCCTAATCAGTAATTGTCAATCAAAATATATTGTTAAAACATGCTCTTCCGAATTGTTCTGTCTTTAAATAGCTACTCTAATCTGAATAAATGGGAGGTATTCCTTTAACCGATTAACTGCATTTTATCAAGTATATAATCCATAAAGACACCGGTCTTTATGGAGAATATTATATCATGTAGTTTACGTAGTCTTTTTTTTGGTAAAACTTTGACCTCCCTAGGGTGGATACTTTTAAGGGTGACTCGCCAGACATAACTATCCATCTTTGAACCAATTACCTCCCTTCTGCACCACCATTAAAGACATAAGAAATTCTATGGTGAAAGTTATCCACACGATGTGGATAACTTTGGCGTTCGCCAAGGAGGGTCCAAGGAGGCTCCTTGGTGGATCCAATCCGGTTCCAATGTTTTTAATGGTCGCCTAGAAGGGGCGTAGAATGTTCATGACATGTTCATTTAGTGCGAATCATACATCTAACACTAGTTAATCCAGCAAGAATAGGGGGTTTTAGGACGTTCATCCGGCTATATGAATTGTAGACATAAGAGTGGAATAGTTTACGTAGATGTTTGAATGAGATAAACATTACTAACATCCAACGCTATAATCAATTATGAAGATGAAAATACCGGAGCGGAAAACAAGGCAGATTTCTTAACACAAACTTATCAATCATATAACATACTTAAATGTAGTAAGTTACGGGTTCAGGTTGGCAACTATTCCATACCATGAAGTTTAATGCTTGACAAAGTAACAAATTACAGGCTTTTCGACATGTAAAAACTAATGAAAAGGAGAGAATAGTTTGATGAAAAAAGGTCTGTTTAGCTTATTGATTCTATTAATTATCGGCATGTTATCAGCAGACTTCACTGAGAGCTTTGACAGCTGGTCTGACGGCTCATACAGTGGAATTTCAACTTATGACGGTGCCAGTGGACAGTGGGAAACTAACAATGCGATGTGTCATAATCAAAATGCTCGTTCCGGTAACGCAGTAAGATTTAATGACGATTCCAGTTCTATTGTGGAATACCTTTTGTACAAGGGACTTGATGGAAACGGTAAAGATGGTGGTTTGGGGACAATATCATTTTGGTATAGACACTGGGATGGAAACGTTTCTAGTGAACCGGTTGAATTTATCGTTGAATATCAAGTAGGAGGAACTTCAGGAGATTGGACAGCTATTGGTTCTTCTGTAAACGTTACCTCTACAGATTATACCGAATACTCTGAAACTGTTGATTTATCGGGAGATGATATCTTCATCAGAATCAGTAATATTCAAGACAAGGAACGTCTTTTAATAGATGATATGACAGTAACTGATTATTCAAGTGGTAGCGGTAGTACTTTATCAGCAGCTTTCAGTGCTGACGTGACTTCCGGTTATGCACCTTTGACAGTTAATTTTACAGATGCAACAACAGGTGGAACTCCTCCTTATACTTATGCTTGGGATTTCCAGAATGATTCTAATGATGACTCTTCAATTGAGAATCCTTCTTTTGTTTTTGACACTGAGGGTACTTATAGTGTTAAACTGACTGTTACTGATGCTGCATCAAGAACTTCCGATGTTGAATTAAAAACCGATTACATTACTGTTAGCACTAATCCTGATTATTATGCAGGTATAACTGCAACTTCAGGAGCTGAACTTAAAAGTCAGTTACATGACTTGATAGACGGTCATACAACTTACAGTTACACAAGTCTTAACCCATATCTTATGGAAACGGATAAAGACCCGAATAATTCAAGTAACTGCATAGAAGTATACACAGGTGATTCAGAGTCGGCTGTTAGCTCAAAGGAGCATGTTTGGGCAAAGTCTCATGGTGAATTTGATACTATAGCTCCGGCAGGTTCGGATATGCATAACCTCAAGCCTAGTCAGGCTAATGTTAACTCTACAAGAAGTAACAAGGACTTTGATGAGGGTGGTTCAGAAGTAGCTGATGCACCTAATAATTATACCGATTCGGATTCTTGGGAACCTAGAGATGAAGTTAAGGGTGATATCGCCAGAATCATTTTCTACATGGCAACTCGCTATGAGGGTGATGTTCCCGGAGCAATAGGTGAACCTGATCTTGAAATAGTAAATGAAGTTAATACTGAAGATAATGATAATGGACTTACAGGATATGGCGAACATGGTAAACTTTCTACATTATTACTTTGGAATGCTCAAGATCCTGTAGATGCATTTGAAATGAATAGAAATGATGTAATTCAAAGTTATCAAGGTAATAGAAATCCCTTTATAGATCACCCTGAATGGGTTTCTGCTATTTGGCAGAATACTTTTAATGTGACTATCTATGATATCCAATATGTTAGTAATCCTTCCATAGACGATGTATCTGCTTATGTGGATCAGGAAGTCAGCACTACAGGTTTGGTATCAGGAACTTTGACAGGCGGTTATTTCTTAACAACCGTTACAGGTGGAGCTTGGAACGGTATCTATGTTGATGATGCTGTAAATACTCCTAGCATTGGTGATGAAGTTTCTATTACAGGAACAGTTGAAGAGTATAACGGATTTACAAGAATTACTTCTGTTTCATCTTTCAGCACTGATAGTGTAAGCAATACTCTTCCGAGTCCTACGGTTGTTGCAACAAATGCTTTAGACGAACAATACGAAGGTGTTCTTGTTCAGGTTCAAAACGTTAATGTTACAAGTACTCCTGATACATATAATCAATGGGATGTAACTGACGGAACAGGCAATTGTGAAGTAGATGATTTACTATATGCAACAACTCCTGACCCTCAGATTGGCGATGATTATTCCTCAATCACAGGATTAGTGAACTATTCTTATGGTGTTTATGATATTAATCCAAGATCGGCTGATGACCTGGTTGAGCCGACAACACCCAATGTTAATCCTATTGCTAATGCAGGGACAGCATATTCTGCAACAGATTTAGATTTAGACGGTTGGGCAGATGTAACTCTCGATGCTTCCGCTTCATCGGATTCAGACGGTTCTATAGTTTCTTATGAATGGTCTTGGGATGATGGACAAGTGGGAGGAGAGGGTGCAACAGACCTTTTCTTCAGTGAATATGTTGAAGGCTCATCTAATAATAAATATCTTGAAATATTCAACGGTACAGGTGCACCTGTAAATCTTGAAACTTATGAAGTGAGACTTTATTCTAATGGTGCAGACTCTGCAAGTAATACTCAAACTCTAAGCGGTACACTTGCTGATAACGATGTATATATAATTTCTCATGCAAGTGCGGCTTTAGGAGTTACAGCAAACATAACTTCAACAGTATGCTATTTTAATGGCGATGACACTGTAGCTCTTTATCATGATGGAGTACTGATTGATTGTATTGGTCAGATTGGTTTTGATCCGGGTTCATCATGGGGCTCATCTCCTACAACTACATCTAACTGTACACTTGTTAGAAAGGTTACTGTTACTGATGGAGATACAGATGGCTCAGATTCTTTTGACCCGTCAGTAGAATGGGAAGGATATGATTCAGATACAGCAACATACCTCGGTTCTCATACCTTTGGAGTAAAGGGTGCTAAAGTAGTGCAGACAGCTTCAGGTGTATCAGTTGTAAGAAGTTTCCCATTGGGTGTTACAACCGTAACATTAACAGTAACAGATAATGACGGTGGTACCGATACGGATACAGCAACTGTGACAGTTTCCGAATCAACAACTAATCAGGCACCGACAATTACTAATATTGACCACTCTCCTAATAATCCTTATGATAGCCAGAATGTAGAAGTGACTGCCGATGTTACTGACATTGACGGAACTGTTTCGTCTGTTGAAATCAGATGGGGATTAGCATCAGGTTCTTTGACAAATACAGTTTCAATGAGCTTGGTTACAGGAGATACATATTCCGGAACAATCCCTGCACAAAGTGCTCAAAGTAAGGTGTATTATGCAATAGCTGCAACAGATGATGACAGTGACGTTACAGTATCTGGAGAGAGTTTGTATAATATTCGCTCTACTGCAAACGGACATCCTAGAGTTATATTCTCAGAAGTATGTGATCCTGCTGATTACAATGCCAGTTACATAGAATTGTACAATGCCGGTAATGCTGTTCAGAATCTGAGAGGTTGGTCTATAGTACAGTATAATTCCAATCAAACAACAGTATTGGATGATGTATCGAATACGGATATTGTTACCAATATGACAGGAGATTATCCTCTTTATCCGGGACAATATGTAATTCTTATTAGAGGTACATTATCCGATTTATTAGCAACATATCCTGATTTTGACGGTTATTACTTCGAAGATGGAACAAGTAGTGCCGGAGCTCCTCAGATAAATGGAGGAGAGTACTTTGAATTATATGACACTCAATCTAAGGGTGTAACAGATAAGCTAGGTGATGCTTCTAATCCTATTAATGGTGATACTGTTTATGAAAGATTAGATGCAAATTCGGAAGGATCCAGTGTTTCTTCCGATTGGGCAATTTCCGAAACATCTGGTACACCTTCTTCAGATAATATTAATCTAATTGATAATGATATTAGTATTTTACCTGTTGTATTCAGTTATATGCTTGCAGAAATAGTGGAAGATAATGCTGTTGGTCTAACTTGGAAAACCGAGACTGAAAGTGAGATTTCTCATTTCGAAGTATATAGAGGAGTAACCGAGGAATTCGCAAACTCAACTGATTTACATTGCTCAATAGAAGCACAGAATAGTGTCAGTGGTAATCTCTATCACTTTGTAGATTCTGAAGTATACTTAGGTATAGGTTATTTCTACTGGATAGAAGCTGTGGATATCTCGGGTGAGTTGAATCTGTATGGACCTGTATACGTAATGGTAGGTGAAGATAACCCCGGTGATACTCCTGAACCGGAAGTTATTATAACCGCTCTTAAGAATATTTATCCTAATCCTTTTAATCCTTCAACAAGTATTGAGTATACACTTAAAGATGATGACTTTGTGAATATCTCTGTTTATGATGTAAGAGGACGAAGAGTTGCCACTCTTTATAATAATTATCATTCTGCGGGGAAAGAAACTATTGTTTGGAATGGTACTGACGATAGAGGTAGGAGTTGTAGCTCGGGTGTATATTTCTTTAAAATGAGTACAAGTAACAAAACAATTTCTAAGAAAGCTATTCTAATGAAATAAATATAATTGAATAATAGTTAAGCCTGCTGAGAAATCAGCAGGCCTTTTTTTATTCCATACAAATGATAGTATGAAACTATAACTAATCTCATAATGCGGCATAAAGTCTTATTAATGTGTCACTTCCTGCCGGAAAAAATATAACCGTTTGAAAATATTGTGAATTGTGAAAAGGAAATAACTAAAAATATTAAACTTAAAGAAACAAATAAAAATATTCAAAAAGTACTTGACGTCTATGTCTTGATTAATTTATATAGTATTTGTTCTCTCGAACAACTGGAGGTAATGAAATGAAAAGAGTATTGTTATGTATTGTTTTGTTTGTATTTGTCAGCTTCACAGGTTTGATGGCATACACATGGTATGATGTTGAGCCTAATAACATTTATGAGAACGCAGATGAAATCGTTGAAGAGGGAAACTACAATGTAGCCTATTGGGAAGGAGAAATCAACTATGAAGGCGATATTGATTGGTTTTCTTTTCCTCTTTTAGATGGAGACCTTTGCAGAATAACATTCATGTCTTATGATTCTATGGCTTTAGGTTGCAATTTCTATTCTGATTTGCCACCATCAGAAGTTGAAGGTACAGCGGCTCCACTAACTCCATTTGAATCAGTTGCTGTTTCAGCAGGTGATGGAAACTACTATGCAGAAGTATATGGAACAGCTGCATCTTATCCGGCTACCTATCTCTTGAAGATAGAAAATTTAACAAATGATACTTTCCTTCCTGTAACATTGTCCACATTCACCGCTATCTACAATAATGATGGAGTCGGTATTACATGGACAACTCAAACAGAAACAAATCTGGCAGGCTATAATCTTATTAGAAGCGAAACAACTAATATGACTGAAGGTATCAATGTTAATGGAGCTAAAATTATTGCTCACAATACTTCTACAGTCAAGACTTACAACTTCAAAGATGATGAAATTGAAGGTGCCGGTGCATATTATTACTGGCTTGAAGTCGTAGAAATTGATGGAGGAATTGATTATCATGGACCTGTTCAGGTAGATATAGTTGAGGATGAAGAAGGAGAAGAAACTCCTGATGTTGTATATAGTACAGGTATTATCAGTAGTTATCCTAATCCATTCTCCAGCAATATTGATATCCAGGTTGAAATGGGAAAATCTGCAAATACTGAGATCTCAGTTTATAACATTAAAGGTGAAAAGATTAATGTTATTCAAACCGGAGAGCTGGGTGTAGGTACTCATACATTTAACTGGAATGGCAGAGATGTACATGGTAAGACAGTTTCAAATGGTATCTACTTCTTTAGATTAAACAGTCATGAAGGGACTTTTACTCATAAGGTAACTTATATTAAGTAAGATAAACAAGAAAGAGAGAATGAAAGGGATGCTGACAGCATCCCTTTCAGACTGTTGACAAAGCTATGAGTAAGATTTCATGGCTTTGTCTTTTTTTAGCTTAAAATAAGAATATCAATCATTGACAAAAACCCCCTTAGATTATACTTAAACCATCATAATTAGAGGTGGTTATGCTTAAAAAAGTTTCTGACACACAGTCCCAAATGGAGTTTGTAATAATAGATGATTTAGTACCGGTAGATCACATACTAAGGAAAATCGATAGCGTAATTGATTTTTCATTCATTTTAGATAGAACAGCGCATTTGTATTGTTCTACTACCGGTCGTCCTCCAATTCATCCTATTACTCTTTTCAAAATGCTTTTTATTGGCTATCTATTCGGTATTCGCTCGGAAAGACAATTGGTCAAAGAGATAGAGGTCAATGTGGCTTATCGTTGGTTCTTAGGCTTTGGACTAACTGATAAAGTACCTCATCACTCAGTCTTCAGTCAAAATCGTAGAAGGCGATTTAATGATAGCAGCGTATTCGAAGAGATTTTTATAGATATAGTGAAGTTAGGCATTAAACATGGATTAGTTGATGGAAAGATACTTTATAGCGACTCAACCCATCTAAAGGCAAATGCTAATAAAGGTAAATTCGAGGATATTGAAGTTGAGGTATCCTCCAAGAGTTACTTGGAAGATCTTAACACAAGCGTTGATGAAGATCGGAAGGCTCATGGTAAGAAACCTTTACCTCCTAAGGATAACAATCTTAAAGGAGGAGCATCACCTAAAGTAAAAAATATCAAGTCTAGCACAACAGATCCCGATAGTGGCTTTATGACCCGTGATAGAAAGCCTCAAGGCTTCTTCTACTTAGATCATAGGACAGTCGACCATAAAACGAACTATATAACCGATGTTCACATTACTCCCGGCAATGTAAATGATAGCACCTGCTATATTGACAGGTTACAGTTCCAACAAAAGGTTTATGGTTTTAATGTTCAGGCAGTAGGGCTTGATTCAGGATATGATACAATTAACATTTGTAAGCAACTGGTAGATATGAATATTATGGGAGTCCTTGGCTACAAAAGACAGGGAGGTAAGAAAGGTCTATTTAAAAAGAACAAATTTACATATAATTCCCGGAAGGATGTTTACATATGTCCATGTAATAAAGAGTTAAATTATAGAACAACGAGCCGTGATGGCTATAAAGAATACAAGTCGAATCCTAGTGAATGCAAGAATTGTCCAATGCTAAGTAAATGTACAGAAAGTAAGTCTTCTCAAAAAGTAATCACTCGTCATGTCTGGGAAGAGAGCAAAGAGATAATCCACAAGAATAGGTTAACATTATGTGGGAAAGAGATATACAAGAGGAGAAAAGAAACCATTGAGAGAAGCTTTGCCAATGCAAAGCAACTTCATGGCTACCGATATGCAAAATATCGAGGAATAGAGCGAGTTCGAGAACAAGCTTATCTAACAGCTATTGTGCAAAATATCAAGAAACTCGTAAAATACCTTTTCAAAGGTAAATTAGGGAAATTAATAGCAAAATTTATCATCAATTACATGATTTTCAACTCCAATTTACACGAAAATAGAGCTAAATCTCGCATGTTTAGGTTTGGGCTCAGTTAAAATGAAGAAAAATGACTTTCAACAATATATCCATGTAAATTAGAATGTTTTTGTCAACAATCTGAAAGGGATGCTGACAGCATCCCTTTTCTCATGCTTATCTATTAACCGGAATGGGATAAAGCATGACACAGTAAATATTAACGAAATACAAATATGCCTAATTGAAAACATTAACAAAATCAATAATACTAAAAGGTAAAACAAGTTATAAAGTTAAAAAAGTACTTGACCGGTATAGTTATCCCGGGATAAATTGAACCAGTTCTCTCGAACATCTGGAGGTAATTATATGAAAAAAGTATTACTATGTGTTGTGTTGTTCATTTTCGTCAGTATTACAGGATTAGTAGCACTGACATGGTATGATGTTGAACCTAATAATACAATGGGTACAGCTCAGCAGAATATTGATCCGGGTACCAATGCTATTGCATATTGGGACGGTGCAATCAATTATGAAGGTGATGTAGATTGGTTTGCATTTCCTTTGAATGGTGGTGATGTTTGTAGGATATCCTTCATCTCTCATGATTCTCAGAATACTTCATGTGAATTCTATTCTGATAATCCGCCTAATACAGTAGAAGGAACTGCTACTCCATCATTTGTATTTACATCAAATCCTGTTGCTGCCGGAGATGGACTCTATTATGCTAGAGTTTCAGGAACAGCAGGATCTTATCCCGCAGCTTATTATCTAAAGCTCGAAAATCTAACAAGTGAGACTTTCCTACCTGTAACATTGTCTACTTTTACCGCTATCTACAATAATGATGGAGTCGGTATTACATGGACAACTCAAACAGAAACAAATCTGGCAGGCTATAATCTTATTAGAAGCGAAACAACTAATATGACTGAAGGTATCAATGTTAATGGAGCTAAAATTATTGCTCACAATACTTCTACAGTCAAGACTTACAACTTCAAAGATGATGAAATTGAAGGTGCCGGTGCATACTATTACTGGCTTGAAGTCGTAGAAATTGATGGAGGAATTGATTATCATGGACCTGTTCAGGTTGATATCATTGAGGATGAAGAAGGGGAAGAGACTCCTGATGTTGTATACCATACAGGTATTATCAGCAGTTATCCTAATCCATTCTCCAGCAATATTGATATCCAGGTTGAAATGGGAAAATCTGCAAATACTGAGATCTCAGTTTATAACATTAAAGGTGAAAAGATTAATGTTATTCAAACCGGAGAGCTGGGTGTAGGTACTCACACCTTTAACTGGAATGGCAGAGATGTGCATGGTAAGACAGTTTCAAATGGTATCTACTTCTTTAGATTAAACAGTCATGAAGGGACCTTTACTCATAAGGTAACTTATATTAAGTAAAATAACAATAAAGAGAGAATGAAAGGGATGCTACGGCGTCCCTTTTCTTATGTTAAAGGCTAGAGTATCTGATGCGAGGTATGAAACAAATCAGGAACATATTATAAGTCAATAAGTTGATACTGAGAATTATTATAGTTAAGGATTATTTAAAAAATATCATTGACAAGATAGCAAGAGTTGGAAACTTTAATCTCACATGTGAGCGGGAGTAGCTCAGCTGGTAGAGCGCCACCTTGCCAAGGTGGTTGTCGCGGGTTCGAATCCCGTCTCCCGCTCCATAGAAGGCGACATCGCCAAGTGGTAAGGCAGAGGTCTGCAAAATCTCCATCCCCGGTTCGAATCCGGGTGTCGCCTCCACTAATTAAGAATAATCGTGCCGGAGTGGTGGAATTGGTAGACACAAGGGACTTAAAATCCCTCGAGATTCTATCTCGTGCCGGTTCAAGTCCGGCCTCTGGTACCAAATATAAAATAGAGCGGGAGTAGCTCAGCTGGTAGAGCGCCACCTTGCCAAGGTGGTTGTCGCGGGTTCGAATCCCGTCTCCCGCTCCATTTTTATGCACGATTATCTCCACTTAATACCGTATACAATCAAGTATAAATCCGATTATATCCAATAATCCGAGAAATAAATTGACACTTACCATGTTTCTATTGATAATTTAACTAAATATGATTATCAGAGGCTAGTATGAACTATATACATCAGTTTGTAGACAAAATGAAATCGGAAAATCTGGTTAACCAAGTAATAGAGACATTCATTCAATATTATCAAAACTACGTAAATGGAGATAAAGGTCTTCTTAGCAGAGAAGAGATAGAACCACCGGAGGAACAAGACGTTATCAATTATAATGATCTCTCCGAATATACCCCGAATCTACTATCTGAACTAGCCGTATGTAAGCTGAATGGTGGCTTGGGTACCTCTATGGGCTTAACAAAAGCGAAGTCACTTCTACCTGTATTCCAAACAGAGAATGGAACCGATTTAACCTTTTTGGATGTTATTCTTAAGCAATTAGAATCTATACACAAACAGTATGATGTAGAAACCACATTCCTACTTATGAATAGTTATAATACCGATAAAGATACTAAAGAGGCTATAGATGTTTATGACTGGCTAAAGCATCAATCACTTGAAGTTTGTTTTTTACAAAACAAATATCCGAGAATTAGGAAAGATGATAACTCGCCACTACAACTTGACGATGAAGACTCGAATTGGAATCCACCGGGACATGGAGATATCTATACAGCTTTATCATCAAATGGAATACTTGATAAACTGATTGCTGAGGGTAAGGAATATCTTTTTATTTCCAACTCTGATAATCTTGGAGCAACTCCTGATGTAAAGATTCTTACTTACCTGAAAAATAATGACATACCATTTCTGATGGAAGTTTGTAAAAGAACAGATATGGATAAGAAAGGTGGTCATTTAGCTAGAAGCAAGTCAGGTAATTTATTGTTGAGAGAAGTTGCACAATGTCCTGATAATGAGATAGAAGAATTTCAGAATATAGATTTATACTCATTCTTTAATACAAATAGTCTCTGGGTTAACTTGAAAAAGCTAAAGAGTTATTTATCTGATAATGGCGATAGAATGACCCTACCTTTGATTGTGAATCCTAAGAATGTAAACGGGGTAGATGTAATCCAACTTGAAACTGCTATGGGTGCAGCTATAAGCGTTTTTAAGGGAGCAAAAGCATTGGAAGTTCCCAGATCAAGGTTTATTCCTGTGAAAAAGACTAATGAGTTACTATTACTATGGTCTAAAGTATATTTGTTAAATGATAGATATGAGGTAATACTGAATAGTAATAGAACTAGTGTTCCACAAATACACTTAGATCAAAGATTCTATAAAACGGTTGATGATTTAAAAGAGAAGCTTTGGAAACATAAACCTGACTTTAGAAGATGTCGTTCTCTTCAGATTGATGGTAATGTATGGTTTGGTGATAACGTAGTAATTATTGGGGATGTAAGTGTTAATGGATGTGATAAGAAGTATGAGATAAATAATCGTATCCTTGAGGGATTAGTATTTTGCCATCCGGAGCTATAGATTGTCATTATATGATTTTTATCAGGTAGACAGTTTTACAAATCAAGCCTTCAAGGGTAATCCTGCCGGAGTAGTAATATTGGATAAGGAATTGAGTGATTCAATACTACAGAGCATTGCCAAGGAGATTAATCTTTCGGAAACAGCCTTCGTAGTTGACAATGGTAAGGAACTTAACATTAGGTGGTTTACTCCAGAAACCGAAGTTAAACTATGTGGACATGGAACATTAGCTGCATCTCAAGTATTGTTTAAAGAAAAAGCAATTTCAGAATGCAAATTCAAGAGTAAATCCGGTGATTTGTATGCCAGATACCTAGATGGTGAAGTTTCTCTTGTATTTCCTGCTTCCTATCCACGTAGGGACTATCATAATGTTGCACTAAAAGATTTGTTACCCCAAGTCGAGGCAATGAAAATAGCTGATGATTTGAATTATGTCTTGACTGAGTTTACCGATAGAGTTGACTTAATAAAGTTCAAACCTGATTATAAAGCATTGAAAGATGTAGCTAATCTTTCCGGTTTAATAATAACATGTAGAGATAATGAGTATGATTTCATTAGCCGTTTCTTTGATCCTTGGGAAGGTATACTTGAAGATCCGGTAACAGGATCGGCTCATTGCGTGTTAACGCCTTATTGGAGTGAGAGATTAAACAAAAAAGAGTTAAGGGCATATCAAGCTTCTGAAAGAGGTGGGATTATTAAGTGTTATGATGATGGGGATAAAGTAGTGCTAAAAGGTGAAGCAGTAATAGTAATTAAAGGGAAAATAGAGTTTTAAAGGAACAAATATGAGAGTAAGTAAGGCTCAGAAGATAAGGTTAGGAGTATTTATATTCAGTGGATTTCTATTGATAATACTGCTAGTGGTGATTGTTGCAGGGAATAAGCTAATGGAGAAAAGGGACATCTATTACGTTGAATATACAGATTCATCAGTGAATGGATTATCTACAGGAGGAGCAGTAAAATATCATGGTATTGATATTGGAAGGGTCGATAAGATAGAAGTCAATCCTAAAGATATTACCAGGGTTATCGTAACAATAAGTGTTACCAGAGGGACTCCTATTAAAGAAGATGTTGAAGCAACTCTAGTACCTGTGGGAATAACAGGGTTAAAGTCAATTGAGCTCACGGGTGGTACTAACGAAGCGGATTTACTCCCAACTTATCAGAACATTAAACCGGGATTATCTACATTTGATAACCTTTCAGGTAGGGCTACTTCTATAGCTGAGAAACTTGAACAGCTTGTTAGTAATTTAAACGAACTAACAAACCCTCAAACTCAGAGAGACATAAGCCAGATAATTGCAAATACAAATGATATAGTTACTAGTAATAAAGATTCGATTAACAATACAATTGTCAATTTAGATAGAATCACATACAATGCTGACCGACTAGTAGGTAATCTAGCAGCATTCTCGGATTCGTTGGACAAAATTGATATTGCAGATACGATTGATAGACTCAATACAACTATAGACCAAACAACTATAGCTATTACAAACATAGACCGACTTATTTCAAAGAACAGGATAAATGTCGATGAATCATTGGAGTCATTAAGAGAAACTCTTGAAAGTCTAAATGAGTTTGCTCGTCAGATTAATGAAGATCCATCTGTAATTCTTCGCGGAAGCACGGGAGGGGAGTAGGAAATGAATAAAATCAAAATAGTCGTATTAATTATGTTAACTCTGATATTAGCTGCTTGCTCTTTTAACAGGAATATCGAAAGCACAAATTACTACATCCTTGATTATAATGGCTGTAATGAGCAACAAAATCTAAAATTGAAAGCTCCTTACAATTATACTGTGCAGATTAATGAAACCAGATTACCTAGAACGTATGATAGAAATCAGATAGTTTCCAAATATACTTTCAATCAAATTACTTACTTGAAAAGACATCTTTGGAGCTCGAAACTGTATGATGCAATACCTAACTTGATTTCACAAAGAATCAAATGCTACAATATCTTTAAAAGAGTGGGAAGAGTAAACTCAGCATCAATTCCCGATTTCTATATTGATACGAATGTTTCTAACATTGAGCAATACTTGGATGACGGAAAGCAGTTTGCTCATTTAAAGATGGAGTTTATTCTCAAGAGTGGAAAGGATAACAAGGAACTGTTCAGCTATAATAACGACAGAACAAAAAGAGTGTATTCTACTGGAATAGATGGTGTAGTAAGTACTCTAAACGATTTAATCTTGGAAGAGACCAATACATTCAGTAGGCTTATTGTTAGTTATCTGGAGAAAAAAGAGATTCCTGATGATAGTTTGATAGAGAAACTTGCTGAAGCAAACAAGGACTTTGAAGAGATAAGCGGCAACATTAACAATGTCGGTGAATTACTAGTTCCTGCAATTTATGACGGTGAAATGGAACCTGAGTATTATATCTATTCTTCCGGTGGAGATTTTATTGAAGAAGCAACAATGGGAGATGTTATCCGATTACCTAAAGATGAATACAAGCTTAGAATAGGAACAGATCAGTTAATCGATACACAAGTGGAAGTAAAAGCAGGATACCGGAGAGTTATAAAACCTACTTGGGGTGTTCTCATTG
The DNA here is from genome assembly GCA_963667035.1 of Cloacimonadales bacterium (SeqCode). Lineage (GTDB taxonomy): Bacteria > Cloacimonadota > Cloacimonadia > Cloacimonadales > JAFGVF01 > Zophobacter. The sequence goes on from OY762964.1 coordinate 773,483, forward strand.
TTAACATTATTGATGAAGACAGAAATGATGTCAAAATGCGCTATGAGATTTTCCAGGAAAATGATGAACGAGTTCGTTCTTTCGGAACTTACTATAGTTCCAGTGATAGGATTACAGAACCTCCTGATGCTCATGTACTACTTCCGGGAATGTATAAGTTAACTATCAATGGAAGACCTTTCAATACCTATATAGATTTCACTTCTGTAACTATAAGTGAAGAAGAAACTTATGAACTTACTATTGTTGTTGAATCTTTAGATGAGAATGAAGTGTCAAGTGATAGAAAACTTTTAGGTGCAGGCGTAATAAGATCGGAATCTGATAGAAGAATCAGTCAGAATGGTAAATGGGACAATGCTTTGTATGTTATTGCCAATTTCAATTCGGATAATAAAACAGCAGAAGATGATCGTAAAACTTCAATGACTTTTATTGGTGAGTTTGATAACAAGTATGATTATGAAAAGGGTCCTTTCCACTATAGCATGAAAAGTTTATACAGTATTGAGTTGAATTGGGAAACAGATGAGGACTTTAAAGTTAAGAATGATGATTACAATCTCGAAAACACTGTAATTTATAATGTTATGGGCGGACTTGGTTTATATGGAAGGGCTGATCTTGCGTGTCATTTCTCGCCTACTTACGACTATATATCTAATGGCGAAACCAGAGATATTGAGTTAAGAGATGCGGATAATAATGTGTCAGATTATTTAACTGATAGAGATAAGTTTAAGTATCAACCAACTATTTTCCCATTAGTATTGAAAGAAGGTGCCGGTCTTAACTACAGATTCTTCCAAAATATCAGTTCTGTAAAAATGAGTATTAGAGGAGGAATAGGATGGGAGCAAGAAGTATATCATGATACCTATTCCCAGCAAAGCAGCTCTGACTCCCTTTATGTTTATAGAGAACTTGAGAATGATTATACAACAGGCTTTGAGTTATCCGCTTTAGGTACACTTTCAATGAAGAAAATGCCTGTTGATTATACGCTTAGTGCTGATTTTCTTTTCCCGTTTGATGCTAATGATGAAGCTAAATACGATATTGAGAATATTCTTACCCTTAACTTAATTAAAAATGTTTCCTGGGATATCAAAGCTACTTTCACTAAAGGTGTCCAAGGAAGAGATTATTGGGTACTTGATTACGGTACATTCTTAAGGCTTTCGTTGTTCTATTAATATGATTGAAATACAAAGCGATATTATCAAAATAAGTGACAATCTTGATAGGAATTCGGTTCCTGAATTCTATTCTATTGTTGATAAGATTAAAGCAACTCCGACTAGTATCGACCTTAGTGCTGTAACAAGAATAGATAGTTCGGGAGTAGCATTTGTTGATACAATTAAAGAGAAGTATCCTGATATTGTTATTATTGCAGGGAATGAGAGAGTGAAGGATGCATTAAGTGTCTTTTCTTTTACAAATCCTGTTGATACATCAGAGAACACGAAAGAGAACTTTTTTGAGAAGATCGGTTCAAGGTTCTTTGAAATCAAAGATGATATTACAGATCTTCTGTTCTTAGCTTCCGATATTGTTTTCTGGTCACTCCACGATTTGTTTAGTAGTAAAGGACAGAGAAAGGGAGCATTTACTCAGCAATGTATACTCTTGGGTTTAGATGCGGTAGGAATCATTAGTTTACTATCAATCATTCTAGGCTTTATCATGGCTGTTCAATCAGGTAATCAACTAAGACAATTCGGAGCTAGTGTATTCCTGGCAGATATGCTTTCGGTAACTCTAGTGAATGAACTTGGACCTATCTTGACTGCGATTATAATAGCGGGTAGGAGTGGCTCATCAATTGCTTCCGAGTTAGCTAGTATGCAGGTGATGGAAGAGATAGATGCTTTAAAGATAATGGCGATAAATCCTACAAGATTTGTAATTGTTCCGAAGTTTCATGCAATAACGGTTTGCATGCCAGTTCTTCTATTAATAAGTATTATTGTCTCACTAGGAGCAGGTTTGCTTGTGGGAGTATCATTTCTTGGTTTAAGTCCTATTACGTTTTTTGACAGAGCAATAGAGATTCTCGATGTAAGAGACGTATTAGTTAGTTTTGTAAAAACAACTTTCTTCGCATGGGTCATCGTTATAATAGGAAGTCACATGGGATTGAAAGTAAAAGGTGGGGCAGAGGGAGTTGGAAAAGCAACAACCGACTCAGTGGTTACATCCATATTTGCAGTTATTGTTCTGGATGCTCTCTTTAGCTTTATATACTTAGTATGATGAATAAAGAACCAATAATTGAAGTAAAAGACTTAGTTGCCAAATATGGTGAGACGACCATATTAGATGGTATTACGGTTGATTTCTATCCAAACGAGGTTACAGTTATCTTAGGTGGAAGTGGTTGTGGTAAATCAACTCTTCTGAAAAATATTCTACGGATGTATGAACCGTTTAGCGGTAGTGTAAAGATGTTTGGAGAGGAAGTCACCCAACTGGAAGCAGGAGAATTTGAGAAAGTGCTTAAGAGGATTGGAATGCTCTTTCAAGCCGGATCTTTGATTAACTCGATTCCTGTTTGGGATAATCTGGCAATTCCTATAGAACAACACACTAAACTGCCCTATGCTGTAATTGACAAAATGATAAGAACCAAATTGCATCTTGTTCAATTAGACCATGCAGTCCAATTATTACCCTCTGAGCTATCCGGTGGTATGGTTAAGCGAGCAGGACTTGCTCGTTCTATTATATTGGATCCGGAGATTCTTTTTTGTGATGAGCCTTCTGCAGGACTAGATCCATTAACCAGTGAGTCATTGGACAAGCTTATCTTGGAATTGAAGAAACAGATGAATATGAGTATCATAGTTGTAACGCATGAGTTAGCGTCAATTCATAGGATAGCTGATAAAGTTATATTTTTAGAGAAAGGTAAGATGCTTTTTCACGGAACTCTGAAGGATGCAAAAAAAAGTGGCATTAAAGAAGTTGAAACATTCTTTAATGCCGGAAGATTCTAAGTTGATCAAATAATTGATTTTAAATCATTCAGTAAGTATTCTTTATCGCTAGGTTCAGTTATCAATTCCGCTTCAGCCTTAGCTTTATTGATAAACTCTTCAGCTTTGCTATTATTTTTGATAACGCTGTAAGCTCTTGCAATAGCTTCAAAAGCAAATGCTTTGTCAAAACCGCTTAAGTCATTATTTTCACATATTTGTAAGGCTCGTTGACCATGCTTTAATGCTGATTCTCCCATCTTTAAAGTAGCATAAACTCTTGAGATTTGCCATTCGCCTGTGTAGATTTGCTTTGCTCCACCAACTTGCATCCAGTGGTACAATGATGTGTGGGCAGAGTGTATCATTTCAAGATCATGCTCGGGTGTTCTATCTGATTTATCAAGTAAGTCCCATGTACCGTTAAACAGATTAATCGCAAAGTATTTATGAATTTGTTCCATTTCTTCTTTGTTTGCCATTTTTTATCCTTATCTATTTCAAGTTGAGTATCTTCTCAACTACCCACTGAGCAATTTCACCGGTGAGCATAGCACACTTGTTTTTTCTCAATGTTTTAAATTCTTTAGACTCTTCTTCTTTCCAAAAATCCCAATGTTTACCGGTAAACTCCTTTTGATAGTTGTTACAAGAAACACAATCATATCTGTCTTTGAACTTATCATAGAGTTGTTTAGAGTACTGATAGCTTTTGAGAAATCTTCCGTTTCCGAAACCTTCTTGATTTCTATCCCTGCCAAAATAAGCACCTAGAGCTAGTTGTCCTCCTGCCATTGCACCACATGTGCCTTCTCCCGATAAACCACCTCCACCGGCTAGAGCATGAGCAGCTTTAATAACGGAATCATCTATTCCACCAATTGTTTCTTGTACGGCAGCTAATACACATTGCGGACAGCATCCGTATCTCTCATCATAAGCATAAGCTATTTGGTATGCTTTCTCGGCTAAGGCCACTTTTTCTTCTTTACTATGCATTTGCTTCTCCTAGATAATAATTGTACACTTTATTTAGTCCGATTATTGAATGTCAAGTTTACTTTGACAGAATTTCACAACATACTTTAATTAAGCAAAATGTTGTAAAAGGAATATAAATGCTCAAACTCGCTATAGATACGACATCGCCATCCGGAAGTCTTGCAATATCCAAAGATGATGACATAATATATGAGAAGTATTTCAAAATAAATATCACGCACTCAGAGACATTAATGCCTAGTATAGATACTGCCTTGTCGGAATTGGGACTTCTCAAGAAAGATATAAATGAGTTGATTGTGTGTAAAGGTCCAGGTTCTTTTACAGGAATTAGAATAGGTGTTGCTACAGCTAAAGGTATAGCTTATGGGCTTGATATACCTGTGAAGGCTTTTACTTCATTGGAAATGACAGCAGCTAACTTATTGCATGCTAATAAACCAATTTTCAGTTTCATCGATGCACGCATGAAAGAAGTATATGCTGCTCTTTACAATGATAAACTGGAACCTATTATAGCTCCCGGTTGCTATCTTCCTGAAGATATAATAGGTAAGATTCATGAACCGGTAATTGTTGTCGGAAGTGGAGTGAAATCATATTTATCGCTTTTACAAGAATGTAATAATGTGACTATTGCTCCTATGCACTATCAAGTAGCAAGAGCCAGTTCTCTATTTACTCTGGACAAGATGTTTCCTGATGATAAGGAATATAGCATTGAAGATCTGTTTATGTTGGAACCGGAGTATATGAGACTTTCTCAAGCGGAGCTAATGAAAAAGAATAATGCCTAAATACTCAATAATAGTAGCTGTAGATAAGAATAACCTTATCGGTAACGGTGAGACCATGCCTTGGAAAATAGCGGAAGATATGACCTATTTTAAGAAAGTAACAATGGGTCATATAGTGGTTATGGGGAGAGCAACCTTTGAATCTATTGGTAAACCTTTACCGGGTAGAAAGAACATAATTCTTAGTAAAAGTGTGGATAATATTGAGGGTGCTACCGTATGTAATAGCATCGAAGAGATAGAACAATTTGTACCTAACGATGATATTGTTTTTATTATCGGTGGAGGTTCAGTTTATAAACAATTCTTAGATAGAATTAGTTATCTCTATATCACAAGAATTGATGCCGAGTTCAAAGGAACAGTATTTTTCCCGGAAATAGATTATAAAGAATGGGACTTAATTTCTATAGATGAAATTAAGTCTGATTATGGATTAAAGTTTGAAGTGTATTACAGGAAATGTAAATAAGATTGTCAATTAACACACAATTGTGTAATCTATGTTAACAAAAAAGGGAACCGTTAGGTTCCCTAAATTAATTGAATCGACCCACTATTTGAGGATAACTGTTTTCTTCTTAGAAATATAACGACGATTAACTGTTACATTAATTTGATACTTACCAGCAGCTAAGAAACTACCGTCAGAACCATAACGATCGAGTACAAATACCATTTTGCCCTTTTGTACTTCTCCTCTAAAGAAAGAATCAACTAAAACTCCATCTTCATTATACATCTCTATAGAGGCATAACCATTTTCATGAAAATCAACAATCATTGTAGCGGTAGTTTTGTATTCCTCAGGTTGTACATAGATGCTGACGCCTTCGGTACTGAAAGACACGGCAAGCAAGCTTGCTGCAATTGCGACTAATACCAAAAATACGATTCTTTTACTCCAAGACATCTTTATCTCCTTTTATGTATCTGCATTTTATTTAATCATTTATATATAATGCAATATATGTTCCAAGATAATAAGAAAATAATTTTCCTATAAATCCTTCCTAACAAATCAACTTTTATACAACTTCTATATTCTGGCAACTATTTTTTTCTGAACGGTAATTATGTTGCAAATGAAGTAACACATTTTTAACAAGTATCCGATAGCATTATAAAGAGAACCTGCCTTCGTTTGAAGGCAGGCTTCTCATCAATTAGCTGCTATAGCTGTTTGTTAGATCGTCATATTTGTTGACTTTCGGTAAGAACCCATTGTCAATAGCATCCTTAACTGTTTGAATCCCGATATCCAAAAGCTGAATATCAGCAAAGGTAACAGTCTTCAGGTCAATAGTCGGATCATCTTTGTGGACATTCCACCACATCTTACTGTAAAGAGCATAGAAGGCAGGATGGCGTTTCTTCTTTCCGAGAACTTCATTTCCGTAGCGACGTGCATAAGTCTTGAGATTGTCAATCCAACCTGAATCGAAACTGTCATAAACAGTTGCCAGGTTTTCAGCGATACTTCCCATATTTGCGTTTTGAGGTGTGTCAGCAGGGACAACATAGTCTCTACTGAAGCAGATGTAACCTTCATTGAAGGCGGAGTAAACCAATTCATCCATCTTTCCTGAGAATGATCTGAATGGCTTCATCATGTTAACTCTCATTGTGATCTCCTTTTCCTACGAAGCTTTACGCTAAGTAGGATTCGTCCTACCAACAGACGACTTTTGTTTTTTATTTCCCTAACGCGCTTTGGGTTTCTATATTACCGGGCATGCGGACATCCCTGTCCGCATGAACTGGGAACGCAGACATCCTGTCTGCAGTAAATCCATAATTAGTAATTTCTAACTAGTAATCAACCGGATCCGCATGCACCATAAAATCTCTATGGAAGGATGTTACTCATTCAACATTTGTAAATAAGCATTCAACATTCACAATTTAGCATTTAGCATTGATTTTTACTCCCTCTATTATACGTAGCTTACGGTTTTTGATTTTAAATGAAAAAAGCCAAAAATTTTTAGCAAAAGTAAGTATAAATAAATTGAGTAATAAAGAATCTGTAATATAATCACATTTACCAATTTGTGCTTGACATAGTAACTTTTTATTGACACTAATAATCTGTGAAAGTTTTATAAAAACTATTACAGATTCTTTGATAATATGATAGAATACACTTTCCAGTTATAAGGAGTGCATATGATTACAGCTTTTAAGTATATAAACAATATCGGTTTGTTTGCTAATATGAATCAAGCAGCAGGTCTGCAAATGAATAATCTAACACTTATCTATGCAGAAAATGGACGGGGTAAAACTACAGTATCCGCCATCTTCCGTTCACTTAAAACTGGAGATCCTCTTCATGTTACGGAAAGAAAGACTTTGGGTAGTACTAGTGACGCAAAAATTATCTTGGATACTGATAATGCTCAACCTCCTTATATTTTTGAGAATGGGAATTGGAATAGAAATTTACCTGAGATTGTGATATATGATGATGATTTTGTTGAAAGAAATATTTATTCTGGATTATCAATTTCACCTTCAAACAAAAAAAATCTTCATGAGTTAATTATTGGTGAAGAGGGTATAAACTTAAATGATCAGCTAAACAATTGTATTAACAATATTTCTGAGTTTAACAAAGAGTTAAGGGATTGTGAATCTAGGGTACAATCAGAATACCGATATGGATTAACTTGGAAAGAATTTTGTGATCTTGAAAATGTTGAAGATATTGATTCCAAAATTGAAGAGAAAAAGAAAACTCTTGAGGCAATAAAAAATCAGAGTACTATTATAGAAAAGAATCCAATTGTAACAGTCAACCAGGTTTCCATAAATATTAGTTACTACTTAAATCTGTTAAAATCTGACATTGGAGATATCGACAAGGAAGCAATGAGGATGGTGCTTGATTACTTTTCTGATACAGCAAGAGAAAAGTGGGTATCAGATGGTTTAGAGCTATTACCTCATGATCAGGATGACAACCAGAAATGCCCATTTTGCCATCAACACTTGAAAGATTCAGAAATCTTTAAGCTATACAAACAATATTTTAGTGAGAGTTATAAAACTCTCAAGAGGAGCATTACTAAAGTAGCAAGTTCTCTTCAAAGAGATTTCGATGTTACTAAACAGTTTGAGTTATCATCTATTCTTAACGATGTAAACCATGATATTAATTATTGGTCAGACTATATAGGTATTGATAAAACCCCAATAGAATTAGATGATTATTTAGCAAATTGGAAAGTCGTCTATGAGCTTCTCTTCTCGAAAATATCAGAGAAGTTAAAAGCCCCTCTTGAAGTTATTCAAATATCAGAAGTTGAACAGAAAAGTATTGATAGTTACAAAAAGAATAGTGCAAAGTTATTTGAAATTGATACCTATATAGCTGAAGTGAATAAGAAAATCTCTGATTTAAAAGAAAGCATTAAACTAAAAGACATTTCAATAGCTCAAAATGAACTAAACAAATTACTGGCTACAAAAGCTAGATTTAATGATGACATTGTTGCTCACTGTGATAGATATAAAAGTATACAAGATGAGAAACAAAGAGTAAAGACTCAGAGAGATAGATTTAGAACTGATTTAGAAGAATATAGAACTAGAATCTTTCCAGAGTATCAGCATACTGTTAATGAATACTTAGGTCTGTTTAATGCCGGATATAGAATTGAAGATGTGAAACATAGAAATATTAGTTCTGGCTCATCCTGCAATTATAATGTGTTAATTAACAATATTCCGGTTCCTGTAACAATTCCTTCTTCTAATGGTGAACCATCTTTTCATAATACATTGAGTGCAGGTGATAGAAACTCGTTGGCTCTGGCATTTTTTTTTGCAAAGCTAAATAAAGATAATAATCGTTCTTCAAAAATAGTAATAATCGATGATCCAGTTTCTACACTTGATGATCACAGAACCATGTCTACAATCCAAGAAATAAGGAGAATATCTAATAATGTCAATCAAGTTATTGTACTATCTCATAACAAAAAATTCTTATGTGAGCTGTTTCAAACAACTAGAAGTTTAGACCCTACACCTTTGGTAATAAAGAAAGAAAGAAACAATTCAGTTATTGGATCTTGGAATGTTAATGATGATACTGTTACTTTACACGATTTATATCATGGACTATTAACAGAATACAATGAGGGTCATCAAGACAAATCAAAGGAAGTAGCTGAAGCCATTCGACCATATTTAGAGGGTTTTCTAAGAGTTATCTTCCCTACACATTTTGTTTCAGGGACCATGATTGGTCCATTTATTAATAAATGTAGGACTTTAGTTGGTACTGCAAATGAATTGTTAAGTGTAAGTAGAGTTGATGAATTGGACAACATTAAAGGATATGCAAATAAATTTCACCATGATACTAATAGTAATCATCTTCATGAAATAGTGAATAACTCTGAATTAGAGGGTTATGTTCGAAGAACTCTTGATTTTGTAAAGCTTCAATAACATTGAAAAGAGTAAAGAGGAAATATGCCAGAAATATGGAAAGACTCATTAAATCGGAATAAATTGTTTAAGCGATTGAAAGAATTGGAAAAAGAATCGGAATTGGAAACAGATGTTAGGGCACTAATTGCTGATTTAGAAAAGATTGTTAAATATGCATATGATAAATCAAAAAGAATTCCAATTAATATGCCAGAATACACACTGCATGACGAAATCCATATTTTCAATGTTATGAAAATAATGGATAAATTGATACCTAAAGAAACAAGAGAAGCACTTTCAGCACCTGAGTTAATGCTTCTTTTAGCATGTGCTGCATTACATGATATTGGGATGGCTGTTAGTCAAAAACAAGTAGTTTGTTGGAAGGGTATATACGAAAAAGAGAACCCAACTTCTCGTGAACTCAAAGATAAGAAAAGATTTGATGATTTCATTGATGGATATCCAGAGAAAAAACAAGAATGGGAAGATTTAAAGAGAAGCAACGATCCCGAAGCCTCTTTTATTGAACAATTCTTAATCTCTGAATTTATCAGGGAAAATCACCCACATCAAATGCAAGTTGAGTTTAAGGCATTCTTCAAAGACTGGATTATAAAATATAAAAACATGGAACTAAACAGGTTCATTAATAGTTTATGCAGAAGTCATGGAGAGAACCTTAACGCCTTAGACAAGTTTAGTTCATTAGAAGTGTGTGGTGATGAAGTTGTTTGTTTGCAATATATTGGTGTCATTTTGAGACTATCTGATATTTTGGATTTTGACTATACTAGAGCACCTGATGCCATTTATAAATCAATTGCTTTTAACAGTAGTGTCTCAATAAAAGAGTGGATTAAGCATCGATCTATAACTTCATTGTCTATTGGAGAGAAGAACATTTACTTTAGTGCTACATGTTCTCATCCTAAGATAGAAAAATCTATTCGAGATTTTCTCAATGTAATTGATGACGAGTTAACATCATGTAACACCTATATAGAAAATATGAATGATCCTAAATTCGAAGATAGAATGAAGGTCTATAAGCATGGTTTTACTGATAAAGTAGATGGGAATAGAATTGGACCGGAATTAGATTCAAACAATGAACCTAAATACATATATAAAGATATCAGCTTCTCACTGAGTAAAGTCCAAATTATTGATTTACTGATGGGCACAAAACTTTATAATGATAAATCTGTTCCCCTAAGAGAACTTGTGCAGAACTCTATTGATGCATGTTTGTTGCAAATGTCTATTTGCAAGCACTTCAAGCAGGACTATACACCTAGGATAAAAATTGAGTATTATAAAGATGAATCTAACTACATATTAGTTGTTGAAGATAACGGTATCGGGATGGATCTTGACATTATTAATAATTACTACTCAAACATTGGAAAGTCATACTATAAATCCAAGGAATTCCTAAGAGTAAAAGCACTAACACATTCACAAATGTGCCCGATTTCAAGATTTGGTATTGGTGTGTTATCCTGTTTTATGGTCTCAGATTCTATCGAAGTTGAAACCTTAAAGCATAATGATGATGGGTCTTATGGAAAAGGATTAAGTATTAGCATTGATGGGAAAGATAGCATTTTTGAGATTAGAAATTGTGATAAAGTTAATTCAGGTACTGTTACAAAATTAAAACTTAGACCTCAGGATAATTTCTGGGAAGAGACTTCTAAAGAGGATTTTGAGAAGATGGTTAAGAAGGCATTTCCTAATCCTCCTATCAGAATTGATGTTGAAGCAAGAGATTTAAAAGAAATTAATGATGATGTCATCGTGGATGACAGTACTAACGAAACCTCAAGCAGTATCACGATTAATGAAAATGATTTTGATTTCACAAGAATTAATGATCTTCAAGATAGTTCATGGAGTGAACAGGAAGTAGTCCAATTGCATAAGATATCTCTGGATAATTCTGAATTTAGTTTGAAGGGAGTAGCATTAATAGCACTATTGGAGAAAGATGCACTACCTGTAAAGGAATATACCTTTGAACCAGTAACAAAAACAATAGATGGTGAGGATTATACATTGGAATATAAAATTAGTACTGGCACCTACTGGTATAAAGCGAGTTATAACAATATAACAATAGATAATCAAGGGGGATTAAAATCAGACACGGGTTTCGATTTTATATTTAGATCAGATAACTACTTATCGATTCATGGAATAGAAGTTCCACATAAATTATTTGGTTATAGCAATAATCAGAGAAGCAAAGTCAAATTAGAATGGCCATTTTCAATGATTATAGCTTTAGATATAGGTAACAAAATGGATTTAGATTTAAATTCACAAAGAACTGAGATTATTAAAACAGACAAGTGGGATAAATTCGAACAAGTGCTTGCAACAATAGTTTGCACACAGCTAAAAGAGCAAGTAACTCAAGGATATTGGAATGAAATGAAAACATTGTTTAGTAATTCACGATCAAGCATTTTTAACTCTGCTTTAAAATCAATCGATTAATTGGTATATGTAAAAAGTTATACCTAAGATATTATAGTCCTGATTTTAGAAACACATTTTGTGTTTCACCCCACACTCACTCCACCATCATAATTCCCAACAAACAGCTCTCCAATTTCTGTGAGTCTCTTGAGGGTCTCCGGGGCTCGAGGATAAGAGAGTATCAAATTATTGGGTGGATGGAGATATTTTTTTCATGTTTATTATGATAGGGCGTAGAAACCTCATATAATCATTGATTATATATTGTTATCATATTATGATTATTGATAAAATTATGCTGTTTTACACCGATTTGTGAAAAAGCGTAAGCTACGAAGAATAGAGAGGTATTTTATAATCCTAAAAAGATTACATAATAATAGCCATGGGTTTTAACCTATGGAATATAGGTACCCACATCCCCCGATCCTAAAGGGTTGTCGAAATCATATTATGTAAAATATAAAAATGCACGGTTTGTATTTAACATTTTTTATTGGGCGACCCCGTTAGGGTCGAGGATTTAATTAATCAGTTTCCATGGGCTGAAGCCCATGGCTATTATATGGTTGTCCCTTTAGGACAAAGATGGAGTTTGATTGATCTGTTTTCATTGATTAAGTACATTGTAATTCGTTAAAAAACCTTTATGAATAACAGTTTAAATAATATGTAATCCAATTATCGAACCCTTATAGGGTTCTCTTACAATAGCCATAGGTTTTAACCTATGGAATATAGGCACCAACCTCCCCCGATCCTAAAGGGTTGCCGAAATCATATTATGTAAAATATAAAAATGCACGGTTTGTATTTAACATTTTTTATTGGGCGACCCCGTTAGGGTCGAGGATTTAATTAATCAGTTTCCATGGGCTGAAGCCCATGGCTATTATAATGTTGCCCTGTTAGGGCAAGATTGATGTTTCAATGATCCGTTTCCATGGGTTGAAACCTGTGGCTATTATATGGTTGTCCATTTAGGACAAAAACGGTGTTTGATTGATTCATTTACACGGGTTAAAACCCATGGCTATTATACGGTTGTCCCTTCATGACAATAATCTAAATATTATGTAATCCATATTAAGAACCCTAACGGGGTTCTCTTACAATAGCCATAGGTTTTAACCTATGGAACAGGAATACCCCCTAAAAACCACACAACCCTAACAGGGTTGCCTTATATTCATAACCCTGAAGAGTCTTTAAATTCAATCCCATGTCTATTATACGGTTGTCCCTTTAGGACAATAATTGAAATATTAAGTAATCCATATTACGAACCCTAGCGGGGTTCTCTTACAATAGCCATAGGTTTTAACCTATGGAACAGGAATACCCCCAAAACCACGACCCTAAAAGGGTCGTCCTCCACATCAATAAAGGAGAAAGACAATGAAAGTTAAACTCGCAGCTTGGATTAAATCGATGTCCGGTAGATTGGACGATTTAGTGTTTTGTGTTGATAAGAAAACAGGAAATGTTTGGGTGCGTGATTATGTTGTACCCGAACGAACAGAGCAGAATACACGAATGGGATTGTCAGCAAAGAATATGGCAGTTTTTAGGCAGAACATCAATGAAGAGTATTATTCCGATTTAGAGGATTATTCGGATAGATACAATCTTCAATCATTGGGGCAATCCGGTCGTTTGAATGGATATTCAGTATTGAATAAAATGTTGTATGCCCTAAAAAGAGCATATCCCACGATAGATCTGACAACGATTACCCCGCAATTTGTCGTGGATCATAATTTACCGATTCGCACAGTTGCAGAGGCGATAGAACATGGATTTCTCCCACCGGTACCTCGTTATGATGAGTTTGTAAATCCAATTATGTTGTGATTTGGCGACCCCGTTAGGGTCGAGGTTTTATTTGGTCCGTTTCCATGGGTTAAAACCCATGGTTATTATACGGTTGTCCCTCTAGGACAGAAACGATGTTTGCTTGAACTGATTCCATGGGCTGACGCCCATGGCTATTATATGGGTGTCCTTTCAGGACAATAATAGAAACATTATGTAATCCATATTACGAACCCTAGCGGGGTTCTCTAACAATAGCCATAGGTTTTAACCTATGGAATAGGAATCCCCCCCCCAAACCACACAACCCTAACGGGGTTGGTCTAATCAAACTAAACATGGTTAAAGCAAAAGAAAAACCCGGATTGCTCCGGGTATTAGCAATCTAACTATGCTTATCTCGAATCTTTAATGAACAAATCAATATCATCATCCATTTCAGGTTTATAAGCTAAACATGCTTTCAACTTTATCGTCTTCTTGATATGCATTGCTAAGATTGGGCAAAACTTTTCCAATTTCTGAATCGCACGCTTTATAGAAGTATAAACCTGATGGTATGTTTGCATAACGAGCTTATCGATGTTAGGCTCCTGATGTGACCATTTTCTCAGAAAAGCTTCAGTGTTAGCAATTTGGTCCATCTCAATATCATTGAATCTGGATGTGTCATTAATGATTTGTCTTTTATAAGCTCTTAACTTTGAGAGAAGTTCTGCATTTTGAATCTGTTCTTCTCTTGCAAGATCATAGCATCTTGTTATATAGTCAGCTTTTGTATCTTTCGATACCGAGTTCTTGTTGTTACGGATGTTTGAGTATTCTAAGATAAAGAATAAGCGTTGAATCTGAATTGTTTGATTAGGATGTAGTAAAAGCTCTTCCAGATACTTGAATCCGGTTATTTTCGTTATTGGTTTATTCTGTTCGGGTGTTAACCATGATTCAGGTGTTATCACTAATTTGTACAACATAATATCCTCCAAAACATATAAATTGTTGTAATGACAACAAAGTTAACAATTTAGAGAGGATAAATCAGAAGATTGTAAACGGGAAGATACAATAGAATGCGTATTGATTTTTGATTTTATAATAGCGTATAAACAAAACTCCTGATTCTCCCGTGTGAATTTTGAAATGTTAGAGAAACTGTACATACTGATAAATAGGACTTTACCAATGCATTAGTACTACCGTTCAGTTTTAAAATTTCTATACAGCTCAATCGTTTCATCAAGAACCTCCATAGAGTTTTGTTAAATATTTAAGATGCAAGATGCGTTCCTATTTGATAAATAAATATTAAAGTAAGTAAAGCGTGATGGTGAAAGTAGTGCTGTAAAAATGAGGGAGAAAGCTATAATAAACTATCCGATCAGTATTTCTTCTCCGGGTCTGCTAATGTTTAGCATTTGGAAATCCGTGGATGGCTTGGGAACAAAGAGATGTTTGATTTCATCGTATCTATGTTCTCTGGACATCCATAAATCAGCCTCTTCATCAGAGATAATGACAGGCATACGATGATGTACTTGAGATAAAAGAGAGTTTGCTTGTGTAGTGATGATTACACATGTGTCCAGTTGCGTACCGTCCGGAGAATGCCAACTATCATAGAGCCCGGCCAGATAGAAAGGTTTTTTATCTCTTCTGCGAAAGTAAAAGGGTTTTCCGTTTTTCCATTCATAGAATCCATCGGCAGGAATCAGAGAGCGTTTATATTTTATGGGTGTTCTGAAACTTGGTTTTTCAGAAAGCGTTTCACATCTTGCATTTATAAGTTTCTGTCCAATTGTGATGTCTTTTGCCCAATAGGGGATTAGTCCCCATAGTTTTGCCGTAAGGATAAGCTTATCAGCTTCTCTGGTTAACTGAGGAATAGCCATTCCCGGAGAGATGTTGTAATTTGGTTGAAATCCCATTAATTCATCTATATATATGAATCTGGACATAATGTCGGTAGGGGGAGTGAACAGGGCAAATCTTCCGCACATCTTCTATTCCTTTACTGATGTTTTATAAAACAAGTTTTTGTCCGGGATATATTATAACAACACCGTTTCTTTTCTCAAGGTTATTCTTTGAAATAATGCCATTTTCACTTAATCCGTATTTCTTGGCTATAGAGCTTATAGATTCACCGGATTTGACAACATGCTGTTTGCTTGAGGCATTCCCTGAAAGAAGTATTTTCTGTCCCGGATGAACAACATCGCTTTTCAAATTGTTCAATCTCTTCAACTCAGAGATTGGAATCAGATATCTGTCAGCAACATGAGACAGAGTTTCACCTTTTTTAATGATGTGGTAATTATGACCGCTTTCAGAGACTCCCGTTTGAGCACTCTCGGATGTCCCTAGGTAGATTTTCTGACCTGGGAAGATGTTTGTTCCCGAAATACCGTTAATGGCTTGTATCTTCCTTACCGGAATGAGATATTTATCAGCTATATGAGATAGTGTCTCACCTTTTTGTACAATATGATAATCAGTTCCTTTATCTGTTTTGGTTACAGTTGAAGAACTACTTAACAACAGCTTTTGTCCCGGGAATATTGTATTGTTCTTTAGATTATTTATCGATTTTAACTTACTAACAGGCATCCTATATTTGTCAGCGATATGGGATAAGGTCTCTCCACGTCTAACGGTATGGTATCCCGCTCCGTCTATATCTCCGTAAGAACCGCTATAAAGCTTCAACTTTTGCCCTACACGGATTGTGTTTCTACTAAGATGATTAAGGGATTTCAGACTGGCTACGGAAGTATTATACTTTCTGGCTATATCATACAGAGTATCACCTCTTTTAACGATGTGATAAGTGTAATATCCGGCATTCTTCTGATCAAATCTACTGTTTATCTTTGCGAGCAAAGCTTCATCTTTTTCCGCTTCAATCGGAACCAAGACATCATATTCCCCCGGGGGAAGAACTACATCATTAAGAGCTGTATATCTAGCTCGTTTTCTTTTTGAAATGTTAATCCAGGGATTTGTCTCCCAAAGTACACCAACCGATGTACCTTGAGCCTTTGCCCAATCATCCAGTTTATAATGTCCTTTTAGCTGTAAGTGCTCAATCCTATGGGTTTCGTATATAGGTTTTTCTTGTATGAATTTCTTACCGAAAATCTGATCTTCATCTTGGAATATTATTTTAAGAGCAATAGCACGCCATACATAATCATCGGTTTCTTCTGCTCTTAGAATCAGCTCAAAGAAGTCAGTTGATCCCTGTTCTCTTATAACTCTGGCAATGCTACCGGGACCGGCATTATATGCTGCCATTGCGAGAAGCCAATCATTTGCTCCTTTACTTTGCAGATAAGAATAATTCTGATTCAAGAATTTAGCAGCGGCATCGGTTGCTTTGAATATGTCTCTGCGTTCATCAATAAAAGAATTGATTTTAAGTCCTAAACTCTTTCCTGTTTTAGGCATAATCTGCCACATACCAACTGCTCCGACAGGAGAATTAGCCAAATTGCTCAAATGACTCTCGGCTACGGCTAAATACTTTGCATCAACAGGGATATTGTAAGCCGTGAATACAGAATCAAATACCGGGAAATACATACCGGAACGAGGAATAACTTTATAAGCATACTTGACTTCACGATTAAAGATCTTCTCAAACTTTGCTCTTGTTCTCTCACTTGTTAAATCCACCAATCGACCTGCAAAGGTAATTGTATCGGGGATTACATATTCGCTGTTGGCAACAACTTGATTCTTGGCATCTTCGAGTGAATTGTTAATTATCTCTAATTCATTATATAGAGAATCAATAGTTGTATAGAGGGTGTCTATAACCGAGTAAAGAGAATCAACTTCAATCTCTCTGGCATTCAATTCATTTACCAACTCATCGTTATTGAGTTCCGAATAGTTAATATGAGGACGAGGAGTTTCCTGAACTACATTATTGTTTGTTTGACCAATTTTCAATAAGGAACATCCGCTTAATATCATTACTGTAAAAATAGTAAATAATCTGTATTTCATTTATGTACCACCTGTTACACAGGAAATAATGAAACAAATTGTAGTCAAGTATAAATACGGATATAGAATAATAATGGGTGAGAGGTGATTTAATGAAAAAGGAATCTCCGAAGAGATTCCTAATGTATATGGAGCTAAAGATGGGATTCGAACCCACGACCTACTGATTACGAATCAGTTGCTCTACCGAGCTGAGCTACTTTAGCGTCTGATTCCTTTAAAAACGGAAGTTACATGCGGTTCTTCAACATCTATATCATAGATATTAAAGAATTGGTCTTCACTTTGAACTTGCTCTTCATTATTCCAATGAAGCTTGAAGTCTTTAGGAAGTATCCAGTTCAAATGAACAGTTTCCTCTTTATTGCTATTTGTGGGATACCAATAATCGATTGCATTGAATGTAAAATCAATTTTGGAGTCCTGAAAAATTGATGTTTGAGGTTGAGAATAGAGAGAATAGTGAATTATTAATTCAAGTTCGTCAGATTCTTTCATATCATCAGTGAGGTTGATTTGAAAGATATTGGCGTTTTCTTTGATGTAGTCAACCAACTTGACAGGAACGTAGTCAGGGAAATCTCCATTGAGATATCTATCAACAATAAAGACATCCTTCTTACTTTTGTTTACTGCTACAGAGTTAAGGACAATATCTCTTTGCATTATAAAACAAAGAACTTGCCAATCTCTTACATCAGAGGTTCTAACAGTAAACACATCTTTCATATTCAATATATCAACATCAGACTGATATTTAATACTAATATCATGCTTTGTTGAGGGAATCAATTTAATAGGAAAGACACGCTTTTGCGGTGTTGCATCTTTGGCTTTCCCACATCCGGAGAATCCCAAAGAGAATACGATAATAAACAATAACAAACTGTACTTCATAATAATTCTCATGTTGTAAATTGCATTTGAGAATGCAATAAAGTCAAGTAAAAATGTAGTATTATTAAATATTTCTTACACCTTTAGTAGAGAATGCATTTGATGTTAAAGAAGAAAACTCATGATTAACATACTTTTTTATAGCAGCAGCTCCAATCATAGCTGCATTATCCATGCATAGTTTGAGAGGAGGATAAGCTAGTTTTAATCTATATCTATCAGCCTCTTTTTGCATTCTGGTTCTTAAGTCGGAGTTTGCAGAAACACCTCCTGCAAGAACTATTTGTTTAACTCTTGATTTTCTGGCATAGCTAATTGTTTTTTTAACCACAATCTCATTAATTGCAGCTTGTAATGAGGCGGCGATATTAGCTTTATTAACTTCCAGGAAATCTTCATCTTTGTCTCTTACATAAGTCATGATTGCAGTTTTTAAACCACTGAAACTAAAATCATAATTGTCTTTTTTATTTAAGGCTCTAGGAAAATGATGAAACTCCGGGTCTCCTGATTTAGCTAGTTTATCAATAATCGGTCCTCCTGGATAACCAAGATTAAACAACTTAGCTGTTTTGTCATAAGCTTCTCCTGCAGCATCATCAAGAGTTCTGCCTATTACTTCAAAATTTTCCCATGTTTCAAAATGGACAAGCTCCGTATGTCCTCCTGAGACAACCATAGCTATGAATGGCGGCTTTAAACTAGGATTTTCAATAAGATTTGCATAGATATGTCCGACCATATGATTAACAGTTATCAATGGTAAATCTCTGCTCCAAGCCAGACCTTTAGCAAACGATAATCCAACTAATAGTGATCCAATCAATCCCGGATTCACCGATACTGCTACCGCATCAATATCTGATAATGTCATTTTAGCTTTATCAAGGGAATGATGAGCTAAACTGACTATATTCTTCAAATGCAGTCTGGAGGCTATTTCAGGGACAACACCTCCAAACTCTTCATGCTTTGTTTGTGAAGATATTAAATTGGATAATACATTGTAGTCTTGATCAATCACTGCTACAGATGTATCGTCACAAGAAGTTTCAAACGCTAATATATGGAATTTATTTTTCAAGAATCTGCACCTTTTCCGGACTATGTTCAAGGAGCATAAGTTCGGGAGGTAGCAATATGTCAAGTTTTCTTGTCTCCATATCTTTGTCTAGACTGTCAGGTATAACCTCTATCGAGTTAACCGAGAGAGTATCAAGTTGTTGTTTTGGACCAACTACCCTAATCGATATCCATTTGGGAATGGAAACTTCATTTGGCTTAACTTTAATTGGAACCAATGAGAAGGTTTTTGAAACAATATCTTTTTCAGGTTTAAGGATAGTTACATGTTTTTCAGATATAATAATATTCTCTTTAGGAAGAATAAGTTTTATTTCGACATCATTACTAACTAAATTTTCTTCCATTATATCTTCAGTCTCAAGATACTCTATATCGTCAAGAACAGATTCAGCTCCGGTTGCTTCTATTAGCTTCGGACTGTAGTTAAAGCCGGTTTCAACAAATTGTTGTTTGACTTCATTATCGATAAAATTAAGCTTTATAGGAATACTTCTACTTATAAGAAAATCTGTTTCAATATAAAAGTCTTTCTTAGTAATAGGCTGAAACCTTAGAGATTCAAATCTTGAAGGATGCTCTACTTGGAAAGATTGCCAAGGGATAGAGCTGTTTTCTATGTCTAGATTATTCATATCCATTCTTATGTAAAGATTGGCATTTCTAACCAATACTAAGTCGAAAACTTTCCCTATGATGGAATAACTAATACTTTTCTGAACTAATCTTGGTAATGACATCCCGGAAGGAATACTCTCTATTTTAACTGGGATTTCCAAGTTGATACTATCAACTTGATTAAATCTGAAGACTATCCAGAAAATCAATGCAATCACCAAAGAAAGCAATAAAAGGAAGTGAGGTCTTTTCATCTTAGCCTTTAAGCCTTATCCCCAATCTTCTAAGCTTTTTATACAAGGTAGAGTAATCTAGCTCCATCAATTCGGCTGCTTTCACAACATTCCAATTGGTCTTATTGAGTATGTTCTTTATGTAGTCAATCTCGAATGATTCTATAGCTTTTTTGAAATTAGTCTCGTGGAAATACTGATTAGTAGTGTTCTTGGGGTACTTTTTGTAATTCTCTTTTTTCTTATTTAAGTAATCAAGGATAACAGAATTGGTGATATTCTTCTCTCTTATCATAATATGTTTACAGAAGTTAAAGAGCTCTCTGATATTGCCGTCCCAAGTATAAGTTAATAACTCCGGTAATATATCCATCTGATTATCCAAAACATGAGCCGAATATTTTGGAGAATGAGTCTCAAAGAAAGTATTCATTAGTAGCACAATATCAGATTCTCTTTCTCTGAGTGGAGGTAGGGTAAGTATATTAGCTTCTACTCTGTAAAAAAGATCTTTTCTAAACTTACCATTGTTAACAAGTTCAAGTAAGTCTTCGTTGGTAGCCATTACTATGCGAGTATCTACCTCTTTTTCTCCTCCGCCAATTACTTGAATTTTTCTGTATTCTATAGCTCTTAGAAGTTTAGTTTGAGCTAATGGATTTAGAGTTGCAACTTCATCTAAAAACAGAATACCACCATCTGCTTTTTCAAATATTCCGGGTTTATAAGAATCAGCACCTGTAAATGCACCTTTTTCATAACCGAATAACTCGGATTCAATTAATGTATCAGGAATAGCACTTGAGTTCATAACTTCAATAGCTTTTCCCGCTCTTGGTGAATACCTACTGTAGTATTTTGCGGCTACTTCTTTCCCTGTACCTGTCTCTCCAATTAATATTACATCTTCATCAGCTCTAGCATAGCGTTTTATATCTTCTCTAAGTCTCTTTATTGCTATGCAATCTCCAACGAAATATGCATTAGGATCATACTTTGATTTCAAACTTCTATTCTCAAGTTGGAGTTTATATGCTTTCTCTTCCTGCATTTTGAGAGTAACGGCATTGTCGATACTGAGAAGAAGTTGGTGAAGCTTAAAGTTAACACCTTTTTCTACATAATTGAAAATACCTAGATTCCTGACTCTCTTTACCTGCTCTTTATTACTCATGGATGATAGAACTATTATTTTAGGCTTTTCTTCATCTCTTTCATAAAGATTTTCCAATATTTCCAAACCATCAAGAGGACTATCATCAAGGAATATATCCATCAAAATTACATCGGGTTTGAAGGAGTTGTAAATCTTGAAGAATTCTATACTATTGTACGCACACTCTACTTCATAATTATTTTTCAGTAAGACTTTTTTTAGCTGGTTAGACAATATCAAATCATCTTCAACTACTAATATGTTTGCTTTCACTTAAACTAATACTCCCCTTGTGTTTTAGACTAATTTTGACTATTTTCCATTTTAAGTCAAGACGTTTTTTGTTTACACACTAAATGAATTAGAACAAATTATCCCAATATCCACTTGATAATTATCCAAAGTGTAACTTCCGATACATAGCTCTTGACTGGATAAGTTAACATCAACGATTATTCCAAAATGAATAAGGAAACTGTTTACCTAGAGAAGATCATACCCGATAATTTGTCCGATTTGGCATACGCTTTAAACACCGATATAGTTCTTAGACGGGATCTTGGAATCAAAGAAACCGATATTAGTATTGAGAGTCTGTATGAAAAGACTATGGATTGGATGTTAAAGACTAATTCAATAACTTATTGTATAAGAGTAGGGAAAAAGTCGATTGGCATGATATCGATTAGTCATATAGATAAATCCAATATGTCTGCCAGATGTGGATATTGGCTCTTATCTGAATATAGGGGAAGAGGTTATACGACTGAGGCATTTAGTCAAATTGTCGAAATAGCTACCGGAATGAAATTAAAAGAATTACATAGTTCTATAAATATGGGAAACAAAGCATCGTTGGCAATTTGGAAGAGATATTTACCAAAATTGATAGATAAAGTCGATCATTATGATTTAACCATATCTCTTAAATAAGCATTAATTAAGAAAAACTTGACTTCAATTCGTTCATATCAGCAATTAAAATAAAGGAAGCTCTAAGGAGTTAATATGAAGAAATTTGTATTCGTTATTGTTTGTATTTTTATTGTTTCATTTGTTTTTGCTGACAGCAGATTACCAAAAGTTATGGTTACCGGATATTGGGAACCGACCGGTTCAATGGTGTCTCAATTCAGTACAGACCCTTCTTTGAATCCTAATGGATGGAATGGAGCAAACTGGAATAACCTCGGTTATGACATCTATTCATTTTTCCCGCCACCGGAAGTGAGAGATTTCGAAGTTGATTATCAAGATACTTGGGAAGACTTTTGGGCAGTTGCCGATTCTTTACATCCGGTAGCAATAATCAGTTTTGGTGCAGGTGCCGGACCGTGGGAAATAGAGCATATGTCGACTAACAACAGTTATTGGGTTCCCGACGATGTTGCTCCATATCAACCTACTCCTTCTCCTCCTGACGATACAGTGCCTGCAGGAACAAATCGCTATTCCACATTACCAATGGAAGAGATGATGGAGGCTGTAAATAGTTTAACAACTATCAATGCTTGGATAGACTGGGATGGAGACATGGGGAATTACCTTTGTGAGTTTATGGCATATCTAGGTATGTGGTATCAGAATCAGCATGCTGAGGAAGATGACCCATATAGATGCTATGCTGCCGGATTTACACACGTTGATTCAAGTATCCCTCTCAATGATTGTATTTATGCTTCTGAAGTTACTATTGAAGCAGTTTTAAGAAACATTAATCTTACAGTTAACGGTGTTGTGACATATAGTGATTTTGACCCGACAGGTACAAATGTTGTCTTGGAAGGTGCAACTTCTATGACAACCACAATTCAGAACTCCTCAGGGCAATTCAGTTTTAATGGTGTTACTGCAGGAACATATAGAGTAACTGCATATAGAGATAGGGTTGCATATTCCACTCAGGAAGTGGTCATAGATAGTGATAATACTGAAGTAAGCTTAAATCTTGTAGATATTAACAATCACTATGAGTTTTCAGTTTGTTCTGAACCGGGAGAGATACATACTTTAAATACATCAAATCCTTGTAATGTAGCATTGAGAATCAGACCGGAGGATTTTCCTGCATCTGATATGAAGATATTAACTGATATATCTTTTTATGCACCGACAACAACCGATAGCTGTGATATTCAAGTGTTCGTACACGAATACTCTACAGGACAGTTTATACCGGGGACATTAGTTTATGAATCAGAAATGGAAGTTTATGAGTCGGATTCTTGGGTTGCTCACACATTAGATGTTCCTATACTTATAAAAAACAATGTTGATTATTTTATCGGCTATAGAGTTTCAAACAATCAAACAACTAAAATTGCTTGGAAGGATCAAGGTCCTCAAGTTTTTAACAACGGAACTTGGGCTTGTTTTGGCAGCCAATGGATGAACATGAGTTATCTACAATCCAATTGGATGATAAAAGTCGGTTATATGACACCTGAACCTCTTGCAGTTGCTAATGTAACAGCGATAAATCAAACTCTAAATCTTCAAAACTACCCTAATCCTTTTAATCCAAGTACAATGATTAGTTTCAATGTAGTTGATGAAACATCTCCTGTTAATATGATTGTCTTCGATGTTAGAGGACGAGTTGTTAGAAGGCTTGTTAAAGATGAAAGATTACCCAATGGTAGTTGTACGATTTCTTGGAATGGTAAAAACGATGATGGGGATTCAATAGCTTCAGGTATCTATTTTGTTAGAGTTATTAACGGGAAATATAGTGAAGCATACAAAATGGTACTTCTGAAATAGCTAAGGATTGTGCTCGATTTAATTTTTATTTTATACGATTTCAGTAAGCAAATAGGTTGCTTTCATATTCATTAGCCCTGACGATGTAGTAGCAGAGGTTTCAATGCATATCGACATGCAATGTCACTGTACAACGACTTTGCAAGCCGTTAAAATCCCTATGGCTTGGTTCAGACTGGGTACGCGGGCATCCTTGCCTACATCTTATTCCTCTTTCTCTTTTTTTATTAGCTTGTATGAATCTCCCTAACCACCACCGAAATAACATGGAGTTTGTCAGAACCGAAGCGATAACGGACTTCATGGCATATCTCGATAGTTGCTAATGTCCCTCCCCAAATGTTTGTTGAGCAAAACTTATGAAGGTTCTGCTGTAACATCGACACAGATGATGTAGCCTAAAATGTACAATAACTTTACAAGTCATTAGAACCCTATTGCTTGATTTAAACTGGGTACACAAGTTAGACTGTGTTATCAATAGAACTTGTGCAACACTTCTCTTCGAGTACTCAGTTCAAAGAAAAATAAAATCAACATAGTTGAAGATACAGATTACATGAAACTCAATAAGCTCTTCAATATAACTAACATGACGGTCACAATTCTAGTAAATTACCAACACTAATCCAAATATCCCTGAGTCTTGAGTAAAGGTAGAACATGCAGACTTGGACGAGCTATTATAATTAATAATTGAATAATAATGCAGTAAAATAGCAAAAGTATATAAAAAAATACTAAAAGAAATAAAAAAGGATAAAAAGGTTGACGAAAATGTCATAGTCTGAAAGTATTTATGTGGGTCAAAAACATGTAGAAGAAAGAACAATGAAGTTTCAAGTGATTCTTTGCCATTATCGAGTCAACAATTCTCAGGTTGAAAAGATCATGATTGCGAAGTAATCACCAGTGGAAAATAACCATGCCTATTGTTCTTAAATGTAATTAATTTGAAGAATTTAAGGAGGATTACTATGTATAAGCAGAACAAGTTAATATTTGTTGTTCTATTGACTTTGATTTTTTCATTTGGATTTGCAGATGAAATCCCTCACACAATTTCGTATCAGGGTAAATTATTGGAAAATAATGTAGCGGTGGATGGCTCAGTTAACCTGATGTTTAGAGTTCTAAATTCACAATCAGCTGTCTTATGGGAAGAGATTCACACAGGTGTTAATGTTGACAATGGGCTATATTCTGTATCATTAGGCTCAGTTAATAGAGGGCCAATCCCTTTGTCAGTCTTTGATGATGACTCCAATCTGTACTTACAGATAATCGTCAACGGAATACCTTTAACACCAAATACAGAACTTCAATCTGTACCATATGCCTACAAAGCAGAGAAGGCCTATAACTCAGAAAAACTTAACGGTGAGTTACCGGATTATTATCTTGATTGGACAAATATATCAAATATACCTGCTGATATTGCAGATGGTGATGATACCGGATCGGGAGAAGAAGTAGATCCTACTGTACCTGAGAACATTAAGGATGGGATAGACTGGATTGAATTAACTTCAAGACCTACTGGTTTAGATGATGGTGATAATGTCGGTCTTAATAGTATTGACGGAGTGGCTAATGAAAATGGAAATGTTGATTTAATTGCCGGTGACAATATCACTATTACTCCTGATGATGCAAATAATACTATAGAAATAAGCTCTTCAGGAGGGGGCAGTCATAATGCTGGGTATGATTTTCTGTTGAGCAGTCAGAATTATGTAAAAATCATAAATACGAATCTTGGTCATCGCCCGAAAATAGTTGAATTCTGCCTAAGTGCTTCTTACAATAATTATTCACAAGCCAGGTGGATAGATGAAAATCAAGATGGATCTGGAGTGCTTTCCTGTTTATATACAGATGAAAACACAATAACACGTTTGTTACTTTTACCAGATACTGATAAAATAGGGCGTATGCAAACAGGATCAAGTGATTCAAGAGATCTTAAGATTGAAACTAGTATTAATACGATAACGATAACTGTTGGTCAAGTGTTTGGTGCACCGGCAGATTTCAATATTGTGCCTTTCACATGGTATGCAGAGTGAAGCGGAGGTATAAATGAAGCGGTTAATTATATTTCTACTACTATTTCTTTCAGCACAATTGATTTTTTCCCAGAATTATAGTATCAAACCTAACGCGATCTCTTCAGGTGGAGGTCAAAGCTTAGGTGGTTCATATACGAACACGTCAGTTATTGGCGAAGTGATAGTCAACAATTCTGTGTCTTCAGGGTTCTACGAGACTTCCTTGGGCTTTCTTTATTCTGATGAAGTACTTACTTTAAACTCACCAGAGAATCTTTCAATTTTAATAAATGGGAATTCTCTGCAGCTAAGTTGGGACACTGTTGGTAATGCAGAGTATTACATTGTTTATGCCTCAGATACTCCAACGGGTGTTTATAACCAAATATCGGATTTCTCTGATGATTTTAATGCTATGAATGGCAGAGTGTATTGGGGTTCTGAAATTGAACTCAGAACGAAGTTCTTTAAGGTGACTGCATTATCTGGACGACCTGCAAGGGAATAGTCAATAAACATTGTTTAGCATCAAGATTTAATAAAATAGAAAACCTGATAAAACATAAAAGGAGAATTTTGATATGAAAAAGAATAGTAACTTTCTTATTGTTGTCTTATCAATATTGGCTGTTATTAGTGTGTTTATTGCTGTTTATTCTTTTCTGGCAGTTCTTGAACAAGTAACACTTATTGTCACTTCAATTATAACTGGTACATTCACAATTGCAGTTGCAATAATTAGATACGCTCTTGAAGTCGAAAGAAATGCTGAACTCAAACGCATTGAGCTAATGCAAGAAAATTATAAGAATATAATTTATTCATTAAAAGAGTACATTAGAAATAATGGTTCAGATAATGATGCACTAAAAACAGTATATCTTGAATCATGGATAGCTGGATCAGAAGATGTAGTGATAAAAATTAAATCATTCATGGATAAAAGGAGTAAGCAAAATTTGAAAAATGTATTGCTTCAAATGAGAAAAGATGTTGGATTGCACGATGAGAAATTACTTGATGTTCCGATAAATGATTTCACTAAGACAGGTGGCTTAGAAGACGATTAAGAAAACATCATAAGCTATTAGCACATTATAGAAGATTGTTTAAATTGGATTAGTTGGTTAGAACATCTGTCTGTCACGCAGAAGGTCGCGAGTTCGAGTCCCGTCACTCCCGCCATTTAAAAAGTCTATTCACGAAAGTGGATAGGCTTTTTTTGTTGACAAATATTAACTAATATACATTAGTTTAAAAAATGAGTAAATACATCCTTGACAATTAATAGTTAAGAAATGATTTATTGCAGGTGAATAACAATATGATTTATATAAAATTATTTAGAAAAAATACAGTTTTATGAAGCCATTTCTAAGATGGGCTGGTGGTAAGCAAAACTTGATCAAAGATTTGATTAAATTTTTGCCTCCAGAAGATAGAGTTAACAGGTATTTTGAACCATTTTTAGGTGCAGGTTCAATGTTTTTTGCAACTGATTATGAAAAGTGTTTTTTAAGTGATGTAAACAAGGATTTGATAAATTGTTACGAAGCAATAAAAAAAAATCCACGGTTAATTGCTGCAAGTTTAGAAAGGCATAAAAAAAACTTTGAGGAAAATGATCAATACTACTACAAAGTAAGAGAAAAATTTAACAAGAATTTGGAAGAAGAATCCTCGGTGCAAGCTGCCAGATTTATTTTTTTAATTCATTCTTCATTTAATGGTATATATAGAGTTAATTTGAAAGGAGAATATAATGTTCCGATTGGTAAGAGGAAACCATCTCTCCCCAAATTGAATGAATTAGAAGCAATAAGTTTAAAATTGAAAGGATGCTACCTCTCTAAAACATCCTACCATAAAATATTAACAAAAATACAAGAGGATGATTTCGTATATCTTGATCCTCCTTACCCACCAATTAATGAAACATCTTTTTTCCAGCATTATACAAAAGATAAGTTCTCGACTAAAGAGCAGGAAAAAGTAAGAAACTTTGCTAAGAGTTTAGTTAACAAAAAATGCTTTGTAATGATATCAAATGCAGATACCGAAATGATTAGGGATTTATACCGAGGTTGGAATTTTGTTCAATTACAAACAACTAGGTATATTAGTTGTAAGTCAGAGAGATTTAAGGTGAACGAATTAATTATCACAAACTACTAACTTAGAGGGGAAAATGAGTTTTTTACAACAATATCAAATCGATGAGTTAACAAGTAAAATTGTTAGTGACCATTCAAAATTGGGTAAATTGTTTAAAGCTAGAAATAGTGAGTTTCAGCGTTTAAGTATAGAACATTCATTAGTACAAAACTACATTGATTTAGGTTGGGAAATTGATGGTAAACCATTAAAAACAAAAACAAAGATAAAGAAACGCAAGGAACCTTTAAAACAATTTGTAGACGATGTATGGTGCCAATTCTATCGTCTAGGATATAGAATGCTAAATTTCGATGAGAACTTCCACTTACCATTTTCAAAGAAAGACCAAGATAAAAAGCAAATAGATATAGTAGCTATTAATGATGATTCCATAATATTAGTTGAATGTAAATCAAGTGAGCACCCTAAGAAAGCACCTTCATATAAAGATGAATTTGACTTGCTAAGCCTCAGATTAGATGGATTTAGAAAGGTCTTACGTCAAATGTATGGGAATAATAGGAGAGTTAAGTACATATTTGCTACAAGAAATCTTAGACTTAATCAAGAAAGTGTTGATCTAAAACGATTAGGAGGAACAAATTCATTTTACTACAATGACAATACGTACAAGTATATTGAAAGTTTAATTCTAAAATACAAAAATGCGTCCTTATATCAATTCCTAGGATTGATTTTCAAAAATGAAGAAATAAACAATCAAAAAATTGAGATCCCTGCTGTAAAAGGCAAAATGGGTACGTTAGATTACTATATGTTTTCTATCCAGCCTGCTTTACTGCTTAAAATGGGATTTGTTCTGCATAGAACTAAAGCAAACGAATCTGAGTTTCCAACCTACCAAAGATTATTAGTTCCCAACAGGTTAAAAGGAATAAGTAAGTTTATCGATAAAGGTGGTTTTTTCCCAAATTCAATAATAATTAACTTCAATTTGAAGAGTAATAAATTTGTATTCGAAACTAACACAAAAAAAGAAATTTGTAATTCTAGCTGTGGTACTCTCAAACTTCCAAATTCTTATGGGATTGCATACATAATTGATGGTCAACATAGAGTTTATGGCTATGCTAATTCTGAGTTCTTACATACAAACACTGTTCCTGTAGTCGCATTCAATAACCTAGACACAATTACTCAGTTGAGTATCTTTATGGACATTAATCAGAATCAAAAAGCCGTTAGCCCAAGTTTAAGACTAGATCTTGAAGAAGATTTGTATTGGGACTCAGAAAGAATTGATTCAAGATTAAAAGCATTACGATCATCAATAGTTAAAGTTCTTGCTTATTCTTCTGCTAGTCCACTGAATAACTTGATATCAGTTGGTGAAGATAAAGCACTTCTTTCTTTTAAACCATTTTCTTCCGCCATAGCTAATTCGGAACTTCTTCCTAGCGCAAAAGGGAACACATATGTAGAAAGTTCTTTGCATGCATGCCTTTACGACATTAATAATCATAATTATAATGAGGCGATGAATAAGTCAAAAAAGGCAGTATCAGATTTTATCATGCTTTGCTATGAATTTGTTGAACAAAGATACTCTAATGTCTTTTCTCGTGAAAAATACTTCATTAAATCCAACAGAGGTACCTTTGCTTTTATTTCACTTATTGGGTCATTAAACAAACATGAAACTTTTAAAGGAAACCTTGATATTAACTCTAAGGCAAAGGAAAGAGTTAAATGTATTGAAAAGTATTTAGTTGCACTATTAGATAAATTGAGTGACTTAACGTTTGAAAAATCAAATAAACTTTTATCAATGTTAGGCTCAACAGCGGACACAAAATGGTTAAGACATTTTCAATTAATTGTTAACGTAAACTTTCCAGATTACAATCCCCCAGAATTAATTGACTGGAAAGAACGACAAGATACAGAATTACAAGATAAAGGGAGAAAATTAGGAGTAGAAATTGAACGATATATGAAAAAAACCGTACTCAATAATCTGAAAATGCTTTTTAAAGAAGATTGGGAGTTAGAAATCAATAGCATTAAAAGAGAATGTATGAAACGTGCTGAAGAAGAGAAAGAACGAAACTACAAAGAGGGACTTCCTAAGAAAGAAATTGCATGGACAGAGATGTTTAATATATTTGATTACAAAAAAATTATCGAAAAATATTTTGATAAGCTCCCTGAAGATCATCAGCAAGAGAGAGTTGATACCTTCAGAACCTTTAGTAGCTACTTTTCAATCGATACAGGAGATGGTTTAGGTAGTAAAGCTAAAAGAATTAAATGGATATCCAGATTTAATTCATATAGAAATCTCTGGGCACATGAGGGAACAAAAGAAAAAAGATTGAATAAAGAAGAAGTGTCATTTCTGGAAATGATCCATAAGACTATTCTATAATGGTTAACATATTTTTAACTAAATATTAACCACTGATCGTTAATATATCTTGAAAGTGGACTCGATAAACTCATCAGAGTATTTATCGGGGAATACATTTAAGTATGTTATAGTGGAGTTAGCTCTCCCATGGTATAAATCATATGGTAGTCGATGTCTCATCAACATTTGATCCATCTTTAATTGCTCTGCCGAATACTTAGGCGAAAAACTCAGATGCTTTGTTGCTTCTTCAGCTGAAGGACTTATCATAAACTAGTTATCAGATTCCTCTTTATCTCAATAATTCTGCTTTCATTGATCTTAGCAATATCAGCAAAATCTTCCCACTTTAAAAATGTACTTATGACACTATCTATCATTTCATTGGTTTATACATAGGCATAATCGGCAAGATATTGCAGATTAAGAAGAGAAAAGGGGTATAAGAAGCAATATGTTGCAGAATATTTATACTGAGTACAGTATGTGAGGATGGTAAGGGGATGGGGAATCAAACCTGAGGGTTTGAAGACAAGCTGGAAGCATGTCTTACATTGAGAACGCAGGCATCTTGCCTGCATCTCTAGCTTTGTTGATCTCCAAAACCACTAGATTCATCTGGTGGCTCGAATCAGATAAAAATCTCCCATTTCCCTCAGCATTTCAAAAGAAATGCTGAGGGAAATGGGAGGGTGGGGTTTCGCAGTATCCACCACTTGAAAGTGGTGGTTTTGGGAATAGCCCACTACGAGTTATCTAATCAATGTATTCAGAACCTACGCATGAAGCTTCCACCTACGTTGAAGCTCCGGTTGATAAAACGACTCACTAAATCGTCACGACGGACATAGCTTGTAGAGATTGCGGACAGGGATGTCCGCGGTCCCAGTCTCCATCACTTGAAAGTGGTGGTTAAGGGATATCGGCGATCCTAGTGAGAGCTTCAGGATGTTTTACTCAAAATCACTCACAATAATCTTGAAGAACAGCTTTCCATATCCGGTAGTGTCGATATCAATGTTATTTTCATCAGTTATACCATAGATGGTAGTGTCACTGCATTCGAAGTTCGGTATATCTGCAGAGTAGATTCGGTACCAGATACCATTGAGCTCAGGATAAGAGTTTCCTTGGTATGTACCTTGAGTAACTTCATCCCAGTTTAGAGTGATTGAGTTAGTTCTGGTAGTATTATTTACAACAATTTGAAGATTAGTAGCCTGATCGGGTGCGATATTATCTAATGAATAGCCTATTACCTCATTTGAACAGTAATAGACAGATGGGGTAGAGGTATGAGCTGAGACGAAGAAAGTAGATGGGTTATCCTCAGTTGCGGATGAATCCTGGTATGTAGTTGCAGTCATTGTATATTGTTCCCAACCCATAGCAGAGGTTGCTCCGACTGAAATCCAGAGGTCATTATCTCTACTCAGAAGGATTGTGTCACTACTATTAAGCGAACTGATTGTATGCTGACTACTTCTTAAACCTGTATTCTGTGATACTCTGGCTTCCTCGATAGATGAAGTCACTCGGTGACCTCTTGAAGCGAAAGGATACTGAATCCAGAGATTATAACTCACAATTGAAGTAGAGGAGTCTTGTCCATCATAGCTACTTCTCTGCCAACAGACATTTAGATGTCTGCCTTGATCATTTGGTACATCATAGACAGAGGTGATTACCGGAGCTTGATTGTTGTACGCAAAAGCTGGATAGCTGTTTGCACTTATTGCCCAGATATTCTCCGTTCCATTTGCTGTTTCATTAATGAAATCCCATCCGGCATTTGTATATGTACTCATTGTCTGCATTTCAACGGTGCTATAGCCAATTCCGCCATCACTAGTGTTTTGCAGTGATGTTTGAATGTCCCAAAAACTGTTAGTAACAGAAGATGAGGACGATGTTAAACCAACCAAGCCACCAACATTACCGGATCCTTGAACAGTTCCGGAAGAGTAGCAATTTGTAATTGTTGAATTGAGTGAATTCCTTCCTACTAATCCTCCCGTGTATGTGAAACCATTCACATTACATCTGCTATAACAATTAGAGATAGAGGAGTTATCGAAGATTTCACCAACTAATCCTCCGCTGTTCCCACTGTTACTATTAACAATTCCATCAGTAGAACAGTTGCTTATGATTGAGTCATGACTTCGTCCGGTTAATCCACCAACATAATTGGCACCGGTAATATTTGCATTTTTAATACTGAGATCTGCTATTGTAGCTGATTGAACTATCCCAAACAAACCGATGTTATCAGCATTTCCACGGGAAATATAAAGGTTACTGATAGTCTTTTCATTTCCATCATATGCACCTGTAAAGTTGATTATACTATTTCCGATTGGACTAAAATCTTGATTACTATTCCAGTTTTGGGTATCATCTGCATCTATGTCTGCCGTCTGAATAAAGCTAGCACTCCAATAGCTATCATCTTCACAAACAATCAGTAAATCATCAAGGTTTGAAATCTGATATGGATCATTCGTAGTTCCTGAACCTAATAGGCTAGCAGTAACCGTAATATAACCACTCTTAACTAAGGTATCTGTCCCTAGTGAGTTTGTGGCAGTTAGACTAACACTATATACGCCAGGTGCCGAATATATATGGGAGCAATCCTCTGTTGTATAATCTACAGTTCCATCATTATCAATATCCCATTCCCAAGAACAATTTTCGCTACCGTCTAATGAAAGGTTTGTGAAGTTGATAGATTGGTTTGTAGTTACATTTTCTTCATCAGCAACAAAATCCACAATAGGAGGAGAGGCTTGCCATGCTAGAAGTGGATAGTTTCCCGGAATAAACTTCCAAACATCATCAGTTCCATTTGCCTCTTCACCAATAAAGTCCCAACCTGCATTGATATAAGTACTCAATGTTTGCATCTCTGCAGTTGTTAGTTCTGTTGCGGGGCTATCGTCGTTAGTCCATGTTAAATCTCCATTCCAGAAGCAATTTGATATTAAGGTAGAGCTGGTATATTCAACAAAAGATGAGATATCACCATAACCTTCAACTGAACCGGCAGTGTAGCAATTTGTTATCGTAGAACCAGAAGTATTGCTAAGAGCGAAACCAGCAACATTTTCACCATTTGTTACCTTGGTATTGTAACAGTTATCAATGGAAGAGTTATTCTCATTTGTTACGACAAAGCCAGCCCCATCAGAGGGATAAATACCTGCACCGGATGTGTAACACGATGTTATAGATGAACCTGTACTATTAACACCAACAAATCCAGCGTTAAGCCCGGAACTGATTGTTCCAAGAGTAGAATAACTGTATGAGATAGTGGAAGCATTATTGTTTTTCCCAACTAAACCTCCTGTTGTCCATCCACTTACACTCCCTGAATAGCAGTAACATTGAGTGATTGAAGAACTATTATTGCTATATCCAACTAACCCACCTGTATAATAATTACCACTGATTTCTCCAGTGATATAGCAGTTGCTGATACTTGTATCGGAACAGTAACCTGCCAATCCTCCTGTGCGATCACTACCTGTTACATCAGCATTAGTTAATCCCAGGTTAGAGATCTCAGACCCACTGGCATATCCGAATAGCCCAATGTTATCGCTATTATCGTTATTAGATCTATAATCCATAAACAAGCCATCGATAATATATTCTTGCCCATCGTATGTCCCTGTAAAATTTATAGTTTCATTACCGATTGGTGATAAGCCGTGACCATTATTTAAAGATGAGGTAGATGATGCATCAATATCTGCAGTTTGTATAAAGCACCTATCCCAAAAATTACTGTTTTCACTCAACCACATTAAATCTTCAAAGCATGATATTTGGTGAGGATCTTGTTGAGTACCATCTCCAATTGGAGCTGTAGAGAATGTCATCTCTTCTCCATAGGCAATCCCTATACTGTTTATTGCATAAGCTCTGTAATAATACTCAGTACTAAACTCTAATCCATCAATTAGTGATGTATAACTACCGATGCCTGTACCATCATCTGTATAGTTATCATTCAATGTTGGATTGGGATTTGTACTCCAACAAACACCTCGTTGGGATACAACTTCGTTGCTATAAGTGATGTTTCCACCTGAACTGGCAGAAGTGTTACTCATCAGTTCGGCTACTGTTGTTTCGACAATAGGTGGTCCTGATGAAAGTGTCATGAAGGTGTATTCTTCACCATAACTTGTTACATCAGAGTTCGATGCATAAGCTCTGTAGTAGTATTCAGTATTAGGGATTAGACCCGTCATGTTTGATGTAAAGACCCCATAACCTGTCCCATCATCAGTATGAGAATCGGCAATAGTTGGGGTTGGGCTAGTACTCCAACAAACACCTCTAGAAACACTAGCACTGCTATTTTCAACAATATCTCCACCGGATATCGCTGATGTTTGGTCAATAGAGGAAGCGACAGTGGTAGAGAGAACAGGTGCAAGTGGAACTGATGAACCAAACCAATCATCGTCATTCATATTATGAAGTGTGAGATTATTTGCTCCTAACGCATCAGAGGCTATAGCCCCTGTACTTTCATTGAACTGATAATAGTTTGCTAAACCAAGCTCAGAGCCGTCCAATGTAAAGTACATGTTATCATTAAGTTCTGTTTCTGTGCGAATAGTATCCCAGAATCTTAGCTCATCATATCGGCTATCTCCGGCATCATTACCTGAATTACCTCCTGCAAGATAGAATTCAGTACCGGGATCTACCCAGTTTCTATTCGTTTCACTATCTCTTAGAATTCCATCAACATACAATGTATAGTCAACCAGAACAGTGTCGTGTTTTTCCCAAGTAACTGCAACATGATACCAATGATAAGTCCCATTTAAGTTGCTTAAGTCACAACTAACACTTCCATCATCAATGCGAAACCTCATTATCCCATTATCATATATCCACATTTCCCAATCATTTTCTTCAATGTTGTTGTCAAAAACAGAATTGAAGTTGTAGAAATGTCTTGGGTATAACCAAAATTCTATTGTGCCGGTATCAGGCAAAGTTTTTGTAATGGAAGCAAAGTCATTATTCCCATCGAAGACAAGGCAGTTCCCTGCAAAATTGTCGGTTGCAGATAGTGATAAAATTGATATACTAAAAATTGAAAGCAATAAGATAAGCTTTAACAAACTAAAATCCTGCATTGTTTTGAACATAAATAACTCCTCGTTTCTCAGCCATCTTTCCTCTTAATATTTTGGTCATACGGGTTATGAAGAGGAGTGAGATCGTTTATTGAAAATAATTAAATAGAGTTAATAATAGTAACTTTTAGTGTCAAGGATAATGCAATTGAATTTATGTGGTAAATTATAATAGTGCAAAACCGGGTAAAAAAAGAACACAAACTGTA
Organism: Cloacimonadales bacterium (SeqCode); assembly: GCA_963667035.1. Lineage (GTDB taxonomy): Bacteria > Cloacimonadota > Cloacimonadia > Cloacimonadales > JAFGVF01 > Zophobacter. The sequence goes on from OY762964.1 coordinate 809,728, forward strand.
GTCCGTGTCCTAATCTTATGGTAAAACTGTAACTGTTACCGGCAAGATGCTTGTGCATCATGTATAACGGTTAATCGTTTATTGTAACTCAAATCATCAAAACAGCATCTTTAATGATGGTTTTGCTCTTACCAGTTTAAACATCACTTACTGTTATTAGGACAAATCTGTTCTATTACTTCCATGATTTAAACTTATAGGCTATGTTTGCAAAGCTATACAAGAATCATCTTTACATAATGAAATAGCTTTCTATGCATGTAATCATGAATATAGATGAGGTTATTAATTTTATAACTTAATAACCTAATGGCAGTTGCATCTACACAGTTGATGCAGTGAAAAAGGAGAGATATGAAACCACTAATACTATTTGATGTAAATGGAACCCTGATAAAGAGAGATAGCAGAACAGACCTACCATATGAATATGCTGTAAATGAGCTGTTGAGTATAGAGAATGGATTAGAAGGGGTGAACACATCAGCCCGATCTGATGTGGATGTTCTGATGGAGATACTTGAAAAGAGGGGACTTGAGTATTCTGATGAACTTTGGAAGAAGTTCATGATCCAGTATATAAAACAATTGGAAGCATATAAAGAAACAGATGTTTGGCGTGAGAATAGTACTGCAATTGAGTTTGTAACCAGACTTGCCAATGCAGGATATCCTCTTGCTCTCATCACAGGAGAACTAAGTATCGGTGCTGAATATAAACTTAAGAAACTGGGTATCTGGCAATACTTTTCGACAGGAGGTTTTGGCGAGGATGGACTTAAGCGGTTCGAGATTGCAGACATGGCAGTAGCTAATGCCGAGGAGCACTTTCAGTGTAAATTCAATAAAATCTTCCTAATCGGGGATACAGTATTAGATATCAAGACAGCAAGATATATCGGGGCAAGAGTAATATCAATAGCAACCGGCTCGAATAGTAAGGAAGAACTTGCAGAGTATAATCCTGATTATCTTATTAATGAATTCAATGAGATATCAATAGATATGTTAGTATGAAGCATAGTAGGAAGAGATATGAATAAGAGAATAATTTGTAGAGTAGAACTGATTCCAAACTATATTTGGTCTATATTGGCAACTGCTGATTTATGGGATACCAAAACTCTCACGAACATCCCCAATTATGATACTCGGGATATGGATATTCTATTCAAATACAGGGATTTGATAAAATGGGGGAATGGTAGGGTAGGAGCTTTAACAAACCTGCTTTTCTTCCATCCTCTTGCTAAGGGTGAAATGAGCGCCGATGAATATTTAAATTTTCTTGCAGAGATAAAAGAGGGTTTACTTTATGAAGAGGCGAAAGTACTAAATCTATTAAGGTTTAAGAGTCTTACAAAACAGGGATTTGATGAGATCAGACCGATTATTATCAAAATTATAGAAGTATTCAAGAGAAACTTACATATTTACATAGATGAAGTATGGGAGTTCCATAAAGAAATTTTAAATAATAAAAAGCTTGAGATGGACACACTTCTGAATCAAGAAGATATGATAGGGAAGTGGGAGATCTTTCTCGGAGTAAAGTTTCCGGGTGATGTTTTTGATATTATACTTAGCTATGACAATAGCAAAATGCCTTCAGCTAATAATCTGAGTCGTACAAGATACAATTTTTACTATAACGATAATCTGGTGAATTTTCTCCAACATGAAATCGGCACAAATCTTCTGGGAGAATCAATGTCCTCGCTATACGATGATAAGGATATGCTAGATAGTGCTATATTGGACAATAACTTGATATGGTTGGCATTTGAGAGTCTGGCAGAATACATTAAAGGGATTCTCTTTTATCAACGGGATGTTTGGGAAGGAGAAATGTTTGGTGGTGGTAAATATAACTTTGTATGGTTTTTTCAACATTATGAGAAAAGCATAACTATACCTTTAACGGAATCCCCTAGAGCAATAATGAAAAGAGCTGTTTTGTCCTACATAAAGGAAGGTGTATAGGAACAAAGCTTTTCTATTGCCGTTATCATTTCATTGATACGTGTGATTTGTACAAATAAAAGTAAGGATTTAGGAAAAGTCCTGCCGGATAAACCGGCAGGATTTCAAGATTAATTTTCCGGTTCGTTTACGACAATATCCTCTTTAAAGATATTTTGCCATTTAAACACAGGAATATTGTATTTTCTTAATTCTTCTCGTTTAGGAATAGAAGTAACAATACCTCTTGCTTCCGCAATAGTCATTGCTCCGAAATAGTTACAGGTCTTCTCGTCAAAAATGATTTCACCTTTCTCATTGGGAGGAAAGGCTGTATCCATGTTGTCGAGAAAGAAGTTCTGCTGAACTTCGACTTCAAACGCTTCCTGCTCAATCTCTTTACCATTGATAGTTCCGGTTTCAATTATCTGAGACTTAACGAGTACGGTTACTCTTTTTGTATCAGAGTCTATGTTAAGATTTAAATCAACTTTAACGGAGTTTCCTTTTTTCTCTGCTCCCACAAACAAATCAGGATTATAGTCTTTATTTTCGATGTAGTTTTTAAGAAACAAATCTTTTGCTTTTACTAGTAATGTCTTACTCATAACTATTCCTTTTCCTTTATTTCAAAGGAGTAACTAGCCTTGTTCTGCCTTTTATATTCTCCGAAGCAGAAATCAATCTTGATTTGTAACGCTGTTGCTATTTCAGAGATCTTTTGCAGACTCAAGTTGTTTTCAGTGTTTAACAGCTTACTAATTGCTGAACGAGAAATGCCCATTCTCATCGCAAGCTGAGATTTACTCATCTTTTTAGCTTTCAATCTTCTCTCAACTTCTGCAAGAAAGCAACTTTGCAGGTTGTTGAAAACATCCTCGGATGTGATAGTCTCTCCAAAGAGGACTTCAGGTAGTACTACTTTCTTTTTCATGAGTATAATTTCTCTGATTGTATACAAAAGTCAAATGTAATGTAATATTGTGGAGTTATAGGTTTGCAGTTTTATGTTTATGCACTTTCATTGCTCTATCTTAATAATCGATAGAAATCGAAGCGATTCTTCAGAGTCTCTTGAGCAACCCCTGTTCAAATTAACAAGAGACAGGGAACAAAGTGACCTGTTATTAAGTTGCTTTGATTATTTATTATGATAGAGCAGTGAAAAAGAAAAGATAGTTAAATATTCTGCCGATTATTAAATCTGAAGATAAATATGGAAGTGATTATGACTAATCCTGAGCCAATCAGACTCAGAGTGTCCGGAATCTCCTTCCAAATTGTCAAACCTAATATGGCCGCGAATATTATATTGGAATAGTTATAAATAGAAACTTCAGAGGCTTTTGCATACTTGTAGGCATAGGTAAGACCAAACTGTCCAGCGGCAGCAAATATTCCGATTGCTATTAGAGAAAGGAATTCATTAAGACTTGGCATAACGAAATGAAAGGCAATAATCGGCAATAGAATCAGTACTGATATGAATGAGAAATAAAACACAATAGTTTTTGGTTTCTCTCCTTGATTACCTAAATATCTAACAGTTGTGTAAGCAGCTCCGGCACATATAGCCGAGAGAAAACCAGATAATGAAGGTATAACCGATAAATCAAAACGTGGTTTGATTATCAGCATTGCAGAAAGGAATACGATTACCAATGCAATAATCTGTGGTTTATAGATTTTTTCTTTCAAGAAAACAAAGGCAAAAAGTGTGACAAAAAATGGCGACAGCTTGTTTAACATAGCTGAATCAGCCAGATTAAGATTGCTTATAGCGAAGAAATAGAGAAATACTCCCGATAAACCTAGTAATGATCTCAAAATAAGGTACTTCCTGTTTCCCGGATTACCAAAGAAGCTTCCGGATGCTTTCCTAAACATAAAGAAAGTAACAATTAGGCTTACTAGATTTCTAAAGAACACCTTTTCTAAAACCGGAATCCCCGAAAGATGCTTAACAAATACTGACATCAATGCAAATGATAGAGATGACAGAAGAATAAATATTACTGAACGTGTTTTGTTTGTCATGTTGTTAGGTGAATTGTGACAGAGAATCGGTCAATCGAAATGTAGTTTGATTTTCTTCATAATGCTTCAACTACAAATATAATTGACATTAATCTTGTTTAATAATTCTGCTCATCAAATGAGAATCAATGAACTTAATCCCATAGAAAAAAAGACCTTCTATTTATTACTAATCGGAACTTTCTTTGCAGGTTTCATAATTAGTGTTGGAAGCATTCAGGATATTGTTGTTAAGAAAGCTCTTAACGCAGAGAATTGGCAATTGGCTGTTCTAACAATGATATGGCCGGTTTCCAATATGTTCTCTATCTGGTGGGGAAAGTTTATTGAAAGAGCAGATTCATTGCGAAATTTCTTCATTTTTGCCGGTTTCTTTGGCAGAATAGCTATGCTACTCATATTCTATATTACAAATGTTAATCAGTTTATACTAATACTATTCCTAATGCACTCGGCAAACTCCATTATTGTCCCTGGAACAAGCAAAATATACCAATCTAATATCAGAAAGGAAGTGAGAGGAAAGCTTTACGGTTTTACTATGAGCTTACGTACGTTTATACTTCTTGTGTTATCATACATCATCGGAAGACTGTTGGATTGGAATGAAGACCTTTTCAGATTAATAATAGCTGTTTGTGCAATAAGTGGGTTTGTGAACTGTATGATTCTTTCATCAATTAAGCTTGAGAAGAAACCTTCTAATAAACCAAAGGAAAGAGTACATCTGTTATCTCCTTTAATCAGAACCGTTGAGATTCTTAAAACAAACAAACCCTTTGCCCATTTCCAGCGTAACTTTACGTTTTACGGTATGGGCTTTATAATGATGCAACCTGCACTTCCTATTTATCTGGTTGAAAAATTGCAGCTATCTTATACTCAAAACTTTGTTGGTAAGATTATTATTGCTAATATAGGGCTTATGTTCTTATCCCCGCTCCTTGGTAGTAAACATGATTCATTCCATCCTTTCAAGTTTACTGCTATGGCATTTGGTGTTTTAATCCTTTATCCGGTTAGTATTCTCATTTCAGGTTACTTTGCACCTTCTACAATTGCAGTTAGTATAGCTTTTGTTGGATTCTTTGTATTCAGCATTGCCATGTCAGGGATAAATATGGCATGGAATATGAGCTCAATCCACTTTGCCGGAGACGATGACAGTTCCATGTATCAGAGTGTACATGTTACAGTGACAGCTTTTAGAGGTATTTTAGCCCCTCTATTGAGTTTGTTTTTAATTAATTACTTTGGTGTTATGACAGTGTTTATGGTTGCAATAGGCTTTCTTATAATAGCCTCAATGTTAAGCTTTATGGATTATAGAGCTGTAAAATCAGGTAAGTTAGTAATAAAGGCATAATAATGAAGATTTGGGTGAGAGGAGTAAGTTGCTCAGGTAAGACAACTTTGGCAGGAAGACTTGGTAGAGAACTTAAAATACCGCATATTGAGCTAGATGAGCTATTCTGGTTACCTGATTGGAAACAAAGGGATAGGGAAGAGTTTAAAGAGCTTGTTAAAGAGAAATTAGCAATTCCTCATTGGGTAATAGATGGTAATTACACCTCGATCGAAGAAACTGTAACAGATAAATGTGATTACATTATCTGGTTGAATTATCCTTTACACAAAGTTCTTTGGAGATCTATATACAGAACATTCAACAGAATAGTAAAGAAAGAGAAAGTATGTAATGGTAATTTAGAAACTTGGAAATTATTTATGACTAAAGAGGGTAATATGATTTTCTGGGTACTAAGTACATACAGAAAAAGACAAATTCAACTCAAACAAGCAAAACAAGACTATACAAATATCATTGAAATCAGAAAAGAAAGTGACATAGATAAACTGATTCAATCATTGCAAAAGAATTAGCTACCTTATCTGTTTCGAATAGTTTTATTCCTGTTTAGTAGTCACAATTATCTTATCCAGTCCGCTTTGTTTAATCATATCCATTGCTTGAATCACAATACCGTAATCGGTAGATTTATCAGCTTTTAAAGTGACTGATTGAGTAGAGTCCTGTCCGGCAAATTCCGCTAAAGCGGAAGAGAGAGCTTGCAAGTCGGTATTTTTACCGTTTAGCTGGATTGTTCCTGTTTTATCAATAGTAACTTCCAGTTTGTCTACTTCAACATTACTAAAGCCTTCGGTTTCCGGTAACTCAAGTTCCATACCGGGTTGCTCTGAGAACGTTGTTGTTAACATAAAGAAAATGAGCAATAAAAGAACAACATCAATTAGAGAAGTTATACTGATAACTACGTTTCTCTTCTTCTTTGACATTAACTGCATTTAGCTGTCCTCATTGATTTTGTGAAGCTTTTGCATGAGAAGGTTGGCTGTCTTCTCCATATCTAAGATTATATCTTCTGATTTAGAAGTGAAGTAGTTATAAAAAACAAGTGAAGGTATTCCAACCGTAAGTCCTATAGCAGTCGATAAAAGTGCTTCACTAATACCTCCTGAAAGAGAAGAGGCTTCTCCGACTCCATTCAAAGAAATCATTTTGAATACTTTAATCATACCAATAACAGTTCCTAACAGACCGAGTAGTGGTGATACTGCAGCAACTGTTTCTAATAATACCAAACCCTTTTCAAGTTTTCTCATCTCTTGGCGACCCTGATCTGAGAAAGCTTCTTTGATGATATCAAGAGGTTGACTAGATATATTAAGTCCGGAGAGCATTAGGTTTGCAAATGAACCTGGATGGCTGTTGCATACAGCTATTGCTTCTGTAATATCCTCTTTTTTGATGATTCTACCAATAGCAAAATTAATCTCTGACTTTATGATTTTCTTTTTTCTTAGATTAACAAGTTTCTCAATTATCACAGCTACTGCAACAATGGAGAAAAGGATTAATGGATAAACTGTTATACCACTTTGTTTAATAGTGCTAATTACTTCTTGCATTATGACCTCTTTGAATGATGTAGTTAAAGAATCCGGTTATTTCTAAATAATCTTCCGGAAAGTTTTCCGGTAGTTTCATAAACGGGAATGAATATCTGATAGCTCTAAGGCTTGTTTCGTCAAGGGTTTCATGAGTAGTTGAATCTAACAATTGAACGCTTTCGAGTTTACCAGACTTATTGATTCTAAACTTTATGATGTTCTGTCCTTCTCCAATTCCCATTCTTGTAAATGACATGGGTGGACGGATATTGTTTTGTATCCTGTCTCTTAAAGCCAACATGTAAGGAGCATAGTCCCAGTTATAGGTGTTAAGAGCAAACCCACCTCTTCTATATGCCGACTTGTTTAAATCTTTTACGGTTTCAGGAACCTTTTCTTGTTCCATTCTATGTTTATTCTCTTGGAATTGCTCCCAGAATTCCATAGCTGTAGGGTTAAAAGTATTGCCGGTTTCTTCCATCTCACTCTTCTGTTGTGTTCGAGGTAGCTCCATAGAGTAATCTTTATTCTCCGGAGACAATTCTTGGGGTGGTTGAGGATTCCCCTCCGGCAGACTTAAGTCCGGATGCTCTTGAGAAGCTAGTGAGTTTCTATCTGATTCAAAAGCATCTTCTGCAGGAGTATCAGTTTCCTTCTGATTGGATTTAACAAGCTTAAACTCAAGTTTAGGTGGATTCTTTGAATTTGAACGAAGTTCATGCGGTTTATCAATTATCGGTTGCAACAGAGGAATCATCATGAATAAGATAATATGCAGGAGTATGGATATAATTACAAATATCCAGAACTTGTGTTCATTCTTAATTGATGATAAACTACTCATATACTCCTGTTCTCGAATTACTCTTTAATATTAATACAAACCAAATGAATGATTACGGCATAATTTTGTATATACAACAAAAAGCCCACCTAAAAGGCAGGCTTTAAGCTATTAATATAATATCTACTTTTGAAGTAGTTTTGCTACTTTTGGAGCTCTCAATCTGTGCGAAACCTGATAACCTGAGCCAAGAAGAGGACGTGCATAGAACTTGAAAGCGTCTGTAACACCATTACCTTCCTCATTGATAAATTCATCAGGCATGTGACGTGTTTTTCCAGCAATATCTTCAAGAGGTACAAGATCATAGTCTACAGAATAGAAACCGGTTCGTTTAATTCTGATAGATCCGTCTCTATTATGCCATAAAGCATATTGTACTGCTCTTTCTCCTACTTCCCTTGCTTCATGTTGGTCAACATCTGAAACACAACCCATGAAAGAGCGTTGCAGATAACCGAATGTATCTGATCTTACACGTTTAATGGGAAGGTTCTCACGAATTAAATCGGAAAGCTTATCTCCAAGCATACCTGTTCCTGATAATTGGATGTTACCATGAGCATCTTTTTCGGTTTCTCCAACCAGTTTTGTAATAATAGGTACACCATTTTCATCTGAGATACCTTCTGATACGGCAATTACACAACGACCGTATCTATCCCAGCATTTCTTTACGTCAGCTAAGAATTTATCTCTATGGAAAGGTCTTTCCGGAACGTAAATAAGATGCGGTCCATCGTCGGAATACTTTTGGGCTAAAGAGGCGGCTGCAGTTAAGAATCCTGCATGTCTACCCATAACTACACCAATATAAACTCCGGGAAGGGCTCTGTTATCAAGATTAACACCTGTAAAAGCTGATGCAACATAGCGAGCTGCAGAACCATAACCCGGTGTATGATCATTTAAAACCAAGTCGTTATCAATAGTCTTTGGAATATGGATAGCTCTGAACTCATATTCAGCTATCTCAGCTTCCTGATTAACTATTCTAACCGTATCTGAAGAATCATTCCCACCTATGTAAAAGAAATAACGAATGTCATGAGCTTTCAACACTTTGAATATCTCTCTACAATATGCCTCATCAGGTTTATCTCGAGTTGTTCCTAAAGCAGAAGATGGAGTCATAGCCACTTGTTCCAGACTATGAGTGGTCTCTTGTGTCAAGTCTATGAAATCTTCATTTATAATACCATGAACACCATTCAAAGCACCATATACTCTAGTAACTTGCGGGAACTTACGAGCTTCAAGTACTACTCCTACCATAGATTGATTAATAACGGCAGTCGGTCCTCCTCCCTGAGCGACCAGTACTTTACCTTCCAGTTTCATTATTATTCCTCCAATTTATCATCTTTATCTCTATTTCTTGGATGTGTCTGTTTATAAACAGATTTAATTTCGTTTAAAGTAACATGTGTGTAGATTTCAGTGGATGTCAAGAAGGAATGTCCTAACATCTCTTGAATAGCTCTTAAATCAGCTCCATTCTTAAGGAGATGGGTAGCAAATGTGTGTCTGATAGTATGAGCTGAATATCCTTTCTTTTGTGCAATGAGACTTATGTATCTATCTAAGATGATTCCCAGTTGCTCACTATCAAATGCTTTACCACTCTTTGTAAGAAAAAATATGTCACCACTAAATTCACTCACAAACTTATCTCTAATCTGATAATATTCTCTTAATGCAGATAGAGCTTTTTCTCCAACAGGAACAATTCTCTCTTTATTGCCTTTCCCTAAGACTTTTACCCTTCTATGTCTGAAATTCATTCTTTGCAGTGTCAGGCTTGCGACTTCTCCTAAACGTAAACCGGAAGAGTATATCAGCTCAAGTATAGCCCGATCTCTGATACCGAATTTTGATGTTAAATCAGGAATTCTAAGTAATTGCTCCATTTCTTCTTCACTAAAAAAGGTTGGCAGTTTCTTCTCAAACTTGGGACTGTTCATACCTTCAATAGGATTCTCTGAGATTATTCCTTTTACTTTACAGTATTTGAAAAACTTCTTTAATGCCGATAGTTTTCTAGCTAAGGAGCGATTATCAACTCCATTTTCGCTTAATTTTCTAAGGTGATCTCTAACGTAAATCTTTTTAACACTGCTTAAAACTACTCTCTCATTCGGGAAGTAGTTAACTATATGGTTATAAAACTGTTTCAAATCCATCTGATAAGATGTGATTGTGTGTTGTGACCTTCCTTCCAGTCTTAGGTATTTTAAAAAGTCTCTTATAATATCTTGCATGGATAAAACATCTTACCTCAACAGCAATTGTCAATCTTATATTTGATTACATGATAATGATAGCATTCACTGCTAATGTTACTTAGCAATAGATGATAATTCTTACAACAGAGAAATAACAAGTTTGAAATTCGTTGATGTAACTTAATATAACAATTGTCATTGTATATTATGAGTATTAAAGTGAATTGAGTTGACGAAATTCGATTACATCAAATTAATGGATAAAAGAGTGTCAAATTTTGTGAATTATGAAGTAAAAACAGATTTTTATACAATTGTTTGCCATTCATGACAAAGTAATGAGGTTTATAATGCACGGAAAAGTGAAATGGTTTAATAAGAATAAAGGTTATGGATTTGTTCAAACAGATGATAATAAAGAGTACTTTGTACACTGGAAATCAATTGTAACCCCCAATCCTTTAGACCTTAAAGTATTAGAACAGGATGAGCCTGTAGAATTTGACCTGATGCCAACAGACAAAGGCACTCAGGCAGTTAACGTGATTAGAAAGGATGTCAGTAATTATTAGATTACTGAGAATAAACAATTTTGAGGTAAAAGTCTAGCTTTTACCTCTTTTTTCTACTATGAATATTCCTTTTTTACCAATAAACAAAAGCGAGATGAAGAAGCTTGGATGGAGTCAATGCGACATCATCATCATAAGTGGCGATGCCTACATTGATCATCCCAGCTTTGCCGCAGCTATTCTTGGCAGATATTTACTTTCAAAAGGTTATAGAGTAGGTATCATTCCTCAACCAGATTGGAAGAATCCCGATGCATTCAAGGTTTTAGGCAAACCGGAAATCTGTTTCGGTATAAGTGCCGGAAACATGGATTCAATGATTAATCATTATACGGCTCAGAAGCGTAAACGTTCTGAAGATGCTTATTCTCCTGATGGAAAGACCGGGTTGAGACCTGACAGAGCAACAATAGTTTATACTTCAGCATTAAAAGCAATTTATAAGGATGTACCTGTTGTAATCGGAGGGATTGAAGCTTCTTTACGAAGAATAGCTCATTACGATTATTGGTCGGATAAAATAAGAAACTCAATCCTGTTTGATTCCAAAGCGGATATTTTAGTATACGGGATGGGTGAGAGACCTTTTCTGGAAATAGTTAACTCATTTGCTTCAGGAGTAGGAGTTGGCAATTTAAACATCAGAGGGACTGTAACAGTATCAGATTCATGTGATCCTGATAATCTGCTACCTGATTATGAAAAATGTAAGTCTCCTGATGTGTTCTTAGAAATGCATCGTGTATTCGAAGATAAATACAGAACCAAATCCGTTTATCAGAAGTTTGGGAACAGATATTTAAAGCATAATCCACCTGCAAAGCCATTATCTAAATCAGAAATGGATGATTTATACAATTTGCCGTTTAGTCGCAAACCTCATCCGGTTTATGGAAAGGCAAGCTTCAAAGCTTTTGACCAGATAAAAGAATCGATAACTTCACACCGTGGTTGTTTTGGAGGTTGTAGTTTCTGTGCTATAGGAGCTCATCAAGGTAAGACTATCAGTTCACGCTCGATTGATTCAGTCGTTAAAGAAGTACAAGAGATTACGGAACAATCATATTTTCATGGCACAATCTCTGACGTCGGTGGTCCTTCGGCTAATATGTATGATATGAGCTGTAGATTAGGAATAAGTCAAACCTGCAAACGGTTATCATGTCTTTATCCGGATATTTGCTCTAATCTCAATTATAGTCATAAACCTAATATTGAGTTACTCAAGGCAGTGAATAGTGTTCCCAAAGTGAAACATGTATTTGTCGCTTCCGGAATAAGATTCGATTTAGCTACGATGGACAGGAAATACACGAGGCTAATTGCTGAGAAGCATATTGGCGGTCATCTTAAACTTGCTCCGGAGCATGCTGTTGACAGTGTACTTCAAGTTATGCAGAAACCATCTTCCGAATCATATCTCTATTTCTGTGACAAGTTTGAGCAGATTTCAAAAGAGTGTGGAAAGAAACAAATAGTGATACCTTACTTAATAGTAGGGCATCCGGGAACAACAATAAAAGATGCTGTCAGTCTTGCTTTATTCTTGAAAGAGCATAACATTAGACCTGAGCAGATTCAAGAGTTCACACCAACTCCTATGTCTGTTTCAACAACAATGTATTATACCGGCTTGAATTACTTTTCAGGAAGACCAATACACGTTCCCAAGGGGAGAGAGATAAGACTTCAAAAGGCTTTGGCTCAATGGTTTGTTCCTCAGAACAGAAAACTTGTTCAGGAAGCTTTAAGAATAGCAGGTTTGAGTAGATTGGAAAAGGAGTTTTACGGAGCAATAAACAATCACACAAACAATGCTCCAAAAAGGCGTAGAAGAGAAAGATAGCTCATCAATTAACAGAAAAAACTGTTTACAATCTAGTGTTTCCCTTTTTAAATGGCATAAAACTAGCGTGAGGACTTATTGTTAGATAATATCAGAAATACAGCTAAACATACAGCCGTTTATAGCATTGGTAATATAGCAATGAAGATTTTAGGATTCTTGCTTTTACCTCTTTACACGGATAAACTTCTCGTAAGTGAATTCGGTATTCTCGGATTACTGGAAGTGACTGCCATGTTTATGATAGCTGTATTGGGATTCAGAATCCCAACGGCAATGATGCGATGGTGTGCGAATGCTACAAACAAAGCTGAACAAAAGAGAGTAGTTTCAACATCAGTTTATTCTCTCTTAATTATCCTTGCAACATATCTTATTATAGCCTTCCCGCTACGCTTCACTATATCTAAACTACTGTTCCAAAGTACTAGTTATGCACCTTATCTGGCAATTCTATTCTTCTCGGTAGCAAGTGAGATTATCAATCAGATATCATTTGAGTTGATAAGATTTAAACAAAGGTCTTTTTTATATACATTTCTCATGCTTATAAGGTTCCTTACGGTTCTAGTACTCAACATCTATTTCATAATATATAGAGGTATGGGAGTATATGGTATCATTACCGGAACATTAATTAGTAATCTCTTAATCACTGTTCTTACTATACCTTTCCTTCTTAAGAATATTGAGCTTAGCTTTGATAAGGTCATTTTTAAAGAGATGTTTACTTATAGCTATCCGCTGATTTTTACTCAAATCTCGACTATGCTACTATCAATGTCCGACAGATATATTCTCAATCACTATCTTGATTTGGATCAAGTTGGTCTTTACACATTGGGTTATAAATTTGCTACCGTTTTAAATGTTTTCATTCTTACTTCATTCCAGATGGGTTTTTTACCTATTGCTTATAAGACTTATGATAAGCCGAATGCCGGCAGATTCTTCTCAAAGACATTAACATATCTTGTTTTCATAAGTATGATAGCTGCCTTAGGTTTATCATTTTTCTCAAGAGAAGTCATTCAGTTAATGGCAAAGAACAGCAATTATTGGGGTGCATATACAATTATCCCACTCATAACGCTAGCTATCGTATTCAAAGGTGTTCAATGGATATTCTCTTTAGGTTTGCACTATGTAAAGAAGACGAAATATAATGCTTGGATTGTTCTAAGCAGTGCCTTAGTGAATATAATCCTCAATTTCATTCTTATTCCGATATGGGGAATATATGGTGCGGCTATAACAACACTTATCTCAATGATTCTAATGGCTATCCTGTTTTACAAACAAGCGGGTAGATTCTATAAAATCAAGTATGAACTTGGTAAGCTTACCATGCAGATTTTGCTTGGTATAGCTCTTTATGCACTTTCTTTAACATTCTATAATCTTTCGATGCTTCCTAATATTCTTCTAAAGCTAATATTGGTAGCGAGTTATCCTTTCATCCTTTATCTCTTTAAGTTTTATGAAGAGATTGAATTGGATAGAATGAAGGGTTTCTGGAAGAAATGGAAAAACCCTTTAACCTGGGCTTCCCACTTACCCGAACTGTTTAAAGACTAATGAGAAGAAAGCCTAAAGGACATTTTTGCGAGATAAAGAAGTACAGGTTAATAACACCTTCAATTTGCAGTATCTGCGATAGAATCGGATTCTGTAAATCATTCCGTGAATACTATTATAAGAACAAAACGAAATACAGAAACTTCTGTTATGAACAAGTAGAAAAATTTCCTGATAAATACCAATTGGAGGTAGTTTTTATGGCTACAAAACAAACATTTGTTCAGATCGTGAACAAAAAAACCGGACAAATCGAAAAAATCATCAGTATGGATGATTTGAATTCAATGACACTTGAAGATAAGATTAGCATTGTAAGAGGTAAACAGTTATTCCAGATTGCTTATGAAATTGAACCTGTGATTAAGGTTGAAATGAAGAAGAAAACTGTTGTGGAAGCAATCTCTTACGAGCCTGAAGAGGTAGTGCCGGAACCTAAGAAAACAACAAAAACTCGTAAATCCACTCCTAAGAAGTAGGCTTGTTACATTTATTAACAAGTCGCTTCTTTCGGTGCGACCAGAGTTCACGCTCTTTGTTGATTGCTATCGGCATCAGATTAAGGTAATCAATAGCTCTTTGAGTTATCTGTAATGCCTTTTCTATATCTTTAGCTTTATGCTCATAGTATTTTGCAAGCTCTTCCAATGCTTTAAAGTTGCTTGTAAGTATGGGTTTACTCCAGAGCTTGACTGCTTTGTCCCAGTGTCTCTGCTTTTTATAAAGGGAAGCAAGATGCAATAAAGCTTCGCAATCGGAGCAGTTCTCGTCGATGGTTTCTAATAGTTCGGTAGCTCTTTCATGCATACCGGCTGTTTCGTAGTATTTACTACTGGGGAGAATATGTTCTTCTGTATCTTTGACAAGGATGTTGCTTAAATAACTTAGAATAATTGGCATACTTAATATGTCAGTAGCATTGTGATCATGGATTTTTACTATATCCTCTGTGAATCCTGTCTCCAAATAATTGAAGTATGCCCAGGGAATTTTCCAACCAGGTATCTCATCTTCCGGTAATCTGTTAAATCCCAATATCTCACTTTCAATTGTCTGTAACGAACAATTCATTAGTTTACCCTTCCAAAACCTTCGGACAATATGCAGTAAATCTATTTGCTTGAAAGCTTTTACCATGTATCCGGATTGATAGTAATCATACCTTGACTGCAGTAGATTCATATCGTAGCTTTTTCCGTTATAACTGACGATTAAATCAAAGTTTCTTAAGAACTCCTTTATCTCTTCAAGTAATCTTACTTCCCCGTCAGGAGAGTTTAGAAACCATCTCCGTATAACAAATTTACTATTCTCAAAAGCACCCAGACCTACAAGTATAGCATAAGACGCCCCTCCGGTATTCAAACCTGTTGATTCGGTATCCAGATATAGCACTTTATCAGATGGTATTGAAGTATCTATGTTCTCCTTTATTTTGATTACATCGGCAATTTCCGGTATTTCAAGCTGGGTGTTTCCCAATTTCACTCCCAAGTCATAAATAACTTCAGAGTAGTATAATGAATCGCTTATGAATCTACCGGGAATATAATTAGTTAAAGATTCTTCCGGTTTTCTGACAATCTTTTCGTCAGCTTTCTTATTCAGATTCTTGAGAATATTGTCTATACCACTCATACTATTTTACCAGCTCTTTCAGAATTCCCAGTACTATATCCTTTGAACCTTCTCCTTGCTCTGCAACAGGACCTACACACGCAGGGCAACCATCCGTACAAGTACATTTTTTTACATGGTTATATGCTTCTTTAAGCAACTGAGGATAGATTTCAAACAATCTTTTACTGAGGCCTATCCCTCCATTGGCACTATCATGGAATACCAGTGCAAAGTCTTCTTGTGAAAGAGGATTGTTAGATTGGTAGTTCACTCTAATGTCTTTGCTGTCACACATCAGATAAACAGGGGCTATATTCCTCATAAGATAGGACAATCCGGCCAGTCCGCTTTGAATAATCAATGCTCTCTCTGCATCTTTATGACATCCGGGACACAGGGTTGTGAGATTCTCAGGTTTATTAGCTTGTAATCTTGAAGGAAAGCTCTTGAAAGGTTTGATATGATGTATATCAAATGCTTTACCAGATTCGACTAATCCACAAGCTTGGCAGGTAAACTTATCTCTTTCACGAATTATCTTCTTAAGATTTCCCCAGCCCGGTCCATAATCATTTTTATCATTATTCCATATCCCCAGATTCTTAAAATGCTCAATTGTTTCTTGTTTGAAGCCAAGCCAAAAACCGTCAGTAATAACAGTCATTGAAGGCATTTCCAAATCATGATAACTCAATATCTCGTTAGTATACCATTTCTGTCTTTTATAACCTGTTACAGTATCGGTAACCCTTATTTGTCCCGAATAAGCATTAAGCTCAACCGAGTCTTTTTCTTTATAAAGCTCCAATAGCTCGTATTCGGTTTTACTCATTACCTGAGTATAGTAGTCCGAACTAAACGGCTCTAATTTAGCTTCTTTTTTTTCAAAGTCCAGGTCATTCACAAAGTATGACTCTCCATTATGGATATAAACAGCTTCGGGGTGCACCATCCAATAAGCACTAGGCTCGTCCACCAATCCAATAGTCTCACCTTGGGATTGAATTCTGAAGCTTCCGGTACCTGTACTTCTGAGCGAGAACGTATCAGCAGGAAACTCCTGTGCTTTCCAAAAGTATTTGTTACCTGAATTGAATATCTTACCGAGATTTTGTAGGTAGCTTAAGTATTTACTTAGGTCTTCATTATCGAGATTACCGAACTTCTCACCTTGAATAAAAGGTTTTTCAAACAAAGCACATTGCAGATGAAACAGTAGTATATAGGGGTTATCAGGATTTATAAGCGGTTCTTCGGGATTTCTTTCAAGCAAAAACTCGGGATGTTGAATAAAGTATTGATCCAATAATCCCGAACCGGCAACAAAGATTGTCATCGAATCGGTCGCAAGTCTACCGGCTCTACCGCTTTGTTGAGCCACTGAAGCTATACTTCCCGGATATCCGCTGATAATCACGTTATCCAGACCACCGATGTCTATACCTAATTCTAAGGCATTTGTTGCAACCACCATTTTTATCTCTTCATTTCTGAGTCGATTCTCGATTTCTCTTCTTTCAGCAGGTAAGTACCCTGCTCTGTAACCTAGAATTTCCGATCTATTATCTTCCCTGCTGAGATTTAAGTAGGAGATAAGTAACTCAACGGATCTCCTCGTGACGGTAAATACCAATGACTGTCCCGGGAAGTCATATAGGAAATTACCTATTCTTACCGTTTCCTCAATAATGTTTCTTCTGATTCCAAGCTCTTTGTTTATAATAGGTGGATTATAAAGAATGAAGTGTTTCTCTCCATGTGGTGAACCATCTTTTTCAACAATCTCAAACTCATCTTCAATCAGTTTGCTTATGAACGCATCAATACCTGAAAGTGTGGCAGATGTAATGATAAATTGAAGGTTACCGCCATAGTGCTTTACGATTCTTTTCAGTCGCCTTAACAGGTTAGCGATATGTGATCCGAATACTCCTCTGTAAATATGAACTTCGTCAATAACAACATACTTTAGTTTAGAAAAGAATCTGCTCCATTTTGTATGGTTAGGAAGGATACCAAGGTTTAGCATATCGGGATTAGACATGATAATTCCTGAAGATTCCCTCATCTTGTTTCTTTTCTCAGTAGGAGTGTCACCATCATAAACTCCCGGTTTCTCATCCAATCCCAAGTCAGTCATTAGCGAGGATAGCTTTGTGATCTGATCCTGCGCTAAAGCCTTCATGGGGAATAGGAGTAAGGAAGTGGAATCAAGTCCGTTTAGAATACTGTTTAAAATTGGTAATTGATAGCAAAGACTTTTTCCGCTTGCAACTCCCGTAGTAATAACCGTATTCTTTCCTTTAAGAATATGGTTAAGAGCTTCCGCTTGATGGGAATATAGATGCTTTATGTATCTTTTGTTTAGTAACTTATGTAAATCCGAATGAATACTATTGGGTATATCCGCATAATCTGCAGATCTCATAGGGATATGCTTTTCTAGAACTATGTTTTTCCGGAAAGCCGGATTCTCTGTAAAGTATTCGTACATATTTATTCCTGATAAGTATTACTTAATGCTTATATTGATTAATGGAATTGCTGTCAATTTAAATTACATATATACTCTCGGTTAGAATGAACAGATAAAACTAAATAATGTTACTTCATCAAGTGAAGGGTGTATTTTGAAAAGTCAGAATATTAAAAATCATTCCGTTTGTCCCAACAGTGCTTCTTCACAATTCGCGGGACTCACACGGGAATCTCTCGGGACTCTCTCGGGAATCACTCGGGGCTTTTCCCGAGAAATTCCCGAGAGTGTCCCGAATAAGTCATGTCCAATTCCCGAGAGTTAAGGAATGGCGTAGATGGATGATAGAAAGTTCATAAGAATAAATGATATAATCATTGGCTCTTCTGAGACTATCAATTGAAAAGTTATTGTTTTATTATGAGGTAGTTGAGTGTTTTAGTAAACATAAACTAAGTAGTTATAGTATATAATAAAGCGACTTATTAGAATAACCCGGAATAATATAAAAACATATTGACATATAATTCAAATTACCAAGAATCGAATAAGCTTATTTCTGTAGGAGAGTTTTTTTGGATAAGAAAGAGAATTTGAAAGGTTTATGGGGAAGCATTAAAGGTAGATGTCAAATATGCGGTACTGAGCTTAACTGGAATCATAAAGATTGCTCAAGGTACATAGGGGGGTGGACAACCTTTAAAACATGGCGAAATGGGAAAGAGGAAGAGATAATCGTTTGCTGGGTATGTGATAAGGCTCACGAGCATCTGAAATCTATTTCTCAGCTATCAGGATAATCCCGTTCCCAATCCTGTTATCGGTATTTATATCTTTAAACATTAACGTTCTCACTAGTGGATATGTGACTATCATCCAGATACCGGCTAGAATCATACCGATAATACCCTTACCGGCTAAGGTCATAGGGGTTTTCATACCCAATAACCAAGCTATTTTACCCCATTTCCCGTAACTGTAGAATGACTCTTTGATGTGAAATCCTGCTGCGGTAACTTTTTCTTCCAACTCAGATTTAGCATAGCCGGGTCTAACATGCTCTTCGGTGAACGCTGCAGCCTCATCATAATTACTGGGACTCGATATAATTAAAATCCCTCCTTCATTGAGACTATCATGGAAATTACCCAGAACAGCTCTATCGTCCTCTATATGCTCAAGAATATCAATAGCAATAGCAAGATCGTATTTATCTTTTGCTACGTATTCCTGAAGGTCTGCCTGCTCAACAATGAATTTGCCATTTAAATTGTTTTCAGCGTATGCTTTAAAAGACTGAACATAATCTGTTTTAATATCAACAGCTAATACTGTAGAAGAGGGGTATTGTCTTAGGATATAGTCTGAATATTGGCAAAAGCCGGCACCTGCATCATAGAATTTAAGCATAGTGTCTTTAACGATATATTTCTTCATCGCTTTCTTAACATACATCTGTCTTAACAATATGCAATCAAGAAAAAGATAGAAGAGCTTTCTTGTAATCGGGAAAAGCTCAATAATCATGGCAAACTTATCTTTAACAATATCGTATTTCATAATATCCTCCACTTTACAAATCCAAATAAAGATTGACTTCCTAAATGTAAATATTTTTTATGAATAATAGAAAAAAAGTACTAGAAGGGGCGGAATGAATCGAATAGACCTACATATTCACACCAATGAATCAGATGGTTGTCATACTCCCGTTGAGATAATTCAAATGGTGAAGAATGCTCAATTGGACATAATTTCAATTGCTGATCATGATACGGTGGAAGGCTATAAAAAAGCCAGGTACCTTGCCGAACGATATGAGATTGATCTGCTGATTGGAGCAGAGCTGTCTTGTCGACTTAAAAATTCCGATGTTCATATCTTGGCTTATGAGTTTGATTATGAATATTCCGAGATTAAAGAAGCAATGGAGTTCCTTTATCATGGTCGTGTTGTCAGAGCAAAAAAGATAATCGATGAACTCAAGAAGTTTGATATTCATATTGATTATGATGCAGTAACTGAGTTAGCAGGGCAAAAAGGGCTTATCGGTCGTCCACACATAGGTCGAGCGGTAGTGAATGCAGGATACTGCCCTAACTTACAGGAAGTTTTCGATAAGTTTATTGGGGAGGGGAAACCGGCTTTTATCCCAAAACCGGAGTTGACTCCTAAGGAAATGATCGATATAATCCATAATGCTAACGGTTATGCAGTATTGGCTCATCCCGGAAAACTGAGAAATCAGAGTTTGATAGAACAGATAATTAAGGATGGAGTTGACGGTCTAGAGGTATTCTATCCTGCTCATAATCTTGGGCAAACCGATATGTATTTGCAGTTCTGCCTTAATCATAACATTATCCCTACATGTGGTTCCGATTACCATGGTAAGGATATTAGTAGTATTGAATTAGGTAATTTTACCGGACCGGAAATGGTTTACAGTTATATCAAGAATATGAAGCGACAGATAAGGAAAAAGACTGATAATGAATAATGTCCCTAATGATAAAATGACTCTTCCTCAAAAGATTAGATTTAATGTCTTTGCCAGATACTTTACAATGTTCATGGCCTTGTTGGCAATTTTCTATGCAGGCTATGTAATGTTTTATAGAATAACTGCAGACAGCTCAGCACTGTTTAAAGCAATTCCAATAATAATAGTATTCCTCGCCTTAGATTCTTTCCTAAGAAACGGGATGAACCTTAATACTATTTATCTGACAGAAGAATTTATTGAGTTTGGCTTTCTGATGAAACCAAAGAAGAGAATCGCTTGGGGGGATATTAAAAAAGTTGAGATTACTAGATCAAAGAGAAGAATGATAAGGTACATCTATACTGATAATACCGGGAAAGATAAAATATTTACCGTAACTCTTAGCTTCCCACACATGCTTGCTATCCTCAATACGATAGCAGATAAGGCTGTTAATGCAGAGTTTGATGAATTTCTAAGGAGCGTTCTGATAACTAAATAGCTATTATTACTTCGAACATAAGAGAGATTCCGGAGGATGGACCACTTCTACACCATTATCACTTGATTGGAACAATGACTTTGATTTCCGGAGTAAACAACTATGGCTTCGGTTTGTTATGGGGTAGAACCGATTGTGATAATGAATATACCATTCTGATATCAAGTAATGGACATTTCATGATAACTAAAGATGTAGATGGAACTACTTCTGAATTATATAAATGGACTAAAACCGATGCTGTTAATCAAGGTAATGGTGCATCGAATAATCTTGCTATAGTACAATTTGAAGCCTCAGTCTACTTTTACATTAATCAAATAGAGGCAGAGGAAAAGCTTACAACATAGAAGCTGATTTATAGTTTCATATAAGAAAATAGCTCATAGCAAAATCGCTTTCAATTGCAAGTACAGATAATCCGGTTAATCTCACTATTGAGTTCAATTCAATAAAACCAGCCAATATAATAAAAAAATCTTGACCATTCCTAATGTTATATAAAAAGTAACTCATGGTGTAATGGTTATGACTGGGAGTGAGCAAAACCATTATAAGAGATTACAACTAAAGGAGTAAGAATGGGACGACAGGAAGAGATGAGAAAGATGAGACAGAACTATATCGTCGAACAAGCTGAGAAGCTTTTTAAAGAAAAGGGATACGAGAGAGTTACAATGGACGATATAGCTAAAAGTTGTGAATACACAAAGAGAACTATTTATCAGTATATTACTTCAAAAGAGGAATTATATGTGCTGGTCTATATAAAAGGCATGAAGATGCGTCTGGAGTTTCTGCAGGCAGCTATTGATAAAGAGAGACAAGGCTTTTGTAAGCTAAAAGAATTAGCTTATGCCTATTATGCTTTTTATAAAAATCATCCATACGTACTAAAACATCAACTTTTAGGTGATGTTGGCATAATCGTTGAAGCAAATGTTGAAGATGAGATTGCTGATGAATTGAATAAATTGAATATTCAAGGTGTTGATATGCTTAGGGATATCGTTAAACTTGGATTGGAAGACAAAACTTTGAATCCTGAGTTGGACTGGAATCTGTGGTATAGTTTCCTACTTTATTCAATCAGAATGAATGTAAGCAGAGTCCTAAGCGGTTATGTAAGACTACTAGATAGTGATGAGATAACGGAAGATGTGGATGGTTGGTACAGATACAATATCAATATATTATTAAAAGAATGTGCTTCACACGATAAAAAAGACTGTATTTCAGAGGAATAATGTTATCATTCAGTTTAGAAACTAAGAGGGATTATGATGATAAAGGAAAGCTCTTCCGAATGGAAACTCCTTATATATCTCAAGTGAAAGCTTACTATTTTGATTATTGTAAGCATAATACATTCGGAATAGATAATCCAAGATTAATCTCTAAAGGTAGTGAAAAACAAACGTCGTTGCAGAGTGAGAATCATTTTACCGGTGGGGAATTGACAAAAGGCCAAAATTCGGAGAGATTTAGAATTGCTATAGTAAAGTATGCCGTAACATTACTTCAAGCAAGAAACAAGATTTCCTGGAGATTCCCAATAGTTTTCGAAAACGCTTTGAACGGCGTTGTTTTTCACATAAACCGATTTGATAGCTTTATGATAAAAGTATTTTGCGGGAAGCTATCCAATAAGATAGTTACAAAATATTACAGAATTGAAGGATTCACCTCCCAAGCATATATCGATAAGATAGTTTGTTTGCATAATCTTCTTCATAATTCCTTCATATTCTCGGTAGATTGGGCATTCTAAAGGTAATGCTTCCCGCTATTTTTGTTAGGAATATCTATGTTAGAGAAAAATGAAACCAAGATAAATGCTTTCTTTGAAGATTTTAAGGAAGTCGAAATCGGTAAAGGTCTTGATATAGCTACCGGTAGAGGAGAGTTTATTGCTTTTCTCCGGAATATATTCAGCAATATAAGCGAGTTTACGGGAATAGATACTCATTCTCGTATACTTGAAATTGCAAAGAAAACCTTTTCCGATTGCGATTTCAGGCAAATGAATGCCTATCAATTGGATTATCCTGATTCCACTTTTGAACTTGTCAGTATCTCAAATTCTCTACATCATCTTGATGAACCGACTAGAGTGCTTAAAGAGATGTATAGAGTATTGGATAAAAACGGTTTGCTAATAATCCGGGAAATGCTTTCTGACAATGGACAGACAAATGCCCAAAAGAGTCATATTATGGTGCATCATCTCTCTGCAGAAGTTGATAAACTATTAGGAAGAGTACATAATCAGACATTTAGTGAAGAGGAAGTTATCAAGCTAGAAAGTAGTATGAAATTCTCTTCATACAAGAGAATTACTTTTGATTATACAATGCCTGCTGAGCAAGTAGAGAAGAGTAAAGAACAGTATATCAATTTAATTGATGCAATAATCAAACCGGCAAGAGAAACAGAAGTGTTTAAAGCATTACATGGTAGGGGAGAAGATATAAAGAATCACATATCCATTCATGGCTTTGCCCCTGCAAGAACTCATTTCTTTGTCGGAACTAAATAATCTCGTCCCGGGTAGCTCCGTGTTTTCACTCCATGTTTGCGGAGCTACCTTCTTATATAAACTGGTTGTGTCCAATGGACACTTATATAAAAGTAGTTCAAGCTTTTGGCTTGAACTACTTTTAAAAACATTTATCTAATTGAACCGAATTATTTACTTAACTGTCAATTCTCCTGCTTTACCAAGTCCGAATTTACACAAGACAGGACCAATAAGCATAATCAGGAAAGTTGTAGCTGTCATAACGCTTACAACCTGAGTAGCATAATCGTGGAATCCGTTTAACTCCAGATATTTTCCTGCAGCAAGAGACAATCCAATAGCAACACCGGCTTGAGAAAGAAGTGTGAATCCCAGATATTTCCTTACGTTTTTATCGCTTGAAGATACTGATGCTCCTAACCAGGCACCACCCCATTTACCACCGGTTCTGGCTACTATATATAGTAGTATTAATACAAGATATTGCCAGATCATAGCAAAATTAAGTCTAGCACCTATAAGAGCAAAAAATACCATATAAACAGGAGGTGACCATTCTCCTAAAGCTGCATTAATTTTTCTGGATACAAGTTTGCTTTTATTAACTAAAACGATCCCGCTTACCATGTTTAAAAGAATTGGGGATAAGTGCAGATATGTTGCTATTCCGCAGTTAAGGAATAGAATTCCTATAGAGAAAGCAAGTATAAAGGTCTTTGAGTAAGTTATCTTACCGACTAAATAGATTATCCAACCGATAATCGAGCCAATAACAATAGCTAAAGCAACTTCTTTTCCAGCTTCGAAGAAAGCTTCACCGATAGTGAGTCCATGTCCACCGATCAAGATAATAGCCACAGGAATAGATATAGTATAAAGCAGTAATGAGTATATATCATCCAATCCCATAACCGCATAAAGTGTTTTAGTCACAACACCTTTGGCTTTGTATTGTTTAATAACATCTGTTGTACCTGCAGGAGCGGTTGCTGAAGCCAAAGCTCCGTATATTAATCCTAAAGAGATACTCTTTGTAATAAGTGCTGTAATAATAGCGACTACAATGAACGTTACAGTTGCTTCAAAAATCACAATCCAGATTATTGAAGTTCCCAGTTTCTTTAACTCTTTCAGCTGGAGTTCACCTCCAATACCAAAACCAAGCAGGGAAAGTGCTATTGTGTTGATGATATCAAAATCACCAATGTTTTCTGTTTTTATTATTCCGACAATCGCCGGGCCTAAAATTGCTCCGCAAATGATGTAGCCTAGGACAAGAGGAGACTTGATTATTGAGACACCTTTTGCCATTACTAATGAGAACAGTAGAACTGAACCTAAGAATAAAAATATAAGAGAATCCTGCATCAGTACCTCTTTGTTAATCTTTCAATAACAAAACCAAGAATCCCTGATAAACAATTTGTCAAACTATTATAGATAATTTATTTGCTCTCTGTTTTCATTCTATTCAATCCATTATTGGATATGCTCTTTTTTTAAACAATCAAAAGACCTAGCAGTAAAACTGTTAGGACTCAAAAAAGGTTTGATTATTTTAATTTTGCCAACGAATATGAGAAGCCAAAGAATAATCCCGGTTTCCACACTTCTTTTAAGATATTATCTTTAGAAATATCATTGGAGATTATATCTCCTTGGATATATTGGGATTTTAACTTGTTGACCTTCGATAGAGTTCCGCCTACAGTAAAAGCAACTTGCCTAATGTCTCCATATAGTATTGATAAGCCCAATAAATACATTGGAGACTCTAAATTTAAACTTTCTGTACCTATCCCTAGAGACAAACCCGTGGTTGGAGGACGAGTAAAAGGATTGATTTAAGGGATGAAAATGGGAGAGATTTAGGAGGAAGTAGAAACCAATTTTAATCAAATTACAACGTCCTAAATAAAGTAGACACATATATAACTGAGAGAAATTAAAGGTTTACAGAAAATGAAACAGAAAACAGCATTATGTTATAGTGAAGTATTTAAACGTAAAGTAGTTAAAGAGATTGAGGATGGAGTTCTAACTATCTCCCAAGCAAGAACTATTTACAACATAGGTGGCTCCTCTACTTTGAAACGTTGGATTAATGAATACGGAATAAATGATCGGATAGGAAGGACGGTACATGTTATGTCAAAAACAGAAGAGACAGAAAATATATTACTTAAAAGAGAAGTAAAAATGTTAAAGCAAGCCTTAGATGATGCCCAAGTAAAGGCAGTAGTTTATGAAGCTTTGATAGATATAGCCAAGGACAAATATGGTATTGACTTAAAAAAAAAGAGCGCATTAGGGCAGTCGATACTTCAAAGAATCAGAGAACAAGAGAGCGAACTCGAATCGGAGTCCAAGCGTCCTGCAAAGCACTCGGATGTAGCCGAAAAAGCTATTACAAAGAGAAGAAAGTCTTAGAGCAAAAGATAGATTTTGAAGAAAAGGTAATCTCTAAAGTAATGGTTATACGTTCAGAAATACCGGAGACCGGAGGTCGTAAATTACAGGAGCATCTTCTTGACCCTGAATATGGAGTTCCAATCACAGTTGGACGCGATAAGCTTTTTGATATACTCAGAGCTCATGGTTTGATGTTTAAACATAAGCCTCGTAAGGTATATACATCTGTCTCTGACCCGGATCATCAAGTATATCCAAATTTATTAGAGAATCTGACAGTAACTCGACCTAATCAGGTTTGGGTAACAGATATAACCTATTTGCAGTTAGTAAATAGCAAGCATTGCTATCTATCAATAATGACAGACTATTACAGTCGTAAGATTGTTGGTTTTACAGTACAGAAAGACATGACGGCAGAAAGTACACTTGCAACCTTCAATAAAGCTTATAAGAGTATCAAGCCTGCACCCGGCTTGATACACCACTCTGATAAAGGTTCTCAATACACTTCAGGAATCTATACTAATCGATTGCAAGAGTGTGGAGTAGATATAAGCATGACCGGTCCTAACAAATGCTACGACAATGCGATAGCCGAGAGAATCAATAGGACTCTAAAGTATGAGTTTTATTTGAGAGATAAATTCAGAGATATAGAACAAGCTAGGAAAGTAGTCGCCGATGCAGTTTATCTTTACAACAATAAACGCTTGCATTGTGCACTAAAGCTTAAAACACCTAATGAATTTTATAATAAGGCACTTGCATCTTAGTCATGCAAGTAAAACCATATTGTGGACAACTTTCGTTCTTTAGAGAACTTATCCATGATAAAAAGTGTCTACCTGCATCAGGACTTTACAAATTACAGTCTTAGATAAAAAGAAAGACTGCCTCATGGGAAGCAGTCTTTATGGAGTAAGAGACTGTAATCGTTATTTCATTAATACAAGCTTTTTAATGTCGCTATCTGATTGAGTGCTCCAGCGGACAAAATATATACCACTGGATAAATCCTTAGCATCTAATGAAACAGACATATTAGTTTCTTTACTAACCACCCCTTCATATATGGTTTTAACAACTTCGCCTTTGATATTATAGAGTTTTACTTCTACAGGTGATTTTTCTGCTATGTAGAAAGAAATATTTGTTGAAGGGTTGAACGGATTCGGGTAGATACCGGTTAGCTGTGACCTTCTCGGATTAGGAGTATCATGAGATTGTTCGTCGAACTTAGTGTATACCGGACCGAATAGCTCTATGTCTCCGTTAATAGAAACACTTTCGAGCCAATAATAGTATTCGTAAACTTCAATCTCACTGTCTTTAAAGGTATAATTAGAGCCACTGTTACTATTAGTTGCCATAATTGTGGCATTATTAATTCTAATTGAAGTATCTGCGTTATCGGATTCAGAACGGAAGACATTGAAACCAACAAGAGCTGTTTCAGATTCTGTTCTCCAATTCAATGTTACATCCGTACTAGTAAAACTAACTGCATTGAAGTATGAAAGCACTACAGGTAAAGATTCATTTACATAATCAATTCCTTCGCTATCAGTTACGGTAGGTGTACTACTCTCGTCAACATAAAGAGCATTGTTACCGTCAGTTGCAAAATTATCTTCAGCTGTAACAGAGACAATCTCCGGTGATGAGTTTTCCAAATAGATTCCTCCACCGGTATCGTTGGGGGTGCTACCGTCGGCATTACCTTTTGTTACTATAATGCCGTCAATTCTCGTTAATGGAGTCACATCCTGCATGTAAACAACATGATAGCTGTTATCGTCGAAGCTACCGGGTTGACCTATATCACCACTAAGATAGATGAAATAGACATCGGAGTCTCTTGTCTCAAGAGTTGCATTATCAATATCGTTTGCATCAGCCGGGAAACCGCCATAGATAACAATATCATCATCAATAATGAATGATTTAGCTCTGGAATCAGATTCCATACCGGGAATGTATTGAGTAGGATAATAAGTACCTTCTGCTATCCAGACTTCCGATGCTCCGGAATCCAAAGCTCCTTGTAACCATGAGGTTGCGTTATCCCATGAACTACCGTCTGCCAAACCGGAAGAAGCACTCTTAACATAGATTATACCGTTTTCATCGGGATTTAGTACTATGTAGCCTTGTTCGTAAACACCCATATCAACTACTGAGGCTAAAACTCTCGGATTACCGTCAATATCGGTTGTAATAACAGGAATCAAGCTGTCACTACCGTCTACGTAGCTATTGTTTCCTGCATTAAGACATGGAGAAGTAGACTCCAATCTCCAATCACCATCAATAGGATTGAAGAAGTTTGGTCCTAACTCATTTGAGGCATTTAGATTAATATTGCCTGTTCCAGCATAACCGCCTTCAATACCGCAATAGTTAAAAGTCATGCTGGTTCCACCGAACTGATTCTTATAGTTGTCCTGATAGTTCCCCCAAATGATAGTGTTAAATGCTTTCGTTTTAGTCGTATTTGTTCCGTAATTACCAATACCGCCACCGGTACCATTAGTTCTATTGTTTGCAATAACACTGTTCACAATGCGATGTCCGGTAGTCCAACTACAACAAACTCCACCGCCACGAGCTGTACTCTTGGATGAGTAGTTATCTGTAATAATACAGTTGATAAGATTTCCACCATTGTGAAGTTTAACAGCTCCTCCATCACCTGAGTCACCACATTCACCAGTTGCCAGATTGTGACTGAACACACAGTCCAAAAGAGTACCTCCACTAAAAGTGATAGCACCACCGGCATTGTTACCGCGATTATAAATTAAACGACAATTTCTTAGATAAGCCTTATTGTTAGTTAGATGAGCTCCACCACCATCATGATAAGGTCTACTTACTTTCTTGTTTGCATTGCCACCACTAATAGTGAAACCGTCTAATACAGTCTGAACGTAAACACTATAGTAATAAACAACGTTATAGCTATTATTAGTGTTGTTAACTAAAGAAAGACTGTTGGTGTCCCATTGTGAATAATTATCATTTTGATCAAGATCTCCGCTAAGGATAGTCTCGTTTGCCTGACCTATCCAGTAGTTAGTCCTATCATCAATAGAAGATTCATCACCACTGAATCCACCATATACATTGATGCCATTTCTGATAATAAATGTTTTAGTCCTTTCTAAGACAGCTCCATTAGGTCCTAACGGATTTGGACTTGTCGGATAATAAGTTCCTTTGGCAACCCATACCTCATCACCAGATGAAGCCGTATCAATAGCATCCTGAATTTGATTAAATGCACTGCTCCATGTCAAACCATCACTATTTGTACCATCTTGTGATACATAATATGTGACTGAATTCAAGTTTGCGAACAAAACACATATTGAAACAATAAATAGTAGTTTTCGTAGCATTTTTACTCCTCGTTGTTATTCTTGTTTGCAATTAACCTACTGACCTGTTCGTACAGAAACAGAGGGAAAACCAGGTTCTTTATAGTACCATCCATAAGAGTTACAGTAAGATAACCTGAACTACCGCTTGTATAAATCTTACCAATAATTTCGGATGACTCAATAATAGACCTGATTTCATTGAAACTTAGCTTTTTCATACTACATCATATTGCATTCACGGTTCCATTATTGATGATAGTTCATAAATGATTATTATATAATGAAATAGAACTACTATAGTTAAGTTTTAATGCTTTTAAAGGTATCTCGTTTCCCGAAAACGTGAAACAGATGTATCACGTTTTCGGGAAATATAGCATTGAATGATTACTCATAGAGTATTTATAGCTTATTTAAAAGTAGTTATCAAGCATGAAGCAAAAGCTTGACAGTATAATTATAAATGACTCTATGAAGTCAGGAGATTAATATGGGTTTGAAAACAGAATTATCTGAGAAGATTATTGATTGCTATCAAGAATTACTAAACACAGGAGATGAAGCTGACTGTAGTCTGCTTTCTCAATCGGTAAAGAAATCCTTTAAGGAGTTATTGGATGAAGGATATACTCCTTCATCAAACACAACAAATGCGTTTCTAAAAGTTATGGAGATATGCACTGAAAGGATGTTTTTAGAAGAGAGTGAGGGAACTATTCAGTTGATTCTAAAAGCAGGAGCTATTAACAATAGAAATGACCTTGTTACAACCATATTAACAAATCTTCTATATTGGTCTATTACTCTTAATCCTGAAATATGTGACAGTATTGTTAAGGCGATAGCAGATTCAATAACAGATGCTTGTCCTTATCTTATTGTTGCAAGAGCATATTATCAGATACTTCAATACTACATAGGGTTGAAAAAGTTTGAGAAATGTCCTAAATACTTTGATAAATTGGAAGCAATAGTCAGAGTAGTAAACGAACCGAGAATATTTTATTACTACTACTTGAGTTACGGTTGCTACTATTATGCACGGGGAGACCTGTACAAAGCTATTCATAACCTATCCAGAGTTGTGCGGTATAAAGATAATCCTCCTGATTCTAATCAGTATTACAGAGCTCATTATCTGTTAGCTCTATCGTACGCATCCAATATGATTATGGATAAAGCAATTCGGCATATTGATGTGTTGTTAAATGAGGATAGTGGTTTTAATAGGGAAAAGATGCTTTCCTATAAAACAAGGATGCTAAGTCAGAATAAAGAGTATGATAAAGCTGAAGAGATTCTGAATGAATTGATTGAATCCAATAAAGGAAACAAAGAGATTGAGAAGAAAGTGTATGCTGATTTATTCATGATTGCACTCATGCAAGATGATGACAAAAAAATCTCCATGTATTATACTTTGCTTGATGATGAGAGCATGGTAAATGTGGCACCGTTGTTTAAAGACTACTACTATTTACATATCTCAGCTTTAGATAAGATTGATATTGAAGCGATTATGGAGAAATTCGATAAATCAGATAAAGCTAAGAGTCCATATTCCAGACAATTTCTCAATTTCTTAGTAGAATACTATATCAAAAAGCATGATTATGAAAATGCTTACAGCTATCTCCAAAAGCTCTTGGCAAAGATTAGTGAGAGAGAAAGACAGTATAAAGAAGCCGAATTGGAATCGTATCTTGATTTGCTCGAGAAGTATGAAGAATTTAAAACAGAACAGATGTCCAAAAGAGAATTGGTTTCGTCTTTAGAAAAAGATAAACTCGAAAAGAGCATTATTGGTAAATCACTAGAGTTTAGGAAAGTTCTTGGTGATTGTAAGATTATTGCTAATGCCCATTTCTCTAATGTATTGATAACAGGAGAAACCGGAACAGGTAAAGAGTTAATTGCAAAATTGATACATTACTACAGTAATCGTCGAAGTAATAACTTCTGCGAGATTAACTTGTCCGCTATGTCTCCATCGTTAATCGAAAGTGAGCTATTCGGTTATAAGAAGGGGGCGTTTACAGGAGCTTTGGAAGATAAAAAAGGGTTATTGGAGATTGTGAATAACGGTACCCTATTCCTTGATGAAATTTCTGAAATTCCTCCCGAAATACAGACTAAGCTTCTAAAGGTTCTGGAGGAGAAAAACTTCTATCCTTTAGGTTCAACAAAACCTGTCTCATCAAATTTCAGGCTCATCTGTGCAACAAATCAAAACTTGATACATTTGACCAAAGAGGATAAGTACAGACTTGATCTATATTATAGAATCTCAAATTATGAGATAAACCTCCCACCTCTAAGAGAAAGAAAATCAGATATCCCTCTGTTGGTTGATTACTTTATTACTATGTATTCTTCAAAAATGGGAGCTCCGGTTTTTTGTCTTACAAAAGAGCAGATGAATAGATTAATTGGTTTTGACTACAGCGGAAATGTTAGGGAATTGAAGAATCTTATGCAAAGAGTAGTCATTAGCTATCATAATAGCCTGTCAATTGACAGAATTATCGATGAATATATAAATCCTAAAGAGGTAAGGAGCAACTTTGAGACATATAATCTTGAGCAAATTGAGAAAGAGGCGATAATAAGAGCTTTGAACAGAACTATGGGTGTTCAATCAAAAGCAGCCAAACTACTGGGAATTAGCAATAATGCCATAGCTCGGAAGATTGCGAAATACAGTTTAAAAGGATTATGTAACTAGTCCGAGTACTAAGAGATATCGTTAATTGTATAATTATTTCACCTTATATATAGAATATCAAATAAAGATATTAATCACAATATTGCAGTTTTATGTATAATACTTACTGTGTATTGTTTTTCTTAAAAAAGCTCAATATATAGTATTTTTACACAGTATAGTATCAAAATTAACAGAAAAGATAAAATAAGTTAGCGAACCGAATAATGATAATCGTTACAAAAATCACAATTTTATTTATATAGGTTAACATACTTGATGTTAAGTGATTATGGAAAAATGTTAAAGATTAATTTGCTTAAGTTCCGATTTAGGTTGACAATCATAAGTGCAATAGTAAAAGGTGCTCAAAATAAAATCTTGGAGGATTTAATGACTATTAATGATTTTATGGCACAAGTCGAAGTAAAGAATCCGGCTCAGCCCGAATTCATTCAGGCAGTAAGAGAAGTTGTGGAGTCAGTATGGGATTACTATCATGCAAACCCACGCTACGTTAAAGCTAAAATATTAGACAGAATCGTAGAGCCTGAAAGAGTCATTATGTTCCGCGTACCATGGATGGATGACAAAGGTGAAATCCAGGTAAACCGTGGATACCGCGTTGAATTCAATAGTGCAATTGGACCTTACAAAGGTGGACTTCGTTTCCATCCTTCAGTAACATTATCAATCCTTAAGTTCCTCGGTTTCGAGCAGATCTTCAAAAACAGTCTTACAACTCTCCCAATGGGTGGTGGTAAGGGTGGTTCTGATTTTGATGCAAAAGGTAAATCTGATGCTGAAATCATGCGTTTCTGCCAATCATTCATGATGGAACTTTTCCGTCATATCGGACCTAACACAGACGTTCCTGCTGGTGACATCGGTGTTGGCGGTCGTGAGATCGGTTACATGTTCGGTATGTATAAGAAACTTCGCAATGAGTTCACAGGTGTTCTTACAGGTAAAGGCCTCAAATGGGGTGGTTCACTTGTACGTCCTGAAGCTACTGGTTTTGGTGCAACATATTTCGCTAAAGAAATGCTTGCTACTAAAGACATGACATTCGAAGGCAAAGTTGTTGCTCTTTCAGGTTTCGGTAACGTTGCTTGGGGTGCAGCTCAGAAAGTTACACAACTTGGTGGTAAAGTTGTTACTCTTTCAGGTCCTGATGGATATATCTATGACGAAGAAGGTATTGGAACTCAAGAAAAATGGGATTTCATGCTTGAACTTCGTGCTTCAAACAACGACCGCGTAAGCGATTATGTTGAGGCATTCCCTAATGCTAAGTTCTTCCCTGGCAAACGTCCTTGGGAAGTTAAAGTTGACGTTGCTATGCCATGTGCAACTCAGAACGAACTTAGTGAAGAAGATGCAAAAACTCTCGTTGCTAACGGTGTTGTTGCAGTTTCTGAAGGTGCAAACATGCCTTGTACTCCTGGTGCAGTTCATGTATTCCTTCAAAACAAAATTCTCTTTGCTCCTGGTAAAGCTGCTAATGCCGGTGGTGTTGCAACTTCAGGACTTGAAATGTCTCAAAACAGCATGCGTTACAACTGGACTGCTGAAGAAGTTGATGAAAAACTTCACAGAATCATGTGTGACATCCACAATGCTTGTGTTGAGTTTGGCAAAGACGAAGAAGGTTTCGTTGATTACGTTAAAGGTGCAAACATTGCCGGTTTCGTAAAAGTTGCTGATGCTATGCTTGATCAGGGTCTTGTATAAACCCTAACCTTAACTAATATATATTAAAGGCTCCCGAATCGGGAGCCTTTTTTTAATACAAATTAATCAACATTAAATTGACAATCAATTCCTTTTCCTGTATGGTATAAAATATCAAGAAATAAGGAGATGCTGTGCAGGATTATTGGTTCAACAGAACGATAGGTTATATTGAGCAACGATTAACAAGTAAATTGGAGATGGAAGATATTGCATACCATGCCGGGTACAGTTTAACTCATTTCCATAGATTATTCTTTCAAGCGACCGGTCATACTTTGAAAGGATATATCAGAAAGAGACGTTTAGCTTTAGCTCAGCATGAAATATCGCTTACAAATAGTAGTCTTGCTACGATAGCCGGAAAATACGGTTACAGATCTCACGAAGCTCTGACGAGAGCCTTTAAGAATGAGTTTGGAATTACTCCGGGAGAATACCGAAAGCATCCTTGTAAACTTGATACAATCTCCAATCTTTCGAAAGAGAAGTTAGAAGCATCTGGCAGTATCGTAAATTCTCTTAATCCTCAGATTGTTTATTTAGACGATATTGTTTTGATAGGACTGAAGCGTCGAATTATTCCTAATGACCCTGCTATCAAAGAGCTGGTTAGTGAATTAAACAATAGATTCTCGGAGATAACTACTAGAGTCAAAACCGATAAATGTTATTGGCTCTGTAAGAATGCTGAACCGGATAGAGATGGTAATCTTCTTAAATTCGATGCGTATCCCTCTTTTGAACTTTTACCTAAATATAGAGTACCTAAGGGTTGGTATGCGAACAGAATAGAGGCAGGAGAATATCTTTGTTTTACTCATAAAGGAGAAACCGATACTCTTAAAGATAGCTATGAGTATATCTATCGTAAATGGTTTCCCGGGAGTGGGTATGAACCTTCTATTGATGAAGACTTCGAAGTTTACGATAGCAGATTTAAACCGGGTAGTAGTGATTCCGAATTATACATAATGATACCTGTTAGAAAAACTATATAGGAGAAGGTATGAAAATAGAAGCAATTGGTTATGTGAAGAAAGATAATCAAGGAATGTATATTGAACTTAAGAAAGAGTATGTAAGTGCATTAACGGCAATAGAGGGTTTCAGTTATCTGACCCTTGTATGGTGGGCACATCTCTATGCTACTGATGACGCAAGAAAACTTAGAGTATTAGATAAACCATATAAAAAGGGACCGGACAAGATTGGGATTTTTGCAACACGATCTCCTGTACGTCCTAATCCTATATGTATATCTCCAATGCCGGTTCAAAGCATTGATATGGAAAATGGTATAATAAGGACTTGGTGGATAGATTGTGAAGACAATACACCAATTCTCGATATAAAACCATATCATCCATGTTCTGATACGGTTAAGAATGCTGAAGTGCCGGAATGGTGCTCTCATTGGCCTCAGAGTTATGAAGATTCTGCTGAGTTCGCATGGGATGAAGAGTTCAATTTCTAAATAATATATCCTATACTACTCAAACAACTTAATAGCTATTTGAAATTAAGAATTAGAAACTGGGTGCTTCACTTTCTCTAAAGTTATGGAGGATAGGTTGCCTGCCCTTTTATTGGTACGCAGGCTTCTTGCCTGCAATGATTGTGGAAATAGACGTTAACTTATTGAATTTGTCTAGAATTAAAAAGGGAGTTCTTAATTGAACTCCCTTTAACATTTTATTGAATCAAAGCTATTCTAAATCAGCTTTGTAATCTTCCAATTGTTGTCTATCTTTTGCTAATTGCAATAAGAAAGGATTAATGTTAACACTAGGAGCTTCGGCTTTCAGAGCATTCAATAATGCTTCGCCTTCATCAAAATATCCGTTCTGTCTGGTAAGGTTAAAGATGAATTTTGCCATTGCATCATTAGGTTGTATCATCTTCATCATAGATAAGACATATCTCTGACCTATCTCCGGTTGACCGCTATTCATGAAAATGATTGCAGCGTTTTGATATGTATCTACATCTCTTGGACGTAACTTGAGTTCTTTTTCAACATAGTTGACTGATTTTTGTAGCATATTTGCATCAGCATACATCTGAGCAAGACTCATGTTGAATTGATCTTTCTCACTAATAAAATCCATTGCCTTTTCAAGATAGTGAATTGCTTTATCCGCTTGATTACGGTTATGATAGTATTGTGAAATACGCATGAAAGCAGCACCGTAGTTATTAATCAAACGGGTAGCATTAGCATCTTTGTAAACCGAGTCGTCAAATATAGAACGATATGAATATACTTTATCAACATTCTCAACAATAGTGTCGAGGTCTATTCTATCTTTTCCCTGAGTAGGAACGACTCTGTCCACCATTCCAACATTAACCAGGTTATTTTCAAATCCTGATGCATCCGAACATGTTACGGCAAAGTAAATAGGTCTCTTACCGAAGTTATCCTTAACAATCTGTAAGACTGCTAAATCCTTAATCTGTAGACCACCTTTCTCCTTTGGTATCTTTATTTCAAAACTGAACTCAGGAGAAGGACCGTTTATACTAACATAGGCATCTTTATCCAGACGCATAGGGTAGAGTCTATCCAATTTCTCATCAGGAATATTGAAGTGAACTCCTTCTTTATCTCTGAGTTGTCTAATGTACCAAGGAGTATTTAACAAACTTAAATTGGCAACAGTGACATCCTTTCTAATTCCAAAACAATGTTCCTCTTTATATGCTCTTGCCTTATTAATAGCATCCCAAGTTGCCTTATCAGGTTTTACCATAGTCATAGGACGCATAAACTCTTTTGCATAAGGTTCTTCAACAGCTTGAGCATACCAAAGTGGGAAAGTATCGTTATCTCCATTAGTGAAGATAATAGCATTCTCTTCTAATGAGTTCAGGAAGTTTTGACCATAATCAAGAGCTACGAACTCTTTTGATCTATCGTGAATCTTGTATTGTGAAGCCATATTAAGTATCGGCAGAGCAATAACAACAGCAATAAGAATTGCTTTTACTATCCTATTCTTAGCATAATTTGCTATAAGTGCTACCGAGCCCCATGCCATCCAGAAAGTCCAGAAGTTATAAGCCGTTACAAAGAAATAGTCTCTATCTCTAACTTCTGCATCTGAGAGATTCATGATGAATACCATTGCTACAGAACTCATAAAGAAAAGCATAAAGTAGTTAATGAATGAATGCTTATTCTTCTTAAATTGGTCATACATACCGTAAACTGCTAAACCAAAGACAACAAAGACATTAAAGAATGCATTTATCAGATTAGCAGGTATTCTAGTCCAAGATGATAAGGTCTCAGCATTAAAGAACTGCCAACCGAAGTATCTGGTAAAATGATGAGTTAACTGATACAAGAAAGAAGCTCTTCTAACCATGAAAGATGTATTTCCGTATTGTCTACGAAGAACGTAATTTGTAAACAATTCAAGGTTATGGGGGTAGCCTTCATTAATAAATGGTCTTTCTCCGGCTCTAACCATGATATAGATATGAGGTGTTAGTGCAATAAGGATTAAACCGATAGTAAGAGCGACAAATCTCCAGTCAAACTTCTTGTATAAAGAGAGATAAAGGGCTGCGGTAAACAATATGAAGAACACATATTTACCCAAATCAGGGATTTGCACTTGTTGACCTACACCGTTAAATATATAATATCCTAGCAATATAACTGCTGTGCTAATACCGGCTATTGTCCAGAAACGGGATGACTTAATATTGTTCCTGATATCTTTATATACACACATTAACAGAACTGCAGGTGCTATTTGCAATGAGGTTTGATGTATACAGAATCCTAAGAAAAACATATAGATGATTAATAAGATAATGTTTTGATTGTCATAATCTTTTGAACGCTCAATCCATATAAGTGTCAGCCAGACAATGATATTGATAAAGAAAGCAAGACCTGCATATACCTCTGCTTCGATTGAGTTCATCCAGAAAGTGAATGAGAAAGCTGTATAAAGGGCTGCAAGAACACCTCCAAGAATATTATGGAGTTTATCTTTATCAAACATACTGATGAACTTAACGCTGAACAGATAGGTAAACATTACTGCTAAAGCGGAGAATAAACCTGAGAACATACTGGCAATTCTGGCTTGCGATGAAGCAACACCAAAGATTGTAGACATGAAACGTCCCAGTATTATGTAGAATGGGTTTCCCGGAGGATGTGGAACACCAAGTATTCTAATACATGTTGCATATTCACCGGAATCCCAGAATGACATTGTCTTTGCTCCCGTGAGCAAATAGACTATAAAAGTGACGAGGAACACACCGAGAGCTATGATGGTGTTAGTTTTTACATCTACAACTCTTTGAGGTATGTTTCTTGTAAATTGCTCAACATTCTGAGTTGAGGCAATAAACGAATTTTCTTTTTTCTTCATTATATCTCCCGAAAACTATTACCCTTTAAGACCACTTGAGGCATAACTGGCAATAATGTTCTTTTGTGCAATCAAGAATAGTATCAACAGTGGTACAACACTGAAGGTGGAAGCAGCCATTAATAGTGATGTCTGGGAAGATGCTTCCTGCGAGAAGTAACTAAGTCCTACCTGCAAGACACGAAGTTGAGGACTGTTTGTCATCACGAGAGGCCACATAAAGCTGTTCCAACTTCCTATAACGGAGAAAATGGCAGCAGTGGCAATAACAGGTTTACTAAGAGGTAAAACGATTCTCCATAGAATCCCGAATCTTCCGCAACCATCAATTGAAGCGGCATCGAAAAGATCTTTTGGAAGGGTTTTAAAGTGCTGTCTAAACAGGAAAATCGTAAATATATTTGCCATCCAAGGCACAATCAAAGCATAGTAAGTATCTATCCATCCTAAATAGTTAAGTATCAGGTAAGAGGGGATAAGATATATTGGTTGCGGTACCATCATCATACTAATGAACAGATAGAATATGAAGTCTTTTCCGTAAAACTCCATTCTGGCAAAAGCATAAGCTGCTAAAGCCGAGGTAAAGATAACGCCGATTAAAGTAATAAAAGCAATTACAATAGTGTTAAAGAAGTATCTTCCGAAAGGTACTTTCTTATATGCTGTAACATAATTCTCCCAGTGAAGTCTGAACTTCTTCACTGTTTTTATTTGGCTTGAATCAACTTTTAAATACTCTCTACTCATGAATGAAAAGGGAACATCTTTGCCATTCTCTTTCACTTTAACTGTTATCTCATGTTCATCATTGAGTATAATGTGTCCTGTTTTATCGAAAAGGGTGATTACGGTACCGTCTTCATCCTCTTTAACTATATTAGCGGCATATTTTTTGCCGTCAGGAGCTGAGTACTCGGTGTAATGATCCAGAGAAAAGAATCCGACATTTCCTTTATTCACTTCCTGCTGTGATTTAACAGAAGTTGTAATCATCCAAATGAAAGGTACTACCATAAGGAATCCGCAAATGGAAAGGATTGTATATGTTAGTATAGATCTTATTTTTCTATCCATTTCCGCCTCCTAGTAATGAACCTTTTTCTCTGTTCGCTTCTGGAACAAAGTTAGTCCGAGTATGATTAGGAATAGTACAAGAGCAACTGCACTGGCATAACTGAAATCGTTTTTATCAATACCCTGTTCAAATATATAATAAACAATAAGTTTGGTTGTTCCTTGAGGTCCACCGATTGGAGGACCGGTCATGAGGTAGACTTGTGAGAATGTTTGGAATGTTGTGATTGTAGTCATCATCAGAACATAGAATGTAGTGGGAGAGACAAGAGGAAGTGTAATGTTAAAAAACTGTCTTTTCTTACTGGCTCCGTCAATTTCAGCCGCTTCATAATAAACTTGTGAGATGTTCTGTAAACCTGCTAAGTAGATAATGGTGTTGTAACCAAGACTCTTCCAGATTGATACAATGATAATACAGAACAGAGCTAATGAAGGTCCACCTGCCCATTGAGGAATATCTATTCCGAAGTTCTGCATGAAAAGTGTTATGATTCCGGTAGGTTCTGCCAGCCACTTTAAAGGTTCTAATCCAACCATTCTAAAGAAGTAGTTAGCAAGTCCGCTTTGCTGATTGAATATTATCTTCCAGATAATTGATACTGCTACTAAGGATGTAACAAAGGGAATAAAGTATAAGGTACGGAAGAATGAGACAAACTTCTTTAAACCATTGAGTAGAGTAGCAAATCCTAAAGATAGAATTATGCTTAAAGGAACAACATATATTACCACATAGAATGTATTTAAGAGTGATTGCCAAAAGTACTTGTCCGTTGCAAGTCTGGAATAGTTCTGGAAACCGATAAATTCTCCCGGACCGGTTATTGACCAGTTAAAGAAACTCAAAATAAAAGATAGAATTATCGGGACAAACCGGAATGCCAAAATTATAATAAATGCCGGCAATACATAGAGATAAGGCTTAAAGCTTTTTTTAGTCATCTGATTTTTCCTGCATACTTTATTTATTCTAACAAAAAATATGCCTGTTTCAAGGTGTCAAATTATATTTGTGTAAAGTTGCTTTCAGTACAAAACTCAGATTTTTACTTGGTTTGCTTTGAATATATTACATTACTCTAAGAAGGTACTGTTATAGAGTTAATATAAAGGGCACAAAATGTTGTGCCCTAAAGTTAAATTTTAGCTTGTATAGCAATCCTAAGGTTTATCCTTTTGATAATGGACCGATTTCTCTGACTAGATTATTGAAACCTTCATTTAATTCTGAGATTAAGCTTTTAACCGATTGTATCTTATCTATGAGATATGTCTTAGCACCGCAGAAGGCAAAACCCTGATTCATCAGTCCGAATTTAGCATTAGAAAGAGCTACGGCGATACAGTAAGGAGCGTTCTCTAATTGGCATGTTTTCAAGCACTTCCATGGGCATTTGAAAGGTACTTTCTTACCTAGAGCTACATCGGTCAGAAACTCATTACCTATTGCTCTTCCCGGTAAGCCTAAAGGACTCTTTATAATGGAAATATCAGTTTCCTCACATTCAATAAATTTATTTTTAAATTCATCGGTAGCGTCACACTCGTATGTTGCAACAAAGCGAGAGCCCATCTGCACTCCGTCTGCTCCCATTTCCATCACTTTATAGATATCCTCTCCAGAGTAGATTCCACCACCGGCAACAACAGGGATAGTCTTTCCTGTTTTTTCACTGAACTCTTTCACTGTTTTAACAACGTCCGGAACAATTGATTTTAAGGAGTATTCCGGATCATCAATTTGCTCGGGTTTAAATCCAAGATGACCTCCGGCTTGCGGTCCTTCTACAACAATTATGTCAGGTAATCTTTTAAATCTGCTTAACCAGGTTCTCATAATTAGCTTAGCTGCTCTTCCTGAAGATACAATTACTCCTAATTTTGTGTCATCAGAACCGAAATATTTATCAACAAGATCTTGCGGAAAAGCTACAGGTAAACCGGCCCCCATGAAAATGATGTCTACTTTCTCTTCAAAACTGACTCTAATCAGATCATCAAAATCCGTAAGAGCATACATTATGTTAACACCAATGATACCGTTGGATTTTTCTCTAGCTGTTCTTATTTCATCTCTTAATCCGATTAGATTCAGTTCACGTAAACTAAGAAGTGATTTACATTTATCGATTCCAATCCCTACTGCTGAGATAACACCTATTCCGCCTTCATTAGCAACAGCAGAAGCTAAACCTGAAAGAGATATTCCCACGCCCATACCACCTTGTATAATGGGGATTCTGGCAACTAAGTTTCCAACTCTCAATTCCGGCATATTTATTTTATTCATTATCTTGTCCTTTTGGCATTATTGACTCAAGCGATTTTCGCATGTGTATTATATAATTTCTTGTGAATACCGAAACCAATTGTAAACCTGATTTGGTAATAGAATAATACTTTCGCTTGGGGCCTTTCTCGGCTTGTCCCCATTCTGAATCAATAAAACCTTTTGCTTTAAGTTTTTTGAGGATTTGGTATATGGAACTCTCGTTAAAATTGAGCTTATCTTCAGTTGAGTGGCATAACTCCTGTTTAATTTCGTAGCCGTATTTTTTACCATTTCTTAAAAGAAGTAGTATCATGTAAGAAGTAAGACCTTTCTTAAATTCTTTCTCCCAAACATCTAAAGTTTTCTCAACATTTTTACAAAATTCCATCTAATCTCCCACTATAGTGTGTTACACTATAGTTTAATAATGTGATAATACATAATGACGTCAAGTAATATCTGCATTTTAACGAAGATTTAATTAGCATAGTATCTATTCTAAATGTAGTTTCTGCTATTTGCCTTTAAACAATCAATCAAAATGCACTGATCCCACTGTTTTTTCACTGTGCAGGCACTGTGAACCCGGTGTTTCAGTGCGTGGATAGTGCGTCTGCAGTGCCTGCACAGTGCAAATTCAATGCGTTGGTAGATCGAGCAATGGGTGCAAAATAGAGTAAATCAAACTTGTAGATAAGTCATAAATACTAATTAAAGCATATCAAATACTCAGATGTGAACATATAAATAACTAAAATCCACATTTCGTAAGGAATTAGTAGTGAAGACGATCCATAATTCGAGCATGGGAGAATAAATGCAAAACCGTAAGCTACGAATATTAGAGGAATAATTTTCAACAAAAGAAAAGGAGAATTATCATGAAAGCTAAAATGTATAGTTGGCTTAGGAATTTGGTCGGAAAATTAGACGGACTTGTTTATTATAACGACCAAGTTATGGGTGAAGTATTGGTTCGTGATTATGTAGAACCAACCAGAAGCGTTAGTAACGACAGACTTGGAAGAAACTCATTGAATATCAAACTGTTTTATAGCAATTGCAGTGAAGCATATCTGAGAGATCTCGGTATCTATGCTGTGATGATGAATTTAAACCATATTCGGACAGGTCACAAACTGAATCGATATACAATGTTGACTAAACTGCTCTATAAACTCCAAAAGCTTTACCCTGAAGTTGATTTAGGGACTCTAACACCTCAGGATGTTGTTAATCAAGGTTATCCAGTAGATTCAGTTCTACATGCTATTATGAGAGGTTTACTTGAACCTGTTACAGGATTTCAGAATCTTGATAATGAGATTGTGTAGAACTTGTTTAACTTGCCGACTTCGTCGTCACAGCAACTCGGGGGAGTTGCAGTACAATCGTAGTGCAAGTGCCCTCACTTGCACATAGCTCAAAGAGCTATATTTGGTTAGCTTGTCATGAGCATAAATAAGTATTGGCGTAACAACTATACTAATAATTATTGATTGCATGATTGGATTTGTGGTCCATAAGTTTCAGTCAGTGGAAACTGCCGACTTTGTCGTCACAGCAACTCGGGGGAGTTGCAGTACAATCGTAGTGCAAGTGCCATCACTTGCACATAGCTCAAAGAGCTATATTTGGTTAGCTTGTCATGAGCATAAATAAGTATTGGCGTAACAACTATACTAATAATTATTGATTGCATGATTGGATTTGTGGTCCATAAGTTTCAGTCAGTGGAAACTGCCGACTTTGTTGTCACAGCAACTCAGGGGAGTTGCAGTACAACCGTAGTGCAAGTGCCCTCACTTGCACATAGCTCGGAGAGCTATTATCGGTAATTTAATCGTTTATAAAGAACAGAACCAGTAAAAAGATAGAATAAAATGTAGTTGACTTATATATCTTATTATCAGTATGTTACTACTATGTATAAGTTCAAAGTATATTATAAAAGATCTCTACCACATGTACAAGAAGATGGAGGAATCTACTCGATAGTCTTTAGACTTGCATGGTCTATTCCAGTAGCTAAACAAAAAGAATTGCGTGAACAAAAGGGATATCAAAGTTATATAGATAGTTATGTTAGATTCGACAATTATCTGGACACTTGTTCCAGTCTAAACTGGTTGATGAACTCAAGAATAGCTAGAACTACTATAGAAACGCTTCATGTACACAACACACAAAAATACAATCTTATTGCCTATTGCATTATGCCAAATCATGTACATTTGATTCTTGAACCTTTATTTAAATATAAAGAGACTCCATATACATTAACAGAAATTATGCATTCCATAAAAACTTACACTGCGAAGAAAGGAAATGAGATTCTTAGTAGAAAAGGTCAATTTTGGGCACATGAAAGCTATGACCATCTGATTCGAAATGAGAAAGAGCTCTATAATCAGATTGAATACTTGAAGAATAATCCTGTCAAAGCAGGACTTGTGTCTGATCAAGATGATTGGCAGTACACCTGGGTTGCAGTACAAATGTAGTGCAAGTGCCCTCACTTGCACATAGCTCAAAGAGCTATATTTAGTTAGCATATCTTGAGCATAAACTAGTATTGGCATAATAACTATACTAATCTTTGT
The DNA here is from genome assembly GCA_963667035.1 of Cloacimonadales bacterium (SeqCode). GTDB lineage: Bacteria > Cloacimonadota > Cloacimonadia > Cloacimonadales > JAFGVF01 > Zophobacter. The sequence continues at coordinate 853,900 of OY762964.1, forward strand.
TGATTACATGATTGGAAATATTATCCATAAGTTTTGGTCAGTGGAAACTGCCGACTTCGTCGTCACAGCAACTTGGGAGAGTTGCAGTACTTCTCTGAAAAAAAGCTTTTCAAAATAAATAGTTTTAAAAGTTTGTATAATAAGCAGATTATAGAAGTTATATCCTGCTAATTGTTGGAGGAAAAATGTTTAAATTAAGTGATGAACAGCTTGCTAAAGCTAAGGAGATTGCTCTGTCGAATCGTCGCAAAAAAAGTTGCGGTGAGTGTTACGACAGAGGCTATATTGGAACCTCGGAGGAGAACTTACTCATATTGTGTCAGAAATGCGTAGATATAGATAAAGCCATGGAAGACTGGAAAGAGTATGTCGCAACAGTTCCTGAGTTAAAAGACGAATTCAGTGATTTGTTTGAAGACGAGCCGGAAGAGGAAGAAGATATAGATGTATCTAAGCTTAACAGAGCTATGCGTCGTAAAACCAATAAATAAACTTGAATACGAGGCGGTTTAATAAAGGCTCAATTACGTGAGTTTGTAAACCGACTTCGATTTATATATAATTATAGAACACTGTTAATTAGAGTGTAAGAATAAATGGAGCTTTAAATGTACAAACCAATAGATATAAAAGAATCTGCAACACTCCTTGAAGAGAGAGTGAGAGTATATTGGAAAGAGAAAGAACTCGCTAAGAGAAGTGAGGAAACCAGAGAAGGAGCTAAACGCTTTGTATTCTTTGAAGGACCTCCAACAGCTAACGGTAAACCCGGAATTCATCATGTTATGGGTAGAACCCTTAAGGACTCGGTTTGTCGCTATAAAACAATGAAAGGTTTTCAGGTAAAGAGAAAAGCCGGATGGGACACTCACGGTCTTCCCGTAGAAATAGAAGTTGAGAAACAACTTGGGTTAAGTGATAAGAAAGAGATTGAAGAATACGGAATAGCCGACTTTAACAAGAAATGTCGCGAATCCGTGTTTACTTATGAAAATCTCTGGAGGAAGATGACAGAGAAGATGGGGTATTGGATTGATTTGGATAATCCATACATCACACTTGATAACAATTATATAGAATCCGTTTGGTGGATTCTTAATGATTTCTTCAAGAAAGATCTCATATATAAAGGTCATAAAATTGTGCCTTATTGCCCTAGTTGCGGAACTCCTCTTTCTTCTCATGAAGTAGCCCAGGGTTATAAGGATGTTGATGACCCTTCCGTGTTTGCCAAATTCAAGAGCAAGGATGAGGAAAATCTTTATTACTTGGCATGGACAACAACACCTTGGACCCTTATCTCCAATGTTGCATTGGTTGTGAATCCTGTGGAAGACTATGTTAAAGTAATTCATAATGATGAAAAATTGGTACTTGCCAAAGCCAGATTAGGTGTGCTTGACGGTGATTACGAAATAATAGAAGAGTTTAAAGGTGCAGAACTCGAATATAAAGAATATGAGCCTTTATTCCAATATGTTGAAGTTGATAAAAAAGCTTGGTTCATAGGTTGTGCAGATTATGTGACAATGGATGACGGTACAGGTGTTGTGCATACAGCTCCGGCATTTGGTCAGGATGACTATAATCTTGGAATGAAGTATGGTTTGCCTTTTGTTCAGCCTGTTGATGCTGCCGGAAAGTTTACCGAAGAGGTTACTGATTGGGCGGGATTATTTGTAAAAGAAGCTGATAAAGGTATTATCAAAAACCTTAAAGAACGTGGAATACTCTATAAAAGAGAACAGATAAAGCACAGTTATCCACATTGCTGGAGATGTTCAAGTCCGCTTGTGTATTATGCAAGAGAGAGTTGGTACATTAGAACTCAGAAGTACAGAGATCAGTTGATAGAGAACAATAATAGTGTAAATTGGGTACCGGGTTTCGTTGGAGAAAAGCGTTTCGGTGCTTGGTTGGAAAACAATATAGATTGGGCTTTATCAAGAGATAGATTTTGGGGAACTCCGTTAAACGTGTGGGTCTGCGATGAGTGCGGGAAACTTGACTCTGCAGGATCAATAGCAGAGTTACGTGATAAAGGTACTATGATTGACGGTACTGAAGTACCGGAGAACATAGAACTTCACCGTCCTTATGTTGATGAAGTTGAGTTTACCTGTAGTTGCGGTGGAAAGATGCATAGAACCAAAGAAGTTATCGACTGCTGGTTTGATAGTGGAGCTATGCCTTTTGCTCAATGGCATTATCCATTTGAGAATAAAGAAAAATTCGATGAAGAGCTTTTTCCGGCTGATTTTATCTCAGAGGGTATAGACCAGACTCGTGGTTGGTTTTACACATTGTTGACTATTTCAACAATATTAAAAGGTAAAGCTCCTTATAAAAATGTACTTGTAAACGACCTGATTCTTGATAAAAACGGTATCAAGATGAGTAAGTCCAAAGGCAATAGTGTTGATCCAATGGAGCTAATGGAGAAGTATGGTGCGGATGCAATACGTTGGTACTTAATCAGTAATTCTGTTCCTTGGGTTCCAACAAAGTTCGACCCAAAAGGTGTTGAGGAAGTTGTTGGTAAATTCATTGGAACACTTAAGAATGTTTATTCATTCTTTGTAACATATACTAATATAGATAAATTCAATGCTAATGAGTTTAATTTTAACGAGAAGCAATCATTAGAGATTGACCGTTGGATAATCTCAAGATTAAACTCGGTAATAAAAGATGTAACCGAATCTAATGACGGTTATGATTTCACAAAGAGTTTAAGAATCTTACAGGACTTTGTTCTTGATGAAGTATCAAACTGGTATGTTAGAAGAAGCAGAAGAAGATTCTGGGCTATGAATCTTACTGAAGATAAGAAAACAGCTTATCTGACACTTAATCATGTGTTAGTAACAGTAAGTAAACTTATTGCTCCTTTCGTACCATATTTTGCTGAAGATATGTTTACTAATCTTACAGGTAAAGAAAGTGTACATCTTGAAGACTATCCCGTAGCTAAAGAAGAATTGATTGATGCTACTCTTGAAGCTGAGATGAAGACTATTATTGACCTTGTCTCTCTTGGTAGAGCAGCAAGAAATACAAGTCAGATTAAAGTAAGACAAACACTACAGAAGTTGTTTGTTCCTGAAAATACTAAACCTGTAGTTGAAAGAATGCTTGAACTTATAAAGGAAGAAATCAACGTTAAAGAGATTGAATATATTTCTGAGAATGATGACTTTGTTCACTTTGAAATGAAACCTAATTTTAAAGTTATGGGTCCAAAATTCGGGAAGGACATGAAAAAACTTGCGGGACATCTCAAAACTCTCAATGGAGGTGAAATCCTTGCATGCTTCAAAGAAGGTAATGCTTTTACTTTTGATATTGAAGGACAGGAGTTCTCAATAGTTGAAGAAGATGTAGCTGTTTCTATTCAACAAAGAGAAGGTTTTGTGTTCGAGAGTTCAAAAGAGAATTATGTTGCTCTTGATACTACTTTGAATGAAGATCTGATACTTGAAGGATATGCCAGAGAACTGGTAAACAAGATTCAGTTCACAAGAAAAGAGAATAATTACGATATTATGGATAGAATAGCAATATTCTTATCCGGTGATGATGAAATAAAGAAAGCTGTTGATTTACATGCCGATTATATCAAGTCGGAAACTCTTGCTGACAGTATTGAATTTACTGATAAAGACGATATGACGGAATGGGATATTAACGGTAAACAGGTACTTATAGTACTTGCAAAGATATAAAATATATTGGAGCCGGAGTAATCCGGCTCTAATTTTATTTAGAGAACTATATGAAAGTTAAATACCGGGAAAAGAATATAACGAATTCAGTTTCGGATCCTTTAGTGAAAGCACTACTTGAAATAGGAAGATTAAAATCATGCTTTAGGCAGGGATGGTTAAAACGAGGTGTGACAAAAGAAGTTGGGGAATCAATTGCAGACCATTGCTTCTTTGTTGTATTAAGTGCTATGATGATTGCCGACAGAGATTTTCCTGAACTTGATAAGTTAAAATTGATTAGAATGGCTATAGTGCATGAACTTGCAGAGGCTACGGTAGGGGATATTACCCCTGTTGACGGGATTACCGAAGAAGAAAAGTATTTGATGGAGCAGAAGGCTTTTAGAGAGATACTGAAAGATGTTGATGTCGACGGTGCATACTTAAGATTATGGGAAGAATTTGAGAAAGCCGAGACACCTGAAGCGAAATTTATAAAACAGATTGATAAGTTTGAAATGGGATTGCAAGCTTATAAATATGCGGAACATGGATTTTCCGGTATGGATGAGTTTCTTAATTCTACTAATAGAGTTGTTTCTGACGATAGAATAAAAGAATTATTGAAAGATGTTAAAATTGTGGGGAATGAAGGATGAGAATTGATCAATTACTAAACAAACTTTGCTTGGTTAAAACCAGAACTATTGCAAAAAATGCATGTGATAAGAATCTTATACAAGTAAATGGTAAGAAATCTAAAGCTAGCCAGATCATTACAGAAGGTGACGAGATATCAATTGCGTTGGGACAATATAAAACCGATGTGAAAATTACTAAGATACCTAACGGTAATGTTGCTAAAAAAGATGCGGGAGATTACTACGAAGTATTGAAGAGGACTAAAATAGAGATTGATGAGTAAGAGTCTATTCAGTAGAACTCAAAGCCTGATTTACTATATTAGGGCAAACCATGCAGTAGAGAATACTATTGCTGCAGTTATTCTCACTGCAGTATTTTTTCTTAGCTCATTTATTGAATTAAGGATACCTCAGAGCACGATTGTTGAGGGGCAAGTTAGCGATAAGGATATTATCGCTCCATTCTCTTTTGAAGTGAAGAAGGATGAAGCTCAACTACAAGCGGAAAGAGATAGTAAATTCCATAATCTCAGCCCTGTATATGTCCTGTCTGAAAGTGTTAACTACCAAATTATACAGAATCTAAATCACCTTTTTACTAATCTGTACTCCTTTAAAGAGACTGGAAACAAGGAGCAGATGAAGAGTTATATCACTAACTTGGGCTATGAAGTAAGTTATACCGAGATTAACTTTTTGTTTGATGGTAACAATCTCCAGAGAGTATGGGATTATGTGATGATAAAAAGTGATTCACTTCTTGCTTCAGGTTTACTTGAAGCACCTGTGGATGATACTATTATCTTTGAAAACGATGGAAGAACCAGAGCTGTTGAGACCAGTGAATTTCTAAAAATATCCAAAGCTGCAAGAGATTTATCTACTGCTTTCAATAATGACGATATTCAAGGTTTTATTGAATACATTCTATTTCTTCACTTGGAACCTAACATAGTTATTGATAGGAATAAGACTGATGAATTAGTTAAAACCCAAAAACAAAAACTTAAACCAGTACTGGACGTAATCCAAAAGAATGAGATAATAATAAGGAAGAATACTAAGATTTCACATCTTGAATACCTTAAATATCAATCAATGATAAATTCCAAGGAATATATGAATTGGAATAATCGTAAGAAAGTTCTTATTGTTCGCATATTGGGTTATGGTCTAATAGTCTTTTTACTACTTTCAGCTTTAAGATATATGCTATCAAAGTTGACTCTGGAAGTAAGCAATAAGAGCTATATGTTACTTTTGATACTTCTTGTTTCTGAAGTACTTCTATATCTACTTATTGTTGATATATCGGGTCTCTCGTCCTATATATTTCCGTTAATATTCTTTATACTGCTACCTGCCGTTGTAATATCTACAACAACAGGCTTAGTTTTCGGAGCTTTTCTACTAATTATAAATCTATTGACTTTTAGCTTGGATAACAATCTACAACTATATCATGCCTTGATAGCAACAGCAGCACTGATATATCTGGATAGACTCACAGTTAAGCAAACATATTCTACACTATCTTGGATGCTACTGATTACATGTGCGATAATTGTTATGGCGATAGGATTAGTAGTAAGTATTCCGTTGTTCAGAACAGTAAATAATCTAATATTCAGTGAAATAGCAATTGTTGTTTCTATGGCAGGACTTATCTCATTAGCGAATTGGACAGAATCGAAGCTGGATACAGTTTCCAACAATCAATTGATTAGTATGATTGATTTTAATCATCCTCTACTGAAGAAATTGGCGACAGAAGCTCCCGGAACATATCATCATTCTTTAGTAGTAAGTAATTTAGCAGAAAGAGCAGCAGAAGAGATCGGCTCTGACTATCTCTTAGCCAGAGTTGGAAGCTACTATCATGATATAGGTAAACTTAAAAATCCAAGTATGTTTACCGAAAACAATGAGCACTCGGACAGATTACATAGCCAAATGGGGTATGATGAGAGTGCCGAGTTCATAAAAGAGCATGTAAGTTACGGAATTCAACTTGCTAAACAATACAAATTACCTAATGCTGTAATGGATATAATTTTGACTCATCATGGTACGCAGGCGATAAAATATTTCCTTAAGATGGCTCAAGAGAATAACCTTGAAACTCCGCACTCAACATTCTATTACAACGGACCTAAACCTCAATCGAAGATTGCTGCTATCATAATGATTTCGGATATTGTAGAATCAAAAACAAAAGTCTTCAATGAGTTTAAACCTCAAATAGTAGATGAAACTCTTGACTCGTTGATTAAGAACAAGCAGTTAAGTGATTGTGATTTGTCCTTTAAAGAACTTGGTCAGATTAAAGAGGTTATGAATGTTGTTCTGAGTAGTATCTATCGTAAACGTAAAGATTACAAACTGGATGAATAGAATGATTGAGCTTCAATACGAAAACAAATCTGGTAAAGAACAGAATCAGAAATTGTTTGAAGAGATCTTTTGTCTTGTATCAGAAAAAGAAGGTCTGTCTGAAGATTCGAGCCTATCTTTAACTATAGTAGATTCGGATGAGATGAGGGGATTGAATGGTCGATATAGAGGTTTATTCAAATCAACCGATGTTCTGAGTTTCCCTTGTGAATTGGATTTCGTACCGTTTCTGGGAGATATTATCATTGACATTTATACTGCTGACAGGCAAAAGGGAATCAATTCTCTGTCTGAGGAGCTACAAATACTGTTTTTACATGGGCTCTTACATTTACTTGGGTATGACCATTTATCGGTTAAACAAAAGAAGGAAATGGAAGACAAAGAAAAATACTATATTAATTTATTAAGGAGTAAACCGTAACAGTGGACACCTTTTCGTGGATTTCACTAATAATTCTTCTCTGTTTATCTGCATTTTTTTCCGGATCGGAAACCTCATTCTTTTCTCTAAATAAGATTCAATTGAAAAAGATGGAAGGTTCTGAAAAACAAGGAGAACGCCGTATATTGAGACTTCTAAAAAACTCAAATTTTTTATTGATTACAATTCTTTTAGGCAATACATTAGTTAACATTGCCTTTTCATCTCAAACAACGGTTTTAGCTATTAGCTTACAAGAAAAGTTCGGATGGAATATCTCAGAATCATTTCTTCTCTTCTTACAAGTTATTGTTACAACAATGATTATTCTTATTTTTGGAGAAATCATTCCAAAGTTAATAGCCTATTCAATATCTGATCGGTTTGCCAGAAGAGTTGCTACTCCAATTGCAATTATGCAGATAGTTTTATGGCCTATATTGAAACTGTTTGATTTACTGAATAACCTTATTTCCAAATCAAACGGCATAAGCGAACAACAACGGCAAATCCTTACTTCTGAGGACTTTAGAAATATAATAAATTCAGAGACTTCCGATCATCCGTTAGAGGATAATGAGAAGAAGATTATTGCAAGCATTTTAGAGTTCTCAACTACTGAAGTTAGAGAAATCATTATTCCTCGTGTCGATATTGTTGCTGTTGAGGAAAATGATTCAATTGAAGTGCTAAAGCAGAAAATCGTGGAGTCTGGTTTTTCTCGTATACCTGTTTACAAAGATACGATAGACGATATAACAGGTGTTATCTATGCGAAAGATATTTTGTTATATCCTGAGAAGACTGAGCTACAACAGTTAGTTAGACAACCTTATTTTGTTACTGAAAACATGAAGATACAAACACTTCTGAACCAATTTAAGAGTCAGAAATTGCAAATAGCTCTTGTAGTTGATGAATATGGTGGAACATCAGGATTGATAACCTTAGAGGATATTCTTGAGGAACTAGTTGGTGATATTCAAGATGAGTATGATGATGATGTGACACCTGAACTCAGAAAAATAAGTGAAATAGAATATATAATCAGCGGTATGTTCTCAATCAACGATTTCAACAGCATTTTCAATCAAGATATAAACACAGAAGAATTTGATAATCTGGCAGATTATCTGTTAGTTCAATTTAACCATCTACCTGTATTGCATGAGTCAATTACTATTAATGAGCTAACTTTCAAGATTTCTGATATTAAAAATCAACGAATAAACTTCGTTCATATACTAATAAATGAACAAACGGAGCAAAGTGAAGATTAAACAGTTTTTCTTAGTTGTACTCCTACTTTCTACATTTACACTTAAAGCCAGCTATCTTGAATACAAAGTGAAGGTTTTCGGAATCACTAACTCAGTTATTCAAGTTAACCATGCTGTTACAGATACTTTAGGAATATTTGATGTTCATGTAAAGACTTTCAAAGCAATAAGTGTATTCTCAAATGTAGACAACTATTATCACTCTACTTATGTAAATGGTTTTAGAACTAATTATCTCAGAAAAAGAATAGCTCAATCTAAATACTCAGAGGATAGAGAGATTGTGATAGATAATAACATAGCTTATATGAAAGACTTAGCCAAAGGAACAGAGGAACAGTACAATGTCTTTAGTGACACTTCCGACTTGTTTGGCGGTTTATTCAAGATTAGCAAGGATGATGATTTTACTGGATCGTTTCACATATTCTCTAATAGACATATCTGGAGAGCCGTTTATGAGGATAAAGAAGTTGAGACTATAAATACTGAGCTTGGAAAGTTCGAAGCTCATCGTATAGAAGTTCATTTCCTTAAGATATCTGAGGGTGATTTCAAGTGTACAGATATATTTACTAACAATGTCCTGAGAGAAAATCAATTACTCGAGTTATGGATTTCAGAAGATAAACAGATCCCTTTGAAAGCAATTCTACACCACCCTAAGCATAAAGTCTATTGGAATATATCGGATTATAGAAATGAGAATTAATCGTAGAGTCAGGTTCGTAATATTTGTCCTGTGGATGTTGCTAATTTTTGCTGTCTCATCATGGCCGTCTTTACAAAGTCCTGAAATAGGTATCATTGGAGTAGATAAGATAGCACATTTTACTCAGTATTTCATAGCCGGTATTCTTTTGGCTCTATATCTCAAATCGAAACAAACAGTAATGAAGATAATCATAGTAAGATTTACTCTACTAGCTCTATTCTGTATCGTCGACGAGATACATCAATTATGGATTCCGGGTCGGTCTGTCTCCATTTATGATGCTATAGCTAATCTTTCAGGAATCTTTTTTTCTTTACTTATTTCTCTTTATGGCTTAAAACGATTATGTTATAAGAAGAATTAATAGTAAAGGAGTTAATTATGAAAGCAATTCACACATACAATGCTCCACAAGCAGTGGGACCATATTCTCAAGCAACTTTAAAAAACAATACTTTATATGTATCGGGACAACTTGGCATAGATCCTAAGACCGGAGAATTCCAGATAGGTTTTATAGCACAAACTGAACAAATCTTTGCTAATCTAAGAGCTATTTTAAGTGAAGCTGACTTCTCATTTACAGATGTAGTTAAAGTTACTGTTTACTTATCAGATATGCTATATTTCCATGATATGAACCAAGTATACGCAAAGTATTTCTCTGAACCATTTCCGGCAAGAGAGGCTGTTGAGGTTGCCCAACTTCCCAAGAACGGAATGATAGAAATATCTTTAATAGCAATGAGGTGATTGAAATATGTCAATAAGTACTAAGACCGGAGATAAAGGTACAACAGGGCTTTGGAGCGGACAGAGAGTAAAAAAGAATTCTGTAAGAGTAGAAGCTTACGGAACAATTGATGAGCTTGATACTCATCTTTCGGAAGCACTTTTATTTGTTAAGGATGAATACTCAAGAGAAATAATACTGGAAGTTCAGCAGTTGCTCTATAGAACCATGGGAGAGTTGGCTACAAAGGATAAGGAGTTTAAGGCTCTAATCAAAGCTGAAGAGGTTGAGAGAATCACTGAATATGTCCATAAACTGGAATCTGAAGTTCAGCTTACAGGATTTGTTAAAACTGGTCGTACCATTCAATCTGCTAAGCTTGATATTTGTAGAGCTATAGTAAGAAGAGGGGAGAGAAGAATTCTTGAACTTAACGATATAGAGGAAGTGAGTGAGCAGTTAAAGAAACTTGTTAACAGATTGTCGGATTTATTTTTTATTTTAGCAAGATTCGAAGAGAAAAGATTGAATAAATTAGAATATAAGACACTGTGATAGGAGATCGAATGTATAAATTAGTGTTGTTAAGACATGGTCAGTCGATGTGGAATTTAGAGAATAAGTTTACGGGATGGACAGATGTAGACCTTTCTGAACAAGGAGTTAGAGAAGCAAAACAAGCTGGTGAGTTAATGAAGGAAGCCGGTTTGACTTTTGATATTGCTTTTACTTCTGTTCTCAAAAGAGCAATCAAGACATTATGGTTTGCTCTTGATGGGATGGATTTACAATGGATACCCGTTAATAAGGCTTGGGAGTTAAATGAACGCCATTATGGAGCGTTACAAGGTTTAAACAAATCCGAAACAGCTGAGAAATTTGGTGACGACCAGGTTCTTGTTTGGAGAAGAAGTTATGATACTCCACCTCCTGAATTAACAAAAGATGACGAACGATATGCCGGTCATGAAGCTAAGTATTCAAAATTACTTGAAGAGGATTTACCACTTACTGAATGTCTTAAGGATACTGTTGCAAGAGTGATCCCATATTTTGAAAGTAAGATAGCTCCATATATTAAAGATGGTAGAAATATTATTGTTACAGCTCATGGTAACAGTCTTCGAGCCTTAGTGAAATATCTTGATAATATAAGTGACGAAGATATTATAAATCTTAACATCCCAACAGGAATTCCATTAGTATATGAATTGAATGAAGATCTTAAGCCTATAAAGAATTACTATTTAGGAGACCAAGAAGCCATAAAGAAAGCTCAAGAGCAAGTTGCTAACCAAGGTAAATCAAAATAATTGTGAACATACATATTAAGCCTGCTGTTTAGCAGGCTTTTTTAGGTTATATACTTTAACACATTTTTAATTTGACAGAAAGATAACATTCAATCGAATAGCATATAATTGATTAGCGGCGATTTTCGCAGTTTGCTCCGCTATATAAATTTGCTAAAGTGTGCGAATATTTTTTGCCGACTTTAGCAACTTAAAGTCGGCTTTTTTATTTATAAAATATAAGGAGGTCCTATAATGAGTAAGGACGTGATGAATAAACCCGGAAGCTTTATTTTTACTTCCGAGTCTGTATCTGAAGGACATCCGGACAAGGTCTGTGATCAAATTTCAGATGCGATTTTAGATGCCTATCTGACTGTTGATCCTCAAGCTCATGTTGCCTGTGAGACTTTGGCAACTGAAAATCAGATTGTTCTAGCTGGAGAAATTAGTGCTAATAGTGAACTTGATATTGAATCTATTGTAAGAAAAGAAATAGAGAAGATTGGATATACTAAAACCGGAAAAGGTTTTGACCATAATTCAAAAATCCTTAATTTGTTACATTCTCAAGAGGGAGCATTAAAGGATAACGCAGATATCCAAGGAGCTGGTGATCAGGGTTTGATGTTTGGATATGCTTGTCATCAAACAAAACAACTTATGCCAATACCAATTCTTATGGCTCATAAACTTGTTTTGAAATTAGCTCAGCTCAGGAAAGATAATACTTTAGAATACCTGATGCCGGATGCTAAATCTCAAGTGTCTATGCGTTATGAACATAGAAATGCCGTTAATTTGGAATCTCTCATTATATCAACTCATCATCAACCTAAATCTGCTACCGAGTTTGAAGAGATGAAAGCTGAGATTTTAAGACTAGTTGTAGAACCTGTAATAATAGATGTTTTGCAAGAAAGCAGAAGAGAATTCAGTTATAATCTAAGTAAGTATGAGATAAATCCTTTAGGTATGTGGGAAGATGGTGGTCCGGCTTTTGATACCGGATTAACAGGCCGTAAAATTATTGTTGATACATATGGTGGATGGGGAAGACACGGTGGTGGTGCTTTCTCAGGTAAAGATGCTACAAAAGTTGACAGAAGTGCTTGCTACATGGCTAGACACATAGCAAAGAGTATTGTCGCTTCTGAGATAGCTGAAGAGTGTGAAGTACAGTTTGGTTTCATTATTGGTGAACCACAGCCGGTATCAGTAATGATTGATACTTTTGGAACCGGTGATGTCCCTGAAGAAGTACTAGTAGAGCATGTTAGAAAGAACTTCGACCTTTCGGTTAAAGGAATTATTGATTACCTTGAACTGAGGAAACCAATCTATAATCAAACTGCCTCTTACGGGCATTTCGGTAGAGATGACATTGAGTTACCTTGGGAGAAGGTTGTTCAGTTGAAGGTTTAATACAAATTGATGAATAGATAAAGGTTGCTGAGTTTCAGCAACCTTTTTCATATATTCAAACACTAAATTAGTCTCAATCTTTGTTGTTAATAGAGGTTTGTTTACTACCAATTTGAGCAATAAAACCAATGCAGATAATCGCAACTCCTACCAGAAATCTTGGAGCACTTAGAGTTTCCTTAAATATTATCGTTGAAGCTAGAATCGCTAACGGAATCTTCATATTGTTCATAATCGCAAGTGTGCCAATACCGGTTTTTCTTGCTCCAAGGTTCCATAAAAAGAAACTCAATCCGCTTGCTACTGCACCTAAATATATAATAGATAAGATCTGAGCACTATTAAGAGTAAAGCTTATCTCGTGTACATGAAAAAGCATACTAAGACCTGCAATTAATGTACCTCCCAAATAAAGCAAAGCAAATGAGTTTACATCCTTCTCAACATTCCTTTTCTTGCAGAAGTATTTATAGCCAACCTGTCCAAGTGCAAATGAGAGGTTGGAAGCTTGCACTAATAAGAATCCTGTTAAAAAGAAGCTGAACTCCTTATCCGGAAGCTTAAGAATCAGACCGCCCAGTACTGCTAGGATAGCTGTTACAAGGTTACGCCATCTAAACTTATGTTTTAACAAATCTGCAATCAAAGAAACAAAGATAGGAGTCGTAATGGTAAATACAGATACTTGCCAGGCAGGAAGAAATTGAAATGCCTTCAAATAAAAGATATACATTAACCCAAATTGTATTGCTCCTAACGCAATTAAGAAACATGCATCTTTAAAGCTGGTTCTCCTCAATTTTAACAAAGGTAAAAAGAATATGAAAGAAATACCTATTCTTAGAGTTGATAAGTAGTAAGGATTGACATCACCTAGATATGTCTTGATAAGTCCGAATGAAAATGCCCATATAAATGACACTATCCATAGATAAATCACTTGTTTCTCCTAACACCAATAGTTAGGAGTCAAAATCATGAAAACAGGTTTAATTGCAAGTTATTTAGAATACAAGATATTGCATATATAAAAAAGACTGTATAGATATAAAACTATACAGTCCGATATAAATATATAATCAATTAATGACGGAAATGTCTCATTCCGGTCATAATCATAGTTATGCCATATTCATTGCATGCTTCGATACATTCGGGATCACCTTTAGAACCGCCCGGTTGAATAATGGCAGTAATGCCTAATTCATGCATAGCATCGATGCTATCTCTAAACGGGAAAAATCCGTCTGAAGCACAAACAGAACCTTTAATCTCAAGTCCAAACTTTTTAGCTTTACTAATTGCTATCTCAGTTGAATCGATTCTGGAGGTCTGTCCTATACCAAGACCTATTGTTCTGTCGTTCTTAGTGAAGCAAACAGCATTTGATTTTAAGGTTGCCACTGTATTCCAACCAAACTCAAGAGCTTCCATTTCCTCTTCTGTAGGCTTTCTATCAGTAGCTATTATCCAGTTTTCTTTACTATCTTTAGCATAGTCAAGATCCTGACTCAAATACCCATCTAGACATGATACTGTATACTTGCTATTTAACAAGCGTTTAAGGTTTTCTTGAGAGTAAGTGAGAAGTCTACGATTTTTCTTTCTCCTAAGTTTATCCAAAGCCTCTTCACTGTAAGACGGGGCAATAATAATTTCTGTGAATACCTTGTTTATTGCTTCAGCACCGGCAAGAGTCATTTCTCTGTTAGTTATAACGATACCTCCAAATGGTGAGAGTGTATCAGTAGCTAATGCCTTAGCATGTGCTTCTTCAATTGTCTCTCCCGTCGCAATTCCGCAAGGATTAGTATGCTTTAGAATAGCAACACAGCATTTATCGTTAAATCTGGAGATTAGTTTCAGAGCTGCATCAATATCAATGAAGTTGTTATATGAAAGTGCTTTACCATGGAACACTTCTACTATCTGTTCTTTGTTTCTTGAATAGTAACCTGCAGATTGATGAGGATTTTCTCCGTATCTTAACTCCTTATTCAATGGAGTGGATATCTGCAAATATCCTTTAATTGAATCTTCATTCCTGCTGCTGAAGTAATTACTGATAAGGCTATCATAATCAGCTGTATGTCTAAATGTTTTAAAGGCAAGGTATTCTCTTGTTTTGAGAGTAGTACATCCTTCCTCTTTTAATTCTTCTAAGACTTTGTCATAATCTATCGGATCGGTAATTACAGTTACATCATTATAATTTTTTGCTGCAGAGCGTAGCATTGTGGGTCCGCCAATATCGATATTCTCAATAATGAGTTCATGACTTGAATCAGGATTTGTTACTGTTTGCTCAAATGGATATAGATTAACTACAACCATATCTATCATTGTAATTTCGAGTTCTTCAGCTTCTTTTACATGACTCTCGACAGACCTATTCGCCAGTATACCACCATGAATAAACGGATTAAGAGTTTTTACTCTCCCATCCATAATCTCAGGAAATCCGGTAACGTCAGTGACTTTGATGACATCAATTCCGGATTCTTTTAGTAGTTTATGGGTTCCACCTGTTGAAATGATTTCATAATCAAGTTCGGTTAACGCTTTTGCAAATTCTACAATTCCACTTTTATCAGATACACTAATCAGAGCTCTTCTTTTCTTCTTCATTCTCTTTAATCAATTCCTTTATTATTTCTTTTAATTCAATTTTATTGATATCTTTACTTATCTTTGTGTAAGTTTGTTTGTTTATAGGTATTTTTACTTCAATAGAAGCAGTTTCAGTTTCTTGTACACAATCAATGGAAGGTAGATGCTCCATAATAGATACAAGAACAATTCCACTCAAAATGATAAACCAATTAATGTAGACCCATAAAAGAAATATTGGAATAGAAGCCAGAACTCCGTAAGATATCTGAATGCTGGTTAGATTATTAATATACCAGTCGAAACCAAGTTTTACAATGAACCAGACAAATGCCGTTACCGTAGCTGATTTAGCTATGGACTTGATTCTCATGTTTCCGGTAGGAACAAAGAAATATAGAAATGCTACTAATAGGAATTCAATCATTATTGGATACAGATAAGTAGCAAACTTTTGGATTAGGGTGTTCTTAGTAAAACTATTTAGCACAGGAGCTGAAATGGCTGTAAAAAGTATTAGTATGATTAAGAAACCAAAGAAGATAGTTCCAAAGAATTTCAACAGATTGAAAATGAAGTCGTTACTTTTTTCTTCTTTAACTCTAAGTATCCTATCAAAAACAGTATTAATGCCGTTGAAAAGGGAATAGGACGTTATAATAAAGAGTATGAAGTTAAAGAAGCTGAAAGAGGTCGTCTTTGAAAGTAACTGAGTAATGAAATCGCCTAAAGTCTCAGCAGACTGTGGCAAGAAGAAGTTTTTAAGGAAAGAATCGAGTACTTCATTAAAGTTAAAAAACGGCAAATCAGGAAGCATCATCACAATAAATATAATGAACGGAACAAATCCTAAAAACGTTATGTAGCTTAATGAAGCCGCTTCCGAGAAGATTTTATCTTCGTTAATACGTTTCCAGAATAGCTTCACAGAAGCCACTATTGAACTAAATGCTTGTTTTCTATACGCAGTACTATTGAAGAAGTTTTTTAGTTGTATGAAGAAGTTCTTATTACTTCTACTCATACCTTAAAGCCTTTACCGGATCGAGATTACTTGCTCGTACAGCCGGGAAAATTCCAAATATAAAGCCTATCCCAACTGATACTAATAAAGCCGAAAGTACCATTGATTCAGAGGCAATAGCTTTCATCTGAAGGAAATTACTAACCAAGTCGAGTATGGATAATCCTCCGATAACTCCCAGAACACCACCAATAGTTGTAATAATAATTGTTTGGATTAGGAATTGAAGGAAAATATCAAATCTTCTTGCTCCAACCGAAAGTCGAACACCTATTTCTCTAGTTCTTTCTTGGATAGTGGCTAACATTATATTCATAATAACAATTCCACCTACTAGCAATGAAATTGCTGCCACAAGAAAGAAAATCATCTTCATAAGTTTAAAGCCGTCATCCGATTGATTTGAACTCTCAAAATTGGAGTCAACATTCATTAACTGCTTACCACGATTAAGATTAAGAATCATGTTGTTAAGTTTTTCTTTCAAAGCAACAGATTCCTCCGGTGAATTGGCTGTAACACCAATGTTCCAAACTCTGTCATCGGCTTTTTCTTTTATCAGCATAGTTGAAATCGGGATAAAGCTATTCCAGTTTTTCCATTCCATAGCATTATCACTTTGACCTTCACCTGCCCACCTGTTCTTCATATATCTATGCTTCATTATTCCAACAACAAGATATTTTCTGCCATTTAGAGTAACTAACTTGTTTATGGCATCTTCATTACCAAACAGGGATTGTTTAACACTTGTTCCAAGCACAACCACATCGGTTTTCCTCTTTATATCCGTATCGGAGATAAATCTACCTTCTTGGACTGTCCATTGTTCGGCAATCTCATAGTCGGGATATACACCAACCACATTTTTTCTCTCTGTCTTTGCTCCATTGCTAATCTTAGTCCACAAATCACTTGTAGGATTAAAAGCTTTTGCTTCCGGGCATTGTTCTCTCAGAAAATTAACTTGTGAAAGAGTTAAACTTTTATCATCCCAAGTATCATTTCTATCATATTCCCAATTAGGATAGATATTTATTTTGCTCAATCCACCTGACTCCATCATCCATTCCATAGACATTTCTTTTACTCCGTTAACCAGAGCTAAAACAACGATGATGGACATTATCCCTAAAATAATACCAAATATTGTTATAAGACTTCTTACTTTTCTGGACCAGAAGTCAGCAAATCCGACTACAATTGATTGACTAAGTGAGAGAGCCATCGACTATATACCCGTCTTTGATTGTAATAACTCTATCAGCTTGTTGAGCAACGAGGTTATCGTGGGTAACCATAACGATAGTGTTTCCCTGATCATGTAGGTTCTTAAATATGCCTAGTATGTCACTACCTGATTGACTATCAAGATTACCTGTTGGTTCATCTGCAAGTATTAAAGCAGGTTGATTCACAATTGCTCTGGCAATGGCAACCCTTTGTCTCTGTCCACCGGATAACTCGGATGGCTTATGCTTTAATCTATCTTCTAAGCCGACATCTGTCAGAACTTTCTTAGCTAATTTTTTTCGCTTTCCTTTACTCAAGCCTGCATACATTAAAGGTAACTCAACATTCTTAAGAACAGATAGATGGGGAAGAAGATTAAAAGTCTGAAAGATAAACCCGATTTTATCGTTTCTGATTGTAGCCAGATGTTTCTTCTTCATCTTTGATATCGGGGTTTCGTCTAAGAAGTACTCTCCGCCGGAAGGAGTATCTAAACAGCCTAAAATGTGCATAAGAGTGCTTTTACCGGAACCTGACGGTCCCATAATTGCTACAAATTCACCTTTCTTAACGGTGAAATCTAAACCTTTAAGGGCGTTTACCGTAACTTTGCCCATTTTATAGTCTTTAATGAGGGAGCTTGTTTTTATTATATCCATAACAATTCTCTTAATTTTATCTATTGTTAGTAATCTTCTGTAGGAATATTTGTCAATGTAATTCAAGGTATACGCTACATTGATTATATTTATCTCCAACAGACTGCTTATAATGTTTCAGATAGAACTAATTATAATAACGAATATACTTATGGAAGTAACATTATTAATGAATAAAAAAAGCCCGGTTTTAAAACCGGGCTCATAAAGTGATAGCTCTAAAAGAATCTAATATCTTCTACCGCCACCGTTACCGCCTCTGTAGCTGTTGTTACGTTCAGGACGTGGTCTTGCTTCGTTAACGGTTAGTGCACGGCCACTAAGTTCTTTGCCGTTCATCTCTTCGATTGCCTTTTTAGCAGCGTCAGCATCAGGCATTTCGATAAAACCGAAACCCTTTGATCTGCCGTCATGGTCTGTAATGATGCGAGCTGAGTCTACTGCACCATATGCTTCAAAAGCTTCTTGTAAGTCAGCTTCTGAAAGTCTGTAAGAAATATTTCCTACATAAATATTCATCTGGAAATCCTTGAATCTACCCGGTAATTATAATCATTAGGCAAATCCCGGGAGAAAGTTGCGTATGATGCCAACATATTCTGGTGAAGGCTCCGGCTCAACGTTGAAGGAATCAAAGGTGAGACACTACTATTACTCGAATCAAATTTTCAATTCAATTTCATTCTTTTTAAGCCACAATCTTTTGTCAATATGATTATCTAAAAAATCTAATTTTTTTTTTCGGGGAATCAAAATCTCTAACTTCCCATTATGTTGTTATTTAAGTTCTGCCTCACGGATTCCAGATTATCATTTGCTTTGGAAGGTAAGTTTTGTAGGAACTTTTCAAGCTCTTCACATTTGTAGGAACTGCATAAAGCACAGTTGTCAACACCCCTTTTTATGGCACAATGTCGGATAGTACACTCTCCACAGAATCCAATTTGTACTCCGTCACTTTTACAACCTGAACAGCCTATGTCAGCCGGATCAATCTCCATACCGCTATTCTTTGACCAAATCTCTGCGAGCTTCTCTCGTAACTCATCATCATTGTTCATTGTTGCTTTGTAAGCATCGCATTCGTAGCAATCCAATCCACAGTAAGCAAGTTTGCGATTCATCATATCCCCTAGTATTCAGTTTCACTAAAACTGTAAGTTTGGATTTAATTGTCAAACATTAATCACTTGGAAGATAACAAGCATTAGGTTCTGATTGCAGTAACTTGTTATTACTTTATGGCTTAACATAGAATTTAAAACTTAAAATAAATGATCGAATCATGTGTTTATAGGCAAGTACTGGCAAATAAAAAAAAACCGTTCAACTGAACGGTTCAAAAAACTATATTATGGAAAAGCTTACTCAGCTAATTTCGCTCCATCTATGTTACGACAGTTTTTACAAACCTTTACAGTTTTTTCGCCTGCTTTAACTTCGTGGAGAAGCTTGATTCCTGTTCTTCCACAAGATGGACATTCACCTCTTGCTGAACCAGGAATTGTTTGTTTTAATAATTTACCACGGTGGTTCTTAGCCATTAATATACTCCTTAAGTTTCTAACTATTTGCCCAACATTTTGATTAAGAGCTTTTTAGTCAAGAAGTTTGTGATAAAACGGTATTGTGCTATGCTTTAACTGTCTCTTATGGGGGTATCTTATCTTAAACAAAGTCAATAGCGGTTTTAGTGTTACCATATTCATTATTTGATAAAAAAGACGATAAAGTATTGTAAGGATGAATCTCTTCACTTGGTAATGAAACACTTAACGTGATTTTGCTTTACAAATTCAACCGTTCTAATTTCTTGCAATCATAAGAAATACTATACTTTAAGGAGTCGTCTTATGAAACAAGTCGGTTTTAAATTTCCTTCAGAGATACGCCAAACTGCTCTAACTCGTGTTGAAGAGGAGTGGTACTTACCTACTCTTGCAAAAAAGCTCGGTAGAGAGATAACCCCGGTTAAGAGAAGTAATTTTGGCGAATATGACATGGCAGTACATTACTTAACAACTGTTCTTGAAGAAGCTAAGGCAGTGGAAAAAGTAGCTGTTTATAATATTGATCATATGGCTCAAATAAGATTTACAGGTAAAGATGCTCTTGCTCTTCTGGACAGAGTACTTCCGGCTAATGTTGAATCCATGAAAATAGGTCAGTGTAAATATACACTTCTTCTCAATGAGAAGGGTGGAGTTCAGGATGACTTGATTATCATGAGAGTTGCCGAGGATGATTTCATTCTCGTTATTAATGCAGGTCACGATTTAACTGATACCGTTGACGGTGTTGAATACATCGCTGATGTCGATAGAATACTTGCTCACAAGAAAGAGGATGAAGATGTTGTTGCAGAAGACATCTCAGATAAACTCGTTAAGATAGATGTACAAGGACCTTACTCATATAAACTTCTTAAGACTCTTTACGGTCAAGATGTACTTAGAAATCGTAATAAACCTGATAAGAACATGGGATTCTTCTCATTTAATGAGTTCGATTATGAAGGTAACCATTACTTTATAAGTCGTACTGGATACACTAACAGATGGGGTTGGGAACTCTATGTTCCGGTTGAAGTTGCTGAAGAACAATTTAAGAGAATCGTATCTGAAGCTTTGGATTTAGGTGGTTTACTAGTAGGTTTAGGCGGAAGAGATGAGAATCGCTTATCTGCAGGTAATGTAGGTCTTCCTTTAATGGGACAGGAATATACACCGGGTATGACTCCAACAAATGCACCGTTGTTTAACGCTGCCTTTGATCTTGATTCAGAGTTTGTCGGTAAAGAAGCTATCATTAATGATATTAAATCAGGTACAGATAAGAGAATGGTACTTGTTATCAGCGAAGGTATAGCAACTCACAGAGCAGTATATAAAGATGGGGTAAGACTTGGAGAAGTTACGTCAAGTATCAATTCACCTAATGTTTCTCAAGAGAAGAGAGAGTTTATCGGCTCTACTCGTAAGAGTGTTAATGGGGAAGAAGGCGTTGCGGCAATCGGTTTGGCTTGGCTTGCTAATAATCCTTATAACGTTGATGAAGAAGGAAACGATATCATAACCGATGGTGATAAACCAATCAGAATATATGTCGATTTCTATAAAGAGGACGAAGACGGTAATCCTAAAGGAAAACCTATGAAGGGTTACATCTCCGCTGACGGTGTTACACCTGCGACAGCTCCTAAAGCCCTTAAGAATATCGAGAAACTATAGAAATAGTATTGTTATTATATATGAGCCTGTTGATTATTCGACAGGCTTTTTTAATTAGTCGGTACGCGGACATCCTTGTCCGCATATCTTTAGGTGCACGGACATCTTGTCCGCATGTTTTTGGAACGCGGACATCCTTGTCCGCACATGCATTTGATTTAAATCAAAGCCTGCAGGATGCAGGCGTACCCGGTGTACCCGGTGTAGTGCAAGAGCCCTCTCTTGCACATAGCTCAAGGAGCTATGATTACAATCTAGAATCTCAGCTTAATTATAAGTGTAGTACAGCATCATTTAATTCTATCAAAAGATGTAGACAGTGGTACTACCAGTTAGTTACGCTATATTTGTGTCCCTTTTTCTTTCTCTCACTGCTAAAGTTATCAACGCACTGCGTTTGCACTGTGCAGACACTATGATCACGGTGTCAACCCACTGTTTCAGTGCGTGCACACTGCATTCACAGTGGATAAGCAGTGCGTTAAATGCGTATTATTTAATAGTTCGCAGCAACCGAATTGAATCTGTGAAATATCAAGAATTTCTATGTATTCATCTTTATTGACGATGAATATTGGATTTATTTATAGAGGTATCATTAGTCGGTACGCGGACATCTTGTCCGCATATATTAGGAACGCAAGCATCCTTGCTCGCATATCTTTAGGAACGCGGACATCCTGTCCGCACATGCATTTGATTTAATTCAAAGCCTGCAAGATGCAGGCGTACCCGGTGTACCCGGTATGGTTGCAATCCTAAATGGATTACCTAATAATAGCCATAGGTCTCAACCTATGGAAAAGATACACCCTTATTATTGGGAGGGGTCATCGAGTATTCGTTTTAACAACCATGCATTTCATACAGGACTACTCATAGTTTATCCCGTCGGGATATAGACCTATTTGACTTGATTTCCTCTCCAATCTCATGATTCTCGCATGACAAATAAACACATCAATCATGCAAGACTCTTGCATAACCCTTGCATAAATCCTGCATAATTATGTAAGAGAGTTGTAAGATTCTTGTAAGTTGGTTGTAAGCCTTCTGTGCTTGTTGGTCGAGTGGGATTCGGGGGAGAAAAGGGATAAAATAGTGTTGGCAAGTTACCCTTAAAAGTATCCACCCTAGGGAGGTCAAAGTTTTACCAAAAAAATACTACGTAAACTACATGATGCAATATCATCAGAGAAAGATGAACAAAGTAAAGGAGAAGAGCTTACAAAAGATTCATCAAGGAATAAAAGAAAGATAATTAGAATATTTCCATTTTATATTAGTTCAACCCCTTCAGGGTTGCGGTTTTTTGGGGGGCATTTCCCATGCACGCAAGCGTACATGGCTATTTATATTCAGCACCTCCAGTGCTGATAACAATAATTCCGTCAGGGATAACTCCTAATAATTGTTAATCCTAAAGGGATTACCTAATAATAGCCATAGGTTTTAACCTATGGAAAAGGAAACCACAACAATTATCGACCCTACATGGGTTGCACAGGAATAACCATGAAAGGTTTCAATATGAATAGCCTTGAATGCAATTCGGGTAGTATGACAAGAATATGTTTCAAACCCGAACGATGGTTGAATTTATCTATGAAATCCGATCACGCCTGATCGGATTATTGGCAGTTTAGGATTGCATCGACTATGTCGATGTACATTGACACAGTCAATGTACTGCTAAAGTGTTTAAACAGAATTTGTTGCTAATCATTATGGGTCGGGATAATAGGTTCTTAAATCAACAATTGGGCAACCCCGCTAAGTTTGAGTTTTTCGTGAACTCTTGCCCATGCACGCAAGCGTACATGGCTATTCATATTCAGCACCTACAGTGCTGAGAACAATAATCCTGTCGGGATAATTCCTGCCAATTGTTAATCCTAAAGGGATTACCTAATAATAGCCATAGGTTTCAACCTATGGAAAAGGAAACCCCAACAAGAATCGACCCTACATGGGTCGCACAGGAATAACCATGTAAGGTTTCAATATGAATAGCCCTGAATGTAAATTGGGGATTACGACAAGAATATGCTTCAACCCCAAACGATGGTTGAATTTGTTTATATAAATTGATTACACTAGACCTATGTATAACCATATTCAACCTACATTAAGGTCGGTCATCGAGGGAGGAACGTTGTAAAATGTTAGCTAATATTGCTATGAGACTTTTGTTGTTGACATTAAAAATCTAATACCTTTTTAATGTTTGATAGAAATTGTTATTGATTAATGAGGTGCAATATGGGGAAAAAAGAGATTAAAACAATTGATGATTTAAGAGAACTTAGTAAACAGATTGATGTATTATATAATCTAGGGAAAGAATCTGAAGGTTTAGATTTACTAAATTATGCTTTAGAACAATCCAAAGATATCGATGAAGCATATCACCTCTTCTTTCAAGGAGAACTAGAAGGTTATGTAAACAGTGACCATGAAAAACGATTACAACTGTTTAGTGATGCATGTAAAATCGCTAAAGATGATTTTTTCTTGTTAAGAAATAAGGGTGCCAGTCTTTCGGTACTTGGAAAGATGGAAGAAGCCATTGAGTGTTTTGACAAAGCTTTAGAACTCAATCCTAAGGATTATAATGCATTTAGACAGAAGGGTGTCAGTCTTTCGGTACTTGGAAAGATGGAAGAAGCCATTGAGTGTTTTGACAAAGCTTTAGAACTCAATCCTAAGGATTATAATGCATTTAGAAGTAAGGGTGTCAGTCTTTCTAATCTTAACCGTGAAGAAGAAGCAATTGAGTATTATGACAAAGCCATAGAACTCAACCTTAAGGATTATAATGCATTTAGACAGAAGGGTGTCAGTCTTTCGGTACTTGGAAAGATGGAAGAAGCCATTGAGTGTTTTGACAAAGCTTTAGAACTCAATCCTAAGGATTATAATGCATTTAGAAGTAAGGGTGTCAGTCTTTCTAATCTTAACCGTGAAGAAGAAGCAATTGAGTATTATGACAAAGCCATAGAACTCAACCTTAAGGATTATAATGCATTTAGACAGAAGGGTGTCAGTCTTTCTTATCTTAACCGTGAAGAAGAAGCAATTGAGTATTATGACAAAGCCATAGAACTCAATCCTAAGGATTATGATGCTTTTAGACAGAAGGGTGTCAGTCTTTCAATACTTGGAAAGATGGAAGAAGCAATTGAGTATTATGACAAAGCCATAGAACTCAATCCTAAGGATTATGATGCTTTTAGAGGTAAGGGTGTCAGTCTTTCTAAGCTTAACCGTGAAGAAGAAGCAATTGAGTATTATGACAAAGCCATAGAACTCAATCCTAAAGATGCATTTGCTTTTAGAAGTAAGGGTATCAGTCTTTCTAATCTTAACCGTGAAGAAGAAGCAATTGAGTATTATGACAAAGCCATAGAACTCAATCCTAAGGATTATGATGCTTTTAGAAGTAAGGGTGTCAGTCTTTCTAAGCTTAACCGTGAAGAAGAAGCAATTGAGTATTATGACAAAGCCATAGAACTCAATCCTAAGGATTATGATGCTTTTAGAGGTAAGGGTGTCAGTCTTGGAAAACTTGGAAGGCTTGAAGCATCTATAGTAGAGTTCGACAAAGCCATAGAACTCAATCCTAAAGATGCATTTGCTTTTAGAAGTAAGGGTATCAGTCTTTCTAAGCTTAACCGTGAAGAAGAAGCAATTGAGTATTTTTACAGAGCTTTAGAGCTCAATCCTAAGGATTATGATTCTCTTTTGTTTTTAGGTAATATCCAATACAGACAAGGTAAATATGAGCATGCTAAGCAGCTATTCAACAGGGCTAAACAAACTGCTAAGTATAATGATAGTAGAAGTGAATTGAAGCAGTGGGTTCAATTCATGCTAAAAGGGATTGATGCAAAACTACATGATTCATCACAAAAAAATGAAATCGATATAAAAGATGTAATACATTCAGCTCAGAAAGCAATGAAATATGAATTCAGTGGTTTTAAGAAAAATATGAAGGAGACAGAAGAACTACTAGATTGTTTCATCACAGATCAGCCACAATCTAAGTATGAACAGAGTCTGCTATTTACTTTAAGGAAATGGAATTCTTACACTCCAATTTTACCTATGGATAATGGTGAAAGATCAATCGGTGGCGGATACTTTATCACGCATCACGGAGAAGGTATAGTAATAGACCCGGGGTTTAACTTCATTGAAAACTTTTGTAATGCAGGATTTGTTCTTAAAGATATCAATAAAATTATCATTACACATGGACATAATGACCATACAGGTGATTTGGAGTCTCTACTGACATTGTTTTATAAATTGAATGATTTTGATAATAATGAGGTTAAGAAACAGAGAGTAGAACTTTACATGAATTTGGGCTCATTTCAAAAATTTGCTGGATTTTTAAACTTAAAAAGTACAAGTTTCATCAATAAAATAGTTGTCATAAGCGAGAAGATGTCTATAGAAATCGCTGAAGGGCTAATCATGAATGTACTTCCTGCTTACCACGATGAAATAGTATGTAGAGATTATGCTGTTGGCTTGGAGTTTGAGTTTCACTTTAATAATGCCAAATCTAAATCTATTGTTCTTACATCTGATACAGGATATTATCCATCAGATAAAAATGGTATCTCAAGTACAAAAGATAAAGATGCACTTAGTAGTAGGTACGGTTTTGATGAGGGAAAAGAAATAGATTTGCTAATTCTGCATCTTGGCTCAATAAAAGAAAGTGAGATTGAGTTAGAAAAAGAATTGAAGGAAGTATTCTATCCTAATCATCTGGGGTTCTTAGGCACATCATGTATGATGTCAAAACTCAAACCTAAAGTTTCTGTGATTTCTGAATTTGGGGAAGAGTTGAAAAAATTCAGAAAACCCTTAATGGACTTATTTAAAGAAGTTATGAAAGAGCTTGATATTGATGTAAGACTTTTACCTGCAGATCTCACATTTGTTTATGATATTGAGAACGCAAAATTATATAGTGTTTTGGATGAGAAAAAAGAACCAATAAGTAATATGGACTATGATTATATTGAAGACACTAATACTTTTTATTACTATAGCAAAGAATCTAAAAAGAGTATAGCTAATTTACAAAGTAAGGGAGAGAAGTTTATGTCAGATCGAAAAACAAAAGGTTTTTACCTAAAACAAGAAAAGGTTAAATAGTTGATGCAATCCAATCCCTTTAGGGTTGCAGTTTATTTTGGGGGTAACTTCCCATGCACGCAAGCGTACATGGCTATTCATATTCAGCACCTACAGTGCTGAGAGCAATAATTCCGTCGGGATAATTCCTTACAATTGTTAATCCTGAAGGGATTACCTAATAATAGCCATAGGTTTCAACCTATGGAAAA
Organism: Cloacimonadales bacterium (SeqCode); assembly: GCA_963667035.1. Classification (GTDB taxonomy): domain Bacteria; phylum Cloacimonadota; class Cloacimonadia; order Cloacimonadales; family JAFGVF01; genus Zophobacter. The sequence continues at coordinate 880,639 of OY762964.1, forward strand.
GGAATCCACAACAAGAATCGACCCTACATGGGTCGCACAAGAATTTACCCTGAAAAGGGTTACATTTGAGTAGCCCCGAATGCAATTCGGGGTCATGATACCCGAATCCATATCAACCCCAACGGTGGTTGAATTTATTAATGTAACTCGATCACCCTTGATTGAAGTGTAAAAATATTCGACCCACTTTGGGGTCGGTTGCCGTTGGTGTATTAGTAACCATGCATTTCATACATGGCTACTCATATTTAATCCCTTTGGGATAAGGATATTATTCCCACCTCCTCTTTTCTCTTGACACTATCAAACCCTCTAAAACTGTTTAAGCTATGGAAATAACAGTCAAAAAATTCGGTGGGACTTCGGTTGCCGGCATAGAGAAGATAAAACGAATAGCACAAAACCTTGCTGATGCAAAGCGTCGAGGGGAGAACATTGTGACCGTAGTATCGGCTATGGGTAAGACGACTGATAACCTTACCAGACTAGCTTATAAAGTAACCGGTAATCCCGGAAAAAGAGAAATGGACATGCTACTCACTGCCGGTGAGAGAATAAGTATGTCACTACTTTCCATTGCACTACAAGACCTTGGAGTTGAGTCTATCTCATTTACCGGTTCACAGAGCGGGATTATTACCAATTGTAATCACGGTAATGCCAGAATACTGGATGTGAAAGCTTTTCGTATAAGAGAGGAGCTTGAAAAGGGAAAACTTGTGATTGTTGCCGGATTTCAAGGAGTAAGCGGACAAAAAGAGGTTACAACTCTGGGCAGAGGAGGCTCGGATACAACCGCTGTTGCACTTGCTGCTTATCTGGGAGCAAAACATTGTGAGATTTATACCGATGTTGACGGGATTTATACCACTGATCCGCGTTATAATGATAATGCCGAATGTTTGAAACAAATTGACTATGGTAGCTGCATTGCATTAGCTGCCAGAGGAGCTCAGGTTATACATCCGAGAGCTGTAGAATTTGCAAGCATTTACGGTATTGACGTTGAAGTGAAATCTTCATTCACATTCAGTGTGGGAACAATGATAGGAGATAGCGAAGAAATGGAAGAACGTAAAATAACAGCTTTAACCTCCAGAGAGGATTTGTTAGCAGTAACGATAGATTGTGAAGAGCTTTACGGACGTATCATAGAAAAGATTGGCTTTGAGCTCTTTGCCTATCAGATTGATAAAGGCAATCTGATTCTGTTTCTTGAAGATAAATATGAGAGTGAACTGGTTGATATTCTTAGTAAGCTTGAATGTCAGCCCTGTTTGATGCAAAGAAATATAAGTTGTATCACAGTAGTTGGGGCAGGTATTCAATCTAATCTGATATTGGTTAGAGAGCTACTCGAACTATTCAAAGAAGAACAAGAAACCCTGCTATACATGAACACACCGATTAACGGAATCTCCTTTTACATTGAGAGTGAGAAAATTACTGATTTAGTATCTGATATTCATAATAGATTTATAGAAACCAAGGATAAATAGATGGGAAAATATTTAGTAACAAGCGCTTTACCGTATGCAAACGGTAAACTTCATATAGGACACGTTGCCGGAGCTTATTTACCGGCTGATATATTCGTGAGATACAGAAGATTGCATGAAGAAGATGTAATCTATATTTGCGGAACCGACGAGCATGGTGCACCAATCTCGATTGCTGCCGAGAAAGAGGGACTAAAGCCACAGGATATAGTGGATAGATACCATAAGAGTATTAAAGATAGTTTTGACGGACTTAACATCGACTTCGATAACTTCTCGGGTACTGCAAGAAAACCACATCACGGTTTAGCTCAACAGTTCTTTACCGAGTTGCTTGCTAACGGTTACATAACTACCAAACATAGCAGTCAATTCTTTGATGAGAAAGAGAATAGGTTCTTACCTGACAGATACATAGAAGGAATATGCCCTCATTGTAATGCTGAAGGAGCCAGGGGTGATCAATGCGATGCTTGCGGTAAACTAATTGATGCAGAGACTTTGATTAATCCCGTGAGTAAGATATCTGGTTCAACACCTGTCTTGAAAGAGACTTATCATTGGTATCTGGACCTGCCTAAATTTAATGAGAAACTTCAAACCTGGCTCGGAAGTAAGGACTACTGGAAAGAGAATGTTGTTAATTTCATCATGAGCTGGTTGAAAGAAGGTTTGATTGAAAGAGCTATTACAAGAGATATAAACTGGGGCGTGCCTGTTCCTGTGGACAATGCCGAGGGAAAAGTACTTTATGTATGGTTTGATGCACCTATCGGTTATATATCATCAACCAAAGAATGGGCGGAGCGTATCGGTGAGCCCGATAGATGGAAAGATTATTGGCTTGATAAAGAAACAAAGATGATTCACTTCATCGGAAAAGACAATATTCCGTTCCATACAATAATCTGGCCGGCTCTATTAATGGGACAGAATGAAGGTTATGTATTACCTTATGATGTTCCTGCTAACGAATATTTGACTCTTGAGGGTGACAAGATTTCCACTAGCCGTAATTGGGCTATATGGGTGGAAGATTTTCTTAAACATTTTGATGGTGAGTATCTGAGATATGTCTTAGCCGCTAATGCACCCGAGAGCAAAGATGCCGATTTCAATTGGAAAGAGTTTCAGGGTAAGATAAACAGTGAGCTTAATAACGTATTCGGTAATCTTGTTAATCGTGTGTTTACTTTCACTAAGAAACGCTTTGAAGGTGTTATTGCAAAACCTGAAAACTTAAGCGATTATGCAGTAAATACTCTCAACGAAGTTGATACGCTGATAGCTGAAGTTGATAAAGCTTATGCAGGTTATCAAGTAAGAAGAGCTGTGAAGACTATTATGGATATTGCCCGAATAGGTAACAAATACTTTGATGAGACTCAACCTTGGAAGACTGTGAAAGAAACTCCGGAACAAACACAGGAAACTCTCTATGTTTGCGGAGAGATTATCAGAAAGATTTCAGTGGTATTTTATCCCGTAATGCCAAAGCATACAGAAACATTGCGTAAGATGATGAATCTCGAGCCAAAGCCGGTTTGGTCAAGTCTTGAGGGAGTTGAAACAATAGAACTTGGAGAGATTACTGCTCTCTTTAATAAGGTTGAAGATAAACAGGTTGAAGAGCAATTAGCCCTTCTTGAAGCTAATACAAAAGCAAACCGGAAGAAAGAAGTTGTACCTTTTAAAGAAGAAGTAGAGTTTGATGACTTCATGAAGCTGGATTTTAGAGTTGTGAAGATTATCTCAGCCGAGAAAGTGAAGAAAGCGGATAAGCTTCTGAAGGTTGAAGTTGAGGACGGAACAGGAATCAGAACAGTTGTTGCAGGTGTAGCTAAATACTACAAGCCGGAAGACATTATAGGCAAGAAAGTTATCATGTTAGTTAACCTGAAACCAAGAAAGCTTAGAGGTATTGAATCTCAAGGTATGATACTTGCTTGCTCTGATGATGAGAACTTATCATTCCTTTCCCCTGAAAAAGATTTTGATCCCGGGACGGTAGTATCTTAGCAAAAATCTCAACTATATTCCTGTTACTATTCGTAACTTTGTCACTCTTCTCTTTCAAAATTGAGGGAGAGGAACTGTTCGTTGATGTATTAATAGCATCCGGTGATTCATTGATGCTTGATTCTGTGACCTTTGATCTTGTTGACAAAGAGGTAGAATCGTTATCTACACCTATAGCAGTCACGATTGATACAACTTATGCTGACATTAAGTACCTGACAAAGGAACGGCATCAGTATGCTGAGCGTTGTATTGAACATAGATTATTCTTAAAAAATATGCACCTATCTGAGGTAGATGAGTGGTATTATAGCCTGAATAATCTGGAAGTTATGATGCATGAGAAGTCCGGTGGTGGAGATCTTATTGAGCGTGAAATACACTTTGGCAGGTTCATGATAAATAGTAATGGTGAAGAGAGATTCACTAAGTCCCGAATAACAAAATTCGATGCAGTAGCATTGACTATTGATGGTTTTGAAGGTACCTATTCCGGTACCTTCAGTTTACTTGCTCATGAAGGAAAAATTGGGATTGTACAACAGGTTCCTTTTGAGGAGTATGTGATTGGTGTTGTCGCTTCTGAGATAGGTGACTTTGCACCTGATGAAGCTCTAAAAGCCCAAGCGATAGCAGCAAGAAGTAAGACTGTCAGAACCCTATTGCACCCTCGAAATGAATATCCCTATATTGATTTCTGTAATACTACCACAACACAAGTCTATAGAGGAACCGATAAAGTTAGACCAAATATCAGGGAGGCTGTTGAAGCCACAAAGGGGCAGGTTCTTACCTATAACGAAGATATTATTGATGCACTCTTTAGTAGTAATTGCGGAGGAGTAACCGAATCAAATAATAATGTCTGGAAAGGTGATGCTATTCCATACTTACAAAGTGTAAGTGATATCCCGATTGCAGTTGATTACAATTTAAAATCGGACGCAGGAGCGAAAAGCTGGATTGATTCAAAATATGTTCCCGAGTCAAAGCAGGAACTTGCCAGTTGGCAGAAGAAGTATTTTCATTGGGTAAGAAATGTTAAGATAGAAGATGTAGAAGCCAAGACAGGAATAAATAGGATTCTGGATGTTAAAGTACTTAAAAGGGGAGATTCGGGAAGAGTCCTTCAACTACAAGTTAATGGTGATGAATCAAAGATACTTAAGAATCAAAGCGAGATTAGAGCAGTCTTTGGAGGACTACCAAGCTCTTTATGCTATTTTGTTAGGACAAAAAGCGGATTTAAGGTTATAGGCAGAGGATACGGACACGGAGTAGGCATGTGTCAATCCGGTGCAATAGTCAAAGCTTTTGACGGATGGAATTATAAAAGGATTCTTTCTCATTATTATCACGGAACAGAGATAGATACCCTTAAGATACTTGATATTTACAAATAATGATTGACTTTGATTTAGAATTAAAGAAAAATAACATAAATAATGAAAAGCGTGAAGGAGATAAGGCAGTATGATTAATATGACAACCAAATATCTCGGGTTAACCCTAAAGAATCCAATAGTAATAGCTTCGAGTGGTCTAACCAATAATCTGGAATCTTTGATTGAATTGGAAAAGAACAACGCAGGTGCGGTAGTTTTAAAATCATTGTTTGAAGAACAGATTAGAATGCAGGTTGAATCAGCCTTAAAAGACAGTATTAATCAATATCCCGGAGGAGAAGATTATCTCCGTTATTATGAAGAAAGAAATGTTTTAGATAACTACCTGAAGCTAATAAAAGATGCAAAAGCTAATCTTTCTATCCCTGTAATTGCCAGTTTAAACTGTACAACCGGTGGTGAATGGACTAAATTTGCTAAAGAAATAGAAAAAGCTGGTGCGGATGCAATCGAAGTTAATATATTCAGATTACCCTTTGATCTTCAGGATAGTAAAGCTGTTCACGAAGAGACTTATGGTCATATAATCAGAGATATCAAAGCTAATGTCAGCATTCCTGTTGCAGCTAAGATTGGTAAGTTCTTTACTAATCCTGCTATTTTCATTCAGAAGCTTGCTTTTAGCGGTGCTGACGGTATAGTCTTGTTTAATAGATTCTATGGGGTTGATATTGATTTGGATAAAGAAGAAGTTGTGAACGGTAATCATTACAGTACAGCAAATGAGTTTTCGGATGCTATGAGATGGACTGCTTTCCTTTCAGATAGAATCAAAGCTGATATCTGTGGAAGTACTGGTATTCATACTTGGGAAGAGGGTATGAAAATATTGCTTGCCGGTGCTACAGCCTTTGAGATTGCCTCAACATTGTACATCAATGGAATTGAGAAGATTAATGACATCCTATCAGGAATGATTAAGTGGATGGAAGCACACAATTATACCAGTATTGAGAGTTTAATCGGTAAACTCAAACATTCCGGTGATAAGAACAGCGAGATGTATGAACGAGTTCAATTCATGCTTTATCAAACAAAGCATGTCTAAATAGAATGATTTTTACAAAGGGCTACAACAGCCCTTTTTTATTTTACGCCTAAGGATACTTTATGAAAAGAATACTGATTATCACATTTCTGTTTGTATGTAGTTATCTGCTTTCCGTAAACATGATTATTAACATACCTGATACTAACAAAGAAAACCTTATGGCTCAAGGTAGGGATATTGCCTGCTTTAAACCCGATAATACACTTGATTTGGTAATAGATGAATCAGAGTTATCAACTTACAGAGTAGTATATCCTAACTTGTCGGTAGTAACTACAGATAATGAGTTAAGAAGCAATCTTAGAATGAAGACAAGAGATATACCGGGCTATCATGATTATGCTATGCTTTCTCAGGAATTGTATAATCTGCAAATTCAATATCCTACTCTCTCAATGTTAACCACTATTGGTGACAGTTGGGGAAAGATTCAATACGATAATGGTAATATGGCTTATTCTGATTACAATCATCAGTTGTTTGCAATGAAAGTAAGTGATAATCCGGAAGTCGAGGAAGATGAACCGGTAATCTATTTCGTAGCAGAGCATCATGCCAGAGAACCTATTTCGTTGGAAGTGGTTCTTAATCTACTTAACTATCTTCTGGAAAACTATTCAATTGATCCCATGATACAAGAATATGTTGATAACTACCAAATTTGGTTCATTCCTTTGCTTAATCCGGATGGTCATAAAGTAGTTACTGATGAAGGGGATATTTGGTGGAGAAAGAATATAAGGGACAATGATGAGGATAACATTCTGGATTTACCGAGTAGCTATGGAAACTCTACCGATGGAGTAGATTTAAATCGCAACTACGGATGGCATTGGGGTAACTTAAATGCTCCCGATGATTTTAACTACGCTACTTATCACGGAACAGGACCTTTCTCTGAACCGGAGACTCAAGCTTTCAGAGATTTTCTGGAATCAAAACGTCCTTTAGCGGGAATCAGTTATCATTCTTATGGAAACTATGTTCTCTATCCTTACGGGTATCATTGGAACGTAGAAACAGCAGATAGAGATCTATTTATAGAACTTGCCGGGGATATGGCTCAACTTATTCATCGAACTAACGGACAGCCCTATTCTTCCTTTGTTGAATGGCAGCTTTATCCATGTATGGGTGGTACGGATGATTATGCTTACGGTACTTACAGGACCATTGCCCTTACTATTGAATTGGCTGATACTTTCATTCCGGATGCGTCTCTTGTTCCTGATATCTGCAGCGAGAATCTTAACGGTCAGCTACACTTCCTTGAAAGGTTTAGCAAATCAATCTTAAGGGGTCATGTTACAGATTCAGTTACAGGAGAACCTCTTGATGCAAGAATTTTCATAGATGATTTAGATAACATGGGAACCGGGCAATCGGATTACAGAACTAATCCGCAATGGGGAAGTTACTACAGAACCCTATTCCCGGGAGATTATACTTTTAGTGTTTCTGCTGACGGTTATGTAACTCAACGTGGTATAGAATGCACAATAACAGATAGTACGGAGACTGTAATAGATATTCAAATGATTCCTTCCGGTGAATGTAATCTATTGATACAAATATTGGATGAGAATAACTTACCTGTAAGTGACGCCAGTGTATTGATTGGTCATGAGGAGATAGAAACATATCAAGTTGATACATTAGGAAACTTGTCTTTAAACTCAATTCCTGCGGGAATATACAAAGTAAGAATAGATTATCCGGATTACGGATTGATTGATCGTACTTTGGAAGTTGCACCTGGAAGTACATATTGGACTTTTAATCTTAATCCGGCTTCAACTGTTTATGATTTTGAAACAGAGACTAATGATTGGCTAACAAACGGAGCATGGGGGAGAACCGATAGCGAAAGCATGGAAGGAGTTTATTCCCTTTCAAGTAGAGCTCCTGACCACTTCTTTCAAAGTAACTGCTTTGCACGCCTAGCTCAGCCGATTGATAACTCAAACGGTGATTTGAGTATTGATTTTTACATGATGCGAGATTTGAATTATCCGGATAATATATGCTATCTTCAAATATCCGAGAACGGTCAGTTCTGGTTTTCTATCGATAGCTATAGAGAAGACGAAGAGTGGACACGATATTCTTATGATTTAAGTCAATACAACTTCACAACACTGTACCTCAGATTCAGTCAACGCATTGATTCCGGTAACACTGATGGAGTATACATAGATAATTTCTCGATTTATCAAAATCAGGTAACGGTACCGGTAGAAGAGAATGCTCAGCTACCGGTGACAAGCAAACTCTCGGTATATCCTAATCCCTTTGGAAATAGTATCAACATTAAGAGGGAAGGGATTTCGGATGAAGAAGTCAACATTTATAACGTGAGAGGACAATTAGTTAAAAGTATCAGAACCACAAAGGACAATGTGAAGTGGGATGCAACTACGGTTAACGGACAAAAAGCTTGTAACGGTATCTATTTCTTCCAAAGTGGAGCTGTTAGACAAAAGGCATTATTACTAAGATAGGAGTTAGACATGGATAATATTGATTTTCAATTGTTTTATTTTTCCGGAACCGGAAATACTATTCTTTTGGTCGATCGTCTTATTGAAATTCTGGAACAAAGTGGGGAAAAGGTTTTAAAGAGAAGAATAGAGGATAATCCGTCAGTTGATACTAATACACCGATTATCTTAACCTTTCCGATTGCTTGTTTCTCTACTTATCCGCTTGTATGGAACTTTATCAAGAATATTCCCGAATCAAAGACTGCAACAAAAGTTAGTGTGTTCTACGACATGGCTGGAAGATCATTTAATTTTTACAGCTTACTGCATAAGACTTTTAGAAAGAAAGGCTATGCTCCTCAAACTCTTGGAATTATCTTAATGCCAAGTAACATAGTTAAAACCCTTCCTCCAGAAGAGAAGCAACAAAACATAATTCAGAATGGGGAAGAGGAAGTAGCTAAATTCGCTAACAATGTAATCAGCGGAGTCAAGAATTGGAAATCTAAAGGGATTGCTACCGGTCTTTATAACCGGATGATTCAGAATATGAATTGGTATAAGACTATGAAAGCATGGCAACCTACGCTAGATGAGAGTAAATGTACAAAGTGCGGTTTGTGTGCAGATTTGTGTCCAACCAAGAGTATAGAAATGAATGATTACCCCGAGCATCACGATACATGTATGATTTGTCTAAGATGTATTGGTGTTTGCCCTACTAAAGCATTAAGCTTGGGTAAAACAAAAAGTATACCTTATCTTGCTGTTAAACCTTCAAGATTTAAAGATTAATATAGAAAAGGTGAGGAGTTTCTACAACTTCTCACCTTTAATAATTATGTATATCTAAGCGTTACTACTTAATTTCAATCCCAACCGGACAATGGTCTGAACCCATTACATCCTGTAAGATAAAAGCATTCTTAATTTCCGAAATGAACTCTTTGTTTACAAAGAAGTAATCAATTCTCCAGCCTGTGTTCCTTTCTCTAGCTTTGAATCTATAAGACCACCATGAGTATTGTTGGTCACGTTCATCAAAATATCTGAATGTATCAATGAAACCGTTATCAATAAGCTTATCTAACCAAGCTCTTTCAATAGGGAGGAATCCGGAGGTTTGCTCGTTTGCTTTTGGACGGGCAAGGTCTATCGGTTTATGAGCTGTATTATAATCACCGCATACTACAATGTTCTTTCCGCTCTTTTTGTATTCAAGCATCACTTCCAAAACTCTATCGTAGAATCTAAGTTTGTAATCCAGTCTATCTTCATTCATTTGTCCGTTAGGAAAGTAGATATTAAAGAGAGTGAACTTCTCAAACTCGGTCATTACAATTCTTCCTTCAGTTTCAAACTCAGGAGCACCAATCTTGGTGGATTGATTTGTTACGGGAAGGCTAGTGAAGGTCACAACTCCCGAATATCCCTTCTTTTCGGCAAAATCCCAATATGAGCTACTATATGGTAATTCTTTAATTTCATCAGGGATTTGGTTTTCTTGAAGTTTTGTTTCCTGCAAACAAAGTACATCAGGCTTGTATTTATTTATTGTATCGGTAAAATCTTTCTTTACTACAGCACGTAATCCGTTTACATTCCAAGACCATATAATCATATTATTACTCCTTCGTATGTTTAGTTGTCACACCTATCCGATTACAATATTCATAGATAGGGCAAGTTGAGCATTTCGGGTTAATCGGTCGACAGTGATTTTGACCGAATGCAACTAAATAGGAGTTAATATTCAACCAGTATTGCTCCGGAAGCTTTTCTCTAAGTGCCATCTCTGTTTCAAAGGGTGTCTTTGTATCAACATATCCGAATCTGTTGCTAATCCTGTGTACATGTATATCGACACATATCGCAGGCTTTTTAAAAGCTATCGCTCTAACTAAGTTTGCAGTTTTACGTCCTACACCCGGAAGTTGAGTTAAATCATCAATTTCATCTGGTATATTACCATCAAACTTACTTTTCAGAGCTTCCGGTAGTTTATGAAGATATTTAGCTTTCTGCCTAAAGAACCCAACAGGGAATATCAGTTCTTCCAGTTCTTCAACGGAATGCTTCCTTAAATCATCAGGTTTATCTATTACTTTAAATATTCTTTTCACAACTTCGGTTGTTGTCCCGTCTTTTGTTCTCGCACTTAAGATAGTTGCAACCAAAATCTTGAAAGGATCATGAGTCTGAGCCTCAACCAAATCTACTATCGGAGTCTGATAGGTCGCAAAATACTCACCTAATATTTCATAGATTTTATCAATATTTACTGTTTTGTTCATAAATCTCCTCATTTCATCATCGTTTATGAAAGAATAAGTTAATAATGACAGATTGTCGAGAAAAAGATTGCTTTTTATAATAAACAGGAATTTTTTTACTTTTCAGAGTGCTTCTTGTTTAAGATTTCTGTATGGGAATACGGCATTTTGTCTCCATTTTTCCCCACGGCAATCTGCCGGCAATGGGAAAGCCTCCCGTGGGTCTCCCGTGGCTTTGCACGAGAGGGTCTGCTCTTGGTCAGGAGAAACCGAAGGGTGCTTATCACATTGCCATCCCGCTCCCGGTGAGGCTCTATGCTCCTTTATTAGAGCTCATTCATTAAAGCACAGATACTGTACAATTATTCAATTGAGCTATTAACTTGGTTATATGGACGTTTAGAAACAAATTCCACTTGACATATTCTTCAATATCTCACAGTTGACTTATTGGTTTGACCATTTAGTCAGACTCATTAGTCAAGAGGATGAGTTATGGATAATTCCCAGAATACGGAAGAAAGGATTTTTGACGCAGCGATTGATGCCTTCTGCGACCATGGTTATGATGGCACTAAGATGCAGTTGATAGCGGATAAAGCAGAGATTTCAAAGGCTTCACTTCACTATTATTTCAGGAGTAAAGACAGATTATTCGAGCAGGTTGTTAGAAGGCTTTTTTCTGAGTTAATTACCAGAGTAACCGGTGGTCTGCAACCTGAGGATGATATTGAGACAATCATCAGGAAGCTTATCTCGGGATACATTAGCACATTTATTAAATACAAGCGACAGACTTATTTCATCTTCTCGGAGATGATGAAACATGAGAAGTTAGTGGATAAAATAATAGGTGGAGTTATGAATATTGGTAACATCCATCTTATTGCAAAGAGACTGGAAGCAGAGAAGGAATCCGGCACTATCATAGATATCTCAGCTGAACACTTGTTAGTAAATATGATCTCAATGAGTGTTTACCCGATTATTGCAGAGCCACTGGTTAGAAGAGTGTTTACTATGGATAAAAAAGAATATGATAAATTCCTGGAACAACGAGCCGAGATTGTAGCATCCTTTGTTCTAACAGCCGTGATGAAGAGGAGTTAAGATGAAAAGAATAATCACAATCCTCTCTCTCATGTATCTATCTGCATTCCTAAATAGTGTTACTCTCAGTGAATGTCTCTCAAGTCTTAGGGATACAACACCCATCTCTGACCAACTTGTGCTTTATGAAAACCAGATGCATCTAACCAATGAGAAACTTAATGCCAATTATCTCCCATCTCTATATCTTACAGGCAATGCCTCCTGGAACAGTGAGATCACGAAGATTGAGTTTGGCTCAGCTATTCCCGTCAATCCCCCTACTCCCGATAAAGACAGAGAAGGATTGGGTATTGAGCTCAGGCAAATGATTTGGGATGGTGGCATTACCTCTCTCTCTAAGAAAGCAAATAAATTGAACTCAGAGGCTAATGTATTAGAGAGCATTTCAAGAGTGCGAGCCCGTGAACAAGAAGCTGCAAGTATCTTTTTCAACATTGTCAATTTTACAGATACAATAGAGATTCTGGAGTTACAACGATCTAATCTAAACGCACGCTTATCGCAGACAGAGCAGTTACACCAAAACGGATTAAAAGAGATTTCAGATGTTAGATTAGTTCAATTGGATCTGCTTAAGTTAGACGGGGAAATAGTCAGTTTAAAAGTTAAAAAGCGGACAGCCATCAGGAAGTTATCCCAGCTTACAAACCTGAATCTGATGTCGGAAACTGAATTCATCTTTCCTTTTTACTTTGAAAACAGTTCGCAGAAAGTTAAATTATTTGAAATAGAACGCCTTGATGCCCTCATATCTCTCCAGAAGCTCAGTGCCAAGATGATAAACCGTAAACTATATCCCCAAATAACTGCTAAAGCAGATTATAGTTATGGTAAACCGGGTTACAATATGTTTTCTACTGATTATCATGACTATTATAGTGCCGGTGTTGGACTTAGTTGGAAGCTCTGGGACTTCAATCAGGTAGCAAAAGAGAAGCGAATTGCCCTGAATCAAGCAGAGATAATTTCAGCCACAAAAGATGACCTTCTTTTAACTATCGATCACCAACTGAAAACAATTGATTCTGAGATCAGAAGTATTAATTATTTATTGGAATTATCTAATGAAAGAGTTGCTCTTTTAACTGAAATCGTCTCATCTTTCGAGCATAAATTCGAATCAGGTGTGATAACAACCTCAGATCTCTTAGTTCAATCAAACAATCTTATGAGTGCTCAGATAGAGCAACGACAATACAGAACCAATTTATCCGCTTTAGAGGTAAAGAAAATACTCACTTTAGGAGGCAAATTATGAAGAGACTTTTAATAATTATTATAGCTGTAGTACTGATGGGATGTACAATAAAGGATAACAGCGCTGCCTGGGGTAGCTTTGAAGCTGATGAGACTATTATCTCAGCCAGAGTGACCGGCACTATTACCCAATTGCTTTCCAGAGAAGGAATGAGCGTTACCAAGGATGAACTAATCGCTGAGATTGATGCCACAGACCTGCTTCTTAGCAAGGCTGAATTAGAAAGCAATATCAAGATGTTAGACCTTAAGATTATCGCCTCAGGGCAGAAAAGCCAGCTTACAGAGACTGAGATTCAGAACCTCTCAGTTGAACAGAATAGATTCAAGGAGTTAGTTAAGCAACACGCTGCAACTCAGAAGCAGTTAGATGATATCGATGCACATTTTAGACTACTACAGCAGAAACTGGAACTCAACAAAACAGAAGCTAAGTTGGCTAAGGCCGAGAAACAGGTGGCAAACAAGAAACTCAATACGTTGGAAAGCAATATTGAGAAATGCCAGATTAAAGCTCCTACCACCGGCACTATCCTCACAACCTATGCCAATGAAGGTGAGTTTGTTGCAATGGGGAAGCCAATTGTTAAGCTTGCTGACATATCCACTCTGAAAGCTGTTTTTTTTATCTCAGAGACTCAGCTCACATCCTTGAAACTTGGACAGAAGATAAAGGTCAGGTTAGATAGTGGCGAGACAATGAAAAGCTATCCTGCAACTGTATCCTACATCAGCAGTAAATCAGAATTCACTCCAAAGGTTATCCAAACCCGTGAAGAGAGAGTGAAGTTGGTCTATAAAGTCGAAGCTCTCTGCAACAATGACGGTTCATTGAAGATTGGTATGCCAATCGAAATCATCTTTTAGGGGTATAGATGCAACCCTTTATAATAGCAGAGAACATCACAAAGTCATACGGAAGTACCCGTGCTCTGAATGATATCTCTTTTGAAGTTAACAAGAATGAGATATTCGGGTTCATCGGTCCTGACGGAGCTGGCAAAAGTACGCTTTTTCAGATTATGACAACACTGCTTATACCCGATAATGGCACTGGTTCGATTGACGGTCTCGACATTGCGAGAGATTACAAGAAGATCCGCTCTATGATTGGCTATATGCCCGGCAGATTCTCTCTGTATCAGGATCTTACAGTTGCAGAGAACCTCAATTTCTATGCCAATATCTTTGGAACTACTATTAAGGCTAATTATGACCTGATTAAGAATATCTATGATCTGCTTGAACCCTTCTCAAAACGCAGAGCAGGAGATCTATCCGGTGGCATGAAACAGAAGCTTGCCCTCTGTTGTGCCCTCATTCATCAACCAAAAGCACTCTTTCTCGATGAGCCGACAACGGGCGTCGATCCTGTTTCTCGTACTGAGTTCTGGGATAATCTTTCTCAAATAAAGCAACGGGATATTCCGATTGTGGTTTCAACACCGTATATGGATGAAGCTATCCGTTGTGACCGGGTCGCCTTGATACACAGGGGCAGGATACTTCAACTCGACACTCCTCAGAATATTATCAATTCATTCCCGGGGAAGGTATTCTCTTTGAGTGGAATAGATAAATATATCGCTAAAACTACTTTAAATAATCTCAGTGAAGTGTCTAGCATCTTTGCTTTTGGCGATGCCTTGCATATCACTATACCACTTAAACATATCCAGGCAATTTCAAGAATTAAAACTGCATTGGATACGGTTTCAAGTGAATATACTTTGAAAGAAATAGAACCTGACTTCGAGGATTGTTTCTTGCAGTTAATGAAGGATAGTAACGATGTCTGATCCTATAATTAAAGTTGAAAACCTGACCCGTAAGTTTGGTGATTTCACAGCAGTGGACAGTATCTCCTTCGAAGTCAGCAAAGGAGAAATCTTTGGTTTTCTTGGTGCCAACGGTGCAGGTAAAACCACAGCAATGCGTATCCTCTGCGGACTCCTCTCGCCTACTTCCGGCAAAGCAGATGTTTGTGGCTTTGATGTCTATCATCAGAGTGAGCAGATAAAGCTTAACATCGGCTATATGAGCCAGAAGTTCTCTCTGTTTGATGACCTGACAGTCTGGGAGAATATCAGTTTCTATGCCGGGATTTACAAGATGTCTAAACAGGAGATAAAGCTTGCAGGTGAAGAACTTTTAAACAAACTGGAGCTAACCAAATACAAGAACAGGCTGATTAAGTCTCTCCCCCTCGGTTGGAAGCAGAAGCTCTCCTTTTCAATTGCCATTATCCACAAGCCCAAAGTGGTCTTTTTAGATGAACCGACCGGTGGGGTTGACCCTATCACTCGCAGAGCTTTCTGGGATATGATTTATCAGGCATCTGCAGAAGGAATAACCGTCTTTGTGACCACCCATTACCTTGATGAAGCTGAATACTGCGACCGGATTTCAATGATGGTTAAAGGGCGCATCGCAGCCCTTGGAACTCCAACAGAACTTAAAGAGCAGTTCAAGGTTGCAAACATGTACGATGTCTTCCTCAAACTCGCCAGAGGTGACGAATGAAAAACCTTTTAATCTTTATCAATAAAGAGATTCTCCACATAATCCGTGATCCTAAATCGCTCATGATTATGGTTCTATTACCCCTTATCGAGATTCTCCTCTTCGGATTTGTCCTTCGGTTTGAGATTGAGAACACCACAATTGCCGTTTATGATATGGCTAAACAACATAGTTCAGTACAGTTGGTTCATAGACTCGAAGGTGGTAAACGCTTTAAAGTAATTCCTGTGGATTCGATGCAGGAGGCAGAACTGTTCCTCAAATCCAATAAGATAAAGGCAGTTCTTCGCATCTCTCCTGACTTTGAGCGTGTGATGTTAGCTGACAATGAGCCTGTTTTTCAGTTAGTGCTTGATGCCATTGACCCCAACACTGCAACTACGATAGAGGCATATCTTAACGCTGTGCTGGTAGATTTCTTTGCAGAACAGGGGCTTGCGAATCAACCTCAAATGCTCAAAGTTGAACAGTTAATGTACTATAATCCGACAATGAAGAGTGTTTACTCTACCGTCCCGGGGCTAATTTCGGTCATTCTGATGCTTATTTGTGCTCTGATGACTTCGGTGTCGCTTACACGAGAGAAGGAAACAGGAACCCTCAATGTGCTCCTTATATCGCCTTTAAAACCTATTCAGATAGTAATCGGAAAGGTTATTCCCTATCTTCTGGTTTCATTCGTCAATATCGCAATCATCCTCATCCTCGCTTTTACGGTCTTCAAAATGCCCTTAGCCGGTTCGCTATTCCTGCTTATTCTGGTCAGTCTCATCTACTGTATCTGTGCCCTTGCTCTTGGTTTCCTAATCTCTACCAAAGCTCAGAGTCAACAGGTTGCAATGATGATTTCACTGGCCGGGTTAATGCTCCCTACCACTCTTTTAAGTGGGATGATTTATCCCATTAAGAATATGCCAATCTGGCTACAGGGAATCACTTATATCATGCCGGCACGCTGGTTTGTCAATATCCTGAAACACATTATGCTCAAGGCTTCTCCTCTGTCTGATTTCCTGCCGGATATCGGTGTTTTAGTCCTCATGACCCTCATCTTAACTGCAATTAGCCTCAAGAATTTCAAGGTAAGGTTTAAATAATGCGTAATATACTTCTATTAATCCAAAAAGAGTTTAAGCAGATTTTCAGGAACAAGGCAATGCTGGCGATTATGTTTATCATGCCGATGATTCAGCTCTTGATTCTCTCCAATGCTGCTGACTTTGAACTTAAAAGCGTTTACTTTGCCTGGGAGGATATGGACAAGTCTCCCCTCTCTAATGCTCTGCTTGCTAAGTTTGAGAATAACCCTCTCTTTCATCTGAAATACAGCTCTGATTCGGCAGAACTAAACGATGCACAACTAGAGAATAATCTCGCAGAAGTTATCATCAGTATCCCTACCTCATTTGAGTCAGACCTGATGAACAGACGCGAGTCAACTATTCAGCTTCGCATTAATGCCATTGATGGCTCTGCCGGGGGGCTTATTGCCACCTATGCAAACAAGATTATCAATGATTTCTATACTGACGAGTTGCTTAAAGTCAATCAGATTAAGCGGATTGTCGAAGCTCGTTATCTCTACAACCCTGAGTTGAACTATAAAACCTATATGATCCCGGGGATTCTTGTTGTGCTTGTTACTGTGATTGGACTGCTCTTAACAGCTCTCAATATAGCCCGTGAGAAGGAGATTGGCACAATCGAACAGATAAATGTAACGCCTATCAAGAAGCATCAGTTTATTCTTGGTAAGCTGTTGCCTATGCTCGTTATCGGGATTGGTGAGTTTGTCCTCGGTATGCTGATTGCCCGTCTTATCTTCCATATCCCTGTTGTCGGTAATCCGCTTGTGCAATTGCTCTTTCTTGTTGTCTATCTCTGCGTGATGCTTGGAATCGGACTCCTCATCTCTTCCCAGGTGCAGACTCAACAACAGGCGATGTTCATTGCCTTCTTTGTCATGATGGTATTTATTTTCCTCTCCGGTCTCTTCTCTGCTATTGAGAATATGCCCAAATGGGGACAGATAGTCGCCCAATTAATCCCTATCTCCTACTTCATCCGAGATACTCGGAGTATCCTACTCAAAGGTGCCGGACTAAAAGAACTTTACCCAGATTTGCTTATCCTCATGGGCAATGCCGTAGTTGTTAACACAGTTGCTATTCTGGCTTATAAGAAGACAAGTGATTAGGTAGTTTAAGGGAAATGTAGTGAGAGTATGTAATGTTGAGATTGAAAATCTGGTATACTCATTCACTATTTAACTAGTAGTCCTCCTTGTCCTGGATTATTCTTCTCAAATTCATATTTCCATATCCATTTTCGGACATGAAATTCTGAATATGTTTGTATGAGTTTAAATTTTGCCCCGATTCAAAAATAATGTTTAATGCATTTTTCAGACCATCAACAAAATTTGGCGGTGATTCGATTCTAATTATCCTCAGTAATTGGAAATTTTTATCGTTAACCAAAATACTCTTTTCCCATGTATTTGTTTCAATACTTCTTAAAGACCTTAACAAAACATCTTTACAATAACTAACTAGAGGTAAAGATATGGAATCACCATCAATAAAGAATCTGATATGCACATCTTGGATAGTACTCTCATTAATTAAAGTTTTTGCTTCCCAAGACCATTGATTGAGATGATTGATAAATGTCTCTGGCCCAACCCCTGAACAGACCAGAATTGTTTGATAATTGATTAATACATCCAAAATATTAAGTTTTTTTCTTTTTTGATTCGTCCCTATCAAATATTTAACTATAGATTTATGCAATCCAAATTGCATTTTAGAGAAATTGATTAATAACTCACCATATCCAATATGGTGCTCAATTATGCCAGAAATATTCATGACAAACTCATTGCTAGTATTCTCCAATATAGATAATAATAGTGATTTATGTTGCAGATTTAGATTATTATATTTAATTAACAACATGCAAATCAAATCATAGTAGACAACTGAATCGTTATCTGCTCTCTTTAAACGAGCATACAATATTTCATCGGGTAATGCTTTGTTTTTTTGATTCGGTGTAAACAATTGTTTTATAACGTTTCCTTTTGCACTAAGACTTTTTATATATGAATCAATACGGTTAAGAAATTTTGGTACTTCGCATTCAGGACTAAGATATGAAATGCATTTCATCTTTTCAATCTCTGATTCATCTATTTTACTTAAAGTTTCATCAAGTTTGCCATAATCAGATGAAATTTGATATTTGGAATACTCCTCTTTTGCTATCATTAAAAAAGTGATGAATGAATCTACATCGACTTCTTTGCTTTCAAGATTCTCAAAAACATTGATAATATTTAAATTAGCTAACATGTTAATACTGTTATAATAATCAAGCACAGAAAAAGATTCATGTGTTCGATATTCTTCAATGATCTTCTTCATGTATTCCTGCTTATTCTCTATGTTTCGTATTAGAACAATTTGGTAGTCTAGAAGTGCATATTCCTTCAGTTCTCTTTCATAGACTAATTCAATGATACACTTCCAAATGTGTTTAATCCTAGCTTCTTCATTTTTAGATGCAAATACAGTATTCAGTACTTGCACGCAATTGGGAATGTTCGAAACATTTGTTACAGCATTATCTAGAAGCTCGAAGAATTCCATAGAATTGCTAATATCACTAACAATTGTTTCATCTCCATTGTTTAACGCTTTAGTTAATGAATCAATAAAAACAACATTTGTAACTTGTATTAGAGGCAATTGGTAATAGAGTGATGCAATATTGGACGGCAAATTTGTATCTCTTGAATACAAAAACGCTAGAGAGTTTAAATATGTTGGATTAAAAACTTCTGATTGAGGTCTTTCCGAAATTTTAGTTTTTCCAAAAATAAATAAAGCAATATATTCATCAGGAATATCATCTAAAAGAGTTTGTTTGATTGTTACAAACTCATTGATAAAAGCAATAATCTTTCTTGGTGTTTGATCACTTGAAAGTAAATCATAAATCTGAGTAACTTTGTTATAATTAGTTTCATCTAGATTTGTGTTTCCAAAGGCTTCTAGCCATTTCAACCTAAAATATTTTTTCCAATCAACCATCATGGGTGGTGGAACTCGGTAAACAACATCAAATGTTTTATTAATATAATCATCGCCAAAGCTGGGTATATCTACATTCGGATCTAAACTATTGTTCATATCTTCATATCTAAATGCACACCTCACATGTGATCGGTCAAATGGAAGCAATACTCTTATATTCCCATTTCCAGATTCTATTCTTTCCGCAAAGAAAGTATGAATAGAAGACCACAACTCTTGCACTTTATCTTTTGGCAACCTGTCCATATTATCAAAAACGATTACTAATACATCCATTCCAATATATTTGGAAATATCTAGCATCCAATTACGGAACTCTCTTGAAGAAGGATTAGCTTCAGAAATCACTTCGAGTGTTGTTGTTTCCATACTATCTTTCTGGTAAAGTGTAAAGAGCTCAGAAAGAGCTGATTTGAATGGTTCTTTATTACCACTTTTTTTCCCTTTGTTGGTTTTATATGCTAGTATTATAGAATATAAAACTAGTGGTACACTGAAAAGAACCATCTGCATACATATGCTCATTGTTGAATCTTTTATAATGTTTAATAATTGCAAGAAGTAGATCGAAAGGATATAAATAATTATCCCAATACTTAGTTTAGGAATTGTTGATGCAGTCGTTTCTTTTTTCTTTGCTAATAACGACTTCAGCTTTTTATGTAAAAATGATTCATCTCCTTCTTTTTCTCTAGTTTTAACTAAATGATCTGTCAATTCTTCTATAATAGCTCTTCTTTGGATATCTTCCTGATGTCCCCATGCATCATATGTAAAAAAATAAAACTTCTGTTTCAATTTTTCCTTTTGTTTTAATCTATTTTCCACGAGTTTAATTAGATTTGATTTACCTGAGCCCCATCCACCTTCTATCCCAATCATAATGCAATTACTGTTATTTTTTATTTCGTCACATATTTTATCTGCAATTTTTTTATGAGCCTGTCCTTCAAACAAATCTTCACCACAAGGATCATTATTGATAATTTTAAATTGTGATCTTGTTATTTTACCATCATCCATCTTCACAACTCCTACTTCTTATCTTTTGGTGGACATGGATCATTACCATAACTATTTCCACCTCGAATCTGCCCATTTACACCATGGATCTTGGTGTCTGATTTTTGATTCCTAGCAATTTCAGTTGCTACTTGAATCGCTTCTTTTTGAGTATCTGTTCTCTTAGTTAGTCTTGAGTTTCCCTCACCTCTAACACCCCAACCGTTTTCAGTTTTCACAACATGTTGATTTTTCCCTTTAGAACCCATTCATCCTCCATATTAATCTATTGTATCAAGAGTTTCTATTCCTAATAGATTTATTAATATATTAGATGTTTTTTAACATACACATATAAGAGGTCAAGTAATATATTATTCTAATGAAACTTCTATCTATTTTGCGTGCAATTGGCAATTCCTCAGATAGCTCATACATTAGTTTCTAGTAGCAATTAAGGGAGAACTACGAGAATCCACAGTGCGTTTTATGCGGAGTTTCAGACTTTTATGCTATTTTTAGGCTCTAGTTATTCCCGATTTAACAACGCAGTGTGTTTCCACTGTGAAGGCAGTGCGGACGCACTATCCACGCACAGAATCACCGGGTTGACAGTACCTTCACAGTGCGAGAGCAGTGGGAAAAATGCGAATTGTTGAACCGGGCTAATTGTGTGCACTAATAGTTTATTCAAACTGACGGGAGAAATAATACAGCTCATAAAAAAGATTAAAGAGATTTAACCTTAGTTTTTTTTATTTAGGATGAAGCTAACCTGTTAATATATGTATTGTTCTCTAGATAGATTTAGACATTCTTAAATTTACGTTTTCGATATGTATAAACATAGATTAAGATACGTAGAAGTAAGAATGCAGATTCCTGATATCATTAAAAACCTTGCATTTGAGATTGGGACTCTTTTTAGATACTAACTTAGCCTTTTGACTTTATCCTATTTAGCAGCGAGAATACAATCATCAAGATTCCCGATAGAATTAACGGTAATGCCATTGAAAGAAATGCATAGATATTTTCATAGAATTTGAGAGCAAATATCATGAGAAGACTAATGAGCAAAACAATAATTCCCCCGGTAAGAGGTTTCTTCCAGGTTGCAAACACAATTGCAAATAAGATAAAAGATGGAATATTATGCATCAATAATCCGATAAGTATTTCCCCAAAACATAATCCCTGACCAAAGACATCAAGTGAGAAAACCATAAAAAAAAGAGCTACCGCAAGTGAAAGTATCCGACCTGTCCAAAGAATCCATTTGTGTTTCATTTTATCCCCATTTAATTTAAGCAATTATCTACTGAGTTAGTTGTTTAGTCAAGAAGAGAATCAAATAGCTCTCTAAACAGTGGAAGAAGTTGCCTTTTCTTTAGAAAATGATGTTTCTACTTCCTAAATAATACTGTTAGTTCTTTGATGCTGCAAGCTTTTCTTTATCATCTCAGATACATTGCTATTAAGCTATTGTAGGCTTCTTCTCTATTAATAAATAAAACCTGATTGTACTATTGTTACTTTTTTCTATTGACTATTTTATTATCACTAAATGATATTGATAATCATCAATGGAGGATAACTATTAATTATGGGTTGTTACTATGCTTGCTAGATTAATACTCTGTGTTATTAAAGCCACTATTGCTATTGCAGTATTGATAATTTTAGGTAGCATTATTACCCTGTTATTCCAAGGAAAAGCTTCTCTATATAGCTTCATAATGGAGAGTGTTGTTAATTTTAACGGGCTGTTAGTTGGAGGATTTGGCTATGGATTGTTGTTTTTTCTTAAATCTAATGGCAAAACAATACTTATCAAGCTCTTAAATATCATTGAATTAGATTCTGATAGTGCACTATTCTTACAACAACAGTTTAATAGATACATCTCTTGGAAGAGGATCTCACTATCAAGTCTACCTTTTTACTTGATTGGAAGTGTTGTCCTCATTAACTGTGGGTATCCCTTACATGGTTTTTCAAAATATTATCTAATATTCTTTTCAACGTCAATTTATTTTGTCGCTTCATTTATTTTCTTTTTCTTCCTATTTGTGATTATATTTTTTATGAAATTGGATTCTCATAATCGAAACATTTCTATAAAAAAAGAGCTTATATCCATGGATTTGAATAGTTTCAACATGTTCTTTATCATAACAACAACAGTTGGTATCCTTGCATTGTATCTAGGTTTCAGAGGAACCCTTACAGCTACTTTTGCTTTAGAAGACTCATTTATCAGAATATTGTTAACTTTACCAATTGTACTATTCATGCCAACAACACTATTATATAGCTTTTATCCTCGCTATGTTCTAAAGAAGATTAATGAACATACTATCATAGAAAAGTTAAAGTATATTAATCAGACCTATTCTAAGGAATTCTTACAAAACGATACAATAACTCTTAAGGACAGGCTTGATTTTGAAAGGAATTTAATGGACCTTAAAGATAAGGTTTATTCAGAACTGAAGCAATTCCCCGTATTTAGCTTACGGGATTCATTCTCCATCTTCATTCTTATTGTATTTTTTATTCAGTTCGTTCTTCACAATGACCCAACGATATCGATATTCTTTAAGAAGATACTTAAGATAATATAGATTTTACAAAGTTTTTAAAAAGATAATTGTTAGGACTTAGGATTTTCAGTAACTGCTTCTGTTTGAGTATGTCTATAAGATTGAGTTCACCAAAAATGATGTCGAAAACAAGCTTATCATCTAAGAATTGCATTTGTTCCACGAAATTAGCAAATTTATCTGAATCCCATTTCATCACATCCATGAAAAGCTTTAACTGAAACTTTGTGGCCAGATTACTAATACCAATATTCTTTAGTGCAAGTAAGTTTTTTCTGTCGGTCCTATTTTCTTTTACCACACAAACTAACTCTTTTGCTAGGTCTTTGTATTGTTTAAGCATTATAGTAAGAGCGGTTGCTGATGTTGCAGGATTTAACTGACCTGCTTCTCCATAGAAGAATATTTTATTTAAAGCCCTGGTATTAAGATTTCCAACCGGAATGATGCCATTTACTGAATCATTATCAAAGTAAGTATTATCAAAATAACTTTTCATGTGTGAGTCATTCACAATAAATTCAAATTCCTCTAGTATCGATTTAGATGAGTATGTACTACTTTGAGTACTGATAATGGCCGCAAAAGCATATTCATTTTTTAATGGGAATAGTTCAAAATATTTAGAAGAGGATTGCAATATTATATTTTGAAGCCCTATTGGATTAACTCTTTCTCTTAGCTTAAGTTTCTTCCCAAACATGTGATAGTATCCTTTGATATCAATGATTCCTTTTGCATTTACAATAGGAGAAGAGTATCCCATACAATCAATTACAAGTTTTACACTATATTTTTTATCTCCGGCAGATATGTTTATTCTATCTTCAACATATTCGTAAGAATAAAATTGTGTAGAACACATAACCGGACAATCATTAGCAACAATTGTTTGATAAAGATGATTAATTAGTCGATTCGTATCCCATAAAATGTAATTACCAGAACAAGTATATTTAACATTATTGTATCCAACAAAATCTAGATAATCGTATTCATTATCAATGCAGTGAACCAGCTCAGGATTGTCTTTGATACAATCTTTGTTAGTTAGCCAGTATTTATGAGATGGTATTGATGATTTCTTTTCAATCAATATTATCGAAAGCTCTTTCGACAGTTCACTTGCTAACAACAAACCTGATATTCCTGCTCCTAAAATTGCAATGTCAAATTTTGGAGTTTTACAGCCCATAATTAATAGTTATCCATTAATCATATCATGCCTCCTTTAGCGTTGAGAAAGATCTGCGGGGATGTTTTGAATTCATAATCTTCTTTTAAATCTTACGTTTACATGCGTATAAACATAAGTAGTACTGATTGAGCTATGTCATAGAAAATGTTGGATATACTTAATATCAACGCCTACTTCAAAGAGGAGAGTTGCGAAGGTATGCCTGATGTATGTGAAGTAACAGTTTTATTAATCTTAGCGATTTTGACACACTTTTTTTATCATTAATCTTAGAGACTAATCAGAGATAGGATTTACAGCAATTATATCTTCAAACTCAAGATAATTAAGAAATGTTTTCAATGAGGAGTCTTTCCTTTTTGCACACTTGACCTTGTATGCTTTCTTGAAATTATGCTAATAAAGGCCTAAATGACTTTAGTAATTCATGAAACATTTAGCAAGGTGCGAGTATCAATCAAACATAAAAATCTCTTCTATAGGTAAGTTAAACACTTTGGCAATATCGTATGCGAGCTTAAGTGACGGATTATATTTTCCTTTCTCAAGAAAGACAATTGTCTCCCTTCTCACATTTACCATTTTAGCCAATTGACTCTGGGTTAAATTATCTCGGGCTCTTAGCTCTTTAATTCTTGTTTTCATTAAACGTCATCCTAACTATAGTGTAACTGATAAGAAAGGTTAAAGCACTTATTAAGAATCCAAATATCAGAAGGGACTTGGAGAAATCTGCTTTTTCTGCATAACGATAAATCTCTAACCAAACAAATAGATTAAGAGCTCCCGCATAAGTATTTGCTTTGTTTCTGATTTTCATAGTCAATTCGTCGTCGTCAGGTTCTCCAGTTCTCTTATTTTTGTATGCTATAAATGCTCCGTAAATGATGACAACTAAACCCGTGATTAGGTAAACAGTCTCTAAAAAGCTTGTTTTATCAAGCATTCCACTTACTTCAATAACTTTTAATAATACAGCCATCACTATCTGGTGTACTAATACTACTACTCCGACTAATACTAATTTCTTTGCTTTCATATCTTCACCTTATGTTATAAATATATAACAAGATGTTAGAAATAGTTAATAATAGTCAAGAAGAAAATTATGTAATGTTTCTTTATCCTCCTGGAGATACAATCCTTTTTAGGATATATCGGGAGTAATAAGAAGAGTGTGTAAACTTCAATTTGTTATCAAGTACTTTTAAAATGCAATACTGGGATTTGTGGATCGTGATTTCTATAAAACATTTGACAAACAGCATCGTTAAAATATAGATGACTCAATTCTGTTTTCGGGGCTGGGTGAAATTCCCGACCGGTGGTAAAGTCCACGAGCCGAAAGGTTGAATTGGTGAAATTCCAATACCGACAGTTAAAGTCTGGAGGAGAGAAAACAGTTCTTAACTCGTTCCAAGCCCCGGTGCGAGGTTTTTTATTATGTGCAAAAAATTTATGAAACGAGCCCTTGAACTTGCAAAAGAGTTTGAAGGACGTACAACTCCCAATCCGATGGTAGGAGCCGTATTGGTAAAAGACGGTGTAATTATCGGAGAAGCAGCTCACCACAAAGCAGGTGAACCCCATGCGGAGGTTAATGCAATTAACAGTGCAACCTGCTCCCCTTCCGGTTCAACCCTTTATGTCACCTTAGAGCCATGTTCTCATTACGGGAAAACACCACCTTGTGCTGATTTGATTATCAAATCGGAGATTGCTGAAGTTTATGTAGCGATGACTGATCCTAATCCTCTTGTAAATGGAAAAGGGATTAAGAAGATGCAAGATGCAGGGATAGTAGTACACGTGGGATTATTGGAAAGTGAAGCTGAGCAGTTAAACGAAGTCTTTATCCATAACGTCACAAAGAAAAGGGCTCATTTTGCTTTGAAAACTGCGATAAGTTTAGACGGCAAAATTGCTACTTCCGGAATGGATTCCAAATGGATAACATGCGAAGCTTCCCGTAAGGAAACTCATCGACTTAGAAGTATTTATGATGCAATTCTTGTTGGTAAGAATACCTTTATCAAGGATAATCCTTCCTTGAACATCAGATTTGATTATCAAGTCATGAAAGAACCCGATAAAATAATCTTGGTAGATAAGTGGGAATGGGAGAAAGATGTCATTGTTTCAAGCAATGCTTATCAAACACTTAGCACCAACAAGCTCTACTTTGCCGTGCCACTTTCCGAAATTGAAAAGGCAAGGTCTATTACAAAGCTAATTGATAAAGTAGATATTATTCCATTCAATAGTTTTAGCGATTTGCCGGAAATACTATATGATATTGGTGTAATGAGTGTGTTCATTGAAGGTGGAAGTGGAGTTTACAATAGTTCTGTTAAAGTAGGAATGATTAATAAATACTATTTGTTTAATGCCCCGATACTACTTGGCAATGAAGGAATAGGTTGGAGTGGAAATCTTGGTATTGCCACTGTGAAAGATAGCATAAGATTAAAAATAGCTAAAGTAATTCGGTTTGATACCGATACATTAACTATTTTGTATCCTGAGGAGAACTAATGTTTACAGGTATAATAGAAGAAATAGGGAAAGTTAAAAGCTTCTCGCAAGGTTCGGATGCATGTATTATAGAAATCTGTGCCGAAAGAGTCTTGGAAGAGACTAAGATTGGTGACAGTATATCTGTAAATGGGATATGTTTGACGGTTATAGGTTTGGGGATTGATAGTTTTACTGCGGATGTAATGCCTGTAACAATCGAGAAATCATCTTTAAAAGGAGTTGCTCCCGGAATGGAAGTTAATCTTGAAAGAGCACTTACTCCTTCAACAAGAATGGGTGGTCATATTGTATCAGGACATGTTGATGCAGTTGGGACTATAATATCAGTAAAGACTCTAGGCAATGCAGTGCTGTATGGAATTGAGGTTGAGACCGATGTGATAAAATTTATGATACCAGAGGGTTCAATAGCAATAGACGGAATTAGTTTAACGATTGCCGAGTTATCCGACAGAGTTGTTACAGTGTCAATTATACCCACTACCAGAAAAGAAACAGTTTTACAGTACAAAGAAGTGGGCGATAAGGTTAATATAGAAAGTGATGTGATTGGTAAATATGTCTGGTATCAGACAAATAATGAACGAGAAGAAAGTAAGATTACAAAATCATTCTTGGCAGAGAACGGATTTATATAGGTTAGGAGTAGAGATGGAAGAAATTAAATTAAACACAATTGATGAAGCAATTGAAGATATAAAGCAAGGAAAATTAATAATTGTTGTTGATGATGAAGATAGAGAAAACGAAGGTGACTTTGTTATGGCAACTGAATTGGTTACACCCGAAGCTGTAAATTTCATGATTACACATGGTAAGGGACTTGTCTGTGTCTCTATGCCGGAACAGGAGCTTACACGATTAGGTATTGACCTGATGGTTTCAAAGAATTCCGATTCCTTTAAAACAGCTTTTACAACTTCTGTAGACCATGTTACAACAAAAACGGGAATCTCAGCTTTTGAAAGAGCCGAAACACTTAAACAGTTAACTAATCCCGAATCAAAACCGGCTGATTTTAATCGTCCCGGACACATATTTCCGCTACAAGTTCAACACGGGGGAGTGTTATCTCGTCCCGGACATACGGAAGCATCTTCAGATTTAGCTAAAATGGCGGGATTATTCCCTTCCGGGACTATATGCGAAATAGTTAATCCGGATGGAACTATGGCAAGATTGCCTCAGATTATGAAGTATGCTAAAGAATGGAATTTGAAAGTTGTATCCGTTGCTGAATTGATAGATTACATTAAGAAGAATAATGTAAAACTATATTCAGAGAGAAAATACGATGCAAGACTGCTAGCCGAGTCAACTCTTCCTACTGCTTTTGGTGAGTTCAATCTTTTTGCATTTGATAACTTTGGTTCCGACGAACCTAATTTAGCCTTGATTAAAGGAAATCCGTCAGACTTTAAAGATGATGTATTAGTTAGAGTTCATTCCGAGTGCTTTACAGGAGATATATTTGCCTCAAGCAGGTGTGATTGCGGTGCTCAGTTACACGAATCAATGAGAAGAATCCAGGAAGCAGGACAAGGAATGATAATCTACTTGCGTCAAGAGGGTAGAGGTATCGGGCTTGTAAATAAGATAAGAGCTTATAAGCTACAAGAAGGTGGCTATGATACTGTTGAAGCGAATCATAAGTTAGGATTTGCTTCCGACTTAAGAGATTTCAAATCCGCTGCCGATATTTTAAAGTTCTTCGGAGTTAACAGCATCAGATTGTTAACCAATAATCCCCTAAAAATTAAAGATCTGGAAAAGCATGGTATAAAGGTAACAAGTAGAGAAGAAATTGAGATACCGGCTCATCACGGTAACCATAACTATTTGAAAACAAAAAAAGAAAAAATGAATCATATATTGAAAC
Organism: Cloacimonadales bacterium (SeqCode); assembly: GCA_963667035.1. Taxonomy (GTDB): domain Bacteria; phylum Cloacimonadota; class Cloacimonadia; order Cloacimonadales; family JAFGVF01; genus Zophobacter. Next base: position 909,583 of record OY762964.1, read on the forward strand.
TTGTATAGTGGAGGATAAAATGGCAAATGTAATTGAAGGAAAACTGATAGGAAAAGGTTTAAAAATCGCTATTGTATGCGGTAGATTTAATGAGTTTATATCATCAAAGCTTTTAAGCGGTGCAATGGATGCATTGGTTCGTCATGATGTTAATGAAGCTGATATAGATGTGCTTTGGGTTCCCGGTTCTTTTGAGATACCTTTAGCAGCTCTGAAAGCAGCTTCAACTAAAAAGTATGATGCAATAATCTGTCTTGGGGCAGTAATTAAAGGTGCTACACCACACTTTGATTATGTATCTGCAGAAGTAAGCAAAGGAATTGCAAAAGTTATGATGGAGTACTCTATACCTGTAAGTTTTGGCGTACTTACTACTAATACAATAGAACAAGCAATTGAAAGAGCAGGAACCAAAGCCGGAAACAAAGGCTGGGATAGTGCAGTTAGTGCTATCGAAATGGCAAACTTGCTCAAAAACATGTAATAAAGCTATTAGGGATGTTCGTTAAGAGCATCCCGTATTTTGGTGTAATATGATTTTTAATAGAACAGAAATGCTCTTTGGAAAGGAAGCTGTCGGTAAGTTCAAAGAAGTTAAAGTCGCTGTATTCGGATTGGGAGGAGTAGGATCTTATGCTTGCGAGAGTCTTGCCAGAAGCGGTTTTATGAAATTTGTCCTTATTGATTTTGATACTGTCGATATAACTAACATAAACAGACAGAACATTGCACTTCATTCTACTTTAGGGAAAGCAAAGACAGAGGTCATGTGTGAACGCCTATTAGATATAAATCCCGATTGTGAGATTGAGCTTTTCAATGAGTTTGCTGATGTGAATACTCGCAATAAGATGCTATCTAATGGTGTAGACTTTGTAGTTGATGCAATTGATAGTTTGAATCCCAAAGTCGGACTTCTGGAAGATGTATACAATCTTGGAATCCCAATCATTAGCTCAATGGGTGCCGGGAATAGAATTGATCCTGCTATGGTCAGATTGGATGATGTTTTTAAGTCTCAGAACTGTCCCTTAGCTTCAAGAGTACGAAAATACTTAAGAAGAAGAGGTATCACAAGCGGAATACCATGTGTATATTCAACAGAAAAACCGGTGACATTAGAGCTTGAGAATGATGCAAAGAATGAAGTTAGCAGAGGAAGGCAACGTGTACCTGTAGGTTCGGTTTCATATATGACTGCGATTATGGGATTGTGGGTGTCATCTTATGTTATTAGAACTATTGCTGAGAAATTGGGGAGTTCTGAATAAAAGAGGGAGTTGGTCAGCTTCGGGACATAGCTTTTAGCCAAGATTGGCATGAGAGGAAAAGATTTCCGGGAATTGCAAATAGTCAGTAGCACGAGTCTTTAAGAACAATAGTGAGTTCGACTCCAAATGTACATACAAAGAAATGTGTATTGATGAAATGATAATGAATGATTAGAATTAATAAACCAATGCTTAGGTGTTGGTCTATTTCATATTTATGTTTAGATACTGTTTTGTGTTGTGTAATCCCAAACTATATATGAATGAGTATTTAGTATTAACTTTTCCTTGACGTTTAGAATTAGCTTTGTTAATGCATATCTAAATCACTTAAGAGGGAAACATGAAAAAACTTATTCTTATCTGTTTGCTCAGTCTCATTCTATTAGGATTGGGTGCTAATACTTCTATTAGAGATATTAGGTTTGGTTACTATGATTTTGGTGCAAGAATAGTTATTGAAACAGATGCTACTACCGATTATAGTTATGATGTTGTTAACAGTGAGTTGAAGTTAAGGATTAATTCCAAGTCATCTCAAGCTATCTCTGAGATTAAACCTAAAACAAAGTTTATAGATGCTTTTCAGGTTAGTGGAGATGACTCTGAAACATATATCACGGTTGGAACCAGATTTTTAAGAAGACCAAGTATTTTTACTCTTTCAGGCAAGCCTTTTAAGATAGTTATCGACTTATTATGTGAGCCTTCTAAAAATGCCTATACAAACGATTTAGGTATTGCAAAATATCTTATGAATCTTGGAATGAGAAAACAAGCCGGTGATGAGTTCGAGAAGATAGAGCAAAACTATCCGGATAAAAAAGACTTTTATTTCTATTATGCTATGAATGATTTGAAACTATCTAATAAAGATGATGCGATAAATCATTTTAAAATGGTAGAGTCTGATGATAGAAACTATCCTGAAGTTGTTAATAATCTGAAAAAACTGGGTGTTAATATTCCTGAAAAAACAGAACGAGTTGCAGACGTTCCGGTTCCGGAAGTTAAAGAGGTTGAAGAAACTTTAGCAATGGATGTGCCTGTTGAGATTCAGAAGGAGAGAGTTAATCAATTAGAAGATATAAGTGATTCTACTTCCGTTATAGACCCGTCATTCTTTAAGTCACCTTTCTGGTATCTTACCTTAGTTTTATTCATTATCGTTGCTGGTTCTACTATTTTCTTCTTTATTAGAAAAAGTGCTTTTAAATCCAAGTTTGATGAGTCGGACATAAAGTTCAATAGTGCTCATGACCTCCAAAGCAAACAAGATGCTATTAGAAAACTCTATAACCAAGGTTGGAGTGTTAAAGCCATATCTAAAGAATTGAATGTAGACCAGGAAGATGTATATCTGACAATTGAAGACGATCAAAAGGTATAAGCTAATTGAGAGTATTAATTATCAGGATGAGTTCTCTGGGAGATATAATCCTAACGGAACCGATTACAGCACTTGTTAAGTCTCAATATCCTGATTCTGTGATAGAGTATCTTACTAAACCGACATTTAAAGAACTAGTTGAAATGTTCCCTCATGTAGATAAAGTTCATACGGAATACAAAGATATTGCATATCTAAAGAAGTTAGGACATTTTGATTATGCAATTGATTTGCATGGAAAGCTGAGTTCTTATATTGCTATAAAAGCAGTTAGAGCGAAGCAGAAATACACTTATAAGAAACAGCATTTCCTTAGACAAGCTATAGTTGCAAAGAGAACCGATAGAACAATAGGCTCAACAATTGATTTATATGCAACTGCTGTTTCATCTTTTGTTAATACGAAAGAGATGCCCTTTCCTAAACTTATAGTACCCGCAAGAAAACGTAACAATGAAAGAGATGTGAATCTCAGAGTTGGGGTGTTTCCGGGAGCTAGCTTCAACACAAAGCGTTGGCTGACAGAATATTTCAAAACAACTATAGATAAACTTATCAGTGAAGACGGAGTTGAAATAACTTTACTTGGATCAAAAGATGAGTACGATTTATGTAGCTCTATAGCCAAAATGAATCCCTCAAGATGTGAGAATAAAGCAGGAGAGTTTAGCTTTAGGCAACTAGCAGAAGAAGTAGATAAATTTGATTTATTGATAACAAATGATAGTGGACCGATGCACTTAGCATCAGCTTTATCAAAACCATTGATTGCTATTTTTGGTGCAACACATCCAAAACTCGGTTTTGCTCCTTTAAATGATAAAGCGATTGTGTTGACTAAAGATTATCCTTGCCAGCCTTGCTCATTGCATGGGGGCGATAGATGTCCTCTTAAGCATTTCAGGTGTATGCAGGATATTAAGCCTAATGAAGTTTTAAAAGCAGTTAGAAAACTGATTGGAGTTATTGATGCTGAAAGAAACAGTTAATGTTCCACCTTCCAGAATTATCGAAGTTGGTAATCTTGTAAAGAAGCTAACTCAAGAAACCGGTAAGGAATACTTAGCTCTAAATAGGGGAGTGAATGCTGTTGTACCAATAGATCTTGATAAACTTGTGAAAGAGATGAATCTTAATGATGGACTTTTACAGAATTATCCTGTATCTCATGGAGCAGAATTCTTCAAGAAAGCTGTCATAGAAGAGTATTTTGATTCAAGAACAACAAGTGATATGATTACTGTTACATCAGGTGCTATAAGTGCTTTGGATTTAATTTTTAGGGTAAACAGCCCGACAACTATATATCTCCCTGAATTGTTTTGGGGACCTTATAAGTATCTAGCCGAGTTAAACGGTCATGCGATTGAACACTATAAATGTTTAGATAGAGAGTTTCCTGATGATTCATTGTTAATAATCTGTGACCCAAATAATCCAACCGGTTCAAAATACGATGATGAGTATCTCTTTGATAGTTTAATGCGGATAACTTCAAAGGGGACACTTGTTGTTTTCGATAGTCCTTACAGAAGAATGAGAAGAGATAGAACAGACCTTTTCTTCCAGAGAATATCTGATTTTAAGAATCTGGTTATTGTTGAGTCATTCAGTAAATCTCTAGGTATTCCCGGATTGCGGATTGCCTTTGTAAGAACCTTGGATAGAGAGTTAACAAAAGCGATAAGAACTCGTCTGACTTACGGGTTTAGCGGTGTCAATATGTTTGCTCAAATGGTGGTTGCAAATCTTCTGACTACAACTAATGGCAGAGAAATTGTTAAAGAGTTTAAAGATAATACAAACACCGAGATTATCAAAAACATTGATTGGCTAGAAAAACACGATATGTTGGAAAACTCTTTGTATAGTCAAGCTCCTGACGGTATTTTTGCCGTAATCAATAAATCTGAGGAGTATTTGTTAAGCAATAGAATCGGTTCTGTCACGCTTGATTTCTTCACTGCTATTTCGGAGCTAAAGGAAAGATATTCAAATTCATCCCGCATCTGTATATCTGTTCCCCATAAAAAGTTTGTCGAATTTTTCTCTAAATTATAGTAAAATCCTTCTGCTATTATATAGTACACTCAATAACAAAAGTTATTATTCTAAGTGTTTTTATAAAACATTATTTACCCTTCGGTTGGATAGTTTAATAACATTAGATTTTCTAATCGGCAATTATCTAAGCTTTGATGGTGCTAACTACTTGATAAGAATAACAAGCGAGATGCTTGAGAAAATGTACGATTTTAGATTACAAATAATTCAACAAAATTGAAACCAACTATTAATCCTCACTCAAATTTATATCCCAATTCCAAGCAATAGTAATTCTAAATTGAGATGTAATACTAAAAACAACTCTATTTATTTATCACAACATTGTTTGCACGTTCTTAATAATCTCAATGAATTCATAAGCTTTTATTGACAAGCAAATTGGCTTTCCAAAAATGGTCTTCAAATTGTTAAAAAATACCTAATACGGGGGAATAATATGAAACAATACAGTTTAGACAAGATAAGAAATATCGGTTTCTTCGGTGGAAGTGGAGCCGGTAAAACCACTTTAGCAGAACATCTTTTCAACTATGCTAAAATGACATCAAAAATAGGTAAAATAGAAGACGGCAATACAGTGTTAGACTTTGATCCTGAAGAGATTGAAAGAAAGATGTCTTTAATGACCAGTCTCGGTTTTGTTGACTGGAAAGACTGGAGAATCAACATTGTGGATACCCCCGGAAATCCAGATATGATTGGTGACCAAACAACTGCTACTGCTGCAGTTGAAACAGCTGTTGTTGTTGCAAATGCAACCGGTGGATTTGAAGTTGGTCTTGAACAAGCTCTTGAATTGTTGGAATCAAAGAAGATAGGTAAAGCCCTTCTTGTTAATAGAATGGACAGTGAAAATGCTGATTTCAATAAAGTTATTGAACTTATATATGAAAACATGGAAATCAAAGCTGTTCCTGTAATGATACCAATCGGTGCAGAAGGAAGTTTCCGAGGTGTTGTTGACTTAGTTAAACAGAAAGCATATATTGATAATGAGCTTACTGATATTCCTGCAGACCTTGCTGATGTTGTTGAAGAGAAAAGAATGGAATTGATGGAAAGTATTGCTGAAACTGATGAAGCATTACTTGATATATTCCTTGAAGAGATGGAACTTTCAGAAGAAAACATGGTTAACGGTATAAAGAAAGCTGTTGTCGAAGGTAACTTAATGCCAGCTTTCGCTTGTTCAGCAACAACCAGTCAAGGTATAAAAGCATTTATCGAAGGTTGTATTAACTACCTTCCTTCTCCTGCTGATGCAAAAGAAATTACCATTATAGAGAAGGGTGAAGAGAAACAAATGATAGTTTCTCCTGACGGCGATTTATTAGGTTATATTTTCAAAAGTATTGCTGATCCGGTAATGGGTGATATCGCTTATGTAAGAGTTTTCTCGGGTACATTGTCAAACGCTCTTGATGTTCTTGTCCCTGAAAAAGACGGAAAAGATAAAGTTGGAAATATGTTCTATATCATGGGTAAGAACAGAAAGGATACGACAGAACTTAAAGCCGGTGAAATTGGCGGTCTTGTTAAGCTTAAAACAGCTAAGAATCTTTGCTCAATGGTTAATCTTAACTCAAAGATTCAATATCCTGCAGTAGAGCTTCCTTCTCCTGTTTATTGGCAAGCAATCAGGGCTGCAAATCAATCTGATGAAGATAAAATTGGTGAAGCTTTAAACAAGCTCAGTAATGAAGATCCAACTATCAGAACAGAGATTAATGCCGAAACTCATGAGAATGTAGTTTCAGGTATGGGCTCACAGCAGATTGCATTGTTACAGAAGAAACTTAAAGCTAGATATAAAGTTGAAGCTCTTCTTCAAAACCCAAGAGTTGCTTACAAAGAAACTCTTACCGGTAGTTCTGATGTTAAGTATAGACATAAAAAGCAATCAGGTGGTAAAGGACAGTTTGGTGAAGTTTATTTTAGAGTTAAACCAAGACAACGCGGTGAAGGCTTTGAATTTATCAATGCTATCGTTGGTGGTGTAATTCCATCAAACTACATTCCTGCAGTTGAGAAAGGTTTGCATGAGTCATTGAAGAAAGGTATTGTTGCAGGTTATGAAATTGTTGATATCTCTGTTGAGCTTTACTTTGGTTCTTATCATGATGTGGATTCATCTGAAATGGCTTTCAAAATTGCTTCTTCTCAGTGTCTTAAACTTGCCTTCGATGAAGCAAAACCAGTTCTTCTTGAACCCATTATGATAGCTAATATCATCATCCCTAATGAATACATGGGTGATGTAATGGGTGATATCTCTACTAGAAGAGGTAAGATTATGGGAATGGAACAAATCGGCCGTAAACAAATTCTCAAAGCTCAGCTTCCTCAAAGTGAGTTGTTTGCTTACTTCCCATCATTAAAATCACTTACACAGGGACGCGGAAGATTCACTAATGAATTCTCACATTATGAAAGAGTTCCTGCAGATAATGCAAAGAAGATTATCGCAGAAGCTAATTCTGATCATGAATAGTAAAAAATAGCTTTACAAGTTATGATATTATAAAGATAATTCCGGGAGGTAGAAATGCCTCCCGATTTTAGTAAAAATTTACAAATGAGGTAATACAAATGTCAGGACATAATAAGTGGAGTTCAATTAAGCATAAGAAAGGTGCGGCAGATGCAAAAAGAGGCAAACTGTTCACACGTATAGTAAAAGAAATCATTGTAGCTGCAAAACAAGGTGGGGGTGATTTAGAATCTAATCCTGCTCTTAGAACTGCAGTAGGATTAGCAAAGCAAAACAACATGCCTAAGGATAACATAGAGAGAGCTATAAAACGCGGTACCGGCGAACTTGAAGGTGTTAGCTATGATAATATCACCTACGAAGGATATGGTCAAAATGGTGTTGCTATTATCGTAGATTGTTTAACCGATAATAAAAATAGAACTGTTGCCGAGATTAGACATACTTTTTCTAAATACGGCGGATCAATGGCTGAGAGTGGGTCCGTTTCTTGGAATTTCGAAAACAAAGGCTTCTTCACAATTGCTAAAGGTGATCTTGACGAGGACGAAGTGATGATGGAGCTCTTAGAAGCTGGTGCTGCCGATGTAGTTATCGAAGATGATACTATTCTTGTTTATACTGAACAAAGCGATTTCCATAGATGTCTTTCTGAAGTGGAAGGATTAGGATATAGCTGTGAAAACGCTGAGTTGACTAAAATACCTAAGTCAACTGTCAATGCTGATGAAGTAGCTGAGAAACTTATGAAATTAATCGATATGCTCGAAGATTGCGATGATGTTCAGAAAGTTTACTCAAACTACGAGATTTCAGAAGATATATTAGAACAATTAGCTGAATAAGGTTTGTGGTAATACTAGGTATTGATCCGGGGAGTATTAAGTGCGGATATGGTCTTTTAGACCTTAAGAAGAGAACTATAATAGCTGCAGGAGCGGATGTTATAAGGACTCGTCCTACTGAAGCCTTGAGTGTTCGGATTAATGTGATTTATAATCAAATCTCAAAGATTATTGAAGAATATAAGCCGGATGTTGTGGCTGTAGAATCCATATTTCACGGCAAAAATATACAGTCAGCTTTTACATTGGGTCATGCCAGAGGTGTAATACTTCTGGCTATTGCTCAACATAATAAACAATTTTTAGAATATTCTCCCAGAGAAGTCAAAAAGGCTGTTACAGGTAATGGTAATGCATCCAAACAACAAGTTCGTTATATGGTTGAGCAAATGTTGAAACTCAAGAGTATTCCTGAATCTGAAGATGCTTATGATGCATTAGCTGTTGCTCTATGTCACTATAATAAAGTAAAGTTTGATTTATAAGAATATGTATGAATATTTAAGAGGAATTCTTACTGTAAAGGAACCTGAATATGCTGTCGTTGATGTCAATGGGATAGGTTTCTATGTCTCAATACCACTAAGTACTTTTGAAAAACTACCGCAAATCAATAACGAAACATTACTTCATATACACTACCATCAAAGTCAAGATTCAGTAAGACTTTTCGGATTTTTAGAACCAAGTGAGAGGAAAATGTTCCGTCTTCTTTTATCTACTTCAGGAGTTGGTCCCAAGTTAGCTTTAGCTGTACTATCAACATTATCGGTAGGAAGAATTGTAAGTTCGATACTGGAAGGTGATTCCAAAACAATTTCAACCGTTCCGGGATTGGGTAAGAAGACTGCTCAAAAGCTGATAGTGGAATTAAAGGATAAAGTTGACACTATAAGCGGTTTAGAACAATCGTCTGACGATTCGATTCATAGTGAAGTATTTCTTTCTGCGGAAACAGCATTAGTCAATTTAGGCTATATAAAATACGAAGTGAGAAAGTCATTGAAATTTCTGACAGAACAAAAGAGTTACAATGATGTAGAGAAATTAATCAAGGATGCAATAAAACAGCTTTATAGAAAAGGTTGAAATGATAAACGAAAGACTTGAAGCATATAAAGTGATAAAAAAAGTTTTAAAAAGTAATGAGTTTTCAGACTCATTGCTTCATGCAAGTGCAAAGAAAATCCGTAAAGATAACGGTGATTCCAATCTCTTTTACACTCTCGTAAAGGGTGTAATCAAAATGAGAAATAATCTGGAGTATATTGCCGGAACGTTAACTAATCAAGATAAGTATTCAAAGACAGATATACAGATTAAAGTCTGGTTGTATATAGGACTTTATCAGTTGATATATATGGATGCAGTTCCTGAGTACGCTGCGGTTAATGAAACAGTGGAGCTTGCTAAAACAAATTTGAACCCAAAGACTGCGGATTTTATTAATGCAGTACTTAGAAACTACCTGAGAACACCGGGTATAAAGTTTCCCACTGATCCGGTACGAAGAATCTCAGTTGAGCATTCTTATCCGGAGGATATAATTAAGAGATGGATTGATTTGTGGGGAGAAGAAGAAGCTGAATATCTTGCAATATATTTTAATGATATACCTAAATTGCATGTTAGAGTAAACGAGGTAGCTACAACAACTCCTAAACTAATAAACTATTTTAAAACAAAACACCAGTTGAATTTTGCTATTAGTAACTTTATCCCCCAGATGTTAGTTACAGAATCTGCATCAGAAGTCTTACAGGATGTAGCTTTTGAAGAAGGTTATTATTCAATTCAAGACACTGCCGCCGCAGGTGTTGTACAACTTTTAGACCCTAAAGAAAATGAAAATATTCTAGATATGTTTGCTGCTCCCGGAGGTAAAGCAACATTCATTGCAGAAAGAATGAATAACACCGGAGAAGTTATTGCAATCGACAAAAGCCCTTCCAAAGTAAAGAAAATTAAGCAAGCTGCTGAGAGATTACAGTTAACTAACATCAAGACAATTATATCAGATGCTCTTAGCTACGGTCCTTTAGCTCCTGCTTATGACAGGGTTTTATTGGATGTTCCTTGTACTGGCTGGGGAGTGTTCGGAAGAAAGGCAGAATTAAGATGGCAAGAGCATCAGGATATCAAGAATATTTTAAAAATACAGGCTAAGGCACTAGATTATGGTTCTCAATTCGTAAAGAAGGGTGGTTTTCTTGTATATTCTACCTGTACAATGAATCCGGATGAGAATCAGAACCAGATAATGAAATTCCTTGCTTCTCACAAAAACTTTGCATTGGTCTCAGCGACAGAGAGTATACCTTTAGCGTACACTGACAAAGAGTTTTATTTGACAAAACCACATGTCCATAATATAGATGGTGCATTCGCTGCAAAAATGCAAAAGATGAATTAGCGGAGTATAAATGAACGTTACAAAGATAAAGGCATTTTTTCTATCGACAGGCTTAATGATAGGTATTCTACTTGTTACTTCAGTTTTAGTGGCAAAAGTTATACTACCTTTAGCAGTAGGAAAAGGTAGGGAAGTACTTGTACCCTCTTTAGTTGGATATGATGTCCAGAAAGCACAGAAAATATGCTCTAAAAGCAGAATACATCTTGATGTTGTTTCTTATGAATATAGTAACGATTTTGACAGGGGTGATATCATTAGACAGAGACCTACTTCGGATAATAAGATTAAGCAGGATGGGTCTGTTAAAGTATTTGTAAGTAAAGGTCCAAGATTGATTGAAGTTCCATATCTGACTAATAAATCAATACCGGTTGCAGTAGATATGTTGCTCGATGTTAATCTGAGTTATGCAATTGCTGATTCTGCTTATTCAGAACAGATACCACAAGGTTATATTATTAATACAGTTCCTCCTTCTGGAACTAGAGTTAAATTGAAATCAGATGTTAAATTGAATATAAGTAGAGGTCGTAAAATAGTGATAGACTCTCTATTATACAAGGATAAAACAGATATATCGATTGAGCAGATGGATTCATTAATTGATTCATTAAGGCAGTCAGATAAACAAAGAAAATTTTAGGGCGTTATTATGAGAAAGATTCTCTTTATAGGTTTGTTAGCTTTAGGTACGGTTTCTCTCTTTGCAAGTAAAATTGACACATCCCTCAATAAACTTCACTATAACGGATTAAAGAGACTGGTCAGAAGAGTTTATATTATAACTCAAGATTTTGGACAAGACACTGAATATCTTGATACCAGAGACTACTGTTACTTTAATGATAAGGGTGAAATTGAGCACATTGACTCTTATCTTGCAAATACTGCTGTAGATTCTAAAACAATATATAAGAGAACTTTCGATCCTAAGAGAATAGAACGACTCAAATACAATAAATTCAATGATCTTGAAGGTCGTGAAGTGGAAATATGGAACGACAGGACAGGTGAATATTCTTACACTAAATATGGTGGATATACTAATATTGTGGAGAGAGTTACTGCATTAACCGATACAGTTAAAAAGGTCGTCACCGAGTATTTTTACGATGAAGTGGGTGAGTATCCTTTATACACAACAAGATCAGAACTAAATGACTTCGGAAGAGAAACCAAGAAAGTAGAACTTAACAAATATAATGAACCTGTTTTGTACTACGAGAAGAGCTATAACGAATTAGGATTGATTTCCGAAGAGCGTAAGTTAACTTATAAAGATAGTTTGGTAGAATACACTAATTATACTTACAACAATCGTGGCAAGATTTCAAGAGTTGCTTCATTCAACGGTTTAAACAAAATGATTGCTTTGCATGAGAATCTATACGATGTTGAGAATAGACTTGTAGAAGAACTATTTTATGAGATAAACCCACGTCATGGTGTGATTCCTATATTAAAGAAAGTTCATAGATATGATTATGAAGAGACTAGAAAGTATAAGAGTAAAATGAGCAAGATAAGAAAGAAGCGTCAGAAGGAATATGAAAAGAGTCGCAGAAAGAAATAATTAATAGATATTTTAAAATGGGTACAGATAAGTTATCTGTACCCATTTCAGACTGTTGACAAAGCTATGAGTAAGATTTCATAGCTTTGTCTTTTTTTAGCTTAAAATAAGAACATCAATCATTGACAAAAACCCCCTTAGTTTATACTTAAACCATCATAATTAGAGGTGGTTATGCTTAAAAAAGTTTCTGACACACAGTCCCAAATGGAATTTGTAATAATAGATGATCTTGTCCCGGAAGATCATATTCTACGCAAGATTGACAGGGTAATAGATTTTAGTTTTATTATGGACCGAACTGCTCATTTGTATTGCCCCGACAACGGTCGTCCCCCAGTGCATCCCATAACTTTCTTCAAAATGCTTTTTATTGGTTATCTATTTGGTATCCGTTCTGAGCGACAACTAATCAGAGAGATTCAGGTCAATGTAGCATATCGCTGGTTCTTAGGGTATGGGCTTACTGATAAAATACCGAGTCATTCTCTCTTCAGCCAGAATCGTCGCAGACGCTTTACTGATAGCACTGTTTTTGAAGAGATTTTCATTGATATTGTAAAACTTGGTATCGAGAATGGTTTGGTAGATGGCAAGGTTCTTTATAGCGATTCAACTCATCTGAAAGCTAATGCTAATAAAGGCAAATATGAATCAATTAAAGTAGAGACCACACCTCAGAGTTATCTTGAAGATCTAAATAAAACAGTGGATGAAAACCGAAAAGCTCACGGTAAGAAGCCACTCCCACCTAAAGACAATGACTTTAAAGGCGGTTCGTCACCCAAAGTTAAAGAGATTAAGTCTAGTAAAACAGATCCTGACAGTGGTTTCATGACGCGAGACAAGAAACCACAAGGTTTCTTCTATCTTGATCATAGAACCGTAGATCCTAAAGTAAACTTCATAACAGATGTTCATATTACCGCCGGCAATGTGAATGACAGTTCTTGCTATATTGATAGGCTAAAAGTGCAGCAAGAGCGTTTTGGTTTTGATGTCCTGGCAGTAGGTCTTGATGCCGGGTATGATACAGCTAATATATGCAAAGAATTAGTAGATATGGGAATCATGGGAGTAATAGGTTATCGTCGACTTGGAGGTAAAAAAGGTCTTTTCAAGAAGCGTGATTTTAAGTTCATTTCAGATAGAGACATATACATCTGTCCAGAAGGGAAAGAGCTTAAATATCGAACAACAAACCGTAACGGTTATGATGAATATGCATCCGAGAGTAGCTATTGTAAAAACTGTCCAATGCTTAACAAATGCACCGAGAGCAAGAACCATCAAAAAGTTATCATGCGTCATGTATGGGAAGACAGTAGAGAGATTATCCATAAAAACAGGTTAACCTTTTGTGGCAAAGAGATATACAAAAAACGAAAAGAAACCATTGAGAGAAGCTTTGCAAATGCAAAGCAACTTCATGGTTATCGGTATGCGAAATATCGAGGTATAGAACGAGTTCGAGAACAAGCATATATGACATCAGTAGTTCAAAACATAAAGAAACTGGTTAAATACCTTTTCAATGGCATATCAGGGAAAGTGGCATCAATGTTATTAGCTTTTTATGTTAATATATGCTCTGGTTTAGACGAATATAGAGCTAAATCTCATTATCCTGATATTGTACTCAACTAATCAGAAATAAACTTACAATGTAAAAACCCAGTCATTTTCATAACTGGGTTTGTAAACGGTCTGAAATGGGTACAGATAAGTTATCTGTACCCATTTTTATTTACTTATCATTTGATTTTCAACATACGAGAATCTGCATTAGCTTCTTGATTCGGTCCTATAAAACTGATAGTATGTGTACTCGAATCCCAGTTAAACGGTTCATTATTGTAATGATTATACATCGAATCCTTCTTTGAATTCAGAAATGTTACAATATCCTCATTGTTAAGATTGAGTTTTTTAATATGGGCAATTGCCTTTAGCATATACAATCTTACTTGTAAATCTCTAATCTTTACCGGATAAGAGTGATACGCAGCTAAGTAGTTCTTAGAAAAAATGACTCCTAAAGGATTATACATTGTCTCAAAGAATGAGTATTTTGGTACATCTGATATACCATACAACTTCATCATTTTGTATGTTGGTAACTCAGAATAATCTGCATTACTGTCATGATATAGATAAGTATGATTTATTATGTTGTTAGCTTTGAAGAATAATGGATTTGCTTGTGAAATTTCTTCCGGTGATATCGAATAATCCGTTATAGCTTCCGGTGAGTTTAGCATTCTACTAATAAAAGCAACAGTGCAATTATATTCATGCATATAGGCTTCACGAATACTCAATGCTTCTCTCGAATAATCTGTCATGTTTTGTACATAGTCGTATAAGCGATAATCAATATCATTTTCATAGTTCAATAATTGATTTACTCCATTCTGGTGAATATACATCATAATACATGCAACCAGTTTGTTTATCAAGGTATCAGATTTCTCAAGTAAATTCATGCAAACAGCTTCTTCTTTTTTCATCAGATTGATAGCATTATCTATATTACCCCGCATATATTCATCAACAAAGTTAAAGACATATAATCTTTCATAAACAATGAGGGGTAGCATAATGGGGGCAGGTGAGATAATATCGGGAATAATCTTGCTGTTAAAACTTTTATACTCGCTGAGTTTATGGTACCTTTCCTCCATGTAACTATACTTCTGATAATACTGCTTAATGAAATCACTGTTTTCTTTTGTGAAATTAAGGAATTCTTCACTATCTACGGAACTTAAAATGTTTAACTCTTCATCTAGAGAGTCATGAACAGTTTTAATACTACTCATCATGTTAAGAATGCTTGAGCTTGTTTTCTCTTCTAATGCAGAGATAATCTGTTCATTCATTTCAGTAGTTCTTTTAAAGCCTTCCTCAAAAGGACTCATATTCTCTTGCACTCCGAAAGCAATAAGAGCATAGAATCCGTTTTCTTGGGGATTGGTGTCAGGAGAGAAGTCTCTTAAAGCCTCTGTTGCTTCTTTTGTTAATGGCTCTTCATATTGCCAGACAAAATTAACTACTATTAGTATTAGAATTGACAGCACAACTATTACTTTCCCTACTTTCCATCTTGATACATCTGTATTTGTCGGTTCATGAATGAATCTTCCATCGTCTTTTGAAGGTATTACAATTGTATTGGATAGTTTGTCAGCAAAGGTTTGTTTTCTTGAATCAAACAAAGCCCAAAGAAAACCTATTAACAGTGAGAACCAAGATAAAAAGAATACTGCATATCTAACTATTATCTTTATGAAACTAGGTCTATCATGAGATTCAATACTAACAACTTTAAGTTTGCAAATCATCATACCAAGAGTTGCACCTAAACTCTTCCACAAAGCAATAGTATAAATTGCAGGAATTATGAATATCAGTAATATACAAGTTAATTGTAAGCTGACTCCTGTAAGATATCCTTCTCTTAGGTAATGTTGAACCGGTATTTGTAATGCTAACCAAAGAACTAAATCAATTAAGAAAGCACATACTCTTCTTATTATTAAAACTCTACTAGAAAATTCTTTCATTATTCCTCCTTATTATAGAATTGAAAATCTTCTTTATTATGGAGATGAGCGGGAATATTTTAATATTCCCGCTCTTTCGAATGGGATTACGCCCTATTCGCCCTATACAGAGGGTATGAAGAAGATTTATAGTTTAACAAACCTAGAGTCTTTTGTCTCTTCCTGATATGGACCGTTAAAGCTTAGTTTTCCGGTTTCTTTATCCCAATCCAAAGGTTTGTTTGTATAATGATTGTAGAAATATCCTTGTTTCTTAGTTAGAAACTCTGTGATTTGAGCATCAGTTAGATGATTTCGCTTAATGTAGCTTGCTGTTTTTAAGAGATACATTCTATTCTGAACATCTCTTATCTTAATTGCATATTGATTGTAGTAGACCGAGTAGTTCTTGGACAATATGATTCCAATCGGATTATATATATATTCTAATAATGAGTAGCTTTCTTTCGGTCTGTCATTAACCAATTCATACATCTTATCTGTTGAAAGTTCGGAGTATTCAGCACTCCGAGCTAACTCTTCATAAGTATGGTTAGCTATATTATTACCCTTAACAAAAAGCGGATTTGCTTTAGCAATATCCTGACGGGAGATAGCATAATCCTTCAAGCTTTCTGACGAATCAAGAGATCTTGTAATAAATGCAGTTGCCAGATTAAACTCATGCATGTAAGGTTTTCTCAAGCTTAGTGATTCTTTAGTAAAATCTGACATGCTGTCGATGTAATCAAGAAGTCTCGGATCAACAGGATTTTCATAAGAAATTAACTCTGAAACACTACGTTGATGAATAGCCATAAGGATTGTGCTTACTAATTTGAAGATAAGGGAATCAGATGTATTCATAAGATGCATACAGACATTTTCACCCTTTTTCATTAGCTCAATTGCATAGTCCCTGTCTCCGTTTACATATTCTAAAACAAAGTTAGCAGTATATAGTCTTTCAAAAATAACCATTGGCATTAGAATCGGAATCGGAGTAATCATGTCGGGGATAAGTTTATTATCGAATTTGTTATAATTCAATAGGCTAAAGTACCTATCTTGTATATAGTTATATTGATTGTAATAATGCTTGATTAAATCTTCGTTCTCAAGGGTGGATTCAATCAATTTGCCATTATCAATGTCACTCAGCACTTCAAGTTCTGTTGCAAGAGTATCTATCGGTGGATCTAAAGATGAGAATTGATCTGTCAGATTAATATCTGAATCAGGTGCAATAATACTAAGTATCTTAGTGTTAACACCTTTTGTTCTTCTTAATCCTTCTTCAAAAGCGTTAACTTCTTCCGGAACTCCGAAAGCACTGAGCAAATAGAAGCCATTATCTTCAGGATTCTCATCGGGCGAGTAGTTGATTAATGCTGCTTCTGCTTCATTGGAAAGCGGTGCTTCATATTGCCAGAGGATATTGACTATGATGAGGATTAAAATGGAGATAATCATGAAGATCTTACCCGCTTTCCAACGACTGATATCTATATCTGTTAATTTTGGAATATCACTATGCATTTGTTTTAGTGGGACTACAATTGTACCACTAAGTTTATCAGCGAAATTCTGGTTTCTGGAATCGAAACATGACCAAATGAATCCTATAAAAAAAGAAAACCAGGAAAGAAAATAGCCACAATATCTGAGTAGAGATATTAGTAACATTGGTTTCTTTCCGGTTTGAGTCTCTATCAATCTTAAGTTAAAGCAAAACATCCCTACTGTCGCTCCGAACACATACCACATTAAGATTGAATAGATTGCCGGAACCACAAATAGTACCAGCATTATAACGAAGTGCAGTTTACCTCCTACCAAGGCTCCCTTATCAATCATTAAAAACTTTACTAGATATACTAACGCGAACCACAATGCAAAATCGATTACAAATGCTCCGAATCTTCGTAGCAGTAACATAGCATTTCCGCCTTGTTTCTTCTCTTCCATAAAAAACTCTCCTTATCCATTTTTGTTTTCTCTTCCAAATATCGCAATCTCCGTTCCAAACTTGTAACTCCCTGAAAGATAATAATATAATGCTTTCCCCGTATTTGCCATGTGTTGCGTAGTGAACATTTGGTGTTCGAATATGAACATTTTTAACAGATTGACAAACTGCTTTGCTTATGAGAAATAGGGGGCAGGAGTACTTATGATAGAAAATGCTAAATTATTAATAATAGATGATGATGAAGATATAGTTTTTTCATTGAAAGTTTTATTGGATTCTATCTCAGAAAGAATAGAATCCACATTGGACCCGAGGGATATTCCTTCTCTTATTAGGAGGAATAGGTATGATGCTATTTTGCTTGATATGAACTTCAACGGTGATGCTATTAGCGGGGAAGAGGGATTCTATTGGCTTAGCAGAATAAAAGATATTACTCCGGAAATCCCCGTTATTTTGATTACAGCTTACGGAGATATTGAAAGAGCTATTAGAGCTATTCACTCAGGAGCTTATGATTTCATAACCAAGCCGTGGCAAAATGAGAAGTTGATAGCTACAGTTAATGCAGCAGTAAACTTTGCCAGAACCGAACGTAAGGTCGGGATTACCAAAGTACAGAGAGATTATCTTAAGAGTGATGTTTCAATTACCGAGATTATCGGTGACTCGGATGAGTTAACGGAGATTATTAAAACTATAAAGACTGTTGCTCCGACAGATGCGGATGTCTTAATCATCGGTGAGAACGGTACCGGAAAAGAATTGGTTGCTAGAGCATTACATAAATGTTCTCTCAGATCTGATGAAGTGTTCTTGTCTGTTGATATGGGAGCGTTAAACAGTAATCTTTTTGAATCCGAATTGTTTGGACATGTTAAAGGAGCCTTTACCGGAGCCTCACAGAATAGAGTAGGTAAACTTGTTGCTGCAAATGGAGGAACACTCTTCTTAGATGAGATTGGTAATCTCCCGCCTGAACAACAAATGAAGTTGCTGAAAGTACTAGAGGAGAGAAAGAGCGTAGCAGTAGGCACAAACAGGAAAGAGGATATTGATGTAAGGCTTGTTTGTGCAACAAACAGTAACCTAGATCTTGCAGTGGAAGAAGGTAGTTTCAGAGCTGATTTATTGTATAGAATCAATACTATTGAGATTCATTTGCCAGCTCTTAGAAACAGAAAAAGTGATATACCGAAACTGTGTAAATATTTTCTGGACCAATACAACAGAAAGTATTCCAAAAACATTAAAGGACTTACCTCTAGTGCTTTGACGAAACTGATGGAATATCACTTTCCCGGTAATATCAGGGAACTTAAGCATATCATCCATAGAGCTGTCATACTGTGTCCTGATAATGCTATTAGTTCAAACCATATTGCATTGAAGAATAAAGTCTCCGGAAGCAAGCTGAAACTGGACAGTTTGAACATAGAATCAGCGGAAGAGGCACTTATTAGAGAGGCTTTGCATAAATATCAAGGTAACATGACCAAAGCGGCTAAAGCTTTGGGAATAAACAGAACATCTTTATACAGAAGGATAGAAAAATATGGGCTATAAAGTTGGGTCAATAGGCAAGCTTACTGTTGTCGTTAATGTTATAATGTGTATCTGTGCAGGAGCTTCGGCATACTTTTTTGCTCAGAAAGATTATTTTTCAGCTTGGGTGTCTCTGCTAATAACTGTCATTTTAGTTTCAGGTGTTCCGATTTATATTAAAAGGCTTATCAATAATATGATTGAATTAATCCACTCATACAATCAAAATTGGAATGCAAGAGAAGTGGATTTACCGGGATTTTCTGATGAACTGATTGCTCTTAACAAAGAGCTTATTTACTTAAGAGAGAGAACTAAGGAGACATGCCGAACTAATGCAATGAGTGCAGTTCTGATTGAGAAGATAATCGAGCATTTACCCTTTGCTATTATGGTATATGATAACCACAAAAAAGTCTATTATTCTAACTCAGTGCTAAAAGAGATTCTGGATGATGACTTTGATTATATATCTGCTACGAATCTAAGAGATAGAGATCTTATTGATAAAATCGATTCACTTCTAGAGGGTAAACAGATTGTGTTCTCTCATAACTCTCAGGAACAATCAGGTGAATATCTGATATCTAAGAATAGTTTTAAACTTGATAAGAATAGGTATTATCTCGTTACCATGAAAGACATCAAATCAGAAATGGATACTCATGAATCGGTTTCTTGGCAGAAACTAATCAGAGTTTTAAATCATGAAATAGCCAATTCCTTAACTCCGATTGCCTCATTGTCTGATACTCTGCTAACACAGTTAGATGAGCCTGTCAGTGACTTGGATAAAACATTAAACAACTCCCTGAAGCTATTCTCTAAACGTTCAAAAGCTCTTATGCAGTTTGTAAAGAGATACCGTGAGCTGGCTATTATTGAAACTCCGGATCTTATTCCATCAAAACTAAAGCTACTTATAACAGACACAATAAGCTTATTCGAAAATGAGTTTGAAGAAAAGGGTATTAAACTCTCTTTGAACTTTAATGAAGGACCTGCTCTTGTTAATATTGATCAGACTATGTTCCAACAGGTTCTGATAAATCTCATAAAGAATTCAATTGATGCAATGCAGAACAGCATAAGAAAACTACTTTTTATCAATCTGGAAGAAACTAAAGCCGAATCGATAATTACTATTATCGACAGTGGGGCAGGGATTACCGAAGATGCTTTACCAAACATCTTTATTCCGTTCTTTACCACCAAGAAGGATGGTTCAGGTATAGGGCTTGCTCTGACAAGGCAGATAGTTAGATTGCATAAAGGTGATATTACTGCAACTTCCGGACCGGGAGAAGAAACTATCTTCAGAATAGTCTTACCTAATCTGTAATGAGTTTATTAATACTGATAATCATGTGATTTGCCAGACTCGCTAGGAATGGTGTTTCCTGTACAAACTATAAAGATGATCTCTCAACTGCCATTTTTGCGGATTACGTAATTGAATACCTAAAAGGGTTACATTGCTCTCCTAATGATATTACTTTCCAAACAGATAACGGTACTGAATTTATTGAACCTCTTCATAGTAGAGTCACAATCTTTGAAGAGATCTTAAACAAGCATGGAGTAACTCATGTTCGCATACCTCCAAAATCTCCAACATTCAACAGTGATATAGAAAGCTTTCACAACACCATAGAGCAAGAATTATATGATTATGAAGAGTTTAGAGACATTATATCTTTCATTAGTAAAGTCTTCATATATCAGACTTACTACAACCATATCCGTAAAATCAGGACTAGAGGCAACAAGTCCCCCGTTGAGTTAGTCGCAGAATATGGACTTAAGGCTAAAACTGCTGATTTATGCTTTATCCCCATATTCTGCGACTCTTTTAGAAAGAATTTTCTTGCTAATTACAAAACTGGATACTTTAAAGGGTTACCTCTCAGTTACCTCCCACTATTTTTAACCTTCTACGTCCCTTCTAGGCGACTGTTTAAGACATTGGAACCAAATTGGATCCACCAAGGAGCCTCCTTGGACCCTCTTTGGCGAACGCCAAAGTTGTCCACATTATGTGGATAACTTTCACCAATGTATAACTTTTCTCTTGACCGCGACTGCAGAAGGGAGATAATTGACTCATAGTTAGATAGTTATGTGCGTTCTATAAAAAATTGTCTGTCGAAAATATATCTTGAGAGGAAAGTTCATATTTATAAGTAACAAATCATGTGTAACAACTCTCAAGCCCTCTTAATATGCCTAACTTCAGGAGAGCAAAATGAAAGTAAATCTTATGAGACCGTTTGGAGCCTTTTCGGGTAAAATGGCTAAGCTTGTCTATTACATTGACAAGTTCACCGGTGAAGGCTATGCAAGAGAATATGTAGTTCCAGCTCGTACCGAGCAAAATACAATTATCGGAGAGACTACTCGTAATCTTTCAGTTTATTATAACAATCTAAGCCCGGAATATCTTTGTGATTTGAAGAATTATGCAGATCGCTTGAATACCATACTCATGGGACATGGAACCAGACTGAACGGTCCCTCCATGAATCTAAAGATGATGTATCTGCTAAAAAAAGCTCTTCCGGGAGTTAATCTTCAAACAATTACCCCTCAGGAAGTGTATGATAATGATCTTCCCGTTAAAACAATAATGGAAGCGGTTGAGACAGGTTTAATTCCGGTTGTTCCGAGATATGAAGAATTGGACCATCCCATAGTCGCCTAGCTAAAAATTACAACTGTATGTGCTTGCGAGTTCGGTAACGGTGAAGTTAGCTGATTGTACTATCCGAAAAACCGAATTCACAAGCCTACAGAAGTTAGAAGTTTTAATAAGAATAACTATCTTCGGGAAATGAATCAATCAATTAATTTATAAAGCTTCTATCTGACAAAGCTAATACTTCCCCAATACCATTTATCCGTATGATTTTGATAAATTATTTGTCATTTACTATCATATTGCAACAAGTATGCTTCATAGTATATGAAAGTTGTTATAAACATTTTTTAACTTAGTATGTCACGTAAAGAGTGACTAAATAGGAACTATAATGAAACTCACAATCTCATGAGAGTTTATTCAAATGATTCTTGTAATTGTCATTTAAGAACAGAGTAACTCCTTAAGGAACTGATTCGTATTCATAAGTTTGACTAGGGAAAGAGATTCCTAAAGAATTAATGTGTAAAGTGTGGTTGAAAGTAGTAAGTAAAAAAATGTTCATTTACACTTATTGAATAAATATAAAATGGTAGAAAATAAAGATTTAAATAGTGAAAAAATAATTGCTATCCTTGACAATTATTGAGGATTTGGTATAAATTACAGTAACTAAATCCGTTATTAAATCACCTATAGGAGTTGACATGCTAAATACTGAGTTACCAAGTTACTTTGACTTATTCTTCAGTAAATCTCCTGAAGCTATCTTGATAATTGATAATCAATTACAAATTGTTTATGCAAATACAAGTTTTAATATTATCTCCGGACTCAAAGAATACAATCCGAAAGATTTAAATGAATTGCTACTCCATTGTTCCGAAGCCGATAGAGTTACAGGGCTTATTCAGCAAGCATTTAAAGGAGATTCCGTCTTTTCTCAACCGATACAGTGTTTTGCGGAAGACGAGTTTAACAAAGATTGGTTTAAAGTTGAAGCTTATCCAATAACTTCAGAAGATAAGGATTCCGGTTATGTTATATTGGTTCTTAACAATGTTACTGATCAAGTTAATCAAAAACCGGAACTAGACGTACAAAGAGATATGTACAAAGCTTTATATAATGCCTCCCATGTCCCTTATCAGTCTCTCTCGGATGATGGTTTGATAAGAGACGTAAATCCGGCTTGGTTGGAAACACTAGGTTATAGTGAAGTTGAAGTGATTGGAATGAGCTTTGGTGATTTGCTTCATGATGAAGACCTACCTGTCTTTCTGGAGAATTTTAAGAAATTGAGAAAGGTTGGTTCTGTTTCCGGTACATCCTATAGAATACGTCACAAAGACGGCTCTTACCGACACATAATGGTTAAAGGTAAGATCGGAATCAACAGGAATACGAACACTAAGCAAACTTATTGTGTGTTTCAAGATATAACAAGTCGAATAAAAGTAGAGAAAGAGCTAGAGATAGAGCAGAGAAGAATTAGAACTTTAATGAGTAATGTTCCCGGTATTGTTTTCAGGTGTAAAGTAGATGAACACTGGACAATGGAGTGCCTTAGTGACGGATGCTATAGCTTAACAGGTTATAAACCGAATGAGTTTATTGGTAACAATGCACTAACTTTTGATTCAATCATTCATGAAGATGATAGGGAGTCGGTAAGAGATGCTATTCTGGAAGCAACTAAAGAGATGAGTCATTACGAAGTTGAATATAGAGTTATAACTAAATCGGGCGTAGTGAAGTGGGTCTGGGAAAGAGGTATTAGCATCGAAGAGATAGATGGAGAAAATATTCTTGAAGGATTCATCACTGATATAACCGAAAGGATTCTTTACAGAAAGCAACTTGAAAAGAATGAAGTACTTTTGTCAGCCATATTAGATACGGTACCGGATTATGTTTGGGTTAAGAATGAAGACGGTCAATACGTTTCCTGCAACAAGAAATTAAGGGATTTGTTTCAAAAGGGCAATGAAGAGATTATAGGTAAATCCGATATTGATATCGTAAGCAAAGAGCAAGCAGAATTATTTAGGAGTTATGACAAATTAGTATTGGAGAAAATGAAACCGATAACTTATGAGCAAACAATAAAGAATACTGTAACCGGTAATGATATCGAGTTGGAAACCCATAAAGCACCGCTATACGATGATACGGGTCAATTGATTGGAATACTTGGAGTTGGCAGAGATATTACGGAGAAGAAGAATATAACCAATAGATTACTCGATAAAGAAAGACAAATCCAAGCAATATATGATGACAAGACTACATTTATAGGAGTACTTGATTCAGAGTTTAGACTTATTGAGTGCAATAACTCAGCTTTAAACTTCATTAATTGCAGTTTAGATGATGTTCAAAATCTTCCATTTCCCGATTTACCATGGTGGAGAGGTAGCGAACCATGCCGTCAGAAGTTGATTGAGTCTCTGAAAAGGGCTAAAGAAGGTAAATCAGTTATATTTAGAGCTAAGAACTTTGGAGCTAATGATGAAGTAAAATATGTAAACTTATCGGTAAGACCCATCTCTAACTCACAAGGAGAGATATGTAGTTTCTTAGTTGAAGGACAGGATGTTACTGAAACATTCCGTATTAGAGAAGAGTTGCAGGCCAGTGAAGAAAAGTTCAAGAGATTATCCGAAAATGCTAAAGACATGATATTTAGGATGAGTTTACCGGAAGGAAAGTATGAATATGTTAATAGCTCTGCGAAAACTGTTATGGGAATATCAGCGGAAGAGTTTTATGCCCATCCGTTAATAATTAAAGAGATACTTCATTCCGATTGGCTTGATATTTTTAAGAAGGGATGGGAAGATATTACTAATGGAAGTGTTAAACCTGTTATGGAATACCAGATTGTTACACCTGAAGGTGAAACCAAGTGGATTCATCAGAGAAGTGTGATTGTAAAAAATAATGATGGAGTTCCTATTGCCTTAGAAGGTATAGCTACAGATTTGACCGAATTGAAGCATGTTCAAGAGGAACTTGAAAAGAATCAAATCAGATATATTAAGGCTCAAGCATTAGGTAAGGTAGGTAACTGGGAATACGATATAAAGACAGATGAATATTGGGGATCTGCTGAGTCAAAAAAGATTTATGGATTTTCAGAGGATAAAATAAAGCTAACATCAGAAGAAGTAGAGGGCTGTATACCCGATAGAGAAAGAGTACATCAGGCACTTGTAGATCTTCTTGAACACAACAAGCACTATGATATTGAGTTTGAAATAAACACTTTTGATAAAGGAATTAAGAAAATGATTCACTCTACCGCCTTTATCGAATATGATAAAAACGGTGAACCTTTGAAAGTGACAGGACTTATTCAAGATGTATCCGAAAGAGTAGAGAATAACAACAAGTTAATGAATCTAAACCAAAGATTGAAACTTGCAACCGAATCCGCAGACTTAGGAATCTGGGAGTTGGATTTAGTCGCAGGAACTTTGATTTGGGATAACAAAATGTTCCAGATTTATGAAATTGACCCTGACTTGTTTAGTTACCACTATTCCAGTTGGGTGGATGTGATATTCGAAGAAGACAGAGAAAAAGTAAGTGAAGAGTTCAGGAGTTCCCTGAATTCAGGAAAGTATAAATGTGAGTATAGAATTACCACTCCCACGGGACAAGTTAAAGTTATCGAGAGCTATGCTACATTCTTGTATAGTCAATGTGGCAAACCGGTTAGAATGTATGGTATTAACAGAGATATTACGAAGAATAAGACAAGAGATGAGGAACTTGAAAACTATAAGAATCATTTGGAATTACTAGTTAACGAAAGAACTCAAGAACTTGAAGAAGCTAATCAGGAGTTAGAAAGTTTCTCCTACTCAGTTTCACATGACTTAAGGGCTCCTCTTAGAGCTATTAGCGGTTTCTGCAATATTCTGGAAGAAGATTATAGTGACGGGCTTGATGAAGAAGGGAAAAGACTCCTCTCCATTATCACCAATAATGCTCTGACAATGAATCAACTGATAACTGACATTCTGAGATTATCCAGGATTACTAGAAAAGAGATTAACAAAGTTTATACCGATATGAATGTAGTAGTAAATTCCTGTTTCTGCTCGGTTGCCAACGAGCAGGAAAAGAAAGACTTTGAGTTTGTTGTACATAATTTGGATATGGCACCTTGTGACCCTAATTCGATGAAACTTGTCTGGTCTAACCTGATAGGGAATGCCCTAAAATACAGTAGCAAATCTGAAAAGAAGAAGATTGAGGTTACCTCCTATTTAGAATCGGATAGAATAATCTACCAAATTCAAGATTGGGGAGCAGGATTTAACGAAGAATATTCAGAGAAACTTTTTGGTGTATTTCAGAGACTCCATAAGCCCGATGAGTTTAGCGGTACAGGAATAGGATTAGCTTTATGCAAGCGCATAATTAATAAGCATGACGGCAACATCTCAGCAAAAGGTAAGATAGGTTATGGAGCTACTTTCAGATTTTATTTACCTTTAGAATAAATAATGATTAGTTTATAGTTTATAACTATGAATTTACTTGACTCGATGTAAACTCAGTAAATAAGTCACTAAAAAATAAATCAGTGGAGGAGATATGTTCTATAACGGACAGAAATTGAAGGAAGCTTTCCTACAGGCCAAGAAAATGCGTTATGGTATTATAGCTTCAAATGTTGTTTTCGATAGTGCTATTAGAGCTTGTGTTCAAGGTTATGAAGCACAAAGATCGGACGGATTGTTACAAATGAGTGCCGGTGCTGTTAAATATGCAGCCGGTATGACTCAGAACATGAACTCAGGTGCTCAGTTAATATCATCAACAGTTAAAATTATAGCTAATCAGTATAAGAATAGCGGTGTTGGTCTTCATATTGACCATGCTACTCCTAACTACTTTGATTTTGTTGTTTACTGTATAGAGAACGGTTTAGTCTCATCTGTTATGATAGATGCCTCGCATGAGACTTTTGAAGAGAATGTACGCATTTCTAAAGAAGTTGTAGCTGTTGCTCACAAGCATGGCGTTATTGTAGAGGGTGAAATTGGCTATATTAAAGGAACGGAAGATGAGATAGTCTCAGATACAGAACTTTACACACATCCTGAAGAAGCTCTTGAATACGTTCAAAAAACGGGAGTAGATTTATTTGCAGCTTCAGTAGGAACTAACCACGGAGTTACTAAGGGTTCAAAAGTAAAATTGAATCTAGATTTGATAAAGCGTATTGACGATTTACTTATTACTAACGATGTGGAAACAGGTATTGTACTCCATGGTGCATCCGGATTAACCGACGAACAGCAGCAAATAGCTGTAAGAAATGGTGTTGTAAAGATTAACAAAGATACTCAGTATCAAATGGATATTGCCGCGGCAGTACAAGCTTATTGGGCTGTGAATGCAGATGCAATTGCTTGCCCAAATGGTGTAAATCCTGACGATTTCTTCCCTGATAAGAAAAGATTTGATCCAAGAAAATGGATGGTTAAGGGTGAAGATGCTATGCAGAAATCTGTAGAAGAATTAGTAAGAGTTGTTGGAAGTGCTAACCACAGCACAATGCTATAAGGAGACAGTAATGAAAAAAATAGCAATTAACGGATTTGGTAGAATCGGAAGACTTGTAGCTCGTATCCTTTTCGACAAGTATGCAGACCAAGTAGAATTGGTTGCAATTAATGATTTAACGAATGCAAAGACTTTGGCACATCTCTTCAAATATGATAGTGTGCACAAGATTTATGATAGAGATATTAAAGCTGAAGGAAACCAGCTTATTGTTGACGGTAAAGCAATAACAATTTATGCTATGAGAGATCCGGAACAATTACCTTGGGCAGAATTAGGCGTTGATCTTGTAATAGAATCAACCGGTGTGTTTAGAAAGAAAGCCGAAGCTATGAAACACATTAAAGCAGGAGCAAAGAAGGTAATTATCTCAGCTCCGGCTAAAGATGAAGTGGATGCAACAGTTGTTATGGGCGTAAACACTGAAGTTCTTAAAGAAGAACATCAGGTTATCTCCAATGCAAGTTGTACAACTAATTGCCTTGCCCCCGTTTGTAAGGTATTGCATGACAAGTTTGGTTTGAAAGAGGGAATTATGACAACAGTTCACTCTTATACAAATGATCAGATGATTCTTGATTTACCTCACAGTGATTTAAGAAGAGCTAGAGCTGCCGCTGTAAGCATGATTCCTACATCAACAGGTGCAGCAAAGGCTATCGGTTTGGTTATTCCTGAACTTAACGGAAAACTTAACGGTTATGCTGTAAGAGTTCCTACTCCTGACGGCTCATTGGTTGACTTAACTGTTCTTCTTGAAAAAGAACCGACAGTTGAAGAAATCAATCAAGCTATGAGAGAAGCAGCTGAAGGCGATATGAAAGATATCCTTTTATATAATGAAGATCCTATCGTATCTTGCGATATAGTAGGAAATCCTAACTCTTCTATCTTTGATGCAGAGTTTACTAAGAAACAGAATAAGATGTATAAGATTCTTTCCTGGTATGATAATGAATACGGTTATTCCAATAGAACTGCTGATTTAGCAGTATATTGGCTTAACATGTAATATAGATTCCGACTTGTTTTGAGGAGCGAAATTTATTTCACTCCTCATTTTTATTAAGTAATACTTAAAAAAGTTATTGACTACTTCTTTTCTGTAGGGTATAGCAA
Source organism: Cloacimonadales bacterium (SeqCode) (assembly GCA_963667035.1). Classification (GTDB taxonomy): domain Bacteria; phylum Cloacimonadota; class Cloacimonadia; order Cloacimonadales; family JAFGVF01; genus Zophobacter. The sequence continues at coordinate 938,038 of OY762964.1, forward strand.
ATATTATCAAAACATGAGGACAGTAAATGGAAACTTTGAAATGTTTACAGAAAGCATTGAATTACATTGAAGAGCATTTAGAAGAGAAGATTACTCTTGAGGATTTAGCTGATGTCGCTAATTACTCCCCTTGGCACTTTCATCGTTTGTTTAAGGCATACGTAGGAAAAGGTGTGGGTGAATATGTGCGTCTCAGGAAACTCTCAAAAGCCAGTTATGAGCTGGTGTTCACGGTAAGGCCAATCGTGGATATTGCTACTAAATACTCTTTCGAATCTCAAGCAGCTTTTACCAGAGCATATCAAACATGCTTCGGTGTTACCCCGGGTAAAGCACGCCGAAGACTTAAAACTGTTCACAGTTTTGCACCTGTTAGATTAGACAATATCAAACTATTAAGAAGAGGAGAATCTCAAATGAAGACAAGGATAGTAGAAAGAGATGAGTTCACTGTTGTAGGTAAGGAATGTTTCTGTTCTCAAAACAATAATACAATCCCTCAGTTATGGTCCGAATTCAACAAAGACATGTGCAACATACCCGATATGAAGAATACTAACGAAGCTATAGGGGTTTGTCTCTGTGATGAAGAGCATGTTACTCCTGATACAGAGTTTAGATATATTGCCGGAATGGAAGTTAAGAAAGCTGATACTCTTCCTGAAGGTATGGTTTCATATACCGTTCAGGGAGGAAGGTTTCTTGTGGTTGAACATATCGGAGCATTAGATACTTTACCTCAAACTTATGACTATGCTTATATGACTTGGTTTGCTGAGAATGAAAAGTATCAACCGGTTGGTAATCTTGATTTTGAATTGTATGGAGAGAAATATACTTTCGGTGCTGAAGACTCCATTATGGAAATCTGGATACCACTGAAAGAAAAATAGAAATCAGCATTTTTATGCTATAGCTCCTCTTTATGAGGAGCTATTTTTAATGTAGACGGGTTGCATAAGTTTCTGAAAGACAATAAATATTGATATGAATCCCTATTCGTGAGCTTTAAAAAGATGTAGCTAAATTTACTACTAATCCGGTTAACTTAGAGTAAAATTGCTTTAAACCCTCTTAGTTTCCTCATAAAACAATTGACAAAGATAGACTCCAATATAGTAATGATATGAAAGTACAAGCAAATCTACGGGAGGTATTGCTGTGAATAAATTGCGCTTTGGTCTTATTGGCTGTGGTCGTATCTCTAAGAATCATTTTGAATCTGTTAAACAAATTGAGACTGCAGAATTTGTAGCTTGTTGTGATATTATCCAATCAAGAGCTCAGGAAGCTGCAGAACAATACAATATTGCTAATTACTATACTGATTATCATGAGATGTTAAAAAAAGAGAAACTTGATGCAGTTAGTATTTGCACACCTAGTGGTATGCATCCTTTTATTGGAGCTGATGTAGCTGCTCATAAGGTAAATGTTATTACTGAGAAACCAATGGCTATTAATGTGCATGATGCTGATCATCTCATTAAAGCATGTGATAAGTATGGAGTTCAACTGTTTGTTGTGAAACAGAATAGACTAAATACAACAATGCAGTTATTGAAGAAAGCTATTGATAAAAATCGTTTTGGCAGAATATTCATGGTACAATCAAATGTGTTCTGGCAAAGACCTCAAAACTATTATGATTCAGCAAAATGGAGAGGTACTTGGGAGTTTGACGGTGGTGCTTTCATGAATCAAGCGAGTCATTATATTGATGCTTTATACTGGTTGATTGGAAACGTTGAATCAGTAATGGCTGAAACCGGAACTCTAGCTAGAAATATTGAAGCTGAAGATACCGGAACAGCTATTTTAAAATTCCGTTCAGGTGTAATTGGAACAATCAATGTAACCATGCTTACATATCCTAAAAACTTTGAGGGTTCAATAACTATATTAGGTGAAAAAGGTACTGTTAAAATTGGTGGTGTTGCCATAAATCATGTCGAAAAATGGGAGTTTGCCGAGTATGATGATGACGATAAATTAATCACGGATAGTAATTACCAACCACCTAACATTTATGGATTTGGTCATATCCCTTATTATCAGAATGTTGCCGATGTTTTAACAGGTAAAGCAGAACCTAAAACTGATGGACGAGACGGTCGTAAATCGGTCGAGATAATTGAAGCAATCTACAAGTCTTCAAGAGATAAAGTAAAAGTTAGCTTACCTTTGATATATTAAAATATGAGAAAAATTGTTACAGTTATAGGGGCTAGACCACAATTCGTTAAATCAGGCCCTTTATCCAAAGAGTTAAGAAAGAAATTTAAAGAGGTTATTGTCCACTCAGGACAACATTATGATGCGAATCTCTCAGATATTATATTAAGAGATATTGGCTCTCCCAAACCGGATTACTTCTTAAAAACCGAGGGAGCTACACATGCTACTCAAACTGCTACTATTCTTAAAAATACAGAAGAAGTATTCTTAATAGAGAAACCGGATGCAATACTTGTATTCGGAGATACTAACACAACTCTTGCCGCAGCTATAGCTGCTTCTAAACTTGGGATTAAGATTATCCATGTCGAAGCCGGTTTGAGAAGTTTTAATAAATCCATGCCGGAAGAGATTAACCGTATAGTCACTGACAGAATTTCTGATATATTGTTTGCTCCTACTATAATTGCATTTGAGCATTTGAGAAGAGAAGGACTTGCAGAAAACGCTTATATGACGGGTGATATTATGGTTGATAGCGTTAAAACTGTCAGCTCTATGGTAGATGAGTCTATCTTACATGAATGGGATTTGCAGGCAGGTGATTATTACCTTCTGACATTACACAGACCTTACAATGTTGATAACAAAGAGAATTTGCTTAATATCCTTAATGACTTGGCAAAACTAGACTCGAAAGTTGTTTTCCCTGCCCATCCGAGAACTCAGAAAGTCTTAGGAGAAGAGAGATTACCTTCCAACGTTAAGCTTATTCAACCTCAAGGTTACGTAAAGTTTAACGGACTTCAAAAGTATGCAAAAAAGATAATCACTGATTCCGGAGGTGTGCAGAAAGAAGCATATCTTCATAATAAACCATGTATTACTTTGAGAACTGAAACAGAATGGGTGGAAACGGTAGAGATAGGATGGAATCTGCTGTTACCACCGATAGAAGGAGATTTAGCTACCAAGATAAAGGCTTTCGAACCTCCTACTGAACATCCGAATCTCTATGGAACCGAGATTGCCAAAGGTATGGTAAAAATCCTTACTGAGACTATCTAATGTTATTCACTTCAGTTGTTTTCTTCCTGATAAACTGTATCCTTGATATCCTCTTTATCATAGCATTTCCACTATTGTCTCTTATCTTGAAACATCCTGCAAGTTTCGAACGACTTGCTTTGTGTCCTCCTGTGCTTAAAAAGCCTATTTGGATTCATGCTGCTTCGGTAGGAGAAGTAAATGCAATACTTCCTATGATAAAGGAATTGGAGAAAACCGGAAGAGATATACTGATAACTACTACAAGTGTTACAGGATGGCAGAGAGTTAAAGAGTCTGATTTGAATGTTAGCAGACATCTTTTACCGTTGGATGTAAGAATTGTTATGAGTTCTTTCATCAGACGAATTGACCCTTGCATGATACTGATTGTTGAAACCGAGATATGGCCGAATTTACTCTATAGTGCAATCAGAAAACAAATTCCTGTCGGGTGGATAAATGCTCGAATATCCAAAGGAACATTGACAACATTTAAAACCTTATCATGCGTATTCAAACCTCTTTTTAAGAGAATTACTTTTGTGAATGCTCAGACCGGTGTTGATAAGCATAGATTCAATAAAATAGGTTTCAGAAATGTACAAATAGCTGGTAACCTTAAGTTTTGTTTGAATCTCCCAAGCTACAACTATGAACAGAGTAAATGTAAGTATGGAATCAAAGACCATGATTTTGTGATAGTATGGGGTAGCTCAAGACCAGGAGAAGAGAAGCTATTTGTTGATCTTATCCCTACTTTGAATAAAGCAATTCCAAATCTAAAGAATGTTATTGTCCCTCGACATCTAAATCGAATGGAAGAGATTACAAAGATTATGGGACCAATCCCATTTGCTTTGTTCTCGAAAGACAAGTCGTGTAACTATACAAATGTTATTGTAGATAAAATGGGTGTATTAAACGAGCTTTACAGCGTTTGCAATATTGCTATAGTCGGCGGTAGTTTTACTGATTTCGGAGGACATAATCCTCTTGAACCTGCTTATTATAAAAAGCCAATAATAATTGGTCCTTTTCATAACTCCTGTAGGGGTTCAGTGAAAGCTTTAGCTAGAAAGAAAGCTATAGTCATCTCTGATTCCGATAAATTGCTTGATGATATAATCCGTCTTTATAATGACAGAGAGTTGAGGGATTCAATGGGGGCAAATGCCAAGAAGACTTTGAATGAAAACTCAAATGCTTTAGATTACTCTGTTGATGCAGTTAAAGCACTTATATGTTAGATGCAACAAGCTAAATATTTCAAGAAGCTTCATAACTCAAAAGTTCAATGCATTCTATGTCCTAATAATTGTATTATAAATCCAGATCAAGTAAGTAGTTGCTTAAGTCGAGTTAATGTTGATGGTAGCCTTTTCGTTCTTAACTATGGCAAGACATGCTCACTGGCAATTGACCCGATAGAGAAGAAACCTCTTTATCATTTTCATCCGGGAAGCAGAATATTTTCCTTAGGACCAAACTCATGTAATCTACATTGTAGTTTTTGCCAGAATTACACTATAAGTCAGATGCATGCTTCAACCAGAGATGTTTCACCTTCACAATTATTGGAGATATGCAAAGAAAGAAACGTCAAGTCAGTTGCGTTTACATATTCCGAACCAATAACCTGGTTTGAGTTTATTATGGATACGGCTCCAATCATGAAAGACAATGGTATAAGTGTAGTCTTAGTCACTAATGGTTATATCAACTCTGAACCTTTACATGAGTTACTTCCATATATTGATGCAATGAATATAGATTTGAAAAGTTTTAATAGTGAATTTTATAGTACAGTATGCGATGGAAGCATACGTCCTGTTCTGGAAACTATTGAAAGTTCTTACAGTTCAACCCATCTGGAACTGACTCATCTATTGATTCCCGACTTGAATGACAATTTGAATGAGTTTGAGTCTATGATAGATTTTATTGCAGGAATCAACAAATCAATTCCACTCCATATATCTGCATATTTCCCTGCCTTCAAAATGGATAACAAGCGAACACCATCAAATCTAATCCTTGAGTATCAAGCTATTGCTAAAAATAAACTTGAGTATGTGTATTCGGGGAATATTGGAGCTGTCTCGGAAACTATTTGTCCTAATTGTGGAAAGCTACTGATAAGAAGAGATGTGTTCGGTGTCAAATTAGAAGGAATCATCTCTAACAGATGTGTCAATTGCAATCATGAAATCTATGGAGAGTTTTAATGCTCAGAAAGTATAAAAAGATGTTTACTTTAAGTGACACAGTATTAATAATTGTTATTATTGTAGTTGCAGTTACTGTCTTCTTTTATCAAAGACAGAGCTCATCCCTTACAATCAGAGTTACTTATAAGGATAAGACTGTTGCCGAATTCTCCGGAATGGCAAAAGAGAGCTTTGTATTACCGGACGGACACGGGATAATAGAAGTTGATCGGGGAAAGGCGAGAATCATTCATTCAGATTGCCATCTGCATATATGCGAAAAGCAGGGCTGGACATCATCTTTACCGATTGTATGTGCTCCCAATAGAGTTTTAGTGGAATTTATCAGAGCAAAGAAAGAGGACGATATCATCATTCTTCATTAATTACTTTCTCATCATAATTGCTGTTCAAGGAGGTATATGTGAGAAAACCAATTCTTATAATCACCCTAGTAGTCTTATGTAGCTTCTGCTTTGCAGAAGGAGTTATGCCTATGGGTTCAGGTGGAGTTTCATCACCTTATCTTATCAGTTCTCTTGATAATCTTTTATGGCTTAGCACTAATCCTGAATATTGGGAAACGGATACTTACTTTAGACAAACAGCGGATATTGATGCATCGGCAACTCAAAATTGGAATCAAGGAGAAGGATTTAATCCGATAGGCTGGCGTATCTATTTTGACTATTACCAAGCATTTCAGGGGAACTACGATGGTGATGGACATACAATAACCGGTCTATACATCCACAGACCAAGTGAGAATAGTATCGGTTTATTCGGTTATACATTTCAAGCAACAATAAGTGACCTTTATGTTACTTATGCTAGTGTTACGGCTTATGACTACACGGGATCAATCGTTGGTTATGCTAAAGAGAGCATGTTAGAGTATTGCAGTTGTAGCGGAATAGTATCGGGGAACGATATGATTGGAGGACTCGCCGGATTTGTTGAGAATAGCCTTTATACAGGACTTACAAGTGGGGCAGATGTAAGTGGAGTTGATTATATTGGAGGTCTCGTTGGTCGAGTCCAGAATTCAGTGTTCAGCTCAAGTAGTTCCGGAGGAAGTGTTAATGGTACAAATTACGTTGGAGGATGCTTTGGTTATGTAGAAGAATACAGCTCTGTCTCATCGTGTAACTCAACAAGTGAAGTAAACGGAATTGATTATGTAGGTGGCTTTATTGGTGAGATTAGAGAACATTCATCAATAAGTGATTCATTTACTAACGGAACTACTGTTGTGGGGGAGCATTATGTTGGAGGTTTTGCCGGAAGTATGAAGATAAACGGACAAGTTCGCGACTCATACTCAGAAAGAAATGTAGATGCCATTGGAAAATGTGGTGGCTTAATAGGAGATATTGAAGGAGTCGAGAATATAGAAAACAGTTTTTTCCCTTATGAACTGATTTCCATTTCCTCCGTTCCTTGCAATAGAAGTGGAGCATTAAGAACAGAGTTATATGATACCTGGAAGGATAATAACCAATACCTTAGCCCGTTAAATTACTTCGCAAGTCAGGATAACGATTATCAAATATCCAATGCAGATGAGTTTCTCTTGCTTCAATACTTCGGACAGAGAAGTAACTACAGCTTCATTCTCACTGACAATATTGATTTGCATGATTATGAAGATGAAGTCATACCAATATTTAAAGGAACATTAAACGGTATGGAGTACGCAATTACAAACTATAATATAGATTCAAGTTACGACAGTTCCGGTCTGTTTGAAATTGTTAAAGGAGCTGTTGTAAAAGATGTATCAATTATTAATGCTAATGTTCAAGGGAACTCTGATTCAGGACTTCTTGGCGGAATCGTTATTGATTCTGAGATTTCTTTCTGTGAATGTAGCGGTACTTTAGAAGGGACATCTAATATAGGCGGTCTGGTAGGAAACATATATAATTCTACAATTCTCTGCTGTTCCTCTTTTGTGACAATTAACGGAGTGGATAGTGTGGGTGGATTAGTTGGTTTAGTTAATGCTAGATCTATAGTTGAGAACAGTTACACAAAGGGGATTGTAACGGGTAACGATGCTGTTGGGGGAGTGGTAGGGAGCATGATTTACAACTCATACTTAAACAATGTTTATTCTCTTGCTACGGTTCAAGGAAGTACAGATGTGGGAGGATTGGCAGGTTCTGCCAGAAACTCTGCTATATTTGATAATGTTTGGAATAATCAGATAGTTGCTTCTCCAATCGGTAGTTATTATAGTACTATAGTGAGTCATGTTGTTGAATCTGACAGCTTAAGTATGAGAGATGTAAACACATATTTAGATATTGATTGGGATTTCATTGGCGAAATAGATAATGGTGAAGATGATTACTGGGGTATTAGCCCTGTAGTCAATGATGGTTTCCCAATCATACAGGATGTTACAACTTCACTTGAGATTGAAGAAGTAGTTTCTATTGAACCAACGATTATTGTGTATCCTAATCCGTTTAACTCCTACACTGAGATAAATATCAAGTCATCTTCAGACAAGAATAGTCTAATATGTATTTATAATATTAGAGGACAGAAGATTAAAGAACTGGCTATTAATGATGGCTTTGCCAAATGGGATGGAACAGACCAGTATAACAAGAAGTTGGCTTCAGGTATTTATCTAGTTAAATCCATGAACAAAGGCTATACTGCTAGTAAAAAGATCATGTTTGTGAAGTAAGTGTTCTCCTTTACCATAAGCCAGAAGAGCTGTTCCTTACCTAAACCTTACATATTATCTCTATATTTTATTCTAAATTAAACTCTGCTGATTTGGTTAAAAATTATTAACTAATCAGCTCCTAAGTATTAAGGCAGTTATTACTTAATATTGCTCAAATAGCATAAAGTTATCCACAACTTGTGACTAACTAACTGCTTTGAGTAAGAGAGCAGTATGAGTCTAGTAAGTGAGAAGTTAGAATTGAATGAGAGGAGTGTGGTATTACTATATATTAATTATAGTGTTTAATTGATAGAGATATCTTAGTTGAAAAAAGATTAAATGTTACTTGACTTATGAAGAGAACTTATGAGTATTAGTGATGAAGATGTATTTTCATGTAACTTAGAAAAATATTAGATTATATACGTCTATAAGGAAATGTCCATACGACTATTTTATGATACTAGAGGAGGGTAGATGCAGAATCATCACAATGTTTCGAGACATTTAAAATACTTAAGACAATCATTATCACAAACGAAAAAACCTATTGGTTTTTTTGTCTCTGCAGGATGTCCATTATCAGTGAAAATGGATAAAGATAAATGGCCTTTGATATCTGATATGAAGAAATTAACAGTAGATATTCTAGAACAACTAAAAGATAACAAAGATTACACTAAACTGCTTGAAGAGCATGGAAAAACTGGTAAAACAAATGATAATATAGAAGATGTTTTGAGCTTTATAAGAAGCTTGAAGCAAGTCTCTAAAGGGGGTGAAGTAAGAGGATTCACCAACGAAGCTTTAAAAAGTCTTGAAAAAGAAGTATGTAAGATTATAGTTAACAAAATGAATGTCAAGCTTCCAAACAATATGACACCATATCACAAACTAGCAAAATGGATTAGCACAATTGACCGAGAAGTCCCAGTAGAAATCTTTACAACAAATTATGATGTTCTAATGGAACAAGCTTTGGAGGAAATTGAAGTTCCATATTTTGATGGATTTGTAGGAACTATTAAGCCATTCTTTGATCTAAGATCTATTGAAGAGAATTTGATACCGAGTCATTGGACAAGATTATGGAAAGTACATGGTTCAATAAACTGGCATCAAAAGATGGGAGATAGTCAAAACAATGTTTATCGTACTGGAATTGATGAAGAAAATGAATCTCATTTAATATATCCTTCTCATTTAAAATATGATCAAAGTAGAAAAATGCCTTATCTTGCCTTAATTGACCAGTTAAGTAGTTTCATTAAGCAAAAGTCATCGATTCTTATTATTGTTGGCTACTCATTTAATGATCAACACTTAAACAATATAATAATCAATTCTCTTAAATCAAATCCTACAGCGATGGTCTTAGCTTTGTTATATGGTACTTTTAGCTATGAAGACAATGGCAACTTAGTACAAAGATATCCAAATGCGTACCAACACGCTATTAAGCAACATAATCTCAATGTTTGGACAGAGGATAGAGCAATTATAGGTACTGTTGAAGGGACATGGCATAACGAAGATGATATTGACTCTGAGTTCTCAGAGTTTATTGAAAAAATTGAAAAAGGGTCTGATGAACAAAATGTTTCAGTAAAAATAGGAGACTTTGAAATATTTTCAGATTACTTAGTATCATTAATTGGAGACAACATTGATGAAAAATAAAGAAACTTTTTTAGGTATAGTTCAAGATGTAACTGGGACAACAGTAAGATTTTCCTTAACATCTGAAAATGTTTCTGAATTTATTTACATAAATGGACAAGGATATCGAATAGGTCAAATTGGTAGCTTCGTTAGAATCCCTATTGGATTTGCTGATCTATTTGGTATTATCACTCAAGTTGGAGCAAGTTCGAAACCTGAAAATATAGTTGAAGATTCAACTCTTGGCAATAGATGGATGACAATTCAATTGATTGGTGAAGGGCAGAGAAACGGAAATTTTCAAAGAGGAATAACGCAGTACCCCACTATCGGAGATGAAGTTCATTTGGTTTCTGAAAAAGAGTTAGTAAGAATTTATGGACAACCAGATAAACCTTATTTTGTAAAAATTGGTAGTATTGCTAATGCAGAGTCAATACCGGCATTGATCGATGTAAACAAGCTAATAACAAGGCATTCTGCTATCGTGGGTACAACAGGATCAGGTAAATCCACAACAGTTGCAAGTATAATTAATGCTTTAACAGATAAGGATAAATATCCTTCATCAAGAGTAATCATTCTAGATATTCATGGTGAGTATGGAAATGCTTTTCGAGATAATTCAAACATCTTCAAAGTAAATGCTAGCAAATCTAGCATGCATAATGAAAAGGAATTATCTATTCCTTTCTGGGCTTTAAATTTTGATGAGTTATGTGAAATAAGTTTTGGAAATTTTAATGATGAAAAAAACAGAAACTTTGTGATGGAGAGAATACACAAAGCTAAAGTTGACTCATTAGTTAAATACCCTTTGAATGGTCTATCAGAAGATACATTAAATGTGGACTCACCAGTTCCTTTTAGTATTCATAAATTATGGTATGAAATGTATATCGAAGCATTTGGAACCTATTATAAAAGTGATGGATGTCGACCATCTGAAAACATAGCATTTGAAGTAGATGATCGAGATACAGAACTTAAAGGAAATCCAGAGTTAGGTATACCTCCTATTTTCAAGAATGTAAATAATGATTCGGGTTCTGTGAAGGTTAACCATTTACCTAATCAACCAAACATTAGAAAACAGTTATCTCTTCTCGGTGCAAAATTAAGAATTCCGAGATACGATTTCATCTTCAAACCAAGTAAATGGCTTCCAGAGAAAGATGGAAAGATAAAAGAAGATATTGATAAATTGTTAGTAGATTGGATAGGTAGTCCGAATAATATATCAATATTTGATTTATCTGGAGTGCCATCAGATATACTACAGACAATCATTGGTGCTCTTTTCAGATTAGTATACGAAGCACTTTTTTGGAGTCGCAATTTATCACAAGGAGGTAGGTTTAGACCAATATTATTGGTGATGGAAGAAGCTCATTTATATCTTAATAATGAGTCAAAGAGTATGGCTTCAAAGATTGTTCAAAGAATTGCTAAGGAGGGTCGGAAATATGGAATTGGAGCGATGGTTGTTAGTCAAAGACCATCAGAAGTTAATAGTACAATACTGTCTCAATGTGGTACATTTGTGGCAATGAGATTAGCAAATTCTACTGATAGGAGCCATATAACTAGTGCATTACCTGACAACTTAGAAGGATTAACGGATATGTTACCAATACTGAGAACTGGTGAAGCCATTGTATTAGGTGAATCTGTTAAGTTGCCAATGCGAACATTGATCAAAGCACCTCCTAAAGAAAGAAGACCTGATAGCCAAGATCCAATAATTTATGATGAAATTACCCCAGAAGATTCTATGCATCCAGGTGGTTGGAACAATAAAATGGAAAATAATCCTAATTATGAAGAATTAATTGAATCTTGGAGAGCTCATAATCCAAGAATAAGTAGAATAATAGAAAATACAAAGATAAAAGGAGAGAAAGATGAATAGAGATTCAGTTAGCTCATCAAACATAGCATCAATAGGTTATGATTCAGAAAGTGAAACTTTGGAAATTGAATTTTTAAATGGTTCAGTTTATCAATACTTCGATGTTCCTGAGCATGTTTACGAGGGAATTATGAGTGCAGATTCACATGGTAAATATTTAAATGCTAATATTAAAGGAAATTATAGGTATTCGAAAGTTTAATTAATATACTCAAATGTATAATTTAGAGAAGTGAAGCTGGTCTATTATTGAGTATAGCTGAACTCCTCAGTAGAACATTTAACATAGGTCGCAAATGCGACCTTGTTATATGTTGCTAATTTATATACTAAAAGTATACGTTTATGCCATCCAGAAATGACTTAAATAATATGCCAGTATAGCAATATCACTAAAGTATTCAATTCGAATTTGTAATCATACTTTCTCTTAACAAGAAGTGCTTGACTATTTTAGATAATGGATTACAAATCATAGCAGTATAGATAATTATGATTAAGAAAAGTTAAGCCGAAAGTAATTTTATTTATTATTTGGAACAAAATAATCATAATGAAGATTTAACACATCAAAACATTATTATAAGGCAACGGAGGAAACTATGAGAAAGCATATCTCATTATTAATGACTTTATTGTTTGTATGGATGACTCTTTTAAGTATTTCACGTTTCACTATGCTTGAGAACTTTGATGGTGAGTTTGAAATTGAAAGTATTGAAGAGTATGATATGCAACCCGATTCTTTGCAGATATCCCCAAACGGATATGAAGACAATTGCTTAAATCTATTTGGGAATATAGGTAAACGAATTATAATCGAACCTTATCTGATTGAAGATAACACAGTATTCAAATTTACCGTTAAATCAACCGGTCCGAGTAATCTGATTGCAATAGGAGTTTCTGATTCTATAAACTCACTCAGATATTCAATTTATGGTAATTTAGAACACAATATTGAAGAGTTTGTGACTTGTTATCAAGAATCAAAAGAGGATAATGAATGGGTAGACTTTCTGTTACCAATAGCTGATGATTGGCAGGCATGGTATGATTATCTCCCGGAAATTACAGGTTTAGAATTCATCACAATAACCGCTGACAGTATATTCTTCGATTCCGTACAGGATTTAACGGATGAAATCAATCAAGCTCCTCAATGCTCTTTTACTTACAGGCAGATGGGAACTAAGATTATCGATAAACATACTAGAGAGATTACATATCAGTTTAGAGGTGAAGTATCAGACCCTGAAGGTGATATTATCAATGAGTTTCATTGGAATTTTGGAGATGGAATTGTAGAAACTTCAGAGTTTTCGAGAGTAAATCATACATACACCGTTACAGATGATCATCCCTATTCAGTTTTATTTGAAGTTGCAGATTCGCAAGGAGAAATCGGACGCTTTGTTGAACATGTTGATATTGAAATGGGGGATAGTACTCTACCTGTAAAGTTAAATTTCGTGGGAGATGTAATGTTTGCACGCAGGTTGACAAGCACAAATATCCCCGAAATATTCAGTGAAGTCGATTCGGTTTTAGGCTTATCTGCTGACATTACTGTTGCTAATCTTGAGACACCTCTTGCAGATACGGGAACAATGCATCCGACTAAATCGGTTGCCTTTAGATCAAGTCCTACAAGTGTGGTTGCTTTGGAAAATGGTGGAGTTGATTTAGTTTCATTAGCGAACAATCATTCTTGGGATTATATGACCCCGGCTCTTCAACAGACAATGGATGTGCTTGATGATTCCGATATATTACATTGCGGAGCAGGTATAAATTCTATTGAAGCATACAAACCTGCTTATGTGTTTCAGAAAGGTATGATTTTAGCTTTTCTGGGGAGTTGTGATAGAACCGGGCAATACAATAATGCTAAACCATATCTAAATGCCGGATATGATAAAGCGGGTTTCGCATATATGACTCCTTACTTTTTAACGGAACAAATCGAGAGTGTGGAAGGGATAGCTGATTTAAACGTAGTAATGATGCATGGAGGTAGCGAGTATTCTTATGATCCGGGTTCCGATTATGATAAATTTATAGACAGAGATGCAGATGAAGACTTTAACCCTAGAATGGATATCCCTCACATGTGGGATATTGAAATACGACATCATGCCATAGACAGTGGGGCTGATTTGGTAATAGTACATCATCCTCATATTGTACAGGGAATTGAAGTATACAACGGGAAGGTTATAGCTCATTCTTTAGGGAATTTTGTGTTTGATTTAAACTATCCCGAATGCTTACCTTCCATGATACTTAACACAGAAGCAGATATGGATGGATTCAAGAATTTCACTGTAACACCTATATATATTGATAGTTATAAACCAAAAGTTGTATATGGTGAACTTGGTACTCACCTGCTTAGGTATATATCTATGAAATCAAGAGAATTGAATACTATCGTTCATGTTAATAGTGAAACAAATAGAGCCGAAGTAATATTAGATTCATTGGATTATAATTTTCCCATCGAAAATGAACAATTGAATGTCCCTATGACTCAGTATGATGAGAATGATTTTTTAAGTAATGCAATTGACCTTACCGGAGTGATAAAATCAGTTAATGAGATAACCGGAGGGGATAGTATAAAATGGAGATTAGGTAGAGAATCTTTTCCAATGGGAAACATGGAGTTTGAGGGAGTATCTTATTGGTCAACATTACCGGAAGAAACAACCGAGTATCGAAGTGGAGCGACATCTCATTCTTTAGTTCAGCCAGAAACTGAAAGAACTATGAGTCAAAAGATTCAGGTAAAGGACGGAGATAAAACTCTTACAGGATATATAAAAGCCATTGATTGCTCTGCTCAATTGGAAGTAGAATTCTATACAAATTATAACAGCTACTATCCCAACAGTACATATTCAACAGGCTTAATCGTAAATACCAATGAATGGACTAAAGTTAGTATAGATATACCACATGAAAACGATCAAAACTACTTTAAAATAAGCTTAGTCCGTTCAGGTGACAATGCTGATTCGGAAGCTTATTTCGATGATGTACATCTAGTTGTGTGGGGGGATTGGCAAATAGAACAGCAAACACAAGTCCCTTTCCCTAATGACTATTATTGGCTTCAATTGGCAAGTTATTCCACCCCAACAAATGAGCTCGCTCTCAATTATTCTATGTGTGATATCACTTATCATGATCCTGTCGGTAATAGTGATGGCTATCCGGTTTATGTAACCGGTTTATGCAATTATCCGAATCCGTTTAATCCGGAAACAACAATACAGTTTACGGTTAAAGAAAAGAGAGAAAAAGCAGAGCTCTCTATTTACAATATAAGAGGTCAGAAAGTAACAGGATTGTTTAAAGGTGATTTGGAACAGGGTCAGCATAGATTTAAATGGTACGGTGAAGATAAAAATGGAAATCACTGTGCTTCGGGAATATATTTCTATAGATTGAAACATGGTAGTCAAAGCACGGTTGGAAAGATGGTTTTACTGAAGTAGGAAAAAGAAATAGTGAAAAAATATAGCCAAATAAATCCTTTGACATATAATATCTGGAAGAAATAACTGATTAAAAATGAAAATGGAGGCTATTATGCTCGATAAAGTGAAAATTGAAGAAGTCCTTGATAAGGTAAGACCTTCAATTCAGGCTGATGGCGGAGATGTTGAACTCGTAGATATTCGTGAAGATAATACAGTAGTTGTTAGACTTAAAGGTGCTTGTGGAAGTTGCCCTATGGCTACTTTAACACTGAAAGCAGGTATCGAAAGAGTTCTTAAACAAGAGATTCCTGAGGTTAAAGAAGTTATTCAAGGATAAAACTATAGGTTATTTAAAGGTTCAGATAAGTATTTGTCTGAACCTTTTTTCATTTGAAATTGACAGCATTATGTTCTTATACACACTGACGTAAATTACAGATGTTGGAATAACTGTTTTACATTGTTTAGCAATATAAAGGAGCAAATATGAGACTGCTGAATTATCAGGCTGAGATTAATAAAATTATTGAATTTATCAGAGTTTTTACTCGACAGAATGGTTTTACAAAGTTGATTATCGGGTTGTCAGGAGGAATAGACTCATCATTGTCTGCTACTTTGGCAGTAAAAGCCATAGGAAAAGAGAATGTTTACGGAGTAATGCTACCTTATAAAGGAAGCAGTCCTGAATCTTTAAATGATGCCAAGGCACTTGCAAAATGGTTGGACATTCAAACTGAAGTGATTGAAATAACAAGTTTTGCCGATCCATACTTTGATATTTATGAACCCGATGCTGATAAACTCAGAAGAGGGAACTGGATGGCAAGAAGCAGAATGTGTGTCTTATATGACCTTTCTTCCAAATACAAAGCATTAGTTGTAGGAACGGGTAATAGAACAGAATTGGAAGTTGGTTATTGCACTCAATATGGTGATGCTGCTTGTGCGTTTGAACCTATCGGTAATCTTTACAAGACAGAAGTCTGGGAGATGTCTAGAATCTTAGGTGTCCCTGAACAAATCATAAATAAAGCTCCTACTGCTGACTTGTGGGAGTCTCAGACTGATGAGGAAGAGTTGGGAATTCCATATAAAACCCTTGATGAAATTCTATTTCGTTTATATAATCTAGGAACAAATATTGATTCAATTGTGGAAGACGGATTTAAAGAAGAAGACATTAAGAAAGTCTTGAGATTGTATAAACTTTCCGCTTTTAAGAGAAGAATGCCACCATCTCCGGAGTGTTGATTTGCTTAGTTTATTCAAAAATAACCGATGTCATGTTTGCCGAAACAATAGAGAGCAGCGCTACTGTCTAAGGATTGGAAAGACAATCTGTTGGAATTGTTGTGTTGCCCAAAAGATGGATGGACATTGTCCGGATGAATGTGAGTATAACTTCAAAAGAGAATCGGGTTTCATGCAATTTTCAAAGAATAAAGTTGATTCTATTACAGAGCAGGAAGCCTTCCTCCGCAAGCAGATGGATAGATGGATAAATATGGAAGTGAATGAATTAGGTGGAAGAATACCTGTAGAAGTAGCTAAAACTGACGACGGTAAGAAAGAGATTGAAAGACTCTTTCCTGTTAACAAAGTTCCGGTGTATTTGCCAATAAAGCATCTCTTCAAGAAACTTGATATCATAACAGATAAGAGTTATCCGGAAAGGGAAGATTACGAAGTTATAGCTAAAGAGTATCTAAATACATTTATATCTGAAGAATGGGAAGAGCTTTATAAGCTTACTTCATTATCAATTGAAAACGACTTCATAGCTGAGTTTGAAGAACATATAACCACAGATAAAACAATGCTAAAGTTTAAAACATTTTCATTAGTAGCTTCTGCTTTAAGCGAGACTCATAATGAGGCATTGGTTCAGTTCGATGTAAATAACAAAATAGATTTTACCTTATATCTGGTTCTCAACAGAGGCAAATGGTATGTTAAAGCACGTATTATGGGGGACATGAAACTGGTTTACGCCGAATCGGATACTATCAGAATCGTTGCCCAACACATGAATCCTGAGCAGTTAGGTAATGCTTACGAGTATATGAAGAAATACGAGAAAACATATCCTGATTCTCCGGATGTTGCTTATTATTGGGGTTTATACTATACTCTGAGTGGAATGAATGATAAGGCTAAACATTTCTTTGTTAAAGCTATAAAACTAGATAGGACTTTCGTTAATGCCAGATACAATTACGGTTTTATACTCCAAGCAGAAAATAAATTGGACGATGCTAAAGATGTATATTTGGAAATATTAAAGTTTAATCCCAAAGAGATAAAAACCCTTAATAATCTTGCGATTATAGCATTAGCGAGAAATGATTATGATGAAGCGGAAAAATATTTAAGAAGATGCTTGAAACATCAACCTGACTTCGAGTATGCTAAGAAGAACCTTGAATTGATTGAATCACTAAGAAAAGGGGAGAAGTAGAAGCAAGAGATGCTTTTTCAATATATATTGAAAAAGGACAGGCAATATTGCCTGTCCTTATTTCATTGTTGTATAATATTACATAATTGAAGCTAAACGTTTAATTCCTTCTTTAATAACTTCCGGCTTTGCATAACTATAGTTTAAACGAAGGCAATTAGATTTATCCTGTCCCTTAGGGAAGAATTTACTACCCGGGATGAAAGCCACTTTCTTATCTTTTGCTTTCACAAACAATTCGTCAGCATCCATATCTTCAGGGAGAGTAAGCCATATAAACATTCCACCTTCCGGTTTTGTCCAAGTAACATGAGACGGCATGAATTCTTCCAAAGCATCCAACATCGCTTGCCAATATGGAGTGTAAAGCTTGTTAATACTCTCGATTTGCTTGTTTAGTAAACCTTTCTCCATGTATTTTCCAACCATTCTCTCTGCAACACAATCAGGAGTAACATTGATCTTTTGTTGCCAAGAACACATTTTCCCAATAACATCATCATTTGATACTGCATAAGCAATTCTTAAACCGGGTCCTAGAATCTTAGAGAAAGACTTAACCAGTGTTACTAATCCGCGTTTGTTAATATCTTCTGCAATACTGAAAAGAGAAGGAATAGTTTCTCCTGTATATCTTAATGAACCATAAGGATCATCTTCTAAGATAGGAACCTGATATTGTGCCATAAGTTCAATGAGATCTTTTCTTCTTTGAAGTGACATTGTAATACCTGTTGGATTCTGGAAGTTTGGAATAGTATATAGGAATTTAACGGTTTTGCCTTGTTCTTTGCAATTATCCATAGCTTTCTTAAGTGAAACAAGGTCAATACCCTCAGAATCCATTTCCACGGAAACAAGTTCTGCTCCTTCAGCCTCAAATGATACCAGAGAACCTAAGAAACTTGGAGCTTCACAGATTATGACATCACCCTGATTAATGAATGTTTTAGTGAAGTAATAGATAGCATTTGTTGATCCGACAGTTATAAGCATTTCGTCATCGGTAACGTTCTCATACTGTTCCCATTTTCTTAACTCGTTTTTGAGAAGAGCATCGCCTTCACTGGCACCATATTGAAGAATATCTTCTCCTGATTCCATAACTACCTCATAAAAGCATTCGGCTATCTCTTTCTTGTTGAAACTATCAGGTGATGGAAAACCACCGGCTAATGATATCAATCCCGGTATACCTTTGGTCGTTGCAACCAATTCACGAATCATTGAGGCTCCCATGCCTTTAGTTTTTTCAGAAAACATGTTGTTGAACTTCATAAATTTTCCTTTATTTATATATTATTAGAATATTGCTGGTTCATAAAGCGATACCTTAGCAGAATGAAACTTTTCACCTTCACTAATGGGTCGCTTGAATTTAGAAAGAACCTTCCGATATTTTCTAGTACTGTTGGAAGGCACTTCAAGTCGTATTAATCTACTCCCGACTTCTTTCTTATCATCATCGAAGACTTGAATCAGAAAGTCTCGTTTCTGATTATAATCTTTGGCATTTGTCACCATAAAACCAACATCAATGGTTGTTCTAGTTGTCTGTAATACTTCCATATTAGTAATAATTAGGGATTTTTTCCTATAGTTAATCCATAGACCTCTACCCACTATTGCTAATAATACGATAATGAACAAAACGAATTTAATCGTTGATGACACCTTGTGTTGTCTAGGAAACTCTAAGCGGTCAAAATATGGCATGATAAGAAAGAAATCGGGAAAGAGGTTTTATCTTTCCCTATTAAAGTTGGTTTATTTAAGTTTCTTGCTGAGTACATCAAGCATATCTTTGGTCATTGAAGCAAGGTCATATTCCGGTTTCCAATTCCACTCTTCACGAGCAGCCGAATCATCCATTGAATTTGGCCATGTAGAAGCAATCTTTTCTTTTATTGGGTCAACATTGTAGTCCATTGTGAACTCAGGAATATGTTTCTTGATTTCAGCTGCAATTAATTCAGGATCGAAACTCATAGCTGTTACATTAAAACAGTTTCTGTGTTTCAAACGACATGGATCAGCTTCCATAAGTTGTACAGCAGCGTTAAGAGCATCGGGCATATACATCATGTCTAGATATGCACCAGCCGGAAGGTTACATGTATAGTGCTTGTTTTTAATTGCTTCATAATAAATTTCAACTGCATAGTCAGTTGTTCCACCACCTGGAAGTGTAACATTGGAGATAATACCCGGATATCTCACACCACGAGCATCAACTCCGAATTTTTCTGCATAATAATCACTAAGTAACTCACCTGCAACTTTTGATATACCGTATACTGTATTAGGTCTCATTAAAGTGTCCTGAGGAGTGTTATCAAGAGGAGTGCTGGCACCAAAAGCACCAATTGAACTTGGAGTAAAAACGGCACCTTTAATCTCTTTTGCTATTTCCAATGAGTTAAATAAAGCACCCATATTGAGATCCCATGCAGCTTTTGGATTTGCTTCACCTTTAGCTGAAAGCATAGCAACAAGATTGAAGATAGTATCAACTTTGTTATCAAAAACTAATTTACGGAATTTCTCTCCATCCAAAGCATTTAGAATCTCAAAAGGTCCATTTTCTTTAACTTCTGAAGGACAATTATCATGGATATCAGCAGCTATAACGTTACTGTTCCCATAGATGTTACGCAAATGTGTAACAAGTTCTGAACCGATTTGACCGGCAGCTCCAAGAACGAAAATCTTTTTCACATATTCCTCCCGAGGATTTTTTTGAGAACAAATCTTTTATCTGTTGGATTGTCAATTAAAAACTAATAATATGACGTATGTCTACTTAACTTTATAACTGTAAATGAATTATGCCTTGGATTATTGATACAGACAATTTGTTTCATTTTAGTTAGTAATTGTCTCTATGAAACTAATGCTATAATGCTTGAAAATATGTTGTAAAGAGGTTTATGAATAGTCTTCGTTTAAGATTCTCATTCTAATAATAATTAATTAAAGAACATTTTTTTTATGTTTTACTTGACTTCTATCAATATATAATACTTATTTATATCCAAGAGAAGCAATTAGAATCTGAGGTGTGATATGTTTAATAAGGTACCCGTTGCAATTAAAATAGTTTTTCTATATGTATTATTTGGAATTCTATGGATTCTATTGTCAGACAATATTACAATCAGAATCTTTGATGCCAAGACATCAGGTATTGTCCAAACCTATAAAGGGATTATATATATCATTCTTTCAGGTAGTTTTTTGTATCTTATAATGCATAGAGCATATTTCAATATAAATGAGTTAAAGAATGAGTATGAAAACCTAGTACAGAATCAAACCGAGCTTATTATCAAATGGAAGCCTGATGGAAGAGTCTTATTCGTAAACTATGCATATTTAACTTTTTTCAATCTCGTGAAGAAAAATGCATATACTCAAGATGTGCATACATTGTATCCAATTAAAGGTTTTCAAGAGCCATATCTTTCTCAGTTAAACAGAGATAATACAAATCTAAAATGTGATTCAGTAATAAAAAAAGACAATCTTGTATATAAAATCGATTGGTTAATCAAAGGAATTTACTCGGATTCAGGAGTACTTTTGGAAATCCAAGCAGTAGGAAGAGATAATTCTGAACAGCATAGAAGCAAGCTGGCGTCAATGTTACAGGATAAACAGATGGAGTTAATTATTGAGGGTGGAGAGCTTGGAACTTGGGAATACAATATAGTTTCTCGCAAATTAAGTGTAAACTCTAAATGGTTTGAAATTCTTGGTTATAGAAAAACACAGGAGTTAACTGACGAGTTTCTGTTTAACTCAGTTCATCCTGATGATTTAAGATTGGTAAAGCTCAGATTGGAGAAGCATTTTGCAAGTCTGGATGATTTCTTTGAATCGACACATAGGATTAAGCATAAATCCGGAAAATGGATTTGGGTGAAGTCAAAGGGTAAAGTATTTGAATGGGATGGAGATGGAAATCCGATAAGGATGTATGGTATACAAACTGATGAAACTGAGCAGAAACAGATTCAAATGAAGATAGAGCTAAGTGAAAACTTGCATAGAGAGCTCATTCAAAACATGAATTCCGGGGTTGTAATGACTCAGTTAAATGAGGAAACCGGAGAGTTTATTATAACCAGTCTAAATCCATACGCATTGAATGCTCTTTCAAAACAAAGAGATGAAGTCATAGGCAAAGATATCGTTTCGCTTTATCCTCATGTCGAAGAAATCGGACTTGTTGAAAAAGTAATGCAGGTATACAAAACAGGTGTTCCGGCTTTAATACCAAAGGTCGAGTACAAGGACAAAGACTTCCAGATAATGGTTCAACTTTATTTCTTTAAATTGCCTTCTAATGGTATTGCATGTATATTCAACGACTTAACCTTTACTGTGAAAGCAGAAGAGAAGATTGCCTTCTTGAATAAAGACCTTGAGAAAAGGATTCATGAGAGAACTGCCGAATTGGAATTAGCTAATCAAGAGTTGTATGCATTTGCTTATTCAGTATCGCATGACTTAAAAGCTCCATTAAGAGCAGTTATTGGATTAACGGAAGCAGTGATTGAGGATTACAAGAATGTACTTCCTGAAGCAGGCTTGGATTATCTATCAAGGGCAGCAGACGAAGGACGTAGAATGTCTTCTCTTATAGAGAATTTGTTGGCAATGTCGAATTTAAACAGAATCGACATGAGTATTGATGTATTCAATATCTCAGAGTTAGTACTAGAGGTGTTTTCAGAAATTGTAGTAGTATTTGGTGAGCATATAGTCTGCTTGGATATCGACCAAAATCTATATGCCAAAGCGGACTATAGTTTAACTAAGCAATTGCTGGAAAATTTGATTAGTAATGCCATCAAGTTCTCAAGTAAGAACGATAAACCTTATATTAAATTCACAGGAAAGATTGTAAGTGATAACATTGTTTATAGTATTGAAGATAATGGGGTTGGATTTGACATGAATTATATCCATAAAGTATTTGCTCCATTCCAGAGATTACATAGTAGGTCTCAATTCGAGGGAGATGGAATAGGATTAGCAATTGCTAATCGAATAATATCAAGACACAATGGACGTATCTGGTGTGAGAGTGAATTAGATAAAGGGAGTAAGTTTAGCTTTACTCTGGGTGAATTCAATTTCCTAACGGATAAGGATAGACTAGGTATTGATACTAAGTCATAACATATAATATAAGAAAGCCTCGTTTACAAACGAGGCTTCAGACTGTTGACAAAGCTATGAGTAAGATTTCATAGCTTTGTCTTTTTTTAGCTTAAAATAAGAACATCAATCATTGACAAAAACCCCCTTAGTTTATACTTAAACCATCATAATTAGAGGTGGTTATGCTTAAAAAAGTTTCTGACACACAGTCCCAAATGGAATTTGTAATAATAGATGATCTTGTCCCGGAAGATCATATTCTACGCAAGATTGACAGGGTAATAGATTTTAGTTTTATTATGGACCGAACTGCTCATTTGTATTGCCCCGACAACGGTCGTCCCCCAGTGCATCCCATAACTTTCTTCAAAATGCTTTTTATTGGTTATCTATTTGGTATCCGTTCTGAGCGACAACTAATCAGAGAGATTCAGGTCAATGTAGCATATCGCTGGTTCTTAGGGTATGGGCTTACTGATAAAATACCGAGTCATTCTCTCTTCAGCCAGAATCGTCGCAGACGCTTTACTGATAGCACTGTTTTTGAAGAGATTTTCATTGATATTGTAAAACTTGGTATCGAGAATGGTTTGGTAGATGGCAAGGTTCTTTATAGCGATTCAACTCATCTGAAAGCTAATGCTAATAAAGGCAAATATGAATCAATTAAAGTAGAGACCACACCTCAGAGTTATCTTGAAGATCTAAATAAAACAGTGGATGAAAACCGAAAAGCTCACGGTAAGAAGCCACTCCCACCTAAAGACAATGACTTTAAAGGCGGTTCGTCACCCAAAGTTAAAGAGATTAAGTCTAGTAAAACAGATCCTGACAGTGGTTTCATGACGCGAGACAAGAAACCACAAGGTTTCTTCTATCTTGATCATAGAACCGTAGATCCTAAAGTAAACTTCATAACAGATGTTCATATTACCGCCGGCAATGTGAATGACAGTTCTTGCTATATTGATAGGCTAAAAGTGCAGCAAGAGCGTTTTGGTTTTGATGTCCTGGCAGTAGGTCTTGATGCCGGGTATGATACAGCTAATATATGCAAAGAATTAGTAGATATGGGAATCATGGGAGTAATAGGTTATCGTCGACTTGGAGGTAAAAAAGGTCTTTTCAAGAAGCGTGATTTTAAGTTCATTTCAGATAGAGACATATACATCTGTCCAGAAGGGAAAGAGCTTAAATATCGAACAACAAACCGTAACGGTTATGATGAATATGCATCCGAGAGTAGCTATTGTAAAAACTGTCCAATGCTTAACAAATGCACCGAGAGCAAGAACCATCAAAAAGTTATCATGCGTCATGTATGGGAAGACAGTAGAGAGATTATCCATAAAAACAGGTTAACCTTTTGTGGCAAAGAGATATACAAAAAACGAAAAGAAACCATTGAGAGAAGCTTTGCAAATGCAAAGCAACTTCATGGTTATCGGTATGCGAAATATCGAGGTATAGAACGAGTTCGAGAACAAGCATATATGACATCAGTAGTTCAAAACATAAAGAAACTGGTTAAATACCTTTTCAATGGCATATCAGGGAAAGTGGCATCAATGTTATTAGCTTTTTATGTTAATATATGCTCTGGTTTAGACGAATATAGAGCTAAATCTCATTATCCTGATATTGTACTCAACTAATCAGAAATAAACTTACAATGTAAAAACCCAGTCATTTTCATAACTGGGTTTGTAAACGGTCTGAAGCCTCGTTTACAAACGAGGCTTATCAATATCTATAATGCTTATTAATCTAATGTTTTCCACTACTACATGATTCATCACAACCACCCTTAGCTTTGCAATCATCGCACATTTCTCCGGTAGTCTCTAATGTACAAGTATGGTTATGCTGATGGTCAAGCTCTTGTTCATTATGGTGTTGTAACTGTCCTTCAAAACATTCTGAATCACAACCGCCTTTAGCCTTACAGTCGTCACACATCTCGCCTGTAGTTAAAATAGTACACTCTTTCTCAAGATTATGAGAACTTAGCCAATCACTTGATACCGAGTAGTTATCATTAACCGGTGAGTAAGTTGATTCAATTATAGGTGAATATGCTACAATAAGCCCTGCGAAGACAATGCTTACCATACTCATAAGCTTTATAAGAATGTTAATTGAAGGTCCTGCTGTATCTTTAAACGGATCTCCAACAGTATCACCAACAACTGTAGCTTTGTGAACATCAGAACCTTTACCACCAAAATTACCTGCTTCAACAAATTTCTTGGCGTTATCCCAAGCTCCACCCGAATTGTTCATCATAATAGCAAGAACAAGACCACTGGAGAGAGAACCAGCTAAGAGTCCTAGTACACCTGAAACTCCAAGAATCAAACCAAGAATGATAGGAGTTATGATACCAATCATAGCAGGTAACAGCATTTCCCTCTGAGCACTCTTTGTCGAAATCATTACACAACGCTTATAATCAGGAGTTGCTTTACCTTCTAAAATACCTTTTATCTCTTTAAACTGTCTTCTTACTTCTGCAACCATATCACCTGCTGCATTTCCAACAGCCTTCATAGTATAAGCTGAGAATAGATAGGCAGTCATAGCACCAATAAAGATACCGATAAGGAATTTGGGATTCATTAGATTCACATCATAATGATTAATAAAATTCTCAACGGAAGCCATGGCAATTGGAACACCGTCAATAGCTTGGCGTCCTAGATGTACGAATCCTGCTCTAACTTCTTCAAGATAAGCAGCTAACAGAGCCATAGCAGTAAGAGCTGCTGAACCAATAGCAAAACCCTTACCGGTAGCAGCTGTTGTATTACCAACTGAGTCAAGAGCATCAGTTTTCTTTCTAACATCCTTAGGAAGATGACACATTTCTGCATTACCACCGGCATTATCTGCGATTGGGCCAAATGCGTCCATAGCTAGAGTCACACCTAATGTTGCCAGCATACCAACAGCACCGAATCCTATTCCGTAAAGTCCGCTTTCGATACTATTCCATCCACCGCTAACACTAAATGCTATGAGGATTGCAATACCGATTATTACCACTGGAGCAAATGTGGATTTCATACCTACAGCAAGACCGTCTATTATGACTGTTGCAGGACCATACTGACCTTGTTTGGAAATACCCTGAGTGGGCTTATAACTATCAGAAGTAAATCTTTCTGTGAAATACCCAATCAGAATTCCGGCTAATAAACCGACAACTGAGGATATAAATACACCCAAGGCAATCTCTTTAGGTAACATTTGTTTTGTTACTATGTAAGAAGCAATGGCAATTAAAACTGAGCTTCCATAAACACTTTTATTAAGTGCAAACATAAGCTCTTTAGTACCGGCAGATTCTTTAGATGAAACTAAAAAGATACCGAGAATAGATAAGAAAGCTCCGATACCTGCAAGAACCATGGGAGCTGTAACAAACTTAACAGCATAAGCAGCCCACTCTGAGTTCTGAGTTACTGCAGCCATACCTAGAGCTGCAGTAGCAAGAATTGATCCTGCATAAGATTCATATAAATCTGCACCCATACCTGCAACATCACCAACATTGTCTCCAACATTATCAGCTATTGTTGCCGGATTACGAGGATCATCTTCAGGAATACCGGCTTCAACTTTTCCTACAAGATCGGCTCCAACATCAGCCGCTTTAGTAAATATACCGCCACCTAATCGTGCAAAGAGTGCTTGAGTGGATGCACCCATTCCGAAACTAAGCATAATAACTGTAATAGTGGCGAGATCTACTTTGAAAAGGTTCAATATATAGAACCATAATGAAATATCGATTAAGGCAAGACCAACAACTACAAGTCCCATTACACTACCGGCTCTGAAAGCAACTTTCAAACCTTGGTTCAAACTTTTAGTACAAGCCTGAGCGGTTCTATTTGATGCCATTGTGGCTGTGTTCATTCCGATAAAACCTGCTAATCCCGAGAAGAAACCACCTGTAAGGAAAGCAACAGGCACAAGAGGGTGCAACACATGTAACACATGTGCCATAATGTTGAAAATAACAAATGCAATGATAAAGAAGATAGTAACACCTTTATATTGCTGTTTCAAATAAGCAAATGCACCTTCTCTAACGTGTGAGGCAATAGTTTGCATCTCTTTAGTTCCTGGATCACTGCTCTTTACTTGCTTGAAGAAAATCCAAGCAAAGATTAAAGAGATAATTGCTCCTGCCGGGGCAACAAACCAAATAGCAGGAATTGTTGACATATCCACTCCTTTTGACTAAATTTAGTTTATAAAATAGAACAAGTCCATTTTGTAAAGTTTATAATCATTGTTATGTGTTTTAAAACATAGAGTTAACAGAAAAAAAGACCGGAATAACCGGTCTTTGGTTTTATATAAATTTATCTGTGAATGTTAAGAGAGGTTAAAAGCTTTAATAATAAAGCCGGTTTCTCTCTAAGATCAGAAGAATCGAGGAATTCTCTTCTCTGTTTGAAACGCTCTTCTACGTGATTAAGATAATCAGTATAATGCTCTCTTTTGTATGGATTATATCTGTCGTAATATCCGGGTAACAATTTATCTATAGATTCTTTACTCGGAATCATTGCTCCCGGAAGAGTTTCCCATGCTTCCCACTCAATAGTGTCCATAAGGATGCCGGTTTGAAGAGTAAGAGAAGCTTGTAATGGAATAGCTTCAAGTTTAGAATCAGATGATTTCCAGTAACCTCTTGAGTTAAAGCAGTATACTGCGGCACCGCTTTCGATGAGGGAGAGGAAAGCTTCAACGTCTTTGTAAAGCTCATAAACCCTAAATGGATTGGCAAAAGGCTCGAAAACAAGTTTGTTTAGTTCTTCTTCTTTAACGTTTTCAGCTCTGTTACGCATTGTAGCCAGAGCAGCACCCATAGCTACTGCAAGATATTTATCAGTGAACTTGATAACAGGAGGTAAGATTGCATCCTTCATAAGCCAGCACAAAGCTTTTGGGAATGAGCATCTGTTAACCCAAGCCCCCAACAAATCTCTATCAAGGAGGGCTCTTCCGTTACCGTTTCTCAAATCTAAACCTACAGGGATGTTCTTCCCTCCGATGTTAATCTGAGAGTGATTCATCAATGATAATACATACTTCCAATCCGGATGATTAGGTTCTCTACTATCGGTTTTATCGAATAACGAAGGCTCCCAAACACGACAAATTCTTTCCATAGGATCTATCTGGAAGGCATCATCGTGTAGAACAACTTTTGATACGCCTTCCGGAAGGGTTTTCCCGTTATCAATACTGTTTGTGTGAGATGATTTACCTGTACCTGATAAACCATAGAAAGCTATTGAACGCTTTCCTAATGCTTTATGTTCAGGATTTTCACAGTTA
The DNA here is from genome assembly GCA_963667035.1 of Cloacimonadales bacterium (SeqCode). GTDB lineage: Bacteria > Cloacimonadota > Cloacimonadia > Cloacimonadales > JAFGVF01 > Zophobacter. The sequence goes on from OY762964.1 coordinate 966,206, forward strand.
ATGAAATCCATCTCTTTAATACCTCCGTGACAAGCAGCCATACCAAGACGCATTCCGGAAGTCCAAGCAAGAGTAAGAGTTCCCTTTTTTCTTTCTCCGAAGTATCTCATACCGAAATTAAAGATAACGTTCTGTTTCTCATCAACTAGAGCAAGCTGAGGAGCTCCTACATTGTGGTAGAAGTTATCTTCGATTGTCCATTCATTAAAAGCAACTATAATTATGTCCTGAATTGGGAGAGGTTTACTATGCTTATACTCCTCCTCAAGCTGTTCAAAAGGAGTGAAGTTACTCAACCAATTGAAAACATTCATAGCATCAGATTCGGTTGTAATGTAGGTTGCTTTAATCATTAAATCTTTATCTCTACCTAAAACGGCTTCAGCTTTTATCAATTTCTGATGTTGCAGTTGCCATAAAGCTTCCCTGATATCTTTACAAACCTTAAGTTGGTCTCTTTCTTCCAGTCGATTATAAAATCTTCTGGCCTTTGCAGTCCTACCGATTATCTGCCCATGACAATCATTTAGTACTTTTGCACCCTTAGGTAATCCCATCTTCTCAACAAAAGGAGGGTAAATCTCTAAATCAGTTTCAGATACACCCGGTTGAGTTCTTCCCATTTCATAAGCTTCGGCGATTGTTACTTTACGAACATTAGAATTATTTAGTAAGGTCTCAGCCATTGCTCTAATGGGTGAAACATCCTTTAAATTCTTGTAATATTCGGATGTGGAACGACTTGCCATTATTCCTCCTGCTTTAATGTTTTACATCTATTTTATCACAAAAAACTCTGTCTCAAAAAAGAGATTTAGAACTTAAGAAGTCACAAACGCTTGTCAATGATAATCTTCTATTTTCTAACAATTTCTTAACCCGTAAATGGAATTATTGCCAAGTGTTTATTGTTTGAATGTATAGTGCAACCATATATAAAACAATGAGATAAACTTCATTAGTTATAAATGTATATATGTAAAAACTGCTATCGGAAATTTATCCGATAGCAGTTTATTAAATTTTAATTTTAACTTATTGCTTAATTCTTTCAATTATCCCGGTTGATGAATAACCTGTTTCAAAACGAAGACTTTTAACTTCTCCGCCATTCGCCAGAACTATATCAGAGCCAACAATTTGTTCAGGTTTCCAGTCTCCTCCTTTAACGAGGATGTCAGGCATAACTTCCTTGATTAAATTGTAAGGAGTATCTTCTTCGAAGATTACCACATAATCAACAAATGCTAAAGCCGCTAATAAAAAGGCTCTATCTTCTTGTTTGTTAATCGGTCGTTCCTCACCTTTCAAGCGTTTAACTGAAGAATCGCTATTTAGTCCAATAACTAGAATGTCGCCTTGCTCATAGGCTTGATTTAAATAGGCAATATGACCTCTATGCAAAATATCGAAGCAACCGTTAGTAAACACTATACGCTTATTATTTAATCTTACACTTTTAATAGATTCAGCTATCTTATTAAAAGGGATTATTTTAGAATTAATGTTCATATCGTTTAATGTAATCCAAAATCTCGGATGGTTGGGTAGTTGAAGTACCAATTTTACCGCAAACTACTCCTGCCGCATAGTTAGCAATTTCAGCAGCAGTTTCTATTGACGCTCCGGCAGCTAAAGCCAAAGTTAGAGTACTTATTACAGTATCACCTGCTCCCGAAACATCAAAAACATCTCTTGCATAAGATGGAATAGAGTGAGTCTCTCCATTGGATTTAAAGACGGTAAGTCCTTTTTCTCCTCTAGTAACCATTACGCTATTAGCATTAAGCTGGTTACGTAATTCTTCACCTGCTTTTAAGAACTCTTCTTCTGTATCTTCCGTTAGATTCATGTTGTTCATAAGCTCTATCAGATTAGGTTTGAAGATGGTTACGTTCCTATATAGGAAAAAGTTTTTGTATTTCGGATCTACAGTTACAGGTTTATTATGTTTATCGGCAATATTCAGGATTGTCTCAATAACTCTCTGAGTTAAAAGACCTTTATTATAATCTTCAATAATCACAGCGTCGCAATTGTCTATACTCTTCTCGAATTTTGATATAATTTTGTCTTCAATCTCTGTTTGAATATCAGCTCTATCCTCACGGTCAATTCTTACAATCTGCTGTTGACCTGCAACGATTCTTGTTTTTAGAGTTGTCATTCTGGATGCATCAGTTACAACATTCTCGAATGAGATATCCTCTGATTCCAGGAGGTTAGACAGAATGTTCCTACTTTCATCGTCACCACAGACTCCGATTATGATTGGGTTTGCTCCCATTGTTTTTATGTTTAAGGCAACATTGGCTGCACCGCCAAGTCTATAATCTTCCTTTTTCATATCAAGTAATGGAACAGGTGCTTCAGGTGAAATTCTGTTAACTTTACCATGAATATAATGATCTACCATTATATCACCGATAACAATAATAGTTTTACCGAACATTGAGTTAAGAGTACTTTCCAATTTCATATTAATCCTCTATTGGAACAGGATAATCACCATTAAAACAAGCATAGCAATATGCCTCAGGTTCGGACACACATTGTCTTAAATCATCTATCGGTATGTGTTTAAGGCTATCAGCTCCACAGTGCTGTCTTATCTCTTCCAAGCTTTTTCTGTTAGCAATCAATTCTTCGCTGGTTGGTGTATCAATTCCGTAGAAACATGAATTTTTAACTTGAGGAGAACCTATTCTCAAGTGAATTTCTTTAGCTCCGGCTCTTCTAAGCATAGTAACGATCTTTCGAATAGTTGTACCTCGTACTATGGAATCGTCAACCAGGACTACCTTTTTGTCCTTGAAGTAGTTAGGTAATGTATTAAACTTTTGGCTCACACTCTCGTCTCTAATTGTTTGTTCGGGTTTGATGAAAGTTCTACCTACATAATGGTTACGAATCAATCCGAAGTTAAATTCGATGCCTTTGGCTTTTGCATATCCGGTAGCCATGAAGTTTGATGAATCAGGTACAGGGACAACACAATCAGGTTGCATATCATTATCGGCTTCCGCCATTTTAGCACCGATTCTTTCTCGTATTTCATACACATCTTCATTGAAATGATGACTATCGGGACGAGAAAAATAGATATGCTCAAAAATACAGTGTTTATCATTATTGCTTTTACGATAATCCTGAGGATTATTTTCAAAGACTTCAATTCCGTTAAAGTCTACTTTTATAATTCCACCGGCTTTCATTTCCTGTCTGTTATTAACACAGAGAATATCCAGAGCACAACTTTCAGAGGCTACAACATAAGTACCGTCTTCACGTTGTCCCCAAACCATAGGTCTTATAGCATGCGGATCACGGAACATATACATGGAGTTATTAGTAGCAAGTACAGTAGAATAAGCTCCTTGAACATTTGCCATGAACTTACGGATTGCGTCCGGAATGCTCAGATTCTCTTTTTTTACGGAATAGATTATATACTTTAAGATGAGTTCACCGTCATTCTCACTGTTGAAATAAACTCCTTTGTCCTCAAGTTCACGTCTAATGGAACGGTAATTAGTAATATCTCCGTTACTTGCCAGCGAGTATCCCGGACCTGAAAGAGTTGCAACTATATGAGGTTGTGAGTTATAAGCAGTCGCTGACCCTTTAGTCGGGTATCTTACATGCCCTACTGCTATTTTACCGGGTAAATCAGCTAATACTTCAGGTGGAAAGACCTGCTTAACAAGTCCCATCATCTTTCTGAGTTTAAATCCTTTTCCGTCAGTTACTGCCATACCGCAACTTTCTTGTCCACGGTGTTGTTCTGCAAACATTCCTAGAGCTGCCAGTTCGGCCGCTCTGTCATGATTAAAAATGCCGAGTATTCCGCACATCCTTATCAGTCTCCCATCTATTTTTTTTATTATTTTATGCTCTTAAGGGAAAAAACAACATATCTGAGTCATAGTTTATGTCAATTTGATTTTGTAAAAGTTCCCATATAACACTATCCATCTCTCTTTCATTAATTCATTCATTCTTCATGAGTGTTAACTATCTCATTCCATTCTTTCTAGTATACCGACAACTACTTATTTCTCTGGTATTTTTATCTTGTTTCTCTCTCGTTTTTATCCCGTTGCGAGCAACGGGAGACCAACGGGAGAGCAACGGGAGACTAACCCGAGAGAAACCCGTGGTTGGTGGACGAGTAAAAGGACCCCGGAAGGAACCAATTACAGCGTCCTAAATAAAGTAGACACATAGATTACTTAGAAAAATTAAAGGTTTACAGAAAATGAAACGGAAACCAGCATTATGTTATAGTGAAATATTTAAACGAAAAGTAGTTAAAGAAATCGAAGATGGAGTCCTAACTATTACCCAAGTAAGAACTATCTAGAGCATGGGTGGCACCTTTACTCTTAAGCAATGGATTGGTGAACAAATATTAGGTTTATCTTTTACTTGACATGTTAACATAAAAACTTATATCCTTACCTTATCAAATGTACGGGTCTAAGTCCTGAGTACAACTATAAATAAAGGAATTCGATATGAAAGATATGCAGGAGAGTTTCGGAAACTATCTGGAGGATTTTGAAGTAGGTACAATCTACAAGCATTTTCCTTCAAAAACAATTACTGAAAGTGACAATAATCTCTTCACTCTGCTTACAATGAATCATCATCCTGTACATCTGGATGTTGAATATTGCAAAAAGCACCAACACGGGAAAATCCTCGTTGTGGGAACTCTAGTGTTTAGTCTGGTTGTTGGAATGACTGTGTCAGAGATAAGTGGAAAAGCCATTGCCAATTTGGATTACGAGAAAGTAAATCATGACGGTCCTGTATTCATAGGCGACACATTAACTGCCCAAACAGAAGTGTTAAGCGTTAAAGAATCAAAAACAAAACCGGATAGAGGTGTTGTATATGTTGAAACTACCGCTTATAACCAAAATAATGAGAAAGTCCTTACTTTCAGAAGACATGTATTAATACCAAAGAAATATGCAAAATAGAAGCTTTCACTTTATACCGGCAGATAAAGAAGAATTATATGCAAGAGTTGAAGAACTCTCTGCAGACCATGTCATCTTTGATCTTGAAGACGGAGTTTCCGAGGCAGATAAGATGTCTGCTCGAATTTTATTGCAAAACTATCTTGAGAATAACTCTCGTGATCGAATCTGGGTAAGAATCAATAGTGATAATAATCTTCCCGAAGATATGGAGGTTGTAGGTCGTTTCCCTGAAGTAGGGGTAGTTATTCCAAAGTATAAAGAAAAAGGTCAACTTGATATTCTTCATCATAAGCAGAGAGCTTTAGTGTTGATTGAAGACTTCTTATCCTGTCAGAGGTTATTGGAAATAGCAGATGATAAGAGAATAGTTGCCGTAGGATTGGGATTTGAGGACATGCTTAGCACAATTCCCATAGCTAATGCCCGATTAACAGAATTCATGAAACATATTCGTATGCAAGCTTCGATGAAAGCAAAAGCTTTAGGCAAAATCTCAGTTGATGGCATCTCTATGATATTCCATGATTTACTCTCACTTAAAGAAGAGTGCGAAGTGGCAAGAGATGCTGCTATTGATGGGAAACTTACTATTCATCCAAAGCAAATTGCAGTTGTGAATCAAGTGTTTGGTATTGAGCAGGAATTATACAATCATGCTAAGCGAATCCAGGAATTGAGTGGTCTTGAATCTAATTTTGGTTACCAGATGATTGACGGAGAGTTGATAACACCACCGAAAGTGGAAAAAGCGAAAAAGATAATTGAATGTATTGAGGATAAAAATGGAAAAATATAGCTATCTTCTTAGAAGTCTGATGTTTGTCCCCGGACATAATGAAAAGTTGATGAAAAGTGCTAAGAAATCAATAGCAGATGCTCTTTTATTGGATCTTGAAGATTCCGTACAGCCTGCAGAAAATAAAGCCGTGGCAAGAGCCCTAATAAAAGAACATGTTTCTCAGGGAGACTTCAAGAATTACCACGTTTTCCCAAGAGTAAACGATAGAGAAAGCGGATATCTGTTAAAAGACGTTCATGAACTCTCGATTGAAGGAATTACAGGATTTATGTATCCTAAAGCACATAAAGGTGAGGATATCTACTTCTTTGATAAGTTACTTGAGACAATTGAGTATGAAAAAGGCTTTGAGATAGGTAAATTTAAGATCATCCCTCTCATAGAAACAGCTGCTGCCGTATTGAATGCCCAGGAAATATGTCAGGCGTCCGATAGAGTTATTGGTATAGCTTTCGGATGTGAAGACTTTATTACTGATTTAGAAGGTATTCACGATAAGGATGAGAACAGTTTGTCGACACCTAGAGCAATGATTGCTATGGCGGCAAGAGCAAACAATGTGATTCCGATAGATACGGTGCATATAAATCTTCACGACCTTGATGATTTGGAAAAGAACCTGATTATTGCAAAGAACTTCGGGTTTGAAGGAATGCTTATTCTTCATCCTAAAGAACTGGAACTTGCTCATCAATACTTCAGTCCTACTCAGAAAGAAATCGATGATGCCAGAGAAATGCTATATCTTTTCAACGAATCTCAGAAAGAGGGTAAAGGTGTGGCTTTAATGAATGGTAAGTTCATAGGACCTCCAATGGTGGCTACAGCTAAGAAGATTCTAAAGAAAGTAGAGTTGATTGAATATAAAAGGAAAAATCGCGATGATGGATAAAGAGAAGACAATTGAAGAGGAATGGAACCTGTTTAATGAAGCAAAAGCTAAGTCTTTGATAAACAAATTAAAAAAGAAACGACTAAACGGTTATTATGCAGAGACAAGAGAAGATGCTCAGAAGCTGGTTCTAGGTTTAATAAGCTCCTTTTCAATTGAATTGGAAGACTGGGAAGGAAAAATAGGAATCGCAGATAGTTTATCGTTACACCAGATAAATCTTTTTGAAGAGCTGTATGCTGATAATAAATTAGAGATAATAAATCCCTTTAAGCGTTTGGAAGACGGAAGATATAGTGTCTTTGAAGGGCAACCTAACGAATGGATCCCTAAAGAGATATATGTACCACTTTTTAAGAAAGTATTTGATTTAGCACGGGAAGCATTGCTATCAGATGTTTTTATAACTAGTGCTAATGCTTTGACCTGGGAAGGAGAAATAGTCTCAACAGATGGTGTAGGGAATCGTATAGCGGGTGTTATATTCGGACCTAAGAAAGTAATTCTAGTTATCGGTATGAATAAAATTGTGAAAGATAGAGATGCTGCTTTTGAAAGGATAAAACATATCTCTGCACCAATGAATCATATCAGACACTACAATAAGCATGATATTCAATTCAAGCGATTGGCTGATTTACCATGCGTTAAACAAGGATATTGTGTCGATTGTAATAGTCCTAATTGTACAAGAAGAGCATCAATTATTGTGCATGGTCCTGTAGAAGATTTATACAAAGATAGAATACATATTGTTCTGGTTGGAGAAGAGATAGGGTTATAAGAGAGCATTCTGTTTAGGAGGTATGCAAATGAGTTTGCCATCCCATTTTACAATGGCATCAGCTATAATAAAGAATTTCATTTTCTATACTCGAAGTATTAACTGGAGTAAGGAAAGATTAAACGAGTATCAAAACAAGAAGCTTGTAGAAATAGTGCAATACGCAGGGAAGCATGTTCCGTATTATAGAAACTTGTTTAAAGAAATAGGTCTGGATACAAAAAACTTTAAAGGGATAGAAGACATTGAGTTAATCCCTTTACTCGATAAGGATACCCTACGAACCCGAAGTAAAGAGTTTATCTCGGATGTTAGTAGTCATTACAAAGTAAGTATTAATACGACTAGTGGTTCAACAGGTACTCCATTAAACCTTCATATTGATAATGTTAGCAGTTCTCACAAGTATGGAGCTTTTGCGACAGCATATATATGGAGTGGATATAAAATTGGAGGGTTAAGATTTGTAATTAAGGGATTCTCAGAATCAAAATCAGAGCCTTATGGGTATGATTTACTCAGAAACATGATATTCTTAAATTCAAGCAAGATGACTCGTGAAAATTGCTTGGGTGTATTGAAACTACTAAATAAAAAGAAAATTAACATATATGAAGGATATGCTCGCTCTTTTATTGATTTCTATCAATACATCGAAGAGTCGGGCGTGAAAATAATTCCCCCTAAAGGTCTTATTTGTTACGGGGAGACTGTTACATCTACAATGAGAGAGTTTATTGAAAAATCATATAAGACAAATCTATATGATTTTTACAGTCACGCAGAAAATAGTGTTATGATATGCCAAGCAAGTGATTGTAACTTGTACTTTATGGAGAGTTATTTTTACCCAGAATTGATTAATAGTGACGGTTCACAATCTGAAAGTGGATTTGGTGAACTAGTAGGAACTAGTTTCAATAACTATGCAATGCCACTGATAAGGTATAAGACAAGAGATTATATAAAAATGTGTCCCAATCAATCTGATTCAACTTTTAGAAGAGTTGAATCAATTGAAGGGAGAATGGATGATCATATACTTTTACCTGATGGAAGAAAGATTTATTTTGCTGAGGGAGCAATAAACTATGCAACAGGAGTCATTGCTGCTCAATACATTCAAGAAGATAGAGAGAGTCTGATTGTTAATCTAATAACAGACAGTAGCTTTGATGAAAGATCATATACAGGAATTCAAGCAGGACTTGAGAAGAGAATAGGTGATAGTCTGAAATTAGTATTTAGAAGAGTTAACGAATTGGAAAAGAAGAAATCAGGTAAAGCACCTTTTATAATTAATAGAATAAAGGAGAATTAGTGTATAAAAAGATTCTGATATTCATAGTGGTATTAGCGATTGTTAGTGTTTCGGTAATAGGAGTGATATATAAAAAATATATCAGCTATTCCTATAAATTTATTCCTCGTTGGTCGATTGGTGTAGCAAACTATGATGGTGAGATTAATAGTGATACAAACGAATATGCATTAGCTTTTACAAAAGATAATATCTTATATGACAATTCTTGCTTTGTAGCTGATCCTTATGTGTTGAAAACCGATAGTTTATACTACATGTTCTATGAGAATGGAATTGCAACTGAGAATTACTGGAAAGGCGTAATTAATTTAGCGGTTAGCAAGGATAAAGTAAACTGGAAGGATTGCGGAACAATTATCAATGAGAAGAATACAATTGCTTTTCCAATTGTATACAAGAATGATAACGATTACTATATGACAATTGATAGTTCCGGTTTGGGGGAATTGATAATTTACAAAGCGTTAGAATTTCCTAATAAATGGGCTTGTGTAGATACTCTAATACACGGAGAATGGAGTGATCCGGTTATTCATTACGAGAAAGGACGTTATTATCTATTTACTTCCGAAAGATATACTCATAATGCTCATCTTTTTACATCTGATGATATTTTAGGTCCATATAAAGAGCACCCTGATAGTCCGATTGTCATGAATAACAAGGCAGTTGGAAGAAACGCAGGAAAGATATTCAGTTATAAAGGAAATACTTACAGACCGGTACAGGACTGCAGTGAGTTATATGGTAAACAAGTTCGCCTATTGAGAATAGAAACACTTAATGAAAATGACTACATTGAAAACGAAGAGAAGAATTCTCCGGTTTTGATCCCTAACGGAGATAGTTGGTACAGTAAAAAGATGCACACATTTAATGTGATTGAAACAGAAGGGGATAAAATAAGTTTTATAATAGATGGAACCTATGTGGATTATGATAAGACATTAGTAGTTAGGAAGAGGTTATAAATGATAGAGAATTTGGGCTTTTTATCAATGAGGTTTGAGAAGAATGAGAAAAGAGATTTTAGACCCGAGTTTTTTAGTAATTTAGCTGATTTACCGCAGAAAATAAAACTTGATTACGGATATGGCGAGAAGCTGGGTTATACAAGAGAGGATTATCTTAGATTAGCTGATAATATTGAGTTTTGTAATAGAAGAGAAGTTTTACAAACAGACTGTCTTGTAGCTGTGAGAACACCGATATTGGAAGAGTTAGAGATGATGAAAGAAGGAGCTACAATCTTTTCAATGCTTCATTTCTCAACTCGTTCAAGTAGAAATAGTTTTCTTAAAGCGAAAGAAATACACATGTATGCTATGGATTCTGTTACTGATGATTTTGGACAAAGAATGATTCAAGATTTCTCTGGAACAGCAAAGAATGCAATCGAGAGTTGTTTTAATATTATTGATAGAGATAGTATACCAAGTCAATGTAGAACATTAGTACTAGGCTCCGGTGAACTAGGAAAAATCTGTGCTGATAGTGCAATCCGATTGTCTCCAATACCTTCAATAGCAGCTACTGTAGGGAAGAGAATTACTGCCGACCAGAAAGAAATGGAATTCTTACTCCGTCAGACTGATATTTTAATTGATGCAACTAAGAGAGTAGAAACAAGCAAATATATTATTCCAAATGAATGGATAAGTTATCTGCCTGAGCATGCCGTTATTGTTGATATATCAGCTGATGATTACGATACTTCCATTCAGCCCATTCAAGTTAAAGGTATTGAGGGGATACCTACAGGATGTTTAGATAAGTATGTTTTTGATGTGGATGATCCAATATATGAATTGATACCAGAATCTGTAAGTACAGAACACAGAAGAAAAGTAGTGAGTTGTAATGCATGGCCCGGAGTTAATGCCTGCTATTGTTTAAACAAGTATGAGAAACAATTGCTGCCTTTCATATACTTATTGTCAAATAAGAATGAATTCTTAGAAAGTAGTGCTGATGTTTTTGAGAGAGCTTTGTATAGAAGTAGGTATTGTAATAATTGTTGGAAATGATAATATGAATTGACTTTTACACATAAATAAAACAGTTTTCTCAGAATATAATTTGACGAGTTTGCAAATTATTAAACTCATCTCTTGATGAAGAAAGAATTCTCTTTTCTACATTGAGAGATTTTTTGTTTACTAAATGCGAAAGTCTTTTACTTCTAAATTTGAGTAACAGCACAAGCATTCGAAATGAAGTTGTCGATGAAGAGACGATTATTAAGGAGTAACCGATTAATGGGTAATAGTAACCAGTTTACGAAGAATGTGTTTATTGTATCTTTAGGTCCAATTATAGCAGCAGTTATCTCTTTGCTGGCGGAACCAATTATTTCCCGATTATGGCCACCCTTTGACTTTGGTATGATATCATACTTTAATGCCTTGGTTGCTTCCGTTTCTCCAATTATCTTTCTAAGATACAATTTTGCTATAGTTCAAGCCGGAGATAAAGAAGAAAGGCATAGCTTATTAGTTTTATCATTAATGGTTATGGTTCTGTTTATTATCCTTGCATATTCAATATTTCCCATGATTTCACATCTATTTAAGAGTGACTTCCCATTCGCTAAATATCGTCTATTACTCTTTACTACAATAGTTTTTGCAGGACAATACACCCTTTTTAGATTTTGGTCGACTAGTGAGAAAAGATTTTCGAGTATTGCATTGTCAGTGATTATACTGCAGAGTTCGAACACAATACTGATGCTTTTGTTTGGGTACTTGGGTAAAGCTACTTATGATTATGGTATTATTGCCAGATCATTGTCTTATATTCTTTGTCCATTAGTAATGTTAGTGATATATCTAAGAAAAGATTTTCCTACTACTTTGAAGATTGTCAGTTGGAAATCAATATTAAAAGTGATGACTAAGTATAAGAAATATCCTTTGTTAGATTTATGGGGTATTTGGGCTAGCACTTTATCATATCATATCCCGACAGTTTTTATTGCAAAGTATTGGGGACAAGAGATTACCGGTTTATTCTCGAAAGCTTTTGGGATTCTATATATGATAGTGCTGTTTTTAGGAGATGCCGTAAATAGAGTATTTCATAAAGAAATAGCGGATATGGTTAACTCTAAGAGAGATATCTCTGAGTTTCTCAAGAAGGTTGTTGCAACTCTATCGCAGTTATCTCTTCTTCCATTTATACTTCTAATGTTGATAGGACCTGAAATATTTAGCTTTGTCTTAGGAGAAGTATGGGTTGAAGCAGGTAAGTTTGCAGGAGCAATCTCATTGTGGATGTATTCAATTCTGATTTCAACTGCAGTAATACCTCTATATGGAGTTTTAAACAGGCAAGGTCAGATGACTACTTTCTCGATTACTAATGCAGTGTTGAAAGTTGGAATGCTTGTCTTTCTTGGTGGCATAGGGATGTCAGGGTTAACTGCTGTATCTATATTCTCAGTAATTAGTACAATTATGATGATAATCCAGTTCTCTATTATTATAAGAATTGCTGGAGTTTCTTTAATCTCACTGCTTAAAGTGATAGTAAAACCTATATTGCAATTAGTACCACTGATAGTAGTTGTGTTTTCATTAAAACACTTTACTGTACTTCTGGGGAATAGATTGGTAATTGTTACCGGAATACTTTCTTTACCGTATGCTTATTGGTTCTATTATAAGCAAAAAAACATTCAAAGCATAATAAAGCATGGAATTGCAATAGTAAAATCCAGGTTACCAAGAAGATAATCTATGATTCTGCTATTGTTCTCCGTGAAGTATGTTTAAAATATCTTCTCTACTATCTGATGTTACAATTATGTAACCGTATCTTTCAGCACTGTTAGTGACAGCATCACGAATATCATTGCTAAAAATCTCGAATTCTTTAACTATCTCCGGATGCTTCAATTGTATATCTTTGAAGTAATGTAAATCATTACTATTTATTATCCATTTAATGGATGAATAGCTAGTTGGTTTTACGGGAGGAATTGTCACGATCATTCCAATTGCATTCTTAACAACTAATTCCACGATATCAATGCCAGTTGATAGTTTTATGAGTTTATTTCTGAAGTCACCACCTAGACGGGCTCCTATTTCGACAAAGAAAACATTATTGTCGTTGACTCTTATCTCTGTATGTGAGGCACCACTAACTACTCCTAGAGCGGTAAGTGCTTCTTTGGTTAATCTGATTGCTTTTTGAAGAATATCACCGTGTAGATTACCAGGTATAATATTCATTCTTTCAACAAAAGATGGAGCACCGGTATGGAACTCATCTGTAATAGCAATAAAATGATGTTCTCCATTTTGTGTAAACATTTCAACACTAAACTGCTTCCCTTCAAAGTATTCTTCAATAAGTACTTTATCTTTAAAAGAAACACTTAAAGCATCTTTTATAGCAAAATCCAATTCCTCAATAGAGTTTACAAGATTTACTCCTCTAGCTCCTGATCTGTCTGTTGCTTTAATCATAAAGGGGAAATGCCACTTGGTTAAATCGATATCTTTAATCGAAGAGATAAACTCAAATCTAGGAGATGGGAGGTTATTCTCAGCTAGTTTCCTACGCATTAGATACTTGTTGGTTGTTGATTCGGTACAATCCAGAGAATTGCCTATTAATCCTAGTTTATTTGCTATGTAGTTTACTGTTGGCATCGCTAAATCTGATGCTATGGAAACAACTCCATCCGGTGAAATAGCCTTGCACTGCTCTAATATTTTATCTTTGTCTGTAATCGATATTGGGTAGAAGAAATCACAATATTCTTTTGCAATTGCACCGTCTTCCCAAGCAAATACGTGAGACTCCAGTCCAAGCTCTTTTGCTTTCAAAACTAATGGTAGCTGCAAGAAAGAAGCTCCAATAATTACCAATTTCTTCACTATTTTGCCATCCTTAAGAATTTTGCCGGATTTCCTACCCAGATTTCGTTGGCATTAACATTTTTAGTTAAAACCGCTCCCATTCCTATCGTGGCATTATCACCAATAACCAAATTCTCTCTAATCGTTGAGTTCAAGCCAATATGGACACCTGTTCCGATGCTAAGATAGGCTCCGACACATGCTTGAGCAGCAACATGAGTGTATTCTCCCAGAGTAGTGTCATGTCCTATAGTACAAGATACCATCAGAAGAACTCCTTTTTTAAGTACTGCTCCTGACGATATAGCAACATAGGGCATTATAACACTTCCGGGTGCAACTTTAACATTAGGTGCTACATAAGCTAAAGGATGAATAAAGGTTGCAAGTGATGATTGCGGTATGTTTAACTTCTCAAACATATCAATACGTTCTTGTTGTCCATCAATTCTAAGTATAGTATTGATGAAATAATAGCCTTTAGCTACAAAATCTGAAGCTTCAGAAATTTTGCCAAGAACCGGGAAACCTTGTATCTCATTTGATTCTCTATCATTTAAGTACCCGGCAAACTCCCACTCGGTTTGCCCACGTTTATTTGCATCTACTATGGCATTAGCAATGACTGAGCCATTACCAAGACCTCCGAGGATTATAATTTTTTTCATTTGAGCTCCTATTAAGCTAGATAATTTTCTCTATTACATAATTGGGTCTATTCTTTGTTTCAAGATAAACTCTTCCCAAATACTCTCCAATAACTCCTAAAAAAACAAAAAGAATACCGAACAAAAAGAGTTGGATTACAATAATTGAAGTCCAACCCGGTAAAAGAGAATTAGAGAAGATTCTATTAACTATCAGTAAAATCATACATAAAAAACTAATAATTGCCAGTATAATACCACTTACGGTTGCCATTTTAATCGGAAAAAGAGAGTATGAGAATATACGTTGAGCAGTTAAAGAAAGACTCTTCTTCAATGTGTAACCGGATTTCCCTGCAAACCTTGAATCTCTATTAAGAGGTACCGGAGTATAACTTAATCCTGACCAGTATAGTAAACTTAGTACAGTTCCGGTAGATTCATTGATTGTTAGTAATGGCTTTATTGCTTCTGCTCTCATTATTCTAAATACACCCAAACCTCTTTCATAGTGTATATTCGTAACTTTTTGTGAAAAATTATAGAAGAGGGCAGATGCAAGCTTCTTGCTTAAAGAGTCATCTCTTGACTCCCATAGAGCAATAGCCATTACCGTATCTTTCGTTAACATCTCACGAAGTAATGTTGGAATATCTTCCGGTCTGTCCTGTAAATCCGAATCCATGAGTACAATGAAATCATTCTTTACTTGATGTAATCCGGCCGCAATAGCAGATGCTTGTCCGAAGTTTCGTGCGAGTTTTACTAACTTAAGATTGGGATTTTCTACTTTATGCTCAATAATAACATTAACCGATTTATCTTTTGAACCATCATCAACAAAAATAATCTCATAATCATCAGTAATGCTCTCACAAACAGGAACAAGTCTCTTAAGAAGTTCAGATAGCACTTCTTCGTCATTGTACACAGGAATTACAACCGAGATACTTTCTTTCATATAAATCACCTATTCGAATAATTTGTTTCAATCCAAGTAAGGTATTCACCGCTTTTTATATTATCCATCCAAGCTTTATTTGCTAAATACCATTTAATTGTTCTTCGAATTCCTTCTGCAAAATCTACGCTTAACTCAAAACCTAGCTCTGTTTTCAATTTATCCATATTGATAGCATATCTCCAGTCATGTCCCGGTCTGTCCTTAACGTAAGTAATCAAGTTTTTAAAGTATTCTTTCTCTTCATTCATTTCTTCAGCCATGAGTTCGCAAAGAGTGTTCACAATATCAATGTTCTTAATTTCATTCTCACCACCGATATTATATGTTTCTCCTCTTTTGCCTTTAGTTATAATTGTCCATATAGCTCTACAGTGGTCTTCTACATAAAGCCAGTCTCTAACATTGAGACCTTTACCATAAACCGGAAGTGGCTTACTTTCTAACATGTTGTTAATCATAACAGGAATAAGCTTCTCAGGGAATTGATACGGACCATAATTGTTTGAGCAATTTGAAATTGTCACAGGTAACCCATAAGTATGATAATAAGCACTCACCAGATGGTCACTAGAAGCTTTCGAAGCTGAATAAGGTGAATGGGGATCATAAGCCGTTGTTTCATAAAAGAAACCCTCGTCAGTCAATGAACCATATACTTCATCAGTAGATACATGATGAAACAGGACATCTTTTTTGTCATTCCAATACTTTCTAGCACATTCCAATAAATTAAAAGTTCCATTTATATTTGTGTCTATAAATTCCTTAGGACCTGTTATCGAACGATCAACATGGCTTTCTGCAGCAAAATGTACTACTATATCCGGATTATATCTCATAAACACTTTATCAAGAGAATCATAGTCGGCAATATCTACTTTCTCAAAATGATAATTCTCTGGGAAGCGATTACTAATATCGTTTAAACTAAGCGGATTCCCTGCATAGGTCAATTTGTCAACATTCACAACGTTGAGATTCTCTCCATTCAATGAAAAAAGGTAATGGATAAAATTTGAACCGATAAATCCGGCTCCTCCTGTAACTAATAATGTTTTCATGTTACCTCAATTTCTTTTCTTTTATCATTTTGTATAGCGTTAATATATTAATCAATAAGCTACCAAGGATTATAGCTTGGGCACTATATGTAAATCTATTAGAATCATGTAAAGTAATTGTTAGAGCATTTGCCAATGGAAAGTATCCTATAAAGAATATGAGTGTTAAGGAATAGATGTTTTTGAGTATAGATTTTCTTATTACAGCAAGTATCAACACTATTATTGTTGTAATTAGCCAGCCAAAACTAACCATAAGATACATTAATTTATAGGCAAGTATAATGATTGATGGTAGTACAATGTTTTGAGGCTCAGCATCGTAAGTTACACTACTAAATCTGAAGCTGTTTAAAAACGAGAAGACTCTTAAAGGGAATAAATCAGCTTGCGTTAATCTTGAGCTAATCCATGTATAGTAGCCTTTCAAAATTTTATATGCTTCTTCATTACTATGACTTTTAAGAAGCTTATTGTATACTTTTTGTTTTGTAGAGTATCCATTTTGATATTGTAACAGATTTCTTCCTACATATTTCAATAATGAACCTTCAGTTATCGATTCTTTACTTTTCCCTAATAGCTCTTCTTTTGTTTCAATACCCAATCTGTTTACTTCTTCATATTCTACAGGGACAACAAGAGTTGAATCAATAAAAATAGAGCAGTGATTAGCTCCGGGAACACCTCCAACTATCGGGATTAGCTTAAACTGATTATGTACGATTTGATTTCTCAAGCTCCAAGAAAATAATATTATAGTAAAAGGAAGAAGAAATAAAACTAAGTTTATCAGAGTTCTCTTAAAATCCTTTTGTTTAACCCCAAACAGAATAAGCGATAAAACACCGGCAAAACAGACACCTATTGTATTGTATCTTGCTAAAAATGTTAATCCGAATAAAGTTCCAGATAATATAAGCTCAGTCCTACTAGAGCTTCTTAAAAAGCAATACAGAGAATACAATCCGCACATAAATAGGAATATTGTTAATGTTTCAGTAAGAATGAAGAATCCGTTGTTTATTACGGTTAAGTTTAAAAAAAATGTTATAGATGCTAAATAACTTAACCAAGGTTTACTTGTAATTCCATATACAAGCAAGAAGATTAAAAAGCCGGTTATGGCAATCATAACAAATTGTATGACAACTACATACTTTAGATAATGATTCGGTGCTATTTTCTGAATAGGAGCCATCATAAGAGGATATAGAGGAGAACGTCTTGGGGTGTCATTCTCGATACCAAGCTCGCCATTAAAAACTTTAGCTTGTCTTATGTAACTAACGGCATCTCCTTCTATTACGGGTTCAAATTTGATTGCAGTGATAACGAAATACACTAGGGCAATAACTAGGAAGATTAAACTGTGTTTTTTCATCATATTCCTTTACATATATGCATATCTCAAGACAAATGATAGATTACATATAGTCAATTTATTTCTCAGTTAATATTTATGCTTTACATATTAGGAATGTTTTACACAAATGAATACTTAACATGACATATATGAGAAATATTGAAACAGGATTTGCGAAATTGCTCATAAACACTATACTTTAGTTATTACACACACAAAATACTACATGGATGATGAAGATTATGCAGCAAAATAAAAGTTTTTTAAGGATTATAATTGTTATTTTCCTGTTAACGGTAGCTATAACATCAACTTTGCAACATATTAATTTAAAGAGAAACTTAAACTCTTGGTTAGATGAGAACCTACAGCACAGTGTTTTAGCTCTTACTTCAATTGAAGAAGACTTTGATGCTTTTAGCTCAAAGACAATTAATGTAATTAATGCTGATGAAGAAGTATCTAAACTAGTTGAGAAAGCAAACATATTGCACAAAGTTTCTGTTGAATCAATAAATAGTATCCAATCAATATTGGATTCAGACTTGAATACTTATCTTGCAAGTGAAAATAATCAATACAGTTATATTAATTCTTATCAAGAAAGTGAGTACTTAATTAAGCTTTTTGCAAAAAAGGCTGATAGTAATTTACTTGAGAATGCAAAGGCATACAATAGGGCAGAGACAAGTCTTAATTCAATCAGACAACAGATATTTAAATTAATTCTTCCTGTTTATCAAATCAGCTATCCAAACAACATAGACCAGATAAGAGTTTTTCTATATGACATGACAGTACTGGTTTCTATCAGTGATGAGAGTGGATTTAACCCGTTAGTAAATAGATTTGGTTATCAATCCGATATCCCTGAGTTAAATAAACTTACCTGTGATAAGGGATTAAACATAAAAGCAAATGACCACGATTATCTAGCCTTAAGAAATATTGTCCCATTCCATGAAAATAATACCATTATTGGAGCAATTGAATGTAGTCTGGGATTGATAAGTGTTAATGAGTTGTTGCATAAACGTAGTAGATCTTCTTCGAATATTTTATGGCTTAAAGATGATTCCTTTGGTCACTCTAATAATATGGCATTTTTAGAGAAAACAAAGTTTAAAGATGGATTCTCTTTATGTCAGGCGTCATCAGAACATGATGGAAAGCTTTCACTTGTTTCTTCTGCTTTAGAGAGAAATTATTACGGTGAGATTAGAGATAAGTTTTATGATTACAATTCATTTGTAATTATGCTGAAAATCGATAATGAAAGTAATTTTGCCACATTCCTACCCATTACAGACAGTGTGAATGAGCATTACGGGTATTTCATCAGCTTGATTAATAGCGACTACTTTAGAACGATTTCTCATAAAAAATATACATCAATATTGTTAACTTCCGTTTTTATTGCAGCTATTCTAATGATATTATATTTCATTCAGTGTAAGAGGAATGAGAAATCCAGGGTAAACCAAGCTTTAGGAACTGTTACTGAAAAGCTCTTGGAAGGATTGTTTGTTGTAAATCGAAACGGCAAGGTAAGATTTGTTAATAAGGCCGGTACTTTATTCCTAGGAATGCAAAAAGATAACATTATAGATTCTAATGTAAGCGAGTTACTAAGAAAAATTGAGTTTGCTGATAGTGTAAACTGGGAAACAATTATCAATGATATTGATAAGAACGGGTACTACACAAATGATGAAGGAATCATTGAATTAGAACAAGTTACGATAGCCGCTAGTATAATGGCTATATATATAGCCCCACATGAAGAGATCATACATGATTTTCAAGATAGTATAGTTCTGATGTTAAATGATATAACCCATCATAAACTCTATGAACGTCAGTTGTTATATGCGAAACAGGATGCTGAGACTAGTGATAGACTTAAATCAACATTCTTGAATAACTTCTCACATGAGATTAGAACACCTCTTAACTCTATTGTTGGTTTCTCATATCTTCTCAAGAACGAAGAAACCCCTCAAGAAACTGTTGATAGATATGTGGATATTATTCATACTAATTCTGAATATCTCCTTAAAGTAGTACAGAATATCATAGAGATATCTCAACTTGAACAGGATGAATATAAGCTTTATCCTGCTGAATTTAGCCTTAATGGCATGATGCATGATTTGTTTAGAGACTTCGAAAGAAACATCAATGATTCAAGAAAACCAATTAAACTAATCTGTAAAACAGGTCTTGATAATAATGAAGATATGGTATACAGTGATTCTAAACGCTTAAAAGCAGTTCTAGAGCACTTACTAGATAATGCTGTTAAGTTCACAGAACTAGGAGAGATAGAGTTTGGTTATAAACAACAGTACGAAGGTACACTCATGTTTTGGGTTCGTGATACAGGAATAGGAATTGATTCATCTGAGCAATGCAGAGTTTTCAAACCATTCTATCAGATTAAAGATGGTAATCATATCAAATTTTCAGGTACAGGGCTTGGATTGTCAATTGCTTCCAGAGTTGTTCAGTTAATGGGTGGTAATCTATGGTTGGAATCTGAATACACTCAGGGTAGTACACTGCAGTTTGAGATACCGTTAATTACAAAGAAAGATATTGAAGATGAGTTAAATCTTTTAGGAATTGAGAGTTAATCAGTATAGACGATGAAATAGAGAATCCGGTCAGAAAACTGACCGGATTTGTTTATCACATTATAAACTAGAGGATATATTTTGATAAATCTTCATTATGAACTAATTCGCCCAATCTCTCATTAACCATTTCAGTGGTAACTACAACCTTCTTAATTTTCTTATCAGGCATCATGAATTGATAATCTTCAAGTAGTTTGTTAAGGATTGTTTGCAGACGTCTTGCTCCAATATCTTCCATCATTTCGTTTGCTTGGAAGGAGTATTCTGCAATGGCACTTATTGCTTCTTTCTCGAAAGTCAGCTTTACTTTCTCTGCACCGAAGATAGCCTGATACTGCTTTGTTAGAGCTGTCTCCGGTTCAACAAGAATTCTTTCAAAATCTTCTTTTGTGAGACTTTTCAATTCTTCTCTAATCGGGAAACGGCCTTGAAGTTCAGGGATCAAGTCAGAAGGCTTAGCTATATGAAAAGCACCTGCAGCGATAAAAAGAATATGGGATGTGTTAATCATTCCATGTTTTGTCGGGACATTTGAACCTTCTACTATAGGGAGTAAATCGCGTTGAACACCGCTTCTGGATACATCAGCTCCATGCCTTTCTTTATTTTCAGCAATCTTATCAATCTCATCAATAAAGATGATTCCGTTACTTTCGACTCTTTCTTTGGCTATTTGAATAACTTCTTCTTTCTTCACAAGATTGCTTGCTTCAGATTCAGTAAGTATTCTCAGAGCTTCTGATATCTTAGATTTTTTATTTTTCCTTTTATTTCTTCCAGGCATGATATTGTTAATCATATCATTGAAGTTAAAGTCCATTGTTTCCATATTAACATTGGAAAAAACCTCAATATGAGAAGCTTTAGGACCTTCATCTACCTGTATCTCAATTTCTTTATCATCCAACTCGCCATTTTCAAGTCTCTCAGCCATCTTATCTCTGGAGCGCTTAGCTCTTGCTAATCTCTCTTCATATTCTTCAGTTGTTTCTGAGTCCCGTCTACTATTATCAGGGGGTGTAAGTAATTTGTTTAAAACTTTTTCAAAAGCTATTTTCTTAGCTTTACCTTGAACTTGCTCTATTAACTCAGCTCTTACTTGATTAATAGCTATATCAAAAAGCTCTCTTATCATTGATTCAACATCACGACCAACGTAACCGATTTCTGTGAATTTGGAAGCTTCAACTTTTATAAAAGGTGCATTCGCTAATCTAGAGAGTCTTCTAGCTATTTCTGTTTTACCTACTCCGGTAGGTCCAATCAATATAATGTTATTTGGAACAATCTCGTTTTGCAATTGTCCTTCAACTTGTTGTCTTCTCCATCTGTTTCTTAATGCAATTGCAACAGCCTTCTTAGCATTTGTTTGTCCTATAATATATTTATCTAGTTCCTCAACAATACGCTTAGGGGTTAAATCACTGACTTCTACCATTTATAACTCCTCTACTACCAGATTATGGTTTGTGTAAATACAGATATCGGCTGCAATATGGAGAGATTTCTCAGCTATCTCTCGAGCTGAAAAATCAGTATTATCATATAGTGCTCTTGCCGATGATAAGGCATAATTACCTCCTGACCCTATAGTGATTATATTGTCATCTGATTCCAACACATCACCAAGTCCGCTGATTAATAATAAACCATCTTTATCGCCAACAATTATCATGGCTTCCAATTTTCTCAAAACTCTATCCGATCTCCATGCTTTTGCTAGTTCAACAGCTGCTTTTTTCAGATTCCCTTTTGTTGCTTTTAAATTCTCTTCAAAGCGTTCGAAAAGAGTAAATGCATCAGCTGTTGCTCCTGCAAATCCGGCAACTACATTACCATTGTATAATTTTCTTATTTTTAGAGCTTTACCTTTTATGACAGTATTGCCAAGAGTAACTTGTCCGTCTCCGGCAATGACAGTTTTCCCATTCTTTCTAACACCGATTATGGTAGTTCCATGAAAAGCTTCCACTTATCACCTCCATGATGAGTTTTATCAATCAAACACTACGACTGCTAATTTGTCAAGGAATATTCTATTTATACTCTTGTTATGAATACAATCAAAAGAAGTTGATTACTTCTTCAAGTTATTTCTATGGATTACTTTAAATTAACTTGAATAACTTCACTCATTTTCCGTTTTGCCTTGTGATTTGATATACAGCAAGTTACAAAAGTTTCATTATTTATAAACGCTATTTATTTAGTATATAAATGTTGACAAAGTTGTTTACGGTTAATAATAAAGACTAACTGGATGGGAGGTTACAAATATGAATATATTAGGAATTAATGCTTTTGATCAAAATCCTGCTGCTTGTTTAGTTATCGATGGTAAATTAGTAGGCTTCTCACATGAAGAAAGATTTAACAGGTTAAAGTGTTCTCATAAAATGTTTCCATCATTGGCAATCAATTGGTTATTGAAAAGTAATAGAATGACGTTGTCTGATATAGATATAATAGCATTTGGCTGGAATGTAGATAAGTATCCTTATAAAATGTTAGGTCACTTGGCCAAGCAAGCAGTTAAATCAAAGTTTATAAATTCACCATATAAGCATAAAAACTATAAAAATGCAAGTATAGTTGCAGGACTGGAGGAATTGTTACATTTTAATAGAAAAGGATTATCTCAAAAGATACGAGATAGTCTTAGAGAAAGTGGACATAGTGGGGATATACCAAAAATAGAATTCAGAGATCATCATCTCTCGCATGCCTACCAATCATTCTATCAATCTTCGTTTGAAAAATCAATAGTGTTAGTAGCCGATGGTCACGGGGAGGAATATTGTATATCAGGATATTTAGTAGATAAAGGTGAGTTTAAGAGAATTTATTCCAAGGTTATACCTTACTCATTAGGGTGGTTTTACAGTGGATTCACAGCTTATCTTGGTTTCCATCCTAACAGAGATGAAGGTAAATTGATGGGGCTAGCTGCATATGGTGAGTATAATAGAGATAATAATCCTTGGTTAGAAAGACTAGATAAAATACTTAAGATAAACGAGACCGGTTTTGAGATGAATCCTTATTACTTTAAAATGGGTAACAACTCTTTCCATTCAAGATATACTGATAATTTATATAAATTCATTACGGATTATGATTCAACAATGACACCATTACATGTTAATGAAATTTACAATAAAACAGGTAAATATAAGTATTTGGAACAGAAATACATTGATTTGGCTTTTGCTTCTCAAACAAAGCTCGAGGAAGCTCTATCTTCAATAGTGTCTTACATGGTAAAGCAGACAGGAGTTACTAACCTTTGCACTGCCGGAGGTGTATTTATGAATTGTAAAGCAAATAGAGCAATATTAGATAATAGTGGAATAAAAAATATATTTATACATCCTGCTTCTTCTGATGATGGTTCAGCAATAGGAGCTGCATTTATTCTGGCAAAGGAATGTGGTGATAATCCGAGAAACATTCTTACAAATGTACAGCAAGGAGCATCTTTTTCCAATGACGACGTTCTTAAAGCTGTAAAATCTGCGGGACTCAAATTTTTAACACCAGAAGATATTACTTCTGATACTGCGAAATTGTTATCGGAAGGTAAATATGCTGGATGGTTCCAAGGAGCTTCTGAAATGGGGGCAAGAGCTTTAGGAGGAAGATCAATAATTGCTTCTCCTCATGATGTTGAAACTAAAACTAACATCAACAGAAGAGTTAAATTTAGAGAAGAATGGAGACCATATTGTCCGTCAATGCTTTATGAAACAAAAGATAAATATTTAGTAAATGCAGTAGAATCTCCATTTATGATACTTGCTTCTGAAGCAACTGAAGCTCTTAAGAAGTGTGCAAAAGCTACTGTACATATAGATGGTACAGTCCGCCCACAGACTGTTAGGAAAGAGTACTTACCTAAGTGGTACGAGATGATTAAAAATGTCGGTGAATTTACCAATAATCCTGTAGTACTAAATACTTCCTTTAATGTCAGAGGAGAGCCTATTGTGAATTCTCCTTTCGATGCAATAAGAACTTTTTATTCAACAGGGCTTGATTTTCTTGCTATCGAAGATGTATTGATAATGAAATAACTACTTTGAAGATAGTAAAATGGGTATTTATTACAGAATGTTTGATAATAGCTGTTATATGTAAGGAAGAGGTATTTGTGTGTTGGGTATGAAACGGTTTCATAACGAAAATATTCACATTTATGATATAATCAATGATTCCGATTAAAAAATTAAGAGAGTCATTTGGAACAGTTTTACTCAAGCACATACTTATATACTGGAGGAGAAATGATAAGATGTTCAAAGTGCTTACTACCTCAAGATTTACCGGGAAGCAATTTCAATAGCGAAGGTGAATGTTATTGGTGCCAGACTAATTTTCCCGGTTATAGTCCTGTAGGAAATGAGAAATTAAGAGAGATGTTGGCAAAGAATAGAGTTAATGATGATAATGCGGATTGTCTTGTTGGTTTTAGTGGTGGAAAAGATAGTACTTATGCTTTGTTAAGACTAAAGAATGAATATGGAATGAAGGTTGAAGCTTTCACTTACGTGCATGAAGGCACGAAATCTTTTTCTTTGGAGAATGCTAAAAATATATGCAAGAGTAATGGCATAAAGCATCATATTGTGAGCTTGAAGAATGAAGCACATTTAAAATCTTTTAAGGATTACTTTAAGGCATGGATTAATAATCCTACACCTACTAGTGCAAACATGACTTGTGTAGCATGTAAGCATTTGCATGTTTTAGGTTCCCAAATTGCTGTTGATAGGAAAATACCAATGATAATATGGGCTAGTAGTCCATTGGAGTACGCTCCATTTCTAGCTATAAAGCATAAGACGGGAGCGAGTAACTTTCAAAGAGATGGGATGAGTAAAAGTGGTGTTCTTATGGTTAAGGAAATGCTCAGTTCTCCTACGTTCACAAAAGGTGTGTTGAAAAATTTCAATACAACTCTCTATGGATGCCTTTCAGTCTTCCCCTCTTCGTCTTATTTAAAGAAGAGATTTCCTACTGTAAAACCTGTTATGTTTTTTGAGTTTGAGAATTGGGATCCTCCTATGATGATAGAGTATATTAACTCATGTTCAGAATGGATTAAGCCTAAAGAAGTAAAAGAGGACTGGCATTCAGATTGTGTCTTCAATATTTTTAAAGAGTATATGTTTCAAAAGATGTATGGAGCAAGTTATACAGATGCTTTTCTTAGTAATCAGGTACGCTATGGCATGATTAGCAGAGAGAAGGCTTATGAGAGGTTACTACAAAGTAAGAAATACTTTGCTAAGGCAGTTATAGAAGAACTTAAAACTCTTGATTTGATGGAACTTGAATCAAAGATTGATTTATCGTGCTTTGATGTAGATTAGACTAAAACATGTCGGTTATTGAAAATTTATGGAAGACGAGATAGCCAATATTACTGATTTGCATTTTATCAACGTGGAATTTATCAATTGTAATATGTTGCAATTATGGAGGTTATAGTACTGTTTAGTATGTGTTAAGCTCATCATTAAGTTTAATTGTGAAAATCATCACAGGAAAAGCGGAAAATAATTGACACTTTATTGTTTATAATTTCGCTGTCATAAACGAAAGTTCAGATGATTTTTTGATATAAATAGACAAATAAACTCGAAAAGGAGATGAGAATGGCACAATTCAAGAAACAGACAATGGAAGGAAACATGGCCGCTGCTCACATCGCTTATGCATTTAGTGAAGTCGCAGCTATTTACCCCATTACTCCATCTTCAACCATGGGAGAATTAACCGATACTTGGTCTGCCAATGGTTTAAAGAATATCTTCGGCACAGAAGTAGATGTCGCTGAGATGCAATCAGAAGGTGGTGCTGCAGGTGCTGTACACGGTTCATTATCAGCCGGTGCTTTAACAAGCACATTCACTGCTTCTCAAGGACTCATGCTTATGCTTCCTAATATGCATAAGATTGCCGGTGAGATGCTTCCAACTGTATTCTACGTTTCAGCTCGCTCTTTAGCAGCACAATCTCTTTCTATTTTTGGTGATCACTCTGATGTGATGTCAGCCAGAAATACAGGTTATGCAATGCTTGCATGTAACTCAGTTCAAGAAGTTATGGACCTCTCAATAGTAGCTAACCTTGCTACACTAAAAACAGAGATTCCTTTCTTAGTATTCTTCGATGGTTTCAGAACTTCAAATGAAATCCAGAAAGCAGAAGTTATCGACTATGAAACATTAGGCTCAATGCTTGATATGCAGTATGTTGAAAGATTCAGAGCAAGAGCTCTTAATCCTGAAAGTCCTCGCGTAAAAGTTGGAGCACAAAATCCTGACGTATATTTCCAGGGTCGTGAAACAACCAATAATACTTATGATGCAGCTCCTGCCGAAGTTCAAGCTTACATGGATGAAGTTGCCGCTAAGATAGGTCGTAGCTATCATTTATTTGATTACATCGGTGCTCCTGATGCTGAATCAATAATAGTAGCAATGGGCTCAGGTTGTGAAACAATAGATGAAACAATCGAATATCTTAATGCAAACGGTTCTAAATACGGCTTGTTAAAAGTTCGTTTATACAGACCATTCTCAATTGATGCTCTCATTAATGCAATTCCTGCTTCAGTTAAGAGAATTGCTGTTCTTGATAGAACAAAAGAACCGGGTTCAATCGGTGAACCTTTATATATTGATGTAGTAGCTGCTCTTAAGGGTAAAGATATCACTATCATTGGTGGACGTTACGGTTTATCTTCAAAAGAGTTTACACCTTCAATGGTTAAAGCTGTTTACAAACATCTTGATAACGATGGTTTCCACGGATTTACAGTAGGTATCACAGACGATGTATCTAACCGTTCAATTCCTGTTACAGAAAGGATTAACACAATTCCTAAAGGAACTATCGGTTGTAAATTCTGGGGTCTTGGATCAGACGGTACTGTCGGTGCTAATAAGAATAGTATCAAGATTATCGGTGACAACACTGACAAATATGCTCAGGGTTATTTCCAGTATGACTCTAAGAAATCCGGTGGTATCACTCGCAGTCACTTAAGATTCGGTGATACTCCTATCCGTTCACAATATCTTATCCAGAATGCTGACTTCATCGCATGTCATAATCCTGCTTTCATCGGTAGATATGATATCCTTGAAGGAATCAAAGAAGGAGGTGTATTCCTTCTTAACTCACATTGGACTCAAGAAGAAATCTTTGCTAATCTTACCGAAGACATGCAGAAGACTATTGTTGAGAAGAAAGTTAGATTCTATAACATCAATGCACTTGAAATTGCTAAAGGCGTAGGTCTTGGCGGTAGAATCAATACAGTTATGCAAGCTGCTTTCTTTATAATCTCCGGTGTTCTTGAAAAAGAAAAAGCTATCGAACTTATCAAAAATGCAATCAAGAAATCTTATGCTAAGAAAGGCGAAGAGATTGTTAAGATGAATATCGAAGCTGTAGATAAAACAGAAGCTGCTCTCGTTGAAATAACAATTCCTGCTAAAATGGATGGTACTTTCGTTGAAATGAAGAAACTCATCCCTGATAATGCTGATGAATTCACTAAAACAGTTATCGAGCCAATCATGAGAGAAAAAGGTGACGACATCAAGGTCTCTGAGATGCCTTATGACGGTTTTGTACCTTCTGCTACAACTAAACTTGAAAAACGTGGTGTTGCGCCGTTTGTTCCTCATTGGATTCCTGAAAATTGTATCCAATGTAACCAGTGTTCATTCGTATGTCCTCACGCAGCTATCAGACCTAAATTGATTGCTAATGATGATATGGCAAATGCTCCTGAGGCTTTCAAAACACTCAATGCTATGGGTGATTCGGACCTTCAGTATAAACTTCAGGTTTACATTGATGACTGTCAGGGTTGTCGCGTATGTGTTAACGAATGTCCTAAGGGTGCACTTGTAATGAGCCCTATCGATGAAGAAAGAGCTGCCGGCGAACAAGCTAACTATGAATTCTTCGAAACTCTTCCTGAAGACAAATTTGGTAAGATGAAGAATATCAATGTTAAGACTTCTCAGTTCAAACAACCGTTGCTTGAGTTCTCTGGTGCTTGTGCAGGTTGCGGTGAAACACCTTATGTAAAACTTCTTACTCAATTGTTTGGAGACAGAATGCTTATTGCAAACGCTACAGGTTGTACTTCAATCTGGGGTGGCACATTCCCAACAATTCCTTATTGTAAGAATCAGAACGGTCATGGTCCTTCATGGGCAAACTCACTGTTTGAAGATAATGCTGAGTACGGATTTGGTTTCCGCTTAGCTGTTGATTCCAACAGAAAGATTCTCAAGATGAACCTTGAAAAGGCTACAGCCCTTCTCACTTGTGACAGTTGTATTGAAGTATTCAACAGAAGACTTGATAATTGGGATTCAGTTGATGATCAAGCTAAAGCTGATGCAGCAAAGATTAAAGAGCTTCTTCCTAAGCTTCTTGAGAAAGCTGATGACAAAACAGCTCCTATCGTACGTAAGTGTATCGAATTGCAGAACTATCTTGTTGATAAGAGTGTTTGGTGCTTCGGTGGTGACGGTTGGGCTTATGACATCGGTTATGGTGGACTTGATCACGTAATGGCTTCTAACAAGAATGTTAATATCCTTGTTGTTGATACAGAAGTTTATTCAAATACAGGTGGACAGGCTTCTAAATCTACTCCTCTTGGTTCAGTTGCTAAGTTTGCAGAGTCAGGAAAAGCTACGGTTAAGAAAGACCTTGGTATGATGATGATGAGCTACGGATATGTTTATGTTGCATCCATTTCTATGGGTTCAAACAAAGCTCAAGCTCTCAAAGCTATCCAAGAAGCTGAAGCTTATCCGGGACCATCAATCATTCTTGCTTATGCTCCATGTATCAATCACGGTATTGATATGGGTATGAGCCAGAAAGAAGAAAAAGCAGCTGTTGATAGCGGATACTGGATTAATTACAGATACAATCCTCAACTCAAAGCTGAAGGTAAGAATCCGTTTGTTATGGATTCAAAAGAACCTACTGCTGACCCTCTTGACTTCATAGACGGTGAAAAGAGATATACATCACTCAAGAGAACTTTCCCTCAGAAGTTTGAGCAATACCATGCCGAACTTAAGAAGTTCCTCGAAGCAAGATACGAAAGATACAAAAAAATGGCCGAATAAGTCATTAAGATATATTAAGGGAAGGTTGATAATCAGCCTTCCCTTTTTTACATACTCAAATTCTTCTTATACTTTTAGAAATATCGCTTGACGTCTATTGTACATATTAATCATTTATAGTAACGTTTACCTTTAACGATGATTCTACTAATCGTAGCAATGAGGAGTATACTATGAAACAGAGATGCCAATGGTGCGAATCTAATCCCATAAACATAAAATATCATGATGAAGAGTGGGGAACTCCTGTACACGATGATAGATTACTTTTTGAATTCTTGATTTTGGAAGGTGCTCAAGCAGGACTTAGTTGGACTACAATTCTCAAGAAAAGAGAAAACTACCGTAAAGCATTCGATAATTTCGACTTTAATAAAATAGCTCTCTACACAGATGATGATAAAGAGAGATTACTTGCAAATGAAGGGATTGTCAGAAACAGAAGAAAGATTGATTCAACGATTAGGAATGCTGCAGTCGCTATTGATATTATCAAAGAATTCGGTTCTCTTGATAAGTATTTCTGGAATTATGTCGATGGAAAGCCAATTATAAACTCCCGGAAATCATTATCGGAAATCCCTGCCAAAACCGAACTGGCAGAGAAGATGAGCAAGGATCTTAAGAAAAGAGGCATGAACTTTGTAGGTCCCACGATTTGCTATGCCTTTATGCAGGCGATAGGAATAGTAAATGACCACACTGTAGATTGTTATAGATATAAGGAATTGAGCTAAGGCATTTCTTCTTAACATAATTATGTAATTTATCCGGATAGTTGTGTTATTTTATGCAGGGAATACTAAGTTAATTTGTATATAATGTAGAAACAGGTATGGAGGAATTATGAAAAGAATTCTATTGTCACTTATGGGTTTGATATTGTTGTTTTCATTAACAGCAACGGAACCGACTTTGACAACTCCGGCTCCCAAGGATAAGAAGACACCTCGTGAACCTAAAGCTTTGGAAGCTCCTGAGGTCTCGAAAGCTGTGCTTGATAGAACTGATAATCAGATGAAGGTCTATACTGAAGAGTTAGATCTGACACCAGAGCAAGTTACAGTAATCAGAGAGATTATTCTTGAAAGAAACCGCATTATCCAACAGCATAAAAACGTTGGAAATGATGATTTTGAGAAGAACAGAATAGCCCGAAGTAAAATCAGTACTGCTAACCGGAAAGCCGATGAGAGAATTATCAAGCATTTGAATGAAGAGCAGGTGGTTAAATTTAAACATCTACAGAAACGTACATTGGAGAATAGAAAGAAACCGATGAAAAGTCAAAAAAAACCTTCAAAATTCTAAAGTAGGTTTGAATTGACTTAAACTAAGTTCATCAGGAAATCCAATATAAATCTCAAAGCAGAAAGCGATGTTTATTAAAACAAGCTTTCTGCTTTCTTTTGTTAATATAGTTTATACAGTTCCGGGGACTATATGATTTGATCTCAAATCCATAGCAATATGAATCTACAGTGGCATTTATCAGTGTCTAGATGATTTCAGTTCATTTACTGTCCTCCTTTTCTGCTTATTCTACCAACCCGCTGTTTTTGCACTGTGCAGGCAGTGCTATCGCACTGCCCACGCACTGAAACACCGGGTTGACAGTGCATTCACAGTGCAAAAACAGTGGGAAACATCCGCTTTGTTGAAGAGTTTACAGAATGTTTGATGTTTGAAAAAAGAAATTGTAAATTTTATGGGAATTCAGGATATGGAAATATATAAAAAACTATTTTGTCTAATTAATCATTGAGAAAAAAGTGATTGACATAAACAATCCGTTAATACTAACTATCAATCAAAATGGAGGATTTTATGGCAAGGGAAACTAAAGTATACAAGTTTAAATGTCCTGATTGTGACCACGAAATAGAATTCAAGATAGAGATTAAAACTTCCTCGGAGGGTAAAACTACTAAAGAAGTAGTTGTGTATTGCCCTTTTTGTGATAAAAAATATGTAGCAGAGATACCTGCGAAACCGGCTAGTAATGCAACTGTTTTAAGATCATATGAAAATGGAGATAAGGATGAAATGGGTCAAGATACCTCTGATTTTAGAATCTGAACAGGAGACGGAATTAGAAAAGCTTTGGGATAATATTGTTCGGTATCATTCCAATTCACTAACAATTGAGCCGAAGAATACATCTATTGAAAGAATGTTTACGATTATGAGCGAAGTAGCAAAAGCTAATCCACAAATTCAAGTTGCTATTAATCAATCGGAGAACGGGAGTGAGCATATAGTTCTAAACTTACAGCATGATAACAGAACTATTCTTAACCTTCCGTGGCATGGATTAAAGGATTGCACCGGAAAATCACTTTCATCACTAAGTCAACTTACCTGTGTACGCTCATTTCCAGAATGCTTTAGTGACCTGAAATTTAAACCTCGAGCACTACCTATGAAGGTTCTTGTTGTAGTATCGTCACCGGATGATTTGACATTTGAAGGTAGATTGGATTATGAAACTGAGATGAGTAATATACTCACCATTTTCTATCCCTTGATGAAAAGGGGGGAGATAATAGTTGATATCGCAGATGATGCTTCTCTAATAGGAATCGAAAAGAAAATAATTCAAGTTAAATACGATATACTTCATTTCTCCGGTCATGGTTCATTCAACAAAGATACAGGAGAGGGTCATATTCTGTTGGAAAATGAAGATGATATGAATATGAATTTTGTAAACGCAAAGGAGTTTGCTGAAGTCTTGAATAGTCATCCTGAGCATAGGATACCTCTCGTTGTAATGTCCTCATGCCATACTGCTCATAGTGACAGTAGTTTTAAAGGTGTTACCGATCAACTGATACGTGTTGGCACTCCTGCCGTTATCTCTATGGTTATGTCTGTCGGTGATGATTACGCAACTGAGTTCTCTAACAAGTTTTACGAGAATATCTGTAACAGATATACGATCCCACAGAGCTATCGAAAAGCTGTTGAAGCACTAAGAGTCTACGAATATGATAGGCATAGTGCAAAAAAAACATCTCACATACCTACTCAATGGATGATTCCCAGTCTGACAGTATCAGAAGAGATTGAAAAGCTCACAGATTTTGATTTGGTTAATGAGATAAGAGATTATGAATCTCAAGATGTATTTTCAGGAAAGAGATATATAAGTAAGCCTGATAAAGAATACTTGTTTATTGGCAGATGGAGAGATGTAAAAAGATACTTTGGAGAGCTTAAATCAAAGGGATTTGTACTGATAACGGGACAGGGTGGAATAGGTAAAACTTATCTGGCAGAAGAACTTATCCGAAGATATTGTTTGAAACAACTTGAGGCAATTGTATTTGCCTTTGATGAGAAGAATTTGAGTGGTGTTAATATATTGGATAAAGGTATATCCTATCTGAAGGATGATGGAGATTTTGATTTTCTAAAGACCTATAAAGATGTGAAGTCTATTGAAGATAAGTTTTTGTTTCTTTTTAACCTGATTGCTAAACAGGGAAAGTATCCGATTTTTGTTTTTGATAACTTAGAGTCTTTTATGGATGATGATTGCCGAACCTTTAAACCGGAGCATAGCGAAATAGTAAATCTAATCACTTTATTACAAAGAATTGAAAAATTTCCTCTTATCATGACTTCCCGATATGCTTTTGAAACGGAATATTATGACATAAATCAGCATGTGGATTTAAAATCGGTTTCTTTTACCGATTATTGGAGGAAAGCAAAAGATACGAAAAACATTATCTCAGAACTTGGAGACACAAGAGAGGATTTCAAAGATAATCTGTTTTTGTTATACAATAAACTGGGAGGGAACTATAGAGCACTAGAATTTATTGATACTTTGCTATCTACTGTTAAGTCTGACGACTTAATGAAAGCAATTGAATCCGTTCAAGATAAAATGGTTGAGAATCTGTTGTTTAATAAGATAATTGAATTATTGGATGATAGTTTGTATATATTCCGGTTTCTTATGCACTTTGATGTGCCTGTTACTACATTAGCTTTGGAGTTACAAGGATTAGTAAAAGAGAAGATTGAAACTGCTCTCAAACGAATTAATTCATTAACTCTTTGCGAAAGAATGAAACAAGATGAAACGGATTTATATTACATCACTCCGCTTATAAAAGACTTATACAAAAAGAACTACCTTAACGAAGATATTATTTTTTCTCATGAAATGGCAGGGAGATATTTTACTTATAGAATCAACAATGGTTTTGATTCAGGAATGACGAGTCTGATAAATGCTTTTGAACATTTTTGCCTTTCCGATAATAAAAAGCAAATCAATGATTTAGGGAATAGAATAAGCTTCATTTTTGAGGAAAAATTCATGTTTGAGATGGCTCATTATTATGCTGATAAAAGTTATAGTATACTTGGTGATGAATGCAATGTCTATTTAATCCATAGATTAGGCTTTATTGAACTAAACATTGGGAGATATGATAATGCTTTAACTCATTTCAATAAGTGCTTGAAGATATTTGAGGAAATAGGCGATAAATCTGGAGAAGGAACTTGTCTCAACAATATAGGTCAGATTTACGCTTCACGAGGAGATTATGATACAGCTTTATCTTATCTCGAGCATAGTTTGAAGATAAGACAAGAGATAGGCGATAAATCGGGAGAAGGACAATGTCTTAACAATATAAGCCAGATTTACGCTTCACGAGGAGATTATGATACAGCTTTATCTTATCTCGAGCATAGTTTGAAGATAAGACAAGAGATAGGCGATAAATCGGGAGAAGGACAATGTCTCAACAATATAAGCCAGATTTACGATTCACGAGGAGATTATGATACAGCTTTATCTTATCTCGAGCGTAGTTTGAAGATAAGACAAGATATAGGCGATAAATCTGGAGAAGGAACTTGTCTCAACAATATAAGCCAGATTTACGATTCACGAGGAGATTATGATACAGCTTTATCTTATCTCGAGCGTAGTTTGAAGATAAGACAAGATATAGGCGATAAATCCGGAGAAGGACAATGTCTCAACAATATAAGCCAGATTTACGCTTCACGAAGAGATTATGATACCGCTTTATCTTATCTTGAGCGTAGTTTGAAGATATTTGAGGAGATAGGAGATAAATCGGGTGAAGGATACACATTATACAATTTAGCTTTTATGCTACTAATCAATTTGAATGAACCAGAAAAGGGAATGAAATGCTTAATTGAAGCACTTAAAATCAATCAAAAAGTTGGAGATGCCGAGTTGGGAAAGCATTTATCGGAATTGTTTACATGGAAGAAACAGCAAATGGAGGAACAAGATGCCTGATGAATCATTGAAAGTTAAACCAATCTCACAAGAAACAACACAATGGCAAGAGTTCATGATAAAAGAGCAACAGGAAACTCCTCATAGGCTTGAAACGGTAGGGAAGTCATTGTCAGGGATGATATCTGTTACATTATCTATTATATTGGTATTTAGTGCAAATATCCTTAAAACTAATACAATTCCTGTATATGTACTAGTAATTTGGATTATAGCTTTATTTCTATCATTTCTGGTTATATTTCCATTCCCATACAGGTATAACACACAGAGTCCTCAAACATATAAAGAAGCTCATAAACGTATAACAGTAGTCAAGTATACGATACTGATATTAAGCGTGATTGCATATCTGATAGCTGTATCATGGCTAGCGATAGAGCTATTCGGATAGTATAGAAGTCTATTCACAGATGTGAATTGCCTTATTACGTAGTTAATGGTAAAACTTCAAAATACAATAATTCCAATTCATACATAATCATTCTTATCTTGACGTATATATTACCTTTCTGAATATCAAACATTATGATGTCATAAAGTTGTATAGTAGTATATAAAGATTATCATATTTAAAATAAAGAGAATAGAGGAGGTATGATGAAGAAAACCCTGAATCTTTTTTTGTTATTAATCATTAGCGTTTCATCTATGTGGGCTTACATGACCAGATATGAAACGGTCCTGACTCAACCTGACGGTAGTAAGTTTAGTGCTGTTATTGAAGGTGACGAATACTTTCGAGTTGTGTCGGATAAGGATAACTATACCCTGATGGTAGACCCTAAGACAGGATACTGGATGTATGCGGTTAAAGGAAACAACGGTTTAGAACCGGGAATGTACAGACAGGGAACTGTCAATCCTGCGTCAATAGGCTTGGACCCCGGATTAACATATTCTTCCGGCCAGATTAATAAAAGAGTGGAGGAGATGAAAGAGTTATTCTCCGCTAATAGCATAAATAGAACTCCCAATACGGGAACATTCAATAACCTTGTTGTGTTTATTCGTTTCGCAGGTGAGAGTGAATTCGGACAGAACATTAGTACTTATACAAATATGATTAGCGATACAACACCCGGAGCTAACTCCATGGTGAACTACTTTGAAGAAGTGTCCTATAATCAATTAACCATAGACTCTCATTACTATCCACCGACATCAAACAACATGGTTGTTTCTTATCAGGATAGCTATGCAAGAAACTACTTTCAACCGTACAGTGGTTCTAATCCAAGCGGATACAGCGGAGATGACGAGAGAAAAGATAGAGAATTTGCTTTATTGGATAGAGCAATAGACTATGTAGATGCCTATATCCCTTCATCATTGAATATTGATGCTGATAATGACGGTTATGTTGATAATGTAGTATTCATAGTGAAAGGTGATACCGACGGTTGGTCTGATTTACTATGGCCTCATCGTTGGGTTCTTTATGATAGAAACGTGTATCTGAACGGTGATAGAGTTTGGGATTTCAATTTCCAGTTGCAATCGCATCTTGTCAGTAGCGGAACAGGCGTTATGTGTCATGAAATGTTCCATTCATTAGGTGCACCCGATTTATATCATTATAACTATGACGGTTTGACGACTGCCGGAGAATGGGATGTTATGGAGAATTCTACCAATCCTCCTCAACACATGCTAATGTACATGAAATACAGATATGGATTGTGGCTAAACAGTATACCTGAGATAACTTCAAGCGGGACATACTCGTTAAACCCGACAACTAACAATACAAACAATTGCTATAAAATAGCTTCGAATGATCCTGACGAGTACTTTGTTATTGAGTATAGAAGAATGACCGGAACCTTTGAATCAAGTCTACCCGGAGAAGGGTTAATAGCTTATAGAATAAACACGACTCTTGATGGAGAAGGAAATGCAGACGGACCACCGGACGAGCTTTATGTGTATAGACCGGGAGGTAGCCTCACTCAAAGCGGTAGCATTAGTCAGGCAGTATTTAATCCTGCTTACGGAAGAACCGAGTTAACAGATTATACAGACCCTAATGGATTTCTTTCCGATGGTTCATTAGGTGGGCTGTTCGTTACGAATATCGGTACTGCAGGAACAACAATCTCTTTTACAGTTAATATTGGAGGTGCAGGTGATCCTGATATTGCTGTGACTCCTTCATCTTATTCGATTAGCTTACCCCCTGAGACAACAGCAAACAGAAGTTTGAGAATAAGTAACAATGGCACAGCTCCTTTAAACTATTCCCTTAACTTACAGAATGTAACAAGAGATACAGGTGGTCCCACTGCAAGCGGATACTATTGGATTGATAGTTCTGAAGCAAATGGTCCTGATTATATATGGGAAGATATCTCTTCTGTTGGAACCGAGATTAATTATAACTCTGATGATCAGCTATCCGCTTCGCTTAACCTAGGTTTCACATTCCCGTTTTACGATAACAACTATACTTCTCTTGCCGTATGTAGTAATGGTTTCTTGAGTTTTTCAGGTTCGGATACGCAATGGGATAATATGGATATTCCCAATAGTATTACACCAAACAACTTCATTGCACCTTTCTGGGATGATTTAAGTCCTCAAAACAGTGGCTCCGTTTACTATTACAGCGATGTGGCTAATCAACGCTTTATTGTGCAATTCACTGATGCACCTCACTATAGTACTGTTAGCGGTACTTATACTTTCCAAGTTCAGTTGTATTCTACCGGTGAGATATACTATTATTACAATAATATGCGAAATACTATAAATAGTGCTACAATAGGTATTGAGAACAATGACGGTTCGGAAGGATTAAAAATAGCTTATAATGAGAACTATGTTTCTAACGGTAAAGCAGTATTAATAAACAATGTTAACTTTATACAGGATGATGTTGATTGGGCGGATGCAACACCTATGAACGGAACGGTTAATCCTGGTGCTTATACCGACGTTGCTTTAAATATTGATACAACAGGATTGATTGCGAATAATGATTATACAGCTAATGTAGTTGTTAATTCCAATGATAATGACCTGCCGTCTATCAGTATCCCATTATATTTATCGGTAATCGGGGCACTTGATGCTCCTGAAAATGCTACTGCTTCTGTAGTTAACGGAAGATTAGAGATAAAGTGGACTCCTGTAACGGGTGCAAGTTCTTATAATATCTATATGCAGAATCCAAGTAACGGGATTTACTATAATAGAAACAGTTACGGGACATTCGGCACATCCGGAAGTTATATTACTTGGACAACTACTTTTGAATTGGATAGTTTATCATGGCCAAGAGCTTTCTTTTATATTAAAGCTGTTGCAGAATAATTAATCGTATATAAAACAATAAAAGATAAGCTTTCGCAATGCGGAAGCTTATCTGCTTTTACAACTAGTATCAATGACCGGACCAAATAGTTAGCAATCACAAAGAATAAATTGATTGACAATTTAGCTTATTCTCATAATTTCACATTAAACCTTTAATCGAGTCCAGAGAGGCTGAAAGGAGATAAATATGAAACTAACTTTAATAATGCTAAATAAGCATAAATCCCCCAATTCTTTAAACACCATTACTATACCCAATCATTTAAGGAGTATTTCATGCAAAGCAATTTAAACTTCCTGGGACGATGTATGTATGATCTCGATGACTATTCGGCAGAAGAGATTATTCATATTCTTGAAGCATCCAAGATTATGAAGGAAATCAATCAGAGGGAATACAAGAAAGTTCCAACTCTGAGAGGTAAAACTGTTTGTACTCTATTCTTTGAAAACAGTACAAGAACACTTATGTCTT
The DNA here is from genome assembly GCA_963667035.1 of Cloacimonadales bacterium (SeqCode). Classification (GTDB taxonomy): domain Bacteria; phylum Cloacimonadota; class Cloacimonadia; order Cloacimonadales; family JAFGVF01; genus Zophobacter. The sequence continues at coordinate 1,004,809 of OY762964.1, forward strand.
TTGAGCTTGCTGCCAGTCGTTTAAGTGCTGATTTAGTCAGTTTCAATTCAAGTACTTCATCTTTAGCAAAAGGTGAAAGCTTACAAGACACTGTTTATACTCTTGATGCAATGGGTATTGACTGCTATATAATTCGTCACAGTTATCCCGGAAGTCCGCAGTTAGTGCATAAATACTCACAGAAACCTGTATTAAACGGGGGAGACGGACGTCATGCTCACCCGACTCAAGCATTGCTTGATATGTTCTCAATATATGAGAAGAGAGGCTCTCTGGATGGTATGAAGATTGCTATTGTAGGTGATATTGCTCACAGTAGAGTTGTTCGTTCTAATCTTATCGGAATGAAGAAGCTTGGAGCTGAAGTTACTATTTGCGGTCCAAGAACTCTTATGCCTGGTAAAATGGAAGAAGTTTACGGATGTAAAGTAAGCTATAATCTTGAAGAAGCACTCAAGGATGCTGATGTTGTTATGGGACTTAGAATGCAACTTGAAAGACAAGCTGAAGGTTTATTCCCTAATCTTGAAGAGTATACAAAGCACTATGTACTTTCAAAAGAGACTTTGAAATTTGCCAAGAAAGACGCTTTAATAATGCACCCAGGTCCAATGAATAGAGGTGTTGAAATTTTACCTGAAATAGCAGACAGTGATCGTTCATTAGTGTTACAACAAGTTGCCAATGGTGTTGCCGTGAGAATGGCATTGTTGTATCTCATGCTCGGTGGAAAGATGTAGGAGGAAACCATGAAGATATTGATTCAAAACGGAAAGATTTATCAAAACGGAACTTTCGAAAGAAAAGATATATTGATTACGGATGATAGAATAGAAAGAATAGATACAGCTATTATTGCTGCTGATGCGGATAAAGTAATTGATGCTGAAGGACAGGTCGTTCTTCCGGGTTTCATAGACTTGCATGCACACTTAAGAGATCCGGGTCAGGTTTATAAAGAGGATATAGTAACAGGTACCAGAGCTGCTGCCAAAGGCGGGTTCACAACTGTTTGTGCTATGCCTAATACAGAGCCTGTTGTTGATAGTGTTGCAAGTGTTGAATACATAAGTAGAAAAGCTGCTGAGCTTGGTTTTGCCAGAGTTAAAGTTATAGGTGCAATGACCAAGAAATCCGAAGGTAAAGAAATTGCTTTAATGTCTACTATGAAAGATGGTGGGATTGTTGCAGTTAGCGATGATGGGAAATGCGTTCAAAATGCAAAGTTAATGCAGAACTGTATGAAATATGCAGTTAATTATGAGCTCCCGGTAATTATTCATCCTGAAGATTATAATCTTGCAGGAAAGGGACAAATCAACGGTGGACGCTACTCAACTCAGTTAGGACTTGGAGCAATACCGGGTTTAGCAGAAGATATTATTGTTTCAAGAGACATAATGTTAGCTCGTAGTACAGGTTGTCACTTACATGTGGCTCACGTTTCAACTGCCAGAAGTATTCAGATGATAAGAGAAGCAAAAGCTGAAGGATTAAATGTTACAACAGAAGTTACTCCTCATCATTTGACTCTAACCGATGCAAGCCTTACATCTTTTGACACTAACTACAAATGCAAACCTCCTCTAAGAGGCGAGCAGGACAGAATGGCATGCATCGAAGGTTTGATTGACGGTACAATTGATTGTATTGCTACAGACCATGCTCCTCATGCAGACTACGAAAAAGAACGTGAATTTAATCTTGCTCCATTCGGTATAAACGGCTTTGAAGCAGCTTTCGGCTCTATGTATACCGAGTTAGTACTCAACAATATATTACCGATTAATGTGATTATAGATGCTCTAACCAGCAAACCTGCAAAATTCCTGAAACTTAATTCGGGGGAATTGAAAGAAGGACTTCTGGCGGATGTTACCGTTATTGATTTAGACCGTGAGTTTACACTTACCGTTGATAACATGCAATCAAAATCAGCCAATACACCATATTTGAATATACCGCTAAAGGGGACGGTTACTCATACAATATGTGGTGGCAAGTTAACCTGGGAATTAGAGAATGTATAAAACAAGTAGAATAACCAACTACCGAGAAATGGGAGTTGATTACTTCGTACTGACAATTAGCGAAACTGACCTGGCACAGAAGTCTGTTGCCGGTCAGTTTTATAATCTTGGTTACTCTAGTGGCGAGATACCAAGACTTAAAAAGCCTATCAGTATCTATGACATTAATGGAGATGAAATCTCCTTCATGATAAAGAGAATTGGCAAAGGGACTAGTGAATTATCTAAGCTGAGACCAGGTGATGAGATAAAGATCTTGGGTCCATTAGGTAACGGATTCCCTCTTTTAAAAGATAAAAAAGTTCTTCTCATCAGTGGAGGTGTAGGTTATCCTCCCATGGTGCATCTTAAAAAAGAGTTAAAAGACTGTGTAGCAATTCATTTGCATGGCGGAAGAACAAAAACCGATATCTTTCCCTGTGATATTGCCTATACTGAAGACGGTAGTTTCGGTAAAAAGGGATTTGTTACTAAAGACCTTGATTTCATAATCAGAGAGAATGAGATAGACCTTATCTATACTTGCGGTCCTGATGTAATGATGAAAGCAGTAGGAAAAATTGCAAAGGACAACGGAATAGAATGCTATCTGTCTTTAGAAGAGTATATGGCTTGCGGGATAGGAGCGTGTTACGGTTGTGCAGTAAGAATTAAGGCCGATAACTCGGATGGTTTTGTGAACAAACGTGTCTGTAAGGACGGTCCTGTGTTTGAAATAAATGAACTTTGGATGGCGGAAGATGAATAGATTAGAAACAAGATTGGGAAGACTTAAACTAAAGAATCCCGTGACCGTAGCATCCGGTACATTTAGCTATGATTATTCTGAATATGTTGATTTCAATAAACTTGGGGCATTAGTAACAAAAACTATAACCAAAGCTCCAAGAGCAGGAAATCCTACTCCTCGTTTATATGAAACTGAAGCGGGACTTCTGAATTCGATAGGTCTACAGAATCCCGGACTAGAGACATTCATCAGTAACGAATTACCAAAGTATAATACTTGGGATTCTCCGCTGCTAGTTAGTCTATCCGGTTCCAGTATTGATGAGTTCTGTGAAATTGTCCAAAGAATGGAAGATGAAAAATGTGAAGGCTATGAAATCAATGTTTCATGTCCGAATGTAAAGAATGAAGGAATTGCTTTTGGAGTAGATCCTATTATTGTTTCTGAACTTACCTCTAAACTAAGAAAAATAACCGAGAGAGAGCTTATTATCAAATTGTCACCTAATGTTACCGACATAGTGTCTGTCGCTAGAGCAGCAAGAGAAGCAGGTGCTGACAGCTTGGCGTTAATAAATACTTTACTTGGAATGGCTATAGATTGGAAAACAGGTAGGAGCAGAATTGCCAAAGGTGTTTGTGGATATAGCGGTATTGCTATTAAACCTGTTGCCCTAAGCAATGTTTACAGAGTTGCAAAAGCGGTTGATATCCCGATTCTAGCAATGGGTGGTATCTCAACTTATGAGGATGCCATTGAATTTTTCTATGCGGGAGCAAGTGCTGTTGCAGTGGGAACTGAGAACTTTATGAATCCTAAAGCAACCGTCGATTTGATAGAAAACCTTGACAGACATTTAACTAAAAGCAATAAGTTGCTTCATGAAATTATTGGTAAGATATCCGGTATTGTTTAAAGTAACAAATATATTGATTAAATACAGATTAGGGTTAGTAATAACCCTAATTTTACTTTGTAACAACTTGATTGTTGTAGCAAAGACTCTACCCGATTTTAGTCAGTTCCCGATTGGAGAAGCAAGAAAAACAGCCTTTTACAATTTCTTCAGACCTATTATTAAAGATGAGAATGCAAAGATACTGAAAGAACGTGATTTCATGCTTTCCTTTAAATTCAAGTATGATAATGGAATTGAGATTCCTGAAGAAGATATCAAGATATTTCATGATTTAGCTAAGAAATATAAACTAGATTCTGATAATTTTGAGAAAGAGTATTTCTGGGATAGAGTTAACAGAAGAGTTGACCATATTCCTTTTGAAATTGCAATGGCCCAAGCTGCGGTTGAGTCAGGATGGGGAACATCAGGCTTTGCAATTCAAGCTAACAATATATTTGGAGTTTGGACTTATGAGCAAGGTACCGGTATTGTTCCCAAAGAGAGAATACAGGGAGCAACACACGAGATTAGAATTTATGATAATGTGGAATCCTCAATTGCAAGCTATATGCTGAATCTTAATACGAATAAAGCTTATCGTAGATTTAGGGATATCAGATGGGAATTAAGGCTTGAGGGTGTTGCTATGGAGCCGATTCTTATGTGCGAGGGACTTAAATATTACTCCCAAAGACGAATGGAATATGTGAATCTGCTCCAGAAGATGATAAGAAGTGATAGAGATATCATGGTGGGTGAAGATTAACCCAAAGAATTAATAAATAATAAAAGAAGATAAATTTATGGAGATTATAAAAGCTTTAAAAGCTGAAATGAAATTGGAAGCAGAGGCAATAATAAAGGCTTCCGAGCTAATAGATGAACAATCAAAAAAGGCATTCGAGTTAATTCGAGATTGTAAAAATAAAGTTGTTGTTACCGGAATGGGGAAGACCGGTTTGATTGGTAGAAAAGTTGCTGCTACTCTTGCAAGCACAGGAACAACCTCAATCTTTCTGCATGCAGCTGAAGGTATACATGGAGATTTGGGAATGTTAGCCGAAGGCGATGTAGTAATTGCGATATCATATTCAGGTAATACGAAAGAAGTTCTTGATCTTATCCCATATTTAAAGTTTTTAAAATTACCAATAATAGCTATAACAGGAAAACCAGAGTCACAATTAGCCACCTCTGCAGACGCTGTAATTAATGGATATGTTCCTTCAGAATATGAACCGCTAGGACTCGTTCCCACATCTTCAACAACAGTTGCTCTTGCTATATGTGATGCTTTGGCAATAGCACTTCTTAGAGCCAGAAAATTTGAGGAAAAAGACTATGCTTTGTTTCATCCGGGTGGAACTATCGGAAAGAAGTTACTCTTAAGGGTTAGAGACTTAATGCACAAGGATGCAGACCTTCCTAAAGTGAGTGAATCAACAAAGCTTTTTGAAGCAATCTCGATTATAACAGAGAAGAAACTTGGATGTACTACAGTTATTGCAGATAAAAAGATGATTGGTATTATTACTGACGGTGATTTAAGACGCATTATGCAGAAGAGAAGAGGTGAGCTTCTTGAACTTCCGGTTACAGAAGTAATGACAAAGAATCCTATATCGGTTAGTCAGGAGATGCTTGCCGTTGAGGCAATCAATATTATGGAAGAGCACAATATCACTATGTTGCCTGTAACAGATGAGGATAATCATCCTATTGGACTCCTACACATGCATGACCTTATTAAAGCCGGAGTTGTAGGCTAAGATAGATTTCAATGAGATTGGTTGTTCAAAGAGTCAGCGAAGCATCCGTAAGAATCAATGGTGAACTCATTTCTTCAATTAACAGAGGTTTATTGGTTTTATGTGGGGTAGGCAAAAATGATGGTAAAGAGGCACTGACTTGGCTTGCTAATAAACTAGTGAACCTGAGGATTTTTGAGGATGATAACGGCAAGATGAATAAATCACTACTTGATATATCCGGTGAAATCATTATTGTTTCTCAGTTTACTCTCTATGCTGATTGTTCAAGAGGTAGAAGACCGGATTTTCTTGATTCCGCAAAACCTGAAATTGCTGAGAAATTATACGATAGATTCTGTGAAGAGGTCAGTTTCTTTGGTGTTAATGTTAAAAAGGGAATCTTCGGAGCGGATATGAAGGTTAGTTTACTCAATGACGGACCTGTTACTATCATCTTGGAAAGGTAAAACTCTCAGTAAAACCTTATTAATACTCATTTAATATACGAAAATAGTAGACAACTTAGCTATTTTGATGTCTTTTGAGCTAAAATTAAAAATAGCGGAGTATATGCCATCAAAAAGGTAATACTATTATCTATAATGTGGATCATAATAACACTCAGTATAGCTGAAATAAATCATTATGCCACAATAGATACATTGAGAACAGCAGCTTATAAAGCACTAAAAGAGAATAACTGGGAAAAGACAGCCGTAAAGTATTTGGATATATCTTCTTACTTCCAGTTAACAGGCGATGTGGATAGTCTTCTATTCTATTCGGAAGCTGCCTATGAACTAGCAGACAAGTATAAATTAACTAATTATAAAGCTCACTCTCTTAATCACATCGGAAGTTATTACAATTATACAGGCAACTATGACCGAGCATTAGAATACTTTCATCGAGCACTACCATTCTACATGGCAGAAAATGATAGCCTTAGAATCTCTACTGTTTATGAGAATATCGGAAAAACACACAAAGATTTAGGTAACTATAAAGAAGCTATAACCTATCTGTTAAAAGCCGCCGACATAATGGAGAAGCAAGATAATGTTGATATCAGACCTTCAATCTATATAACTCTTGGAACTGTATTCTATAAAGTAAAAGATTTTGAGAGCATGTATAAGTATCTGTGCTATGCCAGACAACTGATAGAAGAGAGTGATGACCTGACATTGGAGCATGCAATTCTCTACAATGAACTGGGAAATTATAATGATGTTACAGGGGATGTTAAGGCATCAGAGATTTGTTACAAAAAGGTCGTTGATGTCAGTAGGAGAATAGGTTGGACTCTAGGGGAATCCACCGGACTTAGTAATCTGTCCGACATTTATTATCAGAGGGGAGAACTGGATAAGGCTTTAAGCAATCATTTAAGAATACTTGATATTGACAAGGATATCGAGAGTAGTTACGGCATAGTTAAGGATTTCTCTTTTATAAGCGAGATATATCTAGATAAGAATATGTATAAAACTGCAGAATCTTATGCTGACTCGGCACTTGCTATTGCTGAAGAGAAAAGTATGGCTTCCGAAGTGACATCAGTACTGAATTTGCTGAGTAGAATCTATTATGAACAAAACCGCATTAAAGATGCTTTTGATACATTCTATCTCTACCACACTTATCAAGATAGTTTAGAGAATCTTGACTATAAAAAACACATTAGCGATTTATCTGAGAAGTATCAACTTGCAGTTAATGAAAGAAGACTACTTGAGGAGCAGACTGAAAAGAAGATTTTAAAGCAAAGATCACTAATACTTTTATATGCTCTAATATCATTAATACTCATAGTACTTACTTTTGTCATTCTAAGCTTCCAAAGATCCTTGAAAAGTAGATATAAAAATCTGATTCTTAAACAGCAATTGTTTAGAGCTCAAATGAATCCTCATTTTATGTTCAATACTTTGAGTGCCATACAGCACTATATTCTAAAGAATGAAACCAAACTTGCTGCGGAATACTTGGGTTCGTATTCAAGGCTGATGAGACTAATACTCGAAAGCTCCGATAGTGAATTGATAACTCTTGAAAAGGAGCTTGATATCGTAAATATTCAGTTACAACTTGAACAGTTAAGATTTGGAGATAAATTCGTATATGAGTTTAAAGTTCAAGAAGATATAGAGCTTGATGAGGTTTATGTACCGCCAATGCTTCTTCAGCCTCTTGTAGAAAACTCTATTAAACATGGTTTTACCGGACTTGACTATCAAGGAATAATTGAGATTGAAGTCACTATGGATGATAAGCATTTAAGACTCATAGAAAGAGATAACGGTTCTGGTAAGTTTACTAGTGATTTCTATGCAAAATCCCATGCTCTAAAAATTATGAAGCAACGTTTAGAGGTGTTAAAAAACGTAAAAAATATTGACACGGAATTAACGGTTTCATCAAATAAGACTAAGGGAATCACTACTGAGATTATTATACATAATCCAAAAAAACTTACACCGGAGCTATAATGCGTGCAATAATTATTGATGACGAACAACTTACGAGGGAGTTAATAAAAGAGATTCTTACCTCTGAGTTCCTGGGTATTGAGATTGTAGGGGAAGCTGACAACTATCAATCAGCAATTGATTTAATTGAAACAACAAGTCCCGAGTTAATGTTACTTGATATTAATCTCGGGAATAGAACAATTTTTGAAGTATTAGAACAAGTTCCAAACATTGATGCTAGACTTATCTTTATTACTGCATATTCTGATTATGCAGTAAAAGCTATTAAATTCAGTGCTTTTGATTATATTTTAAAGCCCATCATTCCTTCCGAGCTTATTAAAGCTGTTAACAAAGCAGTGCAGTTGAATAAGGAAGAGCAGGACGAACAATTATCCTTATTATCTAAGAATATTAGTAATCCTGAGAAAATAGTTCTTAAAACCTCTGATAAGATGTATATTGTTAATTTGAAAGATATTGTATACTGCGAAGCTGATAACAACTACACAATCTTCCATCTTAAGGACGGAAAAGATTTGATTCTTTCCAAGAGCTTAAAGATTTATGAAGAGCTTCTCAGCGATAACTCTTTCTTCAGGGTTCATCAATCTTATCTGGTTAATCTAAATGCAATTGTTACTTTCGAAAAGCATGACGGTGGCTATCTTGTGATGTCTAATAAGCAGAGTGTACCTGTATCTACTACAAAGAAAAAGAAACTCCTTAATCATCTGCAGAAGATTTATATGAGTTAATAGTTTTAAGTGTTTACATTGTTCTTCGAACAAGATAGTACATTCTTTTAAACTGAATATATTTTTGGGCATAATTTAGTATGCCCTTTTTGGGTAGCTAAACCACCTGCTTTGCAGGTGGTTCCAGACTATTGACAAAGCTATGAGGGTATTTACATAGCTTTGTCAATAGTCTGAAGAGTGCCTTATCTAAGACACTCTTCCAATATATCTACAATACTCTGAATTAATCTTCAGGTACGTATCTTACATTAAGTTGTCTTGCTGCAAGCACATCATCAACACGTCTTACAGGTGTTGAGATAGGAGCATGATGCAATAACTCGGCATCAGTTTCACATTCCTTAGCAATCTTAATCATAACGTCAACGAAATGATCGAGTGTCTCTTTACTCTCGGTTTCTGTAGGCTCAATCATCATAGCTTCTTTGATAATGAGAGGGAAGTAGACTGTAGGAGCGTGCATATTGTTATCAAGAAGTCTCTTAGCAATATCAAGAGTTATAATACCATACTTCTCTTTCTGCCAAGTTGCATCAGCAACAAACTCGTGCATACAATATGTATTTTTGTATTGAATATTATAGTAAGGAGCAAGTTTTGCTTGAAGATAGTTAGCATTAATGATAGCATTCTCTGCAACTGCTCTGATTCCTTTAGCTCCAAGCATTTTGATATAAACAAATGCTCTTACATTCACAGCAAAGTTACCGAAGAAGGTATGTACTTTACCGATAGAAGTTTCTTTATGGCTATAATCAAGGAAGTATGTCCCGTCATCCTTTTTACCTACCATTGGTACAGGAAGATAAGGGAGAAGTTTTTCAACTACACCAACAGGACCTGAACCCGGACCACCGCCACCGTGAGGGGTAGAGAAGGTTTTATGTAGGTTATAATGCATAACGTCAAAACCTATTTTTCCAGGTTTCACAAGTCCTAATAAAGCATTAAGGTTTGCTCCGTCCATATACATCAAACCATCAACACTGTGGATGATTTCAGCAATCTCTTCAATTCTTCCTTCAAACAATCCAAGAGTGTTAGGATTTGTAAGCATGAATCCTGCAGTGTTCTCATCAACCAATTCACGAAGATGGTCAATGTCCACTTTACCGTTCTCATTGGATGCTAATTCAACTACTTTAAATCCTGCAAGACTACAACTGGCCGGATTGGTACCGTGAGCTGAGTCAGGCATAATAATAGTATCTTTATGAGTATTACCTTTAGCTTTATGGTAAGAAGAGATAACTTTTAGTCCGACAAACTCGCCTTGAGCACCTGCAACAGGTTGAATTGTTACATTAGCCATTCCTGAGATTTCTGCTAAGTCATTTTGTAACTCGTACATTATTTCCAAAGCACCCTGAACTGTTTCTTCCGGCTGGTAAGGATGTACATTACCAAGTCCTGAATTACGTACAGCAACTTCATTTACTTTAGGATTATACTTCATAGTACATGAACCTAAAGGATAGAAACCTTTATCAACCGAGTGATTCTTTTGGGCTAGATTAAGGAAATGACGCATAACATCAAGTTCGCTAACTTCGGGAAGTTCAGCATTTTCTTTTCTAGTAAACTTCTCAGGAAGAATAGAGCCTAATTTAACATCTACATCATTCTTAGGAAGTGTATATCCCTTGCGACCTTCGCGACTGATTTCAAATATAGTCTTAGACATTATTTCACCTCCTGAATTGCTCTAACAAGTGCATCCATTTGAGCTTTGGTTTTCTTTTCGGTTACTGCAACCATAAGTTGATTAGGGTTACCGAAAGGAGTCATATCAATACCTGCATAAATGTTCTGTTTTGCAAGTTCATGAACAATCATACTTGCAGGAACAGGAGTATTAATAACAAACTCTCTAAAGAATACAGCATTAGGATAAGCCATACTGAAACCTTCCAGCTTGCTTAACTCATCTGCAAGATAATGAGATTTTGTCATTGAAAGAGTAGCAACTTCTTTAAGTCCTTCTTTTCCCAAGATACACATGTATACGGTTGCAGCAAGAACACAAAGTGATTGATTGGAGCAGATATTAGAAGTAGCTTTCTGACGTTTAATGTGCTGTTCTCTAGCCTGAAGAGTCAAGCTATAAGCTTTCTTTCCTTCTGCATCAAGAGTAGCACCAACAATTCTGCCAGGCATTGTTCTGGCGTTCTTTATACTATTGGTAGCAAAGAAACCGAACAAAGGTCCACCATAATTAACGGCATTACCCAATACTTGACCTTCACCAACAACTATGTCTGCATTATATTCGGCAGGGGAGTTGAGGATTGATAAGCTGATAGGGTCAGCAGATACGATGAACATAGCTTTAGGATTGGAATGAGCAATTTCCTCAATTGCAAATACTTCTTCCAGATTACCAAAGAAGTTTGGAGTCTGAAGAATCACGCATGCAGTTTCAGAGTCTACTTTAGCTTTTAAATCGTCGAGGTCTACAAGACCGTCTTTAACATTAGTATAAACTATTTCTGTGTCTATACCTTCAGTGTATACTTTAATTACTTCTTTATAGTTAGGATGGATAGTGCCTGCAACTATTGCTTTATTCTTACGAGTTTTACGTACTGCCATAAGAATAGCTTCTGCTATTGCAGTTGCTGCATCGTACATGGATGCATTTGCAACTTCCATACCGGTAAGATTACAAATCATTGTTTGATATTCATAGATATACTGCAAAGTTCCTTGGCTTACTTCAGCTTGATAAGGAGTATAAGCAGTAAAGAAATCAGGTTTGGAAACAACTGAATCAACAGCTGATGGAATAAAATGGTCATAAACACCACCACCCAAGAATGAGTTAGCTCCGAATGAGCAAGTATTCTTGTTGGAAAGTGTGTTAATCCTGTTAAGAATTTCAAGCTCAGATACAGGATCTGAAAGGTCTAGTAATTCTTTTAATCTGAACTTCTCAGGTATTGGGGCTAACAAGTCTTCAAACTTGTCTACGCCAATTGCTTTTAACATTTCCTGACGTTCTTTGTCAGTATTGGAAATATACGGCATACATATCTCCTTTTAGTTTATTATTTTGCCTGCATTGATTGTAATTATCTTTTTTTGTCAATAATAAAGAAACAGCCATTACACGATTTATTGTATCTATATGATAATCAAATTGATAAGAATTGAAAACTTATTACTCATTCGTACAGCTGTTTTTGTATATTGTGATGAGTCTAACGATTTCTTTTGTCTCGATCAGGTTGTTTATTGTCAAAAAGGCATTAACTGCATAGGAAATTCTTATTGACAAATTAACATAGCCTAATTTCCTCATTCCTACATGCGGAGAAGTGTCCGAGCTGGCCGAAGGAGCACGGTTGGAAACCGTGTGTACGTCACAAGCGTACCTAGGGTTCGAATCCCTACTTCTCCGCCACTATTCTATCTATCTACCTATCTTATAATTATCTACCCAAGAAATACTATTATCTAACTATCTATTATTTAGGAATATTATGTGAATCCAAGATGATTTTTCTCATTGTGCCCGAATTAAACACACGGGACTTACTCGGGAATCACACGGGAATCTCTCGGGAATCACTCGGGACTTTGCCCGAGAAATTCCTGCGATATTCTCGTCAAATTCACGGAAAATTCCCGAGTGTTGAAAGAGATTGCGAAGAGTGAGCTATTTTAATAAACAAAATGAAATGTATTCTTGACAAGAATATGATAAATTCTACCTATACTGAATAAACAAAAATGCAAAAGTGGAGAGTAGATGTCCTATACAGTTCTAGCGAGAAAATACCGTCCTCAAACTTTTGAAGAAGTCTATGCACAAGACCACATTACAAGAATTCTAATCAATGCAATTGAAATGAATCGAGTTGCACAGGCCTATTTATTTGCAGGTCCAAGAGGTGTTGGTAAAACCTCAATGGCACGCATTCTTGCGAAGAGTCTTAACTGTGAAGTAGGAACTTCAGCCCATCCATGTAACGTTTGTTCCAATTGTATTCAGATAACCAATGGAACATCTCAAGATGTTGTTGAGATTGACGGAGCATCCAATACAAGTGTGGATGATGTTAGGGATTTACAGAAAGATTTGATATACATGTCAGCAACATCCGATTACAAGATATACATTATTGATGAAGTTCACATGCTTTCTAAAAGTGCTTTTAATGCACTCTTGAAAACTTTGGAAGAACCTCCTGAGAAAGTAATATTTATTTTTGCGACAACCGAACCTCATAAAGTATTACCAACAATTATATCTCGTTGCCAGAGATTCGATTTCAAAAGCATACCTGTTTACGATATAGTTAGACGTTTAAAAGATATTGCCGAGAAAGAAGAAATTAAAACAGACGAGGAGTCCTTGTACATAATCGCCCAGAAGGCCGAAGGAGGTATGAGGGATGCTTTATCTTTGTTTGATCAGGTAATATCATATTGTAATGACGATATAACTTATGATAAGGTTCAAGATATATTCGGAATTCTGCCTTATGATTTGTTTATCGAGATTATGAGAAACATTGTAACAAGTTCCTACAAGGATTTGTTAATAAACTTTCATGGCGTTGTTGAAGCTGGTAAGGATTTACAGGAATTTCTAAATGGGTTGATGGAATTCATTAGGAAGTTATTACTTATAAAAATAGGTGTAAAGCTTACTGATGTCCCTGAATCCATGCAGGATATGTTTGCTAAAGTTGCTTCTGCTTTTGCTGAGAATACGCTTCTTTACTACATTACAATGTTAATGAAACTGAAAGAAGACATTAAATCCGGTTCAAACTCCGTAATGTTGACAGAGATAACTCTCCTAAAGATGAGTAAAGCGGAAGATATGATCGGAGTTGCGGAACTTGTTGAAAAGATAGACAAAGCTCCGGGTAATGATTACCAACCTCAATCAAAACCTATGATTCCCGATTATTTTCCTGAGAAAAGTAATGAGATGCCTTCTCCGGTTGTAAGAGAAATAGTGGAACAAACTATTAATGAGTCCAATCAGCCACAACCTCAGAAAGTCCTATCTGTAGAAGTGCTGAGAAAAAACTGGGAAGATGTGATTGAAGTTGCTAAGAAAAAGAGTTTTACGGTAGGTAGTTATCTTAGTGATATAAAGCTAACCTCAATAAGTGCAACGGTTCTTGAAGCGACTGCAGATAATAAGTTGGTAAAGCAGAAGATAGATGAGTTTGGAAGTGAGCTACTCACAATTATAAACAACAAATATAATTCTGATTTGAAAACCTTGAAAATAGCTTTGATTGAGAAGAAGGAGACAACACAAGAATTTAACATGTCTACTTTAAAGGAGAAATCTCCCCACTTGGCAGAATTTATCAAAAAGACCAATTCGGTTGTGAAGCAAGCATGATAGTACTGATAATTCTCTCTTACATATTATCCTTTGCTTATGCAGGATTCTTCATTGCTCTACTTGTAGGACTCTATAAGATTGCTAAAAGAAAGCCTTATAAAGGTGAAAAGCAGAAAATATCAGTAATTGTTGCTGCACGTAATGAAGAAAAGAATATTGCTTCACTTCTAGATTCACTTCTTCTTCAAAACTATCCTAAGGAAAAGTTTGAAGTTATAGTAGCAAATGACAGGTCGACCGATAAAACACTGGATATTCTTAGTAGGTATTCAGTCACAAATTTTGGATTAATAAAATATGTTCCTGTTGAAACTCAGAAACCCGGATTAATAGGGAAGAAGAATGCACTAACAGAAGCTATTAGGCTATCTGAAAATGAAATACTTGCTTTTACAGATGCTGATTGTACTCCTGATCCGGAATGGCTGAATAAGATAAATGAGGCTTTTACGGAAGATGTGGATTTTGTTGGGGGATACTCACCGTTACAACTTGATAGCAAGTTTAACCAGGATATTAAAAATCTGGAAAGAGCATTCTTTTTCGGAATAGCGGCAGGTAGCTTCGGATTGAACATCCCTATTACTGTTACGGGACGAAATATGGCATATAGAAAAAGACTGTTCACAAAAGTGAACGGATTCCAAGGAATAGGGACAATAAGATCGGGTGATGATGATCTTATGATGTTTAAACTAAGTCCTCATATTAGAAATTACGGATATCTATTGGGGGAAGAAGGGACTGTTCCTTCTAAAGACAGGTCATCGATTGATGATCAAGTTAATCTTGAAACCAGACGCTATTCAAAGCTAAAGCATCACCCTCAATACATACAAATCCTTAGCATTTCTATCTTTGCTTATTTTCTATTGTTATTGATTGATACTATTATGCTGATTATGGGATTAATGAGCTTTGATATATGGTATCAGTTCATTATAATAAAATGCTTAAGTGAGATTTTATTCATAACAAATTATCTTGGTTTCATCGGAAAGACAAAGCTATTAGTTACTTATCCGATACTCGGAGTTTACTATATATTCCATTTTATCTGGTTCGGTATAAAAGGGACCTTTGGTAATTATAAATGGAAATAACATATTTCTTTACTAAAACAAATACTCTTACTATACTACACTCAAGGAGTACTACAGGGAAAAACTATGATTAATACATTAATGAATAAATATGGATTTAAGGATGCGTTTCTTAACTTTAAGAATGTCAGCTACTTTTTGCTGGATGAAACTAGTACACAGAAGCTTGGAGTCAAGGTTCATCATCACAATATTGGTTCTTATATACCGGCATTACTTGAGAGATACAAAAGGACTCAAGGCTTAATCGGTGGAATGGAGTTAATCGAATATACTCAAGAGGGTAGTTCCATATTCCTTGTAATTGAAGCTAAAAACCTTATTCCATTATTCGAAGTGACAAGTAAAGAATCTCTTATCTCGGGGAATAGATTAATTCCATCCTTATATACAATGACCGAGGTGTTATGTCATAACGGTGAAGAATTTAACTTTAATTATACTCATTACAAGCTGATATTAATTGATACAGCAGTTTATGGATTACAGTATTGGACCATAAATGATGCCATTAGTCATGTTTTTCCAGAACCTGAGGAAATCTTCGGAACAGACGAATTCCTTATATATCGATCGCCGGAAGAGTTAAGGGGATTGGTTCCTAATGAGAAGTCGTTAATATACAAATACTCAATGATGCTGTATCAGATATTTACTGATGGCAGGATTCCATTTTCATCCGTGCAGAAAGAAGTTATTCTAGATGAGATTAATAATGGTACATATATAAGGCCAAACTATTATAATGTGAGTATAAACTCGTCTATTCGTAATGCTATTCAGAAGAATCTTTCAGTGGACCCTAATAGTAGAATAGATAGCCTTAACAAACAACTCAATATCATTGATGATATTAACCAAGGATTTATCTATCACAATGAGTTTGACTTGAAAGATGAGCAATTTGTTGGTGACGATTTTAAACGTAAGTTTGTATCCAAAATGATTATTGATGTGATTATAGCTTTACTGATTATTGGGGCTATAACATATTTCGTTATAAGACTCAGTGATGATTCGGAAGAAACAGATATTGAATATAGTATGAAAGATAAACAGACAATGGAGCCAATCTCTACAAAAACTGTAACGGAAGAGAGGGTTCTTCCGATTACTCAAAGGAAGAAGTCATTTGTAAATACTGATGAATTGGATAAGCTCGTAGGACAAGACTTGGATTCGGTAACTCATCAATTAAAGGGTTACGGAATATACATAAAAAAGATTGATTATAAACGTAAGGGTCGTAACAATCATCACGAACTGATTGATTATATCTACAACAAAGAAAACAAGTCTATAATTCTTACATTTACTCAGAAGGGATTTACTATGCCAGACTACCAGAATAACTATCTTGATGCTGTTAAAACAGACTTTACAAGAAGAAAGTTAAGAGTTGGAAATGTCTCTTACATCTGGACAAGTCAAGACAAGGTTGATAGAATATTGAAGACATATCCACCGGCTGGAGGATTTGTGTATGAGAATGATAGCATTAACCTTGTTGTGGGTAAAGGAGAGAATGTTAGATGAGAATAATTGTACTCTCTATTCTGGTACTAATACTGTTGTCAGGATGTGTTACTATTAGTAAAGAGTATATCTCGGAAGTACCGGTAGAAAAGCAGATTGAAGTTCCTGTTAAAGAGATTGTGACTAAAGTTAAGTATGAGCAAGATAATCTCTTTGCTCAGAAACCGGGAACTGTAGAGGTAGCACTTGTTAAAACCCAAGAGTTCAGTACTAATGCAGATTTAATTATAAATAACATATATCAGTATTTAACAACCATACCGGACCTTAATAGAAAGTATATTATCTATGATGAGAAAACACTTAAGCAGTTATTCAGTTTAAATGATTTCACTATTGAAGATGACGCCGATATCAATGTTCTCAAGGAAAACCATATAGACTATGTCATATATATATCTGATATAGGTGTACTTGGTAATCAGTTTAAACTTCATATTTTAGACTTGGTAAACGAGAGCGAGAAAAAAAGTATTCAGTTTAAGAACTCTTTTGAGTCTAACTATTTAAATGACTTAAAGTTTTTCTTTTTACAACAGGAAGTACCGGTGTATTATGATGAAGAAATTACTACCGGAACTACCTACAAAACAGTTACAGAGCTTGTTGAAAGAAAGATAACTCACGACTATAAAGCAATGCCATGGGGAGGACGTATACTTTTGGCTGCAGGAATAATAGGAGTCGTATACATTCTAGCTAATCAATAATTCAGGAAGGGGGCTATGCAAAGTAGGTTAGTATTATTTGCATATTTATTTTTATTTGTTTCCATAAACGTTTTTTCGATTACTGTTGATGAGATTATGAACGCCGATAACTATCTCTTCGGAAGAGGTGAAGATAGTAGCTATAGGGATGCAGAACTTGAAGCATTACAGAACCTATCGGAACAATTCTCTGTGCTTGTGAAATCCAATTTCGAAGAAGATGCCGAAGAAACCAATGGTAATGTCAATGAGTATTCCCGATCCGTTATTCAAACTTTCTCCTCCGCTTTCCTTGATAATACCGATAAGAAAGTAATTGAGACTGATGATGGATTCATCATATTTAAGTACTTACCCAAATCAGATAAAGAAAGAATATTCACTAATAGAAAGAATAAGGTTTATGATTATGCTTCCAGGGGACAGGCATATCTTGAGGATTTAAACATTGGTCTGGCTATGAGGGATTTTTATTGGGCCCTAATACTTCTTAAGAGCATCCCCTGCTATGATAGTTTTGTAATCATGGACGATAACAAATCTGTGGAAGTAAACTTAAAGTTATATCTACAAAGGAAACTGGAGACAATTCTAGCTAATATCTCATTCAATATAACAAAAGAGGAACAGCTATCTAATTGTGTGACGTTATATATTGAAGCAGATTATAATGGCGATATTATTAACGATTTGTGCTTTAAGTATTTTGATGGAGAAGAGCAAATCCTTAGTAACATTATTGATGGGATAGGTATCATTAACTTACCTAACTCATATTATTCAGTGAATGACAGGTTTGTGATATCACTTGATTATAAATACCTGGAAGTGTTGCAAAAGGATCCGTTGGATGAAGAAGTTAAAGCTTTGATTGATATTGTAAATCCAGGTAAGTTCAAGAACAGAAAGTATTTGTGCAAGGATAGAATCACCAAATCACATAATGAACACATGATTAAAACTAATGTAGTTGATTTGGCTCCGGGTAGTATTGATAAAAAGAGAATGAATTCAATGCTGGAAGATATTATTGATGCTATAAAGACGAAAGAATATGAAAATATTCACCATTACTTTACTGAGATTGGTTACACTCAGTTTTTAAATCTAATGAATTACGGTGAAGTTAGTATTTATGAACAGAATTTTGAAGTTGATTATTACAATCTTGATCATAGAGTACAAATTAAATCAATCCCAATCATAGTTACGCTAAAGGATAAACAAAAGAGGACCTTACTTGATAAGCTGTCTATAACTTATGAGGATGGTAGGATAACTTGGATAAGTTTTGCTCTTGATGACAGTTATATGAACGTAGCAATCAAACAGGCGGCTAAAGCTAACGATTTAAAGGAACGATTACAATGTATTAGTTTTCTTGAATACTACAAAACTATCTTTGCTTTAAAAGATGCTTTCAGAATTGAGCAGATATTTGCCGATAGTGCAGCTATTTTTATAGGGTATGTGAGCAAGAATCAAGAAGTTCCGGCAGGACTTAAAGATGCAATAGACGTTCAGATTGGAGATCAAACTATTATAAAAAGAGTTACTAAGTATGAATACATAGATAGACTAAAGAATAAAGTATTCATGGATAATGATTGTGTAAACATACAATTTACTGATCATGAGATAATTCGCAGGTCTTCAAGCAGACCCATTTATGCTATTCAATTACATCAGGAATACTATTCTACTAATTATTCAGATGAAGGATATCTAATGCTTTTTATAGATTTTACAAATCCTAGAGAGCCTAAAATATTCTTCAGATATTGGCAGCAGGAACATATTGGAGAGGAGAAACAAAGGAGTATAGTTCCCGGCGATATCAGATTCTAAATTATAATAAGATAAATTACGGGGGGCGAAGTATGAATAAATTGCTATCTTTATTCGTAATTCTATTAAGTTTCTCATTATTGACTGCGTTAGAGTTTACAGTCGAAGATTTTGAATTAAATCCGTTAGATATGAAGGGTAATCTTGATAGTGTACAAGATGCTAATGGAGATGATTGTGCTTTAATAAAAGTTGAGACTGATGCCGTATCAGAGATACATTTTGTTCAAGTCGAAGTAGCAAAAAAAGTTAATGAATCTCCGGGTGTTTACTACTTCTACATTTCTTTCAGAGAAAGACAGGTTAAGATTACTGCTGAAAACTATATGCCAATGAATTTTAAGTTTCCGATAGGACTTGAAAGCAGAAAAGTCTATACTTTAAAGCTTAAATCATCCGGTGAAGTTTTCAAAGAGGAAGATTTAGTAACTGTCGTTGTATCAGTAAAACCTTTGGATTGTAATATTGCAGTTGACGGCGTTGAAATGAATACTAAGATATTTAAGCTCGTTAAAGGTATTCACAATATAAGTATCAGTAAGGAGGGATATATCTCAAGAACAGAAGATTATGACTTCCAACTTGATGAACAGATTAACTTTGAACTGTTTCCGGGTAGGCATGAAATAGTGGTTGAGAAGATTAACTATAAAACTCAAATAAGAACAATTAATTTTACTGAGGATCAAACTCTATTCTTCGATCTGGTTAAGAATGTTGCAATTGCTAATATAAACATTCCTGAGTATTGCAAACTCTATATTGATGGAGTTGAAACGAAGAAGATGTATGGAATTGAGTTATCTCCCGGATCATATAATGTCAGGATAAGTAATCCTGTAGGTGAAGATGTAGCGGATGTTTTGATTGTTAATGATTTGGCTACTATTGATAGGACTTATGAACCAAAGGTCAAAACCGGAATCATCGATATTGAGGTATATCCTTATAAAAACACTACTGTAACTCTCACTGATGCATTAGGTCAAAAGCATTCTAAAGTCGGTGGAGCATACTTCAATGATATCTGTATAGGAAACTACACTATTGAATGTACTAAAGAAGGTTTTGAGGAATATCGACATGCAGACTACCTTTACGAAGGGGAAGTTAAGAAACATCAATTCAATCTTAAGGAGCTAGAGGGAGAGGGAACACTTACCGTTAATGTGAGCCCGACTCATGCAAAAGTTAAAGTGGTTTCCGATAAGAATGGTAAGACATACTCTGCAAGTAACGGAAAGAGCTTGGAGAAGCTACCGGTTGGAAAATACAAAATATATGCTACAGCTAAAGGTTATACAAAGAAGAATACTTCTGTAACGATAAAGAAGAATGAGTCACAAAATACCAGTATTTCGTTAAGAGAAAGAGGTTTTAGGGTAAGTCTTAATAATACCTTGCGGTCTAGATTTCTATATATCGGAGGTATTGAACACCACGGCAGAGATTTTGAAGATGAATTCTCCCCATCCGATATCTTTGATACTGAGAATATAGAAGGTAATACTTTGCTTTTCTGCGATGATATATATGCTAATATGCGTCTAAAATACGGAGTTATAGGAGTAAAAGCAGATGCAAGTGTGAGTGCAAAGCTTTACAGAAAGGCAAAAACTCACTACCCGATAGAATCCGTTGAAACCTATGAAGATGCAATAATGTATGGTAATAAGTTTATGCGAGGAGAGCTGTTCTTTGATATGAAAGGATCTTACATAGCAGCTAAGTATGGAAGACTAGCAAGTATTAATCGCTACGCCCTTATTCATAGGTACGGAGGTATTGGTTATCAACTTGAGATGAGAGCAAACCCTATCGAATTAAATTTAATGTATACTTCTCCCGCTAAGATTTATGGCTACTCGGATGACATTGAAGATATAACGGATTTTGAGACGGATGATGAATCATATTTGTCTATTACTTTTCTTAATAATTTCGACAAGAATAAAAGCATCTACTTTGGTGGAATAACGGATGATAATAGCTCTCTATATTACTATAATTTTGAGTCAAAGTTAGGGGAGTTAAGAGGTAGATTCGGATACGGAA
This sequence comes from Cloacimonadales bacterium (SeqCode), assembly GCA_963667035.1. Taxonomy (GTDB): domain Bacteria; phylum Cloacimonadota; class Cloacimonadia; order Cloacimonadales; family JAFGVF01; genus Zophobacter. The sequence continues at coordinate 1,026,079 of OY762964.1, forward strand.
ATGCTAAGAACACAGAGCAAATTTATGTGGTAGATTTAGGTTTTCAATACGAAGATGAACACATGGTTGAATTAGGATTCTCCATGGCTAGCTGGGAAAAGGAGAATGAAACCGATCGTGAATACAGTATTTTTGCTCAGAATGCTTTAAGAGCTTATTTCGACTGCTATTATTTCCTATCTTTAAAAACGAATCCACTTGAAGATAGCCTTGATAATGCTAATGACAACACAGTGATAAGCATTCTGGAAGCGGAAGAGTACATCATAATGATGCCATACTTTAATCTGCACTTTAACTATTATGGTGAGTTTATGCCTTATTGGACGTCAACTGCAATGTTCACTGATTCGGGAGTGATTCTTGAAATTGATGTTGGAGCAGAAATTGTTCTCGTTAAAGAGCGTTATAATCGCTTGGTTTTAGGAATCCAAACAGCATTTTTGCATCAGCATTTAACTGATGGTGATACATTTGAGAATGATGAAAGTGATTGGAGATACTTTACAGAGGAGAATCTGTTTGGGATAAAAACTGAGATAAGTTGGAGAATCTGGTAATTAAGTAGTATTTATTTTGTAAAACTAAGTAATAAAATGTTACTAGCCATTAATCTTTTCTTGACTTAGAAAATGAATATATATAGAATTACGAAGAGGTTTGCAACTAAGGAAAAGAAAAATGGAATTAAAACTTTCGATCCTATTAGCTAATGTAGCACTTTTACTTACTATTGGTTTACTTTACGATAACTTCTCAGGTATCAATAACTTTAATACCTTTAAAAAGAAAGTATTGATAGGTTTAATCATCGGTTTGATTGGAATATCTTTAATGACTCAACCCTGGACGTATTCGCAAGGAATAAGTGTAGATACAATATCAATACTATTAAGTATTTCAGGGCTATTCTTTGGACTAATACCAACAGCTATAGTATCAGTTATCACCATTGCTTTCAGACTATATCTGGGTGGGGTTGGAGCAACTTACGGTAGTTTTCTAATCATTGCATCTGCAGGAATAGGTGTTCTTGCAAACCATTATTTTAGTCGGAACCAAAATAAAGAGTTTTCTTGGATTTATATTCTAATATTAAGCTATGTGACTCATATAGTAATGCTTTTTCTTATATTCACTTTACCCGGAACAATCAGAATTCAAGTTCTGGAAAGTGTTCTCTTTGTAACTTTAGTAATCTACCCTATAACAGAGTTTCTTTTAGGATTAGTTATTCTAAATAAGATGAAAAGAGACCTTAAAGATAGGTTGATAAACGAAAGAGAAAAGATATTTCGTTCTCTTTTTTGGCATGCCCCTATTGCTTACCAATCCTTATCCAATGATTTTAAACTATTAACAGTAAATCAAACTTGGTTGGATACTCTTGGTTTTGATAAAGAAGATATAGTCGAAAAAAGCTTTTGGGATTATGTTCATCCGGATGATGTAAGCCTTGTTAAAAATACCTTTAATCAAATGATATTAAATGATAAACCATTAGAATATCAGTTGAGGTTAATAAAAAAAAATGGGTCTTACTGTTTTTCAAATTTCTCCAGCAGGATTGTAAAAGGACTTAATAATGAGTTGGTAAGAACACATTGTACTTTTATTGATGTAACGAAGCAAGTGATAGCTGATAGAGAAAAATCTACTGCAGAGAATGCCTTTAAAAAGCTATTTGATGAAGCTCCAATTGGTATCTTTCAAACTACATCAAAAGGTCAAGTTATCTCGGTAAATCCTATGGTTGTAAAGATTCTAGATTGTGAAAATGAAGAAGAATTACTTAGACATTATGTATCCTTATATGAAGACCTCTATGTGAATTCTTCAGAAAGAGAACGTTTTATTGAGTTGCTGAAGAGAGACGGTAAAGTATATCAGTATGAGTATAGAGGGAAAACCGCTACAGGTAGAATTCTCTGGTTGGTTATGGATGCAAAAGTGAGTTTTTTAAAGGAAAACGGAGACTTTATTATTGAAGGTTTTGTATCTGACATTACAGCTCGCAAAGAAGCTGAAAGAGAACTCAAATCCATTGAATGGATGCTTACAGGTAATCCTGATACCATTAGTATGAACATTTTATACAGTGATTTGGTTAAGCTTAATCATGATGGCTTGATTCTCAAATCGGTAGGGTATGATATGTTAACGGATATTGTTAGTGACTATCTTAATTTAATGAATACGTCGACTGCCGTTTATGAATTGGACGGTTCGTATGCTTTGGGTTTGTTCACTTCGGATTGGTGTAATTTGTTGGGAGATGCTACTTATAAACTTGCGAAAAAGGATTCACTTTCTGAAGCAATCGATTCAGGTGATTGGCTTTGTCATGAATCATGTTGGACCAATGTCTCAAAGTCATGCATAGAAACAGGACAAGCCGTGGACAGAACATGTGCAGGAGGACTCAGATTATATGGGGAACCTATTTATGCCGGAGATAAAATAGTCGGTTCATTAAACTTTGGTTATGGATCTCCTCCTAAAGACGAAAGAATTCTTAAAGAACTTGCAGATAGTTACAACATTCCATATGAAGACATTTTGAAAGCTTCAGAGAACTACATGAGTCGACCGCCATTCATTGTGGAGCATGCTAAGAAACAGCTTCATTCTGCTGCTCGCATCATAGGTGAGATAGTCGAGAGAAGGATCGTGCAGGATGAACTATCGAGAAGTGAGGCGACTCTAAGAGGTCTGTTTGATAACATGACTAGTGGAGTTGCAATATACAAAGTTAAGAATGAAGGAAAGAATGCTGAAGATTATTATGTAGAGTATTTCAATAAAAAGAGTCTTGAATTGGAAGGTAAATCATTACCTGATGTCGTGGGCAAGAATCTTAGGGAGCTTAGACCAAATATCGATGATTTCGGTATTATTCCGATTTTTCATAAAACTTTTGTATCTGGTAAACCTATTTTCTATCCAGCGAAAGTCTATGTAGATGAAAATTTCAATAATTGGTATGAGAATAGGGTATTTAAGATTCCTACAGGTCAAATAGTGGCTATCTATGATGATGTTACAGATAAGACAAGAGCATTGATGGAGCTTAAACATAGCGAAGCATCTTTTAGAAGTATATTCTCGGCAGCCTTGGTTGGAATAGGTGTAATTGAAAAAAGGGTTTTTAAACAGGTGAATCCTGCTTTATGCAATTTGCTGGGATATACTGAAGATGAGTTGGTTGATAAGAGTACCAGAATATTATATTTAAATGATGAAGATTATCATAAAACTGGTGAATATCTCTATAATTACAAGAATGGACAAGAGATTGTAAACTATGAAATGAGTCTAAAGAAGAGAGATGGTTACGGTATTGAAGTACTAATTAACCTTGCTCCCGTAGAGCCAACCGAACTTGACGGGGAGATTATTTTTACTGCTCTTGATATTACTGAACGAAAAGAAGTAGAGAGGGAAATAACCTTACTTAATCAGGAACTTGAACAAAGAGTGAAATCCAGAACAAGAGAGTTATCTCAAGCCAATAAAGAGCTTGAAGCATTTGCCTATTCGGTTGCGCATGACCTTAGGACTCCTTTGAGAGCAATAAACGGATTTACTCAATTCTTAATTAATGATTACTCCCAGACTCTTGACGATGAAGGTAACAGACTATTGGGTATTATTAAAAATAGCTCTCATCACATGGATTTACTAATCAAGGATTTGTTATCTTTAACCCAAATTGCACGGTTAGGTTTAAACTATAAGCTTGTAAATCATGTGAAAATCATAGAGACGTTAATGGTAAGTAACTATACGGGGAATGATATATCTAAATATGAGATTAAAATAGGTAAGCTACCTAAAGCCTATTGCGATGCAGGTTTGTTTAAGCATGTATGGAGTAATTTGTTATCAAATGCAATAAAGTACTCAGCTCCCAAGGAACATCCAATAATTGAGATAGGATGTACTGAGGAAAAGGATAGATTTGTTTTCCATGTTTCCGATAATGGAGTAGGCTTTGATATGAAGTATGTTGACAAACTGTTCGGAGTTTTTAAAAGATTACATAGAATAGAAGATTTTGAAGGTACGGGTGTAGGATTAGCCATTGTGAAGAACATTATTTCTAAGCATAATGGTGATGTATGGGCTAAAGGAGAAGTAAACGTGGGTGCAACAATTTATTTCTCCATACCTAGAAAGGAGGCGTAATGAAACATGCGATGATGGATATTCTCATTATTGAGGATAGTCTCTATGATGCTGAACTGATTATAAGAGCATTAAAGAAAGATAATCCGGACATAAATGTTGAGATTCTAACAGATGGGGAAGAGGCAATCGAGTTTATAGATAATAAAATTATCAAAGATAATTTCATACCAAGGATAATCATTTTGGATTTGAAGCTTCCAAAGCTGAATGGAATTGAGGTTCTTACTCATTTGAAGAGCAAGCAAGAGACAGAGAGTATTCCTGTCGTTGTTCTATCATCCTCATCTCAGAAATCGGATGTAAAAGCATGTTATGAACTGGGTGCTAACAGCTACGTCTTAAAACCTATTGATGTGGATGATTTCTTTGATAATCTCTCAACAATCAGTAGTTATTGGCTTCAATTGAATCTTACAATGATACGCTAGTTAAGGTAGGGATATTCAATAGAAATTGATAATTATCTGTAGCTTTTCTCTAGCATTTCCCTTGGGTTACCCTTGCCTCGCAAGGGAAACCCGAGGGTGAGGCAAGAGTAACCCAAGGGAAATTATTTGAAAATACTATGAAATCTACCGGGCAGTTTTACCTTTCTTAGTAAAACTTATCTTACTCTCAGTACCTTTAACAAGCCTTTGAATATTTGCTTTATGCTTGTAGATTATGAATCCTACCATAATTCCAAGTAAAATTAAAGTCGGTAAATGATTGAACTCTCCTCTAATATTTCTGATTAGCTCCAATAGAATAGCAGTTAGAGCTGCAGATATAGAACCTAGAGACACATATCTTGTTAAAGCTACAACAACAATAAAAACTAACAAAGCTATTGCTATTGCTCCGGTAGTTAAACTTAAGAATACCCCGGCGGTCGTGGCAACACCTTTTCCTCCCTTGAACTTTAAAAAGACAGGAAGGATATGTCCTATGATAGCCATTACACCACAACTTACAATCTGTAACTCATAGGTTAAATCAGAACATTCGGAGATAATGGTTTTAGCAATGAGTACTGCCGCAATTCCTTTTAACATATCGAGAATCATGACAATTATACCGGGTGTTGTTCCAAGCACTCTCAGTGTATTGGTAGCACCGGCATTACCGCTTCCATGCTCTCTTATATCGATTCCTCTTAAGACTTTACCGGCAAGATAACTAAAGGGGATACTGCCAAGTATGTATGCAATACTAATACTCAGTAGAAAATTCATCTTCTTTGCGTCCTTTAAATATCAGTTTTATAGTTGCTCCCGTGAAGCCGAACTCTTTACGTATCTGATTATGAAGGTATCTCTTGTATTCCTCTTTTATCAAAGTTGCATCGTTGCAGAAGAACACGAATGTCGGAGGGTGTACTCCGGCTTGAGTGATGTAAAAGAACTTGATTCTTTTACCTGTTTTATGAGATGGTTGATGCTTATACACAACTCGTTCGAGGAAGTCATTAAGCATTGAGGTTGTCACCCTTTTGTTTGATTCTTCAGTAACGCTTACAACAGTCTCCATAATCTTATGTATTCTTTGGGTTGTTTTAGCTGATACAAACAATATCGGAGCATAGTCGATAAAAGAAAGCTCATCTCTTATCTTTTTTATGTACTGTCCGGTTGTTGCATTGTCTTTATCGGGTAAATCCCATTTATTCACCACAACTATCAAGTCCTTGAACTTTCTTCTCACATAGGATGAAATACGTTGTTCCTGATTAGAAATCTCTTCGTCTGCAGAAATTACAAGTATCACTACATCAGCTCTATCTATGGCATCGATTGTTCTCATTGAACTAAAATATTCAACACCGTATTTAACCTTTGATTTACGTCTTAATCCCGCTGTATCTACAAGCACGTACTCTTCACCGTAATATTTGATTACAGAGTCAATTGAGTCACGAGTAGTTCCCGGAATATCGGAGACTATGAGTTGTTGCTCACCTAAAAGACAGTTTGTGATTGAGCTTTTACCTACATTAGGCTTGCCGACAATCGCAATATGAAGTCTGTCATCAGTTTCAACATAATCATCATCAATTGTCTCAGGCATTACAGCAAGAAGTTCGTCCAGGAAGTTACCCGTATTTCTGCCGGCATTTGCGGCTATAGGGAAAGCATCTCCGAAACCTAGTTGCATGAACTCATATACTTCGAGTTCATCTTTCTCGTTATCAACTTTATTAACAACAAGCATGACCCTGTCTCTAAACGGCATTAACTTCTGAGCTAACATCATATCAAGGTCAGTTACACCGGTCTTTGCTTCAACAACAAAGAGTATCCAGTCGGCTTCCTCTATTGCTAGATCCGCCTGATGCTGAATGTGTTTATCCATTGGCTCATCTGAGTCGGCAACAATTCCACCCGTATCTATAATTGTGAACTTTTTACCGTTCCAAACGACATCCTCATACTTACGATCTCTTGTTATTCCCGGTTCAAAGTCAATAATCGCTTTGCGTTTCTTACATAATCTATTGAAAAGTGTCGATTTTCCTACATTGGGTCTACCAACTATTGCTACTATCTGTTTTCTCATTCTATTTTTTCCTATAACTTACTTTTTCTCAAAATTTTAGAGGGGTTTAATCTGTCAAGTAGTGCTTATTTCTCTGCATGTTTATCCTTCCGAATATTTTCAGTCAAGATATTATGGAGAAAACTCTGTCCTACACAAAATCCATTAGATTCTGAGTTATATAAAGACAGCATTTGTATATGACACTAAGAGCCATGCTCTCATTCTTAAATAATATTGACACCAAAACCTATAAGCCTTTAGTGTATTCACTTAGAATAGCTGACAGGCTTTCGTTACAGCTTGACACCAAAACCTATAAGCCTTTAGTCGCAGAATGAAGAAAGAAATAGATAAGATGAGTTACAGCTTGACACCAAAACCTATAAGCCTTTAGTTATGGTTGCTGAAGGAGCTACTAATTTTGAGTTACAGCTTGACACCAAAACCTATAAGCCTTTAGTCACTCCGAGTGGCTTCCCTGCTATCAGTGTGTTACAGCTTGACACCAAAACCTATAAGCCTTTAGTCCTACGTCCACACTAAAACTTGGGCTACTAGTTACAGCTTGACACCAAAACCTATAAGCCTTTAGTTTGGTAATTGTTCTTGTTTATCTTGCTCCTGTTACAGCTTGACACCAAAACCTATAAGCCTTTAGTTCCCGGCTATTCATGGACAAGTGCCGATATGTTACAGCTTGACACCAAAACCTATAAGCCTTTAGTCACTCCGAGTGGCTTCCCTGCTATCAGTGTGTTACAGCTTGACACCAAAACCTATAAGCCTTTAGTTGTGCTTTCTGTTTCGAGCAGGAATAATTCGTTACAGCTTGACACCAAAACCTATAAGCCTTTAGTTATTGGGATAAAGTAGAAGAGCTTATATCAGTTACAGCTTGACACCAAAACCTATAAGCCTTTAGTTGATTTCAAAATCAAGATATCCGTATGCCAGTTACAGCTTGACACCAAAACCTATAAGCCTTTAGTCATTCAACAACATCATATCTTGTACATTCGGTTACAGCTTGACACCAAAACCTATAAGCCTTTAGTACCAACAGGGACTAATGATGCTAATTCTTCGTTACAGCTTGACACCAAAACCTATAAGCCTTTAGTAGGCTTTGCGGAACCCACTGATTAGCAGTGAGTTCCGCTATTATTTTATAGATTTTCCCAGATGATTTCGAGTTGTTCAGGGGGTAATTTAGGTCCGATAACTTCAGTATTTCTGATATTTATAACGGAACCGAATTGCTTATCTGTGAAGAAAAGAATAGAAACTTTACCTTTTAACGGAGCTTCCTCATCAAGTTTTTTCACCATTGATTGCATTTTGTCTCTAGAACCGCAGAATCTAAGATATACAGAGAATTGAGACATCTCAAATCCATTATCAAGTAGGAATTTTCTGAATTTTGAAGCTTTCTTTCTTTCCTGAGCAGTAGTAACGGGTAAGTCAAACAGTACCATCATCCACATAAGTCTGTATCCGCTTAACATTGTTCAAAATCCGGAAAGAGAAGAAGGTTCTTCTTTTCTCGATAACTTTTTACAAGAGAATCTATAGAGTTTTGTATACAATTATATAAAACCCATCTCTTATTACTCATTTCTCCTGTATACTCCATGAATCCTAATAGCTCTTTTTTTGATTGAGGAGTTAACTCGCAGGAGTCATCAATCTCCATCCGCTTAATCAGATAATCAACATAAGGGCGATACGGTTCCATCATATCGTCAGCAAGACACCACGGATCTAGCCTGTTACAATGATGTATTCCAAAGCTTTGATGTAGTCCTGAAGCGGCTATAGCTCTTACAACCGTGCTCCTAAGAATAGCATACCCGAAATTCAGAAAAGAATTTATACCCGGTTTATCAAAGTCTCTTCTAAACTCTTTACCAAACAAATCTTTCCAATATCGTGAAGCCATTTGCCCTTCAACATTGCTTATATCACCCGACTGTACTGTTTTAATACTTTTTGAAAGTACTTTGTCCTCAATTTCGCAAGCCATTAGAGTAAGATATTGGTTTTTAATTTTCTTCCTTATAATCTCTTGCCACAATCTATCATTGAAAGCTTTACTCGTAGAAATCTGATCATTTAATCTACCTGAAAGGTCATAGTTTACTTCCGTTCCGGATAGAAAACCGCACGGCATGAAGTTAGAACCGCAAATAACCATTGGTATATTCCTATTACATAATTCTACAATCAGGTTATGACTATATCTTATTCCAAATCCTGAGACTATCAGGCACTCAAATGTATCGAATGCCCTTTTAACAATGCATTCACCATCAGTCTTTCCTATCAAAAATCCTCGCTCTTTTGATATGGAAATATTGTTTCTTGATATTTCAAGATAATTCATTTTCCCTCCATTTCCTACTTAGGTTTACTTGTTTACATATCTGTCCTTTACTCTTCCTGTGATAGTTACTGTTATCTTTCGTGCATTGCACTCTTGTAACTGTTTTGCACTATAACTCTTAAAATAGCACTTCGCTCCTGCAAATAAATGACTAATCAAGAATACTTGTTCTTTTGATACAAACTTTACTCTAAAGTATTTTATGCCCTCCTCAGTATCCAAAGCAATCATATCATTAATCTGCAACCTCATAATCCTTTTAGCCATAGGATATTTTTGTTTCCAATTTGGTACAAAACCATGCCGGTGAACTGCAAAGAGTGGGATAATTTCACATTCCCATTTTCCTGCTAATTCCCTTTTAAACTTCTCAGGGAAAGCGTAAATGTCAGCACAGTAGTTACTACCGCTAATGTAATATTTATATACTTTCCCTTCTTTATCCCTTACTCCGAAAAGTGTAGCTTTCTTTCTCTGCTCTAGAACAACTTTGACTCTCTTAACTCCCGTTTCTTCACTATACTTTAGTAATGCATCTTTCATCTCTAAATCAAAATTAGAATTCAAAAACATGAGTATGTCTTCATAAAGGCGTCTGTCTTTTATCTTTTCCAAATCTGCTTTTTTCTTAAAATCAGTTAAAAGTTTTTTGACAGTAATCCACACCTGACCCTCTTTACTGCTTTTTTGATTCCAATCACCTTCAAATATTGAATATGCTGTTTCATCATGTAATGCCCCAATTGCCTTACCTGTTCGAATAGCTCTTTCTGCATTCCCATGGTCAGGGCGATGAGAAACAATAATGTTATCAACAATGCTTTGAGTTCGCTCTACAAAGTTTTCAAAAGGTTGAGGCATCTTCTCCAAGAATCTGGAATCTCCCGTTCTCTTTATTGCCCTGTGATATTGTTGAATCATTGAACGAGAAGTTAGTGCAACTACGAGAGCATCAATAGAATGGTGTCTATGGTCTGTTCTTTCTTTTTTCCCTGAATCTGACAGTAGGCTGTTCAATCCCCAGTAATACCTAAACTTTGCAGTCATTTTACCTGGTATAACCCAAACATCATCGGGACCTGCAACAGAGGTCATATATTCTCTTGCTATTTTGGACATATAACGAGTATCATTGAGCATTCTTGCTAAGATTGCACCCTCATCTTCAAATCTTTCCATAGCGTCTTTTGCAAAACGTTTACGTTTGCTATAGCTTTGAATCTCATTAGCTCTGGCAATTATCTTATCCCATTCATATCCCTTTGGACTACTTCCAAATGCTTCATAGGGGCTACGCTCTCCTTTAATCCTGTTTGCTCCTCTGAGTGAGATGGTTTTATTCATGAAGCTATCATCATAAGTTCTTGATTTTGGTAATATATGCTCAATCTCAAAGCGATTTGAGAAAAGCTCATGCTGAGGGATTTGTACTCCACTGTATGGACAACACCTTTTTAGAGGATCTTTATTTAAATCCTCCCACAACTTATATCGTAGTCTATTCGTATAATTGTTAGGTATTCCAAGCTTTTCTAATTCCAGAGCTATTGCTTCATTATGTTTTCTCTCACGAGTTTGTTTTTTGCTAACGTCGTCTTTCTGCTTCTTATTTAGTTTCAAGTCTCTAGCTAACTCAAGAACTATCTGTGAAGGAGCTCCTATCTCTAAAGCAAGTTGATTAACAAGCTTACGCAATTGGTTTAAAGCAATATGCACGGTTGGATTAGATATTCTACCATAAATCTCTTCATCCAATTGACCATTAGGGTCAGCAAACATTACTTTAGTAGGCATCAGTTTACCATAATAAGGTAAATCTCCATCAACAAACACTTCACCTGTTCCCGGTTTTGAGTGCTTGTATCCTGCTTCGTTGCAAGCATCGCTATATATAAGCCCTTCTCTTAGAGAAGGAAGAATCTTCTTTATAGCTTTTATAGAGAGATTCCCGGTACCTGCCGGTAGATGTAAATTGGTTACATACTCCGCTTGCTCTTTCGATAAGCTATAATCATTTTGCAACACATTAACAAGATTCTTTTCTACTTCAAGGTCATTCTCATCATTAAGTATCAACATCACAATCTCATGTTGTTTCTCAATTGGCAAGCTAAACCATTTCTTACCGAATGCCTTCTCATTGCTTAAATCAATAGTAGTGGCATTCCCATTCAGTTCTTTTCGCTTATCATCTTCTAGATTAAAGCTATACATATCATAAATAGCTTTTGGAAGTATCTTTTTCCTAATTGTCATAAACTTGGCAGTTTTCTGTTTCATTAGCATTTCAATGATAGTGCTTCTTTGCTCTGAAGTTAACAGGGTTTTATTAAACTCCATATCCACAAGTACAAGATTGTTTACTTCAGAGAGTATTCTAAACTCTTGGAAATATGGACTTGCTTTCATAGCTCTTTCTTCACCTTTTTTGTATTCGAAGATACAAAGACCTTTTGGTTGAGCTTTAAGCGGTCTCTGATAGAAAATAATGTCTTTTATTTTATCGTGTAATTCCTGAGTCATAGTCGTATGGTATTCAGCTTGTTTTTCCCATATCTTATCGAACTCATCTTCAATTAATTCTCTATCGGGAAAAATATCTTTCTCAGTTTCACCCGCATGGAATCTGAGAGAGCACTTCTTAATGTGTTGGGATTTATTCAATCCGGCATTAAGACTATATAGATATTCGCCGATAGTATCTGCTCTGTAATCTTTAAGTTTATCTTTTAAATTACTGATAGCTGCCTTGGTAGGTCCTGTTTCTTTATCATTTCTATCAAGTTTGCGATTACTTTTAAACCCTCTTCTTTTACTTAGATGAAAGATAGCTCTACCTATTTCATGCAGAGTTAATTTATCATGTAAAGCCTTTGTTCTTAACTCATAGGGATCAAGTTTAATTAGTTCTTGTATTTCAGATTCATTATTAGACATCAACCCATTTTTCTTTAGAGTTTTAAGAAGCTCTTCTCTTCGCATAAGATATCTGTCATGATTTCTCCGCATAGAACGTTTCACTCGTCTTGTAACAGCTAAAGGCTCTTTACTTTTATTATCTCTACCATCATCAAATATCCTCACACCCATCCTAAGAATATCTATTGGTTCCTTATCCTCATTAAGCTCTAAAGCACACCAGCCTAAAGAAGTAGACCCCATATCAATTCCAAGTCTATACTTTTTCATTGACACATACCTCCGGTCATTTATAAATTGTTATGTTTTATTTGATAATCTTTTCATACAATGTCAAGTGATATGATGAAAAGGTTTTGTGTATAAAATCTTATTTGTACTAAACACTTATAGGTTTTGGTGTCAAGCTGTTAATAAGGTTTTTTAACCACAAGATTAGGACACAGACTACGGTCTGTGTCCCTTTTTTATATTAGCTCTACTTTAATGTATAAAGAAAAAGCCCCGACTCTTATGTGTCGGGGCTAAAGTAATATTCTGTATCTTATTCAATCACTTCTTGTTGATTTACAGTCGGGTTCATCTTAACAAATAGATAGATGACACCTGCAACAATAGCAAAAGCAATAGGTATTAAGTAGTTATTGATTTCTCCATTCTCACCAACCAGAATCTGCAAAGCAGGGATTTGGTCTGCTCTTGTGAATAAAACTGCGATACTATTATTCAAAGCATGAGCAAGTATGGGAATAAAAATACTCTTGGTTTTATAGAGTAGGAATCCCATATATATACCTAAAAGGAAAGTCGACAGCAATCTGAACGGGTCAAGATGATAGATTGCGAACAATAGGGCGGATATAATAATAGGAATCCAGGTTTTACCGTTCTCAAAGAAGCGAGTAATGAATCCTCGGAACATTAACTCTTCACACACACCGGGTAATAATCCTATCACAACTATAGCGTGTAATAGTGATGTATCTTCCATTGAAATCAATCCGGCTAGTTTCTCCAGATACTCGGGAGGAATAGGGTAAATAAGATTAACCAGTGATGCTAATGAAGAAGCGGCAATAGCTAATGGTAATGCACCAAGTATAACAAGTCCGAAGTTAACCGGTTTCGTCATTTTTTGTCTGAATATTTCTTTCTTATCCAGCTTAAGTAGTCTTGTTATAACAAACGGTGGAAGCAAAATAATGAATATTTGAGTTCTCATTAATCCTGAAATTGCATCCTTTGATTGCCAGTAACTTCCAAGATAATAGAAAGCAAGCAGGGCAATCGTGAAATATACAATACCGAACATTGGATTAAAGAAGTTCTTCTTATCCTTCTTCACGTTCTTAAGGTTTGTCTCTTCCTCTGTTCTAAAAAGGATTCCTTCAGAATTGAATAACTTCACTGTAATGAATATGGCTATAACATCCAGAACTAATATCGAACCTACAGTAACAAGGAAATGAGAGATAATGAAATCACCCATTAGTATTTCCCTCATTAAAAGAGCAACATTAACAATAGGTATTAAAGCAATTCCTATATTAAGGTCGATACCGGGGAACATTGTTACCATACCTGCAAACATAGCCATCATCATCAAAGGCGATTCATAGCTCTTTGCTTCCTTAATGTTTCTTGCAAATGTGGATATTGAAAGCAATAATGCCGAGAATAGCGTAATCAAAGGCAACAAAGCAATTAAGATATAAACGAAATTTATAAGCGGCATGTTTATCGCACCGCTTTGCAGTCCTGAATTAGACAGTAAGTATTTCATGGAAATAGATAAACTGAATAAATTCACGACCACATTTAATGCCGACATAGCCATAATAGTCAGATATTTAGCTAATACAATCTCATTACGCTTTGCTGCACTAATCAGAAGCGTTTCTAATGTCTTACGCTCCTTCTCTCCGGCTATCAAGTCAGTAGCAACAACAGCACCGCCACTAACAATGAACATCATGAGAATGTAAGGAAGAAAACTTCCTGCATATTTACCGTATACTCTGGTTGTACTTGCAGTTGATTTACTATTTGTGATGATAAGATTAAGATACTCGTCTCCAATGCCAATTTTTGCAAGTCTATCTGTTGTAATTTTCTTCTCGGCGACCTTCAAAGCATCACCTATCTTACCGAATCCCATTTCACTGCTGTCTTTAGTGTTGTCATATTTAATATCGGTAATAAAGACATAAGTATTAGTAGCAGTCAAACTGTCTCTGATAGTAATTGTTGCATCCGGTTTAGCATCATCAGGGAACTCATAATCAGCACTCATTGTTGAAATGTTCAACGCTTCCTGCTTTTTCAGCTCCTCCAGGATTATGTCCAGGTCAGCTTGGTTCTCGGGGTTTATATCCCAAACAACATTAACATTAGCCCCTTTCTTTTCCAACTTACCGGCTTGCACCATCATAATAGAGCTGAAACCGATAAATATAATAGGGTAGAGAATCATTGGAAACAGAATAACAGTGAACATTGTTCTCTTATCACGAATCACTTCCAGAATCTCTTTTTTAAAGATTGCTCTAACTTTTTTAAAATTCATGTTGTTCTATTTCCTCTTCCTCGACTTGGTTAACAAAATGTACGAATATATCATCAAGATATGTTTTAGAACTAACATCTTGTAACTCTTCGAGTGTACCTTCTGCCAGTTTCTTACCTTTATGAATCATTACTATTCTGTCGGCAAGTCTCTCTGCTTCTCTCATAATATGAGTTGAGAAAAGAACACACTTTCCTTGTTCTTGAGATCTTCTCATAAACGATACTATGTTTCTTGCCGTAAGAATATCCAAACCGGAAGTCGGTTCATCAAAAATCATTACGGGAGGGTCGTGTATAATTGAACGAACAATAGAGACTTTTTGTTTCATACCGGTTGATAAGAACTCTATCTTTTTATCGAGAAAAGATTCCATATCAAGCATTTTTGCCATCTCGTCAATTCGTCTGTTTGCGGTTTCGGTGGGTACATCATATAATGCAGCGAAATAATTCAAGAATTCTCTTACTCTCAATCTATTGTATAGCCCAGTGTCACCGGAAAGGAATCCCAGATTCTCACGAACATTCTGACCATTTGTTAAGATGTCGTATCCTTGAATTTTTGCCGTTCCTGATGTTGGTTGCAAAACAGTGGATAATACTCTCATGGTAGTAGTCTTGCCGGCACCGTTTACCCCCAAAAGGCATACCGTCTCACCGTCTTTGGCATTAAAGCTCAAAGAATCTACTGCTTTTTGAATATCACCATTCTTTTGCTTAAACTCTTTTGTCAGATTAATAACTTCTATCAAAGTAACGACTCCTTAGAATTTGAAAGGATAGAGGTCAAATTTCTCATCTATTCTTTTAATGAATTCAGCGGTCAATCTAGCAGTGTTCTCTAAGTCCTTAAGACTTACTACTTCATTTGGACTGTGCATGTAACGATTAGGTATACTTATCAGAGCTGACGGGACACCATTTTTGTTAGAGAAAATAGAATCGAGGTCAGTACCGGTTATCATTGTAGAAATTTCGTATTGAACAGGGATTTTGCATTCGTTAGCAGTTTCTTTTAATAATGCTAACGCTTTATCATTGATATTTGCTCCTAAGCATAAAACCGGACCGTCACCTAAGGCTATGTCTCCATATACCTTTTTATCAACACCCGGATGGTCGGAAGTAAAAGTAACATCAAATACGATTGCTAAATCAGGGTCTATTTTGTGTGAACTTGTCTTTGCACCAAATCCGCCAATCTCTTCTTTAACCGAAGCAACGCTATATACATCAGCATAAGTTTTATCTTCTGCTAGAAGTTCTTGAACCACACCGGCAACAAAAACACCTGCCTTATTATCCGTAGCCTTTGTTGCTACAAGGTCTCCGTGTAATACTTCATAGTCGGCATTATATGTTACTATATCACCAATAGCCACTCTTTTTAAAGCATCTTTCTTATCTTTTGCACCAATATCGAACCAAATGTCATTGAGTTTGATTTTGCCTTCATCACCTTGTATCATGTGGGCTGCTTTACGTCCTGCGATTGCTCTGACAATTTTACCTTCATGATGAATATTCATTCTCAATGCAGGAAGAATAGAGGCGTCTATACCACCGATTCGCTTGCAATAGATATAACCGTCTTCAGTTATATGACTAACCATTAATCCTATTTCATCTGCATGTCCTACAAGCATAACCGAGAATTTGCCTTTACCTTTCTTGTGGGCAATAACGTTACCATTAACATCTACTTCTACATTGTCCGCAAACTGTTTTACGAAATCATAGTAAACTTTCTGAGCCGGTTTCTCATAACCGGAAGGACTATATGATGTAACAAGATTCTTAAAGAATGTTTTGTGTTGTGTTTTCATTTTTATCTCCAAATTGTGTATTTAAATGCCTTTTTCAAACATTTTAAGAGTATTAATTATGCTCAAAACTTTTGAAACTAATGAAATAGGGAGGTAACAGTAACGAAACCTCCCTATATTATTTAACAGTTATTTGCAACTCCGGCTGCAAATGGGTTCTTAACTTTCTTCTTAGGTGCTTCCTGTTCAGGATGAGGAATTATGCAGAGGAAACGCATCATGGAATCACCAACATTCTTAAACTGATGATTCATATTCGGGTCAACATATATGCAGTCCCATTGTCCGAATTTTTGGTTTCCACGGTCAGTTATGAATTCACCTTCTCCTTCAAGCACAAAAACTTCATGCTCCCAAGCATGTTTATGGAATGGTGTATTCCCACCTGCTTCTATCTCAAACATTCTGAGAGCAAAGTTGGGAGCTCCGTCTTTTTGCCCTATCATCCAACGAATCTTTGCATTAACTGCACCTTCAACATTGACATCTTCAAGTTCTATGTCTTTATAATTAGCTATTTTCATTGTTCCTCCGTTGAAATATTTTTATGTCATTTACGCTTTGAGATAGATTAAGTCAATTAAAATCATCAGCAAATCTTCTTTGCATTGCTTTGTTAAAGAATACTATTAATTTTTACAAATCAGTTTGCAACAATTCACACTTTTTTGAACTGTTATTCTGCCGACTTCGTCGTCACAGCAACTCAGGGGAGTTGCTGTACATATAGACGACATCGTCTTCGTCGATGTTGAACTAACGCAGTCAATTCACTGCTAAATCCTTTACTTATCATGACATGGGTTTTAACCCATGGTACCGGGTACGCGAGCTTCCAGCTCGCATTAGGATATGCCTGCAGGATGCCGGTGGCGAGTGACCCTTAAAAGTATCCACCCTAGGGAGGTCAAAGTTTTACCAAGAAAAATACTACGTAAACTACATGATATAATATCATCAATAGAGACCGGTGTCTTTATGGGTTATATACTTGATAAAAATGCAGTTAATCAGTTAAAGGAATATTTTAATGAATTGGATTATTTCTAGAGAAATGCAGAGTAAATGTTTCATCCACGCAATGAGCGTAGCGAATGGAGGGGATGAAACATTCGCCTTGAATACTTGGATTATATATATCCTACAAAAAAAGAGTGCCAGCAATCTAAGAATTAGATATACTGACACTTATGTCATACTTAGAGATGAGATTACTCAGTAAAGAATTTAAGTCAAGAACTCTTTTACGGTATCAGATGTATACTCTTTCAATGCAGCATGGCATATCTGAAACAGCTAGGATGTTAGGCACAACCAGAAAGACTGTTCGTCTCTGGAGAAATAGGTATCTTGAGCTTGGAGAGGCAGGTCTCGAGAATAAGTCCAGGGTTGGTCAGGAACATCCTCTGAAGATGCCAAAAGATATTGAAGATGCTATCATCAAAGAACGTAAAGATCGTGGCAATCCCGGAGCTCGCACTATAGTAAATAATCTGAAATTGCATTACTCAGCAAAGACCGTTCATAAGGTATTAAAGAGACATAAGCTTGTTTTGAAAAGAAAAACAAGATACAAGAAAAAGAAAGATATGTCAGCTGTAAGAGCACACTATAAGCCTATGCAGAAACTTCAGCTTGATGTTAAATACCTAAATGATATTGCTAAACAGAGTAGAGCATATGAGTCCGGCGCAATACCTATGTTTCAGATTACTGCCAGAGATTACAAGACAGGAATGGTATTTCTAGGCTTTACAAACTATAAAGATGATCTCTCAACTGCCATTTTTGCTGATTACGTAATTGAATACCTAAAAGGGTTACATTGCTCTCCTAATGATATTACTTTCCAAACAGATAACGGTACTGAATTTATTGAACCTCTTCATAGTAGAGTCACAATCTTTGAAGAAATCTTAAACAAGCATGGAGTAACTCATGTTCGTATACCTCCAAAATCTCCAACATTCAACAGTGATGTAGAAAGCTTTCACAACACCATAGAACAAGAATTATATGATTATGAAGAGTTTAGAGATATTATATCTTTCATTAGTAAAGTCTTCATATATCAGACTTACTACAACCATATTCGTAAAATCAGGACTAGAGGTAACAAGGCCCCCGTTGAGTTAGTCGCAGAATATGGACTTAAGGCTAAAACTGCTGATTTATGCTTTATCCCCATATTCTGCGACTCTTTTAGAAAGAATTTTCTTGCTAATTACAAAACTGGATACTTTAAAGGGTTACCTCCCACCTGCAGGATGCCGGCGTACCAATCGTAGTGCATCTATACCTCTAAAATCTTGCTATTTTCCTATTATCACCCACTATTATCATCTTTCTACCATCCTTTAGGGCGACTTCTAAAGACATTGGAACCGGATTGGTCCCACCAAGGAGCCTCCTTGGACCCTCCTTGGCGAAGGCCAAAGTTGTCCACATCGTGTGGATAACTTTCACCATAGAGTTTCTTTGGTTTTTAATAGTATTGCAGAAGGGGTGTAACAGGTTCATGACATGTTCATTAAATTGGTGAGTCATAACTATATTAAAAAATTTTATAATACCTAACTCTTCTCAGTATTAGTTAACATTGAGATTAATACTTGCTCGAGGCTATATAAAAGGTTAGCCTTTAGGTGGAGGAATGATTATGAAATTAATATATATATTTGCTATAATACTTACACTGATGAGCAGTCTGTCGGCAGTTTGGGAGAAAACCAACGGTCCGACAGGAGGATATGTAAATAGAATTTATGAATGGAACGGAGATCTCTATGTGGCGACAGGGGGCTCTTTAGGCGAGAACGGTAGTGTTTACAAATCGAGTGATAATGGAGACACTTGGAATCTTTGTAGCAGCAATTTCAATCTAAACTTTGGTGTATTCGATTTAGCCGGTAACAGCACTTATCTTTTTGCTGGAACTAAGGGTTTAGGATTATATAGAACAGATAATCCGGACAATGGTTGGACTAATATAGATAGCATTGATGGGTTAGGGCAAATCAATATTACTAGTCTTTTTGCTGAGGATAATATTTTAGTGATCGGAACATTATCTGACGGAGTCTTTGTTTCCTATGATGACGGAGAGAACTGGCAATCACTAAATTATAATCTATCAGGAAACTCACAAAGGATAAATGATATAATAAGGGTTAATGATTATTTAGTAATCGGAACTCCCAGTGGGGCTTACAAACTCGATGATGAGAACTGGAGTTTGCTTGATAATCAACTACAGAATTACGTATACGAAATGGATTATGACGGGGAATATGTGTTTGTTTCCGGTGTAAATGCTTCGTACAGATTCAATCCGGATACCTTGGAATTAGTAGCATTACCTTTTACTAACAGTAAGTGGTTCAAGCACTACGATAGCACAGTTTATACTTCGGAGAATCAAACCATATATACTTCACAAGACTCAGGGGTAAACTGGAATTCGATAGAACTTGTAGATTTCAATACAAATCTTAGGATAAACGACTTTGTTATTAGTGACGATGCATGGTTAATTGCCAATGAAGTTTTTTCAGTATTCAAATCAAATGATCAGGGACAGACATGGTCAAGAAGCTCTAAAGGTATATCTAACATTACTGTTAACGATATGACCGAATATCAAGATAATCTTTATGCTACTTCCGAGTTTGCAGATTTCGGACTTGTTTACTCTACGGATAATCAGGGAGATGATTGGGATATTGTTGAAGGAGGTTTGGATATTTTCGGATATGATTTCATATTCAGTAATAATCAGATAATGCTAGTTTCTTCTTTCGGGTTCGGACTATACCGTTCTGAGGATGGTGTGAACTGGCAACATTTGAATCAAAATGATTATCCTCCTTCTTATTCAGGTCAGATAATTGAGCATGAAGGTTCAATTTATACAGGAGCAAAAGGATTCTTGATTGACGTATACAAAAGTACTGATTCGGGGAATTCATTTCAAGCTCTTTCAGTTCCGGGAGAGGGAGACATTATTGCACTCCTATCAATGGGAGATATGATTGTTTACGGGAGAACCGATAATGTTTACTATTCGAATGATGAAGGTGAGAATTGGAATGTTTTGGGAAACGGATTTCAGAGTTTACCTTTTATTACTCAGTTAGTTGATTATCTTGGAACAGTCTTTACAATAGCTAACAGACAAATCTATTACTTGGATAACAATAATGATTGGATTCATTTTGAGATGCCGGATAATGCTCAAGTCGCTTCTTTGAAAACAATTGATAATACTTTGTTAATCGGTACTTATAATAATGGATTGTACACTTATAATCAGCAAGATAGCTTTAGTTTGATGAATGAGGGTCTTCCTGTAGGAGATAATGGTTTGTCTCCTAAGATAATGTGTATTAAAACTTATGATGATAATGTGTACTTAAGTGTAGAAATGTATGGAATTTATAAAGAACAACTTAGTGTAGTATCTTCAATAGATAAAACTATACCCTTAACTTCAAATAAGTTATCAGTATATCCTAATCCGATAACTGGTACTACAGAGAAGGTTAATCTCAGGATAGAAGATGAATCTCTTACTAAAAGTATTAACAAAACTGATGTATCTGTATACAATTTAAAGGGACAAAGAATCAGAGTTTTACATAAAGGGTTTTCAAATGTTTCTGATAAGGATATCCAATGGGATGGAAAAGATGATAATTCAATGTCTGTTTCGTCCGGAGTCTATTTCTTCAAGGTAGAATCAGGAAATGAAACTAATACTGCTAAAGTTGTTATCATAAGGTAATTTTATCGAGATTATATGAGAAATACATATAAATAAGTATTACTATATATATGTGCTTTTCTGTGATTATGTCATTGAAATACACAAAGTTATTGCTTCAATTTCTAAAGATTCTAAACTTCTTGACACTGTGAATACAGGGCAAACATTTGCGTCGAAATAATGTAAGATAGTAAATCTATTGATCGTGGAAACATGACCTAATTGGAGCAATATGAATCCGTTCCTGTTTTCAATACCGGAAACAAGTGACAATCTGCAATCCGATATACAAACTTTTATGTTTAATGGCTATAGACCATTAGCATATTATATGGATGCAGATAAGAAAATTACTTGTTTATTTGGGAATGATAATACTCATAAAGTTGAACTTTTAAGGTTCAATCTTCTCGAAGGTAATAGATACCCGTGTTTAACCAATAGCTTTAAGCAATTTCACATGTTTGAAAGAGAACTATGGGAAGAAACAGGTATTCTGCCGGAATCTCATCCCTGGTTAAAGCCTCTTCGCTATCCCAATGAAATATCAAGACATAGTATAAAAGATCATCCCTTCTTAAAAGCTACTTCCGAATCTATGCATGAAGTAGCGGTAGGACCGGTTCATGCAGGAGTTATAGAACCTGGACATTTCCGTTTCCTATGCGAAGGAGAAGATGTTCATCATCTTGAGATTCAACTAGGCTATCAACATAGAGGAATCAGGGCATTACTGGAAAAAGGCGATGTCAGAAATAAGATTCATCTGGCGGAAGCAATTGCCGGAGATACAGCTATAGGACATGGTCTTGCTTATTGTAGAGCAATAGAAAAATTATGCGAAGTAAATGTACCTGATAATGTTCAAACGGTCAGAGCTATTGCCCTTGAAATGGAACGTACCGCAATGCATTTAGCCGACCTTTCTGCTTTAGCAGGAGATATTGGTTATTTAATAGGACTTAACTATTTTGCCGCTGTAAGAACAAAAGTAATAAATCTATCTCTTCATATTTGTGGTAGTAGATTTGGAAAGCGTTGGTTATGCCCCGGTGGAATCAATTACGGTATTAGTCATGAGCAAAACGAATACATGATGAAGCTTTTGACAACTATAAGAGAAGATATAAGGGTTATGGGAACCGCAATGTTCAACGATGCTAGCGTACTTTCTCGTTTTGACGGAACAGGTCATGTTGATGCAAAATCAATTGAAGATTTAAATTTCAGTGGTATGGTAGCAAGAAGTGGGGGAGTGTTACGCGATTCCAGAAGGACTTATCCGTTTTTTCCTTATGCCCAATTTGAAGAATCGATAATATTACCTCAGGGAGATGTTTTTGCTAGAGCATTTCTGAGATACAAAGAGAGCATACAATCAATAGACTTTTGTCTTAAATTGCTCTCAAATTTACCTGAGACTCCGTCTTATCAAGCTCCTTTATCAAGACCAAAAGCTAATGTGATTGTTGCTTCTATCGTGGAAGGTTGGAGAGGTGAAATAATCCATATTATCAGAACCGATGAAGATAGTAATACTATGTCATATAGAATTTATGATCCATCATTTCATAATTGGATGGCTTTGGCACTGGCTGTGCGAGATAACGGTATCTCTGATTTCCCTGTATGCAATAAGAGCTTTAATCTTTCTTATTGTGGTAATGACTTATGATAAGGGAGAGGTAATAATGAAACTAAGACCTGTAACCGGTTTGTCCTTGATTGATTTGTTAAAAGCTAGATTACGTCATGGTGACCAGGCTATTCCGGATCCACGAAAAGCAGTAACCGATAAAGCTTTTCCGGGTTTTCCTACATTTGATAAATCAGATAAGGATATTTGGAACAATGCAATAGAAAACTGTCCTACCGGAGCAATTGGAGAGGATGGTCTTGATCTTGGACGTTGCGTATTCTGTGGAGAGTGTCAAAGAAAGTTTCCGGATACATTTGTATTCACAAATTCGGTGAAGATGGGAGCTTCCGATAGAAAAACTCTCGTGTTAACAGGTAGTCAATCTCCTGAAGAATATGCAGAGAAGTCAATTGCTTCTTCTACTGATATTAGAAAGTTGTATGGTAGGTCATTCAAATTACGCTCTGTTTCTGCCGGTGGCTGTGGAGCTTGTGAACTTGAACTTAATGCCTCTACAAATGTAAACTTTGATATTAACAGATACGGAATAGATATAGTGGCATCTCCAAGACATGCAGATGCTTTAGTGATTACCGGACCTATAACTAAGAACATGGCTCATGCTTTAGAAGAAACGTGGAATGCAATCCCTGCTCCTAAAATCCTTATCCTGGCAGGAGCATGTGCTATTAGTGGTGGTTTGTTCTCTGATTCAAACACTTTAAATCGCTCTTTCTTAGACAAATTTGAATCTATATTATATCTTCCCGGATGTCCCGTTCATCCTTTAACAATTGTACATGGAATAACTTCATTACTGGGGAGGAATAAATGACTCCACAAATTTTGTTTGCAATAGCTATGTCACTAATGGTTGCTTCCCTACCTGCATCAATGCTTGGTTGGCGTAAACTATTTACTGCTTTATCAGTAATTGGAGTGGGAATTATTGGGGCAATAGCTTTCATTTGGCATCCCATAGATATGGACGTTATATCCTTAGCATCATTTAATCTTGGTACATTCCATGTGGAACTTGGACTTACTTGGCTTTCATCACTTTTTGCAATTATTTTATCGATAGGCTGTTTGTTGGGATTAGTGCATGGATATTTTTACTTAGATAATAGTACCAAAGGTATACGTTCTCATGGCTTCTTTTTGGCTTTGTTAGTAATAAGCTTGCAGCTTACGGTTCTTGCTAGAGATGCTTTGATGCTATTCTTTGCTTGGGAGTTAATGGGATTCTCATCTTTCTTTTCGATACTGGTAGAGCGTGATAAAGCAACATGGAAAGCTGCTAAATACTATCTTATATTCATGCAAACGGGAGCTGCAGTATTGCTTACCGGAATTGCAATGGCTTTTCATCATACAGGAAGTCTCAGTTTTGATAAATGGATTAATCTACCTACTTTGAATGCCATAATTCTTATAGTAGGATTTGCTTTTAAAGCCGGATTCTTTCCATTCCATCCATGGCTTCCCGTTGCACATCCAATGGCTCCGGGTCACGTTTCTGGAATGATGTCAGGGTTACTAACAAAGACAGGAATCTATGGAATACTATTGATATTGATGTCCTTTACTCCTTCTCTTTTGACACTTTACATTTTTGGAGCGGTTGCTCTTATTACAGCTCTTACAGGAGTTTTTCACGCTTTAGCAGAAACAGATATAAAGCGGATACTTGCTTGGTCCAGTATTGAAAATATTGGCATAATAGGACTAGGAATTGTATTTGCTTGGTTCGGAAGAATACTAAACATTCCTTCTATTGCTTTACTCGGTATATTGGGAGCTCTATTGCATTGTGTTAATCATTCACTCTTTAAACCTATGCTATTCTACTTATCCGGCAATATTCAGCATCAAGTTCATGATAGGGAAATTAATCATTTGGGTGGTTTGCAGAAATTGATGCCTGTTACCGGAGTTCTCTTCTTTGTAGGATCAATTGCAATTGCAGGACTACCTTTAATGAATGGATTCATCTCTGAGTTTCTTGTTTTTCTGAGTATTCTCAAAGGATTTAGAGTTCACGATATAGGTTTCAACATTGCTGCTATAATTGGTTTGTCAGGACTTGCTTATGTCGCATCAATAGCTTTGTTTGCTTTTGCCAGAATGTATGGCTTGACCTTTCTGGGTGTTCCTAGGTCTCAAAAGGCTACAAATGCGAAGGAAACTAAGTACGAACTATGGATTGTTCCGATAGTTCTATCGACTCTTTGTTTATTCGGTGGCTTGGCAGGAGATTTAATGCTTTCATGGATTTATGGATTCCTTCCAAAATCATTGCAAACATCTAATGGGGATTTTGTTGCCATAATAGAAAGATTTCAGTCATTCAGAATAGTTATTGTTATCGCTGTTGTTCTATTCATTGCTCTATATGCTTGGAGACGCTTGAAAGTGAAAGCAATAAAAGCCGATACTTGGGGGTGTGGATATGAGAAGCCATCTTCAAGAATGCAATATACTGCCACATCTTTTGTTCAACCTGTAGAGCCGATACTGAATGTGTTCACCGGAAAAAAGAGGGATTTAGAATTTGATAATGAGCATTTCCCCACCAAGTTGTCATTAACTAGAGAAGTTAGTGATAGAGTTCAAAATACTCTTATAAAACCTCTAGTTCGGATTATAAATCGTTTCCTTGATCTCTTTGCCGGAGTTCAAAGTGGTAAAACACAAGTCTATATAACTTATGGCTTGGTCTTTTTATTAGTTGTACTAATTTGGGTAATTGTAGGTGAATCATGATAATAAACATACTTTTTATTGTTTTCATACCATTCCTTTTTGTGGGAATTGTTAACAAAACCAAAGCTTTTTGGGCCGGACGACGTGGTGCTCCCGTGTGGCAACCTTATGTTGATTTCATTCGTCTTATTAAAAAAAATGAAGTTATAAGTCATACATCCGGATTTATATTCAATATATCAGGAGCCATCTCTTGTTCAACTGTCTTCACTGCCGCTTTGTTAATACCTTTCGGACAATATCATGCTGTGATAAGCTTTGAAGGTGATTTCGTTCTCTTTCTTTATTTAATGGGATTTGCAAAATTCATATCGGTGTTAGCAGCATTAGATACAGGTTCTGCTTTTGAAGGTATGGGAGCAAGTCGTGAGATGTCCTTTACTACTTTCCTTGAGCCTGCATTTTTCCTTATAGTCGCTTCCCTGATTTATGTTTCTGGTGCCGGAACTCTAAGTGACTTGATATCTATGCATACGCTGAAACTCTCCAGTCAATGGTCATTGATGATAACAGCTTTGACAATACTAGCTTTGTTCATAATGATGTTAGTTGAAGGATCTCGTATTCCTTTTGACGACCCAACTACTCATTTAGAGTTAACTATGGTTCATGAAGTGATGGTTTTAGACCATTCAGGTCCAAATTTCGGTTTCATACAATATGCTGCGGCATTGAAAATGACAATTTTCGCTTCTCTTATCTCCTATTTCATTATACCTTGGGGATTGAACACTATAACTGTTACCGTTAGCTATCTAGGGTTTATGATTGCTCAAGCTCTTCTTCTTGGTAGTGTTGAATCTTTCATACCACGAGTGCGTATGACTCGTAATCCGGAACTGGTATTTGTACCACTAGCTTTAGCATTGTTAGCTCTTACTGCTCTTATAGTACTGGGTCATGGAGGTTTATAATGACTGATATATTGGCAATACTATTCGGAGTGAGTCTTTTGATCGCTTCCACGACTAATATGCTTGGGAAAATGATTCGAATATTAGCTGTGCAGGGTGTTATACTTTTTTTGATCACAATTACCAATATAACAGAGTTTAACTGGGTACAACTGGTTTTTGTCGCTCTTGAAACATTGGTTTTTAAGGCAATCATAATACCTTATCTCCTCGCTGACATGATAAAAAGAAACAATATTGTTCGTGAAGTTGAACCTAAAGTTTCAAACTTCTTCTCGCTTTTTACTATGACGGTTATCTTTGCATTCGGTTTTCTTATGGGACATTGGGCAGGCAAGAATTCACCTAATGTGCACCCTCTTATCTTTGGGATTGCTTTTTCAGCAATTTTAAAAGGTCTCTTCATTATAATTACGAACAAGAAGTTGATTACTCATTTAATGGGCTATCTTGTGTTAGAGAACGGAATCTTTTTATTGTCTCTTGCAGCTTCTAGAGAAATGCCTTACATAGTAAGCTTAGGAGTTTCATTGGATATTCTGCTATCAATTCTGGTTGCAGGCTTGTTTATTAACAAAATCAAATCAACATTTAATGAAGAAGATATCGACACTCTGTCGGATCTAAAGGACTAACAATGTCTATCATTCTTATAATACCTGTAATATTCGTTATTTTGGCCTGGTGGAAACGTAATCCGATTTTGAACAATGCTTTAATGATATTGCATGCAATCATACATATTGTTATGGTTCCTGTTTTGTACTTTATTCAGGATTCTCCTTTTAATGTTCCCTATTTTACGGTTGATTCTCTTGGAATCTTCTTCTATTTGATTTTAGCCGTATTATATCTTATTACTACTCTATATGGGGTAGGATTCATGAAGCACCCGGGAAGAACTCATAGTACTCTTACTGCAACAAGTATAATGATGTTCATCTTTTCGATGGATGGAGCTCTTTTTGCTGATAACTTAGGCTTGTTATGGGTGTTTATTGAAGCAACCACATTAGCCTCGGCACTACTAATTAACTATGATCAAAATCGTCATTCTCTAGAAGCTTCTTGGAAATATATCTTCATTTGTTCTATCGGTATAGCATTGGCATTCGTTGGAATATTACTCCTTTTTGTGGCAATGCCATCGGATTCTTCTCTTACATTCTCATGGATGATTGCACATGCAAATGAGTTATCTCCATTCTGGTTGAAGATTTCTTTTGTGTTTCTACTTATTGGATTTGGTACCAAGTTAGGTCTTGCTCCAGTTCATGCTTGGTTACCGGATGCTCACTCTGAAGCTCCGGCTCCGGTATCAGCATTATTATCGGGTGCGTTATTAAATACTGCATTGGTGCCTATTCTCAGAATGATGCCGATAATGCAAATCGCACAGATTATGCCTATGGTAAGAACACTTCTTTTATTAATGGGATTTTTATCCGTATTTATTGCTGCTGTTTTTATTGTACGCATACATAACTATAAACGTTTACTAGCATATTCTTCAATTGAAAACATGGGTATAGTAGCTATTGCTCTAGGTACCGGTGGCATAGCTCTGAATGCTATGTTTATGCATTTGCTGGGTCACTCACTGATTAAAGGAGCGTTCTTTTTGATCACAGGAAATGTTTTAGCACTATACGGTACAAAGGATTCTGGAGAAGTAAAAGGTCTTCTTGAGAGAAACAGTAAAACAGGCTGGTTGTGGCTAACAGCTTTTTTGATGCTATCGGCATTACCTCCTTCACCTTTATTCTTTAGCGAGTTTAAGTTAGCTCTTGGAATGATTGGCTCCGGACATGGTTGGTTACTCGCTTTGCTATTACTTCTGCTTACATTTGTAGTTTATGGAATGGCAAAAGTAAGCTTAAGTATTACTATGGGTAAAGATGAATCAGATAAAAAGGTAATACTACCTGCTTATCAATGGATTTTACCAACAATACTACTTATCTTGGGAGTTACCGTTCTTATGATTCCTGGATTTATTCAGAATTTGATTGAGGAATCAATTAAGATTGTTAACGGATAAATACTGATTTGCTTGATAATTGTAAGTTGACACCCTTCTTTCGATTTGCAAAAACGCCGCCTGAGAAACCGAAGTGAAAAAACGTAAAAACGCTACCTACTTCGCATAGTTGAAAACACGAAACTGCATCGTCATCTCGCCGATGATCTGGAAACGGCATAGCCGAAATCCTCGACTCCGGACAGTTCGGAGTCGCCAACGGTATTAGTCGTGCACCAGGTTACACATCAGTCCAAAGATTCTTCAAATTCAACCACAATCGTATTGAGGTAAGCCCTCAGATCGGACATCCACTTCGGCTCGCTTTCATATGATTCCGATGTAGACCAAAGACAACGAGTGTAACGAATCAAGTTCCCATAACGATGAAAAAGCGATCCTTCGGCAAGCAAGTCTTCCTTCAGGCTACTCACTTGCAGGTATCCCTTCAGAAAGCTCTCACGGGCAATTTGTTTATATTGATCGGGTAACTCGTCTACCATGTTGTTAATGGTAACGATTACATCCATTACATACCAGTGATAGACCGTATCGTCGAAATCAATTACCGAAAACTCACCTTGCTCTTCGGAATAGAAAACATTGTCCAGTTCATAGTCATAGTGGATCAAACCATACGTCTCAGGTGTATCCGATAACCGATTGAGACCCGCGCGAAGTTGAACAAGCTCATCGAATACCTTGTCAGGAGCATGGCATTCTCGCAAAACCGATTCAACCTTGGATAACTGCTTTTTCCAGCTCGGACGTAAAGGTTCTGACGGATGATAAGCTCGACTGAGATTATGCAATTTGCCCAGAGTCTGTCCGTATCCCGTGAACAGACTATCGGAATATTCAAGGCTCTCCATTTTTTTTCCCGGCAATACGCTTGAATACAACCGCAATAAATCGCCCCCAATCTGTATTAATAACCAGCAATTCCGAACCATTTTTCGTTGGAACTATTTCTGGTACCGAAAAACAACGTTCGCGGAGGTAAGCGAGGAAATTCAATTCGGCTTGAACGGATTCTACCTCCTTTTCTTCCACTGGTGCAAAACGCAAGAAACAGATTTCCCCAAATCGATAAAACGGGTACACTGCATTGGCCGATATACGGAACTGGTCAAGAATGGAAATAGCATCTTCATCATATTGCCAGTGTGAAAGTAAACTCAATACCAAGGGCCTGTTGTCCACAAGATTTTTCAATTTCATCATAAGCAACTCCATTTCAATATTATTATTTGTAGCACTGTAATATAAGTCCATCCTGTCAAGTGCAAACAGCGAATTGCATCTATTACATCCCCCCACTTGGCAGAAGTTTACAGACGCTCGGTTTTCCACCCAAGCATCTACTGTCACTTCAAGAACTGGAATTAGGGAGAACATGCTATCACAAAATGGGAAATGAAGGTGTCACTTTACAATAATCAAAAAAACATACAGAACTTACCATATTTCAGATAAAAGAATGGTCGGGATGACTGGATTTGAACCAGCGGCCTCTCGGTCCCGAACCGAACGCGCTACCAAACTGCGCTACATCCCGACTTAGGAATAGAAAGTTTTGCTTCGGTTAAGATGTCAAGCAAAATTGAAGACTATAAATTCATTGATACAATAACAACAATTTGTAATGATAGGATATCAATAATCAATACCAAATTAAGAGATAACTCAAGAGTCTCTCTAAGGTTTATTGTTATCAATGTTTCCCGGAAATGAGTTCATATTCACTTGACATGATGAGTTTAACCCAAAATTTGGTTAAAAACAAACATATTCTGGAGGATGAATGGCTTTCACTAAATTATCTCAGACATTCGACTTTTTAAAAGACAAACCCAAAAAGAAACTAGTTGCTGTCTATGCTAATGACTCTCATACAATTTGTGCAGTTAACATGGCTGTTGATAAAGGAATTATTGACGGTATACTCTTAGGTAACAAAGAAACTATTGAGAAAGTGTGTAAAGAAGAAGGAGTAGATAGTAATAAATTTCAGATTATTCATGAACCGAATCCAATCGAATGTGCTTTGAAAGCATGTGATATGATTAATGCAGGCGAAGGAGATTTGATAATGAAAGGTCTTCTTAGTACTGATCAATATATGAGAGCTATTTTGAATAAAGAGCGTGGTTTAATGGAGAAGAAAGCAGTTCTTAGTCATGTAACGGTTTTTGAGATACCTAGTTATCATAAATTACTTATTGCCGGTGATGTTGCTATTATTCCGGCACCGGACTTGAATCAAAAAATAGCTATTACTAATTACCTTATTAAAACTGCTCATGCACTTGGAATTGAAAAACCAAAGGTAGGACTTCTTGCTGCTTCAGAGCAAACTCTTCCTAAAATGCAAGCTTGTGCCGATGCTGCAATAATTTCTAAAATGGCGGAAAGAGGACAGGTAAAAGGGGCTTACGTAGACGGTCCATTGGCATTTGATTTGATGGTCGATCCTGAATCTGTAAAAATTAAGAAGCTTGTAAGTCCTGTTGCCGGAGATGTTGATTGTGTTATGTTCCCAAATATTGAAAGTGGAAACGTATTCTATAAATCCGTAACAAGATTTGGCGGAGCATCGCTCGGTGCTCTTGTGGTTGGAGCTAAAGTTCCTGCTGTTTTATCTTCTCGTGGAGATACAACAGAAACAAAGATGTACTCTATTGCTTTAGGAGCAACTCTTGCTTTCTTAAACAATAAGTAATAATACATATCCTAAATTGAGTTTAAGGCTACTGATAAATGTCAACAGTCTGAAGCCCCACAATTGTGGGGCTTTTCTAATATAGTTTAAGAATGTTATGGTATTTGCAAAAATATCCTTCGTCCCCATTTCCCAGTTTCAAGACCTGCTTTAAATACAAGCCCACCACCTAATGGAGTATGAGAGGCACTTTTTACAAACCAACCCAGCTTATCAGCAAAGGGTATGACACCAACTGCAACACCTGCGACATAAATGCCAGCAGCACAAAGTAATTTTTCCTTATTATTCATAAAACCTCCTTTGTGAATTAAACAAATACACATTTAGATTAATTAATGATAAAGGCAATAAAAAAGTTATAAAATAGTTGGACAGATGCAGACAAGTCGGTTTGACGTATAGGGTAGTAAGAGGGAAAATACCTCCAGAATAGAAACATTCGGAGGTATAGAATGGCTGAAGTTATTCCATTAACAGCTGAACGGATAGTCAACCTTACAGGTTTGAACGGTTCGTTGAAGAGTAATCCGTTATGGGTACCACACCACACTGCTGCAATTGCTGAGTTGGAGAGGTATCTCTATCCTGAATATTACGATTATTTGGAGTCGGTAATAGCGAAACATACGAGGCTTACGAAGCTACTCTCGGTGAAATGGCAGCCGCTAAATGTTTTCAATTTTGCAAGAGAACTGGGATTTAGTTTTTCATTTTGTATTTCTAAGCTGATTTCATTGAAAATATTAAGAGAAAGTTAAGATGAACTCAAAATAAAACACTACATAGCAAATAAACATAACCATCATAAAACATGTCAATTAAGCATAAACAGCAGTAATGAGTAATGCACCATAATTCCGTTTTCGAAAAAAGATAGTCAAATTCCCGATTTATTCTTGACAGTGTAGGTAATAAAAGGCAAGTTTGAAACAGATTTAGGCAATAAATTTCAAAAAAAGGCAAAAAGTGAGGAAGAATTGAATTATACGAGCTTCTACGGTCACTCGAAAAACAGTCTGAATAATAACAGAGTTGTTATACCCAAGGATTTCAAAAGTGCTCTTAGTGTTGCAGCTAAGCAGACATTTTTCATACTTCCGGGACAGGACAACCGTTGTTTGATGGTCTTTCCTGCTGATGTCTGGGAAGAGATAATCTCTGGTATGGCAGAGAGCGATGACAAAGATTCGAAGCGTAGAATGAAGCACATGTTAATGATGGCCTCTAAAGAGAAACTGGAAGGGAATGCCGGTAGAGTAAGATTACCCGAGACTCTGATGGATAAGGTTGGAATAACAGGAAGTAAGGTTCATTTCTTTGGTGAAGGTAGATACTTCACAATTTATGGGGAAGAGGAAGGAGATAAGAAGTTCCTCGAGGTCTTTAACAGTATTAGCGAAATAGATTTTGATGAGTTTTAATTATGTATCATACTAGCGTACTCTTAGATGAATCTGTGCAATCTCTTCAAATAAAGCCAAAAGGTATCTATGTTGATGGGACTCTCGGATCAGGCGGACACGCAAAGGCTATCCTGGAATCTGAGCCTACAATCAAGTTATTCGGATTTGACCAGGATCAAGAAGCTATAGATTATGCTACTAATAGACTCAGTGCTTATGCTGACAGAATAACAATCATAAAAGATAATTTTGCAAACATACGAACTCAGCTTGCGTGGCATAAAGTGAGTTCTATTGACGGTATACTGTTGGATTTAGGTGTATCATCCAGACAATTTGATTCAGGAGAGCGAGGATTCAGTTTTCAAGAGAATTATCCACTTGATATGAGAATGGATAGGCAAACGGATTATACTGCAAAAGAAGCATTAAATGAACTATCTCTTGAAGAACTAACAACCATCATCCGAGAATATGGAGAAGAAAAACAAGCATATAAGATAGCTAAGGCAATAATCGAAAGACGGTTGGACAAGCCATTTGAGACGACAAGAGAGTTATCGGATATCATAGAAAAAGTGGTTAAAGGTAATCCAAAGTTTATTATAAAAAGCAAAGCCAGAGTTTTTCAAGCTATTAGAATCCATGTAAATAACGAACTTGGAGTATTAACTAAGGTTATGGAGGATGCCTTAAACATCCTTAACCCGGGTGGGGTTATGTCAATAATCACATTCCACAGCTTAGAAGACAGATTGGTAAAGGATTTCTTTAAGTTACAGGAAAAGGACTGTATTTGTCCTCCTAACTTTCCTAAATGTGTATGTGATAAATATTCCCGGCTGAAGATTCTTGGTAAGAAGCCTATAGTTGCATGTGAACAGGAGATTCGTGAAAACAGTCGCTCCAGATCTGCTAAACTTAGAGTAGCAGTTAAGACAAGATGGGGGAATGGTGAACAGAATTAGTATAATCTTTTTAATCCTTTTCCTTGCCTTTGTTGTACACTTTGTATTTGTTTCAATAGTGACTAGAAGTGGAAGAATGAATACCAAACTTAGTAATGAGCTTGTAGCCGCAAAAAGTCTTAATGAAACTTTGAAGAAAGAGTATAATAGTCTAACTTCCAGAGAAAGAGTAGAAACAATTGCAGAAAACAAGCTAGGAATGATTAAAAGTGAGTTTTTAAAAGATAATCTTGATTTCGTATTATGGGAGGAAACCAGAAAGGGATGGACTGTTGAGTTTCTAGGCACTATCACAAACAATGTTTTAGCTGCAGATAGGCAATGAATAATACTCGGATAAAATCACTTCTGGTTGTAACAACAGGAATAGGAATCTTTTGGATTATAAGTCTATTCCTTATTCAAGTACTTGATGTAAACAATTTTAAAGATAAAGCTTCCAGACAATATGTTCCGGGTAGAGAAGTTATACTTCCTCAACGTGGAGCAATTTATGACAGAAATGGGGAGTTATTAGTCAGCACTCAAAAGAACTATTCAATGGAAATTGATTTGGTAGCTATTAAAGAGTATGCAAAATACTATTCCACAGAAACAGATAAAATTGACGTAAATGATATTAAAAAGAATATTGCTAAGATTATATCTTCATATATAGATTTGAACTATAATGAGGTTATTCATAAACTTAATCCCAGTACCAATAGAAGATGTGTTCCAATCAGTGACAAGATATCAGAGCTTGCTATCAAGCAAATCAAAGAGGATTTTAGAAAAGAGAAGTATAGGTTTCACATTATTAACTTCAATTCTTTTAAAAGAGTATATCAAAAGGGAGCTTTGGCAGCTAGACTTTTAGGAGCAGTCACAAGTGACATTGATGAAGACTTGAGAATTAGAAATCCTGAAAAAACACTTTATGAACTTAAGGGAATATGCGGTATTGAAAAGAGCTTTAACGATGTCTTAAGTGGTGTACATGGTTGGCAGGATGCAATATATGAAGCTAACACTAGAATTCCTATAGCTTATGAAGGATTAAAATCTAAACCTGCTGTAGATGGTAAAGATATTTATCTTACTATTGATTCCGATATTCAGGAGATAGTCAGTAATGTCCTTGAATCAGGTTTAAAGAAAACCAATGCCAAGAATGCAGTTGGAATTGTGATGAGTGCGGAAACAGGAGAAATATATGCTATGAGTAGCATAAACAGCGAAGATAAAGTCAGGGATATTAATAAACTGAGAACTTTACCTAATCTCTGCGTCAGCTTCCTCTATGAACCCGGTTCTACAATGAAACCTGTTACTGCGGCAGCAGCTTTACAATATAACACAATCTCTATAGACGATACAGTTAACTGTCGCTCAAGAACAGAGTATTTTGGCAAAGGAAGAAACAAGAAAAAGAGAATAATTGATGATGATGATCATGATTTTCATGATTTGTCTCTTAGAGATATTATTGCTAAGTCATCCAATCCGGGAATATCTCGAGTATCGGATAGGATTGATGATATTAAATTATATAATATGTTTAGAGACTTTGGCTTTGGTCGAAAAACAGGAACAGATTTTAATGAAGAAGCAAAAGGTCTTATTCGACCCATTGATAAATGGACTAGTTACTCCAAACACTCTCTTTCATTCGGTCATGAAATAAGTGTAACTCCGTTGCAAGTGGCAACTGCATATGTTACTATCGCTAACGATGGGAAACCTTTAAAACCTTATATTCTAAGAGGTTTGAAAGAGGATAATGGTAGCATTGAATTCTCTAAATCAAGAGAAGGAGAGAGAATATTAAAGAAAAATGTTGTCAAAGATGTACAATCAGCATTAGAAGCAGTTGTTGAGTACGGAACAGGTTCAAAGTTGAACTTGGACTATCTTAATCTAGCAGGAAAGACAGGTACTGCAGAAAAGCTAGATCCGTTAACAAAAAGATATACAAACAAATATTTTGCTTCTTTCAGTGGCTATTTCCCAACTGATAACCCCAAATTTGTAGTATTCGTTATGTTTGATGAAGCATCATATTACTATAGAACAGGTTCATTATCTGCAGGAGTATCTGTTAATAAAATATCAAGAGGAATCCTTTCCTTACCAAGATATCGTATAGCTGAAAAAGAAGTGATAAATGATATTGTGTTACGAAAAGTTCCGGATGTTAAAGGACTTAATGTTGAGCAAGCAAAAACAATCCTTACTCAGAACAAGATACTCTGTGAAATCAAAGAATTGAATAGAGAAGGAATAGTTACCGAACAGATACCTGAAGCCGGAGCAGAAGTAGGTCCGGGACAAAAAGTGATACTCGTTATAGATAATGTTGAAGTGAATAATGCAAATAATGAAAGTGGAAGTGAGAGTGATGAGATGATAAAAATGCCTGACCTGACGGGATTGACATTGAGGAAAGCAATTCAAATCGCTCAAAATCATAATATAGGATTAGAAATAAGTGGAAAAGGTTTAGTGATAACCCAATCCATTGAATATGGAAAAGAGTTAAAAGCAGGCACTGTATGCAAAGTAAAATTACGGTAAAAAGAATAATCAAGTTACTAAAAGAAAATGGTCTTTTTCAATCTAAGAGTAATTTGACCGGAGATGAGATAATTACTGGGACAGTACATACTGATTCCAGGAAGGTTTGTCCGGGTGATATTTTTGTAGCAATAAAAGGTTTTGTAACTGACGGTCATTATTATATAAAGAATGCTAAAGAAGCAGGTGCTTCACTTGTTATTACCGAAGCGATGGTAACAACTAATTTGTCACAAATTAAAGTATTGGATAGCAGAAAGGCTACTGCTTTGATTATAAATGAACTCACAGGTAATCCTACATCAAAACTTAAACTAATTGGTATCACGGGGACTAACGGTAAGACAACTACGTCATTTATTATTAGTAACATACTGAAGCAAATTGGATTAAAGTACGGAGTTATAGGAACACTTGGTTACTATATTGATGATGAATTTTTCCCAACAAAATTGACTACACCCGATATTCTTGATTTGAATAAGATATTTGTTAAGATGTTGGAAGAAGGTGTTGAAGTTGTTGTGATGGAAGTTTCTGCTCATGCGATATCGCTTAGAAGAATCAACGGTTTGAAATTTGATTTAGCTTGTTTTACAAATCTATCAAGGGACCATTTGGACTTTTATGATAATATGGATGAGTATTTTAAGACCAAGAGAGGTTTTGTAAAAAATGTAGCAAAATATGGAAAAGCATTGATTAATAATGAAGATATGTGGGGTAACAAGCTAGCCGATGATATATCTAAAAATAAGTATACAATTGGTACAGAAAATTGTGATTATAAGATAGAAAATATAAAAATAACAATGAACGGAAGTGAATTCACTTGTTCTTTAGGTAAGGAAAGATGTGTTTTAAAGACAAATCTCACCGGTAAATACAACATCAGAAATTGTGCGATGGGTATTATTGCTGTGTATTTATTATATCCTGAAGTTAGATGCTCTGATATCAATCTAGCGGAAATGGATTTTGTTCCAGGACGTTTGGAACGTATAGTTAACAATAGTGGAGTAACAGTTTACAATGACTATGCTCATACTCCCGATGCAATTGAAAAAGTGCTTGATAGCATAAAAGAATTTACTTCCGGAAGAATTATTACAATCTGCGGTGCCGGAGGAGATAGAGATAAAGGTAAAAGACCCGAAATGTTTAGGAAGGCATTAAATGGTTCTGACTTGGTTATTATTACTAACGATAACCCAAGATTTGAAAACCCTAATGATATTATTAATGACATTGTAGTAGATGCAGGAACAAACGATAATTATTTGATTATAAGAGATAGGAAAATAGCCATAGAAACAGCTATAAAACTAGCTCATAGTAATGACATTGTTTTAATAGCGGGAAAGGGGCATGAAGAATATCAAGAGATTGAGGGAGTTCGTCACTCATTTAGCGATAAGGAAGTCGCTTTAAATTATCGAGAAAGACCTTCAACAACAGGAAAATTAAGTGTATATCTTGACCTTGTATGGATAAAGAAGATACTTGGAAAGAAATTCACGGATGATAAAGAGTATCTATTCAAATACATATCGACCGATTCAAGAACTGTTAAGCCGTATTCACTATTCATAGCTCTTAAGGGGGAAAGATTTGACGGACATACTTATCTTGAAGAGGTATTAGCAGAGCCAACCAACTGGGCGATAGTCTCGAGACGCATTAATCACCCAAGATGTATCTGTGTTGAAGATACCTTGTATGCCTATGGGGAGCTTGCGAAGCATTACTTAAGACTCTTTAACCTAAAGACAATAGGTATAACCGGTAGTGCTGGAAAAACTACGACTAAAGAGTATATATATAGTATTTTTAATCAGAGATTTAAAACGCATAAAACTCATTCAAATGAGAACAATCTGGTAGGTTTGCCTAAAACTATCTTTAATTTGAGTAACAAGGATGAGTTTGCAATTTTTGAATTAGGAAGTAATCATCCCGGAGAAATCGAAAGATTAGCAGAGATATGTAATCCTGAAGTTGGTATTATAACATATATAGGTCCATCTCATCTTGAATTCTTCAAAGACATAAACGGGGTATTTAAGGAAAAATCGTCTTTGTTTAAGCATACTCATGGTTATAAGCTGTTTAACAACGACCTGCAGCTTTTCTCATCAACTGATTATGGAAAATCTATTGGGTTTAACAGAGCGAATGATTTAGTTATCACATTTATCGAAAGTAATGATGATACAATTACATTTAAACTAAATGATAGTGAATACAGACTGAACACACCCGTACCTTATCTTTCTCTAAATGCAGCATTTGCTATTGAAACGGCATCATACTTCGGATTGGATAGTGTAACTATTCAAAAGGGGTTAAATGCTACTGCTATAATTAAAAATCGAATGGAGATAATAGCACGAGAAGATAGGATAATCATAAGTGATTGTTATAATGCAAATCCTATTTCGATGAATGCGGCAATAGAATTCTGGCAGAACTTAAAACCTGATTTTAATCACATAGCTTTCATTGGTGACATGCTTGAATTAGGAGAGAATGCTGATAAGTATCATAAGGATTTAGCTAAAGTTTTAAAAGGTAATGCAAACATTGTAACAGTAGGATTTTATACGAGACTGCTTAATAGCATTTCTCACTATGATAGTATTGAGAAAATGCTTAAAGAATATGATTTCTCTTCAATCCCTGAAAGAAGTGTGATACTTCTAAAAGCATCTAACAGTATTAAGCTAAACAAATTACTGGAGTACTTATAATGTTTTATTTATTATTTTCACCTCTCCAGAACTACCATATCTTCTTTAATGTATTCAGATATGTGACATTCCGTTCAATTATGGCTTTTATTACAGCTATAATATTCTCTTTGTTTATTGGGAAAAGGCTAATTAATCTCCTCCAAAGAAAAAGGGCGATTGAAGAGATTGACGAAGATATGCCAGATACTCATAAATCAAAAAAGGGTACTCCAACTATGGGCGGAATAATCATCTTGGTAGGATTATTGATATCATCTGTTCTATGGAATGATATTAGTAATACATTTATACTTTTGATGTATTTAACAACTATCTGGTTGGGTTTATTTGGTTTTCTCGATGATTACTTAAAGAATTTTGTTAAGGCCAAGAAAGGCTTGATACCTAAGTATAAGCTTTTAGGACAGGTATCTATTGCTCTTCTCATATCAATAGCTATATTTGTTTTATATAAAAATGATCCTAATGTAACGATGATACAAATTCCGTTCTTGAAGAATACTTCTATTAGATTAGGATTACTGTTTATTCCTTTTGTTGTTTTCATGATTACAGGAACATCTAATGCCGTAAATCTAACAGATGGTTTAGATGGATTAGCAGCAGGAGTTATCTCCTTCTCTGTTATTGGACTTGGAATAATGGCTTATATCAAAGGTAACTTTGTGCTTTCAGGATATTTGAATATGGAGTTCATTGCCGAGGCTGGCGAGTTAACCGTTTTTACATCAGCGTTACTAGGAACACTGATTGGTTTCTTATGGTATAATACTAATCCCGCTGAGATCTTTATGGGAGATACGGG
Source organism: Cloacimonadales bacterium (SeqCode) (assembly GCA_963667035.1). Taxonomy (GTDB): domain Bacteria; phylum Cloacimonadota; class Cloacimonadia; order Cloacimonadales; family JAFGVF01; genus Zophobacter. The sequence continues at coordinate 1,065,797 of OY762964.1, forward strand.
ATCCTTAGCTTTGGGTGGAATGTTAGCACAAATGTCAATATTACTTAGGGAGCAGATATTTTTTGCTATTATTGGTATGATATTTATAGCTGAGACATTGTCAGTTATTATGCAAAGACACTATTTTAGATATACAAAGAAAAAATTTGGGGAAGGAAAGAGGATTTTCTTATGTGCTCCAATACATCATCACTTTGAAAAGAAGGGTATAAAAGAGACAAAGATAGTTGTAAGATTTTGGATTATCTCGGTGCTGCTTCTTGCATTAGGTTTAGCAACAATTAAGCTTCGATAGGAGTTATAAAGAATGTTAGATACAAGTTTGAAATATGGGGTCTTAGGATTTGCAAGAAGCGGTCTAGCTGTAGCCGATAAGCTCAAATCCAAGGGTATTGACTATATTATTTCTGAAAGTAAATCCAGTGATAAGTTTGATTCCGAGTTAATCGGAAACTATCATTGTGAATTCGGTGGTCACAGCGAAAGATTGCTTAATAGTGACATCATTATTGTTAGTCCCGGTGTACCTTATAGAGCTCCTATTATTAAAAAAGCCATGGAAAAAGGGATTGAAGTTATTTCCGAGATTGAGTTTGCATACAGAATTAAGCATCCGAATTCAAAAATCATTGCAATAACCGGTTCTAATGGTAAAAGTACTACAGTAAGTCTTATTCATCATATTCTTAAAGAAGCAGGATATAATTCTATTCTAGCAGGTAACATTGGAACAGCTTTTTCCGGATGTGACATTGAAAATCCAAATGTAGATTTCATAGTTCTTGAAGTCAGTAGTTTTCAACTTGAACTTATCAAAGATTTTAGACCTGATGTAGCTGCTGTACTTAATGTTACTCCTGACCATTTGAATCGCTATGATGATTTTGAACACTATGGATTAACAAAGTTAAAGATTTTCGATAATATGAATAATAATGTGATTGCAGTAGTTAACTCAGACGATGAGTTTCTAAACAGTAAGAATGAATTTATAAATGGTAATATTCTTAAGTTCTCACTCAAAAAGGCAACTGATTGCTATTTAGATGAAAATAGCATTAAAACGTCCAATCACTCGTATAGTATAGATACACTTCCCATATACGGACCACACAATATTGCAAACATGATGGCAGCTATATTATGCTTAAGTCCTTACATGGGCTCAGATAAGGTTATTGAATATTCAAAGGGATTTAAAGCTTTAAATCATAGACTTGAGCCTGTCAGAGAAATCGGAGGTGTCAAATTCTTCAACGATTCAAAGGCAACAAATACAGATTCTGTTAAATATGCTCTACAGTCCTTTAAGAATCCTGTCAGGATTATTCTCGGCGGATCAGATAAAGGTGAAGATTTTTCTGTTCTGATACCCTATTTAACTGAACATGCGGTTCAAGTCATTCTTATAGGTGAAACAACGAAAAAGATGACTTCTGCATTTAAGGATTTGTCTTTTATAGAAAGAGCAGATACGCTTGAAGATGCTGTTACTTTAGCTTACAGCAATGCTAAAAAAGACGATATTATTCTTCTTTCGCCAGCTTGTGCCAGCTATGATATGTTTAACAACTTTGAGCATAGAGGTGAAGTGTTTAAACAGATTGTCAGAGGTTTATAATGAAAACAGTATCACTGCACTATTTCAATAATCAAAAAATATTCTTAATCTGTATTGCTATCTTGGTATTATTCGGTTTTTGGATTCAGATTGATTATTACTCCACAAAAGATACCTTTGTTAATTTCTTTATGAAGTATTTCATTTTTTGGGGTGTTGGTCTGTCAGTGATTTTGGTTGTTATTAGTAAGATAAACTTGCTCAAGAATATCAGGAATAGTGTGATAGTTTTCAATGCGATAACTATTTCATTGCTTGTTCTGGTCTTATTTTTCGGTATCGAAGCACATGGAGCAAAAAGATTTTTAAGTATTGGACGATTTACCTTTCAACCAAGTACATTAGCCCGAATGGCAATAATATTCTGTTTTGCTTATGCTCTTTCAAGGATTAAAGAGAATATTCGCGAGAAGAATCTCTTGCAATTCATCATTCTACTTTTTCCTGCATTATTAATCCTGATTCCTGAATATGGTTTAATTGCTGTAGGAAAGCACATGAGTACTTTGGTTATAAGTATGACTACACTTGTTGCAATGCTTTGGATTAGTGGTGTTAGGAAGAGGTTCATTGGTGGGATTCTAGGAATTGGTTTTCTAGCATTTATACTAATGATTGCTTTTGGCAATAAATTCGGAAGTGAATTCAGAATGACCCGTGTAAACATTTTTAGGAAATACTCATGGTTCATGCCGGGAGGAAAAGATATTGTTATACCTGGTGGGAGAGATCATCAAGCGAAAGAAAGTTTAATTGCATTAACAGCAGGTGGACTGATTGGGGTTGGTTCAAACAAAGGATTAGCTAAACATAATTATATTTCAGATGTTAATACTGATTATGCTTTTACTATGATTGCTGAACAGGGAGGCTTCTTAGCAGGATTTGTTGTAATAGGAATATATGTAGTATTTCTACTGGTAGTAGCTAGAGAAATGATGAAGGTTAAAAGCACTTACTTAAAACTACTAGGAATGGGACTAGCTTTTAACATTTTTATGAATGCTATTATACATACAGGTGTTATACAGTCAATTGTAATACCTACAGGACAGACCTTACCTTTTGTTAGTTGGGGAGGTACATCCTTTGTTGTTGATTTGGCTTCTGCAGCATTAATATATAATATAATGATACATAAAGGGAAGCTTTATGAAAAAAGCAGTGATTAGTGCAGGGGGAACAGGTGGGCATATTCTACCAGCAATCTCAATCGCAAAAGAGTTGATTGAGAATGGGTGGGAAGTGCATTACATCGGAAACAACGATAGTATGGAAGAGAGACTAGTAAATCAAGTTGGCATTCCTTTCTTATCTATTAATGTACAAAAGCTTTACAGACGTATTACCATTAAGCATCTTAAGTTTCCTTTTCTTCTTTTCAACAGCTACGTAAAATGTGTTAAATATTTTAAATCAATAAAACCCGATATTTATATCGGTTGTGGTGGTTTTGTTAGCGGTCCTGCAGGATTAGCTGCAGTTAGGCTAAAAGTTCCTGTATACTTACAAGAACAGAATAGTTATCCCGGTATTACTACAAGATACTTATCAAAGCATGCTATTAAAATCTTTACAGCCTATGATGCTGCTAAAGCATATTTGAAAACAGATTCAGTACTGAATATCGGTAATCCTACGGGAGTGGACATAAAGAACACCGAATTACTAAATTTTGAAGAAAACAATCTTAGTAGAGATAGTATCAAACTATTGGTTCTAGGAGGAAGTCAAGGTTCGGTTGTGATTAATAATCTCATCGAGAGTTGTATAGATGAGTTATTAAACAGAGGTATAGAAATTATTTGGCAGACCGGTAAAAACAACTTTGCCACCTTAGACAAGAAGTATAAAGGCAGAAGAGGTCTATTATTGTTTGATTTCACTGATAAGATGAACGAGATGTATAATAGCTCGGATATCATTGTTGCCAGAGCGGGAGCCTTAACCCTCAGTGAAATTCAGATTAAGAAGATTCCCTCAATTTTAATTCCTCTACCTACTGCCGCAGAGAATCATCAGTACTTTAATGCAAAAGAACTTGCAGATAAAGGAATGGTTAGAATGATTGAACAGAAGGATTTAGCAAAAGATGCTTTTCTTAACCTAGTTGATGAAATTTTAATGAATAAAGAAAGCTTTATCAGTTCTTTTCCTGATTTCAAAGTATCAGTACAAAAGCAAATTGTTAATCAAATAATATCAGATATGGAGTTATAAATGTTAGGTCGCACAAAACGTATTCATTTTGTAGGTATTGGTGGTATAGGTATGAGTGGGATAGCCGAATTCCTTTTTAATCAAGGACTGGAGATTACAGGATCGGATATGAAGAAGAGTGAATTGACCGAACATTTAGAGTTTATAGGTATCAAGGTTGCCGAAGGGCATGATTCCGATTTACTTTTTGATGCGGATGTCGTTGTTAAATCTTCAGCGGTGACAGACGATAACCCTGAAATCCAGAAGGCCATTCAATCACATATACCTGTAATAAGAAGAGCAGAAATGCTTGCCGAGATTACCAGAATGAGTATTGGTATAGGCTTGGCCGGAACACACGGGAAGACTTCAACAACTTCAATGGTAGGAATGATTTTGAATGAAGCAAAGCTTGACCCTACTATCATTGTGGGCGGAAGAGTTAAAAACTTTGGCTCTAATAATATTATTGGTACAGGTAAGTACATAGTCGTTGAAGCTGATGAGTATGACCATTCTTTCTTAACCCTTTCACCAATTTTTGCAGGAATTACAAATATTGATGCTGACCACTTGGATTGTTATAGAAATCTTGATGATATAAAGAATGCATTTGTTGAGTATGCAAACAAAGTACCTTTCTTTGGATGTGTAGTTGCTTGTCTTGACGATAAGGGAGTACAATCAATTATACCTAGAATTAATAAAAGAGTTCTTACTTACGGTTTTTCCAGACAGGCAGATTTACAAGCCGTAAATGCTGAGTTTAAAGATTTCAAAGCTTCTTTTGATGTTGTTTTCAAGGGGTATAAGCTTGGTAAAATAGTAATGCAAGTAACAGGTAAACATAATGTCCTTAATGCTCTTAATGCAATAGGGATAGCGTTAGAACTTGATGTGCCGTTTGAGGATATACAGAGTGGACTGAGCAATTATAAGGGAGTATTCAGAAGATTCGAATATAAAGGAACGGGAAAAGATGTCATAGTTTATGATGATTATGCTCATCATCCAACCGAGATTATTGCAACATTAGAGGCTTTTAGAGAAAGTACGGATAAGAGAATTATTTTGCTTTTTCAACCTCATCTTTTTTCTCGAACCAGAGACTTCCATGAGGAATTCGGTCGCTCTTTCTTTTCATGTGATATACTCTTTATTGCTCCAATCTATCCGGCAAGAGAGAAACCGATTTCAGAAATAAGCGGCAAGCTTATCGCTGATTCTGCTATAAAATCGGGTCACCAACATGTCCACTACATAGATGACAGTTCTGTTATAGAAGAAACTGTTATGAAACATCTAGAGCCAGGAGACATCTTGCTAACTATGGGAGCAGGACCGATATGGAAGATAGGAGAAAAAATCTTAGGAGAACTCACTAAGTGATTGAAAAAAAGATTAGAGGGAATAGCCGATATGTAACCTACATGGTTACAGGTTTAATTCTTCTCATGATAATCTTTTTTGTGGGACGTTCATATCTTAGAAACTGGAATAAGTGTGAACTTAAAGCAGTAATCATTGAAAATAATGATGTTATTCCGGAGGATAAGATTCAGAGTCTTGTGAGTCCATATCTGGGGCAGAACATATTTATGATTGACTTAAATGAGATAAAAACGAGTATTCTGGAAGTATATAGAATAGAAGATGTTTCTATAAGAAGAAGACTCTTTGATAAGCTTGTTGTGAAAGTTTTCGAAAGACAAGGCTTCATAAATGTCATTACAAGAGACAAAAAAATCTTTACACTGGATAAAGACGCTGTTGTATTGAACGAATTTAATTATAACAAAACTGATGATTTCCCAATAATTGATTCGGGACTTTATTCTAGAGATTTCAATGCGGGGGCATCAGTGCAAGATGAATCCGTTTTAAAAATACTTAATTACCATAAAAAAATACTTGAAGCCAAACCCGAAATTAAAAACTATATCTCTGAGTATTTCCTGGAAGACAATGATATATGTTTTCGTGAAATAAAGTCGGGAAAGAAAGTGATTATAGATTTGAGGTATCTTGATGATAATATTTCAATGTTTTTTTCAATGCTTGAGAGTTTACGTTACGATGAATACGGAACATATATCTTCAAATACAAAGATAAAACCATTAGGAAGTAATTACTGCGTTTGCAGAGGAGTTAGATATGCTAGAATTTGACCAGAAACCTGTTTTGAAACATGCTAAACTAGTGATATTCGGAGTCGGTGGTGCCGGCTGTAATGCGATAAATAATATGATTGATTATGGTCTCGAAGATGTTGAGTATATTGCGACAAATACTGACATTGCACATCTAAATATTTCGAAGGCAAAGATTAGAATTCAACTTGGAAAGAAGCTTACTCAGGGAAGAGGTGCAGGTTCTGATCCTCAAAGAGGTAAGGAAGCTGCAGAAGAAAACTATGAAGATATAAAACACTTAATGGAAGGTGCCGACTTGGTTCTTATCGCTGCAGGAATGGGTGGGGGAACAGGTACAGGTGCTGCACCTATTATTGCTAAAATAGCTAAAGAGAAAGATATTATCTCCATAGCCGTAGTAACAACGCCTTTTGATGATGAAGGTAAGATAAGAAGAGAAAATGCTAAGAATGGTCTTTTGGAACTTAGAAGGTATGTCGACTCATATTTAATAGTTCCCAATCAAAAGATATATGAAGCATATCCTGATGTCCCTGCCTTTGACGCTTATAAAGAAGCGGATTTAGTTCTTTTTAATTCTGCTAAAGCTATTGCAGATGTTATTAACAAATCCTATGTAATGAATGCAGAGCTTTCTGATTTAATAACTATTCTCAAAGAGAATGGTAGAGCTCTGATAGGAATTGGAACTGGAGAGGGTGAGAATAGAGCTGCAGATGCTCTTAGAAACGCTATCGAAAATCCATTGCTAAACGATGTTACTTTAGAAGATTGTGCTGGCGTTGTTTACCAAATTCTTGCCGGTCAGGATATCCCTACCAGCGACCTGAGATACATCTCTGAAGAGATTCACAAGTTGGCAGGGGATGATGCACATATCATTCGTGGTGCTCACTTCGATGAAGCAAGTAACGGAAAAATATCACTTACTGTCATAGCTTCAGGATTAATAGATCCGGACGAATTCTTAAGAGAAAGTGATAAACAGCAAGCAGCTCAAAATGCATTTAGCAACCAAGAATATAATCCTAATCAAGGACTTAACCAGAACCTGAATCCTGATTTTATTAACAACCAAGCAAATATGGATTCATATAATACGGGTACTGAACTTGATACAGATGCACAAGCAAGGATTGATCAGTTTATGAAAGGAATTAGTTTGTCGGACGAAGACCAAGAAGATGATAACAAGAAAGATTCTCCTCTTAAATCGGAACCGGTTGACTTTTCCAGAAGATATCGTTAATCAAAGTAATAATAACACATAAATAGGAAAGCCTGTCAGAAATGACAGGCTTAAATTTTGGTGCTGAAGAAGGGACTTGAACCCCCACGTCCTATTCCGGACACTAGAACCTGAATCTAGCGTGTCTACCAATTCCACCACTCCAGCAATATTGAATTACAGATATTTTGCCTCACTTCCGATGTCAATATAATTCTTTAGTCCTTTTAGGCGTTCGTTTCAATTTCTCAGTATAGTCAGAAAAGATTTCTACTACCATCTCCCAGCAAATCAGTTCGACGATTCTATAGAATAATCAGTAGTCCTAGACTAAATTCTATCCTTTTGTATTCGTTAATGGAAGTTGCCGACTTCGTCGTCACAGCAACTCAGAGGAGTTGCTGTACAATCGTAGTGCAAGTGCCTCACTTGTACATAGCTCAAAGAGCTATATTACTGCGTATCATCTTCTGTCTAGCTATCTTAAATGTAACAAACTATCAATCGACTTCGTTTTGACCCGCTATTTTCAACTTTCTATGCCCATTCTGCAATACTGTTAAAAACATAAGAATTACTATGGCATAAGGTGTCTATACAGTGAGTATAATGTGTTGAATGCCGATAAATAGGGAGAGGAGAGTTAAGAATATCATTCATAGTAACTCTTCGGTTTTTTCACAGGTCACTAAAGTAAATAATATGTTGAACTGAAATAGATTAATTCTTGACTTATAAAATCTTTTCATTCTTTTCGAATACAATTATGCAGTAAAAGGGAGTCAGATGTTAATCACACATACAAAAACACAGCTTCTTGCAGATTTCTCATTTCTCCTCCAAACAATGGAAGAGGTACATCCTGATCTCTATTCAGATGTAGATAAATCTCAATGGGACAATGAAGTTGAAAGAATCAAAGCAGAGTTAGAAGACGGAATGACATCTCTTGATTTTATCAAAGTTGTAGGCAAATTGGTTGCTTCGATTGGAGATGGGCATACCTATATCCTGCCATGGATAGATGAGATCACAAAGAATGAGGAGTTTAAGTACTTTCCCTTATCGATGAATTTTGCTAAAGAGAGAACTCTTAATAACTACGATATGGGAATAATTAGAGCCGGAGATGAGATTCTGGAAGTAAATGAAATCCCTATGACTCAACTGGTGCAGGAGATGGTGCAATATATCTCAGCAGAGACTGCCGATTTTAAATACGCAATGTTAGCCCGTCGTTTTACAATCTTACTTACTGCTCTCTATGGAATTGAAGATGTGTATACCCTTAAAGTACGAAGAAAGAAGGAGATTATTGAGACATCTGTTACCGGGATGACAGGGGCAGAACTTAATGAGTGGGCAAAAACATTACCACAAAAGAAAAATGATGGTAATAACTTCAAAATTGAAGATGATATTGGCATTCTAACAATTCCATCGTTTGGAATGTATAAAGAGGACGCTGATACATATAGAGAGTTCATTGATGATGTTTTCCTACAACTAAAGGACCAAAAGTCTAAACGACTTATCATCGATGTTCGTAATAATGGTGGGGGAGATTCACGGTTGGCAAAATATATTACCAATTATCTGACAGAAGAACCTACATATAACTTCGATAGACTCATTTGGAAGAGTAGTAAGCAGATACGAGAATTTGTGCGTGATGATGTTGAGAATGGTACCCATGGTTACTATTCACAGTCGGGATTAGATAAATTATTGAGCGTTAATGAGGGAGAGTGTATTGAACAAGATTGTAAATCTTCAGTGAACCCAAATGAACATAAAGAGAATACATTCCAAGGCGATGTAATTGCTCTTTCTAATCCGCTATGTTTCTCAACCACAACAGACCTTCTAGCCATGATTAGGGATTTTAAGCTAGGTAGGATCGTTGGTACGTGTTCCGGTGGGCTTCCTAACAGCTTTGGAGATTGTTATTATTTCAATCTACCAAACACTAATATCTTCTGCTCAGTATCTCATAAATTCTTTGTTCGACCCTCAGGTAACGAAAAAGATAATGACTTAACACCTGACTATATTATTGAGCAGTCAGCTGAGGACAAACAAAAGAATTTTGATACAGTTTTGGAATTTGCCAAGTTATGCTAATGATTCGGAGGGTAATATGAAAAGATGTGAATGGTGTGAGGAAAATCGTTGTACATAGACTACCACGATAAAGAGTGGGGAAACCTCTCCACAATGATAGACTACTCTTTGAATTTTTGATTCTTGAGGGAGCACAGGCAGGATTAAGTTGGTTTACTATTTTGAAGAAGCGGGAGTTCATAGCGAAACAGGGACTTCCGTATAAGGCTCAATTGCTCGGGTTAACGATTTGAAAGGTCTCTTAGGGTGAATTGCTTTAGCTCGAAATGTAGTTCGATCGTCCCCGGTCGAATTTGCATTGTAACGTAATTGTCCTCAATTGCGATTCTCTAAATTGTTATTTTTTTGAAATTAGTTACAATTCTCAATTTCTATCCGCTATCATTGCTCTATCACAATAACAATACAAAGTACTTCAAACGGTTGTCTGAAACAAGTCCGAAACTTGGGACCCAAAACAAGAATTGCACAGGGTTTGCTCAAGAGACTCACCAGTTTTTAGCTCGAATTGTGATAGTACAATGATAGAACATTGAAATCGGAATGATAATTTTTATTGTTATGAAATTAACCTATTAGGTTTCAAAAAATCGCAACGATTAGCTATACTGGTTTCGAATCGGAGCTAAGATTAAACTACTTAATCAAAAAGAGTTTATTTGATCCAAACAGCAGGCACATAGAAGCTATGTGCCTTGAGTTTGAACCAATAGTGTCTGTAACAAATTTATAGATGGGTAAAGACTTACTTATAATCTTCTGCTAATTGTTGTATTGCTACAATAATCTCTTCCACTGTCTGTTTAAGTTCACTGCCCATCTTGATATACTCATTGGGATACTCATCCTGCATAAAATACATCAGAGCATAATATAAAGGTTTAAACCTGTCTTTAAGATGAAACGGATTCTCATTGAAGAGTTTCAGGGCTGAGTGATACTGCTTTTTAGCAATAAGCAACATGATAAACTGTCTGATATCTTCAGGAAATTCTTTATAAGTTTCTTCATTATTCAGGAATTCCTTTGATACATCAAGGGCTCTCTTTATCTCATTATTCCATAGTAGAACCATTGAATATGTATGAGAAATGAAGATGTTTTTATTTTCATTGAATTGTTTCACTGCATATTGAAGTGCCTTAACTTTATCGAGTTTTTCTGTGAAATACATCCAGGATAAATTGTTCATTGCATCAGTGTCACCTTTCTCACTAGCCATAAGATAGTACTTTTCGGCATTTTCGAAGTCTTTGTATTCATTGTGATAGATAAGAGCTAAAATGTTCATTGCGTCAGTGTCACCTTTCTCAATCGCCATAAGATAGTACTTTTCCGCCTTTTCGAAGTCTTTGTATTCATTGTGATAGAAAAGAGCTAAATTGAACATTGCATCAGTGTCACCTTTCTCACTAGCCATAAGATAGTACTTTTCGGCCTTTTCGAAGTCCTTGTATTCTTTGTGATAGATAAGAGCTAAATTGAACATTGCACTAGGATGGTCTTTCTCAATCGCCATAAGATAGTACTTTTTCGCTTTTTCGAAGTCTTTGTATTCATTATGATAGAGAAAAGCTAAATTGTACATTGCACCAGCATGGTCTTTCTCAATTGCCATAAGGTAGTACTTTTCCGCCTTTTCGAAGTCTTTGTATTCATTATGATAGAGAAAAGCTAAATTGTACATTGCACCAGTATGGTCTTTCTCAATTGCCATAAGGTAGTACTTTTCCGCTTTCGCGAAATCTTTGTATTCATTTTGATAGAGAAGAGCTAAATTGTACATTGCATCAGTGTCACCTTTCTCACTAGCCATAAGATAGTACTTTTCCGCTTTCGCGAAATCTTTGTATTCAGTAAGATAGAGCGAAGCTAAATTGTACATTGCGTCAATGTTACCCTTCTCAATCGCCATAAGGTAGTACTTTTCCGCCTCTTCGAAGTCTTTGTATTCATTTTCATATAAATATGCTAACAAAAACTTTGCAGTAGGATTATCTTTCAGGTGGTTATTTGAGAGATAATCTATAGCTTTCTCAGGATTATGTTTATGAGAACCATACAAATATCCTAACTGTAAGAATACAATGCTGTCTTTAACTCTGAGCATTTCGAGTTGATGGATAGCTGAATCAATATCTTTATTGTCATTAATGCTTTGATCAACTAAGCTCATTAACTCGTTATCCGATGGTTGCATTACTTTTGCATATTCAGAACCACAAATATCCAGATAGATTTTGGTCTCTTTACACAATTCATCCTGAAGTTGTCTGTTGATTGAAGTACGAGCTAATGCTTCGGTCATAAAATAGGCATGTTTGTCATGGACTATTCCTTTTCTTACAGCTTCAATATGTTTTTTTGCTCTGTTCTCAAGCTCATTACTGTCGCACCATCCAATCAGAAATTCCACTAGGAATCTGACTTTGTTTTCTTCTGTTTTGCCTCCGTGCCTCATGAGATACCAGATATTGAAGAAACGTTCCGATAACCTGTAAAGGTAGTTTTTTGTATTGGTTTTTTGCTTTTCGATAAGATGATCTCTTTCAAGAAGTTTCAGTTGAGATGAGATTGCCTTACTTTGTTCTTTAATTTTAACCGAAATCTCTTTTGCACTGATAGCATCCCAGTTTAGAGCGATTATTTCAACAATCTCCTGTTGCTGGGGAGAAAGGCTGTCCATCCTGTGTTTATAAAGAGGAGTCACTTCATCAAGAATTCTTTCTAAATCAAGAAAAGCCTTTCCGTTTTCATCATCAATGAAGATTTGAAAAAGGATAACAATGGTCCTGATTACTCCGCCCGTCATTCTTCTGAGGGCTTCCAGCCTTCCCGGTTGTTCCTCAACAATCTTTCTGACTCGTTCCCGATTATATCGATCACCAAGATTAAGCATCAAAGTCTTGGTCTCTTCTTGAGAAAGCCCTTTTAAAACAGGCATTTTGAAGAATTCATAAAAAGGACTTTTATAGCCGAAATCACTTTCAAGGCTCACGGATGAGGCTCCAATAATTCTGATTTCCGCACATTGAATCAGGACTTCCCGAAGTCTTTGCTTTTCTTTATTATTCAGTTTGTTTAGAATATCACCAATGTTATCAATAAACACAATGATTTTATTCCTATTTTCTGCCAGTTTCAACTCAAGCAGATTAAAACATCTTTCTTCATAGTCATCGTCATACTCGAATGACTCCATCTCTTTTCTCAGGTTTTCAAATCCTTGCTTTTCTTGTAAATATTCAGCTATCCTTTCCCAGAGTTTAAACAGTTTCCGTATCTGATACTCTTCCTCACGGAAGACAATGGGAATAAGCCATGTGTTAAGATCAATGTCTGCTTCGACTTCATAGGCCAGTCGGAGCAGCAAAGTCGTTTTACCCTGCCCCCGGATTCCCTGAATTATATAGGGCTGTGCCGGATTCCTCATGTCAGAACTCTTTATATCCCTGAATATATCTTCGAAGATTTGTGTTCTGACGACGAAATTAACAATTAAATCCTTTCTGCTTTGATTAGCCGGGTTATATATTTTGGGATGATTAGTTTGCAACATACTTAAACCACCACATTTGTAGAATAGGGGAGTTAAAATGGTATTGGTCGGGACTTTCATTGTTATTGATATACCCATCGTAGATAAGTACTCTGACAATATCTTTATAAGTCTGTTCCATGTTAAGCTTGACAGAGAGGTTATACATCTCGTTCTTATCAATAACATCATTTTCAGAAATGAAATTCAACAGCTCTTTAGATAGTATATATTCATCTGATTTGAACATTGTCCTCAACCTGCTTTCCCAGTGAGCAAAGTAATGCTTTTGCTCAATCATCTCTTCGAAAGCTTGTTCAATAACATCCTCAGTGACTGTCTCAATCTCGTTATCTTTTGTGTAATACTCAATAGATTGAATAATCATCTGAATATAGAAGGGTATCAGCCATTTTGTTTTCTCTAGAATATAATCAATCATCTCTTCCGATAAATTATAACGAACATCATTTAAAAGAGCAAAAACGAGTTCTTTTGCCTGTTTCCGGGTTAAAGGTTTTACACTTATAGAAGTAAGATCATTTATTGTACCGAAAGCGTTTAGCCCATCAACGATGTTCTCCAGACCGATAGATCCTGAGTATATGAATTGGATTTTCTCATATAAGGTATGCCTCAACACTCTGTTTGTCTGCAGGAAATGAATCGCAGCCTGATTACCCTGAGCACTTTTTATATTCTCGACAGTCTGCGAAAACTCGTCTAAAAGAAATACCAGTTTCTCTCCCTCAAGTTCAATCTTTTCAATAATTCTGATGAATTCTGCATAATAATCTATGTTTTGCTTTGAGTCAAATTCTACTCCGTTTTTTGATATTGCTTTTATAGCAGGAAAAACCTCTTTGATCCGTGAGAGTATTTTATCTCTGTTTGTTACAAATTCCGATGTGATAAGCTTTGTCAGAAGTTTTCGATAAAATTCCTGCTCAGAACTCACCGACTCTGTCATGTGGAATATAAAGTTGTATCCTTCAAGCGGATTGTCCTTCAAATAGAACATTAATGATGTTTTCCCTACTCTGCGGGGAGCGACAAGGAGTATATTGCTTCCTCTATCGATACTCCGTTCAATCCTTGCAATGAGATCTTTGCGTGGGAAGAAATCATCACCATGGACTGCATTTCCGATTTGTATTTTCATCTCTGCCTCCTTTGACAAAAAATCTATAGTCAAAAGAGATGGCAATAAAAGTTTTGTCAAGTTGTTTGACAAAATATATTTTGTTATCTATGGGATGACTAATTCTTTACATGAACAATTATGGCTGAGAATAGGGGGAGAGGGTAACTTAATGATGACGATTAAATATAAATTATCTCATTAGCAATATGCTCTCTTACAAGTTCACGGAGATTTTGAGATAAGCCAAGATCAATGTCACTATCATTATCTCTTCAAGATTTCTTATTTAACTTAATTTAAGTTAGGTGTAAATGTATGACATTAGAAATCTTGCTTAAATGGAGTAATCACGCTTAAGCAAAATAGTAAGTTTCCTAATCATTAGTACAACTGATTGTTCCAGAAGTTTGGGTCTATAACTTTCTAAAATCAGTCCCGGTTGGGTTTTGAAATACTTCTAAGTCAAATTCAGGGACAGCAGCTAATAAATGATCAAACATATCTGACATAATGCTTTCGTATACTGCCCATTCCTTGCGACTGCTGAATGTATATATTTCAATAGGCAATCCGGTTTCGGATGGGGGCAGTTGCCTAACCATGCAGGTCATGTGGAGATTAATATTAGGATTACTTTTTACATAAGCTTCTGCGTACACTCTGAAGATACCAATATTGGTTAGATGTCTTCCATTAATAAGAAGGGATTTATCAATCTCATTATCCTTATTATATTTCTCAATCTCCTGACTTCTCTCATTGATATAATTACTAATAATCTGAACTTTCTTGAGTCTCTCAAGCATATCTTCTGAACAGAATTTGATACTGCTAATCTTTATATTTAGTGACCGTTTAATTCTTCTTCCACCGGATTCAGACATTCCACGCCAGTTTTTGAAAGATTCAGAGATAAAGGCATAGGTAGGGATAGTAGTAATAGTTTTATCCCAATTCTGGATTTTAATTGTCGTAAGGTTCATCTCTATGACATCTCCATCAGCTCCATAGTTTGACATTGAGACCCAATCTCCAATTCTCACCATATCATTCGCAGAAAGTTGGATGCTTGCAACAAAGCCAAGTATTGTATCTTTGAAGACTAATAGTAAAACGACAGTCATTGCTCCTAGGGCACTTAGGAAATAAATTGGTGTTTTGTTCATTAGGAAGGATAATATCAGAATTCCACCAAACAAATAAGTTACTAACTTGGCTAGCTGGAAGTAGCTGTCTAAAGGATTGTTTTCTAATATTTTAACACTCTTTGTATAGAGCTTTAGCGTGTTTAACAATCTGATAAGCACAATCATCGTGATAATACTAATATAGGCATTTACAAAACGATAAAGATACGGGATAATTCCTGTAAAGTCCATAAAAATATAAGGGATAGTAAAATAAATCACAACAGCCGGAGCCAATTGGGAGAGAGGACTAAATACACTATGCTCAACCAAGGTATTGTCCCATTGGGTTTTAGTTTTCTTTACAAGGGTATTTATAGATTTAAGTAGGATATTCTTAACAATCAGATTTATAATTAACCCTATTATAAACAGTAGGATTAGCAGTATTCCAAGTCTAAGATACATAGTCATCGTTTTTTCAATTCCAAGCCCGGTTAGCAAATTAGTAACCCAATCTATAGATTCATTGTTCATATGTTATCCCCTTTAAATGATTATTTCTGAAATTTCCAAATCAAGTCAACTCCAGTAGCTTTGTCTCCACCTTGAGTGGCCTGGAGATAAAGTCGACGTCTGAGCTCATATTCAAGAGTTACTCTTTCCGGAACAACCTCGTTACCACTACCGAAAGAAAGTTCTCGTTCATAGCTGAGAAAGAGGTTGTTAGTAATATATTTACCGACAACAACTTGAGCCTGTCGCCAATTGGTGTCGCCTTTAAACTCTACTACATCAAGATTTAATTGCTTTTGGATCTGGCTAGTAATTTTTGATGTTATCTGTCCAACAACAATCTTTGTCGCCAAATTATCTTGTCCGGAGCCATTTACCTGATCTCTTTCTCCGGAAGATAATTCTGCTGTACTCTTTCCAAAGATAATGTAAGAGATTCCGTCACCTTCTGAGATTGGCTCATCATCCAAATAAAATTGGATTACTGGTTGCTTTAAACTTCCTGTTACCTGAATGGAGAGAGTAAGCTTCTCTTGCGAAGAACTGCGAAGAATGTAGTTGGCAACTATTGATATTGCGGGGTCAATATCCCTTTCTCCACGGAAATAGACATTACCACTGACAATGTTAAATCTGCGACCATAAGCAGTATAGTTTCCACGTACTACCATCACTTTTCCTGATAAAACAAAATCAGGACTACTCTTAATAATTACCAGTTCACCACCCAACTCCATATTCATCTCTTCAGATTTCAGCCAGATATTGCGTGGGAAAGAGAGTTTCAAGTTTCCTCTCATGTTCTTTACCATTTGAGAGGGTTCTTCATCAGTTTTAGATTCAACTGGCTTGGATAGACTGTCAGCAGAAACTCCGACTAAAAGCAAGGGAGTGGTTAACGGCTCTCTTTTTCTTTCCATACCCATCAAGGTTGGCAGATATAATTGAGCTCTCAGAATTTTAAGATAACCTGAGAAGGTTGGTTCGTTACTATTACCGGCAATTGTGATGTTTGACTCAAACTTTAAATCCATATCTCTGTTTTTCAGAGCCTGAAAATCATTAGCTTGTATGGAGAATTGTAATGAGTCTAATTGCCCACTCTTTAAATCTAGAACTGTAGAGCCAGTCGCTTTGAGAAATCCTTTTTTACCTGAAGGTAGGGATAGATTTTTCAATTCGATCATGTTATTTTGAGCTTTAAAATCTAGATTTAAATCCCTGTAATCAATACCAAAAGTTGGTTGTTTAAAGGCTGCATTTTCAATTGAGAGTGTGGAATTAAGAAGAGGATGGTTCAGAGTATTCTCAACTTTTGCCCATAGATTCAATTCACCCTTAATCTCCTTAACTGAATCAGTATAGTCATTCAGATTGCTTAAATCAAGGGGAGTCATCTTCAACTCAAGATTCAAGGGTTCATCTTTTAGTAGATTAAACTTTTTATTGGTGAGATCAGCCACGAAAGGAAGATAACCATTTAGTGAAATAGACTCTTGCTCGGTTCTGTTAATTTCCACACCTAAATGTGCAAGACTCGATTGATAATCAATGCTCCCGGCAATTTTGTGGAGACTCACCCCTCTCAAAGAGAGACTGTCCAAATTCCAGGTAGCAGACAGTTGTGGATTTTCCAACTCCCCATTGCCAGCAATATTCAGACTTAGCTTCCCTTGAATAGTCTCAAGAGCAGGATTTAAGAAACGCAAAGGCGATAGTGACAGTGAGTCGCACTTGATCCTGAGATTATAATTAACTTGTGAGTCTAAAGTAAAATCAGCAATAATAGTTTGAGTCTCAGAGTTCAACTCTAAATTGCGTAAAGAGAGCTTCTTTGGATCGAAACTTAATTTAAGCGTGTCAGGTTTGTTTTGCCAATTCTTTCCAAATGCATTAAGCTCAAGTTTTGAGAAGTTCGCTTGCTTCAAGGTCGGAAAGATGTCTCCGGTTAACTGTAGATCCAAAGTATCAGACTGAGTCAGCATAATATCCAGAAAGACCTTCTCCGGTGTATAATGAGTATTAATCCGAAGTGAATCTATCGGTAAGGTTGGCAGTGAAATATTGGTGAGAGACCCGGTAAACTCAGCTTCTGGCTTTTTATCAAGAAGTCTAATTTCCGATTCGCCAGTGAAAGAAGCTAGTTCATATGTCTGGAATTTAATGTCATGTAAATCTATACTGGTATCTGCTTTTAAATCATCTGCTATACCACTGGCTGTACCTGACACATTCCCTTTCAGATCTAAGTCCGGTATAAACTTTTGAACAATCTGAGGTAATGCATCTAACTGAAGATTATAAGTAAGCTCGTTATTCTCATAAATATCTCCATGTCCATTAGCTGATACATTAATTCCATCATAGCTTAGTTCCATCTCACTTAAACTATAGTTACCTTGCTGATATTCTCCTATAACTCTAAGCTTTTCAATCGGTATATTATCTAAAGAGGACTCTGATAAGTTAATATTGAAAGCTACATCTAAATCTTTAGGGTCAGTTCCTTTACCATTAATGTTAAACTGTGAATTAATGTCAGCTTGATAGGGGAGAGTAGGTAGTATTTTCATAAGCTCTAGATCGGTAAGAGAACCGGATACTGCATAACCTATATCAGTGAGAAGATTTCTTAAATCAGCCTTAACGTTTATCTTTCCAAATTCACTATCCAAAAGAAGAGTGTTACTTAACTGGGAGGGTGAACCGTTGCTCTTTAACATTAATGACTCAATTTTATAGGTATTGTAATCTGAGTCTTTCAGGTTTAGTGTTAACTCTGTTTCAACATTTGGCCATGACTCACCATGAATAGATGCTACAAGAGAACCGTTGAGATTGGATTGAGGAAGATTGCTTTTCCAGTTATTACTGTTTAATTTTTCCCAAACCAAATCAAGCTGAGAGGTAAGGGGCTTTTGCAGGTTAGGTAATTGTGCTTCTAACCTAATTACCTGTTCATCGGAATTCATGACTATCTCTGTCGATAGTGAATCTCCTCTAATAACAGCACTACCTGATAAATTATGATTCCCTTGAATAGGAAATGAAGGTATCCAAGTCTGTAGTTCCTCAAAATCCAGTGGGTTGACTTCAAAATTGACTTTAGCATTGCGGATAGGCTCATTAATTAGATTGCCTGACAGCAGAATCTGTGACTTGGGAGATGAAATCTTGAGTTGTTCTAAACTGATGTCAGGTTTTCCATTTCCCTTTAAATCTCTAAGAGAAAGGCTAATCTCCTGCGGTTGAATAGATACATCAGCTTTGCTCAGTTCCCATGCTATTTCTTCTCCTAAACTTGCATGGAAAATCAGTTGAGAAATGGTAATTGCTTTTGGATACAACTCAGGAAGGTTCGAACCTGAGATTTTCACAATCGAGTTGGAAAGAATAAAACTCTCCAAATCAATCTGCCAGGAACTTGGTGTCTTCTCAGTTGTAGTTGTATCTTCTTCAGCAGTATATATTTTAGTTAGATTCCAAACTCCTTCAGCATCTTGATGAAGGTTAACCGTTAAATCTGAGACAAAAATCGATTTTACAATGACCTTCTTATGAATAAGATGTCCCAAATCATAGTTTAGATCAAGTTGCTTCAGATTCACTAATTCAGCTCTTTCATCAGATAGAACAAAGTCTTTTATAGTAAGCCTTTTAAAGATGTTTCCTTCTATTCCGGCAATCTCTACACTTCCATTTATCTGCTTGTTAACTTGAGAAATCACGGTTTTACGTACAAGATTAAGGAACATGGAGGATTGAGTGAAGAAATAGCCCAGAATTATGATAATCAGAATGATTCCTATAACACGAGAGGAGAGAATGAGTTTCTGTTTTCTATTTCTCATTAGAAGGCCTCACCGATATTCAAGTAAAATTGAATATTATCTATTGGCTGCGAAACTGGAACGGCGACATCAACCCGAATTGGTCCCAATAGTGTCTTGAATCTTAAACCTGTACCAATGGCATATTCTAAATCATTCAGGTTATGGTCATAGGTTCCTTCCCAGACATTACCGGCATCACAAAATACAACCCCCGATAGTTTCTTCCAGATAGGATAACGAAGCTCAAGACTTGCTTCCAGCAAACTATTACCACCGAGTGGAAGGTCATCACTGCTTTTGGGTCCTAAATCATAGCGATCCCAACCACGCACAGATTTGTTTCCACCACCATAAAAGCGATCAGCTATAGGTGTTACTTCAGAGGATTTAATCGATTTCATGAATCCTCCTTGAACGCGTGAGGCTAAAACAAACTTCTTATAGATAGTTGTGTATTTTCTTACTTCTGCGGATGTCATTGTATAGTGATAATCACTATTGAAGCCAATTCCCGCCCATGTGAAAGAAGGATTGATATACCAGCCCTTGGTAGGTGAAAACATTGGTGCGGAATTATCAAAAACCATACCAATAGTTGCTGATGATTGCTTGTAATCTCCATCACCTTCTGCAATAAGGTCATCTTCCAAGGAAGGGGAGGAGGTCTCCAGATTATTCCACTCAATCCCATATTTCGAGTAAGAACTCAGATAGTTGCTTAAACTGATTTGATAGATGAGGAAAGAACCGATTCTGGAGATGGTATAATTTGATTCATCTTCCATCTTAGCAAACGGGTTCAGTGTGAGAGATCCATCAGGATGGAAGATAGCAGGTTGAGTAAGTTTCAGGGAGAGGTTATAAGGCTCTAGAGATGAGTATTTAGCAAAGAATACTGCCTTTCGAATTCCTCCCAAGAATCCTAACTTTGTGACAGTTAAGGATGTTCTGAATTTATCTTCCTGACCATAACCAACAGCTAATTTTGAGCTGAACCGAGCTGCTTCTTTTAGCTCTATAAGAATCGGAATTGTTTTGTTCTTTGGGTCATCTAAAACGCTACGCACCGTAACATACTGAAACATACCTAAGCGTTGTAATTTCTGTTGTATTTTTTTTAGATAGGTCTGACTGTATATGTTACCGGGTGGAGCTAACTGTTTCTTTAAAATAGAATACGGTACCTTTTCAACACCTTTAAAAGTGGTTTCACCGAAATAGCAGATTGTTCCGGTATTTAGTGTTAAATCCACTATTACTCGGTTTATATCTTTCTTTAGTTCTAAGTTGTAGTTAACTTCTTGGTAGGCATATCCCTGTTTATCTAACCAATTTCCTAACTCTTGTTTAGTCAGAAGCAAATCTTCATCTCTGAATCTAGAACCTTCCTTTAATGGTAAATCTACGATGAATTGATTTAACCGATGTTGAAGTTTGGACTTGTCTGATGATTCTGCAACTTGAAGGTTATAGTTAATCTTCTCAATCAGAACAGGGTCATTCTCATCAATAACGAATTTAATCTCAACTGATTCTGTATCGGATTGTTCCTTTAAAATGTGTTCAATCTGAACATCTATGAAGCCCTCTTTCTGATAGATATTTTGAATCAACTCCAGATCAGCAGTCAGATCTGCTTCATGATATTGATATGCTTTCTTCCAGAAGAGTAGTTTTTGCCAATTAGACCTATCTTTAAGTATAAGCTTCTTTTTAAGTGTACTTTCGGAAATACTCTTAACTCCATTAATCTCCAACTCTTTAATCTTAAAGTTCTCTTGAGCTAAAAGTGAAGAAAAAAGACAATAAACAAGTATCCCCGTTAGGACATATTTTTTATATAAAGTCATTTTATTACTTTTCATTATACCATAGGATATAAAATTCTACCTGATTCCTAGCGTCGGCACATATCGCATAATACTCATCATTCTTCATTATAACCTGCATACGGCATTCGGTATTGACTCCTTTGATTGCAGTCTGAATACCTTTAACTTTATGCTCTTCACGCTTTTCCTCCAATCCGGAACCGCCATAACCTCCGTCAAAGTGAATCTCTTCGAGGTCGGGAAGTTGCTCTTGTTTGATTTTGTCAAAATTATCAGCCAACATGTTTTCCTCACAAGTATTGTTTGGACATACCGTTACATTTACTATCAGATTCAAATCATTGTCAAGGTCTGCCGTCTCAACAACATTACCGATAAAGCCTATGTGCCTATCGCCAAACATCTTTATCAGAGTATAATGGCAGAGACCTATCTTTTGAAGCTCTTCGCTTATCTTGCCACTTTTTAGTTGATAAACATAATTATCGGCATCATATTTAATGTAATCAGGATACATAGAAAGTACTTTCTGCTAATCTGCTTCAATTTGAAGCTGAAGTCGATTGTAATCGCAAATATTAGTGTCTAAAAATGTCGAATCTGTACTGGCTATCTTACCTATTACACAGAAGGAATCCAATTGGCCTCTTGTTAGCCGTTCAAACTCAATATCAAAGAGATTTATTCCTGTTTCATCTTCGTATTCTCGCAAACTCCGAATAAAATTGCAGATAGTCTTTGTCGTCACTGAAGGCTCGCCAATGCTATATCCACAAGAATATTGAACTCCGATGTGCCAGTCAAGTTCATTATCAAGCTCTCGAAATGTCAAATCATGTATCTCTTTGATTGTTATGGCTGTTACAATTTCATTTATCGGAGCATTAGGACGTCCAATATTACCGGAATAAAGAACACTGAAATGAGACTCATTTACCTGCTCAAACACATGGTTACGGATTGTATTCCAATTTGAGGTTGATAAACGAGTTCGATTAGGAAGGTTCATATCCCAATCAAAAATTATATCTTGATTATGCTTGTTATTCTTCTTAAACAATGTTGTCTCCTATCAAAAAAGATGATTCAAGTATAGATAAGGCAATGTTCTTTGCAAGCTTTTGGTATGATTTAAATAGTATTCTTTATATCTCTATTTATCACCCATCGAAAGGATGACTCTTTTCTACAGAGTCATAATATTTTACTTCATTAATATACATTTCTTTGTGGAAACACTATCATCAGTCTTTATTCTATAGCGATCATAAAAATAATTCATCTCATAGAATCTCCTTTTCTTTATTCAATAACATGTAATAAATACGAATTTACATATTATTGATTTTCAATATCTTTGACGAATATCTGATTCCCTTATTGTCTGTTACATTTACAAAATAAACACCTGATGGGGCTTTATGACACATTCTATCTCTTCCGTCCCATTTTACTTCCTGTTGCTCTATAGGTATTTCTCTAATCTTCTGCCCTCTCACATTAAATATTTCTAACTTTGCACTTTGTACGCTTTTTGATGGAAATTCAAGAACAATCGTTGTTTCGTCTGTAAAGGGGTTTGGGTAATTAGAAATTTGATTTACAGGAGCTACAAAATCTTCATCGATAACTGTGGTTGTAGTCGGTTCCAGACTCTTCAATAATGTGGAAGGAGAGTAATTTCCGTTAGCAATCACATATAAGTAATTATCAGAATTTAAGTAGAGGTAATCGACACCTGCATCACCGGGAATAAGGTCAGTCTGAACTTCTTCCCAAGTCTGACCATTATTCTGGGAGTAATGTACTCCTGCAAGATATTGAGGATAATTTCCCGTTCCAACATACAGATTATCATTTGAATCGTTTATGATAGTAAACATCTGGCTTGCATAACTGAAACACTGATTCCAAGTTTCTCCCTGATCTATTGAATGCATAACTACCTTCTCGTAAGTATAATAATTACCTGCAGTACAAGCAAAAAACTCTCCATTTGAATTTATCGTTAAGTCTTGGACAAAATAGTAATCCAATCCGATATGCTCCCATGTATCCCCCCGGTCATCAGATCGGTATATTCCTCCTGTAGTTCCTGAGCCCTCAAAATTTGTGGAACTGGCAAAAAGAACATTATTTTCATTACTAACAATCGAAGTCACAATCTCTTCATAAGTACATGCTAAAACCTGAACCCAATCTTCATTATCACTGTCATATTTATAAATACAGCCCCAACCGGTCAAAAACATAGTATCATCTGATGTTATAAAAAGATCAACAAGATCATAGCCGGTTGGTCTATTCATTACATTCCAGGTAAGCCCTTGATCAATTGAATAATGCATACTAAGTAATGGTGGATATGAAAGTGCATAGATACAGTCAAGAGAATTAACACCTATTGTCTCAACTCCCGCTTCATCAAAAATCTGTTGCCATGAACTACCATTATCTACTGATTTAAATAAACAATCACGGGTTGCAAGATACATTACTCCCGTTGAGTCTTCCTGAAATCCCTTTATTCTTGACTCTGAACTAAACAACTCTTCAAAGTATTCCTGACCGAAACAAAGGGATGCATATAACATGATTATAAATAAAAACCAATATCTCTTTTTCACACTTACCTCTTTTATAAAATAACTACCAATAATACCATGAATCTGATTACTACTTTCAGACACTTTTAACTCCACGATTCTATTATTACTATTGGTAATATAGTTGTCACATATCTTTCGTCATTAACTCACTTATCATTTGGGTTTAATCAAAAACGATGTTTTCTCACTTTAAAAATGCTTCATTGTTCTTTTCCCGGCTATCAAATCCGGTTGTAATGAAAAAACATCTACTTCATTAAAATACACTTCTTTGTTAAAATACCGGCTCCCGTTTGTATTCTATAGGAATAAATACCGGACGGAACCTTATTGCCCCTTTTATCTCGCCCGTCCCATTTTACTTCCTGTTGCTCTACGGGTATTTCTCTAATCTTCTGCCCTTTCACATTGAATATTTCTAGCTTTGCACTTTGTACGTTTTTTGATGGATATTCAAGAACAATCGTTGTTTCGTCTGTAAATGGGTTTGGGTAATTAGAAATTTGATTTACTTGAACCACAAAATCTTCGTCGATAACTGTGGTCGTTGTTGGTTCCAGACTTTTCAATAATGTGTAAGGAGGATAATCTCCGTTAACTATTGCATATAAATAGTTATCTGAATCGCAGTAGAGATAATCAACTTGGGCATTATTAGATATCAGGTTTGTCTGAAGCTGATTCCAAGTCTGACCATTATCCTGAGAATAATGTATTCCTGCCTGATAAACAGGATAATTTCCCATTCCGACAAATAGATTATCATTAGAATCGGTGGTAATTGCAAACATCTGGCTAGCATAACTGAAACACTGATTCCAGGTTTCTCCCTGATCAGTTGATCGCATAATTACTTTTGAATGTGCTGTCGTATGACCGGCTGTGCAGGCAAACAACTCATTGTTGGATGTTTCTGTTAAAGATTGGATGTAATAATTCGGTAATCTGATATTCTCCCATGTATCTCCTTGATCGAAGGATCTGTAAAATCCTCCCGGGTTCTTTGTGTTGGCAAGATATGCTGTAGAACCCGCATAATATGTTCCATCAGACGACTCAATAAAAGTATTAAATACCTCTCCGCTGTTTGTAGAAAATGTTTGCTGCCATGTATAACCTCCATCTATTGATTTTGCAATACCACGCCAACCGTAGATGAATAGTTGTCCGATTGTATCATATCTGAAATCTCTGCACCCAACAGTGCTATAATTAGATATTAATTGCCAATCTTCAAAATTAGTAGAGAAATAGCAATTACCTAAAGATTGAATGAATATCCCATTTGAAGGAGTGATGCAAAACTGAAGTAATAAGTTTTCATCAAAAATCAAACTCCAGCTGTTTCCGTTATCGGTTGAGCGATGGAGACCGTCATCATTCGTTAAGTAAAGATTTCCCAGACTATCGATTCCAAAATCATATATTCTTGACTCTGAACTAAACAACTCTTCAAAGTGTTCCTGACCGAAACAAAGGGATGCACATAACATGATTATAAATAAAAACCAATATCTCTTGCTCACACTTACCTCTTTTATAAAATAACTACCAATAATACCATGAATTTTACTAGAATTTTTAGATACTTTTATAAACGCCACAATTCTATTTGTTCTATTAGGATTTATATTGTCAAATAATACTTTTTTAATTTAGTCTCCCCATAAAGAGTGTATCAACATGCATATATAGCTTGACTATATAGTATAATCAGTATAAAAAACTGGGAGTTTTATGATAAAGAATAAACCTGAAGAACTTGACCTTTTTGGAGGATGCTAATTTCCGGTAAAAGATTAGGATATATCTTCAACTTATGCTTCCAATTGGTTGTTACTACATAACGCTTCGGAGGTCTTAACAACAGGTTATTCATACGTAACAACTCTATTAGTTTATCCCTACCTATCTTTAGGTTAGGATCATTTTGTTTCTCAAGCATTTTTATTATCATTCGATAGCCTGTTGTCTCCTGTTCTCGTCGGAACTCTTCAACAAGTCTCACTATCTCACGGTCTCTCGCAGCATCTCGCTCGAGTATTTTCTTATGCTTATTATAGCCTTGTCTTGTATAGCCGTACACTTTCAAATACGCCCTAATCCTCTGTATTTAAGTCCGCATTCAACAGCTCTTTCTTGAGTTTCTCCTGCACTATCGAACCAAGCTTTTTTTTAAATCCATACCTAGCTTCTTTCCTGAAACCTCGATTAAAGTCTCAAGTGCTAACTCTTTTAGGTAACTGTCATCAAGTGCACGCTGAAGGCGCCTATTCTCCTTACGTAAGCGAATCAATTCTGATTTTTCATCTTTACTCATCATTTCTCCTGTTCCTTTTTATTAGGGTAACCTATCCAGGACAGTACAATCTTTCACTGCTAAAGTTATCAACGCACTGCGTTCGCACTGTGTCTGCAGTGTGAATGCACTGTCAACCCACTGATTCACCGGGTTCATAGTACGTGCACAGTGGGAAAACAGTGGGATGATTATGCTTTGCTGGAGTTTGCCATGAAACCTTCACGTTATGATCTCCCGTTTTGCCCTAGATTAACAAGCACAAAATCGAAGCATGCATGTCACAAAAAACTTGCAACGTTCTTGCATAGTTATGCAAGATTTATGCAAGGGTTATGCAAGAGTCTTGTAAGTTGGATGTGGTTATTTGTCATGAGAGAATCATGAGATTGAAGAGGTAGATTGAGTTAGTTAGAGATATATTTTGTGAATAGGTCTATATCCCAACGGGATAAAATATGAGTAGCCATGTGTCAAATGCATGGTACACCGGGTACGCCTACATCTTGCAGGCTTTGGATTAAATAAAATACATGGTACACTGGGTACGCCTGCATCTTGCAGGCTCTGAATTAAATAAAATGCATGTGCGGACAAGATGTCCGCGTTCCCAAAACAAACGGACAATATGTACGTGCTCCTAGACACAAACAAGTAAGGAAATTCGCTTTCCGACTAATGATACCCCTACAATAAATCCAATATTCATCTTCAATAAAGATGAATACATAGAAATTCTTGATACTTCTTAGATTCAATTCGGTTAACCTACAGAACAGGAGACAACAGGAGCAGTAGAGGCATTTAATAAAGCATAAAGTGGTACAAAAATCCCTCGATGGATAATACTTCACTCTGATTATGGAGTCCGGTACGGTAGTAAATCAATTTAGAAAAGATAGAATTATTTCGTCAAATGAAGTAAACTGAGTAAATGAAACTATGGTAAATTTATTTAGGACACTACACTATTGGTAGAAGTATTCCTAATAATTTAGGAATAAAAAGAAAATATAGTAAAATAATATTATGTTGACAATAGATAAGCATATGTAATTACTATCAAAAATAAGCATAGTCGAAATTAAAACATTTAATCTTATAACGTTGTGTCTCAAGATGTAACTTTACGATTAGTGCTTGCAAATCAGGAAAAGTATTAACAAAAGGGTTAATTTCTATATGTCGTAGGAGTAAAAAACATGACAGAAAATAGACCATTTTATTGTAACAATTCAAATCCTAAAAGGTGTAAAAGATGTTGTAAAATGTTTGAGATGCTATATATACTAATCATGACTGATCAAAGAGTGTCTGGATTATGGGGATACTCTGAAGCACCAATAGCAAGAGCAATTTTATTAGGTAAAGAGGAGTATTCTAGAAAAGACTCATTTATCCGAGGAAGTACTACTCATACAGATGTCATCGCTCAAAATCTAAAGAATTTTCTAAATAATATTCGAGGTAAAAATGATATTGCTAAAGACAAGTTTGAAGTAGTCAAAAGAAGTATCTTAAATGGACTTAAAACAAAGAAAAGAGTATATCAAAACAAAGAATATTACACAGATATAATGATGCCTATTCATGAAGAGATACCTAACAAATTTATAGATAGAAATATCAGACATACATCATCCGGTGTTATGCTTTTGTTTAATCTCGATCAAATAGGGAATGATTTTTATAGTGGAGTTAACTTTTTACTCAATAACTACGAAAAAGCAATTGATAGCCTTCCGATAATAACTGTTCCAACTCTTTTCAGATTAGTTAACATTTTGATTGATAATATTGATAAAATAGATAGCAATCGGATACAACTTGATAATATTGATATTAAAGATGATAGAGAGTATACGATTAAGACATATCTGAAGACAATACAAGATTATTTGTATAATACTGAATTCATTCGTCAGAGAATATCTAGTGAAAAGTCAGGTAAATTTATTAGTGAGGATGGATTCTTAAATAGTAGACAGGATGTAGCTAATGACCCAGCAGGAATATATTGGACTTTGTGGATGATTTCCTATATGCCTCAACTAATTAAAAAAAATAAAGATGAGATGGTAAAGGTAATCAAGTATTTAACATCAGAGAAGATAGAATTAAACGGTGGAATACCTATATTAACTGGTGATGATCCGGTAAGAAAACATGTAAGAAGTACAGTCCCTTATGATTTAGGTAAACATCCTGACTTTGGTATGACTGGACATATGATTTATGTGTTAAATATCTTTGCTAAAGAAATTAAAGATAAAACTGATGCTGAATACATAAAAAACAAGGCGTGTGATTACTTTGATTTTCTACTTAAGAATGTTACTAAACGAAATTATCATGAAACATCAACGACTAAAGCATATTCATATATACTTGGTTTAGAATTATGCCCTACAGTTGTGGAATACTTTACAAAAGAAAAGCTGGAAAGTATACATAAAGCTAATGATCAAGTTCAAAAATTAAAAAAATATAACAGGAATAAATTGAATAGAATTTTATCAAAGAATCTACACATTAGCGTTATCTATAGAAGAGTATTGATAATGTTTCTAAAGAAAAAGAGATTTGGGGAAAGGTGTTTACAGGAAAAAGGTAACAAATCAGCTTATAAAATTTATTCAAGACCTAAGTCACTAAAAAAAATAGCTTATTTACTAGCCATGTTTGTAGTACTAATCACTACAAGTTATTATCTCAAGATTCATGATGTTGTGTTTAGGCTTTTTATGCTAGATGCTACAGAATATCAAATTATAATTGTTAATACAATATTTGCTCTTATAGCATCTACAGCATTCAAATTAACATTATGGATTTTTAATAGAGAAAGATAACTAGTTCAAAATCATTTCCCATGATTAATGGACTTGAATTCATCCAACGGGATAGAACAAATACAAGAGATATAAATCAGATTCTTATGATAGGATTCTTACGTTCTCAGAAAAGGCAACTTGAGTTGTCTTAATGATGAATGTTGTGTCAGATGTTGAAGTGATGCATTTTCTTGTGTTTTGCTTATAGATGTTATGTAATTAATTAGTATTTATACTAACTAGAATACTAAGCGATAAATAAATTAACGGGTAGTTTTATTACACTAAGGCATTAGCTTTCCTCATAACTGATATTATCACTTTAATAGTTTACATTCTCCCCATCAACAAATCCACTATGATTTAGCGATTTTATTCTATGTAGATTTCATAACTTACATATATCTTCACTTTCTTCTTTACAACTAAAAAAGTATATCGATAATTGACGGTTGGTCTAAACAACAAACTAAGAGAGACGGTAAGGAGAGTCAAAAACTATTGATGTTAAGTGGTTTGATATTGTTTTTTATTTTTACGTTTTTAATTGTCGTAACATTTGAATTCAAACTACACTTATCAATGGGTAACAACAAGATTCCGTCTGAGTTTGAATCAACCTGGTTACGAAGTGTTTTTCTTAAAACAAACAAGAACAAGGCTGTTGTACATACGATAGCTGGAGCGAGGAACTAAGATGAAGACTATAAGGGTTAACAAAATCGCATTCAGGTTGAATGGATGGTTGGTAAGAGCAGTTTGTAAGCCTGCTGAGACAGCGTTGGAAATGTTGCACAGGTTAGGAATGCTGAGCGTGAAAGAAGTGTGTTCGGAAGGAGATTGTGGGGCTTGTACAATAGCTGTAGGAGAGATTATCGAGTCGAAACTTCATTACAAATCCATCACTTCATGCATCTATCCGGCTACCAAACTCCATGGAAAACATGTTGTTACTGTTGAAGGTTTAGGCTCTCCTGAAAACATGCACATAATACAAAAAGTGCTTTATGAAAACCACGGAACTCAATGTGGATTTTGTACACCCGGTATTATTATGAGCATATTCTGTTTGTTAGTGGAGAATCGGAAACCTTTGATTGAGGATTTCAAAACAGCGTTAGAGGGCAATCTATGTAGGTGTACAGGTTACAAGCATATTGTTAATGCGGGAGAAGAGCTTATTGCCAAAGTTCATGGTGAGTTACTGAATCATTCCGAAATATTAACTGATTCTGAGGAAAAAATAATTAACGATTTAAAATCAATATCGGAAGATATACCAAGTTTAGAACAAGAAGTTGAAGACCATTATCCGGTAGAGTCTTATTTAATTCCAAAGAATCTGGATGATATGTATGGTTGTATGGAACGTAGGGGATATACAGTTATTTGTGGAGCTACCGATTTAGGTGTAGAAGCTAATATAAGGAGAGATTTCCATACTGAGTACTTGGACATCTCGGAAGTTAAGGAGCTTCGGTACATTGATGAATTGGAGGGAGTAGTTAAGATAGGTGCAACCGCAACTTTGACTGAGATTATGAATGACCCGGTTGTTCAAAAATGGTTCCCTTCTTTGGTCGAGACTATCAAGATTATGTCTTCAACACAAATACGTAATGTCGCCTCGTTAGGTGGTAATATTTGCAATGCCAGTCCTATTGCTGACGGGACATCTGCACTGCTTGGTTTGAATGCTAAACTGTTGATTGATGGTGTATGGGGTGAACGATTCATTAAGTTGAGTGATTTCTACAAGGGTTACAAAGACATAGATTTATCTGAGAATGAACTGATTGTCGCAATAGTGATACCTAAGAAGGAATTTACATATTCAGGTTTCATAAAAAGCTCTAAACGTACCAATGTTGATATTTCCTCAGTAAACTCTTCAATGTCTGTCAGCATTCATGAAGGGGAAGTATATGATATGAACTTAGCATTCGGTGGAGTGAAAGAATATCCTGCATTGGCTGAGAAAACTATGGAATACCTACTATTCAAACCGATAACAGATAAGGTGATAGAGAAAGCTATAAATATTGCAGTTAATGAGTTTAATCCGATTAGTGACGTAAGAGGAAGTGATGAATATCGCTCTTTACTGATTAGGAACCATTTAAAGAAACACTTTGATAGATTAAAATTGGCTATGAATAGTCACTGCTAAGCATAACTTAATGTGTGACAACTAAAACTATTAAGGAAGTCTGTTTTCATAACTAATTACATACTCCCTTAATATGCGGAGAATTTATGGATAAGGTTAAAGAAAGTAAGCATCTGAGCGGTAAGTTGCATGTATGTGGAACTTCCAGATTCATTGGTGAAGAGAATCTCCCTCAAGGAATGTTGTATGCCCACGTTGTGACTTCTAATGTTGCTCATGGGGAGATAGTTTTAATTGATGATTCCGAATTGGAAATGATAAGTGGTTTCA
The DNA here is from genome assembly GCA_963667035.1 of Cloacimonadales bacterium (SeqCode). Lineage (GTDB taxonomy): Bacteria > Cloacimonadota > Cloacimonadia > Cloacimonadales > JAFGVF01 > Zophobacter. Next base: position 1,097,298 of record OY762964.1, read on the forward strand.
GATATCTGATTACAGCCAGAGACATACCCGGTAAAAATAATATAGCTCATGGAAATGGAGATAATCAACCTTTATTGCCTGATAAGTTAGTAAAGTACTACGGGCAACCTGTTGCAATAGTCTTAGCAGATGATGCCTGGACAGCCGAGTATGCTGCCGGTAAGGTAAAAGTTGAGATTAAAGAATTAAAACCAATACTATCTATAGAAGAAGCTGTTGAAGCGAGTGAGTATTATATCAATCCCAGAAGAATTGAAAGAGGCGATCCGGATAAGGGATTTGCTGAAGCGGATTTGATAATTGAAAAGACTATTGAAACAGGAGCTCAAGAGCATTTTTACCTTGAAACTCAACGTTGTCTAGCTATCCCAGAAGATAATGGTTGCTTTACTCTTTATTCATCTACTCAATCTACATCAGAGACCCAGGAAGTTACAGCACATGTGCTGGGTTTGACTTCCAACAAGATTACAGTTGATGTGAAAAGATTAGGTGGAGCATTTGGCGGTAAAGAATCTCAGGCTACTTTATGGGGGGCTTTATCTGCTCTTGGAGCTTATGTCTCAAAGAAACCGGTTCTACTCCAATTGAGAAGACCTACCGATATGCAATCGACGGGGAAAAGACATCCTTTCAAGAATAAATTCAAACTGGGAGTCAAATCCGATGGGAGGATTACTGCTTTCGAAAACATACTTTATTCTAATGGAGGAGCATACACGGATTTGTCCATTGCTATTCTGGAAAGAGGATTGTATCATTCAGACCACGCTTATTATATACCTAATTCTACCTTTGTCGGTTATCCTTGCAGGACAAATCTGCCTCCTAATACAGCCTTTCGTGGATTTGGAGCTCCGCAGGGAATAATGAGCATTGAGTATGCTCTTGATATTGCTTCCCGTAAGCTGGGTATTGACCCGTTAGAGATAAGGCGTATCAATTGTTATAAAGAGAATCAGACAACTCCTTATGGCATGGATGTATTCGAACCTGTTGGAGCTGAGATGCTCAGTTTGTTAAGCGAAAATGTTGATTATATAGCATTGAGAGAGCAAGTTGATAGATTTAACGAAGTAAACAAACACAAGAAACAAGGAATCGGAGTTATACCCGGTAAGTTCGGTATATCTTTTACTGCCGGATTTCTAAATCAAGGTTCTTCATTAGTTTGGATTTATGCCGATGGAACAATCTCGGTATCGCACGGTGGAATAGAAATGGGGCAGCAGGTGAATACTAAGGTTTGTCAGGTTGTAGCGGAAACTCTTGGAGTCAATATGGATAGAATCCGTATAGAATCTGCCAATACTAAAAGAGTAGGTAATGCTTCTCCTACTGCAGCATCTACAGGAAGCGATATAAATGGTTATGCTGCAAGAAATGCGGCTCTAAAATTGAAAGAACGACTATTATTAATTGCTGAGAGCTATTGGAAAGATAATGGTTTAGTGATTAAACATGAGATAGTAATAGATAAAGACTTCTTTGTATCGGGAGATATAAAAGTACCATTTAGTGATTTAGTTCATTATGCCTATTTCAATTGTGTTGATTTAGGTGCACATGGATATTATCATACACCGGGAATAGAATTCGACCATGAAAAGGGTAAAGGACGACCGTTTGCGTACTTTGTTTATGGTGCCGCTTTATCGCTTGTAGAAGTTGACCTGTATACCGGGGAATATTCACTAAAGAAGGTCTCGATAGTTCACGATAACTCATCCCCGATAAATGCAGAGATTGATAAGGGACAAATCTACGGAGCTTTTACACAAGGTTACGGACTATGTACTATGGAAGAGCTTCCTTATGATAAAAAGGGACGCTATTTAGCAGTTAATCCTTCCACATACAAGATACCTTGCATTAAAGATATTCCTGATGATTTTAATGTAGATATGGTGACTGTTGAGAGAGAACATGCTAGCGTAATGGGAAGTAAGGCCGTTGGTGAGCCACCATTGATATATGGGTTATCAGTGTGGTTAGCCTTGTTTGATGTTGTAAAGAAATGCAATCCCGATTATGATGATTTAAAGTTTCCTGCTACTCCCGAAGCAGTTTTGATGGCAATATCCAATGAAGGAGATAACTTATGAGGCTAACTGATGCTCAATTACAAAATGAAATAGAGAGATGTGCTTATTGTGAAGAAAAACCATGTACTAAAGCATGCCCTGTCGGATGCAGTCCTGCTGATTTCTTAATGGCTGCTAAAACGGGGAACAATAGTGATTATAAAAGAGCAGCAAGCATGATTCTATCTATGAATCCCCTGGGCTCTGTGTGTGGGGATGTTTGCCCGGATAAGCATTGCATGGAGGCATGTTCTCACAAACTATTTGATGCTCCTATTAGAATACCAGACTGTCAAGCTACAATTATGGCTAAAGCAAGAGAGTTGGGAGCTATGCCAGAGTTTAGAGTTCATGAGAGTAACAACAAGTGTATTGCAATCTTAGGTGCAGGTCCTGCAGGATGGGGTGCTGCTGTTGTATTGGCTCAATTGGGATATAATATAGATATTTATGACAGAGAGATCGAGATTGGGGGAGCTATGCTCTACATTCCTGATCATAGACTTGATAAAACAATACTGAGAGATGATATTGAATTCTTCATGAATGAGGATAGAATTCAGTTTTACCCTGATACTGAGATTACGGATTTAAATGAGTTAAGGGCAAACTATGATGCAGTTATCATAGCAACAGGATTATGGGATGTGATGAATTTACCTATTCCGGGAAATGAATATGGAATAGGATGGGATAAGTTTTTGAAGCTGGAAGATGACCTTTCCGGTAAGTCAATAGCCGTAATCGGTGGAGGTGCTATTGCACTTGATTGTGCAGTAACAGCACAGAAAGCAGAAGCCACTTTAGTTGATATGATTATGCTTGAGAACACATCCGAGATGCTGTTGTCAGTAAAAGAGCGTGAAGAACTGAGAGAGAACAACATCAATACTATCTGCCGTACTCAAGTAACTGCTATAACTAATACAGATTCAAATCAACTCAGTGTTGCAGGTGAAAGAGTTAAACTGGAAAGCGAAACATTCTCATTGAAAGGAATAAAAGCTATTAAAGGTACAGAGCATTTCATAAATGACTATGATTACATTGTCTGGGCAATAGGCTCAAGACAGGAGATAAGCTTTGAAGAGCAAAATGGTTTGTTCTTTGCAGGTGATTTCAAAAATGGAGCAACCACTGTTGTTGAAGCAGTGGCTTCAGGAAAGAATGCAGCAAGCAGAGTTGATGCCTTTGTTTTTGATATACCCAAATCATCTATTGAAAATGAACTCCACTCTGATGTTGAGCTGATGGGAGTAATAAAATATCCGGTTAACTTAAAGTGTGATTTCTTCGGGAAAGAGTTATCTACACCATTTATTCTGTCTGCATCACCTCCTTCAGATGGCTATGAGCAAATGAAAAGAGCTTTTGAAGCAGGTTGGTCCGGTGGTGTAATGAAGACAGTCTTTGATGGTCTTGATATTCATATCCCGAGTGAATACATGTTTAAAATTACTAATGATACTTATGCAAATTGTGACAATGTTTCGGGTCATCCTTTAGAAAGAGCAGCATTTGAAGCAGCACAGCTGATTGAAGAATACCCTGATAGATTGATAATGGTCTCCACGGGTGGACCTGTGACTGGTGATGATGAGAAGGATAAAGCCGTTTGGCAATCCAATACAAGAAAGCTTGAACAAGCAGGTGTACATGGAATTGAGTATTCGTTATCGTGTCCCCAAGGTGGAGATGGTACTGAAGGTGATATAGTATCTCAAAATGCTCCATTAACTGCTAAGATAGTAGAATGGATAATGGAGATTTCGAATCCTGACATCCCTAAACTGTTTAAGCTAACAGGAGCAGTTACGTCCGTTATCCCGATTCTTAGAGCTATTAAAGCTGTCTTAGATAAGTATCCGGACAAGAAAGCGGGAGTAACACTTGCCAATTCATTCCCTTCTTTGGAGTTTAGAGATACAGGTAAGGGAAAGTGGGATGAAGGTATAATTGTAGGTTTAAGCGGAGAAGGTGTACGCAATATATCTAATCTTACACTTGCTAATGCTTCAAGTGAAGGTCTATACATATCAGGTAACGGTGGACCTATGAACTATAAAGCAATTGCTGATTTCTTGGCTCTCGGAGTTGGCTCTGTTCAACTTTGCACAGCACCAACTAAATATGGAGTGAACTATTTCAATGAGTTAGCTCAAGGACTTTCCTATTATATGAAAGAGAGGGGTATTGGCAGTATTGCCGAGTTACGTGGTATTGCTTTGCCTAATCCTGTTACTGACTTCATGGATCTTACTCCTGTTAAGAGGATCTCGGATGTGAATCCTGAACTTTGTGTATCATGCGGGAATTGTGCTCGTTGTCCATACATGGCAATAGAGCTTAATAAAAAGGGTATTCCCGAGACAAATCCTGAAAAGTGTATCGGTTGTAGTATCTGTGTTCAGAAGTGCTTTACCGGGGCTATGTTTATGCGTGAGAGAACCAAGGAAGAAGCTGAAGCACTCAAAGAATAAGGAACAATTATGAAAATTAGAATAAAGAATGGGATTATTATAACATTAAATGCCAATCAAGATGTTTTATACAACCATGATCTGGTAATTAACGATGAGTTTATAGAAGGTGTCTATCCCTCAGACACTGTAAATGGGGTCTTCGATAAAGAGATAGACGCAACCGATAAAGTTATAATGCCGGGATATATTAATGCTCACATGCATTTCTATTCTACAATGGTTAGAGGTCTTGGTAAAGCAAAACCATCAGCTAACTTCAATGAAGTACTTGAGAATCTATGGTGGCGTTTGGATAAGAAACTCATGCTGGAAGATGTTTATTACAGTGCATTAATCATGCAGGTAGAGGCTATCAAGAAAGGTTGCACTACTCTCATTGACCACCATGCAAGTCCATTTGCAGTTTTAGGTTCACTCACAGAGATTGAGAAAGGTTTTATCGGAACAGGATTAAGAGGTAGTCTGTGTTATGAGCTATCCGATAGAGATGGTGAACATATCATGAATGAAGGGATTGAAGAGAATGTCTCATTTATCAAGAGGTGTAAAGAAAGGGGTGGTGATATGCTCTCAGGTATGTTTGGAATGCATGCATCATTTACTATCTCAGATAAGACAATGCAGAAAGCCGTTGATGCTAATAGCAGTCTAAACACAGGTTTCCATATCCACTGTGCAGAGGCGGACAGTGACCAGCAGGAGACTATCAAAATGACTGGTATGCGTGTTGTAGAACGACTTTACAAGGAATGTATTCTAGGAGCAAAGACTATTTGTGCTCATGGTGTTCATCTTAATGACGAAGAGTATAGACTACTAGCTGAGACAGATACAATGGTTGTTCATAATCCTCAATCAAACATGAACAATGCTGTTGGGATTGCCGATGTAGTGAAACTCAGCGAACATAGTATTCTAACAGGTTTGGGAACTGATGCTATGACAGTTGATATGGCTCAAGAAGTAAGAGTTGCTATGTGGGCTCAACATCTAAAGCAGAATAATCCTACTGCTGCTTTTATGGAAGTTGCAAACCTTTTATATAAGAATAATGCTAAGATTGCTAATCGTGTGTTCAACGGACTGAAAATCGGACAGCTTACTAAAGGTTACAAAGCCGATGTCATACTTTGTGATTATCTACCACCGACTGAACTTAACAATGCAACTGCTTTGGGACATTTAATCTATGGTGTGAGCGGAGCAACTGTTGACACAACTATTTGTAACGGTAGAGTTCTGATGGAGAATAAACTATTGCAACTTGATTTGGATGAAGTAGAGATTAACAAGAAATCAAGAGCATTATCAACTGAATTATGGAATAGATTTTAGGAGAGATAAATGGAATTGTATAAAAAGATTTATGATAGAGCAAAAGAAATAGAACCCATTATTGCCGACTTCCTTTCTCGTTTAGTACAAACACCATCTTTCTCAATGAAAGAAAGAGATGTTGTAGAAGTTATTCGGAAAGAGATGGAAAAGCTAGACTTTGATGAAATTAGAGTTGATGCTCTTGGCTCAATAATAGGTCGAATTGGTACCGGTAAAAGACTTATCGCATTTGACGCACATATTGACACTGTATATCCTGGTAATAGAGATAACTGGGATTTCGAACCGTTCAGTGGGCATATCAAAGATGGATATCTATGGGGTAGAGGTGCTTCAGATCAAAAAGGTGGTCTTGCATCCATGATTTATGCAGCTAAGCTCATCAAAGAATTAGACCTTAATGATGAGTTTACAATTCTCTTTACCGGTACTGTGATGGAAGAGGACTGCGATGGTATTGCTTGGGAACACATGATTAAGGAAGATAATATCCGTCCGGAACTAGTTGTCAGCACTGAACCTACCTCCCTTAGCATATATAGAGGACAACGAGGCAGAATGGAAATATCTGCTGAAGTAAGAGGAATCTCTTGTCACGGTTCAGCTCCTGAGAGAGGTGATAATGCTATTTATAAAATGGCTCGTATTGCTTTTGAGATAGAAAAGCTTAACGATAATCTTCAACATGATGATTTCTTGGGGAAGGGTACAATTACAACTTCTGTATTTAAATCCGATAGTCCTTCTCAATGTGCTGTAGCTGATTATGCATATCTACAAGTTGACAGAAGGCTTACTGACGGTGAAACAAAAGAACTTGCTGTTAAGCAATTAAGCGAATGTGCTGAAAGAGCAGGTGTGGAAGCTGATATAAAGGTTTTGACTTATGAAGAGAAAGCTTACACTGGCAAGGTATATCCCGTCGAAAAATATTATCCGACTTGGGTATTAGATAAAGATTCAATTTATCTTGATAAAGCGGAAACTGCTTTCATCAATATCTTCAACAAGAAGCCACTTATTGATAAATGGACATTCTCCACAAACTGCGTGTTTATAATGGGTAAGCATCCCGAGATTAAATGTATGGGTTTCGGTCCCGGTGACGAAGACCAAGCACATGCTCCGAATGAGAGAATCAAAGTATCTGATTTAGGTGATGCAACAGCATTCTATGCAGGACTGGTAGCACAACTTAACGGCAGGTAATATGCAATACTACGAATGTATTGAGTGTGGCAAAAAGTACTCAACCGAAGAGGTGCATTATCTTTGTGATGCATGCGGTAAGGATTGGCATCCCGGTACCCCGTTAAGAGGTGTGTTAAAAACAATTCTTGATTACGAGATGATTAAGCGTGAGTTCAATTTTAAGAAACCCGATTGGAATCTCTTTTTTCCTGTGGATAGAAAGTTCTATCCTCCCATTAGCATAGGGAATACTCCTTTCTTTAATGCCGATAAACTTAGTCAAGAGTATGGTTTCACAGTCTCAATCAAATTTGACGGTTGTAATCCAAGCGGTTCTTTAAAGGACAGAGCTTCATTCTTGGTTGTTGCTGAAGCGATAAGACTGGGGAGAAAGGAAATTGTTTGTGCATCTACAGGTAATGCCGCTTCTGCATTAGCTACGATTTGTGCCTCAACTGATGTAAAAGCAAAAATATTTGTTTCCCAATCAGCTCCCGAAGCTAAGCTGATACAAATGAAATTAAGTGGTGCGGAAGTAGTTGAAGTTAAGGGGAGTTATGACGATGCATTTAAAGTATCAATTGAAGATACGGAACAGCATGGGACTCTAAATAGGAACACTGCTTTTCATCCTCTGACAATTGAAGGAAAGAAGACAGTTGCTTTTGAAATCTATGAGCAAAACGGATTCAAAGTTCCTGATTATATTGTCATTCCTGTTGGGGACGGAGTAATTCTTTCTGGAGTTGCAAAAGGATTCGAAGATTTACTACAGGTGGGATTCATAAACAGGCTCCCAAGACTGGTGTCAGTTCAAACTGCTACATCTGATGCGATAAATAATTACTTTGATACAGGAGATTATAGGGACGCAGTAAACCCCGATACGGTAGCCGATTCTATCAGTGTTAAGACGCCTTCAAATCTTTATATGGCAGTGAAGTATCTTAATACATTTAAAGGAATTTCTATAACAGTACCGGAAGAGAATATATTACCTGCCCAGAAAGCTCTATTTAGGAAGTCAGGTGTTTTTGCAGAGCCTGCCGCAGCTGTGACATATTTAGCATTGGAGCATCTAAAGGGTAGGATTAGCAGTAACGAGCAAGTAGTACTTCTTGTTACCGGACACGGTCTGAAAGACATTGCGAGTGCTAAAAAGAATGTCTAAGCTTTTGATAAAGAACGCTAGAGTAGTAAATCCGGACTCTGTTTCCGATGCTGATGTACTCATCTCCGGTGATATGATTACTCGTGTAGAACCAGGTATTAAGGATACTGAAGCAAAAATCATAGATGCAACCGGACTTCACCTGTTTCCCGGTTTCATAGATTTTCATGTCCATCTTCAAGATAGAATTGGTGATTACTATATTGCCGATACTTATGAGGAAGGCTCCAACATTGCTATAAACAATGGGATAACTACAATCTGCAGTTTCATAACTCAGAAGAAAGGCATGACCTTAAAGCAAACGGTAGATGAAACTGTTCAAACTTATAAATCCAAGATAAAGACTGGCATACACTGGCATCTTACTCCCACAACTTTTAGTGATGAAGATTTAAAGGAGATAGAAGAGCTAATTGATTCCGGGTGGAATACTTTTAAATTCTACACAACCTATAAGAAGAACGGACTCTTTGCTGGCTATGAGGCAATCGAGACATTTGCTCAAAGCTTCAAGGATAAAGATATAACTATCATGGTTCATTGTCAGGATGATGAGATTTTGAATTATAAACACTTCTCACTTGTCAGTGAAATTGAGACTGAGTATTCTCAACGCTCGGAAAGGTATGCAGTTCGTAAGATAGTGGAGATTGCAGAAAGAAACAAAGTTCATTTTCATATCGTTCATCTTTCCAATGCAAATAGCTATATTGTATCTGATTATCTTACTTATGAGACCTGTCCTCAATACCTTTTTCTTACAAATGATGTCTACCGAAAAGAAGATGGATATAAGTATCTTTGCAGTCCCTATTTTGGTGACGAAGACAACAGACAGCGTTTGATTTCCTTAGTCCGGGACGGTGATATAGATGTTCTGGCAACTGATCATTGTCCGTTTACAAACTCAGATAAAGCTTCGCATGCGGATAACTTAACAAAAATACCCAATGGTCTTTGCGGACTTGATTACCTCGTACCTCTAGCTTTCAAATCACTGCATGACCTACATAACCATAATCTTATGCAACTTTGCAGGATGCTCTCATATAATCCGGCCCACTTAATTGGTGAATCAAGTCAACTGGGACAAATTAAACAAGGATTTAAGGCTGATTTAGTTCTAGTAGATATAAACTTAGGGTGTCAACTTAGATCACGTAAGAATCTTCATAATTCATATCAGGGAGTATATTCTGATGTTTTCATTAAGTACATTATTCGTGGTGGGGAGATTATCAGATAGTTTAAACTAGCATACAAGTTTTTGTGATCCGGTCGGAGAAGACATTTAATCCCCATATTATTTACTATTTTTCAGCATCTTTTACTCACAATTTTCAGACTATCTATCAAAACGCAATTTTCCCACTGTTTTTCCACTGTGTAGGCACTATCAACCCGGTGTTTCAATGAGTGGACACTGCGTTCACAGTGCATGCACACTGGGAACGCAGTGCGTTGGTAGAATGTGAAGTGAATTAGAGATGAAAGGGCATAATAATTGCGTAAGTTATTGCAAAACGCAGTGTATGGAGATCTCTATCCATGATTACAACAGCATGGATAGGCCTTCGGTATTTATAAGCAATTCACATTTCGGTTGTCTATCAACAAACATAATGCTATAAATGCTTTGACATAGCAGTAACAATTATTAATGCTTGAATACATACTTTTAAAGGAGTTGTTTATCTATGATTTCAGATAAGTTCGGCAGTCTACTCCATCATTCCAGATTCGGAAGTAAAGATTTCCATCGCCTAATGAAGAAGAGAGTAACCAAGATTCTTTTGGTTTCTTCATTTTACGATGCTTATATATTTGAACAGGACGGTAATTTTTCAGAGCAGATATTCGGGGAATACAGAGAGTTTAATCTCTCGGCTGTACCTAGAATAATTCATGTCCCTACAATAGAAGATGCTCTCAATATTCTTGATGAAGATGATTTTGACATGGTTATAACCATGATGCGTATTGGTGAGACAATTCCATATAGATTAAGTAAATCAATTAAAGAGAAATACCCTGAACTTCCGGTTTTACTACTATTGAATGTACAATCGGACATCGGCTTAATCAAAGCCAGTCCGGACAAAATGATGTATATAGACGATGTCTTTCTCTGGAATGGTGATAGTAAGCTCTTTTTAGCTATGATTAAGAGTATTGAAGATAAACTGAACTTGGAAGAGGATACAAAGAACAGTTTTGTTAGTGTTATCCTGATTGTGGAGGACTCGGTTAACTTCTATTCGGCATTTTTACCGCTGATTTATACCGAGATTATGATGCAGACTCAGCGTATTATTGAACAGGAAATCAATGATATGAACAAGCGTTACAGGATGAGATCAAGACCTAAAGTTATACTTGTTCATAACTATGAAGATGCGATTAGTACCTATCGAAAGTATAAAGAGTATATAATAGGTGTTATAACGGATATTGAGTATCCCGTAAATGGTAAAATGGATCCTCAGGCAGGTATTAATCTTATGAAGCAGATTCGTTCGCTTGATAGTCATTTACCTATACTATTACAATCATCCGATATCCAATGGACAAGCTATGTGGAGAACTTTCATGCCCAGTTCTTATCAAAGCAATCGAAATCACTATTGCAAGATTTGAAGAAATTCATACACTTCTATCTTGGATATGGAGAGATAATATTCTGCGATGAACAGGGGAATGAGTTTACCAGAGCCAATACGTTAAATGACCTTGAAAAGTGCCTAAATACAATACCGGATTCTTCTTTGTTATATCATAGTAACTACAACCATTTTTCGACTTGGCTTATGGCTCATGGTGAAATCTCGGCAGCTCGAAAGATAAAAGAGATACGACCTTGGGTATTTTACACTACAAAAGAGCTTAGAAACTATCTCAGAAGTATTTTTAGAGAAGTTAGAATAGAGAAATCAAGAGGTAAGATTGTTAATTTCAATCCTGAGAATCTTAAAATAAGAAACCAGATAGTCAAACTATCGGAAGGCTCTTTAGGTGGAAAGGGAAGAGGTCTTGCTTTCTTGAATAATCTGCTGACCATTATAAGTAGTGAAGAGAAATATGAATCTATCTTTATTACTCTACCTCTGACCGCAATTATCGGTACACAGGAGTATGATGATTTCATTGTAAACAATAAAATTACAACTGCAATCACTTTGTTACCCGATGCAGAGATTGCCTCTATCTTTATGCATGGTAAGCTTACAGAAACATTACTTCAAAAGTTGGATATCTACCTTGATACAATTAGAAAGCCTATTGCCGTGCGTTCTTCCGGTTTGCTGGAAGACTCACAAGCCCAACCTTTTGCAGGAATTTATTCAACATACATGCTTCCAAATAATCACGAAGATAAGAGTGTTAGGTTGGAGAGATTGACCCAAGCAATAAAACTTGTTTATGCCTCAGTTTACATGAGGACAGCCAGATCCTACATAGAAAGTGTTAACTATAAAGTTGAAGAAGAAAAGATGGCCGTAATTATTCAGGAAGTTGCAGGAGCTGAACACAAAGGTTACTACTATCCGCACATCTCCGGAGTTGGTCAGTCATATAATTTCTATCCTACTCATAGCTTAGAGCATGAGGACGGTATTTGCTCAATGGCAATGGGACTTGGTATCTCAGTCGTTGAAGGAAGCAATATTTATCATTTCTCTCCGAAGTACCCTCAGGTGCAGTCAATAAGTGAATCAGAGATGGTTTCTAAAACCCAGAAACACTTCTTTGCTTTGGATATGAATAATCACGACTACAATATTCTTGATGGGGAAGATGCCAATCTGAAGAAGCTTAGTCTTAGGCAGGCTGAACCTCATAAAACATTGACTCATCTGGTTTCAACTTGGGATTATGAAAATGATCGTCTCGTTGATGGCTATCAGGTTAAAGGGTTAAAAGTTCTCACTTTTGCTAATATTCTAAAATATGAACATATACCATTAGCCGAACTCTTAAACGATTTTCTCAAGATAGGGCAAATGGCAATGGGAGCACCGGTCGAAATTGAATTTGCGGTAACTTTACACCGTACAATGAATAAGAATGCTACTTTCAACATCCTACAGATTAGGCCTTTAACAACTAACTACGAGCAGATTAGAATCGATACCGATTCAATAAATCCTAATGAACTTGTTCTTGAGACTACAAGTAGTATGGGATTTGGTAAGAAAGATAACCTCTACGATATTATATTTGTGAATCCTAAGCGTTTTAAGAGTACGGAGACCATGAATATGCTGGAAGAGCTTAATGAGCTTAATGCTCAGATGAGAGAGCAAAACCGACCCTATATCCTCATTGGCTTCGGAAGATGGGGGACAAGGGATGAATTCCTGGGAATCCCGGTAAAATGGGAGAACATCGATAAAGCCAACGTTATTGTTGAAGCTGAACTCCCGAATTTTAGAGTTGATCCTTCTCAAGGTACTCATTTCTTCCATAATATGGTCGCCATGAATATTGGCTATTTCTCAGTTGGATATGATAAAAAGAATAATCATATTGATTGGGATTTTTTACTTAACCATCCAAGAAGAAAAGAAGGTAACTATTTCGTTCATATCAGAAGCTTTAAACCTTTCGAAGTGTTAATGGATGGCGAAACTAATACTGCGATAATAAAGAAGGATATTTAGTTATTCATTTTGATTAAAGTAACATGCATAATGGTAACAAATATTATTAGAAATGCTACCATTAGTCCTTTTCATGCATTCCTCTATATAATATTTATGCAAATATGAACATGAGTAATGAAAGTCAATAAAGATTTAAATGAGTGTTTACAGTAGAATCTATGTATCATGCTTGAGCTATATAAATTTTATTAAGCTTTACTGATAAATGCTAGATCACAATAGATTAAACCTAGAAGTAGGATTGCGAGCTGGAGTTCGCCTACCCTATGTTACCATAGTTTAAAATCCATGACTACTACTAAGTTATCCTTTTTGGAAATAAAAAAACAGGCTTCTGATTAATCAGAAGCCTGCAATATATAACAATATATTAACTATTTATTCTCAGCCATGAATTTCTTCATGAATTCAGCTAAGGCATGTGCACTTTCGTAAGGGCATGCATTATAAACAGAAGCTCTGCAACCACCAACTGAACGGTGACCTTTAAGCCCGTTAAGATCGTTTGCGGCAGCTTCAGCTATGAATTTCTTTGATAACTCATCGCTAGGAAGAAGGAAAGTGATATTCATTAATGAACGACTTTCTTTATCTGTAACAGAGCCGGTATAGAAACCGTTTGAGTTATCGATCACATCATAGATGAGGTTTGCTTTTGCAAGATTACTCTCTTTGATGCTGTCAATTCCACCTTGTTCAAGAATCCATTTGAAAACTTCACCAATTACATAAATAGCGAATGCCGGTGGTGTGTTAAACATAGATTCTTTAGCAATGTGTGTTTTGTAATCAAGCATAGTAGGAAGTCCACCGGGAAGCTTAGCTGCAAATTCTTTTTTGATAAGAACAACAGTACAACCTGCCGGACCAACATTCTTCTGGGCTCCGGCATATACCATGTCATATTTTTCAATATCAACAGGTCTGCTCATGAAGTTAGAAGACATATCGGCAATTAGAGGAACACCTGCAGGAACTTCAGGAGTCCAATGGTATTCTGTACCTCTGATTGTGTTATTGTGAGTGATATGAAGATAAGCAGGGTTCTCGGAGAGAGTGAACTCTCTAGGAATATAAGCAAATCCATCGGCTTCAGATGTAGCGGCAAGATGAGTTTTCTTACCAATCTTAATAGCCTCTTTATAAGCATTAGTTGCCCAAGTACCTGTATTAATGTAGTTAGCAACTTTGTCGTCAGGGCAAAGATTCATAGCTACCATAAGGAACTGTGTGCTAGCTCCACCTTGTAAAAAGAGAACTTCCCAGTCATCACCGAGTCCGTAGATCTTTCTTGCATTCTCGCGAGCAGCATTGATAATCTCACCATACTCTTTTGAACGGTGAGACATCTCCATTACTGAGAGACCTAAACCTTTGTAGCTTACAAGGTCTTTTTGAACCTGATGTAACACCTCTAAAGGAAGTGTTGAAGGTCCGGCACTGAAGTTATGAATTCTTTTTTCCATGCAATCCTCCATTTATTATATTTTTTTGGATTATTATCGCTAATATGAGAAGAAGTCACACTATTTTGTCAATCAAAATTAATGACATGTTCTCTTATGCTACTTAACTAGCCTTTGTAAAACTCTTTAAGTGCTTCAATCATATAGATATGATCTGCTTGTCCACCTGTTTCACGCACTGAGTGCATTGCCCAAACGGGAGAACCAATATCAACCGTATCTATACCTAATAAAGCTGAGCTGATTGGTCCGATTGTTGAACCGGAACGGGCATCTGATCTGCCAATTATCTTTTGTACAGGAACATTGGCTTTCTGACATAACTGCTCGAAGAAATAGGATGTCTCTGCAGTTGTTGCATAGCTGAACCCGGCATTAATCTTAATCACCGGTCCTTTATTCATAACAGGAGTATAGGCGGGGTCATGTTTGTCTCCAAAATTAGGATGATAAGCATGAGCAAGGTCAGCAGATACCAATATACTCTTTCTAATTGCTATTAAGTTTTCTTCTTCGTTAAGATTGTGTGCAATAGAGATTCTCTTAAGTATTGTAGCTAAGAAAGGAGAAGCAGCACCTTGTAATGTTCTGCTTCCTACCTCTTCATTATCAAAGAAGATGCCTACAAGTGTAGAGTCGGAAACTTCAGATTCGATAAGGGAAGTTAAAATTGCATGACACATAGATAAGTCATCCTGCCTGCCTGAAACTATATAGCCATCTTCAATTTCACCTATTAAAGAGGTTGGCTGCGGGTCATACAAGAATAAATCGTATTCCAATATATCTTCCATCGGTATATCGAGATGTTCAGCTAATAGACCTTTCAAGTAGTTTTCATTGTTCTCGCCACCTGTCCCCATCATTATAGGAAGATGATGTTGAGCATTATACTTAAAACCAGCATTTACTTCTCTATTCATGTGAATAGCTGCATTGGGAATAATACCTAGTGGTTTAATCAGATTTACAAGTCTTGATTCAAAGTTGTCATCAACTTTTATGACTACTCTTCCGGCAACAGAGAGCTCTCTATCGAGCCATGTTGATAATATGGGACCGCCGTATACTTCTACACCAAGCTTACGTGTTCCTTTCACAGTTGTCTCTGTTAAAGGTTTAATCTTCAAGGCAGGACTGTCAGTGTGTGCTCCGATTAACTTATAACCAAAATCTTTAGGAGAAGAAGTTCCATTGATAAAGGCAATCACAGCTGATTGATTCCGCTGAATATAATATTTACCGCCTTTCTCAAGCTTCCATTCTTCGCACTCATCCAGCATTTTGTAGCCAGCATTTTCAAGTTCATATATAATGTTACTGCTTGCTTGATAAGCAGTTGGTGATTGGTCTAAGAATTCTTTTAGCTCTTCAACATACTTTCTATTCATGTTAATTCTCCTTTGTATCTTTATTTACAATATGTTAAATCTTGGCAAGTAATTTTGACAACACACTTTTTTATATATGTTTACTTATCGGAAATACTGTGAAGTATTACATTTACACTTGCTGAACTCTTACGTTTCCCTTTATTCTTTTATGAAGTTATAAATTGTTTATAAGAGGATGGATATCTTAGCGTACTAAAGCATCTTAGGGTTGTTTGATAGTATATTATAGCATATTAATTTTGTCTATATAAGCGGTCATATCAAACTTACGCTCTAATCCTTTATCGTTCATGTAGCGAACTTTTCCGAATATTGGTCTTTCTTTCCAAGCCGTATCATGCTTTCCGAAGCACCAAGCTACTCCTGCATAGCCATTAGGACTAAATCCGTCTATTGAGTACTTATTGTTGAGATATAAGGCTATTTCGTATGCATCTAAAGGATCTTTAGTCCATTCAATAATCTTTTTACCCCAATACATTCGCATGTAACCATGCATTTTACCCGTTACTAGCATCTCCTTTTGAGCTGCATTCCAATAGACATCATGAGTCTCCGCATCTTCAAGTTGTTTCAAAGTATAAATGTACTCTCGTTTGTCATCCGAGTGATCCTGAAGAGTTTGCTTAGCCCAATCGGGTAGTGAATTAAAGTTTTCATAGTTAGTATTATAGTGCACAAAATTATATGAGAGCTCGCGTCGGACTACTAATTGCTCAACGAACCTATCCCTATTAGCATCACTATGTTTTTCCAGAGTGTTCAATATTCGTATAGGGGAGATTTGACCGAAATTAAGATAAGGACTGATGTTTGATTGATAGTTTTCGCCTACAATATTCCTACCTTCATTATAGTAGCTTAGTCCTTTTTCAATAAAGTCTCTAATCAGTTTGACTGCTTTCCTCTCACCTGAAGCAAGTTTAATAGGATTTATGTATGGCTTTAATTTTAGTTTGTCGATGAAAGGTTTCATGTTCGGATAGAAAGAGAAATTGTTAGGAAAATCCAGATTTAGGCTTTCAACAAAAACTTTTGGAGTATTGGTTTTAGATATGAAATAGGATAGTTTCTCATGAATTCTAGGTCTGAATGTTCGAGCTGCGTATTCTTCTTTTGTAGATGCAATACTAACAGGCACAGTTAGTTCAGATTCAAATAGCTTAAAGGAACAGGGTAACTTTATCTTACTTCTAATATCATTATCTTCCTTCAAATATGAATAGTCACCAATTACTTCAACAGCTTCCTTTCCATATCTCTGTACACATGCGACTTTCTTATCAATTTCAATTTGAAGTCTGATACCTCCAGAGTAGAGGTCTCTTCTAAGAGAGTTCAGGCCTTCGAGAATAAATTCATAGTGTCTTGAATTTAGCAGGGGATAACTCAAATCAATAATATAAAGAATAAGCAATGGTTTCTTGTATTTGTTTGCTAACTCAATTGCGTGATTCAATGAATAGTTATCTCTTATTCTAAGGCTTTGATCCATCCAATATAGTATATAGTGTCCAGCCTGATTAGGTTTCTTATCATTGATGATATGTAGTCTTTCGGTTTGATTCATTAGTTATCCCTATTGATTATGATTTCAATAATAATATAAGGTGCTTTGTTGCTTTTGCAATTGTTAATAGTTATTAAAAGAAGGGTTGTCCCCGGTCTAAACAAATTTGAGCGTTAGAAGTATAGCTATTCGAACCGGGGACAATATTGAGAGAGGGTTAGTATAGTATGTATGACATTGCTTTTTAAAATATCCTGCACAATAAAAAAGAATATTTGGAGGAAACCGTTTAGAATGAATAAAGGCTGTTGAATTAATCAACAGCCTTTACAAGTATTTACAGAAAAATCTTTATTGTGGATTGAAAGCAGGGTCATCAAACCATTTATAAACTTTGGCTTCATTAATCTTTGATGTTAACCATGAATCAAAGAACTTATCACTTTCTTCTTGGGAAAGCTTCTGGAAAAGCTCTCTCTTAACAACATGAAGGTTCTTCTTATCCGGTCTCTGAATACTCTTAGCATAACCAATATAAACGCCATCTTCAAGAACAACAGGTTGAGTCGCTGTTTTAGCAGAACGTAGATTGATAATATCATCAATAAGGTTACTACTATTTATCCCATGAACTGAACTTTCATAAGTTAGCTTAGGTAAATCTATTATCTCATAACCTGATTGCATAGCAGTTTCGAAGAGTTTGTCTCCTTTGAAGCTATCAATAAGCCTCTTAGCATTATCAACAGTGAGACGAAGCTTTTTCTCAACTAAAAGTTCAGCTTCAATCTCTTTTTTGACTGTTTCAACCGGAACATAGCTACTGGCTTTTGCTTCAGTAACTTCAATAAGTATGAATGCTTTCTCATTATGATGCTTGATTGGGTCTATGACTGTACCGGCAGGTTTTCTGATTAACTCACTAACAAGAGTAGTACTCTTACCTAATGACGGAATAACATCGTTTTCTTCAGTTAAACCGTTAACTCTCTCAACAGTCATATTATATTCTGCTGCTGCTCCTGCAAGACCGATAGTCTTAGCTAATTGAGTGACATTCTTCATCTTTTCATCAATCATAGCATAGGCTTTCTCTCCGGCAACAGGCTTAATTCTTATGAGTCTCAATTTAACCATTGTTTTGGTTTTGTCCTCTACTTGATAGATACTCCATTCTCCATCATTTAGTAAAGGCTTAGTAAAACTTGAAATAGGGGTCCTTTTTACAGCATTAACAACGTTAGTTGGCAAATCTGCTAATTTAATAAATCCTAAAGAACCATCATTTTTCCGTGAATTATGCATTGAATATTGTGTTGCCAAATGTGAGAATACAGCACCATTATTAAGTTCAGTAAAGAGTGAATCAGCAACATATCTAGCATTCTCTTTGTCTTCATCCGTAGGTAATACAGGGAACTTCATATAAGTAATATCACAACTTGCAGGAATAAAGTACTCTCTAATGTTCTTATTATAGTAATCATCTATCTCTGCATTTATTACAACAGTTCTTGTATCTTCCGGATTCATATAAATGATTTTAGCATCAACAGTTGAATAGTAGTACTCGTATACATTTTCAAGTTCTTCCGTACTCATATCCTGAGCTCTGTAGGATAACTGTTTCAATTTTTGAAGAGGAATCTTATATCTAAGATAATCCATCTTCAACCAACCTAAATCAATTGGATCGCTCTCTCTCAAGCATTTCTCATATAATGTGTAATCAAATTCACCATCCATATTGAACAGGGGTGAATTCTTCATTAAAGTAGGAACATTTGTTAGTAATGTATCTAGAACTTCAGGCATTGTCGAAGTAATATTATACTTATCGAACAAATCAACCAGTACAAAATGCTTAACAATATCCTCCCAGGTTTGATCATAAATCTGTCGCTTTTCTTCATCTGAAGGTTTACGATTGATTCTCAAGGAATATCCCTCGTAATGCCCCATATATGAACGAACAAAATCATCTTCAGTAACATTATGATCGTTAATTTTTCCGGCATAATCACTACGTGTTTTAGTATCATTAGTACCCACAACTGTTTGCATGAAATTCGAACTACAACCCGCAAGTAGTACTATTGATACTAAACAAAATAGGGTTAATCTGGATAATCTCATTATTACCTCTCTATCTTTTCTTGTAAATCTTTCAATACTTTCCATGCCTCAATAGGAGAAATACTATTAAGGTCAAGCTCTTTAATCTCTTCGAGTACGCTATCATTACTTTCAGTTATCTCAGCCATGTACTCAAATATATCTATTTGATCTGAGCTTTGATGTAACTGCTTCTTTAGCTTCTGAGTTAAGCCTTGTGGACTAAGCTCTTGACTCTCCAGATTCTTTAAAATCTGTTTGGCTCTATTTATAACTTTTACAGGTAGACCTGCCAGTCTAGCTACTTGAATTCCATAGCTCTGATCAGCACCACCTCTTTCAATCTTTCTTATGAATATCATTTCATCATTCCACTCGCGTACAGCAATGTTATAATTCTTTATTCTATTATAAACTTGCTCCATTTCTGTCAATTCATGGTAATGAGTGGCAAACAAAGTTTTTGCTTCTTTGAATTTAAGTACATACTCCACAATTGCCCATGCAAGACTCAAGCCATCAAACGTAGAAGTTCCTCTGCCAATCTCATCAAGCAGTATCAGAGAGGCGGAAGTAGCTGAGTTCAATATGTTTGCAGTTTCTATCATCTCCACGAGGAAAGTGGATTGCCCCATAGCTAGATTATCAGATGCTCCCACACGAGTGAACACTTTGTCGAATATCGGTAAACAAGCTTTATCTGCAGGAACATAACAACCTATCTGAGCCATAATAGCTATCAATCCAATCTGCCTTAGGTAAGTTGATTTACCTGCCATATTGGGGCCTGTTAGAATTGCAATAAGATTATCCTGACTATCCAGATTCACATCATTAGGAATATACTGTTCATCTTCGAGAAGTTTCTCAATCACAGGATGACGGCATTCTTCCAACTCCAGAATTCCCTCTTCATTGAATAGAGGTCTAGTATATCTATTGGAATATGCAATAAAGGCAAAATTGGAAAGGACGTCGAGAGTTGCCACAATTTGTACAAACTGTTGCATCAACTCTATTTGATCAGCAAGCCCTTGTCTTAAATCAAGATATAGTTCATGCTCAAGAGCTTTACTTTTCTCTTCTGAACTGAGAACTTTTGACTCAAACTCTTTTAGTCTGGGGGATATGTACCTTTCAGAATTAACTAGGGTCTGCTTTCTGATATAATAATCAGGAATTTTATCTTTATGAGTTTTAGTGACTTCAAGATAGTATCCGAAGACTTTATTGTAGCCAACTTTTAATGATGGAATTCCTGTTTTTTGCTTTTCTTCATCTTCGAGTCTGGCAATCCAGGATTTACCGTCTCTACTAATGGAACGAAGTTCATCCAGTTCTTCATGTATACCGTCATTTATTAATCCCCCTTCCGTGATTAGTACGGGAGGATTCAATGTTATTGTTTCTCTTATACTTTTGATAATAGGTTCGTATTCAAGGATTGAATCTCTAAGCATTACTAAGGTTGGAGCATTGTAATTCTCCAATATTTGTCGAATATCAGATGCTTGTTCCAGATATCCTGCCAGAGCATTCATTTCTCTAGGATTGATTCTTCCTGCACCTAATTTACTCAATAATCTGCTCAGGTCTCCAATAGAATCCAATAATTCTCTTAAATCAGCAGTATAAGTTATCTTTTGGATAAAGTTTTGTACGGCATTGAGTCTTTCATCAATTTCTGTAACCGAAAGGAGGGGGTGTAACAACCAGTTTTGTAACAATCTGGAACCCATCGGGGTTTTTGTTTCATCCATAACCGAGAGAAGGCTTCCATGCTTATCTCCATATCTCATAGACCTTAACAACTCAAGGTTTCTTCTTGTAACTTCATCCAATTGCATATAATTGCTGATAGAGTAATAATGAATCTCCGTAATATGCTTTAATTCATCCCTTTGCATCTCTTTTGCATAGGTTAAAGCAATCCCTGCGGCTATTACTCCTACTGTTTTCTTTTGAGCTCCCAAGCTTTCAAGTGTTGATGTATGAAAATGTTCTTTTATTGATTTCTTAAGTTCTTTTGTATCATATTGCCAACCTTCTGCAATTGATATGGTCGGGTGACTCTCAAGTTTAAGTTTCTCAAGCATCAATTTATCATTGTCATTGATAACTAGCAATTCAGAGGGGAGAAGTCTTTGTATTTCGTTAGTCAATTGCTCAATTCTCAATTCCGTAAACAAGAAATCTCCGGTAGAGATATCAAGCATTGCTAACCCTATCTTTGATTTTGAGCTTACCACAGCACCTAAAAAGTTATTGGAATTAGTACCTAGTAACTGTTGATCTAGTATAGCCCCGGGGGTAATAATTCTTACAATATCTCTTTTAACAACTCCTACAGCAAGTTTAGGATCTTCAATCTGTTCACAGATTGCAACTTTTAATCCGGCTCTAACCAGTTTATCAAGATAGTTATCCAAAGCATGATGTGGGAATCCTGCTAAAGGCACAGGATCGTCATCTTTTTTGTTTCTTGCAGTTAATGTAATCCCTAATATTTTAGAAGTCTGCTTTGCATCATCAAAGAAAGTCTCAAAGAAATCACCCATGCGAAACAAAAGCAATTTATCCGGATGTTGTTCTTTGAACTTAAAATATTGCTCCATCATAGGAGTCAGTTTTGCCGGTTTATTGCTCATTTATAACCTTTAAGAATGAATTTATGTTCATTGATTTTAAAATTTGCTTAGCTGAACCTGCTCTACTTCCGTCAACAAAAGGACCTGCAAGTACTACATAAGAGTCCTTATCATTAAATACGGTTTTAAAGTAGCTACAGTTTATCTGCTTTTCTCTAACTTTTGTAGCCAGGTTACTAGCATTATTCTCTACTCCAAATCTTCCGATTTGCAGATAAATACCTTTTCCCGGATTGTCCACTCTAATAGGATTAGAATTTAAGTACGTTGATCTTATTTCTGCCAGAGCGAAATTGTGTTCCGCTTCTGTTTCTTCTTTTGGTTTCTTTGATGTTATTTCTTTTAATGGCAGTACAGGTCTGTTTTCCGGTTTCACTTCATTCCCAGGGTACAAACAGGATAGATCAATACAATCTTTGAATAGTGTTTTTAGAACATAAAGTTGTTTCTCAGCTTCGTAGGCGTAAGATGATAATCTGTCAATAGATACTACCTGCTTATAAAACTCATAAGAGGTCTTTGGATTATCTGTTTTAAACTGATAATTTCCAAGTTTCAGAAGATAGTATTGGGATTTAAGCAGTTCAGGAAACTTCTCAGCCATTTGCACTAATACTTCAATTGCTTTATCATGGTCATAGGTTTCTGCCCAAGAATCGGCAATTGTATAGTAAGCCAATTTAACTTTATCAACATTATCACTGCTGTTAATAAATAATTCAGCTTCCGTTCTAGCTTTACGGTAGTTTTTACCTTGCTTGTAATAGGTTCTTGCTTTCCAGAAATGTGTGTCGGCATAATCTCCTGCACATTCGAGATATTCTAATGCGTCACTGTAACGTCTTTCGAAGAAACGAATTTTTCCCATCTCTAGACATGTATCTTTATAATATGCAGTTTCTCTTCCTTGTTTGATAGCTTCCAAATAGAATCTTTCGGAAGTAGCAATATTGGAGGCAAGCTTACCCATATACAAATTGTAAAACGCAGAGTCATCATTATTGTAATGCTTGAATGTTTTCAGACTATCAATAACTGCTTTGTTATTGCCGTTCAGAAACTCATTGAGAATGCTACTATGACGTGCAATATTTGCCCTTAAACCTACGCTTAGAGATAGGAAAAGAATCAAATTACTAATCTTGATTAATCTTTTTCCTGACAAGACCATAAGCTTTAATATCTGCATTAACTTTTAAATAAACATTTGTATTAGGTTTTGTAAACTCAATCTCTGAGCCGTCTTCCATTGAAATTGAATCAACTGTCATTAAAATATCATCATCGGGATCAGGAAAGATTATTTCAATCTCTTCATCAAGACCAAACTTACTGTAGCATTCAATGATAGCTCTATCATTATCAACTCCAATAACTCTTCCTAAATACTGATAATCTCTAATGTAAGCGGATGAGCCGTAGAATTGTGTGTTATCTGAATCAAAGCCATGAAAGAATCCTGTTCCATAAATTCTATGACTAATTTTGTATAACTCTTCGGAAAGGGAGTTCTCAACATCAATACCTTTTTGAATTAACTCAATAGCTTTTCTGTAAGTTCTTACTACATTTGCTACGTAATAAGCACTTTTCATTCTACCCTCAATCTTGATGGAATGAATCCCGGAATTGAGAATTTGGGGGAGTTCGCTAAATAGGTTCAAATCCTTCGAGTTCATGATGTAAGTGCCGGCATTATCTTCTTCAATATCAAAGTACTGATTAGGTCTTGTTTCTTCAACTAGGCTGTATTTCCAACGACAAGGCTGCGTACATTGTCCGCTGTTTCCGCTTCTATTATTTAGAAATGCACTTAGGAGACATCTTCCTGAATAGGCTATGCACATAGCTCCATGAACAAATATCTCAATCTCTGCTTTAGGTACTTTATCACATATCTCTTTTATCTCTTCGTAAGTCAATTCTCTGGCTAATATGATACGTTTAACGCCATTATCAATCCAGAACTTAACCGATCTCCAAGATACTGTATTAGCTTGAGTACTAAGATGAATAGTGAGATTTGAATACTCTTTTACCATTGCAACAACACCGGGATCAGAGACTATGACAGCATCTACATTAACATCCTCTAGTTGCTTCAGTAACTCCGGTAACTCATCAATTTCATCATTATGAAGGAAACTGTTAACTGTTACGTAAACTTTTTTGTTTAAAGAATGAGCAAATTGTACCCCGACATTAAGTTCTTCTATTGTGAAGTTATCTGCTTTAGCTCTTAACCCGAACTTCTTTGTTGCACAATAAACGGCATCAGCTCCGTAAGTCAGGGCATATTTAAGCTTGATTAAATTTCCGGCAGGGGCAAGTAGTTCCATTAGCTACTCATGTTTTTCAGAAGATCTTCGTTTGTTTTGGCAGTTTTCATGCGTTTCTTCATCATCTCTATTCCTTGGATAGGACTCATTGTTTTGAGATATTTACGCAATATAAACATTCTATGTTTTTCAAGGTCAGATTGGAGTAATTCTTCTCTTCTTGTTCCTGATTTAACAACATCTATAGCAGGATATAATCTCATATCACTGATAGTACGATCAAGTACCAATTCCATGTTACCGGTTCCCTTGAACTCTTCAAAGATAACCTGATCCATTCTGCTTCCTGTATCAACGAGAGCAGTAGCTATAATGGTTAAACTTCCTGATTCTTCCGTATTTCTTGCAGCACCGAAGAATTTTTTAGGTTTGTGTAAACCGTTAGCATCAATACCACCACTAAGAACTTTACCTGATGAAGGCACAATATTGTTATAAGCACGAGCAAGTCTGGTAATACTATCAAGAACGATAACAACGTCACGTCCCATCTCGGCTAATCTCTTAGCTCTATTCATAACCATTTCGGCAACGGCAATGTGATTGCGTGGAGTTTCATCGAAAGTTGAACTGAGAACTTCTCTTTTACCGGGCTTAAGTATGCGTTTCATTTCTGTAACCTCTTCCGGACGCTCATCAACTAATAATACTATTAGTTCTACTTCGGGATGATTTGTGAGGATTGCATTGGCTACATTTTGAAGTAATACTGTTTTACCTGTTCTAGGAGGAGCAACAATTATACCACGTTGACCTTTACCGATAGGAGTAAAGAGATTCATAATTCTTGTTGTATGTTCATTAGGGTGATGTTCGAGATTAAGTCTTTCGGTTGGATAGTAAGGGGTTAATTGATCAAATTTCTTAGCTTCAAGAACTTCTTGAGGGTCAGCTCCATTTACTGCAGAAACTCTAAGAAGAGCATAATATTTTTCTCCGTCTTTAGGGGAGCGAACAGGACCGGAAACAAGGTGACCGCTCTTTAAATTAAACCTTCTAATTTGAGTTAATGATACATAAACGTCATCTTTACCGGGAAGGTAGTTGTTATGCTCGAATCTAAGGAATCCGTACCCGTCATCCATTACATCAAGACATCCGGTTACAAAAGCAAGACCTTCTTGCAAAGCAACCATCTCTAATATCTTGAAGATGAGCTCTCTTCTGTCCATGTTAGTATAGCCTGTAATCTTATATGTACGGGCAAGTTTATTCATTTGAGTTCCATTTAACTCAAAAATGTTGTCAATGGATTCCATAAATGACTCCTTTAGTTGTAAACTTATGATATTTAGCGTTTCTTACATGCTAAATGCTTGTATTTTGGTCTCTTTGTCCCAATACTCAGACAAATTCATAACCTCTGTTTTCTGTCAATCATATTTTATGAGGAAAGCTATTATTGTTTGTCATTGTTAAGGACGGTTTTTATTATTATACTTCATTTCTATAATTTAAGTAGATATTTTTTATGCTATGCAATTTTCTACTCTATAACATGTAACAAAAAATATTCCGGTAATTACATAAAATCTCAAACTTTATTACCTATCATTGCCCTTAAATTAAATTCTTCATCAATTCGCATTTTTCCCACTGTGCTCCCACTGTGATGTCACTGATATCGCACTGAAACAGTGGGTTGGTAGTGAGTGCACAGTGCCTTCACAGTGCGAAAGCGGTGGGTTGGTAGATTTTGCACTAAAGGGGAGCATTACTGTAGTAAAAAGTTTGGAACTCTTCATAAAACGCACTGTTGATTCATAACTTGCTATTCAATAATATGGATTAGCAATCTTCCACTAATTATTAATGTTAGAATCATTAAAAGTATTTCACGATTCATTAATTTGTTTTTGACCCTCTGCTTGTTGTATTAAGGTGTTCAACATTCCATGTCTGATACCGCAATCATGTACTATTAATTGTTCCTGCTGGGTAACTTCCATTACAGCTTTAACGATTAAAGTACCTGCCAGAATTATATCGGCTCGTTTAGGATGAAGTCCTTGCACTTTTTTGCGTTCTTCAAGCGTCATGCCTGCAAAGTACTTAACCATACTGTTTATATCGCCGATAGTGAGTTTTAATCCTTCAATCCATTGAGCATCATACTCCTCGAGACCAACTTTGACAGCGGCAAGAGTTGTAACTGTTCCACCGATAGCGAGCATCTTACTAATCTCTTTCTGAGCAAAATGCTTTTGAAGAACAGTTTGAAGATATGCGGAGAGTGATTTTATTTCATCTTCGGACGGCGGATCGGATTTGATAAATCTATCTTGCATTATTAAAGCACCCATTGGTAAACTGATCTGTTTCAGTATTTCATGATGCAGGCTTAAAGTGAATTCGGTAGACCCACCACCGATATCAAAGACCATATAGCTGGTTTCAGGTTCATCAAGCTTGATTTTGACTGATTCAAAGGCAAGTCTTGCTTCCTCTTCTTGAGAGATAATTTTAATTGTAATGTTTAGCTCTTTACGAACAAGTTTAACGAATTCTTCTGCATTCTCAGCTCTTCTGAGAACAGCAGTCGAGAATACTTCAAATCTATCAACATTCTCTTCTTGAGCTATTTGGGCAAATCTCTTTATAGCATGAAGATTACGTTCCATAACAGAGAAAGGGATAGCACCTGTATCTTGTAGACTTTCTCCTAATCTGGTAACATCAAGCTCATCTTTAATTATCTCTACTCTGCCCTCATCATACTCAGCTAATAAGAACTTCATGGAGTTAGTTCCTATATCCAGAACAGCGTATTTTGCCATTGGTATCTCCGTAATGCGTAGTTCAATTATTGATAAAAAAGGGGATTAATAGATATGTGTCAATTAATAAATTTTATCAACACTTCCGGAGAAGAAGGGTTGAATCATACCTGCCCTTAACTCTAACAATAAGGCTCCCTTACTGTTAATTCCATGTACTTTACCTGTAAATTTATCGAATTCAGTAACTAAATCTATTTCTTTTCCGGTTAAATATGATTGCTCACGATAGTATTCTAGATATTCTTTGAGTCGGTTCTCAATAAATTCAGGCAATTCTTCTGCATAGAGCTCAAACAGTCTTTCCAAGAAGAGGTCATGGTCGATATCCGTACCTAACTCAATCGAAATACTGGAAGCGACTTCTTGAAGCTCCTCAGGGAATTCTGATATGTTTGTATCTATACCAATACCAACCAGAAAATAGTTCTTAACTCCTAAATGTGTGGTTAGAATACCGCATATTTTCTTGTCCCCGATGAATATATCGTTGGGCCATTTTATTTTAACTTTGCCGTCCAATTCAGGATAAAGATCAACAATGGTTTTATGAATAATCACACCTGTGAATATAGTTAATGAACTATCAAGTGGTAATCCGTATAAAGCCATTGTAAACCACAAACCACCTTCTGGTGAGAACCATTTGTTCTTTTGTCTTCCTTTTCCACCGGTCTGCTCATTAACTCGAACAAGGAAATTGCCGTTAACATCTCCATTCTGAATCATCTTTTGAGCAGAGTTCATAGAACTTAAGACTTTATTGAAAGAGTAGATTTCATCGAACAAGTACTGTTTAATCATTATAGTATCACCATTGCATCACCGTAACTGAAAAATCTATACTCCATCCTTACGGCTTCTTTGTACGCATTCATAACATTATCATAACCTGCAAATGCACTAACTAACATCAATAAGGTTGATTCAGGCATGTGAAAATTTGTAATCAATCCATCTATTACTTTTACTTCTTTACCCGGATAGATGAAAATATCAGTCCAATGCCCCCCAGGTTTAACTTTACAACCATCTGCAAAGCTTTCCATAGTTCGTGTTGATGTAGTCCCAACCGCAATCACACGTCTACCTTCATCTTTAGCCTTATTGATTATTTCTGCCGATTTTTGAGATATTTCACAATATTCTTTATGCATTATATGTTCTTCAATATTCTCGGTCTTCACCGGTCTGAATGTGCCTAAGCTAACTCTTAGGTTAACTTCGGTAAGAATAACACCTTTGTCTTTTATCAGTTTCAGAAGTTCATCGGTGAAATGCAATCCTGCAGTAGGAGCTGCGACGCTACCTTTTTTGTCCGCATAAACAGTCTGGTAGTTCTCTTTATCTTCATCATTACTCTCTCTCAAAATATAGGGGGGGAGAGGTACACGTCCATGGATTTCAAGAGCCTCCCAGAAATCTCCTTTTGCTTCAAATCTTACAATCCTTGAACCTTCGTCACCATAACCGATAATTTCTCCTGTAAGATTATCATTGAAGATAACCTTTGCTCCATTCTTTAACCTTCTACCAGGCTTTACCAAGCATTCCCAGTCCATATTCTCTATCTGATGTAATAGAAATACTTCTACTTTTGCACCTGTAGTTTTTGTACCTAATAAGCGAGCGGGGATGACCTTAGTGGTATTAAGAACTAAAACATCACCCGGGACTAAGAGGTCAACAATCTGAGTGAACTTTAAATGCTCTCTATCTCCGGATTCTTTGTTTAAATATAGTAGTTTTGATTCGGATCTGTTCTTTAAAGGATACTGAGCAATAAGTTGTTCAGGGAGTTCATAGTAATAATTACTTCTTTCTTTTAGTGACATTTTTAGCATTCCTGAGTACGGCTTTGAAAGAGCCGAAGATTATTTTACTTTCGAGAAGCACAGGAATCTTTTCTTCATCATCCGTCAACCAGATAAATACGCGTCCTGAGTTTGCAAATATTGTTTCACCATCAACGACAGGTTCAATTTTAAGGCAATTTACTTCTCCGAAAATAGTGTCAATTTTTTCTCTTTTATGACAGATGATTTTAATTGGGGCAGTAACACCATCTGCTGTTACACTCAGATTGAGTGTATCTCCCGGGACTAACTCCCGTTCTCTGGACCAATAGAAAGCTGAGAACATATCATGTGTGTCAGGAGGAATTTCCATGTAGGTCTCTTTCCAAACCTCTTGTTTGAACTTCCATTTGCGATACATAGTTAAATTATCATTTCTCTTAAACACATGAATACGATGTTGACGGTAATTACCTTCTTTAAGTTTTTTCACAAATTCATATGGTAATCCGGTGTCAGGATTGATAATTGATTTTATCTCATCTCTCACCTTGAAGATTGAATCAAAAAATGGGTATGTCTTTGTTGTTGCGGAGACTTGAATAGCGGTTGAATCTTCATAAGCTACACTATCAACAGCAAGAACTGCTTCTGCTGCTTTTATGAATCCGTATTTAATATCAAAGGTTAGTTTCTCACCAACTCTATAACTAAATAAATGCGATACTAAAGAAAAAATGATTACTATCAAAAAGGCTTTTCTCATCTATAACTTACCACCTGTGACAAAGAACTCTTCACCACTAATATACCTACTGTTTTTATCAGTTAAAAACTTGCATATGTTTAAAATATCTTCATACTCTGCAAGTCGTTTCTTAGGGATTAGTTCTAACTCCCTAGCATAATATTCTTTTCTAAAGTCTCGATACTCTTCACTGAAGTGCGAATCATCAATCTTAATAGGACCCGGAGAAACTGTATTTACAGTAATATCGTAGTCCTCTAACTCAAGAGCTAAACTTCTTGCCAAGTTTGCCACTGCCGCTTTGGATGCGGCATAGGCAGTTCCCATTTTTAAGCCAATCCTGCTTACATTAGAACCGAAAAGTATGATTCTTCCATAATTACTTGCTTTCATTACAGGCAGATTGGCATGTAGCAAGTTAAAGGTTGAGAAGAGATTGCTTTGAATGATTTTATACCATAACTTCGGATTACTGTCTTCAAGTTTACTGAAATCACTACTGCGTATTGAAGCAGTATGAATGATTATGTCAGGAGTACTACCGCTATTTTTGTTTAACTCTTCACAGGCATTCACAACTTCACTCAGATTGTTTAAATCACATTTTTGATAGTATACATTAGAGTGCCTATTAACAAGATCAATAATCCTTGAATCATTATCATGAACTAATAGATGTAGAATGTAATTCTTAGAGTGGAAGTGATGGGCAATATAACTACCTAAGTTTCCATTAGCTCCTGTAATAAGAATTGTTTGCACTAATTATCTCCAATAACGTCAAGAATGAAGTCTGCACTGTCAGTTTTTCTTCCTTCAAACTTATGTTCAGTGTTATGCGATAGTATTACTATTGAAGTTTCATCCGAACCGCTTACCCTAAGGTCATTTGCAACAACCCAATCCAGATTTTTCTTTTCAAGCTTAATCAGAGCATTCTTTACGATGTCTTCCGATTCAGCGGCAAAACCTATCAGATGCTGACCGATTAACTTGTCTCTACCCATATTTGCCAGGATGTCTTCAGTTCGCTTTAATTCTATTGTTAAACTACCGGATTTCTTTAATTTGTGTTTTGATTTATACTCCGGTGTATAGTCCGCAACAGCAGCAGTCATTATAACTATATCTTGGGAAGCATAATGCTTCATAACTTCTTTGTACATCTCTTCTGCTGAAATAGCTTTTATTGGATTCAGATATGCCGGTACTTTCTCAGAGATATTGCTATGAATAAAGGTTACGGACGCTCCTCGCCAATAAGCGGATCTCGCAAGAGATAGACCCATTTTTCCACTCGAGTGGTTAGTAATGTATCGCATAGGATCAATATCCTCACATGAAGCTCCTGCAGTGATAAGAACTTTCTTACCTTTCATATCTTTCTCTGAAGCGGTTATTGCTCTAATGGCATGAACAATTTCGACCGGTTCAGGAAGTCTTCCCTTTCCTTTATAGCCACAAGCAAGAACTCCATCGTCCGGTTCTAACAAATAGTTCCCATAACTCTTAAGTGCTTTTAAGTTTGCTTGAGTTGCAGGACTATCATACATGTATATATTCATTGCAGGAACAAAGAGGATTGGTTTAGGACTGGCTAGAATTGTGGAACTAAGCAAGTCATCTGCTATTCCATTAGCTGATTTAGCAATCATGTTTCCGGTTGCCGGAGCTATGACAATCAAATCAGCCCACCCCGCCCAATTTACATGGGCAATTGGTTCATCTAATTGGAACTCATGAGTGAGCACCTTTTCTCCGGTTATGCCTGCAAAGTTAATAGCTCCAATAAACTCTTGAGCATGCTTTGTCATTATAGTTCTGACAATTGCTCCCTCTTTCTTTAGTCTACTTGCAATCTCAATCGCTTTGTATGCAGCTATGCCTCCGCATACTCCTAATAATATTTTCTTATCTTTAAGCATAATGTCCTACTAATTTCAATTTGTTATAGATTATTGCATGAATATATCGTGTCAAATGAATTCATTGTTACCGATAGATTGTTGCAGAATAAAACGGAATCTTGTCTCAAGAGGATTTACATTGATTTATTAAATGTTCCGGAATAATTTGATTAAATGCGTGTAAAACAAAAAGAGTATTACCCAAAAAGTAATACTCTATAAAAATTAGTTGTTATGTATTATAATATAGCTTTCTTTCTTTGAACCACACTGGAAACAGGAACTAAGTCGTAACCATTCTCATCGGCTAATCTAAGGAATTCCTTTAACTGTATAAGCTTCTTCTCTGTTAAGCAGTGAGTGATAACAATAGTAGGATTATCTTTCCTGTTTTTCTTTTCAAGTTCATCAATTTTGTTTACTGCATTTTCTAAAGATGAATCCGGAACGTCTAAAAATATGTGTCTTCTGTTTGTCGGAACATTCATAGAAAGACATACATCTTTTACGACTGAGTTAGCCTCAGTGAAACTATCGATAAAGAACATGTTATTAGCTTTCAATCTCTCGCATACTATCTTCATGACTCTTTTATCTGCTGTTGCCTTGCTTCCCATGTGATTATTAATACCAATTGCACTAGGCAATTGATTAATGTAATAATCCATTCTTGAAGCTATCTCTTCATCAGAAAGACTGGTTAGAATAGCATTCTCACCGGGATTATCCTTTGGATAGCTTAATGGTTCCATAGGAGTATGAATGATCACCTCTCTATTTTGTAGCATAGCCTCTGCCATAATATCCTTACTGTGGGGGAGATCAGGCATGATTGCGAAGGCAATCTCAACAGGTAAATCCATGAATTTTTGAATAAGTTCATTATGATTTTGACCGAAATCATCAATAATCACACAAAGCTTTTTTCCTGTATGATTGATAATAGGTTCTGTCTCAACATTATTGCTATCAGAAGGGATTTGAGATTCATCAACTTCAACATATTCAGGCTTATCTTTAATATCATTATCATTATCATTGACTTTAGAGCAAGTTATTGGAATTACTACTATTAATGCAACAATGATTATGAATATCCAGTTATAGCCGTTATTGTATCTTTTCTTTTCCATCATTTGTTCTCTCCCAAGAAACTAC
Source organism: Cloacimonadales bacterium (SeqCode) (assembly GCA_963667035.1). Lineage (GTDB taxonomy): Bacteria > Cloacimonadota > Cloacimonadia > Cloacimonadales > JAFGVF01 > Zophobacter. The sequence goes on from OY762964.1 coordinate 1,130,090, forward strand.
CGAGCCAACAGTTATACCCGCCATGTCGCTAATTCCTGCATTAAGTTCTAATACATACATTGCGGGTTGATAGCACACAATCGGGTCTTCACTGTAAGGAATTGTATCTTTTGAAATCTGTATAATTCTATTATCACTATCTATAAATAGCATATCAAGAGGAAGGTAGGTGTTTTTCATCCAAAAACTAAGGGGTTGCGGGTTCTTGTATACAAAAAGCATACCTTGATTCGGAGCCATTTTCTTTCTGTACATTAGTCCTTGTTCCATCTTCTCAGGAGTCTCGGCAATCTCAATATCGAAATTTCCTAAATGATAATCACCATCTTTGATAGTTAGTACTCCATGCTTGGTAAAAGGATAGTTCTTTTCTTCAGTCTGTCCTTTAGGTTCTGCAACAAATCTAGTCGCAGCGAATTTGGCAAAAACAACTTTAAAGAGATAGAAGAATAGCATAAAGGCAATTACATATACAATGAGCTTGATGGTATTCTTTCTTTTCATCTCTTTTAGTGAACGTTTCTGTCTATCTGTACTTGTCATTTAAACTCCAATTATCTATGCTGTTTTTAACTAATACAATCGCATTGCTACGTCAAGTTTATTTCATTAGAACCATTTTTCCAGTAAGTTTTACTTTGTCAGCTTCAAGACGATAGAAATAAACTCCCGATGCTACTTTATCTCCATTACTGTTCTTCCCATCCCAAATGACAGTATGTTCACCTGATGTCAGTAGATCTGAAACTAGAGTGTTTACTTTATGACCTTTTATGTCATAAATTATTAAAGAGGTCTCAGTATTGTTATTTGCAATTGAGAAGTTGATTGTAGTAGTCGGATTAAATGGATTCGGGTAGTTTCCTGAAAGCATTGTAACCTGATTAACTGCATTATCGTTATTAGCGAAACTGTCTAGCATCTGAGTGTTCTCAAAGCCATTACAAAATGATTGAGCGGTATAGGGTAGGGGAGCATCACTAATGTAATTGAAAGAGATAATTTCTCCTGTGTTTGTTAGATTATTTGCAGGTAGATAAAGAAGTCTGTAGTTATCTACACCTTTGTAATATCCGCCTAAATGCTCAACACTAGAGAGCGGTTCAACAGTAAAAGTGTTAAAATCTATTAAAAGAGCATACATTTCAACCGGGAAAGTTTGAGTAACGAATATACTAGTTTCATCGATATCACAAACAACAGTCGGATTTTCATAGGTGATATCTAATCCGTTTTGTACCGGCAACCGGTCCAGTGTACCACAGAAATATCTGTATAGTAAGCCTGCATCTATATAGTTAATTAAATTGTTATTATCCATGTTAGCAGTATCGAAAGAAGTTATTGTCCAAGTCTCGGAATCACTAAGAACAAAATCGGCGAGTAAGTCTATATCAAAAGCAGAGATTATTCTGTCTCCATTTAAATCACCAATAATAGGTAGTGTGGAAGTAATTTCGAAATTGTCTATCTTAATTCCATCATTTCTAAGACCTACATCAGTCTCTAGTCTGAATCTGAGGTAAAGATTATCATACCCTTGTATAACATAATCGTGATAATTCCAATAATCAGCACCATTGTAACTAGCAATAGTCTCCCAAATATTCCCGTTCTCAGAGATCTCTAGATAACCGTAGTCATAACCTTCTTCTAATTCAAAATACATATCGAAACTAACTTTTACCGGCATTCCGTTTGTCTGAATTGGTGATGAAAGACCGCAAGTGACATTTAAATTATTATTGTATTGTCCGGAAGGAGAATCAGATAGTACATTAGAGCCATTATCAGATTCAATTCCCCAGCTTCCGGTTGTTTGCCATTGAGCTAGACCTGTATCAAAATTATCGAAGAACAAAACGCTTTCGGATGGAAATACTAAACAGATATCTGAAGTATCCCATAGTGAAATAGATGTGTTTAAAGTTTGTGTACCAATACTGGCTGTTACTTGATAGTCTCCTTGTAGCAAAGTAGCTGAAAATCTACCATTCTCATCGGTTATAACCGTGTTTGTTGTATAAAAGGCTATTTGACCGTTACTAATTAACTCTCCATTAGAGAATCTTGCAACACCATTCAAGGAAACTTCTTGTGCTTGAATAAGCTCGAAATTAATTGTTGTATACCCTGATGCAGGAACGACAACATCTTCAACAGTAACACTACGGAATCCTTCTTTTCTAGCAGTAATGGTATAAACTCCGGGAAGTAGTAATCTGTGGTAATCTCCAACTCCCGGATGAGATAAAATGGATTTATTGTTGTTTTCAATAATGATTTCTGCTTCAATTGGGTTTTGCGAATCATCTGTAACGATACCTTTGATACCATTTTGAGCAAACTCAATATAAGAAAGCAATGATTCACGATTCTGATCCCAAATAGTTGATAACAGATTTGTGTTAGGCCATTTTTCATCATATACTTCACAAGTTATATCAAAACAATTTGAATAGGAGTAACTCCAGTCCTGAATTGATCCCTGAGTTTCATACCATGCATTTCCATTAGTTATACCGTTGTTAAATTCATTACTGTTATACATAGCAGGATAATTCTGAGAATATACTAGTGACATCTGTTGGAACAACTGATCATCATGTGTCAATGATGGAGTATAATCCCAAGGGTAATTCATAACGGTTGCTCCACCATGGAAAACAAGACTCTCCGTGAAATAATGACTCTCGCTCCAATCAAGAATCGCTTGTGTTTCAGGTTGCCAACTATTACCGTCTGGATGCATGATTCCTGAAGGAGTCGGGAAATTACGATTCAGGTCAACATTATTCTGATTGTATCTTGTATGATTGATATAACCATCCGGATTCATTAATGGATTAATCCATAACTCTGTATTATTTACTATATTAGTGATTCGTGTATTTGTTCCGTATTCACTTGTTAGTAGATTGATAAGTCTTATCATGAAGTCGAAACCAACCGTTTCATCACCATGAATAGATGAAATATACCTTACCTCTGGTTCTTCTTCGTCGATAGCAACATTATCTGAAATCTTCATAAAAAGAATATCATTTCCATTAACTGAATCACCTATGTCTACAAGTCGACAAATGTTTGGGTAACTTGAAGCAGTATTTTGCATGAAATTTATATATTCTGAATAGCTGTAATACTCTCTCATAGGATCACGAGTGTCCTTTGTCTCTTCCCAAAGTCTGTTGGCATATTCTTTAGCTTTGTCAGTTATAAAATCAATGCTGTAACCGTTAGCATTAAGTAGTTGGATATCTTCTTCAAAGAGATACAAATAAATAGTATTTCCTATTACTTTATCTATGTCAATACCATTCTTATTCATAAATTTTATATCATTTCTTATGTTATTGCTAGTAATAGTTGCTGTTTCATATGTAGCCGCTAGCGTACTCATTAACAATAGCATTGCAGCCAGTATTATTATAATCTTCCTCATAATCTCCTCTATTGGGTTCAGTTGAACAAATCAGATGTAAAATTAGGCATTATTGTCAATTATAATCTAGTCTATGTGTTCCATAACTGTAATAATCCAAAAAGGAAGTATAATGATTAAGGCACCTTGTTTCCAGGTGCCTTAATCAATCAATATGTTAAGAGAAAGGATTCTACAATCCCAGTCTCTCATTTAACTTTTCAATAATGACTCTTGCAGCATGAGGTAAAACAGTACCGGGACCAAATATAGCCGCAGCACCGTGCTCATAAAGATAGTCATAATCTTGAGCAGGAATAACTCCACCACATATGACCATGATGTCTTCTCTACCTAATTTAGCAAGCTCATCAATCAATTGAGGAAGTAATGTTTTATGTCCTGCAGCTAATGAGCTCATACCAATAACATGCACGTCATTCTCGACAGCTTGTCTGGCAGTCTCTTCCGGAGTTTGGAAAAGAGGTCCCATATCGACATCAAATCCCATATCTGCATAAGCAGTGGCTACTACTTTTGCACCACGGTCATGTCCGTCTTGGCCCATTTTCGCAATCATGATACGAGGTCGACGTCCTTCTTTTGCTTCAAATTCATCAGCGAGTTTTCTAACACTCTCCACATCTTCTGAGTTTTTGTATTCAGATTTGTAAACATTAGAGATAAGTTTAATAGTCGCTTGATGTCTTCCAAATTTCTTTTCCATAGCGTTAGATATTTCTCCTAAAGTGGCTCTGGCTCTTGTAGCATATATTGCTAATTCCAAGAGGTTACCATCACCTGTTTCACAAGACTTAGTAATTGCATCCAAGCATTCATTAACCTTACTATTATCACGTTCAGCTTTAAGTTTATTAAGACGTTCTATCTGAGATAATCTAACTGAAGTATTATCAACTTCCAAGATTTCAATTGGATCTTCTTGTTCTAAACGATATTTATTAACACCAACGATTGTCTCAATTCCGGAATCTATCTTTGCCTGTCTTCTCGCAGCAGCTTCTTCAATACGCATTTTTGGAAGACCGGATTCAATAGCTTTTGTCATTCCACCAAGTTCTTCAACTTCTACAATATGATTCCAACCCTTAATGAGCAAGTCATTTGTTAAGGCTTCAATATAGTATGATCCACCCCAAGGGTCAATCACATTGCATACTCCTGTTTCATGCTGAAGGAAAAGCTGAGTATTTCTTGCTATACGAGCACTGAAATCTGTTGGTAAGGCAATAGCTTCGTCAAGTGAATTGGTATGTAACGATTGAGTATGTCCCATTGTTGCAGCTAAAGCCTCAAGAACGGTTCTTGTAATATTATTATATGGGTCTTGTTCAGTAAGAGACCAACCTGAAGTTTGAGAGTGGGTCCTAAGAGCCATAGATTTAGGATTCTTAGGATTGAATTGTTTTACTAATTTTGCCCAAAGTATGCGAGCTGCTCTTAACTTAGCCACTTCCATGAAATAGTTCATACCTTCCGCCCAGAAGAAAGATAGACGTGGGGCAAAAGCATCAATATCAATTCCGGCATCAATACCGGTTTTGATATATTGTAGACCATCAGCTATTGTATAAGCCATTTCAAGGTCTGCAGTAGCTCCTGCTTCCTGCATGTGATATCCTGAAATACTAATACTATTAAACTTAGGCATATTCTTTGAAGTAAACTCAAAGATGTCGGCTATAATTCTCATAGATTCTGTTGGTGGATAGATGTATGTATTACGCACCATGTACTCTTTCAAAATATCATTTTGAATAGTACCTGAAAGTTGTTCCCATTTAACACCTTGCTCTTCAGCAGCTACTATGTAGAAAGCCATTACAGGAATAACAGCTCCATTCATGGTCATGGAAACTGACATCTTGTCTAATGGGATGCCATCAAACAAAATTTTCATATCAAGTATTGAATCAATTGCTACACCGGCTTTACCAACATCTCCGACTACTCTTTCATGATCTGAATCATAACCTCTATGTGTTGCAAGATCAAAGGCAACTGAAAGACCTTTCTGACCCATAGCAAGGTTTCTACGATAAAAAGCATTACTCTCTTCGGCAGTAGAGAAACCTGCATACTGACGAATTGTCCAAGGTCTTGTTACATACATTGAACCGTATGGTCCTCTGAGATAAGGTGGAATTCCTGACATAAATCCTAAATGCTCCATATCAATAAGATCATCTTGCGTGTATACAGGTTTTACATCAATCTTCTCATTAGTTTTCCACACTAATTGTTCTATACTTTTACCGGATTCTTTTTGTACTTTTGTAACCCAGTCAGTGTATTTCTCTTTACTTTCTTTAAGTTTAATATCTATTTTTGTGAAATCAGGATTGCTCATTTAGCACCTCCGACTTTCTCTGCGAGTTTATTTAAAATTTCATAAGCATTAGCTTTTACATGAATGAAATCATCTACTCCAAGTTTAGTAAACTCTTCAATATGCTCTTTAGGGTATCCGGCAAGAATAATTGAGACATCCGGATTAATCTCTTTAGCTTTAGCTACAACTCCGGGAACAAGCTCCGGGTATGTTGCATCGGTTGAACAGATTACAATAATAGGTGATTTGTTTTCTTTATATGCTTTAGCAAAGCAGTTTTGACATTCGAAACCGTTTGTCATGATTGTGTTGAACCCTGCGACTTCGAAGAAACCTCTTGAGAAATCAGCTCTTGCTTTATGTTGTGAAACAGGTCCCATATTAGCAAAGAAAACCTCGGGTCTCTTTTTCATGCATTCAACATTTTCTCTTAGTTGCTCGAAATGTTTAGTTGCTCTACTTTGATTGAATGAATCAATAACTATTTCTTCTTGCTCAGGATAGAGGATAGGGGCAATCTCTGACAAGATAGCTCCAGCTTCCCATAACTCACACATTTTATCTATTGAGCATGAGCATTTAGAATCAAGCTTTGTCTCTTTGACAAGTATTTCAACTTTAGAATCTCTATCAGAAAGAAAGTCCTGTATATCCAAAATTCTACCTTGAACCATACGCTTAACATCATTATCACGATTCTCTAGTTTCTCCTCATTTAAGTTAGCGTACATATTAGTTCCAACTTGCACATCCTTACGTGTATTAAGGTTCTGTCTTTTTTGGTCGGCAACTTCTTCAATAGCTTTTTGAATGGAACCATTCTTAAGAGATTGTACTAATCCTTTTTCTTTTTCAACACTCTGGAATATCTCCCAAGCTTTTGAAGCGATTTTATCTGTTAATGATTCAATATACCAAGAACCACCTGCAGGATCAATAAGCCATCTGAGATTTGATTCGTCTCTAAGGATTATTTGTTGGTTTCTAGCTATTCTTCTTGAAAACTCATCAGGTCTTCTGACAAGCTCATCAAAGAAACCTATATGCAAACTATCGACTCCACCAAGTACAGCACTGAATCCTTCAGTTGCAGTTCTCAAAATATTTACGTATGCATCATATACGGTTTTATTAAATCTTCCTGTTGAAGCATGAATGTAAATAGTTTTCACTTCTTCAGAAGCTCCGAATGCCTCAAGAATATTGCTCCAAATGAGGCGTGCAGCTCTAAATTTGGCAATTTCCATAAAGAAATCAGGCCCTATAAATAAGTTGAATTGAATGCTTTTAACAATTGTATCAATATCAAGACCACGATCAAGCATTGCTCTAATATACTCAACAGCTTTTGCAAAAGAATAGCCGAGTTCTTGGGTAGCACTACAACCACTATCCATATAAACTCTTGAATTAACAGAAATCATTCTCATATTAACATTATTTTTAGAAGCCCACTTAATCATGTTACGCATCATATCATACAAATGTGTTAATGGAATAGCAAGTTTTCCTGATTCTTCAAGCTCAAGAATTGGATCAAAAGCTACGCTTCCTTTTAAAGACTTGATATCATCTTTAAAATAAGCTCTAAGAAGAGACAGATAAGCTGGAGCCATAACTCCTGAATCAAAATCAAGAGCTGTATTTTCAAAGTAGACGTCTTCGAATAAATTCTGAAGATCTTCCAGTTTTTCTACAGAAGTTCCCCTATAATAGTATTCTTTATTTAATTTATCAGGATTTTTGCCTGATTTGCATTGTCTATCAAGTCTGATTCTTACTTTAGATACACCACGACCAAGATCTTCAAGTAACATTTTGTTGGCTTTACTTGGATTGTATGCTGTTTGTTCTTGAGCAATTTCCCAAGAACTGTTTAAATATCCTAAAGAATTATTGGCCCTTACTTTATCCTCTGCTCCGGGCATTTGAGATTTGAAAGTCAAATCTTTAACATCTTCTTCCGTGTAGATTGGTTTTAGCGTAATACCTTCATAGGTTTTAGTTAGCATAGCCTTATCAAAGGGTTTACCTTTGAGAAGTTTGTTTACTTCTTCAACCCATTCTGAGTACTTCGGATTACCGAAATCTTCAAGTAGATTTAAGTCAGAAGCTTTATCAGCTTTCTTCATCTTAATTTCTGCCATTTGTTTACTCCGTATTCAGAAATTTTTTTATTTCAACTATTTGAGTCATAGAAATATGTCAATGTCATTTTCCTTTTTAGTGGTATTTAAACTGAATATAATTTAGTTTTTCAAATGTATCCGAAAAGACTAATAAAAGTACAACGAGTTAATAAAGATTATTGATATTGATTTTTTGCTACCTCAATGTTTGAGCTTTAAGCATGGCTATATAAGTTCTATAAAGTCAGTTACAGGGAAAACAATAATTTGTATATGTGAATTTCTAAAATCTGATTAGTTTATCTCAAAATCATTCATTGGAGGTTGTATGCTGTCAGATTTAGATATAGCACAAAAAACAAGGATATTACCGATTACAGAGATTGCAAAATCTGTAGGTATTAAAGAAGATGAACTTGAATTATACGGGAAACATAAAGCCAAGCTTACTTATGAAGCTGTAAAAAGAATTAGAAAACAGGAAAGAGGTAAGTTGATTCTAGTATCAGCAATTACTCCTACTCCTGCAGGTGAAGGTAAAACAACAACAACGATAGGGCTTTCTCAAGCTTTAAATAAAATAGGTAAAAAATCTGTTGCAGCAATTCGAGAACCGTCATTAGGTCCTGTCTTTGGTATTAAAGGTGGTGCCGCGGGTGGTGGATACTCACAAGTTTTACCTATGGAAGACATTAATCTTCACTTTACTGGTGATATGCATGCTGTGACTTCAGCAAACAATAATCTTTCAGCATTAATCGATAATTATATATATTGGGGAAACCCAATTAACCTTGATCCTAGAACTATTAACTGGAATAGAGTACAAGATGTTAACGATAGAATGCTAAGAAGCATGGTTGTTGGACTTGGTGGTAAGAAACAGGGATTCCCGTTAGAAGAAAATTTCATGATTACTCCAGCTTCTGAAATAATGGCGATTTTATGCTTAGCTAATGATATTGAAGATCTCAAAGCAAGAATAGGTAACATTCTTGTTGGTTATACTTATGATAGAAAACCGGTATATGTTAAAGAGCTTGGTTTTGAAGGAGCTATTGCCTCATTATTAAAAGATGCGATTAAACCCAATCTTGTACAAACTACTGAGAACACTCCGGCTTTTGTTCATGGAGGTCCTTTTGCAAATATTGCCCAAGGAGCTAATAGTGTAATAGCAACAAAAATGGCTCTAGGATTATCTGATTATGCAGTTACTGAAGCTGGATTTGGTTTTGATTTAGGAGCTGAGAAGTTCTTTGACATTGTTTGTCGGATAGGTGGTTTTTGTACAAATGCTGTTGTCCTGGTTGCAACAGTAAGAGCCCTGAAGCTTCATGGCGGTATGAAATTGAAAGAACTGACAGAACCTAATGTTGATGCAGTAATTAAAGGGCTTGAAAATCTTGAGAAGCATCTTGAGAATATTCAAAAGTTTGGTATGAAATCTGTTGTAGCGATAAACAGGTTCAGTACCGATACTGAAGATGAACTTCAGGCAATAGCAGACTTTGTTGAAAAGAAAGGTTTTCAGTCATCAATAGTAGAATCTCATGCGAGGGGAGGAGAAGGAGCAATTGATTTAGCTAATAAAGTCGTAGACCTTATTGAAAATGACCAATGTACACTACGTCCTCTTTATCCTCTAGAAATGGATGTAAAAGATAAAATATTTAAGATTGCCTCTGAGATATATGGTGCTGAGAATGTTGATTTTACTCCAGAAGCAAAACAGGATTTGTTAATGATAAAGAAACTTGGATTAGAGGGTTTGCCGATATGTATGGCAAAGACTCAGAAATCTCTTTCCGATAATCCTAAACTGTTAGGCCGACCTAAGGATTTTCTAGTTACAGTTAGAAAGATTAATGTATCAGCCGGAGCAGGATTCCTTGTACCTATTACAGGAGAGATAATGCTTATGCCCGGATTACCGAAAGAACCTTCAGCAAATGCTATGGATATTGATGAAAATGGTAATATAAGTAATCTATTCTAGAATAATATTATAACAGGAATCATACTGAGTATGATTCCTCAGACTGTTGACAAAGCTATGAAATCTTACTCATAGCTTTGTCAATAGTCGGTAAAAGACCCTGAGTATTCAGGGCCTTTTTGTACTAAACAACAACGATATTATTCTTTGGCAACAAGTCCCTAAGAATATACGTTCTATGATACTCGGCAGCAATAAAGTAATTGTATACTTCCGTATCAACAAGTACTACAGTTTCCGAATGATTCTTTAACTTCAAATCTTCTATCCATGAATATCCCATATATTTTGGAATGTTTCGTTCCGGAAAATCGAAAATACTTTTATCTCTAAAAGCTTTTTTCCAAAAGGATGCTCTTTCATCTTTTTTACCTTCTAATGATAAGACTTCTCTCAAGCTATCTTTAATATCAGCAAACTCTAAAGAGATCCTTTCATCCAGTTCATCAGGATTAAAGATTAGGTAGCTTTTATAATAGTTGTATAAACCTTCACAAGCCTCAAGAAAAGTACTGACATTATCTCTCCTATTCAGTCCGTTAGTAGCTTCACAAGGATGATCATAATTGAATGTCCATTTTAAGAAAGGTTTATCAGGATATGTAGCTACTGCTCCATGTCCCAAAGCTCCGGAGGCTTTTTCTACTGTATTAAGCCCAATAGTTCTGAAATTCTTAATCATTAAAGATGTTAACTGATTGAAAAAACTTTTTTCTTTCTTCTTCATTCGTTTTTTGAGGTTAACATCATTTACTGAATAATCGATTGAACCTGTATCAACTTCATTTCTTCGGGAACTAACTCCTGAAAATCCGTAGTGAGCAAATGTGTCTGCATAAACGTGTGAAGTGATTCCAACAAGATATTTTTGGAAAGGCTTGTAAGGGTAGAATAGTGAGTGGTCTAGCATCTGAAGGGCTATATCACTGTCTTTTTGACACACTAGTCGCTCGGTGAATTCACTACCGATATTACCAGGCAAAAAGTGGAAAGGTACCCAAACCATTCTTTGGTCATCACGTTTTAAATTCTCAATAGATTCTCCGTGATGAGCAGTTATGATAGGTACTATACTGCTTCCGTCTTTAAAATTGCATTTTATCGATTTATCAACACAGTCATCAACAAATTGAGCTGAATTTGCAATTATATGTGCTGTTTTTTCTTTTATTCCCGCAGCTCTGGCAATTGTGTAGGTTCCATAATAATGGAAATCTATCTGCATTGTTCCTCCAATGAACGTTACAAATCCTGTAGGATAAACGATTCTACTATTACTGATATCTAACATAAGCCCATAGAATGATAATCTAGGATTTAATAATCTAAATTTAAATTGATAAATTCAAAGTGTCGTAAATAGTCAAGAATTAAATATTGTAACGGCAAATCTGATTGATAAATCACTTTAATTAATTGATGTTATATGCTTAATCGCATTGTAAGGTTTACACACTTTTCTTTTTACTCCCTTACTCCTGTATAAAACCATTTATCTATTTATGCATTATCACACCACATTGTTTAAACGACTTAGTAAAACACAATTTTCCCACTGTGATCCCACTGTGAAGGTACTGCTAACCCGGTGTCTCAGTGAGTGGATAGTGCGTTCACAGTGGAATCACAGTGCGAACACAGTGCGTTGTTAGAGTATGTGTACTGTCCTGGATAGGTTACCCTAAAAAGGAACAGGAGAAATGATGAGTAAAGAGACAACGAAAAGGTACCAACGTAGTTATAGTGTTGTATTTAAAATGAAAGTAGTGGACGAAATTGAGAACGGATGTTTAAGTCAGGGAGAAGCTCAACGGCTTTATCACATATCTAGTATATCCACAATCCAAGGGTGGATTAAGAAGTATGGAATGAATGCAAACTCAGATACAAAGGATTAGGGCACATCTGTAACTTGTATGGATACACACAGGACAGGGCTTTAATATGCATAAGAAGATACTTGAGCGAGATGCTACGAGAAACCGTGAGATAGTGTATATCGTCCTGAATAAAGTTGGCATATTGAGAAATGACAGAAAAAAGTATTCTTAAATTTTGAACATCATAATGCTTTTCTTCCTATAATATAGTTATTCCGAATCTATCACTTATAATCTATTTAAATGGGGCTCTCTCTTTGAGATGTAAACAACAAGTAAAGATTATTACTAAAATCTACATTCAATTATGTAAAGAAAGTGTTTGACAAGTATCAAAGGAATTAGGATTCTATGTAAAATCTTCCATAAAAAGGAGTGAATTATGAAGAAAGGTTTATTATTTATTACACTTTTACTTCTTGCTCTATCCGCTTTAGCTGTGCAAATCAATGTTGTTGCTGAAGTATTCACGGAATCTTGGTGAGGATACTGTCCAAGAGCAAGAGCAGGTCTGCTTTCGTTATATGAAAATCAACCCAATGTCGTGCCACTTATATGGCAAGGAGACAGTTCGAATGTATCACCTAATTATTCAGGACGTAGAGGTTTAATCGGTTCGCTTTCAAGTGGTATACCACAAACAGCTTTCCAAGGTGTAGAACTTGAAGTTGGAGCCTTACCAACAGCTTATCAAAGCCAATTTTTACCAATTTACAATGATTTGATTGATGATCCAAGTCCTGTACAATTATCCGGGGTATTTGTTCCAACAAGTACAGGATATAATCTTATTGCAGATGTTCAGCTTGAATCAAATCTTGATTATTCAAACAACAAATTAGTATATATTATTACAAGACATCAGACAGATGAATATTTCTGTAGTGTCGTTGCATACGGTGATATGGATTTACCAATAAGTACAGCAGGACAATCAGGAAGTTATAACATGGAGCTTGCTGTAAATCAAGCTTGGGATCCTGAGACATTACAAGGTTACATCTTAGTTCAATCATTTGATACAACTTACCCTTACATTTATCAAGCTGCTGAATGTGGCACATCACCTGTAACTACCACAAGTATGAATTTTGGAGATTCATACATCGGTGGAAATTTCGAGAAGAAGTTTAAAGTTATAAATATCTCAGATAATAATGCTAACTTTGTATTATCATTGATTGGTGACGGCTATACACTCACTGACCCTACTACTCTTAGTTTAAATGCAGGTGAGCAGTATGAATATACTGTAACATTTACACCGACAGCAGAAATGCAATATCCTGGTGTAATAATGGTATCTTCAGATATCAGTGGTTTTGAGTATTCCGAGATAGCTCTTGATGGAACCGGTTTTGTAGATCAAGCTCCTAGTGCCGAATTAGTAACATTAACCGGAATGGCAATGCAAAATGATTTCCTTACAGCAAGCTATACTTTCCTTGATATGGATGGTGACATGGAAGGAGATACAGAAGTCAAATGGTATAAATCTCAAGATGGAGATAATTGGGAAGAATTCAATCATAATTCTAATGACCCAATGATAATGCAAATTGGAGCAGAGTATATTGGTTACATGATTAAGTTTACAGTATTACCGATAGACGAACACTCAATGCCCGGTACACTTGTGGAATCTAATACTTCAAGCGTAATTATTCCTTTGCAAGCTCCTTGGGGACTGGACTTTACATCTGAAAATGGAAATGATATCGTCCTTACTTGGGAGAATCCATTAACAGACCAACGTGCCTTGTTCGGGTACAGAGTATTTAGAAATGGTGTTTCTCATGCAACCTTACCTAACAGTAATACTTTAACTTATACAGATGTTGCTGTTGAAGACGGAACATGGGAATACTATGTAAGAGCTATTTACAATAATCCTCTTACAACATCAGAGCCGTCTAATACGATTACTGTTGTTATTGAAGACGGTCTTGTTGGTAATAATGAGAATGTTGCAACTTTAAACAATACTCTTTCCGTTTCTCCTAATCCTTTCTCAGAATCGTCTAATCTCTCTTTTTCACTTAAGAGTGCTGATGATGTTAGAGTGGATATTTACAATGTAAGAGGTCAGCTTGTTAACACTCTTGTTAATAGTAATCTTTCACAGGGTGAACATACTATCCAATGGAATGGTACTGATGCAAGAAACAACAAAGTCTCAAATGGTATTTATTTCTATAAAATAACTGCTTCAGATTATAATAGAAGTATGAAAACTATCTACATGAAATAGATAGCAATAGATTATATGAAAGCCTCATCAAATAGATGAGGCTTTTTTAGTAGGAATAAATAAAATGCTCCTACTGATATTAGGTTGACATTTATTGAAAGAGATAACTATTATCACATAAGATGAAAACTAAATGGAGATAGATTATGAAGTTATTTTGTAGGCGTTATTTACCTTTAATACTGCTGATTATGATTGTTGCCTTAATGTTCACTTTAGGAGCAAAGAAAAGTGGAGATAAAATTCCCCTTTCTGATGTGATTATATCTTCCAGTTCTGATATTGTGCCTTCTGATAGTGAGATATTCGTCTATTTAAACGATAAATATTCAAACAAAATCAATAATATAAATCCGGATAAGTACTGGTCGATAAGTCCAAAGCTTAAAGGTAGATTATATAAATCTGGAAGAAATAAGATTGTTTTCCGACCCGAGAACGGATTTAAACCGGGAGAGAACTATACATTTAAACTTCAATTGGATAAGATTCTTAACGAGAATAGAATTGATGAGTTTTTTCTTGATATTAGAATTCCACTAAATGAGATAATCAGATTCAATTATTATACATCATTTGACGGAAATACAGGGCAAACCTTACTCAAAGGGAATATATCCGTTAACGGAAGAGTTGAGAGAGAACAGTTAAATGCCGGGGTTAGCTTAAAGAGTAAATCAGGTCTGGAATACAATATTGTCTGGAATGGCTATAGCGGTCGCTATTGGGATTTTGAGATAGGTCCTTTGGATACAAAAGATATTACTAATGAGATGCAATTGGAGTTTGATAAAGACGCCTTATCTTTAAGAGAAAGCTCATCTCAAAGAATTGAAGTGAAAGAAGCAAAAGAGTTTAATCTTACTTCTATTTATTGGGAGAAACTAAGACTTCAAAACCTGATGGTCCTATCTTTTGACTGTGGATTAAAGAAGTTTCAAGATTTAAACGGATTAATATCACTTGAACCTAAATGCAACTTTACAAGTACTATAAGAGACGACAGAATTTATCTAAAAGGTGACTTTGTACCGGGTGTAACTTATACTGTAAAGCTTGCATCTTCAATTAGTAACCACTATGATGTGAAAATGAAAGATGTCGAGAACAGAAAGACTACAGCTCCCGATTTAAATGAATTGCATGAGTTTAGTGAGCAAGGTAGTTTTCTATCGTCATTAAGCGATAATAAAGTTAGCGTAAACCTTATTAATATTGATAAATTACATCTTGAAGTTAAGAAGATTCATAAAAATAATCTCTCGTATTTCTTAGATTACAATGAGCTCTCAACAAATGGCAATTACTATGGATATGACAATATCACGTATTATGGTGAGAGTATTATATCAAAAGATATTGATTTGGATATTCCTAGAAACAGTCTTGTTAGAGTTGACTTGGATTTATCTGACTTATCAAAAGAAAACGACGGTAGCATATTCGTTATTGAAATTAAAAATCCTAACGAATGGCAAAATAAAAGAAAGATAGTTATTAAATCAGATTTGGCAGTAACAATGTTTAAAAGCGAACTTGAAACTGTAATCTCAGTGCGTGAAATTGAGTCAGGCTTTCCGATAGCAAACGCTAAAGTAGATATTTTGTCCGAACAACATCAGCTATTAAAATCCGCTTTCACTAATGAAGATGGATTAATAACAGGTCTGGAAATCAAAGAAGACCCAAAATATATTATTGCTCGTAATTTTGAGAAAATGGGATTGCTCCTACCATACAATATGATGTGGAATACTTCTACATTTGATGTCGGAGGAACATCCATAGCCAAAGGTTTACTTATTCACTCTTATCTTGACCGTTCTATCTACAGACCGGGAGAGACAATAACCCTTGCAGCGATAGTCAGAGATAGGAATGGAGATTACCCGGATGAGCTTCCTTTAAACATAAGCGTATATAATGCTGAGAACAAGCTAATCGGTGAAGAAGTGATTAAAGATAGCAAAAAGGGATTCTTCTTTTACCGGTATAAAACATCCGAATCCGATTTAACTGGTAGTTGGAGATTTAAAATAGTTGCTGGAGCTACAGAAGAGAATATCTACTTCGATTTACAAACAGTGATTGCCAATAGAATAACTGTTAATGTTAATACTGATAAAGACATTTATTCAAATGATGATGATAAGATTGATATCAATGTTAAATCGGATTATTTATTCGGGAAACCTGCTTCAGATTTGGAAGGAATGATTAAGCTAAAGATAAGCTCTTATATAAAGTCGTTTAAGACTTGGAGCGATTATACTTTTTACGATAAAGAGAGGAAGTTTACTAAGTCTGAACAAACACTTAAGATTGAAAAGACTGATGCAGAAGGATATCTTAAAGTTAACTGGAATATCCCAGATTATCCGGCTCTGCCATCTGCTTTGAACTTAATAATAACAGGTGAAGTAACTGAAAGTAATCGTCCTGTATCTACAAACAAAATAGTTAGTTATGAAAAATATAATCATTATGTAGGTATTAAGAGTGATAACTATTATCTACAACAAGGTAAGAAGCAGAAATATGATATTATCTATGTTGATAGAGAAGGTAATCCTGTAAGCAAGGAAAAGCTTACGGTTAAGGTTTATTATCAGGAGTACAATTGGTGGTATAATTACAATGATTCCAATATATCTTTTAAAGAAGATTACAATACCAGTTTAGTTACCGAAAAGACCATTACTTCAAAGAGTAAGCCGGTTACTTTTAGTTTTACTCCTGAACAAAAGGGTAAGTATCTTATTGAAGTTACTTCAGCCAATGGTCACTCTGCATCATTAGAAAGACAAACCAGTTGGTGGCAGAATGAATCAGGTAGTATGAGAAGTGAAGGGCTTATTACACTAAAATCTGATAAGTCAGTCTATAAAGTTGGAGATAAAGCAAAGATAACATTCCCTGCACCGGAAAATGGACAACTATTCTATACTCTATCCAAAGACGGTAAAGTGTTAATTACTAAATCGGAAGAATTGAAGTCTAAAGACAATGAGGGTGAGATTATTTTAGACATCTCTAGTGAACTCATGCCAAATGCCTATCTTTCAGTTTCTATAATACAACCGATAACAGTAAGTAAAAATGACAGACCGATAAGAATGTTCGGTGTAATTCCAATAAAGGTTGAAGAAGAGAGTACTCGCTTAAGTTTTGATTTGAAGACACCCGAGAAAGTCAAACCGGGAAGTAAGCTTACATGTGAGATTCAAGCAGATACAAATACTAAGATACCATTTACTCTCTATGTGATAGATGAGGGTTTAGTAACACTTACTGAATATAGAATACCTAATCCTTGGAACACATTCTATGCTAAACGTAGATTACAGACAATCCCTTATGATAACTATCCTTGGTTTATTGGATTACCGCAAGGAGATGCTTTCAAGACTTTCTCTGTTGGTGGAAGTGCTATGTTTGCAATGGAAGAAGCAGGAGCCGGAAGATTAATGAAAGATGAGGTTGGTAATGATGAACTTTTGCAAAGATTCGTTCCTCTTTCTATTTGTAAAGGTGTGCTTGAGACGGATGCAAAGGGATATGCTAAGGTTGACTTCGATATCCCAAACTATCAAGGAGCGGTAAGGGTTATAGCTGTTGCTGCTAACGGTCATAGCTATGGAATGGAATCCGGTATTGTGAAAGTACTTGATGATTTGATTGTTATGCCGACTTTACCACGAGTAATGCATCCCGGTGATATTGCCGAGATACCTGTTTCCGTGTTTGCTGTGAATAAATCTATTAAAGAAGTAGAACTTAAACTAGATGTTGAAGATGGATATGAAGTGATTGGTGATAATAGTTTATCACTTCCTCTTGTGAACAATCAGGCTAATGTGACTTTTAAGATTAAAGCACAAAGGACAGGAAACTATAACTTAAACTTCTCTGCTACAAAAGGGAATACTTCTGTTAACGTCTCAAAAGTTCTTCCGATTATAAGCGGCTCATCTCTGCAACTTGTGGAGAAGCAATATAAGTTTAATGAAAATACTTTAGTCTCTATACCTCTCCTCAGAAAAGACACTCTTTCTTATCACAGAGTTGAATTACAATTTAATGATATATCAACACCTAATTTTCTTACGTATGTCGATCAGTTAACTAGATTTCCATACGGTTGTACTGAGCAGATTATTTCGAAGAGCTTCCCATTAATATATATTAGAGATATTTTCCCTGAGAACAGAAGAGATTTCTATAATGTCGAACAGCAGATAGATAATACAATCAAAGAGTTGTCTAGACGTCTTATGTATGACGGTAGTTTATCGATTTGGTACAACGGAAGCAGTAATCTATTCTTAAGTAATTATGCTCTGCATTTTCTTTTAGAAGCTGAGAATGCCGGATACTATGTTCCAAATACTTTGAAAAGCAATTTGATTAAGTATATTCAAAGTTCTGTTAGCTCAATAGATTTAAACAATTATCCTCATTATTCATGCTATGGATATTATGTTTTAGCAAAAGCCGGAGAAGCTAATTTAGGCTCAATGAACTATGTTAAAGAAGAGATGATAGATAGACTTGCAACAATAGATAAATGGTTCCTGGCAGCAGCTTATAAGTTAGCAGGCATTGATAAAACAGCAAAATCAATTAGCAAGAATTTGGATTATGAATTCTTTGATGCTTCAACTGAAGAGTACTTTTCAACTACAATTAGGGACAAAGCCATTGCCTTAAATTGTCTTCATGAACTGCAAGATAATAGAGAAGATGATCTATACTCAAACCTAATTATTCATCTTGAACATAAAGAGTATCTTTCAACTAATGAATTGAGTTATTCTCTCATGAGCATAGGTCAAGTATTGAAAGACAAGCATATGAATGAAAAGAGAGAAGGTGAAATCACTATTACGGATATGACAAGTAATGAGACTTTTAACTTTAAATTCACAGATAGAATGAAGGTTATAGATATTCCTCAGTCTTGGTCATCTAAGCTCCAAGTTGAAGTTGAAGAATCACTTTCAGATAAAATTGTTATGACTGTAGTTGAGAACTATAAGAGCATACAAATTAAACAGACTAATAGTGAAAACGGTCTGGCATTACAATACAATTTCTTTATGGAAGGAGTACGAATAGACCCTGAAACAATCAAAGCAGGAGACAGATTTGATGTAGTTGTAGGAATTGAAGCCAAGCAGACAGTTGCTAATAAGAATTATGTTATTTCAATACCATTACCTGCATGTTGGGAACCGGATCAAGTCGGCTTGATTAATGGGAACTCATTTGACTATGGTAGAGATATTACTCTTGCAGAAGATATTAATGGTAATGAAACCAATTCAAAGAAATATATCCTAACTGAACCTACCCATAAAGAGATAAGAGATGATAGAGTGTTATTCTTCTTTGATTTGTACGGAAGTAATCCGGCATTTAAGGTTTCATTAACAGCCGTAACCAAAGGTGAGTTCGAAATGGCTTCCGTAAAGGCATTAAACATGTATTATGGTAACTACAATGCTTCAAAAGCGGGAATGAAAATAATCTGTAAATAGATGAAAATAATAGTTAAAAGATTACCACTTCTCGTTAGATTACTTCTAATATCAGGAGTGGTAATCATTTTTATGTTTCTGATAATACCGGTTCCTAAACCGGATAATATTCCTTCGAGTACTGTAGTACTAGATAGAAATGGTAATATCCTCAGAGTCTTTCTAAATGAGGATGAACAATTTCTTTATCCAATGGATGTTGTGCAGGAAGTACCTATAAAGATTGTAGCTGCTATTACTATGTTTGAAGATAAGCATTTCTTTGATCATCCAGGAGTGAATCCCATTGCATTGTTAAGAGCTATGAAACTTAACATAAAATACGGGAGTATAATAAGTGGCGGTTCTACAATAACCATGCAAGCAGTTGGTTTGCATAGAAGAAGAAGTAGAACATATTTTAACAAGATTCTTGAAATACTTGAGGCTGTTAAATGGGAAATCTTATATAGTAAAGATACAATTCTGAAATCATATTGTAACAATGCTCCTTATGGTAGTAATATTGTCGGAATCAGAACAGCCTCATATAAATATTATGGAAGGGATTTGCAGCAGTTGACTTGGGCTGAATCAGCTCTACTGGCAATCCTACCGAATAACCCCGGTGCACTTTATCCCGGATGTAATCCCGAGCCTTTAATGGAGAAACGTAATAATTTGCTAAGAAGACTTTGGGAAACGGGGCGGATGAATGAAGAAACATATAAAAACGCATTAAGAGAACCAATACCCAATGAAATAAAATCTTTCCCGTTTCATGCTCCTCATTTATCCGATGAGATAAATCTTAAATCGAAAGGTGAGACATGTCATACTACAATTGATTACAGTCTTCAAAATCAAGTTGAATTAATTGCTCATAGGATGAAGAATCGCTATAACAATCTTGGAATAAAGAACTTCAGTATTCTTGTTACGGAAAGAAAAAGCGGTAAGATTAGAGCTTATCTCGGATCACAAGATTTCAGGGATAGCAAGACAAACGGACAAGTGAATGGTGTTACAGCTAATCGTTCAACAGGCTCAATTCTGAAACCGTTTCTTTATGCAGCATCAATTGACGAGGGATTGATATTACCCCAAACTCTGCTAACCGACACAAAATTACATTACATGCTTTTTGCTCCCGAGAATTATGATACCCAATATCGAGGTATTGTTACTGCAAAGAATGCTTTAAGGAAATCATTGAACATACCGGCAGTTCGTTTACTGGAACAATATGGCGTGTTCCAATTTTACAATCTTTTAAAAGATGCAGGATTACCAACTCTTTTCAGGAGCTATGACGAGTATGGATTAAGTTTAATCATAGGTGGGGCAGAGGCATCATTAATTGATGTTACCAATCTTTATCTACAATTAGCTAACACTGAAAGTATTCCTAAAGCTCATTATGTTATTGGTAAAGATCGTGAGTTTGCTAGAGATATATCAATATCTAAGGGAGCTAAATGGCTTACTCTGGAAATGCTCAAAAACAATAACTTTACACCACTTGAAGTGTCCGGTAAGAAACCGATTGCTGTAAAAACAGGTACTTCATTCGGAAACAGAGATGCTTGGGCTACAGGCGTGACAACAGATTGGGTAATTTCGGTTTGGGCAGGAAACTTTACCGGTGAGTCTAATCCCGAGATTCTAAGTTTTACTGCAGCTGTTCCACTATTAAAATCTGTTTATAGAATCCTCCCTGATATTGATAATGTTAATTGGTTCTATATGCCGGAAGCTTCCATGAGAAAACAAGAGATTTGTGAAGAAACAGGTTACTATCCTGGTCCTAATTGTGAGCATACAATTGAAATTTTAATCCCTGATGAAGCAAAGCCAATGCAGTCGTGTCCATATCACAAGAAGTTAAGCGTTGATATTGAGTCTGGTTACTCAGTATGCTCTCATTGTTGGAATGGTAAGAATGTTAAGCAAGATTATTATCTTGAGTTTCCTCCCTCTGTCACAGCTATTTTGAAAACGCGAAACTCTGGACTTAAGCTTGCTCCTTCTCATAATCCTGATTGTCCTGTTTCAATCGGTTATACTAAACCCGAGATACTCTATCCTGTAAACAATTCAAAAGTCTTGCTTCCTAGCGATTTTGGTGATAAGAAACAGAAAGTTGTTTTAAAGGCAAGTCATTCCAATCTTGATATAAAACTATTCTGGTATTTGGATAATGAACCTATAGGAGAGACTGTATCTAAACACACACTCTCAATTACTCCAGAGCAAGGGAAGCATACCTTAAAAGTAGTTGATAACAATGGTAGCAGTAGTTCGGTTAGTTTCTCTATTCAATAATACAGAGAAGCAACCCTTTTCTTACTTCTACCGTTCTTGTTTCTTCCTGAAACTCATTACTTAATCCAAGACAAGAAAAGGCAGGTAAAATAGCATCATTCAATGGATACTTAAAGCCTTTGAGGTAAACTCCTTCAGCATCATTATCCAGAGCGTAGAGGGACATATATGTTCCGGGGTAACCTGTTAGGTCTTTAAATGAATCGATTAAGAAGGCTGTAACTCTCTCACTTATTACAGTTATATCCAGTCCTTTCTTATAAGCATACACCAGATTGTTTATGACACCGACAATATGTCCGAATCTGCCTTCTAAGGAGTTAAGCAAGACAATCTCGTTCATCTTGTTGGCAATACAAAACTCAATAGCCAGTTCCGTATCACTTTTAGCTTTAATAGGATTATATCTCATAATCTGTGTTGTATCGGGTAACTGACAGATCAGTTCTTTAGGCATTGAATCAAAATCACCTAAAGCAACATTAGGAGAAATTCCTGCTTCCATTAAGTATTTACAACCGATATCGACCCCGATAACAAAATCGTTGTCAGTAATATCCACAGGTTTAAAGTAGTCAGTGACTATATAGGTTTTCGACATATATTTTCCTCTCTATATCAAACAACAGGAAATGAGTTTTTATGCTCCGTATCCTTTTTTTAGCGTAATCAGGCATACTTCGGGGGGACAGTTAAACCTGACAGGTAGCAAGGAAGTTCCCACTCCGTTTGTTGTAAAGCCTTTCATTTTTCTATGCTTCCACTCCTGTTTAATAACACTCCGTTTGTTGCCAACATTCCCAAGTATAGGGATTCCTCCCGGTAAACAAATTTGTCCTCCATGGGTGTGTCCGCAAAGCATCAGATTAGCACCATACTTCTCAGCATCATTATATATCTCGGGTGAATGGGAGAGAAATATAACAAATTCATCCCTCTTTACTTCTTTAAAGGCTAGATTTAAGTCCTCCGCATGAAAGAAATGACAATCATCAATGCCAACCAATCTGATATAACTATCATTATGTCTTAATAACACCGAAGCATTATCAAGAAACGTAAATTTATCCTTTAACATTTCGATTACATTGTCATTATCATGATTACCAGAGACAGAATACTTCTCTCTATTCTTGAGAGTTGAAAAACCATCAGCAAACAATTTTTCCAGTCTCTCATAATCAGGTTGATGCTCAGCTTTGTAGTCTCCTCCACTCAATATAACATTGTAATCTAAAGATTTAACAGTTTCAGCAAGTTTCTTTGCAATAGGAATGTTGTTATCAAAATGGAAATCACTAAAAAAAAGGATTTTGTAATTATCAAATCCTTCAGGTAATTCCGGGAAGTAGAGATTGAATTTATTTACACTCAATTTTAGAGTATTAGCATAGCCCAACTTTGATAATCCCATGTATTTACCGATAAATCCCGCAAGATTATAAAGTAGCACAAAGTACCAGTGCTTAACAAAAAGTTTTGTCAACTTGATGTATTGCTTAGATTCTAAGGCTTCTTCGTACATGTCTCTAACTTTATCTTTACTCATAACCTTAAATCATATCCATTGTTAATGATGTCAATTAGTTTTCTGATAAGTAGTTAATAGTAATTAGCCAAAATCAATTGTTGAGATAATAAGTCCGGATTAAAATACTAAGTATTGAGAGCTGCGGGAATATATATAAAGATATTTGGAACAGTGACTTTCACAGTATGAAGTGCTGTGGACGCTACAATTCAGGCAATGAAAGTCACCATTCTTTATCTGGGGCTAAGTTCCATTACTAATAACCTAATCAATATTAGGAATATGCAAAAATAATTATCAAGGAAATAACAATTTTGGATGGAATAAATTTCATAAATAGAAAAATCTCATTCAAAATTACAAATCCTGAATGAGAATACTTAAAAAGTGGTGTTAATCATTGCTTTTTAATTATTCTCACGTCTATAAACCAATAATATCCATGTCTTTAAATTGTGTCCAGATAAAAATGAGTTTCAAGAGTATATTTCTTCATTTGTTGAAAAACAAAATACAGTTCCATTCTATTGTTGATATTAAATTGTCCTTGTTTTACTTAACAAAATAAAACTCAAACTAATCCCATCCAATAAGTATTGATCACAGAACATAAAGTTATCCACAGCTTGTGACTAAAGATAAATGCAAAGATTCCTCTACTCATTCGTACCTCATTTCGATCGGAATGAGGTAAGGGGAACAGTACAATTGTCATCTCGAAAGGAGATATGAGTATAGCTTAAAGGGTCTGCTATTCGATTTTGTAAAAGTTCCTTTATAACTCTATCCATCTCTTTCATATTGGGCTTAATCTTAATGTGTTAACCTCCTTTTATTGATGTTATTATATGCTTAATCGCATATTGAGGTTTACACACTTTTCTTTTTACTCCCTTCTCCCGTTTTGCACTTGAGCAACATCGACAGAATTGAGATATAACACTCCCAAACATCTTACTAATTTCCAACTCCAAAATCATGTTTTGAGTAAGTGTTGAGTAAGAGTTGTGTAAGGATTGAGTCAATATTGCTCATGGGAGTAGCGTGAGATTATCCGGAAAACGAAGATTGATTTACATATTATCTTAAGTTTTATGTTGACTTGTTAAAATTTATAATTGTATTGATTGTTTCAAATAAAATATAGATAAAATTAAGCAATCACAGTGAGGTGCAGATGAAGATTGAACTGATTAAGATTATTGATGAAGAGTTTGTGATAAAAGAACGTATCCAATATGATATTGAAAGAAAGATACTCAAAGATAGTCAGATAGATAGATATCCATATACTGCAGTTGTAAAGATTGATGATGGAGTAAAGAGAAGACTGGGTTGTTATTATCCTGATAAGAATAGTACAGATACTGGTAATCAGAATTTAAAAACAGAGATTCAGAGGCAATTAGATATCGGAGAAAAGAAACTGTACCTTCCCTATGTTTATCTGCCAAAGCTTAATTTATCTAAAGATATGTTGCAACAAGAATACAATTTCGATGAATCTTTTTATCTGAATCTAATGCATTCTATAGTGGATAATACTAATTTCAGTTCTGCCACTTTCGGGGATAATAATGATTTCATATCTGCCATTTTCGGGGACAATACTGATTTTAGTTCTGCCATTTTCGGGGATAATACTGATTTTAGTTTTGCCATTTTCGGGGATAATACTGATTTTAGTTCTGCCACTTTCGGGGATAATAATGATTTCATGTATGCCACTTTCGGGGATAATAATGATTTCATGTATGCCACTTTCAGGGATAAGACTAATTTCATATTTGCCACTTTCGGGGATAATAATGATTTCAGGTCTGCCACTTTCGGGGATAAGACTTATTTCATTGGTGCCACTTTCGAGGATAACACTTATTTCAGTTATACTAACTTCCTTGGTTCAATAAACTTTAGAGATTCTGTTGCGAAGGGAATTAGCTTTAGAGATTCTATAGTAAAAGATTATCTCTATCTTGGAGAAGTAAAACATGAATCAAAAGATACAGTAATGGAGTGGATAGACCTAACAGATATGAAAGTGCACGGTTTTCTCTATCCCAGTTCAAATGTTGATTTTAAGAAAGAATTTGCACCCTGTGTATGGGCTAATAAAGATGAAGATGGGAACAAGGATTTAGAGGCAACTAAAGAGACTTTTCTTGTTTTGAAACAAGCATACAACAAAACAGGACGGTTTAAAGAGGAAGACTTGGCATATGTAGAGTTCAAAAGGGCTGAAAGAGATTTTGAATACCAAACACCTGATAAAGAGAGCAGACCAGATGAATTGAAACGCATGTGGAACTATTTCGTTTCGAAACAGCTTTTTGATAGAGTCGGAGAATACGGGACTAATCCGGGGAAAGTATTAGTAACTATGGGTGTAGTTTACATACTATTCTCTGTCCTGTTTCTGTTTTTCACTATATTAGGAAATACTTTCTATCCTAATATGATACCTGTTGGTGGGAATGAAGAAAAACCTAAAACTCAAACTGTGAATGTGATTAATTTTAAAAGCAGTGAAAACAATCTACCCATCTTCTTCGAAAGAGTTGATTCATTTATTCCTGAAAAAATGAAACTTAGGACTATGATAACAAGATCCTTTTATCACAGTGGCATAACCTTTCTTACTATCGGATATGGAGATTTAAGACCTTGTAACGGATTGGGAATAGTACTATCAATATTAGAAGGCTTCTGTGGTTTATTTCTTATGTCATATCTTACAATTGCTTTCTCTCGGAAGGTGTTAAGATAGTATCCGGTGAGGGAAAGATGCGGACAGGGATGTCTGCGTACTTGGTGATATCGCAAATATATTGCTAATGGAAACAAGTTGTTTAAATGATGCAGTATCTTATGAAGATTTGTGGAGATGTTTAGATTTTGATTGACAACTTAGCTTACGGAAACCATATTACTAAATAAAACATATATGTAATTATAGGATGTATTTAATGAATATTAAATTTAGAGATGTTCCTACAGGAATAGTACAAGCACGAGCAGTAATAGAAATAATGCCGGGTGTTTATCTAAATGAAGTGACAATTATTAGTAGAGACGGTATACTGAAAGTTGAAATTCCTCAGAAGACTTTCATTGGAAAGAACAATCGAAAGCACTACATTGATATCCTTACTTTCGAAACTGAAGATAAGAGAACTATTTGGGAGCTGGAAGTTAAACAAGCCTATCTTAAATGGCGTGAAGAGCATAAAAAGATATTAGTTTACGAAAAGGAGTGAACTTAGTATCGAAAAGGTAATCATTATCGGGGGTCATCTCAAGGATGTCAAAAGGCATGATTATCAAAGGCGAATGACAGAGCTTCGGATGTTGAGTGAAACTGCCGGAGTTGAAGTTGTAGCCGAGATTGTACAGACATTTGAGAAGCCCAATCCCGTTTATTATATTGGTAAAGGTAAGTTAGAAGAGATAACAAAGATTTGCAGAATAAGAGACGTTAGAACTCTTATTTTCAATGATAATTTAAGTCAATCTCAAGCTAAGAATATCACAAATCTTGCAAAATGTAAGGTTATTGATAGAACTCAATTGATACTTGATATCTTTGCGACTCATGCAAGAACAAAGATGGCAAAACTACAAGTGGAACTTGCTCAATTGGAATATAACTATTCCAGACTTAAACATCTTTGGAAACACCTGTCAAGAATCGAAGGTGGAATAGGGACCAGAGGTCCCGGTGAGAAGCAAATTGAAATTGATAGAAGATTGATACAAAAGCGTGTCCAACACTTAAGGGATAAGCTTGAAGAAGTTAAGCAAACTACTTATACAAAAAGAACAAAGAGAAATGCTTTTAAAGTAATTTCTCTAGTTGGATATACAAATGCCGGTAAGTCAACACTTTTCAAAAATCTTACTAAGGCTGATACGTTTATAGCTAATCAGTTGTTTGCAACTTTGGACCCTTCTTCCAGATATATTCCTGTGCCTAAAGGTAATCAGTCTATTTTAACAGATACGATTGGCTTCATAAAGCAACTTCCTCATTGCCTTGTCGAATCGTTTCATTCAACTTTAGTGGAAGTTGTTAATGCTGATTTACTCTTGCATGTTGTAGACTTGTCCGATCCTGATTTTAGAGAGAATATAAATGCAGTGAATGATGTCCTGAAAGAGATTGGAGCTGACCATGTGCCAGTATGTTATATCTTTAATAAACTTGACCTTATCGGTGGAATGGGATATAAACTATTGAAAAAACAGTTGAGGGAAGAATTTAAAAGAGCATTATTTATCTCTGCTAACTCGAGGGAGTATACAGCAGAAATTTTGGAGTATATTTGTTCACTACTTGAGAGAAGGAAGACAGAACAAACCGTTAAGATACCGATTCAGATGGAGAAGTTGATTGATTACATAGAAAAACAAGCAGAGATTGTATCTTTGGAATGTGATGAAACTCGGGAAGAATTTCACTTAACGGTGAGAGCTGAAAAACGTTTATTAAAGGATGTAGCAGACCAAATAGCGAAATTTAAACAGATGCAATACATCCATTCTTAGCTTAACAAAAAGCTAACTAAGTGTTATTTCGGGAGATGTAACTAAGTAAGAAAAACAGCTAATTTAGTACTCTGAATAAATATCTCTGATTAAGGGAAAAAAGGTTGACTAATTATTTATAAACCAATTTCTTAAACGAAAGAATTATATAGAGCATTTATAGATTTTAATCAAAAAAAATAGATGAGGAGGAACAAGATGATTAAGGACTTAAACAGCGCTCTTTCAATTGGCGTTAAAGGCATGAAACGTTCGGCGATTAGAGAGCTTCTTAAACTTGTATCAAGACCTGAAATCATTTCCTTTGCCGGTGGGTTACCTGCTCCTGATTCATTTCCAAGAGCTGAACTCAAACAGATTATGATTGAGCTTATGGATAATGAAGATGAAGCAGGAAAAGCTATGCAGTATGGTGCGACAGAGGGAGATGATCTTCTGAGAGAACAACTTGCATGTCGTTACAAAAAACAAGGTTTGGATATTACAACTGATAATCTGATAATCACAACTGCTTCTCAGCAGGCTTTGGATTTAGTTGCCAAGATATTCGTCAATCGTGGAGACACTATTCTTGTAGGCTTACCATCTTATCTTGGTGGACTGAGTGCATTTAATTCATACGGTGCCAAAATGGAAGGAATTCCTTTGGATGAGGACGGTATGAGTGCTGAGCTTCTTGAAAAGAAACTGCAAGAGCTTCAGGCACAAAACATCAAACCTAAGTTTATCTATGTTATACCTGATTTCCAGAATCCTGCAGGTATTACAATGAGCGAGAAAAGAAGAAAAGATATTATTAACCTCGCTCATAAGTATGATGTACTAATTCTTGAAGATAGCCCTTATAGAGAACTTCGTTTTACCGGTGAACATCAGAAGACTATGTATGAACTTGATGGTACGGGACATGTTATCTTATTAGGTACATTCTCAAAATTGTTTGTGCCCGGATTCAGAATCGGTTGGGTCATTGCTCATCCTGATATAGTAGATAAGTTTGTTGTTGCTAAACAAGCTACTGACCTTTGTACACCACCTTTCAATCAGCGTATTGCCGCTCGTTATCTAGAAAAGGGATTACTCGATACAAACATCCAAAAGATTATTAAAATGTACAGTGTCAAACAAAGAACTATGCTTGATTTATTCGAAGCAGAGATGCCGGAAGGCGTTAAATGGACACAACCTGAAGGTGGATTATTCTTAATGGTTACTTTACCTGAAAAGATTAATACAAATGACTTACTTCAGAAAGCTATTACTGAAGAAAATGTAGCATTTGTTGCAGGACAATCATTCTTCTGTGATGGTTCAGGTACTAATACAATGAGAATTAACTTCTCTTATGCTTCTAACGAGAAGAATATCGAAGGTATTCATAGATTAACAAATCTGTTAAAGAAAGAAATTTAAGATATTAATTATAGAAGGAGTAATGTATGGCGAAAATGACAGTTAATCCAGAGTATTGCAAAGGATGCGGACTCTGTATTGAAGCATGTCCAAAGAAAATAATTAAGTTTTCTGAGAACATAAACTCTAAAGGTTATCACTATGCTGAATGCATCGATCAGGAGAAATGCATAGCATGTAGAATGTGCTACATGACATGTCCTGATGTAGCAATTACTGTCGAAAAGTAAGGAGAACGATATGGCTAAAATATTAATGAAAGGAAACGAGGCGGTAGCAGAGGCTGCAATTAGAGCAGGTTGTAGATTATATTTTGCTTACCCAATAACCCCACAAAGTGAATTGATTGAATATATGTCAAGAATGTTACCAAAGGTTGAAGGATGTTTCCTTCAAGCCGAATCTGAAGTTTCAGCTATCAACATGGTATATGGAGCTGCAGGTGCAGGTAAAAGAGTTATGACTTCCTCTTCATCTCCTGGTATATCCCTTAAGATGGAAGGAATTTCATATATAGCCGGAGCCAACCTTCCAGCTGTTATTATTAACGTACAGCGTGGTGGTCCTGGTCTTGGTGATATCCAACCTGCACAAGGTGATTATTTCCAAGCAACCAAAGGTGGCGGACACGGTGACTACCGTTTAATCGTTCTTGCTCCAAGTTCAGTTCAGGAATTTGCTGATATGGCTTCTCTTTCCTTTGACTTAGCTGATAAATATCGTAACCCTGTTATGATTCTTTCAGATGGTATGCTCGGACAAATGATGGAACCTGTAGAGTTCAAAGAACCATTAACTGATGAACAGATTGAAGAGTTAGGTAAACAACATAATGATTGGTGTATTAATCCTAATGAAGACGGTCCAGGACATCATCATAATGAGATTAACTCTCTTGAAATCGATCCTAAAGTTCTTGAAGATCATGTTGAAGAACTTGCTAGAAAGTATAAAGTTATCGAAAAGAATGAACTTCTTTTTGAAGAATACAATGTTAATGATGACAATGACATCCTCTGTGTTTCTTTCGGAACTGCTTCCAGAGTTGTTAAATCCGCTATCGACGAGCTTAAAGAAGAGGGTCATAATGTTGGACTTATCCGTCCTGTTACTGTATGGCCTTTCCCTTATGAGCAGATTGCAAAAAGAATCACATCCAAGACTAAACTCGTTCATGTATTTGAATTAAATCTTGGACAGATGCTTGATGATGTTAAGATTGCCGTTGCCGGTAAAGTTCCGGTAGAGTTCTATGGCAAAGTCGGCGGTATTGTCTTTACTCCAGCTGAAGTAAAGCAACAGCTTTTAGAGAAATTATAGGAGGTTCTAATGGAAGTTATTGCATCAAGACCTAAATCACTTACTGATCTTCAATTTACATATTGCCCCGGTTGTTTACACGGTGTTGCCCATCGTTTAGTAGCTGAGGTTATAGATGAACTTGGTATTCAAAACACGGCTACCGGTGTTGCTCCGGTTGGTTGCTCAGTGTTTGCATATAAATTCTTTGATTTTGATATGGCACAGGCTGCACATGGTAGAGCCCCTGCTGTTGCTACCGGTATTTTAAGAGCCAGACCTGATATGCAAGTATTCACATATCAAGGTGATGGTGACCTTGCCGCTATCGGTACTGCCGAAATCGTACATGCCGCAAATCGCGGAGAGAACATGACTGTTTTCTTCGTTAATAATGCTATTTATGGTATGACAGGTGGTCAAATGGCTCCTACAACTCTCCCGGGAATGAAGACAACAACTTCTCCTTACGGAAGAGATGCCAGCGATATCGGGTATCCTATCAAAGTATGTGAATTACTTGATACTCTTATTGCTCCATATTATATTGAGCGTGTTTCTCTTTTAACTCCTCAAGATATTATGAAAGCTAAAAAAGCTGTTTCAAAAGCCCTCACTTATAATAAAGAGAGACGTGGATTCACTTTTGTAGAGTTTATTTCTACTTGCCCAACAAACTGGGGAATGGATCCAATTCAATCAAAGAATTGGGCTAAAGAGAACATGTTACCTTTCTTCAAGGTACAGAAGTTTAGAGATAAAGGAGAAGAATAATGAAGTGTGAGATTATCTGCTCCGGATTCGGTGGACAAGGTTCACTTACAATTGGTAAGTTTCTTGCTAAAGCAGGAATGAAAGAAGGCAAGCACGTTTCTTGGTTACCATCTTACGGTCCTGAAATGCGTGGCGGTACAGCTAATGTATCCGCTGTTATTTCGGACACCCCCGTTGCTTCTCCAATAGTATCTTTCCCTGATATTCTTGTTGCATTAAACCAACCGTCTTTAGACAAATTCGGTCCGGACGTAAGAGCCGGTGGACTTATTATTGTAAATAAGGATATGTGTCCTAATGGCTTGAATAGAGATGATGTTGATATCATTGAAGCAAAAATGTCTGAGATTGCAAATGAAATTGGTTCTCCAAAAGTACTAAATATGGTTTCTATCGGTATGATTATCGGTAAGACCGGTCTAATTAAGTATGAAACAATTAAAGAAGACTTAACTTCTTTCTTAGAGAAGAAGAATCCTGCTCTTCTTGAAATGAACCTTATTGCTATTCAGAGAGGAATTGATTTAGCTAAATAGTTTGAATTGATACATATAAAAGGCTGCTTCTATATGAAGCAGCTTTTCTTTTTATCGAAACTAAAACTTATAATCCTAGGTTGAGTCCAACTAACATTGTAAAGTTATGTAATGTAGATTCAGTTTTAAAATTTGTATTCGACTCATAGATGAAATCTTTCCAAGTTATATATCCATACTCAAATCCAATATTAAAGGATGAGTATCTATCAAATGGAACTGATAATCCACCTGAGAATCCATAGTAGAAGTTCGTTTCATTAGACACTTCAAAAGCATTGTATGTTGTATCTTTGTCATAGAACCGTTCATTCTCATAGCGGAAACCGATTCTTGTTGGATATACTGTATTAAACTGTAATCCTAATCTAAGACCGAAACCGTCATTTGTGTTGTCATTAAAAAAAGCATTATTAAGCTTATAATCGGATAAGTTCTTGGTCCTGTATTCACCTGTAAACTTGAAATAATCATGGTAAAAAGTGAACCCTATACCTAATTCAGATGGAATATCAATCTCATAATCGGTAAGACTGGTGTTAGATTCTTCAAACTTGATAGTATAAGCCGGTTGATACATTATGGCTGCAGTGAACATTCCTGAGAAATCCATCGTAGCACCGAGTCTAACAAAGTCACCTGTAATACTACCATGTGGGTCATAGGTGAGAGGATCAATATTCTCACTTTCATGTGTTAAATCAGCTTCATATTTACTGGCAAGATTTCTATTGTAAGTGAATCCTACTGACCAGATTTTGAAAATACTTAAGGCTGTTCCAAGTGACATAACATTGTATCCACCATGATGCTTTTCTGTTACCGTATACTCAACTAATGTCTCATAGTCTTTGTTATACGCCATGTCATATTTAACTTTCCAGCCAGCACCCAATGCAAGTTTCATATTAAACATCAAATCAAATGGTACCATTACAGCAGCTTGTGCTAATTTAAACTTTGTATCATAATCAATGTTTTGATCATCTATCAGTTGATTGAACTTCGATAACTCATTAAATTGACTACCGTAATTAAGTTTAAAAACTGCATTTACATTTGCCGTTTCCGAATAACCCATGTTTGCTGGATTATGGAATAAAGAATTTGCATTCAGAGAATTCAGAATATCTGTAGAGCCCATACCAAGACTTGCAGGGTCTGTTGAATGATCACCGAATATCAGAGCTGCTCTATCGTTCATTGTGTAGTCCTGGAACTGGAATACACCATAGTTATCAGTAGCAGATAAAATACATGTTATGAAAAGAAGAATTAAAAGACTAAGTTTCTTCATTTTGACACCCTTTTTGATTTTGTGTTACTGGAATTATATAAGAACATTGTTTATATATGTCAATCAATCTTTTCCATTTTTTACAATCCAAACGTCTAATAAAGTTAAAAGTTGTATGGGTTTGACGTTTGAATTATTTAAAACATTGACTAATATGCAAGTGCATAAAATGTGTTGCTGAATGAAGAGATTATTTAAATTTGCGGGAACTTTTTTATTCCTCTTTATGAGCTTTAGTGTTAATGCACAAAGTTTTAACTGGTATTCTCAGACAGATCCTGATTGGAAAAATATCAAGCTGGGATATTCCAAATCCATTTCAATTGCTAAAAGCGGTTGTGTTCTTTCTTGCATTTCTATGTTGTTAAATGCTGAAGCTGGAACTGATGAAGTAACTCCTCGCAATCTCAATTATTGGTTAAAAAAACATCATGGTTTTATAAATGCTGATATGATTCTTGAAGTTCCACCTAAGTATGACGGACTACTGAATGGAATGGAGTTCGATGAGCGATCTTGGCAAAGAAACGATTGGAGATTTCTTGCTAGACATCTGGCCATTGGAAACAAAGTGATAGTAAAAGTTGGTAGAGGTAAAGGTCATTGGGTTTTGGTTACTGAACGTTCCGGTCCACTATATAAACCATCTTCTTATAAAGTAAACGATCCGGCATTGAAGTCTTGGCACAATAGGTCTTTAGCTTATTGGGGAGGATTTAGATCTGCTGTGGCTTATTCAGGAAGATGGATTGATGATACAACCATATTCCTTAAAAAAAGTGTGGAGATGTTGCCTTCTTGGGAGAAGGACGCATTTATAAAGGAGTTAGTAGGAAATACAGATGCCGGCGAGTTCTCTGCAGTTATTCACAATTCATTAAGCATTGCAGTGGAAGGTTACTTGATTTTGGCTATTGAGCCTAGAGGGGGAAAGAAAAGAAGAGTTCTGGATTATATTAAAGTTAAGATGGCTCCTAAAGAAGATAATGAAGTTATGTTCCAAACAAATGAGTTCAATACAGCCGTAACAAATATTGACCAGTTATATGTCATTTTTTCAAAGGGTTTGACCCTTGACGAGTTTCCTGAGAATGGAATAAGATTGAAAGTTAGATACAATTAATACACAAAATTAACCATACTACATAAATGAAAATAGCCGTCATAGACGGCTAAAAACTTGGTGGAGCATAACGGACTTGAACCGATGACCCCTACACTGCCAGTGTAGTGCTCTCCCAGCTGAGCTAATGCCCCAAGTCATTTTTGAAAAAATATTACCACGGTTATATGTCAAGAAAAATCAAATGTCAGCATGGATATTGTTTTGAACTAATTATTAAATATAAAAGAGTCTGTCATAAGACAGACTTTGAAGAAACATAAGCTAAATTTTATTTTGTTATTCCTCTTTCTGAATTCCTGACAAAATCAACAAACTCTTTCTGCACGTCAATCATATCTAGCTTTTCTGCTTCGGCAGTAGCTTGAGCAGTGTTAAGACTACTTCTATAGTAAAGCTTATAAACTTTTTTCAATCCGGCTACAGCTTCTTTACTAAAGCCTTTTCTCAAAAGTCCTATACCATTTAATCCATGAACTTCAAACAAGTTACCTTGTCCTCTTACAAAAGGAGGAACATCTTTCTTAACTGCTGAGCAACCGCCAATAAAAGCATATTTACCAATCTTAACGAATTGATGAACAGCTGTAACTCCGCCTATTATTGCAAAGTCCTCAACTATAACATGACCTGCGAAGTTAACTGCATTAGCAATTACAATACTATTACCAATCTGACAATTGTGAGCTATGTGAGCATAAGCCATGATTAGATTATTGTCTCCGACTACTGTAGCTTCACCAGGTCCATTGGAACGGTTAATTGTAGCGTACTCTCTTATGGTATTATTATCTCCGATTCTTAAGTAGGTCTTAGAACCATCAAACTTTAAGTCTTGTGGATCTGTTCCTATAACTGCATAAGGAGAAACTTTGTTACCATCTCCCATCTCAGTTGGTCCATTTACAATTACATGTGACTGAAATGAATTATTCTTTCCTATTACCACATCAGATCCAATTATGCAATATGGTCCTATAACTGTACCGTCTCCAATCTTAGCATCTTTATCAACTATAGCTGTAGGATGAACAGTGTAATTCATATCTTTTCCTTAATTTCTATCTACAACCATTGCTAGGAAATCACCTTCACATACTTTCGTATCGCCAACGAAAGCGTCTCCATGCATTTTGGTTAATGAACGTTTTAATGAGATTACTTTTAACTCAAAACGAAGAGTATCTCCCGGAAGCACAGGTTTCCTAAATTTAACATTATCTATTGAAGCAAACATGGCTAAATGATCTTGAGGATTCTCAAGATTATTTAAAAGCATGATACCACCTGTTTGAGCCATTGCTTCTATAATGAGTACTCCAGGCATAACTGGTGAACCAGGGAAATGTCCATTAAAGAACTCCTCATTTACAGTAACATTCTTGATGCCAACAATCTTTTCTCCAGGAATGAACTCGATTATCTTATCAACAAATAGGAATGGGTATCTATGGGGGAGAATCCTCTTTATAGCATTTATATCAAACACTACATTTTGAGTTCTCTTTCTCTGATACTCTTTTTGAAGTCTTTGTTTCTGCTGAATCTTTCTAAGTTTCTTAACAAGTTCAACGTTAGTTTTATGTCCGGAGCGTGCAGCAAGAATGTGACCTTTAATTGGAACACCTAAAAGAGCTACATCACCGATCAGATCTAATACTTTATGACGTACAAATTCATTATAATAGCGTAGAGGCTGATTGTTAATTATTCCTTCACTAGATATTTCAATAGGTTCCTTAAAGTTAAATACTTTTCTTAGCTCTTCAAGTCTCTCAGGATCAATATCCGGTTCACCAATAACAACTGCGTTATCAAGAGAGCCACCTTTAATCAATCCTGCTGCTTTTAGCATCAGGATCTCTTTTACAAAACAGAATGTTCTTGAGGCCGCAAAATCTTTTTCGAACACACTTAAGTCTGGCATCCAAGTATATTGTGTACCTAAGAGTGGATGTTGATAATCTACAAGGAAGGTAACTTTTAACTCACTTGCAGGTACTATTACTACATCAACATTTTCTTCTTCTGCTGTAAAACTAATAGGCTCTTCTATTTCAAAATATTCTCTTATTGAATCTTGTTGGATAACTCCAACTTGTTTCAATAATTTAAGAAATGGCATAGCACTACCGTCAGCAACAGGAGCTTCTGGTCCATTAATCTCAATCTTTATGTTATCAATATCCAACCCTTTAATAGCTGCTAAAACATGTTCAATTGTAGATACAGTGGCTTTTCCTATTCCGATAGTTGTTCCACGGGATATGTCAACTACATGTTCTATATCTGCAGGTATAACGGGTGAATCTGGCATGTCAACACGAACAAAAACGATTCCATCGTCTTGAGATGCCGGCTTAAAAGTTATGGTTGTTATTTCTCCGGTGTGTAATCCAATCCCTGTATATGAGATAGACCCACCGATAGTTTGTTTGTGTTCTTGCATATACTACTCTTTATTTTCTTTCTTCAATTGTTTCTTATAAAATTTAACTAGTTCCGGTAAATATCTTTGGGATGCTAGAATTCTTTTAGTTACTCCTGATTCTCTTGCCGGTATTCCAAACATAAGTTTATTGTCTTCAACACTACCGGAAATGCCTGATTTAGCTCCAACTTTTACATTGTTACCAATCTTCACATGATCAGCAACTCCAACTTGCCCTGCTAAGTAAACTAAATCACCAACTCTGGTACTTCCGGCTATACCGACTTGTGAACAAAGCATGGTATTTTCTCCGACCTGAACATTATGACCGACTTGGACAAGATTATCTAATTTAGTATGCTTCCCAATTTTAGTTGTTCCCAAAGCACCTCTATCAATACAAGAATTTGCACCAATCTCAACATCATCTTCAATAACAACATTGCCTACTTGAGGTACTTTCTGTTGAATACCATCATGATAAATATAACCAAAACCATCTGCACCAATGACTACTCCAGCATGAAGAATCACATTGTTATTAATTATTGTATCTTGATATATTGTAACATTTGGGAAAAAGTGACAATTCTTACCAATTACAACATTGTCCATAACAACACAATTAGCTTCAATAACAGTGAATTCATCAATCTTAACATTAGCACCAATAACTACATTATCTTTGATAATTACTGTATCTGAAACATTGGCAGAATCAGATATTGATGCTGTTTTGCTAATTGATGCTTGAAACTTTGGCTCACTCAATTTAATCCATGTTTTAATCAGCATCATGAAGTAAACATAGGGATGCTCAACTTTAAAGAGATTCGTGTTTGGCAGTGACATTTCATCAAAATCAATATTAACAAAGAGAAGTCCGGCTTTTGTTTGCTTTAAATCCGAAGCAAATGCTTCATTCTCGTAAAAACAAATCGAATTTGAGTTAGCTTCCAATAATTCAGCTACATTATTTAAAGTAACATTACCTCTCTTTATAAGCTGCCCAGGTATCTGAGAAGCTATTAATTCAGGAGTAATGTCAAGCTCAAAAATCTTCATTTATTTCTTTCCGCTCTCTTCTTTAGTCTTAGGAGTATCTGTCTGGCTAGGAGAAATCTGGCCACTGTCTGTATCCATTCTCTGTATCACCATTTCTGTAATATCCATTTCTTGAGTAGCGTAAAGAACTCCTCCGGCACTTACATTAAGAACAAATGAATAGTTTTCTTGAATTGCAATGTCTTGAATTACTTCAAGGATCTTGTTCTGAACTGGTTCAACTAACTCTTGATATCTCTGAGCAGCAGTACCATTTTCGCCGAAGAACTCTTCAACTTTAGCTCTGTATTCAGCTTTTTTATCTTCAATCTTTTTTTCTTGTTCAGCTCTTCCTGAAGCACTGTAAGTAAGCTTATGTGTTTCGAAATCTGTTTCCATTCTTGTGTATTCACTTTCAAGCTCTTGCAGCTGGTTTGCCCATTCTTGTCTTTCTAAATCAAATGCTCTTTGAATCTCTTGTGTGTCATTACAACGTGTAATAACTGCGTCTATATCTACATAAGCGATCTCTTGTGATTTTGCTAATAAGCCAACCGTTAACATTGTAGCTACGACCAGCAATAATACTAATTTTTTCATTAGTCCTCCACTTTTTATACGTTTTCGCAAGTTTTATGATAATGACTAATTAGTCAAACAAAAATATTAATCTATAATAAGTATATATACCTATAAATTGGTTGATATTCCGACTTTGAAACTCATCAGTTGTTACTATGATTTTGTTGTTATGTATTAGATTGTTATATTGCAATAGAATACATTAGAAAGTTAAACTAAAACTTCACATACTAGTGAATAACTTATTAACAATTTGTAAATAAAAAGTGCATGTAGATTATTATGATTTTAATCTGGTAAATCATGCTTATTACCACACAAAACAAGCATGAATCTTAGCGTTGTATTACAGTAGCTTTATTAGAGATAATTCAAGTGTGTAAACTATATATCATTTGACAATAAAATGCATTGAAATGTCTTGGAAAGTAAAATAAGAAATCAATGAGGAAATTAATGAAGCGCAAAGAAATTATCTCTTTAGTTCTTTTAATATTGGTATTAGGATTAGGGTTTTGGCAATATAAGCATAGGAAATATACAGATAAGCGTAGTAGAATAATGCTTGATACAATAGTTGAGATTTCTGTTTCTTCTCAGCATAAAAATATTGTACCAATAATTGAGAAGGGATTTACACTTGTAGAGTTTTACGAGAACAAATTTAGTGAGTATAGAGATAGTTCACTTGTCTGGCAAATTAACCACTCCGAAGGTAATCCTGTAGCTATAGATTCAGATACATATAATTTATTGAGATATGCTGAAAAGCTATACAATGATACTGAAGGAGCTTTTGATATAACAATAGGGTCAGTGATTGATGTTTGGGATTTTGATATTAAAAAAATACCATCTGATGCTGAGTTAAAAGCAGCACTTACTCATGTAGGTTTCGATAAAGTTTATTTTAACGATAAAGAGATTATTATTCCTTCCGGAACAAAGATAACCTTTGGAGCGATTGCTAAAGGCTACATTCTAGACAGAGTTGCTGAAGAATTGTCTAAAGAAGACATTGTCTGCGGATATATAACTACAAGAAGTAGTTACAAATCATTTGGGAAAAATCGAAAAGCACAAAAAGTTGGAATTCAGCATCCAAGAAATATGAATGAGATAATTTCAGTGCTGAATCTTACAGATGAGGCAATAGGAACTTCAGGAGATTATCAGAGATATTTTGAAATAGATGATGTTAGATATCATCATATTCTCAATGCTAAAACAGGTATGCCTGTTAAGGATATCTATTCAGTTACTGTGATTGCTGACAATGCTTTTATAGCAGACGGTCTATCAACAGCAGTGTTCCTAATGGAACCACACAAGGGTATAGAGTATATTAAGAAGCGAAATGATTGTGAAGCTGTTATATATTATCAAGAGGGAGAAGAGATTATTTCTTTAAAATCCCTTGGAATGAAGAAGATACTAGAAAATGAAAAATAAGAAGGATATTCAAAGCCTACCTGATAAGAGGAATGTACTCATTGACAAAGTAGGTGTAAAAAGTGTTAGATACCCAATAATAGTTGAGGATAAAGTCAATGGAACTCAACAAACTATTGCGGATTTGGACATCTTTGTTCAGTTGCCTCATAATCATAGAGGAACCCATATGTCCAGGTTCCTGGAAGTTCTAAATAAGTATCATGAAGATTCTTTAGTAGATAAACTGCCAGACTTTCTTAATGAGATTAAAGATAGATTAAATGCGGAAGCTTCATTTGTCAACGTAAGATTCCCATATTTTGTTAGGAAAACAGCTCCTAAGTCAGGGATAAGCTCTTTACTAGATTATTCTTGTTTTTTTGAAGCCAGTTATAAAGAATACTATGAATTGATTATTGGGGTTGTTGTTCCTGTTACTTCACTTTGTCCTTGTTCAAAAGAAATTAGTGAATATGGAGCCCATAATCAGAGATCTCATATAACTATTAAGGTTAAATTTAATGACTTTGTTTGGCTCGAAGACTTAATTTCCATTGCAGAAGAGACAGCTAGTTGTGAAGTTTATCCATTATTAAAGCGAGTTGATGAGAAATATGTTACTGAAAAAGCTTATGAGAATCCAAGATTTGTTGAGGATATAGTGAGAGAAGTTGCTGTAAGGTTAAGAGCAGATGATAGAATTACAGGATTCGTAGTAGAATCTGAAAACTTTGAGTCAATACACAATCATAGTGCTTATGCCTTTGTTAAGGAGAATTTTTAAGAAAAGATGATAAAGA
This sequence comes from Cloacimonadales bacterium (SeqCode), assembly GCA_963667035.1. Taxonomy (GTDB): domain Bacteria; phylum Cloacimonadota; class Cloacimonadia; order Cloacimonadales; family JAFGVF01; genus Zophobacter. Next base: position 1,170,779 of record OY762964.1, read on the forward strand.
ATAGAACAAAGGATTTTAAACTCAGTAATGGGTTTAAAGTTATCCATACTCAGGATAATAGTCGAGGCATTGTTGCTTTGCAAGTATATATAAAATGCGGTTCGGTATGGGAAACAAAAGAAGAAGCCGGATACTCGCACTTCACAGAACATTTGGTGTTTAAAAGCACTCAAAGCTATCCGAATAATAGTTTAATGGATATTGCTTCATCATTAGGTGGAGCAATTAATGCTTATACGGAATATGATTCTACATGTTTTTATGTCACACTTCCTTCAGAGTATATTGAGGAAGGTATAAAAATATTGTCTGAGTTAGTTCATTCTGCAAATTTCAATGAGAAAGAGTTTAAATCAGAGAGACAGGTTGTTATTGAAGAGTTAAAACAATATCAAAACGATCCTGAAGAGAACTTTATTGAACAGATACCTACTAAATTCTTTAAAACTAATCCTTACAGAAATCCAATAGTAGGAACACTTGAAAGTTTGAAAGAGTCTACTCCTGCTTCATTAAGAGAGTTTTATAAAAAGCACTATAGACCGAATAACAGTTTCTTGGTTGTTTCAGGTGACTATAAGTTAAAGAACTTGCAATCTATTGTTAATGATTGCTTTGGAATGTGGAAGTCTCAAACATTCAAAGATAAACTCATAAATTCGGAAGAATATCCTTTAGGTTTTAAGTATTACTACCTGTCTAGTAAAATTAGAAAGGATATGGTAGCATTTGTAATCCCTGAACCTTCCGACTTACACCCGGACGCACATTCTCACAATATGACAATGAAAGCTTTTGCTTCAGGTAAAAGTTCTCTGTTATGGAAGAGATTGTATCTAAAGGAAAAACTTGTAGATACTGTAAAACTCTATTCATTTAGCGGTAAGATTGATGGATTAGCAGCTATAGTTGTATTTCCAAAAAAGAATAATGATATTCCACTGATTTATAGAATTATTCTTGAGGAGTTAGCAAAATTAAAACGACATGGCTTGAGTAGTGAATCAATCAGAAAACATCGATTAGATTTGGACAACTCCTATAAATATGGATTTGAGTTTGTGGAAAGCTTAAGTTCCAGTTTAGGAAGTGAAGAGATATTAGGTGATTATAAATATCTTTATGAATATCCTTTAAAGATTGCTCAAGTTAATTCTGCTACAGTAAACAAGGTTATAAATAATTACATCAATATAGAACATATGCAGATTGTTCACACAGGAAAACAGAGTGTCGATAACATGGAGTTGGAATCAATTTATCAGGAATTCTATGAGTGGAAAGATGAGTTAGTATCAACCAAGAAGTATGAAGAATTTGAGCTAGATAATGGGATCACATTACAATTAAAGAAATCTGTAGGTAAACCTACTGTAGGAATAGCAGTAGCCTTTAAGGTATCACAACTAAATGAACCTCTTGAGCTAAGAGGAATCAATGCTATGACAGTTGCAATGCTTCAATATGGTAATATCAAACGAGATTATGAGACATTATTAGAGTATTGCGTGGAGAACGGTATTAGCTTAACCTGCGAGCCTATGGTTGATTGTACTGTTATTAAATCTAAGTGCTTTAATGACCGATTATCTCAAACAGTTTCCCTAATGGCTGATGTACTTGAAAGTCCTACTTTCCCAATGGAACATATCAAACAGTTTAAAGCTACTTGCTCAAGTGCTTTGGAAAGGATTAAAGATTATCCAGCTTCTATAGCTCATAAAAAGTTCAAAAAAATGCTACTGGGTGAAACTAGCAGATATGTAAGTAGTTTAGGCGAGAAAAAGAACATAAATTTACTTTCAAGACAGAAAGTAATTGATTGGTATGAGAAAAACTATAAGAATACTAAGATAAACATTACAATTGTAGGTGATATAGACTTTGTAGAAGTAAAGCAAATGTTTGAAAAGTATTTTAAGAACAAGAGGACTAAGGTTGCAAAAGCAAGAAAGCTGGTAAATCCTATCAATAATTTTGGAACTAAGGTAATTGACACAAAGCAATCTCAGGCAGTTATTAACTGCGGAGGATTATCTTGTTCATATGCTGAACAGGAACTAAATACTTCTTTCTTTGTTCTATCTCAAATTATTGGTGGAGATATGAATTCTAGACTTTTTGATTTGTTAAGAGAAGAGCATGGGCTTGCTTATAGTGTTAGTTTTGAGAATTTGTCCTTTTGTGATTTTGGATACTTTAATGTCAATTGTATTACAGATAGGGATAGCGACAAATTTGCATTAAAGTTAATCTACGAAACTTTATTGGATATTGCAAATAATGGTGTTACAAATGAAGAGCTACAGATTGCAAAAAATTACATTAAAGGGCAAAGATTGATTGGTGAGGAAAGCATGATGGCTCAAGCAAAGATAATTAGTTATCTTAAAGCTTTAGGATATGATTATACATATTATCTTATGAGAGATAAAAGACTTGAAGATGTAACAATTGAAAGTATAAAAAAAGTTGCTTCATTGTATTTTAAGGAAGGCAATTTTAATACTTTGATTTATAAATAGGCTTGAAAGATGAAAGAAAATATTATTATTAAAGGTGCTAGTGAACATAATCTAAAGAAGATTGATGTTGTGATACCCAGAAACAAACTAGTAGTTTTTACCGGTGTTTCGGGATCAGGAAAATCCTCCTTAGCATTTGATACATTGTATGCCGAAGGACAAAGGCGATATGTTGAATCATTATCTGCTTATGCAAGACAATTTTTAGGACAGATGGAGAAACCAAAAGTTGATTATATCGAAGGGTTATCTCCTGCAATTTCAATTGAACAGAAAGCCGCTAGTAAGAATCCTCGTTCAACTGTAGGTACAGTTACTGAAATATATGATTACCTTAGAATTCTTTTTGCTAGAATAGGTGTTCAGCATTGTCCACAATGCGGTAAAGAGATTGGTGCTCAATCCATAGACCAAATGATTTCTCATGTTATGCAGCATGGTATGAAAACAAAGCTTCAAATTCTTGCTCCATTAGTGCAAAATCGTAAAGGAACTCATGCTGAGATTATAGAGGAAGTTAAAAATGAGGGTTTTGCGAGAATAAAAATTAATGGTGTTGTGAGACAATTGGATGAAGAGATAGTTCTGGATAAAAAAAGTAAGCATACAATAGAAGTAGTAGTCGATAGATTAGTTCTCAAAGAAGGTATAGAAGGTCGTTTAACCGATTCACTTGAGACAGCGTTGAAACTTGCTGAAGGTGTTGTTAAAATAGATTATGTTGAAGAGAAAAAAGAGGAATTATTATCTGAACAATATGCATGTTCTGATTGCGGAATAGGGTTTGAAGAGTTGTCTCCTCAACACTTTTCTTTTAATAGCCCTATAGGTGCTTGCCCGGAATGTAACGGATTAGGATATAAGCTTGAAATAGACCCTGAGCTTGTTATCCCGAATCCTAAACTTTCGCTTAGGAAAGGTGCTGTTGCTGCTTGGGGACCTTTAGGTAAGAAAACAGATAGTTGGACATACCAACAGATTCTTACCTATGCTAAAGAGTTAGATTTTTCGTTGGATACTCCCTGGAAAGACTTACCTGCTGTTATTCAAGATTTCCTATTATATGGGAAAAAAAGAAAGAAGTTTAGAGTTAAATGGGAGCGTAACGGTTCTGTTTATGAGTTTGATTCCAGACATGAAGGAGTTATGAATACTTTATCAAGAAGGATGAAAGAAACTCAGTCAGAGGGTGCCAGACGATACTATATGAGATATGTTAGTGATAAACCATGTTCAGTATGCGGAGGAACCAAACTTAAACCTCAAAGTCGTTCTGTATTGATTAATGGAAAGAATATAAATGATGTTACTTCTATGACAATTGAAGAAGCTGAGAGTTTTTTCTCAAATTTGGAGTTGGAAGGAAACAGACTGTTAATTGCTGAAGAAGTTTTAAAAGAAATTAATGCTCGTTTAGGATTCTTAATGTCAGTTGGGCTTCACTATCTTAACTTAGACAGAAGATCTCCAACTTTATCGGGAGGAGAATCTCAAAGAATTAGATTAGCAAGTCAGATTGGCTCTCAACTCGTTGGTGTTATGTATATTTTGGATGAGCCAAGTATTGGTCTTCATCAAAGAGACAATGACAGATTAATTAACATGCTAACAAAACTAAGAGATTTAGGAAACACTGTTATTGTTGTTGAACATGATGAAGATACTATAAGAACTGCAGATGAAGTAGTAGATTTCGGGCCTCGTGCCGGTGTTTATGGTGGTAGTATAGTAGCACAAGGTCCTTTGAAGAAATTGCTACTCAGTAAAGAATCATTGACTGGACAGTACTTGAGTGGTAAGCTTAAAATAGATGTTCCAAAAACTAGAATACAACCCGGTGAACATAAACTAATTGTAAAAGGTGCTAACCATAATAATCTTAAAAATATTGATGTTGAAATCCCATTAGGAATGTTTGTTTGTATAACCGGTGTTTCCGGTTCAGGTAAAAGCTCACTAGTTAATCAAACTCTTTTCCCTGCTTTAAATAATCATTTCTATAAGTCATCTCTTAAAATCGGTAAACATGAGGAGATCTTAGGACTTGAGCATATAGACAAGATTATCAGCATAGACCAACAACCAATTGGAAGGACCCCACGTTCAAATCCTTCAACATACATTAAACTTTTTGACCATATTCGTAATCTTTTTGCTGAGTTACCGGCTTCAAAGATTAGAGGTTACAAACCAGGTAGGTTCTCATTCAATGTTAAGGGTGGAAGATGTGAGTCATGTCAGGGAGCAGGGGTTAAGCAAATCGAAATGCACTTTCTTTCGGATGTGTTTGTAACTTGTGAAGTCTGTAAGGGTAAAAGATATAATAACGAGACACTTACAGTAAAGTATAAAGGCTTAAACATTTCCGAAGTATTAGGTTTAGATGTTCAAGAAGCTATTGAATACTTCGAGAATTTTCCTGCTATTAAAAGAAAATTACAAACTTTACATGATGTTGGACTGGATTATGTTAAATTAGGACAACCTTCTACAACTCTTTCCGGGGGAGAAGCTCAAAGAATCAAACTTGCTAAAGAGCTTAGTAAGACAAGTACTGGTAATACGCTGTATGTCTTAGACGAACCGACTACCGGATTACATTTTGATGATATCAACAGATTAATGAAAGTTTTGCAGAGACTTGTTGCTATGGGTAACAGTGTTATTGTGATCGAGCATAATATGGACGTTATAAAAACAGCTGACTACATAATTGATTTAGGACCTGAGGGAGGAGATGGTGGTGGGACTATTGTCACAACAGGAACTCCTGAAGAAGTTGCTAAGTGTAGAAAATCATATACAGGCAAATATTTAAAGAAACATTTATAGATAAGATTTAGGAGAGATTAATGCTCAGCTTTGTAAAAAAACTTAAGAGTAAACTCGCAAAAACCAAGAGCAGTTTTGTAGGGAAGATAGCGGAAACCATTAAGCTTCGCGGAAAAGTTGATGAAGAGTTAATGGAGGAACTTGAAGAGATACTCATTCGTTCCGATGTTGGTGTTAATATGAGTATTGAGATAATTGAGAAGTTAAGAGAGGAGATTCGTTATCATAAATATACAGACTCGGATGATGTTCTTAATGCTTTGCAAAAGATAATGGGAGATCTACTCTTAAAGGATTACGAAAATCTGCCAACTCATTTCAATATTGAAAGTAAGAAACCCTTTATTTTTCTCTTTATAGGAGTAAATGGAGTAGGGAAAACAACCACAATAGGTAAATTGGCCAGTAGATATGCAAAAGAAGGTAAGAAAGTTATGCTTGTGGCCGGCGACACTTTCAGAGCAGCTGCTATTGAACAGTTAACCATATGGTCAGAGCGTTCGGGTGTTACTATTGTGAAAAGAGAACAAGATGCCGACCCTTCGTCTGTTGTTTATGACGGAATTGCCTCAGCAATAAGCAAAAACTATGATATTGTTCTCATAGATACTGCAGGTAGACAGCATAATAAAGTTAATCTTATGAACGAACTCAACAAAATTGAGCGAACAATTAAGAAGCTTGTACCCGAAGGGCCAACAGAGACAATTCTTGTTGTTGATGCTACTACTGGACAGAATGCAGTAACTCAAGCAAAGACTTTCAATAAGGTTGTTGAACTTAGTGGTTTAGCTCTTACAAAGATGGATGGAACTGCTAAAGGCGGTGTAGTTCTTGGTATAAAACATGAGCTTAATATTCCGATTAGACTTATTGGCATTGGTGAAGGCATTGATGATTTAAAAGATTTTGATGTAAAAGATTTTGTTGAGGCTATGTTTACTCAGGACAGTAGGGAAGAGGAATGAAGAAGTACATTCTGATTTTCTTAACGGTTCTTGCTGTTTCATCTCTTTTTGCTGTTTCCGGATTGAGAGAAAGTATAATACAAGGTCTGGAATCGCATAATCTTGATCCCAGACTTATAACGGTCATTATTTCAATGCTTCCGATTATTGAGTTGAGAGGTGCAATACCGGTGGCTATATTGATGTTTGGACTACCTTGGTACGAAGCAGTAATCTGGGCAATAGTCGGTAATATGATACCTATTCCTATTCTAATATTGTTTATTGGTTGGTTAGACAAAATAGCTCATAAATTGCCTGTTTTAAGAAGATTCTTGGATTGGTTGTTTACCAGAACAAGAAGAAAAGGTAAGTCTATTGAAGTTTATAAAGAAATCGGATTAACTCTTTTTGTTGCAGTACCACTACCTGTTACAGGTGCTTGGACAGGAGCTATGGCGTGTTATCTTTTCGGCTTAAAGTTTTGGAAATCAATATTATGTATCCTAGCCGGGGTTCTGATTGCTTCAGGTATTATGACTGCATTATCTATGGCAGGTACAATAGCACTATAATTCATAGCATACAGCTTAAACAAAACTGACCGGTTAAGTATGATATACTACCAGTCAGTTTTTGTTTTTGGATTTATTGAAACATATCCCACTTGATAGCCTTACTAATGGAGTACCAAACCACTGCTCGTACGATTTGTGCATGAATTATCCATGGCTAAATCTTGGATTAAACAATGCTTCCACTCAATTACAATAGCATTATGCAAGAATTCAATTAAATGAGAGATAAATAATAGAGAAATTATCATAGGATTCTTAGTAAATAAAATCCTATTCAGATAGTATGATTTTCTGCTAATTCAAGGATTTAGTATGAATTTATTGAATAATAATCAGGACAAAAAAGCGGATATAGGAAGTTATAAGAATATGTTAAGGACTCCATTTGATATTCATGTAATTCATACCTAAAAAAGTTAGGAGATACTGACATTTGTTGTTAGTGTCACAGATCATAGTAAAAGCTATATTAAATATGAATTTATGGTTGACAATTATATGTAAAACGTCTCATTTGTACAAAATTTCTCAATTAAGAAATAAAAATCTAACTTCAACAAAAAACGGAGGTTGATTGATGAAAACCTTAGAAGAATTAAGAAAGATTCGTGAGAAAGCTCAGGCAGATATGAAACTGCGTGGATCAAACACGAGAGTCAAAGTAATTGTAGGAATGGGAACATCCGGAATCGCCATGGGTGCCCGTGAAGTTATGAAAACTTTCCTTGATGAAGTCGGTAAACGCAATTTAAGTGATGTTCAAGTAACACAGACCGGAGAAAAAGGTCTTACTTCAATGGAACCTGTTGTAGATATCGTAGAAGATGGAAAGTCTATTGTAACTTACGGTGAAATGAACCCGGAAAAAGTTTTAAGAGTTATCGAAGAACACATTATCAACGGTAACGTTGTAAATGAATTCGTTGTTACAGTTGATAAATAGGGTAAAAAAGGAAGAATGTGTATGTACGAAGAAATTTTTGCCAAATATGAACCAACCAAAGACAATTTGATTTACATCCTGCATGATATTCAGGATGCACATCCTCAACAGTATCTTAGTGAAGATGCTGTACAGAGAGTATCAGAGTATTTGAATGTGCCTGTTAACCATATCTATGGGGTGATTACTTTCTACGGCATGTATAGTACAAAGCCACGTGGAAAATTCATTGTTCGCCTTTGCGAGTCACCACCATGTTATCTTAAAGGATCAGACAATATCTACAAAAAGCTTAAAACCGTTCTTGGTGTAAAAGCCGGAGAAACAACTGCTGACGGAATGTTCACTTTAGAATTCTGTGCATGTTTAGGTGTTTGTGGTAATGCTCCTGTAATGATGGTTAATGAAGATGTATACGGTAATTTGACTGAAGATTCAGTAGAAAAGATTATCGAAAAAATCAGAGGAGGCAACTAATGAAATACTATCGCTCTCATGTCCTTATCGGTATCAGTGATACCGCATTAAAAGCCGGAGTGAAAGAATTTGAAACTGCTCTCCGCAATGAGATATCCAACAAAAATCTCCAAGATGAAATCAATCTTCTAGAAACAGGTCCGTTAGGATTTTTTGGAAAAGGAATCTGTATGACTGTTTATCCGGAGAATATACAGTATACAAACGTTAAAGTTGAAGATATTCCTGAATTGGTAGAAAGCCATTTCCTCAAAGGTCGTCCTCTTAAAAGACTCATGTTTGAAGAGTCTTTGAAAGGTGAAGTTAACTTCAATTATGATAACCGTATAGTTTTGAAAAACTCAGGTATCATTGATCCTGAGAATATTGAAGAGTATATCGGAGCCGGTGGATACATGGCTCTTGAAAAAGCTCTTCTTGAAATGAAACCTACTGACGTTATTGACGTTGTAAAAGCATCAGGTCTTCGTGGACGTGGCGGTGCAGGTTTCCCAACCGGTCTTAAGTGGAGTTTTACTGCTCCTATCGAAGCTGAACAAAAATTCATCGTTGTTAATGCTGACGAAGGTGAACCCGGAACTTTCAAAGATCGTTTGATTATGGAAGGTGACCCACATATCCTTCTTGAAGGTATTGCTCTTGCCGCTTATGCTGTTGGTGCTTCAAAAGCCTTCATCTATATCCGTGGTGAATATAAGCTTTGTATTGAAAGACTTAGAAAAGCTATCCTTCAAGCAAATCAATACGGTTTACTTGGAGACAAAATTTTTGATACAGATTTCAGTTTAGAGATTGACATCAAGGTAGGTGCCGGAGCTTATGTCTGCGGAGAAGAAACAGCTCTTATCGAATCACTCGAAGGAAACCGTGGTCATCCTCGTTGGAAACCTCCTTTCCCTGGAGTTGAAGGTGTTTGGCAGAAACCTACAGTTGTAAACAACGTAGAAACTCTTTCAAACGTACCATTCATCATTAAGAATGGTGCTGAAGCTTATCTTGCTCATGGACCTGCTAAGAGTTCAGGAACTAAGGTTTACACACTAATGGGCGATATTGCTCGTCCGGGTCTTTGTGAAGTTGATATGGGAACACCATTACGTACTATCATTAATGAGTTTGGTGGCGGAATGAAGAAAGGTATCAAATTCAAAGCTGCTCTTGTTGGTGGTGCTGCAGGTGTATTCCTTTCAGATCGCCTTCTTGATGTTAATATGGATTTTGAAAGTCTCAAAGAATATGCTGCGGTTTTAGGTTCAGGAGCTGTTCTTGTGATGAATGAAAATACAGACATAGTTGATATGCTTTGGTCTGTTCTTCGTTTCTTCAGACACGAATCATGTGGAAAGTGTTCTCCATGTAAATTAGGTACAGCCCTTCTTTATGACTTAATCACTAAGATTAAGAAAGGTGAAGGAACAATGGCAGATCTTGATCAAATGGTATCTATAGCAGATATGATGCAGAAAACATCTTTCTGTGCCTTAGGTCAATCTCCTATCATGCCTATAAAGAGTGCACTAGATAATTTCCGCTACGAATTTGAAGCAAGATTAAATAAATAGATTATGGAGGAAAAGTAATGGCTAATATGGTAAAAGCCTGGATTGACGGTATTCAAGTAGAAGTAGAACAGGGAACTACTATAATTGATGCTGCTGCTAAAGCAGGTGTAGCTGTCCCTAAATTATGCTACCATCCTGACTTACCACCTACAGCTAATTGTGGTGTATGTGTTGTTGAGATTGAGAATTCTCCTCTCAAAAGAGCATGTTGCACTCCACTTGCTGAAGGAATGAAAATCAAAACAAACTCAAAGAAACTCAGAGATTATCGTAAGACTCTCGTAGAGTTAATTCTTGCTAATCACGAAGTTGTATGCCCTACTTGTGAAGCAAATAACAAATGTGACTTACAGTCTCTTGCTAATAATCTTCACTGTGATATGCACAATATTCCAAACATGCAGAAAAAACGTTCTGTTGATGAAGCTAGTCCTTCAATAGTTAGAGACATGAACAAATGTATTGCTTGTGGTCGTTGTGTAACAGTATGTAACGATATCCAGCAAGTTTATGCATTAACATTCTCAGAACGCGGTTTCAAGAGTGTTGTTACAACTGCCTTTGATAAAGGTATGGCTGACAGCCCATGTGTAAACTGTGGTCAATGTACTGTTTATTGTCCTACCGGTGCTCTTCGTGAAAAGAATGACATCGATAAGGTTTGGGATGCTATTCTTGATCCTACCAAACATGTTATCGTTCAGGAAGCTCCATCAATCCGTGTTGCTCTTGCAGAAGAATTCGGAATGGAACCCGGACTTGCTACTCCCGGTAAAATGTATGCAGCTCTTAAAGCTATTGGTTTTGATTCTGTTATGGATACAAATTTCACTGCTGACCTCACTATCCTTGAAGAAGGAACTGAGCTTGTAAACAGAGTTAAAGAGGGTGGACCACTTCCTTTAATCACTTCCTGTTCTCCGGGTTGGGTTAAATTTATGGAAACTTACTACCCTCACTTAGCTTCAAACGTTTCTACTGCAAAATCACCAATGTCTATGTTTGGTGCTCTTGCTAAAACATATTATGCTGAAACAAATAATATCGATCCGGCTACTATCGTTAGCGTTGCTGTAATGCCATGTACAGCTAAGAAATTCGAAGCTCAGCGTCCTGAACTTAGTGACTCAGGTTATCAAGATACTGATTATGTTCTTACAACTAGAGAATTTATTAGAATGATTAACGAATGTGGTATTGATTTCAAGAACGTTGAGCCTATCAATGCTGATGAAGGTATGAGCTTCTACACCGGTGCAGGTACTATTTTTGGTGCTACCGGTGGTGTTATGGAAGCTGCTCTTCGCTCTGCTTGGTACCTTATAACTGGTAATGAGCTTGAAAATGTTGAAATAGCTGCTGTTCGTGGTATGGAAGGAGTTAAAGAAGTAACAATTAACATCCCGGGACTTGGTGATGTTAAATTTGCAGTTGCTCATGGACTCGGAAATGCTAGAAAAATCATGGATAAAGTTTCACAACAACTTGCTGAAACAGGTAAATCAGAATATACATTTATTGAGATTATGGCATGTAATGGCGGTTGTGTAGGTGGCGGTGGTCAGCCATTCGGTTCTGACATTGCTCGTCGTGCACGTCGTGGCTTAGGTCTTTATGAAGAGGATAAAAACCTTCCTAACCGTCGCTCACATGAGAATCCTGAAGTTGCTAAGTTGTATGAAACTTACATAACTGAAGGACCTTGCTCAGCTAAGTCTCATAAGCTTCTTCATACTAACTACTTCCAACGCTCAGTCTATAGTGGTGAAGCAGTTAAAGAAGCTACACATAAACATTAATCAATAACTGATTATAGATGATGGGCTACCCGTAATTGGGTAGCCTTTTTACTTATTTACGATACTTCGTTTCTCGATAATTCTTCTATAGTATTTGATGTCTTTATAATACTTAGCTATGTGATAGATACTACTCAGATTCTTTGTAATACTACCAAACTTATGATTATGCTCTTTATCTCAGGTTTTACATATGACCTTTACCAACAAGCCCCTGATTTCTTCTCCTTTTGTTTTTATTTGGAACGTGGACATCCTGTCCGCATGAAGATGCAAGCATGATGCTTGCTCTTCCGATAATTCATTAATTTACTTCTTCCATTTAGCATTTAACATTTATCATTCAGCATTTATTCTCCCTCTATATTATATAAATCTGGCTTTTGCCATTTTGACTCTGGTTTTTTCGAAGCTTTTTTATTTTCTCGCTTTTTCCTCTCGTTTTTCCCATGAGCAATAAAGTCTAAATTAAGATATATCACTCCCAAACTTCTCACTAATTTCCAACTCCAAAATCATGTTTTGAGTAAGTGTTGAGTAAGAGATGAGTAAGGATTGAGTCAATATTGCTCATGGGAGTAGAGTGGGAGTGGAGGTTGATTAGCCAAATCCTTAAAAAGTTGTCAATGGCAGTGAAAAGTGGTACAAAACTGACAACCTTTAAAAATGACTACTTCAAGATATTTTATTTCAATGGGCGAGAGCCTGGTCAGTGTCCGCCCTTATAGGACGAGTGCAAACCACCAGCTGAGCTAGCGGTCATGATTAAACTTTAAAATTGACAATAAACATAAAAAGAATATTGTTATTAGAAATATAAAGGGGTTAATATGAAAAGTATTAAAATAACAATTATGTTTATGTTGCAATTGCTGTTTTGGACTTCTATTTTGGGTTATGATGTCTCTGATTCAGAGATATCAGGTTTTAATTCTGTAACAACTATTGATGAATATAAGCTTAAAAGTGCTTGTCTAAGGTTACAGTTACACTCTTCGAATATCTATAATTGTAATTCGGTTACTAGTTATGACAATACTTCTATCAATGAGAATGGTACCCCAAATGGATTAGGTACTTGGGGTAATGGATTGTTAACTAGAGTTGGTAAGAAAATTGGAACTGATGGAAGTATCATCTTTAATAATTCCGGATATGCTTCTTGGTATACAAACACATACAGCTATCATCCGCTAATTAGAGATTCTGCAAGAAGACTAATGCTGTACAATAACACTTTAAACTCAGATATAAGCATTACAAACTACTTTGGAGTTAATAAATCAACTATTGAGAATTATGTTAAGAATGCTGTGCAATTCTTAATAGATGAGCAAATTAAGGATACAATAATACCATACTGTTATCCTGGCGGTTTCAGGCAATATATGAAAAGAACTCCTGTAAACAGTTCACAAAATCATACTTCACCTTATGCTTCAGGACAAGCAGTAAAAGCACAATATGAATCATATTGCTATTATGAGAATACTTCATGGCCTTTAGGATTAAAAAAAGAAGATGTAATGGGGGCAATTATAACAGGAGCAAATTATCTATCTACGCAAGATCCATCCTATTACAATTGTAATTACAATGCATTTAGTATCTGGGGATTAGTCGCTGCTTACAGATTGACAAGCGATGCTAAGTACTTGAATAGTGCCATAAGGATATATGATCACTTATCTGCTTGGCAAGATTCTGAGGGTAGCTGGTATTATGGAACAAATAATCCATATCATGATTCAGCTGCACACTATATGGGAATAATAATGATTGGTTTATTAGATTTGTATGATGTTATGCCAAGCAGTTTAAATTCTAGAAAAGTAGAGATTATAAAGCAAATTAAGAAAAGTATTAATCAAATTATTGAACCAGTTTATTCTGGTGTGCCTAGATTGATAAGTGATTCTTCTTCTAATAACTATGGTAAAGTTTTACCACACCCATTTGACACCGAACAATCAAGTCCATATTATGCAAATGAAATGTGTTGGGCATTACACGATATTTTAATGTATTATCATGAAAACAGACTATACTCAGCTTTTACAACAACTGATATTGAAAGAATTGCCAGGATTTATAAAGTTATGATTTATGGCATTGTTGAATTATTGGAAACCACTTCTGGTGGTTCTATTGTTAAAGAAAGTAATTTAGATGTTATGTTTGTAGCATTAAACAAATATGTGGATTATTGTAATGGGTGGTCAGGTAAGAATTTAAATAATTACTGGGACTATGAAAACAAGAAAAGCAGTTTAATTCTCTATGGCAATAATTATGATAATTATGATAATGATTTAGCCCAGTATTCTGTAGGTAGTAACACTCCTAGAATCACAATTGATACAACATCTGGTTATGATTTTGATTTAGTTACAACCGGAGATTTTGATAAAGATGGTATTGATGACATCGCTATGTACAGAGATATAGATGATGTACTTTGTGCTTACAATCTTTATTCAACAAATCCAATTCATCAATTTAAGAGATTAGAGAATATTCCTAATGGGATATCGATGATGACTTCTATTGATTGCACAAGAGATGGATTTAAAGAGATTGTTCTTTATAAGCATTCAACATCGCAGCCAGTCTTTTATATATATGATATTAGCACACAATCTACTTCTTTTTTATCAAGTAGTACATATTCTTCAGGAGCTCCAATGAATCTAATGACTTCAGGAGATTTCGATAATGATGGTATTGAAGAGATTGCTATGTATAGAGAAACAATAACCGATAGTAGAATATGTATATATGAAGTTACTTATCCGGCTACTTCTAGCAATTGTATTGAGTTATCTCAGACTTATATCATTGGCTCTGGGAGTCTTGGTTATCAAAAGATGACCAGTGGAGCATTCTCAACTTATGATGATATAGATGGACGTGATGAAATAGTTTTCTATAAACCAATTAGTTCTTCAAACAATCATGATGTATTTATCTATGATTTAACGAATGTGAATAATGTAACATCTTTCTCAACATTATCAGGCCACGACTTTGATGGTTTGACTTGTTCTGACATTGATGATGATTTAGAAGATGAAGTGATAATGTTCAGAGATTTTGATGGTAGAATCTGCTTCTATCAAGCAGATGAAAATGCAAATGGAAATCATTATGACGGATGTGTTGAATCACAAACAACTACATTCAATGCAATTGCTTCGATTGCTCCGATTCAAACAGCATCAAGTAAAAGCAGTCAGTATGTTAATGAAGCTATTGTAGAGAACTTGTTATCTGTTTATCCCAATCCTTTTAATCCAAATACAACCATCTCTTTTAATTTGGATAAGTCCCAAGATGTAGATTTATCAGTTTACAATATAAGAGGACAGAAAGTAACAACTTTAGTAAAGAAGCAACTCTTAGAAGGACACCATACAATAAACTGGAATGGTACAGATTCGGAATCACAAACTGTTTCCAGTGGAGTATATTTCTTCAAGCTAGAGACCGATGGACATAAAGAGATTACTAAAGGATTGTTACTAAAGTAATAGTGGTAAATATTAAAGAGGGTACTCTGTTCAGAGTACCCTCAGATTGTTGACAAAAACATTCTAATTTACATGGATATATTGTTGAAAGTCATTTTTCTTCATTTTAACTGAGCCCAAACCTAAACATGCGAGATTTAGCTCTATTTTCGTGTAAATTGGAGTTGAAAATCATGTAATTGATGATAAATTTTGCTATTAATTTCCCTAATTTACCTTTGAAAAGGTATTTTACGAGTTTCTTGATATTTTGCACGATAGCTGTTAGATAAGCTTGTTCTCGAACTCGCTCTATTCCTCGATATTTTGCATATCGGTAGCCATGAAGTTGCTTTGCATTGGCAAAGCTTCTCTCAATGGTTTCTTTTCTCCTCTTGTATATCTCTTTCCCACATAATGTTAACCTATTCTTGTGGATTATCTCTTTGCTCTCTTCCCAGACATGACGAGTGATTACTTTTTGAGAAGACTTACTTTCTGTACATTTACTTAGCATTGGACAATTCTTGCATTCACTAGGATTCGACTTGTATTCTTTATAGCCATCACGGCTCGTTGTTCTATAATTTAACTCTTTATTACATGGACATATGTAAACATCCTTCCGGGAATTATATGTAAATTTGTTCTTTTTAAATAGACCTTTCTTACCTCCCTGTCTTTTGTAGCCAAGGACTCCCATAATATTCATATCTACCAGTTGCTTACAAATGTTAATTGTATCATATCCTGAATCAAGCCCTACTGCCTGAACATTAAAACCATAAACCTTTTGTTGGAACTGTAACCTGTCAATATAGCAGGTGCTATCATTTACATTGCCGGGAGTAATGTGAACATCGGTTATATAGTTCGTTTTATGGTCGACTGTCCTATGATCTAAGTAGAAGAAGCCTTGAGGCTTTCTATCACGGGTCATAAAGCCACTATCGGGATCTGTTGTGCTAGACTTGATATTTTTTACTTTAGGTGATGCTCCTCCTTTAAGATTGTTATCCTTAGGAGGTAAAGGTTTCTTACCATGAGCCTTCCGATCTTCATCAACGCTTGTGTTAAGATCTTCCAAGTAACTCTTGGAGGATACCTCAACTTCAATATCCTCGAATTTACCTTTATTAGCATTTGCCTTTAGATGGGTTGAGTCGCTATAAAGTATCTTTCCATCAACTAATCCATGTTTAATGCCTAACTTCACTATATCTATAAAAATCTCTTCGAATACGCTGCTATCATTAAATCGCCTTCTACGATTTTGACTGAAGACTGAGTGATGAGGTACTTTATCAGTTAGTCCAAAGCCTAAGAACCAACGATAAGCCACATTGACCTCTATCTCTTTGACCAATTGTCTTTCCGAGCGAATACTGAATAGATAGCCAATAAAAAGCATTTTGAAAAGAGTAATAGGATGAATTGGAGGACGACCGGTAGTAGAACAATACAAATGCGCTGTTCTATCTAAAATGAATGAAAAATCTATTACGCTATCGATTTTCCTTAGTATGTGATCTACCGGTACTAAATCATCTATTATTACAAATTCCATTTGGGACTGTGTGTCAGAAACTTTTTTAAGCATAACCACCTCTAATTATGATGGTTTAAGTATAAACTAAGGGGGTTTTTGTCAATGATTGATGTTCTTATTTTAAGCTAAAAAAAGACAAAGCCATGAAATCTTACTCATAGCTTTGTCAACAGTCTGAGGGTACTCTGTTCAGAGTACCCTTTAACTATTAATTCATTCTTACAGGAAACTATTCTGATTGTCTGACAAAAATTCATCGTACTCATTTTTCATATATTCGCCAAATACAAATGCAATGTTTTAACATCTAATATTTATTGAGCTATACCTTACTTTGTAAATATAATTTAGTGAAGGAGTATGGTAGTAAAAACACTTAAGAATCTTGTTTTACAGGTGTTTATTGTTGTATATTATAATATAATTCTAGTAGCCCTGTATAAGCAATAGTCTATTAAGCAATGGATTACCAACGGATAACCAATGGACCTCCAACGCCCAACCAACGGCTTCCGTTGTTAGAGCATTGGTAATCTATGGGAAAAGTGTTGGTAAGTATTACACTCGTCTCAGGATGTCCTTTGAGTGAATATGCAAGGATGAATTTGTATTATAGATAAAAGGACTATTAGTAATAGCAAAATTAGGTATAACTAACTTCAAACAATCATAATTAGCGAGACAAAAAGATAGGAAAAAGCTTGACATTGGACACTAGAGTAATATGTGGATATTAGTCAATAAATACAGGAGGAACAAATGGCTGTTAAGATTAGTAAAGAAACATGTATCGGTTGCTCAGCATGTGTTGACACATGTCCTGTTGCTGCCCTTTCAATGGAAAATGACAAAGCTGTTGTAAACGAAGAAACTTGTATCGATTGCGGTGCTTGCGTTTCAGCTTGCCCTGTTAGTGCTATCGAATTATAAGCGAATCTAGTTTTAGATTTAGTAAGGCTATTGAGTAATCACTAGCCTTTTTCTATTTACCGATACAGAAGTCATCGAAGATTCTGTTTAATAAATCATCAGTTGTTACCTTACCGGTAACTTCTTCCAAATGCTGTGATGCTTCTTTTAAGTCGAAAGCTGTGAATTCATAACCTAGTTGTAAATCTATTGATTCAATTGCCTTCTCTAGAGATTCAATAGCATGCAAAACAGCATTAACTTGACGACGATTTGTTAATAATACAGAGTCATTTTCAGCAATACTTAAATGACTTAACAATTCTTTCTCTAGAAGTTTAATTCCATCTGATGATAGTGCTGAACACGGGATATAATCCTTGAAACAACTCAAGTCAGTGCTTTGTGGATTATCGACTTTATTAATAACTTTGATTATCTTATCTTTCGGAATACCTTTAAGGTAATCATCTACATTCGTGTCCTGTTGAGTAAAATCATGAACATAAACAACTTTATCGGCTTTACTTATTATATCTAGAGACCTTTGAATTCCTAATCTTTCTATGTCATCGTGAGTTTCACGAATACCGGCAGTATCAAAGAACTTAACAAGATAGCCATTTATGGAAACAACTTCTTCAAGATAATCTCTTGTTGTTCCGGGAGTAGGAGTCACAATTGCTCTTTCACATGCGAGAAATTGATTAAATATGCTAGATTTACCTGCATTAGGAGCTCCAACTAAACATACTTTTAGACCTTCTCTCAATATTCTGCCATTCTCTCCGGTACTTGCAAGTTTGCGTAACTCTGAAACAAAGTTCACAAAATTGCTTCGTAACTCAAGCATATCTATTTCCGGATTATCATCTTCAAGAAAATCTATTTCTAGTTCAACCTGCATTCTGTAATGAATTAGCTTTTCAAGCAATTCTTCTATTTTGTAAAAGAGTGAACCTTCCAGTTGCTTCAATGCAAGATTATGTGATTTAACTGTTCTGCTGTTTATTAAATCATTAACAGCTTCTGCCTGGGTTAAATCGAGTTTATTGTTTAAATATGCTCTTAAAGTGAACTCTCCGGGATTTGCTAATCTAATCACAGAAAGTAATGCTTGTAAGATTCTGTCAGCAATAAACTGAGAGCCATGACAACTTATCTCCACTACATCTTCACCAGTATAGCTATGAGGAGCTTTAAATACAGAGCAAAGTACTTGATCCAGTACTTCGTCATTGTAAATAAAATTACATAGAGTTATAGAATTTGCTTGTTTCTTGGACAGGTTTTTGGTAACAAATCTATCAACAATACTGATACAATTTGCCCCGCTGACTCTTAGGATATGTATTCCACCGGTTCCAGGGGGAGTTGCAATTGCAACAATTGGTTCATCTATAAAGCGGGACATAAATCAGATGTTGATTTTTCTCTTTTCAGGATCGGGATGTTGACGATAAATGATAGCGATAAACCCTATTATTCCAATATTAGCACATTCGAGCTTATTGCAAATATCTTCAACTATTTCCTTTTTCTGGTCCTTAAAATCCTGAAACTTAATTTTCAACAATTCGTGATTGTTTAATTCTCTATCTATCAAGGCTAAAATTTCATCATTATAACCCTTTTGTCCTATGTATACTATAGGCTTCATAGGATTAGCTATGCTTCTAAGTCGCATGATCTTTTGTTTTGTTAACATCTATTTCTCCGATAATATCTTTTTGTTATGCAAATCTTTTAATATTAGTTCAGGTGTCAATCCAATCTCTTTCATGAGTAAATCCGTGTTCCCATGAGCAATAAATCTATCCGGTATACCATAGCTAACAACAATACAATCGCTTAATTGTATCGTATCTCTTACTATAGATCCGAAACCGCCTTTTAGAGCGTTTGTCTCAATTGTGATAATATACTCATGTTGCTCTGCAATGCTAGAATAAAAGGTATCGTCTATGGGTTTAATAAAACGAGCATCTATCAAAGTTAAATCCTGATTGGATAACTCAATAACTCTACTGCCAATATTGAATCCTTCTCCTATTCCTATTACAGCAACTTTTTTACCCTTCTTAACCTGCACAGGTTTACCTAATTCGATATCAGAATCATGGTTATGGGTATTAGCCTTACCTCTGGGATATCTTATGGCAATTGGACCGTCCATGTGACTATGGCTGAAATCCAGCATTTTCTCTAACTCGGAAGAACTTGAAGGAGCCATAAATATTAGATCAGGTACTGAAGCAAAGAGAGAAATATCAAAGACTCCGTGATGAGTGGCACCATCCTCTCCGACTAATCCAGCTCTGTCCATACAAAGAACAACAGGTAGATTTTGTAAAGCAACGTCATGAATGACTTGATCAACAGCTCTTTGCATAAAAGTAGAGTATATTGCAACATAAGGTTTTAGTCCTTTAGTTGCAAGTCCGGCAGCAAAAGTAATAGCATGTTGTTCTGCAATGCCTACATCAAAGAAACGGTTAGGGTATTTGGTTGAAAACTCAAGAAGCCCTGTTCCTGATGCCATTGCAGCTGTTATTGCTATAACTCTATTATCTGCTTCAGCTAAATTGCATAATTTAGAACCGAAATAATCCGACCAGGATGTTTTACCATTCTTAGGTTTTACGCCTGTCTCCTTGCAATAAGGTCCTACTCCATGATATTTATCAGGATGTTGCTCCGCTAAAGCGAAACCCTTTCCTTTCTTTGTAACTATATGTAAGAATACCGGTCCATCCATGTGAGTCATAATGTTTCGGAAGATCTTAACTAAATGCTTAATATCGTTTCCATCAACCGGACCAATATATTTATATCCTAAATCCTCAAAGATGATATTAGGAGCCAATAAGTTAATAACCCCCTCTTCAAGCTTTCTTGAACCTTTAATAATCCTATACTTAAATCTGTCAGGCATAGATTCTGTAATACTCCATACCTTTCTTTTCAACTTGTTATATGATTTGCTAACAAGGAAATCGGACATGTAGCGTTGGAGTCCACCAACATTACGAGAAATAGACATCTCGTTATCATTAAGGATAACGAGCAGTTTATTCAATTTGCTATCGCCTCCGTGATTAAGGGCTTCAAATGACATTCCGCCTGTTAAGGCACCATCTCCAATGATAGCAATACTGAATCCTTTCTCATTCAGTAATTTCTTTGCATAAGCTATACCTAGAGCAGCTGAAATTGAGGTACTGCTATGTCCTACACCAAAGGCATCGTACTCACTTTCACTTATCTTGTTGAATCCACTTAACCCTTTGTACTGTCTCAGACTATCAAAATCATCATTTCGACCGGTAAGAATCTTATAAGCATAACTTTGATGTCCTACATCCCAGACAATTGAATCAGTTGGTGGATTAAATACTTTGAGGAGAGCTATTGCCAAATCACAAGCTCCAAGACTTGGAGCAACATGACCTCCGGTTTTACATGTAACATCTATTATTCGCTTCCTAATCTCAAAACTCAGTTCCTGTAGTTCCTTGATAGTCAGCTTTTTTATATCTCCGGGTTTATCTATATTCTCGAGCATGATACTCCTTTTATCTTCAATAATACAGTCACACTGTCATATTTAATCTGTCAAGTGTAATCTCAAGCAAGACTATTGCATATACTCTGTTGTTTATTAGTAGTGCTAATAACAAAGGATACATAAAACAAATGATTGTTTCCATATCATTTCAACTTGTTTCAATTACTATAAAAGGATAACACATGTAATAGAAGATTGATTTTGTACAAAAACCATTTCACAATAATTATAGACATAATATGCGAATTTACTATCCTGTGTTAACAAAGATGATTAATAGGAGGAATTATGCAATATCTACCTGTCGAAACATTATATAACTTTATGATTGAAGTGTTTGTAAAGCTCGGAGTTCCTGAAGAAGAAGCAAAAATGTGTGCAGATGTGTTGATTGAATCTGATTTAAGAGGTATAGAATCTCATGGAATTGGTCGACTCAAGATGTATTACGATAGAATCAAAGCAGGAATTCAGTTTGTTAATACAAAGATAGATGTTGTTAAAAATAAAGCTGCTACTGCTGTGTGGGATGGTAATCACGGAATGGGGCATGTTATTGCAACTAAAGCGATGCAAGAAGCAATTAATAAGGCAAAGCAATATGGAATAGGATGTGTCACGGTACGTAATTCTACTCATTATGGTATTTGCGGTTATTATGCATCAATGGCGATTGAGAATAATATGATTGGTGTTACTTTTACAAATGCCAGACCTTCTATTGCTCCGACAAATGGGGTAGAGCCAATGCTTGGAACCAATCCTATCTGCTTCGGATGTCCTGCTGATTACGATTTTCCTTTTATCTATGATGCGGCTACATCAATAAGTCAACGAGGTAAGATCGAAGTGCTAGCAAGAGAAGAAAAGCCAACTCCCGAAGGTTGGGCTATTAATCTGCAGGGAGAGACTCAAACCGACACTGCTAAACTTCTTGTAGACTTAGTTAAGAAACAAGCTTCAATGTTGCCTATAGGAGGAACTGATGAAGTAACCGGAAGTCATAAGGGTTACGGATTGGGAATGATGGTGGAAATACTCAGTGCAGCATTACAGAATGGAAGTTATCTTCAGGGTTTACATGGATGGTCTGAAGATGGAAAAACTCGAGTACCATACAAGCTTGGTCATTTCTTCTTGGCAATTAACATTGATTTCTTCACAGATATTGATGATTTCAAATCAATTGTTGGAGATATTATGAATCAAATGGTGACTTCCGATAAAATACCAGGTAGAGATAGAATTTATGTAGCGGGGGAGAAGGAATACTATAATGCCATAAGAGTAAAAAAAGATGGTGTTCCAATTGTGCCTAATCTTAAGAAAGATATTGATGTTATGCAAAAAGAACTTAAAATTGATATGATTAAGTTTGATTAACACTTAGAATAATGATTTAATCATAACTACTCGAATAATGGGTGGTTTTGACCTAGCCTATAAATGTATGTTACAGACCAGCGTCTCATAACGCTGGTCTGTAAAAGAATTCAAACTACATCGTCTCTATTTCAATCTCTAATGGGATTATGTACTACTTGCTACCCTTAGATGAGTCTCATCCTCTTTTTGACTCAACTTGTCTTGTACAATATCTTGATGATAATCAATCGTTAACCTCATCTATTACGGCTACTTTTGATTTAATGCTCTCTCTCTTTTCATTTATAAGTCCCGATAATTAATTGTAACACATATAAATAAATCGTTGAAATAAAGTGAATGTATTCAAAAAATTCATAATTGTTTCCATCCTCTATCAACGCTGTATCATAATAATTGAATTTCAACAATCTTATTTTTGAGAGTCTCTTGACTCACCCCTGTCTCGGGAGATTGGTGAGTCATCAGTTTCGGAGAGGGATAAGATATATTTTTTTACTTTATTGTGATAGTTCATTGAAACCGCTCAGAATGCCCATGCAATTCCATTTATATCATTTTTAAACTAAAACATTCTTATGAATAATGCAAAAATAATCCAATTTAGCCAAAAGCGTAAGCTACGTATAGTAGAAGGATGAAAAATAATTGTTAAACTAAGTATGATGAACCCCTCATCGGTTCTCATCAATATTCGAACCACTTCTCCCCATAAGGGCGAAGATAATGAAAGATTGGAGAATAAAAATGAAAGTAAAACTTGCATGTTGGATTAAGTCCGTATCCGGGAAACTTGATGACTTAGTGTTTTGTGTAGACAAGAAAACAGAAACAGTTTGGGTGCGTGACTATGTTGTGCCTGAACTTACAGAACAGAATCATCTCATGGGTAGCATTGCTAAGAATCTTGGCTTGTTTAGGAGGGATACAAGTGAAGGTTATTTTGCTGATTTAAAAGATTATTCAGATAGATATAACTTGTCCTCTTTAGGGCAATCAGGAAGAATGAATTGCTACGCTGCACATTTGAAAATGATGTTTGCCTTGAAGAAATCTACTCCGGAAGTCGATTTGTTGTCTATTACTCCTCAGGATGTGATTGATAATGATTTACCTGTTAAAACGATTGCAGAGGCTGTTGAGAATAAGCTATTACCCTCTGTAACCCGATTTGAAGAGTTAACCAATTTGATTATATAAAACCTCTGATATCCCCTCAGATACACTGAGAAAAGCCCGTCCAATCATTTTTAATTTTGCTATTCAATTCACTAATTATCAAGACAAAATCTTCATCTCATATTTCAGTATAATATACAATACTGTTTTAGCGGTTAAGAATTATGAATACCTCTTATAATGCATGGATAGATATAGTAAACAATAATAGAACAATATTTGTTAGATTATAACTTACTAACAACAAAGTTTACATTAATATAACCTTAGTGGTAACAAAATATACAGTAACATATAAGAAGTAAATAAGAAATAAAACCATGTAAAAGCAAAGAAAGATGATACATAAACAATTAAACAAAAAATAGTAAAATAAAAATATTAATTGGAATAACTAATGCAATAACATTAAATGTGTGGGAATTATAATAGGAGGGAAAGATGAAATATCATAACAATTACACATAGTTTAGTGTTGAGTATAAGATTATATGTAACACAGATATGTTAACCGTTGTCTTTAAGTACAAGTTACCAACCGATAATGTCATCTATTTGTTATTACTTAACTTCACAAGTAATTTGCACTCAATTTACATTATAGCACTATTGCTATCAAAATAACTATAATAAAAGGGAAATTATGAAGTATATATTTCTTATCCTAATAATATTTCCGGTAATCCTGTTTGCTGGAACCTATGTTTATCAAGTTGATATTGAAACTCCTGTAATTTCTGGGAATCAAATAACAAATTATGAAAACCATATTGAGAATAAAGGTGATCCAAGGTTGCCATATGTTAATGTTACAATCTTACTGCCTATGGGAGAAGAGTTAACTAATGTAGCTTTCTCCGAGGTAGGCGTTGACTATACAGTTTCAAAGGTAGCCATTGATCCTTCCTATGGAATGTACTCAGGAGATTTTAAAACAATAACACAGTATTTCAGCAAGGTTTATGATGAGGATAAATTCTTTCCTGAAGAAACATTTTACTATCTTTCTCCATCAAGATTGAGAGGTTTTGAGTTATTGACTGTTTCTATCATACCTTACAAGTATAATCCAAAAGCTTCCCAACTCAGTTATAACTCAGAGATTAAGGTCACTGTGAGCACTCAATATAATAATACTTTACACAATTTGCAAAGTGATATGTTATTATCATCCCCTTCAACTGAAATTGATTTCATTAATAGGAGTGTTGTAAACCCATCAGTTGCAAGTACATATGTTAAAGCTCAAAGATATAATACTTTTCCACAATCATTAGTAGATGCAAATCATCCTCATAATATGATAATCATAACAGAGCAAAGCTACATTGATAATGGTTGTTTTGATGATTATGTCGAGTGGAGAGAGAGCAATGGATATGCTGGTTTTGGTTCAGCCACAAATGGAATAATAAATGATATAGGAGTTTACTCTCTTCAGAATATTTATAGTACCTATACCGGAGATGATAATGCAGACAAAATAAGGAATTTTATAATTGATGCATATCAGACATTCTCTTCTACAAATACACCCCTAAATTATGTAATGTTAAATGGAGACATTACAATTATACCATCAAGGCACTTAAGAGTACATGATAATGAAGACCACGTTCAGATTGTCGAATGTGATACCTACTTTGGCGGATTGGATGATGATTGGAAAAACAACAATGGATCTTATAATTGTTATCGTAATGATAACAATGCAGATTTTGTAGCCGAAGTAAGCATAGGACGATTACCAATACATAATTCGTCAGAACTGTTTAATATACTGAATAAAACAATGAATTTCTTCTCAGCAAATAGTAATAAATGGTTGTTAGCTGGAGGATGGTTAGTGGATGTAGAAGCACTTCGAGTACAAGTTGGAACCATTACAGCTGAATATAATTGCGAAGAGTTTTATGATGCTATCAATGGTCAAGAGAATATCGAGTTATCATCAGTATATAATTCGAGTGATGATGTTGATATAAGCTCAGAGTTAAATGAAGGTTTTGGTTTAGTATATCACTTTAGTCACGCTAATGAAGTACAAAATTTTGGATTACAATATTGGCAGGTCGCCAATTTAACTAATACATCTTATTCTGCTATTATATCTGCTGGATGCTCGTCAATGGATTATGACTCTTCAATTATTTCAGATTCGATTGGGGAAAGATTTATAACAGCAAGTAATGGGGCATATTTATACTGTGGGAACACTGACAAAGGGTGGTTTTCTTCTTTCTTAAGCCCTACTCATGGTTGGATAGCAACAGGTCCGAGTTTATTTTTAGATAAGGAAATTGCGTACTGGATGTCAAATGATAGTAACAATCCTTATACTCCTTTATGCTTTGGAGCTGTATTAGATAATGCTAAGTGTTATACATATAATAATATTCCTGCAGGGACGTCAGATCTTTGGCTATATCAGTTAGCTTCTAGAAACTTACTCGGTGATCCCTCAATAGTGATACCCTTTTTCTTCCCTGATGGTGTAACAAATTTAAATGGAACTCTTTGGGATAATCAGATTTATCCGGTCTACGGAGATGTGACAGTCGGTGTTGGCTCGACATTTACAATGATGCCAGGTTCACAACTGCTTTTCATGGGAGATTTTGGACTTACAGTTAATGGATCGCTACAAATATTAGGTACAGAAGAAAATCCTGTTACAATATCCGGACATACAACAGGATGGCAAGGTATCACTTTTGAAAATACAAGCAGTTCAGTGTCATCAACAGTTTCATATTGTGAGATATCTAACTGTGTAGCAAATAATAATCAGACAAAACATCTACCTGACCCATCTATCATGGGGGCCGCAATATATGCTCATAATGCCGACAACTTGACTATTGATAATTGTACTTTTTCCAATAATATAGCAAACCACGAAGGTGGTGCTATTTATCTTTACAATTCCGATACTGAAATTAGTGATTGTACTTTTATTGGGAACTTATCAATGGGAGGATCAGGCAATCTTAAAGCAGGTGGAGCTGTTTTCATTGAGAACTCAGATTTTTCAATAACCGATTGCTACTTCGAAGATAATAGTGGCACCAATGGTGGTGCTCTGTGTATTCATAATAGCACCGGTACAATAGATTATTCTACTTTTGTTGATAATCGTGGAACCGGAGCTGCAATGCTTATCAAGAACTCATCTCCAACTATCAATAATTGCACAATAACTAAGCATTACCGTGATACCTTTATGGGTTATATTACAATGTATGATAGTGATGCAGTTTTTAATAACTCAATTATTCAGGACAATGATGATAATCAGATTAAACTGAATGACTCTGATCCAATCTTTAATTACTGTAACATACAACATGGTAGATATGAAGCTGTTAATCAATCTGGCGTAAATAATCCTACTTATAGTAACATTATTTGTAAAAAGCCATATTTTATTGAAGATGAACCTTTTTCTTATCGTTTAAAAGAACATAGTGCTTGTGTAGATACCGGTGATCCTACATTGCTTGACAGTGATGGTACGGTTAGAGATATGGGGGCACAACCAATACCTATGAAGGTTTTTTATAGAGATGTATATAATTGGACTTCATTCCCTAAACTTGCAAATACAACAACAACAATTAGTGATGCTTTTAGTTCATTGGTGCCAGATACACCTACTATAGATGTTGTACTACCGGATGAAAGCAATGCTCATTACGAATCTAACGACTGGACAGGTCAGTCAAACAATATTGTCAGTCAAACAGCATGTTATAAAGTAAAAACAGATGATGATTTCGAGTCATATAGAGAATCATTGGGTCAGTCGATTCCTGATAATACAACTATAAACTTAGGTTCAGGTGAGAATAAGGTAGGTTATTGGTTGAAAGAACCTCAAACATTGCGAGATGCTTTTTCAGATGAAAATGGAAACATGTATAGTGATTGGTGGGATAAAATTGAATCAGTACAATCACAATATGTTTACTATCAGAAACCGACATCTGGAGGTGGGGGAGGGAACCAACAAACTAAAGATGATGTCCAAACAATAATAGTTTATGATGCTACTGCGTTACATTTAGAATATGGTAAAGGATATGTGGTGACGCTTTATTCTGGAGAGACTATACAGAACTTTAGTTGGAATCCTCCTACTGTAGTCTCTGCACCACCAGAAATACTTAAGCCACAAAACTTTGAGTTTACTTATACTCCTGAGTATGAGGCTATAGATATTGTGTCTTCTGAAAGTATTACTCAAAAGAATAATGAAGTAACTGAAATTGGTGCTTTTGATGGAGAAACATGCATTGGTGCAGTGGTTGTAGAACAGTTCCCGGTTCAATTATTAACTTATCCATTACCTCAAAGTAAAACAGCAAACACTTTGGAGTTTAGAGTAATTTATGCGAATAAATCTGATGCGTGTACTTTTAAGAAATATCAAGTATTAAATTGTGAAACAAATGAGTTTGAACAGAAGGGCATAAAGCCGGGTGAGAACCTGAGTACTATAGTCAAACTTTCTGAGCCTGATAATGAGACTCATTCGGTGAATAAGTATATGAGACTGGATAATAACTATCCTAACCCATTTAATCCAACAACAAGCATTAGTTTCTATGTTCCAAAAGCGAGCGAAGTTTCTCTTGACATATACAATATAAAAGGGCAAAAGATTAAAACGTTGCATTCCGGTAAAATAGCTGAAGGTCAGCATACATTGACTTGGAATGGAGAAGATAATAATAACGAATATGTGGCATCCGGTGTTTATTTCTATAGACTGAAAAATGGAAATGAAACAAAACAGAAAAAGATGCTACTTTTAAAGTAGATAATTTGAATATAATTCCCTATGGGCGTATGCCCATAGGGAATGCTTAAGGAATTATATGAAACTTAGCTTAATATTAGTATTGCTATTATTTACTAATGGGATATTCTGTGTTGTATTTGAGATTTTCGAAGACGGAACAGGAGATTACTCAACAATCCAGAGTGCAATAGATGTTTCTGTTGACTATGATGTTATACTAGTGCATCCTGGAGTGTATTATGAGAATCTTACTATCACCAGTAAAGATATCACAATTAATAGTGATTTTTATGAGTCTCATGATCCTATGGATATCGCTAATACAATAATCGATGGTAATCGAGAAGGAAGCGTGATTAGTATTCTCAATTCAAATTGGCTTCAAATAAACGGCTTTACAATCAAAAATGGTTCAGGGGAAGTGCCCTACACATATGTTGTTGGTGGAGGGATCCATGCATCAAATTCACATGTTACAGTCAAGAATTGTCTTATTAAAGAAAATCGAGCTGATTTAGGTGGAGGAATCATGCTTACTGATTCCAACCTGTACTTGGAAAGTAGTACTATAAAATCTAATATTGCTTTTTATTTTGGTGGAGGGATTGCGATTAGTAACTCAAATGTAACTTTTCATGGTTCAAATCTTAACAATATATACCTAAACTATGCAGGTTCCGGTAATGATTTGTTTAGCACTTACAATAGCCCTTTGCAGACAGTGATTATTGATACTTTTACAGTAGCCAATCCAACAATTTACCATGCTTTCCCATCAGACTTATATTCCGAACCTATATACCCTTTAGAAAGTAGATTCGATTTCGTGATACAGAATCATGTGGTAGATGAAGTAGCATCAGACCTTTATGTCTCAACAACAGGTGATGATAGTAATAATGGGGAATCCCCTGATTTCCCAATAAAAACAATTGCTTATGCTATGTTAAAAGTAGATTCAGATAGTTTAACCCACAGAACTATACATGTAGCAGATGGTGTATACTCTGAAAGCTTAAATAATCAAGTATTTCCAATTCATCTAAAAGATAATGTGAGCATAGTAGGTGAATCAGATACCGGAACATTCTTTGATGCAGAATCTATAACAGGCTTCTTCCGTTCTACATATAATGATAAAAATGTATGTATTAGGAATTTCTCACTTATAAACGGTTACAATAATCAGGGAATCTATCTCCATCATGCAATAGATTTCCAAATAGATAATGTTGATATATCCAACTATGTTGGTTCAAGGGAGGCGGTTTACATTATTTGCAGCGATGGTGATGTAAACAACCTTAGAATACATGATAGTAATCTTTGGGGTGCTCTTTCATTTATTTATGAAGATGATTCATCCATCACGAATACTCGGATATATGATAATACTCAGTTTATCTCCGAAGACACATTCAGTTATTTTAGTATCGGAATACATTCGCAAAATGGAAGTGTTATGAACATTGTAAATACTGAGATTGTAAATAATACTGAAACTTATTCTGATTGGAGTTATGGAGGGGTTGCTTTAGGAATTACTTCTCTCGGCTATCCTACTCCCGCTACATGTAATCTAATCAACTCGACTATTGCTGATAACCATGCTGATTCATTTTTCGGTTCCGCTATTTCAGCTTCTACAGTCTCAAAACTAAATATTGTTAACTCCATTGTTTATGGTAATACTCCTCATCAGATTGTTTTGAATAATCAGACTTATCAGGAATCATTGTTTGTAAGAAACTCTTTAATTCAAGGTGGAGAGGAAAACATAGGTATGCTCGGTGAAGGATTTATTGATTGGCAGGATAATAATATCACGGATAATCCCATATGGGATGTTGATGATGGTTATTACTTCCTTTCATCTCTTTCCCCTGCAGTAGATGCGGGAACAACAATCATGCCCGAAGGAGTGCAACTTCCTGAATATGATTTGACCGGATATGCCCGTATCTATGGAGACCAAATAGATATTGGATGTCATGAATGGAATCCAGTTTATATAGATGAAGATATATTGGTACACTCTCAACAAGAAACATATCTATACAATGCATACCCCAATCCATTTAATCCTGAAACTACAATTTCCTTTGACTTACCGGTCAGAGGTAAGACCGAATTAAGTATTTTTAATATCAGAGGTCAGAAGATAACTACTCTTATCAATGAAGAGATGAGTATGGGACATCATTCCATCATTTGGGATAGTAAAGATAACAATGGAAAAAGTGCTCCATCAGGTGTCTACTTTTATAGAATTGAAACTCCAAGTATAACTCTAATAAAAAAGATGATATTGATGAAGTAGGGTGTACACCCATAGGGAATGCTTAAGGAATTATATGAAACTTAGCTTAATATTAGTATTGCTATTATTTACTAATGGGATATTCTGTGTTGTATTTGAGATTTTCGAAGACGGAACAGGAGATTACTCAACAATCCAGAGTGCAATAGATGTTTCTGTTGACTATGATGTTATACTCGTGCATCCTGGGACATATTATGAGAATCTTTCGATTGTAGATAAAGAGTTAACTCTTATGAGCGACTTCCCCAATACAAACAACCCAACGGATATTGCGAGTACAGTTATTGATGGAAATCGAAATGGAAGTGTAATCAATATCATCAATACAAACTGGCTTCAGATTAACGGATTTACAATTAGAAATGGCTCGGGTGAAATCCCTTATCTTTCATATATTGGTGGTGGTTTGAAAGTTGAAGATTCAAGTTTTATTGTAAAGAATTGCCATATACAAAATAATCAGGCTGATTTAGGAGGGGGAATATTACTTAGTAATTCCAACTTGAATCTTGAAGGTTCTACAATAAGACATAATACGGCCTTCCGTTTTGGAGGAGGAATCTACATCAATAATTCAGATGTAACTTTCCATGCATCCAGTCTTAACAACATCTATCTTAACTATGCAGGATCTGGTAACGAACTATACAGTACATATAACAGTCCTATACAAAGCGTAGTTGTAGATACATTTACTGTGGAAAACCCGACAATCTATCATGCTTTTCCCACAGATATGTACTCCGAGCCAATACTTCCAATAGAAAGCAGATTTAGTTTTTCAATTCAGAATCATTTAGTTGACGAGGTAGCTTCTGACCTCTATGTCTCAACAACAGGTGATGATAGTAATAATGGTGAGTCGTCAGACTCTCCTTTAAAAACTATAGCCTACGCAATGTTAAAAGTAGATTCAGATAGTTTAACCCACAGAACTATATATGTAGCAGATGGTGTATACTCTGAAAGCTTAAATAATCAAGTATTTCCAATTCATCTAAAAGATAATGTGAGCATAGTAGGTGAATCAGATACCGGAACAATCCTTGATGCAGAATCTATAACAGGCTTCTTCCGTTCTACATATCATGATAAAAATGTAGATATTAGAAATTTTTCACTTATAAACGGTTACAATAATCAGGGAATCCATCTCCATCATGCAATAGATTTCCAAATAGATAATGTTGATATATCCAACTATGTTGGATCAAGAGAAGCAGTTTATCTTAAACTTAGTGAAGGAGTTGTGAATAATGTGAGAATCCATGATGGTACTTTCTGGGGAGCTTTGTCATTCACTTTCACAGATGATTCAACAATTTCGAATACGCGGATATATGATAATACAGAGTTTATTTCCGAAGACACATTCAGTTATTTTAGTATTGGGGCACATTCATATAATGGAAGTGTCATAAATATTATTAATACCGAGATTGTTAATAATACTGAAACTTATTCTGATTGGAACAGAGGTGGCGTAGCTTTGATAATTACTTCAGGAGGATATCCAACCCCTGCAATATGTAATCTAATCAACTCTACTATTGCTGATAACCATGCTGATTCATTTTTCGGTTCTGCTATTTCAGCTTCTACAGTCTCAAAACTAAATATTGTTAACTCCATTGTTTATGGTAATACTCCTCATCAGATTGTTTTGAATAATCAGACTTATCAGGAATCATTGTTTGTAAGAAACTCTTTAATTCAAGGTGGAGAGGAGAACATAGGTATGCTCGGTGAAGGATTTATTGATTGGCAGGATAATAATATCACGGATAATCCCATATGGGATGTTGATGATGGTTATTACTTCCTTTCATCTCTTTCCCCTGCAGTAGATGCGGGTACAACAATCATGCCCGAAGGAGTGCAACTTCCTGAATATGATTTGACCGGATATGCCCGTATCTATGGAGACCAAATAGATATTGGATGCCATGAATGGAATCCCGTTGGAATTGAGGAAGAGATTTTGGTACATTCTCAACAAGAAATATATCTATACAATGCATATCCTAATCCTTTCAATCCAATTACAACTATAACATACAGCGTCCCAAACAGATCTGATGTAGAGATCTCTGTGTATAATGTTAAAGGACAGAAGATAAAGACCTTGTATTCTGGTGTTGTTGAAGAAGGCTATCATACAGTTTCATGGGATGGAACTTCTGATAACAATAAAAGTATTGCGTCAGGAGTTTATTTCTATAGATTAAAATGTGGAAATCAAAGCAGGCAAAAGAAGATGCTGTTGCTAAAATAAAATAACAATCCCCTATGGATGAAAATCCATAGGGGATAATCTGAGGTTTTATGAAGACTCTTGTTCTTATTCTTATGCTCTCTGTTTCTCTTCTCCATGCAGTGATAATTGAAGTCAATGTTAATGGAAGTGGTGACCAGCCTACTATCCAATCTGCAATTGATTTTGCTCAGAATTATGATACAATCTTAGTGCATCCGGGTACATATTATGAAAATCTTTCGATTGTTGATAGAGAGATAACAATTATGAGTGACTTTTTTAATACTAACAATCCTTTAGATATAGCCAATACAGTTATTGATGGAAATCGAGATGGTAGTGTGATTAGTGTCATTGATACAGATTGGCTCCAAATTAACGGCTTCACAATTAGAAATGGATCAGGAGAAGTGCCATACACATATATTGTTGGTGGAGGGATCCATGCATCAAATTCACATATTACAGTTAAAAATTGTCGTATAAAAAAAAATCGAGCAGATTTGGGTGGAGGGATCATGCTTACTGATTCCAACCTATACTTAGAAAGTAGTACCGTTACATCAAATATTGCTTATCATTTCGGTGGAGGAATCGCGATTAGTAACTCAGATGTAACTTTCCACGGTTCAAATCTCAATAATATCTATCTTAATTATGCTGGCTCGGGTAATGATTTGTTTAGTACTTACAATAGTCCCTTACAGACAGTGATTGTGGATACTTTTACTGTCGCAAATCCGACTATCTACCATACTTTCCCCTCAAATGGGTATTCAGTGCCAATAGAGCCCTTAGATAGTAGATTTAGTTTTTCAATTCAGAATCATGTTGTTGACGAGGTGGCTTCAGACCTCTATGTTTCTACCCTTGGTGATGATAATAATAGTGGTGAATCACCTGATTCCCCACTAAAAACAATTGCCTTCGCTATGCTCAAAGTTGATTCAGATAGCTTAGTACATAGGACAGTACATGTCGAGGATGGAGTCTACTCAGAAAGCTTGAATAATCAAATCTTTCCAATTCAACTAAGAGATAATGTTAGTATAGTCGGTGAATCAGATATGGGTACAGTACTTGATGCCGAATCGATAACTGGCTTCTTCCGATCTACATATCAAGATAAAAATGTAGGGATTAGGAATTTCTCACTCATAAACGGATATAATAATCAAGGAATCCATCTCCATCATGCAATTGATTTCCAAATAGATAATGTTGATATATCCAACTATGTTGGTTCAAGGGAAGCTGTTTACATGATTTACAGCAATGGAGATGTAAACAACTTAAGAATCCATGACGGTACTTTTTGGGGTGCTCTTTCATTTCACTTTGTAGATGATTCAACAATTTCGAATACTAGAATATTTAATAATACTCAGTTTGCTGCAGAAAATGTCTTTAGCCATTTTAGTTTAGCATTAAGCTCTTATAATGGCAGTTTGATGAACATTGTCAACTCAGAGATAGTAAACAATACAGAGACATACTCTGATTGGAATAGAAGTGGAGTGGCATTAACTTTATCTTCAGGAGGATATCCAACTCCTGCAAGTTGCAATTTAGTAAATTCAACTATAGCAAACAACAGTGCAAACTCCATCTGGGGAGCAGCCATTTCAGTTTCTACGGTCTCAAAACTTAACATTGTTAACTCCATTGTATATGGAAATACTCCCTATCAGATTGTCTTGAATAATGAGACCTATCAGGAATCTTTGTTTGTGAGTAACTCTTTAATTCAGGGTGGAGAGGAAAACATAGGTATGCTTGGGGAAGGCTTTGTTGATTGGCAGGATAATAATCTCACGGATAATCCCATGTGGGATGTTGATGATGGCTACTACTTCCTTTCAACTCTTTCCCCTGCAGTAGATGCGGGAACAACAATAATGCCCGAAGGAGTGCAACTTCCTGAATATGATTTGACCGGATATGCCCGTATCTATGGAGACCAAATAGATATTGGATGTCATGAATGGAATCCAGTTTATATAGATGAAGATATATTGGTACACTCTCAACAAGAAACATATCTATACAATGCATACCCCAATCCATTTAATCCTGAAACTACAATTTCCTTTGACTTACCGGTCAGAGGTAAGACCGAATTAAGTATTTTTAATATCAGAGGTCAGAAGATAACTACTCTTATCAATGAAGAGATGAGTATGGGACATCATTCCATCATTTGGGATAGTAAAGATAACAATGGAAAAAGTGCTCCATCAGGTGTCTACTTCTATCGTTTGAAAACAAACGACAAAGCCTTGACTAAAAAAATTATGCTACTCAAATAAACCTTTAAAATGGTCTTTTGGTCTTCTAAATGGTTGATTAGATATTAATATGGGCAGGTCTTTTGCCTGCCCGTTTCTAGATTTTGGGAGTGCATCGTCTTTGTCGATGCTTTAGTTGATGTACTCTTTTGTATGTCAACCACACTTAATAGATATTCGTTCAAGAGGAGCGATAACAATGTGTTTTGGAACGCAGGCATCTTGCCTGTTAAGTATGCGGACAGGGATGTCCGCGTTCCCGGTAACAAAGCAGGAACTATGAATAAATTATTATTATTTCTTATGATTATGTCAGTATTATGTATGCTGAATGCAACGACTCTCGAAGTCTCACTTGATGGTACTCATCCATACACTACTATCCAATCAGCTGTTTATGCTTCCTCGAATGGCGATACTGTTCTCGTTCATCCGGGGAGATACATTGAGAATATTGACTTTATTGGTAAAAGCATAACAGTCTCTAGTGATTATCTTAATAATCCTGACTGGAGCATTGTTGAATCTACTATTATTGATGGGAATCAAGAATCCAGCTGTGTCATTGCAATAGATTATGAAATCGACGCAAGACTTAATGGCTTTAGCCTTACAAATGGGTATGGATATGATGATATAAGGTTTGGTGGAGGGATCTTTCAGAAAAGACAAAGTGTACTATCAGTTTCAAACTGCTTGATTGTTGGTAATGAGGGCTTGAATGGTGGAGGAATTTATACAGGGAATAATTGTATTACTTACTTATCAGGAAGTATTATTAAGAATAATCAATCTTCTCGATCAGGGGGTGGTTTATCTATTAATACATCTAATATCAATTTTGACCCCGTAAACATAAACAGTATTTTCAATAACTACGGCAACATCCAGGATATTTATATCTATAATTCAGTTTGTAACGATATTGTTCTTGATACTTTGAGTGTAGATATCTCTGCACCGGATGGATACTTTGTTTCCTACAATCATTATAGCGAACCGGCACCTTCTATCTCAAGTAACAACCACTACATCACCCAAGTTGATTCTGATCTATTCGTATCTCCGGTTGGAGATGATAGTAATGATGGCTTAACACCAGAAACAGCCTTAAAAACAATCGCCTATGCAACAAGAATAATTCAACCCAATGAGGTGAATCCCAATACAGTATTTCTTCTTCCGGGAATATATAGCAAAGAGTTGAATAATCAATTCTTTCCTGTGGCTGTTCAATCTCACACTAAGCTATTGGGGGCAGGTGAAGCTTCATCTGAAGTAATTATAGGTGATGAGTGGAATAATAATACTATATCTGTTTGGTATGCTGAGCATGTGGACGTTGGTAATTTTCATATTAGGAAAAACAATATGTACGATAATTATACTCTTAGTGTT
Source organism: Cloacimonadales bacterium (SeqCode) (assembly GCA_963667035.1). Taxonomy (GTDB): domain Bacteria; phylum Cloacimonadota; class Cloacimonadia; order Cloacimonadales; family JAFGVF01; genus Zophobacter. Next base: position 1,207,612 of record OY762964.1, read on the forward strand.
AATGAATGTGAAGATATTATTATCAGAGATATTGATTTTGGTGAAGCTCAAACTAATAAGCCTGGGTTAACTGTATCTCAGTCAATAGATATAGAATTAAGTAACTGTAGTTTTCATGATATAGTGGGTAATTATCGTTTTAAATGTGTAAAAACTTATTTAAGTAAAGTAACTCTTAATAATGTGTTACTACATGATAATAATAGTAATTCTTCTAATGGATATGTATCCTGCCTTGATTTTGACGATAGCACTATAACTGCAAACAATATCATTGTCGCTAACAATTATCAAGACTATCCAGGAGGTTTAGTTCAGTATAGCAATACAGCGAATAATTCTATTGGTGAAAATCTGAATTTATCCAATTTTCTTATGTACAATAACACATCAACCAGTAGTATACTTCCAATGTTAATATTCTTCAATAGGTATGATCCCAGTTACATTAGTAATATGACAATTGTGCATAATATAGGAACAAACCAAGTTCTCAGACTCGCAGGTGACTATACAATAAGAAATAGTATCTTATATAACCCTAATGCGGGTCCGGAACTAAACATCTGGGAACCAAGTTCCGGTGATTCAAATCCAACTTATTCAAATGTCGATGCAGATTACAACCTCATTCGTGGTGGAATCAGTAGCATTAACGGTGCTGATAATCCCAATAATACTCTTACCTGGGGTCCTCACAACATTGATACAGACCCGTTATTCCGTGGTGATGTATATGGTGATGTGGAACTTGAAGATATTAGATGGGTACAACTAACTGAGAACTCTCCATGTGTGAATGCAGGTACACCGGATACTCTCGGGATGAATCTACCTCCCATAGATATTACAGGTAATCCTAGAGTGTGGGATAATATAATCGATATGGGTGCTTATGAATACAATGCCACTCCTAACAGTGATGAAACAGCTCCAACACCACCTACGACAATACAGGTGTCTCATTTTCCTAATCCTGTGACACCGAATGGTAGTAACGGAAAAGTAGCATTTATTGAGTTTACTCTACCGAATAAACCGATAGAGAAACCAACGTTAGAGATATACAATATCAAAGGTCAGAAGGTACGAAGTATTAAGATAACTCAGAGTTTCTCTGCCCTTGTCCGCTCTGCCCGACTCTCCGCAGAAGAGAAGCAGTCAGGTGAGATGTATTCCCAGATATGGGATTGTAAAGATGATAACCGGAAGCTTGTTGGTTCCGGGATATATTTTTATAAAGTGAGTAGTGAAGGTGAAGAAGCAATAGGGAAAATGATGGTGATTAAGTAAGAAAAGAGTTTTAAACCACGAACCACACCAAATACACGAATACAACGTCCTAGATAGAGTAGATACATAGATAAATGAGAGATATTAAAGATTTACAGAAAATGAAACAGAAGATAGCAATATGTTTTTGTGAAGTATTTAAACCAAAAGTATAACTCTAACAAAAAAGATGATAATGATGAAGTAAGGTGTATGTTGGCTGATATTTCGTCAATTGTGAAAGTTACAGCTTGATTAAGCTTTTTGAAAGACATTGCGGATGAAGACTGTTCCTCTAGCCTCACCTGACATAGTTTGTATCGACTTGCCGATTCGGAGCTAGAAAGCGAAGATTTCAAATCAATTGTTGGAGATATTATGAATCAAATGGTGACTTCCGATAAAATACCCGGTAGAGATAGAATTTATGTAGCGGGGGAGAAAATGCCATAAGGGTAAAAAAGATGGTGTTCCAATTGTGCCTAATCTTAAGAAAGATATTGAAGTTATGCAAAAAGAACTTAAAATTGATATGATTAAGTTTGATTAACACATAGTATATTGATTTGAAACCGAAGGATTTACTCCGGCTTTTTTTATGTTTTCATAATTTTGTAGTAGAAAAAGTCCTCATTGTTACATTTTGATTCATCTTTAACAAATCCACATTTCTTCTCATAGAAGTAGTGATTCTTCTCTGCAAAAGCAGGTGTCTCAAGTCTCCATGATAATGTATCAGGATACCTGTCTTCAATATGTTTCCAAATACTACTACCATAACCCTTATCCTGATAATCCGGGTCTATAAATACTGTTCCCAGTATATTATTTTTATCAGAGACAATCCAGACAATGTAGGCTCCAATAATTATGTCATTAATCATAACTACATCTGCTTGTGTAAGTGTCTGACCGAAATACCATGTTCTAAAAAAATCTCCATTATCATATCCGGGAGGACCACCTTCCGGTATACCCAAATGCTTCATTGAATCATCATCAAATGCTCTTTTCATAACATAACTGACAGCATCTAAATCTTCAAGTTCCATTTTTCTGTACTTTAAACTCATAAATCCCTCGTAAAAAACTAAGTCTACTTGGATTCAAGTAGACTTAGTTTGTTATTGTTTATTCTATGCTCCGGTTGGAGCAACAAATGTTCTGGAAGCTAACTCCTTGTCCATCATATAAAGAGTATGAGGATTAGCTTGAACCATCTTTAATGTTGTAAGTAGTTTATCTACGTTTGCTTCTTCTTCAACTTGTTCATCGATATACCATTGTAAGAAGCTCTTCGCAGCATGGTCTTTTTCTTCAATTGCAATATTCATAAGATTGTTAATGCAATCGGTAATGAATCTCTCATGCTCAAGCGTCAGTTCAAACACATGGATTACATCATTAAATTCATTATCAGGTTTGTCGATTGCTTGAAGCTCAATAGTACCACCACGTTCTACAATATAATCAAACAGTTTCATAGCATGGAAGCTTTCTTCTTCATATTGCACGTGCATCCAGGTTGCAAAACCATCAAGGTTCTGGCTTTTGAACCAGGCTGACATAGACAGATATAGATAAGCTGAGTAAAGCTCTCTGTTTATCTGATCATTTATTTCTTTCTCTAACTTTTTAGTTATCATTATTCCTCCTTAAATTCTTTGATTTTTTCGCTCACTCTTTCAGTGATTGAATCCAAATCAGCTTGTTCCGGTATATACTGATAGCGAATCTTATCCATTACAGTAAATCCACATTCTTTTAAATAATTCTCCACTATACCTACTGCTTGACCACCCCAACCATACGAACCGAAAGCTAATCCGATTCTGTCTTGTGGGCTTAATCCTTTCATATAAGTTAAGAAAGAAGCAACAGTTGGCAAGATACCATTATTTAGAGTAGGTGAACCAACACAAATATACTTCGCAGTAGCTACTTCGGTCATAACATCGGAAATATGGTCATTCTGTAGGTTAACCATTCTTACATATATACCGGCATGATTAAATGCTCTTTGAATTGCATAAGCCATCTTTCTTGTTGACTCCCACATTGTATCATATACAATAAGAGCATAGTTTTCATCTGCTTCATTATGTGAAAGCATATGATATTCTTCTAAGATTTCTTTAATATATTTTTCCCAGATAAGTCCATGGCTTGGACAAATCATTTCAATATCTAGTGTTTTAACTATTTCAAGTGCTTTGACTACCATCTTCCTAAAAGGAAGTACAATGTTAGCAAAATACTTTCTGGCTTCTTGCATGATAATACTAAATGGATACTCCGAATCAACTCGTTGGGAAGAAGCAATGTGCTGACCGAAAGAATCATTTGAGAAGAGTATTTTCTCTTCAGGACAGTATGTTACCATGTTGTCAGGCCAGTGAATCATAGGAGTTGGAACAAATTGCAAGGTTCTCTTTCCTAAAGAAATACTATCTCCACCGTTTACAATCTCAAGATTGAAATCTTTCTTGTACATTAATTTGAGAGCTTTATCCGCATTTCCTGTTGCATAAATCTTTGCATTAGGAATTAATTCGGTAAGCATTGGAAGTCCACCTGAATGGTCTCCTTCCACATGATTTTGGACAATAATATCTATCTTAGAAGGGTCTATTATCTTAGAGATTCTCTCAAGCATTTCCGGATACAGTTTAGCTTTAACATTATCAATGAGTGTAACTTTCTCATCAATAATCAAATATGCATTGTAAGTAGAACCTCTTTGGGTTAAGTATCCATGGAAATTTCTTAAATCCCAATCAATAACTCCAACCCAATAAACTCCTTTTCTAAGTTCTCTTGGTAACATAATTCCTCCATTAATCTATATTATTTTTGACATTTATCGCAATAGAACGTTGATCTTCCGGCTTGCTTAATCCTTTGTACCTTGTGACCTAATGGACATACCTTTTTTTGGTAAACCCTTAGAAAATTCTGAAATGAGCCTGGTTTATCATCAACATTCCGGAAATCAGAAACACTGGTCCCATTATGTAACAATGCTTCAGATATTACTTCCTTTGTATATTCAATTACTCTTTTCAATTCTGAATTAGTCAATGTATTTCCTGCTTTTAATGGTGAGATTTTGGCTCTATACAGAAGTTCACATACATATATATTACCCAGTCCGGCTACAATATCCTGTCTTAGAAGAATATTCTTAATTGGTGCTTTCAGTTTTTTTAGTGAATCTTTTAAATAGCTTTCATTAAACTCAGATGATAAAGGCTCAGGGCCAAGCTTTAGAATTGAGGGGTCTGTCATGTCTTTAGGGAATATTTTTATAGAGCCAAACGTTCTAATATCTTCGAATTGCAGAGATGTTTTATCTGAAAATCTAATAATGGCTCTAGTATACGGGGTTATTCTTTCATCCGAGACATATACAAGCTTACCTGTCATTCTTAAATGGATAACAATAGTATTCTCGTTGCTAAGCTCAAAGATTATATATTTCCCACGCCTTTTAATATCTGTTATAGTACAATTATTGCATGAATCATCAGGAGTGTGTACTTCAACTGTATTATCTCTTAATTCTTCAATATGACTAATACTTTTACCTATAACATAATCTCTTAGTCCTCTGACTATTGTATCTACTTCCGGTAGTTCCGGCATTTATTCTCCTGTTTTTTAGTTAAGATAAGCAAACATTGATATAATGCCAGAACAAATATGTAATTTCTTACATAGTTTTGGTTATATAAGTTCTATTTGCTACAAATTTGGTATATTAGAGTAGTAATAAGTATTTTGGGATTTGTGCTGATTGATTTTAGTTTCTTATCACAATCATACATTAGAGATAAAGCATTGCGTATTTCTAAAGTTGAGTAATTATCTGCAGCTTTTATTCTATCAAGTCTGAAGAGCTTATAAATATCATGTAGATGATTCTCCATAATCTCATTATCTGATAAGTCTTTCTCTCTTAGGGCATGAATTTTCCATAAAGTAAGAAAATATCGGGAAACCATTGTAACTATCATCACAGCAGAATCACCGACATTCTCAAAATCTTCAATTATTGAGATAGATTGCTTCACATTCCTTTTCCCGATACTATTCTGTAAATCAAATACATTACTTTCACTTGAAATAGCTATACATTCTTTTACATCTTCGAGTGATATATAATTCTTTTTCCCTACATATAGCAGAACTTTCTCAAGCTCATTGTTTGCAGTAAAGTAATCTAGTTTGATATGAGATGACAAATACTGTAAAGCAGAGGTTTCAATTCTTACTTCTTTATCTCTTAATTCATCTCTTATCCATCTGGATAAAGCTTCGGCATTGTAAGGTGTCTTACATTGAATGATAGATGAATTTGTTTGGAATGCCTTATAAAGCTTTGATCTTGCATCTAGTTTAATGGCAGTAACAATCAGAATTGTACTATATGACGGAGAGTTTAAATAGCTTATGAGATTATCATGCTGATTAGCTTTAAGCATATCTATATCCCTAACAACTACTACTCTCGTATCAGCAATGAAAGGCATGGTATCTGCTTGCTCAACAATATCAGAACCTGTACATTCATCACCGTAAAGAGTAATATAATCAAATTCCATAGCTTCTTTGGTTAGGAAGCGTTTCATAATGAGATTTAGAACTCTTTCTTTCAAGAATTCTTCATCTCCGATAACCAAGTAAACCGATTGAGCTTCAGATTTCGGAAACTCTCTCAAAAACTGATAGTGGGGAATAGCTTTATTAACTGCCATTAGAATCCTGTAAGTATTAGAACAAGGCTAACTAAAGATACTAGCCAACAGTAATACGCAAAGTATTTCAACTTTCTCTTTCTGATAAGATTGAGTAGCATTGATATAACTAGAAATCCGCTTACAAAAGCCCCTAAACCACCGATTAAGTAATTCATCAACATTGATTGGTCAAGATTAGAAAATACATCCATTTGCAATACTGCAGCACCTAAAATAGCAGGAATACTCAATAAAAATGAATATCTGGCAGCTTCGGATCTTTTAACTCCAATGAAAAGAGAGGTTGCTATTGTAGTTCCTGATCTAGATATACCGGGTAAAATCGCTAAGGACTGACTGAGTCCTATAACCAAAGCTCTCCAGAATCCCATATCGGAAGCATGAATATGGTCAAATCTGATAGTATCCGATAAGAATATAATTATACCGGTAACACTCAATAGAATTGCAACAACCAAAGGTTTACCAAATAGTCCTTCAAAGAAATCTTTAAAGAAGAATCCGATAGCACCTGTCACAATTGTGCTTAAGACTAAATAAAATACAATCTTACGATTATTAACTTGCTTCTCAGGAAACTTCTCATTCTTTATTGGTAGAAATGCTTGAACAAGTTCCAGTATATCTTTAAAGAAATATAGGATTACTGCTAGTAATGAACCTAAGTGTAGAAAGACTTCAAATGAAGTATCTACAGAGTTTATTCCAAGAAAGTGTTCTCCTAATACAAGATGTCCGGAGCTTGAAATAGGTAGAAACTCGGTTAATCCTTGTACGATACCGAGAAAGAGAGATTGTATTATATTCATTATTTATCCTTTTTATAGTTTTGGCGATTGCATGTTTTTTAAATCTGAGAGTCGATATAGGGGATACCCTTGCTTTGCTGCTAAAATAATGAACTTGTTTAAATTATTTAAATCAGTTTTATTCTTACAGTTATAGTAATATATTATAGTTTTGTCGTTAAGATTGCTAAGAGATTTAACTACTTTCAATCTTTTATCATAATCAGATATTCTTCCGTCGAGTGATTCATCCTTTTTGAAGAACATTAAATCCTTCTCAGCAGAAACTATTTCACAAACTGATTTAGATGTTGTTTTAGCATCTACGAAATACATATTTTCTTCTTTAAGAAAATCTATTACTGTTTCCATAATCTCACGTTTTGCAGTGGCATGACTCCCCATATAATTAGTAGCACCAATGCAATCAGGTAGGAGATTAGTGTAATCTTTTAGCTTTGAGCGTATCTCACGCTTGGAATCACTTACAAGTATAGAGTTCCTTCCTGCAAGGTAAGGATAACGTCCTAAAGGTTCTAAAGGTATTCTTAACAGACATGGGAAACCTGCATCCTTAATTGCTTTATAATGTTGATGAGCAAACTTCTTCTCAGGAATAAATGCTACTTGCAGATTCTTGTTCATTGGCAAAAGTGTTTTCACAAGCTCAGCTTTTACTTCACTTTCAAATGTAGCGACTATAGCAATTTTTGCTTTTTCAGAATCCTCTTTCTCAAGAAACAGTACTAATGAGTGCTTTTTATCAAGTCCATTCTTCTCAAATGTAAGCTTTTGGGCTGGATATTTAGTTCTTTTCTTATAAAAATAAGTTTCAACACCATTTGTCATGTTAAAGCCTTCATTCTGCATTCTTCCTTTAAAGAACATATTGCAGAAGTAGAGGTCTTCATTGAGGGTAGGAATCGGAACGAAGTATTTAATTTCGTCATCAACTGCTTTAGTCCAGATCTGATTAGTCTGCACCGAAATTGATAGTGATAAATCCTTTATAAGCTGCAAGACTTTTTCATCTTCAGTTAATTCTTTCTCAGGTTTTACAGGTTCTTTAATCGGTTCCTTAACAGTACCTTTTTTAGGTTTTATTTCTTCTTCGTGAACAATTGGAGATTCCTGTAATTGGCTTTTAATATGGTTTTCTTTAGGTTTAGAATTAATTGCCAAATTTATTAGATAGAATAATCCCCCAATAATAGCGATTAATGCTACTATTTGAAGAACAGTGGATAATAAGCTTCCACGTTTCTTTTTTTTAATTCCGGTTGATTTCTTTGATGTTTTTCTTTTTTTTTGAGGCATTTCTTACTCGTTACATAATGTACGTAACGAATAAATCAATCTAATTGGAAGTCAAGAATTAAAACGAAGCTATTTCAAAATCTTCTGTGACTTCAAAATCAATCATGAAAAGTATCATTCTCTTAAATGATATTCTTTGTTTACTCTTGAGAAATAATTTGGATGTATATTCTTGAAGTTTCCAAATACAATTGTAGCTATCCCGAAGATAAGTAGAGGAATGGTAACAGCAAGTACTATAAATGAGTTCCCTGAGAATCCATTAAAGAAGAAAGCACTGAAACCTCCAAATACTATTAACAGAATTCCACCCGTTAGTTCCCTACCCCAACTAATGAAGTTTATCAATAGTAACACAATCCAAGGAAGCATATTAGGGGAATTCTTTAACAATCCCTTTATTCCTCCTCCAAATCCTTCAGCTCCAGAGAACAATGCAAATAGAACAAAAAGTAAAGAATAAAGAAGCATTGTAGCTCTAACGATATTGGATACTAGCCTTACAGTTTTAGCTTTTTGTGTGTCCATAATCCACCTCCTAACTAATAAATTAATCAATGAATTATATCTTGTCAAAGGAGTTGTGTTTTTAAAGTTTCTTATGCTCTGTTACCGGAGATAACAATCATTCAATGATAGTAAAAAAGTAGCCCGATTGTTCCAATCGGGCATAATCAGATATATGTTAAAGTATTTCTATAGTTTTATTGATCTCACGGCTTTCTGAGATTCATGTGCTGGACCTTCAAAATAAACTGTTTTCGTGTCATTATTCCATTTGAATGGTTTTCTAATATATGGATTTTGTAATTCATCCGGAAGTTGAGAAAGAAACTCTTCAACATTTTTCGGCTTCTTTTCTTTGATTAGCACTGCAACTTTCTGCAATCTTCTTTGAATAGCTGAATCTCTAAGCTTTATACAATACTTATTGTAACTCGGTACTGAGTTTGATTGCACTTGAATAAGTATGAGCCCCATTAGATTATTAACATATTCAAGTTTAGAAAACTTAGGAATATATTCGGCTGTTGATTTATCAGGAAGCATGTGGTAAGGTAACTCTGAATAATCCGCTAAGAATCTCGTAAGCTTATATTCATGATTGACAACAGCACTCATTTTATACTGAGCCGATGAATTTGCTTTTATCTCTTCAGGGGTAATGATATAGTCATCCCAAACATCTGCAGCATTTTGCATCATGAATAAGCTTGAAACCACTTTAAAGATAAACTCATTTTCATAAGCTTTTCTAAGGCTCAGCCTTTCTATGCTTGGCTCTTCAAGATTCTTTACAACTTCCACAAAACTTAGATCCAAAGGATTTTGATATCCAATAATAACATTGATTGAATTACTATGGATAGAATACATTATCGATCCAATCAATTTCATGTTCAGAGTATCAGAGTTATATAAGATATTAGTTGTTGTTGCATAACCTTGCTTTAACAGTTGAATTCCTTTTTCTTTATTGCCATATAGAAACTCATTTGTTGCGTAGGCTGAAAACAATCTTTGGTATGAGACTAAGCTCATGGGATTTATAGATGAATAAAGGAAATGGGGGACAAGCTTCTTTCTGAAATCAGTGAATCTAGAAAGTTCAACATATCTATCATATAGATATTGATACTTATTAAACGCTTTTTCAATATTCAGCTTTTGTTCTCTCATAGAATCTACATAATTATCATCTTTCCCCACTATCAGTATATCATTAATCTCAGGTGGGAGACCATTATCTATGAATTGATGACGTTTTACGATATCCATCTGTGAGTTTAAATCCACAAGTGACAGAGAATCAATCAATACGCTGTTAATTGATTTTACTATGTTTAGTCCCATATCATGAGAATTCATTTCTGGTTCAACACCAAAAGCTATATACGAGTAATATCCATTATTATCAGGATTAGTGTCCGGTGAATGATCTCTTAGACAATCCAATGCTTCAGGTAGTAATGTGTAGTCTTTATGAAAAGTATAGAATAAAGCAGATGTTATCAGCAATGATATTAACAGTATTATCTTCCCAAGCGTCCATCTGCTAGTGTCACCGATAAAGCTTTGGAATGTACCCTGAGTCATCTCAACTTTAGATACAACACAAGTTTTGGAAGCTTTATCCGAGAGGGTTTGTTTCTGTTTGTCCCATAGCATCCATAGATGTCCGATAGCTACTGCAAAATATGAGACAAATGACAGTATAAATTTCCATAGAGACACATATAATCTCGGTTTCTTGCCCGACTTAACATCAATAACACGTATCTTTGTTGCTAACATACCCAATGTAGCTCCTGCAAAACTCCACATCAACACATTGTATATCAAAGGAAGAATCAGGAAGGCAACATAAGTTGAGCCTATTGACTCACTCAGTGATTTTAATGCATCAGGATTATTCATCCGACTTACGAAATTTGGTAACGATATCAAGATGTATATAAGGTAGATTAAAGCTGAATCGATAATGAAGGCGATAAACCGTCTTATAGCCATATTAAAATTGTTACTATTTCCCTCTTTCATAGTTACTCCTTTTTCATAACTTCTCTCAAATACATTTCTAAAAACAATAAATTCAATGTAAAGTTTTTATTTCATTATTACGATTCTTAACAAAAAAGCGTAAAAACTCATCTGAATTAATCTTTTTATGTTCCGATTCAACACTCGGGATTCTCACGGGAATCACACGGGAATCTCTCGGGAATCACTCGGGACTTTGCCCGAGAAATTCCCGAGAATATCTCGAAAAAGTCATGAAAGAGTCCCGTGTATTGAATATGGGCATAATAAATACCCGATAAAGAGAATGTAGATGTGCTATAAAACACTATTGAAAAGTATTCATAACTTATAGGTTTGCAATAATTTAAAAACGAAAATAAAAACTACGGTTTACTATGGATTATTATTTAACAAATTCTACAGTAGTTAGTTACATAAATGGTTAATTTATTTGGAAATATTAATTACAAGTATGCTATGCCCTCTTATAATAAGCATCTACGTTAAAATAGAGATTAAAAAGACAACTTTTAGCGAATAAAAACATAGAAATTTCGAGAAAAATAGAGATGAGACGGGCTTTGGTATGGATAAATATAAAAAATCTAAAAATACGGCGTTTTTTGTTGACAGCAATTTCGAATTCTGTAATTTGTAGCAGATGATTAACGAGTAAATTTATTATTTTATAACCTATATTTTAAAGTGAGGTATGATGTCAGATTCGAATTATAATGCAAGTGATATCAAGGTTCTAAAGGGTCTTGAAGCAGTACGTAAGCGTCCTGCAATGTATATTGGAGGAACCAGTGAGCGCGGACTTCATCATCTTGTTTACGAAGTAGTAGATAATAGTATAGATGAAGCCTTAGCGGGGATTTGTGATAGAATAAAGGTAAAGATATGTGCAGACGGCTCCGTTGAAGTTGATGATAACGGAAGAGGAATTCCGGTTGGAATGCACAAAGATTTAAATGTGCCTGCCTTGCAGGTTGTAATGACAGTACTTCATGCAGGTGGTAAATTTGATAATAAGACTTATAAGGTATCAGGCGGTTTGCATGGAGTGGGTGTTTCTGTTGTAAATGCACTTTCCAAGCTTTTAATCGCAAAAGTTTATAAGGATGGCAAGATTTATTGCCAGAAATATGAATATGGTAAACCCTCAACAGAACTTGAGATTCTAGGTGATACAACCAGACGCGGAACGGTGATAAAATTCTATCCCGATGAAACTATATTCGAGACTGTTGAGTTCAACTTTGATTACCTGAGTAAAAGATTAAGAGAACTCGCTTTCCTTAATAAAGGGCTAGAAATTGAACTTCAAGATGAGATAGGAGAGAGGAAACACAACTTCAAATACGATGGTGGTATTATCTCTTTTGTTGAGTTCTTGAATGAAAATAAAAAACCATTATATCCCAAGCCAATATTTATTGAAGGAAGTAAGGATGATGTGGCATTTGAGCTTGCTCTTCAGTATAATGAGGGCTATCAGGAAAAGATTTTCAGTTTTGCCAATAATATTAATACTATTGAGGGCGGTACTCATCTTAGTGGTTTCAAATCAGCTTTAACGAGAGCGGTTAATTCATACATTCGCCAGGAAAAACTTCTCAAGAATGAAAAAAATGGTCCAAGCGGTGATGATATAAGAGAAGGTATTGTAGCAATTATTAGTATCAAAATACCTGATCCTCAATTTGAAGGTCAAACTAAGACAAAGTTACAGAACTCGGATGTTGAGAGTGTTGTGAACTCTTCTGCTTATGAGAAAATATCGGAATTCTTCGAAGAGAACCCTTCAGTAGCTAGAAATATCTGCATGAAATCAATTAATGCAGCCAGATCTAGAGAGGCGGCACGTAGAGCCAGAGATCTTACCAGAAGAAAATCAGTGCTCGAAAGTGGCAGTTTGCCCGGCAAATTAGCCGACTGTTCAAGTAAGAATCCCGAAGAAACAGAAATCTTCTTGGTTGAGGGAGACTCAGCGGGTGGATCTGCCAAGCAGGGTAGAGATAGAAACACTCAAGCTGTATTACCACTTTGGGGTAAGATGCTTAATACAGAGAAAGCAAGAATGGATAAGGTTTTGAATAATGATAAGATTCAACCGATTATCCTAGCTCTTGGGGCAGGAATAGGTGAAGACTTCGATATAACCAGACTAAGATATAATCGTATCATTATTATGGCCGATGCCGATGTAGACGGAGCTCATATTGCGACTCTGTTAATGACCTTCTTCTATAGATATATGCTTCCTTTAGTTACGGAAGGACATGTTTATATAGCTAAACCACCGTTGTTCTTGGTACGTAAGGGTAAACGGAAGATTTATGTTTATAATGAAGAAGAGAGAGATAATGCGATACAAGAATTAGGTGTCACTGGTGTTTTGATTCAAAGATACAAAGGTCTCGGTGAAATGAACCCTGAACAGCTTTGGGAAACAACCCTCGATCCTGATAATCGCATGCTTATCTCAGTTAAAGTTGATGATGCCATTGAGGCAGATAGAATGTTTACAATACTAATGGGTGATGAAGTTGAACCCAGAAGAGAATTTATACAAGCAAATGCTAAATATGTAGAGAATCTGGATGTTTAGAGGGAGTAATATATGTCAGATAATTCAAGAATAATACCTGTACAGATAGAAGAACATTTGAAACAAGCTTACATGGAATACTCCATGAGCGTCATTGTCTCCAGAGCTTTACCTGATGTCAGAGACGGTTTGAAACCCTCTCAAAGAAGAATTATTTATGCAATGCATGAATTGAATTTAAAACCGGGTGGACAATTCAGAAAATGTGCCAAAATTGCCGGTGATACCTCGGGTAACTATCACCCTCATGGTGAACAAGTTGTTTACCCTACTTTGGTGAGACTTGCACAACCTTGGAATATGAGATATCCGTTGATTAACGGACAAGGAAACTTCGGCTCTATCGATGGTGATCCACCGGCTGCTATGCGTTATACTGAGGCAAGGCTTCAGAAAATAACAATGGATATATTGGAAGATTTAGATAAAGATACTGTTGATTATCGTTCAAACTATGATGAAACAAGAAAAGAACCGACAATCTTCCCAACAAGAATTCCTAACCTTCTTGTAAACGGAGCAACCGGTATTGCTGTTGGTATGGCTACCAATATGGCTCCTCATAATATCACTGAGATTTGTGATGCAGTTAATGCTTTAATTGATAACCCTGAACTGGAACCAAGAGACCTTTTGGAATACGTAAAAGGTCCTGATTTCCCAACAGGTGGGTCAATAGTAGGTAAAAGTCCGATACTTGAGTATTTTGAAACAGGAAGAGGAAAATTAAAAGTTCGTGGTAAAGCTGATATAGAAACTAAGAAGAATGATGATGAATACATCGTTATTTCAGAGATACCGTATATGGTTAACAAGACCAATCTTATTGAGAAGATTGCTGAGCTAGTGAAAATCAAGAAGATTGAAGGAATCAGCGATATTAGAGATGAATCAGGAAGACAAGGTATGCGTCTTGTAATCAAAGTAAAACGTAATGCCGATGCTTCTATCGTTCTTAACAAACTATACAAGTATACTCAATTACAGAATACATTCAGTGTTATCAATCTCTGTCTTGTTGATGGAATTCCCAAGATTCTTGATATGAAGACAATGATAAATAAGTTTATCAAATTCAGACATGAGGTAGTTATAAGAAGAGCTCAATTTGAGCTTAGAAATGCAGAAGATAGACTACATTTACTTGAAGGTTTCAGAATTGCTCTTGATAATATTGATGAAGTGATTGCAACAATTAGAGCCTCTAAAACAACACCTGAGGCCAGTGAAAACCTACAAGCTAAATTCGGATTCAGCGAAAGACAAGCTAAAGCTATTCTTGAAATGAGATTGCAAAGACTCACAGGAATGGAAAGAGACAAAATCGAAGCTGAATATAATGATATTGTTGAAAAGATTGCCGGACTTAATGAGCTTTTGGCAAGCAGAGAACTTCAGATGAACCTCATTAAAGAAGAAACCGACCAGATTAAAGAAAAATATAATGACAAGAGGATGACTCGTATCGTAGCCGATATGGGTGAATTATCAATAGAAGACTTAATCCCTGAAGAGGATGTTGTAGTAACGATTTCTCATAAGGGATATATTAAACGTCAAAGTGTTGATTCTTATAGAAGTCAGGGAAGAGGAGGAAGAGGTCTTAAGGGATCTAAGCTGAAAGAAGAAGACTTCATTGTAAGTATTTTCATGGCCTCTACTCATGATTACATACTTTTCTTTACTAACTTTGGTCAATGCTACTGGTTAAAAGTATATGAAATTCCCGATGGAAGTCGTCAATCCAAGGGCAAAGCAATTATCAATTTATTGCCACTTAGAGAGAATGAAAAGATAGAAGCTTTTGTCTCTATTAAGGAACTGGATCAAGAAGACAAATACATCATAATGTCCACAAAGAACGGTCTCGTTAAGAAGACTGCTTTGAGTAAATTTGCTAATCCAAGATCTACAGGTATTATTGCGATAAAACTTATAGAGGGTGACGAGTTGATTGAAGCTCTTATCACTTCAGGAAGTGATGATGTTATCTTGGCAACAAGACATGGATATTGCAATAGGTTCAGCGAAGAACAGGTTAGAGCTGTTGGTAGAAATTCACAAGGTGTGAAAGGGATCTCTTTAAGAAATGACGATGAAGTTGTTTCAATGGTTGTAACTGATCCGGAAACTACTGATTCACTGCTTGCAATTAGTGAAAACGGTTTTGGTAAACGTACTGATTTGAGTTCTTACATAACAAAGAACAGAGGAACTAAGGGTGTGATAACTCTAAAAACTTCTGCTCGAAATGGAGTTCTTGTTTCTCTTATGAAAGTAAACGACGAAGACGACCTGATGATTGTTACTAAGAATGGAATGATTATCAGGCAGCATGTTTCAGAGATTAACTCTATCGGTAGGAATACTCAAGGAGTTACGTTGATTAATCTTAAAAATAAAGATAAAGTATTTGACATTACAGTTATTCCAACTAATAGTAATGAGGTTGATGATTCTGAAAGTGAAGAGATTGATGGAGATCCTAGTAACGAAAAGGAGTAGAAGTTGTTAGTTCAAAAGTACTTTGATTCCAGACAGAAATTACTTGAAGAAAAGCTTGATAAATACTTGGAAAACCAGAAACAAGCTCATCCTAAATTGAAGAAAGCAGTAAGCAGTATTCTTTTTACGGATGGTTTGAGATGGTACCCACTTATGGTCTTCGCAGTACATGAAATGCTCAAAGGTAAGAAGAATATCAGTTCTTTGAATCCTGTTATGCCTTGCGCTTGTGCTTTGGAAATGGTTCATAAAGCTATGATAATACATAGTGCCCTACCAAGTCTCAACGATGTTGATGAGTATAATAGCACAATAAGCATTCATAAGGGAATGGATGCTGCTACAGCAATTCTTGCCGGAGATGCACTGATTACTATGGCCTATGAAGTTTTAACTGAAATATCTGATAAGCAGAAAGCATTAAAATGCATCAGAACAATTTCAAGAACTCTATCTTCTCATGGTTATATAGGTGGAGAAGCTGTTGATCAGATTTCGATACCAAAGAATATAAGAATAAACGTTCTTAAATACATTTATATGAAAAAAATGGGGTCACTTCTTCAAGCCGGTACTGAGATGGCATGTATTATCAACGATACTGAAGAAAACCTAATGATAACATTAGGTAACTTTGCTATGAATATCGGGTTAGCATACTTTATTGTAAATGATATTCTTGAAGATATAGGAAGTTCAGATGAAGAAGAACATGAGATAAAAATAAAGCGAAAGAATATGACTACTTATCCTTCACTACTAGGGTTGGAAAAAGCTAAAAAAACAGCAGAGAAGCTCATATCTGATTCTGAGAGAATGATAAAAAATATGCCTCATAATGAGATACTACTCGAATTTGTTACTTTGATAAAGGATAGATTACCTTGATGATAGATATTCACTCACACATATTACCCGGATTAGATGACGGGGAAAATGATGAGAAAAAAGTCTTAAATATTATTAAACAGATGTCGCAAAACGGTGTTAAAACCGTTTTTGCGACTCCTCATTATCTTGACGGAATGTATAATAATAAACAAATAGATATATTTACTGCTACCGAAAAACTGAAAAAACTGATTCAACTTAACGGAATTGAGATTGATCTGAGACAAGGTTGCGAGATATATCTGGTTCCAGACTCATATAAGGATCTAGAAAAAGAAAATTATTGTTATAGTGAGACAAACTACTGCCTTGTTGAATGTAATATCAATTCATTGGAATCCGATGTGTATAGGAATATTTATCATATCTTGAGAAAGGGATACCGTCCCATATTAGCTCATCCTGAACGATATAGCTTTATCATGAAGAGTATTCGTGCTGCAAGAGAATTAATCCAAAAAGATATCTTATTGCAAATTAATAGCGGAAGTCTACTTGGCGTATATGGTAAAACAGTTAAGAGCACTGCATGGAAACTACTGAATTATGGTTATGCTCATTTTGTTGCCTCAGATACGCATGCTAAAGAGATAAATTACAATTTATTGGATGCTTACAATAAAGTAGTAGAGCATATTGATGAGAAGACAGCCGAATTACTGTTTAATGACTTTCCTACAAAGCTTTTACATAATGAAAGCATACCTAAGTTCTATGTTAATATATCACAGCCAAAGAGACATAAACATGGAATATTGAATTGGTTGAAAAAATGAAAATACTAATAACCGGAGCTACCGGATTCATAGGAAGACATGTAGCAAAGAAGATTGTCACAGGTAAAAATCAAGTTACAGCACTAATCCGTCCCGGTACTGATGATAAGCGTCTATCGCATCTTCGCGAAGCAAGTCTAATTGAATGCAATCTAACAGATTTAGATAAAATGAAACAAATTCTCAACGAGAACTCCTTTGATGCAGTCATCCATATAGGAGCTCTTCGTGGTGGAAGAAAATACAATCATAAAGTTTTCTATAAAGCAAATGTATTAGCTACTGAAATTCTAGCTGAAAATGCTTTAAGAAACAATAGCAAGTTTATCTTCTGTTCATCTGTTGGTGTGTTTGGAGCAATTCCATTAGAGTTACCTGCGAATAATCACACTGAACGTCAAGACGATACATTTTACCATAAAACGAAGGCTGGAGCTGAAAAGATAATACAGAATTTAACAATGAAAGGTTTGAAGTCTGTTATAATAAGACCATCAATAACGTATGGACCAGGAGATTATGGTTTTCCATATACCCTAACAAAACTGGTGGATAAAAAACTGTTAGTGTTACCGAAACAGGAGTTCAAGATTCATCTGACCGATGTAGATTTGCTCTCAGATGCTTTTGTAAACTCATTAGAAATAGAATTAAAGCCCGGATCTGAGTTTATTATTGCTGATTACGATCCTATTTCAATACATGAACTAACAGAGTTTATTAGTCAGAAACTAACCCAAAAGAGCTATCCAGGAAACAGGTTTATTAGCTTAAATTTGTTTAGATTGGGAGAAACAATCTCGAATACAATTCATAGCGACCTATGGCAATCTCGCTTTCAGCTACTTTCCAATAGTTGGTATTATGAAGTAAAGGAGAGTATTGCTACTCTTAAACTTCCAATTATTAAAACAATTCCTAGTTTCAATAAAGTAATATACTGGTATCAGAATCAATAATGGCTATTCCTATTTTACATTTCTGGGAAAACTATTTTACTAATCAGGATGAAGGATTGGGCTCTTCTTACGAGAGAATAGTTTTGAACAACAAACTGTTACAGATTATCAAGGATAACGAGATTCATTCGTTAATAGAGGTGCCATCATTCGGATTTACAGGTTTAAGCGGTATTAATTCCGTAGCGGCTTCAAAAGAAGGTTGTGATGTTCGCATTGTTGATAATGACAAAAGACGATGTTCTCTCATAGAGAATACTTGGGACAGAATTGGTGAAACAGTGATTGTGGATTATAATCATGAGTTCAATCTGGAAAACTATCAGAAGAATCAGTTTGATATGAGTTGGAACTTCTCTGCTATGTGGTTTTTAAAAGATATTGAGAGTTTTGTTAAGCAATTAACTCATATAACTAAAAAAGTAATCATGATATGCGTTCCCAATACAAATGGAATTGGCTATATCAGTCAGAAGATGTCCGGTAAGGATGATTTGAAAAGATTGTTGAGAGAGGAGTTCATTGATAAAGAATATATTGTTGATCTTATGGAGAAGAACAACTGGAAAATAGTGGAGCATAATTACATTGATTGTCCACCTTGGCCTGATATTGGTATGTCAAAAGAGAAATTTCTGAAGAAATTTGGATTAGGCATCTTAGTTAAAGAGAATAGCGATGCTAAAGAGCCTCTTACAATAATTGATTATTATACTAATACTAAGCCTGATTTTGCCGAAGATATGATGAAATATTACTGGTTAGAGAAATCTGCTCCAAGATTTTTAAAAAAGTATTGGGCACATCACTACTTCCTTATATTTAAACCAGCGAATGAATAAATCGATTATCTCTCTATTTGTAGGATTAATCCTAGGAATAATACTTATTGCCATTTGGTCTCAATTTGTTGATGTATCTATTGTAAGGGAACATATAGAAAGTGTTAACTGGAAGTTTGTTCTCTGGTCTGGGCTTTCCTATATTGCTGCATATTTTGTTAGATCAATCAGATGGAATTATCTTCTAAGCAATGAGAAAAAAATCTCTTACATGAAAACTTACTGTTATTCATTATCCGGGAATCTAATCAATTATTTGATTCCTATTAGAGCCGGAGAATTAGCAAAACCATTCTTCTTACTCAAAAATGATGGGATTAATATAAGCAAATCGTTACCTACGGTTATAATTGATAAGTTTTTTGATACCATAGGCATATTTCTTGTTCTATTATTGATACCAATATTACATATTAATATTTCTAAAGCTATGCTAATGTTAATAATCTTATTGATTCTGATATTTATAATTGGCTTGCTTATATTAATCATTGCCGGTACAAAGCCTAAATTCCTCACTAAAATGATAGAGTTACTCTTTTTTTGGGCACCTGAGAAAATAAAGAGTAAGATTATGGATGGGATTAGCAGTTTTCTTTCAGGTATTTCTATTCTTAACACAAACAGAAGAATGATATTACCTTTGTCACTTCTTACCTTCTTGGGTGTTTTGCTTGATGCTATGTATTTTTATCTTGTCTTTATATCCTTTGGAGTAGAAATTAGTTTTGTCATAATCCTGTTTGGATATACTTTGATTAATTTATCCTATGCCTTACCTCAAACACCAGCTCAGATAGGGACAAATGAATGGATGATGGCAGTTATTTTTAGTGCAGGATTTGGATTGGATAAAAATTTATCAGCAGCGATAATGGCTTTTGCCCATATATTTACTGCGATTATATTAATAGTTAGCGGTTTCATAGCGTTATCCTATACAGGTAATAGCTTGATAGAGATTTTTATTAAGAGGAGTAATAGCAAGAATGAGTAATATAGATTCTTTAAAAACATTGAGTTTAGCTGTATCAGACATTAAAAAAGAGTTAAAGAAAGTTATAATTGGTCAAGATCAGGTTGTAACAGAGATACTAATTGCTCTGTTTGCGGATGGGCATATCTTACTTGAAGGAGTTCCGGGACTTGCTAAAACACTCATGATATCGAGTTTGGCAAAAGTATTGAATCTGAAGTTTAGTAGAATTCAGTTCACGCCTGATTTGATGCCTTCCGATATTACCGGGACAGATATTCTAGCTACTGATGATTCGGGCAAAAGAGCTTTCAATTATATCAAAGGTCCTGTCTTTGCTAATGTGATTTTAGCTGATGAAATCAATAGAACACCTCCTAAAACACAGGCAGCTATGTTACAGGCTATGCAAGAGAAACAGGTAACTGCAGGTAATGATACTTTTAACCTTGAACCTCCGTTCCTTGTACTTGCTACTCAGAATCCTATTGAACAAGAGGGTACTTATCCTCTACCTGAAGCACAATTAGATAGATTCATGTTCAAGATAAGTATTGTTTATCCAACACATGAAGAAGAGATTGATATTGTGAAATCAACAACTTTTGGCAACCAAGCAGTAATTAAACCTATTCTTAGTTCAGAAGAGATTATTAATATTCAAAAAAGTATCAGACAGATTCCCGTCAGTGACCATGTACTGGAGTTTGCAGTTAGCCTTGTCAGAGCAACTAGACCTTCAGAGGATACAATTCCGGAATCTATAAGAAAATGGATTTCATGGGGAGCAGGTCCAAGAGCATCACAATACCTTGTTCTTGCTGCAAAAACAAAAGCTGCTATGGAGGGAAGATTAACACCATCAGAAGAAGATGTTTGTTCCGTAGCATTGATTGTTCTAAGGCATAGAATTTTAGTCTCTTTTGCTGCTCAAGCCGAAGGGTTAACACCGGAAGAGGTAATTAAAAAGCTAATTGATGAGATAAGAAAATGAGAAAAAGCATATTTACTCTACTCCTGATAATGTTTACTTTTAGCCTTTGTGCTCAAGATGTTAGATATTTAAGATTAGTTTCTTCTGTAAATCTTGATAATGCTAAGCAAATAGCTATAAGTGATGATAAACTCATCGTTCTGAATAATAATGAGATTTATCATTATGACACTTTTTCACCTGTTTTCCCATACTTAAAAGAAGTTTATGATGTAAATGGAGAAATTGGTGATATGATGTTGATAGATCAGAAAGTATTGGTAGCATCTGAGAACATTAATATCAAGATTACTAGAAGGGATACAATCACTACAGCTATGAATAAGTTGAACTTTCAAATGTTTAATGGATCGTCATTAGTCCAAGAAGGATCGAATGTTTATATCGGGCATTCGGAAACAGGACTTTATATTGAAGACATAAGACGAGGTTCAATAAGTCAATATCATGATACTCATGGGATATTATCATTAGCGGCAGAGTGGCCAAATGTTTACGCTGTTAACTCGATGGGATTAGAAACGGTAGATATTGATGATATTTACAATCCCAAAGAACTTGGGCGAAACAACAACATCTTTCATCCAAGAGCTATTCAGGTCTCTGGTAGTAAATGTATTATTGGAACCACCAACCAATTAGTGTTTGTTGATGTTAAAGATCCTGCGGATCCAATTGTAACAAAAACTATAAGACTTAATCATGAAGTTGAAGATATTGAGATTAAGGATGAAGAAGCGTATATTGCTCTTGGCTTGGGTGGTTTAATTGTTTATAATATAACTGATGTAAAAAAACCTTTAAGATTGGACGATTATAGTACAAGAGGTTTTTGTAGCGACATTGAAATAATGGCTGATTACATCTATGTTGCCAATGGAAACGCAGGTGTAATCATTCTTAAATTTGATTAAGGAGTGATTTATGAAAAAGTTATTGTATATTCTAATCCCATTTATGTTTCTTATTGCATGTGATGACCGAAAACCTGATTATGCAGACTTAAATTTTGATATAACAGAAGATGCTGTATATAATAGAAACAATTATAATGAATTCAATATAACAGTTCAACTTTCAGGAAAGAAAGATAAGATTGCCTACAAGTATGTGTATTTTGAATTCGATCATGATGTTGCTACATTTTTTGGAGGATCAACCTACTCAAATGTCCAAACAGATGAAAATGGATATGCCGAAGCTGAGCTATACATCATGGACTTTGATTACAGAGGTGAATTCCATATTCAAGCATCGTATGAAAATCAAAGTGTAACTCGTACAATCATGGTCGAAGATATCCCCAATATAGCAATTTTAACTGCAGATCCAGAAACTATACCTGCCGATGGAGCTTCCCAATCAAGAATAAGATTTGAGCTAACTAGTCCTTCAGACAACATTGTTAATCAAAGGATAAATTTTACTTCAAATTTAGGTAACCTAGTACCCAATACTATTCTTACGAACGAAGAAGGTAAAGGAGAGATTATATTTGTCTCAGGAGAGGAGGTCGGGGCTGCTACTATAGTTGCAGAATTAGCTATTTGTCCTGAAGAAAAAAGCTATGTATATGTAGTATGTGAGTAACAATAGATGAATCAACTGAAGTTAGGAGATAGTATTGCTTCAATTCATCAATTGGAGAAAGGTAAGAAGTTAAGCCGACCCCTAATTGGGAGTTTCATACAAGCCGGTTTCCCATCTCCTGCCACAGATTACATTGAGAAGTCTCTTGATCTTAATGAGTTTTTAATTGAACATCCGGCTGCTACTTATTTTATTAGAGTTGATGGATACTCAATGTTAAATGCAGGAATAAATCCGGATGACATATTGATAGTGGATAGAGCTATTGAAGCATCTAACAACAAAATAGTGATAGCTGTATACGATGGAGAATTAACCGTTAAGAAACTCAAAATTAGAGAAGGTGTTTATTATCTTGTCCCTGAAAATTCTCAATACAATGAGATTCAGATTACCGGAGAGGTTGACTTCTCAATTTGGGGAGTAGTTACATTTATAATACATAAAGCTTGAAATGCCAATATCCCCCAACAGTAAGATTTATGCTTTAGTTGATTGTAATAGCTTTTATGCTTCTTGTGAGAGAGTGTTTCGTCCTGATTTAAAAGGTAAACCCATTGCAGTGTTATCAAACAATGATGGTTGTATTGTAGCTCGATCTCCCGAACTAAAGAAGCTTAATGTCCCCATGGGGGCACCTGCTTTTAAATATGAAGAGAAGATCGTAAAAGCAGGAGGCGTAATATTCTCGTCAAACTATGAGTTATATGCAGACTTATCTAATAGAGTTATGACAGTGTTAGAATTATTTACACCTGAATTGGAAATATACTCTATTGATGAAGCTTTTCTATTACTGACTGGATTTAAAGATAGAGATTTAACTGAGCTTGGTAATGAGATTAGGAATACTGTAAATAAATGGACAGGGATACCAGTATCTGTTGGTATAGGGGCGACTAAAACGCAAGCTAAAATTGCTAACCATATTGCAAAAAGATATGCTAAATTCAAGAACGTTTTTTCACTTTACAGACATCCAAATATTGATACGGTCTTAGACTATGTGGCAGTTGATGATATATGGGGGATAGGCAGACAATACTCAAGATTTCTCATTCAAAATGGTATTAAAACAGCAAAGCAGTTAAGGGATACCGATCTTCAATGGATAAAAAAATATATGACAGTTATGGGAGCTAGAACCGTTCTTGAATTAAAAGGTATAGATTGCCTCGAACTTGATATGGTGGAGTCACCAAAGAAAGGTATTGTTTCTTCCAGATCATTCGGGAAACCTGTTGAATCTTTAATCGATTTAGAAGAAGCTGTATCTACCTACATGACTAGAGCTTGTGAGAAACTGAGAAATCAGGGGTCAATTGCTTCTTATATCTCTGTATTCTTGGGAACAAATAGATTTAAACCGGAAGCTCAATATTCGAATTCTTTAACAACTCAGCTAAAAGAACCAACAGCCTATACTCCAACTATGATTGAAACAGCCGTTAAACTGCTTAAAGTTATTTACAGATCAAATTTTTACTATAAAAAAGCCGGAGTTATGCTGACTGGAATAGTAAATCAATATAATGTCCCACCGGATGCCTTTGAACCTGCATATGTAGATGATAGAACAAAAAAGGTTATGGATACTATAGACTCATTAAATAATGTCCTAGGTAGAGATACTTTGTATTATGCTAGTAATGGCTGTAAACAAGAATGGCATATGAGAAGGGAGAAACTTTCACCGAAATATTCTACAAACTGGAAAGATATTCCTACGGTAAAATAAATTGTAGCAATACTTGTATAGTGTGTATAAACATTTTTTTGTTGTTCAAATATTAAGCGATGATTATTTTGACCAGAATTATAGATTATTAACGATTTAGAGGAGATATGATGAGAAACCGCTTACTAATCGTTATACTTCTGTTGCTGGTTTTTAGTTTGTTCAGCACACAGGAATATAAAGTAAACTTCCCAAAGTTAGAATCAAAAACATTAGCAGATAGCAGATTACCAATGATTTACAATCCGGGTAGTCCCAAACTTCCATATAAGACCGTGAAACTCCTTATCCCACAAGGAATGAAACTTGATAATATTTCAGTTATCGAAAGTAATACAACAATCAAGAATGGTATTGAAATTGATTTTGTAAGAGAACAAAAAACAATAAGCGATAAATCACCAGATTATACCAAAAAGAACTCTAGATTATATAGTAGTTATACAGTTTATCCGACCGAATCATATAGAATTCTTTCAAGACAAACTATGAATGGATATTCAATTCAAACGATAGCTTTATTTCCATATAGATACAATCCTGTTGCAAAAAAGCTTTACCAAACTGAAAGTATGACAATTGTTCCAAGTTTCGTTGGCAATACAAAATACACTGGTTCAAAGATGCTAAGTATGGCTAAAGACGTTAGAAACAAAATTGCCAGCATGGTACTAAATCCCGATACAATAAATAGTTATATAAAAGAGCCCGATACTTACAATAGAAATATACCGGATACTAATAATCCTTATGACATGATAATCATTACCGGAGCAGAACAAAGTTCTTGGTTTGCAGATTATGTAACATGGAAAGAATCAAAAGGTATTTCAGCCACAGTAGTAACGACACAGGACATCTATGCCAACTATGCTGGTATAGATCATGCAGAAATGATAAGGAATTATATTATAGATGCATATCAAGCTTATAGTACTACAACAAATCCTTTGAAATATGTAATACTCGGTGGAGATGATGAGATTATCCCAATCAGAGGTGTTTATGGAGAAGTCGGAGATAATATAGATTACAATATGCCTTCAGACCTATATTTTGCATGTTTGGATGGTAATTGGGATAGTAATATGAATTTAGTATTTGGAGAACCAAGCGATGAAGTTGATTATTATCCAGAGATAAGTGTAGGTCGTATTCCTGCTGAAACTCAAATCGAGTTTGATAATTTCTTTCATAAGGTATATCACTATGTTGATAATACAAGCTATAGTACAAACAAAGCAGCAATGATAGGAGAGAATCTTAATATGAATCCCATGACATGGGGTGGGGATTATAAAGATGAGATATTAGTTAAGATGCCTGACACTTTTCATATTGAAACTCATTATGAAAGAGATGGTACTTTTTCACGCTCTGAAGTAATGGATTGTATCAATAGTGGTGTAAATATAATTAATCATATGGGGCATGCAAACCAAAGCTTTTTAATGGGAATGGTTACATCTAGCGTATCAAGCTTAACCAATACAGACTATGGTTTCCTTTTCAGTCAAGGTTGCTATCCGGCAGCTTTTGATGAAGGAACAAGTCAAACCAGTGAGTCTATAGCAGAAAACTTTATCATCAGACCTGGTGGATTGATGGCCTTTATTGGAAATACACGATATGGATGGTATTATCCTGGTTCAACTGATGGTGCTTCTCAATTCTATGACCGTTCCTTTTTTGATGCTCTTTATGAAGAGAACATAAAGGAATTAGGGGCTGCTCATGAGTACTGTTTACTAGACAATGTTGATCAAATTGACATGAATCCTGTAATGAGATGGTGCCACATGGAGCTTATTTTGTTTGGTGATCCATCAATTGAACTTAGAGATCCTGTTGACAATATGCCAAATCTTGAACTCGTGGATGTTGAGTACTCAGATGTAAATGGCGATAATGATGGAAACATGAATCCTGGAGAATCAATTATGATTCATCCTGTTATTCATAATATTGAAGGATGGGATTCTGCAGAGCAAGTTACAATTGAACTAATAAATGCAGAAGAACCTATTGAGATAACACAGAGTACTATAGCTCTTGGACAAATCCCTGCGAATGAAACTATAAATCCTTCAGATAGTTTTGAAGTAAGCTTACCTTATGAAATTGAGCTTAAAGACTATAATATTACAATTAATATAAAAGCTTTCATTAGTGGAGAAGAGGTTTTTAATCGTAGCTTTGATAGCCAGTTCTCGGTAAACTTACTTAATAGCAATTTTCCTTGGACAACGAATATCTCAAGTAAATCATCTCCGGTAGTTATTGACTACAATAATGATGGTGCTAATGAAATTCTATATGCAGATAATTTCGGATGTATTAGAATACTTGATGCTACTGGTAATCAAATTGATTCTTTGAATACGAATAGAATAGAGAATATTATGTCTAGCTTTGCTGTAGCTGATATCGATAATGATGAATATCTTGATTATGTATTCTGTAGCAGAACAGGGGCTATATATGCACTTAATCACTTAGGAGAATATCTATTTGATTATACTGAAGGAGGTATTTTTATCAAGAATCCTGTTATTGCGGATGTTAATAATGATGGCTTCCTTGAAGCAATAGCTATGGATCTTCAGTACAAATTTTACGTATTAGATAATGAAGGTACTCCTCTTACTGGTTTCCCTAAAACAGTGGATTATGGTGCAGCTTGCTCTCCGGCAATTGCTGATTTAGATAATGACGGATTTAAAGATATAATTGTTGGAGGGTCAACAGGATTACTCTATGCATATAACTATTTAGGTAACGTTCTTGAGGGTTTCCCTGTTGACCTAGGTGAACCTATCTATAATAATCCAACAATAATTGATAACAACTCTATAGTAGTTGCTACTTCAACACAATTGTTTACAGTTTCTGGTAACGGAGGCATAGAAGCATCGATAAACATATCCAGTCCAATAGCTAATAGTGTTATTGCTGCTGATTTCTTCCCTGCTGTTGAAGGTGCTGAAATAGCTTTTGTCACATCAAACGGTTCAATATATTTATTAGATAGAAATCTGAATACAATGGATGGTTTTCCTGTTAACACAGGTCTATTATATGCATGGCCTCCATTAGCCGGAGATGTTGATGGTGATGGGAATGTGGACTTACTGGCAATTTCTCAATCAAATAACATTTATCTGTTACGTAGGGATGGAACTTCATTTGCAGGTTTCCCTTATGACTTACGTTTCAATGGTCATGTTGCATCTCAATTGATAGACATTGATTCTGATAATGATTTGGATATTGTTTGTGGTGTTTCATTGGGCATCATGGTTGTTGATACTAAAAGACCTGTCTCAGGACATTTAAACTGGGTGACATATAGAGGTGATTTACAGAGAACAGGCAATTACAATTATTTACCTTATGTAGAAAATGAAGAGAATGAGCAGATTACATATAAATCTTGTCTTATAGGTAATTATCCTAATCCCTTTAATCCGACAACAGCAATAGGCTTTGCTCTAAAACAATCTGAAACAGTATCATTAGTAATATACAATATTAAGGGTCAAAAAATAAAAACATTAACGAATGAGAAATATGGTTCAGGTGAGCATACAATTGTATGGGACGGAAAGGACTCTGATAATAATTATGTATCAAGCGGTATATATTTATATAAATTAAATGCGGGAACTTATACAAAATCCAAGAAAATGATTCTAATGAAATAGATTCCTAGGTTTCTTTTACAAGACCGGTCTTATGACCGGTCTCAGACTGTTGACAAAGCTATGAGTAAGATTTCATAGCTTTGTCTTTTTTTAGCTTAAAATAAGAACATCAATCATTGACAGATTTCTCCAAATATTATACTTAAACCATCATAATTAGAGGTGGTTATGCTTAAAAAAGTTTCTGACACACAGTCCCAAATGGAGTTTGTAATAATAGATGATTTAGTACCGGTAGATCACATACTAAGGAAAATCGATAGCGTAATAGATTTTTCATTCATTTTAGATAGAACAGCGCACTACTACCGGTCGTCCTCCAATTCATCCTATTACTCTTTTCAAAATGCTTTTTATTGGCTATCTATTCGGTATTCGCTCGGAAAGACAATTGGTCAAAGAGATTGAGGTCAATGTGGCTTATCGTTGGTTCTTAGGCTTTGGATTAACTGATAAAGTACCTCATCACTCAGTCTTCAGTCAAAATCGTAGAAGGCGATTTAATGATAGCAGCGTATTCGAAGAGATTTTTATAGATATAGTGAAGTTAGGCATTAAACATGGATTAGTTGATGGAAAGATACTTTATAGCGACTCAACCCATCTAAAGGCAAATGCTAATAAAGGTAAATTCGAGGATATTGAAGTTGAGGTATCCTCCAAGAGTTACTTGGAAGATCTTAACACAAGCGTTGATGAAGATCGGAAGGCTCATGGTAAGAAACCTTTACCTCCTAAGGATAACAATCTTAAAGGAGGAGCATCACCTAAAGTAAAAAATATCAAGTCCAGCACAACAGATCCCGATAGTGGCTTTATGACCCGTGATAGAAAGCCTCAAGGCTTCTTCTACTTAGATCATAGGACAGTCGACCATAAAACGAACTATATAACCGATGTTCACATTACTCCCGGTAATGTAAATGATAGCACCTGCTATATTGACAGGTTACAGTTCCAACAAAAGGTTTATGGTTTTAATGTTCAGGCAGTAGGGCTTGATTCAGGATATGATACAATTAACATTTGTAAGCAACTGGTAGATATGAATATTATGGGAGTCCTTGGCTACAAAAGACAGGGAGGTAAGAAAGGTCTATTTAAAAAGAACAAATTTACATATAATTCCCGGAAGGATGTTTACATATGTCCATGTAATAAAGAGTTAAATTATAGAACAACGAGCCGTGATGGCTATAAAGAATACAAGTCGAATCCTAGTGAATGCAAGAATTGTCCAATGCTAAGTAAATGTACAGAAAGTAAGTCTTCTCAAAAAGTAATCACTCGTCATGTCTGGGAAGAGAGCAAAGAGATAATCCACAAGAATAGGTTAACATTATGTGGGAAAGAGATATACAAGAGGAGAAAGGAAACCATTGAGAGAAGCTTTGCCAATGCAAAGCAACTTCATGGCTACCGATATGCAAAATATCGAGGAATAGAGCGAGTTCGAGAACAAGCTTATCTAACAGCTATCGTGCAAAATATCAAGAAACTCGTAAAATACCTTTTCAAAGGTAAATTAGGGAAATTAATAGCAAAATTTATCATCAATTACATGATTTTCAACTCCAATTTACACGAAAATAGAGCTAAATCTCGCATGTTTAGGTTTGGACTCAGTTAAAGTGAAGAAAAATGACTTTCAACAATATATCCATGTAAATTAGAATGTTTTTGTCAACAATCTGAGACCGGTCTTATGACCGGTCTTTGTTTTTGCTATGAACGTAAGGTTGCGGACTTTTTTTTGTGTAAGAATATTGTAAACAGCATTTTCCTTAAATCAACAAAACTAGCTATCATTATTCATTTGACACTTGATGTAAATCAGCAATTATAGGATTCAATATGAATACAAAAAGCAATCCAATTGGAATCTTTGATTCCGGTGTTGGCGGACTAACAGTTTTTAAAACAATCCGTCAAACATTTCCCGCCGAAGACATTGTTTATTTCGGTGATACTGCTCGTGTCCCTTATGGTCCCAAATCAAAGAACACTGTTATTGAGTATTCAATACAGAATGCTAGCTTTCTGATACAACAGAATGCTAAGATAATTATCGTTGCTTGTAATACTTCCTCTGCCGTAGCTTTACCTTACATTAGAAAGATTACAAAAATACCTGTAATAGGTGTTATCACTCCTGGTGCGATAGCTGCAGTGAATTCAACAAGGAACGGGAGAATTGGGATTATAGGTACAGAGGGAACTATAAGAAGTAATGCTTATCCTGAGGAGATTCTTGCTCTTAAAAAAGATGCTGAGACTCATTCAACACCCTGCCCGCTTTTTGTTTCTCTTGCAGAAGAAGGATGGGAGAATAGCCCCGAAGCAGAGAGTATTGCAGAAGTTTACTTACAGAAACTTATAGAGAAAGAAGTGGATACCATTGTTCTTGGGTGTACTCACTATCCAATTCTTAAAGATACAATTCAAAGAGTCGTTGGTAAGAACATAAGATTAGTTGATAGTTCGGAAGCAATAATTGATAGCCTCAGAATGATATTGCCTGATCCGGTAACTGACAAGATCGGTCATGATTACTTTTTCGTAAGCGATAATGAAGATAAGTTTTATTCAATAGCTTCAAGAATACTGGAAAGAGAGATATACTCCTTACAAAAAGTTAAATTAAGAGAGACATGGTTTGTTGATAATAATTAAGATAATAAAGATAAATACGAGGTGTTAAATTGGCTAAGCACATATTTGTGATGGGTGGAGTGCTTTCTTCTCTTGGAAAAGGAATTGCAACAGCGTCCATTGGTTTACTACTTAAAAAGATGGGATATAATGTCGGTCTCCAAAAATTGGATCCATATTTAAATGTAGATCCCGGGACTATGAGTCCGTTTCAACATGGAGAAGTTTTTGTTACTGATGATGGTGCGGAAACTGATTTAGATTTAGGTCACTATGAAAGATTTTGCGGAACAAGTCTTGATAAATACTCGAGCTCTTCTTCCGGACAGATATATGAAGAAGTAATCAAAAAAGAAAGACGTGGAGATTATCTAGGTAAAACTGTTCAAGTTATTCCACATGTCACAAATGAGATTAAATCAAGAATACTCAAAATGGGTGAGAAGTATGATATTGTACTGACAGAGATTGGAGGTACTGTAGGAGATATTGAATCTTTACCTTTTTTAGAAGCTATTCGTCATCTACGTCTTGATATTGGTTTCGAGAATACTTTCTACATTCTGTTAACTTATATACCATATATAAAATCAGCAGGTGAGTTGAAAACAAAGCCTACTCAGCATAGTGCTATAAAACTTAGGGAGATTGGTATTCAAGCCGATATGATTTTATGTCGTTCAGAAAAGAGTTTTGACCAAGATTTAATAAGTAAAATTGCACTGTTTACAAATGTCCCCAAGAGCAATGTTTTTAATGGTATTGATGTTGATACCGTTTATGCTGTACCAATAAATTACTATAGATCTAATCTCCATACTGTTATTGCTAATCATTTACGTTTAGCCAATCAAAGATTAGATATTAGTAGTTGGGATAAAGTGGTGCAAAACATAAGAAATCCAAAAGATTCTGTAAACATTGCAGTTTGTGGAAAGTATGTTTTACATCAGGATGCATATAAGAGTATTGAAGAATCATTAATTCATGCAGGTGCCGAGAATCACTTAAGGGTTAAAATTAACTGGGTTGATTCTGAAGAGTGTAATGAAATTGATGTTAAAGATAAGCTTAAAGGAATGGATGGTATTCTAATTCCGGGAGGTTTTGGTGTCAGGGGAATTGAGGGTAAAATATACATAGCTCAACATGCTAGAACAAATAACATTCCATTGTTTGGTATATGCCTTGGAATGCAAGTTATTAGCATTGAATTTGCTAGGAATGTTTGTGATATGACTAAAGCTAATAGTACGGAATTTGAAGATACAACAGCTTATCCTGTTATTGACTTAATGGATGACCAGCAATACATTCAGATGATGGGTGGTACTATGAGATTAGGAGCTTATGAATGTAAACTTGCTGAAGGAACTCTTGCTAGAGATATTTATGGAGTTCAAACCGTCTCAGAAAGACACAGACACCGTTTTGAATTCAACAATAAATTCAGGGATCAGATATCTAAAAAAGGACTAGTATTTTCAGGAACATCTCCTGATGAAAAGCTTGTTGAGATTGTTGAATTACCCGAGAATGATTTCTACATAGGTGTTCAATTCCATCCTGAGTTTAAATCAAGACCTGAGAAAGCACATCCAATATTCAGAGAGTTTGTTAAAGCAGCTTACAAAAGCAAGAAAGAATAAATAGTTAACTAATATAGATTAAGGGAGACAGAAAATGTCTCCCTTTTTTTATGTGTAACGAAATCCACCTGCTCTGCAGGTGGTTCCCCAAAGCTTTAGCTATGCACAAAAATTCCTCCATCGTAACTTTGTAGTGTCAGCTGCAAAATAAACAAAGGAGGAATAATGGATAATAGTACATTATCACATACTACATGGAATTGTAAATACCACATAGTCTTTGCACCCAAGTATCGACGACAGGTAATTTATCGCAAACTAAAAAAAGATATTGGTGAGATACTGCGAGTATTATGTGAACGGAAACAGATTGAAATCATTGAAGCAGAGGCTTGCAGTAATGCTTCCAGCAACCTAATAACTCAACAAACAGCAGTTTGATGAGTTTAAAAGAATTTATAACCAAGAAAGACCTCATGATGCACTAGATGGACTAACACCCGACAACTTCTATGAAGCAAGTACAAAAAGATTTCCATCAAAAATACTTGGACCCAAGTACGACAAAAGTCAGGAAGTGAGATTAGTAAAGAAAAGTGGACAATTTAAATTTAAGGGCAAGGTCTATTATATAAGTGGTTTATTAATTAGAGAGAGAATTGCTTTAGAACAGATAGAGGAAGGAGTTTGGACAATATTCTTTTACCATATTCCAATTGCAAAACTTGACGAAAGAGCAAGTAAACTATTTCCAATATCAAAACATAAAAGCAGATATAACAAAAAAAGAAGGCCCTAAGTGAAGAAAGGTGTAACCTATGTTCCTGGTTTATTTTGTTACATTTCTCCCGTTCGTACAATAGTTGTGCAGCTTACATTTTCTCAGAGGGCAAGAGCCTGGCCAGTATCAGCCCTTATAGGGCAAGTCCAAACCACCAGCTGAGCTTGGTGGTCATGATTTTAAAAGAACTGATTTATCCATATAACCAAGTAAGTGTCAATCATTCAAATACAAACTGATACCTAGGTTACATTTCTTCATTATCTATCTCAGCTAAGTTACATTTGATAAATATTCCCAAAAATGTAATCTTTGATTAAAGCTTGTATTATAACTAATGATGTCAAAATTGTTTGACAATAAGGGGGGAGTGAAAACTACTTGAAAATCAAATCTATATGAGGATAAGATATGCTAAATAAATTACTGAGAAAATTGATGGGTGACAGACAAACTAGAGACTTAAAAGATTTCTATCCCATAAAAGATAAAATTAATGAAAAGTATCCCGAACTTCAAGCTCTGAACGATGATGCTATTAGAAATCGTGTTACAGAGATTAAAGATGAGATTAGAGAAGTCATATCACCATTAGAGCAAGAATATGAAGAAATGCTGGCAAAGTATCAAACCGAAGCTAATGATAAGGAGAAAGAGTCTTTAAGAAACAAACTAGATTCATTAAAAGCTAGCCTTAAGAAGACGACTCAAGATATATTGGACTTCCACCTGGTTGAAGTTTTTGCCATTGTTAAAGACACATGTCGTAGACTTGTAGGACAATCTTTTTCGGTTAGAGGAAATGACCTTGTTTGGGAAATGGTACCTTTTGATGTTCAGTTGATAGGTGGTATTGCTCTTCATAAAGGTAACATTGCTGAGATGGCTACCGGTGAAGGTAAAACTTTAGTTGCAACACTACCTCTGTTCCTAAATGCATTAACCGGTCGTGGTGCTCACTTGGTTACAGTTAATGACTATCTTGCCTCCCGTGACTCTGAATGGATGTCACCGATTTTCAATTTCTACGGTATGGAAGTAGGTTGTATTACTACAGGATTAAGCTTCGAAGCAAGACAAGAAGAATACGCAAAAGACGTTACATACGGAATGAACAGTGAATTCGGTTTCGATTACTTAAGAGATAACATGGCGACAAATCCCAGACAACTCGTTCAAAGAGAGTTTTATTATGCAATCGTCGACGAAGTCGATAGTATTCTTATTGATGAAGCTAGAACACCTTTGATAATTAGCGGACAAGTTGAACATGATAAGAATTTCTATATAGAAATAAAACCCCATGTAGCTAAACTGGTGCATTTACAACAGCAGATGATTGCCGGGATACTATCTGAAATCAGACAAATGATTACTGAAGGTGATAAGGATTCTTTTGCTCTTGGAAAAGCACTTCTCAAGGTCTATCGTGGAGCACCTAAAAATAAAGCTCTTTTTAAGATTTTGAAAGATTCGGTTTATAAGAAATTACTTCAAGATTGTGAAGGTAGCTACATAAGAGATAAGAAGATGCATGAGCTTGACGCAGAGTTATTCTTTACGGTTGATGAACGCTCTCATGCTGTAGATATAAATGAAAAAGGTAGAGAACTACTTGATAAATATGAAGACAATCTTTTCCTTCTTAAATCTCTAGATGAAGAGCTTTATGATCTTGATCAAAGAGAAGATATTTCCGTTGAAGAGAAAGAGAAACAAAGACAAGAAATTACTCGCTATTTCATGGATAAGAATGAGAAGTTACATAATATAACACAATTACTAAAAGCTTATATGCTGTTTGAACAAAATGTCGATTATATTGTTCAAGATAATAAAATAGTCATTGTTGATGAGTTTACCGGTCGTGCAATGCCGGGAAGAAGATTTAGCGAAGGGTTGCACCAAGCTCTTGAAGCAAAAGAAAATCTTAAAATTGAAAAAGCAACTCAAACTCTAGCGACAATAACTCTTCAGAATTATTTCAGGAAATTTGAGAAGCTTGCAGGTATGACAGGTACTGCTATAACAGAAGAGAATGAGTTCTTCGAAATATACAAACTGAAATGTATACAGATACCTACAAATGTCCCAATTACTCGTATAGATCACGATGATGTGATTTATATGACCAAGAATGAGAAATTTAAAGCTATTATTGATGAAATAGAGTATTGGCATAACTTAAATAAACCTGTACTTGTTGGTACCGTAAGTGTCGATGTGTCGGAAACATTGAGCCGTATGTTGAAGCGTAGAAAGATAGTACATAATGTACTCAATGCTAAGTACCATGAACGCGAAGCTGAAATTGTCGCTATGGCTGGTAAACCGGGATCGGTTGTCATTGCCACCAATATGGCAGGCCGTGGTACCGATATAAAGCTTGGTCAAGGAGTTATTGTGCAAGATAAAGAAAGCTATCGCAATATGAATGGAAAACCAACAAAAGATCAACCCTTTGGTGGACCATTAGACGGCCTACATGTTATTGGCAGTGCCAGACATGACTCCAGGCGTATAGATAGGCAGTTAAGAGGTCGTGCCGGTCGTCAAGGTGATCCAGGAACATCAAGATTTTATTTATCACTTGAAGATGACTTAATGAGATTATTCGGATCAGATAGAATAGCCCCGATGATGCAGAAAATGGGAGTTAAAGAAGATGAACCTATTATGCATCCTTGGATGACAAAAGCTGTTGAAAGAGCACAATCTAAGGTTGAGGAACATAACTTTGAGATTCGTAAGCAATTGTTGAAATATGATGAAATTATGAATCAACAAAGAGAAGTTATCTATCAATACCGTAGAAATGTTCTGAAAGGCTTTAACTTAAAATCAGAAATCATAGAAATGATTAAGGATACTATCTGGAGAAAAGTCGAAGAGATAACCACAGTTGACCAGTATCCCGAGAACTGGGATTTAGGTAGATTGAGAGCATGGCTGAATTTAGAATATAACTTGAACTTAAATGAGAATTGTTTTGAAACGGAAAGGCTTACTGAAGATACTTTACATTCAATGACTGAAGAATTGATAATGGACGCTTACGCTAAAAGAGAAGAGCTTCAAGGTGATGAAAAAATGCGTGAGATTGAGCGACGCTCATTACTGGAGGTTGTAGATTCTGAATGGCGCGACCATCTTCATGAGATGGATCATTTGAGAGAAGGTATAGGTTTAAGAGCGTATGCACAAAAAGATCCGCTGATAGAATATAAAAAAGAAAGCTTTGAATTGTTCCAGAGTTTAATTGAGAGATTACAATCAAGAGTTGCTAAAAACGTATTCATTATGCAACTTTACACTCTTGAGGAATATAAGAATCTTATGGCTAACATCCAGATGGAGCACAAAGATGTCGATACATTTGCTAGTGAAGCCAATAATCCTCAACCTCAAAGCAAAGAACCTGAAAGGCCTAAACTTCAACCTATTGTTAATGATGTGGAAATAGGACGTAATGAACCATGTCCTTGTGGTAGCGGAAAGAAATATAAGCAGTGCTGTGGTAAGCGGAGAGCTGATTTGGAATAATGAAAATTGATAAAACTGATATGATTAAAGCTTTAGATAGTGATATTACAGATGAAATGCTAAATCTCTTAACTGATGAAGAGAAGGATTTTCTATACAATCTGTTAACATTACAAGATAAAGATAAAAGTAGTTATAATAGAATACTTAGTAGTCAGGAGAACTATGCTCTGACAACCGGAGCATACGGGTATTTGTTAACCCTAATGAATATTGAGTCTATTACAGCAATGGATTTAGAAAACATACTTAATGCCTGTGTCAGTATATACAACGAGACTCATACAAAAGTTGACAGGGACAGGCTTGATAAAATCGTTACAATCTATATGTTTACAGGTGTCCAGAATGTCTCTTCACGGGGATATCTGGAAATGATAACGGGACAAACAGAATTTAGTAAGAATTAGGATAGATATGGCAAAAGATTTGATAATTGTGGAATCCGCAGCTAAAGCCAGCACTATAAGCAAATTTCTTAAAGGTAAGTATAACATATTAGCTTCAATGGGACATGTTAGAGATTTACCTAAGAAAGAATTCGGTGTTGACCTTGAGAATAAATTTAAAGCTAAGTACGTTACTGACAGAACAAAATCCAAAGTGATTTCATCACTTAAAGATGCAGTTAAAGAAGCAAATACCATATACTTGGCAGCTGACCCTGATAGAGAAGGAGAAGCTATTGCTTGGCATCTCACTCAAGTACTTAAGAAAGAACTTAAAGGCAAGCAAATCAAGCGAATTGAGTTTAACGAAATAACACAAAAAGCTGTTCAGGAATCAATTACTAATCCAAGAGATATAGATGAGAATAGGGTAAATGCTCAGCAAGCTAGAAGAATTCTTGATAGAATCGTTGGTTATCAAGTTAGCCCTTTCTTATGGAAAGGTATATATAAGGGTTTAAGTGCTGGAAGAGTTCAATCCGTTGCCCTGAGACTTATCTGCGAGAGAGAAGAACAGATTAATGCTTTCAAACCGGAAGAATATTGGAGTATCTCGGCAGAATTTTATAAAGATGGTGCTGAATCATACAAGGGTGTTCTTGAAAAAATTGATGGTAAGAAAGTTAAAATGGCCAATAAAGAAGAAGCAGAAGCTGTGGTTGAAAAACTCAATAAGAATGAGATTAACATCAACAACATTGCTAAATCTCAACGCAAGCTTCATCCTCTACCTCCATTTATTACAAGTACTCTTCAACAAGAAGCTTCAAAGATCCTTAACTTCTCGGCTAAAAGAACAATGACAATTGCTCAAAAGCTTTATGAAGGTATTGACCTGGATGGAGAAAGAAAAGGTCTTATTTCATACATGCGTACTGACTCTGTGAGAATGTCAAATGAAGCTCTTGAAAGCTGTAGAAATTTGATAGGGGAGAGATGGGGTAGTAAGTTACTTAATGAAAAAGTTAGACACTTTAGTAATAAGAACAAAGCTCAAGATGCTCATGAAGCCATTAGACCAACAAATCCCTTTAACACACCTGAGATGCTATCGAAGTACTTAGATAAAGATGAACTAAGATTATACACCTTAATCTGGCAACGTTTCGTTGCAACTCAAATGGTACCGGCCCTTGTTAATACAATTAAAATCGAGACTGTTTCCGGACCTGGTATGTTTAATACCAGTGGTTCAATTATTGAACACAATGGGTTTCTGGAAGCATATCCTCATGTTAAAGTTAACACTGGTGAGTTGATAGATTCTGCTTATGATATTGGTGATTCCGTGAAGACTGAGAATTATCAAACCAATCAGCATTTTACCAAACCGCCAAGTCGCTTTAGTGAAGCTTCATTGATTAAAGAAATGGAATCTGATGGTATTGGTAGACCTTCTACCTATGCTACTATCATAAATACAATTTTACTCAGAAAATATGTTGAAATGGAAAAGAAGTATTTCTTCCCAACAGACTTAGGTATTCATGTTAACTCATTCCTAGTTCAAAGCTTTGAAGAATTCTTTAATGTCTCTTTCACTGCAGAAATGGAAAATGATTTGGACTCCATTGAATTTGGTAAAATTGACTATGTCGATTTACTGGCAAAATATTATGGTAGTCTAAAAGAACAAATGTCGGATGTTGATGTTAAAGCTCTTAAGAAAGACCTGCAAGAGACAACTGACATTGTTTGTGATAAATGCGGCGAAGGTCACATGATTGTTAAATGGGGTTCAAACGGGCAGTTCCTTTCATGTGATAATTTTCCTAAATGCAGGAATATCAAAAACTTCACTCGAGACGATGATGGTAGTATTAAGATCAAGGAAGAGGAAAAGCTTGATAAAACATGTCCTGAATGCGGTAATCCCCTGACTGTTAAGTCCGGAAGATTTGGCAAGTTTATAGCTTGTTCAAACTATCCTTCATGTAAGTATACTGAAGCAATTCATACCGGAATTAAATGCCCTGAATGTGGAGAAGGTTTTATCACAGAGAAGAAGAATAAAAGAGGTAAGCTCTTCTATTCATGTACTAACTACCCTAAATGTAAATTCATATCCAATGATAAACCTGTTGCAGAAGAGTGCCCAAATTGTAAGCATGCCTTCCTTTATCAAAAGCATTCAAAGAAAGAGGGTGATTACAAGATTTGTCCGGAATGCAAAACAATAGTGAAGTAGAAAATGCATTTACGAGATAGTTTTGGAAGTAGTGTTCAAACAATTCTTTCTCATAAACTGAGATCATTTCTAACCCTTATAGGTATTGTTATAGGAGTGATGGCAGTCGTTACCATGTTTTCTGCTATTAACGGAATGAAGAAATTTGTGACTGATAACATGGAGAGACTCGGGTGGGATAATTCCATTGTTATTACTCCATCTGAACAGCAGAACTATTGGTCAATGAGATGGCGTTACGGTAGAAAACAAAGAAATGTAGAACCTCTCAATTTTGATGACTATAAGTTACTCACAGACAGTTTGAATGTGAAGATGAGTTACGGTATGATTGAAGAAAACAGTAACTATCGTCATCAGAATCAAAGAAAGTATGTAAAGATTAGAGCAACTAATACAGACTTTTTCTTAAACAAGACTTATGAGATTGGTAAAGGAAGATACTTCTCAAACTACGAAGAGAATAATAGTGTTAAAGTCTGCGTAATAGGCTATAATTTTGCTAAGAAGTACTTCGAGAACAAAACACCACTTAATAAAGTTATAAATCTAGGAAATCAAAACTATAGAGTAATTGGTATTTTAGCTGATGACCCGGTCCTTAAACAGAAGAATTTTAACTTTAACGGTTGGGAACGTCAAGAGGACTTAAAAGCTGTATATATCCCACTTTCAACAGGTGCTAAATATCTTAGAAACAATGGAGCGATTGATTACATATACTTACAATCACCTTCATTGGAGGAATACAAAAGCTTAAAAAACAGAGCTAGACAATTGCTCCTCTCAACTCATAGTATGTATCCTAATTTCGGTTTCCAGAATGTAGGCTCTTTCTTGATGCAAATTACCGAGCAGACTAAGAAAACAATGGATAAATTCAATGTAACTCTATCGATTATTGCCTCGGTATCTTTAATTGTCGGTGGTATTGGTCTCTTCAGTACATTGTTGATATCCATTTCTGAAAGAATGACTGAGATAGGTATAAGAAAGAGTATTGGAGCAACTGAAGGAGATATATTCTTCTATTTTATTGCTGAAGCTTTGAGCCTGGCTCTATTAGGAGCATTTGTTGGAACAGGAGTTGCGATGCTACTTCTGAAGATATTCTCATTCTTTGTAGGAATGCCATTCAGTATACCTGTTGCAGGTATTCTATTAGGATTTGGATTCTCTCTCATTATTGGTTTTGTATCAGGATTGTATCCAGCGATCAAGGCCGCAAAGATTAATCCTATTCAAGCGATATTCTATTTTGAATAGATTATACAGATAAAAATATTGACTTATTTTGATATTAAAGACTAAATATGAATATAGATAATTCAGGAGATATTAATGATTGAAGTTATCGTTGAGAAATGTGTAGGCTGTGGTAAATGTATCAAATCATGTGCTTATAATGCTATTACTATTACAAATAAAGTTGCTGAAATCAATACAGATAATTGTGTTCTGTGTGGTGCATGTGTACAGGATTGTCCATTTGATGCAATTTTCATAAGAAAGAATTCCCGTTCAACCATTAATAAAGAAGATTATAAGGGTGTATGGGTATATGCAGAGCAAAGAGAAGGTGAACTGGCTCCCGTTGTTCTGGAATTACTTGGAAAGGGAAGAGAACTGGCTGACCAAATTGAAGTACCTCTTTCTGCTGTGTTGTTAGGTTATAATGTTGATAATTTAACCGAAGATTTAATTGCTCATGGAGCTGATGAAGTTCTTTATGTGAATGAACCGGAACTGGAAACTTTTACTGATCATCTCTATACTCAAGCTTTGGTAAACCTAAGTGAGAAGCATAAACCGGAAATCGTTCTTGCCGGTGCGTCAGTAATTGGTCGTTCTTTCATCCCTCGTGTTGCAGTATCACTTCATACGGGATTAACTGCAGATTGCACCGGACTTGAAATTGATAAGGAATCCGGTGACTTACTACAGACCAGACCAGCTTTTGGTGGCAATATCATGGCTACTATCGTTACTCCTGATCATAGACCGCAACTTGCAACTGTTCGTCATAAAGTTATGACTCCGCTTGAGAAAGATTCTTCCAGAGTAGGTAAAGTTATTATCGAAAAGATTGATCTTAACGGTAAAGGTGACGGCTCCAGATTGATTGAAAGTGTTAAGGAAGAAACCGGACTTATAAATGTTACTGAAGCTGATTTTATCATTTCAGGAGGTAGAGGTCTAAAGAATCCTGAGAACTTTAATCTATTGCATGAATTGGCTGAGAAACTTGATGGTGCTGTTGCTGCGTCAAGAGCAGCTGTTGATGCAGGCTGGATTTCCTACAACCATCAGATTGGTCAGACAGGTAAAACTGTTAAACCAAGAATATATATTGCATCAGGTATTTCAGGTGCTATACAGCATCTTGCAGGTATGTCCTCATCCGACTATATTATTGCAATCAACAAAGACCCGGAAGCTCCTATTTTTAAAGTAGCTGACTTAGGTATTGTTGGAGACCTTTTCGAAATTCTACCTTTATTAAATAAAAAACTTGGATAAAATGTATCTAACCCCAACGCAAATAGTATTGGATTCCAACAAGGTTGTCAGTAAGCAAAGGTTGACTATTGATGCTGATACCAATCTGAGTGGACATCTGAAGTTGGAATCTAATACTGTGGCGTACATGCCTTTTATTAATGCTCACGATCACCTTGTGAGCAATTGGTTTCCACGTGCAGGTCATAATCGTCCTTATATAAATTCTCACCTTTGGGTAGAAGATATGAAAGATTCCGACTCCTATCTGGAAAGAAACAAGTTTTGGATTAATAAAGGTTTTCATGACCTCACTGCTGATAACGGTCACAAAGTAGCTATGTTAGGTGCATACAAGAATCTCTTTTCCGGATGTGCCGTAGTACAAGACCATATACCTCCACAACCAAGTAACTACTATGACAAGATGCCAATTGAACTGGTTAGAGAATACACTCAATACCATTCAATAACTCTAGGTAACTGGTGGGGAGGAGGTTCGACTGAAGAAGAGTTTAGTGCCGCTAATGGTAGAATGCCATTTATAATGCACCTTGGAGAAGGTCTTGATGAAGAAACAAGAAGTGAATTCTCGAAAGCAATTGAACTGGGTATAATCGATAACAATACAATACTTATCCACTGTATCTCTCTATCACATAAAGAGATTGATAAGATGGCTGAATTGGGTGCTACAATATGCTGGTGTCCATATTCCAATGACTTTCTTATTGGGCAGTCAGTTGATATAGATTATGCCTTGAAGGCAGGAGTAAACATAGTTATCGGAACAGACTCTTCAATGTCAAGTAGCATCAATATGTTAGAAGAGTTCAGTTTTATCAAACATAATTATCCTCAAATCCCTATGAAAACAATATATGAAATGGTTACTGTGAATAGTGCAAAAGCTCTTATGCTGGACAAAAAATGGACTCTTAAAGAGCAGACAGACTCTGTACTCATAACAGACATGGTTAAAGCCGATCCCTTCGAGAATCTGGCTTATCTTAAAACTGATAATATAAGACTACTAATTCATAAGGGTAAACCACTGTACGGGGATATGGAGATATTTACAAGTTTCAACTGTAATCCCGTTGATTATAGTTTTATCTCTACAAAAAGTGGAGATAAGTTTGTTATTGGCAATCCTGAAAGTTTAAACATGGAAGTCAATGATGCACTTGGATATCAAAAACACTTCCCATATCTGCCTTTCTAAATAATGCTTACAATTAATGAAATCTTCCTTAGTATTCAAGGAGAGTCGCTTGCTACAGGACTCCCATGTATCTTTGTTCGTTTAACCGGATGCAATCTTAGGTGTTCATATTGTGATACCACATACTCCTTCAATGAAGGGTCAGATATGAGCATTAAAGACATTATTTCAGTAATTAAGAGCTACAGTCCTGTTAAACTGGTTGAACTAACAGGGGGAGAGCCACTGTTACAGAAAGAGATAGTACAACTGGTAGAAGACTTGATTGCTGAAGATTACAGGATTCTAATAGAAACTAATGGAACTATCCCGGTTAAAGATATACCGGATGTTTGTACTCTCGTTATGGATGTTAAGACACCTTCAGCAAAAGTATCAAGTCCTTTCTTAGTTGAGAATCTTAAATACTTTAACAA
This sequence comes from Cloacimonadales bacterium (SeqCode), assembly GCA_963667035.1. GTDB lineage: Bacteria > Cloacimonadota > Cloacimonadia > Cloacimonadales > JAFGVF01 > Zophobacter. The sequence goes on from OY762964.1 coordinate 1,251,203, forward strand.
AGATACAGACCAATTAAAATTCGTTATAAGTGACAGTAATGATTACAATTGGTCAAAGCTATTTATCAAAGAGAATGGATTGGAATCTTATAATCTACTGTTTTCACCAAACATAGATAAATTGAAACCTTCTACACTAGCCGAATGGATTATTAAAGATAGATTACAAGTGAGATTCCAACTACAAATTCATAAATTTGTCTGGAATCCCGAGCAAAGAGGAGTTTAATATGTTTGCATCAACAATGCGTTACAAATTTAAAGAGGGTAAAGGAAGAGAAGGTTCTAAGATTTGGAATGATATTGTGTTTCATACAGGAATGGAGCAGGAAGGTGTCATATCTCTGCAGATTCTATTGAATGAAGATGAAGCTTTGGCTATTGGTATCTGGGATGGGGAAGAGTATGCCCAGAGATTCATGAAAACCGGTATCTTTATAGATCTTATGAACAAACTTGAATCTATTCTTCTGAAGAAACCTCAGGCTGAACGTTGGGAAGCTGAAGCTTTCGGAACTGTCAGATAATGATATCATAACAAAGAGCTACATTTACAGCTCTTTTTTCTTTTAGTACAATATCTACTAACGCACTGTGTTTGCACTGTGCACCCACTATGAAGGCACTGCCAATGCACTGTTTCACCGAGTTCACAGTGCGTTCACAGTGGAAAAACAGTGGGTTGATTACGTTTTGCCTGATATAGTAATCAACGTGCAAACTTAGCTTGTATTGCTGAATTTAGAAGATGTATTCTAAAGGAATGGTGAAAGTTATGAAAAACAGATCTTACTTCTGGCGATATGTTGCCTCGACTAAGAGCTACTGGAATTATATGTTCGTTGCATTGTTGATGATGGTGATTATAATAGCAATTCAAACAATGCTTCCACGCTTTTTCCAGAGAATGCTGGATGTTTACATCCCTAATAATGATTTTCCCGGTCTCATTAGACAAACAATTATATTGGCTATTCTCTACCTTAGTTAGAATGGGGGCCTTTATACTGAGAAATAACCGCATGTTGAATTTCGGGTATCATTATATCTATGACTTAAGAGATAAACTCATGCATCATTTTCATCTTCTTTCGTTCAGGTTTTATGACCGTAATAAAACAGGGGATATCATGAATAACATGCTCGATGATGTTATGAATACGGAGATGATGACAACCAACTCCTTGATATATCTTTTGGAAGACCTAATAATGATTGTGGTAGTATCTATCATTCTCATACATATGAACTGGATGCTTGCACTCTCAGCTCTTCTTATTCTACCTCTATACACTATTATTCATAAGCATTTTAGAGGGAGAATCGGCGAAATGAACCGTGATATAAGAGAGAACTACGCACACTCTCCAGTGAATTTCATGACTCAATCGCTGGAATTCGTGTAGTGAGAGCTTTCAATCTTGAGGATGTACGTAAAAAACAATTCAATAAATATATAAGTGAAGACCGTCGTCTTAGAATTAAGACTTACACTTTCAATGCACTATTCTCTTCCATCACAGAATACTTAACTGTCCTTGGAATCCTTTTAGTTCTTGGTTTAGGAGGATATTTTGCCATAATAAAAGGAACTATGACAGGAGGAGCTGTCGTTGCCTTTTATACTTTTCTAGGCTTCCTCTACAACCCGATAGTCAGATTGAGTAGTACAACTTCGATAATAGAATCAGGTTTAAGTTCAATTACAAGAATCTATAAGGTATTGGACACAGTTCCTACACCCCCTGAGAAAGAAAACCCTTTAGTTCCGGTAGATAGAGCTAAGGGTGAAATCAATTTCAAAGATGTTACCTTCTTTTATGATGGAGCGGAAAAACCGGCGGTTCAGAACATAAATCTTACAATCAAAGCCGGGAGTACCCTTGCACTTGTAGGAACGAGTGGGGGAGGTAAAAGTACAATAATAAGCTTGATTACCCGTTTCTATGATCCAACATCGGGAGAATTGTTTTTAGACGAAATTGACCTCAAAGAATACGAATTACAATGGCTCAGAATGAATATCTCACTTGTTCTGCAAGAAGGTTTCCTATTCTGGGGTACGATAAGGGAAAACATCAGATATGGACGTTTAAGTGCAACAGATGCTGAGGTTGAGAAAGCTGCAGAATTGGCTTTTGCTAAAGAATTTATAGATGAACTTCCCAATGGATTTGATACTCCGTTAGGGGAGAGAGGAATTAGTCTTTCCGGTGGACAAAAACAGAGAATTGCAATTGCAAGAGCTATCCTTAAAAATGCTCCTATACTTATCCTTGATGAAGCAACTTCAGCTCTTGATAACGAATCAGAAGTTAAAATTCAAAAAGCAATGGAGCAATTGTCAACCGACAGAACAACCATTGTGATTGCTCATCGTTTATCAACAATTAGAAAAGCTGATAAGATTATAGTGATGAAAGATGGTCAAATAATTGAATGTGGAAGTCACAATGAACTAATAGAAAAAGCCGGTGAGTATTATAGATTGCATTAATGCCCATGAATTAGGAGTGTGAAAAGCTTTAATACCTTCGGAATGGTCCTTTGACCTTGCGAATGGTGGAATAGCTTGCGTCCCATGTGAGTTTACGAACAAGACGCCAAGCGATAGTTGGCAAGTTTTCGCATGGAGTCGTACTCCCGTTGGTCGTATGGACTCGAGCTTCTGATTTACATCCATCATGTAATTAAAGGTTCTTGAAGTTGGAATAGTAATATTTCTTCTAACAGGTTGTGTAGTAAAAACAGAGAGCACATAGGATTCATAAGATCTTGGTATCGTCTTATGATAGCTTTGATTTTCTGATTGGATCGATGACTTGAAAACTTACACAACTCGTTATGGTAAAGATGTAATTGATAACGGATTTTTTCCAGTTGTAAGCAACTATGATGATTTGACAAATTATTACAATAGCAGCTAATCTTAAAACCGCATTCACTAAAGCTGATATATTTATGGTCGGCTTTTTCATAAACTAATATCGGGAAATTGATTATTTAGTGCAAATCTGAATGAAAGAGCAAAATCAACTTATTTTTGCGTTCTAAATACAAAGTTATATCGGAAAGTATGATTGAAAGCAAAAAAGCTCTGGAATCGGCTTGAAAATCAAAGGTACATGGGAGAGAGGAAAGAGAATTAGTCTTCTCCCATTTACCTATATGGTGTTTATAAATAATATATGTTATGTAAACTTGAGAGAGTTTTGCTATGGTGAGTGTTGCCAGATATTTAGGTATGGCTATTGCTGATATTATATCCATGTAAATAATTGGTATAATCTACAAGAATCAATTTACGAGTATTATTTGTGATGTTGCATGGAGTCGAACTCCCCACCGGTCGTTTGGACTCGTGTCCCTGTATCAAGCCTGAATCTATTGGAGCTTGTGATTTCGCTTCCAAAAGAAAGACGGCTATTTTTAGTTATTTAAGCATATAGTAATACTCCCGTTTGTTCTATGGACTCTTGCTTTTGAATCTAGCCTGAAGAATGCGAAGTAAAAACTCAGTTCTCCCCTATAAATCTAAAAATCAAGACTCTGAAATTTGCGTTTTTTGGTACTAAGCAATGATATATGTCTAGTTGATGCGATAAAACGCAAATTTGAAGACATCGTTCACAGATGTTTTTGAACTAACTTAAATTTATCTTGCATAAATACCCTATTTCAATACAATGAATATAATTGATTATTCAGGAGATAAGATATATGAAAAGCATGACCGGCTTCGGTAAAAGCTCTTATACAAGCGATCAGTTCGACATTGAATTGCAGATTAGATCTGTTAATAATAGGTTTTTAGACCTTAAACTATATTTTCCCAATGAGTTAACATACGTTGACTTACAAATCAGAAAGATTATTCAGAGTAAAATTTCTCGTGGTACAGTTGAAGTTAGGATAAACTATAAAGATAAAAGAATTCCACATGCTGAAGTTGATTATAATAAACTGGACATGTACTACAAACTCGGTTCTGACATAGCAAAGCATCTTAAGCAAGAGTACAAACCGGATATTAATGAATTACTTCAAAAGAATGATCTCATATTACTAGAAAACAATTCTTTAGATAATACTGAGTTTACAGAGAAATTGTTGATGATTACTGAGGAAACGTTGAATAAACATCAAGAAATGGCATTAGATGAAGGAAAATCGATGAGAGTATTTTTCCTTGAATCAGTAGGGAAGATGCTAAAAGCAATTGATGAAGTAGAAGAGTACTTTCAGGAACATAAAAGTGAAATACATGATAAGCTTAAGTCTAGGGTTTTAGAGCTTCTAAATGATCATTTGACTGAAGAGAATGAGAAGAGAATTCTTTTGGAAACTGCAATTTATGTAGATAAGTCAGATATAAATGAAGAAATTACACGTCTTAGAAATCACATTCACAAACTGAAAGACACTATCGAAAAAGCTGACATCTCTCCTATCGGTAAAACGATGAACTTTATACTACAAGAAATGCATCGCGAAGCCAATACTCTTGGTTCTAAATTTAGCACTACGAATTCTTTTGATAATGTATTAATCATTAAAGAGGAAGTTGATAAGTGTAAGGAGATGGTTTTAAATGTCGAATAAAGAGATAGTCAGTTGGATATCCTGGCCATTTGTTGATCGTCCTAAAACATCTGTCATATTATCTATATTTCTGATAGGAATGGCTGTGTTGTTGTGGAATGTAGCAGTTGTTAATTGGGATATGCCTTTTTACTATATGCTCGGAATGCTCATATTATTACTGAGTCTTATCACCTACTTTATTCCTACTTACTACACGTTTTACGATACACATATTCAAGTAAAATATCTCTTAATAAACAACCGTCGCGAATATCAGGATTTCAAATGTTATTACATGGATAAAAGAGGAATCATGCTTAGTACTTTCAGACACCCAAATCGACTTGATCCTTTTAGAGGTTTGAATTTGAGGTTCTCTAAAACAGGTGAAGAAAAAGAAACACTATTACAACTCCTTGAAACAAGGATAGGAAACAAACATTAATTATGTACGAACAAAGAAGTCTGGCTAAATCCATTTTAGATTTATTTTATAAGAATCCCGGAGTATCTTTATCGGAAGATGAGATAGCTCAAGCATTAGATATAGGTAAGCACCAACGTAAAGTTTTAAAATCAAATCTCTTCTCTTTAGTTAGAAAAGAAAGATTGATTCAGGAAGGTAATTTATATTCACAAAAGGTTACTTCAAGAATAAAGAAAGCTCCCATTGTTTTAGAAGGTATTTTTGATGCCTCTTCCCTAGTTAAAAGCAATTCATACGCTTTTGTAAATACTAAGCAAGGAGATTACTATATCCCTGCAGATGATATTTCCAATGCTTTCCATGGAGATACAGTATTGATTGAAGAGCGTAAACGTGCAGGTAGAAAACTATTTGGTAGAGTCATTGAAGTAAAAAAGAGAAGATTTGATTCTTTAACAGGAGATATTGTAAATATTGGAGATAAAAGCTACTTTGTCCCTGACTCAGCAAAGATACACACTTATTTTGAAGTCGAAGGTGATAACATTATTCATGGACATAAAGTTCTTATAAAAGTCAAATCATGGGGTAGCAGAAAGTATAGTAGATTACCTTTAGGCGAAATCAAAGAAGATTTGGGAATCAGTGGTAATCCGGAAACAGATTTCTTGGCTGTTGTGAAGCAGTATGGTCTCACCCTCTCCTTCCCGGCTCCCGTACTGAAAGAGATACATAACTTTAATCCACCTCTTCCCTACGCCGAGGATCGAAGAAAGGATTTTACTAATATACTTACATTCACTATTGATCCTGTTACTGCAAAAGATTATGATGATGCAATCTCAATAATAAAGGATGATGATGGTTTTGAGTTATATGTACATATAGCAGACGTTGCTGAATATGTTACACCGGACACTGCCATTTTTAAAGAGGCTTCAAAACGAGGCAATAGCTTCTACTTTCCTAAGCAAGTTATACCTATGCTTCCGGAAATACTGTCTAATAAAACATGTAGTTTAAGACCTGAAGAACAAAAAAATGTTGTTTCTTGTTATTTTAAGCTTGATAATGAAGGAAATATTATTAATCAGTTTATTACTGAAGCGGTTATAGAATCTAATTACAGATTTAACTATGCAGAAGTCGATGCTTTCCTTGAAAAAGAAGAACCAACATTCGGTATAGAATTGGATAATGCTTTGTTATATTTTAAAGAGTTATCATTAATACTACAAGCAAAGCGTGAAAAACAAGGTTATCTTAGACTTGATCTTCCAGAAGTAGAATTCAACTTCGATGATGATGGTAACATTACCAGTATATATGAAGACAGAGAAACTATCTCACATCAAATGATTGAGAATGCAATGCTACTAGCTAATGAGCTTGTTGCTAAAAGATTAAAGAAAAATACTAAATCATCAATCTATCGTGTACATGACATGCCTGATGAAGAAAGAATAGAGAAGTTAAAAACCGTTTTTAAAGCTTACAATATCAAAATGAAACCTAACTCTAAGTTAAGTATTTCCTTGCAAGATGCTCTTAATCAAGTTGAAGGTTTAGGAATGCACGATGTATTTGATATGATGGTGCTCAGAAGTATGAAGAGAGCAATGTATATAACGGAATGTAAACCGCATTTCGGATTGGCAATATCAACTTATACGCACTTTACTTCACCTATCAGAAGATTCTCAGATTTAATTGTTCATACTCAACTTAAACAGATTTTAAATTCTGACAAGTCTGAGAAGTTCTCCCCTGCTCAGTTATCCTTCTATGCAAAGATATGTACTGATCAGGAGAATCTTGCCGATGAAACCGAAAGAGAGATTACTAATAGATTGGTTCGCTCTTATATGAAAAAATATATAGGACATACACTCAAAGGAAAAGTTATTGAGTTAAATAAGAATAAGATAATTGTGAAACTGTTTGATGAACCTGTGAAGGCTGTGATTGAAGAGCAAAATCTTAAAGCAGGACCTTTTGAGTTTGATCCAGGGTATTATTGCTTAAGACAAAAGCGTGGTTCCAAAATGATCAAACTTGGTGACACAATCGAAGCAATTATCGATAGAATTACTGATGATATCTACCTTACTCAAAGACATACTAGTCAGGATAATGCTCAAACGGATTTCAATCCAAATGATCCACGTAATCCGTATGAACCACCAAAACCTGTAATCCGCGAGAGAAGAAGTCATAAAGGTAATAGGGATAGGAGCTCACATTCGGGTGCACATTCTAGTTCACGACCTAGTTTCCGCTCAAAAGATCAAAGGAAAGGCAGACATCATAAATACTAAAAAAATATGTATTATTGAGATTTTATAAATAGAAAACAATCAGTGAGGTAATCATGGCTGAAATTATATTATCAGGAGAATCAAAAACCAAAGATATATTAGATATCTTTGAATCCATAAATCAGATTCCAAGAAAATCAAAGCATGAAGATGCTATTAGTGAATGGCTTTTTAATTGGGCGAAAGGGCATGGGTTTGATGTAGTTAAAGATGAAGTTAACAACATCATTGTTAGTATTCCTGCTACAGAAGGAATGGAAGATAAACCGGGAGTGATTCTTCAAGGACACATGGATATGGTATGTGTAAAAACTCCCGATTCGAAGCATGATTTCATGAAAGATCCGATTAAGCATATAATAGAAGGTGACTGGCTTAGAGCAGATAAAACCACACTTGGGGCCGATAATGGTATTGCTTTGGCAATAGCAATGAAAATAGCAACGGATAAAGAAATTGCTCATCCTGCTTTAGAACTATTGTTTACAGTTGATGAAGAAACCGGATTAACCGGTGCTACTGAACTCAAGGAAGGCATACTTAAAGGTTCATACCTTATTAATATTGATTCAGAAGAAGAGGGTATATTTACAATTGGTTGTGCCGGTGGTGGAGAAACGAGACTTTATCTTGACGCTGATTTTGAAGAAGTACCGGAAGTTATGGTACCTTATAAACTCACTGTTGGAGGTCTTGTTGGTGGTCATTCAGGAATAACAATCAATAAGCAAACAGCTAATGCTATTAAACTATTAATTAGAGCGATATTGTTCCTTGATAAGAATGTATCTGTCCGACTAGTAAGTGTAGAGGGTGGAACAGCTCATAATGCTATACCATCGACAGCAGAAGCAATATTTTACGCACTACCAACAAATTCTTCTTTTATTGAAGGGCTGGTGGAATACTTTAAAACTATTGTTGAAAGAGAGTACGGAAGTACTGATCCAGATTTATTCATTAAATCCGAAAGAATTGAATATAGTAACAGGATGGGATTTACAACAGAAACAATGGCTCCAATGGTTTATCTTATCTCAGCGTTCCCTCATGGAGTTTACAGGATGAGTCCTGAAGTAGAGGGATTAGTAGAGACTTCCAATAATTTAGCTATATTGAGAACACTCGAAGATCAAGTGGAAATTGTATCAAGTCAGAGAAGCTCAATAATGTCTTCATTAGATGATATTACTGAGAAAATTCAAGCACTTGCTTATTTATCTAAAGCCAGAATGGAACAAAGAGCTCCATACGATGCTTGGGAACCTGTGTGGGAATCAAAACTCCTTGATAAAGCTAAAGCAACTTACAGAAAACTCTATAATAAAGATGCTACTATAGAAGTTATACATGCAGGACTTGAATGTGGCGTTATTGGTAGTAAGTATCCAAATCTAGAGATGCTATCTATTGGACCTAATTTAAAGGATGTTCATACTCCTGAAGAGAGACTTAGAATTAGCGATGTTTCAAAGATCTATGACTTGATAGTTAATCTGATACAAGACTTGTAAATAGTTATATTTTATAGGGAGACATGAATCTTCTATGTCTCCCCTTTTCTATTTATATATAAAGGTAATAATGAAAATTCTTTTTCTTGGTATAAATGCTCGTTACACTCACAGTAATCTTGCCTTATATTATCTTCGTAGCATGATTCTCGAGACAGAGCATGAATGGATTATTCAAGAGACATCAATTAATACAGGAATACTTGATACACTAACCACGGTTATACAATCAGATTGTGATGTAGTATGCTTATCTGCTTATATTTGGAACTCAGAGTATATAACAAAGCTTATACCTCTAATAAAAACTGTAAAATCAGAGTGTATCATAGTAATAGGTGGACCGGAAGTTACTTACCCTAACTTGGAAATGAATAGAGTAATTAATGAAGTGGATTTTTGCATTGTTGGTCAAGGAGAATCTGCTTTTCTGAGCTTAGCTAGAAATAATTTTACTTACGATAAAAATGTAATCATAGGAGACAGAATCAGCATTAAGAATCTTCCTTTCCCTTATCTAGAGTGCGACAAGGAAAATCTTAACGGTAAATATGTCTATTATGAGGCAAGTAGAGGATGCCCTTATAGATGTAGTTTTTGTTTGTCATCACGAGATGATATAGAGTTTGAATATAAAGACCTAGAAGTAGTTAAAACAGAGTTGAGATTATTAATAAGTTTTAATCCAAGAGTTGTAAAGCTAGTGGATAGATCTTTCAATGCCAATAGAGAGTTTGCCAGAGAAATCTGGAAGTATTTAGCCGAGTTAAATTCGGGAGTGACATTCCATTTTGAGATAAAACCTGATTTAATAACAGATACAGACCTAAAGTTACTATCCTCTCTTCCCAAAGACCTTGTTCAATTTGAAGTTGGATTGCAATCAACAAATCCAGCTACCTTGAATGCAATATCGAGAAAAAGTAAGTTTGATACGATTAGAGCAATATTGAATAATGTTAATGAGTTAGAGAATATTCATGTGCATCTAGATTTGATAGCCGGTCTTCCTTATGAAGATATTGATAGTTTCGCAAATTCGTTCAATCAAGCAATCAGTACTAATCCCCAGAAGTTACAGTTAGGATTTCTTAAAGTACTTCCCGGTACTGAGATGGCTGAACTGGTTGAAGAATTTGGTATGCACTTTATGAGAACTCCTCCATATCAAGTACTTAGCAATAAATGGATAAGTTATAATGAATTAGCAACTCTTGATACAATTACTCATTTCTTTGATGTTTATTACAACAGTGAAAGACTACGAGAGACAATGGCATATATTACTAGTAATGTAGATAACCCATTTTCATTTTTTGTCTCCTTAACTAAATATTGTCTAAAGCATAATTTTGAACCTAAAAAGGATTATAATAAAGCTTTCTCTTTGCTTTATAAATTCATTGAAGAATATTATCCAGATTTAATATGCTACTGCAGAGATGCAATGTTGTATGATTGGTGTATCAATATACATAATCCTAATATCCCTCACGAACTTGTAAATACTGAAATGCCTATATTAAAGAATAAAGTTTATAGTATTTTGAGGAATACTGACGAAGAATTACCAAATGCGTTGACCTTATCAAAACCATTTATAAAGAAAGCGTTATTCGCAGTTTTCGAGAATAAAAAATTCATTAAGAGTAAGCTTTGCAATCACAATCTAATGATTGTATATAAAACAGATGAAGTAAAACATATAGCTTTTAGTTTAGAATAAGCATAATCATGACCACCAGCTCAGCTGGTGGTTTGGACTCGCCCTATAAGGGCGGACACTGACCAGTATCTCGCCCTCTGAGAAAATGTCAGCTGCACAACTATTTCCGGCTACCCCTAAAGGGGTTATTTTAATGCCTTAGTTTTCTTGCTTACCCGTAAACGGGTCAATAAACTCTTTGATTGTCATCTGATCAGAGAGTACATCTTCTTGGAGTTTTGACCTGACATAATTTGCTATTCGCTGTTCATTTTTGCCAACATGTGAATGTGATCGGGGCAAGCCTATGCTTCAATGATTTCAATCTGTTTCCGTTCACATAATACTCGCAGTATCTCACCAATATCTTTTTTTAGTTTGCGATAAATTACCTGTCGTCGATACTTGGGTGCAAAGACTATGTGGTATTTACAATTCCATGTAGTATGTGATAATGTACTATTATCCATTATTCCTCCTTTGGTTATTTTGCAGCTGACACTACAAAGTTACGATGGAGGAATTTTTGTGTATAGCTAAAGCTTTTTGGAACCACCTGCAGAGCAGGTGGATTACGTTACACAACAAAAAAGCGGAAGTTGAATAACTTCCGCTTCAGATTGTTGACAAAAACATTCTAATTTACATGGATATATTGTTGAAAGTCATTTTTCTTCATTTTAACTGAGTCCAAACCTAAACATGCGAGATTTAGCTCTATTTTCGTGTAAATTGGAGTTGAAAATCATGTAATTGATGATAAATTTTGCTATTAATTTCCCTAATTTACCTTTGAAAAGGTATTTTACGAGTTTCTTGATATTTTGCACGATAGCTGTTAGATAAGCTTGTTCTCGAACTCGCTCTATTCCTCGATATTTTGCATATCGGTAGCCATGAAGTTGCTTTGCATTGGCAAAGCTTCTCTCAATGGTTTCTTTTCTCCTCTTGTATATCTCTTTCCCACATAATGTTAACCTATTCTTGTGGATTATCTCTTTGCTCTCTTCCCAGACATGACGAGTGATTACTTTTTGAGAAGACTTACTTTCTGTACATTTACTTAGCATTGGACAATTCTTGCATTCACTAGGATTCGACTTGTATTCTTTATAGCCATCACGGCTCGTTGTTCTATAATTTAACTCTTTATTACATGGACAAATGTAAACATCCTTCCGGGAATTATATGTAAATTTGTTCTTTTTAAATAGACCTTTCTTACCTCCCTGTCTTTTGTAGCCAAGGACTCCCATAATATTCATATCTACCAGTTGCTTACAAATGTTAATTGTATCATATCCTGAATCAAGCCCTACTGCCTGAACATTAAAACCATAAACCTTTTGTTGGAACTGTAACCTGTCAATATAGCAGGTGCTATCATTTACATTGCCGGGAGTAATGTGAACATCGGTTATATAGTTCGTTTTATGGTCGACTGTCCTATGATCTAAGTAGAAGAAGCCTTGAGGCTTTCTATCACGGGTCATAAAACCACTATCGGGATCTGTTGTGCTAGACTTGATATTTTTTACTTTAGGTGATGCTCCTCCTTTAAGATTGTTATCCTTAGGAGGTAAAGGTTTCTTACCATGAGCCTTCCGATCTTCATCAACGCTTGTGTTAAGATCTTCCAAGTAACTCTTGGAGGATACCTCAACTTCAATATCCTCGAATTTACCTTTATTAGCATTTGCCTTTAGATGGGTTGAGTCGCTATAAAGTATCTTTCCATCAACTAATCCATGTTTAATGCCTAACTTCACTATATCTATAAAAATCTCTTCGAATACGCTGCTATCATTAAATCGCCTTCTACGATTTTGACTGAAGACTGAGTGATGAGGTACTTTATCAGTTAATCCAAAGCCTAAGAACCAACGATAAGCCACATTGACCTCAATCTCTTTGACCAATTGTCTTTCCGAGCGAATACCGAATAGATAGCCAATAAAAAGCATTTTGAAAAGAGTAATAGGATGAATTGGAGGACGACCGGTAGTAGAACAATACAAATGCGCTGTTCTATCTAAAATGAATGAAAAATCTATTACGCTATCGATTTTCCTTAGTATGTGATCTACCGGTACTAAATCATCTATTATTACAAACTCCATTTGGGACTGTGTGTCAGAAACTTTTTTAAGCATAACCACCTCTAATTATGATGGTTTAAGTATAATATTTGGAGAAATCTGTCAATGATTGATGTTCTTATTTTAAGCTAAAAAAAGACAAAGCTATGAAATCTTACTCATAGCTTTGTCAACAGTCTGAAGCGGAAGTTGAATAACTTCCGCTTGCACTGGAGTGGTAACATTCATTTAGTCTAGTTCAACGGCAACAAAGCGTTTGTTTCCTTGCTTACCTGCTACATATAACAAAACGACTCTGTTATCGCTGTCTTTGTTACTCTTAAGAATGCTTTTCATTTTATTATCGTACTCTTTTACCGAGCTTACTTTCTCTTCATTCACTTCTAAGATTACAAGACCAACCTTAAGTCCTGCTTTATCAGCAGGAGAACCATCTTTAATAGATTTGATGATAACGCCTTCCATCTTATCTAATTTAAGCTTTTCTCCAATTTCACTATCGGTATCAACAACTTCGATACCTACTTCTTCAGTTTTAGCTTCTGTTTTAGATATAAGTCCGTTTTCATCATCCTCCGGATATTTAGTCAGAGTTGCCTTAAGATATTTAATCTTATTTTTACGAGTTATCTTTAATGTAACAGGTACACCTATTGGACGATGTGCTATTGCAATTCTGAATAAAGCTACATTTGGTACTTTCATATCATCAATTTCAAGAATTACATCACCTTTTTGAAGCCCTGCTTTATCTGCAGGAGTATCTTCAACTACTTGCGAGACAAGAACACCTGCAATCTCTTTTAACTCAAAAGTATCTTTTAATGTATCATCAATTTCCTGAGGGGCAATACCTAAATAAGCTCTTTGTACTGAGCCGTCATTAATAATGTCAGTCACAACTTTCTGAGCAATACCGGAAGGGATTGCAAAACCGATGCCGATGTTTCCACCATTAGGGCTTGTAATAGCTGCATTTACACCCACAACTTTACCAGAGATACCAATAAGAGGTCCACCACTGTTACCAGGGTTTATAGAAGCATCAGTCTGAATATAGTCCTGATATACCGGAGATCCTTGACCGAAATTTAAACCTGAACGACCTTTAGCTGAAACAACACCGACAGTTACCGTTCTGTCCAATCCTACGTCACCGAAAGGATTTCCAATAGCAATAACCCAATCTCCAATATTAAGAGCAGTTGAGCTACCCCAATCTAATGATGTAATCTTTTCATCCTTATCGACAGTAATCTTGATAACAGCTAAGTCTGTTTTGTCATCAAGTCCAATTATCTCTGCTTCATATTTACGTTTATCTGCAAGAGTAACTGTAATAGTTCCTTTATCACCTTTTTCAACAACATGATTATTGGTTACTATCCATGCTTCTCTACTTCTTTCATCATACTTAATAATAAATCCACTACCCATGGATTTGAATGGCCTTGACTGAGGCATTCTTTGGTAAGGAAAGTAAAATGGGAATACTTCAGCAGAAAGATCTCTTGAGTTCTCAAGTTCTCCTTCAACTTTAATCTGAACAACTGCATTTCCGCTATTCTTAACTACATTTACAAACGGACTCTGTCCATTCTCATTAACAGGATACTGAGCCCATATTCCTTGCACTAACATTACCAACGCTATCAGGATTGTAACATTTCTTACGCTTTTCATAAGTTCTCCTCATAACTTTTATTTTCACAAACATAAAACAGAGTAAGCTCTAATGGTTACAAAAACTATAGAAAAAAAATGTGAATAAAAGTTACAGTTATATAAAATTGATAATGTTTCCTAAAAGCTCTAAATAATAAATATAGCTTGCCTAAGAAGTATCATTATTCAGAACTGACAGTAGACCATATAATTATGATATATACCTTTTTACGGAATCAAAATTGCATAATGATAAATATGAAAACAAAATAAAAACAGGATGGAGATGTTATGAAGAAGATTAATTCTGTTGTTATTCTTACATTATTGCTGAATCTACTAAGTGCAGCAACAATAAGAATGAGTTATAGTTTCAATGAACCTGAAATTGGAACTAATGGTAGTTATGATACTGTTAAACTGGAAGGAGGAATGAATATTGGCACTCCCGGAGAGCCATCACTTCCTTGGGTTGGTTCAAAACTATATTTGGGTTCAGGAGTTGAGACTAATGAAATTAAAGTAGTAAAAAGATTACCTGTTAAACTGGAAGGGAATTATAACATAGAACCAATACAAGAGTTTTATCCTCTTAGTCATGGTATAAATCCTGTTTTTACTGAACAGAATAATGATATATATAATGATAGTCGTCTATTCCCTTATGATGATTACAGAAATCTATCGACTCAATTCTTTGCAGGTCATTCCATTGGTTATGCCTCCTTCTCTCCTTTTGAGTATAATCCTGTTTCAGGAGAGCTTACTTATTATAGAAGCGTTACAGTAACAATGGAGACAACTTCATCAATTAGTGCTAGTAATTCATTAGCACTTTACAAAGATGATATTATTACATTAAGAAGACTCAAAAACTTGGTTGATAATCCTTCAGATATACCTAATCCTCAGCTTGTAGCAGTTCCTAATGGATATGAGTATCTCATGATTATTGATGAGAATAAAGTAAATCAATGGCAACCTCTTATAAGTTTTTATGAGTCTAAAGCTGCTAGAATTGAATATATTACAGTTCAGGATGTTAACAGCAATACAGCCGGATCAGACCTCCAAGAAAAGATTAGAAATGCTATAATTAATGAATACACAACAAATAATATCTCTTATGTTTTACTTTGTGGTGACACAGATGTGATTCCTCATAGAGGTTTCTATGTTGATATGCAGGATGATAGTTACACAGATGCTGATATACCTGCTGATATATATTATGGTGCTTTGGATGGTAACTGGAATACTGACGGAGATAATTATTTTGGTGAAAATCAAGAAGTTGACCTTGTTCAGGAAGTAGCTGTTGGACGTATCTGTTATAATAATGACATAGAGATTCAGAATGCAATTAACAAGATTCTGATGCATCAAACAATCCCTGTAGAAGATGAAGTTGAAACTAATCTTATGGTTGGTGAATATTTATGGGATGCACCAACTTACGGTGGTGACTACATGGATGAAATGATTGGTGGATCTTCTATGACAGGATACACTACTATCGGTATTCCTACATCATGGGCAATTGATACAATCTACGACAGAGACCTTGGAGGAGACGGAAGCTGGGGCTCTAATACTATTATCAATGCCATTAATAACGGTTACAATTATATTAACCATTTAGGTCATTCTTCCACTACTTATACAATGAGACTAAGTAATAACCATATTAACGAATCAAACATAACTAATGATGGGACCAATCATAACTTTAGTACATTGTTTACCCAAGGTTGTTATGGTGGTGCTTTCGATAACAGAGAAACAAGTTCTGGCTATTATACGGATGATTGTATAACCGAAAGGTTTCAAGCTATAAGTACCGGTGTTGTTGCAATGCTATCTAACTCAAGATATGGATGGGGAAGCAATGGAAGCACTAATGGACCTTCTCAATATTATCATAGAGAGTTTATTGATGCTCTTTTCGGAGAAGGAATCAATGAGGTCGGCTGGGCTATAGCTGATGCAAAAGCTGATGTTATACCATTTATTAATTCTGCAACTATGTATTGGTGTTTCTATGAAGTGAATCTTTTTGGTGACCCGGGAATGAGAGAATGGACATCAACTCCTCAAACATTAAACATTCAACAAGTAGGAGACATTACCGGTGGTTCATTTATTGCTAACTTTGACATAGAAGTACCTAATTCCTCTGTTAGAATATTGGACGAAGGCGAGTTAATATACTTCGGGAACTCTGATGATTTTGGAATGGTACACGCTATAACCGATCAGCCTTTCTTACCGGGACAGTATCAGCTTATAGTTGAAGCTGATAATTATTATGTTTCACATTACAATTTTAATGTGATTCCTTCTAATGAAGCTTATGTTACATGTACATCAATTGATTTTCATGATGAAGATGGTATCTTTACTTATGGTGATGTAATATCTATAAATATAGTAGTTGAGAATATTGGTACACAAACAACAAATTCAGATGGAGTAGTAACACTAACCTCTCCTTC
Organism: Cloacimonadales bacterium (SeqCode); assembly: GCA_963667035.1. Lineage (GTDB taxonomy): Bacteria > Cloacimonadota > Cloacimonadia > Cloacimonadales > JAFGVF01 > Zophobacter. Next base: position 1,268,010 of record OY762964.1, read on the forward strand.
CAACCTTATAGAGATTGCTAATAATACTCTTGTAATTGATAATCTGACAGATGCACAATCTGTCACTATTGAGAATGCTTTCCAAGTAACTGTTGTTGGTTCATTCTCTGATTTAACAGACGTAGAACTTAACTTTACTACAAGTTTTAACAATAATATTGCTAACCATTCCAGTCATTTAACTCTTAATGCAGCTCATTTAAGATTAAGTAACTTAAACTTAGTAAGTGAAAACTATTTCATAGCACCAGGAGACGATGTAGAAGCATTCTTCACTTTTGAAAACAGTGGTTCTGCTCCGGCTAATAATGTTATGATTTTCTTAATGAATTCATCTCCTTATCTATCTTTCAGTACTACTGACTTAATTATAGATAACATTCCTATTGACGGTACAAATTCGAACACTGTCCCCATTAACATTCATGTTGATGAAAGTTGTCCGATAGACACACAAATTGATGTTAACTACTTTGCAGGAGCTAATGGAGCAAATTCAATTGAAGATGTTATCAGTATCTATGTTAACTCCGGAATTTTCACTTTTGAACCAAGTGAACAAAACTTTATGAGCTACATAGTTACTCCTGAATTTACTAATCAATGGCACCGTTCATCGGAAAGAAATTATACAAACAATGGTAGCTATAGTATGAAATACGGAGCAGATGGAGCAGGAGAATATGCTAATAGTTCGCATGCTGCATTAGAGACTATGGAGATCGAGATTTTACCGGAGAGCCAGCTCAAGTTCTGGCACTGGATGCAAGCGGAAGATGATGCTAACTTAATGGCATGGGATGGTGGTTTAGTCCAAATGTCAGTAGAAGGTGGAGCATGGCAAACTATTAATCCGGTCGGCAATTATCCATATATGATTACTGACAATCCGGCTTCTCCTTTCGATGCATATCAGGAATGCTTCTCAGGAACATTTGATTGGCAGGAAGCTGTCTTTAATCTTGGTAATACTGAGGGATTGGTTAAATTCAGATTTGTTTTTGGCAGTGATGGATATGTCGGTGGTGAGGGTTGGTACCTTGATGATATCACTATCTTTAACAGGACTCTTGGAAATGAAGAAGATGTGCAATTCTCTACATCAGTAAACAAACTATATGGTAACTATCCAAGTCCTTTTAATCCTACAACAACTATCTCTTTTTCTCTGAACGAAAGTGTTAAAGATGCTCAAATCGAGGTCTTCAATATTCGTGGACAAAAAAAACAAACTATTCCATTAAACCAAAACGCAATTAAAGCAAGAAGAGTAGTTTGGGAACCTAAAGAACTTAGCTCAGGTGTCTACTTCTATCGTTTACAAGCAGATGGCAAAACCATCTCAACCAGAAAGACTATATTAATGAAATAACTTATTTGCTTATATCCAAAAAGGCTGCTGACATTGTTAGCAGCCTTTTTAATTGACAATAGTATTATCAATTCTTTCTTCAATCAGAGGTGTTTATAATATAATGAATAAAAGATTCCATATACTTTTAATTATTTCTTTACTAATAATTGCATGTGCTCCTAAAGTTGTTTCGGGAGATTTGTTTTTATTCTCAGAGATTGTCAATTTTGTAGATAGCTTTAAAATAGTTGGTTATAATTTATCTGAAAATCCTCCTGAAACTTATCTCATTAAAACTGATAATCAAGGAAAAGTTATTGATAAAAGACTGATAGGTAAATCACTATTTCTAAAAGACTCACATGCACTTGAGTTAAATACGGCATTGTTGTTTAACTCTTCTGATGGATATTCGGTTGTTGAACTTGTTAACAGTGACGGGATAAAAGTGCAATCCAAGAGACTTGATTTCACGGCAGAAAAGCTTCTCCTCCATCCAAACGGAGGCTATGTTATACCGGGACATAAAAATGATGGGAAACCGATAGTAGTTACACTTGATGCTTTTTTTTATCCTTCAAAGATTATTGACTTGAATGGCGATTATCTAATGGATGCAGTTATGGTAAATAACCAATTAGCTTATATAACAATGAACAAAAATACTAGAAAGTGTAGTATCTATAAAGGAAGCTCTGAATCCATTTACGAGTTTACTAATAATAGTGGCTACAATTGTGCTTTAACCACTATTGGAAACTTGATACAATTACATACTCAACAAAGTAAAAAAGAGATAAATATTACTAAATTCAATGTTCTTGATCGAATGATTAATAATCAATCATATATAATAAAGAAATGTGATTTTTTTCAAGTATTCGTCTCTTCAGAATCTAAAATCTATTATTTAACTCAGTACTCTGATAAAAAAGGGAATTCTACTACAAATTTCTACACACTTTATGGAGATGATTTCTCGGAAGTCAAGTTCAAACAAGCCAAAAATGATATATACTCTTACCCTTTTGAAGTTAACGGTACTGTATTCTCTACAGGTTATCATGTTGATATTAATGGAGCAAACCACAATGAAATTGTTGTCTTACCTTAGCTTTTTATTTATACTCTTATCCCTTTTTGCTTGTACAAAAACTGTTGTGCCAAATGAAATATTGATGTACCAGAATATAGTGATGACTAGTGATGAAAGTGTTGCTATAGTTGCTTACGATATATCTAAGAAACCTTTTGAAACTCATTTGTTAATCACCGATTGGAATAACAATGTTAAGTATCAGAAGAATCTTGGAGACTCGCTTATATTTGTCGGTAGTTTTGAAAGTGATATTAATTTCAATATTGTATTATCATCTAAAAATGACTATAAAACATATATTATGCAGTTTGATGGTTTCGGAGTTATAAAAAACATCTCTACCCTATCTTTAAAAGCCGTTACAGTTAAGACTTCTAACAATAAAATCTTGCTTTGTGGACAATCAGCTTATAATGAACCGAGTTTGATTGTTCTGGATAGAAAAAAGAATATTGTTGAAAATAGTGTAATTATAGGGTCAAGCATAAGAGATTGTGCAAGCCTAAATGATTCATACTTTGCCTTAGTTTATGATTCAGAAGCATCAAAAGCAACAGTTTATAATAAGAGAGAACTTTTGTATTCTTTTGAATGTAACGAGAATGAAGTTACGAAACTTACTCCTTATCATAATAACTTAAGGTTACATTACCTGACAGATTCAGGAATGTTAAAAATAATTGATATCTCTCCTCTTGGTAATGTGATTAGTTCAGTGGAATTAGAATTGAGCTTGGCAACTAATTTTACAGTTGTTAATAACAATAGCGTTAATTACTATTCGGTAATTCATAAATCAGATTCAGGTCCTTCATACACCAAAGTATATAAACTTGATAAAGAAAACCTAATTGACATTACTTTTAATCTAGGTAATCCAACTTTAGCACGATTATACACCAAGAACAACCATGTTATAAGCTGTACTTTCAAATTAACCGAAAGTGAACCTCTCAACGGATTCTCATTAATCCGGTAAAAGAATAACAGAAGCTACTCCTTTCATTAATTGTTTGGGATATATTAACTTTTTAGTAATCTATGCAACTAAATAATGCCAAAGTTCACATTACTTGGTATGCTGAAAGTTAATAATGATATAGAAAGTTATTAAGATTACACTGTTTTATTCTTGACAGATTGTCATTTTCCCAAAGAATTCATCTAAATTCAGGAAAGAAGGGTTTCATGGGAAATTACAGTAATATTAGAGTGTTAGAGCCTGAAGATTTATCTGGAGTTAGCGAGAACTTTAAGGTAAAGATGGAACAAATGGGTATGGTTCCCTACGAAAAAGATGGCAGAGTGAAATGGGGGAATAAATCTCAAGTAACATATTTAAAGAGTTTAGATACAAATACAGGACGTAAGATTGTTAAAATGATTGATAACAATCAACTTCCTCCATCGTTAAGGAGGAACAAAGGGAAGTTTGCGAAAGCTCTATCTAAGATTTCAGTACAGTACTATGTATTGATTGTTCTTAGTATTCTCTTAGGATTTTTGTACTTGTATTTAAATTATTTAGCTTAAGGATATTAATGAAAATACTTTTAACTAATGATGATGGAATCAATGCACCCGGAATTGTAATACTTGGGGAGCATTTAGTTAATGCAGGACACGATGTGTCTTATGTAGCACCTTCTGAACAGAAGAGTGCTTCTTCACATTCTATAACACTTTTTAAAGATATTGTTCTTACTAAGATTGAAGATAAGAAGTGGTCAGTATCAGGGACACCTGCAGACTGCATGGTTGTTGCAGCACAATATGTTTTGGACAGCAGTTTTGACTTAGTAATTTCGGGTATAAACGGTGGGCAAAATATGGGAGAAGATATATTCTATTCCGGTACTGTTGCCGCAGCTGCCGAAGCTTCATTTCAAGGTTATAAATCTGTTGCTATATCTATTGATACTTATCAAAACCAGAAGTATGAGACTGCCGCAAAAATAATGGTTGATTTATTGGACAATGGTATTCGCGACATGATTAGTGATAATCACGTCTTAAACGTAAATGTTCCTAATATTGATTATTCAGAAATCCGAGGTATTAAAGTCACTAGAAGCGGTAATAGATCTTATACTAATTTCTTGCGAGTTCAATCTCAGACAGAAACAGAGATGATTTATCAAGTTGGTGGAGACTATCCTGATTGGTGTCTTCAACCTGGAACTGACTCCTTAGCTATTAAAAACAATTATATTTCAATCACTCCGCTTAAATTTGACTTGAACGAACTAAGCTTTCATCATGAGTTAAAAGACTGGAAATATAGATTTAATGATAAGTATACTGATAAGAAACCTATTCTGGAACCGGGCAAGAAACTGGATGTAAAGCGAACTGCTCAGAATATAACTGAGAAGGTTAAATCTATTGCAGTAGAATCCCCTGAAGAAAAAAAACTCAGAAAGATTCCTTTCTTTTCAAAGCTTACAACTATCCAATTGAAAAAACTATATACTTACTGTCATGTTAGACATTACAAAGCTGGTGAGATTATTTTTAAAGATAATCATCCCATCGTAGCTCTCTATATTATTCAAGAGGGAGAAGTCGCTATATATAAAGCTGAGGATATGGAGAACGCCGAGAAGATTTATACTAAAAATCAAACTCTTGGTGTTGTTGAAATGTTCAGTGGAGTAAAAAGGATGAATACTGCTGTTGCGAGTACAAACTGTACTCTCCTATCAATATCAAAGAGTGATTTCAATGAATTCCTTAACAGAGACCCTAGAGCTGGTGCAAAAATACTGTTCGGTATAAGTAAATCATTCAGCCAATTCATTGTTAACAATAATTTCTTCTTTTTAAGAGAGGACTAATGAAAATAGCCAGGATAATCTTCTATATCCTGCTTGCACTTTTAATAGTAGCCGGATTATTCTTTTATCAGACTGTGATCAGATATGTTGTAGCAGCAACAATCTTTGCATATATTTTAAATCCGGTTGTTCTCTTTCTTGAAGGAAGAGGATTGAGTAGAGTAAAGTCAATTGTATGCGTTTACATTGCCTTAGGTATGATTATCGGGTGGAGTATTTATTTCCTTATACCGGTTCTTATAGATCAAGCGATAAGCGTTGTTGACGCTATAAAAGGAACTGCAGAAACAGGGGCTTTTGATTTTAACAAGATACCAATTGTTGTTAGATTCGAAGAGAATGTAAAGAATCTTCAAGAGATGATTCCTATGCTTGATATTGACCCTTACTTAGAACAGATAGGTAATTTACTCAAGAAGTTTTTACTCAACGCTCCTCAACTTCTGATTGATTACTCAGCTAGTGTAATTAAAGCTTTCTCCTTTATTGCTACAATGCCAATTATGGGATTTTTCCTACTCAAGGATTGGCATAAGTTTAAGAAATCTATTTTTACTATTATACCTAATAGATATATGGAACTAACAATGCACTTGTTTACAAAGACTGATCAGATTGTCGGTAGATATCTGAGAGCATTATTAGTAGAAATTGCAATTATAGCAACTTTAGCTTCAATTGTACTTACAATAATTGGCGTGAAATACTCGGTACTAATTGGTACTCTCGCTGGTATTGCAAATGTTATTCCCTATCTTGGACCCTGGATGGGGATTATTTTTGCAGTACTGTCAGTTGTTATTACAGGTAAAGAAGCAATATTTATTTTACTGACTGTTTTGGGTATGTGGTTTGTACAAATTATAGATAATAATTTTGTCTATCCTATTGTTATAGGAAAGAATACGGAGATGCACCCTCTAATCATATTATTGACGGTTATGGCAGGTGGTTGGGCTTTTGGCTTGACAGGAATGCTGTTCTCCGTTCCCGTTGTTTATTTAATTTACGGTATTGTCAGAGAACTTTACAAACAATTAAAGGAATTTGAAATTATATAAAGGTTGTAATTTATGGCGTTATTTGACAAGTGCAATCAATTTACTGCTGCTAAAGATTTAATTTCAGCAGGATTTTATCCATATTTCAGAGAAATATCCTCAGAGCAGGACACTGAAGTAATCTGTAATGGGCAAAAGATGCTAATGCTTGGTTCTAATAGCTATTTAGGACTGACAAATCATCCTAAAGTTAAAGAAGCATCTATTGAAGCTGTGAAGAAATATGGTACAGGTTGTGCCGGTTCAAGGTTCTTAAACGGAACACTTGATATTCATCTCGAATTGGAAGAAGAACTGGCTAAATACGTTGGAAAGGAAGCAGCTCTTGCTTATCCGACAGGTTATCAATCAAATGTTGGTTGCATTTCAGCACTTGTTGGTAAAGGCGATTTCGTTATAACCGACAAATATGATCATGCTTCCATTATTGACGGCTGTCGCTTATCATTCGGTAAAATGGAAAGATTCACTCATAATGATATGAAGAGTCTTGAACTAATTCTAAAAAAGATTGAAGGTAAGAACTCTCTTATTGTTGTTGATGGCATTTTCTCAATGGAAGGTGATATAGCCAATATCGAGGAAATCGTCAAGCTAGCTAAAGCTAATAATGCTGAAGTTATGGTTGATGAAGCTCACTCTTTAGGAGTATTAGGTCACTTAGGGGCAGGAGCAGCTGATGCTAGTGGTGTTAAGGATGATGTTGCGATTCTTATGGGAACATTCAGTAAGTCTTTAGCCTCTATCGGTGGTTTTATTGCCGCAGATAATGAGACTATTCATTATCTTAAACATCATTCCAGAGCTTTAATATTTAGTGCCTCTCTCCCACCTGCATCCGCAGCTAGTGTTCTGGCAGCTTTAAAGATCATTCAAAGTGAGCCGGAAAGAATCGACAGACTCTGGGAGAATACTCGTCACATGTTGAATAGCTTTAAAAGTATGGGATATAACACAGGCGATTCTTGTACTCCGGTTATTCCTCTCCACATTGGTGATTCCATGAAAACAATGCAAATGTGGAAATACCTCGCAGAAGAAGGTGTATTCATCAATCCTGTATTACCTCCTGCAGTACCTCCATCACAATGTATTATAAGAACAAGCTTCATGGCAACACATACAATTGAGCAACTGGATTTTGCTCTTGATAAGTTTGAGAAAGTTGGGAAAAAGCTAAATATAATATAAAATCTTAATTGAATCATAGAAAAGTCCGCATTTTGCGGACTTTTTTTATTATAAATTTGGTTCACAATTGCTTTATATCACCTTTTGAATATGTTGTTACTCAAAGCTAACAATTCTGTTGACAGGATATATAGCCTAAACATGTTAGCAAAAACTAACTTAGGAGTTTTAATGAGAGCGAACCTGAATGTATTAGGTGAAAGCTTAGAAGACTATCTTGAAACAATAATGCTCGCTCATAAAGAGCTGAAAAGAGTTAGAGTTACTGATGTTGCAGAAAGATTAAATGTAAAGAAGTCTTCTGTGAATTCAGCAATTAAGAAACTAGTTAATGCCGGATACATTGACCATGAACGATATGGGGATATCCATCTTACAGAATCCGGTTTTAAGCTTGCCGAACAGATATACCAGAGACATAAATCTCTTACGGAGTTCTTAACCGTAATACTAGGTGTTAATGAAAAGACAGCTTCTCTAAACGCCTGTGCAATTGAACACCATTTAAATGAAGAAACATACTTAAGATTTATGTACCTTTATGAGTTTCTTTTAGAAGGTGAAAAGAATAACAATCTACTTACTGAACTACATGAATATATTAATACGAAACGCCATATATTAATGGCATCTAGAGAGATTACAACCATTAAAGACCTAAGAATAGGTGAAACAGCTATAATAAAGAACTATTCGGAATCAACTGATAATGAATACAAAGCTAAGCTGTTAAGAATGGGGCTAATCAAGAATACTAAACTCAAAGTTGTTAGAGTTGCTCCTCTTGGAGATCCAATTGAGATATCGATTAATAACTATCATATCATGTTAAGAAAAGAGGAAGCTAAGTGTGTTGAAGTTGAGGTTATAGATGAATAACAAAGAGATAAAAATAGCCCTAGCCGGTAATCCTAATTGCGGTAAAACAACTATTTTCAATGCTCTTACAGGGGCACAACAAACTGTTGGTAATTGGCCTGGAGTAACAGTAGAGCATAAAGAGGGTTATTTTGAATATAAAGGAAATAAGATAACTGTTATAGACTTACCGGGGACATATTCTTTCTCGGCACTTTCTGAAGATGAACAAATAGCAAATAGCTTTGTTCAAAGCGGTCAAGCTGACTTAATCGTTAATGTGGTTGATGCTTCCAATCTTGAAAGGCATTTGTATCTGACTACTCAACTAATCGAAATGAAAGTACCGATGCTAGTTGTCCTAAACATGATGGATGTTGCAAAGACAAACAGTATTAAGATTGATATTATGCATCTTTCCAAGCATTTGGATTGTCCTGTTGTAACAACAATTGCCAATCGTAGAAGTGATGGACTGGCATCACTAAAAGAAGCAATAATCAACATTGAACCCAACAAAGTATCATCTACAATAATAAGATATGATGATTTTTTTGAATCACATTTATCTGAAATTACAGAGTTACTTATTAAGAAGGATTTACCTGAGAATGTAGATCCACGTTGGCTAGCACTGAAGATGTTTGAAGACAATTATCAGTATTGTAATAGACAGAGAGGTTCCGGCAATGGTCATGGACACGGGCATCGAGGAAGACATGGTATACAGGAAGCACCTGATGGTATTAACGAGCATTCGTTTATGCGTCATCGTAAGTTTAGAAATCGTATTCGTAGAACTATCGAGAACGAATCTTTAAAGTTTTATCTGGATGACGAGTTCTCAAGTAAACTCAATGAGATTAATGAAAGAGTTAGAAGGCATACAAGAGATGAGATAGATGTTGTAATTGCTGACGGACGTTACGGTTTTATTAGAGGACTGGCAAAAGATGTTATCCATAGAAGTACTCTCAGGCGTAATGTAACGGAACTTATAGATAATGTTGTGCTAAACAGATTCATGGGAATACCAAGTTTCTTTATAGTGCTTTTCTTAGTGTTCTATTTAACAATTAATGTAGGAACTCCTTTTATAGATTTCTTTGATTCACTAATGGGTGCAATATTCGTTGATGGATTCGCCAATCTACTTATGGCTCTTCATTCTCCCAACTGGTTAATTAATATCCTAGCCTATAGTATCGGTGGAGGTATTCAGACTGTTTCAACCTTTATCCCACCGATTTTCTTCATATTCGTGTCATTGGCAATACTTGAAGATTCGGGATATATGTCCAGGGCAGCATTTGTGATGGATCGTTTTCTTAGGTTCATCGGATTACCGGGTAAAGCTTTTATTCCTTTAATGGTAGGATTCGGATGTACTGTTCCTGCAATTCTGGCTACCAGAACATTAGAGAATAAGCGAGAAAGATTAATAGCCATCATGATGACTCCATTTATGTCATGTGGAGCCAGGTTCCCGGTTTATGCACTATTTATATCACTATTCTTTGCTAAATCCGGAAGTTATGTACTCTTTGGAATATATTTACTTGGTATCATATTGGCAATACTTACAGGGCTTCTTTTTAAGAAGACTATTTTTCAAGGTGAAACCTCAACTTTTGTTATGGAGCTTCCCCCCTATCATATACCAACTCTAAGAGGAATAATGACTCATACATGGTTTAGGTTGAAAGCTTTCATTCAAAAGGCCGGAGCAATGATTCTTGTACTCGTTATTATCTTAAATATTTTCGGGAATATAGGGCTTGATGGTAAGTTTGGAGAAAAGAGTGAAAGTGACTCTATTCTAACCGGATTTGGTAAACTTATTACTCCTATATTCAAACCTATGGGAATAGATTCTGACAACTGGGAAGCATCTGTTGGTCTTGTAACGGGATTGTTTGCTAAAGAAGCCGTTATTGGTACTTTGAGTGTTCTTTATAAAGATGAGATAGCTGAAGATAGTAATGTTGAGGCAAATAACGAGGAGTTTAAACTTCTGCCGGCAATAGGCTCATCATTTGTTGTGTTGTGGGATGGATTCTTTGGAAGTGAAGATGATAGTGAGAATACTGATGAGGATAATTCCCTCAGACCTATCATGCAAAAGAAATTTAAATCCAAAGCTAATGTTTTAGCATATCTGATATTTATATTGATATATGCTCCTTGTATAGCAGCTGTTGGTACTATTTTTAATGAAACTAACGGCAAGTGGACATGGATAATTGTTGCATATCTAACAGGTTTGGCATGGATTATTTCTATGCTGTTCTATCAATCAGCAACTTTCTTCGCACACCCGGGTAGCTCATCATTGTGGATTGTTGCAGGATTAGCGGTTATAGCTTCATTTTATTTGTTCTTAAGACATAGAGGTAAGCAACTTCAAGGTAGAATTAATTATTGGTAACTAAATATCCCACCCCCGATTCCTCTTGTAATCGGGGGTGGACAATATACTTCTTCTGAAAAACAGCTTACATTGTATCAATCCATTTACTATTAAAGAGACCTGTCACTGCTTTTCAATTGCTATAATAAGACTTTCTCATCAATCTCCGTAAATTTTCAGAATATTATCATTTAATTTATATCTTAATCCACTAATCTTCGCTTTATCTTCTCTTGGCTAACTCTCGGGTTACCCTTGGATAGCAAGGGTAACCCGAGAGAGATGATTGGGATGATAATTATTTCTATCTTGATTTTGTTTACTCTTTATGGTCTTCTTCAACACTCGCGAATCTGAAGGGAGTTACTCAGGATTTTGGCGGGAATTTCTCGGGTAAAGTCCCGAGAGAGTCCCGTGTAAGTCCCGAGTATTGAGATAGAGTATAGAGACAGCAAATTGATTTAGCAATGAGAGCATATTTAATTGAATAGAAACTATTTCTCGCCGACACTTATTATAATCAGATAGGATAAAGAATGGGATTTAGAGGTATAAAAGCACTAAAGAAGCAAAAGCTCTTTGTTCTCCCCCACCCAGGAGTACTTTACCTCACCTACATAAATAGTGTGGTCCCCACTCCTAACTTGAGAAACAAGTTCACACTCAAAGTTGGCAACAGCATTCTTGAGAATAGGTATTTTCCTATATCGTCCGTGAAACCACGGTTCATCAATGACTTCAAGTTTATCAGTATCTCTGCCTGATTGAGTTCCGCATATCTTCATAGCCTCCTGCATCTCTTTGGAAAGAAAACAAAGGTTGAAGCTATCAGACGTTTGAAGACATTCATAGCTATATCTGGTATGCCCTATTGAAATAGCAAACATGGGTGGTTTGATTGAAGTTCTCATGAACCATTCGAGTGTTATTAGGTTATATTTATCATCGGGAGTAGGCATAATTGCAATTGTAACCTTATTCATAAGCTTTGTTTGCTTCCATACATCAATAAAATCTCTTCTATTCATTATTACTCCCGTGATTATGCTATGGATGTCTATCTTCCGTTAAGACATCTCTTATCTCGTAAATTTCTAATTTCCCATCTATAGATAAGTGATTTAAACATGCAATTGGTATCTATTTCAGGTCTTCTGGAAAGGTATATCATAAACCAAACGACAAGGACTGCACCTTTTGCAACACTTGACATACTTATACTCCACCATACACCATTTAATCCTAATAACTCAGGAGTTGCAAGTAAAATTGCCAATGGAACTCTTGAACCGGTAAAAACGATGCTCACCAGTGATGGCGGAAGAGTTTTTCCAAGTCCATTGAAAGCACCTGCTGTTGTTATTTCAAGACACATGAACAATTGAGACAAACCGAGAATTTTCAAGTACACTGTTCCCACCTTTAAAGCTTCTTCTTCTGGAATGAAGATGTTGAAAAGGAATCTGCCTCCAAATACAAATAGGAACATAGCGAAAATACCTACTGCTGAAGAAATACCAAGAGTTGTGAAATAACCCTTCCAGATACGTTCCCAATTTTTAGCACCATAGTTTTGCCCCACAAAAGTACTTAATGCTGTAGAGAATCCACCGGCAGTCATCCATGATATCGCTTCAATCTGAGAACCAACCTTTTGAACTGCAATAGGTACCGGACCCCATTGGGCAACGATTCTAGCAAGGAACATTGCAAAGATTGTGAATAGACCACTTTGTAATGCTACGGGAGAGCCAAAACTAAAGATAGTCTTCCAAAACTTGAACTCAGGAAGATTGAACACTTGAATCTTAGTAACCGGAGCATGCTTACTCATGAATAAAACAACATATATTAAAGTAACAACAAGCTGAGCAATCACTGTAGCAATACCTGCACCTGCGATTCCAAGAACAGGAAAAGGACCTACACCAAAGATTAGAACAGGGTCAAGTATGATGTTAATGATTAAACCAACTCCATTTACATAAAAAGGTGTTTTGCTATCTCCCATACCATTATATATACCGGAAAAAACCGGATTAAGGAATGAGAATATCATACCCGGAATAATAATTTTAATGTATAGAATAGCATCATTGATTACTTGTGTATCTCCAAGTTTAAAGAAACCAATCAACTGCTCCTTGAAGGTCCAAATTACAACCGAGTACAGAACTCCGAAAATAAGGTTTATCTGAATAGCATTTCGAGCAAAAGACCTCACAGAATCCAGATCCTTACGTCCTATAGATTGAGATACTCCTACTTCCGCTCCGACTTTTGATATTAGGATTAGTGCAAAACCGAACCAGGTAAGAAATCCTGCTGTACCAACAGATGCTACCGCATTACTGCCTAATCTTCCAAGCCACATCATATCGGTCATGTTATATGCCATTTGGACAAGAGATGTACCCATTATAGGTAAAGCTAATACAATAAGAGCTCTTAATATAGACCCTTGTGTCAAATCACGTTTTGGTGCCATTTATACCTTCTTTAATTATTAATATTCAATGATGCTACCCAATCCCTTTTGCAATGTAAAAATGTCAATGACAAGCTAGCTAATTTTATGTTATTGACAAAGAAATAAGTTATATTTGTCCACATAAGTCAATTATTAACTTAAACCCTACTAATGAATGTAATTTATATTGAACTTTTGATTGACATTGATTTGCAAAAATGAGAGTCATAGACAAAAGGAAGTAATATGATAATTTCTCTGTTTATTACATTAATGGGTGTGATCCTCATACTTCTTGGCATTGTTATGATGTTTTTTCTTGAGGTGAACAGACCCTTAGGAATAATTCTAATTGCAGTTGGTTTATTGGTTTTAATTAGAGGAACACGACAGAATGGTAGGAAGTCATGATATTTATTGCAAAAAAACTTTGTTCATGTGTCCGATTTAGAATAGATTGTAATCAGTATTAATTAAGGGAGCGTTATGAAACAAATAATCTTGAAACAAGCGATGATGAACAGAGTTCTCTATTCCCTTGTTCCGATTATAATTATGGCAATCTATCTGTTTGGATGGAAGGTTCTCGCAGTTTTGGCCGTAACAAACGGAATTGGATTTCTAACGGAATACTTGTTCATTAGAAAGAAGAAAATTGGTAAAGTATCTATGGCTGTTTTTGTCACAGGTACATTACTCGGACTTATTCTGCCACCTTCGATTCCTCTTTGGATAGCTGCAGTAGCTTCTGCCTTTGGAGTGGCTTTCGGTAAGATGGTTTTCGGTGGATTTGGTCTCAATATCTTCAATCCTGCAATTGTTGGAAGAGCTTTCGTTTATATCTCTTTTCCCAAACAGTTAGCAACAACATGGAATCATATATACTCAGGTTTTCCCGGAGGATTTGCTCACTTTAATCCTGCCCCTGAGCTAACAACTTCGGCTACAATGCTTGCTCAATATAGAAACACCGGAGAGTTTGGTTACTCATTTTGGGATAGCTTTGCCGGACTCATCCCCGGTAGCATCGGTGAAACAAGTACACTATTGATACTTATAGCAGGAATATATCTGATAATAACAAAGACAGCAAAGTGGCAAGCTATGGTCTCAACTCTACTTGGATTCATTATTACTACAGCTATTTTTTATCCTATGAGTCAAATGCATTTCTTCCTTACAGGTGCAGGCATTATGTTTGGTACTGTCTTCATGTCTACCGATCCTGTATCTCAAGCTAAACATCCTAAAGCTTTATGGATTTACGGAATCATGATTGGTTTTCTGACTGTATTTATTAGACGCTTCTCACTCTTTGCTGAAGGTTTCATGTTTGCAATTCTCCTGGCGAACTGTTTTATGCCTTTAATTGACTACTTCTTCCAAGAGGCAGACAAAAAGAAAAAGTTAAAAGCAAAGGCGGTCCAGAATGGATAAAGAAAAGAAAACATTCTCAGAGACCAACTTCTACCCTATCTTTTTTATGGTTGTGTTAACTATCATTTTCATTGGTTTACTCTCAGTGATTTATCACATGAATCTGGAGAGAATAAACAGTAATCAACTTAGCCAGTATCAATCAACAATTACAGGTTTGTTCAGTAGCTATTTTGATACAGATAAATCTTCGAGTGAATTATATAAAGAACACTTTAAAGAAATAACTACTGATACCCGAACATATTACGAAGTAAGTAAAGACGGCTCTTTGATTGGCTATTGTTATGTCATCAACGGTCAGGGACTTTGGGGTTCAATGAAAGCCTTGATTGCCTTGACTCCTGATTTACATAACATCATCAATCTTGATGTTTATCAACATCTTGAGACTCCAGGACTTGGTGGTCGTATTGATGAAGAATGGTTCAAACAGCAATTTAACAATAAAGTCATTGTAGTTGATGGTAAACCTATTAAGTATGTACTGATTCCGGAAGGTTCGGATAATGTTAAAGCTACCGAGATGATGCAAGTTACAGGAGCTTCCAGAACTAGTGAAGGTGTCAGAAATATGCTCTATAATGAAACGTTGTCTATTTTAAAAGAGATGAAAGGAGGTACTGAATAATGACTAAGAAACAAATATTTATGAACAGTGCCTTCACAGATAACTCAATCTGGAAGCAGATACTTGGCATCTGCTCCAGTTTAGCGGTAACCAATCTAATGATGAATAGTCTCATAATGGGACTTGGTGTTATCTTTGCTCTGGTGATGGCGAATTTCACTATCTCATTAGTGAGAAATTATACTCCTAGAAGCGTTAGAATGATGGTCCAAACACTTATCATTGCAGCTTATGTTATTATTGTCGATATATTCTTGAAAGCTTATTTACCTGAGATAAGTAAGAATTTAGGACCTTATATCGGACTAATCATCACTAACTGTATACTTATGGGAAGAGCAGAGGCTTTTGCTGCTAAGAATAGTCCTTTGGATTCAATGATGGATGGACTTGGGGCAGGAGTGGGGTATACACTTGTGCTACTTGCTATTGCTACCGTTAGAGAGTTATTCGGATTTGGTTCTCTATTTGGAATACAGATACTGGGAAACTGGTGGGTAAGCTGGTCTATTATGATTATGGCTCCAAGTGCATTTTTCTTGCTTGCAATCATGATTTGGATTATAAACAATAACTTTTATCAAAAGAAGAAACAGGGGTAAGTCATGGAAATAAATCCTTTTGTTCTCTTTTTCGCATCAATATTCACAAGTAATATTCTTTTAAGTAATTTCTTAGGAATGTGTTCATATCTATCAGTTTCTAAAGAGATAGAATCATCTTTCGGATTAGGTATGGCAGTATTTTTTGTCTCTACGGTTTCGGTTGCATTGAACTGGCTTGTTTATCACTATATTCTGGTGCCGTTCAATCTTGTATACTTGCAATATATAGTATTCATCATTGTAATTGCTGCTTTTGTTCAATTGACCGAGATAATCATAGAACGATTCTCGCCGGTGTTGTATTACTCACTGGGAATATTCCTTCCGTTGATTACAGTAAATTGTGCAATTCTTGGAGTCTCTTTGTTTATGATTATTAGAAACTATAGTTTTATCCAGTCCGTTCTCTTTGGTGCAGGCTCAGGACTTGGTTGGTTATTGGCAATCATGATGCTAGCAGGTATTCGTCAAAGAGTTAAAGAAAAACTTGTTCCGGTTGGTTTACAAGGAGCAGGTTTAAGCTTAATAATCACAGGAATTATGGCATTGGCCTTTATCGGGTTTTCCGGTATAGTAAATGTTCAGTAAGGAGAGTTATTAATGATAATATTAATTGTTAAAGAAGTTCTCCTGTTAGTTGTATTATTCGGGATTCTTACTGCCATGATTGTCGTAGCAAAAATGATTTTCAGTAATTACGGAGATTGCAAAATCACTATAAACAATAAGAGAGAAGTAGTAGTTAAAGGTGGGGCTTCCCTACTTTCCAGTTTAGCTGAAAATGATGTATTCATACCTTCCGCTTGTGGTGGAAGAGGTTCATGCGGAGCTTGTAAGTGTAAAGTTACTTCAGGTGGCGGTCCACTTCTTCCTACAGAGAAACCTTTCATGGATAAGAAAGAATTATCAGGCAATATTCGTTTATCATGTCAGGTAAAGGTTAAAGAAGATATCAATATCAACATTCCTGAAGAGATTTTCAATGTCCGAAAGTTTAAAGCTAAGATAGCAAAGATAGTAGACTATACTCACGATATTAAAGGTATCACGTTTGAGTTTATAGATCCCCCTGAAATTGATTTCAAATCGGGTCAATATGTTCAATTGATTACTCAAAGATACGGTAAGCAAAAGCAAAGCGTTTCAAGAGCTTACTCTATCTCATCCAAGCCTTCGGATAGTAAACACCTACAACTTATTATCAGAAGAGTACCTGATGGTATTTGTACAACATGGGTGCATGATTATTTGAAAGAAGGTGATATAGTTGATATTACTGGTCCCTATGGTGATTTCTTTATCAGAGACACAGAAGCCGATATAATCTATGTTGCAGGAGGTTCAGGTAAAGCTCCAATCAAGAGTATGCTTGAGGACTTAGCGGAGAAAGGTACGGATAGAAGAATGGCATATTTCTTTGGAGCTCAGAGTAAGAGAGATCTTTATTTAACTGAAGAGATGCACTCTTATGAAGAGAAGTTCGCTGATTTCACATATTATCCTGTTCTGTCTAGTCCTACCGAAGAAGACAAATGGGATGGTAGAACCGGATTTGTTATGCCATACTTTAAAGAGTTTATTAAAGACCCTAAGAATACGGAAGCATACCTTTGCGGAAGTCCCAGAATGATTGATGCTGTATGTGCCGAACTCGAAAAAATGGGTGTTCCAAAAGATAAGATTTATTTCGATAGCTTTGTCTAAAGAGGATAATTATGAAGCAAACTGAAAAAGAGATGCAAATTCAAAATAGAATGCAACCGGGGATCATCTCATCTGAGGGCTTTTTAGGTGATGACAGCCGCCATATTCACGATATTATAGCTGATGATGAAAAGACTCTTGAGATGCTTGATGTTACACCTGAAGAGATTGCCGATAAGTTGCAGACTTTGACCGATATTGCTTATCAAAGCCCTTATGGTCCAATTGAGTTTGAGAAATTTACATTAGAGTATCTCTCCTATCGTGGGAAAGTTATCTGTCCTTTTGTTGATCCGGGTGTATATGTTAAGGCTGTCATCAAGCTTATCGATAAAGATAAATTGATAGAGTTCAGTTGGACTCCCCTACACATTCATATGATAAGAGAACATCACTTCTTCGAGGGTAAGGGTTCCAAGTTCAGACTTGAGCCTGAGCTTCTAGTAAAGTGTTTATTCTAAGATAGAGATGTTTGTTAAATTGTAAGGGCACGTTTATCGTGCCCTATTGTTTTATGACAATCTTTCCAGCTTATCCCTTAACAAACTCTTTAGTTGACGCAAATGGGTTTCATTGTGATAAGGTTCTAATTAGATTTAAAACTAAGATTTTGAGGTTGATATGCGTAATATATTGATTATTCTTACCGGTGGAACTATAGGAATGCGTAACGTAGAGAACTCAGGAGTTGTTCCAACTCATGAGCTTGAAGAATTCTTGCATTCATTTCCCCAACTAGCAGAAGTTGCTAAAGTTGACGTATACGATTGGATAGATATTCCCAGTCCATGGATGACACCGGAAAAGATGTTTGAACTTGCTAAGTTAGTTGAGATAAAATCTGCAGATTACGATGGAATCGTAATTACGCATGGAACAGACACCTTGGAAGAAACCGCATATCTACTTGACCTAGTTGTTACCTCCTCAAAACCAATTGTGTTTACTGCAGCAATGCGAAACTTCAATGATTTAGGACTGGACGGACCGAGAAACATCATTGGCGCTGTTAGGGTTGCAAGTACTTATGCAGCTGCGGACAAGGGTGTGCTTGTTGTTATGAATGATGAAATCCATGCGGCCAGAGAAGTTATTAAGTCGGATACAAGTAAAGTAAATACCTTTATTTCACCTGGTTATGGGAAACTTGGCA
Organism: Cloacimonadales bacterium (SeqCode); assembly: GCA_963667035.1. Lineage (GTDB taxonomy): Bacteria > Cloacimonadota > Cloacimonadia > Cloacimonadales > JAFGVF01 > Zophobacter. The sequence goes on from OY762964.1 coordinate 1,286,820, forward strand.
TGGTAGATCCTGATAAAATCATATTTGAAAGGTCACTGTCTACAAATGAAAGCTTTTGGACAGACAGCGTTGACACTAATGTTGATTTGATTAAACTTGCTGCAGGAATGGATGGAAGATTCTTGAAAGCTTCCATTGAAAACAAAGCCAAAGCAGTAGTTATTGAAGCTTTCGGAAGAGGTAATGTTCCGAAAGAGTTAGTACCGGATATACAAAGGGTTCTAGATGCAGGTATACTTGTTGTCATAGTCTCCAGAGCCGTGACCGGACGCGTTATGTCTGAGTATGGTTATGAAGGCGGAGGAGCAAAACTAGTAGAGATGGGATGCCTTATGGGTGGAGACTTGAAGGGTCATAAAGCTAGAATAAAACTAATGGTACTTTTTGGTAAATACAAGGATTCTGAACTTGTAAGAAAATTCTTTAAAAATAGCGAAAGTTAATCCTACTTTTTGATAGATTTATTAAGGTATGGAGCATAGCCCATACCTTTTTATATAAATTTTATATAACTAATATTCATTAATGATATATGCATACCAGCCTTTGTTTCTATGCATCTAATCTGATTTATCAAAACCATTATAGAAACACTATTTAAACAATTCATGAATAATTACTATTTATGGAACACTTTATGCTTATTAAATTTGTATCCATCCAATGACGTATAAAAAGAAAGGCCTCATGCATCCAGGTGTGGGGCTTTTTCTTTTTCTCACGTTTTCTTATATTTTTCATTGCTCTATCATAATAAGAATTCAAGTACCATCTTTATCTTGTCACATCCTCATCAGTCTCCTATTCCCCATAACGAGAATCTAACGGGAAGTTAACGAGGAACCCTCAAGAGACTCATGGGAATTATGATAGGGAAATGAAATACAAAAGGCACTCATTACGAGTGCCTCAGATTGTTGACAAAAACATTCTAATTTACATGGATATATTGTTGAAAGTCATTTTTCTTCATTTTAACTGAGTCCAAACCTAAACATGCGAGATTTAGCTCTATTTTCGTGTAAATTGGAGTTGAAAATCATGTAATTGATGATAAATTTTGCTATTAATTTCCCTAATTTACCTTTGAAAAGGTATTTTACGAGTTTCTTGATATTTTGCACGATAGCTGTTAGATAAGCTTGTTCTCGAACTCGCTCTATTCCTCGATATTTTGCATATCGGTAGCCATGAAGTTGCTTTGCATTGGCAAAGCTTCTCTCAATGGTTTCTTTTCTCCTCTTGTATATCTCTTTCCCACATAATGTTAACCTATTCTTGTGGATTATCTCTTTGCTCTCTTCCCAGACATGACGAGTGATTACTTTTTGAGAAGACTTACTTTCTGTACATTTACTTAGCATTGGACAATTCTTGCATTCACTAGGATTCGACTTGTATTCTTTATAGCCATCACGGCTCGTTGTTCTATAATTTAACTCTTTATTACATGGACAAATGTAAACATCCTTCCGGGAATTATATGTAAATTTGTTCTTTTTAAATAGACCTTTCTTACCTCCCTGTCTTTTGTAGCCAAGGACTCCCATAATATTCATATCTACCAGTTGCTTACAAATGTTAATTGTATCATATCCTGAATCAAGCCCTACTGCCTGAACATTAAAACCATAAACCTTTTGTTGGAACTGTAACCTGTCAATATAGCAGGTGCTATCATTTACATTGCCGGGAGTAATGTGAACATCGGTTATATAGTTCGTTTTATGGTCGACTGTCCTATGATCTAAGTAGAAGAAGCCTTGAGGCTTTCTATCACGGGTCATAAAACCACTATCGGGATCTGTTGTGCTAGACTTGATATTTTTTACTTTAGGTGATGCTCCTCCTTTAAGATTGTTATCCTTAGGAGGTAAAGGTTTCTTACCATGAGCCTTCCGATCTTCATCAACGCTTGTGTTAAGATCTTCCAAGTAACTCTTGGAGGATACCTCAACTTCAATATCCTCGAATTTACCTTTATTAGCATTTGCCTTTAGATGGGTTGAGTCGCTATAAAGTATCTTCCCATCAACTAATCCATGTTTAATGCCTAACTTCACTATATCTATAAAAATCTCTTCGAATACGCTGCTATCATTAAATCGCCTTCTACGATTTTGACTGAAGACTGAGTGATGAGGTACTTTATCAGTTAGTCCAAAGCCTAAGAACCAACGATAAGCCACATTGACCTCAATCTCTTTGACCAATTGTCTTTCCGAGCGAATACCGAATAGATAGCCAATAAAAAGCATTTTGAAAAGAGTAATAGGATGAATTGGAGGACGACCGGTAGTAGAACAATACAAATGCACTGTTCTATCTAAAATGAATGAAAAATCTATTACGCTATCGATTTTCCTTAGTATGTGATCTACCGGTACTAAATCATCTATTATTACAAACTCCATTTGGGACTGTGTGTCAGAAACTTTTTTAAGCATAACCACCTCTAATTATGATGGTTTAAGTATAATATTTGGAGAAATCTGTCAATGATTGATGTTCTTATTTTAAGCTAAAAAAAGACAAAGCTATGAAATCTTACTCATAGCTTTGTCAACAGTCTGAGGCACTCATTACGAGTGCCTCTGATTATAAATTTGGATGTAGGTTTATTCAGCTTCCATCTCTTTTTTTACTTTTGCGAATGCGTCAATACATTTCTGTATATCTTCTCTTGAATGAGCTGCTGAAATCTGAACACGGATTCTTGCTTTGCCACGTGGGACAACAGGGAAACAGAAACCGATTACATATATGCCTTCTTTAAGAAGACGATCGGCAACCTTTATAGCAAGAGGTTCATCATAGAACATCACAGAAACAATCGCTGTGTTACCCGGAACAAGGTCAAAACCTGCTTTGGTCATTTCAGCACGGAAATAATCAGCACTATCTTTAACTTTGTTTACAAGTTCACTTGATTCTTCAAGCATATCGATAACTTTCATTGTTGCACCAACAATAGCAGGGGCAAGTGTATTTGAGAAAAGATATGGTCTTGAACGCTGTCTAAGCATTTCAATAATTTCTTTCCTAGCTGCCGTGCAACCACCGTTACCACCGCCCATAGCCTTGCCAAAAGTAGTTGTAACAATGTCAACTCTATCCATAACACCAAAATGCTCAATAGTACCGCGACCGGTAGCACCAAGATATCCGGTAGCATGAGATTCATCAACCATAACCAGTGAATCATATTTTTCTGCAAGGTCACAGATTTGATCAAGCTTAGCCATATCTCCATCCATAGAGAAAACACCATCAGTAACAACTATACGATATTTTGCATCTTTAGCAGCAATTAGTTGTTGTTCCAGATCTTCCATGTTCGCATGCTTGTAACGGAAGCGTTGAGCTTTACAAAGACGAACACCATCAATAATAGAAGCATGGTTAAGTTCATCTGAAATGATAGCACTATCTGCTTCTAGTAGAGGTTCGAAAACACCACCGTTTGCATCGAAGCAAGCTGCATACAAAATAGCATCTTCTTGACCTAAGAAAGCAGCAACTTTCTTTTCGAGCTCACGATGAATATCTTGAGTACCACAAATAAAACGTACTGAAGAGAGACCAAATCCTCTTCTGTCCATCATGTCCTTAGCTGCTTGAATAACCTGAGGATTATTTGCAAGTCCGAGGTAATTGTTGGCACAAAAGTTAAGAACTTTCTTATCGTTATTAACTTCAATTTCAGCCTGTTGCATGCTTGTAATAATACGTTCTTCTTTGTAAAGCCCCTTATCTTTGAGACCGTCAAGAGTTTCACGTAAGTCATTTTTCATTTTTCCAAACATTATAACCTCCAAAGAGTGTTTATTTTATTTCAATCAATTTTACTTTTATTTTTAGTCAAGCAAGAACGGAGATTATTCTTGATTAATTATTGACTTCATTTCAGATACTGCTTCTTTTAATCCAGTGAACACAGCTCTTGAAATAATACTGTGCCCAATATTGTATTCTTCAAACAAACCCATTTCCAGAAGAGGATAGATATTCTTATAGTTAATACCATGGCCTGCCACGCAACGCATACCACATGATTTAATAGTCTTCGCACCTTTTTTAATACGCTGAAGCTCATTCTCTATTTCTCTATCTGTTTTTGCATTCGCATAGGCACCTGTATGAATTTCAATAGCATCAGCCCCGAGTTTGTCGCCCAACTTAATCATGTTTACATCCGGTTCTATAAAGAGGCTTACTTCTATGCCTGCATCTTTTAAATCTTTAATTACCTTATCTAAACCAGGCTTTTCTAGATTAAGACCACCTTCGGTAGTGACCTCTTCCCTCTTTTCAGGAACAAAGGTAACTGTATCCGGTTTTATCTCCTTGGCAATTGCAACCATTTCAACGGTTGAAGCCATTTCAAGATTGAGCTTAGTTTGTATCAGTTCTCTTAATAACTTAACATCACGATACTGGATATGTCTCCTATCCTCTCTTAAATGTACAGTAATCTGATCTGCCCCGGCCTGTTCTGCTATTTGAACAGCAAAAATAGGTTCAGGTTCAATGCCTTTTCGAGCTTGTCTAATTGTAGCAACATGATCAATATTTACACCTAATGCAATCATCTCTAAATCTCCATAGTTGATTTTATATTACATCTCATTCATGATAATCATCTGTCAATATAATTGTTAAATAGTTTGTCCATTGTATTGTGCAATATAGTAGGTTCATAAGACATGTGAATAGCTTTATCTTTTCATGACATTTTGAGATACAACAGTAACCGTTATCTATCTTGGAATTGGCTATACGGTTATTACAAATAGCTTGACTCTATTAATCTTTCCCAAAACTTGATAAAAACTAATATTATCAGGAGAATAGTATGTTGACCAGTAAAGAAATTAGGCAACAATTTATAGATTTTTTTGTATCCAAACAACACACATCTGTTGCATCCGATACTGTTATACCTAAAGATGATCCTACCTTACTATTTACTAATGCAGGAATGAATCAGTTTAAAAATATATTTCTCGGTGAAATTGAACCCAAAAATTTAAGAGTTGTTGATGTCCAGAAATGTATAAGAGCAGGTGGAAAGCATAATGACTTGGATGAAGTTGGTCGTGATGGATATCATCACACATTTTTTGAGATGCTTGGGAACTGGTCTTTTGGTGATTACTATAAAAAAGAAGCAATAACTTGGGCATGGGAGCTAATAACAGAAGTATGGAAATTACCCAAAGAAAAACTATATGCGACTGTCCATGAAAGTGATAAAGAAGCTTTTGATTTATGGAAAAACGAGACTGATATAAATCCAGCTCACATATTTTATGATGGCGATAAGGATAACTTCTGGGAAATGGGAGATACCGGTCCTTGTGGACCTTGTTCTGAGATACATTTTGATAGAGGTATAGACTATTGTGGCGTTGAAGGTAAACATGATTGTCGTGTTAATGGAGATTGTCATAGATTCATCGAACTCTGGAATCTTGTCTTTATGCAATATTTTAGGAATAAAGATGGTTCTCTGACTCCATTAAAGATGAAGAATGTAGACACAGGTGCCGGACTTGAAAGAATCTGTCAGGTTTTACAAGATAAGAATAGCAATTATGATACTGATTTGTTTATACCACTTATTAATAAAATAGCAGAATTAACAGGCTCGGATTATGATAGAGAAGATAATGGCGTTCCACATAGAGTCATAGCTGACCATATAAGAGCATTAAGTTTTTCAATAGCTGATGGAGGAATCCCTTCTAATGAAGGTCGAGGCTATGTAATTCGTAGAATTCTAAGAAGAGCTGCTCGTATGGGTAGATTGCTGAATCAAAGTAAGCCATTTCTATATAAACTTGTACCAACAGTTATTGAGATAATGGGACATCATTATACTGAGTTGAAGGAACAACAGAAGTATGTAGAAATGATTATTAAGAGTGAAGAGGAGAGGTTTAACCTGACACTAGATAAAGGTCTTATCAAATTTGATGAGATGCTTGATAAAACATCCGGTAAAATTCTTTCGGGTGAAGATGCCTTCATGCTTTATGACACTTATGGGTTCCCTTTAGATTTAACCGTTATTATAGCAGAGGAAAAGGGCTTAACTGTAGATACAAAAGGCTTTGAAGAGTTTATGGAAGAGCAGAAGGAACGAGCTAGGTCAGCATCTTCATTCAAAGTAGAGCTAGATAATAGAGACTGGAATGTTTTAGCCGATGACGCCCCAACTGAATTCATTGGCTATAACTTATCACAAGCTAAAGCTTCCATAATTAAATACAGAATAGATGATGATAATAAAGTAATGTTTGTATTAGACAAGACACCATTCTATGCTGAGTCCGGAGGTCAGATTGCAGACACAGGAAAAGTATTCAATGATAGCTTCGAAATAGAAGTAAATGAAGTAAGAAAAAGTGGCGATCAATTCATTCATATAGGTAACTTGATATCCGGTTATATCAATAGCAATGTTGTAATAGCTTCAATTGATATTGATCGAAGAAAAAGAATTGCTTCAAATCATACTGCAACTCATCTTCTGCATGCAGCTTTGAGAAGAGTTCTAGGAGATCATGTCCAACAAAAGGGCTCACTTGTTACTGATGAGTATCTTAGATTTGATTTCACACACTTTAAGAATATGGATAATGTTGAAATTAAGAAAGTAGAAGAACTAGTTAGGTCTGAGATTAAGAAACAATTGATAATAGATACTAAGATTATGTCTCAGGAAGAAGCTAAAGCTGATGGAGCAACAGCATTATTCGGTGAGAAATATGGTGATAAAGTAAGAGTTGTTTCATTGAGTACCTTTTCAAAAGAACTCTGCGGAGGTACACATGTAAGCAACAGTGCCGAAATAGGTATGTTCAAAATACTTTCAGAATCATCAAGTTCTGCCGGTATTCGTAGAATTGAAGCAATTACCCGTGAAGCAGTGTACAAATATTACGAAGAGAAAGAAACAATCTTAGATGAAGTTGCTTCAATCCTTAAAGCTAAACATGAGAAAGTAGTTGATAAAATATATCATATTATTGAATTAAATAGAGAATTAGAGAACGAACTTAGGACTATAAAAAGTCAAGCTGCTGGTTCCGAAATTGATGATTTACTTTCATCAGCAGTTATTATAAACGGTATAAAAGTTGCTTCCGGAAGAGTTTCAATTGATGACTCTAATGAGTTAAGAAATGCCGGAGATGTTCTTAGACAGAAGCTTGGTAGCGGAATCGGAATTCTAATTTCCATAATAAATAGCAAAGTTTCTTTGCTAACCGTAGTTACAGATGATTTGAAGAAACAATATCCTGCTGGAAAGATAGTAGGTAAATTAGCAGAATATGTTGATGGTAAAGGCGGAGGAAGACCTGATATGGCAATGGCCGGAGGTAAATCGATAGATAAAATTACTGAAGCCTTAAACAATGTTGAAACAATTATTAAATCTTTTTAGGAGGACTCTATGAAGCGAAATCTTTTATTGTTAATGTTTGTTACATTAATATTGATAGTAGGTGCAAAAGATTATGTGATCCCCTTATGGGAACTACCTGATATTTATTCAAAAACGAGCTTATCATATCTGAAGTATAATAAAGAAGTTAAATTTAAGTTGATTAACAAGAAACAAGCAAAGACTTATAACCATGCCTTTACCTCCAAAAAAGCTTTTGATGAATCATTAAACGAATACTTAGTTGGAACAACAACAGATAAAAGACTTTTAAGATATACAACACAAGATTCATACATTGATTTCAAAGTTGCCGGATTCATAGATATAAGAGATGTAGAAAATGATACATATTACTTCACAGGTTGGGGTATGGATATTAAGGCAAACATAAACAATAAAATCCTACTCCACACTGATTGGTGGAAAGGACATTATTCAGGAGCAACTGAAATAGCTCTCAATGATTATATTGTAGACAGCTGGCACAATCACGATATAGGAGAAAAAAACATCTCCAATATTGATAATCTAAAAGGAAGTCTAAGCTATGTTACTGATCATGCAACTGTTTCTGTAGGCAGAGGTGGTTTTGTAGTTGGAAACAATGTTAGTGGTAGTATTATATTAAACAATAAGAGTGATGACTATGCCTACCTTAGTGCTAAATACACTATGGGAGATTTTAGCTATTCTGTAATGCAAGGTACCATAAACATAGATCCTTCTGATGCTGCATACGAGCTTGAAATCGTTGATAAATATATTTCGATGCATAAAATAGATTGGAAGTTTAACCACATTAAATTGTTCCTTGGAGAAGAAATTGTTTACGGAAATAGAAGTTTTGACAGTAACTATGTACTTCCTATAGGATTTTGGAGAATTAATGAACACTTGCAATATGATAGAGATAATGTACTTATTTTTGCAGGTGGTTCGTTTAAAGTTAATAAATCAGTACTTTACTCTAATATAGTTCTTGATGAGTTAAGGAAAAAAGAAATATTCGGTAATTGGTGGGGTAATAAATGGGCGATTCAAGCCGGACTCTCTCATAACCTTAATATTGGAATGAAGAATGACATGACTGTAACAGGGGAACTCACCATAGTTCGTCCTTGGATATATTCGCATAAATATTATTGGAACTATTTATCTCATTCAGGAGAAACATTAGGATATCCTAATGGATCAAATTTAATTAATTATTGTATAGAAATAAACTTACCAATTAATAGAGTTGGTTCTCTAGATATAAACTACAATTTAAATCGCCAAGGCAGTTTAGCGAATGACTATACATGGAATTATGCTGACAATGTTCCTGGAGATAGAGAAGACTACAAAACTTCTCTTTTACAAGGTCATATCACAAATACTTCTGAGTTGACTGCTGTTTACAGTTTGGAATACCTCTCACACCACTTTGTTAAATTTGCTGTTAACTATAAGGTAGATAGTGATAATATTGAAGAAACAACATTATCCTGTAGTTATATGACAAGATTCTAGTTATGCTTGTTGTTTCATTGTTTGCCTTTATCTTAATTTTGCTCTCTTTTGCAATGTTGAGATGGTTTCCAAGACAGCATTTTGAAACACACAGTTTTTCAATTATAGTTGCGATAAGAAATGAAGCAGATTTGATTATGGAATTTCTAACGTCACTCGAAAAGCTGGATTATGATGATGATAAATACGAAATAATCCTAGTAGATGATGCCTCTATAGATAGTACAGCTTTTATTATTGAAAAGTACATTGAAGATAAACCTCAGTATAAGCTAATCAAACTCAAAGAGAAAAGTTCTGAGTATCTAGGTAAAAAAGCAGCTCTTAAAGCTGGAGTTGAAGAGTCTCAAAATGATTTGCTAATATTTACTGATGCAGATACAACAATACCAAGAAACTGGCTAACTTCAATGAATACTTACTATACTGATAATACAGGTTTTGTGATTGGATACGTTAGAAAAAGAGATATCTCCAACATACCCAGATTTAAGAGACTTATGTCTGTTGGTATTTTTGCATCTACAGCCGGATTAGGACTCCCCTTCAGTTGCTCGGGTGGAAACCTTTCAATAAGAAGAGAGACATTCAATGAAATAGGTGGATATGATTCAATAAAACATGAAGTAGCAGGCGACGATAAATTGCTATTGAAACTTGTTAACAAGACTAAATGGAAAGTCTCATACAATTCTGATATTAAAGTTCTTGAGAGTAACAGACAAGAATCTTTAGTAGATGGTATAAACAGAGAGAAACGACAAATGGGTAAATTTAGGATGTCCTCTCCCCTATACATGTTTGTTTCTTTGTTGACTCTCATTTTCTTTATCTGGCTTCCAATACAAGTTATACTATATAAATCTTGGTTATTGTTACTACCATATTCTATTGGAATGTTGTTTTTTTATATTGCCAGTTGCATCAGGCATCGTGAAGAAATAAAAGTTACTGATTTAGTTCTAATTTATATACTACCATATCAAATGCTTTTATTTTCCGTATGGGGAGCATTAACGGGGTTTAAATGGAAAAACTAACTAAAAGTAAGATAGTTTTCTTCCTTAAACTTGCATTGTCTGTTGTTATCTTACTTCTTATAATAAGAAGTTTGGACTTAAAAAATGTCTTCGTGAATATTAGCTCATATTCATTGAAAACTGTAATTGTAGTGTTAATAGTAGCCTTCATTAAACATGTAACTCAATATTATAACTGGAAGAAATTTCTACAGATAAATCCTGATTTTAGCAGTAACGAGTGGGAAATTGTAAAATCATATTTAATTGGTTTAGCCTTAAGATTTGTAATGCCGGGTGGTTTGGCAACTTTTGGAAAGGTTTACTATGTAGAGAATACAAGTAAGAAAGATACTGCACTTTCAATCGGTTTAGAGAAAGTTTTCGGAACGTGGACAATTTGGTTGTTTGCAGGCTGGGCATCAATATTCTACTTCAAAAGCCTGTCATTAACTATACGCTTAATTATTGTTGTTGTAACATCGTTTTTCCCAATTATCTTATATAATGTAATATCTAAAATTAGTAGACTTAACAAATACCTGGTATCATACAAAAGTAATATATCTAAAGTTATAATCAGCCAGTTAATCTATGAAAGTTCAACTTTTATTCAATATTGGTTGCTAATTAACACTTTTGTTAGTATTTCGATTGCTAAAGTAGCATATAGTACTGCTTTAATCCTATTCTCAAACACTATACCTATTACTTTTAGTGGGTTAGGATTACGAGAATTGTTTGCTATAAATGTATTATCAAAATACGGAGTATCAAGTGAAATAGCCGTTGCCTCAGCTTTCTCAATTTTCTTATTTAATGATTTACTCCCTTCAATTTTAGGAGTCTACTTCATTCTTAAAGAGAAAAAATCAGATGATAATTCTTAGGTTTTCAAGTGTTAATCGGATTTATCAATATTAACTAATGCCCATTAATAATTAACAAGCGAAAAGAAAAATCTTTACAATATTAATTCTATGTTCAGAATAGACAAAGGTAGAAAAAAGTAAAGGTGGAGAATCTATGTTAAAGAAAAGTATTTTAATCCTTATTGTAAGTGTATTGTTAACGACTTTGACGGCTGTTGAGTATTCGAATGAAAAAGTGAAGCAGTATATGGGACTTAATATCAGTGACATCTGCGGAAGTGGACTTATTTATAGATTAAGTGGTACTCCATTAGGACTGGGAATTATTCTTGGTGGAGCAGCAGATGGAGAAGAAGGAGCTAAGTTTGATTCATATTTTAACGGTGGTGCAATGGCTACTTATAAGTTAAAAGACTTTACTAAGAGTACCTTCTTCTATTTTCTAGGCGGTTCCTACCATTACAGAGAAAACCGTCATGAGATAGAACCGTTAGAATTAGAAATAAACGGAAAAGATTACACAACAGATGTTAAAGAAGAGTACTATTATGGTATGGGGTTGGGATTTGATTTGTTTCTTAATGAATGGGGAGTGTTTTCAATACAGTGGCCTTTAACATTTAGGGATGATGGTTATATTAGCATGTATGTACCAATGGCATCACTGATGATAAGGTTTAAATAGTAGAGTAACTAGTTAACAGTAATTGTTTATTATATAAGTCTGTAGAAATACAGACTTTTTTCTATTAACTAATCATAATCTCAGCTTAATGCTATAAAGTCAATAGCATAAATGAATTGACATAGAGTGAGTCGTCTTCTTTTTTGCAACATGATTTCAGAGGAGGAAATGTGGCTTTAACAATAAATCCTGAAAAGATAGATATTGAACATTTTGAAAATAGACAATATAATGTAGTCCCATTGAGGCGCATGCTTATTGCACCAAGAATTATAGCTCCCGTGTTAGTAGGAAGAGAGATTTCTAAAGAAGCAGTTGAACAGGCTCTGGTTTTTGATAAATTGATTTTCTGCGTCACTCAGCGTGATGGAGATGAATCAGATGATAATCCGGTTGCTAAACAGCTATATAGATCCGGAACTGTATGTCAGATCTTACAAAGCTTCAGACTACCGGATGGTAACATAAGACTTTTAGTTGAAGGCTTATATAGAGCAGAAGTCGTACGTTTCATTAATGCGAAGAAGGTTATGAAAGCTAACCTCATTCGAAGTGATATTGAACTCAACATGGACAGTGTTGAGTTAACTGCTTATCAACGAAACCTAAGGTCGCTGTTTGGTGAGTATATCACTCTAAACAACTCACTTCCGGAAGAGATGCTCCAATCTCTTGATGAATTGAATGACCCGATTGAGATATTTTATTTTATTCTTACATATTTCAATGTTGATATTCATGCCAAACAGCATGTCTTTAATAATAATAATATTAGAGAGGGATTAGCAGAACTATTAAGAATGATGAATCAAGAAATTGAAGTTAGTAAACTTGAGCATCGAATCGAAGGAAGAGTTAAGAAAACACTAAATAAGATGCAAAGAGAATACTACTTGAATGAGCAACTCAAGATTATTCATAAAGAACTAGGGATAACGGAAGAGGATGATTCTAATCTTTTAAAGATAAAAGAAAAAGCAGATTCTCTTAACTTAAGTCCAATTGCTAAGAAAAGGTTTGATGAAGAGTTAAAGAGATTACAACGTATGGCTCCTCAATCTCAAGAATACGGAGTTGTTTTGAATTATATAAATTGGATTCTGGATTTGCCATGGAACATGAAAGATACAGATTCAATTGATATCAAAAAGGCAAAAGAGATTTTAGATACAGATCACTATGGACTTGAAAAAGTTAAAGAGCGAATTCTAGAATTTATTTCTGTCATCAAGCTTTCCAAGAAAACAAAAGGTCAGATTATTTGTTTCGTAGGACCTCCCGGAGTTGGTAAAACTTCTCTTGGTCGATCTATTGCTAGAGCTCTTACTCGTGATTTTGTTAGGATATCGCTGGGAGGAGTCAGAGATGAAGCTGAGATTAGAGGACATAGAAGAACTTATATTGGTGCTATTCCTGGAATTATCATCCAGAGCATGAAGAAAGCCGGCTCAATGAATCCTCTGATTATGATGGATGAGATAGATAAAATGAGCATGGACTTCAGGGGTGATCCTGCTTCTGCTTTACTTGAAGTACTTGATCCGGAACAAAATAATGATTTCAGAGACCACTACCTTGATTTTGGTTATGACCTTTCTAAAGTGATGTTTATAACTACTGCCAATAGCCTTGCCGGTATACCTGCTCCATTAATGGATCGTATGGAATTGATTAGAATCCCCGGTTATACCCAGTTTGAAAAACTTAATATTGCTAAAAGACACCTCATCCCTAAACAGATAGAAGAACACAATATAGGTGAAAAAGTTTCAATATCAATACCTGACAAACAGATTAGTAGAATAATCTCAGACTATACTAGAGAAGCAGGTGTAAGAGAACTGGAAAGAAAATTTGCCCAAATAACAAGAAAAATAGTTAGAAAATATGTAGAAGGTGATCTTAAAAAGAAGATAACTCTCAATGATAAACTGTTAAAAGATTTTCTTGGTATTCCAACTCACTCATCATCTTTAGCAAATACCAAGGATAGAGTAGGAATCGTAACGGGACTTGCATGGACTTCTGTCGGTGGTGAAACCCTTCAAATAGAAGTTGTGACAATGCCAGGAACAGGCAGAGTAAAACTTACAGGTAAACTCGGTGACGTCATGAAAGAATCTGCAATGGCTGCTTTAAGTTATGCAAGACTTCATGCAAAGAAATATGGTATAGAAGCTGATTTTTATAAGAGAAAAGACTTACATCTTCATATTCCGGAAGGAGCAATTCCAAAAGATGGACCTTCTGCTGGTGTAACAATAGCAACAGCTTTTATCTCCATTTTAAGTGGTAATAAAGTTAGGCATGATGTAGCTATGACAGGAGAGATAACCTTATCAGGACAGGTTCTGGCTATTGGAGGACTACCTGAAAAGCTCATTGCCGCTAAGAGACAAGGTATTACAAATGTGATTATTCCAGAAAAAAACAAGATTCATCTTGAAGAGATTCCTGAAGAAATCAAGAAAGATATGAATATTATATTTGCAACCAAAATTGAAGATGTGCTTAAGGAAGCACTATGTAAATAATGAAGTTTAAGATAATTACTCGTACAGTTAATACTGATAACTCAGTTGAGTTAGTCCTTTTCACTCCAAAAGAGGAAGTAATTGTACTGGGATACATTCTTGAATCTTTTGAAGGATGGTTTAATTACTCTACAATTGACCAGAGAAAGCAACTCTTCAGAGTCAATATAATGAAGGATTTTGTAAGTAATGCAGATGAGATTTTAAGCTTTCTAAAAAGCTGGTCACCACCCAAACGTAATTTCTATTAGAAAAGGCTATGATAATGGATATAGACATTAAAAATTATAAATGTGGTTATGTTGCTATTATAGGCAAGCCAAATGTTGGAAAATCGACTTTACTCAATGCCTTGATAGGTGAAAAGCTATCAATTACAACACCCAAGCCACAAACAACAAGACAATCTATTAAAGGCATATTTTCAGATGAGAAGAGACAAATTGTATTTGTTGATACCCCTGGATTTGTTGAGCCTAGATATGAGCTTCATACAAGGATGAGAAATATTATTTCGGATTCATTGAAAGATGCCGATATAGTACTGTTTATGACAGATATAAGAGACTTCCCAACTGACTATGATAATCAAGTTATTGAAAAAGCCGGTAAAGTAAGAGTACCAAGAGTTGCTGTTCTTAATAAGATAGATTTAACCTCAATTGAGGACTTTGAACAGAAGAAGAAACTTCTAGAAGATAAGTTTGATTATGTCTTTGGAGTTTCAGCTTTGAATGGAACAAATAACGATTTACTTATGCAGAAATTAACTGATTTACTACCATATAGCCCCCCCTTTTACGATCCTGAAAATCTTTCTGACCTTCCTATGCGTTTCTTTGCTCAGGAGATGATTAGGGAAAAGATTTTTCTAATCTTTGATAAGGAAATACCATATTCCACTGCCGTGCTTGTTGATAGATATAAAGAAGAACCTGATGCAACCAATATAGATGCAACTATATGGATTGAAAGAGAAAGTCAGAAACCAATAATTATTGGAGCCAAAGGAAGTGGTTTAAAAAAAATACGCATGGCTGTCGAAAAAGAGTTAAGCGAAATGTTACAAACTAAAGTCATGGTACATTTGTGGGTTAAAGTGAAAAAGTCATGGAGAAAGAATAATCTCTATCTGAAAGAATTAGGTTTTTAACTATTTAGATTTACACCAAGGGTTGAAAATCAGCCCTTTTAAATATTAAAAGGCTACCATCAAGGTAGCCTTTATAGTATTTACTATAACTCTAATTACTTAATTAGAATCATCTTTCTTGTTTTAGTATATGTACCAGCTTGAAGTTTATAGAGGTATATACCGCTTGCAACTCCATTACCTTCATTATCTGTTCCATTCCAAACAAAAGTCTGTCTTCCTGCTGGGAATTTTCCATTAGCAATAGTAGCGACATGTTGACCGCGTTGATTGTAAATATCTAAACGAGCAGCACCTGGCTTTGCCATGTTAAAACCAATCGTTGTAGTAGGATTGAAAGGATTAGGATAGTTATTCAAGAGAGTAGTTCCTATAACCTCAGGATTAACATCTTCATCATTACTTACAAAAGTATCTGGAGCACTAGTTGTAAATTTAACGGCTAAACCTGCAGTTAGTTCTGATGCTGAAGCAGGATAGCTATTTGCAAAAGAGTAAGTTAAACCGTCTGTTTGAGTATGATTTTCAATACCAACCGTTGAGTAATTACTAAGAGTATTCACTGCCGGATTATCAACAGTATGATACATTACAACCAGCTCACCATCATTATCAGCTTGAGGATAAAGTATCAACTGGAACTTTTCAAGTGAAGGGTTTTCATAAGTTAAAGTATATCTATTATAAGCATCATTCCATTCAATGATAAATCTGTTGTTAGCAACATCATGCCATGTAACAAGTCTCATATCATTGAATACATCTGTTTCTATCTGAGTACCCTTAAGGTCTTCCCAATAAGGAGCGACCATAGCGTAAGGTCCTAATGGAGATGGAATGTAAAGATTATCAAAGTTACTCATCCATGTTTGAATAAATGAAATCCAGCCGTTTGAGCAAGCAGTAATACTATTATAATCAACGCCATAATATCTGAATGTGAAAGGTAAATCCATGTCAATTGATTCATCATCAGTGATTTCATGAACTGTTCCTTGTCCACCGTCTCTAGGGTCAATTTCTATCCATTCATATGTAGGAGCCTGTTCCCAATCTGTATCATTACTGTCATATGCATAATAACCATAAGCATCTGGTCCTGTCGGGGCTGTATTATCTACAGTACCTGCTGTTATGCTGAAATGAGAAGTTGTCTCATAACCATTGTCATCAGTTGTAACGAAAGCAAAAGGTAAAGAACGGCCTCTGAAGCATGCTGAATTGACATTAACATTAAAGCTAACCTGTGTAGATTCTCCTGATGCAAGAGCAAAATTATCAATGATATTACTTGAAATTGTTGCAGCATCACATAGACTTCTTACATCAATCTCACCGTCTACATTTGAAACTCCTATATTAGTAACACTAACTGTAACATTAGATTCACTACCTATACTTACCGTTGAGGTTACAGGTGTTACAGTTAAAGCATGTCCACCTATTTTGTAAGAGAATTTCTCAACGTTATTAGTTGGAGCTATTGCCAAATCCATTTCAATTACATTATGTGGTAAAATAGCTCCGCTTAATTCAACGGTAAATGTTGCTGTAGTTTCTGCTCCGGAAGTTAAAGTTCCTACATTAACCGCACTTGAGATTGAACTAACTTCGTCGTTTGTACTACTTAAAGTTGCTGTAACATTATCATAGCTATTAGCACTTAAGTTCTTAAGGGCAAACGTAACTTCCATTGGTTCACCGGCAATGAGATATTCACTGTTATTAATTGAATTACCGATTACTGTAATGTTATCAGTTGATTCACTAACTAAAACTGTTTTCTTTAATGGAACCCAATTTTTTTTGCTGATAGTTACTGTCAAATCACCATCGGTAACTGTATCTATAGGCAGAATAGCTCTACCATTAATTACTTTTGCATATGTGAAATTGATACCATCTTTTGTTCCGGTAACAACAGCTCCATCTAAACCTGGATAATCAATTACAATTGAAGAAGTCGCTCTATCAATCTCGCTAGGTAGATTATCAGCAATTGCTTGAGGAATTCCATACCATATTCTTAAAGAAGGATCGGATAATATTGCATAAATATGGTTATAGAAAGGTACATAACCTCCTGTTTGTCTCTCAAGCGGGAAGTTCTTATAAATTTCTACTTTACCTGCTAAAACAGCTGCGCCAAAAGATCTTTCACCTTTGTTGCAAATAGCATCAACTATTCCTGTCGAAAACGAATTATTAAGAGCTGTTCTTGTGTGTAAATCAGAAGGACCGACAAAAGCTACACAGCCATTAGGAACTGTTGGTTGTCCAAGATGCATCCAGTATTCACCGAAACATTCAACATGTGTTGCATTAGCAAAGTCACCTGTGTTACAAACTATCGATAAAACGATTGGCATTTTAGGTCCATTATTCAAGTTACCGAAATCATCTTTATGGAAACGTGGATAGTGCCACCCTGTAGCATCTCCCCAACCTCTATATATCACATAGCTTCTACCGTTAGCTAAATATTGTCTAATCAAAGAGGCCGCTAATTCATGTGGTGGATAATAAACTTTATCTACAGTAAATCCATCTCGTTCAAATAATTCTGCAAAGAAGTCACAAGTCAATGTTGGAGTACTAGGTTGCAATCCACCTTCTGCATAGTTACCTGCAACCATCAATGCTTTGTTTAACCAAGAAGGGTCACCCAAGAAAGGATTTGATTCGTACATTACAGTTTTGTTAACCATTGTCAAAAGCTGACCAATATCATTAAAGGACATTCTTCCTACAATCATTTCTGGCATACTATCGTTACCTTCAATCATTGTATAATAGTTATCATCAGCATCATTTTCTTGTCCGTCGGGTGATCCAAAGAAGTTTGTAGGTATATGAAATTCTTCGCCTACTGTATCTCCAAAGATAATCAAGTATTCAGGATGATGTTCATTATAATAGTTTTCAACATAAGCATCTATCGCAGTCAATGTATTACCGCCACATTCATCAGTATCGGCGAAATGAACATTGAAACCTAGAGATCTTTTCCAATTAATGAATGATGTTAAGTAATTTTCAATACCGGGACGACCAATCATAAGAATACCTGGTCTTGAATCAGGTAGATTTCTTAAGTAGGATTCATTAAAATTAAGAGCTATATCCTCGTATGACTGTCTGAAAGCAGAAGAAATCTCAGTAGGAATAGCTACAGAATTTTTTGCTACCAAATCATATTCAAGCTCAGAGATAATTGAACTACTTCCGTCATCATTTCCAATTTGCTCATCAATAGTTACATCAAAAGCATACATTTCACGCATCACAAAGCTATCTGTGATTCTAACACGATCAGTATCTGCATTGCGAAGAGTCTCTAATAAATTACCGTTTGAATCTCTTCTTTCAACAACCATCTTGTTGATTCTAATCTCAGCTTCAGTAGCCGGGAGTATGAATGTTTCGACAGTAGATCTGTTCTCCTCTGTTTGCAGAGAGCTCGAATAAGTAACACTCACCCTGTTTTCTGCTGTTCTTACACTCATATCAGCTGAAGCAAAACAGGCCGCAACTACAGCTAACATGACAATAATGACTAAAAATCGTTTCATTTAGTTCCTCCATTTATAAAAATTAGGTTCATTCATTCTTAAAATATCAATTCGCAATTATTGTTCCAATACAGTAAAGCGTTGGCCTTTGATGTATATTTTTTCGCAATTGCTAGATCCGAAGTGGTAAGGAAGGAATCCAAAACTAGGCATATCCATGACCAAAAAGTTAGCTTGTTTGCCTTTTTCCAGTGATCCTACCTTATCTCCCATGCCAATAGCATAGGCTGCGTTTATAGTTGTAGCAATTATAGCTTCTGCTGGTAACATCTTCATTTGAAGACAACCTAAAGTAGCTATAATCTGCTGAGAATCGGCATTACAGCTACCTGGATTATAGTCTGTAGCTAAAGCAACAGGTACTCCCAATTCTATCATCTTTCTGGCTCTTGCATAACTTTTCATTCCAAGACTAAATATAGTCGCAGGTAACAGGGTTGCAATAACTCCTGCATCAGCCATAGCTTTTATACCTTCATCGGAAGCAGCTCCCAGATGATCAGCACTAATGCATCCCATCTCTGCTGCTAATTCGGCTCCACCAATAGGTTCTATCTCATCAGCATGCATCTTTAACTCAAGTCCAAGTTCTTTGGCTCTTTTCATTACTCTTCTGGATTCTACAATGTTATAGACATGTAACTCGGTAAATATGTCACAGTATCTAGCTATTCCCTGTTCAGCAACAGCAGGAAGCATTTCGTCTTCCAAAATCTTCAAATATGATTCATGGTCATCCTTATATTCAGGAGGAAACTCATGTGCTCCCATGAAAGTTGGGACTATATCAATGGGCATTTCATCGTTCAATCTTTTAATGACTTTTAATTGTTTTAACTCTGATTCTGTTGTTAATCCATATCCGCTTTTAGCTTCCAAAGTAGTTGTCCCCACGCTAATAAGCTTGTTTATTCTCTTTTTAGCTAACTGAAACAATGTTTCCTCGTCTGCATCTCTGGTAGAGTTCATTGTTGAGCGTATACCGCCACCACTCAAAGATATCTCAACATACGATTTTCCCTGTATTCTCATTGCAAATTCATTCTCACGTGTATCAACAAATATAGGGTGAGTATGAGGGTCAACGAAACCCGGCATAACCACTCTATCGGTTGCATCAACAACTTCTACCGCTTCATACTTTGAAGTAATATTTTGCGTCTCACCTACTTCTACAATTAAACCGTTATTGATAGCCATCGCACCATTCTTAACAATAGCAAGCTCCGACATCTCTTTCCCTCTACGAGGTTCAGGTTTACCTGCAAGTGTAAGTAATTCTTTGGCATTAATTACCAATAAATCAACTTTCTGCATCTATTCTCCTATACTCATTTCAAGGTATTCATCTTCAAGTTGCTCAAGTAAATGTTCCTTTTCATTAATAAGCCTATTCAATTCACTCATTCTATTGTTAAGCTCTTTAACTCTCTCAACATTAGTATAAGTCTCAGGTAAAGCAAATTCTGTCTCAATATTACTTTTTTCTGTATTAAAATCATCAATTTGAGAGCTAACAGTCTCAATCTCATCCATCTTCTTCTCGAGAAGAATCGGATTAACTCTCTTCCTTGTTGTTTTTGGCTTTTGTTGCTTATCACCTACCGATTTATCCTGTAAATCACGGATAATTCTGTCTATAACTTCAACAAACGAATCCTTACTCTCGTTTATGATACCTTTAGAGAAATACCATTTCTTGTTGGAAACCTTGTCAATAAAATATCTGTCATGTGAGACAAATACTAAAGTCCCGTCATAATTCCTTAGGGCTTCTTCCAAACTATCTACCATATATACATCAAGGTGGTTTGTTGGTTCATCCAGAATCAACAGATTAGGCTTTTGATGAATAAGGACTGCTAGCTTCAATCTTGCTTTTTCGCCCCCACTTAGAGTTCCAACATTCTTATCAACATCATCTCCCCTAAATCCGAATCTTGCAAGATAACCAAGTACATATCCTTGTGTCTCGGCAGGTACCATTTCCCAAATGGTCTCCATAACTGAAATTGTTGTATTCAATTCTTCCTGCATTTGACCAAAGTAACCTATCTTAAGATTATTGCCAATATATAAGTCACCGGATAATGGTCTTAAATATCCTAACAATACTTTCAATAATGTGGACTTACCACAACCGTTTGCACCCACAATTGCAATTCTATCTTTGTAGCCGGCATACAAACTCTCTGCATAAGCCAGTTCTTTTCCCGGATAACCTAGTTTTATATCTGTCATTCTAAAGATATCATTACTGGAACGATACTCACTATCAAGTCCAAGATTAAATGTTTCCAATGAATCCGGTCTATCCAGTCGTTCTGTTCTTTCTAAAATCTTTCTCCGACCTTGTGCTTGTTTTGTTTTTACACCCGCAAGATTACGTCTGATGAAGTCCTCTTCTCTGGCAATATACTGTTGTTGAGCTTTCCATAGCTTCTCTTCCAGCAGATGATTTGCTTCAGATTGTTCTATAAAAGCAGTGTAATTACCTCTATATTTCTTAGCTTTCTTACCTCTAATTTCAATGATGTTCTTCACAGTCTCATCAAGAAAATATCTGTCATGTGAGATTATAATATATGGAGTTGTATTCTTATTCAGATAGTTCTTAAGAAATTCTATCTGAAATGTATCGAGGTGGTTAGTCGGCTCATCAAGAAGCAGCAGATCATGAGGAGCAAGCAGTATCTTTGCAAGTTGAATTCTGGACTGCTCTCCCCCGCTAAAACTTGATACGGGACGATACCATTCACTTTCAGGGAAGTTCAAACTAGTTAAAAGTAGTTTCATCTCCGTTTCAAATGTGAACCCACCCATAAGCTCAAATTGCTGTTGTAGCATTGTCATTTTATTCATAAGCGACTCGTTTGATTCTTTCTCCAGTTTGAGATTCAATTCATGTAATTGCTTTTCAATCTCTAACATCTTTGGTCTGGATGTAAGTACTTCTTCCAAAAGTGATTGTGTTTGATTCAGTTCATTTTCCTGACGTAGGAATGCCATATCACATTTCCCGGACTTAAGGATCTCTCCTCCCTCGGGAGTAAGTGTTCCCTTTATTAAACTGAATAAAGTTGTCTTTCCACAACCATTGACACCTACAAGTCCTATTCTGCTATCTTTTTCTATTGAAAGACTTAACTCTTTGAACAGCTCCCTACCGCCGAAACTGAAATTAAGCCCATTTATGGCTACTAAACTCACTGTTTGCCTCGCTTCTTCTGTTTGCAGTGAATTTATATAGCATTATTTTGTGTCAACTAAAGAATTGAAGTGAATATAAATCTTCTATATTTAGAATTCTTTCTAATATTGAATACATGTTCGAGTAAACAAATCACTATCTGTTTCCTCATACTGACTTTTATAGCTTTCGACTCTATCTTTATCATTTGGTTCTAACGTAAATAAATATTTCCCTTTACCGGTAAATCTCCACAAGTCTCGTAGTTGCTAAAAATTCTACCCATACAATATCGTATTATAAAATAGGGGCACAAAAATCTGTGCCCTTTGATATTTATGTAAAGTTCTGTACAGTTCTACGGTTCAAGCCAATTCTTACCGGTTCTGGCAATTAATCTTGCATTCATATAAGCCTGATCCATGGTTAGAACTGTTCGAGCAATGTACATTGCTTTATTATTCTCTTCCGAGACTTCCTGTTTATCAAGCACAATTGTCATATCAGGTTTATTATCATGATTAACTAATGCTACAGGCATAAGTAATTGAATCTTATCTTTATGCCATATTGGTACACTATAATGATAATTCCTTCTGATCATCTTTTTGGAAGACTCTACAGCTCCAAACAGAGCATTTCTTATTAGCATAGGATTTTTATTTAACTCGGATGGGAATCTCTCAATATTGTCTTCGATTATATGTTCATAATTAATTTCAAGCTCAAGTCTATAATCAAAAATCAAATCGGCGGGATTAACTATGTATTCAGCTAATTCAGGAGAATAGGGATAATACTTCATACGATCGTCGTTCGACTTAATAAAGTCTTGAAAATACCAGTCACATGAGTCACCGTTACCATTAACATTTTTAGAAAATATCGCATAAATATCGCTACCGTATCTCGTCTGTAATCCGGTGTTAAAACATGCCCAAGAACCATTATTATTAAAAACTATCTTATTTTCATCCTGAAGTCTCATGAAAGTGTAATTCAAGTAATTTGTTAAAATCGGGATATCTTGATTTCTATATCTGTTTCTGGTATCTTTATGGGTAAAGTTCCAGCTTTCGGAATCTGCTAAATCTGCTAATTTTTTAAAAGGTGTCTCCCAGGTCTCTCCGTTTTTGCTATCGAAATAGAAGAAAGCAAAAGCACTTCTATATTCTTGTTCATTGCAACGACGGAAAAGGCTGGCATACTTTTTCTTTTCAGACATAAAACCTCCTTTATAAATTAATGCCTCACTGAAAATATATGGAAAATTCATGACAAGCAAAATTTAAAGCAAATTATCTTGCTAATAATACCTATTTAAGCATTATTGAGTTAGTTTATTGAATGGAGATGTAATGAAAGTAGATTTCTCAAAAACATGGATACATTATGTAATTGCTGTACTATATAGCGTTCTTTTCTCAATCTTGGTTATAATGATAGGTAACCTTGGAATAAAAACCCTGATTGGTGCATTTGCTATTT
Organism: Cloacimonadales bacterium (SeqCode); assembly: GCA_963667035.1. Taxonomy (GTDB): domain Bacteria; phylum Cloacimonadota; class Cloacimonadia; order Cloacimonadales; family JAFGVF01; genus Zophobacter. Next base: position 1,310,301 of record OY762964.1, read on the forward strand.
CATGCCCTTCTTTTCTTTTCGGTATACATGCAATAATGCCGGAAGCCGCTCATGGTGTAAAATTGTTACCAAGTTGGTACAGACGCATATTAGCCAGTTTCTCTTTTATTATCCCAAGCTTCACAAGCTTTGCTATCGGGATTCAAGAATTGCATCTTTTCCGTGGAAGCAAAGTAACTCTTGAATTCGATAAATCTTTTTGGATTATTGTAATAATCTGCTATCTTCTCCTCTATAAATTCTTTATTGTCTCAGCTTGGGTATATGAAGGATATAATAATGACAAAAGAAAGGCTAGAATAAACAGCTAAGACCTAACTAATTATTCCTTACTTTAATCATTTCAGCCATAATACTTACGGCTATCTCCCAAGGTGTTCTTGAACCTATTTTGATACCAATAGGAGCATGGACTCTGTTTATCTGTTCCTCAGTAAATCCTTTCGATAACATGTTATCGAAGATTTCTTTTGTTTTATTCTTACTTCCCATCATACCAAGGTAATGGATAGGAACATCAATCAATGCCTCTAAGACTTCCTGATCATGTTTATGCCCGAATGTCATTATAACTGCATAAGCCTTCCCTGGATGATCTATAACATCAGCTGCATTAGCATACTCAATAACCTTACAACTCTCAGCTTCAGGATGCTTGGTTTTATTAGCCCAATCTTCTCTACTATCTGTTACTACTACTCTAAAACCACATCTTGAAGCTAGTTTGCATAAAGCAATCCCGCAATGACCTGCCCCAAATATATATAGTACCGGATGCTGATTGAGAGGTTCAATCATGACTCTCGCAAGTCCCCCACAAATCATATCATTACTGTTATTCTGTCCTAAATCAAATTCCAATGTCTTTGTTTGTAAAGGCTTCTCTGTACGAACCATTTGGATAATCTGATACTCTATATCACCACCACCGATTGTCCCATGTACTTCTGATCCATTCTCAGGAATTAGCATTTTCATACCTTCAGATGCAGGAGAAGATCCGTTAACTTCGGTAATTGTCACCATCCAAGCCGGTATACTTTCAGTTATAAATTCTGCTAAATGCCTGTAGAAATTATTATTCATTTTCATACCCCTTTATGTCTCTCTTATAATTAACATTTCTATAAATGCCTATATCGTCACATAAAACATGTAAAGTTTTTCTTTTTTTTATTTGTTCATATAATGGTACTAAAGGATTTTCCAGTATGGATAATTTAACTGCATTTGATATTGCAATAGGGTGTCCTGATTTGTTGCTAAATACAGGCTTTATGACATCAAAATCATGGCTTGAATTAACAAGTAAATCAACCGTTTCTTTCTTTACATACGGGAAATCTACCGGATAGATAAGATAGTAATTATCATCAGAGTAGTTTAATCCCAAAACAATGCTCTCAATCATGCCTGATTCAGGAGTACTATTCACAACTATCTTCATATTAGAGTAGTGATTAAAACAATAAGCTTCTACTAAAGGATTTACGATAATGATAATATCCTTACATCCAAGACAATTCTCAACAGCCTTTTCCAGATATGTCTGAGATTCTATTTTTAATAAAGCTTTGGGGCTACCGATTCTTCGTCCGTAGCCCCCTGCCAAAATTATTGCTGTAATCTATAGCTCCTTTAAGAGTCCTGTTTTCTCGTTAAATTCACTAATCAGCCTATCCCATTCATTCACTTGAGAGAACTTATCTGTCCAATATCCTTTATCATACCATTGAGCATTAAGCTCATCAACCGTCTTGCCTTGTTGCTCAACCCAGGTAAAGTATTTGAGATTATGCATACGTTTTTTATCATAGTATGTTAGTTCTATCTGGGAATCAATACCAATATGTAAGAAACGACCTTCAAAATCAATCGCTGCTCTTTCTCGATTATATTGTCCTTCTTTCTCTCTATACTCAAGCACTCTTGATTGATACATTTCCATAGAATCGGTTGCAACAGTAAACAATACATCATCCTCTGTCATTTCATAGTACTTTGCCATTTTAATAGTACCTATAATATTAGCAATTGATGAGATACCTAGTAGCTCTAATTTATTTATCAGTTCTCTACTGATTCCTTTCTCCATCATATACTCATGACCTGCAGGCTCGTTAAACAATCGCATTGTTGCAATCACTAAATCATCATCAATTCCGGCTGCCATATCCATAGTTTTTATGTTGTGAACCCAAGGTACATGCTTATCTCCAATACCCTCGATTCGATGCCCACCATAACCATTATATAGTAATGTAGGACATTGTAAAGCTTCCCCAACCGATAACTTCATATTCGGATATATCTCTTTAAGATATTCGGCACAACCTAATGTTCCGGCAGAACCTTGAGTCAGGAATATACCTGCAAATCTATCTCCATCTTTCTTCTCGGCGTTAAAGACTTCTTCCATAGCAGGACCTGTTACGGCATAATGCCAAATAGGATTACCGAATTGCTCAAACTGGTTCATGTTAACAATTGTGTCACCCCTCTCATGCAGAAGTTCCTTAGCTTTATCGTAAATCTCTTTAACATTACTTTCACAACCAGGAGTTGCGAATACTTCCGCACCTATCTCTTTAAGCCAATTAAATCTTTCCTGACTCATCTCTTCCGGCAATATAGCAATTGCATGGCAATCCAACAAAGCAGAATTATAAGCACCACCTCTACAGTAGTTACCTGTTGATGGCCACAAAGCTTTCTGAGTAGTAGGATCAAAAGTACCTGTTACAAGTTTTTCAACTAAAGGACCAAATGTTGCACCTACTTTATGGGCTCCTGTGGGAAAGAACTTCCCCACAAGAACATATATAGGAGAGGGAATCCCTGTTAATTCGGAGGGGAGCTTGATATAATTCACATCTCCGAATCCTCCGCCATTTTTAACGGGTTCATTCTTCCAAGTAATTCTGAAAAGGTTAAGGGGATTCAAATCCCATAATCCAACATCTTTGAGCTTATGCTTTATCCGTTCCGGTATTAAATCAGGATTCTTCATCTGATTGTAGGTTGGAATAATAATATTTTTCTCACGACATCTTCTAATAGTATTGCTCAGAATTTCATTCTTATTCATCTCTCCCCCTTTAAAATCTTTCTATATTTCTTTCTAACACTTCGGTAAGCTTGAGTTTTGGATTTCTGAATCTGGTCAGGAATATCATTGCCGCAATCACAAATGGCTTATATCCCGCTTCTTTATATGTTTCTTTTCTATATCTTTCAAACACGGATTTGGAGACTTCTCCCCTCTCACAGCTTACATCCGATATGTCGGCTGGTAAGCAATGCATGTATAAAGCACTACCGTTATTTGTAAGTTTCATCATCTCATCATTACATTCCCAATTCATATAATTGGCATTATTTTTTAAACATGCTTGTTCAAGGGCTTTCAATCCTTCCATATCGCTATTCTTTAAGAGCTCTGTTCTCTGTTGCATCACTGCATAAGGAGCCCACGATTTAGGATAAACTATATCTGCATCCTTAAATGCCTCTTCCATTGAACTAGCGACTTTGAAACTACCACCATATTGTATTGCCTGTTGCCCTGCCATTTTCACTACATCCGGTATCAAGCCATATCCTTCCGGATGTGCCAAGGTTACATCCATACCCATTCTTGTCATGAGACCTATTATCCCCTGAGGCACGCTTAAAGGTTTCCCATAACTAGGTGAATATGCCCAAGTCATAGCTATTTTCTTGCCTTTTAAGTTCTCAACTCCTCCGAAATAATCTCTAAGCATAGCTAAATCAGCCATAGATTGAGTAGGATGATCAATATCACATTGCAGATTAATAAGTGAAGGTCTCTGATGTAGTGTTCCTTCATTGAATCCAAGATTAAGAGCTTCTGCAACTTCTCTCATATATCTGTTACCTTCACCAAGATACATATCGTCTCTAATACCTATAGCCTCAGCTAAGAATGATATCATGTTTGCTGTCTCTCTAACTGTCTCACCATGGGCAATCTGTGATTTCTGCTCATCCAGATCACTTACTGCCAAACCTAAAGCATTAGCTGCTGAGGCATAGCTAAATCTAGTTCTTGTTGAATTATCCCTAAACACTGATATTGCAAGCCCTTCGGAAAAAGCTCGAAATGAACGTCCCATTTTATGTAACTCCGAGAATATCTCTGTTAATAATTGAGTTGCTTCTATCTGATTATCGGTTTTCTCCCAAGTAAGAAGAAAATCATTACCGTAATCTCCAATATTTAGTCCTAGAAATCTCTCAATCTTATCTTCCAAGTGTTTCATTTATTTACCTTCTTATTCATAATATCCTTAGCATACAATACTGCATCAATAATCTGTTTGTAACCTGTACATCTACACAGATTTCCTTTTAAAGCCTGTTTTATCTCATCAATAGTCGGATTAGGGTTACTCACTAACAGAGCATAAGTTGAAAGTACCATTCCTGGAGTACAAAAACCACATTGGATAGCCCCGCAATCTACAAAAGCTTGCTGTATTGGATGTAGATTGCCGGATTCACCTTTAAGCCCTTCTATTGTCATTACTTTATGACCGATTATGTCTTTTACTTTTTTTAAACAGGAACGAACTGCAACATCATCTACAATTATTGTACAAGCACCGCAGACACCTATCTCGCATCCATTCTTAGCTCCTGTTAAATTCAATTCCTCTCTTAAATAATCCAGAAGTTTCAGTTCGTAAAACGTCTTATCTATCTCTATAACATTACCATTAATATATGTCTTACTCATACCTTTTTCCCCTCATAGCTTTCTCAAGCGGATAACTATAGAATCTCTGACCTGTAGCTCTGTAAACTGCATTAGCTATTGCAGGAGCAATCAGTTCCAAAGCCGGTTCTCCTATTCCCTTAGCACCTGAAGGCGTATTCTGGTCTTCGCATTCTATAATAGAAGCGTTAATCTCAGGAACTTCCGTTATTCTCGGTATTCTGTATTTATGCAGATTCAGATTAGCAATTCTGCCATCTTGTACGTTCAAGTCTTCCATTATAGCCATACCGGCACCTTGTGTTAAACCTCCATAGATTTGACCAAGTAAATAGGGTTCATTTATCTTCTTACCAATATCATGAACCGCATAGGACTTAAGAAGCTTTATCTTGCCTGTTTTCTTATCAACTTCCACTTCGGCAACATTCGCACTATAAACCCAAGTGAAATACGCTTTACCTTTACCTGTCTCTTCATCCCAATCTACTTTTGGTGCGGCAAATGTCCCGAAAGCATAAGGATAGATACTCTTCTTATTCATCATTGAAACAACTTCATCCCAACTAAATGACACATCCCTACCCCAAATCCTATCGTCTCTAAACTGTACTTCATCTACTTTACATAATAGTTCTTTCTTCAAAGCTTTAGCTACTATCTTTTTAAGTACTTTCACAGCATTAACAACAGCCCCTCCACCCATTAAAGTACCTCTTGAGGCAACTGTAGTTCCCCCGTCCGGTATATGAGAGGTGGAAGCTCTGTTATATCTGATTCTGTTCCTATTCACACCCAAATGCTCAGCCAGAATCATTATCATTGCACTTTCCGCTCCTTGACCATTTTCATGTACTCCTGTCTCCAGTAAAATAGTACCGTCAAATTGGGCATTGATAATCGCAGAGCAGAAATCCATTCCTTCTGCTCCCAGACTACAACCACGGTAGGATAAAGATAAACCTATTCCATATTGCTTATCACCCTCTCCCCAACTGCATTGTTTAAGCTTCTTGATATATTCTGATTCTTTAATAATTCTATCCAAAGCAACACCCGCATTAACAACATGGTTATCCATTCTTTGTTCGGTAATGGTCTTACAACCTTGAGTTAACAAATTGAGTCTTCTAAACTCTATCTCGGTAATACCAAGTTTCTCGGCACATTCCTCTACCAGTTGCTCAATTGCAAAGTTCACTTGGGGCGAGCCAAAACCACGAAACGCTCCTGTTGCAGGATTATTAGTATGTACTCCATATATATCAGCTTTAACATTAGGAACCTGATATGCTCCGCAACATTGGACAGTAGACCTCCATGTCACCCACGGAGTAACCGAGGTAAACGCTCCTCCGTCTGCTATCATACTACACTCAACAGCATGGAACTTATTATCTTTCAATCCTATCTTGTATTTCATCGTATAGGGATGTCTTTTATAGCTTTCCCGCATTGACCATTCACGGGAGTAGGTCATTTTAACGGGAGCATTACATAGTATCGAAGCTAAAGCCGCTCTGGCGCAGACAAATCCTGCCGTATCGTCTTTTCCTCCGAAACCTCCACCCATTGGCACACTTATCACTTCAACTTCGGATAGTTGCACTCCCAGTGTCTCCGCTATAAATCTTCTCGCAGAGAAAGGATGTTGCATACTACCTCGAACTTCCATAACTCCATCATCTCTTTGATAGCACAAAGCTGTTTCCGGTTCCATATAAGCATGCTCTACGTATCCCGTCTCAAATTCACGTTCAATTATCAAGTCTGATTCATCAAAAGCTCTCTCCGGATTTCCTCTTCTAATTACATGCTTGTTGATAAGATTGCTACCCTTGTTTTCATGAACTAGATTTGTGTCATCTTCAAGAGCTAGAATAGGATTCGTAATTTCCGGTAGTTGCTTAACTTGGATTTTAACAAATGGAATTGCATCAATAGCCTGTTTTCTTGTTTGGGCAACAATAATGGCTACTACATCTCCATAGAATCTTATCTTATCTGAAGCAAGTAGATAAGCGTCCTTGTAAATCTGCCCCAATGGATTTGCACCGGGTATATCCTTAGCAGTAATTACTTTTACTATCCCTTCTTGTTTCATAGCTTCGGAATAGTCTATATCAATAATCCTTGCATGTATATACTCGGTATAAACCGGGACAGCATGCAACATACCATTCATTTTAATATCATCGGTATATTTTGCCTTACCGGTAACTTTTGCATACGCATCGTTTCTATAAGCTTTCTTCATTTGTCCCCACATTCAGTTCAAATGATTTTACATCAATATTATGTTATCAATTTTCTTACCTGCTTTTACAGGTGCAACTTGCCATATTGATAACCTATTTTTTGAAGTCAATCTTTTTTCATGAATTTGAGTTTGTATCACTTCTATAGTTGTTTTCTTTTGTAGTAGAACACACCGGTTTCGCAAGCTTCTGGCTCCTATCTCACCGGGTACGCGAGCTTCCAGCTCGCATTAAGAAGTGCCGTTAAAATGCCGGCGAACCCGGTTTGTAGTGCAAGTGCTCACTTGCACATAGCTCAAAGAGCTATAACTCTACCGATCATCTTCGAGTAAGGTTTGATTGCCGAATTTACGTCAGTGGAACTTGCCGACTTCGTCGTCACAGCAACTCAGGGGAGTTGCAGTACATTGCGGTGCAAGTGTCTTCGTTTTGACCCACTATTTTCATCGTTCTATCATCCTTTAGGGCGACTTCTAAAGACATAGGAATTTTTATGGTGAAAGTTATCCACACGATGTGGACAACTTTGGCGTTCGCCAAGGAGGGTCCAAAGAGGCTCCTTGGTGGATCCAATCCGGTTCCATTGTCTTTAACAGTCGCCTAGAATGGGCGTAGAAGGTTCATGACATGCTCATTTTGCTGGCGAGTCACCCTTAAAAGTATCCACCCTAGGGAGGTCAAAGTTTTACCAAGAAAAATACTACGTAAACAACATGATATAATATCATCAATAGAGACGAGTGTCTATATTGGCTATATACTTGATGATGTCTCTAAAAATTATTTAATCAGTACTACCTTTCTTGTTGCGGTATAAGCTCCTGATTTCAATTTACAGAAATAGATTCCACTAGATAGTCGATGTCCTTTTGAATCTGTTCCATTCCAAACTATCGAAGAATTACAATTATTATCAGTATCATTCATAATAGTTCTAATCAAGCGACCTTTTAAATCGTAAATCTCAATAGTAAACTGAGAATTCTTAGTGATTTATCCTAAATTCATCGAAAGCTTCGATCAGACAAGACTCAGGGAATTGCAGTACATTTTTGGACAGCATCCGTCTATGTCTATACTGAAATTATACAGACGGTTAATTTGTATGCTTCTTAAAATGCATTGGCATAGATAATGTACTCACTAAAATAATCCTATTTTATGTTATGGAGACTAATTATTAGCATTCAATAATCTTTCAAACTGTGTGTTTTTCTTTTCATACCAATCAAGTAATGATTCTAGCCAAACATATTTAGATTTCACTTTATTATTGGAAATAAGCTTAGATGATTTTGCTTTTACTGTTTCTCTTACATCACTTATAGATTTATTAGTAACCTGTTCCATATCACTAGGAAACAATGATTGTAATTTGTTGAAGCATAGATTTACTATTTTATAAAGATCAGACCCTAATTCTTTAGGAAAATCATTAGCAAGATTAGTTAATATTGAATGAATATTCTTAGTATAATCGAAATTAGTAAGAAAATTTACGAATATCTTATCTGGCTCACATTTCTCAAATATCAGCAACTCTTTCATATTACTAATGTCAGTACCATGTTTTTTTAGACTTAACATTTTTTCTACAATGCTGGGATCAATTTGTATCAATGGGTTTTTAGCACTTTTCGATTCTAATTCATATGCTTTAATCAATCCTTGTGAGAATATCATTTTGTCATCAGAGTAATATGAACCTAAAGAAACTCCACCCCTCACTAAAAATCCATTTAATAACATAAGAAACTGATATGAAGCTAAAACTAGAAGCATTGAATGTAGTTCTGATAAAAAGTCATGAGAATTATCAAAAATCGGTATTGATATACATAAGCAATCAGAAAACATTTTGTAATCAATGACTTTGGAGTGTAATGGATTGATTGATGTGTTTTGTTTAAGTACATCTATAGCCATAGTAAGTGCATTATGAAGATTTAGTAAAGAATTTGATTTTGCATTGTTCTCGAACTCTTCAACAATACTTTTGAACCCTAAGATATCGATAAAGGCAACTATCGATAGTTCAGTTTCTTTGATATTTCCTCGTTGGTAAAGTTTAGGATTATTAATAACATGTATGTATAGTCCTTTTTTATAAGGAGTTCCATCTGGCTTGTACTCATCTACTCTAATATAGCACTTCTTAAGGACATTATCAATCATTTGCTTAAACTTTTTTAGATCAAAGGTTATAATTTCACTTTCAATTTCAAGATGAATAGCATTGTAGATCTCACAAAGAACCGACTCGTACTCTCCCCAACTACTAATATGCGCTTCATTAATCTTTGCAAGAATGAACTGAGTTACTAAAAAGTCTATCTCATTAACAATGCTAATCCATAGTTTTAGTTCATTGTTGTCACTTTGATACATATAATGACTATTCCTAACTTTTTTTAAGAACTCATCATAAATCGAGCCAGGATCTGTGCTTCTTGAGTATCCATTCTCTTTTAGCCAATTGCATGATAAAACTGCAATAAACCAATCATTACAAAGATACTTTATTACATCATCAAATGTTGAGTCCATATAGATTATAAAATGATTGTGAAGTTCACTAGGAAGATTAAATTTATAATAGACAGAAATCAATTGATAAACTATCATAAATTTGAAATCAATGTCATTCAACAAGTTAACATCAAGTATTAGGATATGTTCAGGATTGCTCATATCCCTATTAAATAGGATTTTAGCGGCTCCAACATAGCTTCTCGCAGATACTGTATGCATTTCAGGTCCTAATTCTTTACTCTTCTTAACAATCATATCCTCATATTGGTCAGTTAGCCAAATCTGTGTTATCGATGGATGAAGAAATCCTTTTACACTAATATCGTTTATAACACTCTCAATATACTCTTTTATTTCTTCTTTAACATTTAGCAAGAAGCTAAGTTTACTGCTAATGTTTAAGCATAATTCCATATATACACCTCGTCAGTTTATTTATCAATTTCATCTTCATAGACATTTTCCAAGGATTGCTTATGCTTCTCTACATTCAACTTGATGAAATCATTACTAAATCATATTTGAAAAGTCAATATAAAACTTAAAGTAATATGTGAATCAATCCACATTTTCCGATAAATTACACACCCTTCCCATGACCAATAGACAGTTAATTTTCACATATTTCCTACTTAACACTTACTTAACACTCTCTTGAGTGGTGAGAATTATGTGAGTTATATGTGAATTATTAATGTTGATGAAGTGATTATTGGTCATGAATAAAGAATGAAAGACTGATCGGAAAAAATCAGGTGCTAGTATAGAGTTTACCACTACAAGATAAGTAATAAGCCTGAATAAAATTATCCTTATAAACAAAAACAGGTAAGAAGACAAAATAAGGTTAAGATTGCTTGACTTTTTTTTTTAACTCTCGAAAGTAGGAATGACAATATTAATCGTAGGAGTTTATAATGGATAAGAATCAAGGGTTACAAATTAATTTTGAAAACCTTATGAAGTTGGGATTTGCGGTAATTGATGTGCGTTTTAAGGATTATGAAGTAACAAATTCTTTATATAAATATGTTATTTCTGCTGTTGACTCTGATAGAGAGGAGTTTTATATTCAAATGCTTAAAACTTATACGGGGAAAGAGTTTAAAGCAGGAGAAGTTCAGGATGTATGGGTTGCTATACTTGAACATAAAATCAAGATGAGTATGATACTCAAACGTGATATTGCCATTAAAGTTGCTGCAATGGATTATGTGGAGACTCGTCTGGCATAGTCAATATGGAAAAAACTCTTTTACTGATTAAACCTGATGCTACTAAAGCGAGAAAGATTGGAGAGATTATTTCAATTATAGAAAGCAAAAGGTATAAAATTGACGAAATTATCATGTTTCGTTTCACTAAAGAATTGGTTGAACAATTCTATTCCGTACACAGGGAGAAAGAATTCTTTGAGGATTTACAAGAGTTTATGTGTTCAGGAAAAACAGTGGCGATTGTAATATCAGGATTGAATGTTATCACTAGAATCAGAAATCTTATCGGTCCCACTGATCCTGAAAAATGCAGACCGGGAACAATTAGAGGTCAATTTGCTACTTCATTAAGAAGAAATGCTGTTCATGCTTCCGATTCGGAAAGCAGTTTTAAATCGGAGCACAGAGCAATCTTCGGGTATTAGCAGATATAAAATAGTTTTGTCCCTCAAGATATATTATCTTGAGGGACTTTTTTTATTTGTTAACAAAATTCGGTAAGCGATTATAACATTGACATAAATACCCACTCAACAAACTGGAAACAAATTATTGATAGTTGGAGAGCTTATGAAAAAATTTGCATCCTTACTGGCACTTATACTGTTCGCCTCATTGGCATTCAGTCAGGAGATGCTTAGAGAAGTGCTTCCTAATGGAATGGAAGTGGTAGTAAAAAAGAATGATACTAATAACTCGACCGGAGTATACTGTTTTGTGAAAACAGGCTCTTGCTATGAAGAAGAATTCATGGGTTGCGGTCTTTCTCATTATCTGGAGCATCTAGTTTCAAGCGGAACAAATGATTTCAGAACCGAGAGCGAGTATCAAGATATCTATAAAAGAGACGGTTTGAGTTCTAATGCTTACACAAGCACCAATGTAACCGCTTATCATCTGACAGGCGAATCTACTCACACCGACTCTATGATTACATACATCTCCGAGATGGTAACATCATGCCGTTTGGATCAATTTGAAGTTGATAGAGAGAAAGAAGTTATCTTAAAAGAGTTTGTATATAGAAGCTCACCAATAAATGCCCAGATAAGACAGCGCGGCAATGAGATATTCTATCCAAATTCAACTAATAAATATCCGGTAATCGGTTATGTAAATTTGTTTAAGAATGTCACCAGAGATGATTTGGTCACATACTACAATAGACACTATGTTCCCAATAACATGATTCTTGTTGTTTCCGGTAATATTGATGTGAAGAAAACAATGGAACATGTGAAGAACACTTATGCCAAATTTGATCGACAGAGATACAATCCGATAGTTTTAAGTAAACAACCCGGATATGAAGGAAATCATAAGATAGTGCAGGAATTTGATACTGAGAACTCTCAAGTCATTATTAAATACATACTCCCGGGAGTATCTAATGCCGAGGTTAAAGCTCTCTCAATGGCTCTTCATAACCTTACAGGTCCAAGAAAATCCCCTCTCTCCTATCTCTTGAAAGATGAATTGCAACTTGTAGAATACATTGTTGGTTATGCTTCCCCTGAATCACGAGAAAACTATCCGGAAGTAAACTTCTATTTCAATGCTTATAATGCTGAAGATATAAACAAGATTATTGATATTATCGATAGCGAGATTGCTAAGCAAATCAAACTCGGTTTGAGTGAAAAAAGAGCTAATGACTTTGTTGGAAGATACAAAGCTTGGTTACAGTTAAAGAGTGAAGATCCTGATACCGAGTGTAATACAATGGGTAGAAACATGCTTACTTACGGTGTGCCTTTTACACTTGAAGATGACATTGAAGTGTATGAAACAATTACTGTTGAGGATATGGAACGTGTTCTAAAAAACTATATTGTTCCTAAGAATCGTATGACCTATTGTGCAGTACCTATCGGTAAAGCTGATTTGGTTGAAGGCAATCAGAATGTTGTAGCCCTCAAAAAAGACTTCAATAGAGTTATCGATAGCAAGAATATGTCTCTTATGATTAAAGAAAATCATACTCGTCCTATACTCAATGCTACTATTAACTTATCAGTATCAACTGATTATGAAGATGAAAACACACAGAATAAATTTGATGCTGTTGCGGAGATGCTTTTACGTGGTTCTAAGAACTATTCGTCTCTTGATCTCACCGAATGGTTTGAAAACCATCTCACATATCCTGATGTAGCAGTATTCCCTCGTGGTCTTCAAATAAGTTTTACATGTATTAAAGATGATTATCCTGCTATGCAAAACATTATACTAGATGCTCTAAACAATCCTTCCTTCGATCAAAAAGAGATTGAATTGTATCGTCAAGACCTCAAAGCTGAACTACAAAGATTACCTTCAAATGTTAGTGCAGCTCATAGAGATTTTCGTAATAGTGTCTTATATCCCGGAACTAAAAACGGAACGGCAAAGGCCGATGTTCTTAAAAGCTTAATTGCAATGGAGAAGAATGATTATGAGAATATCTTCAAAGATTACTTTCATGGAGAGAAAATAACTGTTGTATTTGTTGGTGATATAACCGAGGATGAAGCGAAGCATTATGCAGAAGCTTTAAAAGACGGTGTGAATACTAAGAAAGTTCGTGGTACAAAGACTACTTTGCAAATTCCTGAATTAGACGGTGTATACGAGAATCAATATAATTTCGAACAAGTAAACGTTGATGTTAACATGAAAGCTCCCCTCTTAACGGATAAAGACTATTATCCTTATTTTGTAATGACTCAGATTCTTTCAGGAAGCACAGGAAGATTGCACGAAGCAACAAGAGGTACTAAAGACCTAGCGTATTTTGCTTATGCTTCATACTCCGCTACTCCTGATTACGGGTTCATGAGAGTTACATCTCAAACATCTGTAGATAAGAAAGACGAGCTTGTTTCAACAGTAAATGCTGAGCTTGATAGAATTCAGAATGAACTTGTATCTCAAGATGAGATCAGCCTCTCAATTGGAGAATATGAGAAACAGATTGCCACAATGATAACTGATGAGAATATCGCAGGATTCATAATGAGCAAGGAGTTATACGGACAACGCTTTGAAGATAGAGCTAAGGAAATGGAGAAATTTAAGAGTGTTACTCCGGAAGAGATAAAAGCTGTAGCTAAGAAGTATCTTAACAAAAGAGCCGTGTTTGTTTCTTATCCTAATAATGATGTAAAGAAACTTGTAGATTAAATCACAAATATAGAAAAAGGGAGCTAAAAATTAGCTCCCTTTTTATTTTATCCAAACTTAATTGTCTGTAGGATTCCAAGTAATATTCAATTCGTTGTTATTATCTTTGGCAACAAAATAAGCCTTTTGAGTATTTCCGGTTACCGAATCCTTTAAATATACTAGAGTAGTATCAAACTCAGTGATAGTCTCTACAAATTCGCCATTATAATCAGTAATATCCATCTCTAAATCAGAATATAAATTAAGAAAAGGTTTCTTATTCATACTTTTTAGTGTACTATGCTGAATCATCTCATTCGGGTTTTCTAATGTAATCAAATACATTTCTCTTTCCAAACTATTGGTGGTCTCATCATCATTATTGAGAAGTGTAAGGCGATAATAATACAATCCGGAAACAACATAGTTACCATCTTCATCTGTTCCATTCCATGCTACTTGATGACTTCCCTGTTCCATGTAATCATCTGCAATTTTCTTTATTAATTCATGCTCTATGTCATATATAGTAAGGTTAACTCTAGAAGGATTAGGAAGGTCAAACCTAATAGATGTTGTAGGTCTGCCGTCTTTAAGATCGAATGTTTCCGAATGGTCAACAACATTCTTACTCAAAAGAAATACTTCAACATTTTCAGGGACTTGCTCCCCATTAAGCTTAATTCTAAGAAAGGTGTTATCATCCGAATTGCTATCATTACAACCGGCTAATAACATTAACAACACAACAAGACTACATAGAAATAATATAATCTTCAACGATATCTCCTTTAACATACAGTACATCCGGTTTATCAGGTGCACCGTCTTTAATTATCTTATCATTATCACCCTCTAATTTCAATCTCCATATCTCCCACATTCCTTCTTTTTCAACAAGACAGAATGTCAGTTTTTTCTTAATGAAATCGCTAACAATGAATTCAATCTCTTCTAACGGTTCTGCCTTAGTAACAGGAATACAAAATTCTTCACTTCTAAATACAAATTCACCCTTTGCCATAGTAACCTCTTTTAATTCAAAAATTCATGAACTTTGAAACAACCTATATTGTCTATCCATAATGGTTCATTTTGATATGATGGAATAATAAAGATTATTCTTCCATATTTGGCTGTCGATTTAAACAAACCGGCACTAATCTCCACTGCTTCCCAAGAATCTCCCGGTTTAATGGGTACAGTGAATTTATCTTTTAACTCGCCTTTTTTATTATAAGATCTGAATTCCATCTTAACAGTTGTTTTGTTAGCATTTGTTGATTTTACAAAAGCTTTCACATAATAACCTGCATTCTTATCAATGCTGAATGATTCGGACACTATTAATTTTCTTTGCCCCGTAGGTTCAATGAGCAATGAATTACTACCCTCAGCACTATGATTAGTATCTATCTTTAACACTTCAATACTCTTATCTTTTGCCATTACTAACCAAGGAGTAGTGTAATTATCATCTTTGTTCAATGATTCTTCGAAACTACCGTTAATAATTAAATCAGGTTTACCGACAGCACTCTCATCTTTAAACAAAATTGAGTTTTTAACAACACATCCCGATAGTATTAAAATAGATAGTAGTATGGGAACTATTCTCATCATAACCTCACGTATCACTTTAATAAGCCTTTTTCCAATCTAAACTTTAAGATTAAACCGACTGCAATAGTATTAACAAGTAAATTACTTCCGCCGTAACTAATAAACGGTAATGGAACACCTGTTGTTGGCATTATTCCTATATTCATACCAATATTAACGAAGAATTGAAATGCCAAATAACAGATTATACCAACACACGCTATTTTTCTATCCCGAACAATAATCTTGTCAATGTTTTTAATTAACTTTGTTAAAAAAACGGTATATAGTATAATTAGTAACCCTGCTCCTAATAAACCGAATTCTTCACCTATTACAGAGAATATAAAGTCGGTATGTTTCTCGGGTAAGAAGTCCATATTTTTTTGTGTACCAAGCAGGAAACCCTTTCCATACAAGCCTCCAGAGCCTATAGCAATCTTGGCTTGAATAACTTGATAACCTGCACCCAAAGGATCGTGATTGGGATTCAGGAATGTCAGTATTCTTCCTTGTTGGTAGGGTTTAAACCCATTCCAAATAACAGGAATCATAAAGAAAATTACCCCATTAACTATATTCAGAATTGCATTTATAGGCCATGCGATTCCTCTCTTATGAATGTAGATAATTAATATTAATATAAAAAGTATAAACAGAATATTATTGAACGATAACAACACCGATAGTATGGGACTAATTATCATTAATAAATAGACAAATGGAACTCCAGCTGCAGCATACATTCCAAAAAGTATCACCCAAAATACTATAGTTGTACCGAAATCCGGTTCTATCAGAATAAAGAATATAGGTATTATTGCCGGGATGAGACCTTTCAAGAGGATTTCAGTTTCCGGCATGTGTTTCTTTGAAATAACCTTCGATATCATCAGAATCATAGTTAACTTAGCTAGTTCAGAGGGTTGGAAGGAAAGAGGACCTAATGCAAACCAACGATGAGAGCCATTAATTCTTGGCATAAACAATACTAGTACAAGCATTAGGATTGAGAGTATGTAGCCAGGGATATAGAATGCCTCAATTAATGGTAATGGAGTGTAGATGATCACTAATAGAGCAATAAAGCTAATGACAAAGAATGCTGTCTGTTTTAAATAAAACATATTGGTTGTAAGCTCATCCCCTACTTTAGTGGTTGATGCAGTATAAATACAGAATATTCCTACTAAAACCAATAGAACGTATAGTACCATTCCTAAATAGTCGAAGTTTTTCCTAAAGTTTGCCATCAGCTAAGTCTCTCCGGTAATCATGATAAAACTTGAATATCTTTCCTGCAATTGGGGCAGCAGCACTTCCTCCATGACCTGCATTCTCTAGAAAAACAGTAACGGTGATCCCCGGATCATCAGTCAGATCATAACCTGCAAACCAAGCATGAGTATCCTTCCCCTGATGATTCTCGGCAGAACCTGTTTTTCCATAAAGTTTTGAACCTCTGTATCGTATATGGTTAGCCGTTCCTTTTGATTCATTCATAACTTTCCAAAGTCCCTCTTGAACAATCTTAAGATTAGATTGTGAGATTGGAAGTACTCCTATATAATCATCCGCTGTATCACTATACTCAATCTCTTTATCTCCTACTGTTTGTTTAAAAAGGTGAGGTCTAGTCCACTTACCGTCATTAGCCAAGGCATTATAGTAAGCACAAATCTGAATTGGAGAGACAAGTAACTCTCCTTGTCCAATAGATAAATTAACTTTAGGACCAATTATACCGGTATATCGTCCATAATTCTCTTTATACCAACCGGTGGATGGAAAGAACCCATTTCTTTCATTCAAAAGGTCAATACCTGTTTTAACCGTTAAAAAACTTTTCTTTGTATAAGCTCCCATTTCATCTAAATCCATATTCAGCGAAACATCATAAAAGAAAACATCACACGATACTTTAAGAGCTTCTTTTACATCAAGTCTACCATGCCCGTGTTCATCCCAGCATTTAAAGTATCTGTTACCAATATCCATACCACCGTTGCAAAAGTGCATTTTTGTATATTCTGTAACTATATTATCTTCAAGAGCCATTGAAGCTACAACTGCTTTGTATACTGAGCCCGGAGGATAACCGGAATGGATAATTCTATCCATCATAGGCTTTTTTTCATTATTCATTAATGAATTCCAAATATCTACATCAATTCTACGCATGAAGATGTTTTGGTCAAATTCAGGGAAACTTACATAAGCAAGAACTTCTCCAGTTTTCTGGTCCATTACAACAACTGCTCCGCTGTACCGTTTAGGAACAATGTCCATTATATATTCTTGCAAATCATTATCGATAGTAAGAATTAAATCCAACCCTTTCTTAGTCGGGATATCCGTTACATCCTCAAAAAGAGCCAAATTCCTACCTCTTGAATCTACTTGAGTAAGCTCCCAACCATCTTGACCTTTAAGAAGGACTTCGTAATACTTCTCAATTCCTGCTCTACCAATTCGAGAATTTATACTGTATCCTTCATCATTCAGAGCATTGTACTCATTTGAGTTAATACCACCAATGTATCCTGTAAAATGGTTAGGATATTTGTATTCTCTTGATTGAGCCGACCCGATACTAAGAGAAGGGAAAATATCTATTTCTTCGGATAACTCTGCATGTTGGTTTTCAGTAAGATTCTCTACTATCATAATCTTCATATAGGATTTGAATCTGTAATCAAATAACAATTCCTTAAACTCATCGTTTTCAAGTCCGAATCTCTTCTCCAGAAAAACCTGTAATTCACTTTTATCTCTAATTCTCACAGGTGTAATGTAAAGATTAACTGACGGGATATTAGTGACTATAGGTCGAAAGTGTCTATCAAAAATCTCTCCTCTGGTAGCTACAACTCTACGTTTTCTTACATAGTTTCTATCCGCAATATTTGAATAGTAACTATTCTTCATTATCTGCAATCTAAAGAGTGAGATAAGGAGTATAATTACCAGTAAGTAAATTATTAGTTTTAAATAATCTGTTGTTCTAAGAGACTGTCTCATCAAGAGTTATTTTCAATTGATGTAGTATTATCAATATAAATGCAACTATAATTGAAATGATAGTGTTAATGATAACATTGAGGAAAAATTGCCATAACATGTTTGCCGAGAATGAATCGGCTATTGATTGTATCACATAAACTGAGAAGAAATATATAACATTCAAAGTCACTATTGCAAAGATGTTATTAAGGAATTTCTCCTTATCTATCAAATTATGCGTTTGTTTCACTATGAAAGTGAGAAGTACAAAGAGTCCTGCATTCATACCTATTGTGAAGGGCGTTGTTAGGTCTAGTGCTAATCCCAAGAAAAAAGAGATTAACAAACCGGGCATCTGGTTATTATAGATATTCAAATAGATTAAATACCCAATGACCAGATTAGGCAGTAAGCCTAGGGCATCTATTGGAGAAAATACAAAGACTTGTATATAGAGAATAATTATTGCAAATATTATGCTTCTAATTAGCTTCATGAACTTTACGAACTATACATAGTGGGGTCATTTCGTCACCCTGTCCTTGAGGATTATCCTTCATAACAGCTTCTATCATTTTTTTATCTATTCCGTTAGTAAATCCTATCGCCCAACTTCCACCTATATCATTAATATCCATTACCGCCATATCATAACCGAATTCATCTTTTACTTTCCGGGCTTCTTTTCGTGGATTCAAAGGACCTTTAATAACACATTCAGTATAAGGTTCTACAGGTGAGGTTGAAGCAGCATCTATCAGTCCCGCTTGCATACCGGCTACTCTATAAAAATCTCCTTTTCTTCCAAACAGCTTACTGATAGCTCCAACAAAAGCTGCAAATAGTATCCTACACGTACCGCATTCATCTATGGCACATTGCATACTGTATGGTGATCTAAGACCTATCCCGTAAGGAACCTTTGCTACAAACTTCCATAAGTGTCTTGCCACAAATCCGACTTTTATCTTATCTACAGGTATTGCTCTACCTTGCATTATTGCTAATGGACTTTCACTGATAGTTAGTAAATCCCCTTCTTCAAGATGAGGTAAGGCATATTCCCTAACAATCTCGATAATATTATCGGTAGGTTCCAAGACCTTTGTTTTGATAGGGATTCTCAGGTATCTATTTCCAAGGTACTCTATTTCAGGTTTATTCTCTCTCATCTTCATTTCCTTTAAAGTTCTTTAAAATGTACACTGTTTTCAAGTTATCAATGATATTAAATGGTTCAACCTCTGCTGACAAATAGAGGTTATCTTTCGAATCGGTTATGCTCTTAATCACACCTACCGGATAATACTTAGGGAAGTGCTTTGAAAGATTAGACACCACCACAGTATCCGCAACACTAATAGGTGAACCGGTCTTAACATAATTCATATACTGCACACCTAAAAGATTGGTTTCTATCACACCTTGAACACTATTGTGATTTAGTTTAACCGGAAGTTTAAATCTAAAATTAGATATTGGCAGTATCGTTGATTGAAATGCCGAGACCGTAGCAATCTTACCGACAATACCGACAGAAGTTACAACGGGATCTCCCTCTTTTATCCCTTCAAAGAAACCTTTATCAATAATCAGGGAGCGTTCGGAATAATTACCGGTATATCCTGATACATCGGCAATCACAGTTTGAGGATTATCTTCTGCATTCTCTTCGTCAAAAGGTTGTCCACTTATCTTTTGATATAAATCTCTGAATTTCAACACTTCAAGCATAAGCTTGGAGTTACGTATCTTTAACTCTCTATTCTCCGAAATCAATTCGACATTCTTTTTATAAGAATGTATGCTGTTAACAAAGGGTAAAAATATAGTCTTAGATAAGAATTCTGCCTTTCTTAATCTTTGCTCCGGACGTCCTACAAAGAATATGAAAGAGATAATAAGCAGTAGTATAAATATGAATTTATCACGCGACACAGCTTAATCTTCAATCTTCTTAATTAGAACATCATTATAGCGTTCAATTTCATCAAGAATCTGTCCGGAACCTTTTGCAACGCATGTTAATGGATCAGGAACAACATGAACAGGTAAGTCTACCGCTTTCATAATTCGCTTATCCAGTCCCTTTAAAAGAGCTCCTCCACCAGTTAGGAAGATACCTCTTTCTGCTATATCTGCGGCTAATTCCGGTTCAGTATGTTCAAACAATTTCTTGATTGCATCTATCATTAAACCAACTGTTTCAGTCATCGCTTCCCTAATCTCTTCAGAAGAGATTTCTATAGTCACCGGATAGCCGGATACAACATTACGACCTCTAACTTCCATTGTAAGCTCTTCATCAAGCGGGAACGCAGAACCGATTTTCTTTTTTATCTTTTCTGCTGTGAGAATACCTACAAATATACCATTCTTTTTTCTCAGGTAATTAACAATATCATTATCAAGCTTGTCTCCACCAATTCTTATCGAGTTGTGAACAACTATATGAGATAATGACATAACTGCTATTTCACTGGTTCCGCCACCGATATCCATAATCATGTTACCGCATGGTTTATCGATTGGGAGTTTCGCTCCAATAGCAGCAGCAATTGGCTCCGACACCAAATGTACTTCTCTTGCCCCGGCGTGAAGAGCACTGTCCCTTACTGCACGTTTCTCCACTTCTGTAATTCCTGAAGGCACACACACAATTACTCTAGGTCTCAAAAGCAAACGCTTTTTTTGAGCTCTGAGAATAAGGTTTCTTAGCATCATTTCCGTAACTTGGAAATCAGCAATAACACCGTCTTTTAAAGGTTTTATTACTCTCACTTCAGCGGGATTCTTTCCAAGCATTAATTTTGCTTCTGCTCCAATTGCAATAATCTTGCGATTGTCGGCAGTTAATGCTACTACAGAAGGTTCATTGATTACAACACCCATACTTTTTTTGTATACCAAGGTGTTAGCAGTTCCTAAATCTATTGCTATATCGTTTGCAAAAAGCCCGAAGTATTTCAATAAGTTCATTTTAGCTCCATGTGACTAAACTTTAATTAAACTTTCCACATATTCTCAGATGATGTCAAGGATAAAGATAACTGATTTAAGATTTTGTTCTTGAATCATTGTTGTGAATAATTGTCATCTAATTATGAACATGTTAACATTTATGTTATATATGATCCTATATCTGCAACATGATTGTATCATACTTTCTATATTTTCATTATACTCCGTATTCAACTAACGCACTGCGTTTGCACTGTGTAAGCACTATAAAGGCACTGCCAACGCACTGTTTCACCGGGTTCACAGTGCGTACACAGTGGAAAAACAGTGGGTAAATTGCGTTTTGATAGATAGTCTGAAGATTGTGAGTAAAAAATACTGAGATAATACATAAACAGACATATTTGTAAGAAGATTTTTACAAGATTGGTCATCAGACCTTGTGGAGAATAGTTGTGTAAATACATATCACTCACGGATTAACGTTATAAACGAATAAATGAATTAATTGCTTTAAAAAGCTTAAAAACTTTGATTTACGGCAAATCAGTTTATGCACTTTTCGGAATACTCTCATTATCATAAAGAATAAGAATTTATGTTTCTTAGGCTTCCTATTCCCCCATGTCACTACATATTAGATGATTATAGATAACTCTACGATTCCCTGTTAGTTTCTCAATTAGCGTAACAAGAAGTTAGCGTCTACAAGTTAGAGCTTAATAAACTTGACTCATTTTGAGTAGTATATATTTTTCATACTAATAACACATTGATACGGAGGAAATAATGAAAAGAGTTCTTTTAATCATTATTGCTATTACGGGTTGTCTATATGCTATGGAGCAAGTTGTGGTTTACAATAACGATTTGGCGTTGATAAAAAAAGAAATCACAATTGAAAACTTATCAAAAGGAATTAATGATTTTTCTTATGATGATATAACATCAAGAATAAATCCAAAATCAGTAATATTCATGCCCAAAAAAGGAAGTGTTTCAATTATTGAGCAGAATTATGAATATGATTTGGGTAATACTGATTCAATTCTAAAAAAGTATATGGGAAAAACCATAAAAGTGGAAACCATTAAAGGAAACAAATTTGAAGGAGAACTTCAATTCAATGACGGAATTTCTATTGGATTAAAAAGTGAAGACGGTACAATATCTCTGGTAGGCATAAAAGAGATAGAGAATATCAGTTTAGTAAAAATGCCTGAGAATTTTTATTTAAAGCCTACTCTCAAATGGAAACTTGAATCAAACAATCAACAGACGGTTAAAGTCGATATTAGTTATCTAACAGGTGGATTCTCCTGGGAAGCTGTTTACAATATGGTTTGGGATGATGAAAAACTCAGAATTAATTCTTGGATCAGCATGGATAACAACAGCGGCAAAGCACTGGAAAATGTGAAACTGAAGTTAATTGCCGGAGATATAAATTTGATTGAAAAAGATGAAGTAAGGTTTGAGAGGTATGCAAAATCAAATTTACTTGTAACTAGCAGTGGAATACCTATAGAACAAGATTTTCATGATTATCACATGTATACTGTAACAAATCCTGTTAATATAAAAAATAATCAATCAAAACAATTGCAACTTTATGAGACAAAAGAAGTAAATGCAAAACAAGTATATAAGTATAATTCATACAGTAGTTACGTAACCGGATACCTGAAGTTTAAAAACAGTAAAAAAGACGGACTTGGAATACCCCTTCCGGGTGGCAATGTAATGGTTTATATGGAGGATAAAACTGATAATGAAATGGCTCTAATTGGTGAAACAGCAATCTCGCATACTCCCATTAATGAAGAGGTTGAGTTGGAAACAGGAAAAGCATTTGATTTGAAAGCAGAGACAATTGAAGTTAATAAACACTCAAGGGGACTAGCTAAATATCAGAGAGATATGAAGATCACACTTAAGAACAGATCAAAATATAAGAAGACAATTGAAGTATTGCACAATTTCGATCACCAAGCTTTTATTAAATCTTCAAATCATGACTTCAAAGAAGTTAGTGCAGGTAAAATATCTTTTTCAATAGAATTAGAACCTAATCAAGTAAAGGATATTACTTTTACAGAGATTAGAGATTAATTATCAATATGGTGAAAAGAGTCTCGAAGTGAAAACATCGAGACTCTTTTCACTAATAACTACCGCTATTGTTGAATATTTGCCAATCTTCACAAAAGCATGATGTACTAGTTTCCAATTCGTTAAGTTGACTAAATAATTTGCTATACTAGTCTATTGTGTTATTATTTGCTTGACAGTACTTTAGAAGATATATTATTTTGGAATTAGAATTCATAAGCTTTATTTTGGAGGTAAATAAATATGAAACGATTAATATTAATATTGTTTGTTGCATTATTGCTTGTAGCCTGTCAGGATGATACAACAAGTTCTAATAACGGAGGCTTTACTCCAAAAGAATTTGTTACCCTTGATGTTGATCCTGATTTCAATTGGAGCAACACTAAATTCTTCACACTTGATATTCAAGGTGAAGAACAACTTCTAAATGGTAAAAAAGTCAATCTTGAATTTGACACACATATTCTTTCAAGTGCTATTGTTGAAAATGGTATGCATGAATTTACATTAGAGATTCCCAGTGAATTGAACTCTGTTTATGTTGTTTGTAATGAAATTGGATTCAAACAAGCAATATCAACATCTACTAATGACCAAATAGTGAATCTTACCGGATCGGTTCAGGAGAAAGCAGTGAAAATCGATACTGATGGTGATGGTGTGGATGACTCAATTGACGACTTCCCTTCCGATCCTGAGAAAGCTATCAGAATTAGAATACCCGCAGTTGATGAAAACTACTGGGTCTTTGAAGACTTGTGGCCTGATAAAGGTGATTATGACTTTAACGATCTGGTCATTCGTGAATATGTAGAATTTCATCTAAATGCACATAATGAGTATGTCGGTGGATTTGCAAAACTTTGGATGAATGCTATTGGAGCTAACTTTCACAACAGCATATTCCTACACTTTATGGAAGCAAGTGTTGCAGGTGGTCAGACTGTCTACAGTGAATTAGCTGCTCCTGATTTTGTTGAAAGTATTCAAACACAGTTATCAAATATAAGAATAGATGAGTATACTCCAAACACAATAGGAGCTTGGTATGACATCGAGTGGGAAGAATTCGGTTACCAAAACAATGGTATTGGCCCTTCTGGGTATCCTCATTCTAGAGAATTCATATTTGCATTTAATCCAACAGCTACTCAGCCTACTAATTTGACATTTGAGTGGTACATCTCTGCAGGTAACGAAAGACAAAAAGAAGTACATCATCCTTTGTTTGCACCAACAGCTATTGCAAATCCTATCTACTTTAATACAGGAGATGATGCTACAGATATTCCAAACCAATTCTTTTACAAAACAGCTCTGAATCATCCTTGGGTTGTTAAGATTTATGGATATTTCCATAATCCTTTAGAATTTGTTCAGATAACAGAAGCATATCCTCATTTCCAAGATTGGGCAGAATCAGATGGTGCATTATATCCGGATTGGTACAATACTTACCTGCCAGAAAAAGTATTCAACCAATAATCGGCTAAATAGTTCATTTAGTTACACATAATAAAAAAGAGTCTGTTGACAATGTCAGCAGACTCTTTTTTCATGTTAAGTTAATTAAAATCTGGGTTACTCATCTTTTTACAATATATTTACTATGTTAGTTAAGTGTATGTAATAATATTGTTAATATGCTCATCATAATTGACAGAAGCAGTAAATATTAATCTTTTATGCAGGATTCCGAGTGTGTATTTGTCAGATAGCTTATAGAGTAAATTATAATAGTGTGAGGTAAATAATGCGTAAATATTTATGCCTATTAACAGTATTGATACTAATGACATTTAGTATCCAAGCAAAACAACTTTCATTAGATAGTGCAAAAGAGATAGCTCTTAAAAACAATCCGGGATATAAAGCTCAGGAAGAGGGTTTCAAATCATCCGTATGGAGTTATAAGAATTCAATAATCTCTTTATTCCCATCAGGTTCGGCAAGTGCTTCATATTCGCAGACTGATAGTGAGAATACAGGACTAAACTCTAACTATGCTGAGAATGGTTCTTATGGGGTAAGCTTAAGCCAGCCAATATTTATGGGAGGAAGACTCATTAATGCTGCTCTTATTGCTAAAACCAGTAAGAACATAAGTAAATTGAATTTATCAGAAAAAGAGCTGGAGATTCTAAATACTACAGAAAGTAAGTTTTTTGCATTAATAGAAGCAAAACAGTTACTTGAAATTGCTAATGATGAGTTAACGGTTGCAAATCAGAGGGTTATTGATTCAAATACAAGATTTCAACAAGGAACAATTTCAAAAGCTGATCTGCTTCAAGTACAGGCTGATGCGGCTAACAAAAATGTGATTCTTATTCAAGCCCAACTTGCTTATGATGTAAGCTATAAAGATTTAAAAAACTACCTGCTTATAACGGAAGACTTTGAAGTCATTGAAGAAAATGAAGATTCATTTGATGCCGAGATATCAGGACTAAACTCCTTGAATGCATCAGCAATGGACGTAGTAATTAACAGAATGATTGACTATAGTAATGAGAATAGTAATTCAATGAAAGCCCTGAAACTTTCAACGTCCATCGCTAAAAGAAATGTTAATAATGCAATTGGAAGCTTTATGCCTAATGTTAATCTGAGTTATTCTTACAATAATTCCGGTGATGCCAGAGAGGATTGGAGCAATTATCCTTGGAGATCTTCTATCTCACTCAATGCTTCAATACCTATCTTCCCTTTAGTAGATTCATATTCTGATGTTGCTAAAGCTAAAGCTGACCTTCGCCAAACTGAATATCAGTATATAGATAGTGTTAACAATAATTCGTTAGGAGTTGAATCTTCCTTACTTAATCTAATTAGTGCTGCTAGGAAATATCAAGCCTCACAGTTAAGTCTTGAGTATTCGGAAGAAACATATAAGCAGATGCAAGCACGATATGATAACGGACTTCTTTCCGGAACCGATTTATTGGATTCCGAAGTAATGTACAAGAGTGCAAGAATGAACAAAGTAAGCAGTAAATTTGATTATCTCGAAGCTCGCTCAGCGTTAAAGAAACTACTTGGGCTTAAGGATGATCAGGACATAATTTCAATGATAATAGAATAGAGGTAATGATGAAAAGGATGTTGAGTTTAGGTATAGTATTGCTACTATTTCTTGGATGTGGTAAACCTTCGACCGAAAGTCGAGGAATGGGTCGTGCCGGAGCAGGAGATACAATTATTAAATCCCCTGTGATGGTGAGAGATATTAAAAATGATAGTTTGAATGAGTATGTCACAGTTAGTGGCACTCTTTCAGGTATAACTGATGTTACAATAATTGGCGAAACATCAGGGACCATATTGGAGATATATAAGAATTTAGGTGATTATGTTGAGAAAGGTGAAGAAATCGCTAAACTTGATAACGATAATATCAGAATTCAGTTTGAGCAAGCACAAGCTAATTTGTTAGCTACCGAAGCATCCCTTGCTTCTGTCAATTCGTCATTTAATGCTTCGGAGAGTCTCTACAAAGACGGAAGTATCTCTAAAATGGAATATGATAATGCTTACGCTTCATTAAAACAAGCTCAAGCAGCACTTGCCGGAGCACAAGCTAGTCTAGAATCTGCTAAGCTCAGTTTTGAAAAATCAAGATTAACAGCTCCGGTTAATGGTTATATTGCTTCAACAGAATTAGAAATTGGCAATACCGTATCCCAAGGAACTGCTCTTTTAACAATTGTCGATTATTCAAAACTCAAACTCAAAACAGGTGTAAATGAATCAGAGTTATTCCTTATAAAAAAAGGACAGAAAGTTACTATAAAATCAGAATTAAACAGTTTAGAATTAGTTGGTAAAATTGCAGGTATTGGAATGAAACCAATCAATGCCAGCTCTACGTATCCAATAGAAATAATAGCTGACAACTCTAAAGGTAAACTAGCTCCCGGTATGGTTGTAACCGGTAAGATTTTGGCACATACATTCAAAAATGTTGTTTATGCCTCTCTTAATCATGTACTTGATGATTATGGTCAGAAGTATGTATATGTAATAGATTCAGAAAACAAAGCTGAGAAAAGAGTTGTTGAGTTAGGAACTATTGTTGATGAACAAGTGATTATTAAGTCCGGTCTCAAGGAAGGTGACCGCTTAGTTACCGAAGGCATGGAGATGTTGAATGAAGGTTCTATTGTAGAGGTTAAAGGATAAAGTTATGTCTATTGCAAAATTCTCAGTACGTAATTCAGTACTGATAAACATGATTATGATTATGGTATTCATTGCAGGTATTTATGCAATGACCCAAATTCCTAAGGAAGAGATGCCTCAAGTTGAATTTGGAATGGTCATAATCACTGTTGCTTACCCGGGAGTTTCTCCTGCTGAGATAGAGCAGATGATTGTTACTAAAATTGAAGATGAAATAGCTGATATTGATGATATAGATTTCATAGAATCAACCGCCACTGAAGGGTCAGCTATGATTCGAATTCGTTTCGAAACAGATGCAGACATGGATGAAGCTTGGGATGAAGTAAATACAGAGATGGATAAAGTAAATGATTTACCTGAAGACGCAATGGATCCGATATTAATAAGACTCAATATGAAAGAGGTTAATGAAATATGCTCTATTGTCGTTAGTGGTGACTTCCATCCAAACACAATGAGAGATATTTCCGATACTATGAAACAAGGGTTAACCAATGTTAAGAATGTTTCAAAAGTTGAAGTAGGCGGAACAAGAGAAAGAGAAATATGGATTGAAGGAGACCTTGAGAAGTTAAACGCTTATGGTCTGTCGTTAAACAATATCAGTAATTCAGTTGCTAATAGAAATCTTAATGTTCCCGGTGGTTCCGTTCAGTTCGGATCTGCTGAGTTTATAATTAGATCAATGGGAGAGTTCAACAGTTTATCTGAAATAAGAAACCTTCCGATTATGATGGATAGAAATGGAAGAGCAGTTAGAATTAAAGACGTTGCAACCGTTATTGATACTCTTGAAGATTCCAGTGTTATCTCTAAGCAAGACGGTGAAAACAGTATCACTTTGGAAGTATATAAAAAAGCCCAAGGTAATATTGTAACAGTAATGCAAGATGTTAAAGCCTATTGCTCTGAATTTGAGAAGACTATACCTGATATAAATGTTACGATTAGAGATGACGGTTCCATTGCTGTTAAAAGTGCTTTAACATCACTTGGTGCTAATGCTATTGTTGGTATTATACTTGTATTTATAATACTAACATTATTCCTTGGGTGGAGAAATGCTCTTTTTGCTGCTTGGGGAATACCATTCAGTTTCTTCTTAACCTTTGTTGCCATGTTCTACTTTGGTGTTACAATGAACAATCTTTCACTATTTGCCCTTGTTTTAGTGCTTGGTATGATTGTGGATGATGCGATTGTGGTTATTGAAAACTACCATAGATACATGGAGATGGGATACTCAAGATATGAAGCAGCCATACAGGGTACAGAAGAGATTATGTGGCCAGTGATTGCAGCGATATTAACCACTATTGCATCATTTTCTCCCATTATGTTTATGAAAGGTGTTATGGGACAGTTTATGAGGGTGTTCCCATTAGTAGTCATGTTTGCTCTCCTAGCTTCCCTGTTTGAATCCCTAATTATTCTACCTTCTCATTTGGCTGAACTAGGTCCAAAAAAGTTAAAAGAAAAGAAAAAGAATACTTTCTACGATAAACTGGTTAAGAGATATAGATGTGCTGTTACAAATGTCTTAAAACATAGATTTATCACAATATTTATTGTAGTTGTCCTACTAATTCTATCCGGTATGGCATTAATGTTTAGAATGGTCAGATTTGAATTCTTCCCGAGAAGAAACACTGACACACTGGTTCTCCAACTTGAAACACCTGTCGGGACAAGCTTAGAACAGACCAATGAAGTGGTCTCTAAAGTAGAGCAATTTGTTGCAAATATGGTAGAGCACTCCGATATCGAGGCTGTCATCACTCAGATAGGTCTTATCAGAGGTAGAGGAACAAGATCAACATCTTCCAATAATGCTGAAGTTAAGCTTGATATGGTAGATATTGAACAACGTAATTACGATGATTTCGTAATCAAGAATAAGCTTAGAGAGTTTATGAAGAACCTACCCGGTCTTTACTCCTTTAAGTTTGACCAAGAAGGACATGGACCTCCAACAGGTAATGATGTAGAAATCAGAATTACCGGTGATAGTCTTGAAAAACTTGAATATATCGGAGAATACATTAAAGCTCAACTTGCTCAAATCCCGGGAATCAGTGATATAGACGATAGTTTTGATGCTGGTAAACAGGAAATA
Organism: Cloacimonadales bacterium (SeqCode); assembly: GCA_963667035.1. Lineage (GTDB taxonomy): Bacteria > Cloacimonadota > Cloacimonadia > Cloacimonadales > JAFGVF01 > Zophobacter. The sequence goes on from OY762964.1 coordinate 1,340,172, forward strand.
CAGATAATTCCTTATCAAGATAGATTGTCTTATTACGGATTAACCGCATCTTCAATCTCATCAGCAGTTAGGTTATCTTCAAATGGTTCAAATATTTCTATATATAGAGGTGATGGCATTGAAGAATATGATATTGTTCTTAAAGCTAAAGAAACCCAAGTAGATGATTTAAGCGAGTTAAAGAATATGAAGATACGTTCTACTTCCGGTGCTCTAATACCTTTGAAGGATATTGCAGAATTTAAAGTAGAGAACGGATTGTCACAGATACAACACAGAGATTCCGATAGATATATTACAATCACAGCTGCGGTTGGTAAGTATACTGACAGCAATGGTCATACATCTACTCGAACAACCGATGAAGTACAGAAGATTTTAGACGGAGATAAGATTAGAAATACTAAAGGACTTCTCACTGATTTCAACCAGAAGTTCCCGGGTTACTATTTGAGCTATGGTGGTGTTCATGAAATGATGAAAGAGTCATACAGTTCACTGTATCTGGCTTTCCTTATAGCTATCCTTGGCGTTTACACTATCTTAGCGACTCAGTTTAAATCCTATATACAACCGTTGATTGTAATGGCAACAATCCCATTTGCTTTCATTGGAGTAGTATTGGGACTTATTTTAACAGGTCTCCCCTTCTCCCTTAATACTCTAATAGCAGTTGTTGCTCTGATTGGTGTGGTTGTAAATGACTCACTTGTGCTAGTAGACTTTGTAAACAGAGAGCGGGAGCAAGGTGTCGATAGATGGAACTCACTTATCAATGCGGGAGCTTTGAGACTAAGACCTATAATTCTTACAACTGTTACTACTGTTGGCGGAATGCTTCCAATGATATTCTCTTCAGCAGAATCTTCTGCTGATTATAAATCAATGGCTGTAAGTATAGTCTTTGGATTAAGCTTTGCAACATTACTGACTCTGTTTGTGATTCCAACTATCTACTCATTAGTTGACTCAATTGCAGGAAGACTTCATGCAAGTCGCTTCCATTCACATATTAGTTTCAAAGATGCAACCATCAATACCAATAAAGATATTGACAACAAAGATAACTGTAAGATATAGATTTAACTAGAAAAGCCTAAAGATGTTAGAACAGCCCGACAGAAATGTCGGGTTTTTTGTAACCGCTAGAATTGATAAGAAACAGAGATGAAATAGGTATGATATGTAAAACAGATATATCTACCGTAAGCTTCTGGAATTATTATAACATATACAACATACTCGACAATCTCCCGAGGAGGTAGAGCCTTTTCAATATTTTTTGACAGTGTAAATTGATAGTTTAATATTGACATATTACCTACAACTTCCTTGTTTTAGTAATATAGGAGGATATGATGCCTTTTGAGAATGACCTAGAAATGTTGGACGAGTATACTAATTCAAAGAACAAGAAAGATTTTGACAAGTTAATGACTAGCTTGCAGGAAGTTCATTCAGGTGATAGTATAGAAAAAGTTGAACTTATACTTAAGCAATTTGCTTTTGATTTTACTTATGAGTACAATTTCATGAAGCTTGAACCTCAATTTAAGAAAGCTGAGAATATTGTTTTTACAAATGGGACTCAGGTACAGAAAATTAGATTTTTAACTAATTTAGGGATTATCAAAACTCAGCTTAGCAAACATGATGAAGCACTAGAATGTAATACAAAAGCCCTTGAATTTTGTACAACATCTGATTCAAACAGAATGCTGATGGGAATTCATGCAAACATTGGAACAATTTATAACTTTAAAAAGCTTTACAGGAATGGTTTAAAGCACTTCATACAAGCATATATCTATTCGAAGAAATACAACAAGAATGAAGCAAGATTTATCTATAGATTACTAACAAACATCGGTGTAACATTCATGACTCTTAACGATAACAATAATGCTATTTACTATTTCAACATAGCATTGGATACGATACCTAACAATAATGTTTGTGTGCCTCTCCCAGTGATTTACAACAATCTGGCGTTAGCTTATATAAACAATTCTGATTTTGAAAATGCAAAAATCTGTTTAGATAAATATAATAGTCTTACTTTTGACAAACCAAGGCATTTTGATGTAACCAATAATAGGATTCTTGGATTATACTACTTTAAACAAAGAAAGTACAAGGAAGCTCTTGAGGTTTTCTTAAGCCAAATAGAGGAAGTAAAATCGAATAAGGATGGAAAGAATCAATTAGAATACTATTTAGATATAGCCAGATGTTATATAAAGCTAAATAAGCCACAAGAAGCAAAGTCATATATTGACTCTATAGCCAATATAAGAGGCATTGACACTAATTCAAAATTTATTGAGATAAATATTGAATACTATCAGTCTATCCAAGATTATACAACAGCTTTTAACTACTCACAGAAATACAGTAAGATGCTTACTCAGAAAGTTAGTGAACTGGAAAACAGCTCTGTTGAAGATTTAACAGATATGCTCAAGGAAAGTCAAGACAATATTGCTGTCTCTGCATATCAGGAAAAACTAGAGGAGTTGAAATACCTTAACTTTGAACTAAATGGACAAAAAGACCTTCTTCTGGAGAATCTCAATACTTTGAAAGAGGAAAAATCATTGAGAGATAAGATGATTTCAATAATTACACATGATGTCAGAGGACCTATCGGGAATGCATCTCAATTGCTTAATCTATTCAGCACAATCGAAAGTCAAGAAGATAAAGATGAAATCATTCAAAGTATTACAGAATCGGTACAAAATACTTACAAACTAACTGAAGATCTAGTTCATTGGGCAAGAGATGTTGTTTCCGGTTTAGAGGAATCTCTCACAATTATTAATATATCTGACTGCGTTGAGGAGATTAAAGAGCTATATAATACACAACTGAGCAATAAATCAATACTTCTAATAAATGAGTTAACCTCAGATTACTTCATAAAAGGTGAAGTAATGTCTATAAAAACGATATTTAGAAATGTAATCCAAAATGCTATAAAATACTCCCACAGCAACTCCACAATTGTTGTTTCCAATGAAATTGATGGAGATAAAGTCACCTTCTTTATCAAAGACTCAGGTATTGGAATGTCTGCTGAAGAAGTAGCAACCCTTTTCAACTCAGCTAATTTCTCAACATTGGGAACGGACTTGGAAAAAGGTACTGGTCTGGGTATGCTCTTAGTAAAAGAACTTGTAGATAAGAATTTTGGTTCCATATCATGTAAAAGTGTGTTAAACAAGGGTACTATCATTAAAATTACATTCCCCTTGGTTAATGTTAGTGATAGTTAATTAGAGCTATCTATTGTATATTGAAAAGGGCACCAAACGGTGCCCTTTACTAGTATGTTTTATTGATTTATCAAATGCAGCCAATCACCAAGTAGGAATTGGATTCTCCCAATCAGAAGTGATATTCTGGCCATAACGGTGTAACCAAAGGCTGCACCGAAACTAACCATAAGGAAGTAAATACCTATCTTAGCAACAACACCAAAGGCTCCTTCATGTTTCTTGCTAAAGAAAAAATAGGCAAGTCCTGAGATTGTTCCAACAATCATTAAAATCTCCCCTATTGTCTGACCTGAATTACCGGCAGCAAAAGGATTAATCATGGTTGCAATAAGTTGTTGTATTAAGTCTGATTTAATGTATAATAGAAAACTTAATCCTGCAGTGGTTCCCATTAACAGTGATATAGGATAACGACTAAGCCATTCGAGTTTAGGTATAATCCGAATGAGCATCATCACACCTAATAAAGCAGGTATTATCAATATAGCATTTCCACTGAAATCGGTTGTAAGTTTACTATACAGATTTGGAATCAAAATGAAGTAGATTGTATAAATGAACCAATAACCTGCAGAAAGCCCTACAAATATCTGTTCGGCAACTTTATAGAGAGGATTGTCTTTATATAGGAAGCTAAGAATAGCAAATGTAAGGATAGCCCCTATCCAGAGACCTAGAGATGTCATAAAGTCTATCATTTCTTGCCTCCTTTCTTCTTATCAACATAGTAGCTTATATTACCCAAAGCAATAAAAACTATAATGATAAGATGTGCTATGGATTGAGCATCCATACCAGCTGTAGCCATTCCAAGTGTGCCTACGAGTTTCTCGTATTCGGCAGCACCTTTTAGTCCTCCGAGTAAACCATGAAGTTGTTGTTGTTTATTCAGATATGGTAACATCTCGGGAGCACTAACAGCAGTAGCTCCTCCGGCAACCGGAACATTATACTTGTCGTTAGCAACCATTATCCATTCTTTAAGTCCCGGAGAGCCTGCAGAAAACGAGACAGCATAACCTATATTCTCAAAGTTTTTAACATTCTTCATTAGAGGGATATCCGCAATATCGGAGCCGTTGATATCTTTAGGATAAACATTCTCGAAACTTCTACCCATTGCCTGAATTGTTACCATTCCTCCCGCTTTATAGCCAAGGTTAACATAATCCTCTCCATATACAACAGGATAGGTATCTTGCAATGAACGAACTGTATTCTCTCCAATTATAACACCCATGGGCCAGAGTGCAGTTAGAATAACTTTATGTTTTTTGCTGAATGCATGCTCCAGTAATGCTCTTGTCATAGGTTGAAGTTCAGCTTTACTGGCAGGGTCATAATCCAATGAAATCACAACAGGTGTACCTTCAGGTGTATTCTCAATCAAATCATAAACCAATCTTGAGTTCTCTGAAATTTCAAGATTGAAACCTACTTTAACTAATAACGGTACAGTCACACCAATGATTAGGATAAGAAATATAATTCTTCTGTCAATTGTTGGAAGTTTCATTATTTACCTCCTAAATGGGAACGTTCAATTCCAAGAAGAATTCTTACCGAACTACCAATCACACCAAGTGCAGCAGAAACCATAACTGCTCGTTGTCCCGCTGTTGCCGGATATTTCATTATATAATCTGCAATGTTAGGTAAATGCAAAAATCTTAAGCTTTCTGGTAACCAACCTGTCAGACTGCTTCCAACACTGGTTCTGCCTAACATTACGAGGATTGCGGCAACAAGCAACAATGTAGATTCAGGAGATCTAGCAATAAAAGCTCTATATGCTGCAGAAGCTATAAAGAAAGCCAATAAAGAGAACATAGTAGCTTGCAAATGCTGATAGACATTGTTAAAAAGATAATCGAAAGGTTTTGAGCCAAGTAGAGATACAACATTGACACCATCTCCAAGAATACCTCCTTGCTTCTCTGTGCCCCATAACAGTCCCATTATAACCATAAAGAAGAATGAGACTATTGTAACAATATAATACTGCCAATTATCTTTCTTATGCTTGATTTTAAGAAATGTCATTGTGAGAAGACTTATTTGTCCAAGAATTATAGAGAAACCGGCTATAATCATAAACCAATCTTCCAAGCTTGTGCGGATAGTATTAAACGGTGGATGTGGTATAAACTCTGAAATAATTATCAGCATCCCTACGAAAAAAGTAATTATTAATGGTAAAGTTCTCTTCATTTATTCCTCACTTCATTGACAAGAAGTCTCTAAGTCCCGTTACACCAAAAATCTCAAGTATAATTCCTATAATTAATACAGCTACAAAAATTGCTTTACCCCAATCTTGTCCTTTTAGACCTCCTAGTTGAGAAGGTTCTTTTGACAGATAAGCCGAAGCAGCAAAGAGTTCTTCACCTATTAAAGTAAAATCACAGGCTGCAACAAAAAAAGGTAACTGAGAAGACATAGCTGTACCTGCAGTTTGTATTGCACCGCTTGCAAAACCGGTTTCCGCTAAGATGAGAGATTCTGCATAGAAAGTTCCAAGATAGAAGTTAGCTGCGGGTTTATCTCTAAGGATGATACCGTCAACACCGGCTACAAAACCGAATTGGTCATCTGTTAGATAGAAAATAGTATCGGGATTAAAAGCATCAGGTCTTCCTGCTTGCAGATATGCTTCTTTAACAATTTCTCTTGCTGCCGAAAGAACCATGGAACGACATACAGGTACTAAAATCTCAGAGTCATAAGTAGCAGCTTTTTTTGCAAGATGGCTTAATATAGTTAAACCGGCTATTGTTTGCATATCATCAAGATCCATGATGCCTGGTACAAACAAGATTGGTCTACCCATCTCAGTTGCTCTTCCTACAGCTTCATCCATTGATTCGAGTCCTGATATTCTTCTAATATACAAGTCCTTACCACTTCTGGCAGAGATAATAAAGTATACAATCAATCCCATTAAAAGAATTGCAGTAATCAAGACAGGAACCTTTGTCTTGTTAAACCACTGGGCAACAGGTTTACCAATCAGAGTCTGTGAAGTTAGTAATGAATCGGCTTGATAGAATCCTACCCTATACTTATACTTTTTTTTGTAATCAAGTTCTTTGTCTTGATATGTTTTAACTCCATTTGTGATAGAGATTATTTCCTTATAATCTCCTGATTCATCTTCTCGCTCGATTATTACCTTATCGATATTTACTTTTCCTATGTCCCATTCTAGGAGTAGCACACTACCATCATCATTTGGTAAATCATTAATAGTTGATTGAATTGAGAAAATGCATATTGGTAATATCAGCAATAGAATAGCTATTACATTTCGTCGCATATACTCTCCGTTTTCTTGTAATAGCTAATTTATTGTTAAAGGATTATCTGTGTCAATGAAAGAGTTTAAATTGATTTAAATCAATAGTGCACAACATAAGGTTAATACCTTAACGTGAAAAATTAATTGACAAATCAGAGAATGCACTCATATTCTTATTAATGCGTTAAAGGAGGTTGTTATGTCAGTGAAACAAGATTGCGAGCATATTAAAGTGGAAGAGATAAATCAGGATACAATCAAAGATATAGAAGATAAAATTGTGTATACTGACGAGAAAAAGCTATTGAATTTCTACGAAAAGCTAAGGTGTCATTGTATTCAATCTGCCGGGAAAAAGACAGGTAAGATTGGTAAAGAGATAACACAATTACTGCTGTTTCTACCTGATTTTGCAATGTTGGTCATAAGGTTATTTATTGATAAACGCACTCCAAAACGTGTGAAGATTATCTTAGGGGGAGTAATCACTTATCTCTTTACTCCTTGGGATATAATACCGGATTTCATACCTATAATAGGTTATGTAGATGATTTGGTGTTAGTGGTGATTGCTCTAAACAGTATGCTGAATGAAATTGATCCTGATATTGTTATGGATAATTGGAGCGGCAAGGAAAAACCATTGACCTTAATTCAACAAATTATTGCAGTGACAGAGAAATTCCTATCTCAAAATATTCTTGTAAGAATTAAAAAGATAGTAACTAATCTATTAGCGGAGAAAGAAAAGTAATGAAACTAATGATAGGTTCTAAAAATCCCGATAAAATAAAAGAGATTAAAGAGATATTGGAGACTCTTGATTTAGATATTGAGATATACACAATGTCTGATTTTGATAACTTACCTGATGTAGTTGAAGATCATTCCACTATTGAAGGAAATGCTATTAAGAAAGCTACTGAATTAGCAAACTTCACCGGATTGCCTACCTTGGCGGATGACACGGGTTTCTTTATAGATGCACTTGATGGTGCCCCCGGAGTATATGCAGCTAGATTTGCCGGAGAAAATTGCTCATACAGAGACAATAGAAACAAAGTAATTAAGTTAATGGAAACATTTAGTGATAGAACTGCCAGCTTTAGAACGGTAGTTGCCTTAGCTGAACCTAACAAATTAGTAGGAACAGCTAAAGGTGAAGTTCTTGGTGACATTACTCATGCTGAACATGGGACAAGCGGTTTTGGTTATGATTCAATATTCAGGCTGAGAGAAACCGGAAAGACTTTTGGTGAAATGCTTCCCAATGAAAAACATGGTATTAGCCATAGAGGAAGAGCTTTGAAAGCTATTTTACCACAAATAAAAGAATATTTTAGAATGTAGGAGGATAGATTGAAAAGACTGTTAACAGGATTATTAGTTTCAGGAGTATTGGTGTTTTCCGGTTGCAAAGTACCTAAAGAAAATCCCCAATTGGAAAAACCGCAAGAGGTTAAAACCGAAGAAAGCTCAAACTTTTCAATTTCTGAGCAAGTGGAATCTGAACATGGAGAAGCTCCGGAGGATAACAATCACGGCTTATCAATATCCGAAAGAGTTGAAGCTGAGTATGGTGAAGCCCCGGAAGACGGTCTTACTCCTAGTCAAATAGAGAAGGCAAAAGAAGAGGAAGAAACCAAAAATAAGGATATGGGACTCTATAAAAAGGTAGAAAAAGACAGTCTTGAAGATTTCAAACAGAAAGAAACAGATGACTATAATAATTTTAAGAAAACACATAAATTATTCGGCAACTAAGAGGAGTTTGTAATGGTAAATCCACAGATATTCAGACAATATGATATCCGAGGTATAGTAGGTAGTGATTTGACAGAAGAATCAGTTTATCTGATTGGTAAAGGATTTGGTACTTGGTTAAGAAGAAGAAATCTTGCAAGTGTTGTTATTGGAGGAGATGCCAGACTTAGTACACCTTCTTTTAAGAAACAATTCTCGAAAGGATTAATGGAAACAGGATGTGATGTTACTGATATAGGAATCGTAGCAACTCCCCTTATGTACTTCTCTATTTGGAGTTTGAAAACTGATGCTGGTGCTATGATTACAGCCAGTCATAATCCTTCCGAGTATAATGGAATAAAGCTTAACAATGGCTTAGCAAGTGTTTATGGATCGGAAATCAAAGATGTTCTTAAACATATACAGGATAGTGATTTTGAAACCGGAAACGGTAGTTTCACTGAAGATAACACAATTGAAAACAAGTATTTTGAATATATTTTTAATAGCATTAAGCTTGAAAGACCGTTAAAGGTTGTTGTTGACGGTGGTAATGGAATGGGCGGACCTTATCTTCCCCACCTTCTTAAACAAATGGGATGCGATGTAACGGAAATTTTCTGTGAACCTGATGGTAACTTCCCTAATCATCATCCTGATCCAACTATTTTAAAGAATAATCAGCAATTGATTGCTAAAGTGAAAGAAATAGGTGCAGATGTAGGTATCGGTTTAGACGGTGATGCAGACCGCATTGGTGTTATTGACGAAAGAGGTAATATGCTTTATGGTGACCAGATTCTTAATATAATCGCTCGTGATTTTCTAAAGAAGAATCCTGGAGAATTTGTTTTAGCTGATGTTAAATGTTCTAAGAACCTGTTTGATGATATTGTAAAATACAATGGCAAACCGATAATGTATAAAACAGGTCATGCTAATATTAAGAACGAAATGAGAAACAGAGGTATTAAAGTAGGCGGTGAGATGTCAGGGCATATTTTCCTAAAAGACAGATTTCTTGGTTTCGATGATGCAATATATGTCAGTTGCAGATTCATAGAAATAATGTCTTTAACTAACGAGCCTGTAAGTAGCTTCCTCGCTGATCAACCTAAGATGTTCAATACGCCTGAGATTCATATCAATGTACCTGAAGAGAAGAAGTTTGATATTGTTGCTAAAGTAGTTCAAACTTTTAAAGATGAAGGCTATGAAGTTAACGATATTGACGGAGTTAGAGTTACTTTTGAGGACGGTTGGGGACTTTGCAGAGCTTCGAATACTACTCCTGTATTAGTATTGAGATTCGAAGCAACAACAGAAGCTAGAATGGAAGAGATTAAAGAATTATTCAATAAAAAACTGGACGCTATACTAAACTCATAAGATTTAGAGTTATATATACCCTTGCAGGAAAGGATTAATAGTTCTTTCCTGCTTTATTTTAATCAGGAAGGTAGAAAAATCGGACGTATATTAGTTACAGCAGAACATTTGAGAAAAGCTTTTGGAGAAAAAGTAATACTTGAAGATTGTTCTTTTGGAATTCATGAAGGAAACAAGATAGGAATCATTGGTACAAATGGTGCCGGTAAGAGTACTCTAATGAAGCTTATAGCGGAAGCTATACCGCTTGATTCAGGTAAGATAACATATAGAAATCAAATAAGAGTAGCGTTTTTACCTCAAAATCCCGAATTTAATCCGGATAATACTGTGATTGAGCAGGTATATGATAGTGAGCATCCTCATTTTGATATTATAAGAAAGTATCATCACATAAGGATTGAACTGGAGAGTAATCCTACTGACAAGTTAGCTAAAGAGCTGACTGAGTTAAGTGAGTATATGGATGTTAACAAGATTTGGTCTATTGAATCGGAAGCCAGATCACTACTTTCTCAATTCGGATTGAATGACTTTGATAAATCTGTTTCACTCCTATCGGGTGGTCAAGGAAGAAAACTTGATATTGTACGCACAATACTTGGTAAACCAGATGTTCTATTATTAGACGAACCGACCAACCATCTTGATATTGATACTATAGAGTGGCTTCAGAATTATCTGGTTGATTACAATGGTACAATCCTGTTTGTTACTCATGACAGATACTTTCTAGATTCTATCTGCAATATGATTGCCGAAGTAGAGAGAGGTAGTATTAACTGGTATCAAGGGAACTATTCTTATTATGTTGAAAAGAAACAAAACGCAATTACTGACCTTAATAGAAAGGAGACCAGAAGAAAAGCTCAACTCCAAAAAGAGCTAAAGTGGCTACAAAGAGGAGCTCAAGCAAGAACCTCCAAACCTAAGAATCATATAGATAGAGTTAAAGAGTTATTGGATAAGTCATATCTTGTTGAGAATAAAGAATTAGAAATCTCCTTCACTAGTAATCGTTTAGGTAAAACTATCCTGGAAATAGGGCATTTAAATAAGGCTTATGGAGAAGAGAAACTCTTACAGGACTTCTCTCACATGTTCCAAAAGAATGAGAGAATCGGTATATTAGGACCTAACGGTTGTGGTAAAACAACCCTATTGAAGCTGATAACAGGTGAAATAGAACCTGATTCAGGTAAGATAAAAGTTGGAATTAATACACAATTTGCTTATTTCTCTCAAGCATTAGAGGAGTTACCTCCTGAAAAGAGAGTTTTAGAGTATATCACAGACTATGCCGAAAATATAAGAACCAAAGACGGAGTTCTACATTCTGCTAGTGAGATGCTCGATAGATTCTTGTTCGACGGCAAACATCAGCAAAGTAAGATTAAAAGTCTTTCAGGTGGTGAAAAGAAACGGTTGTATCTCCTTAAATCTCTTATGTTTGGTGCAAATTTTATCATACTGGATGAACCGACAAACGATCTCGATTTAAAAACTCTAGAGATACTTGAAGACTATCTTGATGCATTTATCGGATGTGTTCTTGTTGTATCTCATGACAGGTATTTCTTAGATAGAGTTGTTGATACACTCTTCATCTTTGAGTCTGATAAGATTAGGAAATTTGCAGGTAATTATTCGGACTATCTACTTGTGAAGAGATTCAATAAAGTTGAAACTCAAGAAAAGAAGAAAGTGGAACCTGTAAGAGAAAACAAACCATCAAACAAGCTTTCATATAAATATGTAAGAGAGCTTGAAGCTATTCAAGTAAAAATTGATGAAATAGAGAATAGACAAGCCGATTTATCGGAAACAATCAACACTAAAGCTGAGGAACTAACAGCAGAACAGTTTAAAGCGATAGATGAAGAGAATAAATCACTTGAAGTAGAAATGGATAATCTGTTATCAAGATGGGAAGAAATAGAATCTATGTAATAATTAGTTTCTATAGTAATCAAGCATGAGGTTGTGTAGTATTTTAGATATCATTGACTTGTCATAAGATACTAAGCATATTACTTACTTGATTGGCGTAACCGGTACAGATTAAACCACAGTGCCACATTTGTTTACAATATTCAACTCCCATCACTGCTATATTAACTATCTAAGCTTAGTTATTAAGCTTCTTTTTACCTCTCACAACTCTCTGTGCTGCCATTCTGAATATTCTCTGATAAGCAACATTATCAGGACTTGATTTAAGTGCTGTTTCTAAGAATGGCAATGCTTTTTCATAGTCATGGGACTGCATTATTATAGAAGTTCCTAGAAGATAATTTACTGTAGTATTATCATTATCTAAGCTGAATGCTTCTTCTAAACTGATAATTGCATCACTAAACTTTTTATTATCATATTTCTGAAGGGCGTGTTTTATAAGCTTTTGGACTCGAATATATTGGTTACGTTTATCTGCATCTGATACAGTAGCTAAGTATTTCTTATAATTGATATTAGTCGGATGATCTTTAACTAATACTTTAAGTAATCTAATTGCTTCCTGCCAATCTCCGGTATGGAGTTTACACTCAGCCATAGAGACCATTGCTATCTCGTTATCCGGATATACAGCTAGTACTTTCAACAGATAAGACTCTGCTTTCCCGTATTTTGCACGAGAAAGCAAAGTCAACGCATAGTTATATTGATTTTCGGGACTATTCTCTATAAGCAAGAGCTTCTCAAACGCTTTTGATGCTTTATCGATTCTCCCTCTTGCCATCAAACTCTGTCCCTTTATTCTGAGACGTTTCTTTTTATAATCATTCAGCATTTCTGCAATCATCAATTTTCTCCGTCTTCTTAAGCATTATCTGGTTGTATAAGTCACTGTTCTGTAACAATTCCTTATTGGAACCCTCTGCTTTAACTGTTCCTTCGTCAAGAACAATTATTCTATCAGCTCTCTTAGCTGTTGCCAATCTATGAGTTACTACTATACTTGTTAAAGCATCATTAGATTTTTTTAGCTTAATCCAGAAGTTATTTTCTGTTTCTGCATCCATCGCTGCTGTACAATCATCCATAAGGATAACTTGAGGTTTTCGAATAAGTGTTCTTGCAATAGATAATCTTTGCTTTTGCCCACCGGACAAACTAATACCTTTTTGACCAAGTTTAGTCTCCATTTTAAGAGGAAAAGCATTTACTTCATCCGTCATTAATGATATATCTAAGCTATCGGCCACTTCCTGTTCCGTGAACTCATTCCCAAGCAACAGATTATGGTGAATCGTTTCACTAAATAGAACATTCTCTTGTCTGATATACCCGAATATTCTTCCAATATCTGAATTTTTATAAACACGAATAGATTCACCATTTAATCTGATTTCACCTTTAGTAGGTTCCAGGTTACCGGCAATCAGTTCCAATAAAGTACTCTTTCCACTTCCTACTTTTCCAACTATAGCAACTGTCTCTCCCCTCTTTATACTCAAGTTAATATCTCTGAGTACAGGTGCTACAGCATCATCATATTGATATGTAATATTCTTCAACTCAATTGTATCTGCTGAGTCTAGAATCTTTGTTCCTATCTCATGATGGTTATCCGGATAGCATTCGGTTGTCTCATCCAATCTATCAACATATTTAAAGACTTGCTTGGATGAGGCATAGAACCATGAAAGTGTCCAAATTGGTTCAATCAATCTATTCATATAAGTGATGAACAGCAAAAAAGTACCAAGTGTAATTGACTCTTTGATAACTAGAATACTACCAAGAAAGATAACAATTATGCTTCCTGCATGGTTCACCAGCATAGAATAGAATTGAATAATCTGATTCATTTTTAAGAACTGCTTCTCTTTAACCACTCTATCATCTAAAGCTTCATTATACTTCCTGAGTTGGTCTTCCTCGCTTATAGTAGTCTTAATCACTCTTATCCCTGAAAAACAAGCTTCGAGTATATTGTTACAAGTAGAAATAGACTTTTGTCTTTCCAGAGTATATCGTGTCATCTTATCTTCTGCTTTTGCAAGTATTAAAACTAGAAAAGGCAGTAGCACAAATGATGACAAAGTTAAAATTACTGAGTAGCTAAACATTACACCTAATGTCATACCAAGAATAAGAATAGCTTCTAAAGGTCTCAATAAACCTGAGCATGAATACCAATGAATTCTATCCCAATCACCATCAATATCCGATGTTAATCTTGTTAATAAATCACCTGTACGAAACTTCTTGAAAAAGGCACTTATCTTATTTGTATAAATCTGATAATACTTAATCCTAAGGTTACGAGCAAAAAGATTGTTCATAAGACCTCTGGAATAAGGTAGTGCATGTAAGACAAATTCGTGTAGTACCGTGAATATCAGATAAATGAATATCATATGATAGACTTTAGTCGGGACAAAATCCCCGGTTAGCTCATCGACTATATTTTTCAGTAATATCGGATATGCTGTCTTAATTCCAATTGTAATAATTGTGAATAATACTATTCCGGTAATCTGCAATGGATATTCTTTCCAGAGCTTGAAAAACCATTTAAAGTAATAAATCGTTTTTCTGTTCTGTTTATTATTCATTATGTGCTCCCATTTGGGTTCGGTAAAGTCTAGCATATTCCCCATTCATAGCAATCAAATCCTTATGATTACCTTCTTCTGCAACTCTACCATCTTTAATCAACACTATATTATCAGCATGGGTAATTGTTGAAAGACGATGGGCAATAATTATTGAAGTTCTACCTTTCAATAGTTTCTCCATGCTCAATCTAATCATCTCTTCAGTATAGGGGTCAACAGAGCTGGTTGCTTCATCCATGATAAGTATATCAGGATCAAAAGTTAAAGCTCTTGAAAATGATAGCAATTGCCTTTCTCCAAAGCTGAGATTACCTCCCTCTTCAGCGACCGGAGTCTCAAATCCTTGTGGCATTTTTCTAATCAAATCATCTATGCCCATAAGCCTGGTTGCGTTATAAGCATTATCTTCCGATATATCTGTTCTCAGTACTCTCAAGTTATCAAGTATTGTACCCGGGAAAAGATAAATATCCTGAAGAACCAGACTCATCATTGACCTTAGTTTCTTACGAGAAACTGATCGTAAGTCATGACCGTCGATAGTAATTCTTCCTTCCTGCGGATCATAGAATCGTGCTAGTAAAGATATTGTAGTAGTTTTACCTGAACCTGTTGGTCCTACTATTGCCAGTGTCTGACCTTTTTTAACTGAAATGTTTATATCTTTTAGAACCGGTTTCTCAGGCTCGTATGCAAAACTAACATTTTCAAAGCGTATCTCATCTTCAAACGAAAACTCTTTGTCTTCAATACCATCCTTTAACTCTGACTTAGTATCCAGGATTTCAAAAATTCTATCAGTAGCTCCTAAGGCTCTTTGTACTTGTCCTATCTGTTCAGATATCATTATTAGAGGATGAATAGCCATCATTAAATACTGAATAAACATCCAAACAGTACCAATAGTTATTGTTCCTAGTTGTAACCATGTAACACTCTTATATAGAAGTAAGATTATCACTAGTTCAGGTAATAGCATAATCAGAAACCAAACTCCTTGTTCCAAAGCTTCAAGCTTAGCTATCATTAAGAAAAAATCATGATTTATCAATCTGCTCTTCTTTCTAGACCAATCTAGGTTGTTTAGATTTCTCAAAACAGGAATACTCTTAATATGCTCACCTAAGAATCCTGAAATCAAAGAGTACTTTTCTCTTTCTTTCCTATAAAGCGGTCTCATGACCTTATAAAAGAAAACTGCAGTAGCTGCATATATAGGGGCAATTGCCATAACTACCAAAGTTAGATTCTTATTAGTCATGAACATTATCGTAAAAGCTATTATTACATTCAGAATAGCCCAAATGAAGTTAAGACCAACTGATGAAAAAAGCATATACAATTTTTGAGAATCGCTTTCAACCCTGCTAATCAGCTTTCCTGGTTGATGCTTATCGTAGAAACTTACAGGCAACTCCAAAAGATGCTTAAGCGTTTTTTGTTTTATATCATTTACAATTTCTATTCCCATAAAACCGACAAGTAAGGATTGAAAATACTGAAATCCTCCTTGTAAGATAAGGAGTCCAAGATATATTAATCCTATCATAATAATTTGTGCCATCACTTTTGACGGAATTGCCGTATCTATTAAGTGACGAAACACCAGAGGTAGACTACTACTTAAGCCTGTTGTAACTACTACAAGAATTACAGCTTGAGATAATTGCCTACTGTGCCCTCTAAAAAAAGGGAAAACCCGTTTTAAAGAAGACAGTTTTGCTTTTTTAACATTACTTTCTTCATTCATTTGTGGAATCCTTAAATATGATTTGTTTTGCCGAAACCAAGGGAATGATGCAATGTTTTAATTCAATCTCTATATGGCAACCTTTTTTTCAATATTTACAAATGGACATTAACTTTATCTAATCATTTATTGTACATAGAGCTATGACTTCAAATATTTTACATAATTATTGATAATCTAAAAAATAATGGAGTAACTTCATTAGAAGACAGAGTATTAAGTTTAATGATTGATATTCAATACTTCACAACTTTCATATTTATTCATACAAGCTCTTTGCTAATGTAATAGTTAATCAAAACTTGTTTATATGCACAAAATCAAAACTTTATTGACATTGCAAGAGCGGTTTACAAATTGACATTGAAATAAATGATAATTTTAATTGCGGTTATCAACAGTCATATACTATCCCCCACAGATACACGACAGATAACCGCAAACATATTTTAATATTAATGTGGAGCTAAGATGGAACAGAATGTAAAACAGGTTATAGGTCTCAAGAAGCAGAAGTTGCAAAAGATTAGAGATTTGGGTATCAACCCTTATCCTACTAGTTGCGAAAGAACTCATTATATTAAGCAATTGCTTGATAATGAAGAAGAGTACTTAAAAAACGAAGAAGCCGTAATTGTTACAGGTCGTCTTACAGCTATGCGTCGTCAGGGTAAGGTAGGCTTTGCCGAGATTACCGATATGACAGGAAAGATTCAGCTCTTCGTTAAAAAAGATGCTGTTGGTGATGAGAACTATGAAGTTTTCAAACTCTGTGACCTTAGTGATTTTGTTCAAATAAACGGTAATGCTTTCATGACCCAGCGTGGTCAATACTCTATATTAGTGAGTAAAATTACTATTTTAAGTAAAAATATCCGACCTATTCCAACTGTAAAGGAAAAGGTAATCGATGGTAAGACTGTCCGTTACGATGAATTTACCGATATTGAGCTTAGATATAGAAAACGTTATCTTGATTTACTCTTGAATCCTGATAATAAAGAAACTTTCATTAAACGTTCTCGCATTATCTCTTTTATCCGAAACTATCTTGACAGCATCGGCTTTATAGAAGTTGAAACACCGACATTACAACCTTTGTATGGTGGAGCAAACGCAAGACCTTTTATTACTCATCACAACAGCCTTGGAGCTGATTTATACTTAAGAATTGCGACCGAACTATATCTCAAAAGACTGATTATCGGTGGATATGAGAAAGTTTATGAGATTGGAAAGAATTTCCGTAATGAAGGTATGGACAGGACACATAATCCGGAGTTTACTCTTATTGAGCTTTATGAAGCTTACTCCAATCTTGGCGGTATGATGAAAATTACCGAAGAATTATTCAGTCAAGCCTGTGATAAAGTAAACGGAACTACGGATATTGCTTATGAAGGTCATAACATATCTTTAAAAACTCCTTTCCGAAGAGCTTCAATGCTTGAATTAATAGAAGAACATGCTGGTGTTGATGTTAGTAACTATAGTTTTGATGAACTTGTTGCATTTTGCAATGAAAAGCACATAGATATTCCTAAAGGTGCAGGTTCAGGAAAGCTTATAGCAGAGATTTTTGAGCATTTTGCCGAAGAAAAGCTAATTCAACCTACATTTGTTATAGATCATCCTAAAGAGATCTCTCCTCTGGCAAAAGCAAAACCAGGTAATCCTTTGTTTACTGAAAGATTTGAGCTTTTCGTTGCAGGTTATGAGTTTGCTAATGCCTTTACAGAGTTAAATGATCCTATAGACCAAAGAGAACGTCTTGAATCTCAATCAAAGTTACGTGCACTTGGAGATCTTGAAGCTAATGTAATCGATGAGGATTTTCTTGAAGCAATGGAATATGGAATGCCTCCTACCGGTGGACTAGGAATAGGTATTGATAGATTTGTTATGTTGTTAACAAGCAACGAATCAATTAAAGAAGTTATCCTCTTCCCCACTATGAAACCTGAATAATTAATCGATAGAAGCTTATAGATAAAGGCAAGAAATGAATTATTTCTTGCCTTTTTTATATTTCAGTTAATATTTACATAATAAACAAAAATGGAGGATTTATGTTAAAAAGAGTATTACTTTTAAGTATTATAACAATTTCTGCTATGGCTATGTCTGCTCAATCTCCTTGGATTTTGAAAGGCGACATGAATCTACTGATAAATCAGAGTTACTATAGCGATAATTGGTCAGGCGATGAAGAAAGTGCTGTTGATTGGGTTGGAAGAGTTAATATGTCAGCAGACAGACCTTTATCGGAATTAGTTTACTGGAAGAATAAAGCTGAGCTCAAATGGGGTCAGAAACATGTCTATAATAAAGACACCGAGAAATGGTATAAACCCACTGAATCTGAAGATCAGATAGTTCTTGAGTCAATCTTTGATTTTCACGTAAGTAAACATTTTGATTTATATGCTTCAGTTAGAGACGAAACATATTTCACGAATACAGATAATGACCTGTTTGATCCAAACCTCTTAATTGAATCAGTTGGTTTAAGTAAGGACTTCATAAAGCAAGAGAAGATGAATCTTAATAGTCGTTTAGGTTGGGCAGCAAGACAATTAATGAACAGAGGTCAGACAACAATTACCGATTCCGGTGCTGAATCTGTGACTATCTTTACAAATGTTTTCATGAAAGATATGGCTAAGTTTAAATCCGAGTTAAGACTATATCAAGCAATTTATAATTCTGAAGCCGATGATCTTTACGATGGTAATGATGATTGGAAATCTCTTGATATGCAATGGAAGAATGACCTCACAATCCAATTGATGAAATATATTGGAGTTGGTTTCTACTTTGAGCTTGATTATGACAAGCAAGTTGATAAAGAAATGTATTATAAAGAAACACTTGGTCTCTCCGTTACTTATAATCTTTTCTAATCAATATTTAACAATATAGTTACAGGGAAGCATTTCTGCTTCCCTGTTTCTTTTTATTATCATTCTACATTTCAAATCTGTTTATATGTGAACTTACTTTTTATGATCGACAATATACTTAATCACATTGTAATATTTACACATATTTCTATTTACTCCCCTAATCCCTGAACAAAACTGTTAATCTATTTGTGTGTTATCACATCAAATTGTTTAAACGAATTACTAAAGTACGATTATCGCACTGTTTTTCCACTGTGCACGCACTGTGAACCCGGTGTTTCAGTGCGTGGATAGTGCGTCCACAGTGGCTGCACAGTGCAAACACAGTGCGTTGGTAGAGTATGGAGTGTGGGAAAACAGTGAGGGTAACCTATTCAGAAAACTACATAGTTATCATAGTTTTATGAAATCCCATGTAATTTGTATATCATTGAATGTAATATAGTTGTGAACAATGTTGACAAGTTTATGTGCGAGGTGATTGTTTAATATTTGTTCTGGTCTTAATGTTTGTGCATCTAAAATTCCATAGACAGGCAATTATAGATGTTGGACTGGATAATTTAATAATTAAATAAAAAATATTGAGATTAGGAATATTAATTGCAATAAGTATTGCTGTCAATGTATTCGGAGGTAATTATGAAAAAACTGATTCTTGCTATTCTTATCATTTCTGTATCATTCATTTTTGCAGTTGAATCACTAACAGTGCTTTCTCAATTTATCTTACCCGAAGGTGCAGCTTATGGGGGGCTCACGAATACCATAGAGGTGGTGATGTTAATAATGATGGATTTGATGGTTAAAGCTAGAGATATTAATGAAGTGCATATCTACTTTGGTGGAGAAAATATTTCTTTTGAACCGGATATCATTATACCTATTGAAGTAGCTGAAGCTCCATTCACAAATTATGGAGACTTAGGTGACATAAATGGGGATGGAAGAAACGATATTCTTGTAAATGAAGGTGGTGATATGAACACTGCTACAGTTTATTATATGGAGACTAACGCTAATGAGGATAGTACTCAACCAATTCTAACAGAAACCAGTAATTATCCGAACCCTTTTTCTGACAATACTACTTTTGAAATCAATTTAAACAAAACAAAGCTATTCGATGCAAAGGTGCAAATATTCAATATAAAAGGACAGAAAATCCGAGAGATACCAATTGAACCATCTAAAGATGTAATATGGGATGTGAAGGATCAAGATAATGGTTCTGTACCTTCCGGTGTATATTTATATCGAGTTGTGACTCAAGAGTATTACTCGAACACAGCAAAAATGCTTTATTTAAAACAATAGGAGATTAAATGAAAAGATTAGCTTCATTGCTGATGTTACTTATGTCATTAACACTTGTGGCAGTGAGTCATACGATTAGTTATTCATATCCTAACTTAACAATTACAGAAGATTCTTTAAGTTACAATGTCATTGAGTATAGTAACTTAAGTCAGACAGATATTAGGTCTGCACCAGCATTACCAGTGGAATATTTAAACTTCATTATACCTACTGGTACTGATGTCGGTTCAATTACCATTAGTAATTCAACACAAGAATTGGTAGCAGATACAATAAATGTAACACCATCTGTTGGCCCAATTTATATGATTGGTGAATATCAACCAGCATCTCCTGATTCAACAATATACTCAAGTAATGACCTATATCCATTGAATAGTGTTGAGGTTGTTAATCATATGTATATTGGAGCAAATAGAATTGTGAAATTAGCAATATATCCATTACAGGTCAAACCTCAAAGTGAAAAGCTTTATATTAATAAGTCTATTAATTTTACTCTAAACACTGTATCTAGTACACAACTATACTTTACCCAGTCAAAATGCCATGCAAGCTATCATGAAAGCTTGACAGAAAAATTGGAGTTACTTGTAGAAAATGATTCCGATATTCCACTTTACATGAATATCCCTCCAATAATAGAAGAAGATCCAGGAGCTGAAGATTTTGAGATGGTAATAATTGGAGCTGCGGAATATGAAGATGATTTTGAGGAATTCATTGAATGGAAAAATTTGAAAGGCTGTAAAACAAAGTATAAATCAACAGAGACTATTGCTCTTCAGTATTCAGGCTATCCTTGGGGAGAACATCCAATTAGTGATTTACCTAGTAAGATAAGAGCATACTTAAAAAATATGTGGCAATCAAATTGCTTACGATTTGCTATTATAGTTGGTGGAGGTTCAGATCCTGATCATCATCCAACAGGTACCCACTTACCTGATAATACTTTGAATGTTAGGTATTCTACACGAGAACAAAATAGTTGGGATTCTGTTGAGCAACCAGATTGGGACGATTTTGCACGCGTATCGTCAGATTTATATTTTGCTGATTTTGGTGGAGATTATGATTTTGATGGTGATGACTATTTTGGTGAGTATTATTCTTCATATTATCAATCAGATATAAATGATGTTGATAGAATTGACCTTGGTAGAGAGATTGCTATTGGACGTGTTTTGATAACACCACAAGGATCGATATCAGAAGAAGCTAAAATAGTAAGTTGGGTACACAAGACCCTTATTTATGAGCAAAACCCTGGATATGGTGATAATCTGTATTTAGATAATACAATAATAGAGAATGGGTATTACTTATCTAATGAAGATGGTTGGACATCACATGTGTTTCTTGAGAATGAAATAGATCCGACTACAGGATT
Source organism: Cloacimonadales bacterium (SeqCode) (assembly GCA_963667035.1). GTDB lineage: Bacteria > Cloacimonadota > Cloacimonadia > Cloacimonadales > JAFGVF01 > Zophobacter. The sequence continues at coordinate 1,361,820 of OY762964.1, forward strand.
TGATATGGAATCTGTATTAGGAAATCTATTTATTGAAGTTGATGGTACAACACTTAAAGCTGCAGGTAGAGGAGATGCAACTGCAGGAACACCTACAGGAGCTAATACAATACAAGCATTTAACAATGATTTGGGTTGGGGACTAATAAATCAATATTGCCATGGATGGAAAATCGCTACTACTAATTATTCAGGTTCACGAAACGTTACATCCGGTATAAGAGACGGATACTATTTAACAGCACTAGATGCCCAAAATGTAGCATATTTTGGAGGAAATGAGAGCATAAATGGATACGATAATATAGTCAAGACGGGGAAATATTCAATAATGCTCTCAGCTGCATGTTTAACAGCGCACCATGATGGTGTTAAGCATGGGGACGATATGTATCCACCGAATCCATTGAATCCTTGGTTCGATGAACCATCAATGGCAGAAAGCTGGACTTGTGGTACTGTAGATGGAGGTGGTCCAGTGTATATCGGTAATGTTATTCCTGGAACAATGGTTGAGTCGCAACGATCTCTTAATAGAACACTTTATAACTTTTATACTACAAATAATCTAAAACTTTCTGAATCACTTGCAGCAAGCCTAGAGAACGCCCCTAATGAGATTATTTCCAATGAACTCGTCTATTTCGGAGATCCTGATTTAGATATGTGGGTAGGTGTTCCTAATGAGATGAATATTAGTCATGATTTCTCCAATAATTCTGTCATTGTAACCGATGCAACAACAAGTTCCCCAATTGAAAATGCAAGTGTTGTGTTTACTTCAGCAACAGGTGACTATTATTATACTCATACAAATTCTTCCGGTGTTGCATCTCACACAGTAGCCTTTCAGGATGTCTGTGTAACTAAATATAATTATCTACCATATATTTCCTCAATTGCAGCAGTAAATGAAACCATATCAAGCCAAAGGGAACTAAGATATGACTTAATCGTACCTTCCGGTAGAACTCTAACAGTTTCAGCAGATTTAGAATTAGATAGTTCTGCAGGGAAAAATGCCAGAATTATAGTCGCAAGTGGAGCAACATTAGTTCTTAGTTCTAGTGCGTCAATTGTCGGCCACGCTGAGACTTATACACCGAATGGAACTACTGGAATACAGGTAACTATTCCGGGAAATAGTATAGAAGTTTATGGTACATTCAACATTTATGGTGATGTAAATAGTCTAGAAACACAGGTTTATACTGGTGGTGTTGTACATCATTACTCTACAGGCAGCATTAATAATGCTCCTGTTGGAGTTTACATTACAGGGGGTTCTTTTATGCCTCACGGTGGTGATTTTGTTGATTGTGACTTGGCTATAGATTGGGAAACAGGTACATTTGGCTCACTATTTGGTAATACCGATTGTAATGGAATGTTAATAACAACTACTGAGAGTTTCGGTGGTATAAAACCAACTGGTATCCATTTACCATATGACCCGGATTGCCCAATGTCGTATTCAAACCTTAACTTTAGCAATTTGAATGCTTGTATTGTAAATTCACCATATACTGAATTGTTATCACCTCAGCCAGAAACCTTTACTCTATCTACTGTAAATGTTCATAGTTGTAACAGATTCTTAGTAAATTTGAACAAACGTTATAATTGGGAGTTGTACAACATTGTTCATTTAGATGACTTGGATGATGGACATTCTACTTCTCGGAGTATATTTTTCTCAACAGGTTCAGTAGAAGCAGATAGTTGCAGTATTTCGGGAGTTGATTATGCGTTTGATTTCTATCACAATGCTTCTTCAACAGGTACTCATACAATTTCTAACACCTTAGTTGATAGCTGTACAGTAGGTATACTAACACAACAAGCATCCATTACATTAGATACTAATTCCTTCAGACATAATGACACCAATATTGTTGCTTATAGTTCAACAATAAATGCCTCATACGGTTCTACCAGTGATCAAGGAAATAATATCTTTGAAGCATATTCTGAGAATATCTATATAGACTCAGAGATGCTTAACCTCAAGTATGGCTATAATGATTTCTATAATGAAACTAAAAATCATGTATTCATTCAGGTAGATACAACACGAACATTTGATAGCTGCTATGATAATTATTGGGAAAAATGTAGCTATGATAATTGTACTGACAAAGGTATAAATCCCTATCCTGATTATGTAGATGGAATTGGAGATCTTTTCGATCCATTCTGTAAAACTTCTAATAATGTTTCAAGAACAGTTGTATCAACTCGTTTTGATAGAGCAATTAGTATGATTAATAATGGTCAAATGCGAGTTGGTTGCGATTCTTTAGGGGTTATTATTACTGAGAACCTATCGACTGAGCAGGATGAATTGTTGTTAGCTCTTGATGCTTACTTCTATACTATGTTGGAGTTAAGCTACAATGACACAGACTATCTTGAGAATTTCATTGATGGTATTTTAAACACATCAGGTTTATCAAGTTTGTGGGAAAATGCTCTTCGTTATAAGAAGAGATTGTATGTCAAAAATAATGAATTCACTGAAGCTTTAGATATTGTTGATGACTTCATTGAAGATGCAACAAGTGTAGAAGACTATTTACTTGCATGTATTGATGAACAAAATGTTTTGATGCTGATGGATGAAGAGGAAGCAAGAGGAGTTAAAAACAGTTTCTTGTTATGTAGATCCATGGAAGAATATAGAGTATCAATTGAAGAGAAGAAACAGGAACTTCTTGAAGCCAGAACTTCTATAAATGAAGATGAAGTTATGATACTGCCATATACTAATCTATATAGCAACTACCCAAATCCATTTAATCCAACTACCACCATTTCTTTCTCAATTCCTCAGGCAGATAAAGTAAATCTTAGTATTTACAATATTAAGGGACAGAAAGTAAAGGAATTAGCATCTGATAATTTTGCTCAAGGTCGTCACAATTTAGTATGGGATGGCAAAGATAGTAATGGAAAGAACGCATCTAGTGGTGTGTATTTCTATAAAATAAAAACCTCTCATGATAAGATTACGAAGAAGATGATGCTATTGAAGTAATTCTATAGAACTTCAAATGCCTTATAAATAGGGCTTTTCAGACTGTTGATAAAGCTATGAAATCACACTCATAGCTTTGTCTTTTTTATTGCAAACAACCACATCATTCATTGACATATTTCTCCCTAGCTTATGCTTAAGAGAGCAAATGGAACACAATACAAAAAGGAGTTTGCAATAATTGATGATCCGGTTCCAGAGAATTACAATTTAAGGAAAATTGATGTGTAATAGATTGCTCTTTTATTTTAGTTAGAACGGTCTGCTTGTATTGTTCCAATAACGGCCGTTCTCCAATTTATACTATTACACTCTACAAAAATGCTATTTATTAACTTTCTTTTCGGAATTCGTTCCGAAAGACAATTGGTCAGAGAGATCGAGGTCAAAGTTGCTTATCGATGGTTCTTAGGCTTGGGATTAACTGATTAAGTTCCTTATCACTCAATCTTCGAAGACGATTTAATGATAGCACAGTATTCGAAGAGATTTTTATAAATATAGTGAAGTTAGGCATTAAATACGGATTAATGATGGAAAGATACTTTTCAGCAACTCAACCCAGCTAAAGGCAAATGTTAATAAAGGTAAACTCGATGATTTTGAAGTTGAAGTATCCTCAAAGAGATACACGAAAGATCTTAACACAAGCATTGCTTAGGGTCGCAAGGCTCATGATAAGAAACCTTTCCCTCCTAAAGACAACAATTTAAAATCACCCGTTGTACGGGTGGGCATGATTTATAAATCCTCATTTTCAAAAACAGAAACAAAAAAATTCAGTTAATTATTAATTGACAATCATATCGCAAAGAGTATCATTTTGTTAGGGAGGATTTATGAGACTCTTTATAATTATTTTTTTTAGTACGGCAATAATGCTTCTGAGCGGATTAAGTTTCCGAAATCAGGAGATTGAAGTTATCAATGATGATGGATTATCAAGGATATCATTAACAGATGGTATTACCATATATGATTACGCAAAATCAGGAACTCCGGCGATTCCGCTTAAAACATATTATTTTAGCATCCCTAACGGAAAGACTCTTGATAACGTTATAGTAAAAGCTAACAACATTAAGGTTATTGAATTAGATTTTCCGTTAATGCAAGCTCCTTTGCCTACTATTTATTCAAACAATGGCAGTCTACCAAGTGCACTAAAGTTTGAGGGTAATTATTCTACAGTACTGCTAAACAGCTCTACGAATCAAACCGGTCCATATAGATTCGGAGCTATTACGGTCAGTTGTGCTGCTTATCAATCAGAAACAAATAGAATTCTAGTGCCTGCTGAGTTTGAAATAGAGTACACACTTAAAAATGGCAGATACATTAACAATCCTTCCACAGTGAGTTCTGAGATTATTGCTAATGAACTTGGATTGAATAATTCCAGAGTTAATGATGAGGCAGTAGTACTTTATGTCGGAACAGACCAAATCATTAATGCTATGAATAGTTTGTTTGATTTCAGAAGAAAGCAAGGATACATCGTGAGGTATAAGCTTATTGAGGACATAATAAATACCTATTCAGGTATTGATAATGCAGAAAAACTAAAGAATGCAATTATTGATGAATATCAAAATCATAATGTCTCATATATAACACTACTTGGTAATGCAGATTTGATACCTATACGATATACGTGGGCTTTTGATTGCGAATATGGCTTAAGTGAAGATGAAAACAATATTCCGTCTGATATGTATTTTGCCTGTCTGGATAATAACTGGGACTCTAATGGTAATGGTATTTACGGAGAAGACAGTGATGCACCGGATAGATATCCTGAAGTATTTGTTAGTAGGATAAGTCTATCAGGACCGGAACAAGTAAGTGACTATGCAAACAAACTCATTGACTATGAAAAAGGCGTAGAGTTTGGAGAAAGAGGTTATAATCATTCTTTCGGTATAAGTACTAATCTCTGGGAATACTCCAACAGTGTTCTCGCTCAGGAGTATATTGAATCCCATTATTTCCCTGAATATTATAGTAATAACATTTACAATGAAGAAGATAACACTCTATATAACTTCAATAACGAGATTATGTTAAAACCGAATATAATACAGCATACAGGTCATGCTTTCCATCATATAATGGCATTAAATGGCGAATATCTTTCACTTGAGTATGCTGAGTCTTTGAATCATGAAGCAACAACTGGCATTATGTATTCGATCGGATGTTGGGCGGGTGCCTTAGACTACGAATCAATAGCTGAAGCATTCAGTTTGAATGCACCAGTATTAGGCTTTATCTGTAATTCTCGTTATGGATGGGGAGCTCCGTCTGCAGATGGTTTTGGGTTCTCAGAATACTTCCAGAAAGAGTTTTTTAAACTATTGTTTTCAAATCGAACTTTAAATCTTGCTGAATTAAATTCGCTTCAAAAACTACCATTTATACCATATATGAATGGAGACTCCGTTTACAAATGGGTAGCATATGAAATGAACTCATTAGGGGATTCTATGTTTATGCCCTATAGAAACAACCCACTTCCCATGCAATTGGATTTTGTTAATGAGAACTCAGATATGTATATAACTACCAGACATAACAACCGGGGTGTTGGAAGTGTTTTAATAACTGATGTTTCAGGAAATCAATATTATACTAATGATGCAGGAACAGTGCTTTTAGGAAGTGAAGCAATACCTCCCTTTACAGCATATAAATATGGCTATGAGTTTGCTGAATCTTCTCCTCAGAGTTTTGATGAAGGTCTTAGCATTATTCATACAATAATAGAACCGCAAGATAATAACACCATCTGTGTACAGAATTCAAACTACTCTATTGATTTCACAATGCACTCTGAATTGAGTTATCCGCAATCTTATTATGTAGAATATGTACCGGATAATCCAGAATTCTTCGGAATGACCGAGCAGTTCGTTAGCGGAACTATTAATCCTGGTGAGACAGTGAACATTGATGGATATGGTTTCATCATTGAACCAACTGATGAAGTAGCTCAGCTAGCTAACGGAGTAGAGTTAGGAATGACAATTAATGTCTACGATATACAAGATAATGTTACGCCTTTAACCTCAACCAAAGTTAACCTGCCAATTCATGCTCCTGTGATAGATATTGATGAGATTCATTCTTCTACCATCCCCATCCCTTATGAAGAGGAACAATCATTGTCCATTACACTTTCAAACATAGGAGATTTTGAAATTGAAGCACCACTAACTGTTACATTATCGTCTGATTTAATGGAAAACAATGCAGTTATTGATATACAATCATCACTAACTGTAAACGATGATTACTCACTTGAGATTCCCTATAGCATCTCGGAACATAATAGTCAAAATGTAGAGTTTGTGATTACATTACAGTATACATTTAACAACCAAATAATGTTTAAGAAATACAGCTGTGTATATCCCACTGAGTCATCATCAAATGATTCTCCCTTATGGGAAACAGACTTTGAAGATCCTTTCAATAACATACTGCCTTTCCCATGGCAAAGAGAGTTTAAGGATGATTCTTATGTTTTAACATGCAGACCTTCAAACTCAGGAAACTACAGATATGAGTTACCTGAAATGCTATGGAACAGAGGACTGGTTTTCAACTTTGATTACATGTATAGAATGCCTATGTATGGAGAAGATGGTGTATCCGTTATTGTCAGTAATGAAGAAACTGAAGAGGAAATACTCTTTGTGGGTTCAGGAGGAGCATTGTCACGCGATAATGGAATGATATACTCCGATTGGGCTGAATACAATTTACAATTGAATGAACTAATTTCATTTAGTATAGAGGATAATACTCCCTTTCATTTAAGTTTCGAGTTCATTGCTTCTGACTCGAACGAGACTTATGATTACGTAAACAACCAAGAGCTTGGTGTGTTTATTGATAATCTATTCTTTACATCGCAACCAATTGTTAACATTGACGATAACGTTCTGGAAACTAGAGTTCTACAAGTGAAAGTATTCCCTAATCCAACAAAAGACATTATCAGTTTTAAGTTAAGTGACACAATTGGAGATGAGCTCTTCATTGAGTTGTTTAACATTAAAGGTCAAAGAATGTTAAAAAAGAAACTGGACAAAGAAACTGCAAATACTGAATTCAGTATTAATCTGGAAGAACTGTCTCAGACCTCTGTCTCCGGTATATATTTTTACCGATTATCAGATGGTCATAATGAAAAAGCAGGTAAGTTTCTTAAACTGAAATAGTGCTAATACTAATTGATTATGCCCTATTTCTCAGTTTTGGGTTCATGATAATAGATAGGAACACTTCTTGCATAGGTATAATTATATATAAATATAAATAATGCGATTAAAAACTATAAGGAGGATATAGTGAAAACTAAATTAAGCTTAGTTATACTATTATTCATATCGCTTGGCCTTTTATTTGCACAAGTTGATCAAGGATGGACAGCAGATATTCCGGTCAGACAAGGTGTCAATATTGAGTGGTTCAGATCAGCCACATCAACAGATGACGGTGCATTATATGTATGGTCGGATACAGAAGCTGGTGGTAGAGATTTAAGATGCCAATTTGTTTCTTCAGACCCTAATGCTCCAATTGGAGACCCAATTCTTATTGATAGCAAACCTAACAGACAGGAAGATCCGGTTGTTGTTGAATCAACAGACGGAAATTTCATTATTGCTTGGGTTGATTTCTCAGCAGATCATGACGGTGACGTTTATGCTCAAAAAATTGATCCAGACGGTAACCTTTTATGGCAAGTTGGTGGTGTGCCTTTATGTACAAATGAAGAGAATCAGATTTCTTTAAACTTAGTACCTGATAATAGTGGTGGAGCTTTCTGTTTATGGGTTGATAGCAGAAATTTCAATAAAGACTTATATGCACAACATGTTCTTAGCGATGGTAGTTTAGCTGCCAACTGGGATGCTGACGGTATTCCTATTGCAAATACTGCTAATAACGAAACATCAAACTCAATGTGGGAAGATGGTCTTGGTGGTTTCGTTATTGCTTATAATGTTACAAATCCTGCTCCTACAAGCGAAGACATTTATATGAAGAGAATACTTGGTGATGGAACTTCAGCTTGGGGCGAGCCTATAGCTTTATGTGTTGAAAACGGTGATCAAACCGGAATCAAAGTTCGACCTATGGGCGATGATTCCATGTTGATTTTCTGGTCAGACAAAAGAAACGTTGACTCTGACCTATATGCTCAAAGAGTTATGTTTGATGGATCATTAGCGTGGACTAACGAATTACTTGTTTATGGTGATGCAACTTCTGAGACTTTTGCTCAGCAGTATAACCCAAGAGGTACAGCTACTTCTGATGGTGCCGTCATTATAGTATGGGAAGACCTCAGAAATGACCCACAGTATCCGGATCTTTTTGCACAGAAGATTAATGCTAGCGGTAACCTGCTTTGGAATGCTGACGGTGTTGCAGTATCTGTAGAAGCTTATGCTCAGCAAGATCCACGTATTACAGCAGATAATAATGGAGGTGCTATAATCGTATGGGATGACACACGAGACGGCAATGCTCCTAACTTTGATGTTTACGCTCAGAGATTAGATTCAAATGGTTCTACTTTACTTGCAGATAATGGAATGATTATTTGTGATGAAGTTGGTGAACAAAACGGTTCTATAGTTAAATTCTCTAATGGGAATGCATATGTCAACTGGCTTGATGCTCGTAATGGCTCTCATGGTATCTATTATCAAGTTATTGATAGTAATAACCAGTTAACAATGGAAGAGAACGGTAAAAAAGTGTACTGGGGTCTTTCAGGTGATGCTTTAAAAGACCAATTCCTTATTGTTGAAAGAGAAAATGATATCGTTGCTATCTGGGCTGACACAAGATATGCAAGTTTTGGATATCAGATATTCTATCAAATCATAAACAGCGATGGTATTCTTGCAACAGATGTAGAAGACCTTAACGGATTCTCATTGACAGAGCTAACTTATGGGGAGCAATCACAACCAAATGCTACTGTAACTCCTGAAGGACAGGTTTGTGTTGTTTGGGAAGAGCAGAGAACCGCTTATCCCAAAGTTTATGCTCAATTGATTGATGTTGACGGTAGCAGACTTTGGGGAGATACTGGTATTGAACTTACTGAAAGAACTCCTCTTAGCCAATCTAACCCTAAAGTAGATTATTATAACGGTGCTTTCTATTTTGCATGGTCAGACCTTGATCCAACTTCTCAGATTAACAGAGTATATTCTCAGAAAGTTGTTGATGGTGCTGTCCAATGGGGAACTGATGGTCTTGTAGTTTCTGAAACTCCGGAAGGAGAAAGTGCGAGAGAATGCCAACTTGTAGAGATGAAAGGTCTTTATTTTGTCTGGACCAAAACGCTCCTAACATGGAATCTTAGCTTAAACGTTAAAAAAATGAATGAAGATGGTACAGTTGCTACCGGTTTCGACGAAGACGGTATAACTATCTCTACATTTGATGTATCTCAGTCATATACTATTAATCAAACAGCTCCTACTGCTAAACTAGTTGATGACGATTTGTTAGTTTTCTGGCAAGATCAAAGAAACAATAATTTATCATTCTATTATGGAATGATGATTTCTCCTACAGGTCAATACTTGTGGAATGATGAGGGAGTTATAGTTGGAGATAATACTTCCGATTCATCTCGTTCACAAGAACAATTCCAATTCCTTGTAACTCCAGGAGATGATATTATTACTGCTTGGACAGAAAACACTGTAGGTGTTGGTGATATATATATGCAAAAACTTGACTTTTCCGGGAATTTGCAATGGGCTTCAACCGGTATAGCATCAATCGTAAAAGATTCGACTCAAACTTCAGCAAGCCTTACAATGCTAAACGATAGCTATTACGGTTTAGTCTGGGAAGATAATGTTACTTTCGAATCCGATATATTCTTTAATATTTATAATCTTGATGGAACATCTGCATTTAACAATCCTGATGGAGTAATGGTTTCTGATGCTATTAAACGTCAATATACTCCAAAAATTGGTTCAATTGATTCACAGAATTCAATAGTTATCTGGACTGACGGACGTTCATCAGGTAAAACTGAAATTGTTGGTTTGTATGCTCAAAAAATGAATTATACAGACGTATCTACTCATGAAAATACAAATCCTACAGTTAATCAGTTAAGAGTTGCTCAAAACTACCCTAATCCATTTAATCCAACTACTAATATTTCTTTCAATATTCCTAAGGAACAGAAAGTTGAAGTAATAGTTTATAATGTATTAGGTCAAAAAGTAAAAACTCTTGCTAATGAAAGATTTGCTCAAGGAAGAAATACGATTACTTGGAATGGTGATGATGACAACAATAACACTGTTGCATCAGGTATCTATTTCTACAGAGTAAAAACCAAGAGTAACTCAGTTACAAAGAAAATGATAATGATGAAATAATTCATTATTTATAGATTTTGAGGGGAAATGCTTGCATTTCCCCTCTTATTATTCTTTTACTTAATTCCTTTTTTCTTGCCAGTTATTAGTGAGCATTAAGTCTGCATTTAAAGGAGAGTTTAATGAAACAAAAATACTTTTTAGCTATTATAACACTATTAATTATGCTCGGATGTTCAACTCCACAGTTCTCCGATTTAATGAAAGTGGATGCTTATACACATGAGATAAAACTTCCTCCACCATTCTCGAGTCAATTTATGGAATATTCAACAATGTGTTCATACGGTGACAATGTATTGATCATACCTCAATACCCCAATTTACTAGGAGATGATAATGTTCCCGGAAGAGGTTTACTTATTAGTAAAATTTTGATAAACAAATACGTTAATGACAAAGCAGAAGTACCTATTAATGTTGAGATCTTAGATTTCATGAAGATAGACTTCCTAACCGGTATTGCTAACTATGAAGGTTTTGAAGCAGTTGCCACAGATGGAATCAACTTCTACTTTGCAATTGAAACAGGTGGGGAAAAACCATATACTTATGCTGTTAAAGCTGTGCTAAATAGAGATCATAAGCAACTGATTTTTGATGAATCATCCCTGACAAAGCTTAATCCACCGGTCACAATAGACAACGCGTCATATGAATCCCTTTTACTATATGGTAACCGTCTCTATTTCGGATATGAAGGTAATGGTGTTAATATTAATAGCGAACCATACGTTCTATCAACTGACCTCAATTTTAACAATCAGAAGCGAGTTAATATACAGAATCTTGAATATAGATTAACCGATTTTACATCAGCTAAAAACAACAATGAGATTTATGCAATAAACTATCATTGGATAAACGATACGGAGAAATATAATCCCGGATTAGATCAAATAACCGGTATTGATTTGAGTCAAATAGGTGTCGAAAGGTTCGTCCCAATGAAAATCACATCAAAGGGCTTTATACCTGATATCAAACGTCATGTACTTGATCTACAATACAAAGGGAGAAATTGGGAAGGGGTTGAATACTTAGGTGATGGTTTGTTGATAGTCACCGATAAGTATCCTACATCGATATTAATGTATGTTTATGAATAAAATACTAAAACTTGAGTCATTTAATAGTGGTAAATAATTATTTTCTGGACAAATAAGCAGTCCAAAAAACTATGGGTGGCAAAACGAATACATGGGAGTATTTAATGACTGACGTAAAAGCAACAGATCAAGTTAAAGCTAACATTGCTGAAGATTATCAGAAAATGTTAGATCAGTCCCTCACACAGACTTCAAAACAGAAGAAAGGTGATGTTGTAGAGGGTGAAATCATTAACATCAATGAAAGTGACATCTTTGTAAACTTAGGCGGAAAAGTGGACGGCATTGCTGCTAGAGCTGATTTCGCTGATAAAGATGGTAACCTTGAACTTAAGATCGGTGATAAACTATCAGGTTTCATCGTAGAAATTAACGATTCATGCATCACAATTGCTCGTTCTCTCTCAAAAACTAATGTAGACAGATCAGCTCTTAAAGATGCTTTCATAAACAAATTGCCTGTAAATGGTAAAGTAACTGCTAAAGTTAAAGGTGGTTACAGTGTAGATTTACTCGGTGTTAGAGCTTTTTGTCCTGTTTCACAAATTGATGTTCGTCCTTCTGATAATGCCGAACTTTATGTTGGTAAAACATTTGATTTCAGAGTTATTGAATTTGAAGAGAGAGGAAGAAACATTATTGCTTCCCGTAAAGCTATCTTAGATGAAGATCAAGCCAAGCAGAAAGCAAAACTACTTGAAAACCTCAATGAAGGAGATGTAGTTAAAGGAACTGTTAAACGTTTCACAAACTTTGGTGCTTTTGTAGATTTAGGTGGATATGAGGGATTACTTCATGTTTCTGAAATATCTTGGGCTCATGTTGCAAGACCTGAAGATGTACTTGAAGTAGAACAAGAAATTGATGTTAAAATCATCGGATTACAACAAGATAAAATCTCTTTATCTTTAAAACAACTCCAATCAAATCCTTTTGACAAAGCTATGGACGAACTTAATGAAGGTGAAGATCTTGAAGTTAAAGTGCTTCGTTTACATCCATTTGGTGCTTTTGTTGAGTTAATGCCTGGTGTTGAAGGTCTAATTCCTGTATCTGAAATGGCTCGCGGTAGAATCATCAAACATCCAAAAGATGTTCTCTCAAATGGTGACATTGTTGAAGCAAGAATCTTGAAGATTGATCCTAACGGACAAAAGATTTCTCTTTCTATGAAAGCTCTTCAACCTGATCCATGGGAAAATGTTGATTCTGTTATTAAAGAAGGTGACATTATTGAAGGTATCGTTGAAACAAATACAAAACATGGTGTATTTGTTACTATCAGAGAAGGTTTAACCGGGTTACTTCCTATCTCAAGAATTAAAGAAGGTGAGCAATATTCAACTGGTGATAAAATAGAATTAAGAATTACCAGAATTAACACTCAGGATAAGAGAATTTCTCTTAACTATGTTGATGCACCGGATGAACCAGAAAAACCACGTTTCAGAAGAAACAATCAAGAAAGAGATAATAATTACAGCAATAATAGAGAATTCAGACGTCCTCGTAACAACAATAATAGAAGAGGCGATCAGTCTTGGCGTAAATTTGCTACAGATAATGCAGATGTACCGGAAGACAATCCATTCGCTGACTTATAAATAATAAGAACTAATATTTAGGGGTAGCTAATCAAGCTACCCTTTTTTTATTTCGCAAATATTCATAATAAAGGAAGTTGATTTGTTAAATTAGAAATGATTTGCAAGCTATGATGTTGACAAAACTTGTTTAATTGTAAATTTTGAAAAAAACTATCAATAGGAGATTTTAATGAAAACATTGTTCATCGATGGCAATTCACTGACTATAGAGAATGTTTGGGAAGTTGCTTCTAATAATCGCAGAATAGCTTTGACTGAAGAAGCAAAAATAAAGATAAATAAGTGCCGTGATTTCGTAGATGAAATCATCCAAGAAGGAAAAGTAGTATACGGTTTAACTACCGGATTTGGTAAGTTTGCAACTGTTACAATCCCACCAGATCAATTGGAAGAATTACAAGAGAACTTAATTCTTAGCCATGCTACCGGAGTTGGCAATGCATACTCAGAGGAAGAGACTCGAGCAATAATGCTTCTTAGAATAAATGTTTTAGCTAAGGGTTTTTCAGGTATTAGATTGTCGACTCTAGAGACATTGATTGATATGCTTAACAAAGGAGTTCATCCTTTAATTCCGGAAAAAGGTTCAGTAGGAGCAAGTGGAGATTTAGCTCCTCTCTCCCACTTGGCATTAGTTCTTATCGGTTATGGTAAAGCTATCTACAAAAGAAAAGAAATGGATGGTACTGAAGCTATGAAATTAGCAGGAATTACTCCTGTTAAACTTGCAGCTAAAGAGGGATTGGCTCTCAACAATGGCACACAGGTTATGGCTGCAATTGGAGCTTTAACACTTAGAAAAGCTGAACACTATTGTAGAATTGCAGATATAGCTGAAGCTATAACAGTAGATGCCCTGCTAGGTACAGATGCTTGTTTCAGTCCATTAATTCATAAAGTAAGAGCTCATCCAGGACAAATGGATGCAGCTTTTAACATGAAAACAATCTTGGAGAATAGTCCTCTTAGAAAGTCGCATGAAGATTGTGGGAACGTTCAAGACCCATATTCTCTTCGTTGTGCCCCTCAGGTTCATGGAGCAGTTAGAGACTCTCTAAAATATGTACGTAGTGTACTCGAAGTGGAAATAAATTCTGCAACTGATAATCCTTTAATATTCCCTGATGAGAAAGAAGTTATATCGGGAGGTAATTTTCATGGTGAACCTCTTGCTTTTGCGTTAGATAACATGGGGATTTGTGTAAGTGAACTTGCTAATATATCGGAAAGACGTATGGAACAAATGTTTAACCCAGCACAAAATAGAGGTCTGAATGCATTCCTAGCTTCAAGACTTGGACTTGACTCAGGTTTTATGATTGCCCAGTTAACTGCTGCAAATTTGATTTCGGAGAACAAAGTACTAGCGCACCCTGGTTCAGTTGATTCTATTCCTACATCAGCCAATCAAGAAGACCATGTTAGTATGGGTTCGGTTTCATCTTTGAAAGCAAGAACCATTGTAGAGAATGTTTCCTACGTTCTTGCCATAGAGATTATGGCTGGTTGTCAGGCTTTAGATGCCAGGGATTTTCCATCCTCTCCAATTATTGAAGAAATCAAATCCGAGATTAGAAAAGATGTAAAGAAAATTGATAAGGATAGATTCATGCAACCTGACATCTTGAAGATGAAAGAACTGGTTGATGGAACTACTTTATCTGATATTGTTTATAAACACTTTAAGATGAAATAGGAAGTATAATTTTGAGAAAGAGCCTTAGAACAACCATAATAATATTAATCACTCTCATTTTGAGTGGTTGCGTTTATTTTAATACTTTTTACAATGCAAAAAAGAATTATAAAACTGCAAATGAAAGAGCTCTTAATGCTCATGGGCGTCCATCTGCTCAAGCTATAAAAGAGTATAATGCAGTTATCAAGCAATGTGGTAAGATTATCACAAATTATAAGGGCAGTAAATGGATGGATGATGCTGCTTTTCTTATGGCTAAGGCTCTATTTTATAAACAGACAAACCCACATAAAGCTTTAAAACAGTTTAATGAAGTAATCGATAATTTCCCAAATAGCGAGTTTACACCTGAAGCACGACTCTATGTCATGAGACTATATAGAAAGATGCATAAAGAAGAGGATTTGAACAAATATTCAACTGATTTTCTTATTGCACCTGAGAATAAAAAGTTTTACAATAAGGCTCACTTACTTATTGCAGAATTCAATCTGGAAGATAAAGAATATACAAAGGCAATGTATCATCTTGGTAAAATTCTGGATGGCGATAAGAAGAGTAATGAGTATTCAGAGGCTTTTTTGTTATTAGGTAAAGTTCATCATTTAGCCGGTGAATACCAGGAAGCTATTGATACTTTAACATCTTTATTGAAAACAAGAGCATCTGTAGATATCAAATTAGATTCCAATTACTACCTTGCTTATAGCTACTATCATCTTAATGAGCTAAAAAAAGCAGAGAAAATTGTGGATAAGCTTATAAATAAGGAAAGTAGAGTAGAAAGAGTGCCTTATGTGAAAATGCTTAGAGGTAGAATTAAGCTTGCTGAAGGTGATACTGATGGTTTTATTGATGATATGAAATTCATTTTAGATAATCATTCAAGAACTCTTGTTGCTGCTGAATGTTCCTTTTACCTTGGTGAATACTATCTGTATAATGCCTTTGATTATACAGAAGCAATAACATATTACAATAGAGTAAAAACAGAATCAAGAGATTCCGAGTTTGTAGAATCAGCCATAACTAAAAGCTCTGTTGCAAGTCAGATACAATTGCTCTCTGATCCTGATAGGCAATTGAATCCAAAAACTCTTGTTGATGAGCAATTTAAATTAGCTGAATACTTTATAAATATAATGAATATGCCTGACTCCGCTTTAGTTGTTTACGATAATATAATTGAAACAGAGAAAACTATTGAGTTAAAACTTGATACTCTTAGGCTGGAGTTAGAAAAAAGTAGGCAGGAATTTATTGATTATCAAGATTCTTTAAGAACTGCACAGATTGATACACTAGTTATTAATGATTCAACTTATACTGATACTACTATTACGGATACTTCTCTTGTTGAAACTACTGTTGCAGACTCAGTCGAGGTTGAGGAGTCAAAGTTCGAAAATAGTTCAGTTTATAACACTGTTTATTCACAAATTCTCAACCTGGAAAGTACTCTAGATGAATTCCATCGTCAAATTCTTCCATTTACTTATTTTGTGAAATCATGGATTTATTTTCAAGTTAAATCGGATACAGTGGAAGCTCATAATATTTACAATGAGTTGAGTACCCTTTACAAAGATAATGAATATACTTATGCTTGCAGTTTAATGCTTAGTGGAGAGATTCCTGATTTACAGTCCCCTAAGCAAAAAGAAGATTTACTGAAATATGATACAGCAGTAAATTTGATGTATAGTAATCCTGATTCTTCTCTATCTATTTTATCAGAATTTACAAATCATCCGGAGTCTCACTTTTATTTCAAAGCTCTATATACTTCAGGATATATTAACAAGTTTGTTTTAAACGATACATTATCAGCTAAAACATTCTTTGATAAGTTGTTAGAAGAAGACTACGAAGACTTGTATAGAGTTAACATCAGAACCTTCTATCAGGATGGAGAATTTGTTAGAAAAGAAGTTGAAGCAGTTGCAGATACTACTATAATTGAGACACAAACCTCCACCGATAGCTTAATTACAGTTGATGGAGAATTGCAAGATTCTGTTTCAACTGTTATTGATGAAGATCCTATTGAAGTAAATACTGATGATTTTGAAGAGATTGAAGATAAGGGTTTAGTTAGGGATAAAGAATCAGAAATAAAAGAGTAGATGCTTAAGAAATCTCGGAAGCTAACAAGAGAGAACTCGTTTCTTAAAATTGCACTTGTTTTGATATCTATTATATTAACAGTGATTTTAAAGGATTATAGAATCGTACTTTGTCAATCAGCTCTATTTCTCTTGTTTCAGTTTGATTACTTATTAATAACTAATTGGCTTAAAATCCTTAGAAAGCTTATTCCTTTCTTTCTAACATATCACTTGATGGCTATTATGTTTAGCATAGAATATCCGATTCAGATACTCTTTTCAAGTAAGCTTATATATCTTTCGTTGCTATCTGATTATCTGTTCACTGCATTTGATATTTATTCATTGTTATCTCATCTCGAAAGGTTTCGGTTTAGAAGGAGTTTCTTAAGTTCTATCAAGTTCATAGTTCTGTGTAATTCTTTTATTTCTGAGTTTGTTACAGTTAACAGAAACCTGGTTATGAGCTTGAAAACAAAGAGTATTGCATCCGTACTGTATACTCTATCCGAAGCATTTAGTATTGTTTGGAATGATAAAGAAAGGATTGAGATTGAAGTTGAGAATCAACTTAATCAATCATATACTCCTTTAAAACAAGATATTCTATCAAACATATCAGTAATATTACTGATAATACAATCAACCCTCTTAACTACCCATATATTATTTAATTATGCAAAGATACTTAGTACAATTAGCCTATGATGGAAGTGCCTTCCATGGATGGCAAAGACAGAAGAATGCTTATTCTGTCCAAGAATCGGTAGAGAACGCTCTCAGTAAAATTGCAAAATGCAATATACAGATAACAGGCTCAGGAAGAACTGATACCGGAGTACATGCCACATGCCAGTTTGCTCATTTTGACTTTCCTTATGATATACCTGTAGAAAGATTTAAAATGGCCTTAATCACAGCATTGGATAATCATTATGTAAGACCTCTTAAATTCTGGAAAGTACCTTCAGATTTTAATTCAAGATACAACGCCTATGAAAGAACTTATAATTATATAATAACCCTAGAGCGAAATCCTTTTAATGTTAAATACAAAAGCTTCCTTCCTCATCATAATCTTGATATGGAACTAATAGAAAAGTCTATTCCTTTCTTTATAGGTAAGCATGATTTTAGTTCATTCTCGAAACCAAACCCACAAATTTCCAATACATTTTGTGATATTAAAAAATTGGTAGTTCGAACTCAGGATAATAATATTATTTTTACTATTAGTGCGAATAGATTTTTACATAATATGGTCCGAAGAATAATAGGTTGTGTTTCAACCATATCTCACCACAAGTTAAATCCGGAGATTATTGCATCATATTTTGATACCGGCAAAGGTGACCAAAAGGTACTCTTTACAGCACCGCCATGTGGATTATACCTTACGAATGTAAAGTATGAAAATTACGATTTAGATCCTGTTGTAATAGATTTGTTTTGTTAATTTAGATTAATTAACATGTTCAATTATTTATTGAACAATACCTCATTATCACACTGCATGAATCATGCTCATTTTTTATTCATGCCATAAACATTGATGAATACAGGCTTTAAATGTCATCATTTGCATAAATTAATTTCAATTTTTACTTGCCATAATTCTTACTATAACGTAAATGTGGTTCTTATAGGAAAGAAAAATGGAATAATGTTAAATATCCCTCTACGCTATAATTCTATCTAAGTAATTGTGGTGTACAAATATAAAGGAGTAAGAATGGATAGAAAAGACGAAATCTTACAGGCCGCTGAGACCGTGTTTGTACGTTACGGATTTGCTAAGGCTACTCTTGAAGACGTTGCTTATGAAATTGGTTTAAGAAAAACTGCAATTTATTATTACTTTGAAAACAGAGATCACCTTTTCGGGGAGATGCTTGCTAACAAATATGCAGGTTTAAGAAAAGATGTTACTGACAAAGTTGCCAAAGCTACTACTTTTGAAAAAAAATTAGAAGCTTTCTTTATGACTAAATATGAGCAAGTAATTGAAGAGCCGGCTTTTAGTGAAATCTTTAAGATAAGTAACTTACCCAATAAACACCGTAAATTGTTGGAAAAGGAAAAGAATCTTAACGTTGAATTTGAAAAAGAAATCATCAATCAGATTTATGAAGTTGGAACAGAAGCTAATTTGGTTAAAGATATAACCGTTAACTCTATGTACCTTCTTATTTCCGGTATTCTTTACAGAATTATGGATGCTGACATTGTCAGAGATCGTAAATTTAATCTTGATAAGAGTGTTAAACAAGCATTTACAGTTGTTTTAAATGGAATCCTTGAGTAAACTATTATGATAGGTTATCAATGAAGGGAGGAAACTCCCTTCTTTTTTTTCCTCTTTTACTTCAAATCTTGGGAAGATATATTACCTTCCATCCTCAATTTCTTTAACTCCTCTGAGTTTTAATACTTCACTATAACATAATGCTGTTTTCTGTTTCATTTCTGTAAAACATTATATCTATTCTATGCACTTTGTATCCACTTCGTTTAGGACGCCATAGGATTTCTGCTTAAATTATCCCTCCACCCCCACGTTACTCCCATGAGTAATACTGACTCAATCTTTACTCATCTCTTACTCAACACCTACTCAAAACATGATTTTGGAGTTGGAATTCAGTAAGATATTTGGGAGTGTTGTATCTCAATTCTGTCTATGTTGCTCAAGTGCATAACGGGAGATAATCTTGAATAAAAAATGCAAAATGAGAAAAGATAAATGAAGAGATAAGATAATGATTTTTCAACAGTACCTTCGTAATGGTGGAGTTTGCGAATCCTTACGAATGGTTCACTACAAGGGAACTAACTAGGACTTATGTCGCAATTTCATGCATCTACTCACTTTGAGCCTGTTTCTCGTTACATTTTACATCTTCCAATAATAATTCAAGGAAGGGAAGCATCCTCTTCAAGCCACCTGCATTGATTATTATATTCCAGAAACTCTCAAATTTTTTCCAGCCACCTGTGTAAATTAAATGCTTCATTTGGTGCTTCACAGAATCATGTCCCAATGATGATTTGAGTATATTACTCCATTTGTAGAACTCCAGATAAGCCCACTGATAGCCCTGCTGTAGTTCGGTGGCAGAAAGGCTTAATGTTTTGTATACGACATGTCGTGTGTCATATAAATCCCAATCATTAGTGAGGATTCTTCCACTATCTTTCATTGTCTGATATAGCCTTGTACCCGGATATGGTGTCAGAATATGGTACGTAGCAGTTACGATTGAGTTATTCAGTCCCCAATCGACGGTTCTCTTGAATACATCCATATCATCACTATCAAGTCCGAAAACAAAACTACCGTTTATCTTAATTCCCAAATCATGTAGTCTTTTGGTAGCTTTTTCATAATCCAGTTCTAGATTTTGGCTCTTATTGCTCTGCTTTAAATTCTCAGGTGAGAAAGTCTCAAATCCCACAAACAGGCTTTTGAGTCCGGCATTAGCTGCTTTTTCAATTAAATCACTCTCCAGTACAGATTTCACAGTAGCGGCTCCCTGGAATACACGACCCATTCCTTTCATTCCTGCGAAGAGCTCATTTGCTAGTTTAGGATTCCCGAATAGATGATCATCAAGGAAATATATTTTTATATCTATTTTTGATTTCTATTACTCTAATATACATTACTAATCTTTCATAGTTGTATAATTATTTGGTGTATAGTAACATAGCATAAACAGATTGACAATAGCACCCAATAAATTATTAACTAATTGTGACTTGCAAGAAAATATCACTAGATACTAAAATATGAAAACTCTAATCTTACTAAATTGAGTCAAGTAAAAACAACCAGCTTAGCTCAATGCAATGCAAATAGTTCTTTTTCTCAAGTTTCAGATTAACATCAGCACTTAAGTCTTCTAGTCTGAGAAGAATTCAAGCATGTAACTTTTCAAAGTACTGTTCCTTTTTAGGGTAACCTATCCAGGACAGTACAAGGACAGTACACTCGATCTACCAACGCACTGAATTTGCACTGTGCAACCACTGTGAACGCACTATCCACGTGCTGAAACACCGGGTTCACAGTGCGTGCACAGTGGAAAAACAGTGCGATGATCGTACTTTAGTAATTCCTTTAAACAATATCATCAGTGAGTTGGATGAAACAAAAAGAATATGAATTGCATAAAAACAATGTACATTCTTCTCAGTATATGCTTAGGTAACTAAATGGTCTGAAATTACCTTCTGCGAATTGTATCAATATAATTATAGTTAGATTTCTTTATAATATCTACTCGCATATCACCAATATATAATAACTATTTTCTTGACTTAACAACATTCAGTGATTTCTTTTTCAGAATCAATATTAAGGAATTTCAATGATACATAGAAAAATGACTAAACAAATAACTGTTGGTGATGTACCAATTGGAGGATTGTCTCCAATTTCGATACAATCAATGACCAACACAAAGACTTCAGATGTTGAAAAAACACTAAAACAGATTATTGAACTGGAAGAAGCAGGATGCGAAATAGTCAGATGTGCAGTTCCTGACACTGAATCAGCTAAAGCAATATCTCTGATAAAAGAGAAAATCAACATTCCTCTAATTGCAGATATACATTTTGATTATAAACTGGCTCTACAATCTATAGATGCAGGTATAGACGGGTTAAGAATAAATCCTGGAAACATTGGAAGTGCAAACAAAGTTAAAGAAGTCGTTACTGCGGCTCAACAGAACTCTGTACCTATTAGAATCGGGGTAAATGCCGGTTCATTAGATAAAAATCTTTTAAACAAGTATGGTGTGTGTGCAGAAAGCTTAGTAAAATCGGCTTTGGAACATGTAAAAATCCTTGAAAGCTTATCCTTCTATGATACAAAGATTTCAGTGAAGAGTTCAGATTTAAACATCATGATTGAGAGCTATCGTCTCCTAAGTAACACAGTAGACTATCCCCTCCATCTTGGAGTGACCGAGGCCGGAACATATCTATCAGCTACAGTAAAATCATCAATCGGAATGGGAGTGTTACTGAAAGAAGGTATTGGCGATACTATAAGAGTATCTCTTACAGGAAATCCGGTTGACGAAGTTATGATAGCCAAAACTATACTAAAATCCTTGGATTTGAGAAAAGGGTTACAAATCATATCATGTCCAACATGCGGAAGAACAAACATCGACTTAATATCTCTAGCAAACAAAGTAGAGAAGGCACTTCTTCCCTATTCTGACCTTGATATTAAAGTAGCAGTTATGGGATGTGTCGTGAACGGTCCGGGGGAAGCCAAGGAAGCTGATTTCGGTATTGCAGGAGGAAATGGAGAAGGTCTACTATTCAAAAAAGGAGAAATTCTTTGTAAACTCCCTGAAGAAAAGCTTTTACCTGAATTAATAAAGCTGATTGACAATAGTATTAAATGATTCGTAAATTATATCTATCTATCATCATTCTAATACTCTCAACTTATATATATTGCATAACAATAAACAGCATATCTTTTGAAGGAAATGAGATTGTTATAGATAAGGAATTAGAGAAAATTGTTAAATCCAAGAAGGGAGACAATTTCTCTTACGATAGTATAATTGATGATATGGAGCGAATAGCTGACTATTACAAGTCAAAACATCTATATCTAACAGAGATTGCTCTTCCTGAAGTTCTCCAACATTCAAGCAATTCAGTAAATATAGTATTTCATATTAGCAATGAAAGAAGAATGCTTGTTAATGAGGTTGAATTCATTGGGAATCACTATTTCTCTGACTCAAAACTGAAAGAGATATTACATCTAAGCTTTCCAATTGAGTTATCTCAGATAAACAGTATACTTCAGCAGTTATCCGATATCTACTTAAACAGAAACTATCTTTTTATTAACACTTCAGTGCACGAGCTCATTGAAACCGGAGCAGGATATAAAGTAGTTATCGATATTGATGAAGGCAAACCATGCCATTTTACGAATTTTTCTTTTAGAGGAAACAAGATAACTAAAGACAAGATTCTTTTAAAAATATCAGGGCTTTCGACCGATAGAACTCTTACACCTGATGTATTTGAACAAGCTTCTGAGAATGTAAGAAAAAAAGAATATATCAAAACCTGTGATATCTATCCTATAAACGATAAGACACTACTCTTTGACGTTGTTGAAGATAAAATGACTTATTTTTCCGGATTAGCGGGTTATGATAACTCTGAAGATAAGAAAAACAGATTTAGTGGTTATTTAAATTTTAAGTTCTTAAATCTGTTCGGCACAGATAGAAATCTTAATTTTAACTGGGAACAATACCCCAGTGATTACAGTAAACTGAATCTATTTTATGAAGACTCAGGTCCGATTAACATACCTATCGGGGGCTCGCTAAGCTTAACAAGAATTGAGCAGGACTCAACATACATTGATACCGGTGTTACAACTGAACTATATTACTATAATCTAAAGAACAAGTATGGTATTGAATTTAGTTTTTCGGATATTACTGCCGGTTCCAGAAGACCAATATTAATACAACCTGAGAAACAGTACTCTGCCGGTGTTTTCTGGAATTACTCCGATGTTGATTACTATATTAATCCGACTAATGGAATGGATTTTAATGTTAGATTTAGATTTACAAATGTAATAGCAGACTCTTCCTCAACCAATAGAGAGCATACGGAAATTAGTTGGAACAACTACGAAGAAATCATTAAATACTTTGTAATGAAAGTAGGAATAAGCGGGAACTATGTTACTGATCATAATGTAGAAATTTATAATCAATATCAAATGGGTGGATTTAATAGTTTGAGAGGTTTTACAGAAAACAGATTTAACGGTTTCTTTACCGGTTGGTCAAGTTTGGAGCTAAGATACCTTTTAAACAGAGATTCTCGAATTCATCTATTCTTCGACTATGGTGTACTAATGTATCAGGATGTGCTTGAAGAAAAGTCTCAATACAACTTGATAGGTACCGGATTAGGTATTAGATTAAAGACAGCCGTTGGTCTGTTAGGAATAGACTACGCTCTTGGTTACGATTCACAAGAGTGGACATCCCCAATGAACGGTATGCTGCATTTCGGATTTGAAACTAAATTCTAGGAGAATTATGAAACTAGCAACTTTATGTTATATAAGAGAGTCTGACAAAACTCTAATGTTGCACAGAATAAAGAAAGAAAATGATATTCATAAAGACAAATGGAATGGATTGGGAGGAAAACTTGAGCAAGGAGAATCCCCTGAGGAATGCCTAATCAGAGAGGTGAAAGAAGAAAGTGGTTTAGATGTGATTGATTACAGACTTGCAGGATTTCTAACTTTTCCTCTTTTTGATGGTAAACATGACTGGTACGTTTATCTTTACGAAGTAAACAAAGTAACCGGGACTATCATAGACTCTCCCGAAGGTAAGCTAGAGTGGATAAATAATGAAGATCTTTTCGATTTACCTCTATGGGAAGGAGATCACAAATTCATTAAATGGATGTTCGAAGGTAGATTCTTCTCTGCCAAGTTTATCTATAAAAATTCAATCTTAATAGATAGTTCAGTTAAATTCTATTGATTATGAAGAAAATCCTTTTTGCAATACTATTAGTTACTTGTTTAAACTATTTAAACAGCATTACTTATAATTCTTTGCTAAAGAAACAAGAAACTATTATATGCAATGGAATTGATACTGAGTTCCAACTCACCTATTACCCTATTATAACTAATACCTTAAAAATTTCAGGGATTTCGGATACTTTACTACTGAATGTCGACAATAAAAATGGTACTATAACATTTCATAACCCTCCTGACGTTACTCTTTCTGTTGAGTATTCTGTTTATCCGAAAGGTATTACTGACAGTTTTTATTACTTTAAACAGATAGTCCTCTCCGACTCAGTTGATGTTAAGAATGTTAAGCTTAATAGAACAAGCTTTAACAGTAACAGTAACTTAATGGTTTCAGGTTCTAAAACATTCTCAATCTCTGTAGCTAGAGATCAAGGAGTTGACTTAGATCAATCACTTTTCTTAAGAATTAGTGGTGAACTAAGCAACAACATTAACATTGAAGCACAACTATCTGATAGTGAATCACCTATATCACCGGAAGGTAATTCTAAAGAGCTGAGTAATCTTGATGAAATATACATCAGAATCTACGGTAAGCAATATGAACTGGCTTTTGGTGATTTGGAATCTAAGTTTTCCGGTACTAAGTTTATCAATTACTCAACCAAATTCGAAGGACTTAAAGCCAATTATAATTCCGGTATAAAAGTTGGTGGAGCTTTAGCTGTAACCAAAGCAAAGAATGCAGAGAATGAATTTAATTGTATTGATGGCAAACAAGGACCATACTATCTTTCAATAAATGATAATCCTTACAATCTTTTGATTATTCCTGGAACAGAAAATGTATTTATCAACGGAATTCAAGCTTCAAGAGGAAGTGATTATACAATTGATTATTCTGACGGTTCAATAACTTTCATTAAAATTGTTAACTCGAACACGTCAATAAGAGTAAATTATCAATATTCAAATGAACGCTATAATCAGAATCTTTATCTTGCTGAAGCAGGAACAAAACTTTTTGATAGACTATATTTTAACACATATTTGATATCCAAATCAGACAATAGAAATCAACCCATTGATACAGAGTTTAATATATTAGAGAAAGATGCTTTATCATTTGCCGGAGATAATGAAGTGTTTATTGATGGAGTTATTGGTCCATTGGAACCGGGAACCGGACAGTATATTCTTTCTGATAACGAACAATACTATGTTTACTCAGATAGTCTGGGGGTATATAATATCAGTTTCACTTATATGGGTACAGGACAAGGAAACTATTCCGAAATTAGTCCCTCCGTGTTTGAATACAGAGGACAAGGAGAAGGTGAATGGCTACCGATAAAACAGCTTTATGCACCGGAACAACAAACAAATGTAGATTTATCTTTGAAATATGAATATAATTGGTTTAAGACAAAAGCTGAAGCTATTTTCTCACACTTCGACCAAAATACCTTTAGCTCTATGGATGATAGTGACAATGACAGTTGGTCTACTTATGGAGAGATTTCTTTAAAACCTGACTGGGATAAGTTTAATCCTTTTCTAACCTTCTCAGTAACTGTGTTAGAAAAAGAGAGAAAACTTTTTGCCGACATCAAGAATGCTAATGACAGCAATAGCCTTATCTATCTCCCATCAACTGATACAACCTCTGTTGAAGAATACAACTTATCAACAGGTACAGAGATATATAAAAAGTTTGCACTTGATATCAATTTAAAGAAAAAAGATAGTAAGTCACTCTTCAAACAAGACTATATGAAATTCAACACAAAATTAATGCAGTTATCAAAGTATACCCCATCTGTTAACTACTCACTTTTATTAACTGATGAAGAGTACTATGACTACCTCTACTCGAATTCAAATACAGAACAACATGATTTGCTTCTTAACTACAATGTCAGTAAACTTAACCTAAATGGAGCTTTTGCTCAATACATAATAGAACAGACTCCTGAAGTAATCGATATCCCTTTCGGAACAAAGTATACTAGCTATATTTCGGGATTAGCATTAAACGAAATTAAGTATTATCAAGGAAACATAAGTTATAGAATAGAACAAAATGATACTCTAACAGTTCAAGATGATTGGGCTATAGTTAAAGAAACAAAGACAATATCTACTGAGCATAGTATTAACAGCAATAATGTCCATTTGAATTTATTCTATAATCATAGTAGTATAAAGAATACTTCGTTACACACTAAGCAGAATATAGATTTAATGAAACTAACAAGTATTACAGGATTAATTAATAATGCTATCAGTTTTACAGGTAACTATGAAGTAAACAATCTGGAGTTTTATCCACAAGTAAGAAAGCTTGTTTACGTTGGAAAAGAGGAAGGTGCTTACGATGAAAACGGTGAGTTTGAGGAAGAACTTCTCTATGATTATGAATATATTAACTCAGGAGATTCCGAATTATCTATAGAACTAAACACTGATGCAAATCTATTTCTAGATTTTAAATCTATCTTTAAAGATAACATTATAAGTAAAGTGCAATCTGAATCATACATACAAGTTACCGAGAATTCAAGATCAAAGAATAGATGGGAAGTTTATCTTTTGAAACCATCAACAACCTTTAATGACTCTACTTCTATATATTCAAATAGATTGTTAAGACAAACATTGTGGATCGATGTAATCCCCAGAAAATGCTTTACTATATTCGCATATGAGTCTAATAAAACACTTGATAACAGATATCTTAGTGAATATGATGATGCAACTAGGATTAAAGAAAATGTGTATGATAGCTCTGTAAGATTATTAGATATAATCAGTCTTGATTGGGATTTTGGTTATAGAAATACGTTAACGGAAGATTCAAAATATAGGTCAAAAGTCACACAAAATGCTATATCTCTTGATATTGAAAGAAAATTGTCCACCAAACTTATTCTTAGCAATGAGTTGTCCTATCAAATAGAGAAAGGTGGAAAGCAGACCGGAGATGATTCTTATGAGATAGTTTCATATTCAACAAGACCTTCAATATCATGGTATTATAAGAGGATTAGAGTTAACAGTTTCTTGAATGTTATTTCCAATTCCCGTAGTGGATCTACTTTCTTAACCAACTATTCGGGTAAAAGAGACGGAACTATTAGTAATTGGGCTATGAAAATTTACTACAAGTTTAATAAGTATACTTCAGTAAATCTAGACTACACAGGAAACAAGTATCCAGATGACCCGACTGAGCATAAGCTTACTCTTGAAGTTAAGGCGGAATTTTAACCATGGAAATTGATATATTTACTTACCTTATTATATTACCAATGATTTTTCTAGCAGGTTTGCTTGATTCGATAGCCGGTGGCGGAGGCTTAATCTCTGTCCCTGCATATTTAGCTGCAGGACTTCCTCCTCACTATGCACTTGGAAACAATAAGTTCTCATCTAGTAGTGGAACAATCTTCTCTACAATAAGATATTTTAAGCACGGAATGATAGATTTACCAATAGCTATATGTAGTTCATCTTTTGCATTAATAGGCTCTTTTCTAGGAACAAAAACTGTTCTTTGGCTTAATCCATACTTCTTATACTATATACTACTAGTATTGATTCCAATTATGACGGTTGTTACAATTTATAAGAAAGATATTGGAAAGAATAATCAATCACACTCAATCACCCGTTGTCGTAAAATGTTGATTGGTAGTATTGCAGGATTAGTGATTGGATTCTATGATGGATTCTTCGGACCCGGAACTGGAGCTTTCTTGATAATGATTTATACTATAGCTCTTAAGTATGACTTTATAATTGCAAATGGTAATACAAAAGTAGTCAATCTAGCATCGAACTTGGCAGCTCTTATAACCTTCCTTTTAAATGGGAAAGTCATATTTGCTATAGCTATCCCTACCGCAATATTTGGTATTGCTGGGAATTTAGCAGGCTCTCATATGGTTGTTAAGAAAGGGAACAAGATTATTCGTCCCGTATTTATAATAGCTTTGAGCATTCTGCTTGTAAAAATAATCTATGATTTAATAATAAATTAATTGCATTATATTGAAAATCATGACCACCAGCTAAGCTGGTGGTCATGATTTCTCGCTTAATAATTATTCGATACACTCCATAACATCAATATATAGAAGTGCGTTAAACAGTTTACTAATCTTAACTCCACATGGTTCATTATGACAATCAACCGAAGTTAATATAAAATCGGAATCTAATCCTTGAAGCTTTAAAAATCCGTATTGCAAATTCCTATCATGAATAATACTTTCAAGAGAGCCTTGTTCTGACATAATGGCTTCTCTTATATCAAAGTTACCTTGAAAAGCCATGGGATTGTATTCTCCCGAATAAGAAATTGTACCTATAGAATAGACATCCTCCCCATACTCTTTATACAACCTCTCACCCATCAACTCTCCTACCCAAGAGAATGTATCTCCATCATCAACAAACTCCTGAACCGTTTCCGGAGAATAGCAATCCTTATAATCCTTAACAATATGCTGATTATGTGCCCAGATGATTATCTTTTCATTAGGGAACTTGTTTTCAAGTAACCACTTAACATTATCTGCCATCATGTTATCTCTAATAATTAGTTGCTTGTCCCATTCCTCTGTCATAGTAACTTTAATGTTTGAGATAAGATTGTTAAGTTCCTGTTTGAAGAATCCTTTAGCATTATTATCATTAGCAATCTCTTCAAGTAATGTCTTAGTAGTATTTAAATCCGAATAAAAAGTTGGTCTATTCTCTATCTCTCCAGATTCAAAACTTCTTACAGTATCTAGTAAGTTAGTATCATTTACTCTACCCTTGAATTTATCAGGAATACTGTCCTGAATGAATTTGATATACTGTTCTAAGGCCGCAGGAGATTTAAAGAGATGCTTATTATCAAAACCAGTTATGGTTATTGGCCTATCCTTTTGTGATTGTATGTAATCATAGAAGGGGTGGATGTTTTTACCATAGCGCCAGAATATAAATAAGCTGTTCTTTAAAGCCTCAAAATCATTATCCTCAGAGGCATATCCTTCTGATAATGTATTGCATTCGTAAAAATCAGATTCAAAAGCTAACACATTAAAATCCATATTCTCATGCAGATACTTCACTATCTTAGCTTTTAACAGAAAAGTTGTTCCGTCTCCATGATCCTGTTCTCCCAGTAAAACTATACGAGAGTCACGTATAGTATCTTTTAAAAAAGACATATCATTCATATCTTGAGATAAATCTAATGAATTGATTGGTATAAGATTATCATACACTAGTTGCTTTGATTTCATAGTATTGTCCTTTTGAATTGAGTATAATCCCATTATAAACAGAATATGTAATATTATTAGGAAATCTCTTTTATTAAAACAATTCATACTCGCCCACCTTTAGAAATAATGGTCTAGATAAATCGATAAACAATAAATGAGTCAAGTAAAATTGCAAAATAGTTAACATAAGAAGAAAAACTAAGCATAAACAATCCTTCTTGACAATAACCAATATAGATAAATTGTTATAAAAATAACAATCGGAGCTTAATTGAGTAAGAATAGATTAGCTAAAAATATTAGTATAATGTCAGTTTCTGTTTTCTTAAGTAGGATCCTTGGATTAATAAGAGATCAGGTGATGGCATATTTCTTTGGTACAACCTTTTACAATGATGCATTTAATGCTGCCTTTAACCTGCCTAATCTCCTAAGGAGACTATTTGGAGAGGGTGCATTATCTGCGGCATTTGTTCCAATCTATAATGAAATAGGTGTAAAAAAAAGTAAGAAAGAGCAATACAATTTCGCTTTAAATGTGATGAGCTTGTTATCGGCATTCTTGTTAATACTAACAGGGTTAGGAGTACTATTAGCGCCTTATTTAATCAAGCTGTTCTTTCCTGGATTTGATGCAGGGACATCTGAGCTGACTGTAAGCTTGACCAGAATTCTGTTTCCTTATCTGTTTTGTATTGGGCTTTCCTCAACAATGATTGCAATTCTTAATTCTCATGATAAGTTCTTCATGACAGGTTTATCATCCGGATTACTTAATATAGGATGGATGGCTTTCCTTATCATTCCTAGGCTCATGGGAATTGAATCAAATTATTTGTTGGTGCATTACGCTTCTTATGGTGTATTAGTTGGTGGAGTACTACAAATACTGATTAACATACCATTTTTAATAAAACTTGGTTATCATTTTAAGTTAAGCTTGAAGATTACCGGAGAAGCCATATCAGCTTTATGGAGAAGATTTATTCCCGGAGTAATTGGTATCGGGGTAAGACAACTGAATCTTATAGCCGATAATCTTATGGCATCATTCCTTCAAACTGGTAGTATTACGGCTCTTATGTATGGTAACAGATTAATGCAACTTCCCCTAGGAATCTTCGGGATTGCGACAAGTACCGCCGTTTTGCCTATGTTTTCAAGGTATGTTGTTGAAGAGAAATGGAAAGAATTATCCGATAGTTTAAGATTTGCTATTTTGTCTTTAGCCAACATCATGATTCCGATTGCTGTACTTCTTATAGGTCTGGGAGAAGACATCATAACTGTTCTTTTTAAAAGAGGTGAGTTTGATACTCAAGCGGTAAGTATGACCTATTTTGCTTTGATGTTTTACAGCATAGGACTACTTTTCTTTAGTATTAATCAAACATTGATTCCACTTTTTTATGCTAATAAAGACACAAAAACTCCTGTTATTCTTGCTTCCTTTATGGTAGTATTGAACATATCATTGAACTATGTTCTAATGCAATTCATGGGACATGGTGGTCTTGCATTATCTACAACTGTTACAGCAATTGTAAATTGCACTATTCTATTGCTACTTATAAAAAAACGTTATAAATTTATCAAATTCTCAGGAATAGCACTAAATATAATCAAAGCTCTCGGACTTTCAGGACTGCTATTTGTTTTAGTTAACTTTCTGACTAGTTTGTACAATCCTCAATCAATATGGTTACTTTTTGCTAAAGTAGGTGCTATTTCTATTGTTACAGTAGCTCTTTACATAACACTTGCAACTTTAATGAAAATTGATTACGCTGATTATGCGGTTAAAAGATTATGGCAAAGATTTCGGAAGAATTAAAAACTAAACTTCGTTTACTGCCAACAAAACCCGGGTGTTATCTTTGGAAAAACGACAAGGGTAAGATAATATATGTAGGAAAGGCAGTAAATCTTAAGAATAGGGTTATGTCCTATGTAAGCGGTAAACCTTCAGATAGTAAGACTGCCAGACTAGTATCAAAAATAGCGGATTTAGATTATATCATAACCAATACTGAAACCGAAGCATTAGAATTAGAAGCTAATCTTATCAAACAGCATCGTCCACGCTATAACATCTTACTGAAAGATGATAAGCGTTATCCTTTCATCAAAGTTACTACAAAAGAGCCATTCCCTAGAGTCTTTGTAACAAGAGATTATGTTAAGGACGGTAATAAATACTTCGGTCCTCACACCAATGCAGGAGCTGTTAGGAAGACAATGCGTTTAATGGAATGGATCTTCCCAATCAGAAGATGTCAGCGACTCATTCCAGCTGATAAGATTGTATTTACCAAAGCCTGTATTAATTACCAATTAGGCACATGTACAGCACCATGTATTGGGAAAATTGGTGTTGAAGAATATAGACATATTGTTGAACAAATGATGAGATTCCTTAAAGGAAAGCATAATGCAATAATTGATGAGCTAAAATGTGAGATGCAAGAACAAGCCGATAAAATGGAATTCGAAAAGGCCGCCTTAACAAGAGATAAGATCGAAGCACTACAAAAAGTTCAATCTAATCGTACTATGTTCTTAACAGACTTTAAAGATAGAGATATTATTGCGTTAGCTAAAGAAGAAGATATTGCGGCAGTTGTTGTAATAAAAATGGTTGAGGGTAAAGTTCTCCATAAAGAAACCTATCCTTTAACTCAAGTAAAAGAATCAACTGAAGCCGAAATTCTGTCATTCTTCTTGCAATCATACTATGCCCAAGTAGATGATTTACCGCATAGTATATTGCTTCAGTTAGAGCCCACAGATATGAAGATTTTGAATGATTGGCTAGGAAACAGACTTACTCTCCCTCAAAGAGGTGAAAAAGCTCAGCTTATTAATGTTGCAAAACTCAATGCTTTTAACTTCGTTGAAGAACAGAAACTCGCTCATCTTAGAAAAGCAACAAGAACTATTATACCAATTCAGGAATTGAAAGAATTATTGGATTTACCCAAACTACCTAGGAAAATTGTTTGTATGGATATTTCTACAATTCAAGGAAGTGATACGGTTTCGTCAGCAGTATTCTTTGAGAATGGTAAACCTAAAAAGAATCTCTATCGTAAGTATATTATTAAAACTGTAGAGGGACAAGATGACTTTGCCTCTATGGCGGAGACACTGGAGCGATTTCTCAAAGAGACAAATGAAAATGAGCCGTTGAAACCGGATTTGATTGTAATTGACGGTGGAAAAGGACAGTTAAATAAAGCCTTTAATCAGTTAAAGAAGCAATCTGACGGTTCTATAAGTATGATATCATTAGCAAAAAGAATTGAGGAAGTATTCGTTGCAGGGCATAAGACTTCAATATTACTTCCCAGGTCTTCGGGAGCTTTGAGAGTATTAGTTGATGTAAGGGATGAAGCCCATCGGTTTGCTATTACTTTCCACAGACAAAGAAGAAGTAAACGGACGATAAAATCTGAATTAGACAATATTAAGGGTGTAGGAGAAAAAACTAAGTTTCTTCTGCTAAAAGAATTTGGTTCTGTTGATGGAATAAAACATGCAAAAGTAGGAGAATTGACAGAGATAAAAGGTATCAGTTTAAAACTTGCTTCTGAGATAATAAAGTATTTCAAAGTTAAGAAATAATTAGTGATATTATACTAATCAGAAGATAATAGGAGGATTATATGGAAACAAAGAACTTGAATAGACTCGCAATTAGTGATAATGGATTTATTTTTGATCCTTCCACAGGAATATCTTATAACTGTAATTTAATGGCTTTAACAATAATTAATCTTTTGAAAGCGGGATTGAGCGAAGAAGAGATTGAAACAAAAATATATTCTGAGTTTGAAGTCACTCAGGAAAACCTAAATAGAGATGTTGCTTATTTTGTTAATCAATTGAAGAACTTACATCTGGTAAAGTAATATGCAAATAGATTTAAGCAATTTAGAGATAACAGTAGCAGTTACGGGATTAAGGACCGGAGATAATCCTCAACCCGGAACACCTGTTATAAGATGTCTTCGTGATGCAGGATTTAAAGGTAAGATTGTTGCACTTGTTTATGATGCTTTAGAAGCAGGCATCTATGTTCAAGATTTAGCTGATGAAATTTATTTAATGCCGTTTCCTTCCGGTGGTTCGGAAATATTCCTAAAAAGATTGGACTATATACTTAGTCAGACAAGTATAGATGTTATCATCCCCACACTTGATTCAGAGATTATTAACTATATAAGACTTCAAGATAAACTGAATGAACGTGGTATTAAATTTTACTTACCAACAGAGGAACAATTCCTTTCAAGAGATAAAACAAGACTCAACAGAGAGTTTGAAAACCTTGGAATTAAAGTACCCAAGACTATCTTCTGTAGCGACGCAAAAGAGTTATACAATATTGTTACAACAATTACTTTTCCATTCTTTGTTAAAGGAAGACTATACGAGGCTTATGAGGTATTCACTATTGATGAAGCCTTTGATGTATTCGCAAAACTCAAAGCTAAATGGGGTCTTCCGGTTATAGTACAAGAGAAAGTCGTTGGGGATGAGTTTAATGTTTCCATAGTAGGTGATGGTGAAGGTGGTGTTCTTGGAATGATTCCACAGAGAAAGCTTATTATAACTGATAAAGGTAAAGGCTTTGGAGGAGTTGTTGTTGAGAATAAAGAGTTAACTGAGTTTACTGATAAAGTCATATCTACACTTAAATGGAGAGGCCCGGCTGAACTTGAAGTAATACAAAACGGAGCAGGTGAGATTTTCATTATTGAGATTAATCCAAGATTTCCTGCCTGGATAAGACTATCTTCTGGTGCTGGACAAAACTTACCGGCTATATGTCTACTCAAAGCTCTTGGAGAGAAAGTCGAACCTATCAAAGAGTATAAAAGCGGAACAATATTTATTAGGCATTCTGAAGATATAATCTCTTCAATTGATAAATACGGAACTATCTCCAGTTTAGGAGAATTACACTATAACAAGGATAATTAAAATGAAAAAAAAATATACTCCCCCATTTATAGAGAAGAATAATGTTGGCATGACTAACAAGTTCGGTTTCTCGAGCGTTGTTAACTATATAGATAGAATTGAAAATGTCCCAGTAGCCGATATAGTAGATAAATTTGGATCTCCAGTGATAGTATTTTCCGAAAATGCTATAAGAGAAAAATATCGAAGAATGAAAACCGAATTAGAAAAACATTATCCAAATGCAGAGATTAGTTGGTCGTATAAAACGAACTATTTACAAGCAATCTCTTCAATATTACATCAAGAAGGAGCAAAGCCAGAAGTAGTGAGTATCATGGAATATGATATGGCTAAAGGACTAGGCCAGAAAGGTGAAGATATTATTTTTAACGGTCCGGGAAAGCGTAAAAACGACTTATTAACTGCTGTTTCAGAGAAAGCCAAAATACACATTGATCACATGGACGAGTTATTTTTACTCGAAGAAGTGGCTGACGAATTAAGTATGACTCCTCAAGTAGCCATCCGAGTTAATATGGACACAAAAGTATACCCTCAATGGCAAAGATTCGGTTTTAATTATGACAATGGAGAAGCAATGAGAGTTCTTCAAAGGATAGTATCCGGAGGAAAACTACAGATTATTGGTCTTCACTGTCACATAGGCACTTTCATGTTAGAACCTTCAGCCTACTATTATTCTGCAAAAGCATTGTTAGATTTAGCTATGCAACTTAAGGATAAATTTGGAATTGTAATTGATTATATAGATTTAGGTGGAGGATTTGCTTCGAGAAATACCCTTCATAACCAATATACTCCCGGTGAATTTGCTTCACCCAATCCTGATCAGTATTTTTCAGCAATAGGTAAAGCTTTTAATGAATCTCAGTTTACAAGAGAGGAGAATCCGAGATTAATTATGGAAACAGGACGAGTCTTGGTTTCTGAAGCAGGATACTGTATTGCGTCAGTACTTGGTAAAAAAGACTTACCTACAGGACAAAGAGCCGTAATTCTTGATGGTGGAGTAAACATTATGATAACAGCTTGGTGGTATAATCTGAATATTAAACCTGCTCAACCTCTTTCAGGAACATCCAGAAATACAATTTTTTATGGTCCTTTGTGTATGAACATTGATGTTGTTAAGCCTGATTGTGTATTCCCTGATTTACAAGTTAATGATAAAGTTGTAATTCATCCTGTTGGTGCATATAATGTAACCCAATGGATGCAGTTTATTGAATATAGACCCAATGTAGTATTGATAACAGAGACCGGTGAAATTGAACTGATTAGAGAAAGAGAATATCTCAAAGACATTCAACACAAAGAGAGAATACCGGAACACTTGAAGTAGACGTATTTATGAATAAATCAAAGTATTTATACTCCTTTATTGAGGCAGTTCTTAACTCATACTCAACAATTATGTTCAGTAATGAAAGAATAGTAGGTCTCTTAATACTATTATCTACACTGATAGATTGGAAAACAGGCTTATCGGGTTTAGTCGGAACCGCAATAGCTTTACTATTTGCCAGAGTATTCAGGTTTGAAGGATGGGATAGTAAATCAGGTTTGTTAGGTTTCAATAGTCTACTAGTTACTTTAGGATTAGGGTATTTCTACCCTTTCAACGGATCTAATCCCTTAATATTCTCAAGTATCCTCATAATAGCATCAATACTAGCTCTTTTTACTTATATTGCGTTAAATACGATTATTGTTCGCTATTTAAATTTCCCTTCAATGAGTTTATCTTTCTCAGTAATAGCTATATTCTTAAGCTTTTTCTATCTGAGAATAGGTGGGACATTGATAGGTGAGATTAGGCCCTTGTTGATACAGACATCTATTGAACTACCTCAATACTTTGATTTGTATTTAAAAAGCCTTGGTAGCATTTTTTTTCAACCGAATATTATAACCGGAGCAGTCATTGCATTAGCACTGTTAGTAACTTCTAGAATAGGTTTTGTTCTATCTTTAGTAGGATTTAGTCTTAGTTTTGTTTTTATGACAGTGTTCAATAGCTTCCCAACAGGTGAGATACTATTCCCCAGTTTGAACCTCATTCTTATCTCAATAGCTATAGGAGGAGTGTTCTTCATCCCTAGTTGGTACTCTTATTTGATTGCTGTTATTGCGGGTATTACCGGTATCATTATTGCTTTCTCATTCCAGACAATGCTTTACAATTTCTTTGTTCCGCCTTTTGCATTTCCTTATTGCATTACAGTATTCATCTACGTATATGCAATGCGATTAAGGTTAGTAAACAAAAATCCCTATAGTATTGATTACGGTTCTTTCCATCCTGAAGGAAACTTAGAGTACTATTACTCAAGAATAGAAAGATTTTATGAAACAGGAACTTCCCAGTTTGCTCTTCCATTTAGTGGCGAATGGACTATTACACAGGGGAATGAAGGTGAGTTTACTCATAAAGACTTATGGAAACATGCTTGGGATTTTGAGATTTATGATAAAGAAGGTAGCAGTTATAGAAATGAGGGAGTAAATGTTACTGATTATTACTGCTATGGGAAACCCGTGTTTGCATCTGCTCCCGGGTATGTAACTAAAGTTCTTGATGGTATTTTGGATAATCCGGTAGGACAAATCAATACTATAGATAACTGGGGAAACTATGTTATCGTTCATCATTGGGGTAGTATCTATTCAATGTATGCCCATTTAAAGCCAGGAACTATAAATCTCAAACAAGGTGATACAATTAGCAAAGGGACTAAGCTTGGATCTGTTGGTAACTCGGGACGTTCTGCTGTTCCCCATTTGCATTTTAACATACAATTAGGTCCGGAGCCCGGCTCATCCACATTGAAATCCTATCTTGTTAATTACAAAACAACAATAGATAACACTAACTTCAAGTTTATTCCATATGGTATTCCATTGAAAGATGATAGGATCTCTCCCCTAATTCCTGATTCTTCATTGCAAGATATTTTGAATCTTAAAGTCACTGATAAATCTTCATTCAAAGTGAGAACAGTTAAAGGTGTTAAACAAGAAACTTGGGAAGTCAATGTAGATTTACTAGGAAACCTAAGTATTATTAGTGATAAATCCTATATCTATTTTTCTGTTTATGAAGGAATCTACAATTGTTTTAGTTACTATGGCAAGAGAAACATCGGATTACACACCTTTGCACTTATCTTATCAAGACTACCATATTTAAAAAGTAAAGCAATTGAATGGACTGATAAACCTCCTCTTTCTATTTTCTATAATCCGTTTATAGAAAAAACAGTTCTCTTCATCAAAGCTTTCTTACCAAATTTCATAACGACAGAAGCCCAATATAAAGCAGTTGACAATAACAACATCATAAAAATAGATTCATTTATTACCATAAAGATTGTAAATAGAATCTTTAAAAGCTACCATGGCAAGTTAGAGGTTGATGTAAGTAAGGGGATTACATACATGAGCTTGGAGGATAGCAAAAAATTTCTTGTAGAGGTTGAAAGAATAGAATAATGCTTTTTAATTCTTTAGAGTTTGCTCTATTTTTACCAATAGTTCTAATCCTGTTTCATTTGATTCCAGCAAAGGGAAGATGGGGTTTGTTACTAGGAGCAAGTTTCTTATTTTATAGTTTTTGGAGACCTGAATATCTACTACTGATAGTAACATCAATAGTAGTAGATTATATTGCAGGTATCAGAATTGAGAAAAGCAAATCTCAAAGAATTAAAAAAACATTTCTTATCATAAGTTTAATAACTAATCTAGGACTACTGCTATTCTTTAAATATTTTAATTTCCTTGCTAACAGCATTGTAAATCTAATACCAACTATGCAATTCGAAACTAATCACAGATTCCTCAATGTGCTTCTTCCGGTTGGAATTTCTTTTTATACTTTCCAGACAATGGGCTACACAATAGATGTTTATAAAGGGAAATTAAAAGCAGAAAAACACATAGGCTATTTTGCTCTTTATGTCTCATTCTTTCCACAACTTGTAGCTGGTCCTATTGAGAGAGCTGATCATCTTTTACCTCAGTTTAAAAAAAAGAAGCCAATAACTAATGATGATTTGTTAATAGGATTTTCAAGAATAGTATTAGGCTTTTTTAAGAAAGTAGTAATTGCAGACAGATTAGCTTTATTCTCTGACGAGGTGTTTAATCATGCTACTTCTTATTCAGGAATACCACTAATTATTGGAGTAGTTTTTTTTACATTTCAAATCTATTGCGATTTCAGTGGATACACTGATATCGCTTTAGGTATAGCTAGAATAATGGGAATCAGATTGCTTGAGAACTTTAAAACTCCTTATCTTTCAAGAAACATTAATGAATTCTGGAAGCGTTGGCATATATCTCTCTCCGGATGGTTCAGAGACTACTTATACATTCCTCTAGGGGGGAATAGAATTTCAATACCCCGTAAGTATTTAAACTTGATTATTGTATTTGTCCTTAGCGGATTTTGGCATGGAGCAAATTGGACATTTATGATTTGGGGATTTGTACATGGTGTTCTACTTATTGGATGGAATATTCTTAAACCTCTAAATCTTAGAATTCCAAAAGCAATTAGCATTTTTCTCACATTCATAGTTGTTAGTATTGCTTGGATTTTCTTCAGGGCATCATCACTTTCTGATTCATTACACATCATAGGCAGTATCATCTCCCCTGTTCATTGGGGTGGATTTTTACCCGGGTTAACGATGACAGAATTAATTTTAAGTGCATTTTTCATTACCTTAATGAGCATAATACATTCAAGGTTAGGAGCAGATATGCAGAAGATGCTAAATCAATCACCATTAAAAAGAGTTCTTGTATTGAGCTCGCTAGTAGTTTTGATATTCAGTTTCGGAATATTTAACGAAAACCAGTTTATCTATTTCCAATTCTAACATGAAAGCAATTATTAAATATATTATACTCTTTATGTCGGTTACAGTTATCCTAGTAGCAATACTAGCCGTTATAAACAGATTCATTTTCTTACCCGTAATCTATAATCCGAAGTATTTTTCTTTAAATGAGAAAACATTCATAATGGGTGATTCCCATACTCAGTGTGCTATTAATCCTAAGTATATTGATGATTCAGTAAATCTATCAAAAAATAGTGAGAATTACTTTCTAACTTACGTTAAATTGTCATATTTCCTCAAGTACAACAAACCTAATCGTTTAATACTAAATTTCTCATATCATAACTTCTCAACCTTATACGACAAAGAGATGTTTGGAGTTAGGCGTAATGTTCTCCTAAACAGATATTATCCAATTATTAATGATAAAAGCAACTTTTTTACTTCCAAGAAAGATGGTGACTGGCTATACACAAAACTTAAATATGATTGGGGTTTGCCATTTGATTTTTCGAATAACATGCACTTGTTTTTCTATTTGAAGCATTTTGATAAACCTGATATTGCCAACTATCCCTTCGGAGGTTACTATAGATACAATGATACTTGTAATCTATCAAACGATACAATCAAGCATTCTCTAAAGGCACATTATAACAACAATGGAGAACGAGCCGGTGTTTCTAAACTGATGTATGATTATGTCAAAAGAATTTGCGAGGTTTGCAAAGAGAATGATATTGAGATTATTTTAGTGAACACTCCAGTACATACTGATTATTATAAAAAAATCCCTGAAGCCTTTAAAGAAAATCACATTATAGTATATAATTACTTGAAAGAAGAATATAGTGCTAAATATTTTGATTTCTCAACGTTTCCAATTCCTGATAAAGGATATGGAGATGGTGATCATCTGAATGCTTATGGAGCAACCATATTCTCAAAAGAACTTAAGAAAACTTTAGACTCATTGGAGGAATAGATGCGTAAATACTTTCTTATTGTAATCATATTTATGTTTTTTACCAGTCTCATAGCAGATACTGACAGTCCAATAACCAGATCATATAATTATGAAAATAATTATCAATACACTGCAGCAATTGAAGCTATGAGCTTTCTTATTAGTAATGAACCTGATAATGCTTTCTATAATACAAGACTTGGATGGTTAAATTACCTAAATACCGACTACACTGCTGCAAAGAACTACTATGAGAAAGCTTATAAGAAAGAAAAGAATACTGAAGCTCTGGAAGGTCTAAATCTAGTATCTTACTATTCCGGAGACTGGGATAACGTAATTTACTACTCTGATGAGATTCTTAAGAAGTACCCTCATAACTTTGTTGCTTTAACCTATAAAGCATACGCATTTTTCATGAAGTCCGATTGGATAAAAGCAGCAAAGATTTACAATCTTATTCTAGCAAGATATCCTTAT
The DNA here is from genome assembly GCA_963667035.1 of Cloacimonadales bacterium (SeqCode). GTDB lineage: Bacteria > Cloacimonadota > Cloacimonadia > Cloacimonadales > JAFGVF01 > Zophobacter. The sequence continues at coordinate 1,402,954 of OY762964.1, forward strand.
CATATAGATAGCAGATGTTATCTTCTTGCCTGTTATACATATTCATCCGATATCCTTAAAGCGAAAACACAATACGAATTCGTTAAGAAATATGCTCCTACAAGTAAATATCTAATTGAGTATGAAGCTACTGTTAAAAAATAGTATACTTGTTCTATTATTCCTAATTCCATTTCAACTATTCGGTGTCTCTTCTATTGAAGAAGCATACAGGTTTCTTTCTAACAGGCAATATGTTTCAGCAAAGAATGCTTATTTAGAGCTGATTAAAGCTGACAGTTGCTATGCTGATGCATATATAGGAGCAATAGAATCATCTTTAGGATTGAAACAAATCAAAGAAGCAGAGTCTCTTGCAAAGCAAGCTCAACCTGATTGTAATCCTAATCATATCTTTTCTCGCTATCTAGGTTACATATACTATCTTAAAAAGGACTATTATAGAAGTATCTATTATTATAAGATAGCCATCTGGGGTTCTATGGATAGGTCAATTGAACTCACAGGACTTGGAAAGAGTTATAGTGAATTACATTACTTGGATAAAGCTGAGAACTATCTTCTTAATGCTCTAAAGGTTAATAAGGATAATCTTTACGCTCAGAATGCTCTAAATCAAATTAAGCATTTACCATTGTATACTGAGATTTATTCAGGAATCAATAGCTCTAACAAAGAAGAGAAGACTTACTTCGGTTCATTGTTTATAAATAGCTACAAGAGTCTATTAAATCTCAGATTTAATCATTTTGAATCTAACAATACTAATAGAGATAGCTATGCTCTAGGTTATAAATACCTTACATCAGGTTGGAAAACAGGAATAGATTTAGCTTATATGTCAGGAGATTACAAGCTCCTTTACGATACTTACGGAACTTCTCTCATGTTTGAGAAAGAATTTATTAATCAATACGGTTACAATAGACTTGGTTACTCCTTTTCTTATTGCTACTATGATATACTTTCATCAATACAGAATACTGCTTGGTATGAGACAAAGATAAACAGAGCCAATCTTTTATTGGAGTTAACAAGTAGTATAAGAGACTATGAAGTTAAGGATTTAGACAATGATTACTGGTTGTTATACACGGAATTAAATTACAGACTCCCTTATAACTTTACTTCAGGTCTATTCCTCTTTTATGGAGATAAAGAGTTCTATGTTTCTCCCAAAGGCTATGTAATTGATAACTACAGAGAACCAAACTTATCTTATGGATTTAACCTCATGTATGAGTTACCCAAAATTTCCATAGCAGGAAATTATACAATTAATGATGATAAAACATACTCGTCCAGTCTTACACTGGGATATAAAACAAAGTTCTGATGGAGTGCTTTTGCAGACATTAAAACGTTTCTTCCTTTTGTTTCTTGCCCTTATAACATTGAACGCTTGCTTTAGAGAGAATAATGACTATCCGGTCGGTGTCGATCCATTCTCAATTACTGAGAGTGATATCCCCGGTTATTATATTGGAACAGAAATATCTGAGACAATGAATTACTATGTTCCATCTCAGAATAGTGATGCTTACCTATTACTTGAACAAGAAACCATTACAGATTCTTTATTGCATAGAGGTGATTTTCTCTGGTTTGGAGAAATTGAAAGCTTTACATTAAGAGACTCCATTTACATTTCTGCTGAATATGACCAAGCTACTCCTACATTCTTTTTGGGAGTATACAGAGATTCATTGTTAGTTAACTTTTCTGCAACTTTCCCGACAAATAGCATCAGAGCATTTATACCAGCTGAAAAAGACAATTCAAATATAAAACTAGTAACATGGGGAGATGAATTTCTTACTGATTACGCATACAACAATCAATCAGGTTCTTCCAATCTATTTACCATTAATCTAACTCCCGGACAAGAGTTTGCTTTCTACTCACTTAACGGTTCATCTAGTAACTACACTATTAGTTATTCGAATAGTAATATGCACATACTTACAAAAGACTTCTACGGTTTTATGCCGTCCGGACTAGGTATGACAGGTAATGTAAGTATAAATTCATCTATCGATAGCAACACTCTAGCAGCAATCAATGGTGTCTATAATAATTTGCTTGTTAGTAATACCTCAATATCAGTCAATTTTAACACTGTACTCAATGATAATGATTACATTGTTATATGTTATAAACAACTCCCGGAACATACACCGGAGAATATGCTACTATATGAACATGACACCTTCTCTCAGTTTGATAATAGTAGTAATTATTGGTCAATCGATTCTGATAACTTACAAATCTTTCCGAACAAGACAGGAGATTATATCTTGGTAGAAAACATTCCTGATGTTAATGAGTATAAGATTACTTTGGACGGCTCATTTTCAACATTATGTCTAGGTGATTTCTACTGTAATCTCAAAACTGCATCACTTAACAATACTTATCTCACTATCAATCTACAAGCAAGCATTGACCAATGGGATACTTATTACGGATCCAATAGTTATGGCTTAATGGTTCCTGATAACATTTACGGTTTCACCTTTACAGATTTCGATGGAACAAGTGTTACTCTTACCGATGATGAATACATAGAAGTAGGATTTCCCTCTGCAAAAGCAAACAGAATGCTATTCTATCACAAAGACGATGGTCAATCACTAACAATCGGCTATCTTACTGAAGATATCAGTTACGATGAAAGACACTATACCGAGATAGATGGCTATCTTTATTTCGGAGTTAACTCTTCATGTAATTATTTCTTTTCAGATTATGAACCGTCTATAACTAATAAATCTATTCCTTTGCCTTACAATAAGGTATATTATAATTTCGGAAGTTTCACTTTAAATATTGATACCTACTCCAATCCTATATCTTCCATTAACATTAGTTTTAATACTCCTATCCCCTATGTAGATACAATATTTTCAGGATATCCTTACAAACTAAATACAACTCCATTCAGTTTCAATGTAGATTTCTTTTCGGATGAGCAAGAGATTCAACAACTGGATGATGATGAATACATTGAGATAGGCATTCATAATGATTACTTACCTCCCTCATATTCACATCTCTTCACCATAGACAACAGTGCTTCAGAGTTCAGAGCTTCTTACAAGACTATGGGAGATGAATATGATGAAGAGCACTTCTCTATTCAAAATGATTATACTTATTTTGGACTAGCCTCTAGCTCAGACTATTTGTTCTCAGAAGCTAACACTGATTTGGATACTTACTTCTTCGAACTACCCACAAAAGCAATATTGCTTGAAGCGGATGATTTCTTCATATCAAGCGAGAGTGTTACATCAGCAAACAAACTTGTAGTAAATACGCAAGTTAATACCGATTTTATTCATAACTACTTTGACTCTAATCCCTTCTCAATAGAAACTCCTGAGTTCATCTATGAGTTTAGTTTTCTCCTAGATAATAATCCTGTTAGTGAGCTAAGGGAAGGTGAATCCGTTGTCATCACAAAACCGGCTTCTGTTCCAAATGGACAAAGTGTAGTAATTGATTATGCAGAATCAGCTAGTGCTGTAAGTATTATTTCAAACTCGGAATACACGGTTGATAGTAGATATACTTATGAGAACGACAATATCTCTATGCTCGTGTATAGAACAGGCAAAAAGTGTTATACTTCTTTAAATCCATTATCTTCCGACTTTACTATTCCATTACTCAAGCAGCACACAGAGATAATCAGTCTGGACTTATCAATTGTCACGGATTTAACTCCTAGTCTTTTAAATAGCTATCCTGACGGTCTTATTGTTAATGCATCAATTCAAAGTGATTTACCTGAAGAAGCCATTGATATTTTCAACCAATACGATAACTTAGTTGTTTCATCTGTATATCATTTCGGATTAAGTGATACTAACAATACGGAGCTCAATTCATTGCTTGAAACAATCAATCCAGCAATTGAAATTAATATAGAGTCCACGCCAAGTTTTCTGTGTTACTTCTCTCCCGAGAATAGAAACAGACTTTACACATATCCATTAGGAGAAGTAATTGATGGATATAATTTTACTGTTTCAAACAATAAAGCACTCTTCCTCATTCATGACCCGGGGTACTATGTCGCTATAAGAGAGAATACACCAATGCTAATGAATGATTATAATATTACAGACGTTTCCTCTCCGATAAATGTTTCATTTTATCAAACTCAATTCATGCTTCCCGCTTATTTCGTACCATTTTATTTTGAAGTGGGAGATAGAGTTGTTTTAAGAACTGAGTCCGTTATTCCCGGCTATAACCCAATTACAAGTGTAAGATTAGATTTCATTGATAATAGTAATCAAGCAATAAACACTGCTTTCATCTATGAACATGCTTACGAAGAAAGCCCTATTCTGTATCTATCTTTTCCACCTTCCTATACTAATTCCAATTTAAGACTATTTTTTAGAGATATAAACGGAAATGTAACCGAGTATACAAGGGTAAATGAGTTTAGTGAAGACATGTTCTACTTGGAGTTTATAGCTCACTCCAATTGTGCAATCGTAGTAGTTAATAGTCCGGGATCTTTCTTTATAACTAACTAGATTAGTATTACTTTATATTTTATCTCCCCTATTCAGGTAAGAAACTAAAATTAGTGCTCAAGCAATGCTTCAAGTTATATAGATAAACATACAATATACTCCAACACTTATTTATACATTTTATAAAGGTATATACCATAAATCCTCACTGTCTATCCTGGAAGGATAACCTAGCAATACCCAATTATTATCACGCTACTCCCATGACCAATAGACAGTTAATCTTCACATATTTCTAACTCAACACTTACTCAACACTTACTTGAGAAGTGAGAATTCAGTGAGTTATAAGTGAATTATAAATGTTAATGAAGTGATTATTGGTCATGAGTAAAGCATGAGAATAAGGCAATAGCTTAAAAAATAATAAAGCCTGCTTCAAGCAGGCTTAAAAACTGGCTCCGGAAGAGGGATTTGAACCCCCGACAAATTGGTTAACAGCCAACTGCTCTACCGCTGAGCTATTCCGGATCATCTGTCGATGTGTGAACATACAAACCAAAGTTGGGCGGACGTGTCAATAGAATTCTTACACTTTTTATAAACTTTTTGCTTAGCTCAATCTTAACTGATTGATAATTGAAAAATTATCTCTTCAAATTATTTCTATTAATTCAGGAAAAAGAGAAATGTGAGAAGTGTCAAATATGGACTAAAGTCACTCAAAATCGGTTTTGAGCTGAAATTCTCTGAATTTTTATATCTAAGAAATCTATTCATTGATGTATTCCCATTCACTTTCTATCTCACCCACAGCATCCTCTCCTTCGAAAACTGTAACAACAACCTTATATTCTTTCTTCTTGTATGTTCTGAGAGCACTTTTAAGAACTTTCATTTTACGCTCTTGTTTTAACTGATAGCGAATTGTTCTGAATTGGTCCAAGATTATACCATCCGGTGTTTCTACAGTAATGAGGACAGTTAAATCTACAGCATCCTTTGACCCAAGATTAGTAAGTTCAAGGTCAATAGAGAGGTTAATACTAGGATTTCTTGAATTTTCATAGTAGTTACCCTCCCACTTTGCTTCAATCTCAACAAACGGCTCATTTTTTAATGGGACAGGTATTCCTATCTGATCTGAGTATTCTTCCGGAACTTCACCTAATCCCCAATTAATACCCGTAGTCTCCAAATAGTAGTAAGTCTTATCTTCAACTTCGTAGCTAGTGCCTTCATATCCTGATAAGTTAATAGCCATTGCCATGTGATCTTTCATTTTTACAAGTATACAATCATATCCCATCTCTGTTAGAATAGCACATGCTAAAATAGCAGTATCTTCACAATCTCCTCCCTTCTCATATAGAGTTTCAAAGGGAAAACGAGGGTACTCACCTACTCCTGTAGTAACTTCATCAGTTGTGTAAGGTAGTGATTGGATAAAAGCTATAACAAGATTAAGCTCGTTCTCTTTTGAAAGAAAATTTTTTCTTGAAAGCCTATGCATGGAGTTAGCAAAACTTTGAATAAGCTTGTCATCGAAAGTATCCGTAGCATAGAATGCATAATCTCTGTTTCTGGATCGACCTCTGTAAAAATCATACATATCTTCAGGGAAACTTGCTTCAAGGGTATATTTGTCTCCCTTGAACTCCCAATGAAAGAATTCGGTCTTAGCTTCTAATAATAAGCCTATAATTAAGAAAAGTAACAATAATATTCGTTTCATAGTAATAGTAAAGGGCTGTATAATTACAGCCCTTGATATATAGTTTATTGTTTCTTCCGGTTCTCTATAAGGGCTTGAACCGGTTCCATTCCATAGGCTGAACCTTGTTCGATCGAATTCAAGACTGCACCACCTCCTGTATAGAAGTAATAGTCTGATCTTTCTACAGCTTTCAGATATGTTTCATAATTCAGAGCTTTAAACTCCTGAAGTGTGTCACCACCACCAAAAGTCTTCATTGCATGATCATTCATTGCAACTAAATCATACATTCTTTGAGTACCATCAACAAAGTCAGGCATGAAACCCATAACAGCATTTACAAAGAACATATTCGCTCTACTAAATACTTCTTTAACATGCCTAAGCTCCCAACTCTCCCATGAAATATCCAGAACATAATTTAACTTTGTACCCGGTTTCAAGTCATGCAAGAAATGGGTCCTATACTGACCCGGAATCTTACCATCCAATGTATCTGATTCAACAATATAAGGAAGTTCCACAATACGCTGAGGAAACTCCTTTGCTCGTTTAAGGAATTCTCTGGCAAATTTCATATCTGTTTCGGTAATGCCTTTTATCTCAATGTCATATTTTGCACAAAGATAGGCATTATATATCACACCACCGAGAATGAGGTAATCGACTAACTCGAGTAACTGATTCATCGGTTTTATCTTAGTATCAAACTTAGCACCCGCTACTATACCTACAAAAGGTCTTTTTGGTTGGAATAACTCTCTTAAATGGAAAATCTCTTTTTGCATTAGCATACCGGAATAGCTGGGAAGGTATTTAGTTATGAGTTCAGTCGAAGCATGAGGTTGCCATGAGCCAAAGGCATCATTAACATAAACATCGGCTAGCTTTGAAAGTGCTTCAGCAAGTATGGTAGTATCCTCATCATTGCTCTCTTCCCCTCTGAACCATCTTGTGTTAGGAAGATAAATTATGTCTATCTTACCTGATTTCAAATCGCTGACCATCTGATGACAAACTTCATCAACAACTTCTATTCCGTTGTCATTTCTTTTATACCATTCCGGTATAACAACTCTAACATTCAACTTAGATTTCAAATACTCAACAATCGGTTCTATTGAATCGTCATTCGAAACTGTAATAACACCGGTTTTCTTATTTCTCGGACGACCATTATGGGTCATTAAAATAAGCTTTCCGCCTCTGAGTACAATGTTAAAGAGTGTAGGAATCGTGGCATCAATACGTTCAGTATCTTTTATTATCCCTTTTTTTACGACATTATGGTCAACTCTGACCAATACTACTTTACCTTTTAGGTCGGCATCCTGCACTTTGGGAAGTAGTGAGTAATCCATTAATCCTCCTGATTAAGCCCTTTATTTATTTTTTACATTAACTAATTCGGTAGCCACTCTACACCCTAATTTAACATTGTTCTTGATTAGCTCTATATTTGTTTTGAGTGATTTACCACCTGTCATTTCAACAAGCTTTGATAACAAGAATGGAGTAATATCCTTTCCTGTAATTTTCTTATGGTCTGCTTCCTTGAGAGCATGACCTATTTTTTCTTCCATCACGTAATTCGGGATTTCATGTTCAACCGGAATCGGATTAGCTATAAGCATTCCGTTCCAAAGATTCAACTCCTCTTGAATCTTGTATAAACTGACAATGTCAGAACTGGATTCTATCCTGCGTATTTTGTATCTGCTTTTACTACTATAGAAAGCAGGAAAATAATCTGTCTTATATCCTAATACCGGAACGGATAATGTTTCTAACGATTCCAAAGTCTTACCTAAATCCAGAATAGCTTTTGCTCCGGCTGATACAACAATCACAGGATATTTCGAAAATGCCATTATATCAGAAGAAATATCCATCGTCTTCTCAGCATTTCTATGAACCCCTCCAATGCCACCTGTAGCAAAAACTTTGATTCCGGCCTTCCAAGCTATGAACATAGTGGCTGCAACTGTTGTACCACCTGTTAACTTACCGTTTATAGCATATACTATATCTTTTTGAGATATCTTTTCCTGCTTATCGGAATGAGTAAGCAAATCGAAATCTTTATCTGTCATTCCAACTTTTATAACACCATTAAGAACACATATTGTAGCCGGAATCACGTGATGGTGTCTAACTATAGCTTCGAGTTCTTTAGCTGTCTCAAGATTCTCCGGATATGGCATTCCATGTGTAATAACAGTCGATTCTAATGCTAAAATCGGGATATTGTTTTTTAATCCGTATTCAACTTCCGGAGACAAATCAAAGTGTATCATTTCCCCTCCTTTACAATTGTAACAGCAGCTTCAATCACTCCATCATTTATACCTCCGAGTTTTCGCATAGCTGCATAAGATAAATCGATGTCTCTACCATCTACGTATGGACCTCTGTCATTTACTCTAACATTGATTGAACGATTGTTTTTAAGATTGGTAACCTTAAGGATTGTATTGAAAGGTAAAGTTTTGTGGGCACATGAAATTTTGTACATATTGAAGACTTCGCCATTAGCAGTTCTTCTTCCATGAAATTTCTTACCGTAATAACTACATTTCCATGTATTAGTCTTTTTTTTTAGCTTCGGTTTACTAACTTTGTCAGATTTATATTCTTGATAAGGATGATATCCTGATTGTGGAACTTGATAGCATCCTGCAATCAACAAAAAAACAAAAGCAAATAAAAATAAACGTCTCATAACACCTCTAAATCTAGAATTGATGCTTACCACATAACATCTCGGTTGATAAAGGATACTTATCCTTCAGTATATTGATAATATTATCGGATAGCTCTCTTATCTCCCACTGAGCATGTTTATCACTTCTCAATCTGGCAAAATGATAGAATTCTCTCATGTTAAATGTCAAGAGAACTCTTAGTTTATTAGCATTCATTAAAATATAGTTACCAAGTAATGGATTTATTTTCTTCATTCGATTATACAAAGAATATGTTTTTGATTGTAATAGGTCAAGAGCTTTATAATCGATTAAATCTTTTAGAAGTTCCGGAATAACGAGTCCTAATTCCGGAGAATAATCTGTTCTCAGTATAGTACTCATTCGATGTCTTTTAAGCTGAGCAAAGCATGACGCAGAAATCACTATTTCAAAGCTTGCATGAGCTGTCTCAAAAGCACGAGGTACTGAGTGATAACTTTTCATATTTTCAAAAGCCTTTGTAAACCACTTTTCTTTCTCTTCTTTTGTCATGCTCATCACATATTCATTTAAACTAGACCAGTCCATTCCCGAATGCTCATATAATAATGAAGCGAGGATTGTATTATCTCCATTTACATCATATTCAAGAAGTTTGATTTCATCTTGATTGATTTCTTTATCAATAGATACAGACAGAATCTGAGATTCATAAGTATCTGTATTAGTATACTTGATAATTGAAGGTGCTATGTGCTTAACTTGAGCAAGAATTTTCTCTCTTATCTGTTTGGCTTCTTCCAATCCTGTTTTATCTAATCTTCGTAATAGTCTCTCTAAGTTTCTTGCATTAATCGTCATACCCATCTGAGTTTCTGTAGCTAATGCCAAGAAATATCTCGCATCTTCTTTAGCTCTCGACTGTAAATCTCTCTTGGCCCCATCAAAGCCATTGTTTTCTAAAATCTGTTTAGCTTTATAATACAAATCTTTGTAAAGATCCACTTGTAGATCAATAACTTCATGAAAGTCTTTTTCTATATCAGTACCAACAATCTCTTTAGGTGTATGATAGTCACCTTTAAGAGTTACATATCGTTGTGATTTCTCTGTGAATGAAGCTAATCTACTTTTCTGTATGAATTCGGTAATGTATCTTGAAACACCAATAAGGTCAAAATTAAATACAGCATGCTCAGCAATAGAACTGTGTCCCATTTCAAATAAGATAGTTTCATTGGAAGCACGTGTTTTATCTATTTCCACTTGTGCTTCTTCTCTTAGGGCTGATACATCTTTTTTGCTTCTGCTGATTCTTGCGTATGCTGCGGAAATAACTTCCGGTGTTGCTAGGGTTTGATTGGGAATCTGTTTAATCAATTTTTCATCAACATTAAATCCAGCTAGAACTATTTTCATTATACTTAACTCTATCCTTTTATAATGCTTATACTGCTACTGGCACCAATTCTGTTTGCACCTGCTTTCAGCATAGCAAGAGCTGTTTCTCTAGTTCTTACTCCTCCGGAAGCCTTTACTCCAAGCTTGGGACCAACAACTTTCCTCATTAATTCAATGTCTTCGACTTTTGCTCCACCGATACTAAATCCGGTAGAAGTCTTTACAAAATGGGCATTAGCTTTCTTAGATAAGAGACAGGCAATGACTTTTTCTTCGTCAGTTAGAAGACAAGTCTCAATTATAACTTTTAAAGTAATATTCTCTGCATTACAAACATCCGATACTGCTTTAATATCACTTAGAACCATGTCATATTTCTTAGATTTCAGCCAACCTACATTAATCACCATGTCTATTTCATTAGCTCCGTCTCTAATTGCTTTCCAGGCCTCTTGTGCCTTTATTTCAGACGATGATTGTCCTAAAGGAAAACCAACTACACAGCATAAATCTACTGTCGGTAGATGTTTTTTTGCTAAAGAGGCGTTAACCGGATTTACGCATACTGAACGGAACTTAAATTCTTCAGCTTGAGTACAGATATCAATAATCTCATTATCTGAAGCATCTGCTTTCAGTATCGTATGATCAATATATTGAGCCAAATTGTTTAAATCATCCGGCAATTGGTCAGGAATATCTTTATGATCAACATTAACATCCAATGAAAACCTGTGGGCTCCACCTGAGGGAGAAACAATTTCATTCTCGGGATTGAATAGCTCTTTTGCAATTTTTTCAATATCTATCATATTAACTCCTAATAATTTGTTCTGGCTAATTGACCACAAGCTGCCGCTATGTCATCTCCCCTACTATTACGTAGAGTTACAGCTTTATTTACTTTCATTATTGCATTTTTAAATCTTTCTACTTCTATTTGGGAAGGACTATCATAAGGTAAAGCCTCAATTCTATTCCATGCAATCAGATTAATCTTACAAGAGAGATCACCAGCGAATTTAATCAAAGCCTTGATGTCCTCTCTATCCATATTGTACTCTTTTATCAATACATATTCAAGAGTTACTCTGAAAGTTGATTTGGATAAATAATACTTTAATGCCTCTTTTAACTCTGTAAGATTGTATTTTTTATTGATTGGCATAAGTATATTACGTTTACTATCGATAGCTGCGTTCAATGAGACAGCAAGCTTAGCTTTTATCCCGGAATCAGCCAACTCTTTAATTTTATCTACTATACCACAAGTGGAAACTGTTGTTCTTCTAGGGCTGAATCCCAAAGTATCGGTATCAGCAAGAATTGTTAAACTTTTAACTAAGTTCTGATAATTGTCCAGTGGTTCACCCATTCCCATGAAAACTATATTAGTTAGTTTGTTAGGCAAACTAAGCTTCTTAGCCAAAACAATCTGGCCGATTATCTCATCAACAGTTAAGTTTCTTCTTAAGCCCAGTTTTCCTGTAGCACAGAACAGACAATCTCTGGCACAGCCAACTTGAGATGAAAGACAAAGAGTAACTTTATCCTCAGAAGGCATGAGAACCATTTCAATTTTACTTTTATCTGTTAATTGTAATAAATACTTAACTGAGCCGTCTTTTGATCTAGCCTCTTTTACAACTTTAGGGAGAGAAAAGCTAAATTTACTCTTTAATGATTCACGATAGTCTTTTGAAAGATTCGTCATGTTGTCAGGATTGTTCTCTAATTTGTTGTAAAGCCAATCAAGCAATTGCTTGACTCTGTACTTCTTAACGTCTCCAATAACTAATTGACTAAATAATTCTTCAGCTGTTAAGCTGAAGACATTAGTTTTCTCTGACATAGTTACTTCGAATCTTTTTAAGCTTGTTAAAATCTTCTAGTGATACAGATTCTATCAACTCATCCTCATTTGCAAGAAAGATTGTTTTGTTGTAATAATCGCATCTGAAGACATACATTTTGTCTTTGTTAAAAATCACACCTTGTCCAACTTCAGGGAAGTCTTTAGCCTGCTCCAAGTAAAAGTCTTCTTCAAAGTGTAAACAACATAGTAGTCTTCCACATGGACCTGATATCTTAGAGAGATTCCCTGACAAATTCTGATCTTTTGCCATCTTTATCGTTACTTGATTGAATCTTTTCATAAAAGTAGAACAACAATATGCTTTACCACACATACCGAATCCACCGATTCGCTTAGCTTCTTCCCTTCCGGTTGTCTGGTGTAACTCTATTCTTGTTTTAAATGAGTTTGCTAATTCTCTAACAAACATCCTGAAATCTATTCTACCGGGAGCTGTGAAAAAGAAAGTAAGTTTATTTCCATCAAACTGATAAACGGTTCCAATCAATTTCATTTCGAAATCGTATCTGGGAAGTATTGATAAGAATGTTTCAGTGGCTTTCTCTTCTTTGCTTTCGATGTTTTGTAGTTTCTCTATGTCTTCGTCAGTTGCTAACCTAACTAACTTGGGCTCTGTTTGACTTTCATAGATTGCATCAATATCTTCTCCGGCTATTGATGTACTAATGACTTTGGCTATATCATGACCTCTATCAACAGTAACTATTACCCAATCATCGGGATTCAATTCCATGTCCTCGCTCAATATATAATATCCCAAGCGATTATTACGATACTCAACTTCTATATAGTCTTGCATTACTTTTGTTCCTTTATTATGTTTTTATATATCTCCTTCTCTATTTCAGATAGAGAAAGATCACGTCTTTTTTTAACAACATCTGCAGTTTCACAGAATTTATCTATTCTATAGTCCACAAGATGGTTACACTCTCCCCACATAAAAGAAGGGATATAACCATCGATCAAATCTTTTCCGAATAGATTCGAGCCAATTCCTATCACGGTTCCAGTATTTATACTACAGTTTATACCAATCTTGGAATGGTCACCGATAATACATCCCAAGAATTGACTTCCCGAATCAATCTTTTCTCCAGAACTGTAATTATACACTTTTACATTCTTGTATGTGTTCTTAAGGTCACTATTGGAAGTCCCTGCACCCAGATTAACCCATTCTCCTAAATAAGCATGTCCGAGAAATCCGTCATGCTGTTTATTTGAGTAAGCTTGAATTATTGTTTCTTCAACCTCACCGCCAATTTTGCATACAGGACCAATAGAAGTACCTTCATAGATCTTTGCACCCACTTTAATCCGGCTCTTCTTACCAATATAGCAAGGACCTTCAATGAAAGTGTTCGCCATTATTATTGCATCCTCATCTATCACAACCGGACCAGAAGTTGCATCTATAACACAATTCACTCCAAGCTTAGTTCCTTCACCAATCCATACACTATAGGGATTCAGAACTGTAACACCGGTTTCAGTCTCAAAGAAATTATCATTGTCATAGAAGAACTCATTAAAATCATTTGTTATCATCTCTCCATTAAAATGAATCAGTTCAAAAATATAATCCCATGTTTTGATACTTGTCTCTTTAAAACTTACATTTCTTGAAACTTCATCAATAGTTTCTGATGAACATTCTCTGGTTTCGATATTAGCCTTAAAGGCATAAATTGTGTTTCCGTTATTTAATCCCTCCCCGGCTACCAACTTTGATGTGAGAACTATAAACTCTTTGTTTATTCTAACTCTTGAATTAACAAAAAGACATTCTCCTGAAGGGATTGAATTAATGTTCCAATCTGAATGTCGATCCTTGTACAAAGATACCAATTTACCAGAAACTATAATATTAGTATCTTCAGCATCAAAATATGCTCTTATTCTTTGTCCAAGTTTTAAAATGCCAACTCTCAAATCACTTATAGCTCTATTTAAAGTAAGAGGATAAAAATCTACTGTTTTATTGTCATCAAAAATTATAATTTGCATGTTTATGTTCTCTTCAGTCTTGTAACCTTATTGGGTTTCTTTCCATACCATTCGAACAAGTTTAAATAACCCATTGGAACCGTAATAATATATAACAATGGCATCATAATTGCCCAGATTGGATAAAATAGCAATCTACTTCTTTTAACGTTCAAGTATTTAAAGCTAACCAAGAAGAGAGAAATCTCAATAAAAGTTCTCACTGCAACTTGGATTAAGGCGTACTTCCAGTTTAGAAAGAATAAAACGAAACCGGCAGTGTAATATACCATGACTGCTGTGATTGACCAAAAAAAGAAAGGTCTCAAGATGGCTTGCCATTTCACATTCCAAGCCCATCGACTTCTTTGGTTCAACAGTTGTTTCCAACCAACAATCCTCGCTGTCTTAACAAAACTTGCTTTATCGAAATTGAATACATTTTTCAATCCGGCTTTCTTCATTATCTGCATGAGGTTGACATCATCACCTGAGATAAGGTGTTTAATCTGCTCAAAGCCTCCAACTTTATCGAAAGCTTCTCTAGTATATGCCAGGTTCTGTCCAATACATGTATACCCTTCACCCAATGCATAAGAACCAATTACAGCAGAGTATAGGGCTGCAAAATCATAATATTCAAATTTATGTAACAATGAAGCTTTATGCCAGTCCGGAAGATCAATCTCTGAATATCCGGCAACTAATGAAACGTCTTTATCGTAGAATGCAGATACCATTGATTCAATCCATGTTGGAGGTACAATGCAATCCGCATCAGTAGTTAGGATGATTTCTCCTTTTGAAATAGATATTGCATTACTTAAAGCATTCTTTTTAGGTGATATAACTTCAGCCCTATTGTTTACTTCCAAAAGTTTTATGTATGAATAACGAGAAGAATATTCTCTAATAATCTTTCTGGAATTATCTTCTGACAAATCATCGGCAATTATCACTTCAAATAAATCTGTGGGGTACGTCTGATTTACCAATGAGGTTAATAGTTTTCTTAGATTCTTGGATTCATTTCTTGCTGCAATGCAAACGGAAACAGTTTTCTTTTCATAGCTTTTGCGTATTTTAAGTTTCATTAAACTTGAAATAAAGAAGTAACCTAAAACCAGGTATATAACACACCCGATAATAAGGATTGAAAGCACAATATTCACAAACATTAATTATACCATCTCACAGATTTTTCCTCCAAAACAGTTACCGAATCAGCACACATCTTATAATGTGTAGGATAGAAATTATACATCAGACTATCTAAGAATACTTTAGGTTCTGTTCCATCGATAAAGACTTCATCTTTTGCGTTCTCTTCATTGAAAGCAAGAAATCCCGTAACAGGATTGATAGGTACTTTTACAATATTCTCAGGAACAACGAATCTATATCTTGAATCATTCTTTTTGGGTTTTACCCCATGATTCTGATTTATAATAGCTTTTAACTGTATTTTTGACCATGGAGGAGCACATACTACACCACCTGACATTCTATCACCCATACTAATGTTAGAGTCAAAACCAACCCATATTCCGGTTACTATCTTTTTATTGAAACCAATAAACCAGGCATCTTTATAGTTATCGGTTGTACCTGTTTTACCGGCCGCAGGTAAATCCATACCATTTAGTTTAGCCATCCAGCCTGAACCTTCATTCACAACACTTTCCATCATGTTAGTCATGAGGTAAGCAACTTCAGGATTGCAGACTTCTTCTTTTCTAACTTCCATCTCTTCAAGAACTTTACCGTCTTTGTCTTCTACTTTCAGGATAAATTGAGGTATAACTCTCCAACCGTTATTGGGGAAAGTTGTATAAGAAGAGATTAGATTGATTGGCTTAACTTCTGTTGTACCGAGTGCACTTGACATATTGGCATGCTTGCCAGTTGTAAGCCCAAACCTATATGCCATTTGTGCAAAATTGGCAGCTCCGACATCATACAACGCTCTAACTGCCCATATATTGTGAGAATTAGCCAAAGCTTCTCTCATAGTTACATAACCGTAATATCTGTCTCTTCTGTAATTATGAGGTCTCCATTCTTCACCTGATAGTAGGTGTACTACAGTAGGAGCATCTTGTATAACTGTAGCCGGAGTATAGCCTTTCTCTACCGCTGCAGTATACAATATAGGCTTTATAGAAGAACCAGGAGATCTTCGAGCGTGAATCATCCTGTTAAATTTACTATGATTATGATTTCTACCCCCAAGCATTGCAAGAACTTCGCCGGTTTCAGCTTCCATAGAAAGCATTCCCCCCTGTAAATAAGGAGTTTTAATATCATTCTCAGTAGGTGAATAATCAGAGTACTTATTAGGGTAATCTCTTGCATTTTCTCTGATAGAAAGATATTCATTCATAACAGAATCTGCATATTGTGTTAAATCATAATCCAGAGTTGTATAAATCTTTAATCCACCTTCAAACAGCATTTGAGTTCCATATTTTCGTTCAAGTTGAAGTCTGATATGCTCAATAAAGTAATCAGCCGGATCATTCTTAACCGGAGCTCTTTCTTGAATCAACGGTGCGTTCTTGGCATTAATGTACTGTGTTTGGTTAATCTTATCTTCTTCCAGCATTCTTTTCAAAACAAGGTTTCTTCTTTTAATTGCTCGTTCAGGATGTTTAATTGGATTCAAGTAGTTAGGAATCTGGATTATCCCTGCTAAAGTAGCAGCTTCGGGTAGTGAAAGTTCACTCGCAGATTTTTTAAAATAATGCTTTGCAGCTGTTTCCACACCATAGACTCCACCTCCGAAATAAATCTTATTGAAGTACATTTCAATTATTTCGCTTTTAGAGAAGTTCTTTTCTATTATCAAAGCCAACATAGCTTCTTTAATTTTTCTTGTTATCTGTTTGTTCTGAGTAAGAAACAAGGCACGAGCCAACTGTTGGGTTATAGTTGATGCTCCTTGCGAGAAACCACCTCGCTTGATATTTACAAAAAAGGCTCTGGCAGTTCCCTTAATATCGACACCAAAATGTTCATAGAAGTTGCTGTCCTCAGTGGCAATAAGGGCATCCACAAGGTACGGAGGGAGTTCTTGATAGAAAGCCATAGTACGCTTTTCAAAAGCAAACATATGGATTAGGCGTCCATAGCGATCATAAACTTCCGATCCTTGAGCCATGTGATAGTTTCTCATCTCGGTAACAGGCGGTAACTCATCTGAATAGTACCATAAAATTCCTATTATAATACCGATAATGAACATGACTACACATGCTTCGATTAAAAGATATTTCTTAAAGTATCTTCTAAAATCATCCATACTAAACCCCAAAAGTAATCCTTTTCTTTAAATGAAGAGCAATAACTCCGGTTATAGAACCGGATATAAGTCCGATTATTAGTAACAACGGTATAAATCTAAATACCGAATCTGACTGTATCATTACTGACCTTAAAACAACCAGTTGCACTAGATTATGTATCACTGCTCCAATAACACTTATCCCTATAATACTAAGTCCTGTTTTAATCTTAAAGAATAGAATCATAGCAAGTACAGAGGCTATTGTCGCCCCTAAAGAAATCAACGATATTGGAGTAAACAGGGTCCCTATGAAAAAACCACCAATAACTATTTTTAAGATTGAAACCGTAAAAGCCATAAGATTGAATCCATCTGCTAACAATATCAGTATAGCAATATTAGCTAATCCGATTCTAACAAATGGAAGTGGCTTAGGTATCACAGCTTCAAAAATATATGCTGTGACCGCAAATGCTGTAAAAAAGGCAAGGTAGAGGTTTCTTTTTGATTTATCTATTCTTAATTCTGATGACATATTTACCATTTATTTCTATTTTAATTAAAAAAAATATCTCATCCACTAAAGTCAAGTCTTATCTTACTACTATCATAGGCATATTTTTAATGAATAGAATCATAGCTACATCATGGATAGAGAAAGTTGAGTTTTAAACTGTCATTTGTAATATAAAGAACTCAGAAAACTATGCTGTAATATATTATATATGTTTTAGTTACATATATATTCTTAATGTTACACATCATATATTAATACTAACTCTATGACTTCGTATGTATTTCATACAGCTTTGATATAATTTGATACTAGAATGATAGATATATCATCCCTAGAAAGATTCTGTATTGCTAATCTACCTAACTTCTCAACTCCTTCTTTTAGTGAGTTAATGTCCTTAATGGCTTCATGAATTTCATCATCAGTGGTTACATCTGTTAATCCGTCACTACAAAGCAAGAAAATCCATTGTTCCGTGGGATAGAATATCTTGTATAAATTAATTTGAGGTTCTTCATGTATACCTAAAGCTTCGGAAAGAATATTCTTTCTCGAGTGGGTAATCATTTCATCCTTAGTAATAACCCCCTGGCTGAACAGCTCCCATACAGGAGATTGGTCTTCTGTTAGTTGCTCGAAATCTTTAGGAGTAATCAGATAAACTCTACTGTCCCCCACACTTACTATCTCTGCATTTCTTTTATTAAGAATCAAGGCTACCAGTGTTGTCCCCATTCCTGCTGAATTAGGATGCTCTTTAGAGTATTGTCTAAGACTTTCGTTAACTCTTTTAGTTGTTGTAAGTAAAGATTCAGATTCGCTATGATACTCTTTAAATTTACTGATACATAATTGGGAAGCAACTTCACCATCAGGATGCCCCCCCATTCCATCACAAAGAATATATAATCGTTTCTCGTTCCCATTCTCAGGAATATAAATGGAATCTTCATTGATATTGGATCTCAGACCGTTAACCGATTTAGCATATACGTACATTATCACCTCAATCAGATATTACCCTATTAAAGCAGTGTGTCAATCTTTTGTTTCATATTTCTACTTTCCACCTCATTTTATTATAATCGTGCTTTATAACAACTTGTTTTTGCATAGGAAGTTATGTCATAATTCTAACATTAGTTAAAACAAAATGCTTCTTTATGTTTCATTTTCTGTAAACCTTCAATTCCTCAGACCTCGATGTAACTACTTTATTCAGGACAAAATATTCCTCGTAGAGGTACAACATTTTAGGTCTTTACCGGAACAGTACAGTTTCTTTGAACTATCTTAATTACTTATAAATCATGATTAATCTGCTGACATTTTGTTTAGAACCTCTTTACTGTTTGCACACGGATTGCTCAAGAGACTCCCAAGAATCGGACAAGTTTCCAACAATGATTATGATAGAGGCAAGATAGTTAATTAAACTACACGAGAGTGACTAGTCACCTTTAAAAGTATCAATCCTAGTGAGGTCAACGTTTTTACCAAGAAAAATACTACGTAAACTATCCCTCCACCCACTCGTTACTCCCATGAGCAATATTTACTCAATCCTTACACATCTCTTACTCAACACTTACTCAAAACATGATTTTGGAGTTGGAAATTAGTAAGAAGTTTGGGAGTGTTATATCTCAATTCTATCTATGTTGCTCAAGTGCAAAACGGGAGAAAATCCGGATTAAAAATGCTAAATGGTGAATGGTGAATGATAAATGAAAGAAGTAAGTTAATGAAGTATCAGATGTACCTTCGTAATGGTTGAGTTTTGGAATCCTAGTGAATAAAGTCGAACGGGGCTCTCAATAAATCTTCAGTACCTCACTGTTTCTAGTATTGAATTATGTAGTTTTAACAAGATTAATAGCATTTTGTAATGCTTGCATACTAAAGATACAGGAAAGATTCCGCTTATCATTCATACCTCCTTTCGACAGGAATGACGAATATAGCGGTATTCGTATCTTATTATTGTTCATTACATTACAATATTTCAGCAATATGGATTATAAGGCATAACATCATGCTAACTATATGAATGCATTTAAGTTACAAAATAATTAGTTCTTGACACATAATAATTTGGTTCTTAATATTGATTTAACAAAAGGAGGAGAAATATGAAAAAAATCATAATTCTTTGTATTGTAACTCTGATTGCTTTGAGTGCATTCGCTCAAAGTCCACGCCTAATGAGTATGGGAAACGTAGACGGATATGTTGCAGATGCTGATGATATCTTTACATATCCGGGTGCAATTCACAACTACGGTAATACAGCTTATGCATATCTTGGACAAGATGCCCAAGATGATTACTGGAAAAACTTCGGAATTAACGTAGCATTTAATAATTACATAATAGGTGCATACTTCAATAAACCTGTTATGTGGAACCCTACATTTATGGTCTTAAACGATGTAGAGTTAGACAAGCAAATGGATCTCTTCTTTGGTTTCAACGAGTCATTAGCAATATATTTAACACTCGCTCTTGACGGTTATAGCGAACCTGGAGACGACCCGGACAATGAAGACACTGAAGTAGCAATGTGTTTCGGTCTTGGTGGTGGTTATTCTACTGATAAAATGGATATTGGTATTCATGTATCAATTCCTGTTTACGGAAGAGAGACATCCTATTCAGTAGTTGACCCTGTTGAAGAACCACGAGTTAACTCTGTTGAAGAATCAGAAAGCAAATTTGCATTAGCTCTTGATGGAAGAATGACTTTTGCTCAAGTCGGTAACGTTGACTTTGTCGGTAAAGCTGACATCATGTTTGCCGGTGGTACATATGACGACGGAAATGATGCAACTAAAGACAAAGAAGACTCAATGCTAGGTTTTGGTATCGGAGTTGCAGGAGTTTACAATTACGATGAAAATAATAAAGTTGTCGTAGGTTTTACTCCAATTGATATGCTTGTTAAATCAGAAGACGATGGCTTAACAAAAGAGACTGATGCTACCGTAACATTCCCTGCTTTCAATATTGGTATTGAATCACAAGTATGTAAATGGCTTGTTCTTCGTGCAGGTATGACTCAAGAATACAGTGTAAACTCTGTAACTACCGAGGAAGACAATGAAGATGACCAAGTTACAACAACTTGGGATAGTGATTTCATGTATAATATGGGTATGGGAATCATGTTTAGAAATTTCACACTTGATTTTGTATTCAATGAAGATTTCTTACATGATGGTCCTAACTTCATTACCGGTCAAAACACAGATGCCTTTGCCGGCGAGTTAATGTTAAAATATAAGTTCTAATTTAGATTATAACAACAAAGCCTACCGTATTCTCGGTAGGCTTTTTTAATTTAAATAACATAATATATTTTCTAAAAAGAATATTCAATCTGAGCTGATAACTCCCAAATACTATCTCTTCCTTTTTCAAATTCAGGATTCAATTTAAAGCTAATAAATGAATTATAAGAGAAATAATAGTTAGTAACCCAATCAATTTCAAGGGTTTGGTCATCACCCCACTCATATCTTGGAGTGAATACAGTGTTTAGATTGTTATAGTACTTAGAAAGCTTCCAAACAAGGGCTTGGTCTTCATTCTTGACTGTAATTAAATATACGTCATCAACTTTACTTCCATCTTCGCTTGTTAGATATTCGTAAGTTAACTCGGTTCTAAAATTGTTTTTGTATGTTTGCATACCACTACCAAATCTATTGAAGGCATATTCCTTAGTTATTAGTGGATTATTATCCCATATAAATGAGTACTTAGCTCCAAGCTTTCTATAGAATCGATCACTGAAACTACCTTCATCACTATATTCATAATCTTTGTAACTTGCATATATCTGGTAATTCTGAGCAAGTATCAAGTTATCATTAAGAAGTATTTTAACTATCGGTTGTAAGTCATAATCGGTTTTTCTATAATTGTTACCTGAATAGGAACCGTTAATATAGATATCGTCTTGCTGATGCCATCCAAACTTAAATTCTGTGAAAATTGATTTGTATGGATAAAACTTTAGTCTCGTACTAAAATAATCAGTAAGATTATCTTTATCAGCATCTTCCAAAGCTCCGGGATACTCTCTTCTGAACAATTGTTTACTATAAGAAATTTCAAGAGTATCAGCTTCCATAAAATTGTAAGCAAAGCTACCTAAAGCTTTTCTGGTCTCCTCTACCCTATCCCCGGCTCCTTCGTCAAAGTCCTTTTCAAATCTTGAGTAAAACAACTCTGTTTTGAAAACAACATCCGTCATTGGAATAACTAGATTAAGAGTTGACTCATTAGTCCAGTCATTACTATTCTTTAATACACTATTATCAACTGAATAGCTGGTGGAATAAAATCTATTATCCAATGAGATATTGTACTTATCCTTAATAATATCATCATAGTATAGATTGAAATCAAGTTTATCGACTGATTGTTTATCAGCAACAACATACGCCTCACTAGAGTTTGATGTAGCCATAATCTTCTCTCTGTTAATGTTATAATTAACACTTGCAGAAAGAAAACGAGTTCTACCATTATATATCCAACCTAAATTTGAATTTAAGCGATTGAATTTCTTGCTATCGGTATATTTGGCGTCATAACTGGACACAAACTGAAGTAATCCGTTAGCGACATCAGAAGAGTATCGTAGATTCAGATTATTTCCTGTTCCATTACTTATATAATTCCTTTCAGTCGCAGTATGTTCTTCCTTCGAATAAAAGTACTGTATCTTACCTTCAATAATCAAACTATCGACTATTGAATATCTGAGCAGTTGTCCAAGAGAACCGGAATTAGTAAATATCTTATCTGATGACCTTATTGAGCTGTCATAATCACTTTTCTTATATGAAATCAAGCTTTGATGAGTCAGCTTATTGAATAAATACGAAGATTGCCAATCATGAGAAGAAGTCTTGTACTCTTGATGAATTCTTTTGTTTAGTCCCCAATCAGTTTGAGTAGTATATTTCCATTGGAACTTACCGTCCAAATCAGGTTTATATATCAGATTAGATTCAATCTTTGTATCCTGATCATAGCTTCTAAAATTACCGGAGAAAGCACTCTGAGCTAATAATGCATTAAAGGAGAGGCAGAATAGCAGTGTAAAGACTGATAAACTCTTCTTCATTAAGTGTTTCACCTCTTCTTGTTAAATCGATTGGACCGGATTCTTGCAAACTAGCTATACCCTCTTTTGAGAGTATTGATTTCAAATTAACTCTCAACATCTTCCTTCTATTTCTAAATGATGTTTCAACTAAATGCCAGAAAAACTTCTCATTCTTAATACTCGGTTGATTCTCCCTTGGAGTAAGTCTGATTACAGCAGAATCTACTTTTGGAGGAGGAGTGAATAGATGTGGCGGAACGGTGAATAGGTACTCAGGATTATAATAGAATTGGGTCTTGAGACTAAGTATACCATAAGCTTTAGTCCCTGGTCCCGCCATAATTCTCTCTGCGACCTCTTTCTGAATCATGATAGTTATATTAGGAAAAAAATTTCTGTATGTTATCGCTTTAAAAACAAACGGGGAGGTAATTTGGTAAGGCAAATTAGCAACTATTGCAGAACCTTCCGGTATGCCTAATTCATCCCACTTGAGTCTAAGAATATCCCAATTAATAAGCTTTATTGAGTCCCCAAATCTCTGTTCAAGAATAGGCACTAAGTCTTTATCAAGCTCAACAGCCGTAACTTTTGCTCCTATCGACAAAAGCTCTTCAGTTAAGACTCCTTCTCCCGGACCTACTTCTAACACTTCTGTTCCATTTGTTACTTTAGACTCTCTGACTATTTTCCTAATTATGTTTTTATCGTGGAGAAAATGCTGTCCTAAAGCCTTTTTATGTTTATGATTATAATCGATTTTCATCACCTGCTATTTATTTGATTTGAAACTAACTCAATCCCATGATTTAAGTCAATGATTTTATCGGATTAGTGCATAGATTAATAGATATCATCAATCCTTACTATAGTAAATTTGTCTTTACCATAGATAGCGATATAGGTTTACTTCAGATTGATTCTTGCTATATCTCTCTTGTCTTTCTATATTACTTCTAGTTAGTTACATCTATTATCTTAAAGTTAATTATATCTTTTCTGGACATATTTATATAATTCTCAAAGCAGTTCACAACAATCATAATAAGTATCGTAAAACTCGTTAGTTTAATAGAAAGCTTTATACTGAACAGAAATCATACAATCTTTAAAATAACTTTGCCAAATAAATTTAACTCAATAAACTTGTCATTTAGAAGTAATAGAGAGATATAGATATGAAAGAAATCGTATATAATGAATGTTTTGCATGTGGTCAGAATAATCCGATAGGATTGAAATTGCAGTTTGAGTATGAAGATAATCATGCTATTGCAAACTGGGAATGTCCTCAGCAATATGCAGGATATCCGGGACTTATCCACGGAGGTATAGTTTCAACTCTTTTAGATGAAGCGATGGCAAAAATTGTGATAAAAAATGTAGGAGAAGCAGTTACAGGTAAAATGTCAGTAACTTTTAGAAATCCATTATATATAGGCGAAAAAGTAACTTTGATAGGAGAGATATCAGAGGTTAAAGGCAAAATAATAAAAACCAAAGCTAAAATCATGTCTAAGGATATGATAATCGCAGAAGCAACTGCCATCTATATCAAGACGAGGACTTTATGAATTTGAAAAACTATCTCACTTTTAATGAACGAAAGGCATTATTTTTCTTAATTGTAATACTATTCTTTGCGACTTTGTTCAGTACCCAAAAGAAAACAGAAACAAAAGTGTTAAATCCGGATTCTCTTGAAGTTGCTTTAGAAAGAGATAACCTGCCAAATCTTGATATCCACAAAGCAACTTTTGAAGAGTGGATATTGGTTCCTGGACTAGGAACGAAAAGGGCAAAAAAACTTGTTGAATATAGAGACTTCTATGGATTTTCCACAGTAAATGACATTCTAAAAGTTAAAGGTATCGGAATTAATACCGTCAAATCCATTATTGCTTATGGTTATGGCACTGAATTTATAGAGAACAAGTCATCCATGAGTAAAGAAGATGAAGTTGACACAATGTTTGATTTGAATAAAGCAACATTCGAGCAGCTAATAAGCATCAAAGGAATAGGTAAACTTAGAGCTCAAGGTATTGTTGAATACAGGGATCGAGTTGGTATTATCAAAAAGTTTGATGAATTACTGGTAATTAATGGAATCGGACCTAAAACAATAGAAATATTAGAACAAAACACTTATCTCGGACAGGAGTAATGGCTGATAAAATAAAAGCAACACTAACACTCGCTAAATTATATGAGAGTCAAGGATTAATTGCTGATGCAATTGCGACTTATGAAGCAATATACGAGATAAGTCCCAGTGAAGACTTGTTTCAAAGAATTGAATCATTAAGACACGACTTTATTACTTCCGGTATCAAAACTAAAAAAGACAATTCCCCTATCTCAATAATATTCAGTACTCATGAGAAAGAATTATTCAGAATACTAACCACTTCTCAATATAAGAAATTCACAGATGCTTATAATCCTGATAATAGTGAACTGAATATTGTCATTGATATAGAAGAAGATGAAGATGATACTCAAGAGATAATTGAGCTTGATGATAATAATTCGATTAAAGTTGGGAGTAGGATTACAAAGAAGACTGATGAAGTGTTTCAAGAGGTCTTAGACAATATTGGTGAAGAGGACATTCAAAAAAGCAAAATTGCTTCAACTCCCCGTGAAATGCACCCTTCAGCCGAAGATATTTTAAAGCAGAATCTGACAATAAGAGATTTATTGACGCATCTGAAAAGAATTTATGGTGAAGATACACTGTTAAAAAGTATTGACCGAAAAGAGCTCCTTGAAAGCATTACTTCACTCTTATAAGTATTCAAGCAGGAGTTTATGAATTCAACAAAAGATATTAATAAATTGTGTTTAAAATGTGAGTGTACGTGCAAACAGTTAAAAAGTGTTAAACTTATTACATGTCCTAACTTTGTAGAAAAACCTACTCAACTTACTTTCTTTGATATTGTTGCAAAGAAAAGAAAGAAGACAAAGACTACTGAATGAGAATTATTGCCGGTACTAGAAAAGGTTATAAACTATTCTCTGTTGACGGGAATACAGCAAGGCCTACTACTGATTTTATGAGAGAATTCATCTTTTCAGTAATACAGGACATAGATGGTTACACAATTCTAGATTTGTTTGCCGGAACCGGATCAGTTGGCATTGAAGCTCTCAGCCGAGGAGCATCTTATGTCGACTTTGTAGAGTTCTCCTCAAACTCGGTTTCTGCCTTAGTACAAAATCTCAAGAAAACAGAGTATGATAAGTGTAGTCACATTTTCAGAAAAACTGTTTCTCGTTTCTTGCAGAAATGTGATAAAACATATGATTTGATATTTATGGACCCCCCATACAATAAAGGATTAGTAAAGGAAACTCTTGATTTGATTATTGAGCATAATATCCTCAGACCTAATGGATTGATAATTATAGACCATTATACTAAAGAAAAAATACCTGAAGAGTATCAAGGAATGGTTTTCAGAGATAAAAGAAAAAAAGAAGTAACAATATCGTTCTTAAGACTTAATGAACATGAGGAAAACGATGAAAATTTATAATACAATGAGCCGTAAGAAGGAAGAGTTTGTACCTGTAGAACCCGGTAAAGTCAAAATGTATTCATGTGGTCCGACAGTTTACAATTATTTCCATATTGGAAATGCCAGACCGTTCCTTTTCTTTGATGTTGTTAAAAACTACTTTCAATACATTGGATATGATGTTACTTATGTGCAGAATATTACTGATATTGATGATAAAATTATAAATAAAGCAAATGAAGAAGGTGTTAATTTCAATGAAATCACTGCAAAATATATTTCTGCTTTCTTTGAAGATATTAAAGCACTTGGAATAGTTGGTGCTGATATTCAACCAAAAGCCACTGACGTGATTACAGAGATTATTGATTTCATTGATAAACTAGTAAAACTAAATGTTGCCTACGAAGTAAACGGTGATGTCTATTTTTCTGTTGATGCCTTACCGCAATATGGTTCCCTTTCAGGCCGTAAACTTGAGGACATGCAAGTTGGTGCAAGAATTCAAGAGAATACTCAAAAGCATAATCCTTTTGATTTTACTTTATGGAAAGCATCAAAACCTGGCGAACCGGAATGGGATTCACCTTGGGGAAAAGGAAGACCCGGATGGCATAGCGAATGTGTTGTTATGTCTTGTGCAAATTTAGGTGAAACATTCGATATTCATGGCGGTGGAGTTGATCTTGTATTCCCACATCATGAGAATGAGTTAGCTCAAGCAATTGCAGTCAATAGAAAACCTTTATGTAACTACTGGATGCATAACGGTTTTATTAATATTGAAGGTGAGAAAATGTCCAAGAGTCTTAATAACTTTTTCACTCTAAGGGATGTACTTAAAGAGTATGATGCAGAAGCTATAAGATTCTTTTTCCTTTCTAAGCATTACCGCTCACCTATTGATTACAATAAGGCAATACTTGATGAATCTTCTAAAGCTGTAAAGAATTTCTACAATGCACTTGATAAAATAGACTATTTGTCACATCAAAATGAAGAACTATTCTTATCGGAAGATTTAAATGCTCTCAAAAACGACTTCATAGAAGCGATGAACGATGATTTTAATACAGCAAAAGCAATCGCAATTCTCTTCGATTTAACAAGAAGAATTGCAAAAGATAGCGAAGACAAAGATTCCAGGATTAATGCATCACATTTGTTAGTTGAATTAGGTAGAGTACTTGGATTCTTTCATGACCTTGAAAGTAAACTATCAAATAATATGAATCAGATAAGTGAAAGTTTAATCCAACTCCTAATTAATTATAGAAATGATGCAAAAGCTGAGAAAAATTGGAAGTTAGCTGACAGGATTAGAGATGATTTGCTTGCTTTAAATGTTCAATTACTTGATACAAAAGAAGGAACAATGTATAAACTCTTGAAATAGAGATTATGCTTGACTGATAAACTTGATTTTTAGTCTTTAACATAAAAATTGATAACCTATTGGAGGATAAAAATGAAAAAGAGTTTACTTATAATCTTAACATTACTAGTTCTGCTTTCTACAGGTTTGCAGGCAAAACAGAAACTTTCAAGTGAAGGTACAAGAGCACTTAGAGATGCTAAGATGAAACTTCAACAGAAAAACTTTGATAAGGCTCTGGAGTTTTATAAGAATGTATTGGAAACTGACCCTGAGTGCATTGAAGCTCTAATAAAAATTGGGCAAATTAACTATAATTTAGGCTCTGAACGTACTAGAAATAAAATAAGCTATTACGTTGAATCATATAAGCATTACCAACTTGCCGTTAAAGCTTACGATAAACTGATTGCAGAGGGTACTCCGGAGAAGAAACTTAAAAGTGAAAAAAACGACATAGACACTCTTAAGAATAAAGAAATTGATTATCCTATTCAGAAGATTCTTGTAATAGGCCAAACTGCAGCAACTGAAGAAGAAGATTACGATGCTGCATTAGAAGCTTATGATATTGCTTATGAGCTTAATCCAGATGATGTAAAGCCACTTCAACTTAAACTTGCAGTATATTCATCAACTAAAAATGATTCAATGATTATCAATACTCTTGAGTTAATAACCGAGAAGAAGCCTGACGATGTAAACTCACTTAGTAATCTTGCAGCTTTATATTACAATGCAGATAATGTAGAAAAATCTATTGATACTTATAACAAGATTTTAGTAGCTAATCCAAAGGACATTGATACAATGTTTAATATTGCTATTGCATACTCTAGTCAAAAGAATTATGAAAAAGCTTTAGAGTACACTGAAAAAGTTATTGAATTAGAGCCAAGCAATGTCGATGCCCTCGATAATGCTTTCGAGTTCGCTAAGGCTCTCAGTAATGCCGATAAAGCCCTCAAGTATGGAAAGAAAGCAGCAGATTTAAATCCTAATGCAGAAAGATTTGAATATCTTTGCTATGCATTAAGCCAGGCTAAGAAGTATGATGATTTACTTGTTTATGCAAAAAAATTCCATGAAACAGCCCCTGAAAAGAAAGTAGCTGTTCAACTCGTTCTTTTAGCAGCTCAACAGCTTGATGATAAGGATACAGTTGCAGAGTATACAAAGAAAATGAAGACCTTTGAAAAGTAATAATTAACTAATCGACTAATAATAGAGATTCATATGTTTTAGAGCTATGATTAAATTCATGGCTCTATTTTTATTAATGACTTCAGCCAGTTGAGCTATTAATAGCGAAACATTAAACCACCCGTTGTACGGATGGTCATGATTTTTCTCATTTCTGTTGTTTACTACTAACATCAAGACACTGACAACAAAATAGCACAAATTAGTTAACTGACTCAATCAAATAGAATCAAAGCAGATCTTATCATTTTCTTATAGTTTGCTCAAATACTCAATGAAACTTTACATATATACATAAATCAGGGAAAAACACCCGATTGGAACAATTATTACATTTTAAGAATTTCGGTTAGTCTAATTGGGAAATGTGAGTTAAATAAACATTAGATAATGAGAGGTTATGAAATGTGTAAAAAGATCACGTTTTTTGTTCCCATCTTTTTGATTTTTTGGATAGGGTCATTGATAGCAAGTAATGATATTGCTTATGAGAACAGTAACAAGAACTCTTTTGAAATTCTGGAATCCAGTGAGTCAGGACTAAAGATTAAATTCTCTTTACCGGAATATGAATTACAGACAGATAGGGCTTCCAGAGGAGCGGTTAAGATTATTAAATCAGAATCTGTAACCAAAGCTTCTATTCCCGGAGTTAATGAAGTACCACTTTATACAACAACAGTTGCAATTCCCAATACGGGTAGTGTCGAATTGGAGATATTGAGTCAGGAAACAGAATCAATTAATTTACCTTTTCTTCATTCTAAATTCGGTGATAGTAGCAGTGAAGTTATTGATCCTCTTACTGACTTGCGACTAGAAACCGGTAAGCTTTCATCTCCTGCCATTATCAGAGATTTGAGAGTTGTTAACCTGACTCTTTCTCCTTTTAAATATAACGTTGAAGAGGATAAACTGGAAGTATTAAAGGAAGTTACTTATAAATTAAACTATAAGCAAGACAGAGGTAATAATGAGTTAGTAAGAAATGATAATACAATATCATCTTCTTTTATACCTCTATATCGTTCTTTAGTTAGTAACTTTGATTTAATTTCTGACAGATATGAGATTGACTACGATAAAAGATTACTAATTGTTTATGGTAACTCGACAAATGACCAATATATGGATAAATTAGATGAGTTTATCCGTTGGAAGAAACAGAAAGGTTATTCAGTAACGTATGCTTCCACTCAAACAACCGGTACAACTACAGGATCAATTAAAAGTTATATTCAAAGTAAGTATAACAACCACTATACAAGACCTGATTATGTGCTATTAATAGGTGATGTAACCGGTTCCTTATCTATCCCATGTTGGCAAGTCTATAATGGGGATTCTGACTATCCATTTACCCAGTTAGCAGGTGGAGATGATCTCGGAGATGTATTTATTGGGCGTATGCCTGCTGAAAATGTTACAGATTTTCTTACAATGGCAGAAAAAGTGTTTATCTATGAGAGAGATCTAGTACCTATGCCTCCTGCGGCTACTGCTTGGTACAATAGAATGCTTTTAGTAGCAGATACAGATCCTTCAGGTCAATCCTGTCAGTATGTGAATTACTATGCAAGACAAGTTTCTGAAATGGTTAATCCGGATTATGACTATGTAGAACTATATGCTACACAGCCTTCTGCTCAAACTATGACAGCAACAATAAATCAAGGTGTATCTTTCTTTAACTATAGAGGACATATTAACATGAGTTATTGGGATATGCCTTCAGAGGGTGAATACACTAATGCTAATAGATTACCGCATTGTGTTATAAATACTTGTGCTACAGGTAACTTTGGAAGTACCGATGTATCTGATAGCTTTGTCAGATTCGGTTCTCCCGCTCTACCTAAAGGAGGTCTTACAGCTATTGGTATGGCTACCCCCAGTACTCACACAATGCTCAATAATGTTCTGAGTTCCGGAACATTTGAAGGTATATTTGTTCATGGTATGCGTGACATGAGTGCTCCTTTACTACATTCTAAATGGTTACTATATTTTGTTTATCATGATTTGTTACCTGTAAAGGCTGTAGAGTTTCCGGGATGGTGTAACCTAATGGGTGATCCTACTGTAGAAGTATTTGTCGGAGATCCCGAGAGTTTAAGTGTGCAATATCGTGAGAGCGTAAGAAATAGCGATACTGTATATTCTGTGAAAGTAAATGATGCTGATGGAAATGATGTAAATGATGCTTGTGTAACAATTCT
Source organism: Cloacimonadales bacterium (SeqCode) (assembly GCA_963667035.1). Lineage (GTDB taxonomy): Bacteria > Cloacimonadota > Cloacimonadia > Cloacimonadales > JAFGVF01 > Zophobacter. The sequence continues at coordinate 1,434,363 of OY762964.1, forward strand.
ATATAATAATACACAGCTTATCGCTTATACTAATGCTAGTGGTATTGCAACCTTGTCACTTCCAAGTAATATGAATGTCGGCGAAGATTTTACTTTAACCGTCTCTAAACACGATTTTATTCCTGTTATAAGAACAATTGATATCAATGCTGAGAGTGTTTTAAGAATAGTTAATGCTAATTTTAATGATTCAAACAGTGGCAATGGAGATTCAATTGTTAACGCCGGTGAGCAAATCGAGCTTAATGTTGAATTCGAAAACATAAGTGATAGTAGTTATGCTCAGTCACAGCTAACATTAACAACTGAAGATTCCTACTTAACAGTTAACAATGGTAACTCTCAGTTATCAGCAATTGCTGCTGGAAATACAGCTACCAACTCAACTCCATTTACAATAACCATAGATTCCAATACTCCTGATGAGCATCTCGGAGAATTGATAATAAGTGATGGTGTTAATTCTTTCTCTACAAGAATCGAGATTCTTAATGGTGTAATGGAAGTTACAAGTTTTCAGATATTCGATAATAATGGTGTGCTCAATATTGACGAACAAGTAAACATCTTACTTAACTTAGAGAATACCGGTTCACATGTGTTAAATGGTATTGTTGTTGAACTTAGCTCTGAATCAGAATTAGTTTATTTCCCTGACGGCAGTGCTTTCTTTGGAAATGCCCAACCGGGTCAAACATTATCTAACATTACAGACGGTATCACAATTGGAACTAGAGTTGAATTCTTAACAGGGACGGATGTACATCTTAATGCTAGAATTACAGATAATAATGGATATGTACAAGATAGAGAAATAGTTATTGCCGGTAGTACTCCGGGAGTAGGAAATCCATCCGGACCTGATTCTTTTGGACACTTCATTTATCATAGTAGTGATACGAACTGGAGTGATGCTCCTGAATACGACTGGATAGAAATAGCTACTCACCAGAATGGTGACGGAACTCAGATATATCTTACCGATACATCACATGATGATGATAATAGTGATTTTGTAGATATAGTTGCTTTTGGAAATGCCCAACTTCCATTCGATTTCACTTTCTATGGTGTGGATTATGATGAAGTCCATATATGCTCTAACGGGTTCATCAGTTTCGTCCCTACAGAGTTAAGTACTGCTAGAAATCTACCTTTACCCGGTCCTATGACACCTGATCCTATTATTGCTCCTTTCTGGGATAATCTTGAAGTACATTCTGATGGAGGAGTATTCCATAAATATGACAGTGTAAATCACATATTTATCATAGAATGGTATAACATGAAGAATAGTTATAATACATCCTATTCTGAAACATTTGAAATAATACTTTATGATCCTGAGTACTATCCTACATCAACAGGTGATGGAAAAGTTAAAATTCAATATCAGGAATTTCATGATATTGATGCAGGAGATGCAACTAGTTATACACCCGGTCATGGGCAATATTGTACTGTAGGTATTGGTGATCATACCGGACTGGACGGATTAACATATTTGTTTGATCAAAGTTACCTTTCAACGGCACAACCTATCACCAATAATTGTGCTCTCATCATAACCGGTGAACCCTATGTCACTATTGCTCCTGTTTTAGATATTGATGATTACAATTATTCGGAGACTAATGGCAATGGGTTCATCGAACCGGGTGAGAGTGTGCAGTTAGGTATCACAATTACAAACAGTGGTACTGCTAATGCTGAGAATGTTACTGCTACTTTGACTTCCACTAGTCCTTATGTTACAATTCAAGATAATAGCATTGAATCTATTTCCGTCTTAATTGATCAAGTTGTTGTTACTGAAACCGGATTCGAGATTAGCATAGATTCACATACACCACTTGAACAGGAAATACCAATAAATATAAGTCTTACCAATGGAGTTGATACTTGGGATAAAGATATGAGTTTGTTCGTTACAGCTCCAATGTTGGAACACTTTAGTTATAGGATTTCAGATTATGAGGATGGTAATGGTAATGGTATTCCTAATCCGGGAGAAACATTCTACTTTATACAAGAAGTTGTAAACTACGGTAATGTAGATATTCAAGACATAGATGTTTCAATATCTTCTGATAATAATGGTGTAGTAATTGGAGACTATACTGATAATATTTATAGAATACCGGCTCAATCAAGTACGCAAGTTTGGTTTGAAATTACTCTTCCTAACAACCTGAATGCAGGAGACGAGATTCAATTACAAACAACTTATACAAAAACTGATTGGTTCGCAGATAGTTATACCGCTACTCTTGAGGTTGATGTACATACATATCAAAGTGCAGGAGTTATAAGTGGTATTGTAAACGTAGACCATCCTGACGCAGTTGTTGAAGATGGTTTAATAAAAATTAATAATAGCGGTGCTTTAATAGATGAGAATGGTTACTATAAGATGTTTGCAGGAAGTGGAACCTATTCTATTAAAGCGTTAATAAATCATTACATTCCAATAACTATAGAGGATGTAGAGCTTACTGTAAGCAATGATATGATTACTAGTGATATTGATTTTACTCCGGTACCATTACCCATAGCTAACCAACTTAATGGAGTAATCAGTTATCCTAATCTGACTTTGACTTGGCAGGAACCTCAAGAATCCGATTATGAGTGCTTGGGATTCAATGTATATAAAGCTATAAACGATAGTGAGTATTCCCTTTTGGGCTATACCGAAAACAACGAATATGTAGATGTTCTAAATAATGGAGAAAACTATTTCTATCGTGTTGAAGCTGTTTATTCTATAGGAACAAGTTTCTTGTCTGAAGTTTACACTTGTAGTACGGGAGCAAATGATAACAATCAAACAGCTCTTGTAACAAAGTTAAATGGAAACTATCCTAATCCTTTCAATCCAGTCACAAATATCTCTTACAGTATCTCAGGAAAGACACATGTAAAAGTCGATATCTTTAATATAAGAGGTCAGCATGTTCAATCACTTGTTAATGAAATTCAACCTACAGGCAACTATGTAGTAAGCTGGGAGGGTTTAAATAAAGACGGTGAGGAATGTGCTTCCGGATTATATTTATACAAATTAGAAACAGACAATTCGATCTCAATGAGAAAGGCTATGCTTATTAAGTAACCTTTCTTGAGGCTAACCACCAGAGCCCTGTCCGAAAGGACAGGGCCTTCAGACTGTTGACAAAGCTATGAGTAAGATTTCATAGCTTTGTCTTTTTTTAGCTTAAAATAAGAACATCAATCATTGACAAAAACCCCCTTAGTTTATACTTAAACCATCATAATTAGAGGTGGTTATGCTTAAAAAAGTTTCTGACACACAGTCCCAAATGGAATTTGTAATAATAGATGATCTTGTCCCGGAAGATCATATTCTACGCAAGATTGACAGGGTAATAGATTTTAGTTTTATTATGGACCGAACTGCTCATTTGTATTGCCCCGACAACGGTCGTCCCCCAGTGCATCCCATAACTTTCTTCAAAATGCTTTTTATTGGTTATCTATTTGGTATCCGTTCTGAGCGACAACTAATCAGAGAGATTCAGGTCAATGTAGCATATCGCTGGTTCTTAGGGTATGGGCTTACTGATAAAATACCGAGTCATTCTCTCTTCAGCCAGAATCGTCGCAGACGCTTTACTGATAGCACTGTTTTTGAAGAGATTTTCATTGATATTGTAAAACTTGGTATCGAGAATGGTTTGGTAGATGGCAAGGTTCTTTATAGCGATTCAACTCATCTGAAAGCTAATGCTAATAAAGGCAAATATGAATCAATTAAAGTAGAGACCACACCTCAGAGTTATCTTGAAGATCTAAATAAAACAGTGGATGAAAACCGAAAAGCTCACGGTAAGAAGCCACTCCCACCTAAAGACAATGACTTTAAAGGCGGTTCGTCACCCAAAGTTAAAGAGATTAAGTCTAGTAAAACAGATCCTGACAGTGGTTTCATGACGCGAGACAAGAAACCACAAGGTTTCTTCTATCTTGATCATAGAACCGTAGATCCTAAAGTAAACTTCATAACAGATGTTCATATTACCGCCGGCAATGTGAATGACAGTTCTTGCTATATTGATAGGCTAAAAGTGCAGCAAGAGCGTTTTGGTTTTGATGTCCTGGCAGTAGGTCTTGATGCCGGGTATGATACAGCTAATATATGCAAAGAATTAGTAGATATGGGAATCATGGGAGTAATAGGTTATCGTCGACTTGGAGGTAAAAAAGGTCTTTTCAAGAAGCGTGATTTTAAGTTCATTTCAGATAGAGACATATACATCTGTCCAGAAGGGAAAGAGCTTAAATATCGAACAACAAACCGTAACGGTTATGATGAATATGCATCCGAGAGTAGCTATTGTAAAAACTGTCCAATGCTTAACAAATGCACCGAGAGCAAGAACCATCAAAAAGTTATCATGCGTCATGTATGGGAAGACAGTAGAGAGATTATCCATAAAAACAGGTTAACCTTTTGTGGCAAAGAGATATACAAAAAACGAAAAGAAACCATTGAGAGAAGCTTTGCAAATGCAAAGCAACTTCATGGTTATCGGTATGCGAAATATCGAGGTATAGAACGAGTTCGAGAACAAGCATATATGACATCAGTAGTTCAAAACATAAAGAAACTGGTTAAATACCTTTTCAATGGCATATCAGGGAAAGTGGCATCAATGTTATTAGCTTTTTATGTTAATATATGCTCTGGTTTAGACGAATATAGAGCTAAATCTCATTATCCTGATATTGTACTCAACTAATCAGAAATAAACTTACAATGTAAAAACCCAGTCATTTTCATAACTGGGTTTGTAAACGGTCTGAGCCCTGTCCGAAAGGACAGGGCCTTTTTATTAATGGCTTCAGCCAGTTGAGCTATTTATAGCGAAACATTAAACCACCCGCTATACGGGTGCGGAAAGGATTGTTTTATAAAGATTCACCTTTCCGTTACTTTTGAGTTGTTCAAGCTAGCGTCCTGAGATGCTAGTCGGTATCACCCCCTTATAGGGGGGAGCAAACCACCCGTTGTACGGGTGGTCATGATTTTACACACGCTGGTATTTTAGTTTCATGCTGTTAACAGTATGATAAAATAGCTTGACTCATAGTTAGTGATTAATGAACGTGATTTGATAAATCTTAGATAAAAGGAATGTTGCGTAATGCAGGAAGAAATAAAGTATCTACTTCAATATGAAGCTATAGTACATTTATATATTACAATTACCTCTTTTTTCGGTAAATTTGTAAGTTCTTTCCGCTCATTAACCAGATATAAGTGGCTAATTATTCTAACCGAATTGAACTTCTTATTAGCCATCCGCAAGTATACCTGTCAGATTCCTTTTCATCCTCTAGTACTAAGATTATAGACTACTTTCCCCACTTCAAACAACAAATAATATAAAAAAATCATAAAAAACAGGAGAAGTAGAACATGAAAAACAGATCAGTTCGAGGAATATTAATATTCCTGTTTATACTTCTGTCCATCTATTTTACCCTTCAATTTGTGCAGGGTATTCCTTGGGGTTGGGCTCAGAAGAAACTGAATCTTGGTTTAGATTTGAAGGGTGGTATGCAACTGCTTCTGGAAGTTGACTTTAGTGAAGTTAACATTAATAAAGCAGACAGAGAAAACGCTGTTCAATCTGCCATTGAAATTATTAGAAATCGTATCGACCAATTTGGTGTTACAGAACCTTCAATCCAGAGAATCGGTGACAACAGAATTCTTGTTCAGTTACCGGGTATTCAAGAATTTGACAGAGCTAAAAACCTTATCGGTCGTACAGCTCGACTTGAATTCAAACTTGTTGCAGAACAGGATGAATATGAAAAAGTACTCACTAGTATTGATGATTACTTAAAGAAAAATATTGAGAAATACAGTTTCCTTAGTGAAATCACTGAAGACCTTGCTGTTGCAGATTCTAATATTGCTTCTGATATTCTTAAAGATGATTCAGCTGCAACTAATGATTCCACTGCTACAGAAACTGTTGAAACTGATCTTCTAAACGAAAAGGATAAAGTCTTCACTAATCTTATCAACAGTGGTGGTAGACCTTATACTATAGCTTATGATTATGTACCTTTCTTCAAGAAGTTACTCGAAGATCCTGCATTCAAAAGATCATTCCCATCTAACTATCAGTTAGCTCTTAGTAAAGATGACAAAAATGATCCGAAAGCAGATAGAGGTGTATACGTATTATATTCTAATGCTGAAATCACAGGTGATTACTTAGATGATGCTCATACATCAACAGGCAAAAACATGAGTGATCCCAACACTTATAACAAACCAATCATTAACCTTGAGTTCAACAGAAACGGTGCTAAGAAATTTGCGAATATTACTGGTCAGAACAGAAACCGCATGCTAGCTATTGTACTTGACGATGTTGTTTATATGGCTCCAAGAATCAATGATCGTATTCCTGATGGAAGAGCTATTATCAGTGGCGTTTTCAATATGGCAGAAGCTCATGACCTTGTTATCGTTCTTAAAGCTGGTAACTTACCTGCTCCAGTAGAGATTATAGAGCGTAAAGATGTTGGTGCTACTTTAGGTACAGATAGTATAAAAGCCGGTCAAATGGCAGGTCTCATAGGATTAGTTATTGTTGCAATATTCATGCTAGTTTATTATAAAGTCGGTGGATTGTTCGCAAACATAGCTTTAGTATTAAACATTGGTTTCACACTTTCTGTGCTTACACTGTTTGGTGCTACTCTTACCATGCCCGGTATTGCTGGTTTAATCCTTACAATTGGTATGGCTGTTGACGCTAACGTTCTTATCTTCGAAAGAATCAGAGAAGAGCTTGATCTTGGTAAAACAGTTAGAAGTGCTGTTGATGCAGGTTTTTCAAGAGCTATTATCACAATTGCCGATGCAAACATAACTACTTTGATTGCAGCAATTGTTCTTTATAACTTCGGAACAGGTCCTATTCGCGGATTTGCTGTTACTTTAGGAATCGGTATTGTCGGTTCTATGTTTACTGCTATCGTATTTGTTAAAGCATTATTCGATACTTTTGTAACTAGTGGCAAACGCGAAAAGCTGAGCATTTAGGAGGTCACCGTGAGATTATTAACAAATACAAACTTCCAATTCATAGAAAAGCGTAAGATTGCCTACATGATTTCTGCTTTAGTAATTGTGGCCGGGATTATTGCTATGGTCATCAATGGAGGTCCAAAATATGGTATCGATTTCACCGGTGGTATCTCTTTAGAGCTTGATTTCACTCCTGTGAAAGAAGGTGTTAAGCCGGTTGAGATTGATGCTATTCGTGATGTAATGAAGAAAGTTGGTCAAAGTAGTGCTGAGATCCAAAAACTTGGTAAAACCGATAGTCAGATATTCCTTATTAAAGCTCAAACTTCAGAAGATGGAGAACAAATGACTTCAATTCTGAAAGCTTTTAAAAGTGAATTACCTGAATATGCAAACAAATCTGAAAAAGATTTTGTTCGCTTACAACAAGAAATCGGACCAAGAGTTGGTGAAGAACTTAAATGGCAAGCTATCAAGGCTATATTTGTATCACTTATCCTTATGATTATCTACATTTGGATTAGATTCGAACTTACCTTTGGTGTAGCGGCCATAATTGCTCTTTTCCACGATGTTCTTATCACATTGAGTATTTTCTCATTGTTTGGTAAAGAAATCTCTACAAGTATTGTTGCTGCATTGCTCATGCTTGTTGGTTATTCTATCAACGATAGTATCGTTGTTTTTGATAGAATTCGTGAAGATTTAAGAAAACGTCATCGCGATAGCTATGAAGCAGTTTTCAATTTCTCAATTAATAAAACACTTAGCAGAACCATCATTACTTCAGGTACAACTATTCTCACAGCGTTGTCACTGTATATCTTTGGTGGAACTGTAATCAAAGATTTCTCTTTTGCTATCCTTATCGGTGTTATTACCGGTACATATTCTTCAATCTTTGTTGCTAGTCCTATCGTTGTTGATTGGTTTAATGCAACCAAGAAAGATCATCCTCGTTTCAAAAAAATGACAGGTCGCAAATAGTAGAAAGTGTATACATTAAGAAAGCTGTCGCACGACAGCTTTCTTTTTTTTGACTCATTCTTGTTGACAAATCAATCACCTTATTAGCCTTTTAAAATTAAAACTATAAAAGATGTAACCATGGAAACATTAAAAAAAGTATACAAAATAGCACTTAAAAACTGGAAGTACTTAGTCGGTAGTATCATTGCAATGCTTATCTTCACTGTCTTTAGTGGGCTAAGTATCACAATGATTGTACCAATTCTTGATTATGTATTTGTTGAAACTCCCAAAGAAGTTACGATCACATCTGCAGGTGAATTTCTTTCTGAATCGAATAAGATTCTTACACAATTCTTTAGTGAACATTCAATATTAAAACTGAATCAGGATGTCCTCAAAATTCTAGGAGAGCAGTTTGAAACCCTTTGCATGAAGACCGACTCCTACATGCTTCTTTGGTTAATTAGCCTTGGTTTTATCTCAATATATCTTCTTAAGAATATCTTTTTCTATCTTAATAGACTATTCTCTCTCACACTTAGAGGAAGAACTGTATATGAGTTAAGAACAAGTTTGTTTAATAAGTACTTGTATCAATCCATGGCTTTCTTTCAAGGCAATAAAACAGGTGATTCTCTTGTTAGAATGATTTCAGATATACAGATAGTGAGTGATCAGTTTATCGGCTCAATACTAGCTATTCTGCGAAATTTCTCTTTAGTTGTAATGTACGGTTATATTGCAATAGCTATTAACTCTAGACTATTTTTAATAATTTTACTGGTTTTACCGGGTTTCGGCTGGTTAATCAACTTCATAGGGAAAAAGCTAAAGAAATATGCAAAACGTCAACAAGGGCAGTATTCTACTATGTTCTCCTATATGGAAGAAGTACTTAGTAATATGAAAATAGTTAAAGCTTTCTCTAGAGAGAAATCTGAAGAAGATAAGTTTCGTTTAGTTAGTTTCAGATACTATAAGCTCTGGAGAAAATCCAATATATATACAAGTTTCAATGTTCCTATTTCAGAGCTTTCCAGTGCTGTTATGGGGGCTGTTTTGCTTATTATAGGTGGACGGCTTGTACTAGATCAAGCTACAGGATTTTCTATAGGTAACTTTATGGCATTTTTATTTGCTATTTTTTCAACAATGCATCCTCTTAAAGAACTTACGAAATCATACTCCAGTATTCGAAAAGGTCTTGTCTCTCTAGATAGAGTAGGTGAAATTCTTAATAGAGATGAGGAAGTTACGGAAATTGCTAATCCAATTCATATTAATGGATTTAATAATTCAATCTCATTTGAAAAGACAGTTTTCTCTTACGATAAAGAAAATGATGTACTAAAGGCTATAAATTTAGTAATCAATAAGGGCGAAAGAGTTGCTCTTGTGGGTAATAGTGGATCAGGGAAAACTACTTTGGTTAATCTCTTACTACGCTTCTATGATGTTACAGGTGGAGATATTAAAATTGACGGGAAATCAATAAGTTCTCTAGCTGTTGACGATTTAAGAAGTTTGTATGGTTATGTGACTCAAGAATCCATTCTTTTCAATTCAACAGTTGCAGAAAACATCTCTTATGGGTGTAAAGAAGGACTAACTTTGGATAGGATAAAAGAAGCTGCTGAAATAGCTTATGCAGATGAATTTATCAAAACGATGCCTAAACAGTATGATGCTGAGATTTCTCCTAAAGCATCTAATCTCTCAGGTGGTCAAAAGCAACGACTTTGTATTGCAAGGGCTATTGCAGGCAATCCACCTATCCTCATTTTCGATGAAGCGACAAGTGCATTGGATACTGAATCAGAACAGAAAGTACAACAAGCCATTGAGAATGCTACAGCTCATAGAACTGTAATTATGATAGCACATAGGCTTTCTACTGTCATATCAGCAGATAAGATTGTAGTTATGGATAAAGGAGAGATTGTTGGTATTGGAAAGCATAATGAACTTCTTGAGACTTGTCCTCGCTATCAAACGCTATATAACATGCAATTTAATGCAGGATAGTGTGAAAAAGTTCCTTTTATTCATCTTAGTATGTTCTTCGTTAGCATTGTCAGCCCAACCTATTCTTTTTGATTCTAAAATGAGTATTGATTCTGATTCATTACGATTTACTTTCAATCTGTATAATATACCTTCTGGATCTAAGATAGTTCTATCTCTGAAATCAGGTAATGATAATAGTATGGTTTATAAAGATATTAATAAGGACATTATTACCGAACAAAATAGAACAATAACTATACCGCTTCAGGATATTGATGAGTATAGGTTTTACTTATCTTCAAATGATCTCTTGTATTCTGAAATGGTTTATGTTCCCGCTGGAAGATATAATTTTGAACGAAAAGAGAAGTTAGTTGAACAGATTTCGCTAAATGCCTTTTATATTAGTAAGTATGAAGTTAGTAATGAGCAATTCAAACAATTTATTATGGCTGATGGATATGATAGTGAGAACAAATGGTTAATAGACAAAGGATTAATGAAAGACCCTAACATTGGATGGTTCTATCAAGGATTAAAGCGTATTACTAAACCTCTTCAATGGAATTATAATAAAGAACCATGGTATATTGATGCCAGTCTTAACAGACCAAGTGATCCAGTAACGGGAGTAACTTGGTTTGAAATAAATGCTTTTTGTAATACTATGAACGTTTCTTTACCTAGTAACAGTCAAATTGAGATGCTATTCCCTACATCAATAGCAAATCCTATTCAAAAGGAAGTTAGCTCAAGAACACGAGATATTATCTCAGGAGTATCTGAGTGGACTCTTACTGGAACTCCTCCGGCATCATCATCTTGTGGTGGTTGCAATGAGATGATATGTTTACAGAATAGTGAAGAAATCGAATCTCAATATCCGATAGAGAAGTTCAAGTGCCCTTTATATAGAAATTCAAGTTTAGGTTTCAGATATGTTATCAATAAATAGAATCACTATGTTTACGGCAATGCTTTTACTTTCAATTAACTTGTTATCTCATCCCCATCTATTTCTTGATAATAGAATAAATATTGCTCCTCTCAATTCCGACTCATTACTCATATAGACTGAATGGAAGTTCGACCCATATTTCTCGTTAAGCTTAATAGAAGACTTCGACTTTAATAGAAATAGTATTATAGAAAAGAATGAAGTTGATTTTCCATTGTGTGGTAAACTTCCAGTTCAATAGTTTAGTATCATTCTAAATGATTAGATATATTATTCCTTTACTATTCACGTTTTCTGTTACTTTTGTTCAAGCAAATCCTCTAATTGGAGATAAAAAAAGCTCTTACAGTAAAGGATTCGATTAACACATACTAACAATCATGTTCGACTATCTTCTTTTATAAACCTTTACTTAAGTTGCAAAGAGATATAAGAACAAGTATGTTTCATTCAAACAGCAAGCTAAATACTACTAAGGGATTTATTACTTTTTGCTATTGATTATTAAAAGTATGAGTAACCTATCAATCATAAAAGATTCAGAATCTATTATTAGATTTACTCAGTTATCTTACTTCGCAATAATCATAATTATTGGTGCTTCAATGATTGTAAAAAAACATAGAAAAAATAGTGTTATGAATTTACCTCTTGGGACACTAATATTTGCAATTGGATTCGTTCCATGTCCAGCTACTTTGATTGTTTTAAACTATCTATTGCTTACTAATAATGATTTGGTAAGATTAATTATTGCAACTCTATCTATCGGTCTTGGAATAAGTGTGAGCCTTACAATCTTTTCTCTCTTATCATATAGATTTCTTCAAACAAAGTCTACTAGAGTGACGATGTGGACTACTTTCATGATTGTTTTTGCTTTAATCAGTATCATCATATTCACAAGATAGATTACTCACATCCAGATACTACTTATCTACTGGATGTGCATTAATTATTAACTAGCTAATTATTTTTATTGACCGTATTGGTACATTAGTAATATTTGTTTCTGTAGGTTCAACAGAGAATAATATTAAACACATCTTAAATCAAAGAGAGTTGTAGTATATCCAATTGATTGATAAATTATTAGACTTAGTTATATATAACTGTAACTTCAATGAAGTAAACAGAGAAAATTTGAATTGATTAAGATGTGTGAAAATCTCCGTATGCGAGGAAACTTCAATTTAGATTATTAGTAAAACCTCGGAGCTAAACAAAATTAGCTCCGAATTATTTGTTTACTCACCTGAATAAAAATTGTGAAACACTTGTTTGTTCTGTGCTAACAAATCAGGATTTGTTAAGTCGTTTTTTGATAGTTTCCTTGCAGCTTCTTCGGATTCAAGATTTTCACGTCTCATTTTTTCTCCCGCTTCAAAAGTCATTTCAGGATGAAACTGAGTTCCCCAAATCCTTTTGTTGATAACTCGATATGCCTGCACTTCACATTCAGGAGAAGAAGCTAGAATTGTGAAGCAATCCGTAAGATTGCATACTTCGTCATAGTGAGACTGTGCAAACACAGGATTATGTATTCCTGCAAAAAGTTCATCTTGCTTTATATCAACTTTATGCCAACCAAACTCCGGGACAAGAACTCTCCTACAAGCAGAATCACCGATAATAGTTCTTGCAATCATTTGATGCCCATGGCATATTCCATATATTGATTTATCATGAGCAATAAAATCAGATATTAAGGCAATAATATCATTGTCATATTCACTGCCTTTAGAAGCTGATAACTCAGAGCCTGAAAGCAGTAAATGAGTGTATTTAGATAAATCTTGTTTTACAGGTAGATCTTTTAAATGTTTGATATCGTATTTCTTATCTTCATATATGTTACGTATCAAACCGTCAAACCTATCTGATGCCTTTGAATCAACAATAGTGTTTAATATTAGAAGCACTAGCTCTCCCCTTTTATGAAAAAGGGCATCTCATATGTTATTAGTTGTATGAGATGCCTTAACATTTAACTATAACTATTAACCGTAATAACTCTCGATTTGTTCAAGAATCTTTTTGAAAAACTCTCCTGAATTCTCAGGAGTTATCGATTTAGAATCTCCATTATCAAATCTAATTATGACAGTACCAAATTGATTAGTAATCTCTCTAATCTTGTGTATAACAACATATTCAGAACCGTTTTGTTCTTCAGAGACATCAATTACTGCTTTCATAAGTTCCTCTTATTTAACAATGATATCTTCAATAACTGCTTGTTTTGATTCAAGTGGATTATCTCTATTATCTCTAGGCAATTGTTCAATCTCATGTACTATATCCATTCCACTTGTTACTTTTCCAAAGACTGTATGCTTTCCATTCAACCAATTAGCTCCCTCTTTCTTAGTAACAATAAAGAACTGTGAGCCGTTAGTGTTAGGTCCGGAATTAGCCATACAAATTGTCCCGTACGCAACTTCATGAATCAGTTTACCTTGGGCCTTAACTTCGCCTTTAAAATTAGTTTTAGCTGTGTAATATTCGACCGGATGGTCCATCAAAGGTTTACCGGATTGACTTTCTTGGCATTTTCTTGCGAGTTCAAGTATATCTTTGTCAGGATTCTGGTTACTTCTTAAATATGGCAATACTACTACTGAGAATATAGAAAAAGCCTCATCTTCATTATTAATCTTACCGGCTAAAGCTTCACCTTTCTCATAGCATTCATCCTCAAACTTATAACCCGGGTCACCAGTTCCATCGTTAGCTCTGTCTCCATCTTTAGTTTTAGGACATCCGCCTTGTATCATAAAATCAGGAATAACTCTATGAAAATAGATACCATTATAAAAGTCTTCTTTAGCCAGTTTATCAAAATTAGCTACTGTTTTAGGAGTAAGCTCAGGCCATAACTCCAAAGTTATATCACCCATATTAGTCTTAATTACTGCAACTTGTGTTTTCATCTCTTTCTTTATATCCTTTTTAACAGGCTTTACAGCTTTATCAGCTTTCACTGTCTCAATTATTTCTTTTTTAGGTATTTCTTTCTTTGCTACTTCTTTTTTCTCATCAGTTATAGGTTCTATATTCTGGTCTTCAACAACCTTATTCTCTATAACTCTCTCTGAAACCACAGGCTCATCAGTTTTGCTTCCATTCTTTTGCATTATAAAAAAGAATAGACCACCCAATACAACTAATCCAACGAGAATTGCCACAACAGCTTTATTCATTAGATTCTCCTCTTTTATTTAAATGTTTTTAGTTCAGCCTTACCATCGGTAATGACTGCGTAAGTATTATTCATCAACCAATCACCTGTATTGATGTAAACTTTATTTCCTATCTTTTGTCTACTAGGATTATGAATATGACCCATAAGAAAAATATCATACTTATAAGCTTTCTTATGAACAAAATCAGTTAATCCTTTACTTTGATCTGAAGTCAGTTTACGTGATTTTACTCTATTTCTTGATGTTCTTGAGATTCTTGCTCCTATCTTCAAAGCGAAATCAGGATGAAACAAGCGAGCTATGTATCTTACAATCGGTAATCTGATAATTGACCTGAATATATGATAACGTATGTCGTTAACCGTTAATTGATCCCCATGAGCTACATAATACTTCAGATTATCTATCGTCTCTTCGAATACATCTGGATAAATCTCTGCTTTAATCTCATTAACTAGAAACTTTCCAAGCCAGAAATCATGATTTCCGCAAAGATAGATTATTCGACACCCTCTTTTGGATAACTCTTTCAGTTTAGCAATCACTGGTATATAAGCTGAAATTGAAACCTTTGACCATTCAATCCATAAATCGAAGATATCGCCATTTAATATTAGCACGTCTGCATCATATAGAATAGTATCAAGAAACTCTATAAAACGACCTTTTCTTGCCAAATCATCGTCATTCTCAATGTACTTAATATGAACATCAGAAACAGAATATACTTTCATCTTACTTCACCACAATATAATAATATAGATTAACTCCGAATTTCAGAGCTTTGTCTCTTACTTCAGGTGAATCATTGTGAGTTTCAGGATCTGCCCAACCGTCAGAGATGTTACTTTCATAAGTATAAAAAAGCATCATTCTCCCATTTGTATCAAATACTCCGAAGCCTCTAGGTCTTTTATCATCATGCTTGTGAGTTTTAGGTAATCCCTTGGGAAACTTATAATAGCAATTGTAGATTTCATGATTCTTCGGTAGTTCAACTAATTCATTATCAGGTAGTATTGATTGTATTTCCTTTCGAAAAGATTCATCTAATCCATAATCATCATCTACATACAAGAATCCACCTCTTCTAAGATACTCTCTTATATTAGCTTTCTCTTTAGAAGTAAATTTAACATTACCATGTCCGGTAACATAAATATATGGATATTTGAACAGATCAGGACTTCCAGCTTCAACAATCTCTTGTTTGTTTGGAAAGCGACAATTAAGCTCTTTATTTAAAACTTCCATCATATTAGTCAATACTTCAGGATTATTATACCAATCTCCTCCACCTTTATACTTCAATCTTGCCAAAGGTACGGTAGAGTTATCTATAGTAAACGCTGAATAACAAATAGCTATGATTGCTATTATGAGTAGAAAGCTTTTCTTAGAAATATTCATTTTGTAAAAGAATCGCAGAGGATGAATAAATCATCCTCTGCATAAATTTATTTTATCAATCCGTCTCTTCTAAGAAGAGCATCTGCATCCGGTTTCCTTCCTCTAAATGCTTCAAACAGATTCATAGGATGTTCAGTATTACCTTTTGCTAAGACATTTCTTCTGAAAGATTCTGCTGTTTCTTGGTTAAAGATTCCTTTCTCTTTAAAGAGTTCAAAGGCATCTGCATCAAGAACTTCAGCCCATTTATAAGAGTAGTAACCTGCTGAGTATCCTCCGGCAAAGATGTGACTAAAACTAGCTGATTTACTTGAATCAATTACTTTTGGGAATAATCTTGTTTTTTTCATAACTTCATCTTCAAATGCTATAACATCTTTAATCTCACTTGGATCATTTGCATGCCAAGACATATCAAGAAAGCCAAAACTTAACTGTCTGATGTTTGAGTAAGCACTGAGATAAGTTTGTGATGCTTTTATCTTCTCAACAAACTCACTTGGTATAACTTCTCCGGTTTCATAATGATAAGCAAAGAGTTCAAGCGTTTCTTTTTCGGATACCCAGTTCTCCATTATCTGAGAGGGAAGCTCTACAAAATCCCAGTAAACACTTGGTGAAGCAACTGATGAATAAGTAACATCAGAAAGCAATCCGTGCAAAGCATGACCAAACTCGTGGAAGAGAGTCTCAACTTCTCTAAAGGTTAACAGTGATGGAGAATCTTCAGTAGAAGGAGTAAAATTAGCTACAACAAATATTTGAGGTTTCTCCATTTTACCGTCGTGAAGTCCTTGGCCAACCATAGGATTCATCCAAGCTCCGGAACGTTTAGTAGTTCTAGGATGTAAGTCCATGTACAGAATTCCAATGTAGTCACCATTAGCTTCAGTAACTTCGAAAACCTTAACATCTTCGTGATAAACAGGTATTTCTGGAAGCGATTTAAACTGTAAACCATAAAGCTTACCTGCAACTTTAAAAACACCATCTATTACATTCTCAACCTTGAAATAAGGTCTTAACTCTTCAGAGTTTAAAGCGAACTTCTTCTGCTTCAATTTCTCTGAATAATATGAGAAATCCCAAGACATGAATTCTTCAAGTCCATCTGTTTCTTTTGCAAAAGCTGCAACTTCTTCAACTTCCTTCAGAGCAACCGGATATGCCACATCATAAATTTTGTTCAAGAAATCCAAGACATTGTTTTTATTTTGAGCCATTCTCTCTGCTAATACATAATCTGCATGAGTATTAAAGCCAAGAATATTTGCTCTCTGGTGTCTTAAATTAGCTATTCTGATACAATTCTCTTTATTATCAAACTCACCGTTATTGGCAATAGTGCTAACAGCTAAGCTGATTGTCTTTCTTAACTCACGATTATCAGCATAAGTAATCACCGGCATAATACTTGGAGCTTGTAAATTAAACATCCAGCCTTTATCATGACCTTTTTGTCTTGCTAAAGCAGCTGCAGCTTTAAGAGCATTCTCAGGAATACCTTTCAATTCTTCTTTATCTTCAATAAGAAGTTCATAAGCATTAGTTGAATTAAGTACATTTTGTGAGTACTTAGGAGTCAATCCGGCCATTTCCATATCAATAGCTAAAAGTTTTTCCTTCTCTTCATCAGTGAGTTTCGCTCCATTACGAACAAAACTCTTATACTTAAGTTCTGTAACTCTCTTCTGTTCATCATTCAAACCAAGATTGTCCATGTTATCATATACTGTTTTCACCTTGTTAAATAGGACTTCATCAGTTGAAATCTTGCTACCAAACTGGGCAAACATTGGTGAAATAACTTGGGCAAGTGCTTTAAACTCGTTATCTGAATGTGTACTTAAAAGGTTGTAGAAAACAGATGCTACTTCCCCCATTAAAGCTCCGGATTCTTCCAGTGCTAAAACTGTATTTTCAAAATTAGGTTCTTCTGTATTTTCTTTAATTGCATTAATATCTTTTTGAGCTTGCTCAACACTTAGTTTTGCTGCAGGTTCAAAATGTTCTAACTTGTATTCATTAAGTGGGAACACATTATAAGATGTTACTCGTTTACGTTCAATCAATGGATTAGATTGCATAGTTATCTCCTATTTTTATTATATTTATAATTATTAAAATCAAATCTGATAGTTCTTTGTAACATGATTTCGTGAGAATACATCTCATCCTTATCAGGCTCAACACCAAAAGTATATGATACTTTGAATCTTTCCGGCAAATTAAATCTGAATGTTGCATTGTGATTCACAAGCATGTTAGTCTTTGTTTCCAAATCCGTCGTTTCTTGGAACAAAGCTGTGTAATCAAAGTATATATTTCGAGTTAAATACTTACCTGCGTTTATCTTTAGATTGTCAAGCAGAATTGAAGAACTAAACTCAACTAATTGACTTTCCTCTCGCTTTAACTCATCTTTTTCATTTATAATATAGTTGGAATACACATTTTGCAAGAATCCAAAATCAACATATAGAAAGTCAAGCTTCAAAAACTTGCGAACGTAATTCTCTACCGGGTACAAGAATGGGTCAAGATAGTAACTGTTCAAGTTACCATCAAGTAAATTGAGAGCTTCGTCTTGCCAGATTGAACTTTCTTGCTCTGAAGACAAGTCTGATAGTTCACTATCATATCTAACTCGAGCCAACATGTTAACTATGGATCTATCATTAGGGTTATCACTTGAAATGTTAAATTGAAGCCTATCCACAAAACTCTTACTTAAGTCATCATCAGTATCTATAGTTAACAAGATTGTTGTTCCATCAGAAGTCTTGTGATACAGCTCTCCTAACAAATATTCACCTGAATAATCATTCATTCCTACTTCGAAATAGTCTAGTTTAAAATTGATTCCGAAGAAATCAAATGAACCTGACTCTGCAGAGAGAAGTATTCTTTTTACTATCCATTCTTCTCTATCGTAAAACAGATGTATAAAGCTGTTTTCTCTTACCGGTATGTTAGCAGGATGAGTTATATATCTACTGTTTTCATCGAAATATAGGATTGTATCCAACTTAAAAGGCAATAAAACTGGTTCTTTGTTTGTATTATCTGATTTCTTAGCAGGATTTAACTGTGTAAAAAGTTTTAACAAGTTATCAACCTTAGGAGGATACAAAGCCATTGCATTCCGTAGAACAACATCTGCTTCTATGTATATATCGTCAAATGGGCCGGTAATTGTAGCTTCTCTACTGTTTCTTCCTTGAATAATTGCATTTGTAAGTGTATTTTCCTGTGAGTATTCAGGCACTGTTACCAATATACCGTCTGAATCTGTTCTGACAAAGAGTTTACCGATCTTTAAATTACCGAGAATGAAATCTTTCTCATCACCAATCAGTTCATTTCTGACATGTATATAGCCATCACCGGATCTAACTTTGAATTTGTTAATTGTCAGCACGTCATCATCCACAGATATATCAATTGTCATATCTCCCAGTTGCTGTAATTGACTATTAATGCTAAGATTTCCATTTTTAAGTTTGATACTACCTTGATGGAAGTTTAATCCGTCCTCCCCCATAGAAGTAACAAGATTGACCGATGTATTAGCTTTACCCTTATCAGATAATCTAAATCTTTTCAATACTCCTGCTATATCACTATTTATTGAAATGAATAAACTATCATTTGAGGTGATATTTGTATCGGATAAAAGATTATATCCTATAGCTCCTTTGAGATTTATATCAGCAATATTGTTTGATTTCAATCTCAATGTGTCGACAACTAATTTTTTATGGTATTGTTTTATATTTGCTTCAAAATCAGTTATATCAAAATTATAAGCTTGCAAATTCCTTGATTTGGCATATACATCAAGAATTGGTTGCTCACTTTCACCACCAAGACTCATTTTTACTCTTCCATCAATAATGCCATTGAATTTTTCTTCAAACACTTGAGAAAGGAATAAACCATTTATATCACCCATAATTGTTAAGAGTGGTTTATTCTTAAGATCTATCACACCTAACATGTCAATAGCTTGATCGATGCTATCGTCTTTAAAGGTATTGCTTAATTCTATCCTGTCAGATGTGCCACTAAAAGTAATTGTTGAATCAATAGGCTTAATTATTCCATGCTTTATATTTCGAATATCAATTTTACCTGAAGTCTGTCTATCCTCTTTCGAGTTTATATCTATATCCAAGTCGACATATCCGTCAAACTGCCTTGCTTGATAATCTGTCATCAAATATTTTAGTACTTCTCTAATACTTATGGATTTACCGGATAAAGCCAGACCATATTGAGTCTCATCTTCCAGATTAACCCAACCTGAACCTTCTAATTGTTCATTAATATTAAAATCGTTTATCCAGATGCGTTTATCTTGGAATGAGGCATCAATAATATATGAGAAATCCTTATTGTTTAATAATGAACTACTTGTCTCTGCTCTAATTGAACCAAGTTTCTCATTCAAATTATAATTGAGATCCAGAAGCACTCTGGAATCAAGAGAAAGGTTCTCTGTCTCCTCGAAACGCAAAGCCGATGTACAATCTATCAAGTTATTGTTGATATCAATGTTTGAGCTACCGTATAACTTCATTTTGTTAAGAGGAGCACCTAAATCATTTGCTAATACCGTATTTGTAGTGAGTCCTGATAAATCAAGATTCATTTTACCATTCTTCTTGTCGGTCAGATAGTATCCGGAAGTCTTCACAGAACTACCTATTGATGAAACAAAGCTCAGACTATCACTTTCCAATGAAACCACTGCGTTAAGATCTGATATGTTTAAACTTCCGTTATTGAACTCACCGCCTTTTATCTCAATGTTACCCGTTAACTTCTTATTAAGTGATATATTACCACTGGATGACATCAATATTTTAAACTGTTCATTCTCATTTTGAGGAGTAACATTCATTGCAAAATCAATATCTTTAAATTTATCAATTGAAACATCTCCACTAATATTGTTACCTTTGTAATTGGCTTTATCAATATCAATATCAAAGTTGTTCTTTACATATCCTACTTTTAACTTTGCGTCAGTAAGTTTTTCTTCTTTCCAAGCAATACTATCTGCAACAATCACTCCATATACTTCAGGAGTTTTCAAGTTTCCACTTAGTATAAAGTGTCCGTCAGTTATTCCTCTGATATCCTTTAATATGATTACAGGATTAAATGAGTTAACATTAATAGTCCCTGATAATCCAGGATTCTTACTTAGCGGATTTGAAACAATTACTGAAGCATTCCCTGTCACTTCATCCAAATTAACTAACTTAGTCCTTACGTATAATTTATCATCAACAAGAGAAGTAACTAGTTTTGGTATATATAGTTTGTTATCTTGATATCTGATGTATAAGTCTTCAATTTTTGCTTCCATATCAAAGTTAGTGGTATCAACTGTACTCTCATAATTAACTATAACATCAGCATCAAAATCAAGTTCTTCCAGATAACGTGTAGAGACTTCTGCCGGCATAAGATTGTTTAATGTAGCGTTCAATTTCACTACCTTTGAATCTTTCACTGCCAAATACGTACTCATAGAGCTTTCTTTGCTGTTATTTGCGTTAATCGATAATTCAAACTCATTATCTCTAGCTGTAATAGATGCATTTATTCTATCAATCTTATCGCTAAGATAGAGTTCATTAGTCCCGTCTGTTGAGCTTATTATAGTGTATTTAACACTTCCGTCAATAAGAGTTAGCTTACCAAAGTATTTGCTTAAATTAGGGAACATAAATGGTTCATTTTCTTCATCAGTGGCCCTCTCAGGCAATACATAAGTAACAATCATTTCAGGATTTACTGCAGTTATGTCATTTAAGGGTCTGTACTTATTACTAAATCCCGGGATTAATCCGATTAGTTTGTAATCTACTATCAATTGATTTAGATTAAAGATATAGTTATCGGTTTTATTCACTAAACTGATATCGTTTATTATAACTTGCTTATCACTAAGAGTCAAATCACCGATTTCTAAATCAGCATGCAAATGTTCTTTCACATAGTTAACTGCAAATCTGTTTATATACGGCGTGAAGACCTTTGTTTTCGTTATTAATAGTATTATACCGTTATATACAAGTATAAGGATTAATAACCAAAATAGAAAAATAGGTCTTCTTCGCATCATAGATGTTATCTTTCCAGAAGTATTCCTTGGCTTAGCTCAAAACTTCTTTGAGTTCTTTTAGCAATCTCAGGATTATGAGTAACTATCAATATTGTTTGTCCCAAATCTCTATTAAGCTTTAACAATAGCTCAATAACTTCGTTACTATGTAATGGGTCCAGATTACCTGTAGGTTCATCTGCAAGTAACAGTTCCGGATTGTTTATTAAAGCTCTAGCTATGGCAATTCTCTGTTGCTCTCCCCCGCTTAACTGATTAGGATAGTGATTCTTGCGTGCACTTATATCAAGTTGTTTAAGAAGTTCTTCTGCTTTGCTCAAAGCATTCCTATGACTTTCACCTGCCACTAGCATTGGCATTGCCACATTTTCAATAGCTGTAAAGTCTTCCAAAAGATAATGGAATTGGAAGACAAATCCAAGATTCTTGTTTCGGAATTTATGTAAGCCTTTATCTTTAGTAGAAATTACGGATCCATTGAAAACAACACTACCATTATCAGGTTTATCAAGCATTCCAAGAATATGCAACAATGTGCTCTTTCCACAACCTGATTGACCTGTTATACTGACAGTTTCACCTTTCACTATCTCGAGGCTGGCTCCAGCCAATATCTGAAGATCACCCCCATTTTCTTGATAGCTTTTATATATTGCATCAGCTTTTAAAAGTATATTACTCATTAATTTCTTTCTCTTAAAATCTCGTTTATTACCATCTTATTAATCTGACGTAATGGAATTGATGTCGAAAGAGTTATTATAGCTAATGAACTAAAGAATATTGCTATCAAGGCTCCCGAATTCAATTTCATCGTCAAAACATCTATAAAGTATACATCACCATTTATTCCAAGCAAAGTCTGTTTTGTTATTATCCACGCTAAAAATATCCCAAGTATAATACCTATTAAGACGGCTATTACCGCTAAACCAACAAAAGTGCTTAGATAAAGCTTTTTTAAGGAATGATTACTACATCCTATCGCCTTAAGTATTCCTATTTCAGGCTTTTTATCAAGAATTGAAGTCGATACGGATCCAATCATGTTAAAAGAAGCTATAAGCACTAGGAAGAGAAGTATTACGAATAGCAGTCCTCGCTGCCACTCCAACAATGAAAACAAAGATTGATTAAAATATGACCAAGGATAAATTAGATAATCCCTGAATACTTCTTTACTCCATTCTTTTGAGATTTTCTCAACATCACCCGAATTATCGAACAATAGAACTTCCAACCATTGAGTAATGCCGTCACTCCCAAAAGTATCTTTAAATGAATCTGCAGATATCAGACCTATAGTGTTATCCTGCTCATACATACCGGACTCATAGAAGTCTACTACTACAAATTTATTCCGCTTGTTTCTGAAGCCCATCAGTCCGGCTCCACCGATAGTCGGATTAATCACTGAGATTGTATCTTTCAAGCTGATATTTAACTCATCAGCCAATACTCTACCTAAAACAATCTCTCCTTCGCCAACATCAAAAGAATTATTGACCAGTGATTTACTTAGATGCGATTTATAACTTTCTGTAAGTAAATCAACTCCTCTTATATAAACCCCTCTCACTGCTCCGGAATCATTTGAAAGCATAGCTTGTTTAGCTGATATAGTTGCAAATCCCTTAACGATTTCTTTGCCTGCCAGGAATTCTGATAAGGAATCAATCTCACCATACTTAAACTCATCAGTCAGATTCGGATATATCAAAATATGAGCATAAGTCCTGAATATGGACTCTTTTAAAGTTGAGGTATAACCATCAAACAATGATATAGCCGCTGTGAGTGTCATAACAGCTATAACAATTCCTATCATTGAAAACCAGATATCAAATCTAATCTTACGTTTTCTGTTGTTACTCAAATTCCTTGATATATAAAAAGCATGTAATTTCATAAACTAATATAATTATTTGCTTAAAACAACTTTGTCAAGCTTTGTTATGGAGGTTTTACAACATAGCTTGGAAAGTTTATTAATGCTTTGAATTGACGATAAGCATTAATCTTATTTGTGAATACTAAAGAATAATAGATGAAACCAAGTTTGAGAAGACGGAAAATAAATTACTTTGACAACCATAACTACATAGTGTCATGCAAAATTAGGCACTGAACTCTCTTCTAATATTAGCTTCAAACCCTAAATCCATAGCTTGCAGATAAGTTTATACACCCACACGCAAGTACCATAAACGTATACCCATAATTTTAGAGATTACCTTTTCTTCAAAATCTATCTTTTGTTCTAAGGCTTGCTTTAACATTTTTACTTCTCTTTTAAGTAATATATTTTCTGTCTCTTCTGTTTTTGACATAACGTGTACCGTCCTTCCTATGCGATCATTTATTCCGTATTCATTAATCCAACGTTTCAAAGTAGAGGAGCCACCTATGTTGTAAATAGTTCTTGCTTGGGAGATAGTTAGAACTCCATCCTCAATCTCTTTAACTACTTTACGTTTAAATACTTCACTATAACATAATGCTGTTTTCTGTTTCATTTTCTGTAAACCTTTAATTTCTCTCAGTTATATATGTGTCTACTTTATTTAGGACGTTGTACATCACTTGGTATTTTGTCCAAGAGAGTTCCAAGTATCTGCCATGTGTCTCCCAAGAATTAAAAGAAGGAGTAAAAGATAATTAAATCCTGTTTATTTGTAATCCCGTATTCCCCGGTTCAACAATCCGCATTTTTCCCACTGCTCTTCCACTGTGAAGGCACTGTCAACCCAGTGATTCAGTGGGTGCACAGTGCGTGGGCACTGCCTTCACAGTGCGAACAAAGTGCGTTGTTGAACAGGGAGCAATGACAGCCCAGTGAGATCGTGAAAGTAACCAAACTCCGTATAAAACGCACTGTAGATTCCGTTTTTTAGTATGAACTATGAATGATATTTCAAGACGTCCGTTCTCTTTACACTTCTGACAAACTCCTTGAAAAGTTATAACTTCTTGCAAATTGCACTGTTTAGATGTATTATTTTGATTCATTCCAAATTCAACACCATTAGCTTGGAACGAACAAATCCATTGGACTCGTGCTCATGCAATTCGCATAGGGTCGAGGGATTTTGGTGCAAACAATTTTTACAGAGCAAGCAGGGATGCTCGCACTACGGCTGGGCTACGGGAAGAATTTTGAATTCCAATAGTGAAAAGCTAATATAGATATTCCTATAACCTCTACTTTTAAGTAGAACGTGGAATCATTCCCTACTCTTTTAAAAGTACCCTCCCTCCAGATTCCTGAAGAATCGGGAAGGAGGGAAAAGATAATTGTTATACGTAGTTGACCATCAACTGAAGTAGGTGGTTTTAGGGAAGCAGATCGGTATGTAATAAAACGATGGACAGTGATTTTAAATCGTTAATACCTTATTAAAGAATAAATCTTCCGAAGTTTTACTTTGAAAGATAAACTTCGGAAGTCTAAACTATGAGATTTAACTACCGTCTGAATCCTTAATGAATTTATAGTAATCGCTGTCGGTTGTCATGATTAAAGTGTTCTTACCGTCCATCGTTTCCATATATGTTTCCAGGGTTTTCAAGAATTCATAGAATCCGGGATCACGGTTGTAAGCATTTGCATATATTTTTATCGCTTCTGCATCGGCACGACCGATTATTTCCTGAGCAGTTTTATAGGCTTCTGATTGGATTAAATCCAATTCTCGTTGCATTTTACCAAGTATCTCAGCAGAATTACCTTGACCTTCAGAACGGTATTTTGCAGCTATTTTCTTACGCTCAGAAATCATTCTTTCATAGACTTTACGAGCAACTTCATCATTATAATTAATTCTTTTAACTTTTACATCAATCAATTCAATCCCATATTCTTCGCAAAGCTTATATGATAATTGGAATATCTGATCTGCAATTGCACTTCTACCCAGATTAATTTTTTCTTCTAAATCACCACTTGAATAACTTTCTTCATATTCTTCTGTAAAATTCAAGACTCTATTGGAATTTCTTACAATTTCAATGAGAGTATTTGAACTTACAACATCACGAGTCGTTCCACTGATAATATCATCAAGTCGTCCATGAGCGAAAGATTCACTTCTAACAGTTTGGTAAAAGATAAGAGGATCGACTATCTTCCAGCGTGAAAAAGTATCCAGCCAGATGTATCTCTTATCTGAAGTTGGAATTTGCTTAGGATCACCGTCCCACTCTAGGATTCTCTTCTCGAAGAAATGAACTGTTTGAATGAAAGGAATTTTAACATATAATCCGGCGTTGCTTATTGTTCCGCCAACGGGATCACCAAATTGGGTAATTATAGCCTGTTGTCTCTCCCCTAAAATGTAAAAAGCATTAAAAAAGACGATAAGTAAAGCGATTACTATAATTATGCTTATGGTTGCTTTATTGATTTTCATTTTGTACCGTCCTTGTCAAGATTGAGAAGTGGAACTAAACCCTTCAGATCATCATCCACAACATAAACCTTATTGACCTTAGGAAGTATTTCTTGCATTGTTTCCAAATACAATCGCTTCTTGGTTACTGTTTTCGCATTTTTATACTGGTTATAAATCTGAACAAACTTGTCCGCATCACCTGAAGCACGATTTACTCGATTAATAGCATATCCTTCAGCTTCTTCAATTGTTCTCTTGGCTTTACCTTTTGCTTCCGGGATAATCTTATTGTAGTTCTGCCAAGCATCATTCAGGATACGCTCTTTCTCCTGTTTGGCTGAGTTCACATCATTGAAAGCAGGTTTCACCGGATCTGGTGGATTTACATTCTGCAAATTAATTGTATAAATCTTGATACCGGAATCATATTCATCTAAAGACTTCTGCAGTTCAATCTGGATATCATCAGCGATTTCCTTACGACTAAGGACTATAACCTCGTCACCACTTCTGTCCCCTACAATCTGACGAGTCAACGATTCGGATAAATCACGGATAGTTTCTTCGATGTTACGTATATTGAAAAGGTACTTCACCGGATCATTGATCCGATATTGAACAATCCACTCAACATCTGCAATATTCAAGTCACCTGTTAGCATTAGCGATTCTTGATCGTATCCTCGAGTTGAATAAGTTGATTTAACTCCTGAAGTAATGGTCCTAAAACCAAATTCTTCCTTAAAAACATGCTTGACTCCTACTTTGGTGAGTTTATCTACTCCAAAGGGGATTTTGAAATGAAGGCCCGGTTCGGTGGTGCTTTGGTATTTCCCAAAACGCTGAATAACTCCCACTTCTTCAGGATCAACAGTGTATAATCCTGTAAAAATAAAGATAGCTACCGCTAGAATTATTATAATAGTAGAAACTTTTCTCGATGATAGTTTCGGTAGCTTGTCAGTATAAACTTTGATTTCTTTCAAATTGGACATAAGGCTCCTTGTTTCTTTTCTTAGAAATTGTTTGATTGTTTTGCTATTCCGTTCTGCATAGAATATTGTGGTTGCCATTCCAATTCAATTATTATTTTCATGAAGAATAATGGTTAGCTCAGTTACAAAAGTATCTATTCCAATCTCTGAAAGATACTTCCAGTTTCTTAAAATAGGTTATATCACACAATCTTATCGTCCGATACTGTCAATTGATATAATAACAGTTTCCCAAACAATAGCAAATTGTATCTACATTTAGGAGTGGTTTACTATAGGCTTCGGCGGTAGTTATAATTTTCAAAGCAATTCATGTGTATCGCATGTTATTTAAACCAGCTTTCAACTTGACATGTTTTCTTAAGGGGTATTTGTAATGATATAGACTAAACAAAATATAAACCCGATACAGATTTAAGCAGGCACAAGGAGCAAGCATGAACGATATTATCTGTCCCAATTGTAAAAAGGTTTTCAAAGTCGATGAGGCTGGATTTGCTAATATACTTAAACAAGTACGAGATCATAAATTTGAAGAGGAGTTAAAAAGCAGATTAGCATTAGCGGATAAAGAAAAAGAAAATGCTGTTAAACTTGCTGAAGCAAAACTTAGAAATTCCTTACAAGAAAATCTCGCAAACAAAGATAGAGAGATAAGTGAATTAAAAGCCCTAAAAGAACGCGAACTCGCTGACCAGTTAGCGAAGAAGGAATCCGAACTCGCTGAAATGAAGTCCAAAATTGAGAATGCAGAGATTGATAAAAAGCTGACTGTGTTAGAAGCGGTTAAAGCTATTGAGAAAGAGCGCGATGACCTAGCGAATAACATAAAAATCAAGGAAACCGAGAAACAGTTACTCGAAAAGTCATTAACCGAGAAGTTCTCTGCTGAGCTTAAAACAAAGGATGATATTATTAAGCTGAAAGATGAAGAGATTATTCTGCGTAAAGATATGAAGCTGAAATTATCAACAAAGATGCTTGGTGAGACATTAGAACAACATTGTGAAGCCGAGTTTAATAAGCTCCGAGCTACAGGTTTTCAAAATGCCTACTTTGAAAAAGACAATGATGCAAAGTCTGGCAACAAAGGTGATTTTATCTATAGAGAGTTAGATGAGTCCGGTAATGAGATCATTTCAATCATGTTTGAGATGAAGAATGAAGGAGATGAAACCGCAACTAAAAAGAGAAATGATGATTTCTTTGCAAAACTGGATAAAGACAGGAAAGAAAAGAAATGCGAATACGCAGTCCTTGTTTCGCTTTTAGAACTCGAAAGTGAACTATACAATGTAGGGATTGTAGATGTATCTCACAAATTTAGTAAAATGTATGTTGTCAGACCTCAATTCTTTATTCCAATCATCACATTACTTCGGAACGCAGCCTTGAATTCAATGAAATACAAAGCAGAGCTTAGTTTGATAAGAAATCAGAATGTGGATATCACCAACTTTGAAGAAAAAATGAATTCATTTAAGGAAGGGTTTGCAAGAAATTACGATTTAGCAAGCCGTAAGTTTAAAACAGCAATTGATGAAATCGACAAGACTATTACCCATCTACAAAAGACAAAAGACGCGTTATTATCCTCTGAAAACAACCTTCGCCTTGCTAATAATAAAGCGGAAGATCTCACGATCAAGAAGTTAACCCGTGGCAATCCAACCATGAAAGCTAAATTTGAGGAGCTAGATAAATAAGCTACTAATTCTTAAGCATAGACTTCTTACACTCCTTTAAAACTTTAGATAGATTAGACATTCTCAAAAAAAAGTCTATGCTACTATTTCGTGGGTTGTTTCTTCGGCATATTTATATGCTATTTAAACAACTAATCAAAGAATACTAACATGGGAGACATGCCAGAATCGCTTTATCCTCATAGTTTGTTTATCGTTAACGCTTGACACTCAATTAGTACTATAATAATCATACCTTATTATCAGAGTAAGATTCAATGTATAATTGTTAAGCAAAATATGCCAATATCTATTGTTGGTGATATACAACAAATACACTAGGGTGAAGTACAAACGTTTGCGATATTTTATTGAAATAAATTGAGTATTGGTATCCAAATAACGACCATAGGGTTAGACAAATGAATATATGTAAAAAATGTAGCAATGAATTTCAAGGGAATTATTGTCCTAACTGTGGACATCCTTCAAAGTATGAAAGAATAGATGGAAGCTACCTCCTATCCGAAATTGGAAGTGTTCTAAATTTTCAAAAAGGAATTTTCCTCACGATATGGGAATTACTTATAAGACCAGGACAAAATATTCGACAATATATATCTGAAGATAGAAGTCGACTTGTAAAACCAATCTTGTTTATATTAATCTGCTCATTGACCTATACAGTTTTTGTTCAGATTTTTGAATTTAAGGATGGTTATATCGATTTCCAAATTGAGTTTGATAATTTAGATTCAGCAAGGAGTTTAATATTTCAATGGATAACTCAAAATTATGGTTACTCAAATATCTTAATGTCATTTTTTGTAGCTATATGGATAAAAGTATTCTATCGAAAATATCCCTATAACTTTTATGAAATTCTTATTCTGTTACTATTCGTAAGTGGAATGGAAATGCTAATGTTCTCATTATTGGGTGCATTGGAAAGTTTAACAAAGATAAGATTTCTAAGTTATGGAGCTAACATTGTTTTAATTTATGCTTTCTGGGCAACAGGGCAATTTTTTAATAAAAGAAAAGTATTGAATTATCTTAAAGCTCCTATTTCCTTTATTTTAGGATTGATTACTTTTATCATAGTAGCTTTAGGGATTGGTCTGCTGATTGACTTAATGAAATAAAAAAATCTACTGCGAACAAGTACATCCACGTTTCCACTGGTGAGTCGGTTCGGTCTGAATCGTCAGTTTCAGCTAGCAGTAAGAATACCAGTGATATATACTTCAAATTTCATTAAATAAAGTATTAACTAAGTTCACAACAAAACCTAACTTCGAAATGAAATGGGTATCTGTCAAGATACCCATTATAACTCTCTATTATTTAAAGGACTTATTTCAGTAAAACTGTTTTTCTGGTTAAAACTTCATTGTTAGTTGTCATTTTAAAGAAATAGACTCCTGACGAGACAGGTTTGTTATGGACAGTTCTTCCGTTCCATGTAACAGAATGATTACCTTTTTCCATTATTCCATCAATCAGCTTTATTATTAACTGCCCTTTCGTGTTATAAACAGAGATTTTGACATACTGTTCATTTTTTAATGAAAAAGAGCATGTTGTTGAAGGGTTAAATGGATTGGGGTAAACACTATTAATCTCTGTAAAATAATTTAAATCTGGAGTATCATCAGGTTGGTCAGATTGTGTGATGATGATGGAAATTGGACCCAACAAAGAAGATGCTCCATCTAAATCTACACATTCAAGCCAATAAAAATACTCCATTTCGCTTTCAACATCTTCATCAACAAAACTATAGTCATGAGTAGAAGTTGTATTTGAACTTGAGATAATTGTATTGTTTACTTTGAGAAAATCTGAAGTTGAATTATTCATGTTTCTGTAAACATTGAAACCAACCAAATCAGTTTCTGATTGTGTAACCCAGTTTAGTTGAGCATTATTTTCTGCTGTAATAACAGCAGTGAAGGAAGAAAGCTCTACCGGTAGGGTTGAAGCCCCACCGCCATTAACTGCAAACTCTTCATCACCTCTACTTGCTGAAGTCCAATCAAAAGCAACTTGTCCTTGTGTAAAGACAACATTATAAGCTGGAATAGGTACAACTTCCCAAACAGCACCGTTAAGATGTACTAATTCTGTTGGCGTAAAATTACCTTGAAAATTAAATACTATACGAGTTAGGTTTCCATTTGGAAGAGTTAATCTGAGAGCAGCTCCACAATTTGCAGGATTTGGGAGTGGTTCATCTGGTTGATCTTGAACTTGAAGGGGAACACTTAAGGCACTTACTACAGAAGCAAATGATAAGTCAACAGTAGGAGTAACATCACCGTTCCCAAAATCAATCAGTGGGAACGAAATTTGTGGAGGAGTTATTCCACTGTATCCTGTGACTTCTGCATACACTACTTCTGCCGGTTCTTGATCAGTATTGGAAGGCTCAGGCATAACAGTAAATGACCATTCAACAGGAGATACGCAATCTCCTGCATCATTATATGGAATCACTTTCCAATATACTGTTGCTCCCCATTCTGCTATATTTAATCGTTGATGGTAAAGGATATCAGAAGTATAAGCGATAGTATTTATGAGAGTTGTTCCCTGATAAATCTTGAAATTAGTTGGCAACTCTACTCCACTGTATCTCCAATTTACTGTTACAGTTCTTGGTCTATCTGTAGAAGAGTCCTCCGGAAAGATATTGGTCGCAGCTGTAGGCTTTTCAGCAAAAGTTTGCCATTCTAAATATGGGTATCCGTCATTCTTACCGGAATCAATTTCCCAAATTGGAGTTGAGAAATCCCAACTTGCATCTGTAAATGTAGAAAGCAGTTTCATATCTGCATTTGATTTACCGATGCCACCATTATAACTGCTACTCTGACCGGATGTCTCAATATCCCAAAAAGAATCTGTTATGTTATCTGATGAATAATAGTTAAATGCCATAAGACCACCAGTATAATCATTACCTGTAATACTTCCACTGTTATAGGATTTAGAGATATTAATCGTAGCTTGTGCTCTTCCAACAAATCCTCCACTAAAACTATCTCCAAATGTTGATACTCTATTATAACAATTAGTAATTGTTAAAGTACCACCTCCGACATAACCAACAAATCCACCTGCATTTGTGTAGGATCCAGTAACCGTTCCAGTGCTGTAACAAGAAGAAATAGTTGTATTACCAGATGAGGAACCAATGAACGCTCCAACATTACCCCAACATGTGAAGTCAACATCCACAAGCCCAAGATTTGAGATACTTGCACCATTTGTTGAAGTAAAGAAAGCTCGCCCATATATTGCTTTATCTATGAACAAACCTGATATAATATGACCTTGTCCATCATACGAACCGGAAAATGCTATAGCTGAGAGTCCCTCTCCTCCATTCCATGTTGAACTAGCCGAAGCATCAATATCGGCAGTTTGAATGAAGTACTTATCCCAGTAATCGCTGTTTTCAGAAAAATTCTGAAGGTCGGTAAGATCAGCTATCACATATGGGTCTCCAATAGTTCCAGAGCCACTAAACAAACTTACAAATGAAGTTGTAAAACTAATCTGATTACCATAAAATGTACCATTAGTATTCGTAATATAGGCTCTGACATAATATGTAGTAGATGAAGATAAGCCTGAGATATCAGATGTGAAAGATCCTGCGGATACAGCACTTCCTTCATCAGTTGATGAGTTTAGTATAGTTGGATTACCTGAAGTATTCCAACAAACGCCATGAGCTGAGATAGGTGAATCAATTGAGAGAATAGTACCATTTCCGGTAGCCGAAGTTCCTGTTATGTCTGCAACATCTTGTGTTGTTACTAAATATGTAGTTGTAAAACTAACTTGATCTCCATATATTGTACCGGTATCATCGGTAATATATGCTTTAAGATAATAAGTTTGACCAGATTCTAAAGCGGTTATATCAGATGTAAATGCCCCAATAGTACTTGCAGACCCTTCATCGGTTGAATAATCGCTTATCGCAGGGTTTCCTGATGTATTCCAACAAACGCCATGAGCTGTTATGGAAGTGGTTCCGATAGAGGTTATGTTACCATTTCCGGTAGCCGTAGTAACAGAAATATCGGACACCGCTTGTGTAGTAACTGTACCGGGGATTCCAGGACAAGTAACAGTATAACTAATGTTTTGTGGCGTACTTTCATATTGCCCTGATTGAGCCACAACAACACCATTATGGTCTTTAATCTGATATTCATTTTCATAAGAGTAACTACCCGGGGAATATTGCGTTGTAATTACATCAGAGCAAATTACTGAGAATTCATGAATTTGCGGACCAGTACCAGTTGAAAGAGTTAAATTAGATAAAACAACGGAACTGTTTATCAAAACACTTATTGTACCACCATTCCAGCCATCACCATAAGAATCTTTCAATTCTATCGTCCAAGTTTGACTCACGGACGCAGTGGCTGTGAAACTAACCTGATCACCATAAGAAGTTCCACCACTATTAGTTGCATATGCACGAACATAATAGGTTTCACCCTCTGTTAGGCCTGTTATTGATGAAGAAAAAGGTCCTGTATTAGTTGCACTTCCTTCAGTGGTATGATTATCTTCTGTAGTAGGAGTTCCTGTAGTATTCCAACATACACCATGTTCAGAAGGATTTTCTTCACCTAAGCTTGTTATATTACCATTACCAGTAGCAGTTGTAGCATCAATACCTGACACTGCCTGTGTCGTTACGGTAGGAGGATCAATCTGCTGCCATCTATAAGCATAAACACCACCACCTTCGCTATAACCAACAAAATCTTCTATATCGTTCATGCCGCAAGCTTGCTGACTACTAGTTTGATCATATGCAAGCAAAGAGTAAGTACTCGTCGAAATTTCGTATACGAAGTTAATCTTAGCATACCCGGAAGTTTGGTAATAGGCTAATACGTGTGTTGCATTAACTCCTTCTATATTTGTTGATTGGTACCAAGTCATCTGTGGACTGTTTGGGTCACCATCCGCTCCATAATCAATAGATGTCCATGTTTCGCTACTGATTTTGTACATAAAGCCGGTATTAACATTGGAGTATGTGTTTCCACTGTTTCCAACTATAGAATTTCCATAGATACTTGTAAATTTAGTGTTTAAATAGCCTGGTCTGTCTATTGTTGTCCAAGTATCAGTTCCGGAATCATATAAACAACCATGATAATTAGTCCCATCATAATAATATCCTACATAATTGTCACCATAAACTCCTAACATTTCTGTTTGGTATCCTGATGGATGATCTAATTGTGTCCATGTTACACCATCATACATAAAACCATGTGAGATAGCACTACTATCTTTATAATAGCCTACTATATTGTTACCATCGATTCCTTGTGGATATGTAAAATCTTCTCCCGGAAAACTAAGTGTTTGAAAACTCGCACCATTATTATTTGTCTTGTATCCGATAACTGATGTATATGACGAATTTATTGACATTCCAATAATATTGTTACCATCAATATCGGTAGCCCAAGTGCTATCTCCGTAAAATTGGAAATATGTCATTGATTGGGCTTGTAGAAATGTTGAAAATAGGAGTATACATGCTATAATTCCAAAAAGTTTAATCTTCATTTCCATCCTCTTCTCCTTTTTTTCAAAGAATGTTAGAGTTTGCAATTGATAATATTGCAGTTATTCGTTGACTTTAAGTTTAAAACTCATTATAATTGCGATTTGTTAGGTTGTACTTATATTTGGTTAATATAAAGATTAAGTGAATAAATTAAATCTCAGTTTCCTTTTCTTGCTATAACTATACTTAGCGATATTTTAACCATTAATTATGTTAGTAATTAATCTATCCGGTTTTTGTTAGTTTTTGCAAATAACAATTTCTGAATCAATCTCTAATTACGAATCCTTTTTACAACGAGTTGGTACCTAATCCTTGATATACATACAACTTGTAGAATTATTATATTTTTTTGTAAAGTAGTTTTTTAATATCATTTAACATTTTTACTTGCTGTCATTATCGCCAGTTCTTCATACATTCCATAATTATTGGAATTAAATATATTGAGTACTTTTCCGTAAATCAGAAGCATTCGAAAAAAACTATGGTAAACTTATTCAGGACACTACACTTTAGTCAAAAAGCAGTATTACGGCAAGTATAGTGCCTAATTTATTGCATATCTTACTGCTTAGCTATTATAGGAAAGAAATATGTTATTAGAATCGATTGCTTTACTCTCCAATAATTTTAACAAGTACTCTCTTACGTCTTTTGCCATCAAACTCACCGTAGAATATCTGTTCCCAAGGTCCGAAATCAAGTTCACCGTTAGTTATTGCAACAACAACTTCTCGCCCCATGATTGTCCGTTTCAAATGAGCATCACCGTTATCTTCAAAACCATTATGATGATATCTTGAATAGGGTTTCTCCGGAGCTAATCCTTCCAACCAATTCTCAAAATCAAGGTGCAAACCCGGTTCATTATCATTAATAAACACGGAAGCCGTAATATGCATAGCATTCACAAGGCATAATCCTTCTTTAATACCGCTTTCTCTTAAACAGTCCTCTACATCTCCAGTCATATTGATTAACTCTCTTCTACTATCGGTTTTGAACCATAATTCTTTTCTATAACTTTTCATAAAATCTCCTTTGATATAGCTGTATACCTTATACACAAATGAGCACTATATGTCAATACAGTATAGAAACTTATTACATGCAACTAACCTTATCGGGAATTATCATTTGTACTATCTATGATGAGTTTAGGGAACAATGTAACATCTTGGTATGCATTGACGCATAAAATGCAGTTCTAAATAATGTATAATCCGCATTGGTTATCTTTAGCTTACAAGTTCTTTTATCATGTTAGATATTAAAATTGTTTGACACAAATTTTTCTATCACTAATATTGTTTATATTATTTAATAATAAAGTGTCTATTTGTGGGAAGTTCTTGAAGGTTTGCAAAGTCTTATCTTACAGCGATAATCAGTTCCACATTGAGGAAATGACTTTTTACATTATTTAACTGCTTCCAATTATTATTCGCATCAATGATGTTATTTCATTACGGCAAAGAATAGTTCAAACTGATTAAGGAAATAGTATGAGAAAAGTACTGATTATAGTAGTATTAACACTAGTGTTTAATATTTATGCAGAAGAAATAAACCTTAAATATTCAAGCATTGACACTTCTGAAGCACCTGAAGTAGGAGAACTCATTAATTTCTATAAGGATGCTCTGATCTTCTTTGAGAATATGGATCAGTCTAAATTTAATAGGAAAGAAACTGTTCTATTTTTTATTAACACTTTAGATAAAAAAGAGCTTAGCAGGTTTTTGTACTTAGACTCGTATGCAACTTCCAGATATCCGGATTTTTATGAGGAATTCATTTTTTGCAATTCAATCTTTAGCGAAGCTGTAAGTTCAGGGTTATTTACAAAAGAAGATATCTATTCTCATTCAATATATCCTAGGAGGTTTATTGAGCCATATTTTGATCAGACCAATACATCTAATACTAGATTGCCAACACTGAATGAAATAAGATTAACAATGTGGTTTAAATATGTAACAGATAATCCTGAGTATTCTTTATTGGAGGGAACTTTCAATAAATTGGCAGTAGTTAGATTTCTAAATACTGTAGAAGTAAGCTATGAGGACCCTGTTTACTCCCCTTTAGTTATTGCTGAATGTCTTATTATAGACTCTGAGAATACTTATGATATTGATAAGACGTTTAAAGTAGCTATTACAATGTTTGGTGAGAAGAGAGAGTTTTTAAAAGATGAATTATATTTAATCAATTATGGTTTTAATATAAAGACTAAACTTAAAAACTACCCAAATTATTCAAGTCCAGGCATTGATCCTCAAAGGCGGTTTATTAGTCATTGTCAGAGAATATATTCATTATCAAAAGATGACACAATTGAAGTATATAGACCCACACACTTTTCTTATTCATTTAACCCTCTTGAAAATTTTGATTTCAAGACTTCCCAAGAACTAATTTCGTTCATAAATGAGTTAAGAAATAGATTAAAAGCTGGAGGTGGAAAATAAAAAGATAAGTGACAATTGCATACTTCATCTTCTTAACAGTTGTTTTATTGGGAACTACAGTTCACTATTATGATGAATCCGATTGGAATGAATCCTACACATTATACAATACTTAGCAAGATGGTGCATTTGCTCTCTTTAGCTTATAATTTCACCAAGCATGTTAAGCAAGAAATAAGGGGATTCGCAATGAATCCCCATTAATATATAGATTTATGATAGTTTATTCGCTATCAAGTTCATCTTTAACTGTTTTAAGTGCTTCATCAACTAAAAGAGCACCTAAGTCACCCTTAGTATGTCTGCGAACAGAGACAGTTCCGTTTTCCTGTTCCTTACCACCTGCGATAAACATATAAGGAATCTTCTTAATTTCAGCTTCACGAATCTTATAACCGATTCTCTCATCACGCATATCAATATCAGCTCTAATTCCTGCTTTAAGCAGTTTTTCCTGAACTTCTTTAGCATAATCAATATACTGGTCAGAGATTGGTAAAACCTGTACTTGAACAGGACATAACCAAACAGGGAAGTTTCCTGCATGATACTCAATAAGTGTACCGAAGAATCTTTCGATTGAGCCAAGTAAGGCTCTATGGAGCATGAACGGTCTATGCGGTTGATTATCTGCTCCAATGTATTCCATGTTAAAGCGTGTAGAAAGATTGAAGTCGAACTGAATGGTTGTACATTGCCAGGAACGATTCAAAGCATCTTTAATCTTAATATCGATTTTGGGACCATAGAAAGCTCCGCCACCTTCGTCAACTTTATAGTCAAGTCCGGCTTTTTCAATCGACTTACGAAGTGACTCCGTAGCTGTTTGCCAGTCTGCATCTTCACCAACCGATTTCTCGGGCTTAGTTGAAAGGTATACATCCAAGTCTTTAAAACCAAACTTCTTAAGAATGTAAAGTGAGAAATCAATAAGTCTTTCAACTTCACCGTCCAACTGCTCAGGTGTACAAATAATATGTGCATCGTCCTGAGTAAATCCTCTTACTCTCATAAGTCCATGCAATGTACCGGAACGTTCATAACGATAAACTGTGCCAAGTTCACCTAATCTAAGCGGAAGCTCTCTATAACTACGCTTGGTAGAATTATATATGGCAATATGGAAAGGACAGTTCATTGGTTTCAGATAGTAGTCTTGTCCTTCAACTTCAATTGCAGAGAACATACTCTCATTATAGAAACCGAGGTGTCCACTTGTCTCCCAAAGGGTTGATTTACCTATATGGGGAGTATAAACAAGTTTGTATCCTGCTTTGATATGCTCATCTTTCCAGTATGACTCGATTAAATGTCGCATCATAGCACCATTAGGATGCCACAGAATCAAACCTGCTCCGATATCCTCTGAGATTGAGAACAAATCAAGCTCTTTACCAAGCTTTCTGTGGTCTCTTTTCTTTGCTTCTTCAAGATTGTTGAGATAAACTTTCAACTCTTTCTTATTTGGAAAACTGATTCCATAAATACGCTTGAGCATCTTGTTCTTTTCATCACCACGCCAGTAAGCACCCGATGTTTTAAGAAGCTTAACCGCTTTCATTAAACCTGTGTTAGGAATATGAGGTCCACGACAAAGGTCAACAAACTTATCCTGTCTGTAAATAGAGATAACTTCGTCTTCCGGAATCTCACTAAGTATTTCTACTTTATAAGGTTCATCCATCTCTGTAAACATTTTCAGAGCTTCATTACGAGGTAACTCTTCACGTGTGTATTCATGTTTACCTTTAGCAATTTCAAGCATCTTACTCTCAATCTTTTCAAGGTCAGCTTCGCTAAAAGCTTCTTCTCTATCAAAGTCATAGTAAAAACCGTTCTCAATGGCAGGTCCGATTGTGACTTTCACCTCAGGAAATAGTTCCTGAACAGCCTGAGCCATAATATGAGCAGAACTGTGCCAGAAAATCTCAGGACCTTCTTCACTGTTAAATGTGATAATGCTAACATTAGCGTCATCATCTATGAGCTCTGAAAGATCACATAATTTATCATTAACCTTTGCGGCAAGAGCAACACGAGCTAAGCCTTCGCTGATATCAAGAGCAACATCATAGGCTTTGACGGGTCCTTCAAATTCCCTGATTGAACCATCAGGTAAAGTAATCTTTAACATCTATTTCTCCTGTTTATATTTCTTTGCTAATTTTTCTTCAATATCTTTTGCTGCCTGATCCAAAGCATCCATTGGCTCTATAAGACCATTTATAACTCTTTCAAGCACCTGTTCCTCAAGGTCTTTACGGGCATTATACCACTCGGCAAACTGAGGCTCGGTAGTAGCATATTCAAGCTGTCCGTATACCTGGGCAAGTGATTCGTTACCGGCAAGCATTCCTTTTATAGTATCGGTTTCAAGGGCACTCTTTCTAACAGGCATATAATTGGTCAAATATGACCATTTTGCCGTAGCTTCAGTATCCGAGAACCATTTAATGAATTCCCATGCAGCTCTCTCCCGCTCTGTGTTACCACTCTTAAAAATAGCAACGTTTGTACCACTTATAATATTCTTCTTCGTTCTGAAGTGTGGTATGGGAGCCATGCCCATATTAAATAAAAACTTCTGTTTCTTCATAAATACAATCGAAACCGAGGAACCTTCATACATTCCTACTTTCTCAGCAAGGAAGTCATTCTGTCCCTCAAAACCCGACACTGTATAAACGCTCTTGTCTTCATTCAGCAGATTGCAAATGAAATCAAGAGCTTCACCTCCGGCGGATGAGTTAAAAGCAGGTGTAATACCGTCTTCTTTCATAATAGAGCCACCTGCTTGAACAAGCAGATTCTCAAATTGCCATGCACTGACATTCATATTAGTACCGTATGTGTCAGTAACACCATCACCATCTAAGTCTTTAGTCAGTTTCTTACAGTAATGACGGAAATCCTCCCAAGTCTCGGGAGGAGTATTTGGATCAAGTCCATTTCTAATAAAAGCATCTTTATTGTAATATAGGAGTCTGACACTCTTGTTAAACGGCATTGAATAAAGTTTGCCGTTAAGAGTGTTGGATTGAATGAAAACAGGGAATATATCCGCCATATCTTCGTCTGTCATATTAGGATCGTTAGCAATCATCTCGTCAAGATTAAGTAAAACATCACCTTCAACGAAATTTGCTGTCCAAGATTCAAAGACTTGAGCAATATCAGGTTGTTTGTCAGCTTGTATGGAAGCCATTAGCTTTTGAGACAAAGCTTGATAATTACCAACTGATATTGATCTGACAAATATGCTATCCTGACTCATATTGAAATCAAGTACAAGCTCATTCAGAGCTTCCCCTAGCGGACCACCCATAGCATGCCAAAAGATAATCTCGGTTTTGGCACTCTTAGACTGCTTACTGCATCCAAACATTAAAACAAGTAATGCAAGCAGAAACAATATTTTCTTCATTATCTTCTCCAATAATTACAATATAATCCAACTTGCTAATAATTATCACTATTATCTACAGTCAAATGATTTTTGTGTTCAGTATTGATAGATTTTATCAAGCAAGCATTCACAGCATAACAAACTAAAATGGTTTTATAGTATTACTATAGGATAGATACCATGTAAAAAGCTAAATCCTCTAACTATCCAACAGCTTAGCTCTAACTTTTGCACTGATCATATCCATAATCCATACAACTATTGCAATTAACCACATAATCAAACCAACATTTCGCCAAGCTAGCATCTGCTGTTCTTGCATAAGAGCAAGACCAATCCCCCCACCACCAACAAAACCTACTATTGTAGCCATTCTTACGTTAATGTCCCATCTGTAGATAGTGAAAGCAAGATAAGGAGAAATTATCTGAGGAATTACAGCATATATCCAAACCTGTAACGTTGAGGCACCAGTAGCTTTTATTGCTTCAACCTGTCCCCAATCAATGTTCTCTATCTGCTCGGAATAGAGTTTTACTAAAGCGGCAATAGAATGAGTCGTCAAAGCCAGCATACCTGCAAAAGGACCTATACCAACCCAAACAGAAAATATGATAGCCCAGACAATTGCTTCAATTGATCTAAAGACAGTCGCAATTGTCCTTATTATAAAGTAAACTGTTACACTCAGAGCATTACCGGACATAAGGTTTCTTGCTGCAAAAAAACTGAGTATGAAAGCTATAGGAATAGCAAATATGGTAGCCATGAAAGCTAAAAATATAGTCTCGGATAATGATCCTAATAAGGGAGTTAACTTAGTAAAGTTAGGGTTAAAAAGACCACTTAATATATTACCGGAATTCCTAAATTGAGTGAAGAACTCAACCGGATTGATTTCTACAACAAGCCAACCTGTAAACATTGTTATTGCAATCAACGGAAGTATATAAATCCAGAAGCCACCATGTTTATCTTCATCTCTCAGGAATATTCTATAGCCCAGGGACATCTTCATTAGCAATAAAGATATGGACTTAAGAATAGCAAGCACTAATATAACTATTACAAGACTTATGCTTTTAGACTCTAAAAAATCGGACAATGCTGATTCGCTAAAGAAATTAACAATATAAGCTATACATCCTATGAAATAACTAAAGAACAGTATATCTGTTCCCAAAGCTTTGATATAATTAAACACTTTATCTTTCATAATATCTACCTTATAGTAATCTCTTCAGCTTCTTCGCCATATATAGAACGGAATCTGGATTCGTCTATCTCGTTAGGATTACCTTCAAAGACTTTCTTCCCGTCCTTAAGTGCAACTACCCTACTTCCGTACTTACGAGCAAGGCTTAAAAAATGAAGTGAACATATCACGGTAATACCGTCATTCTTATTTAATTCTCCTAGATAATGCATTACGGAATCGGCAGTAGCGGGATCAAGAGAAGCAACTGGTTCATCAGCTAGTATAATATCAGGACTTTGCATCAAAGCTCTTGCGATAGCCACTCTTTGCTGCTGGCCTCCACTCAAATTCTTAACTTTACGCTTGGCAAAATCAGCTAATCCTACCCTTTTCAGATTCTGAATTGCTAACTCCTTCTCCTCTTTTGTCCAAGGTTTTAGAAGAGAATGTTGACCTAATCGCCCTGTAAGTACATTAGTAAGAACAGAGAGATTCTTAATAAGGTTAAACTGTTGAAAAATCATACCAATTCTACTTCTAACAGCAGGAAGTTCTCTATTGGTAAGAGTCGTTATCTCTTTACCTTTGAAAGAGATTGAACCGGAAGTCGGCTCTATCAGTCTGTTAATACAACGCAGAAGCGTGGATTTACCGGAACCGGATAATCCTAAAAGAATAGCAAACTCACCCTCTTTAATATCAAGATTGATATTCTTCAGAGCATGTGTCTCTCTATCATAGTATTTGTTTAAGTCTTTAATCTTAATAATATCTGACATTTACATCCTATCTGCTGCACTCATACCAAGTGTCTTGAGTGTTTTTCTTACAATATCATAATCTGAATCGGTTGCTCTTTCAAGTCCGTCGATCTGATAAAGGTCAAACAACATCTGTTTTATTGTTGGATTCTCGAATCCTTTTTCCAATGCTGAGACAATATTCTCTCTCATATCTGCCGGGAAACCTTTCCTAAATGTTACCGTATCATTAGGAATCCAATCTGTAAAATCAACAATCTTAAC
The DNA here is from genome assembly GCA_963667035.1 of Cloacimonadales bacterium (SeqCode). GTDB lineage: Bacteria > Cloacimonadota > Cloacimonadia > Cloacimonadales > JAFGVF01 > Zophobacter. The sequence continues at coordinate 1,476,924 of OY762964.1, forward strand.
TTTCTCATAGATATCTGGATATGTCTCGGAAAGCTTTTGTCTAGCATCCATAGGTTCCCCCTCTTTATTAGCGGGAGACCAGAAAGTACAACCAACATCAACGTTACCTTGATACACCGCTAAAACTGCCGCAGGATGGCTACCAAGAAATCTTTGATGCTTAGGTTCAATACCCTTCATTTTAAGAATTGCAGAAGGATATATAAATCCTGATGTTGAGGCGGCATCAGTGTAACCAATGCTCTTATCCTGTATGTCCTCAATACTGTCAATACCTGAATCTGCCTTGGCAATAAACTCTCCGCGATAAGCTTTTAAACCGTTTCTAACTGTCGTCATAGCTACTTCAGCATCATACTTTTCATTGGCCAAGATATAACCGAATGTAGCGAGCCAACCTATATCAGCTTGCTCAGTTCCCATTGCTTCAATAACAGAAGCATAACTGGTAGGCACTTTTATCTCAAACTTATAACCGGTAACTTCTTCAAGGTATTCGGCAATTGCTTCACCACTTGTTACTATTGTGCTAGCTTCCATAGAAGGTACAAAATACATTTTTACAGGATTCTTTTTTGTTCCCAATTCAGCTTTCTCACCGCAACCGACAAGAATCAACAATACTAGCATGATTAAAACTATATAAAATATCTTCATTTATTTCTCCTATCTTTGTTAAACAGAATAATAGTAAAAACAAGTGCACATACTCCAAAAATTATATAGCTAAGCACTAGTTTACTGTTTCCATTTGTATAATGGATATAACTCCCGAACAGCAACATGATGGTAATAGCAAGCCAAGCCCACTTTCTTATCCTACCCATTCTGTTTATCCTCCTGTTAAAGTTTGTTATTCATTTAATTACATATCTATATTTAAAGTTATTTATAACAGTATATCGTCTAATTCATAGAGACTATTCACTACATAATCAGGCACAATATCACTCTTATTCTCTTTATCAAAGAGATTAACCCAACATGTCTTTATGCCAAAATTCTTTCCACCTTTAATATCAGAATTAAGGTTGTCCCCAATAATGATTGCTTTATGATGTTCTTTCCAATCCAAAGCATCAAACACTTTCTCAAAATAGGTTCTCTCCGGTTTCATAGCATCAATCTCTTCCGAAAGAAATACATGAGGAAAATATTTGTCAAGTTTAGCTAAGTTGATTCTGTTATATTGCACTTTAGCCAGTCCGTTACTTACAATAGCAAGAGTAGCCTTATCATGAAGTTTATCCAGAATTTCATACATACCGTCAACCGGGAAAGCTTTCTTTGAGAGAAACTCTTGATACTTATTCCCACACTCCTCAGCATCACATTTATAAACAAAATGCTTAGCCATGTCCCTAAAGCGTTTGCTCTTCAATGTTTTTAAGTCTACTAATCCATTCTCGAAATCAGTCCATAGTTGATTGTTAATTCTTTTATATGTCTCATGATATAGAGCGGGATTAACATCTATATTCAACCATTGTCTCATCTCTTCAATAGCTTCAATTTCAGCTTGTTTATAATTTAGGAGGGTATTATCCAAATCAAATAGGATTAAATCATACTTCATTACATTCCTTGTTCATAACATATTCAATCTATATTATTTAATTAATCTGTACTAGTTAAAATCTTGAAAAGAGCTTTGTTTATATAATAATTATATCTGCCAACCTTTTCTTTTTGTAATAAACCATCAGAACATAAAGCATCTAAATATTTTGTTGCAGTAAGTCTACTTACATTTAACTGTTTTTGAATAAACTCTATTTTCGTATACGGATGGAAGAACAAATTGTTTATCAAATCTTGGCTATAAAACTTATGATTTTCTCTAATGATATGCTTATATTCCAATAATGATTCTCTTATTGCTTCAATTTTTGAAATCGTTTGTTTTGAAGTCACTTCTACACCTTCTAGCAAGAATAAAATCCAAGCTTCCCAATCCCCTTGTTCTCTTAATCTCTGAAGGAGCATGTAATAATCGTTTTTATGGCTGACAATGTAGCGACTTAAGTACAATACAGGAATATCAAGAAGTTTTTTCAAAACTAAATATAGAACATTAATTATACGACCAGTTCTACCATTTCCATCATAAAAAGGATGAATACTCTCAAACTGATAATGAATAATTGCCATCTTTACAAGTGTATCTAAATCTGAGTAGTCATCTTCATTTATAAACTGTTCTAAATTAGCCATTAAAATTACAATATCACTATGATTCTGAGGAGGTATATAAACTGTCTCACCAGTTGCTTCATTCTTTAGTTCTGTTCCTGGTAATTTTCGAAATCCGGATCGTGTATTTTCTAACTTTGTATGTATATCAATAATATGATTAGAAGTAAGTAATGAGGTTGATTTAACTAATTCAAAACCAGCTTTTAGAGCCCCAATGTAATTCTTAACTTCCTTTGAGGCTGGATTAGTAGTATATTTAGGAAACAGTTCTGCTTTGTACAACTCATCATGCGTCGTAACTATATTTTCAATAGCAGAGCTATCTTTTGCTTCTTGGAGAGATAGAGTATTAATCAACACATCTTGATTCGGAATACTTGCAGATTTACCTTTTAATTCAGCTAAAAAACGATGTGCAGAAGCAGCTTTTTTTAAAACTGCTTTTGTCTCAATATCCATCTTAGGTGGAAGAGTTTGAAGAAGTAAACTCATAGCATTTGCTCCTTATGTATAGATAAAGTCATTATTCTATACAAATCATTCACTACATGTATAGCAATATTGAATTTTGTATACATGTATTACCCAATTTGTCTAAGAATCAAGCTTTTTTTAAACATCTCATACTTCACAATACTCTATTCCTTCATCATAATTATTATACTCGAGTAATGAATCAAAGACAAGTACTTCCCTTTTCCAAAACTCCTCAAAGTCCTCTTTACGTTTGTTATCTATCGTTAAGTCATCAGCTGAGAACATTGTAGCAGGAAGAATCGGCACTTCATCTTCTGTCAATTCAATTTGAGTTAAAACATCATTAGCAGTTAGCAATCCGGCAACAGTGACTGTCTCACCGAAGAATTCGTTCTTAACTGCAACAACTCTTACTTTGTTTTCTGATTCAGCATTTATCTCATCTGCAATTGCTTTTATAAAAGGATATGCAAGCTCTGCTGTTATAAATACCAGATTTCGATTACCCAATTCTTCAAGTATCTCTTCTTTATACATACTCCAATTCTCGAGTAGTAATCTAATCATTCCGATACCGTTCTCTATCTGAGGGTAACCATTGTAGTATTCTTCATCCGGTATCGGTAATTCCGCTTTAATGTAAAACTCATCAGAACAGTAAATGTTATCTCTATCATACTTATCTCTCATGTTCTCACAAAGCTCAATAGTATGAATTGCTTCCGCTTTATTTACAGGTCTGAGAGATTCAAGATCATTTCTATACTTTGTTAATCCGACAGGTACCACACCTATAGACTCAATGTTTAATTCAGGATTGCACAAATCTTTCAAAGTATTCTCAAGCTCTTCTCCATCATTCCAACCGGGCACAACTACAATCTGAGTCTCCATCAGTATATCATGCTCAGAGAAGTACCTAAGTTTTTCCATAATATCAAAATCCTGCTTATATCTCATCATACGTTTTCGAAGAATCGGATTAGTAGAGTGTACCGAGATATAAATTGGAGATAATTGCATCTCCACTATCTGTTGGAAATCATATTCACTCATATTTGTTAGTGTGATATAGTTTCCATAGACAAAACTAAAAGTATAATCATCATCCTTGATATTAAGTGTATGCCTAAATCCTGTTGGCATCTGATCTATGAAGCAGAAGATACAGTTATTGGCACAATCTCTGCATTTATGCTCAGCAGGTGTAATGCCTAGCTCAGTAATCCAATCCTGTATAACTCTTTTAGTTACTTCTTCACCTGTAGGCAATCTTAGTTTAAAAGTCAGGATTTGTTCTGCCGAGTAATACTGTAATTCCAGAAAGTTATGGATAAGGTGCCCATTTAATGATAGTATTAGACTACCGGCTACAATTCCTGATTTATCAGCAAGAGTATTCTCTTTAATCGAATGAATCCTAACTGCCAATTGTTTGTTCCTTTATCTCTTCCAAATATTCTGTATATGCTTCTTGCCAAGTGCGTATTTTACCTATTTGAGCTTCGTATTTATCAGTAGCAAGAACATTTCTTTGGGGTTGTTCTATTCTCTCATTGAAATAGCTTGAAGTCACGGGATGAATAATCAAATCTTCTTTCTCGAAATGTTTCCTGACAAACTCAGCAACTTCATAGCGGGTTGTCTCTCCCTTATTAGTGAAGTGAAAGATACCTCTTTTGCCGGCTTCCAATAACTTGAAGGTAGCATCAACGATATCCTTTGCATAGGTTGTTTTTGATACTTGCTCGTTATTCACAAACAGCTCTTGTTTACTGCTAATCATTTCAGGTAAACGGGATATGAAGCATTTGCTAGTCAGACCAAAAACCCATGAAACCCTTATGATAAGATGATTGGGAGTTTCCATTTTCAAACCGGTCTCCCCCATACTCTTTGAACAGGGATAGACATTCTTGGAACGTGGAATCACTGCTTCGCTATAAGCATCCATAAAGTTGTTGTTGTAAATACTCGCAGTACTGAAGTGAACAAATTTACATCCGTGTTCTCTCGCTACACGTCCAAGAAGTGTAGGTCCCAGGCAATTGACATTAATAGCATTTTCAAGTTCCTCTTCGCATTCGAAAGGATCCGATATTGCAGCACAATTAATTAACACATCCGGTTTATGCTCACTTACAGCTTTTTGTATCTCTTCAACTTCAACAATATCAAGTTCTTCATGAGTGAAAGCAACATTGTTGCTAAATCTTACATCTTTCAAGAAATACTGAGCTAAAGCACCCTTAGCACCTACAATCATATACTTCATATTAGTTCCCAATCCTTGGTTATAACAAAGCAAACCCACCTTACTAGTTAAAGTAAGGTGGAATTTAAGAATTATAAACTATAGCTTAATTTATAAGCTACTAGCTTGAATTATTTGTTACTTTGCAGGTAAACCCAGTATCTCTCTGGCTTGTGCAGGAGAAGCTATCTGGCGACCAATCTCGTTTGCTATTCTGCTCATTCTTGCAACAAGTTGAGCATTTGATTCTGCTATCACACCTTTGTGATAGTATATATTATCTTCAAAACCGACTCTGATGTGTCCACCGTTGTTCATAGCTGCTAAAGAAGCAGGAATATGCCAACGTCCGATGCCTGCAACAGCCCAAGTTGCAGATGGTATTTGAAGCTTCAAGTGTTCTGCCATATAAAGTACATTACGAGGAGAACCGTTCATTCCTCCCGGTACTCCAAGTACAAACTGTACATGAAGAGGTTCATGCACAATGTGTCCTTTCTTAACAAGCTTTGCAATGTAATCGATCATACCTGATTCATAAACTTCAACCTCAGGTACAACGCCGGTTGTCTTGAAAGTCTCGGCAAGTCTAACGATATCGTCCGGATGATTAATGAATATATCGTTACCGAAGTTCAATGTACCGCCATTAAGCGTACCCATATCAGGTTTGAGATTAAGAGGTGCAATTCTCTTATCGAATGATTCACCTACAGCACCACCGGTACTTATCTGAATAATTAACTCAGGACATGCTTCTCTTATAGCATTTATAGAAGCTTCAAAACGTTCTAGTCTCTGAGTGGGAGTTCCGTCGTCTTCACGAACATGAAGATGGATAACTCTAGCTCCGGCTTCATAACAAGCAACTGCATCGCGTGCCTGCTCTTCCGGTGTAATTGGTAAATTCGGTTGTTCCTTACGGGTTGTCTCCGCTCCTGTTATAGCAGCTGTTAATATTAATGGTTGCATAACTCACCTCTTTAAATTTCATTTGTTGTTATTACGAAGTTATGCTCTTATTTGTCAATTAGAATGTGGTTACAAATAAATTACTAATCATGCTTAAGTTTGCTACAATCTTTGTAAAGCCTTATCAGATTATCTTCAGAAAGATCCAGAATTGGTTCATACATGAAAGTATTAAGATGTATATTTTCAGGAGTCATTAGACTCACTCTATCAATTATTTCTAGATTGTTGACATTCATTGCAAACTCTTTTTTGTATTGTCTAATCAACATATTAGTCTGATTAGTCCCTTCTTCTAGCTTAACTAAAAACTCAGTATCACTGATTACAGTTTTCAAAAATTCCTCTGTTTTTAATCTAATGGCTATTGCTAGAACAATCTTTCTTTCCAGATTACATGTTACTGAAGGTTTGAGAATGCTTTCTACTACAGACGTAATGACATCAATGACCTTTCTTTCTTTATCGATAAAGCATATCTCTGGTTTGTTTGTTTTCAATACTCCTTTATATATTGTTTCTAACTCACCAATTGTTATTGTTTTAGTTAATTCCTTTTGATGCAACAGAGATGTTAGGGACTTAAAGCTATTTGTTTCAACCGAATTACTAAACTCAATAAGATTTCGCACAAACGGTATCATAGCAATTATCATTGTATCTTCGTTAATCTTACTTTTGAAATACTTAAACGGATTTTCAATATACACTGATGGATAAAAACTAATATTGTTTTCATTTTTCTTCACCATAAATGACTGCTCCCGTCCAACAAATCTACTAACTACAGTCCTAAAGAAATCAAAATTATGTGTAAGAATTATTTGATAGAACTTGTCATCCTTGTTTAAGTCGCTTAAGTATTCGATTATGGTATATTTATTTTTATAATCGAATGAATCTGCTATATCATCAATAATAAGGAGAGTTTCATTTTCTTGCTTTCTTCTCTCCTCAAGTTCAAAGATTATGTTTAGTAAATATAATGATCTTCTTTCACCTTGGCTTAAGACTTTGAGTAACTTGTTCTGATCAATTTCTTTTGGATCTTTGCCATCATCATAAATAAACCTAATTTCAAGAGGACTACCTTTTAGCATTACGTTATCTTGGTTTTTTACTTCTAACTTAAATGGAGGGTGGAATCTGTCTTCAAACTTTTTTAGTGCATTTAACCACTGAGTTTCTTCGTCTTTAGCATCTTTGACAATTTGCGAAAGTCTTGCTTTTCCATATCCATATTTTGCTACATAATCATGATACTCGACAATACAAATCCTAATGTAGTTTAGCCATAATTCCTTCCTAAATTCCTCAATATCTATAAGTTTTGTTATTAAATTAGGATTTTGTTTTAAGAAATCTCTAAAACTTCTTTGTTTAACATTAGAGAGTTGCTTGTCAATATTGTTAAATGCTTCTGATACTTTTGGGTCTGCTAAAACAAAGTTCAAATCTTCTTGAATCAAATTCTCTAGTTCCTTATCACTTTTTATCTCTCTGTACTCATCTCCATCAAACAATTGGACATTATGTTTAGCATTGAAAAAACCATTTTTCCCTAAGTTTTTCTGCACTTCTTTTGCGTTATAATGATTGAAATCACTTCTCAAGTATTTCGTTTTAGATACAACATCAGTATAAGATTCAATGTAGTTTAAGATATTCTGTATAAAATCTTTGTTTCGAATAAGTTTCATCACATCTGCATTAAATATTTCATTATATTTAATAGCGACGAACTCTATAGAATCATCAGCTTCAACTTCGTCCTTTATTCTATACAGAGCTTCAAACAATTCACCTTCAAAGGCTAGGTTAAACTCATCCTTTACTTTTTTATCAGAACCAGCTCCTTTAATTCCAGATATTTTCTTTAACTCCTTGAGTAGCTTTACTTGGGCATCATCAATACTTTTTATTATTTCTTCATAATCCTGTTTCAGCCTTTCATTTGCTAGTAAAGTTGACTCTTTTTCAAAACTATAACTCTCAATATATGGCTTTATAACAAAAACACATTCGGGTACTAAGTATTCATCATCTCCCGACTTAATTTCTCTTAAAGTAGGTCGTTCCTCGCCATATACTAAATCTGTTGAAGTTTCATTATTGGATAAATCATCAAAGGTCTTTGCAAAAGAGGATTTCATTGACCCATTGGGTGCATAAATCGCTATTGATTTTTTCTCATGACCCTCTTTATCATAAAATTTCATTGATTCACATAGTTTTCTAATGCCATAGCAGTTTTCAAGATTTAACATGATTTCCTTCATAAGTCCTCCATTTTAATATTATTTTTTTCTACGATATAGATGAAGAACTTTTCCTGCAAGCAATTTCTATAATAAAACATAATAAATATCATCGTCCGACTCTGCCCCATTCAATTCTAATTTTTCTTTTACTTAACATCTACTAGTCACATACTACTCTCTTTCTCTATGCAGTAAGTTAGTCTTTAGTTGTGATTAACTCTATCTTCTTTGTCTTATATTTATTGTATTGGAGCAAGATGAGATTAGATAACATGTTCATTAATTGTTGGGTATCTTACGCCCCTTTAGGGCTAAAATGTTTTTCGGGTTTCATTACCCCATGCCAAGGCATGGGGCTATTAAACAGTCGCTCTTTCAGAGCATGATTCTGTAACCATGAAGTAGCGTAAGTTTATTAGCCACACGCTTGTATCGAGTTATAATACAAAGCTACTGACCTAAACAGATGCTTCTATGGAACATGTTTCTGTAGCCATGAAATGGCGTGAGTTTAATAGCCACACGCCTTGGCGTGTGGACTAAATAACAAAAATAGAAAAGTCCTATAGGGACGTAACAGTATGTGTATTTATAAATCATATTAATGGTATTGTCTAGAAGGTTCGAATAATTCAATAAAAGGAATTGATATCATTATTTATTTATCCACTCGCCCTTCATGGCTAAATCTTTTATTCGGGTTCCATTACCCCATGCCAAGGCATGGGGCTATTAAACAGATGCTCCTCCAGAGCATGATTTTGTAGCCATGAAATGGTGTAAGTTCAATAGCAACACACTTGTATCGAATTATAATACAAAGCTACTGATCTAAACAGATGCTTCTATTGAACATGATTCTTTAGCCATGAAGTGGCGTATGTTCAATAGCCACACGCCTTGGCGTGTGGTTAACAAACCAGAAAGCAACTCAGCCCTATAGGGGCGTTGGATTATAGATACTTCTCCTCAAAACAAACACCGAAATCATTTAGGAGATCTTTGTACTCTGTTATGAAATCCTGATGTTTGTGATGCTCTTCTTGATTTTTAATATACTTTATTAAATGATTTTTCTCTTTCCAATTAACTGTAAATGCTCCATACCCTTTTTGCCAACCCTCAAACATTGGAAACAACTTTTCTTGCTTGTTAAATGTATTTGTTGCATTTTTTATATGTTTCACTAAATCAGAGACATTCATCTGACAATGAACTGAACATAATATATGAATGTGATCTTCCACCATATTAATCTGATAGACATGAGAATTATCATTTCTCATAACCCCACAAATGTAAGATAGAAATCTCTCTTTGTGTTTTAGTTCTAGAGATCGCATGCGGTTTTTTGTTGAGAACACGATATGGTATACCAATTGAGTGAATGTTGACATAGATAATCCTCCTACAGACATTATCATATATAATATTTTGTTTTAACTCATTGGCAATTATATTCTTTCACCCCTATAGGGCTTAATCTTTTATGGGATCCAATACCCATGCCAAGGCATGGGGCTATTGAACAGATGCTCTTATAGAGCATAATTCTATAGCCATGAAGAGGTGTAATATTAAAAGCCACAAGTCTTGGCATGTGGATTGAAAAGTTGAATAGTATGTCGATGACATAGATAATATTATACATTGGCATTGTGATTTTAATATAAAGGTGAGACCTAAACAGATGCTCCTATGGAGTATAATTATTTAGCCATGAAGTGGCGTAAGTTCAATAGCCACACGCCTTGGCGTGTGGACTAAGTAACAAAATTGAAGAGTCCTATAGGGACGTAACAATAAATGAAGAGAGTATTCTAAAAAGTGTGTAAACTGATTTATACCAACTCATATATTTCTAGCCTTTTAAAGCAAGTCATTAATTCATTTTTTTATGACTAACCAGTTCGGATATGCACTATTCCACCTATTCTCCATAAGGTCTGTTTTACTATCTTGTAAAAGTTCCCTTACAACTCTATCTATTTCTTTTATATTGGGCTTAATCTTCATGTGTGTGAATCTCCTTTTATTGTTGTAATAATATGCTTAATCGCATATTGAGGTTTACACACTTTTCTTTTTACTCCTTTATGCCTCCACTCTCACGCTATTCACTCGACCAACAACCACATCCAACTTACGAGACTCTTGCATAATTCTTGCTTAAATCTTGCATAACTATGCAAGAATGATGCGAGTTTTTTGTGACATGAATGTTTCGATTTTGTGCTTGTTAATCGGGAGCAAAACGGGAGAGAATAACGAGAGGGTTTCTTGGCAAACTCTATCAAAGCATAATCATTCCACTGTTTTTCCACTGTGCACGCACTATGAACTCAGTGAAACAGCGGGTTGACAGTGCATTCACACTGCCGACACAGTGCAAAAGCAGTGCGTTGGTAAATTGTGATGTGAATGAGATTAAGAAGGACATAAAATATGCGTAAATAATTGAAAATTGCACTGAGTATGATTATTTTACCTTAGGATATCCGGTTTCAAGAGAATAAGGTAATTACCGCATAGTGTTTCATAATGTTAAGGATAGTGAGAGAAGAGAATGCCGTTGACATTTATTCGGGATCCAATACCCCATGCCAAGGCATGGGGCTATTGAACAGATGCTCCTATAGAGCATAATTCTATAGCCATGAAATGGCGTAAGTTCAATAGCCACACGCCTAAGCGTGTGGACTAAATAACAAAATAAAAAAGTCCTATAGGGACGTAACAATAAATGCATAAATAAAATCTAATCAAAATGAAACAACGAAAACAGAATAAATCCGGTAACTAATTTAGCGATGATTATTATTAAATAAAGATGAGTATAGAAAATAATCAGTTTTTATTTGACATAGCGAAACTATGATATTTTATGCAAAAAAGCCATAAAAGGACAATAATGACTAAGAAAAATAAACGAATAAAGCATAAAAAACCACCATTACAGGATTGGGTTGAAGCGATATTATTTGCATTTGTTGTAGCTATGATAATTAGGAATTACACATTCCAGAATTTTAAGATTCCATCCGAATCAATGGTTAAGACTCTGCTTGTCGGAGACTATCTGGTTGCTAACAAGGTTAAATATTTTATTACGGATCCGGAAAGAGGAGATATTGTTACATTCAGATACCCTGTAGATCCTCCTAATCCTGCTGATTTAAAGGACTCTTCAAATCCGATTGCTAAATATTCCAATAATTTAAAGCCATTATATCCACCTTTGTACTTGAACAAAGGAGCTTTTATTGATTTACCGGCTTGGACTCTTTTCGGTATAACTTATTACGCCCCACGAAATGTTGTGAAGAGAGTAATAGGCATGCCAGGTGACGAAATAGAAATGAGGGATAAAGTCGTTTATATAAACGGAGAACCCTATTCTCCCGAGACAGAGAGTTATTACATCCCTGAATATCTAAGACAACAATATAACATGCATATTCGTGAGAATGAATGGGTAGACGGAAGAATGTTTAAGATGAATCTTGATTATTTCGAGAAGATAAAAGTCCCTGAGAATAAATACTTTGTAATGGGAGATAACAGAGATTACAGTGCTGACAGTCGTTACTGGGGATTTCTTGATAGAGACGATATTACCGGAACGCCTGCCTTTATTTTCTTCTCATCAGGAGAAAAACTTTCAGCAGTTGAATATAGAAACAAGCATCCAAGAAGCAATCAAAACCTACCCCCTAAAAATATTACTCGATGGGACAGGATTTTAAAACTGATAAAGTAATCCGACATATATATATACATATCCCATTCTGTTTAAAGAAGTGTAGTTATTGCTCTTTTTATTCAATACCTTACAGTAAGGCTAAAGCCGAAGAATACTGTGAATTTCTCATAAAAGAACTGGAAAACTATAGCAAATCACTTAGAATTGAGCCTGAAACAATTTACCTTGGAGGAGGAACACCTTCATTGATTGCTCCTGAGATTATAGGAGACATAATTAATAGATTTAGGGCAACAAATCTACGTGAGGTTACTATTGAGATTAATCCGGTTTCAGTTAGCCTTGACTATCTTAAGAAACTTAAGAAGACAAAAGTAAACAGAATTAGTATGGGGGTTCAGAGTTTCAATGACAACATGCTAAGTGTTTTAGGTAGATTGCATAACAATACAGATACTCATACCGTTTTTAATTGGTTAAGAGAAGCCGGATTCGATAATGTTTCTCTTGACCTAATTTATGGCACTCCCAAACAAACAGTGGAAGATATAGAAAAAGATATTTACGAGATGTTGAAGCTAAATCCGGAACATATATCCACATATTGTCTGAGTTTAGGGGATGATGTACCACTAGTAACTCGAAGAGATGAGCTACCGGAAGACAATGAGATTAACAGGATGTATTATATTATCTCAAGAATATTGAGGAAAAATGGGTATAAACATTATGAGATTTCTAACTTTAGCAAATCCGGATATGAATCGAAGCATAATCTTGCATACTGGAAACTTAATGATTACTTAGGATTAGGTGCGGCAGCATGTGGCTTAGTAGACAAAGCTCATTATTGTAATCCACCGGATATAAATGAGTACTATGAAAAGGTTCAAAACGATATAAAGTATCCCGGTAGAGAGAAAATGAGTAGAGTTTTAATGCAATCGGAGTATATTATAATGAATTTGAGAACTGAAGAAGGAATGAGAATAACTGATTTCAACTCAAGATTCGATTGTGACTTTCTTGATTATTATAAAGACAGCCTGGATAAAGTAAGACCATTTATAAGTTTTAGAAATGGTAGGATAAGAATTAAAAGGAGTTACTGGTTTGTTTCTAACAGTATCCTTGAGGAATTTGTAGAGGTATAATGAAAAAGTATTTATTACTGCTAGCTATAACAATACTAATTGTTACTTTAAAAGCAGATATTTTAATCCCGATGGATGATACTCAAAATAATCATCTCAAAGCTTATGGGGTTGCATTCCATTGTTTGAGTCAAGGCACCGAAGTTCAATGGCTATTGAACTATCGTGGAGGATCTTTCCTCATGGAAGATAGAGAATATATTATAGCCAGATGTAGGATAACGGGTGTCAGTTTTGAGAGAGTAAATTCATCAGATGTAGCTGTAATTATGCAGACAATTCAAGATAACAATATGGAATCGGTTAAACTAGAAAAGGAGCCAACTATAGCAGTTTATGCTCCACCTAATTTCCAACCTTGGGATGATGCTGTTACCATGGCTTTAACGTACGCAGAAATTAAGTTTGATATTATCTGGGACGATGAAGTTCTTACCGGTCAACTCTCTCAATATGACTGGTTACATTTACATCATGAGGATTTTACAGGGCAATATGGAAAATTCTATAGTTCTTATAGGAACACTGATTGGTATAAAACTACTGTTTCTGTTAATGAACAAATGGCTAGTAAACACGGATTCCCTAAAGTTTGGATGTTAAAGCATGCTGTAGCCGCCAAGATTAAAGAATTTGTGGTTAATGGAGGATTCCTGTTTGCTATGTGTGCTGCAGTAGATACTATTGATATTGCTCTCGCATCAATGAATGTAGACGTAGTACCGGCAGAGTTTGACGGTGATGGTTTCGATCCAAATTACAAGCAGAAACTCGATTTTGATAGTACTTTTGCTTTTGAGAACTTTAATTTAATCACTAATCCGATGGATTACGAATTCTCCGATATTGATGCTAGTAATTATGCTAAGTTACGTGGTGCAGAAGCTGATTACTTTCAACTCTTTGATTTCTCGGCGAAGTATGATCCCGTACCAACAATGCTTACTCAATGTCATGTAAACATTATTAACGGTTTTTTGGGACAGACAACTTCGTTCCATAAGAATAAGATAAAAGAGAGTGTCGTAATACTATCTGAAGTCCCACAAGCAGATGAAGTCAAATATCTACATGGGAATCTTGGAAAAGGGACTTTTACTTTTTACGGTGGTCATGATCCGGAAGATTACCAACATAGAATCGGTGACCCCGAAACAGTTTTAGATTTACATAAAAACTCTCCCGGTTATAGATTGATTCTGAATAATGTTCTATTCCCGGCAGCAGAAAAGAAAAAATTGAAAACCTGAGGTGCTTATGTCTGAATTCTACAAAGATAAAAAGAAAACGGAAGCAAAAGTAGGATTAACTCTACTCTTTGCAGTTATTGTTATCATTATTGGCTATGCTTGGTTAACTAATAGTCTCAAGAAAGGTCAAATGAATGAACTTACAGTTGCCTTTCCGGATGCTGCAAGATTAGAAAAAGGTGACGGAGTACTATTCAGAGGAGTCTATTGCGGAGTTGTTGATGATGTAACCCTCGAAGATAGCCGTGTGTTAGTGAAGTCATATATTGATAAAGGATACAATATTCCTGAAGGCAGTACATATCTCATAAAAGATAAAAGCATGATGGGGGGACATATTTTAGAGATAATCCCAAGTAATCATGACAGGTACATTGATTATGCGGAAATTCAAAAAGGTAATGTTGAACCCGGTATCTTCAGTGCTGTTAAACAAGCTTCATTGTTAATGGAAAACTTGGAAAACCTAATCTGGCGACTTTCCAAAGAAGACGGTATGATTTCCCAATTTGAAGATACTTCCGAGCAACTAAATGAAATCACTAATATTGCTAATGATTTAATTAAAACTAATAAAGAAGCAATAAATACGGCAATGGAAAACTTGAATTTGAGCATTGCAAAGATTGATTTCCTGTTATCAAAGAATGTGGAAAACATTGATAATACTCTCACTAATGTACCATTACTGTTAAATGAATCCAGAGAAGCAATTAAAGATTTGAATGCATCGGTTAATTCATTGAATGAGATTAGTGAATTACTGAAGAAAGAGGAAGGGTCTGCAGGAAAACTTCTGAATGACGATGAACTCTATAACTCAATGGTAAAAACTATAAGTCATGCTGATTCATTATTGCATGAGATAAAAAAGCATCCAAGAAAATATTTGAAAATAAGTGTGTTCTAATATGAAAAAGATTTGTTTTACAATACTGCTATCCCTACTGCTTGTTTCATTGTTTGCTGCTTTCGGACAGAATAAAGTACAACTGGAAAAAGAGAGATGGTCTAAACTAGAATCAATGCACTTTGATATCTACTATCCGGAAGGTGAGGATGATTTTGGTCAAACTGCTCTTTTAACTGCTGAAGAAGCATACTACTATCTTAAGAAAGATTTCGTTAGACCAATTATCGGTAGAATCCCAATCATAGTTTATAAATCTCACTCTGCATTTCAAACAACGAATGTTATCAATGCTTTGTTGAGTCAAGGAATTGCCGGATTTACCGAGAGCCAAAGAAACAGGGTAGTGCTTCCTTTTGACGGTGATTATAAGAATTTTGAAGAAGTTCTGACACATGAGCTTGTCCACGCTTATGTAAATAACTTTCAACAACGATACAATTCATCCAGATTCTTTTCCAGTAACACAGGTTACATCCCCTTCTGGTTCTCTGAAGGTCTACCCGAATACGAGGCTGTTGGAGGACGTGACAGTTACAATAATATGTTTATAATAGATATGATCATGAATGATTATATTTATCCTCTGGATAATATAAACGGGTATTATGCTTATAGAGAAGGTGAATCATTTGTATCATATATATCCGAACAATACGGTAGAGAAAAAGTGATGGAATACTTCCACACAATCCGTTCTATGAGCAATGTAGAAAAAGCTACAAAACAGATGTTTGGAATGAGCTTCAAACAGCTACAAAACAGATGGAAGACACACCTTAAAAAAAGATACTATAAAACTATAGAAAACATTCAAATACCTTACGAGCATTATGAACAGCTAACTAATCACATTGAATCAAACACATATTTTAACTTCTTTCCGGCAATATCACCAGATGGAAATAGATACCTATTCTTAAACAATAAGAATTATAGAAACAGTATTTGGTTAGGAGATATTGATGGAAACAAGAAACCTAGACTGATTATCAAGGGAGAAACATCTAACAAGATTGAACAATTTCACGTTCAACGAAACAATATCTCATGGTTTTCAGATAATGATAGATTTGCTTTTGCAGCTTCAAGTAACAAGGGTGATGTTATTCATATAGGCAGCGTAAACGACAAAAAGATTATCAATACATACACATTTAATGATTTTGATGCTATTTATGAGTTATCGGTTTCTCCTGATGGTGAGAACATTACCTTCTGCGGACAAAGAAGGATGAATACAGATATTTTCGTTTATAATTTTGTAACTGATTCTTTAGTTAATGTGACTGCGGATAAATATACAGATATGCAACCAGTATATTCCCACAAAGGTGACAGAATTGCTTTTACATCTTACAGGAATTGCCATCCTGATAGTATAAGACAAGGTCTTTTTACGGGATTAACAAAGGATGTATTTATATATAACATAGAATCAGGCACATATCTTCAAGTAACAGATAATGGTTTTAATAACTCATCCCCTATCTGGTCGGGAGATGATAGTAAGTTACTTATACTTTCAGATAGAACCGGAATTTCCAATTATGATATAGTAGATTTAACTACCGGAGATACATCTAAACTAACCAATATATTCAGTGGTGTCTTCTCCGGAGACATTTCTTCAGATGATTCTACTATTCTTTTATCAGTGTTCTACAATAACGGTTGGGATATTTATAAAGGCTTCAATCCGATAAAGAATCCGGTGAATTCTTTCAGCAATGATATCAAAGAGATTAGCTTTAATAATGATTTTGATGATTGCTTTAACCTAGACAGATATAAACTGTTCGGAAGAACAAAGCGAAACTTGAAAGAAGAATTTATGCATGCCAATCATCCGGGAAGTACAATTTTGGCTGTTAAGAACGTAACAAAATCCGATAGTCTTATAAAAGCTCATAATGACCTTATCGATGCCAAACCTGATTCCATAACGATTATACCTCAAAAGAAATCATATAAGCCTAAATTTCTTATGGATTATCTTTATGGAGGTGGAGCTTATTCCTCTTCTGACGGAGCATTAGTCTTCTTAGAAACAAATCTTACCGATCTTATGGGAAATCATACGATTGGAGCTATGATAGGAATCGCAGGAGATTTAGAAGACTCCAGTATTCAATTAAGCTATATATACAGACCTAACAGATTGGATATAGGGGCAAGTGTTTACTATCTTTCTGATGAAACTATATACTACAATCCACGTAATGATTTATATCTGCGAGAAAGAGAGCATCTAGCCGGAACTAATATCTTTATTCGTTATCCCTTCAGTAGATTCTGGAGATTTGATGCAGGTATGGGCTTCCAGAAATATGACTCTATATGGAATATTGGAGTCGATAGCGTGGACGATATTAACTGGGGAGATAGAATTAAAGAATTTGAGGATGACGACTACCTCTTTATCCCAAGTTTTGAGATTGTGCATGATAATACCCTTTATGGCTCAACAGGACCAATGACAGGCTCCAGATCATATTACCATGTAAGTAAAAGCTTTGCCGTAAACAATAAAAACTACCTTACTCAAGTGTTTGATACACGTCATTACTTTTTGTTTGCAAAACGATTCAATATCTCCGCTAGAGTCTTTGGAGGATGGAGTACTGGTGATGATCCTCAGACATTTAGTCTTGACTCTTGGTCTGGATTTAGTGTAGGAAACAGTTATGGAGTAAGAGGATATACTAATGAAGAGCTGGAAGGAACAAAAAAGGCATTAACATCTCTAGAGTTAAGGGTACCATTTGTAGATTACGTAAAATTCGGATTTCCTCTTCCTCTAACATTAGGAGATATAAGGGGCTCTGTTTATACGGACTTAGGCTCTGTTTGGGACGATACAGATAATTGGAGAGGTATGGCGGACGGGAGATTCCAAGATATAATTATGGGTTTTGGATTTGGTCCACGCATGAATATGGGGTATTTTGTCTTAAAACTTGATGTCTCATGGAATACTGATTTGTATAATACCGATAAACCGGTATATTCATTTAGTATTTCTGAAGACTTCTAAAAGGAAAGAAATTATGAAAAAATCACCGAAAGAGATTACTCTTGAAAAAAATATATTGAAACAACTAACAGACAATGCATATAAAGCAGCTGAGATAATTTTTAACGATCCTGAGATACATGCAATACAAGAGCATGCTAATATTGTGTCTATTAAACGATTGGGATATAACGACCATGGACCCGTTCATATGAGAATGGCATCATTAAACGCAATAAAGCTATGTAACCTGCTTATTGAATCTGGAATCAAATTGTCTCTCCAACAAGATTTGGATTATACATCCGATGATAGTATGACTGCAGTTGTGATAGCTTCGTTACTTCACGATTTTGGTATGTCTGTTGCTAGAGATTCTCACGAAATGTATAGTATAACAATAGCTCTCCCCTATATTGAGAAAATACTCATGGAGATATATCCCGATTCATTGGATAAAAGAGTTGCTGTTAAATCAACAGTAATTGAAGGAATTGCAGGTCATATGGCAACTAGGAAAATACATTCATTAGAAGCAGGACTAGTTTTGATAGGCGATGGATGTGATATGGAGAAAGGAAGAGCAAGAATTCCCAGTCTTATCAGTAATTCTCCCAAAGTAGGAGATATTCATAGATATTCATCTTCATCTATCGAAAAAGTTACAATAACAAAAGGCGAAGAGAAACCTATTAGAATTATAGTTTCTATGAGTGCTTCTGTTGGTTTCTTCCAGATAGAAGAAGTCCTATTCCCCAAGATTAGTTCAAGTCCGGTAAAACCATACATTGAACTAATAGCCGGTGTTAAAGGTAAAGAACCTGCTCGCTATTTATAAAGGAAGACATGGAAATACATTTTCAAAATAGAATTAACCAATTGAAAGATAGCCTTAACCCTGAGAATATTAATCTCAAAGTCGAAAAAGAAATCAAATACGGATTCAAGATTAGTTTTACGCAAAACAATCTTGAGTCTACTTTTGATTTACTATATTCAGCAAAAAAAAAGAGCTATTCTTTAACTTTCAAACGAGGTAGTGAAACATTAGCTTCTTATATCTCTAAACTACTCCAATTTGCAGATATGAAAGTTACAACACCAGTAACAACACCCGATCAAGTGGAATCTTTTGAACATAGCTATCATTGTTGGACAGGTAGTGATGAATCCGGAAAAGGTGATTTCTTTGGACCATTAGTAACAGCAGTGTTTCGATGCAATGACGATGTTGCAAAAGTTCTTAAAGCAATTGGTGTAACTGATAGTAAAGCTCTAACAGATTCAAAGATAACTGTTATTGCCAAACAGCTTTATAAGGTATATCCGGATAGAATTAATTGTATTGTTCTTAAGCCTGAAAGATATAACTCTCTTTATTCAGACATGTTGAAACAAGGGAAGAAACTGAATGAGATGCTTGATTGGCTTCATTACAAAACTATTGAACCTTTTTTAGAAGATAAGACAGTAGAAGCTCTAATTATTGATCAATACTCCAAATCAGGAAAATTAAGAGGAAAACTCTCTGCTAAATTTAAAAAAGATATAATTATTCAAACAAAAGCGGAATCTGACCCTGCTGTTGCTGCCGCTTCGATTATTGCTCGATATCAGTTTGTTAATGCTATTGAGTTAATGGGGCGAAATTATAAAATGAAGTTCCCTAAAGGAGCTTCAAATCCCGTTATTAGTGCAGCGAAAAGCTTTACCCAATCCTTTGGAAAAAATAATCTCAATAAAGTAGCAAAAATACATTTCAAAACTATGGAAAAACTATAATGCAAACCTTAGTGCTGAATAAAATGCCTGATTCATTCTGGCAATTAGTGAAAAAGAATAAACTGGAAGAATACTTCACCGATGCAAAAATCCTATTTTCTGAAGATATAGAAGTTTTTGTTATCAGAACTGATATTTATATAAACGAATCATATTTTAAGCGCTTTCCCAATCTAAAAATGATTATTAGAGCCGGTTCAGGAGTTGATAATGTTGATTTCGAAGCTGCTGCAAGGCATAATGTGATAGTTTGCAATACTCCACATGCAAATGTACCTTCTGCTTATGAACATACCATTAGCATGATTATGGCTTTGTTGAAGAATCATAACAATTCTAAAGAAGCAGTTATGTCTAAGGAATGGAAAGACAATCTTAGACCTAGTTGGGAAATATCAGATGTTAAGGCATTGATTGTTGGACTGGGTAGAATAGGTTCAAGAGTTGCTGCTTTTCTCAAAATACACGGTGCAGAAGTTAAAGCTGTTGATCCGTATGTAGACAATAGTAGATTTGATGAGTTAGGAATAGAACCAATAAGCTATGTTCAAGGTTTGAAATGGTGTAATTTAATTAGTTTTCATTGTCCTTTAACAAAAAATACTCACTACTATTTCTCAACTCCTATCCTAAATTTACTAGAGAATCCGGTCTACTTGCTTAACGTTGCAAGAGGAAGTATTGTGAGTGAGGACGCTTTAGAAAAGGGACTTATCAGTGGCATGATATTGGGTGCAGGAATAGATGTTTTTGAAGATGAACCATGGGAAGTAAAACCCTTTGCTTCCAATCCAAATGTATTGCTGTCCCCGCATACCGGAGCTTTTACCGAGAAAGCCAAGCAACGCCTTTCCGAAGAAACGATTGAAGTTTGGAAGGAATTTGTGTTTAACAACTGTATAAAATCAGAAGTAGTTAAATGGGAATTATTGACTCCTGTGCGATAAAAACCTTGACACTTATGCTATAAATAATATTGTCTAGTCATCATATATATTTACTAAATCCAAATAGACTTATTTAGAAATTACCATTGTAATTTGTTAAATACCTTTGATATGGAATACTAACATACTGGAGATACCATGCTTAGAGAAGTAGGAAGACTTACTATCGAAGATACTAAAGAGATACATTTAAGAGTTGAAAAAATATTTAAACAAATTGATAAAGATAGAGCTGATTTAGCAGAAAAACGCTTGTATGAATTGGCTAATACTGCTAACTACTTCATTCGAGAGACAACGGGTAAAGAGCTAGCTGAATATGAAGGCGATAACAGTCAGAAACTTGATGAAGTATGTTATCGCATGCTTGAAGATGAAATGTACGGAGTTAGAGCAACAGCTCTTTTTTACTTCTATAACAAATATCAGAAAGATCCTGAGAAGATTCTAGAGATAATGGGCAGAGTTTTTGAGACTATCCCTTGGGAATCTGAGAGTCTTTGTTTCTATATGTGGAAATCCCATACTGCTGTAATGAAAGAAGTAATGCTTAAATGGCAAAAGTCAGAAAATGATAAGATGCGTTCCCTTTCAATTCACGGTTTAGAGAATATTGCTACCAAAGACCCTAAATATATTATGGAATTTCTCAGTAATCTGCTAAACGATAAAAATACTGAAGTACAGAAAAAGGTATCTCATGTGTTAACGCAGACTTGTAGACTTCGTTCAGCTACTTGCTATCCAATACTGAAAACATGGATTGAAGAAGGTGACGATACTGTTATTAAGACAGTGTGGGTAACATTAAAGAAACTTACTAACATCTTAGGGCAGAAAAGTAAGGCAAACAAATCTCATGAGTTTATCAATTCCACTCAGAAAATTATTAAAGAGTGGAGACATGATCCCAATGAATATGTTGCAGCAATGGGTAATAAACTCTTCCACATCACAAAGAACAAGAAATAATCACATCAACGTTAATGGATAATATCCATATTATCTTAGTAGAGCCTGTTTATGCAGGAAATGTAGCTTCTATAGCAAGAATAATGAACAACTTTGAGTTTTCGAAGCTACGAATTGTTGGTGAAATGCCTACTGATAGCCATTTCTATATGGCTGTGCATTCAGAACACATTCTTGATAACGTGCAGCACTTTGATAGCTTAGAAAATGCACTTTCAGATATAGATAGAGCCATTGCTTTTTCTAGAAGAAAAGGAAAGCTTAAGAAAGTAGATTTGATCCCTTCCGGAGTTGCTGAATACATTCATACTGCTAAAGACTTAAGTTATGGACTTGTTTTTGGTAGAGAGACCTATGGCTTAACAGACGAGGAAGCTTCTCTTTGCCCTTTAAGATGCTATATAAAGGCAAATCCTTCATTTCCTTCCTTGAACCTCTCACAAGCAGTTGCTGTAATACTCTATGAAATATACGGTTATAATCAGAAACAGAATGCAGAGTCTTACAAGTATTCCAAGAAAACAGAATTCTCATCTCTTATTGATTATATAATGAATACATTGGAAAATGTAGGCTTTGATAAATCAAAGGAAAATTATAATTGGGGACAGTTTTTTGAGAATCTGTTTTCAAGAGCAAATCTCACTTCAGATATGGCATATCGAATAAAGCAATTGTTTAACCGCATCAATGTAGCAGTTAAAGGTAAGGGCAAAGGATATCATTAACTAAGATAGAGTATTGTTAATATTCTCCATAAGTTAACGTGTGATTTATCTTAAATAAACAATCCGAAGGTATATAAATACAAATGTTTATTTAAGGTAAGGATTTGATAAAGAAAATATTTGTAAATAAAACCGATAACACCGGACTTCAGTTATGGAGATACCTAACACTCGGAAGCATAGCAATCTTAACAGATTATCTCGTATTATATATTCTGCACGAGCTAGTACATCTACACTATCTTATTGCTGCTACTCCTGCATTTATAATTGGACAGTTAACAAATTATCTGATATCTAAACAATTTATTTTCCCTAACAGTAAACATCCGGTCAAGTTCGAGCTTACAATATTTGTATTAATAGGTTTTATCTGCTTAAACATGAATCTTGTTAGCATGTGGTACTTTACTTCCATTTTACATCTGCATTATCTTCTTAGCAAAATCATCAGCAATGCTATTATTTTCCTATTTTCATTCTTTGCCCGTAAACTAATTCTTTTTCCACATAAAATGAAGGGAGTAATTTAATGTTTATCTTAATTCTAGTTGCATCTTTAATTCTGTTTTTTTTCGTCACCAATACTATCAGTTATAGAATACTTAAGAACAAAATCTTAAAAAGCAGAAAATGGGATTTGAACATCTGTTGCGGTAAAACTGATGGAGGTGGAGTTAATGCTGATATTGTTAAACATATAGAATTACCGAATTATATACAGATAAATGATATAACTAATCTTCCGTTTAAGAATAAGCAGTTTAAACATGTCTTATGCTCTCATACAATTGAGCATGTTGATAATCCGATTGCTTTCTACAACGAGCTTCAAAGAGTAGGAGAAAATGTGGTGATAGTTGTTCCGCCTTTATGGGACATAACAGCAGCTTTTAACATCATAGAGCATAAGTGGTTATTCCTAACTATGAGACCAAATCACCTCAAGCTTCCTTTTCATGTGAGATTACCAATTGCACATAAACTACAATCAATCTGGGGTCAGAAGATTAAAGCTTAGTTTTTGTTATCCGTATTGAATCATACGGATTATCCAGATCAAAAGAGATAACACACGCTTCATCTCTTTCCGAAGCACCCTGAAAAGCCAGATTATCTCCAATCGTATCAGTGTATTCGCCGGTTATTCGAGTTGATTCGTGAACGTGTCCATGCATTGTAAGATAGAACTTTCGGTTTTCTAACAACCTTTTCAAAGCTATTGAGCCTATGTTAACATCTAGTGGAGCATAATCAATCATCTTTCCATCTAAATCAGCTCTATCAAGCTTAGTTTGATAAGGTGGTGTATGTGAAAGCAATATAGTTCTTTCTGTGGCACATGAATCGAATAATTCTTCAAAGTCTTCCTTAATTGTTGTATACTTCAGCTCATATTCAGTAATACTACTATCGTGATATCCTTGTTCAGGAGCAACACAACCCACATCAACAAATCTGGAGACATCGTATTTTTCCCAATCTTTATTCATAAATGGAGTTGGAGGTACAAAATTGTAACCTACAATTATCCAGTTTTTAAACTGTATCTTCTTTTTATGACAATAGGTAAGCAACCCCGTGAATTTGTCCCCAAGTAGTATCTCTTCTGAGATTCTGTTATCATCATTACCCATGATAACAAATATTTCAGGATAGCACTCCCCCATCTCTTCCTTTAACTTCTGCAATTCAACCTTAAGGAATCCACAGAGAAATGAATCTGATTTCTCTGATACAGCATCACGTATACTGTTAAAAGGTAACAGTATATCTCCTCCAATAAAAACAACTTCTGGTTCTATTTCTCTAATCTTTTCAAACAGATAGTTATATTTAAACTTGTTGCCGTGTAAGTCCGAAGTAAGTAAAGCTCTTATCATCTTTTAACCTTTAACAGCTTAGCTGCATCAGTTACTGCTCCAATCTTTATTGCAAAACTATCCTTCTCCAGAATATCATGGTCGGAAATAATATGTATATCCAAAAGACCATCGGTTTTGTAACCTGTTCTCAGATAATTCATTCTAGCAAGACATTTACTCCAACCTTCAAACCAAGCAAGTAATTGCTGCTTCTTAATCTCATTACCTCTGAAATGAACAAGTAAATCAATATCACTTCCGGGACCGGCTGTTGCATTTTTAACACTACCAAAAATATATAAATTAACAACCCCATACTTCTTAGAATCGAGTTGTAATGCTAGATATTCACTCATTTGAAGTCTCCATAACCAGTAATTGTCTGTATTCTCTTCTTCATAATATGCTTTAAGTGAACTTGTTTTTCTACCGTCAGCAACTCCAAAGTAAGCTATTGCTTGTTCCAAATCTGCATTCATGAATATCTTTAACACATGTCCGGATGTTTCCTTTTGTACATCGAACACTTGAACGCAATTTGATAAGTATGAGTATTTTGGGAGTAAGGTTGATAAAATGTTCTCCCCTCTCACAAAGAAGTTAGTATTAAAGATATAACCTTTTTCATCCGGATAAAGTGGGATGTAGCGTATAGTAGACTCAACAAGATCTTGAAAGAAATGTGTTCCAAACGAAAGGTCGGGAGCAAAATTTGCTTGTTCCTTAGCTACTTCAATCAATGCTGATGTGTTGCTTATTTCTGAATACGACACATCGACTCCGAGTTTAATATCTCCTTTACTACCCCATCTACCCGGACCAATAAGAATAAACTTCTTCTTAGGAAGTATTGAATTCAATTTTCCGACACAACGACCTACAGCTTTCAAGTCTTCCAAAGTCTTGAGTTTTTTATACTTTATCGGGTCTACATAAACAATATGAGTTACTTCAGGAATTATTCCATTAGAGATATGCTTCCCGGCTGTGAAAAGTATATCTTTTTCAGGTATATCCTGAGGAATAGGTGCTGGCTCTACTTCTTTAGAGAAACATTGCGGTCGACACTGAAGAAGATATATAACATCATTAATAACAGCAAACTCGATATCTACGGGTGTTGACATTTTATCCTCCAGAACATCAAGGAGTCTCTTTATTCTGTTCATAAACTGAGTATCTGTCATTAATGATCTGAAAGTAACAATTAGGTCATCTTTAGCAAAATCAATGTTGAATACAGCCTTCTGATGAATAAATCCATTCTCGTTAACACTGAAGATTCTATTTAGCATTGGGAAACTATCTTGAAACTTATGAAGGGCATCTTCAATCTTCATAGTCTCAAAGGTATTAGTTTCAAGATTAATCAAATCAATATGTTTGGGTGAATACTTTAGTATCTCATCAGGAGAAGCATTAACCCTAATTCCTGGTTGACCGGGAGAAGCAAGCACAGGATAATCATCACTAACTCTATCTACTGCTCTGGTACCAAGTCCGGGAACTAATCTCACTAATCCATCTTCTCTCTTTATTCTAGGAGACCATCTGAATTCATTACTTGAGAAAGCTACTCCCGCAAACGCAGGAAGATAGTAGTTTCCTACTTTTGTGCCAACAACTTCCTGAATCATTATAGCCATCTCTTCATGAAAATCTACAAGACCATGATCTTTTCTGTATTCAATCGGGTCAGGAGCTACAATTGAAGCATAAACTTCTGCTATTGCATCCATTAAAGCACTTAATCTTTCTTTTTTATTGCCTTGATTAGCTAAAAAGAGGCTTTTATACTTACCTGAAAATGAGGTTCCAAAGCTATCTTCTAATAACGATGAACTCCTTACTATGATTGGTGAATTACCAAAAGAATCTAGAGCTTGTGCTAGTTCTTTTGCTATATCATGAGGGAAGTAAGAGTTTTTAAACATTTGCACAATATTATGATATTCTGCTCTTATCTGTTCAATGTCTTTATACTTCTGCTCAATCACTTCTTCCAGATTATTGTAATGAATGAAAGATTGCATGGCATCAGATGTTATATACCAACTTTTGGGAGTTCTAATTCCTTTCTGAAACTCTAAATCAGTTTCGCTTTTAACTATATTATAAGCAAAAAACAGACCTGTACTCTTTCCTCCAAGTCTTCCATGAGAATTCTTTGGAGAGATTGTATGTTGGAGCACATCATAGAAGTCCT
This sequence comes from Cloacimonadales bacterium (SeqCode), assembly GCA_963667035.1. Classification (GTDB taxonomy): domain Bacteria; phylum Cloacimonadota; class Cloacimonadia; order Cloacimonadales; family JAFGVF01; genus Zophobacter. Next base: position 1,503,617 of record OY762964.1, read on the forward strand.
CTATTTGAATATAATTCTTAGCTATGCGAATAAACTCTAGTTGGGAAGTGAACAAGCGTTGTATCAGAAGAACTTTTAAGTTAAGCTGAGAATATGGAGACAGGTTCTCTTTACTAATCTTTAAGTGTTGATATCTGACTATAGCATCTTGAAGCTCTGCTAATGACGTTTCTTTATCTTCAAGTGCAGTTATCAGAAAGCTAAGTTTATCTTCTTGTATCCATTTATGTATGTACTCAAGAACTTCTTCATTAGGTAAACAACATTCTGCAATTTCAAAGACCTTATGACTCACCGCTTCCATATCCAGGTATTCTTGTTTTTTTAAAGGTTTATTAGCATCTAGTATATCCTCCGTATCTGATTCTGATCTGGTTATACCTGCTGAGTAATAAATCTCTTTTACTTCTTGAATACCCCTCTGATATAAAAGATTAATGAGTTTTCGAGCTATTTTCAAAGATAAACGGTAATCAGTATCCTGTAACATCTTAAGTACTATTTTCCAGTCTTTATGTTCCATTTCGGATCTGGAATCTGATGACTCTAAATTCTTCGTGAACGACCTTACTAATAAGTACGTGGAAAGCATTTCCGCTAAAGTTCCAAGTAATGAAACCTCTTCATCTAGAAATGGACTGGATTCAAAATCATTAGGAACTTGAGAGTAGTATACTTTTATCTCACCAAAGTATTGGTCATTCATACTTAACGCTCTTTGTTGAGAATACTTTGGAATTGCATCTTTTTTCAGAGAGTATATCGTACCCATGTATTCAATTTCTGCGAAACATGATTCAGTAAACTGCCATCCGGCAGGTATAATCTCAAGTATCTTTTCAAAGATAATCACTAAATCTTGAGTATAATCGGAAGTTATCTCAATCATTTTATGAATACAAGCTAACTCTTTACGTCTCTCAGTAAGTTGTAATTGTAACTGATTATTGTTCCCGCCATAACTCATTTAAGAATTACTCCTTTACCACTTCTTCCGTCTGCAAATACTTCAATTGGTTTATCAAGTCTAACATGGAGTAGATGCTCGGTTTCATTTATTACTTCGTGCTTGCGTAACCATTCCCAGTCTATTTTTTTACTCATCTCAATATCTGCTGAAAAATATATCACATTATGAGCTGTCATATTATGGAAGAAGTGAGAACCTTGACTAAAGTCAAATCGCATTTCAGGTAACACTGCTTCAATTATCACTTTTGCTCCCGAAATCTGTGACCATTTAATCGGTATACCCATCCATGGGTCTGATGTACCCCACCTTCCGAATCCCATAAGAGCATAGCATTTCTTATCTTTCAGTAACTCAGCATTTATCTCGGCAATATCCATTGCTACTTCCATAGATGCTTTAGGATTGAAATCCTCCGGTTTAACAAATACTATATCACAAATATCATCAATATGTGCATTACCCATAACTTGTTCAGACTTGATTAGCACATCATTACTATTCATTAAGTCATCGGTTATATCAACAATCTTGTCACTGATACTAATTGGTCTTAACTGTAAGAATCCAAATCTTGGTTTATCTATGTTCTCGGGATCAATAGTCATAGCAAATTCAATCTCTACTTTATTACCGGTCTCTTCTTCACATACTTTCATTAGTTCTTTAATCAGAGGATTTAACGGTATGGTATCCAATCTAAGAATTGGTGCAAAATCCACAATCCTAGAACCGCTATATGATGTTCCGATAGTTATTCTATCATTCAAGCTATCAAAAGTTGAGCATATCTGCTTTAGTGTGCCATGTTCTTCCGCATCATATATTGATTTATAACATAAATACTCTGTTTCCTGAATTGGATCATAGCAACATACCTGTGCCAGATTAATAGCCCAAAACTCAGTTTGTGTGTATTTCAGTATATCATGGTTATTGTTAAACGGTGGTGGAGCTGTAGGATGCATTGGAGAGTAACTCCATGATTTTTCTCCTTCTACGACAGCTTTTCCTAATCCAAGAGCAAGAGTTGCTATACCCTCTTCATGTGTTGCATTGTTTGTAGGATAGAAGTTATAAGATTTCACAACACCAGAGATTGTTGGATAGAATAAATCTCCATGTTTACTTCCTAGTACTTCTTGAATAATGATTGCCATTCTTTCTTCTCTGATATCTCTATTAAGTGACTTAAAATACTCTTTAGAATTCTCAAAGAATAATGAAGCATATACAAATTTTATTGCTTCCATGAGAACTCGAAATCTTTGATCCTTATCTATTTGATTATTAGGAATCATCTTGGTTTCATAAACTCCGGCAAAAGGATCATCTATTGAGTCCTCAAAAATACTTGAAGATCTAATTGCTAGAGGTTGGTTTATACTCTCGATAATACTCCTTAAGTCTCCGGAGTATATCGCACCTAAAGATGCTCTCTGGAAAGCTAATGATATATCTACGTCACTGGCATCGGATAACGCAATTTCATAAAGGTCATTAGATTCCATGAAATCTTCAAAAACACCACTTAAAAGTACTGTCATACTGGGTATATTTATTTTTATACCCTCATAATCATCATTAGGGAATCTTTTTTTTAGCACATCTTGCATAAAGGCTAACCCTGAAGCTTTGCCTCCGGGTTCTCCTCTTCCTATATAATTAAATCTATCTGAAAAGAAACCGCTTATTCTATCAAATCTTTGTCCCGATTTCATGTTTTTATTCATTAGATCCAACCCCTTTCTTGCGATGCTCTAACAACTCTGTCTACGGCTATCATATAAGCGGCATCTCTCATATACAAATTCTTGCGTCTAGCTAATTCGGAAATTCTATGATATGCTCTGGTTAGCTTTATATCAAGTTTACTAATAACTTCATCTTTCGACCAATAATAGTTCATATTTGATTGAACTTGTTCAAAGTAACTGCAAGTAACACCTCCGGCATTACAAATCACATCAGGAATAACAAATATATCCTTTTTTCTTAGAATCTCATCAGCTCGTGGACTAGTCGGACCATTTGCTCCTTCAGCAATTATCTTCACTTTTGGATGTATTAAGTCAACGTTATCTCTAGTTATCTGATGTTCCAACGCTGCCGGAACAAGAATATCACACTCCTGTTCAATCCATTTATCTCCATCATTTAACTCATATCCTAATTCTTCAGCTTGTTTTGAATCTATACTTCCGAATCTATCAGTTATTTTCTGTAATTCGGATAGATTTATGCCATCAGGTCTAGTATAAAGAATTGAACTGTTTGTTTGGGGATTCCACGAAGAGACACCCATTACTGTACCACCTAGTTGGTTGTATAAACTGATTGCGTGTTGAGCAACATTTCCAAAACCTTGAAATACAGCAGTTGTTCTATCGGGGCGTAACTTTAACTCTCTCAAAGCTTCACGGACAGTAAACATTAATCCATATCCGGTAGCTTCAGTTCTACCTAAAGAACCTCCAAGTTCTACCGGCTTACCTGTTATCATTCCCGGCATTCTGCATCCGTGCATAGTTTCATATTCATCCAAAATCCAAAGCATATGCTGACTATATGTCATAATATCCGGTGCCGGAATATCTCTCAAGGGTCCGATGTTATCACCTAACTGTCTTACCCAACCTCTGCATATTAACTCTTGTTCTCGATATGACAATTGGTGAGTATCACAAATAACTCCTCCGTATCCTCCTCCTAAGGGAAGATCTACAACTGATGTCTTCCAGGTCATCCACATAGCCAATGCTCGAACTAAATCAACTGTCTCTAAGGGATGAAATCTCACTCCACCCTTGGCGGGACCTAGAGCATCATTATGTTGAATTCGAAAACCTTTAAAAACTTTTGTAGTTCCATCATCCATTTTGACAGGTATTAAGAAATGATACTCCCTGAGCGGATTTCTTAAGAAATCTTTAGCTGCTTGATTTAGATCTAGTTTATTTGCTATTAAGTCAAATTGCTTCTGCACCATCTCAAAAGCATTAAATGTTTCGCTCATAGTCACCTCACTGTTATTGTATAGATTTGGTAATCTATATTTTTGCAATTGTTTTTATCCAATGCAAGGAAAATCTCTTAAAAAAGAAATTATAGCACTTTTTCTATCTATTAATATCTCTAATAGCTAAACTCAAAACTTGATTATGTACACATTTATTGTCTACCCTTCATTATCTTTTTTTCTATTTTATTCTTTTTGTGTTTCAGTCTTTTTTCTTTTACAGTAAACATTATTTCTTGACGCTAAGTAATTATCTATAAATAAATACACTAGGAGGATTAAAATGAATAGAGTTATTATTTTAATATTGTTAACTTTCTTACTACTTGGCTGTGTTGATTCAACAAGAAATTGGGAACCTAATGGACCTGTATCAAGAGATTTAATTGATTTCGTTGCGAGAGCAAAAACTGAGATTGAGAGGGATGGGATAAATGCCTTTCATGCTTTTCGCTCAGACAATAAGTGGATTGAAGACGACAAGTACATATTCGTTTGGAATATGGAAGGTATTCGATTCGTTTACCCTCCTGATCCTGCAGGTGAGGGTAAGTTGATGCTGAATCTAAAGGATAGTGAAGATAAACCTATTGGCATGGAATTCATACAGATCGCTCAACAAGGTGGTGGTTGGGTTCATTATAAGTGGCCTAAGTTAGGTGACACAGAGCCTGAATGGAAATCAACCTATATTCTTCCCGTAACAACACCAAGTGGGTCTAAATTCTTAGTAGGAAGCGGAGTTTACGGACTTAGAGTTGATAAATAGTTTTTTATTAGTCCGATACTTACTCTGTTTTTAACAGTTCTATGTAGTTGTGTTGTTTATTGAACCTTATAAAAGGATTTCTCAAAACCAATAAGAGATTCTTTTTATTTTAGCTTCTGCAATCACTTACACTTTTGTAATGCTTCCATAAAATGATTCTATCTTATTCCTGATTCTCTATTATCCGGAAGGTATAATTTAAGCTGTACTATTAAGGCTAATGTATGAAAAACTGCATTACACTTGACAAGGTTACTAGATAATTAATCTTGGTAATGCCGAGTCCAGTGCAATTGCATGTCGTGAACCATGTCAGGTCCGGAAGGAAGCAGCATTAAGCGAATTTTGTGATGTGATACTGTCAACTCGGCACTTTTAATAGTTTATAGTTATTTGTGTTTTGATTACTACAAAGACAATTGATTACAGTTCGTCAAAACTAATGTAGCTTTATTCAATTATTACTGATTCCTTATTAATTTCTCTATGCGGACAAGAATGTCCGCGTTCCAACCGGGACCGCAAGCATAATATTTGGACCACAGGCTTCCAGCCTGCAAATCCATTCGGACAAGGATGTCCGTGCTCCAACTAGGACCGCAAGTATCCTGCTTGCATTCATTCTCATCGACTACCTAATCACTTTCTCCCTTTCCCTCGGTTCTTCCATTATTTCTGATGTATTCAATAGTAGCTTGGAAATGCTTATCATTTCTGATATATCTATCGTAGTAATCATTCATCCAAAACTTACCCTTTCTACCTAATATCTTATTTGCTTTATTAGCTGTATAGGATTTCCACGAATGTATTATCTTTGATAAACTATGATTTGGGTTTACTTTGATTAAAACATGTACATGATTTGGCATTACAATCCACTCAATTAAATCATATCTTTCCTTATGATGAAACATTAGTGCATCTTCTACTATCTTCTTAACAGTCTTATTATTAAGAAAGCAACTTCCATGTCCTTTATCTAAATACTTAGCTATTTTTGTGTGAAGTTTTATATATTCATCAGTATCTTTTTTATTATCATCTGTAATGCCTAACTCATCTTGCCAGTTTATTATTAACTCTTTCGGTACAGAATCATACAAACGGAAAGTAATGAATTGATATACTTCATCACCGTCATAGTGACTTAAATATCCTCGAGAATGCCAACCTTTTAATTCATCCATATATCATATTCCTTTGCTTTGGACCGTACTGGACCGCAGGCTTCTAGCCTGCAAACCCATGCGGACAAGGATGTCCGCGTTCCAATCTGGACTGCCTGCATCTTAAAACAAAAGCCTACAAACTATCTTTTCCCTTTTGCACGTTTATGAGTCTTACATAGCATTTGATAATTACTCCTAATAAACTCCAAAGCTGTCAGTACTAACAGCTATTTATAAAATAATTAATCACATAAATTTTTACTCTATATTAAAAAAGAATAAACCATGTCTCATATTGTCAAATAATTATTCTAGCACGAAATCCACTCTCCTCTCCCACGCTTCTCACTCGACCAACAACCACATCAAACTTACGAGACTCTTGCATAATCCTTGCATAAATCTTGCATAACTATGCAAGAATGATGCGAGTTTTTTGTGACATGAATGTTTCGATTTTGTGCTTGTTAATCGGGGGCATAACGGGAGAGAATAACGAGAATGTTTCATGGCAAACTCCATCAAAGCATAATCATCCCACTGTTTTTGCACTGTGCACGCACTATGAACTCAGTGAAACAGTGGGTTGACAGTGCATTCACACTGCCGACACAGTGCAAAAACAGTGCGTTGGCAAATTGTGATGTGAATGAGATTATAAAGGACATAAAATATGCGTAAATAATTGATAAATGCACTGAGTATGATTATTTTACCGTAGGAAATCCGGTTTCAAACAAATAAGGTAATTATCGCATAGTGTTTCATAATGTTGAGGATAGTGAGAGAAGAGAATTTAAGAGTCAGAGAACCTATTATACTCCTTGCAAGATGTTTGAGACGTTATCCAACAATGTAATCATTATAAAAAAGGGTAGCGATTGCTACCCTTTATTAGTCTATAATAATATACTATGCTAGTTCGTTTTCTTTAAGAAGATCGCTATAAAGAGGGAATTTTGCAGTAAACTGTCTAACTTCCTCTTTGATAGAAGCAAGAACTTCATCGTTATCATAGTTATCAAATACAGCTTTGATGAACTTAGCAATCTGAACCATTTCAGCTTCTTTCATTCCACGAGTTGTTACAGCAGGAGTACCGATTCTAACTCCGGAAGCGACAAAAGGTGAACGTGTATCATAAGGAACTGTGTTCTTATTAGCTGTTATACCGGCTTTATCAAGAGCTCCTTCCATCTTCTTACCTGAGGGACCGCCATCAGCTTCAGGACCTAAGTCAATAAGCATAAGATGATTGTCGGTTCCATTTGATACAAGTCTGAATCCTTGCTTTTGAAGTTCTTCTGCAAGAACTTTAGCATTAGCAACAACTTGCTTCTGATAAGCTTTGAACTCTTCAGAAAGAGCTTCTTTGAAAGCAACGGCTTTAGCAGCAATAACATGCTCTAACGGACCGCCTTGGAGTCCCGGGAATACATTAGCGTCAACAGCAGCGGCATGCTCTTCTTTACAAAGGATAAGACCGGCTCTTGGACCACGAAGGGTTTTATGTGTGGTTGTAGTTACGATATCTGCATAAGGGACAGGATTAGCATGTTCGCCTGTAGCAACTAAACCGGCTATATGAGCCATATCTACCATGAAATATGCTCCTACTTCATCGGCAATCTCACGGAACTTGGCAAAATCAATACTTCTTGGATAAGCACTTGCACCTGTAAGAATAAGTTTAGGTTTGCATTCCAAAGCTTTCTGTCTGATTAATTCATAATCAAACTGCTCAGTATCCTTGTTAACACCGTAAGGTACTATGTTATAAAGCATACCTGAGAAACTGAGTGGATGTCCGTGAGTCAAATGACCGCCATGAGACAATTCAAGAGCAAGAACAGTGTCCCCCGGTTTAATAAGTGCAAAATAAGCACCCATATTAGCTTGAGAACCGGAATGAGGTTGAACATTAGCATGGTCAGCACCAAAAAGCTCTTTAGCTCTTTCGATAGCAAGCTTTTCCACTTCGTCAACATACTCACAACCACCATAGTAACGACCATAGAGGTTATAGTTTCTTTTACCTGTCTTCTTACTTACTCTGTAAGGATAACCCTCAGCATATTTGTTAGTTAAAACAGAACCTTGAGCCTCAAGTACTGCCTCAGATGTAAAGTTTTCGGAAGCGATAAGCTCTAAGTTTTCTGTTTGTCTGCGTAACTCTTCACGCATTACGTTGTAAAGTTCCGGATCGAACTGCTTAATGTGACGCATGATTACTCTCCTCATATTTACTTATTTTGTTTAGTCTTCTAATATGTCTGTCCCCTTCAAAAGGAGTGGAAAGCCAGGTCTTAATAATATTTTCAGCTTGCTCCTTAGTAAGGAATCTACCTCCTAAGGCAAGCATATTAGCATTATTATGCTCTCTTGATAATCTGGCATATTCCGGACAGTGACAAAGGGCACATCTAATGCCCTTAACTTTATTTGCAGCGATACTGATGCCAATTCCGGTTCCGCAAACAACGATACCAAAATACGCTTCTCCGGAGGCAACAACTTCACCTGCTTTTATTCCGTAATCACTATAATCAACCGAAACTTCCGAATCGGTTCCAAGGTCAAGAACTTTATGTTCTTTCAGGAGAGTTTTAATGTACTCTTTGAGTTCAAACCCGCCATGGTCTGATGCTAAGGCAATCTTCATCTCTATTCTTCCTTATCTTTTTTATTACTATTGCGTCTGTTTATCTCGACTCTAGGATTAAATAAAGCCATTAACAATCCATATAATAAAGCTGAAATAACTATCTGTAGGACACTTCTCCATATCTCACCTGTTCTGAAATAAGGGAATATAAGCATTATTAAAGCATAGATAACCGCAAACATGCTACTGAATCTTACAAATCTTTTCAGGAAAGTGTCTTTCTTAGACAATTAATTCTCCTCTGCCATTAAGCATGAAAGAGCTATACAATAGAATTTTGAAGCCGGGCTCTCACTCCTGGACATAACAACTACCGGTTTGATTGTACCTTGAATCAATCCCGCTAACTCTCCGCCGCCAAAAAGCATTACACCTTTATAGAATATATTTGAAGCTTCAATTGACGGGAATATCAGTACATCCGCTTCACCATTTACAGGTGTAGGTACACCTTTAATCTTAACACTCTCAGGATCACAAGCTAGAAACATATCAATAGGACCATCAATGGTACAATCAGGCAATTGCCCTCTATTTACCATTTTGCACATAACTGCATAGTCTTGATGGCTTGGGAAATGGGGACTGGCTTTCTCTGCAGCACTAAGCAATGCTACTTTTGGTTTATCGATACCAAACTTACGTGCCATTGTAACAGAGTATTTAAGCATTGCAATTTTCTGATTCAAATCAGGGAATGGAATAACGGCAGTATCAGTAAGGAAGAGAAGTTTATCATACTTAGGGATTTCTACTGCACAAACATAACTCATTACCGCTTTGGGAGGAAGTAATCCCTCTTTCTTATTCAATACGGCTTTCAGGAATTTATCGGTTCCAATCAAACCTTTCATTAAAACATCAGCTTCACCGTTTCTAACCATTCTTACGGCTGTAGACGCACATTCAATCTCATCTTGTATGTCAACAATAGTGAATTGTTTAGAATCTATACCTTCAGCTTCACAAACTGCTTTAATCTTATCAGCTTTTCCTATCATAACAGCTTCGGCAAAACCTTCTTCTACAGCCTTTGCAATGGCACCTACAGTATTGGGGTCTTCAGCAGATACAACTGCTATACGCTTCTTTATTCCAAGACTTTTAACGTGTTCAACCATCTCTTGAAGAGTTTTAATTGCTTTCATTATCTATCCTTTAAACATTAATTAGTAAACAAATATTGTTCTTGTATAACTCAATAAACATCTTTTAGTGGTCAAGCAAAATCGTAAACTAATAATCAGAACCGGATGAATTAACATTCTCTGATTCTTATACACAAATAAAAAGCATCTTATTGATGTAAAACAACGAGTGATTGAATTTATTTGACACATATCCTCTAGCATCATATATGACAAAAACTATTCAAATCATACTAAGGAGAATCTTATGATTACTGACGTGAGAGTCAGGTTTGCTCCCAGTCCAACAGGATATTTGCATCTTGGTGGATTACGTGTTGCCCTATACAATTATGCTTTTGCAAAACAAAATAATGGTAAATTTATACTTAGAATAGAAGATACGGATCAAGCTCGATTAGTTGAAGGAGCTGTAGAAAATTTAGTCAGTTCTCTTGAAGTAATGGGAATTACTTATGATGAAGGTCCTGAAAAGGGTGGAGAGTACGGTCCCTATTTTCAGTCCCAAAGACTTGACATATACAGAAAATATATTGATGAACTAATAGAAAAAGGTCATGCATACTATTGTTTCTGCACTAAAGAGACTTTAGACGAGATGAGAGCTGAAGCTCAAAAAGAAAAGAATTTCTTTAAATATGACAGACGTTGTCACAGACTAACTAAAGAAGAAATTCAAGCAAAGTTGGATGCAGGTGAACCTTATGTTGTGCGTTTGAAGATGCCTGATGAAAGAATATTCACTTTCAACGATTTGGTAAGAGGCGAAGTAAGTATAGATGTTAAGCAAGTTGATGATCAGGTCATACTCAAATCTGACGGTTTCCCAACCTATCATCTAGCTGCTGTAGTTGATGACCATCTTATGAAGATATCGCATGTATTCAGAGGTGAAGAATGGCTATCAAGTACTCCAAAACACATTTTTCTTTATGAATGTTTCGGTTGGACACCTCCGCAATGGGTTCATTTACCTCTTATACTTAACAAAGATAAAAGCAAGCTGAGTAAAAGAAAAAATGATGTGGCAGTAGAAACATATCTTGAAAAAGGTTACAATAAAGAAGCCCTAATTAACTTCATAGCTCTTCTTGGATGGCATCCTGCTGAAGATAGAGAACTCTTTACTATGGATGAGATTATTAAAGAATTCAGTATTGAAAGAGTTAATAAAGCAGGTGCAGTGTTTGATTTAACCAAACTTGAATGGATGAGTAGAATGTATTTCAGAAGCTCTAACCTTCAATCGGTTGCAGATTACGCAAAAACTCAGTTTGAGAAAGCAGGCATTGATATTTCGGATAATGATAAATATCTCAGAGTTATTGATAAAGCTCGTGAATATATAACAACTATAGATCAGATAATTGAGCATTCAGAAATGTATTACAGTTTGGGAGAGTTAGAAGAAAAGGATGCAGAGATGCTTGATAACGAAGAATCTCAAACAGTCCTAAAGTTTATGGCTAAAGCTTACGATTCAGAGAATGTTCTCTCCCCAGATGAGCTCAATGATATAACAAAAGAGTCTATAAAAGAAGTTGGCATCAAAGGAAAGAAATTCTATTTTCCTCTGAGACTGGCTTTGATAGGTAAGGGACACGGACCCGATATGCCTGCTATCTATCATATCCTCGGTAAAGAGGAGTTCATTAACAGAATAAAGAAAGCAATTAAATAGAGGAGTTTCGTATGAAATATTACAAGAAGATGATTGGTGAAAAAACCTACCTTGCTCCGATGAACATGGAAGATATTGAAAAGTATGTAGGTTGGGTAAATGACCTGCATGTAACCTTATTTACTGATCTTACCGACAGCATTATTGAAGAGGAAAAAGAGAAGCGACTCCTTGAAAAGATGTCAAATGACGTACATACCAAGATAATGGCGATTATCAGTAAAGAAACTAATACTGCAATTGGTTTTATAGCTTTACATAGAGTTAATTACATGAACCGTAACGCTGAACTCGGAATTATGATCGGCGACAAAGGACAATGGAATAAAGGTTTTGGAACAGAAGCTATTCAGTTAATGCTTGATTTCTCTTTCAATGTTCTTAACTTACATAGTATCTATTTGAGAACTCTGTCTTTCAATCAGAGAGGTATGCGTTGCTTTGAGAAATGTGGATTCCAACAAGTTGGTAAATCACGTCATGCAAAATACGTGGCCGGAACATATTATGATATGATTCATTACGATATTCTTGCCGAAGAATTTGATAGTGTATACTTCAAGGATATGGCAGAACAGAGTATGAAAGAAGATAAATCACTTAACAAAATCTCTATCATCTAAGAGAAATTGTAATATATTGGGGGCTTATGCCCCCGTTTTTCAATATGTTCAAAAAAATACACGGTCAAGAAAAAGCAATTGAATTATTAGAAAGAGCAATTACTTCCAATAGAGTTGCTCAGGCTTATCTATTCTCAGGTCCAAAAGGTGTTGGTAAATTTACAACGGCACTATACTTCGGTATGGCACTAAACTGCTTAAATGAAGTTAAAAGAAGACCTTGCGGAGAGTGTGCTTCTTGTCATAAGTTCCTACATTTTAATCATCTCGATTTCCTTTACCTCTTCCCTACTCCTAATATGGATTTTAATGAAGATGGGTCTTTTGGAAACAACAAGTTCATCAAAGAGTATGAAGAGTTTATTGAGAACAAAAAGAATAGTCCTTGGAAGGAATTTTTCTTCTCTGTTAACAGTGAGATAAGAAGAGATGCAATAAAAGTTGTTCAGTACAAAATGAGTATGGCAAACCACGAAGCAAGATACAGAATTTGCATTATTGAAGATGCCGATATGATGAACAATAACACAGCTAATGCCTTTCTTAAGACACTGGAAGAACCGCCTGATAATACTGTCATTATACTCACTACCACTCAACCTGAAAGACTATTGCCTACAATCATATCAAGATGCCAACAGATTAAATTTAATCCCATTAGAAGAAATGTCATACAGGAGTATCTTCAGAAAGAGTTCGGAGCAACACACAATATAGCATCTTCCGTAGCTAAACTTGTTAACGGAAATCTGGAACTGGCAATTAATCTACTTGAAAACAGTGATTCCGAGGCTCGTGATTTTGCATGGAAGCTTGTAACATGTTGTGCAACAAAAGATGATTTAGCCTTTCTTCATATTGTTAATGAATTCAGAGCAGGTAGAAGTCCAAAATTTATTGTCGAATTTATATCTAATGTTTCGATATTACTTAATGACGTAATTATGCTTAGAAATCACCCTACCGAGATAGTAATGCCTGCAAACATTGAGCTATATAAGTTGTATTATAAACAGAACCAATATATTGATGAACCTCTTATTGATTATATCCCCATTCTTGAGAGCATGAGTATATCTGCAAGAGGTAAAGTTAATCCGCAATTGATAGTCTCAGAGATATACAACAGGATATGCGGTAAGCTTGAAAAATAACTACAGACTTCCTAAGCATCTTGTCATAGATGAATGGTTACATAAATACAATATTCTTGCTATTTTCGGAGATAATACCATTCCATATAGAGAGTTTCTACAGAATCCCGGACCTATTAGTTGTGGTGACTACACAATTAATCCTGAGAATCTGGTTAGATGTAAACAAACTCATTCCGATGAAACATATTTGGTACATAAAAAAGATGCAGGTGCAGGGGTAGTAATCGGTATGCCTGAAATCCCTATCGTCGATGGTTTTATATGTGTAGAAAAAGGTATATTCCCATTTGTTGTTTCCGCTGATTGTACACCCATTTTTATAATAGCTCCTGATGTTGAAGTTATTGCTTGTATTCATTCAGGAAGAGTAGGAACAGAAAGGAACATACTCGGAAAGACGCTTGATGCTATCATTGGCAATTATCACGCTAACCCTGAAAAAATTGAAATTAAAACCGGACCTGCTATTTGTTCTCGTCACTACCCGGTTGATAAAAAGACTCATGATACATTTATAAAGAATACGGGTATTAATCAGATGTTTCCTTATCTGGATTTAAGAAGTGTTCAGTTACAAGAAGCTCTCGAAAAGGGAGTGCTTGAGAAAAAAATCTCTGTGAGCAATATCTGTACTTATGAGGATGAGAAGTATTCATCATACCGTGAAAATGGTACTAGAGAAAGACAAATCAATTTAATTGGTATATTGGGCTAAACTGCTCAGTATTTCTTGAGGATTATCAATAGAAATTATATTTGAGTTTTGATACTCAAGTTTTCCGAATCTGTACTTGGATGGCATAGGAGCTTTATTAATCAATTGATAATTACCTTCCATAAATTCATAAGGTATGTTTAAACCCTTACCATTCCAAACATAGATCGGTTTATCTAATTCAATGGCATCCCTAACAGTATACAATGTTCCGGAATTTAGGGAAGTCTGAACAACAAACAGAGCATCACTAATAGCACTCTGCAATCTATCTCTTAGTATTAGCCAAGATCTTTTAACAGGGATTGAAGGAGATAGTTCTGAGAGTAGATATCCCCCACCTTCGAGTATGTCTGAAGCTAATTGCCTGTTTTCAGCAGGATAGATTTTACTAGTTAAACCGTTCCCAAGAATTGCACCTGTATATGCATTATTGCATAAAGCATTTTTAAAGCAGGAAATACTACCATGATGCCCGGCCGAATCACAACCCATTGCTAGTCCGCTATGATTCCATATTGAGTTTTCTGCAAATAGTTGACCCGCTTGAAAAGCAACAGCTCCTGCATATCTGGCGTCAATCAATCTGCTACCTATTATTGCTACACCTTTGGACATAACAGCTTTGCTAAAGTTACCTTTCCAACTAATAAATAGAGGAGGTATGGGAATACTTTGGAAAAAAGCAGGATAATTGATAGACTCATAAGAAGAGTACTCAATTTTATGTTTATCTAATAAACTTAACTCATTATCTGCTATCCTATCAAAGTAATTGTCCCTTATGTTAACCATCTCATTGAGTAAAGAGTTTCTTTCTGATTCAGGTATCAAAGATAAACGATCTGAAGAAGTCATATTGAATAGATTTATACCAGATTTCACTGATTGCAATATTGTTTGCACATATTCCTTATACTCGTATATAATGTGCATTTTATCACATAACGCTGCAATCAGAGTGAACTTCAAATACTCTTTTGGTGTATAAACCATAACCCTTACATGGCTACTGCCATCTCCTTATACATAATTATCTCCCGAATATGAGTAGATATATCTGTTTAGCTCTCGTTTTTTTCGTACTCCTCAATCAGGATATGGACTGCTTGAGTTGAAGTAATTTTCCCTTCTATCAGTTCTCTTTCTATCGAAGGAAGCATAACTTTAGTCTTCGAATTGTTATAAAATGAATTCAACAGATAATCTTCAAGCATGAAGTGCATCCATTCAAGTTGTTGTTTTTGTCTTCTCTTGTTAAAAACTCCATTTAAATCAACTGTTTCTTTAAAATCAAGAATACTATTCCAGATTTCATTAACTCCGGTATTCTTGAGAGCCGAGCATGTCCGGGCAGTTGTCTGCCAACCTTCGGTTGCCGGAGCAATATAATGAAGAACCTGGTTATACTCGGATTTCGCAATTTCTGCTTTATGCTTGTTATCTCCATCAGCCTTGTTAACAACAATCATATCTGCTATTTCAATAATACCTTTCTTTATACCTTGCAACTCATCGCCAGCCCCGGCAATTTGAACTACTAAGAAAAAATCAACCATAGATCTGACTGTTACTTCCGATTGTCCTACGCCGACTGTCTCAATAATAATTACATCAAATCCGGCTGCTTCACATAGCAATATGCTCTCACGAGTCTTTCTGGTAACTCCTCCCAAGGCTCCTCCTGAAGGAGAAGGTCTGATAAAGCTATCTTTGGCTCTGGATAATTGTTCCATGCGAGTCTTATCACCTAGTATGCTACCTTTACTTCTTGTGCTACTTGGATCAATCGCTAATACAGCAACTTTATGCCCCTGTTCGATTAGGTTTAAGCCTAAAGTTTCAATCAGAGTACTTTTACCGGCTCCGGGAACACCGGTAATTCCTATACGAATTGAGTTTCCGCTTTTTGGTAAGATTCTTTTTACGAGCTCTTGTGCTTGTTTTATATGTTTATCAGAGTTACTTTCGATCAGTGTTATCGCCCTGGCAAGTATAATTCTATCTTGATTAACAATACCTTCATAGTATTCTTCTAAAGACAACTGATTTCTTTTAATTGCATTCTTAGTCTTTGTCATTGAATGTCTATAAGGAAGCCCTTCGTGATTAGATTTAATTCCGGGCATAACCCTTGTAGTAAATTCTTTTCCTGCTTTATCCGGTACCCATTCCGGTCTTTTATCTTTCATTACAAATCCTTGTTTAATATTAGTTATATAGTTATCAACGACTATCTATTCTGACAAGCAAATTCTTAAAGATATTTATACATGGAAGTTATTTTATAAAGCTATGCTTTATATCTGCCAGTCCTTTCCTCAAGAGTTGAGGACAAATAAAAAATGAATATTGAACCATAGTGTTTTGAGTTTTCTATATTGCTTTAAAACATCAATATGATAATGTGTTAAATGCCAGTTTAACTATCATTACGTTATGTGGATAAATTGCTTTACAAAAAAACAATAAGCAAATTTCTTTCAAAAAAATTAGCGGAAGGTTGAAATGAGAAATATTTTAGTGGCAGGTAATTGGAAAATGAACAAAACTCCACAGGAAGCTGTAGAGTTTCTAAGTAGTTTAAGTAATTTTTGTAATGAAAACAACCATCCAGAAGTTGATGTAATGATAGCACCAACTTATCTAGCTCTAACCGATTCAAAGAAAGCGGTTAAAGGTACGAATGTAAACATAAGTGCCCAAGATGTTAGTATGAACATAAATGGAGCCTTTACAGGTGAAGTATCTGCAACTATGCTAAAGTCCGTATCAATTGATATGTGTATTATCGGTCATTCAGAAAGAAGAATATATCATGGCGAAACCGATGCAAAGATCAATAGGAAATTACATACATTGTTGATGAATGGTATAAAACCAATTGTTTGTATCGGAGAAACACTCGAGCAAAGACAAGCTGAAGAGACAATGGAAATTGTTATAGGTCAGCTAGATGAAAGTTTAAGTGAGTTAGAGCTTTCAACAGGCGAAGAGATTGTGATTGCCTATGAACCCGTGTGGGCCATTGGTACAGGTGTTACTGCTACCCCCGAACAGGCAGAAGAGGTGCATGCTTTGATTAGAAGAAGACTATCGAAAAGGTTTTCACCGATTATAGCAGAAAAAATCATTATACTTTACGGTGGTAGCATGAAACCTTCTAATATGCAAGAATTACTAGCTTGCCCTAATATTGACGGTGGTCTAATCGGTGGAGCATCTTTAAACATTGATAGTTTCACTGAAATGATAAGAATTGCTATTGATAAAAAAGAGGAGAATTGATGCTTGATATAAGATACATCAGAGACAATACTGAACTTGTTAAACAAGCAGTTATAAATAAAAAAGCAAAAGCCGATATTGATTTGATTATTGAACTTGATGAAAAGAAGCGTAAATTACAATATGATTTTGATCAGAAGAAAGCTCATCAAAACAAAGTTTCTAAAGAAATCGGTATGAGAAAAAGAAACAAAGAGAATGCTGATGACCTTTTAAAAGAGATGCAAGAAATTGCCGGAGAAATAAAAGAACTAAGTAGAGAAGTTAGTGAGATTGATAATAATCTAACCGAACAACTACTCTGGATTCCCAATACTCCTCATCCCGATGTAAAAATCGGAGGTGAAGAGGATAATGAAGTTTTAAGCTATCATGGGGATAAACCTGAATTCGATTTTGAACCAAAAGATCATCTAGATATTGCAGAAACCAATAACTTACTTGACCTTGAAAGAGGTGGTAAGATTTCAGGAAGTGGATTCCCAATTTACACGGGTAAAGGTGCTAGATTGGAAAGAGCTTTAATCAATTTCATGCTTGACTATCAGATAGAGAAAAATGGTTATGAAGAAATTGCTGTACCATTGTTGGTTAACAGAACAACCATGACAGGAACCGGTCAGCTTCCTAAAATGGAAGATGATATGTATAAAATGACTGACGATGACCTTTTCTTAATACCTACAGCAGAAGTACCGGTAACAAACATATATGCTAATGAAATCTTGAAGAATGACAGACTCCCTATCAAACATGTCGCAGCAACTGCATGCTTCAGAAGAGAAGCCGGATCCTATGGTAAAGACACTCGCGGATTGCAAAGATTACATCAATTCAATAAAGTGGAAATGGTCAGATTTGTTCATCCTGAGGGTTCTTACGATATTCTGAATGAAATGGTTGAGAATGCTGAGAGCATATTGAAAGCTCTAGGTTTACATTATAGAAAACTTAGATTAGCAACAGGAGATTTAAGCTTTGCATCAGCAATGACCTATGATATTGAAGTATGGGCTCCAGGAACAGGCAAATATCTCGAAGTATCTTCAATTAGTAACTTTGAAGATTTTCAAGCCAGGAGAGCTTCAATCAGATTTAGAGATAATGATGGTAAGGTTAAGTTTGTCCATACTTTGAACGGTTCCGGTTTGGCTACCCCAAGACTCTTCATTGCTCTTTTAGAGACCTATCAGCAAGAAGACGGTTCGTATAAACTTCCTGAGATTCTAAATCAATATTTATAAATAAATATGTAATATTTACAGGGCACTTTGAATGTGCCCTATTTTCATTTCTACTCCAAAAGTAATTAAGCACCTAACAATTCTAAAAGAATTCATGAATTATTACTATTCTCTGTATATACAAAATTTTGTATCAAGATAGGTTGAGTTATTAATGTATTGCGTGTAAAAAAAACTTGTCTCATTTTTATGGTTATGAATATATAGAGTAATGGAAAAAACTAAAAGCATGTACTGTTGTAAACAATGTGGTTATGAGTCAGCAAATTGGCTTGGAAAGTGTCCCTCATGCGGAGAGTGGAATAGTTTTACAACAGTTGATAGAATAATAGGTAAAGGCGGTAAGACTAAACCGATCGCACTAAACACACAAAACTCCCCCACTCTTCTAACTAATATTTCAACATCAAAAGGTAAACGGATTCAATCAGGTAATGATGAATTTGATAGAGTGCTTGGTGGTGGTATTGTACCAGGTATGGTAACCCTCTTAGGTGGAGAACCCGGAGTCGGTAAATCGACATTAATGATACAACTTGCAGAATGGATGTCGCAACAGAATCTAAGAACTCTATATATATCGGGAGAAGAAAGTCCTTCTCAAATCAAGGTAAGGACTGAAAGATTGGAGTTGAACGGAGATTTAGTAACACTCTATTGCACTAACAATACAGATGCTATTATTGAAGAGATTCAGAATAGTAAACCCGACTTGGTTGTTATTGATTCAATCCAATCTACTTATTCAGATAGAGTAGACAGTTTAGCCGGAAGTGTTACACAGTTAAGAGAGAATGCTGCTAGATTAACGAGAATAGCTAAAGAGTTTGATATACCGGTTTTCATTATCGGGCACATCACAAAAGATGGTGCTGTTGCTGGTCCCAAATTAATTGAACACGCTGTTGATACGGTTCTGTATTTTGAGACTGATCCAAGGAATTTCTATAAAATCCTTAGAACAACAAAGAATCGTTTCGGCTCAACAAATGAAATTGGAATCTTCAAAATGATTGATAAAGGATTGGAAGCAGTAGATAATCCGAACTTTGTCTTTCTGAATGAAGATGAAAATTCTGTTGGCACTGCAATAGGTTGTATACTTGAAGGTAGCAGAGTCTTTTTAGCAGAAGTGCAATCTTTGATTAACTCTTCAAGCTATGGTACTCCGCAAAGGGTCGCCAATGGTTTTGATCATAAGAAATTAGCACTTTATTTAGCAATTATTGAAAGAAGTCTTGGGATTTCCCTTAGAATGTCAGATGTTTTTATTAACCTGATGGGAGGGATAAAGGTCTCAGAACCCGGGCTTGACCTTGCAGTAATTGCTTCAATACTTTCTAGTTTCAAGGATGAGCCAATTCCAGGAAAGACAGTCTTCATTGGTGAAGTAAGTTTAGGGGGATTTGTTCGACCGGTGGGTATGATAGAAAAGAAGATAACGGAAGCTAGGAAACTAGGCTTCGAAAAGATATTTGTATCAGGACGGTCAAAACTAACAAGAAATATTGACCAAGTAGTTAAAATAGAACATATAAACGGAATAATGAGAAACTTATATTAATGAGAGAAAAAGATTTAAGTATAACTCTTGCAGAGCTTAATACCAAATTCAAACAGAGAGTTATTGTAGCAGGATTTGACGGATTTATTGATGAAATCATTCATATTGTTGATAAATACACCGATGTTGGTGTTTATAAACGAATCGAAACCATTGCTGACTTTGCGGACAAAGTAAATCAAGCATCTGGCTTAAGTGCAAACTTCGAATACAAAACAATCCAGAAAAAATTAGGTGGAAATGGACCAATAATTGCTAATGCTCTACAAGCTCAAGGAAATAAAATCCATTATTTTGGAGCTCTAGGCTTAAAAAACATTGACCCGATTTTTCAAGAGTTTGTGGAAAAATGTGAAACAGCCATATCTGTCGCTGACCCTGGTTATACCGAAGCACTAGAATTTTCAGACGGAAAGTTAATGATGGGAAAAGTCGATTGCCTAAACTTGGTAAACTGGAGCAATATAATTGAAAGTTATAGTTTAAACCAGCTATCTGAAACTATTAATAATTCAGATCTTATCTGTTGCACTAATTGGACTAGCCTATACAAAATGAACTCTATCCTTGAAGGATTAGGTAGCATCGAACTATCAAAGAGAATTCCATTGTTTATTGATTTAGCTGATCCCCGTAAAAGATCTTTAGAAGATATAAAAAGTGTAATTAGCATTTTACAAACACTACAAAACAATTATAATGTAGTGTTAGGATTAAATGAAAAGGAATCTGTATTGATAGCAGATGTTTTAGATATAAATGTAGATGACACTTTAGAAAGAAGTCGGTTGTTGCAAAGAAGCTTAGATATATATTGTGTCGTCATTCACCCTGTAAAATATGCAGTAGCATCTACTGAAATGGAATCATTCAGAGTTGAAGGGCCATTCTGTTCAAACCCAAAACTTTCTACAGGAGCCGGAGATAATTTCAATGCTGGTTTTTGTTGTGGTCTGATAAATAATTTATGTCTTAAATCATCATTGTACCTAGGTGCTTGCTCTTCAGGATATTATGTAAGAAAGATGCATTCTCCAGAATTATCAGAGTTAAAGCAGTTTATTTCTAGTTGGATTGATGGCAATATTGAGGATTAGATATGAATAAAATGCAGAAGCAAAGAATTCTAGATTCTCTTGATTTAGAATTGAAGAACAGGCAGTATGTTAGAGTCGTTGAATCAGCAAAGGATTACTTGAAGAAAGAGGACGTACAAAATGATTCGTCCATGATTACCAGTCTGTATCGGTTAATAGCAAACAGTTATTTTTATCTAGCTCAATATGATAATGCTAGAGAAAGTTATTGGCATATTTATAACATTGCTTTGGCAAATAATGACGATACTAAACTGGCATTGGCATATCTTGGTATAGGAGGTTGCCACTTCCATCAGAACAAGACAAAACAAGCAGAAAAATATTTTCTTAAAGCAAAAGAACAGTATGAGAAAGATTCAGAGAATTCTGATTTGAGTAATGTCTATAACTGGCTCGGAATTGTATACAATAAGCAAGAGAAACTGTATTTAGCATTAGAAATGAACCAAAAAGCAATGGAGTTCGCAGAGAAGAAGCAGAATTATGCTACAATGGAAACTTCATGTATTAGTGTAGCTCTTACATTCTTTTATATAGGTGATTCAGAAAGAGCTTTAGAATACTTCAAGAAAGCAGAAAGCATTAATAATCATACGAAAAACATTGCTGCTAAAGCCGATATTTATAATAATCTCGGAATGTTCTATAGAAGACAAAAGGACTATTGGGAAGCTGTTAAATATTATAAGAAAGCCATAGAACTGAGATTACAGTATTTTGATGAAGACTATCTCAGATTAGGATATTCTTATGGAAATTTAGCTGCAGCTGAAATTGATTTCGGAGATTACAAATCAGCTAAAAAAGATTTAGATAAAGCATTGGAGAGTTATAGTAAACTAGAGTATAATCCTAATCTTGTTCAAACTATAATAGCTCAATTAGGTCTTATAGCAGTAAAAGAGAACGATGTCCAAGCAGTTAAAGCTGAGTTGGATAAATATGAAACAATCCAGTCAGAGTATAACACTTCTGAAGAAATTGAACTATATTTATATGTTAAGTACATGTATTCTGAACTTATAGGAGATTTTAAAAATGCTCATGAATATCATAAGCAGTTCTCAGAAATAAGATACAAACAAGCAACTAAGTATCATGAGAAAGTCATAGAAGATATGGAAATGAGACTGAATTATGAGAAGAAAAAAGCAGAAGCAGAGATATATCAGTTAAAGAATACTGAATTAGCAGAGGCGATAAAAACTAGAGATAAACTTTTTTCCGCAATTGCACATGATTTACGAGGTCCCATCTCTAGTATTGTTGAAGTCATGAGCTTAGTCCTACAGGATGACTCTTTTGAGTATAATGATATGGAAAGATTACTTCATGAGTTAAGAGCTAATGCAGTAAGTTCATATAATCTAGTTCAGAATCTTCTCTCTTGGGCCCGAACACAGATGGCAGTACTAAGTCCGGTAGTTGCAGAAATTGATTTGGATAAGATTACCGAAGACTGTTTATCTCAATTGGATTATTTATTGCAAAAGAAGGACATAAAGATAGAAAAGAAAGTATTAAAGGAATCAAGTTCTTTTGGAGACAAAGATATGATTTCTTTTATAGTTAGAAATTTGTTGAATAATGCTATCAAATTCACTGATGTTGGAGGACAGATAATAATAGATATTACATGTACATCTACATTTACTAGTTTTAAAATTACTGACAATGGAGTAGGAATGACTGAGGAAAAGCAGAAACGTCTGTTTACATTCTTTACAGATAATTCAACTCCAGGGACAAACAATGAAATGGGAACCGGATTAGGTTTAATCTTATGTAAAGATTTCGCTAAACTTCTTGACTCTGACCTCACAGTTGAGAGTGAACTTGGGAAAGGTAGTACATTCAATTTAAAACTTCCGATACAAAATCTAAACAGGTTGAAAGCATGAATGGAATAAAAGTAAGAGAGTTTGAAGAACAAATCAAAGTTTTAGGTGACCAACACAAGTATGATGAGATTATTTCTCTGTGTATAAAGAATTGGAATTCCGAATCTGAAGACATTGTTTTACAAGCTAACATTGCGAGATCAATTGCAATATCTTACTTTTATAAAGCAGAATATGAGGAGGCTTTACATTGGAATAATCTCTTCTCAAATCTTGTTGCTGATATAGATAACAAACAATTACAAGCTAAAGCTGCTATGGGCAAAGGAGGTTGTTATTACCATCTTCATCAGCTGGATAAAGCTGAGAAATTCTTAAAGGAAGCTTTAACTATCTATGAAGAATTGGATAATGATTCTGACTTGGCATATGCTTACAATTGGATGGGTATCGTATATAATAGCATGAATAATGTATATCTGGCTCTGGATATGAATATTAAAGCCCTTGAGAAAGCAAACAAAATTAACCTTGTGAAAATTGTTGAATCAGCTTCTACTAGTATTGCATTATCCTTTATGGATCTTGATGATATAGATAAGGCAAAAGAGTTTTTTGACTCAGCTATAAATGCAAATGCTATAACAAAGAATCCTTCAGCCAAGGCCGATATTCTAAACAATGTTGGCATGCTGTTAAGACAGGATAATCATGTTAAAGAATCCATACCTAAATTTAAAAATTCAATTGAGATAAGAGAGAAATACTTTCCTAAAGATTATGCTAGAATTGCTCATTCATATTGTAATCTAGGTACATCAGAGTTCTTAGTGAACGATTTTGTATCGGCAAAAAAGCATTATTACCATGCATTAGATTTATATAAAAAGCTACCGGTCAATAGTGAATTATTGCAGAAGGTCATGTGCCAACTAGCATTAATATACGTACGAAGTAAGAATTATTCAAAAGCAAAAGAGTTTTTGAACATGTATCTTGTTCTTGAAAGACAATCGAAAAAGAAATATTTCATTGATCTTTATTATAGAGTTTCTTACGAATATTATTACAATCTTGAAGACTATAAGAAAGCTATAAAATTCTTAGATTTAAATGCTACTTACAGAGTTGAAGAGGCAAAAAGATATACAAGAAAAGTTGTTGAAGACATGGAAATGAGGCTTGAATTCGAGAAAAAGAAAGTAGAAGCTGAAATCTATAAGTTAAAAAATGAGGAATTAGCAAAAGCAATTAATACAAGAGATAAATTATTCTCTGTAATCTCCCATGATTTGAGAGGTCCCGTATCAAATATTATTGAAGTTATCAAACTTCTTCAAGAAGATAGAAATTCAATTGATCCCAATGAACTTGAAATTGTCTTTAGTGAATTACTCAATAGTGCTACAAATGCATATAATCTCTTACAGAATTTACTATCATGGGCTCGGTTACAAATGAAACAGTTTACTCCCAACTTATCGTCTTTATCTATTCCTGAAATTGTTAGTGATTGTATTCAACAGACAGAGTATAGAATCAAGAAGAAAAGACTAAAAATTGTCAGACAAATAAAGTGTTCTTCGAAAGCTTACGGTGATAAGAACATGATAGATTTTATCATCCGAAATGTTGTTACAAATGCAATAAAGTTTTCTAATCCAGGGGGAGTAATAACATTCTCTACATCATGTGATTTAGAAAATGAATATGTAAAAATATCAGATAATGGTGTTGGTATCTCAAAATCTAAGTTAAATACATTGTTTTCTTTTAGTAGAGACAAGTCTACCCGAGGAACAGCTAATGAGCAAGGCTCTGGTTTAGGTCTACTACTTTGCAAAGATTTTATCACTCTCAATCATGGTAAAATTGAAGTGGAAAGTGAGCCTGGAAAAGGAACATCGGTTATAATAACTCTTCCTAAAGCCACAATCTAAAGCATAGACATTGAGATAATGTGTTATAAGAGACGATAAAGCTTGCCAATTGCATAATAGTAAGAATTATTGTTAAAAAATTAGGATATTGAAAATGGGACTTAGACGATTAGCAAGAGAGTTAGCCTTAAAAGCTCTTTACTCATACGAATTTATGGATGAGCAAGAATCTGCTGATTACTATAAACTCTACAATGAGTTGAATAGTCATTTAGTTGATATAGCTCAAACCGAGCATGATTTTGAAAAGAATCCAACCTCTGACAAATCAATAGAATTCGCTTCTCAAATTTTAAAAGCTCTTATCTTTAATGTAGATAATGTAGATGAAATAATTAATAATCAAAGTGATAACTGGTCTATTGAGAGACTAGCTGTTATTGATAGAGAAATATTGAGAGTTGCTGTTACTGAGATGAAGTATTTAGATACTCCCCACCCGATTATTATCAATGAAGCTATTGAAATTGCGAAGAAGTATAGTACTGAAAACTCTGGAAAGTTTGTTAATGGTATACTAGATGCAATAAGTGGAGATCTTAGTAAGTAATGTCAGTTTTAAAGTGTAGCATTGGAGTATTTGCATATAATGAGGAAAAGAACATTGGTAAGCTACTTGATGCACTTCTTAATCAAAATCTAAAGAACGTAGAGATACAAGAAATCCTAGTAGTCTCAAGTGCCTGCTCTGATAATACAGATAATATTGTAAGAAGTTACGCTAATAAATCTCCTTTGATTAGACTCATTTCTGAGAAAAAAAGAAATGGTAAATCCGCCTCTATAAATCACTTTATTAGTGATTCTATAACTGATATATTAGTTATTGAAAGTGCTGATACTATTCCTCATCAAGACACAATCGAAAAGCTTGTTTCACCTTTCAGAGATAATCAAGTAGGAATGACAGGCGGTAGACCTATTCCAGAAAATTCAGATAAGACTTTTATAGGATACGCTGTTAATTTGCTATGGAGACTACATCATAAAATGGCTCTTATGAGTCCTAAACTTGGAGAAATGGTAGCTTTTAGAAAATTATTCAAAGGAATTCCATCTGAAAGTGCTGTAGATGAAGCCAGTATTGAAGCTCTAATCAAAGAGAATGGTTTACTAATTAAGTATATTCCGGATGCCACAATTTATAATAAAGGACCTGAGAACATTACTGATTTTATTAAACAGAGAAGAAGAATTGAAACCGGACATCTGTGGTTAAAGACAAATCAGAATCACAAAGTATCATCTCAATCTGGGATTATCCTAATAAATTTAGCTATCTCCGAGCTAATTGAGAACCCGGTTAATATGTTTAAACTACTAGGCGTAATACTCTTGGAGATCTGGTGTAGATTATTAGGAAAATACGACTTTTACATTAAAAGAAAGAATCCTTTCGTTTGGGATATTGCAAAATCAACTAAGGACTTAAAAAAAATCTAACATGATAATACTATTTTTTAGAACCCTATTGTATAAATTATTCTACAGATTTGGCTTCCCTAAATTGTTACCAATGAATTACACAATCAGTCTCTTATACAATTGTAATTCCAGATGCTCAACTTGTAATATCTGGAAGAAATCGGCTAACAACATGACTGCTTCAGAATATGAACGTTTCTTCAAATCAGTTGGAAAATCACCTTATTGGATTACATTTAGTGGAGGAGAACCATTTCTTAGAAGAGACATTGTTAAAGTTGTTACGACTATCTATAACATATCTAAACCTAAAATCATGAATTTTCCTAGCAATGGTATTTTGACAAAGAAGATCGTAAGTGATGTTAAGAATATATGTCGGGCATGTCCAAAATCTCAAATAATTGTTAATCTCTCAATAGATGGCATAGAAAAAGAGCATGACAGGATTAGAAATATTGAGGGTAATTTTAAAAATGTTATTAAGACATATAGCCGTCTTAAAGCTTTAGAGTTTGATAATCTTGAAATTGGTATACATACGGTAATATCAAGATTTAATGTTCATAACTTTGCTGCTATTGCAAGTTACATGATAGATTTAAACCCTGACTCTTATATTACTGAGATAGCTGAAGAAAGAACTGAACTTGATACTATTGGTAGTAATATTACTCCTACTCTTCTTCAATACAAATCTGCAATTGATTTTCTTATTCACAGAATAAAGAACAACAAATATAAGGGCGTAAGTAAAATTACTCAAGCATTTAGAGTTGAATACTATACTCTTGTAAAGGAAGTACTGAGAGATAGAAAACAAGTTATCCCATGCTATTCAGGTATCAGTTCTGTACAAATTTCACCGGAAGGGGACGTATGGTCTTGTTGTATAAAGGCTAAATCAATGGGTAATCTTAGAGAAAAAAACTATCAATTTAAGGATATATGGTTTAATCGAGACTTCCGGAAGGAACGTGAATCTATCAGAAACAAGGAGTGTTGGTGTCCTTTAGCTAATGCTTCTTATACAAATATGTTAATGGATTTTAAAACACTGTTCCGAGTATTCTATAGAGTATTTATTAAGTGGTATAACTAGGAGGGGAAGTTGTTTCATATAGAAATTGCTAAATCTGATTCAGGAAGTAATCTTAGTTTTTCTGATTACTTTCCGAATTCGCAAAAGAGTTTTTTTCTTCTTACGTATAATTTGAATAATAGCTCTTTTCTGAAGTCAGTTAATGCATTTGTATTGGAAGAAATACTAAAATTAAAACCAAACAGTATCTCAGAAAACAATATAAAAGATAAACTAGTTGAGTTCTTTAATGATTTACACTGGAAAATTAATGCCATGTTTAACAAATCAGGAGATAAGCAAAAGGGCATTTCTCTTTTTTTTGCTATCAAAAGGAATGAAAATATATATTTT
Organism: Cloacimonadales bacterium (SeqCode); assembly: GCA_963667035.1. Taxonomy (GTDB): domain Bacteria; phylum Cloacimonadota; class Cloacimonadia; order Cloacimonadales; family JAFGVF01; genus Zophobacter. The sequence continues at coordinate 1,531,373 of OY762964.1, forward strand.
GTTCAATTCGGAAGACTTGCAATTGGTCTGATAACAGAAATGAAGTTTAGAGAGATTGGTCTAAGCTGGGATATGTACCCAATAGCCACTGTCGAATCTTTGAATCAGTTAGGCTCTATTCAACAGGATATTCCTGTTAATGTTCACTCGATAGTTTTAGGCTCTGATAGTACTTTGTTTGCTTTCCCATCTAAGCAAATTCCAATAATTAAAGAAAGTGTAAAGCATGGAGCAAATTCTGTTCTTACAGCTTTACTAGCTCCTGAAGAAGAAGTAAATCACTATATATATATATCAAATCTTCCAGAGAAATTGATGAAGCCGATGAAGTTCTTCAGGGGTCATTCTTTCAGGGTAAGTGCTATTGTTTTTAGTGTTATTATAATAGTTACAATGCTTTATTACTTCCTTGGTGATAATTATGTAGAACAAGTAGGTTATAAAACAGAAGAATCACTCACAAGTCATAATATTCTTTTTGAGCTAAAGAATCTAACAGATTCAATCAATAACCCTGAGTTAGAAAAACAATTGGCAAAATATGTTTATTCTCCAGCCAAAGACTTAAGCTTAAAGATTGTCTGGCAAGGTAAGTTTACTCACAATATTACCTATCCCCCACTCTTTGACTACAATAATATCTATCTAATAATTGAGAACAACATTGCTGCAGTTTCTAAAAAATCAAAGGAAGTCGTTTGGCAAATTAAGACAGAATCCGTAATACTAGAAGCTAAAACCGTTGAAAACAATCTTCTTATACATTGTAGTAACAATGAGATTCTTTTGTTGAATGCTAAAGGTGATACTATCTGGAGAACTTCCCAAAGGAAAGATATCAGGAAACTAGCTCATAAATATCATTCATCTATCATTGTTACCAGAAAAGAGGATAAGCGTTTAAATAGTGGTATTATGATTGACACTCAAAATAATCAAATTGATATATTCAGTTTAATTACAGGTGAGAATGTTTCTTCTATTACGTTCGATGCTCAGGTCAAATACATTAGTGACTATGATACTATAAATAATTGCCTATATGCAATTGTTGGGCAGAACTTAGTAATACTTAAGTTATCGATAAAGGTTTGGTAAAATGGCTATTTATAAGTTGAGTAACACTATTCAAAACTATGATTGGGGTACTACCGATTTTATACCTAAGCTCATCAATATTGATAATAATGATTCAAGACCTTGTGCTGAGTTATGGATGGGAGCTCATCCAAAAGCCCCATCAAGATTAATAATAGATAACTCTCCATGTGAATTGGATAAGTTTATCGCAGAATCACCTAATATTGTTTTGGGTAGAGATGCTGCTTCTATATATAACAATAAACTACCTTTTCTCTTCAAAGTTTTAAGTGCATCTAAAGCATTATCAATTCAAGCACATCCTGATAAGAAACAAGCTAAACAAGGATTTGATAAAGAAAACATGCTAGGAATTGATTTAGAGTCACGAGAAAGGAATTATAAAGATGACAATCATAAGCCGGAGTTGATACTTGCACTTTCTCCCTTTATAGCTATGTGTGGATTTAGATCTTTACCTGAAATTCAACTGTTAATGGAGTTGTTAGAGATTAATGACCTTTTTCCGAGTGTTTATAAGGGATATGAAGAATTTTTTAAAGATTATATCAATACTGATGACTCAATTATAACTGACTGTCTCATGACTAGAATAAATGAAAAGAGAAATTCAAACATCTCCGTAAACAAAATCTTATCATGGTGCCTCCAGTTATACAACCAGTTTGGAAAGCAGATAGGAATCCTTGCACCTCTATTTTTGAACATAGTGAAGCTTAATAAAGGTGAAGCAATCTATTTAAAAGCAGGTGTTCTCCATGCATATCTGCAGGGTTCTGGTTTGGAGATAATGGCTAATTCCGACAATGTGCTTAGAGCCGGACTGACATCAAAACATATTGATAAGATTGAGATTTTAAAGGTACTAAGTTTTGAACATCATCCTGTATCAATTGTCAATACAGTTTTTAAGAATGATAATGAGTTAGTATACAAGACAGATGCTACTGAGTTTGAGCTATCTTGTATCTTTATTAAGTCCAATCATGAGATTCGATTATCTGTTCACAGTGCAGAGATTATTCTTTGCACAGAAGGTAATCTCATTGTAAATAATGTTTCTATTAGTAAAGGACAATCACTGTTTGTTTCTGCTGATGAGCAGGAAATATTAATCAATGGTGATGGTATTTTATATAGAGCTAAAACACCTTGCAGATAACTAGAAGAATTTTCTTTTTATAAATATAAAAACAACTATTAGCGATAACCCAATCGATATAAGAGTTAGAAATGTAAAGGCATGTGGAGATCCGGCTATTGGAAGTTTTATATTCATTCCATAGAAACTGGCAATGAGTGTAGGCAACATTAGAACAATCGTAATTGATGTGAGAAACTTCATAACTATGTTAAGGTTGTTAGATATCATCGAAGAAAAAGCATTCATAGAATTACTCACGATCTTTGCATAAATGCTCGCCATAGCAATAGCCTGTTTGTTCTCAACAATTACATCGTCTAGCAAATCATCTGCTTCCGGATCTTCTAAAAGCCATCTAGAACGTGAAAACTTCTCATGCATTATCTCATTTGAGCGTAATGAAGTGTTAAAGTAAACAAGGCACTTCTCAACAAACATTAACTCAGTTAAATCTTCGTTCTTTAGTGTTTGATGTAGATTTCTTTCAAGTTCATTCATATTCTTATTTATTTCTTTCAAGTAGTTCAAGTATTTTACAGAATTTCTCAACATGATTTGTAAAACAAATTGCTGTGGAGTAATATTGAATGGTCTATGTGTACCTTTAGTAAATCTACTCATTATTGAGGGATCCTCTTTGCAAATTGTTACAACCTGTTCGTCTGTGATAATGATACCCATTGGCATAGTTTTAAATGGAGTTACTTCATTATTAGTACGCACCGGAACACGCAATATAATTAAGATATTACCATCTTCATATTCAACACGGGAATTTTCATCAGCATCTAAAGGATCCGTAATAAAATCAATAGGGACTTCTAATTCTTTTTCCATAAATATTATCTCGTAATTAGAAGGATTAGTCACATGAGTCCAAAAAGCCCCATCTATCTTTTTCTGTTCAACTAAACTGCGATCTTCTATTCCGAAATATCTGACCATATTAACATCCCTATGTTGTTTTATTCAATTAAATCCTCGTATAAATCCTAGTCAATTAATAATATTTCCTGACGATAAAATTAATACTAGCTTAAATACTTCTCAATAATGATCTGGTTCCAAGTGATCACCTGTACCTGCAGTAAACCCACCTTCTGCAGATAAACTAAAAGCTGATTTCATAGCAATTGCTGAAGTTGTTTTATTAAAAACTTCATTACCTTTAGCATTATTGATAGAAACAGTAAAAGCTGTAGTTCCGTTATTTGTTCCTACATTTCTAATCTCAACAGCAGGTTCAATATGAGTATTATAATCTACCCAATAATCATTAGCTGTATTGATTGTTATAGGATCATATAAAAAAATATCATTCCAACTTTCAGCTTGAAAGTTGGTTACACTCTGAGTGTATATTTCACTGGTCGGAGTTAAAGCACTTGTTCCTTGATATACTTTCAAAATAATAGTAAGTATCATTATAGAATTGAATTATTTCAATTGTAGCATCATTGTATTGAGCTAATTCATCAATTGTATAACGGGCTCATGCTTTGAATGTTAGTGCACTAATCTGTTCCAATTCCACAGGCATTGTCTCCGTCATAATGCAATACAACTTCTTATCCTGTTAAATCCGGACTTCCACCGTTAGTTCTTATAGAGCTAAACCGGGGTTGGCAATAATCCCGACTGTTACTATTAATTAGAATAACAAACTAAGCGGTTTCCTATTAAATTCTCCCTCGCATATATGAGTGCTAATATACTTTTTCTATAGGTAAAAGGTATACTTTACCAATATCGTTTCCTTTAAAATCTATTCCTGCATGTTTTAGCTCTTCTAAAATAAATTCTACTTGCTCCTCATCTGCAATACCCATAATTATTTTACCATAATCTCTTTGCGAACCGTAGCTATCACGGAAACTTGCAAAGAGAGGTACATCAAAGACAAGCTTATGACCAATAGCTTCACCGCCGAGAACTATAGTATCCTCGACTCCTGCTTCTGTAAGAGCCATTAACACGTCAGAAAGATATTTCTCTCTGAAAAGATGCATTATCATATACATATCTATTCTCCTGTTTACCCATTAACCCGGGTTTCACCGGACTTGACTAATCCATATTTTACAAGTACAGGACCAATCATCATTATAATAAAAGTTGTTACAGTCATCACACTGGTTATCTGTACTGACTGTTTTATATATCCTTCTGCTTCAAGATACTGAGAAGCAGCTAGAGATAAACCAATTGCAACACCTGCTTGCGATAGCAATGTGAATCCAAGATACTTCCTCGTTTTATCAGGTGCTTTTGCAACCGTGCTACCTAACCAAGCCCCTGAATACTTACCAATCATGCTTGCTATGATATAGAACAAGACCAGCGGTAAATATGTAATTATTATCTTCGGGGCAAATCTTGATCCTATAAGCACAAAGAACCAAACATATATAGGTGGTGACCACTCGCTTAACTGCTGGTTCATCTTCTTGAGTACAAGTGGGCTTAAATTCACAAGTACTATTCCAGAACACATATTTAATAGTATTGGAGATAACTCCAAATATTCAGCTATTGCACAGTTTAATAGTATCATTCCTAATGAAAAATACATTATCATTAATCTGTCATAAGTTCTTTTACCTATTATGTATAGCACATAACCTATTGCAGAGCCTATGAGTATAGATAGCCCAACTTCCTTGCCAGCATGTAGTAATGAGCCGGCAATTGTCAGTTCTTTACTTCCAATTACAATTAATGCGACCGGAAGGGTAATTGTAAAGATTAATAATGCAAAAATATCATCTAATCCCAAAACAGCATACAGGGTGGTAGTCATATCACCGGATGCTTTATATTGCTTTATCACATCTACTGTCCCAGCAGGAGCTGTAGCACAAGCAAAGGATCCATAGATCATTCCCATTGCCGCACTAAGATTCCAAGCTTCTCCTGTCATTCTCAAGACTAGTGTTGTTACAACTCCTACAACTATAAAGGCTGTTGTCGCTTCAAAAATGGTTATCCACACTATCATACTACCGAATTTACGAAGCTTCTTAATCCTTAATTCACCTCCGATACCAAAACCGATAAGAGATAAGGTTACGACATTGATAATATCAAAACTCTGAAAGTGTTCTGTTTTAATTAACCCTAGAATTGCAGGTCCTATCAAAGCTCCGGCAATTATGTAGCCCAAAAGAAGAGGTGACTTTAAAAGTGATACACCTCTAGCAGTCAAGGCTGATAATAGCAGTGTCACAGCCAGAAAAAGAAATACTTCAGGTAACGGCATCAGCTAGTTTTCACTAATTAGATTAAATATTTCTTTTGAGTCTTTAGCTTTCATGAGCTTTTTTCTAAGCTTCTGATCTTTTAACCTGAGTACAAGTCTGGATAATAATCTGATGTATTCTTTATCTTGTGTATCTGATGCACCAATCATGAAGATTAAATTAACAGGTTTATCATCAATTGATTCATACTCAATTCCGTCTTTTACTCGTCCAAGAGCAATTGTAAAATCAGTTACGCCTTTCAACTTTGCGTGTGGTACTGCAATACCGTAACCGATACCGGTACTCATTAGCTTCTCACGTTTGTAAATTGCATTTTCAAATGCTTTCTTATCAACTATTTTGGAGCTTTTACTGATAAGCTCAAGCATCTCTTTCAATGCTCCCTCTTTATCGGTAGCTTCAAGGTCAGTAATCATTTCCACGGACATATAATCTGATATGATTATTCTTTCCATAGTACGTCTCCTTAGAGTTTTTTTCTATCTTTATTAACAAGAGATAATGTCAATCTATATTTCCAACTCAATGATTAGTCTATGAATCTCCGGTTCTCATTAACTCTTATTTAACTTATGGATCGCCCCCGGATCTCTCTTGCGTTGCAAGGATACCCAAGAGTAAGCCAAGAAAGACCAAAAGGAAGATTATTCATTACAATATTAGTGGATAATAGCAATAAAAAAAGGTCATCACAGGTGATGACCTAAAATTTATGGTGGGCGCTAAGGGACTTGAACCCCTGACCACCTGCTTGTAAGGCAGGCGCTCTCCCAACTGAGCTAAACGCCCGAATTAATAAAAGATGGTGGGCGCTAAGGGACTTGAACCCCTGACCACCTGCTTGTAAGGCAGGCGCTCTCCCAACTGAGCTAAACGCCCATCTTTTATAAATCACTCTATATCATGGTCGGGGTGAGAGGATTCGAACCTCCGACACCTGGTTCCCAAAACCAGTGCGCTAACCGGGCTGCGCTACACCCCGACGTGATGTTTAGCCAACATCTACATCAGCGTTATGATGTCAAGTAGAAATATTAAATTATTTTGCTTTTATTAACACTCTCTTCCCGCTTATCATAATAAATTACGTGTATACAAAGTTTTATAGTATCCATCCATATTCAGAAGATCTTCGTGACTTCCTTGTTCAATCAGTTTACCACTTCTCAGAACATATATCCAATCGGCATTTCTCACAGTAGATAATCTATGGGCAATGATTATTGTGGTTCTGTTCACCGACAATTCTTCCATTGATTTTTGAATCAAAGACTCTGATTCTGTATCTAATGAAGATGTTGCTTCATCGAATATGAGTACCGGAGGATTCTTTAAAAATGCCCTGGCAATAGAAACTCTTTGTTTTTGTCCACCGGACAACTTTACTCCTCTCTCCCCTACAAGTGTATCAAATCCATCCGGTAATGTCATGATAAAGTCATAGATGTTAGCTTTCTTGGCACAATCAATGAGTTCATCTTCTGAGGCTTCGGGATTACCATATAATATATTCTCTCTGATTGTAGTATCGAATAGGAAAACATTTTGTTGAACAATGCCAATACTCTCGCGAAGGGAACGTATCTTGAACTTAGCTATATCTTTATCGTCGAGTCTAATTGTTCCCTCATCAACTTCATAGAATCTTGGGATAAGAGATACAAGAGTCGATTTTCCGGCTCCTGATTCACCAACAACAGCAATTGTCTTTCCTGCTGGCATAGTCATAGATATGTCATTTATCACAATATCCTTTGTCCCATCATACTTAAAAGTAACATTCTTAAATTCAATCTTGCCAGCTACATTAGTTGCTTTAACAGCATTTGCAACATCTTTGATATCCGGTTCTATATCCATTATTTCAGTGAATCTTTCGAAAGCTGTTGTCCCTTGCTGATATTGCTCAACAAAGTTAATAAGTCTTTTAATTGGATCAAGAATGAAGTTTATATAAAGAATAAAACTGATGAGGTCTGCCGCATCAAGTTGATTTCTAAGTATAAGATATGTTCCACCGCCTACAACTGTACCATAATATACATCCGTGAGGAAATTCATTCCGGTAAAGAATGTAGCCATTAATGTATACATTCTCTCTTTAGCTTTTTTAAACAGTCTGTTAACTTCTCCAAACTTAGCTATTTCAAGATCTTCTTTGGCAAAAGACTTAACCTCTCTTATTCCAACAACCGAATTCTCAACACTACTATTCATGTCCGCTATCCTAGCTCTAACATCCCTGAAACCGGCTTTCATTCTACGACCAAGTGTAAAGCCCCAAATGAGTAAGAAAGGTAATGGGATAAGAGAAATCCAAGCTAAACGAGAATTGAAGTAAAACATGAATATGAAAGAGCCTATAATCATGAAAACTGATATTATCAAGTCTTCCGGACCATGATGAGCGACTTCTGCAATCATATTCAAATCGTTTGTAATACGAGACATTATATGACCTGTCTTCGTATTATCATAATAAGTAAAAGAGAGTTTTTGAAGATGTTGGAAAATATGCTTTCGCATATCTGCTTCCATTCTAACTCCAAGAATATGACCCCATTTTACTCGAATGAAATTGAAGATTGCTCTAAACATCCATACTACTCCCATAATTATGAAAGCAATTGTAATCATTCTTGTATCTTTTTCAGGGATATAGAACTTGAGAAGATTACGAGTTATCATAGGGAAAAAGATTCCCATAATTGAACTTAAAATAGCAGCTGTCATATCCAAAACAAATAAATGGATATGGGGCTTGTAATACGAGATAAACCTTTTTAGCATAACTTTTCTATTTCCTCTATTATTGAATTAATAATTAATTCAGAAAAGGAAATAGGATAAACCGTTACTTCTGCATTTGCCCCTTTAAAAAGGATTAAATTGAGAGAATCTGTAGCTTTTTTATCAGTCATAAGTATTTCCCTTCCTAAATCCTTTATTTTTGATATGATGTTAGGGTCAAGAAATACTGTTAAAGGAATTTTATTTAACTTTGTACGGATACTTTTTTCTATTCTTTCATCAATCAATTCCAGCTTATAGCTGATACTCAGTGCTATCCTCATACCAATTGCCACTGCCACACCATGCGGTATTTGATAATCACTAACAACTTCAAGTAAATGTGCAAATGTGTGACCAAGATTAAGCTTTCTTCGATCTCCCCTATCATATAGGTCATTCTCACAAATTGAAAGTTTAAGAGTTACTGTCTGTTTAATAAGCTCTTTAGAAAATCCGATCATAAACACATTACTATCAATGACAATTCTATCACTGATAAACGACATTTTAAGAATCTCATATAGCCCGTTCAAACCTTCCGTTAAAGGGAGAGTATCTAGAAAATCATGACAATATACAACCTTTTCGGCAGGATAGAAAGTTCCAATCAGGTTTTTGCTATTTGAATGATTAACTGCTGTTTTCCCTCCTATTCCTGCATCTACCATAGCAATTACAGTTGTAGGAACCAACCATAATCTACAGCCTCTCTTAAAAGTTGATGCACAATAAGCAACTAAATCAGTTGTTATACCTCCACCTATTGCACAAATAACAGAGTTACGCTTAACATTATTACTATTAAGAAATCTGTAGATTTTTTGAACTGTTTCTAAGCTCTTAGAACTCTCTGACGCTTGATACAAGTAAACAGGATTAATTTCCAAATTTTGAAGTAACTTCGAGTTCTTAGTAGCCACATTCTCATCAATAACAAAAACAATCTCCTTCTCAGATAGAAGGAGATTGCTTAAATCTATAATCCGAGATTCTACTATCTCAGTTTTGTATTCTTCAGGATGCAATCTAAATTCTCTATTCATTATCTAATCAGAGCTATTTTCCCTTTAGCAACATCTCCACTACCGGTAATTACATAAAAATAGATACCGGAACTACATTTGTTTCCTGCTTTGTTGGTTCCATCCCAAGTAAATCTCTTCTCAACACTAAGATTAAGAGTTACTACTAGATCACCACCGGTGTCATATATCCTACATTCATCATATGAATCAGGAAAAGTATAAACATTACTGTTAGCTAAGTCTTTATTATCACTGTTTACAATCATTAATGGTGTTGTTGTTTCATCAGGATAGTAGGGATTAGGATAAGCAATTGTTTGAATAAACTCTTTTTGCTCATTCTGAGTCACACCAATAATAAATGAACTCAATCCGTCAGAACTACCGACAAACAATCTTCCGGAGACAGGATCATAACCAAAATCCGTTACATCATTAGAAATCATCTTTGTATTAGAAACAGAATAGTTAGTAAATCTCTCAGAATAAGGATCAAAGGAACTCATACCATGCCCGTTTGACCCAATCCATAATCTTCCAAAAGGATCGAAGAACAATGAAAGTGTTTCGGCTTCATTGGAACCGAACAATCTCTCTTCATCTTCATAATAGAGATCACTCTGATTATAATACCAAGAATACCCGTTCCATCTTTCCCTTTTTATGTTTGTTCCCCATTTATACCAACCTTTGTCTGTTCCGTTACTACTTATGTATGTAAACAATCCTGTATTTGTCGCAAACCAAGTTTGTGATCTACCAAATGAATCTATAAATGTTTCCATTGCATTCATAGTGCAATTTCTTAACTCAGGAATCTCAGCTATATTCCAATATTGCAAAGAATCTACTTCAGGAGGATTAGTTCCTTCCCAATAGTAAACCTTACCATTATCTTCCAGAGTTCTATTCACTGCAAAATAATATCTATCTCTTGATTGGATTGAATATGTTACTTTCTGACCATCATTAACATCGATTCTCACATCTCTAATCTTATTAATCTTATAGTCATTTGTGGCATTGGGGCTGTAAACAGAAAGACCTACATCATAACAATTTACAATAATGTTATCGTTGCTATCTTTCATTATATACGGTATTGTTGAGCCTCCGCATCCATTATTATTATCCAAGAGTACAAAGTCTTCTTCAATAACGTCATAAATGCTCACATTACCCGGCAAGAGTCGATACCAAACATTATCATCTCCTGAATCATCAAGGATACTAATACCTCCAACCCATCCGTACTCATTGTTACTGGATGCAGACCATGCTCCGAACCACTTTCTGTTTTCTGAATCAACGGCAATAGTATTAATATTATCACTATTAATTTGAGAGTTCTTTACATTGTAAGTTATCCATTTCTCTCCATCAAATGAGCTTACACCTCTTGTTCCTTTCTTTGTCTTTGAATCTCCCCATGTACCTGCACAAAACCATAATGTGTTATTATTATCTGTGGAAATACTCTTGATTGAATTAAAGCCTATACAATCCTCGGCAAGTTGTTCCCATTTTCCTTCATCAAAGATGAGTAATCCTTCTCCCCAAGTTGCTAAGCATAATTTACCTTCAAACTCTTTAATCCTACGAATATCTTTAGTTATTAAACCATTTTCTCCAGTCTTGTATGTAAAAAGCACATTTCCTGTACTATTCAATTTACATAAAGCATAATCGGAACTCTCTTGATAACTCATTGTATCTTCGTCCCAAATTCCAAGACTTAACCAAATCTGATTCTCTTCATCAATGTATATAGTTGAGACTGGCGGTTGATTCATTTCTTCGATTCTCGTAACAACATTGTAATGTTGCTTTGTGGGGAATCCAGATACAATCATAGCTCCCTTATTAGTTCCTATTGCAATATATCCATTTCTTGATGAAATACTTGTAACATCATTTGAAGGAAGCAATGAATTTTCGAAAGTCCAGCTATGCCAAGCAGAAGAGTAATCTAAAGAATCTCGATGAACATAATTAACTCCTGATGAAGTCCCTAAGACTAAGTAATTATCATCTGTCATAATCATATCCCTGATATTAGAGCTTATCAATTCTTCATCATAAGAGCTCATTAAGAGTGGAAATGATAAACCTTCATAGCTGTTATAAATACACAATCCGGCATTCGTAGCTACATAGAAATAGTCGTCTAAAAGTACACTTGTAACTTTGTTTGATAGAAGTCCTAACTTATCTTGATCAATTAACGTGACCCTATTTGACTCATCTAAAGTATTTATTCCTTCGTTATATGCACTCATCCACACCGATTTAGAGTTATTATCGTATGTAACTGTTCTTAAATCGTTTGTTGACAAACCGTCTATGTTGTTGTAAGTTTTCTGATGTATACAGTTGTCTCTCGTAAAAGCACTTTGAATAGTGTACTCGACCAACCCACCCCAAGTAGCAATGTATAACTTACTATTTTCAACTGTAAAATCATGAATATGAGTTGTATTAGTATATGATCTCCAACTATTGTTATCTACAGCATAACAAATTGTAAGTATCACTATTATCAGTATTGTTATTGTAGTCTTTTTCATTTTTTAGACTCCCTTTTTAAAGTAGAATATAGTACTATCATAATTATTAGCAGTAATAGTACTAGAACCGAGAGCAATATTCTCTTCGATGAGAATGAAAAACCTAGTGCTATTAAACCAAACAAAAGAGTAAACAAGTATGAGATATAAGAGATGGCTTTATGAGACAATCCATGATTAAGCAATATATGATGGAAATGCTCTTTATCAGCTGAGAAAATGTGTCTTTTTTCTTTTATTCTTCTAAATACAGCTAAAAAAGTATCTAATAATGGCACTCCCATTACAGTAATGGGTATTATCAGAGTTATTGCTGTTATACCTTTTAATTGTCCGGTTCCAATCGTAGCAATAGAGGCTAAATTCATTCCAATGAACATGCTTCCGGTATCACCCATGAATATCTTTGCCGGATAGAAATTGTCTTTTAAGAATGCAGTGCATCCGGCGATTAATACCATTGATAAATACATGACATAGATATTGTTATACTTCACTCCTACAAGAAATAATATTGTTGATGCTACACTGCCTATCCCCGAAGCTAACCCATCAATCCCATCAATTAGATTAATTGAGTTAATTAGTAATAAATACCAGAATACTGTAACGGGAAACGACAGATATCCTAATTGAATTTCTGCTCCTAATGGATTGGTTAACTCCATTATTCTAAATCCTGTAAAATATAGAAAAACTGCTAATATAGCTTGATATATAAGTTTTGTATAAGCATTCACTTTAAATCTGTCATCAATTATTCCAAGAATCATAACCCATAGACCACTTACAGCTAAGGCTCCCACTTGATTCTTGTATTCAAAATCAGGATAAACTAAGTAGAAGATAAATTGAGCTAATATAACTGGAATTCCAAAGGCTAAACCACCTCCGCTTGGTATTGGTATCTTATGAACTTTTCTATGTTCAGGCTTATCAACTATACCTATTAGTGTTACAAGCTTTCGTGTTATAGGAAGTAAAACGAGTGTTAAAACGAAAACACCTATAAATATGCTTATAAACTTAACAATCTCTATATAATTCAAGATAACCTTCTACCATTTTTTCTAAAGAGAAATTCTCTGAAACAAAGTTGTGGGCATTCTGACCCATATTTTTGACTAAATCGGGATTTTCTATTAATCTAATTAGTAACTCTGATAAACCTATGTAATCCCTTGGTTTGTATAAATATCCCGTCATATCTTTTACCACAACTTCTCTAACTCCAATTATATCAGTACCAATAGTCGGTAACCCGGAGTAAGCGGCTTCTAGAAATGAAAGAGGTAATGCTTCATACAGTGAACTGGAGCAGAAAACATTTGAATCATCCAGAACTTCAGAAACATCATCTCTCCATCCCAACAGTTCTACATTATCCTGTAAATTCCATTTCTGTATGTATTGATCACACATATCGGTTAACTCGCCGTCTCCAACAAATTTTGCCTTGATCCTATACCCTCTTTTTACAACTAGATTAATAGCTTTAAGTATTGTAATTGGATCTTTCTGAAAATCTAATCTTCCTAAGAAAACCAATGAAATCTCTTTATCATAGTTATCTTTTACTCTTAGTTTATTTATATCAATACCATTATATATGGTAACTAACTTCTTCAAAGTAAACCAAAAGGTTTTACGATAGCCCCTATTGACCAAAACAAGCTTATCACAATATCTTGATGCATACATTTCGCAAAGATAATAAACTACTTTCTTCCATAATTTTTCATAAGGATGAAATGCAATCCCATGCATAGTGTGAATGATACGTTTGACTCCTACTTTTCTAGCTAATATTCTACCGATAATCCCCATTTTGGAAGTATGGGTATGCACAATATCAAACTCTTCTCTTTTTAATATATCCTTCACCTGCTTAAAAACTGAGATATCTTTGATATTTACTTCTCGTTTCAAACCTTTAATCAAATGAACAGTTACACCTAGCTCTTGAGACTTACTAATTAGTGATTCCTCTCTTTGATATGGATCGTCTGAGCAAATCAGATGAACATCAAACTTATTTTTATCCAGTTCCTTAAAAATATTATATGTTACCCTCTGGACACCGGACATAATAGGAAGCAATTGTATATGTACTATTTTCGTCTTCATAATGTGTTTAACCTCTGATTCAGTAACTTTGTTTGTTCTTCCCTACTATACTTACTATCTAACTTAGGTGAAAAAACTTCAGCCTGTATTCGTAAAACTAATTTCTTGAATAAATTCTTTATTACATCAACATCATCAATCGAGCAGATTAAATTATTTCCTGTACTTCTCAGAATTTGGGCTGCCTCTCCTTCCTGAGGAATCATTGCTAGAATTGGTATTCCTGATCTCAAATACTCAAAGAGTTTTCCAGTTATTACTCCCTTACCGTTTTCATTTGCAATGAATAATAATAATCCGGAAGTTTCTTCATACTTCTTAATCACTTCCTCATGAGTAACTTGAGGTACAATTTCTAAGATATCAGCAACCTTACTATCTTCAAGACACTCCCTCGCTTCTCTAAAATAATTACCTACAAATCTGAATGAGATGTTTGAGAAATCAAATCCTTCATCCCTTAATTCCTTTATAGCTTCTACAAAAAACTTAGGTGTTCTGTTTCGATAGAAATTACCTATATAACTTATTACAATAGGCAATTTAGAAGGAGAACGCTTATAGTCAGTAAAGTCACTTTCATCAAAGCCATTATACAAGACATGTATCTTAGAGCTTAAATTGCTACCAAATCTATCGCAAAGTTGCTCTTTCATAACATTACCAATAACTGTCACAAGCTTACTATGATTTAATATCTTCTTTTCCCAATGAACTGATAAAGGTTTTAATAAGCTAATATTATCATCGTATGGATTTATTGTCCAATGGTCTCTGTAATCAACAATTAAAGGGATGTTGCAACTTTTTGATATGTAATATCCTATTAATCCGGCTGTATATGGTCCCATAGTTGTGAAAATAAATCTATAATTGTTTCTTTTCGCTTCTCTAATACCTTTGAGTACAGCCGGAATTAGCCAACCAATCTTATCATCAATAGGGAATAGTTTCTTTATTGCTACTTTAAATCCCTCCGGTATTCGAAAATAGAAGCTATTGTTATCAGGATTATCTGCTTTTATGGATTTCGTAACTGCCATAGGATCAAATGAGTTAGCTTTAAACACCTGTCTTTCGCTACATTCATTGAGTAAAGTAAGATCTTGAGAGTGATAAAAAATGCTTTTAACTGTTAGCACATCACAATCCCACCCTAGCTTTGATAAATATTTGATTGTTTTACATGATCTTTGTACTGCAGGTCCTCCTAATGGAGGGTAAAAATATGAACAAACTAACATCTCATTGTGTTGTTCCAAACTATCGAACATTTCTAAAAGCTTCTTAGACTGATTATTCCAACATGCTTTAGTCCTGATAAACTCAATATTCATGATAGATTGATTCTGAATCTGTTCTCTTGTTATTGACAAGATACTTGCAATAGCCTTTGCCAGTGCTTTTGAGTTGTAATCTATGTAAGTAACTCCTCCCTTAAGCTCAGAGAGAAAGTTCTTTTGGAAAGTAAAATCATTAGTTATCACGTAAAGTCCGTTAGCAAGGTATTCTAAAGTCTTTAAGGGTATTGCTTTTTCAAAACGCTTTATCTTTGGATTTAACACTGAAATTCCAATTTTAGAAGTTGAAATATATCTTTGTGCTTCATTTACTGAAACTTCAGGCTTGATTTGAACATTATCTACCAGTTCATGTTCAAGCACAAGTTGCTGAAGTTCAACCAACAAATCATTTTTAACACGTCCAAGTATCAAGACTCTAATGTTTGGGAAAGCACTCTTTAACATGGAGGTAGCAATGATGAGTTTAGTGACTCCGCGATCTTTAACTATTCCACCGGCATAAATTACATCATACTCATATTCGAGAGCACTCATTTTAGATATTACTGTAGGGTAATTTGATACAACTCTAACATTGTTATGCTTTTTGAATCTTTCTTTTAATAGAGAATTAACAACTAAAATCCCTGTAGCCCTTTTCACAAGAAAGTCTTCCACTGTCTTGTATGCTTTTTCAGCAATAAGGGAGACAATTCCTTTGTATCTTTCAGCAAAAGCCTCAGCAAAGAATTCATGACAGTCGTAAAATAATTTCAGCTTAGTCTTTCTTTTCAACAATATCCCGACAATTAATGTTAATGGCTCAACACAGATCAAGACATCGGGTTTGTAACTATTAGCAAATTTATAAAGCTCAATCAGATTATCCAGAGTATCCAGTTCTTGTCTTCTCACAAAATTAACAGGGGAATCCTCAACAGCGTTACCTTTGAATCCTATTATTGTTACTTCATTGTGGCTTGCCAGTGTTAGACCTATCTTCCAATAAAGTCTTGTATCATCAATTCTATGAGAATTAGTTATAATTGCTATCTTCATATCACTTCTTTGCAGAGAATTTTACAATCAATTCTGACCCACTAGTAACATTGGTACACTCAATCTTATTACCATTTATCTTAACTTCGGCTCCCGTAATTTCGGAAATTCTTTTATCGCCTACTATAGAAAATGTTATATTCTTAAAATCCTCCTGGAAGGTAATTGACAAATCATATTCTTCTTCAAAAGCTATTACATCAGATCTTGATTTCCACCAGTTATTTATATCATAGAGAGTTCCAATAAAGACATTATCATCTTTAATCTTCTCAAAAATATAGCTTGTAAGTTTGCTCTGATAATATGTCTCGAAATAGTTTGATAGCTTTAAATCCAAGCATAATAATCCGTGATATTTTTTAACATCGTCCAAGACTTCTTTAAAGGCTACTTTTGCCTGTTTAAACATTATTGCTTTGTATTTTTCAATCCTAAGAGCGCTATCGTTACAATTCACAGGATAAGTATAGTTCTCTGATCTGAATTTGGAAGTAATAGGCTTGAAGGGATGAACAAACCCATTAAAGAAACCGAATTTTCTTTTGAAGGAATAAGAACTATCATAGCTCAGATTTGCTCTTTCGGCTCTTGAAAGTGAAGAAGAATTGCTCATATAATCGTCATTTCTAACTCCTGAGCCCTTTCCTGACGCAATCTTTAACCTCTTCTCATTCTGAAAGAGTTTCTCAATGGTCTCTTGTTCAGGAAATGAATATAAAGCTATGTCATGTCCGGATTTTGACAATGTAATGATTACATTTTGAAGATCCTTATCCAGAAAATTATAATCAGTTAAATCACTTTCATTAACTGCAAAGAACCAACTTGACTTTAGAGTATAATCATCTTCCAGTTTGGAATATTCAGGAAATGACCAATATTGTTCCACCCCTCTAAACATATAGTTTAACATGCTCCCAAATTGTCTGAGGAAAGCAGGCAATCTTAATGTCACCAATAATACGAATATGTCTAAAAGCGAGTGGAATATCTTACCCCAAGTCCACTTATTAAGTTTGTCGACCGTATGAGTAACTGCAAAGGCATAATTCTGGGATTTGGGCCACATCTCTTTCTTAATCAGATAAAAGCCTTTAGCTTTTAAAATGGATTCCAGAACCCAATCAAAGGCTGTTAAATACTCAGCAACAAAGGCATGGTCAAAGTCTTTATAAAAAAAGCTTTTATTTTCAGGAAACTTGCCACCCCCATCAGCTCGAATCTCCCCTTCCAAATTGGACAAGAAAAACATGATATTGCCTAGTAAATCAAAGTTGTATTTAGCTGTTACAATATGTTCATTGCTCATTATTGTCACAGGTTCTTTTATCTTTTTATTATGCAAAACAGGTACTTCCGAACCAATATTTATGTATTGTTTAAAGCTTTCTATACGACCTTTCTTAATTTTATCAAGATTGTATATTTCTTCGCAGAAAGGCATAAGAATGACAGGATGCTTGAGAGCAAAGGAAATGAATAATTCATTTGAAGGTGTTTTAGGGGAATAATAAAGCAACGTATCTGTGATAATTAAACTATCAAAATCATAGATAATTCTGAATTGATACCCTAAAGTATCAAGTAAAAATTCTATTGCAGCATTAATACTAGTATTATGCTTTGATAGTTCAGGATCGATGTAAATAGCTATCATTGCTTTCCCTTATATAGTTAATCATAAGTGTCATCACTTTTCAGATAACATTTAACAACACCTTGCTAACAGTCAAGATTTTGTTCTTGAATTAGCACTATAAACAATCTAGTTTGACTATCGGTCAAACCTGACACGGTAAAATAAAAAACAGTTAACAAAGATTGTCTTTAGAATAACAATAGCTTATAGAACATTCCTTTCAAAGAATTGACCATTACATACTTGCTTAACATCGTCATCATAAGAATGAACTCTCTCTCCTCTTACAAAAGTATGAGCAACACAACAGTTCATCTTATAACCATGATAATTTGAGTCCTTATCATCAACAACATAAGAAACATTAGGATCTAAAATGAAGAAATCCGCATCTGCACCTTTTTCTATACTTCCCTTTCTAGGGAATATATTCAAAGTACGAGCGATATTCTCCGAAGTTAAATTTATAAATTGGCTCATTTGTGCCTTAGGATTTGAAAAGAATTCCGTGTATAGGAATGGGATATGATAAGGATAATCCGCAGGATTACTCTCAGGTAAATCAGAATTATATATCATATTCTTATCTTTAAAACCGTAATGAGTCGCTAAAATACTTGCTCGACAGAACTTAAACATATCTTTCAAATTGTTTCTTTCTTCATTTCTTTTCTGGTAAGAACGAGCAAATATCGCAGATACCAGTTTATCTTTATGAAGTTTTATAAAGTATTCAGGTCTTAAATCAAAGCTGATGTCAAAACGTTTTTGAGCGGAAATTAAATAGTTTATCGCTTTGAATGTGGACATGTTTGTAAAGTGAATCGGATTGTCTAAAGATCTTCTGACAATTTTTGTTAAGGCATCAAGCTGATGATTGGATAAAGTTTCCTCATCCAATGTTTCTTCTAACTCAGATATAGTTTGATAATCTAATGCACTGATAGATACAACCATTTCTTTATCAGGAATATCCGAGAATAAGTCATTTATTTCCTCATAAGTGAAATATTCCAAATCAGTATTATCAGTTAATGTGTAAATCTGAAATCCGATAGCACCTTTATCCCAAATCTCTTCCATATCTTCAAAATAGTAGGGAGCTTCAGCAGGGTCAATTTTAGCCCAAAGTGCTCTATTTATAGGTAATTTCTTGAATTTGTCTCTTGAATCACAATACTGTTCCGAAGTAATGATTGCTTCATCATCACTTACAGGAGAATCAATCACTGAAGTAAACCCGCCCTTAACGGCTAAAGAGCTCATCTCTTCAACACAATCTTCGTCTCCGTCAACACTTGTAAAATGAACTTGTGCGTCAATTGCTCCGGGAAGTAGATACATTCCTTCTGCATCGATAATTTCATCGATTTGTTCATCTTCAATTTCTTCATTAGTAATCTTGACAACCTTGTCATCAAAGAGCACATTACAGGGTTTGAGTTTCTTATTGCTTTTGGGCAAGTAGACATTTCTTATTAGTTTCATTACCACGGCCTATTTATTATTGGAAGTATGTAATCTTCGTTAGACAATTATACAAAATCACAAAATCCTGTCAATGGTTAACATGCTAGGTATGGTATTTTTCTCAATTTGTTATGATTTTACTTCGCTTGATTGATACGCTTATTGCTTGATGTATCTTGCATTAACTTGATTAATGGCTTGAGATACTTCCTCAAAAGTTGGAGAGTCAAGATATAGATAATTGTAGCCAATTCCAACCTGATTTAGGTAATGTGAGTCGGAATTACGGATAAGTTGATACTCTTTTGTAAATGGATAGCTTTCGAAAAGTCTGTCTGTTTTGCACTTTGCACTTATTCCTAAAGTACGAAAGTTAAGATTAGGCGGAACAAATCCAAGCTGTCCGAGTAAGGAATATGTTGTTGCATCTACATGAGCCGGGAAACATACTCCTCCAAAGCTTCTGATATTTTCGACTGCTTCATCAAATGACCACATGGAAGAATTAATCAGAGCTCTATCTTCAATACCGATTATGTTCTCCTCGGAATCAATAATCACTTGATCACCAAAGAAATCGGGATTGTTCTCAATTGGAAGAAGCGACTGATAAATCTGTTCATCGAATTGCATTCCAATCTCTAAGCTTGGAAACAAGCCAATCAGATGAATTTCTTCTGCTGTTTGAACTTCAACTCCCGCCAGAACTTTAATCCCGGCCTTCTCCCCTACCATAATATAGGCTTCGCAATTCTTTAATGAATTATGATCTGTTATTGCAATAATCTCCAGTCCTGCCTCAGCAGCCTTTGCAATCAGAGCACCGGGAGCCATCTCCAAATCCCCGCAGGGAGAAAGGACAGTATGCAGGTGTAAATCTGCCTTGTAGAATCTCATTAACTATTCAGAAGAGTATAAATCTGTCCTGATAATTCGAAAACGGTTAATGGGCTTGTTAAAAGGATAATACCTTCTTCTCTAGCTTTATCAATAACCGACTGCTCTGGAATAATATCCTTAGCAAAAACAATTACAGGTACACCTGTCATAGAAGCAACTGCAATAGTATTTAGATGTCTCATTATAGTAATCCAGATTTGATTTTCTTTAGCTGAACCCATAACATCGGATAAAAGATCAGACACATAACCACTTTCGATTTCTACATTTGAGGTATCTAAATCAGGAGTTAAGTTTGTTACTTGTATTTTGTTTATAATATTTTCAACTTTAATAGCCATTATTCTTCCTTTGTTTGCTTGTATAATATAATACAGTCATCTACTGTAGCTTTTCCTTGAACAATATCCTCCGCCAGACTCTCACAATTCGGAGATCCGCAAGCAGAACAATTCAGTCCCGGAAGCTCGGTCAATATCTCATTTATCTTTCTCATTTTTACTAGAGCAGCCTTAATATCATGATCCAGCTTCATCATTGATCTTTGTTTCAATGGTTCAACGTCAAACTCACCTTTTTCAAGCAATTCTCTAAATCCTGATTCATCAATAGGATGATGTTCAGCTTCTTTAGAGAGTTTCTTGATTCTGCTCATGGCAACAAAAGGATTCTCGACATTTAATGGACCACCAACACAACCGTTTTTGCAATTTCTAACAACAATATAGTCATACTGATCAAGATAGTGATCTTCTACTTTAGAGAGAACATCCTTCACATTCTCAATACCGTTAACCGAGAGAGTTCTGATATCTTCGCAATCCACCATATCAGCTTCAACACCCGAAAGAGTCCAGGCAAGTCCGGATTCATATGTTTCGAAATCTATATCAAGTTCAACCCCTGAATTAAGGATTTGTTTAACTTCATTATAGACATCGGTAATTGAAAAGGCGGCATCGTATAGTTTTTTCCTTGATCCTTCAGGCTGATGAGTTGCTGTTACATCAGCTAGACACGGTACAATATTAAAGATACCAATGGAATCGGGATCAATATCAAGTTCCTTTATCACCTTTTCTTTGCAATAGTTAGCCAGTATTCCCATTGGTGATTCCAATAACAATAAGTTTGGAAGTAACGAAGGGAATCTCACTTGGATCAATCTGACTACAGCCGGGCAATTACTTGAGAGTATAGGTCTTATATGCTTATTCTTTCGTACGTAATCACGAATCAATTTAACCATAAAATCCGTAACCATACTCTCTTCAATCACCATATCAAAACCAAGTTTCTTTACTGCCGCCAGAATCTCTTTGTAAGAGATATTAGCTGAAAATTGACCGGCAAAAGCTGAAGTTACGATTGCTATTCTATATTCAAATTCTTTTAATACTTTCAATTTATCCGGTTTAGGTATTAATGCATGGAATTTGCATGCAGTTATACAATCACCGCAATCAATACATCTATTTGCATCGATTACCACTTTCCCATGCCTTACACGCATTGCTTCTGTCGGACAAACGCGCACACATGCCGTACAACCGGTACATCTTTCTCTTACTACCTCAAAACCGTGATAGTATCTTTTATCTTCCATATTTACCTTCAACTTTGAAAGAATATTATTACATCTAACCTTGTTTGGGAATCTTTTTCGGAGTTAAGCCTCATTATATCAGAGTTTCTTTCTATATTTGGTAAGCCCAGTCCTGCCCCGAATCCCATTTCTCTAACCAATTCAATAGCTGTAGAGAACCCAGGAGTCATGGCTTTTGATAGATCTTCTATTCCCGGTCCCCTATCTTCAAATACAATATGAACATAGTCAGGATAGATATTACTTATCATTGTTCCGCCATGTGAATGAGCAGCAATATTGATTTCAGCTTCATAAGCCGCTACAGCTACTTTTCTCATAATCGCAGGATCTACACCTAATCTTTTTATAGTTAACTTAAGCTCGGCTGAGCCCTTACCCGAGTTAACGAAATCATGCTCAAGAATATCAAACTCAAGGGTTATTTCAGGTGTTTTATCATTTGAGAAAACTTCATTTTCTCGATTATTATATTCCGGATTTACTTTTAAATATTCTGCCATAATTCTACTTTATTTTGCAACTTCTGAGCCCATTATTAAATAGAACTCCACTCGCCATAAACATTGTATACTGAGTCGAAATAAGGGGTAATTCCCTTTCATTTGCCATCTCAATAAGTTCGTCAGTAGGACGCTTTCCTCTAACAAAAACTATACCGGATAAATCAATCATATCGGATAATCTGATAACCTGTGGATTAGTTAAACCGGTTAATATAAGCGTTGATTCTTGGGTACACATCAGAATATCACTAATCAAATCGCAACTAAAAGCACATGGTACTTCAGTATCAAGATTAGCAGATGGAGTCAATACTTCAGCATCAAGTATTGATACGAGTTCTCTCAGAGTCATATTTACCTCTATTTATCTTTTATTTTATAAATACATCTTCTATGAGAAACAAACTATAAACCTCCATTTTCGAGTCAATAAAAAGGTTTTAGTTTACATCTGTGTGTAGTTTACTCATCTCATTTTTGGATTGAAGACGTTTTTACCAACTCATCTATTTTCATGTCAATAGCAAAATTGTTTTAGATTAATTTTCTTCTCATTCGCCATAAATATCTCTCTTTAAGATACTTTAAAGGGTTACTTCCCATGTAGTGCAAGTGTCATCACTTGCACATAGCTCGGAGAGCTATAATTGTGAATATCTTCAAGTAAGGTTTGACTACCGGATTCCTGTCAGTGTAACTTACTGGCGATGTCAGAGCACATAAGACTAGTACGTTTGGATCAAGTTGCAGTTAATCAAAAGGAATCCCAATCTGTTCACTTACTCCTTTAAAATAATCTATAACTAGCTCATTATGTGTTAGTTTTGCATACTTATATGATTCAACTATCAATTCTATCGCTTTCTTTTCATCACCAATCTGTGCTTCTGTAAATCCTAATGCTAAAAGTGTAAGAGCTAAACCTTGGGGTTCTTTTTCATTTTTATAGAGTATTATTGCTTGAGTATATAAATCCCTTGCTTTCTCTGGTTCTCTTAAACGACTTTCCAAATCTCCAAGGGATTTCAGAGCGTTTGCAAGACCAAGATTAGACTGTTCTTTTGTATAAAGCTCAATTGATTTATTATAATTATCCCTTGCTTTCTCTGGTTCACCTAAAAGACGTTCCAAATCTCCAAGGGATTTCAGAGCGTTTGCAAGACCAAGATTAGACTGTTCTTTTGTATAAAGCTCAATTGATTTATTATAATTATCCCTTGCTTTCTCTGGTTCACCTAAAAGACGTTCCAAATCTCCAAGGGATTTCAGAGCGTTTGCTTTACCTTTTATAAAAGAGAAAGCAATGTTTATTAAATCTCTACTTGTTACTGCTCTAAATTGGTATGCATTAGTTAAACTATACATAAGAATACTAAGAGCGTCAATATCAGGTTTTCCAATTCTACAATCTTGTTTAACAAGCTGAGTCAGTGCTGTAAAATGAAAGAGGATTAATTGTCTGGCAGACAAATTCTCTTCAGTTGATTGAATTCTATCAGCTATTTTTGCAATGCGTATGAAATACGAATAGATTACATCTCTTGCTTCTTTCCAGGAAAACCCGTTCTCCTCATTTATTGCTTCATCCAGAGCATATTGAGCAAGTGGAGGAAGCATAGTATAACCTGATTCATTTTTCACAAGGATATTGTGTTTACACAAAATGCTTATTGATGAGATTTCATCCTGGAAGAGATTCTTAGCTGTTATTTCAACCATTTTTTCAGCAAAGATAGCTGCAATTGTCCATAACTTGAGAGCAATAGGGTTCTTGTTACATATTGCATCACTGGTTAATCTTAGCGATATTTGAAGTGATTCCAATCTTTCACTACTACATTCTGTGTCTGCAAGTTTAGCACCTTCTTTTTCCCATTGTTCATAAATCGTGTTAAGAGAATAGCTATATCCCAATCTGGCAATTAGTACTATTGTCAGAGCATGACACCCAAGTTTTTTCTGTATGAAATCTTGAAGTACTTCATCATCTTTTTTGGGAGTTTGATTACCATTCCAAGCTAAAATAAATAAGGAGATTGCCTCATCGATTGAAAATGGGCATATTATAATTGGCTCTTCGAAACAAACATCAAGTGGAACTCTTGATGAAAATAGAATTCTAATACTGCTATTTATTTTCAGTTCTTCAAGTTGCTTTCTTCCGATTGGAGTTGAGACAATGCTTTCAAGATTATCAAGATAATACAATCCCTCATCAAGTAGAGGCAAAAGTTGTATGAGATTATCAACATCGTTTTTTCCTAAGGCAGAACCAATATGAGAATATAAACTACCTGGATCAGCATTATCAGGAATATTGATGTAATAAGCATTATCTTGGGGTTTCAACTTTAACCATTCTTTAAGAGATGCCTTGCAAACCTCTGTTTTACCAATACCAGCCACACCAACTATTTGAATTGGTTTGCCATCACCTAATCTACTCACTACTTTCTTTATATCATCATCTCGTCCTATAAGCTTCTTTTCTCTCGGTTCTAAGCGTCCGTCATCAGCTCCTTTTAGCTTTGCAGGTTGTAGAATAAGATTTTCATTTTTTAATTCTACATTTGGAGTAATATCAGTTACTTTTTTTGAATATTAGAAATCTCTTTTAGAATATTTAACAACAATGTTATATTAATACTATTGTCACCACTATTCTTTAATTCATTTTCAAAAGCATTATTTATATCTTCTATCTGACTTTGCTCTATATTGAATCGCTCATATACTTCTAGAATTATACTCGATGAGTTATCCTCAATGCTGGAAGGTTCTTCTAAATAGTTATTTGCCATCAAATACGCATCAATCTCACTTCCAATCTTTGAGACATCAATACTAGTACCTACAACTGATTTAAATGCTTTTTTATACAACTTAGCAATCGTTCTTGAATGTGAATCCATCGCTGTAAGATAAGGAGCTAGCTTTTTCTTCACCTTAGTAGCTAACCCAATAATTGCTAGATATTCTCCTGCTCCTTTCGGTAGCATCTTCCCTCCTAATAGTTGCCTTTACTATATCCGATTTAACGATTCTTTCATTTAATTGTCAAGTTGAAGTTTATGATAAATAGATGTTGTTGATGCTTATTAGTAAATATGTAAACTGTCATTGGCTTTGATGGCATGTTATTAATAAGGTTTTAGATCAAAATCCACCTCAAAAATACTCAGTTTTCTCTTCAAGATAGTTTGGTTGGAATGGGAAAGCCTCCCGTGGGCATCCCGTGGGGCTCGCGTGTCTCTCCCGTGGCTATGCATGCGTGGGGCACGAGATACCCACGGGAGGGTTAGGTTTAGTTATCATATTTCTTTCAATGTATCTTGCTGACGATGTCAGCATGGCGACTCAGGTGAGTTGCAGTACCATTTTTCACTGCCATTGACATCTAATTATAGCTTACAGACTATTAATTATTAATTACCTATAATAGTTTCTTCACCTTCATAACTAAATTTCTTAACTTCGAAAATCATTGCATTGATTTCCTGCTTTTATCTGACTCATTTTTCTATCTTAACTCGCAAGAGACACTTGTTAGCTCCCCGTTAGATACCCGTTAGATACCCGTTACAGGCAATGGGAAAGAAACGACAGTCTGACGAGGTACTGATTGAACTTTATTCTCTATTATGTTCGAACAATGAAAGTGCGTAGGAATTGCTAATTTATTCCTAAAACAGATAATTTCCAATTCATTTTGAGTTAGTTTAAATCGTAAAAATGCAAAAGGGCTGACATTTGTCAGCCCCTTTCAATATAGTATATCCAACTAATCTTAGTCAGCTTTAATAATCATCAGATTATCACCTTTAGCAACAGAATCACCTGATGAGAAAGGAATTTCAACAACTGTTCCACTCACAGGGCTAGGAATATTGTTGTACATCTTCATAGCTTCAAGCACAAGAACTGTCTCTCCTGCTTCAACATGGTCACCTACGTTCTTCTCGTAGCTAACAAGCATACCGGGCATTGGAGCTTCAACAGAGTTTCCACCTTCAGTAGCAACAGGTTTAGCCGCAGGCTTAGGTGCCGGAGCGGCAACAGGTGCAGGTTGTGGCTTTGGTGCAGTAACTTTAGGGGCTACAGGACGAGGAGCACTTGCTACTATAGCAGGCATCTCTTTGTCGTCTACTTCAACCTTGAAGTAATCACCATCAACATAAACATCAAAAGAACGTACATTCTCTGATTTTTCAGGAACCTCTTTAGTAGGTTTAGCCGTTAACTCACCGCTAAGAGCTTTCTTAACAAGCTCTTCTTCTTCCTTAACCTGTTCCAATGTTTTTGGTTTCACATCTTCCGGAATATCTTTCTTACCATACTTCCATTCCAGGAATCTCTTTCCGGTAATTGGATAAAGAGCAACTATGAGTTCATCATCAAGATCCTTTGCAAGACCTTTAACACTCTCTTGAACCGCTGATAATTCCGGTTCAATAATATCGCCGGGGCGACAAGTAATAGGTTCTTCACCACGAGGGTAACCTTTCAGAGCTTTTGCTCTGACTTCCGGATCTATATCAAGAGTAGTTTTACCATAGAGTCCGAAACAAAGGTCTTTAACCTGCTCGGTAATTGATTTGTACTCTCCCATCTTATCATCAAAGAGCACATTGTTTACTGTTTGAATACCAACAATCTGACTTGTCGGCGTTACAAGTGGTACCGTACCTAAATCTTTTCTAACTGCAGGAAGTGTCTCGAATACATCATCAAGCTTATCAAGAGCATCCATTTGACGGAGCTGGTTAACAAGATTAGAGAGCATACCACCCGGAGTCTGATGAATGATAACATTAGTATCAATGATAGAGAACTTAGTATTATCGGCAAAATGCTTATACTTAGGAATTACTTTCTCAAGTTCTTTATCAATAGTAGCAAGTGCTTTGATGTCAAAACCTGTGTCCCTAGTTGTTCCCAAAAGAGATACAACAAGAGGTTCAACTGCGGCATGAGCTGTTCTGTAAGCATAAGGTGCCATACATGTATCGATAATATCAACTCCTGCTTCAATGGCTTTGAAGAGAGTTAAATCTCCCATACCTGATGTGAAATGAGTATGTAAATGGATTGGTACCGAAACAGCTTCTTTTAAAGCCTTAATCAGATTATATGCATCATAAGGAGCAACAAGTCCCGCCATATCCTTGATGCAAATAGAATCCGCACCCATAGCTTCTAATTGTTTTGCTTTATCAACATAATAATCGATGTTATACACTTCACCGCCCATTCTCATTTCTGTTAGAGAATAGCAGATAGTTCCTTGAAAATGTTTATTATTCTTTTTTATTACTTTTAAGGCTGTCTCGAAATTACGGAAATCATTCAAGGCATCAAATACACGGAAAATGTCTATTCCATTATCACAAGCTCTTTGTACAAATGCTTCGACAACATCATCGGCATAGTTCCTGTAGCCCACTAAGTTCTGTCCTCTGAGCAACATTGAGAATGGTGTGTTCTTAATATATTTCTTAAGAGTTCTGATTCTCTCCCATGGATCTTCTCCCAGATAGCGATGCATTGTATCAAAAGTAGCACCACCCCAAACTTCCATAGAATGGAAACCGACTTTATCCATTGCCTCGGCAACAGCAATCATGTCTTCGGTTCTACCTCTGGTTGCAAAGATGGACTGATGTCCGTCTCTGAAAGTAACGTCTTGAATTTTAATCGGGTTTATAGCTTTAGGACGATTGACGTCATAGTTCATTTCTGCCATTTGCAGAACACCATGTTTATCAAAATTCATTCTTCCTCCGGATATATTCAATTTCTTTAATTAACGTTTTAAAACACGACGTTGCATCATTTGATTATTAATCATCTGATTCTGACGTCCGTAAAAAGCCCAACTTGTAGGTAAGTTCGGCGGTTTTATTTCAGGAGCAGGCAACTGTGCCCTCTCTGCTTGAATGTATTGTAATACTGCAGAAATAGCTGCAATTTGTTTCTTCTTCATATCTTCCATCATTCACCCTCCTTACACAGGGATGTTTCCATGTTTTTTAGGAGGTAATGACTCACTCTTAGTACAAAGAACGTGCATTGCATCAATTAGCCTTGCTCTTGTTTCTGAAGGTCTTATCACGGCTTCAATATAACCTCTTTCGGCAGCTCTATACGGATTATTGAAGAGCTCTTCATATTCATGAATCTTTCTTGCTCTTTCTGCTTCAGGATCTTCAGCTTTATTAATCTCGGTTCTATAGATAATATTAGCTGCACCTTTAGCTCCCATAACGGCAATCTCAGCAGACGGCCATGCAAATATCATATCTGCACCAAGGTGTTTTGAGCTCATGGCAATATATGAACCACCGTAGTTCTTACGAGTAACAACTGTCATTTTCGGTACTGTTGCTTCGGAGTAAACCCATAACAGTTTAGCACCGTGACGAATAATGCCACTCCATTCCTGATGGCAACCCGGTAAGTAACCGGGAACATCAACAAGTGTAAGTAACGGAATATTAAATGAGTCGCAGAAGCGAATAAAGCGAGAAGCTTTATCACTTGCATCAATATCTAAGCATCCGGCTAACACGATGGGTTGATTAGCAATTATACCAACAGTTCTTCCGTCTAATCTGGCAAAAGATATGATTATATTCTGAGCATAATACTCATGAGGTTCATACATATAACCGTCATCTACAATGGCTTTGATTACGTCACGCATATCATAACCCATCATAGGACTATCGGGAATTATGCTGTCAAGCTCGGGAGCGAGTCTATGAGGATCATCTTCCGTTGGAACAATTGGAGGTTCCTCCATATTGTTGCTAGGGAGAAAGCTCAAAAGTTCTCTAATACTTTCAAGTGCTTCCGCATCACTTTCACAAGCAAAATGAGCATTTCCCGATTTGGTGTTATGTGTCCAGGCACCGCCTAACTCCTCTTGAGTTGTGACTTCACCCGTTACGGCTCTGATAACATCTGGACCTGTAATGAACATGAAACTGGAATTCTTCACCATATAGATAAAGTCTGTCATAGCAGGACTATAAACTGCACCACCGGCACAAGGTCCCATTATTGCAGATATCTGAGGTATAACACCGGAGAAACGTGAGTTGCGTATAAAGATATCACCATACCCTTTTAATGCGTCAACGCCTTCCTGGATTCTGGCACCGCCCGAATCGTTAATTCCAACAAGTGGAACACCGGATTTACCGGCTAAATCCATTACTTTACATATTTTAGCTGCATGCATTTCACCAAGAGAACCCGCTCTAGCGGTAAAATCCTGTGCAAAAGCACAAACCGGTCTTCCGTTTATTAATCCGTGTCCGGTTACCACACCATCACTAGGAATATCTTTCGTTTCCATTCCGAAATTTGTGCAACGATGCTTAACAAACTTGTCAATTTCCCTGAATGTTCCCGGATCGAATAAAAGGTTTATTCTTTCTCGAGCAGTCAGCTTACCCTTATTATGTTGTTTCTCAATTTGGGCTTCACCGCCCATCATCTCAATCTTCTTTTCTTTTTCCAATAAGTTATTGATTTTGTCTTTTGTAGTTGACATTGAAACTCCTTTTGTATAGAGTTAGAATAATCACATACAAATGAGCTTTTCGGATATAAGTCAAGCTAAATTATTATATATGAAAGTGAGGACAGCATTAATGACATCAGTAGAAAGTGATAAGAAAAGTGTTGCAGTAGTACTGGGAGGCGGAGCAGCTTTAGGCTTAGCCCAT
Organism: Cloacimonadales bacterium (SeqCode); assembly: GCA_963667035.1. Taxonomy (GTDB): domain Bacteria; phylum Cloacimonadota; class Cloacimonadia; order Cloacimonadales; family JAFGVF01; genus Zophobacter. Next base: position 1,561,592 of record OY762964.1, read on the forward strand.
ATTGGAGTATTGAATGTCATTCAGAAGCATTTTAATATAAAGGGTATTGTTGGCACAAGCATGGGAGCAATAATTGGCGGGATGTATGCATTAGGTAAATCTCCCGAATGGATATTGGAATCGTTAAAAGAATACAATTACTTAAAAATATTTAATCCTATGCACTTCGATTTTAGTATGAAAGGGTTTTTTAATGGTAAAGTTCTATTAGATGAACTAGATAGCTACACCGAAAAAGCAGTTATTGAGAATTGCGAAATTCCTTTTTATGCTGTTGCTTATGATATTCATACCAAAAGATCGGTAATAATCCATAAAGGAAGCTTATCAAAAGCAATGCGAGCTTCTTCAAGTGTTCCCTATGTTTTCCGTCCCTTTAAATATGAACAATACTTATTCCTGGATGGAGGAGTCGAATATCCTGTCCCAGTGAACTTTGCTAAACAGCTTTTTCCTGATACTATGATTATTGCCGTGAATGTTCAAGAGCCATTACCCAGAACTGCCGAGTTCTTCAAACCTGTTAAGGCAAAGCATAGCAACAAGAAGGAATTAGGTTTCGTGGAAGTATTACTGGAAAGCGTATATGGTAACCAAGCGTATTTAAGTATAAATGAAATCATCAATGAAAAGCCTGAGATTGTCATCAATCCTTTCAATCCCGATTATTCGTTCAAAGACTTTCAAAAAGTCAAAGAGTTCTATGAATTAGGCAAGAAGACTGCTGAACGAGAGATGAGTAACTACTTACATAAAACTGAGAAAGTAGACCCTCTGGCAATCTACAAAGAAAGAATAGAGCAAATCCGCAAGAACTTCACAGAGATGATTCCTATCCTTAAGGATTTACCTAATCCTTTTAAAAAGGAATAACTGCTATATATAAGAAAGAGCCCCTTTTACGGGGCTCTTTTTCAACTAAAAACTATTATTTTACTTTCTCTTTTCCTATACTGATTCCACATTTAGCATTATCAGTAATTTCAGGTAACTTAGAAACAACTTGAGAATCACAAATGTTCTTTGAAGTATTTGTAAGAGTTATTTCTTGATTCATTGTCCATGGTAAATTGAACTGTTGACCTTGTCTCCAATAGGAATAAGTGTTTTCATTTTGCCAGAAAGCCGCTACCACAGTGTTTGAATAAGCACGATAATATCCAATATTATAAAGTGCATCGTCTACAGGAATGACTATTTGGTCCACAGTCTCATGGGCTAACTCGTAATTTACATACAATGGAGAAAGATTATGTGAACCATTATTTCTCATTTTAAGATAGAAATAATCTTCGCTAACCACCAAGTTCCAAGTGTATTCCGAACCGGAAATTGTTTCGGTTGAAGACCATTCAAGCTTCAAGCCGACTTGTGAGCCTTGGGTTGTTTGTCCCGAAGTACTTGCATAATATGAATAAGAATTATCTGTTTTAAGAACCCTAAAGGTCACTGTTTCATCCGGATTGATTATTTTTGTGCCATATCTGTTAACAGAGATATCGATATCGGTAAAGGTTGTATTATAGAAACTTAAATCAAAATATCCAGAGTCTAAAGTCATTACAGATATAACATCCGAATAAGAACTGTTTCCATCACCATTATGAGCTCTTACTCTATAGTAGTAATGAGTGTCATCTGATAATCCGTTCACGTTGCAATAAGTATCCTCAACGACTCTACTACGATAGTCCGGTAAATAGTTATTAAAATTAACGTCAGTCGCTACATCAAGACGATAACTATCTGCATCATCAACAGGTTCCCAGTTTGCAACAAAACTATTTTCGGTAACATAGCTTGCATCTAGAGCATAAGGAGCATCGGGATAGTTAGCAGAAGTAGGATCTTCACAAGATATTAGCACAAAACTAACAATAAATAGCAACAGTAACTTAGTAATTTTCATAAATTCCCCTTTCAATTTGTTTACAACTCTTTCTCAAGTGTTATTATCAATGAAAGGCATCTTTCGTTGCATGTCAAGCGTTAAAAGAAGCTGGCATCCCCCCGTTTTTTATCATAAGCATGTCATCTGCTCCCATTCTGCATGACAACCTTGATACTTTGGAACAAAGTAATGCTTCCAATCTCTGAATAGATTTTTAACAACAACCGATAGTCTGTAGTAGATAAACTTACATAATTCCTTTAGATTACTCTTTTTACTAAGCATAATGTGTTGATACATTTCCGCAAAGTCGTATCGATACTTATCCAAAGAATAAAGATAACTGACTGCCAATAATAACATGCAGTTCAGATTTCTTAACCTGTCCAATGTCATAACCTGCATATCTTCCCACGAATACTCCTGCTTCACATGACGGTGTACTTCTTCTACTTTCCAGCGGAGACGATACCCTCTTATTGCAGTTGTTATCAACTCCAAATCACTAAGGTCTCGATTGGGGAAATCACAGTTCAAATAGAAAAAACCTTTGACGCGAATGATATATGAAGCCTCATTCTCTGTTAAATAGTTGATTACTACCTTATCATCATAACCTCTATCCATTACATATATCCCTTTATTTCCTGAATACACCTGAATATCATTGATCCGATCAAACACAGACTGTTTCAGTATGCCCGGATCTTCGTCGTTAGTATGCAATTCAGACACAAGAGGACGTATCTCAAGCGAATGACCTTCTTTTGATACTCTGATTATATCTAATACTTCATAACCGTTACACCACTCGCCTGTACTGCCGTCTCTAACTCTGGTTAATCCTTCCATCTTCTTTGAATGGCTTTTCATTATGTCGCTGGGATCAATGACTATCAGGTCATAAGATGCTATCTTCTTGCTTTCACAAATCAGATGAATATTTGATAGATTTTTGTACAACTCAGGTTTTGATAAATGACGACGATATCGTTCGCAGAGCTTTTCTAATGAGATATTCACTTCATGGCTCATTGCAATCCTTCTGATTATACAACTACCGGATTTCAAAATGCCACTGACAAGCTCTTTTACAAATTTCTTCTCTTTGATAGTACAGCTATGTGTGACTTTGTTGATGAATTTTGAAAATTTAGCTTGCAGATTATGCTTTTTTATTATTGATAGTTCCATATAGTGAGTTCCTTTTGTTTTATTTTAAGCGTAACAACAATAAATAGGGACTCACTCTTTTCAAGCTTTTTCTTGACTATTTTTATACTTAAATTACCACTTTTTCAGTCACTTATTATGACCATTATTCTAAATTTCGGGGGGATGCTTGTTAAAAGAAGCTCTTTATGTTGCACCTACATGCTATTTCGCTTTAGCATACCATTGTGATTTATGATCAAGAAAAGCCCGGACTGCTCCGGGCTTTTAAATATATGTTTTAGGCTATTTGAGTAACAACATTTTCTTAGTAATTGATTTCTTAGAAGTCTCTAATCTATAGAAGTAAACTCCTGATCCTGTTTCTTTACCTAAACTATTTTTCCCATCCCACACTATTTCATGCCTTCCAACGGACATCTCCTGATTAACCAATGTAGCGACTTTCTGTCCCTTAATATTATAGACAGAAAGTTTTACCATAGTCTCTTTTGGAATTGAGAATGAGATTGTGGTTATTGGATTGAATGGGTTGGGATAGTTGTTACTTAGCTCAACCCACTTTGGAATAGCAAAACCATCATTAAAATCCTTATCAAAACTGACTAAATGGTAGTCAGTAGTGAATGGTTGTATTGGCTCATCTACAAACCATTCTGTATCTTCATTGTAAACGAAATAGTTATTCATGCTTTTACGATCTTTCTGTTGAGTGATCAATTCAAAATGGATTTGAGAGTTTGATTTTGCAGATACAATATCTGTATATGCTAGTATTTGGGTTTTCCCTTCATCAACAAAAGATGACCCAACGCATGTATCACCAATATATGCACCGATCTCTACTATATCGTCATCAATATCAATAATGTCAATCGCTTCATAATCATCTGTCTTTTTATATACAAATGTATCAGATTCTTTTACAATCACAGGACTTTTTGTTGGTACTTGAGTTCCTAAATTCCATCTAAAATCCTCAATTCGCTCTTTTACTCTCACTATATAACCTCTACCGAAATTTAGCGGTCTTATATTATGGCTTAATGGTATCGTTAGGTCATCTTTTTTTAGCGAGTTTTGGGGAGTATCCTTTTTATAATACCAAAGTTCTGATTTTATAGATGCTACTTTACTAAAATCATTTCCAAAGGCTGCATCCATATCCTGACTATTTCTCCAATAACCAACCCAATTATCAACTCCTGGTTCTAAAGTGACGTCATGATGTTGAATTTCATAACCATCGCTAAATTGAATACAGTATTGGTTATCATTTCTATTCATCTCCAATTTGTAGGATGATAATGGAGAGAAGGAAAAGCTCGGATTATCTAAAATCCATTGATTGTTAATATAATTCAATCCTCCATCATCACTTTTGATAGACAGCCCGAAGGGATTAAGCAATTGGAAAATATACTCATTATCAGCTCCAACAAATAAGTATGGGAATGAAATCCAGTTCCAACCATTATGTAGTGCGGTAAAAGCTGAAATAGGAATCACTATTTCAGGATTATATATATCATTTGTATTTATAGTCAGTTCTCCAAAGTAATCTTTATACATTTTGTGGGGAGTGATCTTTACTTTGAAACAAAGACTATCACTTGGAGGAATAACACTTGGAAGTGAAATAATCTCTAAAACATTACTTAATTGAGCACTTACTGTATGTGAAGTAATCTGAAGATTATTTTGATCTGAATTATTCCGAATCCAGATTTTTCTAACATATCCTCCATCAGGTATGATGTTCCCAAAGCAGATTTCTGCATTTGAAGTTGATACTGCAGCTCCATCTTGAAAATACTCAACTGCTCCAACATCAATATTCCCGCCAAGAACTCGAAGGTTATTCAAGACATCTGTATAGGGGAAGGTTACCCCCATTTCATATGATGACTCAATATCTTCTACCGATGAGCCTGAGTTATAACATGATGAATTAGTTGAAATTTGAAAACCATCAATTATATTAATTCCTCCTACAATAGAAGATATGGGGTTATAATCTACATTATTCCAGTTATGCCATACACCTAAAGGATATTCATAACCCGTTACAATTCCGCCATTATTCCCGGTATCAAAAGCATTATGATTGAAAAATAATGCTGGAGTTATAGTGCAAGCTGTCTTAATAAGAAAATCTGTTGATCCACTAGTAATATTCGCAGTATTGTTACTAAAGATGTTATTTACAAAGTTGTAAGTTGAAGAAGGTAAATCCTGATAAAAACACCCTCCCCAGTTAATTGAATTATTTTGGGTAAAAGTATTATTAACAAACAATATAGGCCCTCTGTTGTCTATATTTAATTCCCCATTTCTTCCATTAATATAGAAAGCTCCACCGTTATACGAAAAATTATCAACAAACACATTTGATACAAACTCTTTTCGGAAAGTTAAATCACTTTCATAAAGATATACGGCACCTCCCGCACAGTTTGAATTTATCGCAGGGGATGTACTTTCGAATCCTGTCACCTTCCCATTCCCTTCAAAATAACAATTTACAACACTTAAATCAGCATGTTGGCACCATATAGCACCTCCCTCGACTGCATCATTATTAATAAACTCACAGTTGGCAAAATTTACTTGTACCCTTGCTTGATTAAGTTCATTATGGGAATATTCATGGCTATCAATATATACAGCTCCTCCTGAATAAGCAGTGTTATTTTCGAATCTGCACCTATTAAAATCAACATTTATCTCTGTTTCTGATGCAGCGTTTACAATTATTGCTCCCCCAGTATGAGATTCAGGTTCATCTTGTGTGTTTCCTTGAGTTTCGCAGGATAAAAAGTTACAATTATCAAATAAAACATTCTTCCCTGATTCATCAAAGCCCCAAATAGAGCCAATATAAACTGCAGTTTTCGCATCCGTAAAATTAACATTTCTGAATTCAGAGTCAGCTGAACTTTCGGATTGAAGGAAGTTAATACCTTTCCAGCTATTACCATCAATCCCTGTAAAAGATACAGGATTATTTTCAGTACCAATAACTTTGATACGACCGAGCACAGCAATAGCACAAAACTGCTCAATAGATATATTTAAATCTTCATTTGGATTTAGAGATTGAATAATAAGCTGAGTATTCTCTGGTATGCTAATCTTCGAATGTGGCCTTCCATAAATATCTACACCTAAAAGTACATATAGATTTCCTAATGTTTCATGCCCAATAATATCGTCGGGGAAAGTCATATCTTGGGTGATATAGAAAGTTTGGTCGAATGAATTATCATCATATCGTGAAACAGTTTTCTTTAAGTAATTGTGGTATCTTTGCTTTGCTGCATTTTTATCATGTTCCGGATTATATGGCCAACTCTGATTGGAATACCAAAATCCGGGAGCGCTTGATCTGTTTGCAAGGTAGTATGATTGATCATTTTTTACTTCATTGGATGAACAATATGGAATACTATGTGACCATGTTTGAGTATATGTAAAACCGAAAAAAGAAACTTTTTTTATTCGATTATGTCGTTCGAATGGTTTAAAATAACTTCTAAACCTTCTCGGGAACTTTAAAAAATTGCTTTGAAACCAGTTTACATTTTGAAGATAATTGTAATTTGTGATTTGTCTGGGTTGCATAACCCAGTCACAAGCGTCCGTGCAACTCATTAGCATTTCTAACAAACTCGGTATAAATGGAGATATCCCCCATGTACCGACTCCCATTATCCATAAACCTTTATCGGAAGACCTATTTCTAAAGAAAGCATTGTCTTTGCCATTAGCTCTATGGAAAGAATCTACCCACATCCATCCGACTTGATTTCCTTCAAAAAGGTTTTCTTTAGGACCTCCATATTGTCCTCCAGATTGAGAACTTGTCTCCCCATGGCAGCTAATATCTGCTACATAAGAATTAGGTAAATAATCAAAATCAGAATGCCTCCTTCCTGTTGAATAATTATATCCGTAAACATTCCATTTTGCTTCATTTTGCACTAGCATTGCGTGTCTCATACTGTAAAAGATGTTATTTTCTATTAAGCAGTGCTGAGATGCATTTTCAGTGATTACACCGTATCCAAACCCTCCGGCACCAACGTCCTGAGCTCCTTTAAAGTAGCAACCTGTTACTTCAATATGTTCACTCTTACTTATGTCTATATGATGCTTAACTGGATTTCGACTCTCAACCCCGACTACCCAACAGTTTGACGCTTTTTGGATAAGAATGTTATGTCCTTGCTGACTATCTAAGCCATCTGAATGTGTACTATCTAACCGTTCAATTACAATATCTTCAATACCGGAAGAGACCAATATATGCTCTTGTACAGGTGGAGTTTGGTTTGGCTTCGCTTCTACTCCCTTGATTTCTATGCAATTATTAGTATTTGCCATATCAAATCGTAAAACTGTTCTGTTAGCATTATTCTCTCCATCCTTGAACATGTGATTGCCTCTTAATACAACATAGTCAGCTAATACTAGCTCATCAGTAAATAAATATTCACCAGGAGAAAGTATTACCCTGCGAATAGCTGATGAATTTCCAGACACTAACAATGCTGATCTAATATCTTCTTCAGTATTAGTAGTGTTAAAAGGATAATCTACAAAATTAACGGGAAAACCATTTTCAAGTCCGGCCTGTTGCCACTCATGACTTTTATTATTAACATGGCTGTATTCGGTATCATAAACAGAAAATAAGAAATATAAATTAATTAGAAATAGTATCGCGAGTATATATTTTTTCATTGTTTCTCCCTAAAAATCATATGGATGTTGTCTTTGAGTCTTGCTTATTAATCTTGTGCTGTTTTTATTAAACGAGACCTTTCCCGATTGACGATCAAATTTAACATAATCGCCAGTCTGCATAAAATACATTAGCGGATATTCTTGGGAACCGCATAGGCAAATGTTTTCTTTGGATGTATCTAACACTAAGTAGGAATAAGCTCTCTGAGTGGATTCAATAAACAAAACCTGTGAATCTAAGCTATTGATGTCTATCTGCAAAAGAGTGCGTGAAGCCTGTAGAAGATATATAGAATTATCATAGTCTGTTATCATATCAACAAGCGAGCTATCGTTATAAACAAGGCTATCAATACCAGTAATTATATCATAACAGTATAAACCATCTGGTTTGACATCTGGAGTGCTTGAAATCAAATAAAAAACTTTATCTGAAACAATACATTTATCACTAATATTAATGTAATTGTCATTCTCTTCCCTTATTAGCTCTGTTTCGGTATTATTGGTCAAATCATATATAAGCAGAGCCCCAGAACGAACCTCCTGATTATAAATAGATCTACTATAAACTAACTTCGTATTATCAGTAGAAATTGAAGCATCATGCTCTCTGATATCAGGGGTATTAGTAATCTGTATTAGATTCGACCCGTCAACATTGGCAATGTAGATATCATAATTGTATTCCATTACCATTTTAGTTCTGTCCTGACTTATTTCGACAATATTCCCTACACCTAATAAGATACCTTCCCATAAAGTTCCTTCGGAATTGAGTGAGTAAACAGAACTGAAACCGCTAATGATAATCTTTTCCTGCTCTGGATTACTTAAGTCTGCTACATAGAAAGGAGACCCTCCCCCTGCAAATAGGTAATCAATCTCACTTCCATCAATATTCATGGTAGCAGTCCATTCTTCGGACCAGTACTTACCCTCATCTGAATAATCAAAACACGAAGTTAAAAGAAGCAACAACACTAAAATCACGAATGATTTAATGTATCTCATTATTAGTCCCCTCTTCGAAATTCAATCAACTCAAGTGCACTACTCTTCACAAAGCCTTTGTTTTGTTGATTTAAGATTTCAAGCGAATTCAACATTCCCAATGTAACTCCCGTAAATGGGATTAGTTTGGGTATATCCTCCGAAAAGTACAAAGAGGCTTCTTTCTCAATTTGCTCAAGTTGGTCCTGAGCTAATTTTTGCTTATACATTTCAGGTATTTCCATATTTACTTTTGTACAGGTTATATCTCTGGAGTTAACCGAGACAGCATATTCTGCTCTGTCATTTTGAGAAAAACTGAAAGGCATTAAAGCGGCTGCCTGTTCTCTAACTAAACTGAAATTGGCTTCAACCTCGCTCTTGCGTAACAGCTTTGGTGTTTGCTTGACCTTATTTTCATCATAACCATAAAAATCGACTATCTGATTAGAAACCGGGTCCCAAGTTGTGTAAGTTATATTCCCATCAAAAGATTCCTTAATAACAATACCTTTACTCGACTCTTCAATTACTTCTAAGCTGACAAACTCTTCGCTTTGATTTTCACTTGAGAGGTCGCTATTGACACGATAGACTACCTTGTCCCCGACCTTCAAATCAATACCAAAACGGCTCCCGGCTGTGTATTGAAGTGTGCTCAACATATCCTTTTGTGCTTGTTCTTCAATCTCTCTGTCAGATAGTTCTTTTGCTACAAGAAACAACACTGTTGACAGTACTAGTGCAATTAAGACAAATTTCTTCATAAATGCTCCTTTGTTTTCCGAATCGATTACTTAGACTAATTAATAGGCTAAATTGTTGTACGATTCGCTTATTAGATTTCCATACTATTTATTTTGAATTTGAGACACAAATACAACATATAGTATGATTATTTTACCTTCCCATACCTACAGTAAATCAACTTTTGTCTTTCTTTCCTAGAATTGTGTAGCAATGTTAGTAATGATAAATTACATGGCAAGTATTTATTCATTTTTTCTTGCATCGCTTCATAGGACTATTTAGAGATTTCGCTTATCTTTCACCCCTTTAAGGTTTAATCATATTTAGGGGATACACGCCCCATGCGACAAGTGCATGGGGCTATTAAACAATAGCTCCTTCAGAGCAAAATTAAAAAAGCCCGGACTGTTCCTGGCTTTTAAATAGAAGTCTCTAATCTATAGAAGTAAACTCCTACTCCTGTTTCTTTACCTAAACTATTTTTCCCATCCCACACTATTTCATGCCTTCCAACGGACATCTCCTGATTAACCAAATGTAGCGAGTAAAATCTTCTTCATTGTTTCTCCTTTAAAAATCATCTGGATGTCGTCTTGAGATAACGCTAATTATTTTTGTACTGTTTAAATTAAAAGTAGCATATCCAATAGGCTTCGGTAAGTAAAATATATCTCCGGTTTTCATAGAGTAAATCCAATCATTTCCATTGTTTGTATCTCCACAAAATGCAAGGTATTCGTAAGTTGGATTGAAGCTCAATACGCCTCGAAATCCAACTCCTTTACCACCTATCAAGTCATGACTGGCAAAAGTATTAATATCCATTTCCACAATACCTTCAGAAGAAGCCAAGAAATAAACTGCATCCGTGCTATTTGATATAATATTTCCGGTTGAAGAACAGGAATACACCAGAGAATCAGTAAGCGTTGACATATTTAAGTTATATATTCCTCTTGGTTTTACATTCAATTCATACCATTTATAGTAAAAAATCTTATCAGAGATAATGCATTTCTCTCGAATAAATGTATGCTTTTCAGTTTCTTCGCGTAAGAGAATAGTCTCTGTATCAGTATTAAGGTTGTATCCATTAATTGAAATCCAATTCAATTCATCTGGATCAAGAGCATTTAAAGGCCATTGATTATACACAACCATCGAGTTATCTGCAGAAATAGAGGCAAAATCCTCTCTCAGGTCAGGTGTATTTGTAAGGTTTCTAAGTCCGGTACCATCGACATTAGCAACATAGATATCATAATTATACTCCATTACCATTTTAGTTCGGTCCTGACTTATTTCGACAATATTCCCTACATCTAATAAGATACCTTCCCACAAAGTTCCTTCGGAATTGAGTGAATAAACAGAACTGGAACTGCTCATGATAATCTTTTCCTGCCCTGGATTACTTAAGTCTGCTACATAGAAAGGAGTTTGTGCACCTTTTAGTAGGTAATCAATCTCACTCCCATCAATATTCATGGTAGCAGTCCATTCTTCGGACCAGTACTTACCCTCATCTGAATAATCATAACAGGAGGTTATAAGAAGTAATAGCAATAGAATCGCTATTGATTTTATAAATCGCATAATTAATTTCCTTTTATGAATTCTACTAATTCAAGGACGCTACTCTTCACAAAGCCTTTGTTTTGTTGATTTAAGGTTTCAAGCGAATTCAACATTCCCAATGTAACTCCCGTAAATGGGATTAGTTTGGGTATATCCTCAAAAAGAGTAGGGAAATCGTTCTCTAAACCAGCAGACTGCCACTGGTGACTCTCATTATTAACATGGCTGTATTCGGTATCATAAACAGAAAATAAGAAATATAAATTAATTAGAAATAGTATCGTGAGTATATATTTTTTCATTGTTCCCCTTAAAAATCATATGGATGTTGTCTTTGGGTTGTGCTTATTAATCTTGTACTGTTTTTATTAAACGAGACCTTTCCCGATTGACGATCAAATTTTACATAATCACCTGTCTGTATAAAATACATTAGCGGATATGCTTCGGAATCGCATAAACAAATGTTTTCTTTGGATGGGTCTAACACTAATTCGTTATAATATCTCTGAGTGGATTCAATAAACAATACCTGAGAATCAAAGCTATTCATGTCTATTTGCAAAAGAGTGCGCGAAGCCTGTAGAAGATATACAGAATTATCATAGTCTGTTATCATATCAACAAGCGAGCTATCGTTATAAACAAGGCTATCAATACCAGTAATTATATCATAACAGTATAAACCATCTGGTTTGACATCTGGAGAGCTTGAGATTGAATAGAATATCTTATTTGAGGCAACGCATGTATCTCTTATTCTAAGATAATTGCTATTGCTATTCTCTTCTCGTAACAGTTCTGTCTCAGTATTCTCCATCAAATCATATATAAGCAGAATCTCAGAACGAACCTCCTGATTATTAATATATCGACTATAAACAATTTGTGAGTTATCAGCAGAAATTGAAGCATCATGCTCTCTGATATCAGGGGTATTAGTAATCTGTATTAGATTCGATCCGTCAACATTGGCAATGTAGATATCCAGATTATATTCCATCAACATTTTTGTTCTGTCCTGACTTATTTCAACAATGTTTCCCATATCTGTAAGGATATTATCCCCCAAAGTTCCATCTTCATTCATGGATAATACTGCTGTGTTAGCACCAATAATGATTCTCTCTTCTTCCGGATTGTCTAAATCTGCAACATAATAAGGAGTGCCTCCCCACTGAATCAGGAATTTTCTTTCACTTCCGTCAATATTCGTGGTAGCAATCCATGATTCTGTCCAGTGTTTACCCTCATCTGAATAATCAAAACACGAAGTCATAAGAAGCAACAACACTAAAATCACGAATGATTTAATGTATCTCATTATTAGTCCCCTCTTCGAAATTCAATCAACTCAAGTGTACTACTCTTCACAAAGCCTTTGCTTTGTTGATTTAAGGTTTCAAGCGAATTCAACATTCCCAATGTAACTCCCGTAAATGGGATTAGTTTGGGTATATCCTCAAAAAGAGTAGAGAAATCGTTCTCTAAACCAGCAGACTGCCATTGGTGACTTTTATTATTAACATGGCTGTATTCGGTATCATAAACAGAAAATAAGAAATATAAATTAATTAGAAATAGTATCGTGAGTATATATTTTTTCATTGTTCCCCCTAAAAATCATATGGATGTTGTCTTTGGGTTGTGCTTATTAATCTTGTGCTGTTTTTATTAAACGAGACCTTTCCCGATTGACGATCAAATTTTACATAATCACCTGTCTGTATAAAATACATTAGCGGATATTTTTGGGAACCGCATAAGCAAATGTTTTCTTTGGATGGACCTAACACTAAGTAGGAATAAGATCTCTGAGTGGGTTCAATATACAAAACCTGTGAATCTAAGCTATTGATGTCTAACTGCAAAAGAGTGCGTGAAGCCTGTAGAAGATATACAGAATTTTCATAGTCTGTTATCATATCAACAAGAGAGCTATCGTTATAAACAAGGCTGTCAATCCCTGTATCAATATCGATACAATATAGTCCTTTCGGTTTTGTCTCTGATACACTAAATTTAAAATAGTAATATACTTTATTAGAAACTATACATGTATTATTAACTGAGAAATCTGTGATGTTATCTACTCGCATCAGTTCTGTCTCAGTATTCTCCATCAAATCATATATAAGCAGAGTCTCAGAACGAACCTCCTGATTATAAATATATCTACTATAAACTAACTTCGTATTATCAGCAGAAATTGAAGCATCATGCTCCCAAATATCCGTTGTATTTGTAATGTTTCTAAGTCCGGTACCATCGACATTAGCGACATAGATATCATAATTGTATACCATTACCATTTTGGTTCGGTCTTGACTTATTTCAACAATATTTCCCACATCCGTCAGAACATAATCTCCAACAGTTCCGTCCTCATTCAGAGATAATACTGCATGGAAAGCATCAATAATGATCCTCTCCTCTCCAGGATTGTCCAAATCTGCAACATAATAAGGAGTTCCTCCCCACTGAATCAGGAATTCTCTTTCACTTCCGTCAATATTCGTGGTGGCAATCCATGATTCTGTCCAGTATTTACCCTCATCTGAATAATCAAAACAGGAGGCCAAAAGAAGTAATAGCAATAGAATCGCTATTGATTTTATAAATCGCATAATTAATTTCCTTTTCTGAATTCTACTAATTCAAGGACGCTACTCTTCACAAAGCCTTTGCTTTGTTGATTTAAGATTTCAAGCGAATTCAACATTCCTAATGTAACTCCCGTAAATGGGATTAGTTTGGGTATATCCTCAAAAAGAGTAGGAAAATCGTTCTCTAAACCAGCAGACTGCCATTGGTGACTTTTATTATTGATATGGCTGTATTCGGTATCATAAACCGGATGGATCAGGTTTGATGAAATTGCTAATAAGATTATAATAATAATTCTTTTCATTGTTGCCCCTTTAAAAATCTTGAGGGAAAAATCTTTCAACAACACAAACAATATGTGTAGCTTCACTATTGAAAGAAGCATCTCGTATGCTTCTTGGATTATAGTAATACTCATCAGTGCTGATATCGTACATGAAATCATTCTTTTGTGAATTACTAATACATAAATATTCATTATGCGGGCTTATGATGAGATCAATAGGATTACCGATTACTTTACTTTCTCCAATATATCCCTGTATGATGAAAGTCTGTAAATCAATTTCAATTACTGATTGAGTAGAAAGGTTAGCAAAATAAAAGACATCAGTATAATCACTTACGATGTTGCTATTGACATAATTATCATAAACTTTAATATTCTCATTATTGTTTAAATCAATTCTAAACAATCCTTCATTTTCCTCTTCATCGTAATATGTTCTATAGAAATACACATAATCCTGTAAAACATAGATCTTTTCATAAATAAAATAACTGTTTCGTTCTTCTTGAAAAAGTTTTGTTGATATATCAATATTTAAATCGTATAGATTCAATGAAATAACATAATAGTTATCAATAATCGATTCGTTCCGGACAAAGACTACTTTATTGTTATCAGCAGAAATTGCTGCATTTCGTTCTGATAAATTTGGAGTATTCGTAATATTCCTCAATCCAGTTCCATCGACATTGGCAATGTAGATATCTTGATTATATTCCAATAATATCTTGGTTTTATCACGACTAACTTCAACAATATTTCCTACTTCTGACAAAACTGTTTCCTGTTTAGAGCCATCAGTATTCATTGAAACAATATATTCGCTATAATCAAGAAGTATCTTCTCGTTTGTTGTATCACTCAGGTCTTTAACATAAAAAGGTGTCATATCACCTTTAAAAAGGTAATTTACCTCACTTCCATCAATATTCATGGTGGCAATCCATGATTCTGTCCAGTGCTTACCCTCATCTGAATAATCATAACACGAAGTCATAAGAAGCAACAACACTAAAATCACGAATGATTTAATGTATCTCATTATTAGTCCCCTCTTCGAAATTCAATCAACTCAAGTGTACTACTCTTCACAAAGCCTTTGCTTTGTTGATTTAAGGTTTCAAGCGAATTCAACATTCCCAATGTAACTCCCGTAAATGGGATTAGTTTGGGTATATCCTCAAAAAGAGTAGGGAAATCGTTCTCTAAACCAGCAGACTGCCATTGGTGACTTTTATTATTAACATGGCTGTATTCGGTATCATAAACAGAAAATAAGAAATATAAATTAATTAGAAATAGTATCGTGAGTATATATTTTTTCATTGTTTCTCCCTAAAAATCATATGGATGTTGTCTTTGAGTCTTGCTTATTAATCTTGTGCTGTTTTTATTAAACGAGACCTTTCCCGATTGACGATCAAATTTTACATAATCACCTGTCTGTATAAAATACATTAGAGGATATGCTTCGGAATCACATAGACAAATGTTTTCTTTGGATGGGTCTAACACTAAGTCGTTATAATATCTCTGAGTGGATTCAATAAACAATACCTGAGAATCAAAGCTATTCATGTCTATTTGCAAAAGAGTGCGTGAAGCCTGTAGAAGATATATAGAATTATCATAGTCTGTTATCATATCAACAAGCGAGCTATCGTTATAAACAAGGCTATCAATACCAGTAATTATATCATAACAGTATAAACCATCTGGTTTGACATCTGGAGTGCTTGAAATCAAATAAAAAACTTTATCTGAAACAATACATTTATCACTAATATTAATGTAATTGTCATTCTCTTCCCTTATTAGCTCTGTTTCGGTATTATTGGTCAAATCATATATAAGCAGAGCCCCAGAACGAACCTCCTGATTATAAATAGATCTACTATAAACTAACTTCGTATTATCAGCAGAAATTGAAGCATCATGCTCTCTGATATCAGGGGTATTAGTAATCTGTATTAGATTCGATCCGTCAACATTGGCAATGTAGATATCCAGATTATATTCCATCAACATTTTTGTTCTGTCCTGACTTATTTCAACAATGTTTCCCATATCTGTAAGGATATTATCCCCAAAAGTTTCATCATCATTCAAATATGATACTGATATGTAGTTATCAATAATAACCTTTTCTTCTCCCGGATTGTCCAAATCTGCAACATAAAAAGGAGGACCACCACCCTTAGCTAAGTATTCAATCTCACTTCCATCAATATTCATAGTAGCAGTCCATTCTTCGGACCAGTACTTACCCTCATCTGAATAATCAAAACAGGAGGTCAAAAGAAGTAATAGCAATAGAATCGCTATTGATTTTATAAATCGCATAATTAATTTCCTTTTATGAATTCTACTAATTCAAGGACGCTACTCTTCACAAAGCCTTTGTTTTGTTGATTTAAGGTTTCAAGCGAATTCAACATTCCCAATGTAACTCCCACAAATGGAATTAATTTAGGGATGCTCTCCGAAAAATACAAAGAGGCTTCTTCCTCAATTTGCTCAAGTTGGTCCTGAGCTAATTTTTGCTTATACATTTCAGGTATATCCATGATTAAGCAAAATACTTATTTTGAATTTGAGACACAAATACAACATATAGTATGATTATTTTGCCTTCCCATACCTACAGTAAATCAACTTTTGTCTTTCTTTCCTAGAATTGTGTAGCAATGTTAGTAATGATAAATTACAAGGCAAGTATTTATTCATTTTTTCTTGCATCGCTTCATAGGACTATTTAGAGAATTCGCTTATCTTTCGCCTCTTTAAGGTTTAATCATATTTAGGGATACACACCCCATGCGACAAGTGCACGGGGCTATTAAACGGTAGCTCCTTCAGAGTAAAATTGAAAAAGGGAAGCAAAATACTTCCCTTCTCTTATATATTGGATTAATACTATCGAATATGTGAGTTGATCTCTTTTCTCAGCTTATCAGCTTCCTGACCTGCAACTTCGGCAAATCTCTCCGATTTATCTTTGAAGATAATACCTCTGGATGAGTTAATTAAGATGCGCAAGTCGCCAGGATTAGCTCCTGCGTGTTTAACAACTGCTTCTACACTTCCACCTTGAGCTCCGATACCCGGAACGAGGAATAGTGTATTAGGCATTATTGCTCTGAGGTCAGATAACTCTTCAGTATTTGTACCGCCGACAACCGCACCTGCTTGTTCCATTGGAAGCTCAGCCAGTTTCTCGGAGATACGTTTGTATAAATCCTGAGGTTTCAGATAATCCGCTGAAGTAGGATTAGATGTTAACGCAAGTGAGAAAAAGAATTTATCCTCAAAAGCCAATAATGGCTTATAAACATCATGTCCCATGAGAGGATTACAAGTTATAGCATCAACTTTCCAAGTCTCAAAGAAAGCTTTTGCATATTGCGTCATTGTATTACCGATATCTCCGGTTTTAACATCAAGTATAACAGGGATGTTATCAGGAATATAATCTAAGGTAAGCTCAAGAGCTTCAAGTCCCATCTTACCTGCAGATAAATAAAACGCAAAGTTAGGTTTATATGCAGCGGTATAAGTTTGGGTTGCATCAATGATAGCTTTATTAAAAGCAAAGATAGGATTAGCTTCATCCATCACACAATCAGGTAACTTGGTAATATCACTATCAAGTCCTACGCATACGTAAGAATTGTTTTCTTTAATAATGTTTCTATACTTAGTCCAAAAACTCATCATTAGTCCTTTACCACAATCTTTACAGAGTCTTCACCATCAGTGTCATGTACCGATACTTTGATAATCTCTTCAGCGGAAGTAGGAATGTTTTTGCCTACAAAATCGGCTTTTATCGGAAGCTCTCTATGACCTCTGTCAACAAGCACGGCAAGTTGAATCTTCTGAGGTCTTCCGAAATCCAGAATAGCGTCAATTGCTGCTCTCACTGTACGTCCGGTATATAGCACGTCATCTACTAAGATAGTTGTAGTATTTTCAATCTCGAAATCAATCTGTGAACCTTTTATTACAGGTTGTTTGGATATAGTTGTTAAGTCATCACGATAAAGAGTTATATCAAGTATTCCAACCGGAATTTCAATATTCTCAATCTCTTTCAAGTACTCGGCAAGTCTGTTTGCCAAAGGAACACCACGGCTTCTGATTCCAACTAAGTAGATGTTATCCAGTCCTTTGTTTTGTTCGATTATCTCATGTGCAATACGTTTGATTGTACGCTGGATTGCATCCTTATCCATAACTATACTCTTGGTTCTCACAGGTCCTCCAAGTCTATTTTTTCTTAATTAATTACTACTTCAAAGTTACGTCAAGGATAAATTGTTCTTGTTGTTTCCCATACTACTTTATGAAGTGTGTTTCCTTTTCCATTAGCATCTGCACAACTTGGAAATTAACTCTTATAAATCTCCGGTCCTCCCGATTTTTCATTGTTTTATCGTTTTTTTCTCGTGACCAATAACCACATCCAACTGGCAAGACTCTTGCATAATCCTTGCATAAATCATGCATAATTATGTAAGAAAGTTGTAAGCATTTTGTGACATTGATGTTCCGATTTTGTGTTTGTTAATCATGGCTAAATCAGGAGAAAAAAGCGAGAAATTCTAAAAAGTTCCGAATAGCATACACTAAAATAGCAATTCTATGCCCTCTAATTTATATGGGAGATTTAAAATAGTTGTGATTTACCAGAGTGAAAATCGCATTTCCCGGAGTTATATATAATAGAGGAAACATATATCCTCAAAAAAGTGAAATGGAGGAAATTATGAAACTTAGTCTGTTACCTTTATTGACCGGTTTATCAGGTAGACTTGGTAAACTTGTCTTTTGTATCGAGAAGAGTTCCGGTGCCTGTTGGACACGCTATTATGTTTATCCTGAATTGACTGAACATAACCACAATATCGGGAGTGTCGGTAAGAATATGAGCATTATCTATCACTCAGCGAATATCGGTTATATCGAGGACCTGAAAAACTATGTCGATAGGTATAATCTGAGTGGCTTCGGTAGTAACGGAAGATTGAGAGCGTTTACCTGCTTCACGAAGATGCTCTATAACTTAAAGAAATCACACGAATCCGTTAACCTTAAGACCCTGACAATTGAGCAAATCATGAACGACGACCTTCCGGTTCGCTCAATTAAAGAAGCTATTGATAATCAGTTGTTACCTGCTGTGAGTCGGTATCAGGAACTGAATGTCTTAATTGTGTGAAACCTATACAAGATATTGGAAAAGCACAGGTTCGTAACTAAGGTTGGATTCCTTTAAAACCCCTACTTTGAAGTAGGGGTATATTGAATATATTTAACCTACTTCGGGGTTAATATCTATTTTGGGATTATTAACCCCGAATTACATTCGGGGCTATTCACAGGTTACCCCGTTGGGGTTAACAAAACAACACCATTTACGTTTAGAGATAATCATATTTAGCACCGTTGGGGATTAGCGAACTGCACAGAATTACATTTGAGAAACTCATATTTAACTCCGATGGTGCTAATAAAAATACCCCGATTTACGTTTGGGGATACGTATAGGTAATCTCGTTAGTATTAGGAAAAGGCAACCATTATCCCAACGGGATAAAATGTGAGTAGCCATGTATGAAATGCATGGTCAGTAATAACCAAGAACAACAAGCGACCCCGAAGTGGGTCGAATTGCATTCGGGGCTACTCATAGGTTACCCCGTTGGGGTTAACAAAACAATACCATTCATGTATAGAGATAATCATATTTAGCACCATTGGGGATTAGCAAACTGAATTGAATTACATTCGAGAGACTCATATTTAACTCCGATGGAGCTAGAATAAATACCCCGATTTACGTTTGGGGATACGTATAGGAAATCTCGTTAGTATTAGGAATAGGCAACCATTATCCCAACGGGATAAAATGTGAGTAGCCATGTATGAAATGCATGGTTAGTAATAACCAAGAACAACAAGCGACCCCGAAGTGGGTCGAATTGCATTCGGGGCTACTCATAGGTTACCCCGTTGGGGTTAACAAAACAATACCATTCATGTATAGAGATATTCATATTTAGCACCGTTGGGGATTAGCAAACTGATTTGAATTACATTTGAGAGACTCGTATTTAACTCCGATGGAGCTAGAATAAATACCCCGATTTACGTTTGGGGATACGTATAGGTAATCTCGTTAGTATTAGGAATAGGCAACCATTATCCCAACGGGATAAAATGTGAGTAGCCATGTATGAAATGCATGGTCAGTAATACCAACTCAAACAAGCGACCCCGAAGTGGGTCAAATTGCATTCGGGGTTACTCACAGGTTACCCCGTTGTAGTAAAAAACAACACCATATTAGTTTGGCGATACTCAAATTTTAATACGATGTATATAATAATAATCTTTTTCTTGCCCTTTTAAAACCGGAGTATATAAATGACAAACCCATTCGGGGTATAAAACTATAATATAGATACAAATTTAAAATATACATACAGGAGGTCGTATGGATTTCGCTTTACAAGCAATTGATCTGGCGAAACAACTTGGTGCGGAATATGCTGATATCAGAATTCAATACACTAAGTCTGAACAAATATTTCTACATAACAGGAGTATCAAGAATGTTGATAATTCCGAGTTACACGGTTATGGTATAAGATTCTTCAAAGATGGTGCATGGGGATTTGCCAGTAATTACAAATTCAGTGCAGATGAAGTGGCAAAGACAGTGCATAGAGCTAAAGAAATAGCTGTTAATTCCGCAAGGATTAACAAAGACAGAAAGCTTGTTTTAGCTACTGAAAGAGGATATATTGACTCTTTTGAAACTCCAATAGTAAAGAATCCTTTTGAGGTTCCACTTAATGAGAAAGTAGACCTAATGCTTGAAGTTAACAACAAGATGATGACTTATGAGCAAGTTAAAAGAGCTACATTCTGGATTAAGAGTGAATACAGCAATAAGATATTTGCTTCTACCCGTGGTTCTTACATAACATCTGAAACTTACTTAACCGAACCGACATTTTCTGCTACTGTTGTAGGTAACAACGACAGTCAATCCCGCTCTTTACGTCCCGGAGCCAGTTCTGCCGGTTGGGAGTTCATTGAGTCACTTAACTGCCTTACAGAGGCTGACAGAGTAGCAAGAGAAGCTATCATGAAACTTAATGCAGACTCACTTGACGGTGAAGCAAGAATGGATATGGTTCTTGATCATGCTAATCTAGCTTTAACTATGCATGAATCTGTGGGTCATCCTACAGAACTTGATAGAGTTCTAGGTTGGGAAGCAGACTTTGCAGGTATCTCTTTTGCAACACCGGAGAAGTTAAAGAACTATAGGTACGGAGCTAAAGAAGTTAACTTCTGTGCTAATAATACACTTCCAAACGGGTTGGCGACAGCAGGATACGATGATGACGGTGTCCCTAATCAGAAATGGTACATTGTAAAAGACGGTATTCTTAATGAGTACGGAACTACAATTGATACAGCCCCGATAATCGGAGAAGCAATGTCTCGTGGTTGCTCCAGAGCAACTAACTACTATGATTTTCCAATTAATAGAATTCCGAATCTTTATCTGGAACCGGGAAAAGAGAAACTCACACCTTCTCAATTGATTGCCGGTGTTGATAATGGAGTTTTCATTGAAGGACAAGGCTCATTCTCTATAGACCAACATCGCGTTAACTTCCAGTTTGGTGGTGATATGTTCTGGAAGATAGAGAACGGCAAGATAACCAAACCACTTAAAAAGATACTGTATCGTTCCAATAACCCTGAGTTCTGGAACAGTGTAGACGGAATAGCAGATGAGAGATTCTGGAAGCCTTGGGGTGTTTCTAACTGCGGTAAAGGACAACCTTCCCAAACAGGCAGAATGACTCATGGTGCATCTCCCACAAGATTCAGAAATATCCGTGTAGGAGGTTCAAAATGATATTCAAAGAAAATGCAAAGATAATAAATAATGAGATAAAAAGACTCACAGATGCAGATGATTACTTCTTCTACTTAAGTGAATCGGAAAGTATTGAAACAAGGTTTGCTCAGAATAGAATTACTCAACACATGGGTAAGGTTCATTTATATGGGAAGATTACACTCGTATATGATAACAGAGTAGGCACTGTAAGCTCTAACCTTTTCAGTCTTGAGAAACTACCTGAGTTATTGAAGCAAGCAAAAGACCTTGCTATGCTTACACAACCGGACGAGGAATACATTCCAACTCAACCATATTGTGAGATTACTCCCAGAAACAACTCTGATGAGAATGTAATTAACCTCACGAATGAAGAAATGACGGATATTGTTGCAAAATGCATCGCTCGTGCAGAAAAAGCAAATGCTATGATTTCCGGTATGACAGAGAAAGAAGTTAACAAATCCTATATAGCAGGTAAGAACGGATTTGAAGAATACTCAGAATTTGCTTTCTTTGCTCATTCAATGACAATGAAAAGAGAAAGTGCTGAAACTAAACGAGCTATCTCGGTTAAGTTGATGAAGGAGTTTGATCTTGAAGATGAACTTAACAAGATTGAACAACAGCTTAATGACCTGACGGAGCCTGCCGATATGGACGCTAAGCCAATAGCAGTTATATTAAGACCTGCTGCTGTTGATAACTTTTTTAGTTGGTTGTTATGGATGATGGACAGAAGACAAGCAGATGAAGGATTTACTCCTTACACCGATCAGTTTGGTCAGCAATTCTTTGGTGAGAAATTCAACCTTTATTCTACCGATAAAATTAAATCTCTATATACTCCTCTGACATCAAGCGAGATGGAGCCTTTCAAACCAATTAACTACGTTGATAAAGGTGTAATAAAAGCTATGCCTACAAGTCGTTTCTGGGCTCAACAAAACAATCTTGAGTTCACTCCTTATCCTGGTAACTTTGTAGTTTCGGGTGGTGAAGCTTCCGAAGAAGAAATGATGAAAATGGTGCCTGAAGGACTTATCATAAACAATTTCTGGTATTTACGAATGGTAGATGCTAAGAGAGGTGAAATTACCGGTATGACACGTGACGGTGTACTATACTTTAAAGACGGTAAAATACAACATGCAGTCAACAACTTCAGGTTCAACGAAGTAGTTCATGATGTCTCAAGACGTATCTTAGCTCTCGGGAAGAGTGAGCAAAGATCAGTGCATTCAATACTACCAACCATGTTGATTAAAGACTTTGCCTTTGTAGATAAATCTACATTTTAATAATCGGGTTCCTTGTGCCAATTGGTGCAAGGAACCTTTTTTCCCTATAATGACAAAGCCTCTTCCCCTCTCCAATATTCAAGAACAAGCTTTTAAAGAGGAACTCTTATACCATATCTGGGATGGAAGGCACATTACCAATAATCTTAAAACTGTTTCTGGTAAAAGAGTTAAACTTATCTTTACAGGACACTTCAATACAGGTAAAGGTCCGGACTTCAAGAATGCAGTATTCAAACTTAACGGTGAGTATATGCGTGGAGACGTTGAAGTGCATGTAAATACCTATGATTGGGTGAACCATAATCATTACCTTGATAGTAATTACAATAGAGTTATTCTA
This sequence comes from Cloacimonadales bacterium (SeqCode), assembly GCA_963667035.1. Taxonomy (GTDB): domain Bacteria; phylum Cloacimonadota; class Cloacimonadia; order Cloacimonadales; family JAFGVF01; genus Zophobacter. The sequence continues at coordinate 1,585,193 of OY762964.1, forward strand.
CACGTAGTTTACAATCATAACTCTGCCTTGTCATACAGTATTAAAGAGAACGGTGAATTACTTGAAATATTAGAGTTAAATCATGTTTTAGATAGTGAGATAGGTAAGCTACTGGAAAGATATAGCACAGATACAAGCTTGAAAGAGAAAAGTTGTAGATTCTTCAATGGAATTACTGCTGAGCAGTTGATTGTTATTTTAAAAAGAATAGGTATTGAAAGATTCAAAGCTAAAATCAACAGATTTGATTCATTACTTCTATTCTCTAACTTTAATCAGGTTCTATATCAAGGTATTCTGGAAACATGCGGTTATTCCAAGAATAAAGTCAATATGATTACTTTAAGTGAGTTATTCACTTGGAATGAGTTAAGAGACTTTGCGAACAACAATAGTTATGAGAGTACGCTTAATGAGCTACTGACCAAGTCAGGATTAATAGAATTCATTAATCATTCCGATACTACCGAATCAAGTATAAAGTGGAACACATTCAGAATCAGGCCTGCTAATCATCCGGCAAAAAGAGTTATCCAAATATTCCCGCTTTTATATCAATCAACGGAAGAAGGCTTGATAAAAAGATTCACTTCGGACAGTATAGTTTATGAGAAAAACTCCAACAAGTTAATAAAGCAACTAAAGCAGATACTACAAGCATCGTTTAAAGAGTATCGGTATCTCGATAAGACTTACAAGAGACCCGGGAACCAACTTATTCAAACTATACTATTCAATACTATTTTACCGATTCTAATTCTTTACTATTCAAAACTCGGATTACAAGACAAAACGGATTTGTTATGGGAAGCAGTGTTAAACTATAAGAATCTGCCAGATAATCATATAATAAACAAGATGAAGCTATTCATGACAGAGAATCAGTATAAGCATTTGGATAAAGAGATTCTACGGCAAGGAGTGTTGAAAATATACTTTGACAACTGTGAATATTTTGCTTGTAATGCTTGCGAAAAACAAAAGGAGTCTCTCTTACTTGAGTTGTAAGTATGCTTAAAAGAAAAGTAATCCCTGAAAACCATTTTCCGGAACAAGAGAAACGCAATGCAATTGAAATGATTACGCGTTTCTTTGTTTATATATTCAAGAATAGCCGTAATGTTACTGACAATGATATAAATCTACTATACAAGCTTCTTGAGAGTTTGTTCAATCAAGTTGATATTTCTTGGGAACTCTTCGTAGGTGAGATAATTGAGAAGGACTACGATTTAAGACCGATTGTGAAGTACCTGAGACGTAATCTGAATCTGATTGATAAAGTCAGGATTATCGGTAATCTTATTCTTATGCTGGATCAAGATTTAGCTAAGAGTGAAGAGAATAGACAATATTTAATAGAATACAGTGCTCAACTTGGCTTGGAAGAATCAGGGATTAGTAATTTTATCAATAGAACCGTCTCGAGTAACAATGAACTTGTTGAAATTCAGACTATTAATCCCCAATATGAGCTTAAGTACTCCTTGTTTACCGATTATATAACTCTTGGTTCAGGTAACCAAGCAAATGTCAGATTCAGAGACCACGATAAATATAGTGATATTGAGATTACTTTCCTTTTCATCGATAAAGATACTTTCGCTGTATGTGGTCCCGGAAGTCATGTTACCATTAATGGAAAACCATTTGAACCCGGTAAACTAATGATGCTTCCTCCAAATCTTGGAGTGACCGTTAAAGACCAGTTTATAAATCACGACATTATCAGTAAGCTATATGAGTTTAAAGATGTAAATGACGTTATCTCTTTCAAGAGAAACGACGCGGATTTTGTTCTAACGATTAATAGAATGAACTTCTCGGTTGAATTGAATAAAGGAATTGTTTACCATAACGGTCGTCAGTTATCTCAGAAAAAGGAACAAGATTTATATTTTGACGATACACTGAGAATAAAGGGGTTAGATAGTTTTACACTACTTGATGTAATCAGAGAAAGAGGATCAATTGGTGTAGAAAGCCTTGATGCAAAAGAGCTTTATATTAACTTCAACGACAATTACTTCTATCTTTCACAGTCGGAAACCAGCAGGTCAATCATATACTTTGAAGTTGAAGATGATAATATGGTTATGTACCAACCAAAGAAAGGTTGGAAAGTATTCTTAAACGGTAGACAGATAGATCATATCACTCATTTTAAACTTAACAAAGACATCATAACAATCAATAAAAGAAACTTTAGAATCAACTCCTACTATGACCTGATTGAAGTACCATTCAATATGAAGAGTGTCTCTGTTAGAGATATAAGACACGTATTTTCCGATGGTGTTACAGGCATAGACAGTATATCATTCGATATTGAGGAAGGTGAGTTAGTCGGAATATTAGGACAATCAGGTTGCGGTAAATCCACCTTATTGAAAGCCTTAAGTGCTAATATTATCCCAACCGGCGGTATGGTAACAATTAATAATAAGAAGCTTTATAACAATGTAAACTATTTCTCTCCTCATATCGGTTATGTTCCTCAAGAAGAATTACTTTTCCCGGACTTAACAGTTTATGAAAATCTTTACTACAGAGGCTCATTCCTTGTGCCAAAAATCAGTCGTGAGCATCTTGATAAGAAAATAGACAACATCCTTCAACAAGTTAATCTGGTACATAAAAGAAACTCTAGAGTCGGTACTCCCAAGACAAAACTGTTATCCGGTGGGGAGAGAAAAAGGTTAAACCTAGGTCTTGAGCTTCTCTCGGAACCTTCGCTTATTATATGTGACGAACCGACCTCAGGGCTTTCGTTCAGCGATGCAGACCAAATTGTAACAATATTGAAATCACTTACAGAACAAGGTAAGATAGTCATTTTGACCATTCATCAACCAAACTCTCGTATCTATAAAAAATTCAATAAAGTATTACTTATGGATATAGGTGGTGTTGAAGTCTTTTTTGGTAAACCCGCTAATTCATTCACTTACTTCAATTCGGAGTTAAAAAATCTGACCGTTAACAAGGAAGAAATTACCCTAAAGAAGGATGATAAGCAAGCAGACTATCCCTATGATATAATAACATATCCTGAATACTCATCCGATAACAGGATTGTTTACGAGCAAACAAACAAAAGTGTTACAATCAAGCGTAAATACCCCCCTGAATATTGGCGAAACAAGTATAAGCGGAAACAGTTAGGCGAATTCTTTAACAAGAATGAGCAAATCACCAAAAACAACTCAATAGCTGATACGTCATATCGTATAAAAATGGATTTAAATCAGCATGTTAAACAAGTAGTAAATATATTCAGAAGAAATATTACTCTCAAATTGAGAAATAAGACAAACCTAATGATAACATTCTTGCAAGCTCCAATCTTAGCTTTGATTGTTAGCTTTATCCTTAGATTAGCTCCGAATGACGCTTCTTACTCATATTATGATAATGTGAACATAGGAATATTCTACTTTGTTTCCATAATCATCTTCATCTTCTTCGGGCTGTCCAACAGTCTTGAAGATATAGCATCCGAACGAAGAATGTTCTCTCGAGAGAAAAGTCTGAACATGAAAGTCAGTTATTACACACTCTCCAAGTTCGTAACTCTAGGTATTTTTACAGCAATACAGGCATTACTTTATCTTTTTATCTCAATTGTTATTCTTGAGATAAGAGGAGTTACGGGAATCTCTCTACTTTATCTGATTAGTGCGGGAATAAGCGGTTACTCAATTGGGCTGTTCATATCATGTTTTCTAAACGACAGTAAATCTATTATAAATATACTACCGTTGATATTGATCCCTCAGATTATATTTGCCGGAGCTATCATTGAATACGAGAAGATGAATCGTAATCTCACTATCTCCAAGCATAATCCTATTCCTGAGATTGTACAGGTAATGCCATCCAGATGGTTGTTTGAAGGTATGGTAACAGGTATAGTAAAAAAGAATAGCTATAACAAGAATATGGAACGACTAAAACATGAGAGTAGTGAGTTGCTTAACGAGTACAAAACGGGATATATATCGAATTCGACTTATAAGGAAAGACTATATGAAAACTATGATGAGAAAGCTTTAGTTGCAAAAAGATTCTCAAGAAGTAAATACACCAATCGTTCTTTAGAGCTGTCAGTTAGCCTCATGGATGGCAGATTTATGAATACAAATAAGAATGTATTTCTTGCATCCTACAAAAAGTTATTTAACTTGACATTCAGAACCTTTAATTTCAACTTAATTGTTATTATGTTGTATGTTGGATTGGTTAATTTCTTAACCTTGATTAAACTTAAATATTATAAATAAACAAAGAAAAAGGGGAACCTGATGAAAAAAACAGTAATCTGGATTGTTATGATAGCGTTGCTATCTGTGTCTGTTATTGGTTGTACTAAAAAGCAAAAAAAGCCACAGGGCACTCAAAACGTTACTGTAGAGTGGAGAAATTTTCCGCTCCCTTCGTTTAAAGATTTACTGACAAAACTTGACTACCTGAAGAACACTGATTTCTCAAAGTCACTTCCTGAAGATATCTATACTGTTGAAGAGACAGTTTATCAAGCATCATTCGCTCTAGGCGTACTTACTGCCGATGCTATCTTAAGTGTTAAAGCAAGAAACAAAACCAATCTGATTGAAATCTCTCAAAACATGATCGAGTATTCAAATCTTGTTGGTATTGATGAACAGGTTCTAAAACTTGCTGATGAGTTAAAGGGCTACATTGAAGCTGAAGAATGGGCTAAACTTGAGACTTCTCTTGATAAGTATCAAACTAAAGTTCACGCTAACCTCTTCCAAGCTCAAAGATATGATGTATTCACTCTTATGCAACTTGGCGGATGGATGGAAGGACTTAACAGAATCTCCGATCTGCTTGTTAATAACTATCAGGAAGCCTACAGTAGTATAGTAGATCAGAAGGGTATTCTGAACTCACTTATTCAAAATATGCAGTTGATTGAAAATACTAAGATAACAGAAACTAATTATTACAAGATTAGCTCCACAAATCTCGGTCAAATCAAATCAATTATCTATAATTCGGAAGACACTAAGTATAGTAAAGAACAGCTTGTTGAACTTGAGAAGCTTACTACTGAAATACTTAAAGCTGTAAGATAAGATATAAGAGTTAAAAAGATTATGGCTTGTATAGAGATATACAAGCCATTTTTGTTTATAATCAGAATTACTTTATTTAAAGATGTCATCTCTAAAGGCAAGATAGTACTCCTAAATTGACTTTACTAAACTGATGTAAGTACAAAACATAATGACCAAGAGATAGACTTGGAGATATTACCCTTAACTATGTGATAAGTAATGCTCTCCCTATCAGAGCTATCCGAGAAGCTGTTGAGAATGAACTTCTGCCAGAAGTTACGAGATACCAGAGTTTGGATAGCTGGATTAGGTGAGATATCTTAGCAGTTAGAAGCAGAAGTGATTAGCCATGTGGTGCAAGTCCATGGCTCAATCCCAAATAATCTCTACACTAAATGGGGTGAACATGTTTAAGAAACTCAAACAATTAGGAAAGAAGTTTCTTTTGTGAATCGAAAAAGTGATAACGGTGAATATATAATAAATCAGTCTCCATGCATCTTGTATTTCTTTACAAGTTTCTTTAAGCCATCTTTTCCATACTCATATATGTACTTACCGTCACCAGGACTCCACTCTCCATCACAAAAGAAAGAAAGAATTTTAGTTGCATTACCTAAAATCCCACATGTATACTGCTCAGTATCATCGACTAAGCTCTTACACGCTTTCCTCCTTTCTTCATGACAATAAATTACCGCTTCAATTATTCTAGTTATTTTTTCTTCTCCCCACAAATCATTATTATATGGTAAAGTTGTATTCCGTGCAATTACTTTTTTTTCTGATAAAGTAGAGATAATGAAATCTAAATAGTTCATTACTTGTTTAATTATACTTAATACAAACTCTTTATCACATATATAAAACCTACCTGTTTCATTATCGATTACAACATGCTTATACTTTTTTAGTATCTGAAAAAGCGTACTTTTATCAATACTTGAATCATTACTAAAGGTAATTCTTGAGTTATTGTGGACTATTGCATTTCTAATCTTTTGAAACTCTTTTATTCTTCTCCATTCATTTGATACTGGTTCTAGATTTATCTCTGCAACTTTATCAAAATAGATTCGACTCTTTTCGATGTAGTTGTTTCCGGCTAAATCTTTTACTTTTAACGTCGTGAAACCTCTATATTGATCTGCATTGCATAATTTCTTTAACCCATCTTCTATTGTGCTAAAGACAGCAACGAGTAATGTATGATAATGTAATTGCTTATACACATTAACATTGTCGGTTTCTTTATATTGCTTTTCAAATTCTACATTTATTTTTGGTTCCATTAATTCTATGTAATCAATAATGCTCGTCAATCTATCCTTAATAGACTTCTGAATCATATAAAACATAACCTACTCCTTTAGTTTTTCTAAATCACCGTTTAACTTGTGGATATATTTATTTACAAGTTTTGTTTTGTTATCTTTCTCTAATTCTACAATTCTGGTTTTAGACAATTATCCATCGCAATGATAGTAACTTCAAAACCTTCATAAAATTTCAGAAATAATAACTTATCATTAAAGTTTTTACTATCGACACTGTAAAAACAATAAGTAAAGACCTTAGGGTTGTTACCTTTATAGTCGTCTAAGTCCAACTTGTTTTTAATATCTAAGAAATGTTGACTTCCACTATCTATTGTCAGATCTTTATAATATAGAAATTCAGTTACAATCTCTAATTTACTAAACCAAGTTCTCCCAAATTCTTTGTAAAACAAAGCGTATCCGATTTCCTTAAAAGTTCTATCTAATCTTTCTCTATCAATTTCAATTCGTAAAGATGGTTCATAAATCGGTCCCGCTTTCACATACACTCTTGTGGGATTATTAATTATTTCATTAAAGTACTTATTGCTTTTTATAAGAGATTTGTATGTTTTATCAAGGAATTTATTATGTGCTAGATTATTATTCCCATGTGATAAAGCAATTGTATCTCTAGCATAATCGTCATCTGAAGAGGTATCAATATTATGTTCATGACATGATGAAACTGTTATCAAATTTTTACGATATTGAGCTTCAGTTGGAAAGAAACATTTGGGAGGGACATGTTCTTTTGAAGTTGCGGTTTGATTACATAAATAGCATTTCTTTTTCATCTAATATCTCTTATTGATACTCTCTTTCTGCATGTTACTTTTTTAAAAATTGTCATACCCAAGTATTTACGATTTCTAAAGGCTTATTACTAATTTTTCTATTGAATAGTATTCGTTTGTGAGGGAATTTATCCTTACCTGATTTAAGGCAACAATTCTTATATTTTTGATTACTGTTACATGGACAAATATCATTCCTCCCAATATTTTTATATTCTGGTTTAGTCTCTAAAACTGTGCTTATATCCCATTTCTCGAATGGATCATTTAACTCACTCATAAGCATTTCTAAGCCTTTATAATTATACTCCATTTCTTCTTTTGCTGGCATAAGTACAGCATACTTATCAAAAGGATTCTCAACAATTACGAACCCGATAACCTCTAAATCCATTACTTCTGAACCGCACAACTCACCATTATAGATATCTCCAACAACATGCTGGCAATTCTCCCAGATAGATCTTTCTTGCTTACATATAGAGCAAATTCTCTTTTTTACAATAGCTTCTCGACTAAAAAAATGTACATAAGGGAAAAGTTCTTGGAATTTGTGTACTTGGTCGGATATCAATTGAATCTGGAAATCATTGCTAGTAATATCAAAGTGTTTCACAAGAAAGCTAATTTTAATATCAATCTGGTTAAAAGTATTCCAAGCTTGAAAGTAGTTTTTTGAATAAAGACCTTGAAACGCATCCATATAACCATTGTTTATGCTGCAAATTGTTTCTAGAATCCATATTTTTTTAGCAATGTCTTGATTGTCTTCTTTAATTGCTTCAATTTTTAAATCGGCAAGTTTATCTATGATTGTTTTATTGAATCTGCAGGATTTATTTGACTTCATTAGATTGAATAACTCAACATATTTTTTTATCATAATGCTCCAGAATAGTAGTAAATGAAGTGTTTATTTTGTGAAAGACCTTCAGTGTGACCTGTAATTAGCCACTAATAATATTTTCATTGATGGACTTCATTGTTTTTTCGAAATCTTCAGTAGGTCCATTATAAGAAATCTTCTTTGTCTCTCCATGTTTTTCAACATGTATATCTACATGAAGATTGACACTTTTTCTTCTCCTAAATGTATATTCTACAGTGAAACTTACAATCATCTTGATTATTTCCTGAAAAAAATAATCTTGGACTAGAATTGATGCAAGATTTAAGAATTCACCATGCAGTTCTAACTCTCTATAACTTTCCTTTGTTATGCATATTGAGGTCTTACAAGCAAGCACATTTTCTTGCAGAAATCTAAAAAAGCTAGTGGTATGAGCAGGGAATAATGGACCCTGATAATCTTTCCAAGATTCAGTAGGTATAAGTAATATGCCTGAATTCTGGATTTCTTTAGATAAATCTTCAGGATAGTAATCTTTATCCTGAATCGATTTTAATGAAACATCAGAATCAGTAATTTCAAATAATGGGTTTCTCTCAAATCCATGCATAAATACCTCTTTTTCTTCTTTTAATACATTTTCATGCTATTTGAAAAACATGTCAATAAAAACTATTTAATTAAAAGATTATGGCTTGTATAGAGATATACAAGCCATTTTTGTTTATAATCCGAAATACTTTATTTAAAGATATCATCTCTGAGGGCATCAAACCTGTTGAAAGAAATTCTCCTTACCATCTTGATAAGAATATAAGTTGATAATGACATAGTAGAGAAGATAGCAATCATTATTGCAATTTGATACTTAATGGCAGTCGTAGGTATAGATCCTCCCAGTATCTGTCCTGTCATCATACCGGGTAAAGAAACAAGCCCGATAGTAGCCATTGAGGCAATTGTTGGCTCCAAAGCTGTTCTCATGCTCTCTACAACTATATCCTTTAAAGCCTCAGCTCTTGATGCACCTAAAGAAAGGGCAAAATAGTATTCCTGTTCTCTATTTTTAAAATAGTTTAGGAAGGTTCTGGTAGCAAGTATGTTAGCTCGCATAGTGTTACCCAATAGCATGCCTGCAATCGGGATAAGATATTTAGCCGAGAACAGGCTATCAAGTCTGACTATGAGAGTTGTAAAGTAGAGTGTGTTCAGCAATAGCGGTATACTTATTGATATAAGGATTGGCAACAAGAAATACTTAATCTTCAAAGAGTTTGAATTAATTACCGTTATTGTCGACACTACACTCATAACCAATAACCATCCGATATTCACATAAACGCTATCAAGTATAAACAGATATTTCAAATAGAAACCTATTAATGACAACTGAACAATCATCCTACTAACTGATAATAGGACTTTAGCCGTCACCTTTAACTTAGAGACTGTAACTATTATTAAAGGAACAATCAATAAAAGCAGAGTAAATAGTATTGAAGTGAAACCTAAATCTTTTGCACCCATAATCACCACCTCACCTTTCTAAAACTCTGTAGATTCCAAACCTCATCATGCGAGACAATTATAACAGTATTAGGTAACGATATGAAGTAATCCTTGATAATTGATTTCAATTCTATGTTCAATGCGGATGTAACCTCATCCAGCAAATAATATTCCCGCTTTAGCAGTCGCATTAATATGATTCCCAGTCTTTGCTTTTCACCACCTGACAACTCATTAGTTTTTCTAAGCAATATCGCTTTATCAAGGGATAACTCGTTGAAAAGCTCTTCTATCTCTTGCCTGTCATATTTCAAATGTTGGTTAGCATTGTATTTCAACACTCCGGTAATTACATCTTCAACTTTACCTGATGGAAAAGAAATGTTTTGAGGAAGATATGCAAACTTATGTCTGATTCTTTTAACAGTATCTTGATTAAGAACATCACCGTCAATGATCACTTCGCCTGAATCCGGTTGCTTAAATCCCATAAGGATTTTAAGAAGTGAGGTCTTCCCCGTTCCCGATTCCATGTTAAGAAGAATCTTCTCCCCATTATCTATCTTGAAACTCAACTCATTGAAGACTTTCTTATCATCATATTCCAGATTTATGTTTTTAACTTCTATCAATTAATCGCCTTCATCAAGTATTTTAGCAAGAGTATCTCTGTGTTCCTTGCTAAGCTCATGCCATCTAACACCATGTTTGGCTCCTTCAATGGCAAAAAGTTTGCTCTTACAAACGGAATAACCCTTATTCTTGAGCATATATACTATTTTCTCAATAGGTAGCTCCATAAATGTGTTAGTGCTATCAATACCTGAATCTGATAGTTCATCCGCAAGTTTCTTCCCAATGTTAGGTAAATCTGTTAACTTCATAATACCTCTTTTAGCATGCATATTATTTTTTTAAACTATAGATACTCATGGTTGTCAAGTATGATTAATGATTATCATGCATCCCCTGTTCTTTCTTAATGCCATGACATCATTAACATCTCTTGATACTTATTACAAAGTATGAGTCTCCTATCTCTGAATAGTTCATTAACTACTGATGCAAGTCGACTAATAAACAAACTTAGGCAAACTTGACGACTTCTCTTTGTCAAAGACTACATAACTAAACAATTATCAATTAAGAAGTTATATTTTAAAGCACCGGTCATGTTTGCTTCATTTGTCTCCCGAACGTGACCAATATAGTACTTACTTTGGGTTACAAGAGAACCGGATTTATCTTTACATCCTCGTTTTGAATAGCCCTAGCATATTTCCTTGCCGGCTTTCCAAAGATAAGTGCCGCCTCTACCACATGGTCCTCAGGTATCCCGATTATCTGTTTTACTTCCGGAGCAATACTATTAAGCATATACAGGGCAAATCCATCCCATAGTGTTCCAAATCCATGACTATTGGCTAGCAACTCAAAATAACTCATTGCAATGCAACTATCAGTCTGAGGAGATGAACAGTCTTTGGACGCAGAAGTTATCAGCATATGTGGTGCATCTCTGAAAATGATATCAATCCCTTTATTAAACCACATCTCTTGGAAGTTATTGAAGTATAGAAGTGATTCGGGGACTTTTTGGTTTTCACAAGCTTCTTTAACATGATTGTAAACTAGCTTTCTTAGCTTATTCATCTCTTCTCTATTATCCACGACAGTGAATAGTACAGCATTATCATTTTTTGCAGTAGGTGCATAGGACGCAGTTGTGACTAATTCATGGATTAATGCTTTATCCACATCTTCCTTCTTGAATTTGCGGATTGATCTTCTGGTTTTAATCAGGCGTTCCATCTCGTCTGGTTTGGGTATAACATCTGAAGAAAGTAGGCTATTCTCAGGTACTTTTCCCAAAATGGAGATTGCTCCGGTGGGGCAGATTGCCAGGCAATGCTGACATCTCAAGCAGTTACCTTCTTTCCCTTCTTTGATTGTAGGAAACTCAGTTTTGTTATTAATAATCAAGGTAGGACAATCAGCACTGCATAGTCCGCATTTTATACATTTGTTTGTATCTACTTTAAAGTTAATCATTTCTTTCTCCAATTTATCGTAATTTGTTTTGAATAAACGCACATATTCGGTTTTTAGCTTCTGTTGCCTCAGTAAACATATTTGCACATGCAGGATAGCAGTGAATCATACCATCTCCGATAGTAATATCAACAGAAACACCACTTTCTTTAGCTTTTTGGGCAAATCTTATAGAGTCATCTCTAAGAAGTTCATCACTACCAGCATAAATCTGTAATGCAGGGAGTCCACTTAAATCTCCATAAATCGGTGATATTAGGGGATTAGATGGATCTTTCTTACCACAATAATGAACTGCAAAATCAGTCCATGAATCATGCCATGTGAGGGGATCTTTGTCTATATTTGTTTTCAATGATTCGCTTTTATGGGTAAGGTCTGTCCACGGAGATAGAGTTACAGCACCGGCAGGTAATTCAATTGCGTCTTTCTTTAGAGCTAAGAGCGTTGCCAGAACGAGTCCACCACCTGCTGAATCACCCATAAAGATAATATCTTGATGGTTGAATCCGTTACTGAGTAGGTATTGATAAGCTTTTATAGCATCATTAAGTCCATTAGGGAAAGGTTTTTCAGGTGCAAGAGCATAGTTAAACACGAGAGCTTTAATGCCACTACCTTTGGTAAATTTGGCTACAATAGCTCTATGAGCCTGAGCATTTCCTATCACATAACCACCACCATGAAAGTAAAGGATTGCTTTATTGGAAGGACTATTCCGGGGAGTTAACCATTCAGAATATAATCCATCGATGTCTAGTGGTTCAATCGAAACATTTTTAGGAATCTTACCGAGTAATCCACTACTTTTTGCCGTTCTTTCCCGAAGTTCTAAAACACCTTTCACAGTTGTGTCAGGTCTTTTACCTTTTAATTTAAATCTGAGTGTACTTGAAAGACTCAATAGAGAAATAAATAACTTTGCTCTTAATGTTGGCATTAACTTACCTCTTAATAATCATAGTACTAAGAGTATAAATTGTCCGCTTTAGTCAAGTCCAAAGTTGATGTTATGAATCACTACTATCGACAGTTTAACTATGACCCTGAGATGACTTTTATCATACAAGGATTTCCTTTAATTGCTTTTTAGCTTGAACATAGAAATATGGATGAGTGTTTACAAAATACACTTGTAATTAGCATACTAATCCCTTCAAACAAGAAACCTAAAATTATCAATATCTTTGTAGGTCGCGTTATTGCTAAAACTATTATTGTTGGAAGAGATAAAAGCAGTCGTTAATCGGTACCTTATTTTGTTAGATTCCGGTATCTTGTAAATTTCATTAGACCATTTATCAAATCCGTATTCTCCCACTGTTTTTCCACTGTGAAGGCACTGCGAACCCGGTGTTTCAGTGCGTGGATAGTGCGTTCGCACTGCCTTCACAGTGCAAACGCAGTGCGTTGATTAATCGAGCAATGTAAGGAGGTAGAAGTAGCCAAGAAAAAGCGTAAGTCATTGAAAAACACACTGTGTACGTAATTAAAACATGTATAAGTTACTTATCGCTATCAGATTGCAAGTAGACTAATAACGATGTGTCTATACTAACGGAAATCTAACAAAATAAACCTAGAGCTAAATCAAAAAGCTCAATAGTCTGATTTTTATTGACTTGAAACTATCCGGAGTTAGAAAGTGCTAGTGGAGGATTTATGTTTAATACAAAAACAGAATTTTTATATGTATATATGTGTGCCAATGGGTACGATAAAGAAACAATGATTAGAGAGTTGGAAATCACCGAAGAAAAATTCAATGAGTTTGAAGATAAATTCAAAGATCAACTGGCATATCTGAAATCAAATGAAGAAGAGTCGGCAGGTATTGGTGAGAAGTTTAGACAACTTACAAGCTATCAGTTCAAATCCGTTTCAGACCAACAAAACGGTAAAAAATCACTTCCCCCCTATAAGATAATCGAAGGAGAATTGATAGAGTTACCTCCGGTTAAAGATTATGTGCCAGAAAATGATAGTTTTACCAGTATAAACTTGAGCAGAGTCAGCAGAAGAGATTACTCTGACGAGTCATTGACTTTGAAAGAGCTTTCCTACCTTTTATTACATACACAAGGTATAAGAAAAGAGCTTAAGAACGAGAGAATCCACATAGGGTTCAGATATGTACCGTCAGCCGGATGTAGACATCCCTTTGAGACATATCTTCAGATTAACAGATGCGAAGGATTGAAATCCGGTCTTTATTTCTATCGAGCAGACAAGCATGCCTTAGTGCTACTTGACGATTCAGAAACCACTTCAAGTTTATGCACCGATATGTGCTCAGGTCAATCAATTGTGAAAACAGCCGCAGTAGTATTTATGTGGACGGCAGTTGCCTATAGAACAACATGGAGATACTGTCAGAGAGGTTATAGATATATATATCTGGATGCGGGACATGTCGGACAGAATCTTTACCTTGCCTGTGAAGCTCTTAACCTTGGGGTATGCACTATTGGAGCTTTCTTTGACGAGTTGGCAGTACCTTATCTGAAAATTGATAATGATACTGAATTCCTGGTTTATGCCGGTGCAGTTGGTAAAAATAAAGAGGAAAACGAATAGAGTGGGAACAATAAATATTCTTGATACAAATGTCCTTATTCACAATCCAAATGCTATATTCAGCTTTGGAGAGGATAGGGTCGTTATACCGATGGTAGTAATAGAAGAGATTGACCAATTCAAGAAGAATCTGGATGAAAAGGGTCGTAATGCAAGACAATTAGGTCGCTATCTTGACAGACTGAGAGAACGAGGCTCACTAAAAGACGGAGTTGTAAACGATCAGGGAGGAATTATACAGGTTACTGTTATGAATGACTCCATAACCAGCGCGGAAAATGTGTTCTTCCTTGATAAAAATGATAACCTGATTATCGGAACCGCTCTCTATTTCAAAGAGAAATATCCCGAGTCTAAAGTTGTGTTATTATCCAAAGATACCAATGTAAGAATAAAAGCTGATGCTATAGGCATTACATCAAGCAATTATCAAGATGATTTAATCAACTTTGATGAGATGTATACCGGATTCAGAGAGCTAGAGATAACTCAAAGCCAACTTGGTTTATATCTCACTAACGGATTCATCTTTGTTGAAGAAGAGTTTGGTGAGTTCTACCCTAATCAGTTTGTGAAGCTTACGTGTACAAATGAACCCTCCACGGAAGACAGCTATGTGCTGGGGCGTTATTATAAGCGTGAGAACTCCATAAAAATGCTAAAAAACTATTCCATGGAACAAGATGTGTTTGGAATCACCTCCAGGAATATGGAACAGGTAATGGCTCTTGACCTCTTACTAGATGATGATGTAAAAATGGTTTCTTTATCAGGTATTGCCGGAACCGGTAAAACATTGATAGCTATGGCAGCGGGATTACAGAAAGTTGTGGAAGATGATTTCTACAAGAGGCTTGTAATATCAAGACCAATCTCACCATTAGGTAAGGACTTGGGGTATTTACCGGGTTCAAAAACCGAGAAGTTTAATCCTTGGATGCAACCGATATACGATAACATGGAAATTTTAATCACAAATCATCAGGATTCTTATCATAAAGATAATGTCAGAGTTTTCGGTAAGAAAAACATAGGCCTGGATGATTTTCTTGATTTCGGTTTCATTGAACTGGAACCTCTTACCTATATCAGAGGTAGAAACCTTCCTAATCAGTTTATGATTATTGATGAAGCTCAAAATCTTACTCCTCATGAAATGAAAACAATTATTACCAGAGCCGGAGAGGGAACCAAAATTGTGCTTACCGGTGATCCCTATCAAATAGATATGCCTTATCTTGATTCTCAGAGCAACGGATTAAGTAGAGTGGTAGAATTACTAAAGAACGAGGAACTCGTAGGCCATGTTACTCTCCAGAAAGGTGAACGCTCTAAACTTGCAGAGATGGCTGCTAAATACTTCTAATGAGTAAACATATAACAGATAGAACCTGGGTTGAGATTGACCTTGATCATTATCATCATAATCTTAATGAATTGAAACGCTACATTCCGGATGGAACAGATTTCCTACAGATTGTCAAAGCCGATGCTTACGGTCATTCTGCATGGAATATTGCTATAGAAGCCGAGAAAGGCGGTACAGTGATGTTGGGAGTTGCAAACACCGATGAAGCTTCAATTCTTAGATATCAAGGTTGTGATCTCCCGATATTGGTTCTATCTCCTATAAATCCCAATGAAATTAATCTGGTAATCAAAGATAATCTTATTCCTGCTATAAGCGATTTGGAAACAGCTGTGTTGCTTTCCGAGCATGCATGTTCCGAGAATGTTAACTGTAAAATACATATTAATATTGATACAGGGATGAACAGAAGTGGTTATAGATGGGATAAAGCAATTGATTTTATAACTAAAGTTAATGAATTGCCTAATATTGAAATAGAAGGATTATTCTCCCATTTCGCAGGTAGTGAAAACGACGAATCATTTACCGAGTTGCAAGCGGAGAGATTTACCTCTATTATTAATAAACTCAACTTTAAGCCAAAATACATCCATCAAGCAAACAGCTCCGCTATTGTCAATACTACTCTCACAAACTGCAACTTAGTGAGACTTGGTATTCTTACTTTTGGTGTTTACACTGATGAATCCCAAAAAGAGCATCTTGACTTGAAACCGGTACTTAGCTTTAAAACTAGAATTACCCAAGTACATTCCGCTTTGAAAGGTGAAAGTATTGGCTATAATAGAACCTACACAACATGTAGAGATACTCGGTATGCCATTCTTCCTCTAGGCTATGCAGATGGATATGATTTCCTTCTGTCAAATTCAGGTCAGGTAGAAATAGATAACCTCCTCTACCCTATCATAGGTAAAATCAGTATGGATATGATAGCTATTGATGTTACCGATTACAAGGGTACTCTTATAGGTAAGGAAGTAACTCTGATTGGAGGTAAATTAGAAGAACTAAGAGCTGAAAACCTAGTGCGTAAATACAATGGGCTTAGCTATGAGTTACTCTGCCAAGTCGGTCGAAGAGCCAGGAGATATTTCAAAAAAGACGGTATGATTATAGATTCCGCCCCACTTATGAGAAGAGGATTCTATAGCCATGACTTTAACAACAAATCCCTGAATACGATTATCGAATCAGCTCTTCGGGAAAGACTTGAAGGAAGTGAGATTTCCGAGATGCTGTATAAAAGTATCTTAAAAGACCTCTTTTTTAGACATGATCACGACTTCTCTTACAAAAAGAACTTTGAGCATATAGTTGAGTTCTTTGACGATGATGAGAAAGATGGATACTATAGAATCGAAACCGGTCTTACTTTTAAAAAGACTCTACTTCATCACGAATTAGTAGTTGTATGTACTGAGAAAGAAACCGATTTGCAGAAATACTTTCTTAGTCCGGAAGTTGTTTACAGATGGTTCCTTGATGAAGGATTAGCAATTGATGAAGAATCATTTAAGTTACTGGAGGTTTCGGTTAATGGAGTTAGGCTTAATCCGGAATTAGTTTCCGGATTAGGAGAGAATAAGTATATTTGCAAACATGATAATCTGAATGATATGATTGGTCAGGAAGTTGAATTCTTAGTTAAAACTTCAACTTATTATCCTAAATCACATAAGCAGTTCTCTGTTTATATAGCTGAGTTAACCCAGGGGGTTAAGACCATATTAAGGTTTAAAGGTAAATGTGAGGAGATGGAAGTTGTTACTGTATTCTCAGGACAGAACAGATATCCAGAGATAAAGAAAACTATGGATGAGATTGAAGTTAGTACTGAAACAGATGATTGGATATTTCCAACCAGCGGATTAATCTTCGTTTATAACTAATACTGTCCTAACAGCCAAGCACCAATAGTATCGGGGAAGAAAACAAGTAATAGAACCATTAAAACAAAAGCTAACCCTGCAAGAGTAATAACTCTCTTATATCCTGCCGACAATTCCATATATTTGTTCTTATAAAAAGCTATCTCCAGTTTATTTTTAACACTATCATCCTTAAGTATGTTAGGCTCAGACTTATCGTTCTTAACTTCTACCAGCTCAACTACAGCTTTCTGATCCTGTTCTTTAGTATTAAGAACAGGCTTATCCGTAGCCTTATCTTCTACTTGTTTCTCAACAGATTGCTTAGTTTCCATGTGCCACTTCTTTGTCGGTATCTCAATATTCTCAGCTTTATGAGTATCAAAAAGCTCTTCTCTCATGAAGAGAAAGTTGTTAAGTATAGTAATCAGATTAAATGGCTGATTGTAGCGTTCAGCAGGATCATAAGCCAATAACTTTTGAAGCATTGTAGCTATCTCGTGAGTATGATTCTCAGCCTTTGAGAATTGTGGCTTCTTAACATTCTCATATAACTCTACCAGATTGTTTCCCTTGTCATAAGGTAGTTTTCCAAAAAGTATCTGATGCATTATCAAACCGAGACTATATAAGTCGCTCTTTATAACCGGTTGATTCTTCTGCTTGAAAAGCTCAGGAGCTCTGTAGAGATAGAAATCATTAAGGATCTCGTTCTTCATGTATGGTACAAGTAACTCACGCCAATGGAAATTCATAATCTTAACTTTCTTATTGGTATCTATGATTATGTCATCAGGAGTCAGGTTACCGTTAATTAATCCGTGCATGTGGGCATCGTGCAAAGCCTGACAGATATCTTTGATAATGCCAAGAGCCTTCTTTTGACTAAACTTATTGTAGTCCTTTAATACATCTGAAAGAAACTCACCGTCCGAGTAACTGAATATGAGGCAAATACGTTCATCATATATAATCATGCTGTTTAGTGTTAAAACACTCTCATGATGCAACTTTACTTGCTTTTTAGCTTCTTCCATAAGTGAAAGACTAAGCTCTTCAGTAAGAGATTTATCCGAAAACACTCTAATGAATACTTTGGAATCAAGAATCTGATCCTTTGCTATATATAATTCACCCAAGTAATCGCTTTTAACAAATCTGATTATCTTAAAATCTTTAATTTCGTAGTTTGCCCGATATAGACTCATGTTACCTTAAACCTTTTCTCCGATTAAAGTTCCGCTTGTTGCATCAGTAATTCTGACATTTACAAATTTGCCTATTAGAGACTTATCCCCTTTAAACACAGCTATTTTGAAATCCTCAGTTTTCCCTGAGACATCTTCATCAGATTTTCTGCTGATATTTTCTACATAAACTTCTTTGATAGAACCAATCTGTTCTCTGTATTTTTGTAAAGTAATTTCCCTTTGCATTTCAATAATCTCTTTCAAACGGTCCAGTCTAGTTTCTTCAGGAATTTGATTAGTGTATTGAGCAGCTTTTGTTCCTGTTCTTGGAGAATACTTGTACATGAAGGCATAATCATACCCGACTTTCTCCATTAATCTATATGTTTTCATGTACTGTTCGTGAGTTTCTCCGGGAAAACCAACAATGATGTCCGTGGTAAGTCCAATATTAGGCATCGCTTCTTTGAGCTTCTTTATAATTGTGTAGTAATGCTCTGAAGTATAACCTCTATTCATCATTCTTAGAATATCATCATCTCCGCTTTGCATAGGTAAATGTAAGTGTTTGCAAATCTTACTTTCTTCTGCCATGACCTTTATCAGATCGTCGGAAAGATCTTTTGGATGAGATGTAACAAATCTAAGCCTTTTGATAGTGTCTATTTGACTTACCCGTTTCATTAGCTCGGGAAATTTGATTCCTTCAAAAGAATAGGAATTAACATTCTGTCCTAAGAGTGTAACATCTTTAAAGCCTTTACGTCCTGCTTCTTCAACTTCAAACAGAATCTCGTCAAAGGGTCTTGAACGTTCTCTACCCCTAACATAAGGGACAATGCAATAGGTGCAAAAGTTGTTACAACCCCTCATGATTGTTACAAAAGCATTGAACTGTCCTCTTCTGGTCGGATAAACATTATGGTATACTTCATTGAAATTAAAGTCGGTTGTAACCTCTAGCTTCTCATTAATAATACGAGGAATTTCATGATATTGATCAACACCGACAACAAAATCAACCCCAATATTAAGATTAATCAATTCATCTTGAAGTCGTTGAGCCATGCAACCAATTACACCTATAAGTAAATCTTGCTTTGTTCTCTTTCTGGATTGTTCATTTGAAATGCGTCCCTTCACTCTATCTTCTGCATGTTGACGAACAGAGCAAGTGTTGAAAAGAATAATGTCAGCTTCATCAATTGTCTCGGCTTCGGCAAATCCGGCATCAGTTAGGATAGTTGCTACCAGCTCACTGTCAGATATATTCATCTGACAACCATAGGTTTCTATAAAAAAATTCTTCATATCTAATTATCTCCTTCCCAAGCCTTTGCCACAGCAATACCCTCGTCAACATTCACTGTTTGTAAGACAAGAATTCCTGCAACAAAAAAAACTAACACGGATAAAATTGAGTATCTGATATCTCCGGTTATTCTCTTCATTTCACCAAATAATAAAGGTCCTACTATTGATGATATTCTTCCGGCAATTGAATAGAAACCAAAAAATTCAGCTTGTTTGTCTTTTGGAGTTAATCTCGATAACATAGTTCTACTATTGGCTTGAGAAGATCCTATTGCTATCCCTGCTAAAAGCACAACATACAGAAACTCTGAAGCACTCTTACAGAAGAATGACCATATAACTACAACAATCCAAATTAATAATGAAATATTTATTGATGACTTAAGCTTGAATCTATCGGCAAGAACTCCGAATAACCAAGCTCCGGCAACAGAAGTAAACTGAGCAAACATGAATAATTTTATGATATCTTTAGTGCTCATTCCAAAACGTTCCATACCATATATGGACGTAAAAGCTATCACTGTTGTAATCCCGTCATTATAAATAAAGTAACTAATCAAGTATCTGGTTAATTGCTTTAAGTTTCTGATACTTCCGAATGATTTTCTGATTCTATTGAAGGCTATTTTAAAGTAGTTAGACCTTTTACTGGGTCTATTTAGTTCTTTTACCCAAAAGAAAGCAAAAGCAGAGAAAATGAGAAAGTATAAGGCAACTGACGGGAATACCCAATTTATCAACTTATTGTTTACAAGTATCAAAGAGAAGACTAAAGAGATAAGACCGCCAATATAGCCAAGTCCCCATCCCATACCGGATATACGTCCTATTTCTTTATCGCTGGCAATCTCTGGCAAAAAAGAATTGTAAAAGACATTTGCACTGTGGTACCCAATATTTGCTAATATAAAGAATAGCATTCCTGTAAAAACATCCCCTGCTCTGACAAAATATAGTAGGGATGTGAAGATTATGCAAAGATAAGTATTGATAAATAGAAACTTCTTCTTACTTCTTGAATAATCTGCGATTGCACCAAAAATTGGAGCGGAGATAGCAACAAAGAACATTGATATCGCTATTGCTCTTCCCCATAAAGCACTACCTACATCACTATTACCTACAACAGCATCAACAAAGTATCTGCTATAAACTACTGTTACAATTATCGTTGTAAATGCTGAATTGGCAAAATCATATAACATCCAACCCAGAACATTCTTACTCAGTTTCAATTATATATCCGTCCTTAAGTACTATTTTAGGGAGATTGAATGCTTCATATTCCTGAGCATTCGGTGTGGCAATGAAAACCTGATGCTCAGAGCCTACCAGTTCAATAATCTTTGTAGTTCGCTTCTCATCAAGTTCAGAAAGTATATCGTCAAATATAAGAATAGGAAATGACTTGGACTGCTCTCTGATTAGCTTAGCTTGTGCTAACTTCATAGAGATTGCTATGGACCTCTTCTGACCTTGAGAGGCAAATTCTTTAGCAAATCTGTCATCTAGACGTATAATAACATCATCAAGATGTGGTCCAAATATCGTGTGACCTTGTTCAACTTCCCGTTTTTCCTTCTCATAAAGAAACTCAGCTAGCTCATTCTGATTCATGTCTATAGGCAAAGTACTCTTGTAGCATAAAGTTAACTGCTCTTTGCTATCGGTTAAGGCTTCGCAAATCTGCTTACTTACAAACTCCAATCTGCGACAATACTCCATTCTTCTTTTAATAATTTCATTAGCATTTGTGTATAGTTTAGTATCCCAGATTCTTTTAAGCTTATCATCAAACTCAGATTTCAACAAGGCATTACGTTGTTGCAATATCTTTTGATACTCCCTTAGTAGATGTAAGTACTCCCAGTCATTCTGTGAACAACTGGTATCAATAAAATTACGCCTGATTCGAGGTGTATTGTTAACAAGTCCGATATCATCGGGAGAGAAGTAAACAATTTTCACATGCTTGTATAATTCACTTAGTTTACTAATCGGACGATTGTTTAGCTTAACAGACTTAGAGTTTTGCTGAAAACTAATCTCAAAAGAAAGGGCTTCACCGTCATCGGAGAAGCCTGTTTTATTATAAAAAAATTGAGATTCGAAACTAACTAAGTCCTGATCAGAGAAGTTTCTCACCGACCTTCCGAAAGCAGAGTAAGCAATAGCTTCTAATAAGTTAGACTTACCACTTCCGTTATCACCTGAAATCAAGCAACCTTTAGGGTTGAATTCAATATTTAATCTAGAGAAATTCCTGAAGTTTACAAGGTTTAGACTTGTAACTTTCAATTTATCTAGTCCGTAATGGCATCAACAGATATCTAGATTCCTGATTTTCAGGTTCCTCAGTGTTTGTTATAATGAAAGGTTTTGTATTACCGGAAAATTCCAGTTTTACGCTTTCAGTGTCAATAACATCCAGAATTGATCTAAGAAATCTGGCATTACAAGATATCTTCATAGGTTCGCCACTATAAGTGAAATCTTCAACTAATATTTCAGCTTCACCAATATCCGGTCTCATTGTGCTGAGCTTAAGGTTCTCTGATGTAATGTTCATTTTAACTTTATGATTATCGTCTGGAGCCAAGAAAGCAAGTCTCTTAAGAGAACGTTTGAAGTTCTCGTTGTTTATTTCTAAAGTTGAAGTAATTTCTGAAGGGAATACTTTACCATAATCAGGATATTCACCCTCTATGATATTTGAATAAACTGTGTAGTTAGAATATGCAAACATAACACGAGCAGCTTGGAAAACAACCTGCAAATCAATATCATCCTCTTTAATAATCTTTTGCATGAAAGTTAAGCACTTTGTAGGAAGAATATGAGCTGTTTCTGTTTCTATCTCAGTATTAGAGCTTATCTGAATCTCTGAGATTCTCTTACCATCTGAAGATGCCATGATTTGCTTGTCTGTGATTATCTTCCAGAATACACCTGTAAATAGTATACGTGATTTCTCCTGAGAAACGGAGAATATGGTTTTATTAACCATTTTATTGAATACCATAGCATCAACTGAAAAAGCATTGTTCAATGAGCGATTAGGTACTAAAGGATATTCACTCGGATCTGCAGAAAGGAACTGATAGTTGTTTCCTGCACAAAGAATGTTAACAGTTTCGTCATCCTTGGATATACTAAGTTGTGGATTATCTAAATCACCCAAATTGTTAATCATATCTACAAAAACTCTAGCCGGGATAGCTATTCTACCGCTCTCAAGTACTTTTGCTTCAAATTGACATATTACAGTCATATATAGATTAGAAACGGTGAAAACAACATTATTAGTTTCTTCATCTGCTTCAATAAGAAAGTTTTCGAGGATAGGCATCGTATTCTTACCCGGTATAAGGCTTGCCAGGTGAGGAATATGCTGAGCAAGCTGATTAAGTTCTATTGAAAAACGCATATTGAACCCCTATTCTTTTTTTCCCAATTTCATCCGTTTAGCGGAGACAGTCAACCTTTTTTTATATCTATGTCTATACCATTGATTTATTAATCTGTAATTGTTTTCTCTGTTTGCTAATAGCAGAACCTAAAAGATTATTAATAAATCTTTAACGTATGAGTTAGCTTACTTACGGTTCACGATACTTCCGTATTTCTATAGATTTCTTTTATTGATTAAAGGTATACTGAAAATGTAACCTAGCATACTCACTTCTTTATGATTTATATAAAGTGATTTCAAGGTATAAATGAACCCTCTGTGTTCAATAAAACCGTTCACGAGAAACTCCTTTACACAAAATCTTAAGGTTATATCATCAAGCTTCGAATCTTAACCACAATTAAAACAATACTTATCGGTTATAGGTATCCCACAGTTCTTACATTCTTCATGTATGTTTGTATCCTTAGAATTCTTTTCCTAATCCATTTACACTTAAACACATTTTAAGCAATGATTATCTTTAAGGGATACTTCTTAGGAGATTACAATAAAAAGACTTGCTACACTAATTCTGAATCAAATATAAGTTGCTATAATGCTCCACTATCAATTACTCAGAACTTAGAATTACTATTTGTTATTGACACTCTAATAATAGTATAAATTCTTGCAACACATAGGTGCCCCTGTAGCTCAGCTGGATAGAGCAGTTCCCTCCTAAGGAAAAGGTCGTGCGTTCGAATCGCGCCAGGGGTGCCAAAAGCAGTCATAACTCATTTTACATGTATAATCATCCGCAATTAGAAGAACTACTTCACAATCGAATGTATAAAATCAAGTATTCATTTATAGATTTTTTGTATAAAAACAAAAGGGACAAGCATGCTTGTCCCCTTGATAAAATATGTACTTTCTACTTTATTTAAGCAGAAGCATCTTCTTTGTTGATTCATAATTTTCAGACTTGAGTTTATAGAAATATAATCCTGTACCTACAGTTTCTCCATTATCGTTACACCCATTCCAAGTATAGGTATTGACTTGGTCTTTTGATATACTTCTGTTACTTAACAGAGTTCTTACTTTCTCGCCTTTAACATCAAAAATCACTAGTTCTACCGTACAATCTTCAGGCATGGAAAAGCTAATTGTTGTACTTGGATTGAAAGGATTAGGATAGTTTTGATATAAGCCAAAGCTGTTTGTTATTTCAGGAGTATCATCTTCCCCATCTTCATTTGCTTGAACTTTCACATAGATAGGTCCATACATTACAGTAGCATTAGAAATATCTATATGTTCTAACCAATACTCATAAGTTATATCATCTGTCAGTTCCCAACTATCTATGTAAGAGTATTCAGTAGGTTCAGAAGAAGTTCCTGCTCCAATAATGATTTCACCGTTTAATTGTAACAATTCTTCATCTCCACTTGAACGGTAAATATTCCAGCCAATATTATTAATTTCTGACTGAGTCATCCAAGCAATAGAAACCATTTCACTATCTTGAATGTAAGTTGCAGTGAAAGACGAGAGAATTATCGGGAGAGGGGAATCAGACAAAATCCATGTTGGGTCTGCTGTGTCCGAACCTGAATTAGTTCCTAAAATTGCATCATTATTTCCTGTAGTATCATAGGCTACCTGTCCTGAAGTCTCATTAAACTTATAGTAAGCAACCAAACCCTGTTCAGAACCCGGAAGTTCATGATCCATGTTATCAGAGATCTCAGATTGGGTTCTTGCATCTCCCCATATCCTAAGCTCATCCAATTTACCAACAAGCATTCTACCTGTAGGGTCACCCGTAGAGCGTCCTATATTTACAGGTTGTGTAGAACTATATATATTATAGTTGAAATTACTACTTGCTTTTTCTTCACTATTCACATAAAGCTTGGCTGTTGAACCATTATATACTACAGCAACATGTTGCCAAGCGTTTAAGGTCAACGCATTATAGGCTGTTACAGATGCCCAGTTCTGTCCTCCGGCATAAGAGAATGTAAAATTAAGGTCTCCACCGGCACCACCATATCTAAAAACATAGCCTTCAGTGTTGGTGTTTTCCCAAAAGTCATTACTAGCAATGGTATTCCTCCAAAAAGCATCTTTGAAGTTTGTCGGATAAAGCCATGCTTCTATCGACATTGTATTGTCTGTAATATTCAGTGAAGCTCCGGAACCACAATTTACATAGTCATTATTTCCGTCAAAATCCAAACAATTATTTTGCGCAAACAGACTTAGCGAGAATGTCGCTAATATAACTATAAAAAAAACTAACAATGTCTTTTTCATTGTTTACTCCTTTTTGTTTATGTCCCCATTCAATTTTTGATATAACCAATATATGCTTCTTGTGTCAATAAAAAAATAAAGTAAGCATACCTGTTTCTTAACTCTTCTTACTATAGCAAATTCGCATAGGTTAATGAACACAATAAAAGTTCTTACTTATCAATTATCTATTGATTTACATTATCTTTTGAGCTTTTCTCTTCCCTAATGCGTTTTAACTTCCTACTAAGAGAGTACGGAGTAATGCCTAACAATTGTGCGGCATTCTTCTGAATATGATTTGATTGCTCCATAGCTCTGTTAATAATCCATTCTTCACACTCCGCCAAATTCAAGGAAGGAAGTATTGGATGGTTATCTGAAATGGAGCTTGTCTGTTGAGGTATTGATATTGATTCTGTATCAAGCACAGATTCCCGACACAACAATAAACTTCTTTGTAATATATTCTTAAGTTCTCTGATGTTACCCGGATACTGATAATTAACCAACAGATCAATTGCTTCTTTCGTTATAACCGGAGTTGCTCTGCCTTGAGCAGAACACAATGTCTGAACATAATATTCTACTAAAAGCGGAATATCTTCCTGACGTTGTCTGAGAGGTGGTATATGTATTTCCATTACATTAATTCTATTCAACAAATCAAACCGAAAAGTATTGGATATTGCCATACTTGAAAGGTCTTTGTTAGTTGCGGATATTAACCTGAAATCCACTTTTGTATCTTTGGTACTACCAATTCTATTTATCACTTTCTCTTCAATAACTCTCAGAAACTTCGACTGCATTCTCAAGGGCATCTCCCCTATTTCATCCAGAAATAGAGTTCCCTTGTTTGCTGCTTCAAAATAACCTATGGACTTTCTTGCTGAACCCGTGTAAGATCCCTTCTCACTTCCAAAGAATGCACTTTCTACAAGAGAAGTAGCAAAAGCCGCACTATTAACTGAAACGAACGGATTACATTTTCTAGTGCCGGCATAATGAATTACTCTAGCTATAGCTTCTTTCCCACTACCTGTCTCTCCAATTATCAATACAGGCAAATTCTCATTCTCAGCAACCATTAATGCTTGTCTTACTACATTTTGCATTGTTGCATTGCAACCTATCAATGGCATCTTAACTAACTTCTGCAATTCTTGAGAAATGAGAGAAGAGCCCTGATAAAACTTGAATTCTTCCGGTGAATCTAATGGTTGCTCCTGAGTATGTTTAAAGGCCTCAATTTCCTTTTTGTATTCCTCATTTTTAATACTCATACTTAAGTTTGCATACTTCTTATAATGCTCATAAGACTCTTCGATATTTCCTAGGGATTCATAAACAGAACTGAATAATTCATGATTTATTGCTAATTCTTTTCTTAAATCCATTTTAGAAGCTAATTTTTCTGCAGCTTTTAACATATCAATTGCTTCTGAAAATCTCTCTAGTTCAATATCTGCAGTTGCAATCCCGTGTAATATAACTAATAGTTGCCTATCGTTCTTTGATTCTAAATTCATATCTTTAGCTTTTTTAAACCAAATCCAAGCAGACTCATAATCTTTTTGTCTTATTTTAAGACTACCTAAATTCACCATTATTGCCGGAATATCATTATAAAAATTAAGTCCTTCAGCACAATCAAGTGCTCCATATAATAATGCTTCAGCTTTATCTAGTTTATTAAGAATCTTATAATTATTTGCAGAATTAATTGAGAATGTAATGTAAGTATCCGGAGCAGTAATTCTCGTGTTTTCATTGATAAAAGGTTCAAGGTTATCTAAGGCTTCCTGATACATTCCGACAGTACCATATGCAATTCCGAGATTATTACTAACAGTGAGATAGTTATCACTATCATGATCAGGAATACGCTTCTTTGCTTCTAAGAAATAGTGAATAGCAAGTTTCATCTTTCCTCGCATTGCCGATATCCTCCCTAGTCCAGTATATGCAAGAGAAAGAACTTCTTCATTCTGAATGTATAGTCCATATTGTAAACCTAACTGATAATACCTAAGAGCTTCATCCAGATTACCACTATATTCATAAATGTATCCAATGTTTGAATAGCGTCCGGTTAATATAGTCGAATTACCACATTTTTCTAGTAATTCAACACTTCTTTTACCCTGTTCCAAAGCTTTGTTCATGTCATTCGTCATCCAGAAAATAAAGCTCAAATCTGCAGAAATTTCAGCACATATCTCTTCATCAATCAGATACTCTTTATACTTCTCATAATCCTGATAAGCTTCATCAAAGTAACGACCTTGGGTATTGTATCTTATAGCCTTAAAAACCAATTGAAAGCTTTTAGTAAGAATTGTAGATATTATTTCTGGTAATATTGGATCAAAATATATGTACTCATCAACAATTCCTATGATTAGTTTAAAAACATCATAGAATGTACCGTCTTTTTTCTCAACAGATAATTGTAACTCTTTGAAATGTGATTCTAACTTCTCAATCCTACTCTTATTTCGACTACTAATCATACACGCTCCTTGCAAATATGCAATCTATTGCATCAGTAATTGCATAAATGCATTATCATTGTCCAGTTTTTTATCATAATTCTCATCACAGCATATTCTAAAAACATGTTATCTATTTGTTATTAAAACAGTTACAGCATATATGCTTATTCGATTACTAAATGGAACCATAATTGCGATTAAACAGATTATGGAGTTCAATATGATAGAACAAGAAGAATACGAAGTTAGCGATTTCCATGAGAAGTGGCTGAATGAAACCAATTGTATACTTGGTTTCACAGTTACATACTCCAATGGAGTTATAAAGAACATCCTTCGCTCTTGTACATTGGAAACTTATAAGCAAGTTCTCAAAGAGATAACAAAGAGTTGGGAAACATATTTAAACAATTCAAAAAGGGTAATTAAGAAAGGAGAATAGTATGAAAAAAAGTCTATTGTTTATTTTTATTGTAGTTATCAGTGTTACACTAAGCGGTTTTAACAACGCTGTAATATTAGATGGAACTGATGATTACATAGAAATTAATGATGTTTCTAGCCTACTTGCCCCGGCAAGCAGCTACTCAATCGAATGCTGGTTTAGTGGTGATGACATTACAACTGAAACAGGTAATCAGATTTTGTGGGGTGTTAACGGTCCTGTTTCCAATCCTAATACAAACATTATGATGGTTGCCGTACATGGGAATGTACTGAAAGTATATGATGGAAACAATGTGGGAGCATTTACGGGAACTACTATTATTGAACAGGAAGTATGGTATCATGTAGCCTTATCCAAACAAACAGATAATACTTTCACTCTTTATCTTAACGGAATTGAGGAGCTAACAGGTACTATTGTCACTGAAATACAATCAACGAGTACTTTCTCAATTGGTCAGGAATGGGATCAAACTCCAAGTGATTTCTTTGACGGAAAGATAGACGAGTTTCGAGTATGGAACTACAATAGAACTAATGTAGAAATTCTAAGAAACATGCATCAAGAGTTAATTGGTAACGAAAGCGGTCTTTTAGCATACTATGATTTTAATGAAGCATCCGGTACAATTGTCTATGATGTTACTTCAAACAATAACAATGGTACGCTTACTAATACTGACGGTAATGAATGGCAAACGTCTTCTGCTATTTACGGTCCTAAGTATTGCTTGGAAATGGATGGTATTGATGATTATGTTGACTGTGGCATAATTACCAATCCTAGCTTTTTAACATCACTTACATTAGAGTGTTGGGTAAACATTGATGTTGTAAATCATTACAATAGGATTATTACTCAAGACTATGTCGATACTTCAGAAACTGGTTTAGGTTGGTTAGCAACCAATTTAGATGGTACTGTTTACACTTATCTTGGTGGGGCTTTGCAATCTACTTCTCAAGCTTTAAATGCAGATGAATGGAATCACATAGCTCTGGTATGGGATGGTACTACAATAGTCTTCTATATTAATGGTCATCTGGATGCGAATAGCTACTCTGTCGAATCCTTACAGAGCTGCAATAGCAATATTTATCTCGGTTGGGGTGGAAGATACAATAACACTCATTTCGATGGAGAAATGGACGAAGTACGTATATGGAGTTCAGCACGAACATCTAATCAAATCAGAGAGGATATGTGTCAGACTTTAACAGGAAATGAGAGTGGGCTTGTCGCATATTACGATTTTGATAACACTTCAGGACAATTCTTACAAGATTTCTCTGGCAACGGGTTTAGCGGAACACTACACAGCAGTATAACAGATGATGGTTGGGTACCCTCAAATGCTTTCAATACTTGGCTTGATACAAGCAATTCCAATTGGTCCAATGAATCAAATTGGTCTAATGGTGCTCCTGACCCAACAGACAATATTGCTATCTACAATCTTGATACTGTGCCTAGCATCTCCGGAGCTCCAACATTTAATGACCTTTACCTTGGGAATGGAGTAAATGTTAACTTAAATTCAGATATGACCATCAATGGAAACTTGATACTAAATAGTAATTTAGACTTAAACGGTCAAACCATTGTTTTAGGAGAACAAGCAACATTAATAGAGAATAATGGACATTTATATGGTGAGTTAGGTCAAATCCAAACTACTCGTTCTCTTTCCAATATTAATGATAATGTTGCAGGACTAGGTGCTGTCATTACTGAAGATGGTAATTTAGGAACCACAACCATTATCAGAGGACACAAAGCTCAAGGACATCAAGGAATAGACAGATACTATCAAATCAATCCACAAAACAATCCTACTGCCGCTACATTAGTGTTTAACTATCTCGATTCCGAGTTAAACGGTCAAAATGAGTCAATAATCAAGTTATTCAAATCAACCGATGGAGTTGAGTGGATAGAGCAGGATAGTGAATTAAATGCAGCGAACAACACAATTACCCTTACAGATATCGATAGCTTCTCATACTGGTCAGCAGGACAAGCAGGAGCCGGTGAAGCTCTTCCTATTACGCTCTCATCATTTACCGTTAGTCTTTACAACCATCTTCCTACCCTTAGCTGGACTACTGAGTCAGAAAGTAACAATCTTGGTTGGAATGTATACAGAGCTAACTCAAATGATTTAGCTCAAACAATAAGAATCAATGAAGAATTCATTCATGGTTCAGGAAATACATCAGAGCAAACACAGTATACTTACTATGATAATGAGCCGATTGTTACAGGTGAAGAGTATTACTATTGGATAGAGTCGGTTGGTTTCGGTAATGAAATCAAATACCACGGTCCTATTAGTATATTGGTAGGTTCAGAGCAACCTGATGAAGATAATCCTGAAGTAAGTAAAGAATTCGGTCTATTCCCTAACTACCCTAATCCTTTTAATCCAAGTACAACAATCAGTTTTGCTTCCGAGAAGAGTGGAAATTGTGAGTTAACTGTATATGACCTAAGAGGAAGAAGAGTTAAGACTTTATTCTCAGGTCATGTAAACGCTGAAGTAACTAATTCAATCGTTTGGAATGGCGATGATGATAACAATAAGAAAGTAGCATCAGGTATCTATTTCTATAGACTTACAGGAAATGGTAAAACCGTTAACCGTAAGATGACATTGATGAAATAGTTCAATTCATCTTTAACTCACTCCCATATCAAAGCCCGTCTTATGCCGGGCTTTGATGAATATTTAGAATGATTTAACACTAATGTTTTATGAGCTACTATTCATATAAATGCATAGAAATTAATTAGCTAATACACCCTTACGTATTTTAAGTTAGAAATACAGTGTTTAGTAGAGCTATTAATCCTTGACATTTGAATATTTGTAATATAAATTGTGGCATCGTTATTTGAATAGACTAAAAGAGCGTATGTTAGTCGAATTCATTAAAAGTCAGGATCCCGTATTTTTCATTAAAAATCTTTACAACCACTATAATAGATATGTATTTTGCTTAAATATAAAAAACTCAAGGAGATTTGTTATGAAAAAAGTGCTATCTTTTATGACATTTATGGTAATTGTGTTATCCATGTTTGGAGTTAACAATTATCTACAATTTAACGGACTAGATGATTATATCAATTTTACCAATTCACCTTCATATTCTGAAACAATGACTATTGAAGCTTGGATTAAAACAACCAGTAATCAAGAAATAAATGATATAGTGTGTTGGGGAGACGCAGGCGGATATGATAATGTCCAATTTAGAACATGTGCCGGTAAGTTAGATTTTGGCACGCATCCTTATGGTGGTAATTGGATAAGTTGTCAAAGTTCTGCTACTGTGAACACCAATGAGTGGACACATGTCGCCGTAGTTAAAAATGACACATCGGTTCAACTATACATAAACGGTATTGCCGACGGCTCAGGAGTTAACGCCAACTCAATGAACGTTAACTATATGCTGATTGGGAAGTACGTAAATGGCGAAAACTATTATGACGGAAATATAGACGAATTAAGAATATGGAATGATGTACGTACTCAAACAGAAATTCGCCAAAATATGTATAAAGAGATTTCTAATCCATCTTCAGAAGGTAATTTGGTTGCTTACTACAAGTTTAATGAAGCATTCGGAACTACATTAACTGATTCCAAATCTACTAACAATGGTACATTAATCAATTTGGCCGGTAATGAATGGGTAACTTCTCCTGCTATGTTTGGTCCAAGAAACAGTTTATATTTTAACGGAATAAACAATTACGTTAGTTTTGCTAATAATCCTCCTTATTCAGAAGTCATGACTATTGAGGCTTGGATTAAAACAACCAACTCTCATGATGTAAATGATATTGTTTGTTGGGGAAACACAGGTAGAACAGACAATGTTCAAGTTAGAACAAGTAGTGGTAAATTTGAGTTTGGCTCTGATCCTGAAAGTGGAAGTTGGGTAAGCTGTAGAGGTTCAATTGATGTAAATACAAACGAATGGACACATGTGGCTGCTGTAAAGAATAACAGCTCAATTCAATTGTATGTAAACGGACTTGAAGATGGAACAGGTATAAACACAAACTCAATGATTATTAACTATATGTTGATTGGTAAGTATGTTAATGATGAATTCTACTTTAACGGTGAGATGGATGAAGTTAGAATATGGAATACTGCTCGTACTGCTAACCAAATACGTGAGAATATGTGTAAGTCGATAACCGGAAGCGAAGCAAATCTTTTAGCATATTATAATTTTAATAACCTTTCAGGTTCTATTCTTCAGGATTTATCAAGTAATGCTTATGATGGATCACTTGTTGATATGGGGGATGGAAACTGGACAACATCTATTGCTTTCAATCAATGGTTAAACACAGATTCATCAGCTTGGGCAACAAACTCTAATTGGTCAAACGGAGTACCGTCAGTGTTTGATAATATCGGAATCTTTAATTATGATGTAGAACCCGTTATTACAGGAACTCCATCTTGTGATAATATCTATATTGGAAGTGGTGCTTCAGTTAACTTGAATTCAAACATGACTGTTTATGGGAACATGATTTTAGATAACAACATGGATTTGAACGGTCAAACCATTGTTTTAGGAGAACAAGCAACATTAATAGAGAATAATGGACATTTATATGGTGAGTTAGGTCAAATCCAAACTACTCGTTCTCTTTCCAATATTAATGATAATGTTGCAGGACTAGGTGCTGTCATTACTGAAGATGGTAATTTAGGAACCACAACCATTATCAGAGGACACAAAGCTCAAGGACATCAAGGAATAGACAGATACTATCAAATCAATACACAAAACAATCCTACTGCCGCTACATTAGTGTTTAACTATCTCGATTCCGAGTTAAACGGTCAAAATGAGTCAATAATCAAGTTATTCAAATCAACCGATGGAGTTGAGTGGATAGAGCAGGATAGTGAATTAAATGCAGCGAACAACACAATTACCCTTACAGGTATCGATAGCTTCTCATACTGGTCAGCAGGACAAGCAGGTGCCGGTGAAGCTCTTCCTATTACACTCTCATCATTTACCGTTAGTCTTTACAACCATCTTCCTACCCTTAGCTGGACTACTGAGTCAGAAAGTAACAATCTTGGTTGGAATGTATACAGAGCTAACTCAAATGATTTAGCTCAAACAATAAGAATCAATGAAGAATTCATTCATGGTTCAGGAAATACATCAGAGCAAACACAGTATACTTACTATGATAATGAGCCGATTGTTACAGGTGAAGAGTATTACTATTGGATAGAGTCGGTTGGTTTCGGTAATGAAATCAAATACCACGGTCCCATTAGTATATTGGTAGGTTCAGAGCAACCTGGTGAAGATAATCCTGAAGTAAGTAAAGAATTCGGTCTATTCCCTAACTACCCTAATCCTTTTAATCCAAGTACAACAATCAGTTTTGCTTCCGAGAAGAGTGGAAATTGTGAGTTAACTGTATATGACCTAAGAGGAAGAAGAGTTAAGACTTTATTCTCAGGTCATGTAAACGCTGAAGTAACTAATTCAATCGTTTGGAATGGCGATGATGATAACAATAAGAAAGTAGCATCAGGTATCTATTTCTATAGACTTACAGGAAATGGTAAAACCGTTAACCGTAAGATGATATTAATGAAATAGGGTTAGTATAGCTTTTTAGCAAACCTTTATCAAAAGCCCGGCATTTGTCGGGCTTTTATGTTTTACAGTTTCTTTACTATTTTATCCAATTAAATCTAATCTGCTCACATTATGCCTAAATTCAACTCTCGGGAACCTGACGTGATTTACTGAGGAATTTGCCGGGAATTTCTCGGGTAAAGTCCCGAGTGATTCCCGTGTGAGTCCCGTGAGATTCCCGAGTAAGTCCCGGGTATTGAATTGGGACATAAGAATAGAAGTGAACTCTTAGAATTTATTGAAATAATGTCACTAAACTCTTCATAATCATGTAAGTTACGTAGTATTTTCCTTGGTAAAACTTTGACCTTCCTTGGGTGGATACCTTTAAGAGTGACGTGCCAATATGTGAAATTATATGAAATGCATATATAAAATGGAGCGGGTTACGGGATTCGAACCCGCGACATTCAGCTTGGGAAGCTGACGCTCTACCAACTGAGCCAAACCCGCTCTATGAAGTTAAGGTTCTATTAAGTGTTTCCGATGTCAATCAAATATTTTGTTTCTTGTAAAATCTCCGAATAACTGCATAAATAAAACACGAATCAGCAGTAGCTAATCCGTGTTTCTATATTTTATATAATGTGATTTAGTATGGGTTTAATCCATATGCTGAGGCAATTTAACAATTTGAAGCCAATATTCTTCAAGTCTGGCAATAACATCAAAGAATCTGTCGAATTCAACAGGTTTTGTGATGAATGAGCTGACTCCAAGGTCGTAACTTCTTAAGATATCTTCTTCCTGACTGGATGTAGTGAAAACAATTATAGTCATATATTTGAATTTAGAGTCTTTACGCAACATTTCAAGTACTTGACGACCATCAATTTTTGGCATATTCAAATCAAGAAGCATTATATCCGGAAAAGGTGATGAAGCAGGATCTTCAAACTGATTTCTTCTATACAGATAGTCTAACGCTTCTTCTC
This sequence comes from Cloacimonadales bacterium (SeqCode), assembly GCA_963667035.1. Taxonomy (GTDB): domain Bacteria; phylum Cloacimonadota; class Cloacimonadia; order Cloacimonadales; family JAFGVF01; genus Zophobacter. The sequence goes on from OY762964.1 coordinate 1,620,409, forward strand.
CATTGTTAACAATGTGTAATTCATTAAGCAGCTTGCCTGATTCTAGAGCACGCTTTGTTAGATTTTGGTCGGCAATATCATCTTCAGCAAGTAAAATTACTGCAGGTCTTTTACTCATTTAATCTCCTTCATCTCGTTGATTGTGAATTTAAAATGGGTGTACAAATTTTCTTCCGATTCGACCCATATCTTTCCATTGTGCTTTTCTACTATCTTTTGACATATAGCTAAACCTATTCCGGTTCCCGGATATTCATATCTGCTATGCAGTCTTTTAAAAGGTTGGAATATCTGTTGTCTATATTCCTCTTTGATTCCGATACCGTTATCTTTAACTCCAAGAATATACTTATCATCGATGTGTTCACAAGTAATCTCAATGACAGGTTGTTCCTTATTGGAGAATTTCAAAGCATTCTGTATCAGGTTTTGGAATACTAAAGATATCAGAATAGGGTCACCTATTATATTAGGTAGTTCTGTTTTTATGATTTTAGCATTTGTTTGATTAATTCTATCGTTCATTAGAACAAGTACCTTATCGACAGTATCTTGTAGATTTACGGTATTAATATCAAGTTCACTTCTCCCTGTGCGTGAAAAAGATAATAAATCTTGAATGAGTCTTTGCATTCTTGAGGCAGCATCAACTATGTATTCAATGTCCATCTTGGCATTATCATTTAAGTCATTACCGATATCCTTCTCAAGCAGAGAAGAGAAGGATATAAGCTTTCTGAGCGGTTCTTGTAAATCATGACTTGCTATATAGGTAAACTCATCCAGTTCCTTATTCTTTTTTAACAGAGAGGAGTTTAAGTCTATAAGCTCTCTCTCCCTAAAGTCAACTCTTTTTGCCATTTCAGAGAATGACTCTATCAAATGGCCAATCTCATCTTCTTTAAGATCAGGTATATCTAGAATGAAATTCCCCTGAGTTACACTGTTAACGTATTCTTCCATATCACTGAGAGGTAGCATCATTTTCCTATGTAGCATTAGCACCCAGAACATAATTATCAAGCTTAAGAGAGCTACTACGGATATAAAAGCTGCATGAACAAGTTTGCTATAAAATACATGTTTATGATCAATTAAATGTCTAAGTCTTTTAGCAGTAGCTCTTACTTCCACATTGATTAGGAAGAAGTTGGAAACAAAGTAATCATAAGAAGTTTCTGTTACGGAGGAATGACTTAACTCGGTAAAAGATGATCTTAAAGCATAGTATTGCTTTTCCAATTGTTCATACTCTTCATGTCCTATATCTGTATCCTTCAGATTTAAAATTGTTTGCTCCATCTGGTGATGCTTAACGACCCATTGAAAACTAGCCCTTGGATTCTTAAATAGAACATATTCCATAGATAGATCCGATAACAATGCTAAATCTAATTGAGCTTGCTCAATATGTTTTAATGAATGGTATAATTTACTAAGCCTAATCTTTATAGTGATTATACCTGTAATGGAGATAAGCAGGACTGCTAATGTAACAAAGACATTTAGCTTAAGGATTGTTCTAATCTTCATTTTTTTATAATTGTTACCCTTTCTTGAATTATGGTTTTCATTATTTCCGGTCTCATTACTTCTAGTAACTCCGGTACTTGATCATTCGCAATGCCTTGTTTCTCGGAAAGCCATCGCTTCTCCGAGTCCATAATTACTATTAAGTTCTGAGGAAATGTGAGGAACAATCTTTCATTGTTCAGATTCTCTTTAACTTGCTCAATAGAAGTCTTGGTGTAATCGCTGAGAAGTTGGATTGATGAATCGGTATTTTTTTGAAAGTACATCTCTGCTGAATACAGAGATTTAAGAAACTTCTTTGTGTTATCAAGATTCTCATCAAGCCATTGATTACTACTTACAAGTATGAAATAGAAATCTTGATTCTGCTGTGCATCAAACTTGATTGTTTTATCCGGCATAGCACTTTCTATCATAGAAATATTTGGTTCCCATAATGTTGTAGCATCTATGGAGCCGTTAGCCATTGAAGTTATAATCTGACTAGGTTCCATATCAGTTAATAATACATCATTTAGGGATAAGTCATGGTTATTGAGTAGTCTACCTAGATAATATTCGGCTATGCTTCCCACTTTAACAGCAACTCTTTTATTCTTTAAATTAGCAATACTTTCGATACCTGCATCTGTTCTTGCTATAAGCCAGTTGAGCTTTGCTTTCGCAAATGAACCTATAACACAATTATCCGAAGTAGTACAGTGAGTCATGCTGTCTTTTACAAAAACAAACTCAGAACAGGAAGCAATATCTGCATCACCTTTATCCACGGCGTCCAATGCTGCTTTTCCCGAGCTATAGTTAGTAATCTCTACATGCAATCCATTGTCGGTGAAAATCCCCATTTGATCTGCAATAAAGATTAGACCGGAGACATCTCCTTTATAAGCGGCAACCCTGATTGTATGCGTTAAGTTATCTTTAGATTTTGTCTTTGAAATGATGAGAATTAGCAGTAGGACTAAGATGATTATGATTACTAGAAGAGATATGTATTTGATATTTCTTTTCATAGAATGCCTATTCCTTCTCTTGTATCCAGTTTTCCCGTAAAGAGATAAATGTCTTTAGGAAATCTTCAAAACAGATTGGTTTTGTTGCAAAGAAATTAACCCCTAAATCGTATGTTTTAAACTTATCTCGACTATACTCTGAAGTGGTAAAAACTATAATGACTAAATCATTGAAATATGAATCTTTTCTAACAGCTTCAAGGACTTGGAAGCCATCTACTTTAGGCATATTTAAATCTAAAAACATTAAATCCGGTCGAGGATGTTTAGAGGAATTAGAATATTTTTCTCTATGGTATAAGTAATCCAGAGCTTCTTCTCCATTATCAACAAAAAATAACTCATCATCAAAGTCACTTTTCTCTAGTGCTCTCTTTATAAGTTCTTGATCAGCCGGATCATCTTCAACAATTAACAGCTTGGCTTTTCTTTTTGGCATTGAGACTCCTTAGGAAGCTGAGAAACAATGGTTATGGGGGAAATTTATATCAAACCCGAAATTACCTCCAACGAATAACATGTATATAATATGCATGAAATCAATTATGTCAATATATTCCTTTGTTGAAAAAGACGATTTTATTCTGAAAATAAAAAAGCAGAGTATTTCTACTCTGCTTTCGGATGAAATCATATCTTATTTAGAAAGGTTCAAATCTATTGAATCTCCAATATATCTCTTCAGCATCTTTTTGGATTTTTATTAGTTCATCATAGTGCTTCATCTCCCAATCAGCTAAGATATGGAAGAAATCACTAAGAGCTTTAACATCTTTAGTATCTTTTGCACATTGCTGATAATAATCAATACCATTCTTCTCTAACAATACGGCAGTTGAAATAGCAGAAAACAGGAATTGGTCTTCACTTATTCTTTTTACAAAGTTTTCGGAAATAGCAGGGCTAATAGCCGGATCTTTTAATTCAATGTCTGCAATATCGCCCATACCATCCATGGCATCATAGTAGCTTAAAAGGAAATTGTAATGTTTCTTCTCCTCTTCTGCTCTATCTAAAAAGAATTTCTTCACTTCTTGGTCTTCTGTTTTAGAAGCGGCATTCTCATACAATGTAACAGAATCCATTTCTGCTTTCATTCCACCTCTAATTGCTTTTAGCATCATTTCTTTCATATAATACCTCCAAACTTAACTCTACTATAGTTTATAGCAATTAGTCATAAAACCAATAATTAATCACAAAATGATTAATGATTTATTATAAATAGCTCTCTCTTAGGTCTGGATTTGATTTCCTGAATAATATCGACAAACTTAGCAAGCTCTTGAGTAAGCTTATCACTGCTTTCGTTATTCATAATAACATAGTCAGATAGAGCTTTCTTCTTCTCTATGCTGATTTGAGAATTAAGAATATTGATGGCACTACTCTCATCGATATTACGATTCACTACGAGTCTGACTAACTGAGTAGCTTTGGAAGCATATACAAGTACGTTGTAATCAAAACATTCCTGCAACTCAGCTTCAAAAAGTAGAGGAACTTCAAAGAAACAATATTTCTGTTCACAAGAATCGTATAACACCTGCATTTCTTTTAGAATCAGAGGGTGTAGAAGATTGTTTAGTTGTAAACGTAGAGATTTGTTTTTAAAGACTAAATTACCCAATATTGTTCTGTCAATGGAGTTGTTTACTAAAATTGAATTACCAAACAAATCCGCAATATCTTTCTGAACTGAAGTCTTATTATAAAGTGCGTGAGTAATAGAATCAGCAGAATATACTTGAAAGTTCATGTCTCTGAGCATGCTACAGAATGTGGATTTACCTGTAGCCACTCCTCCGGTGATTGAGATTAATATTGCTTTGTCAGATGATTGCATCTTTGAGTTTATGATGAAGTTCTTCGGAAGAAATGTTTCTATTGAGTTTACCATTGAAAGCATACGAAATGTTACCTGTTTCTTCAGAGATAATGATAACAAAAGCATCAGTGACATCAGAAATCCCGACACCTGCTAAATGACGAGTTCCATGCTTTTCTTTAGTGAAATCATCATTCCCGAGAGGTAGGATAACTTTTGCAGCAACAATTCTATCTTTTCTAACAATTATAGCTCCGTCATGCAGTTTGGACTGTGGAGAAAATATGTTGTTAACAATTGGTAATGACAGTTTAGCATCAAGTTCCACACCACTGGTAATATAATCATTCAGACGTCTCTTATTCTCAATCACAAAGATTGCACCAATACGTTGACTGGCAAGAGCAGTAACAGATTCAAGTAGCTCGAAGTAAAAATCCTTATCTTTCTTGGTTCCTGTATTCTCCCATATTCTGGAAATACCACTTTTAGTAAAAAACTTCCTTATCTCAGGCTGGAATATAATAAGGATAATCACTAGCCAATAATCTTTAATGTTTCTTAGTAGTGAGGAGAACATTCTTAAGTGAAGTAAGTTTGCTAGGAAGAATAGAACTACTACAGCAATCACTCCGAAAACAAAGTACCAATAACTTGTTTGCTTCGTTAGATTCAAGAACAGGAATATAACTCCACCTATCAAGAGTATATCGACTAAATCAATCAAAGATGGTAGAAGCAGACCCATATTAATTATCCTTTGTTTATAGATGCATACACTTTAAGGTATTGCATGTTATCGGAAACATCATGAACTCTTATGTATTGAATAGAATTATCGTAGGCAAGTGAAGTAGTTACTAATGTTCCGGGAACTCTCGCAGTAGGAGTTGAAGGATATATCTTATTAATGAAGCTCTTCCTGCTTGCTCCCAATAACACTTCACATCCGAAGGAATGGAGTATTGATAAATACCTCAACAGATTTGTGTTGTCTTCTTGTTTTTTTCCAAACCCGATCCCGGGATCAACTATTATTCTGTCTTTAACTATTCCATGTAAAAGGCAAAACTCAATTCGCTCTTCAAAGAAACTTATAATATCCTCAACTATATTATCATATTCAGGACTATTCTGCATTGTCTCCGGGTTTCCTAACATGTGCATTAATACGATCTTTGTTTGAGGATTGCTCTTAAGCACTTCAATCATATCATTATCAAAGCGTAGAGCACTTATATCGTTGATTATTAATGCTCCTGAATTTGTCGCTTCTTCCGCAACTTTAGCTTTGTATGTATCTACTGATACGACTATTTCATTCTGCTCAAGAATATCTTTAACAACAGGAACCACACGTTTAAGTTCCTCGCCTAAGCCAACTTTCTCAGCTCCCGGTCTTGTGGATTCACCACCAATATCTATAATACCGGCACCATGTTTAACAAGCTTTTCAGCATGTTGCAAAGCAGTTGTTCTTGATAGATATTTGTTCCCGTCACTGAATGAGTCGGGAGTAATGTTTAGAATTCCCATGATAACTGGGATTGATTTATCCCTTATCCCTAACAATTCTTTAATTATATTGACTTTTATATCAGTATATTTAATTAAATCTCTATAGTTGGTTATGGTAACCAATGAAAAGTATCTCTCGGAATGGAATACAGATTCCGTACAAAGTTTATACCTACTGACAATATTCAAACCGATTAATCTTGAAGCTACCGCAAATTCAATCCTGGAATTGAATAACTCAAAGTAATTCTTCACATCACTAATAGTATTAAACTTGATTATGTAGTTCATTAATTTACCTGATAGATAAAGGTTATCTTACCTTTTATCGGTTTTTCCTGTCCTACAGCATTGAATTTCCATTCTTTAAGAGCATTAACACTTAATGTCTCCATTTCAGGGAAAGCTTTCTTTAAAACTATGATATTCGATACTGAGCCATCGGGGTTGACTTGGAATTCCAGTGTAACTTTAGCATTCTTTCTAATGTTCTTCGGATATTCAGGAATCTTTTTTGTCAGTACCTGTCTCATAAGAACGTCACCTTCAAGTAAGAAGGGAGAATTATCTCTATGATTTCCTTTAACAGATTCTACAAACTTTTCAAGATACTTACTCTTAACTTCCATTTGAGGGTTGTAGTCTCTCATTTCCTGTCTTTTTATCTCAGGCGTTTCTTCCGCCGATCTTTTAAACAAGTCACTTTTATCGAATCTGTTTCTGCTTCTTATTAAATCATCAATTGAAAGGTCATCAGCCATATTCGTTAGTGTTTTAGCAGAATAATCTTCTTCGACTTGAGCATTACTGAATTTCTGCTCTTCTTGACTCACACGTTCTTGGTCCTGGTGATAACCTTTGGGTAAATTGACTTCATCTGACAAGTCAAATTCCCATATCTGCATATCACTGCTTGCTGAGGCCGGGAAAGCTCCGAATTTAATGAGTGAACCAACCAAGAACAGTAGCAGGTGTAAAGCTACTGAATATATCAATCCCTTCTTAATATAAGCATCACTGAGCATTTTTAGTAGCTATATAAAGTTTTTGGAATCCTGCTAATTTAATTGCGTCCATGAGTTTCACAATATTCTCAAGAGCAATGTTTTTATCAGCACGGATAAAGACTGTGAAGTCCGGTTTCTTTTCATGCAAGGATGAGAGTTTAACAGGAAGCTCATTCCAGTTAACTTGCTTATCTTCCAAATACAGATTGTAGTTTTCGTCATACATTACATGGATGATATTAGCGTTTGCCTGAGTTTGTGATTTAGCAGAAGGCAATTTAACCTGCATTCCCTTATTGTTGTTGAAGTTAGAGGATATCAGCAGAAATATGATTAAAAGAAACATCACATCAGTCATCGAAATTAAAACCGTTTCTTTAATTCGCTTCTTCTGAGTATTTATTTTCATAGATTAATCCAATTCGTTGCTTTCAATTTTAATCATTAGTCCTGTTAATGCTTCTTCAAGCATCTTTGCATAGGTCTCAACAAAACTAACAAAGTAATTATAAAATAGAATAGATATAATACCAATAACGAGACCGCCAACAGTTGTTAATAAAGCTTCCCAGATACCACCGGCAAAAGCACTCACATCAACTCCGACAGGTGATCTCTCAATGTTCATGAATACTTTAACCATACCTGTAACGGTTCCAAGGAATCCTATTAGGGGTGATATTGCTGCAAATGTTGCTAGTACTCCCAGATATTTATCAAGCTTATGAACTTCTCTTTCTGCAATACCGACAGCATTTTCTTTAAAGGCTTTCGGATTTAATTCTTTTAATTCTATTAACCTAGCAATAATTCTTGCTAGAGGAGTCTCTCCTAACTGAGTTTCCAAGAAACCTTTTAAGTGGGACATGCTTGTTATGGTGTTTAGCTGATCAACCATAACTTTATCCACATCATTAATCTTCTTGAATTCCATTAACTTGGCAATTGCGATTGCCACTACTATTACGCCACATATTAGAAGGGCAAACATTAAAAGTCCACCCTTCATGAAAATACTAAACAAATTCATTAATTACCTCATCTTATAAGGTTAGCATTTTGACCAACCGCAAGAGTTGCATTTCAGGCAACCTTCAGCATGTTCGATACTACTACCGCACTCAGGACAAGTTTTCATCATACCCATTGGGGTTTCTACTACTTCTTCGTTCTCTGTTTCTTGAACTTCAAAGTTTGTTATTGTCTTGTTCCCGTAAATATTTCTGTAATTCTCTAAAGCTTGAGCTACTGCATCAGAGCAAGAAGTTATAAGCTTTCCTTTGTTCCACATCGGGGAGGGGCATCTGATTCCTTTAAGATGCTTGATTATTGAGTCTATATCAATATTAGCCCTTAAAGAAATTGAGACTAAGCGTGCAATTCCTTCTAACTGAGCTGAAGCACAACCACCGACCTTACCCATTTGAGTGAACAACTCACAAGCTCCATGCTCATCTGAGTTAATAGTAACATATAAATGTCCGCAACCGGTATGCATACGCTGAGTTATACCTGCAGTCACTTCCGGACGTTTTCTAGGCTCAAGTACTGATTGAGCTTTCGTACCGTCATTAACTTTTGTACCAACATTCAATACCTGGTTCTCACGGCTTCCGTCACGATAAACTGTAATACCTTTGCAACCAAGATCATACGCTAATTCATATGCGATTCTTATATCATCCTTAGTAGCTTCTCTAGCAAAATTGATGGTCTTAGATACGGCATTATCAGTATATTTCTGGAAAGCTGCTTGCATTCTTATATGCCATTCGGGAGAAATATCATGCGAAACGACATACACTTTCTTAATATCTTCGGGTATCTCGTCTATATCATGTAATGTCCCGTTATCGGAAATCTTTTCCATAAGCTCTTTAGTGTATATGCCTCGTTCTTTAAGCATGTTTTCAAGGTGTTTGTTAACATATAGAAGCTTTTCTCCATCCATTACGTTCTTAACATAGACTAATGAGAATTGAGGCTCAACACCACCCGAAGTATCCATGATCATGCTCAAAGTTCCGGTTGGAGCAATTGTCGTTAAAGTTGCATTTCTTATACCATACTCAGCTATATCTTTATTCAAACTATCCCAATCAAGTTTGTTTGACACTCTCTTTAATAAACCTTTTGAGTAAATACTGCCTTCATAGCTTGGGAAGGCACCTTTAATTTTAGCCATCTCAATTGACTTCATCTTAGAATGATAATCTATGAATTCCATGATTTCTTCAGCTAAACTGACAGCCTCATCACTATTGTATGGAATATTAAGTTGGAATAGTAAATCAGCCCATCCCATGATGCCTAAACCGATCTTTCTGTTTTTCTTAACAGTCTCGTCAATCTCAGGTAGTGGGAAGTTAGATCTTTCAATGACGTCATCAAGAAACTCTGTTGCTAACATAGTTGTCTCTTTAAGAGCATCCCAGTCAATTTTACCGTTCATGAAGAATGCTGATAAATTTATGGAACCTAGATTACAAGCTTCATTAGGAAGAAGGGGTTGTTCTCCACAAGGGTTTGTTGCTTCAATCTCTCCCAAGTGCGGAGTTGGATTGCAAGCATTGATTCTATCGAGGAAAATGAGTCCCGGTTCTCCATTTTTATGTGCCATTTCCACTATTAGCTCAAAGACATCTCTGGCTTTAAGAGTATTTGTAACTTCCTTTGTATGAGGGGATATAAGATTGTATTCTTCATCTCTTCTCACTGCTTGCATGAATTCTGCAGTTAAACCAACACTTATGTTGAAATTGGTTAACTCGCTAGTGTCTTCTTTACAGCTTACAAATTCTATGATTTGGGGGTGGTCAATACTAAGTATTGCCATATTGGCACCTCTTCGTGTACCTCCTTGTTTTACTGCATCAGTAGCAGCATTGAAAACTTTAAGGAAAGAGATAGGTCCGCTTGAAACTCCGTTTGTTGATCTGACTCTAGCATTTGATTCCCTCAATCTACTGAAACTAAAACCGGTCCCACCACCGCTTTTATGAATCAAAGCAGCATTCTTAATAGTAGTGAAAATACTATCCATACTATCATCAATAGGTAAAACAAAACAGGCAGATAACTGCTGTAAATCATTTCCCGCATTCATTAATGTCGGTGAGTTAGGTAGGAATCTCCCTGAATTCAATAAATCAAAATAGTTCTTACTTTTATCTTTGTCCCCATGAGCAATGTCATTGGCAACTCTAGTTGTCAATGCTTTCCAGTCCTCAATAAGGCTTCCATCTTTGTCTTTTTTAAAATATCTTTTCTTCAAAACTGTAATAGCATTATCCGTTAGCTGCATCAATTCTCCTTCCTTTTTTCTTTATAATCTTTCGTTCCAGTTTTTATATAAGTCTGATAACGATAATAGCATACCGTTCCTTTTTCTAATGTATCTGATAACTATCCAGTAAAGGTCACCCCAGAAAGGATAGTCTATCTGTTCAAATGTTGTGTTATGCCACAATATATTAACATGTGAGTTATATTTGATAGCATTGTCGATTAGTCGTTTTATCTTTTTGTAGGCTTGCCAAGGTTTAAGATGCATACAATTAACTGACATCAAGGTCGTATCCATGACAGTTAACGGTATTTCAAGAATACGATATGGTCTGTTTTCCTTGAAATTAAACGGGAAAAAGGGATATGCTGTTCCGCACCTATATCCGATATGCTCCCAGAAACCTACAGTCGAATCATATAATATATGAGATTTCTCTAAAACATTGAAGCTCTTATGATAATCAAATGACAAAGTATGTGATCTGTATCCTGTAACATTCTCAGCTACTTCTCCTAAATTCTGAATCTCCTTATGGAGAATCTCTTCATCAAATGAGCTTTTAGGAGTGCCGTGTAATTGAACATCATGTTCATGCAACAATCCTTCTATCTGTGTTCTGTATTTAGGATAGTTTAGATAGGCATGACGGTTATTCTCATATCTAACCAATGTTTTATCAGCTAGCCTAAACTCATCTGGTAAATCACCTGCAAGTAGAAAATATGTTGAGTTTATCAATCTGTATTCCTCAGTTCTAACTATCTTTCTCATCCTTTGATATGAATGAGATAATATTCTCCTAAAACTATGAGCTATAATCTTATACAAAGCGTTAACAGGTTGCTTAAAAATACGTTTACTGTTGTATTTGATAGTGAAGTTATGATGTTCTCGTGTCCAATAGTTCCAATAATCTATGTCATGACTTAGAGTAACATAAAACTTCTTTCTTACCCCCCAAGTATTATCACGAGAGAATTCAGGTAATACCACTTCAATCACATTTCTAAATATATCGGCATATATGTCAAAAACAGGTAGCTCAATGAAACCACCTTGGTATTGTAATGATCTGTAATAATCAAATCTATTTTCAATACTGGCTTTTTTGCTAAGCACTTTTTCGTGCCAACAAGACAGGAAGTAAAAACCTGAAGCAATGATATCTTTATTTATGATCGCATGTTCTTTGGAGATATTCTGTATCTGCCCGGGAGGTGAAAACAGGAATGGGATATATTCACCTTTATATTTACTGTAGCGTATCTTGTTTAATTGATATACTTCATCGCTGTTATAAAAAGGGGGAACTTCAGGATTGTGGTATATCTTAATCGGGTATGAATTAGTGGTCTTGGTCCCGTAATAGATATGGACATGATCGTATGTCGAACCATAAAAGAATTTCGGGTTCAGACGAAGTATACTACACAGTGTACGCAGGACGTACTCTGCTTTATTTGTAAAACTATCATCTGTTTTGATGAGAATATTAATATTGGGGAAACTGTCCATCGCTTACCAAGCCTCTATATTTTTAGACAATTTATACTTATTCTCTAATAAATCAAGAAATTTATGAAACTTTTTCTAACTGATTGATATACCTAATTTTACTAATTTGCTCCTTTCATAGTTATCTTATATTCTTAGCTGTAGAGCACATTGTCGTTACTGTCATGAGATAACGGTAAAATTCTTTATAGTCATGAGCCTCATATTCTGTCTTTCGAGGGGATACGGTTGTTACTCCCGGAATTATTCCCGCCAGATAAGCTCTGACTGAATCGGTAAATGTGATTTCTACTTTCACAGGATACTTTAAAGCAAGACACTTAACTTCTGTTTTCACAGTATCTTTCCCTGCTCTTATGAGTTTGTTTTTGATAACAATCGGTGGCTCCATAACTCCTGAAAAACGGGATATTGCCGTTTTGCTCTCAACGAATACAGCATTGTGAAAATGTTCTTTGGCAAAATCAACACCTTTATTGTCACCGTAATAGCAAGCTGTAGGTACTCCCAATTCCGAGCTGTAATAGCTATTTATAAGAGCTTCATCGACAATCTGTCCATTAACCTTTACTTCATAGAACGAAGAAGAGGAGTAGCTGTGATCCATCATTCCGCCACCACCTATCGGACTATGATATCCGAATAGGATTAGTTTATCGAAACTTGAATCCAATCCTTCAACCATATAGAATGTTCTAGGATATCCTCTCACCAATTTCACGTATTCAGGCATCATATCCCAATGGATGTTATTTCCGTCATTATGTGAGTCACAAAGCACAATTTCCGCATCGGGATCAGCTTCTTTAATCCCTTTCATGTATGATAATATCTGTTCGGTAGCATGCTTTTCATGGCGAAAGCTATTCTCGGTTTCTCTCCAGAAAGCAATTCCTGCTATTCCTTCAAAATCAAACGATATAAAGTATTTCATATTATCTCCTATCCTGCATGATTCTTAATCCAGTCCGATATATCCTTAATCACATTTTTGGAAACAAATTTCTTCTCTTTATAGCTATCGGGTGTTGATTTCCCTTTGCATTCCATGAAAAGATGATCAAGTAGGGGATAACTTATAAACGAGAAGTTATCACTATTCACTCCTGCAGATTTCCACTCTTTAAAATCTACCATTGTCACTTGATAATCCTTTTCCCCTTGCATCACGAGTATGGGATAAGCCATTTTCATAAATTCTGCTACTTGGTCATAACTGTTCAGATAGAGCCAATATGGCTTTGGTAAATCCAATAATAACGGATTTGTTTCGACGCTATCATTCGTTAAATTCTTGATTACCTTCACTTGCTCTTCAGTCTGTTTTAGAATTTCGTTTTCATCAGCATCCGTTCCATTCATAGCAAATATTTTACGGTACTGTTCCAGTATCACATCTTCAAGCTTAAAGGCCGTGCCTGCCATCATTATATATCCTGAAAAGCTATTATTGTCGTTAGCTATACCGGGGATAATCGTTGCTCCCAGACTATGTCCTAAGAGGTAAATCTGTCTATTCGGGAATGTTTGTTTTGTCCATTCGATTGCAGAGTTAACCTCTGTTATGTATTCGTCTTCCAGAGTGAAATCAGGTATATCATTCATAATCTGCGGATAATCTTTAGTTCGTTTATTCCATCTTACAGTTGCTATACCTTTATTTCCCAATCCATAAGCAATGTCTCTGAAAGGTTTTCTACTATATATACTTTCATCCATATCATTAGGACCGGAGCCTGTTATCATTAATACTACAGGATAAACTTTTGTATCTTTGGGGATTACTGATTTACCTTTAATTTTATAATTTCCGCAATTGAATGCTATATCTTCCTCTGTGATGTTTTCCTTGTTGAGATAATCGGGGAGTACAACCTTCTCTTCCGGTTTCGGTGTTGAGGACATTGTAAAGAATAATCCGGCTATCTTGTCTTCGGTATCTACCGTAATCTTCATATCCATTACCGCATTTTCAAAGTTTAGACTAAGAATAACTATGCTCATATCGTTCGTCTTAGTTAAGTCCTCTTTAATAATTCCGTTGAGTTTTCCCATTTGAAGAGGTAGAGTTTCCCAAATCTCTTTTAGTTTATCTTCCGATAAAGCGTTTTGCATAATAGTTGAACTCATTTCAAAGGCTTTGTTGTACATACCTTCATTGAGATAATTGTAATACATTTTAGCTGTGGAAACCTCGTCAGCACATAACATCGCTACACCGAAGATAATTAAGGATAAGATTATATATCTCATATCTCAGTCCTTTTAAAGAGTATGAATGAATAAACAACCGGTATCAGTACACATAGCATAAAAACGGCAAATGCTACTATTGAAGCTATAGGTTGTCTGGGAAACATTGAAGCAACAGCTGTGACGACACCTCCCATTACAAAGCTTTTTCCTCCTAGTCTGTGTGTCTTATGCCAATTTTCTTCGGAGTTTAATGCCCAAGGTGTTCTAATTCCGGCAAAGAAATTCTGGGGTATCTTAGGTAACAGATTGCCAATTGCCACAAACATAATACCGATTATTGCCAATACGTAGTTACCTCTTTCGCCTATCTGAGGATATTTAGACAGATACATGCTGTAAATATGGATAAGTCCGAAAAAGAAGTTCATTAATCCGGTGAACTGAGGTATTATCTTTTTGAATCTCTCTTTACCTTCTCTGTATTTCGGTGAGATAAAGGGAAGAAGTACCATCAATAATAAAATGAAGACGTTCGTCCCTATGAACAATGCCGAGGCTTTTAATATCGGCATCCATCCGTCTACTTCTCCTCTTATGTTCCAATGAGTAGGGATTACGGCTCTGCTTCCCATTGTTATAAAGAATCTCATAGAAACTATGATTTGTAATAGAATAACAGTTAAACTCAATATGTATTTCTTAATGCTTTTCATTCTTTTCTTCCTTTTTAATAGTGATTATATCCATGAAATATGCTACTACATCCTCAAACACTGATGTGTTAAGAAAGTAATGAACATATTGTCCCTTCTTCTCTGAATATACTAGATTGGCATGTTTTAGAAGTTTTAAATGCTCGCTAACTGAGGGCTGAGCAATCGAGAACTCCTTGGCAATATCCCCGACGGTCAGATTATCGTGATTCTTAAGTAGCTGAAGAATCTTTCTTCGATTGGGATCTGACAGTGCTTTGAATACATTATCTTTTAACACATAAACTCCTTTCTTAGATATATAGGTAATAAACTATACGCCTATGTGACTGTCAATGTTTTTCTCTTATGAATGTGATTCCTTAACGGTTTTGCTTCATAAACAGTGCAGTTTGCAATAGCTTACGCTATTTATACCTTCTATAAATAACCGCCGACACCCAAAATGGCGAATCTTGACAAGCAAAATGGCGAAAGTTTGCCTTTGTTTTGTGTAACTCTAAATATTTGTTGATTTAGCCTTTCCTTAGTTGGTCACACTATTTACCTTAGTCTTTCCTTAGTCACTTTCCTTAGTCACTTACATTTGCCTTAGTCATTGCCTTTATTGACACCCAAAATGGCGAAAGTTTGCCTTTGTTTTGCCTTAGTCGATAAAGTAATCCCTTGCAAAAAATGTCATAAAAAAAAAGCCCTCCTTAAAGAAAAAAGAAGGCTTGTACCATATTATGAAGGCTATTAATCCTTCAGTATACTAATTGAACACAATACAAATTGTGTCAACTATGCTCTTACCGGCACGTCATACATGTCTTTATTGCATAGAATTTATGTCTGAGAACCTCCGGAAGCAGTAAATGATGCCTTTTTAAATACTACAGAAAGAATATAGGTTTTACCCACAACCAAACTGTGTAAATCAATAGCATCTAGGTGATAAATAATGCCCCCTACTACTGGATATGACCCCGGTTTCTTTGAGTAAGTAAAAATAGGATCGAAACTAGTGCCGTTATCAATATCCAAGTTAAGGCAAACACCCCTAGATATATGGGTCAAAGAAGAGTCTAGATCAGGCTCTAATGCTAAAAGCTCTTCTTCGGTAACTGATTTAGTTGTTCCCGTTGCAGTGAAGTAGTAAGATACTTGATATACCCTAGAGTATTGCGATTGCGAACGCTCATCTAGATCGTCAATAACTTCGTCCAAAGGTTCACCAGCGTGCGTCAGGTTAGCACTATCCTTTGCATCTGCATTAAGTTTTTCAGGAGCAATCGTGCCATCAGAAATACTGGCACCGGTTATAGTCTCCTGCATAATATTGCTGTCATTGACAGATTCTTGAGCCAGCTTAGAGTTACTAACTGCATTAGCTCCGATTTTCGTACCTATAACAGCTCCATCAATAAGCTGAGTGGAGCCAATAGCACTACCGGCAATCTTGCTCCCTGTAACAGCTTCATCAGCTATTTTATCTCCATTTACAGCCCCGTTTTTAATAGCTTCAGCTGTCACTTGACCGACTGTACATCTGAATCCTGAATCATGATAAGATGCATCTCTATTATCCCAAAGTTCATAATACCCGTCAGGAACATTATCATTTGAATAGTATCCTGAATTATTCCCATCAAGAAGCTGAATCTCAGTAGCTCCCTGTATCAATTTTACGGTCAAGCCGGTTACTGCATTACCGGAGCTGTTCTCAAATTTTAAGCCAAATTTTGCCATTATTTAGACCTCCTGTACATGTTCAGAACTGAAGGAGAAAATACCTTCAGTCACGTCAATATTGCTTAAAGTTTCGTAGTTCGAAGAGAAAGTAAGCTTCCATGTATCTTCCATAGTTCGCAGTTTATCAGAAGACTTTGGAAGCTTCTCAATCTCTATAGGATATGTATATTTAACATCCTGCATATAGTACTGCACATATAGATCATCGGCAGTCTTAATAAAGTCAGTTACTTCATGATATAGCGTAGCATTACCTATCACTGTCAGGTCGATACTATCCTCATAATAAGGATATCTTCTAATTCTGACATAAGGATTAATCTTTGAGCGTTTATCTATCTTATATTTAAGTCCGGGAGTGCGTTCTATTATTCCAAACGGAATAATTTTTAGCTGAACCTGTCCGTAAGGAGTTATATTTATCAATGTAATTTCAATCATACAGCTGCCTTAATAATGGTCTCTTGAGTTATTGGATTTATAGTTACTTCAAAGATTGTCAGCACGTCCGGAATATAATCGGGAATATGAGCAACCTGACTGATATTGATGCTTCTATTAGGTGTCACTGAAGGAAAGATCCAGCCATCGAGTTTTATTCTTACTTCCCACGTATAAATCGTGCTATATGATTCTAAAACATAGTTTCTTAGAGTTGTTGTATCTCCTCTTAAAACATCCAATACCGATGTATCTATTGCATCAAAATCAGCTCTATAATAGTCAACATCAACAACCAAATCATTCGGAATCTGAAATACCGGTAAAGGTGTTCTGGTCCCGGCATTCAAATTCCAAGGATACGACTTCTCAACTGTCAAGACAGCTCCATAGCATAACAGAAATGCTTTCAGACAATCTTTAACATTAACGAAGTCGTCTTCGCTTTTACCATAATGCATAATATTGAATCTCGGACCTGTATATACAAGCTTATCATCCCCGCTTGCATCTTCAACAACCATAGTATAATTAGAATGACTAAACTGTTGCGAACCCAAGTTTAGTTCTTCTAACATTGCATATTTACGATTAATTCTATCAGTTCTAAAAAAAGATTCATTTATCTCTACACGACCTTCCTTGGTTTCTGACGCAGAACTTTCATCTATGAGCTCAAGACAATAGCCATTAAAATATTTGTATTGCTGTATTATCTGCGTTATCTGCCATTTGCTGTATCCCAAAACAGTAAATAACAATCGATAGGAAAGAGTAACAACATATAACTCTCTATCAGGACTGTTAAGTAATATAAATCCGGTATAGTATGTAGTATTAGTCCCTGCGGTATAATTACTGTTGATAGCCTTGACTTCAAGCCTTAAATCTTCATTAACGTAATTTATATGATCTTCAATATAGCAGTTAAATCCACAGATACTTTCAAATGCATCTTCAGCTACATCAAGCACATTTCCGGATAATGGAGCTACTTCTATATCACTTGCTTCAGCTAAAATGCCTAGCTTATCATAAGCTGTAATAGTGATGTTTTCCGTTTTCCCGTCAGGTTTGCATTTCTTCGGATCAATATATCCGATAAAGAGATTACCTTCTGGAGGATCATCTATTAAATTACGGTCAATATGCAAAAGAAACTGGCTAATTTCGGACATATCTTGAACAATATTGTTCACAACCCATTCATCAGTATCAATCGTTAAAACAACCCTCTGTGGCTCGTAGTATTGAGCCTTAGTTCCTTGAAGTTTGGAAGTACCAAAATCAAGATTCATTAGCTTGCTTCCGGGTAGCATGTATGAATAAGTATTTGTGATAGTGTTAAAGAATCTGATTCTCATCCTAACTTCCTACTTCTAGCTCCCTGTTCACTGGCATAGTGCACTTTGCTCGGGTCAGCCTCTTCGACAATCTTGTTTGGATCAATATATACTTCAGCACTAAACTGCTTATCATTCATCACCTGTTTCAGTGATCTAATTTCATTGATTAAATCAGTGTTATCCTGAACTGGATAACTCGCAGTTGTAGAGATTGCTTTCCGGCTTACCGGTGCTCCATAATTCAAGGCATCAAAATAATCTTTTCCATATATATCTACAACGCTTTTACGCATGATATATTCTCCACCTTCAGCTTCCAGATTTATTCCACCGGCGGAGTGTGGTGGACCGACTAAATAGCCACCCATAGCAGCTTTAAACTTTTGCTCAGAGATAGTAGCAATCTCAGCAACACCGATTGCAGACTGTATTGCCGCCATACCAATAGATATAGGTGGAGGATATGCAGCAATAGCCTTAGTCACACCTTCTGCCGTGTTCATCGTAGCATTAGCATATGCAAGAGCTTTGCCAATATTGAACATAGTTTTTGACTGTTCTTGGTAAGCACTCATCAACCTACTTCCGGCATTCAAAATAGCTTTAGACCCAGACAAATATAACTTCTTCCTATCAGCATTAACTTGCTTCTGTTTGGTAGCAATCTCATCTTCCAATGCAAGCCTTCTGTCTGTACTCATTATCTCCTGAGCAAGAACTTCATTTAGATAACTGATATAGGCTTCCTTCTTCTTGAATTGACTCATAGCTGAGTTATTGTAATCTTCTTCATAAAGCCTATTAAACTCATCACGCCACTCTTGCCGAACGCTTTTACCCCAGGACATATTTGCTACCTTCATATCACTCAATGCAAGAGCATATTCTTTGGACTGGTCTCCATAGGTTTGTTTTACGAATCTCAAGTACTCAAACTGTGCTTGCTTGAGTTCTTCAGCAGTTGCAAGCCCTACATCTTTCTGAGTTCTCAAAAGCTCAAGTTTCTCAATATATCGCTGCTTCTCAGTCTCTATTTCTTCATTCTTAAGCTTCTCTTTCTCAGCTTGTGCTGCTTCTTCTCTTTCTATCTCCTCTTTAGCATACTCCTTATCAATTGCTGCAGATAATTCCTTCTCAAGTTCAGTCAAAGCAACATCAGCTTCAATCTTAGCCTGCTTAAGCTGTTGCCTTTTCGCATTCTCAGCCTGTTCCACAGATAAGTTTTGCTGTTTTGTTGCTTTGAGTTTATTAAGTACCTCAATCTCTTTTTCAAGTGCTTCTCTTCGTAGAGCATTATCATTAACAATGGCAACCGCTGCATCATTGGAGATGGACATGTCCGCCATAGTAGCTCTGCTTTTTTCCTGAAGTTTATCAACATTTCTCTGAGTAACTGCTATCTGTTGTTCAATGGAATCAATGCTTGAAGAGCCCCATAATTCAGAAATTGCAAATGCATCTTTCATGTAAACATTGCTCTCTTGAGACCAATCATGAATCATGCTAAACATCTGAGTCATCTTTGGAACTATGTTGTTAAGAATAGGCACAAAACTTTCACCCAGAATCTCTACAAGGTCACTCCAGTTGCTTGATAACATCTTAACAGGGTCAGCCATTGCTTCAGCCGCACCCTGAGTCTGACCTTCAAGTGCAGCAAGAATCATTCTTTGGGCATCTGCCTTCTTGTTAGCTTCCACTAAAGACTTAATCATCTCCTTCTCGGTTTCAGTGAAAGTAACACCAACTCGTGCCAGTGCTGACACACCCTTAACCGGGTCTTCTAATGCTTTACCAAGTTGTATTGTGGAGGACTTAAGATCTTGCCCGAATTGAGCAGATAAATCCATTGCGGCTTTTGTAGCTCTATCGAATACATCCGGGAGATTAATACTTTTAAAAGTCAGGAAATTACTGATCACTTCATTACTAATTACTTCATCGCCCAATCCGGTTGTTGCTTGAATTCTTGCAGCGAGACTTTTAAAGTCTTCAGACACAAGACCCAATTGGTTACCGGTAGCTTTTAAGGTGTTTTGCAGTTTCCTGTCAGCTTCCTCCTGTGCTCTATATGATTGATAAACAGTGCTAACAACACGGTTAACAGCCATATATGCCATTCTTACACCTTGAGCAGCAACTGTAAGGTCTCGGAGCCTTGCAACTGCGTCTTTTCCATCAACTTTTACCTTGGTGGGAGTACCGGCATCTTTCTTCAGCTTCTTAAGATCGTCGGCAACATTCTGAAGAGTAACCTCTGCCTTCTTCCCATCAATAATCAGTTCGAGTTTATACTTTTCCATAACTACTCCGCAATACTCGCTTGCTGTCTCACTTTATGAATAACCATTAAACGGTCGAAAGCCTCAAAGAGGCTTAAACGATCCAGATCTGTATAGCTGTAACCTAAACTCACAAGCATAATCTCAACTTCAACCCAGCTTAATCCTTTTCCTTCGGTATCGGTTCCGGCTTCGGAATATTTTCGCTTGATTCGTCCGGTCTCGATGTTAAGTAGGTAAAAAAATCATTAATGAGTTCTACCCCCCTCATCCCGTCAATTCTCTCAGCTTCAGGTTCATCATCATCCTTCAAAGCATTAACTAGGTCACGACCTGCGAGGCTGTTATATAGATCCCATTTGCTTTTTGCCTCGGTTTGATCATATCCATTTTCTTCAAGCACTGCTAGTGCCTTAACAAATTTAGGGAACGGTATTGTCTTTTTCATTGCATAACCTCATAAAAAGTATAGTAGTTTTATTAGTCCGGCAATCAAGGCTCCGGCAATTATACCAGTTAGCCATGTATTGAATTTTAAAGTTGTTTTGATTTTAACCATTTCGTATTTTAGCCCTGGCTTTCCATTACCGTAAACCGTGTGTCTAAGTTCTTTAACATCCCTTTCAAGCGATTCTTTGTCCATTAATCCTCCTGTGATTCTTCCCACTTAGAATTACCAACTACATCATCTATTCTTATTTGTGGATATTCATCTAATAATGTTGGACATCCTGATTCTTCATGATATGAAATTATTGCTTGATTAGATCCATCAATACTAACCCTAACTGAAGATAAAGAATACCTAGCACCAATATCTGGACATTCTCTAATAAGATCTTCCCAAATATGGCATAAAAAATCATAAGGAACCTCTTTATACAGCCTTCTCAATTGTTGCTCCTCCATGTAATATAATTCTTTTATTTTTATAACCTAAGTTCGGGGTTAAAACCTGACCTGATTCGGTAAAACTCTTTTCAAATGGGAAATAATAGGCTAATTTAGACTTGTCCAAATATGTTCTTGGATCTAATTTATCTTCATTGTAAGCTGATCTTTGATTGGGGGTTATATTGCCAAAATAGATAATTAAGCTTGAAAAGTCTGCCTCAACAAATCTATATGTTGAATAAAGGCTATCACCAATACTGAAATAAGATAAGCCGTTATATGTTGATTCACCTTCGCTGAGCTGGTTTACACCATTTAGCAATAAAGATAAGTCTCCGGAACTAACAACTGGATATACACTGTTAATTTCTAGAGTATAAAATTGATTTAGGTCTATATCTTCAGTAGTTCTTGATATTAAGTTACTTTGAGAATCAAGCCAACGACTATCTCCAACCATTAAATTGTTATACCGTTTTAAAACATAATCAAATGGTGTAGAATCTGGAAGCAATCCCGTGAATATCTGTTTGTGCGTACTTGAGCGTATTTTCACTTTTGTCATTATAGTCACATGGCTTACACCACTAAAATCAAGATTTTCTCCTTCCATAGTAGCATAACCGTCAATACCACCCAATCGTAGTACATGCTTATTCACATACCTTTTAGCTTTATTCTTCCAAACATTTAAACCTAATACCAAGCTCATATAACACCTACACTATATCAAACTCAAACTCAACGGTCTGAGCTTCAGCTCCGGAGTTTTTAAGCTTAAATGAAGCTATTCCACCACATCCTTTTATAAGACCATCAGGAAGACTGGCAGGAATTAAATCAGCATCAAGAAGTTTAATATCTGCTCCCGAATTCGAAAAACAAATCTGTGCAGCTCTTACGGGTACGGCTATCTCCAAAACCTCACCTGCAGGGATTGATACCGGGCTGAAACAAATAGCTTCAAGTTGAATATTACTGATAGTGATAATCCCCTGTGTTGATGTGGTTTGTGAAGCAACCAACTTGAAGTCATTCTCCACATTATCAACATAAAAAAATACTCCATGATTACCTTCAGTAAACGGAAGGTTTACATCTGCAGACGCAATACCTCCACCGGCTTCATCATCATCAACCAAGGTAAGTGCAAAGTCACCATCAGGTATAGCTTCTATAGCTACAGTATACTTCAGAATACATCTGGTTCTTGTAACATCGGTCAAACTCTTCTGAAGACCACGGATATAGTTCTCAACTGATTGAACAATGCTACCGGTAAGACCATTAGCAAATGTCAACTGGAATCCGGTACTCTCGGAAGTAAAACCTGTAAGAGTAAAATCTCCGGGAGTGTTTGATAAAAATGTATGAGTGCCACCATCATGGTGCTGCCAACCATTAGCTACTGGAAGGATACCGTGATTCAGATCTCTTGGCATTAAATTGTATTTCTTCATATCAGCTCCTATAAAAACTGGGAACGCAGGCTTCTTGCTTGCATCTTTTAGAAAGGGCGTCAAGAAGACGCCCTACAGTAGAGTGTTTCAGGTTAAGCAAATGCATCTTCAACGATTGATTCCAATATTTCAACCGCTTCATCGTCAATTGTGTTGTCAGTTCTCTTTGCAAGCTCTTTGAGAAGAGTTATAGCGAAAGATGCTAATTTCTCAGCTGGTAGTTTCATAAGATACTTAAGTATCCATTTCATAATAACCTCCGTGGTTATGATTCAGTAATTGAGATGTCTTTGATTAATTCAAGGGCATCAACATCAAGTGTTACTATTTCTATTTCGAAGCCGACAGATTCTGCAGTTAGCATTACCTGACTTGCTTCAGTGATAAAATTGATTGAATAAGAACCCATTATATCAGTCTCATCATTAACTTTTACTTCATTGAATTGAGTTAATGTAACTTTCACACCATTCTCAGGCTCTGAAGTACTAGCATTAGTAACAACTCCGGAAACTACAGCTTCCGAAAGAACTAGGACTTTTGAGTCTACTGTCTTTTCAGCATTGAAAGTAATAAGAGATAAGTCTCCTGATTGGGTGATTGTTTTAGTACTGGCTCTACCATCATAAATCCAGAATAAAGTATCTTTTTCGTTTGGATCCAGAAGGATGATATCAATCTGTCCACCGGTCAAGTCTCTCAATACATTAAGCTGTAATGAGTTTAGCCAGATTCGGTCAATACTTGCAGCTACTTTTTCGCTGACCAAGTAATCTGTTCCATCTGCAAGACGTGCATTCTCGGGGCTTATCTTAAGCTTATTGCTCTTCACAACATCAACATAAGTAAAACCAAGTACTTCAAGTCCCGCTTGATTTATGTTATCAGGCACAATTTCACTTATATCAATGCTTCCGGCTCTTTGTCTGATGTAGATATCAAAGTACTTCATACATCCTCCTAACTAAGCGAAACAAAGCTCTGTGCAGGAGCATTAACTGAAGCTTCTTTAGCACCGGAAACTGCTACTTTAAGTGTAGCACCTGACTCAGCAGTAATCTTAGGATAAAGTCTCACATTCTCAAGGTAAGGACAAAGGGTTAGCTGATCGGGATCCACAAAAAGCACATCGACTTTCTGATTAATCATCAAGCTTCTCATATTATTGTAATCAACTCCACTCACCTTGTCAGCAGTAAAGTCTGTTACAGTCTCCTCGCTATCAGTGCTGGAAGTACCATCAGCTAAAGCGTTCTGTGCTTTTGGCGACAGTTCCATTTTGTTCTTCTCAAGAAGATTGTCATACTTAGTCCAACCGGACGCTAAACCTGCATAAGTTGATGGAGGAGTTGCATCGTGGGCTCTAACATATACTTCTTTATAAAATCTTGCCATTTTACACCTCTAATAGGTGGGGTATGCATATGCATACCCCAATATGTTTATGCATCATTATCAGTTGAATCGTACTTAACGTAGATGTACTTGTCTGCGAGCTTTAACTCACCCCAAGCACTCCAGACATTGATGATATCATTGACTTTAGTAGCACTTGGTTGAGTCTTTTGACTGAACTTCTTCTGGAAAGCAGCACAAGCAGCTAACTTTTGATAGAAAATAGCACACTTGTTAGTGTTGTTTTCTGCTGTCTCGCTGATAGTACCGTCGTCATCAACCAGAGGGCAATCAGCTTGCATTATAAAGTCAAAGCCATGAGCATGACCAACGTAACCGTCATAGATTACACCCTTAGCGTTTGGATTTTTGCTAACATCTGAGAAATTGGAAATGCTAGTTAAATCATTAGCATACTCCGGACTTACGATGCAGAATCTATCCTTTTGGGGTGCTTTTTGTTTATCAAGTGCAACCTTAGCTGCTTGAATATCTTCTTCAGTTAATTTTTTGTTAGTTGTATCTGCTATAGGCACTAAATGCACAGGTGCTGAGACAGGAACACTATTAACTAAGAGATTCATAATACGTAGATTACTTTCGTCTCTAATAGCATCTTTGGCGTTTAAGCCCTGCTCATTGGTCTCGGCAATATCAGACTGAGCCTTATCAATGTCATAAACATTGAAAAGATAACCTATCTGAAGATTCAGATTAAGAGTAGATACTGATTTACCGGAATCATCTGGTATATCGAACTCTGCCTTCAAAGCTTTCGTTTGAGCCGAATTAGGTATCAGCTGAGGAATGTTGATAGATTCTACTTTATTCCCCTGAGCTCTTTTGGTTAAGTCAACAATAGTGTCAATGAGCCACTTCTGGTTTCCAAGACGCTCTCGAATCATTTGCTGGAGTGTTTTATTGCTCCAAATCTGAGGATTATATCCCATTACTCACCTTCCTTTTGGGTATAAGGATCCCATTCAGATTCAAGTTTCCCTGCAAGGGCCTCATTCTTCTCGCAAAGCTCAATCCATTCAGCTTGATGATTAAGGTAGTAGCCATAATCTTTTTTAGCTGTAGGAGTACCGCTTTCAACCGGTTCAGTCACATCAAGAGTTGTTACCTTCTTGCTTGCGAGATACTCGTTGAAAAGCTTCTCATCTTTTGCATAAAGGCTCATTGCAAAGTCCTTCTCACTTGGAAGAAGCTTTTTCTCTGCAATAGCACTATTAACTGCGGCTTCAGCATTAAGTTTGTTCTGTCTGGCTTCAATCTCAGTGATTTTTTCCTTCAAAGAACTGTTATCTGCAGCTAACTGCTGCACTTTTAGGAGAGCTTCCTGTTCGTTGGAGCATCCTAACACTTTTAAGAGTTCGTCCATTTTCAGACCTCCATCTGTTGGTGTATTTTGTATCTCCTCAGGAAGCGTCCAACCATGACTCATTGCGTATGCAACGATATCGTAGTGTGCCTTTGAGGATTTATTTGCATTAAAAATTGAATCACAGAAACCATTAGTCACAGCTTCCTTAGCTGCATACCAGGTCTCCTTATCCATTGCTTTAATAAGTTGCTCTTTTGTAAGTTTTGAACGGGTTTGATATGCCATTATCATATCATCTCTAAACTTGTCTAACAACTCAGCCATTTCTCGAAGTTTCCTTGAATTTCCTCGAGCATCTATCCAAGGATTATGTATCATGAACCTGGCTGTCTCAGCTATTTCAACACGATCTCCAGCCATAGCTATGATTGTTGCTATTGATGCGACAGTACTATCAATCATTACTGTAATCTCTTTAGGACATGATTTCAGATAGTTGTATATAGCCAGCCCCTCATTAATTGAGCCACCCGGAGAACTTAATCTCACCGTTAACTTCTTAGCTGTAATCCTATTCACAGCTTCAGTCACCTTCTGTGCCGAAACGCCCCAACGTGAAATCTGATCATAAATCCAAATCTCATGCTGACCTTGTTTATTCATGTATACTTTCATATCAAAACCTCTGATGCCATTATACTCAGAAATTTTATTTTATTGAAAAAAGTCCCAAAATGGGACTTTTTCGGACATTTCCGCCTTTTTGCTGTAAGATGACTTCAGAACATGAAGGAGGTCTTATGGACTTTGAGAAGTTGATAAAAAGCGTGATCGATACGCTTAAAGAATCAAAGAAATTTAAGCAAGTTGAAGAGTATGACGGTCAGTTCGAGATTCTTGAAAAAATCTCAGCATTTCCACCTGCAGCTTTCGTTGATATCGAAGGTGACACCAACGAAGGTCAAACCCAAATCTCAGAAGATGTAACCCTATCAATTCGCCTATTTTGCTCTAAACTAATGGGGCAAGTATCAGGCATTTATGCACTACGTGCATACTGCCTAACCCTTAACGGTCTAGCTGTCAAATACAAGGATGAATACATTGGTCGCATGCACTACCAATCTTCTGAGCAACATGTTAATCTTCCGGGAGCAAAGACCTGGAAAATCAATTTCTCAGTGAGGTAACTATGGATATTATCACAGTAACTGAAGTTTTGGATTCTATAGCGAATCAAGCGTTAAGATCCGTTCTAGAAGCAGAAGAAAATGTCCAAGGCTATATTGATTCTCGAGAGAAATGGGTTGAGGAACAATTAACCGGCACTCTGACTTTCCCATTAACTGAAGTACCGGAAACTCTCAAAATTGCCCTAATTGATATTGTAGCATTTGATTGCTACAAAAAAAACGATGCAACTGATGTTCCCAACACTGTCAGAGACGCTTATAAAGAAGCCTTAAAAGCCATTAACAACATCAAATCAAACAACACAATCATAGACCCAGAGCAACAACCTGATACTTCAATTCAGTTCACAGTTGCCACTAAGTTCTTCACGGAGCCACTATGATTATCGACCAATCGACCATGAAGATTATCGCTAACACTGCAGCTAAAAAAATTAAAGCAAGAATAAGGGCTGGTGGAATCAAACCACCTTCTAACAATGGTGGTAGAACTCTCATCAAATCAGGTAAACTAATCAACTCTATAAAATACCGAACCCAAGGACAGAAGGTTATAATATCTGCAGGTGGGGGTCTTAAGTATGCAGCAATCCAACATCAGGGTGGTGTTATCAGACCTAGAAAAGCAAAGTATCTTGCAATCCCACTGACAAAGGCTGCTCAAGTTAAAAGCCCGAGGGATTTCGAGAACACCTACATACACAAAGGTGTCATCTTCCTGAAGGTTGATGGCGGTAAAGACATAGCTCTGTATGCTCTAAAGAAATCTGTAACCTTACCGGCACGTCCTTACATGTATCTGACAGATGCTGAGATGACAGATATACACAGAATCCTTGGAAAGGAGATGTTAAAAAATGGCACATTCAAAACCGACTAAACTCGAAGCTAAAAGATTATATCTCGAAGGTAACAACATCAACGATATATCTGCAGGAATGGGAATCCCACGCTCAACCATTGAAAAATGGAAACGTAATGAAGACTGGGACTCAGAATTCACGCAATACTCTGCTCATCAGTTGGCAGAAGACATGCAGAAAGAGTTCTATCTTGGTGTCAAGAAGGCAATTAAAGAGGGGAAACTAACTGACCCGGGTACGGCTGATGCCCTACTTAAATCAAGTCAATTAATGGCGAAAGTAATCCCAGAGAAAGTGCTACTGTCTAATCTTATGAAAATGCTCAAGGACCAAACTGAATACTTCCAACGCTTCGCTGATGATGACTTTGTCCTCGAATGGGGAAAGCACCTTCAGGGATTAAGTGAGTTTTTAAGGAAACGCTATGGAACGGAATAAAATGACCCCGAAGGAGTTCGATCAGCAGCTTCAAGAACTGATTGCAAATATCCAGCAAAACTGTACTCCATTCAAACACGATACTCCGGAAGAACAGAAAAAAAGATTAGAACGTGCGTCCAAGGACTTCTTCTACTTTGCTAAGACCTATTTCCCACACTATATCAAAGCAAATCCATGTAAGAAACACAAAGATATTCACCATATCACCGAACGTGAAGGTATTCATGCTGTAGCAGGATTTAGAGGATTTGGTAAAACTACACTGTTAGCTATTATCAAACCTATCTGGCGTGCTCTATTCGGTCAATCTAACTTTGTCATTGAAGCTGCTGAAAATGAACGACTAGCAACCAATAGGAACAAAGAGATTAAAGCTAATGTTCTCATGAACAATCGTATCATCTATGACTTCAAACCACAGGTTGAAGGTGAAGTAAATGACTACATTCTGAGTGGCACAAGGTTTAACTGTAAATTCTTAGCACGTGGCTATCAACAGCCTGTTCGTGGTCTTTTTCACTATGGTAACAGACCTGATTTCATTGTTGTTGATGATCTTGAATCTCATCTGTCATTCAATCCTCGAATAGCTGATGAGAAGCTTAAGTTTGTACAGGAAGAGTGCTTTGGTGCTTTCCAAGCCGGACGTGGTACAGTTGTATGGCTTGGAAATCTGACTCATCAAACCTCTGCTTTCTTTCTCTTTAAAAAGAAGTGTGAGAAAGTAACTTCTAAAGATCTAACTTTCACAATCGTTCGTTCTTATGAAGTTGTGAAAGGTCGTAGAGTACCAACCTGGCGTGAGGAGTACCCTCTTCAAGTACTTGATAGAATTAAGCATATTATGGGTACTGCAGGTTTCGAGCGTCATTATCAAATGAATCCAATGATTGAAGGGCTTAAGTTTAAAGCTGAATGGATTAGATATGAGGACTTCCCGACTGAGTTTGAGAAGATAATAACCTACGTTGACCCATCGCTCAGCAGTAAGAAAACTGCTGACTACAAAGCTATCATCACGCTTGGATATGCCAAAGGCAAATATTACCTGCTTGATGCCTGGATTAGAAAAGCATCCATCGACACTATGTTGCACTACCTTTACAAACTGGATAAGGAGTACAACACACTGATATTCATGGAAGCTAACTTTTGGCAATCTATTCTGTGGGAGTTTATTCCTGATATTTCAACGTCCTATGGTTATTACCTTCCGGTGTTTGCTGTCATTAATTCAGAGAAGAAGGAAGTACGTATTGAGAAACTTGAACCACCTTTTGAGCGTGCTCGTATCATTTTCCCAAAAGACATGAATGACGATATCCAACTCCTGATTGAAATGCTACTGGGCTATCCTGACCATCCTCACGATGATGGTCCGGATGCTCTCTCTGGAGCCGTAACTGAATGCAAGATAAATCGTGAAGTCTCCTATCAACCGGTAGGACAAAAACGGACAAGTTTTAAACAACTAATGTAAAGGACACAAGATATGATAAAAGAATTTTTTGCACGTATTTTCCCGACTAAATCCCCGGAAATACCCGACACTAAAACGATAGGAGTCACTGCTCCAGATACTTCAGAATACTATTCTCTCGCTTTTGAACCAAATACAATCAAAGCAGCATTCAGTGCTAAAGAGTATGATGGCTCAATCTCAGACTTACATAATCTCTTCAGCACCTTCCTTGAGGCAGACGATAATGCCGGTGGTTGTGTTGAAGTTAGAGAAGAAGCTCTTAAGGCTGCTATTCCGGTAATCACCAACACAGACCTGAGTGATAAACAGCTTGAGGTTCTGAAGCCAATCCTTGCTAGTATCTGGTCTCCCATGGCTGAAATGGTTGTTGAATACAAGCTCTATGGTCATCTATTCCGTCAGATCATATGGGACTTTGATGGTTCTATCTGGAAACCTAAAGAATATCGTAGTTACAAAAACGTTGATTTAAAGCTCAAAGATGGTGAACTATGTTTGTACCTTGAAGATGAGAAGAAAACGCTCAATCCCCTCAAATTCTTCGCTTTAACAAGAAAGAAATCACCTCTACAAGGATTGTTGAAGTACTACTGCTTCGCTTTTTTTTCAATTAACAACTGGGCTGCTTTTACCGAAGTCTTCGGGAAGCCATACATTGTGGGTAAATACTCACCACAAGCAACAAAAGCAGATAAAGACAAACTATTTGAGTTTATTTCTTCTGCAGGTAACGACATGGCAGGTATAATCTCAGAGTCAACTGCTATTGAGTTTATGCACTATGCCGACAAACAAGCTTCTTCTGACCTATATTCTAATTTAGTAAAATTTACACAGGACCGTGTAACCCGTAGAATCCTTGGTCAAACTCTCACGACAACTGCTGAAAAAACAGGTTCTTATGCTCAAAGTAAGGTTCACAATCTTGTCAGAGAAGACATCCTTGCCGGTGACATCAGAGATGCAACAAATCTGCTACAATTCCACATAAACCAAATAGCAGCTATCAACTTAGGAATAGAAGGCATAGAGATTAAAATTGAGCCAACCTCTCAAAAGGATCTCAAAGAACGTATCAATATCGATGAGAAACTGAACAATATCATTGTGATCACACCTGATTACTTCTATGAAACATACGGTATCCCAATTCCCAAGGACGGAGCTAAGTTCAAAGAAAAGGAATCAACCTCCCCTTTTCACGGTAGGGAGCAAGGTAGTTTGTCAGAGCAAAGCGACAACGGACTTCATCTGCTCCCTACTGGACTGGGTACGCGAGCTTCTAGCTCGCAATCCTCTTTACCTACAGCCTCACAAAAAGCTTTAGTGTCCGTTAGAAAGCGTGTCGACAACCTAAAATCGTATCAGGAAGTCAAGGATTTGGCATATCCCACCGACTTATATCTTGCTCTGGGAAATGACATGTGGAGCATGGTTCTGAATAGCTACATCAAAGTAAGAAAACAACAAGGTAAGAAGACCAAACTGGGTACGCAAGCATCCTTGCTTGCAACTGGGACCGCAGGCATCTTGCCTGCCACTGGGAACGCGGACATCCCTGTCCGCACTGGGTACGCAGGCATCTTGCCTGCACAATCCCTCGAATTCGAGTTCGAGTTCACAGACCAAGATATTGAAGCACTGAACGCTTTCAGATCTGAAAGTTTTATCGTTGCCGGTGTTTCATCTCAAAGTGTCCTAGACCTTGTCAAAAACGAAGCCGAGAAGGCTTTCACTGAGGGTCTTGATTTCACTGAGTTCCGGAAGAATTTGAAGCTTCAGGGATTCGAACCCAAAAACCCATATTACTTGCGTACAAACTTCAATACAGCCTTTGCAAACGCTCAAGCTGCTGCCAAATGGCAAAACATACAAGAGGACAAGAAGCTCTTCCCATACCTCCGTTATGTCGCTATAATGGACGGTAAAACAAGAGATGAACATGCAATCCTTCATAATATTATCAGACCGGTTGAAGATCCTTTCTGGAATGACCACACTCCACCGAACGGCTTTAATTGCAGGTGTGATTTAGAACAGGAAACACCGACTGAAGCTGAAAATGATCCTGGACTAAAGAGACCTATCCCACCAAACACAAATGTCCCACCGGAATGGCGTCGCAATGCCGGCAAAGACAAAACCCTCTTCGGTTCCTGGTTATCCTGTGAAGATGCTAAGAGTCTTCAGGATGCAAATCCGGGCATCAACCCTATGGCTCTTAGGCTACATCTTTTCTATGCCTTAAAAAAGCATTGTCCTTTGCTCTACGCAAAGAAAGCTCCTGAGCTTGGGCTGAAGGAATGGGAGAAACTTAAAACTCACAAACTACCGGAACTCATAGACACCAATGGAATGACTCGTGAAGACTTGTTTAAGTTATGGAAGAAGAAAATGAATGATAGTATTGTCATCGATGCAACCAACGACCCTGTTAAACTAAAGAGCTCAGTTTACAAATGGAATCAAAAAAAGAATGGGAAACTTGAGTATAGCGATAAGAATCTTCAAGGTAGATTCAGGTACTTGAACTGCATAGAAGACACTCTTAAGAATCCAACGGAGATATGGGGACAAGAGGATAGAAAGCGTTTCAGATATATCAAGAAATACGAAACCGGTGTTATGGTTGTAACCGAAGTTGAAGCCGATGGCAAAGCTGGTATGTTTAATATCATAGCGTCAAATAAAGGCTATATAAATGCACGCCGTTCAGGCTTCTTAATCTATTCCGAATGATCCATATAAATCAAAAGAGGAGACCGATGTCTCCTCTTTTTCTTATAGTTGACCGTTTCCCTTCAACGAGCCATGCGGTTAATCCGTTTAGGCAATGTTAATCTTTATCACTCAATCATTCCTGTCAACATCTATATTCATTACAAGACGTTCCTTTTTTAGTTTATAATCCGAGTTCTTTTAGCTTGCTAAAGTCTATACGCAACACTACATAATTAATTCCTCTTACTTCAAGTTTATCATCATAGCAACTTACCTTGATATTGCGTGATAATGTTTTTCCGTCTTCCCACGTTTCGATAACATGCTCAACACCTGTCTCTCTAGTTAGATTTATGGCTATTCTTACCATTTCTTCTAAAGTTCTATGGTAACTGTCATTAATCATCTCGCCAAAACTTTTATACATACGCTTACTCCTTTATAGCTTAATAAATACATTTAAATTATAATGTCAAATACAAATCATAATATCAAGAGCTAAGGAGTTCGTCATACTGAAAGGAAAACGGACTTCTTCAGCTCCGGCAATATGTGATAAATCTCAACTCCCATAATAGATATTCCTAGCAGTCTTTACACTCATGAAGTACTTAGGTGCAACGACAGAAAAGGCTTCCTTTGCCTTGTAACCGGCACCAATTAAGCTATCTATCTCCTTAACTATTTTAGTATTTCTAACAAGCTTAGGGTTCTTAGTTTCACGTTTTTGTAACTCAGGAGGCTTCCGTCCGGGATAAACTCGTTTAAAAACATCGGCATAAGAAGCAGTTCCGGGAGTTAAAGATGCCAATCTCTTTCTATTAGCTATTTGTTCCTGAAGATAGTACTTTCTCAATGTGCAATTCTTTCGTATTACTGGAGTACACGTATCCTTATGTCTGCAAGCTTTTACTGAGCACTTTATCATTTACTATTCTCCCCTTACTGGGTACGCGAGCTTCCAGCTCGCACTGGGACCGCAGGCATCTTGCCTGCATTTTTTCCACTATTTCCCACCAAGTCCATCATTCTTCCTCCTGGTTACTAAGTGGCTTCCCGGTCTTCTTATCTATTTTCAAGGTTGAAGGATTAGGAACCTTACCTTCAGTTTTCTCTCGTTGTACTCGTTCCAATCGCTCCATATTGCTCTCATATCGCCAAGTTTTGGTAGCTATCTCAGATTTTCGCTTTTCGGCTATTCTTTGCGAGTTCTCTGTTCGAGACTGGTCGGAATACCATTCATTCAAATAGTTCTCAAATTTCTTGGAAAATAGCGTTGCAGGACGCAAGAACTTACTCCAGTCTGTTTGATTATCATCGCAGTTCAACCAATCCTTGCACTTGATATCGATAACATGCTTGAAATCATCTAGCGTATACTTGTCGTTGATGAGTCCTTGAATCAACCTTCTCGTTTCACTATTACTAGCTCTGAAGTGTTTCCCGGTCTTTTCATTTAGATAGTTAACCACGCTTTCAATCATCTCAGTATTCTCTGTAACCTTTGACTTCTTAGCCTTTAAACTCTTTTTAACCCGGTAGAGGAAGTTGCGGATCTTTCCATCCACAACATCCTTACCAAGCTCTTCAGCTAACGCATCATACAACTCACGAGGGAATGACATTCTAACCACCTATCATAGTGTGCATGTTCTCTGTTCTGGAAGCTATCCCATCCTTATAACCTTGAACGAATGCTTCATCATTTACCTTTGTTTTTCGAGGTTTACGATGTTGAACAGGACTGTACTTCTCCTTACAATACTCAACAACTGCTTCAGGAGTTGCTAACACTAAACCGTACTTCTCTACATTTTGTGCATATCTCCTTTGCAGACCGACTATGAATCCAGTGAAGTAGCTGTTCTTAGCTTGATTTATATGTTTCTGATATCTTTTACCTCGCTTAAACCTCAACCCTGCCTTGTATTTCTTTAAGAATATACGCCACAGTTGCTTGAGTGAGTTCACAGCAAAGTGTGCAGACTTTTCAGCGATTTCGACATCTGACTCCATACCAATAAAAGCAAACTGCCCACCACTACACAAATCGACGAGTTTGCAGTTGAAATTGTACGCTATAACAGACATCAAATCTCTGTACCACTTCGGAAGAGTAGAGTAACCAGAATCTCTCTTCTTATCAGATACTTTTTCAGTATCAATCTGCTTCATCCCCAGTCCAAACTTCATAGCAATCTCCTGAGCCTTCGCTAAAGCAGCGAAGGCTTCATTCTGATTAGGAGATCCAGAAAGCTTCAGAAGTTTACTTATCTTCTCTTGAGCTTGTTCTTTAGTCATATATCTAACTCAACTTAGTTTGATATTTCGACAATTGCAACCCAAGGTCATCCCATGCAAAACTAGGGAAATCAGGCTTATATCCATTTACGTCTCTGTGAGATAGTATCGTTAACGGTTTGCCAAAGATTGTGTTATATTCAACCATCAACTCATGAAGTGACCTGATTTGCTCAGGAGTTGGGTGCTGATAAAAAACACCTTTCAACTTTTCCCAATGAGTACCTGTTTTAATCTCAGGTTGCACACCCCAGGATACCAAGGCAATTCCAATAGATTGTGAATCCATTGTGTTGCCTTTTCCGGTATGATTGGCATATCTAATTGTAGGATCAACACATCTATAAATTGTGCCATCTCGGTCAATAATGTCATTGTATACAACTGATCCATCACCCACTCCATCACCATCAATATCGTGACGATTATTGAGCCAGTTAATAGCCGATTCAGCACTACCGGAAGCCGTCCAGTGAATCACAATTCGCTTTGGTTTGCTATTGTTCCCTTTTGCAAATGAATTATCTAAGAACATTAATCGCTTATCTACAGTCTTCAGAGCCCAATCAAACACAGGGCTGTATTTAAACTCTGTCATTTTTCTCTTTGCATTTTGCATTAGTAACTCCTCCTACATGCTAGCGTAATTAGTGCCAATCTTAACCCAATCAACATACACTTTCACACCCTTACCTCTATCCTCTTCAACTTCTTTTTTCACAGAGATATCGGTGTAAGACTTCTTCTCAATCACCTTCATGTTCTCAAGGATCAATTTCACTGCTTCCTGATATGGCTTATCTTTGAACCCGTAAGAACACAGCTTATTAAGCTGGCTCTTGGAAATTTTACCGGATGATTTCACAGTCAGAACATCCTTCAGGATTATCCTGATCTTTTGGTTCAGATCTGGTTGAAGGTTTTCGACCCATTCGGAAATCATTTGGATACCGGCAGAAACATTGGTGTCGATAGCTACTATTTCAGAGAACTTAGTTTCAACCTTGATTGTGCCGTCTGCAGAATAATCTACGGCAAAGCCATCCCACTCGGTGAGCCCGGTATCTTTAGCTTTCTTATCAAGGTACTCTTCAGTAAGATCTTTTTCAATACCTCGTGAGCGTATCATTGCTTTCACGATTGCCATCCTAGTTTTGTACATCTCACGTACATAGATGTCAGCATCCACAACCTCTGGGCGGAGTAACTCCGCCCTTACATTGCCATCTGCTGTTTTTATGAACTTAGGTCTGCTCATACCGGTTGTCCTCCCTGTGTTGCTTCATCTTCAAAACGACGCTGACGCTCCTTAATGATCTCTTTCAAATCATCGAGATCAGCATCTTGGAAGTAGAGAGCTAGTTTGAAATCTAGCTCTTTCCGGGAACAGTTAAAGAATGTGACCATATTCTCTAGATATTGTTCAATCAACAGGTCTTTAGAAGAGCGTTTATTCTCTTTTTCTTGCTGTCTAATCTCTTTGATCTTATCCTTCAGGTCTGCAGTGTTCATACCTTTGGCACATTCAATCCACTCTTCTTGTTCAGCATAACTCTCAGCTTTCTCTACAAATGGACGCACCATATCAAGACGCTCAAAACCAATTTGCTTAAGTTCAGCTTCATCAATATCAAGCTCTTCTGAGTAAAGCTCAAATGCTTTGATAATCTTAGCTGCGAGGGATGATTTTAGGTTATACTCAACCTCAACAAAGTTCTTAAAGCTCTTATAGCCTTTGATTTTAAAGCTACCTTTTCGCTTGATATCTGAGAGAACCTGTCCTAACATCAGATACTTCTCTTCAAGTGTTTTCATCAGGATGTTCACAGACTCGAACTTCTCCTGTGGTGTCATTTCCATGCTCAATTCTTTTTCCATTCATTACTCCTTACTTTCTTAAGTCTTCTATCTCTTCAA
Source organism: Cloacimonadales bacterium (SeqCode) (assembly GCA_963667035.1). Taxonomy (GTDB): domain Bacteria; phylum Cloacimonadota; class Cloacimonadia; order Cloacimonadales; family JAFGVF01; genus Zophobacter. The sequence continues at coordinate 1,656,819 of OY762964.1, forward strand.
CTTGCTCAATCTTGGATATTGTTGTGCACCATTGCCTATGATTGAGCCAATCTACCATCTGTCCAAAGTCATCAGCAGTGACCTTGGTAACCTTCTTCACAGTATTAGAATCATCACTTGTGTGAGTGATTTCCCATAGTTTAACTCTCATTCTTTGCTCCATATGTCTTAAGTACTGCTATCAGTTGCTTGCGTTCTTTCTCGGTCAGACTCGTTAATCGAGACTTACCGAACTTCTTATCGATATACTTCTTAACTCGTCCGATGTTCCATCCTGCCAAAGTCATCAGCTTCAAAAGGTGTTCCTCTTTCGGACTATATTGCTCATCATATTGTTGCCCCCCGGAGATAAGGTTCTTTATCTCCACCAGGCATGGAATTGATAATCCTTTGAGTGTCCTACCATAACCCCAGCCTTCCATCATATCTTTACGGTCATCTGCAGAGATCTTGCGTTTACTACATTCGATATTGATGGCAGCTTTAAGCTTGTTTGATGTTTGAATGTAGTTCTTAGACATCAAGCTTCCCCAATCTTCTTCTAATTTCAGCTATTTCAGCCTTAACTTTTGCCCTTCTTGCAAGATATTCAGGATCTTTATATGCACTTGGTTTTCTTAATTTTGCTGCTTGTTTTCTATATGTTCGGTAAGTTAGTAAATTATCTGGGACATCATCTTTTATCTTAATGATCATGCCGTTGTAATGTTCTATACACCCAATGACTTCTAGACAAAGGCAGTAGCGATAGATTGTTTCTACACTTCTGCTACAAGCTTCTGCAACTGTTTCAATATATTGCTTCTCAGATGAAGTAACTCTGAGAATTTGATTGATGATAGCAATCTTAGGAACCCAATCCCATCCCTGACTCGGTAGCTCCAATGGAGCCAATTTATAAATCGTGCGACCGTTAACAACTCCAGCCTTAACAATAATCCCTCTCTTCAAGAAATCGCTGAAATAGCTTCGTACATTCTCAACCTTTACTCCGGTAATGCTGCTAGCCTTGTTTGCTGTAAAAGCTCCGGAAGAGTTAATACAGAACTTGCGAACCATCTCCTTATAATTCACCATTAGCTACCTTCCTATCTAATATTTCTAATACTTTTTCTGCTTGTCTAAGATCATAATGCCCTGTTGAGTTCCCTGCATCTTCACCTAATTTTGAAAGAACCCACTTGATCACACTATCATCAATTTTAAATGAACGCCTTTGATTTCTTAAGAACTCAACAAACTCGGTTTTTGTAAGTCTTTTGAATTCAGTGACCCTAAGCACACGGTTGAAATAATGAGTATTGAATCTGAGGATCTTTCGATCGAGGTTCTCTTCTCCAACGAATACTACTACGCAATAAGTTGTATCAAGTAAGTCTCTGATACCCTCAAAGATATCCCTATTCTTTCTGTCCATTCTCACTATGTGGTCTACTTCATCAATATAGATGACTGTATTGGGGTGATTCTCTAAGATCTCACGAATCCCTGCTTTCATCATCGAGGCACGGCGTCCAACATGTGGGTATTCATTATGTAGCTTTGAAAGCTGGTGAAACATCCGTTCAAAAAAGCTCAGTGGTGTGTCTTGGCAGTCTGTGCGTACTAAAACAGACGATTCTTGTATTAGTGACATTTGTGTAGCCCATCTGCTTTTACCTGTAGAGGTGATTCCTTGGACTACCATAGCTCCTACAAGCTCATCAACATCTCGTGCAAGTACTTCATTTAAACATCTCTCTGCTTCTTTTGTGTACTTGGTATCAACATAATGCAGATTCTTCATAGTTTGACTCCTATTCCATTTAAGTCTATCTTCTTCAGTTGTTCTTCAGTTAAAATCGAACCTGCTGACTCAGGGGTTAGTTTTGGAGGGGGAACATCAGCAGGTTCGAGCGTGAGGGTATTGACCTTGTTTTCTTTCTCAGGAATATGTTCAGGAGAAGGAATTGGTATTTGTTTTGGTTTAGCTTTCTCTTCGATGTAATTCTGATCTGTAATCAAGTGTATATCTTCAGGAGTAGTAATCTCTAAAGGATTGCGTTTTACATATAAATCAGTTGCTTCAGACAGCTTTTGAGCAGCTTTCTTAGCTTCTTTCTCAAGCTTTCGGTGTAGTTTCAAGGTGTCAGCAAGTTGCCTTCTATCAAGTTCTGCAGTATCAGATAGCTTGTAGTGTGGATGGTGCAATTTCTTAGCTTCAGCTTGGCAAACAAACTGATCATCTACATAAACAAGCACTGACTTAATTGACCAAGTGTCATATCTTACCAAGGCACGCTTTCCTACATGATCAACTAATACAGGAGACCAGTAATCTACTTTCTGAACCCTTACACCTTCATTGCTAATTTTAACACTCGCTTTTTCAAGCATAAGGTGGTTGAGCTGCTTAGAGGAGATTAACCTGGATACTGGAGCTTTAAAAGCTTCAAGTACTTCTAAAGGTTTGCGTCCATCAAGCCCTTTATGAGGTGTCATTCCGTAAATATTGATCATCCACGCATTAAGACACATCTTAAACTCTTCTATAGGAATCGGAGATCTATCATTCAGGCTTGCTGTGAACTTCTCATTACGTTTCATAGAAGCTGGTTTTGCCTGATTATTTTCTCCTCTCCAACTCTTATGGAAACGTTCAAAACCGTTCTGCATAGTAAGCCAGAAGCGTTCTATCACTTTTGACTTGGCGTTATATGGTTGAGAGAAACTGACAACTATTCCAAGTGCATGATAGATACCTTCAAGTTGTTCTTCAGGTAGCTTAGGTGCTTCAAGTCCTTTTCTGGTTGAGCCTATGAATATCTTGCTTCTATAAGCCTTACCATTGTCTATTTGCACAAGCTTTGGAATGTAACCAGTAAACAAGCAGCTATTTCTAAAGCTCAGTTTGATTACATCTGCATTCTCTGTACGATTTATACTTAAACCCACACACATCCTACTACCTGCATCAAACCACCCAATAAGTGTTGGACGGAATACATTCCCGTTCTCATCCATCACATCAAGGTTCATCTCTTTGCCGTCAGAGACCCACATGTCACCCGGTTGTATCAAGCTCCAGTCTCTTTGAACCGTAGGAAGAACTTTCTCACGAAAATGCTTTGTACCTTTTCGAAGCAGATTCCATAAGGGACGATTTTTATCCTGCCAATCCTTAACAAAACGATAAAGAGTGTAACTGGTGACTGGTATCATCTTTCCTGCTAATCGATATTCATGCTCAACTTGAGAGATTGCAGACATGATAGGAATCTCACTATCTCTTTTCAGGTAAGCCAATAACCTAATCTGCACATCTGGGGGGACATTATGACCGTGAGACCGCTCATAGTTAGGCATCAAAGCCCTGTAATCACCGTTGGCATCATTTAAATCGTGTTCCCAACGCTCCAATGACCTAGGTGAGATCTTTTTCAATCTTGGTTCTGCCCAACTGTATAGTCCGGCTTTGTAATTCAGCACAAAGTCCTTTCTCTGTTTGGTTATGCTTCCGGGTGTAATCCCGGCAAGAAAGCGTCGAACAATCTCAGCCTTTACAATAGCCTCACGTTCATGCTTCAGGGTAATCTTGCTCTTTTTCTCCGGGAAAACAGACAACTCGTTAAGAATTGAATCATCTATACTACTGGGTACGTGAGCTTCAAGCTCACTGGGTCCGCAGGCATCCTTGCCTGCATCATTTTGCATTTTGCATTCATCATTTAGCATTTCGACCGGGACGGTCGGTGCTTCAACCCAATACAAGAAAACCTGTCCACCCTTACCACGTCCGGGAACAGACTTACTTTCAAGCTTGCCGTTACTACCCCAGTTACGGATAGTCCGAGGGCTTACTCCAAGAGCCTCTGCTGCTTCGTTACAAGTTAACCATTTCTTCATAACTTCTCCAATATAGTGTGTAATAGCCCTCACTGGGTACGCTGGCATCCTGCCGGCACATAACCACCCGGTGAGGGTTGGTTACACACTATCGTTGGGACGATATTTCTTTATTTGGTTGCTTCTTGGTCGCTTCACCGGGAAGGAGTCCCAGCTCATTCCAACCCTCGCAGGTAGATACTGCATCACCATCCTCTAAAACAATACCTATTACCATATTCAATAAGTTTAAAGCTGCACCGCGTGCCGTAAGTGTGAGCCTATAAATGTCTACCTCGCTAGGTTCTGGGACGAATATACCCCTGTTTTGAATTAGGTCCCTTGTGAGCTTTAAATTACCCAAGTCTGATTCTGCTCTCAACAAGGATATACGCTGATAGAACATATCTGAGACATCTTCACCATCAATGGTAAATATTGGGTTGCGGATAATAGAACTGGAACCGCAGGCATCCTGCCTGCACTCTTTCCCCTTCTCCACCGCCCTAATAACATAAAGCTCTCCTTCCTCACTAAGCTTCAGACCATGAGCCTCTAATGCATCATCAAGCTCACTCCAACACTCCATCGGGAGCAGGGATATAGCTTTCGAAAGACCTGTTTCCGGAGGAATTGATATTGAATTAAAGATCGGAAGTGCTCTAAACCTATCAAGTACCTGCCGAACTATCTCATTAATACGTTTAGTGACTGAGTTATCAGCTCCAAAATCTCCCGTGTAAGGACGCTTAGGTGCGTCAGATGGTGATAGGTCTGCTATTACTGCCTGTCCCTGAATGTCCCTGCCTGTCCCTTCAGGCTCCGGTATCTCGTAAGGATGCTGTCGAAGCAGCCCAATTATAGGTTCCACGCACCAATAATAGTAAGTTCTGATGCCGCCGTAATCGCAGATTACAGCTAAAAAACTCACATCGGTTATTTTAAACTCTACCTTACCAAGGTACCAAACTTGACCCTCTTCTAGCTCCACTCCGTGGAGATATACCTTCCCTTCAATAATCTCCACTCCATTATCAATTATGCATTTGTCATTCTTCATTCTTCTATCCCCTCCAACCGGAATAAATTGTTCTTATTTGGTTAGTAAAAATGGTGTTGTGATTCCACTCCACATAGTACTCATCAACAGACATAAACACTTTGAATAACCCTTCTATTGGGTTGTAATGTACTTGTAGGTAAACCTCCTCAGATAGCCCGGTAACAATACCACGCTGAGTAAACTTAACGTTGAGCTTTGTAGTTTCCCTAATTGCCTCCACAAACGCATTCAGACTCATCTTATCACGCTTCACGTTCAGTTCTTTCTTCTCGCATCTTACATCTTCCATTATTTCACCCCTCGTGAGAAATCAGTAGATTCATTATCGCTCATGAACTCATTATGAGCTTTCTCAAGTCTCTGCTGAATGTCCTTGAACTTTCGTTGATATGACTCAACTTCGAGAACTTTATCCTGAAAACGCCCCTTAAGCCTTGCTTCTTCAATGAAGCAGCGAATTGCAAAAACTATCAGGATGATGCAAATCACTGAAATAGTGATGACGGTTATATATATATCAACCATTTGACTCCTCCTTTACTGCATACGCGAGCTTCCGGCTCGCATTTTCCCGGACACAACTGCCAACTCCTCGGAAAAGTTTGTTACTATCCATGAATATACCTTTGGATTGTTACGCCTCCCATTCACCACAGCTCCAACCATCTGGGGTCCCACTTCACAGACACCTTGATCATGTAGCATGAAGGAGATCCATGAAGGTGAGTATCCTCCATTTTTAAGCACTATTGCCGCCTTCAACTGCTCCGGTGTGTAATTGACTACTTTTGTCTTTCCCATAGCTAATTCCTATAACTCTTTCTTGATTTTATTGATTACTGACCCAATATCTGCATAGCGGCTTGCACCCATGCTCATTATTAGGTCCTCGGTTGTCGTGAAACGCCCATCCTCGTCTTCTTCAAGATCGTAATATGTTTTCTTTAGAACATATTCCACGATTTTAGCCTCTTCAGCACTTATCCTTAAAGTCACCATACCTAGTACCTCCTATTTTATGTTCTTGACTTTTATTCCTTCGGTGTTTTTGTAGATACAGTGACATAAATATGTAAATTCTACATATTAGTCAAGCTGTTTTATGCAATAACTACATAAAGGTGTTTTAATGATTGGCAAAAGATTGAAGGAAATTAGGATATCTCAAGGACTTACGCAAATGCAAATTTCTTCAGTATTGGAGATAAATCAGGGCAATTATAGTAGGTTAGAGAAGAATAACATAGAACCGAATATGCCATTATTACATAAAATCAGTAAACTATATAGTGTTAATCTGCATTGGCTCCTAACCGGAGAAGGTAATATGCTTCTTGATTCTCCTGATTTACCTAAAGTCTCATTCCCAGTAACTCACGAGATGAAAGAAATCCCTATATCTGCTGAAATCTCAGCCGGGGAACCAATCGAAGCAATCGACCACGAGCTTGGTGTTGTCCAGGTCTCCAGTGCATTACCTGTAGAGAGCCTTGTAGCATTCCGGGTAAATGGTGCAAGTATGAAGCCTGTAGTGCAGCATAATGATATTGTGATTATCAACCGGGACTGTCTTGAAGATTGTTATGATAACCGGATAGTAGCTGTAAGAATAGATGATGGTATCACCCTAAAGAAGTTTGTCCTGGATCATGAAAGTAAAAATGCCTGGTTATTCCCTTTCAATCTTCAGTACAAACCAATAAAACTCAATGACAACATGGATATCAGAATCATAGGAGTATTGGACTATCTAATAAGATCTTTTAAGTAGGAGGAATTTATGTGGTTTGTTTTATTGCTAATAATCGCTATTGTTGTTTATGCAATCTATAAGAAGTATTTCACGAAAGTTATCATTAATGGTCAAACTAAAATTGTTCCATTGAGTAGCCTCAAATCGGATTATATCTCCACCCGTTATCCTAAAGGTATTGAGTTCGAAATGACAGGAAATCGCTTAAGAATCGTTTATGAATCTGCTAAGATAATTTCTGAAACTAAGAATATGGGTACTCTTATCAGTAGATTACATGTTCTCTTAGATAATTTAAGCAAGCTAGAAGAGTTGTCCATCGATGAGATATACAGTAACTACGAAAGTTTACTGCTTGAGTTTGTGACAAAAGGTAAATTAATAGATTCAAAGATAGCTAATTTTAAGAGTTTTAGAGATAATATAACATGCCCTTATTGCAGTCATTTGTTCGATAAACCCGTAAGTCGAATGAGAAACTGTCCTCAGTGCAAAAATAAAATTATCAGAATAAAAGATAATGATACTGCATTCTTAGTTACAGAAGCTGAAGCAACTGAAATATCGAATGTGTTAAGCAGACATTCATATCAATGGGAGTCTGACTTCATCTCTGATTTCCCTGAAAGATTTAAAGAGTATGAAGAGCTATTTTTACCTGAACTTTTGTATGGTGAAAAGAAAGAGGAAAGTTAGCAGGTACTAATTAAGGCAATTTCGCCATTTTGGGTGCTAACATTTTCGCCAAACTGCCTGCTAACATTTTCGCCAAACTGCCTGCTAACATTTTCGCCATTTTCCTGCCATAATTTTCCATTATTTTACATTTTCGCCATTTTGCGATTTCGCAATTATTCGCTATAAACCATTATCGCTAAATGTATTTACACGACTAAGGCAATTTCGCCATTTTCCCTGCCCCCCTATAGCTTACGCTATTTATACCTTCTATAAATCCCCTTGCTGTGTAGATACTACCAACCCGTTGTTTTTGCACTGTGATTCCACTGTGAACGCACTATCCACGCACTGAAACACCGGGTTAACAGTGCCTGCACAGTGCAAAAACAGTGGAAAGATTCTGCTTTAGTGAAACATCTACTCAGAGAGAAAAAATGGAGTTCTATTGTGATGAATCATTTGAAACAACATTCAGGTTTTGGAGCAAATAAATGTCTGCAAAGTTAAAGGCATAGAGATAATCGTTAAGGATTTGTATGTAAACCGTATTACTATCAGCGAAGGAAAGATAAAGATGTGAATAGTAATCAAACATGCTGTTGACAACTTTCAACGAAAATTAAATATGTTTAACAAGGAGACAAAATGGATAATATTGTTGGAAGAAGAATTATTGCAGAAGTTAATGGAAAGAAACAGACAGTTAGAGTGAAGTTAATAAATAATAGATTGGAAGTAACGGACTGGGATACCGGACATGAGATTATCAAGTTCAGAGTGGTGAATGCAAATCCTGTAAATCCAATAGTAGTAATCAGTTCCATGGAATGTGAAGATGAAAAATAGAATTGTAACGGTCTTGTTGTTTTGCGGACTGTCTTTGCTGTCAGCAATAGAGATTTGGTTACCTCCTTCCAATATTGCATACCCGTTTGTAAAAACTTGTGAAATGAACGAGAAGCTCGATTATAGGCTTTATAGAGATGTCAATACCGAGCTGTTACCGGTTTTGATAAAACAGAAGAGCGGTTTGTATCTGTTACCTGCGAATGTTGCATTAAAGCTTTATAATAGTGGTGTTAATATCAATGTTATAGCAGGATTCTCCACCGATATGTTGAAGATTCTGTCCAATGATGAGGGTGTTGTCTCCATAAAAGATTTAGATAAAAGAGAGTTCATAGCAGGTGGTCAGGGAAGTTCTCCCGATATTATATCTAAGCACCTTTTTAATTCTTATGAAATAGCACCGAATTACCAATATGGAAGCTCTCCTGAAATTGCCAGATTCTTTGTTGCGGGGAAATACAAAAATGTGATTCTTCCTCAGCCATTGGCCGAGTTTGCAGTATACAAATCAAAAACTGAGATAAAACAGTTTAACGTAACTGATGAATGGAAGAGAATACACACGGATAGTGATGGAATTCCACAGCTGGTTTTGGTTTCTATCAATACGGATGGTTTAGTAAACACCGATGAAGTTTTAGAGTCATTCTCGAAGTTTGAAACGCTTATGATCGAAGACAAGAAGAGTTCTGCTAATGATATAAAAGAATTGTTAGGTTATAAGTTCCCCGAAGAAGTCATAATGAGAAGCATTGCTCCGATTAATGTCTTAAAGGGAGATAAAGCAAAAAAAGAACTTAATGATTATTACAAAGCTATTATGGCTTTAGAGCCAAAGTCGATTGGCAGCAAATTACCCGATGAAGAGTTTTATAACTAACAAACTGCTTCCTTTCCTTGCTTTTATTGTTATCTGGCATGTGGCATCGCTGTTCTTTAGTAAGCTGATATTGCCATCACCAATTGATGTGGTTGGTGTTATTGTTAATATATTTCAAAGTGAATCCTTTTATACTTCTCTATCCATAACCTTGCTTCGCTCAGTCGGAGGTTTAATTATATCTCTGATTTTAGGAGTAATAATAGGTTTTGTCATGCATTTCTCAAAGATAGTCAATTCCATTATGCATCCGGTTTTGATAGTTCTTCAATCATTACCGATAATTTCATGGATATTATTAGCATTGATATGGTTTGATAGTTCAATAATCCCCGTCTTCATTGTATCCGTTTCTACGCTTCCCATTATTGTTTTGAATGTGTATGAGGGTCTGAAAGAGATTAGTAATGACTATTTAGAGTTAGTGAAATTCTATAAACTTGGATTTATGAAGTGCCTCAAAGGACTCTATTTCCCAACCGTGATAACTTTCATAGTCTCAGCTTACAAAATAATAATTGGTTTGTGTGTAAAGACATCTGTAATGGCTGAGGTTATAAGCAGAGTGAAACATGGGATAGGTAATGACTTGAATCAGGCCTGGATTAACATAGATACTACAGAAGTACTCGCTTATACGGTTATAATAGTTTTATTCACATATATGCTTGAGCGAGTGTTATCTTTGAGCTTCAATAAAGTCTTAAGGAATTACAGATGATTAAGATAACCAATCTGACAAAGAGTTTCGATGATAACATGATATTTGAGAATCTTAATCTTACCATTAATTCAGGGAATACCGTGATTTTAGGACCTTCAGGTTCCGGAAAAACAACTCTTCTAAGACTGATGGCAGGACTGGACCATAGTTACAAAGGGCAAATTGTTCACGAGCATAGCAGCCTGAGCTATGTATTCCAGGAGGATAGACTCTTGCCTTGGAAAACTCTGAGACAGAATATAGAATTTATCATCCCGAAGCCTAATGTATTACAGGCAAGAATCGAGAATGTCTCCCAATCTCTTCATATTGATGATTTGCTTGATAAGAAGCCTTACGAGTTAAGCGGAGGACAAAAGAGAAGATGTGCAATTGCCAGAGGTTTTATATATCCTTCCGAGACAATTCTTATGGATGAACCTTTCAGTTCTTTGGATCTTTATCTGAAACTCAAAATTATAAGTGATCTAAGAGCTCTATTGGAAGAAGAAGATAGAAATATGATATTGATTACTCATGATATAAATGAAGCTTTACTTCTGGCAGATGAGATAATTATCTTTAAACAAACACCGATAACCGATTACAAGAGAATAAACATAGATTTGAAGCATAGAAGAATTGATGATGATGAGTTCAGTAGATTGGGCAGTGAAATCTATCATTATTTATTGGAAAGGAGTTAGTTATGATATATGGAATCGGTACTGATATTATTGAAATAGAAAGAATTGAAAAGAGCTTAACTAAGACTCCTACAATGAAAGATAGACTGTTTCATCAAGCTGAGCAAGACTACTGTGAGGATAAAACTCGGAAGTATGAACACTATGCAGCTCGCTTTGCTGCAAAAGAAGCGTTTCTTAAAGCTTTGGGAACAGGACTTAGAGACGGTCTTGCCTTCCATGAAATTGTTGTGATGAATAATAAATTGGGAGCTCCTTCATTCAAGCTAATAGGTAAAAGTAAAGAGATAGTTGAAAGCCTGAATCTTGTCTCGATAAAGGTTTCTATGTCCCATGTTAAAGAAACTGCTATCGCCTTTGTAGTTATTGAAAGATAATCCTACAAGTCTTCTACTTGACTTATGTAGTTACAGATTCGATTATGCTAGGAGAACAAGGTTCTTCTTATGTTTTCAATTATCTTTTATCTTCATTCGGAGTGTAGTGAATATCACCACTATTATTGATAGAAGTATACTTATCAAGTAGTTTTTCCATCTCAATTCTTGGTGTAATATACTTTGGTCCACCCCAAAATCCTTTATTAAGTATATCTAAGCGTTTTAAGAAATCCCAATCTTCTAATGAGGATTTACCTGCCTTAAAAAAATTAAGATTGTAAAGCATGTCATTTTGTACTCCGAGATTTTTTCTGTCTCCATTAGTTCTATAAAGCCTTATTTCTCCTAAAAGAGCTTTAAGGGAAACAGGGGAATACATATGAATCGAATAGCACACTTGTCTATAGAACGAATCATTTATAATCACATCAATGTCTTTCAATAGTTTATTGGTGACATTGGGAATTATGAAAGAGAAATATGTCTTAGAATTAGTAACAAACCAGCATTTCCGCCTACATAAATATATCAGTCTAATATTCCAAGTTCCAAGTGGGTGATCTGTTGCCTCGTCAGAAGCTTTATCCAACTTAAAAGGCAGAGTCTTTTCTAACTTAGTGCTTAAATGAAATCGAGTAATCATGTTAATCATCCTTTAGAAGTAATATGAAATAGTATATACACTTTGTTAAACTAGTGATTAGAAAATCCCAGTTGTCGCCAAGCTTCATAGAGCATTATTCCAACACTGTTTGCAAGATTAATGGATCTGATGTTATCAGTCATTGGGATCGTAATGTTCATCTCTTTATGAGCAAACAGGATACCTTCAGGAATTCCGCGAGATTCGGGTCCGAATATCAAAGCATCCTCTGACTCAAACTTAACATCGGTATATAGTTTATCAGTTTTTGTTGTACAATAGAATATGTTTATATCAGGATACTTTGAGATGAAATCCTCATAGGAATCATGCATTATAAGAGTGAGTTTATCCCAATAATCAAGTCCGGCTCTCTTTAAATGTTTATCACTTAAGATGAACCTCATTGGTTTTATAATATGAAGTTCTGCTCCGGATCCGACGCATAGTCTTCCTATGTTTCCGGTATTAGCAGGAATCTCAGGTTGATATAATACTATTTTAAATGGCATTTATACTCCGAAAAGGAACCAGGCAACTACAAAGTCGAAGATAAGAATTAGTATAGAAGAATAGACAACGGAAGAAGTAGTCATTTTACCGACTCCTTCTGCACCGCCTTCAGTTAAGCTACCGCAGAAACAGGCAACAGATGTTATAATAAATCCGAATACTAATGACTTAATCAATCCACTCCATAAGTCGAACGGTTCAAAATAGTTTTGCATATTGCTAAAGAATGTATGAAAGTTTATTTTATACTGATATATTGAAAACACATAAGCTGAAACTATACCAAGTAAGTTTGCTATTACAGTTAGGATAGGAACCATTATTAATCCTGCAACTATTCTTGGCATATATAGATAGTCGTGAGGTTCCACAGCTAAAGCTTTTAAAGCATCAATCTGCTCCGTAACCTTCATTGTTCCTATTTCAGCAGTAAGAGAAGCTCCTACTTTACCTGTTAAAACTAAGGCTGTTAAGACAGGGGCAAGCTCAGTCATTGTTGATTTCCCAACCATAACTCCTATGTAGTCCAAAGGAATAAATCCTTTTGTCTGATATATAGCTTGAAGAGCTGTAACTAGACCGGTAAAACCTGATGTAATAGCTATTAGGAGTAGTGAGTCTACACCTATTCTTTTCATTTGCTTTATAATCTCGAAAAGACGTTTGGGTATATTGGGAAGAAACTTTAAACATTTTCCCGTGAATATCGCATATTGCCCAAGTCTTACTAGAAATGTTAACATCTATTGTTGTTCCAATGGCTTAAAGCAAGTGTATTCTCTTTCCCATCTGAGTTTTACCGCATTGGTAGCACCATGACGGTTCTTGCCGACAATAATCTCGGCAACATTGGGTTCTTCAGATTCCTTGTTATAATAGTCATCACGATAAATAAACATAACCATATCGGCATCCTGTTCAATTGCTCCTGATTCCCTTAAATCCGAAAGCATAGGACGTTTGTCTGGTCGGGATTCCAAACCACGGTTTAGCTGTGAAAGTGCAATTACAGGTAACTCCAGCTCTTTTGCTAAAACTTTCATAGCACGTGATATTTCTGAAATCTCCTGCTGTCTGTTGTCTCTATTATTGGATGATGACATCAATTGCAGATAGTCAATAACAACTAGATCAAGTCCACCAAGTTCTGCTTTCAATCTTCTTGTTTTAGCTCTAACATCAAGAGCAGTATTAGTACCCGTATCATCTATATAGATATCCTTAGTTGAGAACTCTTTAGCCACATTAGTGATTCTGGTCATTTTCTGCTCGGTTAGCCCATATCCTTTAATCATTGATTCCATCTTGACTTCTGTCATAGAACTGAGCATTCTCATAACAACTTCATCCGCTCCCATCTCCATTGTGAAGATTGCAACCTTCTTATTACTAAAGACTGAAGCATTCAAAGCTAGATTTAAAGCAAAAGCTGATTTACCCATAGCAGGTCTGGCAGCAACAACTATAAATTGACCGGGTCTGAAACCTCCGGTCACTCTATCAAGATCCGGGAATCCTGAAACAATAACATCTGTTTGAGTGTGCGATGATTTCACTTCTTCAATATGTGTTAGGGTCGGATCAATAACATCCGCAATCGAAAGAAATATCTTTGAACCGGGTCTTTCTGCAACTTCAAAGATTAACTGTTCTGCCTTATCCACTATTTCTTTTGAAGATAAATCAGAGCTTCTGGCTGTCTCAATGATGGTGTTACAGGATTCAATAAGCATCCTTAAAAGGGATTGGTCTTCAACTATTTTGGCATGAAACTCAAAGTTGGCACTTGATAAAACAACATCAGATATTTCGTTAATGTATTCGGCACCACCTACTTTATCAAGAATCTCTTTTCTCTTGAGACGATTGATTATGGTTATAGGATCGGCTTCAATGTTCTCTTCGTATAACTCAATCATGGTCTTATATATCATTCTATGAGCGGTACGATAGAAGTATTCCGGTTTTAGCTCTGTTACACCTTGTGAAAGCGTTGCTTGATCTATCATCATTGCTGAGAGTACAGCTGCTTCTGCATTAATATCATAAGGTAATTTTCTTTGTGAAATATCTGACATATTTGCTCCTGTATCGTTTAACAATTTCGATTAATTTTCTTTATCACGACTAAGGTCAAGCTTTTTCAAAAATAGTTTACTAAAGTTGTCCTTGTTTACAGATTATGACAAGAATAGTAATCATTACTAGGCGTTTTCTAATAAAAAGACTTGCTTTATACAAAAGATTTAATTAGCATTTTTTTTGGAATATCTTTGGCATAGATATAATTTCGATATTTATTATGAGGAGTAGTATATGAAGTTGAGAATCTGTTTTATTACTATAATGTTAGTGGTAGTGTCATTTGTGTTTGCTGTTAAAGGAGTATCGTTTGAATCAAATAATAATCAGGTCATAATCAACTATAATGCTAACTCCGAAGAATCATTTCTTGTTCGTATTCCCAATACAGGTAAGGTAGAAGTTAACTGGAAAGTTGAATTTGAGAATGGTAGTATTGCATCAGGCATGGGAGATAGTCAGTTGTTTCTAATCAGTACACCAGCTATTTATAGAGATTTACGTGTCGTCTCTGTAAAGATTAACAAGAATGAGACGATAAAACAACTTACAATTGCTCTAAATATAGATAGAGATGTTCCGGGAACAAATGAAAAGATAAACTGTAAAACTGTCTCAAGATCTTTCAACGAGATATATGACAACACTGTTATTAATTACACTCCCGAGAGAAATCTAAGTAAAGACAGAATCCTGTATTTTTATCCCGAAGAAGTCGAAGAATATGTTACAGAGTTGGGTAACTGGAAGCTACGAACCGGTTTTGAAGTTGAGTACTATCCACTAACTGCAGAGACAAACACCACTGCTTGGATTTATAATGAGATTCTGCAAGCGTATAACACCTTCAATCCACCTTCATTTGTTGTGCTGTTTGGAGATGTTAATGGAAATTACCATCTTCCTACTCATTGGTATGATTATCCTACGGGAACAGCTGAAGGAGATCATCCTTATGCAACTCTAGAAGGTAATGATATAGTTGAAGATATAGCTATCGGTAGAGTCTCATTTAGTACAACAAGTGAGCTCTCTACAATTATTCATAAAATTAAACTCTATGAAGGAATGCAGAATGTTCCTTTAGGATGGCAAAACAGAGTTTTATTGGTAAGTGATACGGATGAATCGGGTATTTCAACTTACACGACTAATCAATACGTGAAAGAGATAATGTCTAATTACAATAATGATTTTGCATTTACCGAACTTGTAGGAACCAGTCCGAGCCCAAGTCTTATGACTTCCAATCTCAATGTCGGTGTATCATTTTTTAACTATAGAGGATTTCTTGGAATGAGTGGTTGGGATGCTTACGAAGCAAATACTTTACTTAATGGTCCCAGATTGCCTATTGTCACGACTATAACTTGTGATACCGGAAGTTTTGGAATTGGACTAAGTAGAACAGAAGCTTTCTTAAGAGCCGGAACTCCACAACTTCCTGCAGGTGCCATAGCATCAATAGGATGTTCAACAGCAGATACTCATACATGCTACAATAATCTGGTTGATGCGTCAATATACGAAGGCTTGTTTGTTCATGATATTAAGACAATAGGAGAAGCTCTTCTCTATGCTAAGAATCAGTTGTTTACTGTTTATGGTGCTTCACAACCGGAAGTCTTACCATATAATTACCAGATTTTCAACCTTATGGGTGATCCATCTACAGTAGTTGTTAAAGGTAATCCTTCAATTTTTACAGTAGATACTTCTGGCTTTGACGGCACAGGTTCA
This sequence comes from Cloacimonadales bacterium (SeqCode), assembly GCA_963667035.1. GTDB lineage: Bacteria > Cloacimonadota > Cloacimonadia > Cloacimonadales > JAFGVF01 > Zophobacter. The sequence continues at coordinate 1,672,677 of OY762964.1, forward strand.
TTACCATGCTCTATAAACGGGTTAAACGGACAGGAATACTTCTATTCACTTTGGTCGGATACTAATGGGATGATTGCTTCAGGATTTTCTTCTGCAACCGATATCAACTTACCCATTGGTATTGATTCTGAAAGCATCAAGCTACTGATTACCTCTGAGGGTTACAAGCCTGTAGAGCAGATTATAAATGTTAATAATGAAGTTGGTTTCGGTAATCCGGTTGTTAGTATTCAAACTCAAGGTATCAGTACTGAATTCATATATCCGAATACTGCATCTTCTGTAAATGTTACTTGTAACAGTAGAGGAGTTAATCCGGGAGTCTATCCTGTATCATATTATATCATAAATAGTGATGGAGAGACAATACGAACCAATGAAGCTCAGCTTGATGTAAATGCTGATAATACTTCCGGTTTAAATCAACCGATTATTATACCGGCAATTAACAAAAGGGATTTAAGTTCAGGATTGAAACTCAGACTTGTTATCAATGCAAATGATAGTACGGCTATTGAGGTTGATTTACCTGCTTACTCCAGTGACTTGAAAGTAACTCACGAGTTCAGTTACACAAAAACAGAGGAAATGGTATTGGGTGAAACATCTGAACTTATGGTACGACTGGAAAATGAAAGGCCAAACGACTATACGGTTGATTGGAGTAATACTTATATTGAAGGTGCTCCTTTGCTTTCTAACATAGATTTAAATGATGAAAGTGTGCTACAATACTATACTTTCCATTGTGATGCTGACCTGGATATTAACATACAACACTATATTCCCATTACAGTTAACTTATCAATGAACAATGGGATTACTCTTTTTTGGATTGATTATATTGAGTTCAATGTGATATACGGTGGAAGCGATAATCCGTATAGAGATAATACTGGAAGATACTCGATATTCACTAACAGCATGAGGAATACTCCCGAGTTAATGAGTAACAACTGGATTGAATTGAATCCTGAGTTAGGTGGTAATGGAGAGCTGACAGAGATAAGTGATGAAATTGAGGAAGATGATGATGTGATTACAAGAGACTTACCGTTTGAGTTTAACTGGTACAATCAAGCATTCAGTCAAGTCTCTATTTGTTCAAACGGATGGATATCAATGGGAAGTACCGATCAGTTCATTGCAAGAAACTGGAGATTCCCGGGACCATTAGGTCCTTCGAATATGATTGCTCCATTTTGGGATGATTTGATTACTACTAACGGGGGAGTCTATACATATAATGATGTATCAAATGATAGATACATTGTCCAATGGGATTGTTACACGCTCTTTGATAATACCCCTGAGAAGTTTCAATTGCATTTGTACGGAAGCGGAGAAATACTATTCATATATAATGATGTTACGGCCGTAGATGATAATTATGAATTCCAGCACGGTTCATACTTTACTACAGGATTTGAAGGGAATGACTCCACATGCGGATTTGAATATGCCTTCGGAAATAACTATAAACCTGAGTATCAGATTATAGAAGACGGTATGAAAATACTAATTCAAGATTCAGATACTAGTTTTAGTAATGCGTTTCTTCCTATAGTGAATTACTCTTATTCATTGCATCCGAATGAAACTAAAGAGTTTATCTTCCCGATTTGTTCTCTGGTAGGAACAGTTAATGCTGATTTCGAGATAAGTAGTATTCAGAACTGGCTAACATTTAGCGATGAAACATCATTAGAGGTTAGTGAAGGTAGTAGAAGTGAGATAGGACTGACAATTAATACTAATGGATTAGCTGAAGGTAGTTACGTATCTTGGTTGTTGATTAGCTCATCTGATAAGAGTCTTAATGGTAGAGATATTCCTGTGTCTTTAGAAATCCGTGATTCTGCGACTCCTTCCCTTTACAGGATATCTTCATTTCCATATATTGATTACACTAATGATACTCAAATTGGTCTGATGAACTACTCAGGCTTTATAAATATAGGTGATTATTTTGAGGGAACGGTAACATCATATTTGATAGAGGCTAATCCAATGCCTATTGTTCCATTCTTGTTGATAGAAGAAGGTGTAATCAACTTTACTGAAGAAGTTAAATCGAATTATGAGTTAACTATTACAGCTAATTCCGGTGAAAATAACGTAAATGGTATGTTACATATCAGGGCATTCGAGAATGTTGGAGATAGTGAGAATACTCAAACTATAGACAAGCTTAACTTAACTAATTATCCTAATCCGTTTAATCCTTCAACAACTATCAGCTTTACTTTGGATAAACAAGATAATGTTGAGTTATCCATATACAATCTGAAAGGCCAGAGAATAAGCACTTTAACAGATAGAATTCTTACAGAAGGTAACCATACGGTAAACTGGAATGGTATTGATAAACAGAACAGGCAAGTAACATCAGGTGTTTACTTTGTCAGATTAAAAACAAGTAATCTGGAAATGACTCGTAAAATAATTCTGATAAAGTAAACTAAACTTCGGTTCTTTTCCAACCTCCTGCCAGATATACCGATAAACCAAGCAGTGAGATAATGAGATTACTTATTACCATAGCCCAGAAAAGACTATCATAACTGTACGGTTTGACTATATTTGCAAGTGAATCAAACAGTCTTGGGAACAAGTTGTAGATTGCAGGAAAGTGTTCATATACCTTTCCTGCAAGAATATATGTTAAAGGTATTCTAAAAAGCCATAATCTGGAAACATTCAATATCATAGTAGGTTTTGTATATCCCGCACCATTAAATACTCCATTGAAAACAAAGACAAAGCTAAACAGGAATGTTGCCAATGAAGTTATCTTAAACATCCTTGCTCCATGCTTTATTACTTCAGGGTCATTAATGAACATGCTGATTAAGCTTCCGCCAAAGAAGTAAATAATTGAGCATCCGATAGACATGATTATGACAATTGTAGCCAGAGCATGAGCCACTGTTTTCTCTGCTCTCTTTATCTTTCCAGCTCCCAAATTCTGTCCTACTATTGAGGACAGAGCATTGCTTAGTCCCATTGAAGGCATCATAAAGAATCCGGTTAATCTGTTTCCAAGTGAGAAAACGCTTATGACAACAGTACCGTATGTGTTAACAAATCCTTGAAGAAGTAAAAATCCGATACTTGTAATGGATTGGGCTATAGAGGCCGGGATACTAATGTTTATAATTGTTTTTAGCAGTCTCTTGTCAGGAATAAGGTCATGAAGTTTTGGTATAAGGATAGCAGCCTTCCTCTTAAGGAAATATATTGCTAGTAGAGCTCCTATTATCCTAGAGAATACTGTTGCCCAAGCAGCTCCTATTATACCAAAAGCCGGAATAGGTCCAAAACCGAAAATAGCCAGTGGATCAAGTAGAATGTTACAACTAACCGATATCAGCGAGATGGTCATTGGTGTTATTGTATCACCTAATCCATGTGAGAAGCTTTGATAACTCATGAATATAAACATGAAAGCCATGCCAATCATGACTGTGCTTATATAGCTTATAGCATCCTGCTGTATGTCAGGAGGCACTTTCATAAGTACAACAATATCATCAATGAATATGAAAGCAGTTAGGAGGAATAGAACAGAGAAGAAAGACAGAATCAGAATGAACTGACCGGTTACTTTCTTGATTTTATCTAACTCTCCTGCACCTTTATACCTTGAGACAAGGGCCGTGCCTGCTACCATGAACCCGAAACCGAATGCCATGATTGTGAAAACTATAGGATATGCTAGACCTACAACCGCAACTGCTTCCAAAGCCTTTTCTGACATTTTTCCTAACCAGAAAGCATCAGTGAGATTATAGACTGTTTGAATTAAATTAGCTAACATTATAGGTACAGCCAGTTTTAACAGATTTGATAATATTGGACCTTGAGTAAGGTCTTTTCCATGTTGATTCTTATTCATCGGTACATACGAAATGATACTTGCTATCTTGACTACCTTTTTTTGATAAAAAAGTCGTATAAATAAAATTATGCTACTATCCCGACATCTTTAATATTTAATCTGTAACCTTCAAAGTGGAAATTGATTGACTTAAATGAGTCAAAATAAATACTGACATTAAACGAAAGGAAAGGTTGTATAAAATTTAATGGTGATAAATATCAAACTTTTAATACTCAGTTCTAAAAGGTTTCATAAATAAAGAGCATTTGTCTACAGACAGATGCTTTTTTTATTGGAGAGAAAGATGAATGTAAAAGAACTTGTTCAGAAAAGCTTAGATGAAGACATTTTTACAGGTGATATAAGTACTGATTACCTCGGACTTGGAGACAGCAAAGCTTCTGCTGTTTTTGTAGCAAAAAAGGCCGGTGTTATTGCAGGTCTTACTGTCGCTGAACTTGCTTTTAAATGTGTAGATAACAATACAGAGTTTACTCCCTCTGTTTCTGATGGAGATTACGTAGAAAAGGGTACAAATATAGCACGAATAGAAGGTCTTTCATCACCTCTTTTAAAAGCTGAACGAGTAGCATTAAACTTTATTCAAAGAATGAGTGGCATTGCAACTTTAACTTATGAATTTGTTTCTGCTTTAAAAGGAACAGGATGTAAGCTGCTAGATACCAGAAAGACAACCCCTTTACTTAGAGAACTTCAAAAGTATTCGGTTAGAATGGGGGGAGGTTATAACCATCGTTTTGGTCTGTATGATATGATAATGCTTAAAGAGAATCATATCAGAGCTGCAGGTTCAATCACAAATGCAGTGAGACTTGTGAAAGAAAGAAATACTTCCTATAAGATTGAAGTGGAAGTAACAAATGGCATTGAACTTGAAGAAGCTTTCAATGCCGGTGTAGATAGAGTAATGCTTGATAATATGACATTGGATGAGATGAGAAGTGCCGTCGATGAGTATAAGGGTCGGATAGAATTGGAGGCATCAGGAAATGTTACTCTGGAAACTGTTAGAGATATTGCTATGACAGGAGTCGATTTTATTTCAAGTGGAGCGTTAACTCATTCCTATTCTTCACTTGATATTAGTATGTTATTTAATGAATAAGATAAAGGGAGCAATCATGAAGAAGCAAATGCTTACATTAGCCAGAATGCAGACTTTTGATGACAGAATCGGAGATAAGTTAAAACAGAAAGAGGTTCTTCCGCAACAACTCAAAGAACTGGAACAACATGTTGAAGATGCTGAGCAAAAAGTTAAACTTGCCAAGGAAGTTCTTGATCAAGCTCAAGTTGAGCAGAAGAATAAAGAGAATGAGATTCAAGCAAACAAAGATTTAATTGCAAAATATGCTGTTCAATTGAATTCCATAAAAACAAATAAAGAGTATAAAGCTCTCAATAAAGAGATAGAAGGTCTTAACTCCAAAAACGCTAAGCTTGAAGAAGAGATTCTTAAGCTTATGGATGACGTGACTGCTAAGAAGAACGAACTTAAAGAAAAGCAGAACGATAAGTCGGACGCTGAGAAAGAACTTCACTCTCAGGAAGAAGAGCTTAAAAAGCTTATTAAAGCTGTAGATAATGATATTGAAGAGCTTAAGAACGAAAGAAACAAACTTGCAAAGACTCTTCCTACACCTTTAACCAGAAGATATATACTTCTTTTAAAGAATAAGAACAGAAAAGCGGTAGTCTATAATCAGAAAAACGCCTGTTCAGGTTGTGGATACAAGATTCGTCCACAAGTTCTTTTGGAACTTGAAGATGAGAAGAAACTCCACTATTGTGAGAATTGTTCAAGAATTCTCATGAATAAGCCTTCCGATTTATAGACAAGAAAATATTATTTTGTCAGCCCGAAGTGTTTCACTTCGGGCTCAGACTGTTGACAAAAACATTCTAATTTACATGGATATATTGTTGAAAGTCATTTTTCTTCATTTTAACTGAGTCCAAACTCAAACATGCGAGATTTTGCTCTATTTTCGTGTAAATTGGAGTTGAAAATCATGTAATTGATGATAAATTTTGCTATTAATTTCCCTAATTTACCTTTGAAAAGGTATTTTACGAGTTTCTTGATATTTTGCACAATAGCTGTTAGATAAGCTTGTTCTCGAACTCGCTCTATTCCTCGATATTTTGCATATCGGTAGCCATGAAGTTGCTTTGCATTGGCAAAGCTTCTCTCAATGGTTTCTTTTCTCCTCTTGTATATCTCTTTCCCACATAATGTTAACCTATTCTTGTGGATTATCTCTTTGCTCTCTTCCCAGACATGACGAGTGATTACCTTTTGAGAAGACTTACTTTCTGTACATTTACCTAGCATTGGACAATTCTTGCATTCACTAGGATTCGACTTGTATTCTTTATAGCCATCACGGCTCGTTGTTCTATAATTTAACTCTTTATTACATGGACATATGTAAACATCCTTCCGGGAATTATATGTAAATTTTTTCTTTTTAAATAGACCTTTCTTACCTCCCTGTCTTTTGTAGCCAAGGACTCCCATAATATTCATATCTACCAGTTGCTTACAAATGTTAATTGTATCATATCCTGAATCAAGCCCTACTGCCTGAACATTAAAACCATAAACCTTTTGTTGGAACTGTAACCTGTCAATATAGCAGGTGCTATCATTTACATTGCCGGGAGTAATGTGAACATCGGTTATATAGTTCGTTTTATGGTCGACTGTCCTATGATCTAAGTAGAAGAAGCCTTGAGGCTTTCTATCACGGGTCATAAAGCCACTATCGGGATCTGTTGTGCTAGACTTGATATTTTTTACTTTAGGTGATGCTCCTCCTTTAAGATTGTTATCCTTAGGAGGTAAAGGTTTCTTACCATGAGCCTTCCGATCTTCATCAACGCTTGTGTTAAGATCTTCCAAGTAACTCTTGGAGGATACCTCAACTTCAATATCCTCGAATTTACCTTTATTAGCATTTGCCTTTAGATGGGTTGAGTCGCTATAAAGTATCTTTCCATCAACTAATCCATGTTTAATGCCTAACTTCACTATATCTATAAAAATCTCTTCGAATACGCTGCTATCATTAAATCGCCTTCTACGATTTTGACTGAAGACTGAGTGATGAGGTACTTTATCAGTTAGTCCAAAGCCTAAGAACCAACGATAAGCCACATTGACCTCTATCTCTTTGACCAATTGTCTTTCCGAGCGAATACCGAATAGATAGCCAATAAAAAGCATTTTGAAAAGAGTAATAGGATGAATTGGAGGACGACCGGTAGTAGAACAATACAAATGCGCTGTTCTATCTAAAATGAATGAAAAATCTATTACGCTATCGATTTTCCTTAGTATGTGATCTACCGGTACTAAATCATCTATTATTACAAATTCCATTTGGGACTGTGTGTCAGAAACTTTTTTAAGCATAACCACCTCTAATTATGATGGTTTAAGTATAAACTAAGGGGGTTTTTGTCAATGATTGATGTTCTTATTTTAAGCTAAAAAAAGACAAAGCTATGAAATCTTACTCATAGCTTTGTCAACAGTCTGAGCCCGAAGTGTTTCACTTCGGGCTTTTTTTACTTATGAGACTAAACTAATTAATCAACTTCAGTGAAATCATAGATTAGTATAAATATCTTCAACATAGATTTATAATTATTCTATTGTTTAAGTGCGAAAACAATGCTTCATTAAAAGACAAAATCATGAAAAATGCTATGTATACAACATCCTACTGATTATAAAGTCAATACTCAGAAAATGAGAAAATCGTTTTGCAAAAAAGGAGCCAATTAATGCAAAACGTGTAGTTAACAAATTATTTTCTATTTTATAAATCAGCTTATAATAAGCATCTAAGTGCTTTAACTGACATTAGCATAATCTTTATGTTGATAAAAAAACTGCGTTTGAAAAGTTGGCGTCCTAAGATAATTAAGATAAGGAGAAAGCATGAGTGAACTTAAGCATATCAGGAATATTGGTATTAGTGCACATATCGATTCCGGTAAGACTACTCTGACAGAAAGAATCCTGTTTTATACAGGAAGGATACATAAAATTCATGAAGTACGCGGTAAAGACGGAGTGGGTGCAACAATGGACTCAATGGAGCTGGAGAAAGAGAGAGGTATTACCATTTCTTCTGCAGCTACAAATGTTAATTGGAAGAAGCATGAAATCAATATCATAGACACTCCCGGACATGTTGACTTCACAATTGAAGTTGAGAATGCCTTGCGTGTGCTTGATGGTGCGGTTCTTGTTCTTTGCTCAGTTGGCGGAGTCCAATCCCAAACAATAACAGTTGAAAGGCAAATGAACAGGTATAAGATTCCTCATCTGTGTTTTATCAATAAAATGGATAGAACAGGTGCAGATCCTTATAAAGTTATGAGTCAATTGCATGACAAACTTGGTAAGAATGCTGTTTTTACTAATCTTCCAATCGGAACCGGTGAAAACTTTGAAGGTATCATTGATCTTGTGAGAATGCAGGCTATCTATTACCAAGGAGCAAGTAACGAAGAAATCGTTATAAAAGAGATTCCCGAAGAGATGATGGATGAAGCCCAGAAGTATCAAGAAATACTTATGGAAACAGCTTCAATGTTCTGCAATACGCTCATGGAATCATATCTTGAGGGTAATGTTGATGTAGAAGTTCTTAAAGATGCTATTAGAAAGGCAACTATTGCAAGACAAATGGTTCCCGTATTAGTTGGATCAGCCTTCAAGAATATCGGCTCAAGAGTTCTTTTAGACTCGGTTATTGATTATCTTCCTTCTCCAAGCGATGTAACAAATACTGCTTATGATGTTGAACATCATGATCGTGAGATTGAGATTAAGAGTACAAGACAAGGCGATGTTGTTGCCATGGCTTTCAAACTTGAGAACCAACAGTATGGTCAGTTAACATATCTCAGAGTATACCAGGGAACAATTAAGAAGGGAATGGATTTAATCAATCTTGCTTCTAGAAAACGCATCAAAGTCGGACGTCTAGTTAAGATGCACGCGAGTAATATGGAAGATGTAGAAGTCGCTGCAGCGGGAGATATTGCCGGTTTCTTCGGTATTGATTGCTCACTTGGTGACACATTTGTTACCGGCGATGCCCATTTCTCTATGAAGCATCTTTATATCCCTGAACCAATTATCTCACTTGCAATTGTCCCAAAGGATAAGAGAGCTCAAGATAACATGGCAAAAGCTTTAAATAGATTCAGTAAAGAAGATCCTACTTTCAAGTCATATTATGATGAAGAATCTAATGAGACTATCATTTCCGGTATGGGTGAACTTCATCTGGATGTTTATATAGAAAGAATGAAGAGAGAGTACAAGTGCGAGCTTGATATCGGTCGTCCACAAGTTGCCTATAGAGAGTCAATCAGCCAAGAAGTTAAATTCGACTACACTCATAAGAAACAATCCGGTGGACGCGGACAATATGCTAGAGTTGCCGGTACATTCAGACCATTGGATGATGAAGACAGCAAATTCACAGATAGCATAGTCGGTGGCTCAATACCAGCTACATATATCCCTTCATGTGAAAAAGGCTTTATGTCTTCTCTAACTAAGGGTGGCTTAGCAGGATTCCCTATTGTTCAAGTTGAAATGGAACTCAGCGACGGTGCTTTCCATGCTGTGGATTCATCTCAGATGACCTTTGAAATAGCTTCAAGAGCTGCTTTCAGAGAGTATTACCATAAAGCAAAACCTTATCTCATGGAACCTATCATGAAAGTTGAAATTGAGACTCCTAATGAGTTTCGCGGTAATGTTATGGGTAGTGTGAATCAACGTCGTGGTATCGTTATTGATACTGATATTGATGAGCAATTCACAAGAGTTATTGCTGATATTCCTTTGGTTGAAATATTCGGATATATTACTCAATTACGTTCTTTGACTCAAGGTAAAGCCGAACTTGGAGTTCAGTTCCATGCCTACAAACGAGTTCCTAAATCAATAGAAGAAACAGTACTGGAAGAGTTAAGAAAAAATAAGAAATAACGTACATACAAAATAAAACTCAGAAATGGATGAGTGGAAAGAGTTATAGCTGGCTATAACTCTTCAGACTGTTGACAAAGCTATGAGTAAGATTTCATAGCTTTGTCTTTTTTTAGCTTAAAATAAGAACATCAATCATTGACAAAAACCCCCTTAGTTTATACTTAAACCATCATAATTAGAGGTGGTTATGCTTAAAAAAGTTTCTGACACACAGTCCCAAATGGAATTTGTAATAATAGATGATCTTGTCCCGGAAGATCATATTCTACGCAAGATTGACAGGGTAATAGATTTTAGTTTTATTATGGACCGAACTGCTCATTTGTATTGCCCCGACAACGGTCGTCCCCCAGTGCATCCCATAACTTTCTTCAAAATGCTTTTTATTGGTTATCTATTTGGTATCCGTTCTGAGCGACAACTAATCAGAGAGATTCAGGTCAATGTAGCATATCGCTGGTTCTTAGGGTATGGGCTTACTGATAAAATACCGAGTCATTCTCTCTTCAGCCAGAATCGTCGCAGACGCTTTACTGATAGCACTGTTTTTGAAGAGATTTTCATTGATATTGTAAAACTTGGTATCGAGAATGGTTTGGTAGATGGCAAGGTTCTTTATAGCGATTCAACTCATCTGAAAGCTAATGCTAATAAAGGCAAATATGAATCAATTAAAGTAGAGACCACACCTCAGAGTTATCTTGAAGATCTAAATAAAACAGTGGATGAAAACCGAAAAGCTCACGGTAAGAAGCCACTCCCACCTAAAGACAATGACTTTAAAGGCGGTTCGTCACCCAAAGTTAAAGAGATTAAGTCTAGTAAAACAGATCCTGACAGTGGTTTCATGACGCGAGACAAGAAACCACAAGGTTTCTTCTATCTTGATCATAGAACCGTAGATCCTAAAGTAAACTTCATAACAGATGTTCATATTACCGCCGGCAATGTGAATGACAGTTCTTGCTATATTGATAGGCTAAAAGTGCAGCAAGAGCGTTTTGGTTTTGATGTCCTGGCAGTAGGTCTTGATGCCGGGTATGATACAGCTAATATATGCAAAGAATTAGTAGATATGGGAATCATGGGAGTAATAGGTTATCGTCGACTTGGAGGTAAAAAAGGTCTTTTCAAGAAGCGTGATTTTAAGTTCATTTCAGATAGAGACATATACATCTGTCCAGAAGGGAAAGAGCTTAAATATCGAACAACAAACCGTAACGGTTATGATGAATATGCATCCGAGAGTAGCTATTGTAAAAACTGTCCAATGCTTAACAAATGCACCGAGAGCAAGAACCATCAAAAAGTTATCATGCGTCATGTATGGGAAGACAGTAGAGAGATTATCCATAAAAACAGGTTAACCTTTTGTGGCAAAGAGATATACAAAAAACGAAAAGAAACCATTGAGAGAAGCTTTGCAAATGCAAAGCAACTTCATGGTTATCGGTATGCGAAATATCGAGGTATAGAACGAGTTCGAGAACAAGCATATATGACATCAGTAGTTCAAAACATAAAGAAACTGGTTAAATACCTTTTCAATGGCATATCAGGGAAAGTGGCATCAATGTTATTAGCTTTTTATGTTAATATATGCTCTGGTTTAGACGAATATAGAGCTAAATCTCATTATCCTGATATTGTACTCAACTAATCAGAAATAAACTTACAATGTAAAAACCCAGTCATTTTCATAACTGGGTTTGTAAACGGTCTGAAGAGTTATAGCTGGCTATAACTCTTTTTTTGTATCGCTTCCTAAAGCATTTTATCGTAAACATCCAAAATTGTGTTGCAGAGCTACCCTTTTAAGTTTCCGCCCTAAAAGTTTACATGATGTGGCAAGCAAAGACAAAATTTAATTATTCAATTAGCTAAGCATAGATTAGCACAATTGGTATAGTCGAAGTTTAAATGTGATGTATTAAAATTATCTAAATACTAACATAAATCGAAAGAAAATTTATACAATCACTAGTAATTACTTGAAGTAAAAAAACCTATAATCCATGAACTAAAGCTTGACAACAAAATAAATATTACCCCAAATTTGATGATAAGTTTATTAGTTGGTAAAGAAATTTGGAATATCAAAGATATAGAGGTATCTAAAACAAGGAAATTATGAAAGAAATTAAGCTTTCCATGCGTATGATTCTTTTAATTGCAATGCTCTCTCAAGTCCTGATAGTTGCACTTGTAGTCTCATATCTCTCGTTCAAATCATGTACAGGCTCAATTAAGACTTTAGTCAATCGTTCTTACATTGAAGCCAACAATAAATTGGAAGAGAAGATAAATCATTACTTCAATCCACCTATTGAAATTAACATTATTAATGAGAGCCTGATTACTGAGAAAGCAATTGATTTCCATAACCAAGAAGATTTGATTAATCATTTTAAAAGAATCATTGAAATAAGACCAACAGTGAACAGTGTATATTTCGCGAATATGGATGGGGGTTTAGCTAATGCAGGTAGGGATAAAAAAACAAACGAGAAATATATAATCTTTACGGAAGAATTCAAGAGTGGACCGTTCAAGAAGTACGGACTTAACAGCGACGGTTCACAAGGTGATTTAGTCGTTGAGTTACCAAAATTCGATGCTAGAACAAGACCATGGTTTGACCTCGCATTAAACAGTGATGATGTTGTCTGGAGTGAAGTATACATGATGGCAACCGGAGATGATCTAGGAATCACCGCGAGTAAAGCTATTCATGATACCGAAGGTAATATAATAGGAGTTCTCGGAGTAGACCTTTTCCTAACAGATATTAGTAGCTATCTGTCTCAATTGGGTATTATCGGATCCAGTTTTATTATGGAAGATTCAGGATATTTGATAGCATCATCCAATAACGCAAACCTGTTCTCAGTGGATACTAATAACAAGGTCAAGACTAGAATATATGCAAAAAATTCCGAATCACAAACAATTAAAATGATGGCTAATGAGCTATGTTCTCGTTATGAAAACCTGAGTAGTTTGCAGAAGGAGAGTGTGATTGAGTTCAAAGCTAATGGTGAGAGATTTCTAATTCATGTAACACCTTTTAAAGTGACCTCAGAGACAGAATGGTTGATTGTTTCCGGTGCTTCCGAAAAACTCTTCTTGGCTGAAATTAGGGAGAACAACAAAAAGACCAAGCGGTATATAATCATTGCCTTAGTTATCACTATCCTGTTTGCCTTGATTATATCTAAATTGCTCTCGGATCCGATTCATGATTTAGATGCGAAAATACATAAAATTTCATCAGGGAAATGGCTCTCAAAACCTAAGTCTTATTTCATTAAAGAGATTGATGCTCTTTCTAAAGAAACTTTTAAAATGAATGAGGCATTAGAGAAACTCTTTGAATCTCTGAATGATGAAATAGCTATTAGAAAAGAGACAGAGAAATTACTTAATATTGCTAAAGACAATGCTGAAGAAAGTAATAGATTGAAATCAAGTTTTCTTGCCAATATGAGCCATGAGCTCAGAACCCCATTATCGGGAGTATTGGGATTTTCCGAGATTCTGGGCGAGACAGAGCTTAATGAGGAGCAATTGGAAATGGTAAATGTGATTAACTTCTCTGGTAAGAGGCTATTAAGTACTCTTAATATGATACTTGATTTATCAAGAATTGAGGCAAACTCTAAGAAAGTAGATGTTAGTAAATTCTCATTAAAACCCGTGATTGAACAAGCTGTTATGCTATTCCGACCTGTTGCAGAAAAGAAAAATGTAGTCTTGAAGTTTGTAAATCACTTGATTTATGATGAAATGAATTCGGATATAAAGCTGATAGAACATATTGTTAACGAACTCATTAATAATGCGATTAAATACACTGATTCAGGGACTATTACAGTTACAAGTAGTAGTGAACAAGATGATATGATAAAACTCCAAGTCAAAGACAGCGGAATTGGTATCCCTGAAAATAAATACAAGTTGATATTCGAAGCTTTTAGGCAAGTGAGTGAAGGTTGGGATAGAAATTATGATGGCTCAGGCTTGGGATTAACTCTCTGTAAGAAATACAGCGAGTTTCTGGGTGGTTCTATTTCTGTAGAAAGTTCATTAGGAAAGGGAACAACCTTTACCGTGATAATTCCGAGAGAAGTTGTTGAAAATTAGGACAAAACATAGTGATGAGGAAAGTGTAAAGACTCTTAGGCTCAAATGTTATAAAACTTCTTGTCTAACAGTTAATTTAAGAAAAGCATTGACATTGAAGCTATCAAGAAAAATATGTCCAACAAAGTGAAGATTATACTAATAGGAGACATAAAATGAAAAAAGGTATTCATCCTAAATATGAGAAAATCACTGTTAAGTGTGCTTGTGGTAATGAGTTTGAAGTAGCTTCCACAAAAACAAATTTAACTGTTGATATCTGTGATCAGTGCCATCCTTTCTATACAGGAAAGCAGAAGATACTTGATACAGCGGGTCGTGTTGAGAAATTCAATAAGAAATATAACAGAAACCTTAAAAATTAGCTTTTACTTAAATATAAGCATCACACTGTTTTCAATGTGATGCTTTTTTTTATTTATAGAGAGAGCAAGAATCAGATTATTCGTATAGCAAATTAATGGAGAATCCATGAATAAAGATAAAAAAAGTATAGCCGTTGGAGGTCAAGCCGTCATTGAAGGAGTAATGATGCGTGGACCAGACAAGATAGCTACTGCTATTCGAAGAGCAAGCGGCAAAATAGAGTTAAAGATTCAATCCTTTGTAAGTATTACCCAGAAGATTAAATTCTTGGGATTACCTTTGATTAGAGGTTTTGTATCGCTTATTGAAATGATGAAAATTGGTGTGGGAACCCTTACTTTCTCAGCTAATAGATGGGAGCTTGATAATCAAGAAGAGAGCAAGAAACAGAAATCTGCAGCCGGAGAGAAAGTTGGAGAATTCTTTAGTTATGTAATCTCAATTGGACTTGCATTTCTATTATTTGGAGTTCTTCCATACAAAATAGCTGATTGGGTAAATCTTTCCAAGCAGAATGTATACTTTAATCTCGTTGCAGGATTAATCAGAATAACATTCTTCGTTATTTATCTACTAATCATAAGTAAACTCAAAGACATACATAGAGTGTTTCAATATCATGGAGCTGAGCATAAATGTGTTAATGCCTATGAGAAGGATGTCAAATTGAATGTTACTGAGATTCAAAAGATGACAACCTTGCATCCACGTTGTGGAACAAGCTTTATGTTCTTTGTTCTATTGATAAGCATCCTGATATTCTCCATTATTGATACTTTGGCTGTAGCTTGGATTTTCCATGCACCTCCTAAAGTACTTGTAAGATTAGGTTATCACCTATTGTTTTTCCCTTTGATTTCAGGAGTCTCGTACGAAATCTTGAAGTTATCGGGTAAAAATATAAATCATCCTTTAGTCAAAATGATGACAGGTCCGGGAATGGCTTTACAGAGAATAACAACTCAGCCACCTGAAGACTCAATGATTGAATGTGCATTAGTTGCGATGAAAGCAACACTTGATATGGATTATAGCGAATTTGAAGTTACAGAAATTGGAGAAGAATAATGATTCCTGTGGATAAATTAGAGGGTCTTAGAAACGAATATGAAGAGTTAAAAGTTAAGGTGTATGACCCTAAATACATGTCTGATCAACGTAGTTATAGAAAGATATCAAGGAGATTCAAAGAACTTCAAGAGATACTTGATTGTTACAATGATTGGGAAATCATATCTAACAGTATAAAAGAAAGCAAAGCAATCATAAAGAACGAATCTGATGCAGAACTGGTTGAACTTGCTGAGATGGAATTAGAAGAGAATCTTGAAATGATTGAAGAGAAAGCAACTCAATTGAAGGATTTGTTAGTACCAAAAGATGAAAACGATGAGAAGAACGTTATCATAGAAATAAGAGCCGGAACTGGTGGTGACGAAGCTGCTTTGTTCTCTGCCGACCTGTTTAGAATGTACCAATACTACGCAGAGAAGAAAGGATGGAAGATTTCTGTTATGAGCTCTAATGCTATCGGTATTGGTGGATATAAAGAGATAATCTTTCAAGTTGCCGGTGATAATGTCTATGGTTCTATGCGCTTTGAGAGCGGTGTTCATAGAGTTCAAAGAGTTCCGCAGACAGAAGCAAGCGGTAGAATACATACTTCTGCTGTTTCTGTGGCAGTGCTCCCTGAAGTTGAAGATATTGATATTGATGTTAAAGAAAATGAACTTAGAATAGATGTTTATCGGGCAAGCGGACACGGAGGGCAGTCGGTGAATACAACTGACTCTGCGGTTAGAATAACCCACATAACAACCGGATTGGTTGTTACTTGCCAAGATGAGAAATCACAGCTTAAGAATAAAGACAAGGCTATGAAGGTATTACGTGCCAGATTGTTTGATATGGAACTTGCTAAGCAAGAAGCAGAGATTGCATCACAGAGAAGATCACAGGTTGGTACAGGTGATAGAAGTGCCAAAATCAGGACTTATAACTTCCCTCAATCCCGTGTTACAGACCATAGAATTAATTTGACATCTTATCAGCTCAACGATATTTTAACCGGAGAAATTGATGAATTCGTTGAGGCTTTGAAAATAGCATATAGAAACGAGAAAATCGAAAACTAAATATTTAAATGAGGCTTAAATGGGGCTATTATCAGCCTTGATTATTGTAATAATTGCATTGGTTTTATCTTTTTTCTTTGCCGGTTACGAAACCGGTGTTATCTCCGTCGATAGATTAAAACTCGAACAGGATGCAAAGAAAGATAAGAAAAGCAAAGAATTGCTATCTTTTATAGAGAATCCGGACAAGTTTCTAGGCACGACACTTTTAGGGAATAATATTACTCAAGTTGTTATAGCTTCTGTAACAACTTTCCTTCTTAATGATATTAGCGAATTGGCCCATGGGTTTGTATCTCTTGGACTTGGCTTTATTGTTCTTGTGTTTGGTGAGATTGTACCAAAAGCTTTATTCAGAGACTATCCCGATAAGCTTGTTCCGATGCTTTTCCCATTAATGAAGTTTTTTGCTAACCTGTTCAGACCATTTGTTTTCTTCGTGTCATTTATCAATAAGACTTTGGTAAAGATTTTTAAACTACGCTCAAGCTCCTCTTTAGCTTATCTGACAAGAGATGATATTGCCCTTTTCCTAAACTCGACAGAACAAGACGATTCTTTTGAAGATCCTCAGAGAGAAATGCTTGAGGATGCTCTTGAATTTGCGAATTTGGAAGCCAAAAATATCATCACCCCGAGAACCGATATTGTTGCTGTGCCTGAAGACATGCCTGTTGAAGATATAATTGAACTGGCAAGAGAAGAGGGTTATACGCGTTATCCGGTATATAGAGAAAATATTGATAACATTATTGGTATCCTCATTGTATATGATATAATCAAATCAAAGAAAAAGAACCTTATAGCTAAAGATATTATTCATGAGCCATATTTTGCACCTGAAACAATGGATGCTGATGAGTTGCTTAAAGAGATGCAAAACAAAAAAAAATCTATGGCAATAATTGTTGATTCTTATGGAGGCACTGAAGGCATAGTCACAATAGAAGATATTATCGAAGAGATTGTAGGTGATATTGAAGATGAATATGATAGTGATGAAGAAAGAGATGTTGAGAAATTGAGCGAAAACATCTGGTTAGTTAAAGGGGATGTTGAGGTTGATACTCTGATAGATGAGTATGATATGAATATCCCGGAAGGTGACTATGAGACTGTTGCCGGTTTGATAATAGATAAGATTAAAAGAATACCGGTACAAGGTCAATACATAGACTTGGGAGAATTCAGTATACAAGTACTGCAGGTAACAAGAAAGAAAGTAATAAAAGTAAAAATAACCAAAAAATAGAACTCTCTTGGA
Source organism: Cloacimonadales bacterium (SeqCode) (assembly GCA_963667035.1). Lineage (GTDB taxonomy): Bacteria > Cloacimonadota > Cloacimonadia > Cloacimonadales > JAFGVF01 > Zophobacter. Next base: position 1,690,514 of record OY762964.1, read on the forward strand.
GGAGAAATGAAAATCGTTGAATGTGTTCCCAATTTTAGTGAAGGAAGAGATAAGTCTATCCTTGATAAAATCTCAAATTCAATTAGAGAAGTTGAGGGAGCGGTATTACTTGATGTTGATCCCGGAGCTGATACTAACCGAACTGTTTACACAATAGTGGGAGAACCTAAATCGGTAGTTGAAGCAGCTTTCCAAGCGATAAAAACAGCCTCAGAGCTAATAGATATGAGTAAACATTCAGGAGCACATCCACGTATGGGTGCTACCGATGTATGTCCTTTCATTCCTGTGGCAAATATGACAATGGATGAATGCGTAATTCTTTCTAAACAACTTGGTGAAAGAGTGGGAACTGAATTAGGAATTCCTGTTTATTTGTATGAATATTCAGCATCGAAACCTCTATGGAAGAATCTAGCAGAAGTTAGAAAAGGTGAATATGAAGGACTTGCTAACAGAGTTGGCAAACCTGAATGGAAACCGGATTTCGGACCTCATGAATTTAATGTAAAATCAGGAGCAACTGCTGTCTCTGCAAGAGAGTTCTTGATTGCTTATAATATAAACTTGAATACTCGCGATAAGAAAAAAGCTCATGAATTAGCCTTAACAATCAGAGAAGCAGGAAAGAGAGCTAGAGATGAAAAAGGCAAAGCAGTTAAGGATGAAAATGGTGATTTCGTTATGATTCCGGGACTCTTCAAGAATTGCAAAGCTGTTGGTTGGTATATTGATGAGTATAATAGAGCTCAAATTTCCATAAATCTGACTAATTATAAGATTACTCCTCCTCATATAGTTCTTGAGAAAGTTAGAGAACTAGCTACAGAGATGAATATTCAAGTCACAGGTAGTGAGCTTGTTGGTCTAATCCCTAAAGAAGCTATTCTTGAATCAGGCAGGTTTTATCTGAGAAGAATGGGAGAAAGTGCCGGTATCCCTGAGAGAATGATTATTGAAACAGCTATCCAATCTATGGGGTTAGAGGATTTAGGAGATTTCGATGTAGATTCCAAAGTGATTGAATATGCAATCAAAGAAGAAGGTAAGCTTGTCGACATGACTGTCGAGTCATTCTGTGATGAGTTATCATCAGATTCTCCTGCACCGGGTGGTGGAAGTGTTGCTGCTTTATGTGCATCATTATCAGGTGCATTAACTGCTATGGTAGCCAATCTTACCATGAACAAAAAAGGCTATGAAAAGAATTGGGCTTTAGCTGGTGAATTAGCTGAGGAAGGTCAGAAAGTCAAAGAAGCATCATTAATGGCTATTGATAAAGATACAAAAGTATTCTATGATATGATGAATGCTTCTAAGCTTCCTAAGAAAACTGAAGCTGAGAAAATTGCTCGTAATACAGCTATTCAAAATGCAACAAAAGATGCAATCCTTATCCCACTTGAAACTCTAGAGATTTCTCTTGAAGCTGTTAAATTAGCTGAGAGAATTTCTAAGATTGGAAACTCAAATGCCTTATCTGATGCTGGTGTGGCGGCAATTACAGCTAATGCTGCAGCTAAGTCTGCATACCTCAATGTTAAGATTAACATGGGAGCTGTTGAAGATAAAGCTTGGATTAGCGATGTAATGGCAAAAGCTACTCAAATTACTAAAGAAGTTAACGAATTAGCTCTTAAAGTTGAAGCAGAAGTTTCTGCTGCTGTTTAGACTTTAAACATATTAGTTCGGGGCAGTATTACTCTGCCCCCTCTTTTTTCTTATGAGAATTATACTCATTGGTTTCATGGGTGCAGGAAAAAGCACTATTGGTAAAGAACTTTCTGATAGAATGGGTATTCCTCTATATGAAACTGACACTATAATAACAGTTAGTTCAGGTAGAACTATCGATTTCTTTTTTGAAACAAATGAAGTTAAACAGTTTAGACAACTGGAAACAAATGCTTTGTTGAGTACTCCAGATAACAGTATTGTATCCACAGGAGGTGGTATTGTTGAAAGTGAATTCAACAGAGCATTTCTTAAAAAGAAGGAAAACTTTATAATTTGGCTTGACTCAGAGCCACTAAAACTTCTAAAAAGGATAGTTAAAAGTGATAGACCTCTAGTAAGAAATCTTACAAGAGAAGAATTACTTGAATTGTATTATAAAAGATATAACCTCTATAAATCTTGTGCGGATTTAGAGATTAGAGAAGATGATGAGCAGATTGTTGCGGCTATGATTGAAAAGGAAGTTTGTATGGATAAAGCAATTAAGATTAAGGTATTACCGAATATTGGGAAAGAACTTGAAATAAAGCTCAATGAGCCTAAACGTATATACGAGATATTCCAAATGCTTGATATGGATAGTAGTGATTACTTAAGTTTTAAGCTTAACAACTCTGCTTATGTGGATGAGCGTAAAGTTATTTATAAAGATACGACAATCGAGTGTATAAGTATATGTCATCCTGAAGGTAGATGGATTTATCAAGATACTGCAATATTTGTTATGTCCAAAGCATTCCATAACCTCTTCCCTAACTCTTCTTTCTTTGTCGAGCATTCTGTAGGTAATGCGGTATATTGTGAAGTTTTTGAGAAAGAGAATGGCTTTAACTCTGATGATGTTGAAAACTTAAAAAGAGAAATGCTTCATATTGTAAGCAGAAGCATGGATATTATTCAAGTACCTGTTTTCTTGAAAGAAGCAGAGAAGATTTTTGAAGAACAAAACAGAAAAGATTTTCTTAAGAATCTGAACTACTTCTCCCCTAGAGAAGTAAAATTATACAGATGCGGGAGCTATTACGACTATTATCTTAGAACTCTTGCAGATAACACCAGAGTACTGACTAAGTTTGATTTGAGACACCAAAAGAATGGCTTCCTGTTAATATTCAATAATTGCTCTGATTCTGAGTTTATCTTACCTGAAAAGCTATTCAAAACTCATCAGGAACACGATAAATGGCTGAATATACTAAAAGTTCATAATATAAGAGATCTCAACAAACTAATTGATAGTTACGACATATCGCATTTCATCCTTGTAGAAGAAGCATTACATGAAAAGAAAATTGCTCTTATTGCCGACCGGATTACTAAAGATGAAAGAATAAAAATTATTCTGATTGCCGGTCCTTCTTCATCCGGTAAAACAACATTTGCTAAACGGCTTTCAGTACAATTGAGAGTGTGTGGTGTTTCTCCATTTGTTATTAGCATGGATGATTACTTCCTAGCTAGAACCCAAACTCCTCGTAAAGAAGATGGTTCTTTTGATTTTGAATGCATAGAATCTTTAGACTTACCATTGTTAAACGACCATCTCCAAAAATTAATTGATGGAGAAGAGATAGAGCTACCAAAATATAATTTCTCTTCCGGAGTATCAGAGAGAAGTTTTCAAAAGGTCAAACTCGGTCCTAATAATGTTATAGTAATGGAAGGCATACACGGAATAAATGATAAACTTACTGAATCAATACCGGCTGAAAACAAGGTCAAAATATATATAAGTGCACTTAACCAGCTTAACATTGATGATCATAATAGAATACCTACCACTGATTGCAGAAAAATCAGACGAATGGTTAGAGATAAACTATATAGAGGATACTCGGCTGAGGATACTCTTCAAAGATGGCAAGACGTAAGAGATGGCGAAGACAAGAACATATTCCCATTTCAAGAAAATGCTAACTTCATGTTTAATAGTAGTTTGACTTATGAACTGGCTGTTCTTAAGAAGTATGCAGTTAAAGTGTTAAGAAATGTTCCGACTCAATCTCCTGTATATACAGAAGCCCTACGTCTACTTGATCTTCTTAGTTTTGTGAAAGATATTCCTGAAGAATTAGTACCTGCTAATTCTCTGTTAAAGGAATTCATTTCAGGAAGTATATTCAGGGAGTAAATCATGGCTCATTTAATCTTCTTAGGCTTGCATTACCAACCAATGGATTTAAAGTGGTCAGTAGTGAATACTACTGACTTTGATAGAGTATACAACTATCTCACACCGGAATCGGTTATTTTTATAGATAGCGAAATGCTTAAAGACCATTTAAACTATAAAAGATTACTGATGATAAAACTAAACTCTCCGCAAGTCCAACTTTTTGCTGTTAATAATGAAATTGATTATAACTATCTAGTATCGATTAAAGACAATGAGATACCTCAAAAGATTGAGGAAGCAACATCAAGACCTTATCTGTTTACAGATAAAAGAAACTTTATCAAGGATATAAGCAGGATTATTCTGGACTAATAGAAATCAACCGTTAACTGGGCACATGGACCATAACTCATTCTATGATGCTTGGTAACTCCGTACTTTTTGATTGCATCCAAATGCTTTTGTGTCGGATATCCCTTGTGCCGTGCAAAGCCATATTCAGGGAACTCTTTGTCCAACTCAATCATTATGCGATCCCGAGTAACTTTAGCTAAAATTGAAGCGGCTGCTATTGATGCGTAATGGCTATCACCTTTTACAACTGCTTCCTTAGATATGTTAAGAGTTCTCGGTAACTTATTACCATCAATCAAACAGTGTTCAGGTGCTATACTCAATTTTTCTATTGCTCTTTGCATCCCGTTTAATGAAGCATTCAAAATGTTAACTTCATCTATTTCCTTTGGAGCTACAATCTCAATACTATAAGCTAGTGCCTTATTCATAATCTCTTCAAACAAAGCTTCTCGTTTCTTCTCTGAGATTTTCTTTGAGTCGTTGACTCCTTCAATTATAATACTTCTGTCTAAAACAACAGCAGCAGCAACAAGAGGACCTGCCAGAGGTCCCCTGCCGGCTTCATCAGCACCTGCTACTATTTTATTTAGCCCAAAAGCTTCTGTTTCATTTTGATATAACTTATTCATTCGTTGTTAAGCAGAAGAAAACCCTTTCGTATCTTTCTTCTATTTCTTCCGGTTCCATATTAATCAACGATTTAACTGGTGTAGGAGTTTTAATATCTTTTATCACGAATCCCATTTTCTCCACAGTTTCTTTAATCTCAGATATTGAATAGACATTCTGGATATGGGATTCCGTATATCTGGTAAACCCAAATGCATTCCTTTTGAACAAGGTTAGGTTTGAGTATTGTTTAAAGTGCTTTGAATCAAAGTCAGCTTCATGTAACATCAGCAAATCATCTGTAGACTCAATATTCACAAAATCGTCAAAGTTTTCAATGCTGTTGCAAAGAGTTGAAACATCAAAGATAAACATTCCATTCTCAGTAAGAGCTCTCTTTACATTAGCTAACATTTGCTCAACATGAGATAGCTTCAACAAATAGTTTACACTATCGAAAAGGCAAATGATTAGATCATATTTACCTGATATTTCATCTGTCATATCTGCAAGATAGAGTTCTGGAGCATGTTTTTTCTTTGCAGCAATAGCAAGCATTGCTTCAGAGTTATCGCTAGCTACAACAGTAAACCTCTTTTTAACTAATTGACAAGAGATATTGGCTGTGCCACATGCAATTTCGAGAATACTTTTGGGTTTTGTATTCATGAAGTTATGATACTCTTCCAGTATCAATTCAACCCATCCTTTGTAATCAACGTGTCCCATATACTCATCATAATACTCTGCAAAAATATTGTATGATGAGCTAATTACTTTATCATTTGATAACCTTTTTTCAAGCCATACTATTGCTGACTTCATACTTTCATAATCCGCTGAATTAGTACCGGCAATATCAAATGCAGTACCGTGGTCTGCTGATGTTCTATAGTATGGTAATCCCAATGTAACATTGACTCCGCTACCTTTGGAAAGCATCTTAAAGGGAATTAATCCCTGATCATGATATGGAGAAATAACAAGATCATACTTTTCTAGATTGTATGCAAAGAACGTATCTGCCGGAAAGGGACCATCAATGTAGATATCTTCATCAGCTAACTTGATAATCACTTGCTCCATCATTATATCTTCCCTACCAAACATCCCTGACTCTCCCCCATGAGGATTAAGGGCTAGAAGAGCTATGCGAGCTTTAGGTTTTAGCTTTACGTACTCTCTATGAATAAGTCTTAACTTACTTTCGATCCTTTCAAATGTTAAGTAATCCGATAACTCACATATACCAAGATGAGTGGATAGCAGAGCAAGATCAAAAACAGGTCCCCAAAAGGTCATTATAACTTCGGCACTAGCTTTACCGCCAAAATACTCAGTATGTCCGATAAAATACTTATCATGAGGTTTAACATACTCTTTGGACAGAGGAGCTGTAACAATCCCATGCAACTCTCCTCTGTTTAAGTCATAACTAACACGCTCAAGAATCTGCCATGCAACTTTGCCACTTTGTATAGATGGCTCACCCGGAACAATTTCTTTATCTGCAATCTCTATCAGATAAATCTTACCTGCATCATTAGCATCGGCTATGTCATCAATCTTAACAGGTTTGTATCCGTTACCTGAATATCTATAGCTTCCGTATATTACATAAATAATATCCTGCTTAAGAGTGTGAAACCTAAGTGCTTTCTCCGTAATCTCAGGTCCAATACCCGCAGGATCACCGGTTGTAATTCCGATTCTATTCATTATTTCTTATCGCTACTTCCCGGTTTAGTTATGTCCATTCCTGCTTTACAAAGTGGACAATCTTCCGGTTCCCAAGATTCTATTGATAATGTTAAAAGTGGAAATGTAGGTATACCAAAATCAACCTTACCACCTGAACGATCAACAATAAGTCCGACAGCTGCAATGCCAACTCCGCGTTCCTTAAGAGCATCTATCACTTCAAATACACTACCACCGGTTGTAACAATATCTTCTATAATAACAGCCTTCATTCCGGCTTTTAAATCAAATCCGCTTCTAAAACTCATGACTCCATCCTTTCTCTGGCAGAAAGCAAAACTCTTACCAAGCTGTTTTGCTACTTCATATCCAAGTACAATCGCACCAAAAGCGGGACCAATTACTATGTCACATTCTATATCCTTTAGAGCAAGAGCCATTCTATTACAAATAATCTCAACCTTATCAGGAGACTGGATTATTTTAATCTTCTCAACATATTTATTACTGTGTCTTCCTGATGTAAGTTTAAAATGTCCCTCGAGCAAGGAACCGCAATCTTTCAAAACAGATTCTGTAACATAGGCTGAATTAATATTCGTTAAATGCTCTTTAGCTATTTCCGCATCATCTTCGTTAACCTTTAGTTCCGTTTCATATTTTAAACCTGCAAAGGATGGAATAATTGTATTTATCAACTCATTGAAAACTACTGCTTCAATACCACAGTCATCAAGATAAGTTTTTGCTAGTTCAGCTTCAAAGGGAGTATCATATTTGGCTATTGTTACTAAATTCTGACTCATGATTTACCTCTTTTATGTTTTATTCTATTATCGTATACTTTAGCTAAATTGTCAAACTCAAATTACATGTTCCAAAGCAATAAAAAAAGGTCACACAAATCCGTGCGACCCTTAATATATTGAATTGTGCTAAATTACTCGACGCTTTCTTCTTTCTTTTCTTCTTCTGGAGTTTCAGGCTCTTCTTTACAATTGCAGTCATCACCGCAATCACAGTCATCTCCACATTCGCATTCTGAGTCTTCGCCACAGTTACATTCATCGGTTTTAGCAGTTTTATCATAGATATCAATCTTTATGTTTTTACATAATTCAGGATAGAAATCTTCAATATACTCTAAGATTATAGCTTCGATATCACTGTTGTTCTCTAAAATCTCAGTAGAGAATCCGACTTTTATCTGTAATGATCTAAACTGCTGGTTCATGTTTATTGCCGGCTTCTCACCATAAACATTTGTAAGAAATTCAGGAAGATTCTTTGAAAGCTTCATGACACCATGAATCATCTTATAAATCTTAATTCCTAAATAACCTAAACCTGCAAGTACGGCAAAGTTAAAAGCTTTTTTAAAAAACTTACTCATTAAATGCTCCAATATTTTGGCTTATCTGTAAATAGATTTGATTCTTCCCCATGATTTCTTTGAATTGCTTGTTCCATATGGAAGTAAATCTGCAGCAGTTCTTGGGAAAACCTTATAATGATCGTAACTATAATGTATGATTCCAAGCATGTCTAATTGCTGACCAACCTGAACACTGTAGTCATCATACATGTCATCATCTACTAAGCATTCGCCTGTACCGTCATTAATACCGAATTGATTGTAACTGTTATCTTCTGTGCTTGATGAAACAGAAGCTCTTGAAATAGCAGCGTAAACACCTTCATATTGTTCAGCTGTTGCTGCATTGTTCAAAGAACCTGTTGTAACTAAAGTTGGGTTAGGAAGTGGATTACCACTGCTTAAAACTTGAGTTGTTACATAAGTTAACTCTGTAACTCCATTGTATTCAGCAACTGTTCCGGTACAAGATACCATATCACCAAGTTGTGGTAAAGTAGTCCATTCATAAACAAAGAGACCACGCCATGCTCCACCTTGTGGTTCACTGATAAAGAACTTTTCACCCTGCATTAAAACAGCAGTAACAACACCTTCAACAGTAACCTGTTGTCCGACCAAATCTGATGGATATGTTCCATTACCGGGGTTAGTGGTATACTGAACATCATAAATCGTTGTGGCAGACAAAGCACCTAACAGAACTACAAGTAAAATCGACATAATATAACGCATGTTATTTCCTCCAAATCTTTATAATCAATTTTAAACTATTTATCCATAGCCTTTCAATATACATTTTATTACGATTTAGCACCTTGTCAACTGTTTTTTAGTCATATGAAGGCTTTTCTGTATATTAATCACCCAATTAACACTTTCTTAATTGTTCAAGCTATACATATCTCTATAATTGATATAGTTATATACTATTTTATTCAGTTAGGGGATCATACTTTCTTTGTCGACCAAAAAATATGGGGAAAGCCGGGAGGTTGGCTTTCCCCATTTCTAAGAGAGATTCTTATTGTATGATTATTTTTTTAGCAGGTTCAGGTTCAACCTTGGGAATCTCAATCGTGAGTACTCCATTCTTCATGGAAGCTGTAATCTTTTCAGAATCGCAATTCTCACCTAATGAGATTGAGCGCTTGTACTCACCAAGGAATCTTTCCTGTCTATGATATTTCTTATCTTCTTTTTGTGTCTCTGTTTTTGCCTCAATAGTCAATACGTTATCAGCAACATTAATATTAACATCTTTCTTTTCGAATCCCGGAAGTTCCGCATCAATCAAGAACTTGTCATCTTCCTCTCTGATGTCTAAGGCCATCCCTGAGCTATTCTCTGAAAAGAAATCATCTCTAAAGAAGTTCTTAAACAGATCCATCTTTGGAAAGTCAAGGAATGAGTCGAATAAGCTTACTGGATAATGTCTCATGTTTTCCTCCTTTAGTTTATTGCTATTTGTTTTGGCTGAAGTTTCGCAGCTTTTGGTATTTTAACTATCAACACGCCATTTTCCATTTCAGCACCGATTTTTTCAGTATCAAAACTGTTATCCAATCTAAAAGTTCTCTTTAACTCCATATTACATCTTTCTCTTCTGATATATTGCTTTTCATCCTCATCAACCGATTTCACCTCTATTGTGAGGACATTGTTCTCGACTGAAATGTTAACATCGTCTTTATTGTGTCCTGGCATCTCAGCCTGAATAATATAAGCATCTTCCTCTTCAAGAATATCAACTTTCATCGGAGAAACCCGATGAGTTGGGGTTAAATCAAAATCATTGAATGCACCAAGCATTCTTTCCATTTCCCTCATTGGGAAGTATCCGGGTCTGCTCTTTACTAAGTATCTCATTTTTTCCTCCTGTTGATTTTCGATACAGCCATATAATAATCAAGCAGGTTTTATTGTCAAATTATTTTTAAGCAATCTTACTTAATATCTGCTAATTCTATAACTATTGGCATATTATTGAAATATATTACTTGCTGTCATTCAATTGTTTATATATTCTGTTAACTAGAATTATATTTCTTAGCGGTCTTATACTTCTTGTTGTATCATTGCTAATGCTGAAGCAATAATATTGCTGTTTCTTCCCGTAACATTATTTTTATCAATACTTGCTTTGAACGGGAAACTGATTAGTTATATCTATGACTGCTTAACGCTTATCACATTAATAATCATATTAATCATAAATGAGGAATATCGATGAAGAAGTTTTTATACATAATAATGATGCTAACATTTGTTCTGACTTTACTCGCAGAGGAAAAGCTTGATAAGAACTATAGATTGGTTGGATTCCCCTTTGGCTTTTATAAACCTGAAACTAGTTTTGCCTTAGGTTTCGGAGGAGGTTTATACTTCAGACTACCTGATCAAGATGATAGCTATAACACTTCCGAGATAGCTCTGGCAGGTTTCTATTCATTTAAAAACTATTATTCAGTGACCTTAAAACCCGATATCTATCTAAACCTATATAATCTTAGAGTATTAACGACTCTAAAGTTTGAGAATAATGATGGAAGTTATTTTGGAATAGGTCCTCTCAATACTAAGGACGATGAGATTATATATAGATATCAACAACAGCAGATGACATTTGAAATATCAAATCCATCTTTTTTTATAGATTATCTAGAGAGGGGTCTTATAATAGATTATAGTAATTTCAAAATGAAGGATATTAAGGATTCCTCTTTTGTTCAATACCCGTTTATAAATGAGGATTATAAGTATCAGCAATTGGGATTAGGTTTTAGAATGGACTACGATAGACGTGATGACATTCATTTCCCAACTGACGGCTACTATGCAGGTATCAGGTATGTATCTTACAGAAAGGATTGGAATAGCGATTATGAGTTCAACAATCTTATCTTCGATATCAGGAAATATTTTCCTTTAAAGGGAAACCAGACAATAGCTAACCAGTTATACTCGGGTAATATTTCTCACAATGCACCTTTTATGTTCCTTTCCTCATTAGGAGGCTCAGAGATAATGAGAGGTTACTATGAAGGAAGATTCAGAGACAGAAACTCCCTTGTCTATCAATTGGAATACAGGAATATGTTTACTGAGAAATGGGGAGCTGTTGCCTTTGCCAACTTTGGAACAGTATATTCAAGATTTGAAGATATTGAAAGAAAGGATATTATCCCATCATTTGGTATTGGTGGCAGATATAAGCTTATTCCTGAAGACAATATTAATCTCAGGCTTGATCTAGCTAAGGGAAGAAACTCTTTTGGCTTCTACTTTCTAATTGAAGAAGCGTTCTAGTTATCATATACAAGAAAGACCTGCCACTTATTGTGACAGGTCATTTTTACATGTATTGGGGGGATTAATTATTCTTCAGTTTGTATGAAAGGCATGAGATAAAGAACTCTTTCTCCATCAAATTGCTTAAGAGTATCATAAGTCTCTTTAACAGTGTTAAGTCCGCTTGTTAACTTCATTCCAAAAGGTGAGAATTCAGGAAAGTCAACTTTGATTGAGATGCCTGAACTGTAAGAAGGATATTCTTCAACATCAACATCATCGGTAATTTTAGCTAATTGAGAAGCATACTCAATTGCATCTTCAAGATTACCAATCTCATCCACCAAGCCATTTTCAACACCCTGTTGACCGGACCAGATTCTACCTTGAGCAATCTTCTTCACTTCTTCCCTATCCATTCCTCTTCCGTCAGAGACAACATCAATGAATGTATCATAAGTATGTTCAATCATTTCTTTGAATCTTTGCTTTTCACTTTTAGTCATCTTTCTATGAGTTGCACCTAAATCAGAATTCTCTCCGAATTTGATTGAACTCCAGTTTATATGTAACTTGTCATAAAGTCCTTCGAAGTTAGGAAGCATACCAATAACGCCTATAGATCCTGTGATAGTTGTAGGTTCGGCAAATATTCTGTCTGCATAAGCAGATATATAGTATCCACCGGACGCAGCAGCACCACACATTGATACAACCACAGGTTTCTTATTCTTTCCTTCTTTACAGAGTTTTATCTCATGAGCAATTATATCGGAAGCCTGAGCTGATCCACCGCCACTATCCACTCTTAACACGATTGCTTTTACTTCCGGATTGTTTCTTGCTTCTTCAATTGCTTTTGCATAGCTCTCAGCACCAATGTTTGAACCCGGTTTACCTTTACCCATTATGATATTACCGGTAGCATTGATGACTTTAATTTTAGATGTTGTGTTGTAATTCCAAGCAGTATCCATACGCTCATTACTTTCTCCGGTAAAGCTTGTGTAATGCAGGTCATTCTTAACTGTATCGAATAGTTCTGATTGATAAATTACATCATCAACTAGTCCCAATTCTTTACATTTTGCTGCATCAAAGTAAGGACCGTTATCAATAAGTTCTTTTACGTTTCCAGCCAAATTCTCTCTTCCGTTTTCAATACTTCTCACCATTTCTTCATACACTATTCCGAAAACAGATTCGTAAGCTTCTCTTTCGGCATCTGTCATATGCTCTTCGGTCAGATTATTACCGGCAGTTTTATATGGATGACTTCTAAGGTTAGTAAACTCAATACCTAAAGTATCAAGTAATCCTTTGAAATAAGGAGAGCTAAGAGAAATACCTTTAAGTTCGATTCCACCCATTTTATTGAGATAAATCTTATCCATAATAGAAGCGGCAAAGAAGTATCCGGAGTTTGAGATATTATCAAAGTAGGCTATCAATTGCTTTCCTGTTTCTTCTTTAAACTCTTTTAAGTACTCAATCACTTCCTGCTTTCTTGCAATAGAAGACGGGAAGTTAGGATTCATAAACAAAACAGCACCTATAGTTTCGTCTTGTGCCAAGAGTTCGAGTTTATCCTTGAACTCTCTCATTGTCATACCTTTACTATCTATCAGAGAGAAAGGTCCAATCTTCATGGCTGACTGAGAATCAACTAATTCTTTATTGAGAGCCATTTTATATGCTTTACTTCTGTTCTTCTCAAATAAAGTAGGAATACTTCTCTCGTGGAAAGAGATAAAATCATATCCGTAATTAGTATCGTCATTCATTTCTGTTCTTGAACCGATTGAGAAATCATCAATTCCAAGACTGAACTGAAAGCTTGCAGTCTCATTCTCAACATTATATGCTCCACCTAACTTCAGACCTTCAGCTACTACAAGATTAGCTCCTATAGTTGGAGAAGACAAAGCTCTGTCTTCATCTGCAAGAGGGTCGTCACGGTTTAAGTCATAAAATCCCATATCAGCATATAATTCTACTTTATCATACATTGATGAGTTTATAAATGGTCTGACTCCAATACCGAAACGGAAATCAGGATCCATAAATTCATCTTTCACAGTGTCTTTAGCGAAATCAGCCGTAGCACCCAAAGAGAACATTCTGCTAGGTCTCAAGATAGTACCTAATTTATATCCGCCATCTTCAAACTTATCTTTGTCCCAATTCCATTCAGCACCTAAATAGATATTTCTGAAAAAGGAAACATTCCCCATATTTGTTCCCCATTGAAGAGCATGAGAGTAATAATCTTTATCAATAACATTCATTGAATACCCAAGACCTTCCAAATTGAAAATCAATGAGTAATCTTGATCCCAAGTGGCTTCTTTTCTTTGCCACAAGGCACTTATACTTGCACCTTGATTTAATCCTGCAGCAGCCGGATTCTCGGTAATGCCTATGTATGTATCGGGTATTGCAACTGAGAAGTTTGAAAAGACATTCCCCTGAGCAAATAGCCCGGTAACGAGTAGACATATCCAGATTACTGGTAATACTTTTTTCATTTATAACCTCCTAAGACTCTATTTTCTTATGTTTAAATATATATGTTGAGACAACAAAGATGGCAGCACTGAGCAATACTATCCAAAGCTGTTCGGTATAGAAGAAACCACTCAGCGGTATTTCATTAACCGAAGAGATATTCTCAACAGCTTTAGGGATTATGGAGCGTGGTTGTAATAATTCCATTGCCATTTTCATTAGATAACTGAATATCGATAGGAACTGAATCCCGGCAAGCTTAGATAACAATTCAATAAATCCCAGAGTTAATAGGACAAAAGCTCCTTTCATCAATGCCATTCTGGTAAAGACTGCAGATACCAGGAAGCCTAGTGAGCCAAACAATAAGGCGGGACCTATCGTTGAAATGCAACCTGCAAAGAATCCTTGGAATACTGAACTCCAGACTAACCCTTTATCAGTGAATTGTGTTGCAAATATTATGCTGATTACTACTGTATTTACTAAAGCAATAATAGTTGCACTAATAAGAGCTCCTATAATGCTGTTGAGGTACTTAGCTCCTGTACGTGTCCAGATTGAAACCGGTTGTGTACGATAGAATAGCTCATACCCCATCTTCTTTTCATAGTTCAATGAGCTGGAAGCTCTTATCATACCTACAAATACACCGAATATTCCCAACGCGAACACGGTCATAATGTATCCGACAATCAATAGTATTACTTTGGAAGCTTCACTATCAATTGCAACACCTTGTTCAAGAAATATTGATTTAATACTCTGAGCAAGATCAGTATCTGTTTTTATGATTCTCGCATAGAGAAGAATCATAAATATTAACGAGGTTGCATAATTGAATCCCTGTATTATCAATGGAATCAGAAAAGCAACTTTATTAGCTTTAAATTCATGCTTTAAATATAAAAAGAATTTATTCATTGCTTCCTCCTACTAAAGCCAGGAAGAGGTCAGATATTCGTGGATTACTGTATGAAACTAACAGTTCGTCATTAATTTCACCTTTTACCAGTGCAGTGACATTCCCCAACCCTTCGAACACAGATAGTGGTTCCATAGCCATAACAATCTCTTTTGATGCTAATGGCACTGTGATTTGTTTATAATCCCTGTTAATGTTATCAATAGAATCATACAAAACAATTTTCCCATTATCAATGAAGATTATGTCTTGTAATATATTCTCAACTTCCTCAACCTGATGGGTAGATATTATAATTGTTCTTTCACTGTTGTAGAATTCACCCAATATTGAGTTAAAGAATTCCTTTCTAAACTGAATATCAAGGCCTAATGTAGGCTCGTCCAGTAGAAGAATATCAACATCAAGACACAACGTCAAAAGCAGGTATAGTTTGGTCTTCATACCTTTTGATAAGCTAGTTATTTTATTATTCAAAGGCAGCTTACTGGTAGAGAACAGCTGATCAAAACGTTCATCATTCCAGGATTGGTTTAATCCTTTAACTAATTCGATAGCGTCTTTAACTTTGATTCTTCTATCCAATGCAGATACGTCAGGAATAAAAGCTATCTTCTCAAAGAGCTTCGAATCGCTATATTTCACTTTTTTATCATTAAGAATAATCTCTCCTTCATGATGCAGTAAACCGAGCATACATCTCATCAATGTTGATTTTCCTGCTCCGTTTCGCCCGAAAAGTCCGATAATTCTTCCCTTAGGGATAGACAAATTCACATCATCCAAAGCTTTTAATTTCTTATAACATTTCGTTACATTCTTCACTTCCATGATACTCATAGAGTCACCTCCACTATAATCTTCTTCAACATCTCACAAATTTCGCTAACATCTATCCCTAAAAAGGATACGCTTTTAGCGAACTCTCTCACATCTTTTTCGTAGAATTCAGCTCTCCTCATTTTTAGAAGCTTTTCTTTTGCATCTTCCGAAATATAAAAACCAAGTCCTCGTTTCTTATAGACAACTCCATCGTTTACTAATTCCGAAAAAGCACTAGCTACCGTCTGAGGATTTAGGCGATATGCCTGAGCTAAACTCCTGATTGATGGTAATGAATCATCCGAACTATATGTATCGGATAGAATTCCTTCTTCAACCAGTTTCTTTAACTGCAAGTAAATCGGCATGTCTTTGGTAAATTCCATTTATCGCCTCCTAGTCTGGTGTTATGGTTTACCAATACACCACAGATGTCAAGCACTTTGTTTTATTTTTGTTTCTCCAACTCTCCTCTACCCCGATAAACAAAGGCATTTAGGTCTAGTATTTTTATTTTTATTCCCTACCACAAATGACCTTTATGAATACTTTAAGGGTGACTCGCCAATTAAATGAACATGTCATGAACCTATTACGCCCCTTCTGCAACACTGTTAAAGACCTAAGAAATTCTATGGTGAAAGTTATCCACACGATGTGGACAACTTTGGCTTTCGCCAAGGAGGGTCCAAGGAGGCTCCTTAGTGGATCCAATCCGGTTCCAATGTTTTTAACAGTCGCCCTTAAGAGAAGCAGAAGGATCATGGATACATAAAAGGGTGGTGGGAGGTAACCCTTTAAAGTATCCAGTTTTGTAATTAGCAAGAAAATTCTTTCTAAAAGAGTCGCAGAATATGGGGATAAAGCATAAATCAGCAGTTTTAGCCTTAAGTCCATATTCTGCGACTAACTCAACGGGGGCCTTGTTGCCTCTAGTCCTGATTTTACGAATATGGTTGTAGTAAGTCTGATATATGAAGACTTTACTAATGAAAGATATAATGTCTCTAAACTCTTCATAATCATATAATTCTTGTTCTATGGTGTTGTGAAAGCTTTCTACATCACTGTTGAATGTTGGAGATTTTGGAGGTATGCGAACATGAGTTACTCCATGTTTGTTTAAGATTTCTTCAAAGATTGTGACTCTACTATGAAGAGGTTCAATAAATTCAGTACCGTTATCTGTTTGGAAAGTAATATCATTAGGAGAGCAATGTAACCCTTTTAGGTATTCAATTACGTAATCCGCAAAAATGGCAGTTGAGAGATCATCTTTATAGTTTGTAAAGCCTAGAAATACCATTCCTGTCTTGTAATCTCTGGCAGTAATCTGAAACATAGGTATTGCACCTGACTCATATGCTCTACTCTGTTTAGCAATATCATTTAGGTATTTAACATCGAGCTGAAGTTTCTGCATAGGCTTATAGTGTGCTCTTACAGCTGACATATCTTTCTTTTTCTTGTATCTTGTTTTTCTTTTCAAAACAAGCTTATGTCTCTTTAATACCTTATGAACGGTCTTTGCTGAGTAATGCAATTTCAGATTATTTACTATAGTGCGAGCTCCTGGATTGCCACGATCTTTACGTTCTTTGATGATAGCATCTTCAATATCTTTTGGCATCTTCAGAGGATGTTTCTGACCAACCCTGGACTTATTCTCGAGACCTGCCTCTCCAAGCTCAAGATACCTATTTCTCCAGAGACGAACAGTCTTCCTGGTTGTGCCTAACATCCTAGCTGTTTCAGATATGCCATGCTGCATTGAAAGAGTATACATCTGATACCGTAAAAGAGTTCTTGACTTAAATTCTTTACTGAGTAATCTCATCTCTAAATATGTCATAAGTGTCAGTATATCTGATTCTTAGATTGCTGGCACTCTTTTTTTGTAGGATATATATAATCCAAGTATTCAAGGCGAATGTTTCATCCCCTCCATTCGCTACGCTCATTGCGTGGATGAAACATTTACTCTGCATTTCTCTAGAAATAATCCAATTCATTAAAATATTCCTTTAACTGATTAACTGCATTTTTATCAAGTATATAACCCATAAAGACACCGGTCTCTATTGATGATATTATATCATGTAGTTTACGTAGTATTTTTCTTGGTAAAACTTTGACCTCCCTAGGGTGGATACTTTTAAGGGTGACTCGCCATACATAAAAGGGTGGTCCCTACACTTTAATTTTCTATTAGCCATACAGTTAGTGTTTATACCAAGTTAGTAGTGGTAAAATTCGTGTAACAAAAGTAGTGTTTAAGTGCATTTAATTGATGTTAGTAGGATTGGATATTCGTTTCGGGGGTAAATATGTAAGAATAGTCCGACTGAGATCTATCTTTATATATGTAATCCAATTAGCAGGATATAGCAGACTGATTGTGATAAAATATTCTTGACACTACACCTGTTTCAATACAAGTCATTTTGGATACACGAAATAGGATAAATATGAGCTTAAAAAAGATAATATCGCAGATAAACAGTTATGGATATGAGCCAATAGACCTTAAAGGGACTATTATCAAACCGGATGAGTTTCAAATCATTGCCGGTCCATGCACTATAGAATCCAAAGATGACCTTGAACTGATAGCCCAAGAACTCAATGAAATTGGAATTCGTCTCATAAGAGGTGGTGCTTTCAAGTTAAGGACCAATGCCAATTCTTTTAACGGATTGGGAAGTAAAGCTCTTGACTGGCTACAGGAAGTCGGAAGGAAATATAATCTGGTAACAGTAAGTGAGTTAACCGACATATCTCATCTGGATGAGATGATTGAAAAGGTTGATATTCTTCTTATCGGCACAAGGAATATGCTTAACTATCCACTCTTGACCGAAGTTGGGAAATCCAAGAAACCGGTAATCTTGAAAAGAGGTATGAGTAGTACTGTCGACGAGTGGTTACAGGCTTCGGAATACATTCTCAAAGAGGGTAATTCAAAACTGATATTCTGTGAACGAGGAATAAGAACATTTGATTCCATTACTCGTAATACTTATGATATTACAGCAATCCCACTTTTACGACAGAGTCTGGTATTTCCTGTGATTGGTGATCCTTCTCATGCAACCGGTTTGAGAGAATTGATAAAACCCATAAGTTTAGCTACAGCATCCGTAGGAGCAAGCGGACTCATTGTGGAAGCCCATGTGAATCCTGAATCCGTGATAGTTGACTCTCGGCAAACAATTTGTTTATCAACTTTAAAAGAAATTTCGGAACAATCTCGTAAAATAGTAGAACTTCTTAATTGACGCAAATAATTGTAATTAATTATTGCCATCTGATATAAATAACCTTGACTTTATGAAATAATCAGAAATATAAGGTAATAAGTAATATATAGAGGAAGTAATGGTAAATATTATTTTAATTGGAAAACAAGGTAGCGGGAAAGGGACTCAGGCAAAACTACTTGCAAAGCAGTTTAACCTGGAGCACATAAACACCGGTGCATTGTTCCGTAAACACATCGAACAGGAAACAGATTTAGGCTTAATAGCCGATGCCTATATAAAAATGGGTGCTTTAGTGCCTGATAAATTTGTTTTTCAGTTGATTGAAGAGAGTATCGAGCCTGATATCAAGGGTCTGGTGTTTGACGGATTTCCAAGGACGCTTGAGCAGGCAGCGTATATTGTCGATAGATACCACATTGATAAAGTTATCTATCTTAGTTTACCTGTTGAAGTAGCTAAAGAGCGCATTACTTCAAGAGTTGAATGTATAGATTGCGGGAAAACCTACAATCTACAGACATCTCCACCGGAAGTAGAAAATGTCTGCGATGTATGCGGAGGAGTTGTAGGACCACGAGCTGACGATAAACCGGAAGCAATTGATAAAAGAATTTCTGAATTCTTAGAAAAAACTAAACTCCAATTGGATTACTTCTCAACCTTCGGTATTGTCGAGACAATCGATGCCAATGACAGTGTTGAGAATGTTAGCAATAAAATAGCGGAGATTGTAGAGAAACTATTTTAAAGTATGGAAAATACTTCCCGACAGAGAATAGTTAAAGTAATTCAGGCTTTACTTGGTATTGCCGGAATCATTAACTTCTTAATCCTGTTCTTTTCACCTGTATTAGAGCATATATTCGGTACAGTTGAGTTTCTATTACCATATTCTATAGTACTTATGGTATTTTTCTGCGTATATTATGCAGTGAGATTTGTGGATTGGCTTTCTTCCAAAGAAAGAACCTTCCTTTTAGCATCCAATAGTCTCATTCTGTTAATAGCGGGAGTAACTCTATTCATTAAACCAATGCTCTTCCTGTTAGTGATACTTATTCGGGAAATATATATACTAATCAAAACTATCAGTTCATCGCTACAATCACGAATAGCAAGATCAGGGAATAGGAATAGAGACTCGTATCAAAGCTCGTTTCTAATCAAACTAACTCAGAATCCTGCTTTAGCATTGATGTTCAGTTTCTTCCTCACAATAATGCTCGGAACATTCCTGCTTATGCATCCGCAAAGCAGTTCAAGCGGAGAAATAACACCATTTGTCGATGCTTTGTTTACTTCCACATCTGCTACCTGTGTGACAGGACTAATCGTTTATGATACGGGAACTTATTGGTCGCAAGTCGGACAGATTATTATCTTGATTCTTATCCAGATCGGTGGATTGGGTATTATGACTATATCTACGGCTTTTGCCATTATCCTGGGACAGAAGTTAACAATCTCCACTCAACAGGTTATGCAAAATGTGGTGGGAGAATCTAATAGAATAGATTTCTATACTCTCTTGAAGTCTATATTGTCATTAACATTTATTTTTGAATTCATTGGAGCGATTTTCTTACTGTTTCAATTTAGAGACCATTTACCGACATTCGGGGATGCGGTGTATCATTCTGTGTTCCACTCTGTCTCGGCATTCTGCAACGCAGGATTTGCTCTCTATCCGGATAGCTTTGTCTCCTATCAAAGTAATCCGACTGTGGTAATGACATTAAGTTTATTAATCATATTCGGAGGATTGGGATTCTCTGTTATCAATGATATACGATTTAATTTCTTAAAGAAATTTGCCTTTAGCAGATTGACCTTACACACAAAAATAGTTCTCATTACCAGTGGCATTTTACTACTGGGAGGAACCGCTTTGTTCTTCCTCTCCGAGTTTAGAAATACTATGGTGGATTTCAAATTTGGTACAAGACTATTAAACTCGTGGTTCCAATCGGTTACATGTAGAACTGCAGGTTTTAATACTATCGATCAAGGACATTTGACTAACGGTTCTTCTCTCGTAAGTATATTGTTGATGTTCATCGGAGCTTCTCCGGGTTCAACGGGCGGTGGTATTAAAACCACGACTATTGCTTTATTTCTAATTGCAATGTTTGCAAATCTGAAGGGTACAACAGATATTAATGCCTTTAAGAGAAAAATTTCTACTAAGTCATTCCGTGAAGTGATGACTCTTTTTGCAATAGCTTTACTTGCGTTAGGTACTTTGACTTTCATGCTTATGATGGTAGAAGATCTTGGATTTAAAGAACTCTGTTTTGAAGCGGTATCAGCATTTGCTACCGTAGGCTTGTCTATGGGTATAACTGCTAAATTGACAGTTTTAGGTAAGCTAATTATTGTACTTTTAATGTATTTGGGTCGTATAGGTCCAATGACTTTAATATATGCTACTACTCTCCATATAGTAAAAGTGAGAGTACGCTATAATCAGGAAAATGTTTCTATAGGTTAAGAAGAGGTAATTATGGCGAAATTCGCAGTAATAGGGTTAGGAAGATTTGGCTCGACAGTTGCCAAAACTCTTTTTGAAAATGGTAACGAAGTAATAGCAATAGATAAAGATGCCGATATAGTTGAAGATATAAACAAATTCTCCACTCAACCGCTTGTGCTTGATTCCACTAACGAGAGAGCTCTAAAAACAGTCGGATTGGAGTATATGGATGCAGTTATATTAGGTATTGGTAGTCACATCGAAGAGAGTATTCTGACTGCCGCTATTCTTAAAAAGCTTGGTGTTAATAATATCTATGCTAAAGTTGATAATGAGCTCCATGCCAGAATTCTTAAGCTTATAGGTGTTAAGCAGATATACTTACCCGAGCAAATGGTTGGACTGCAACTTGCTCGTAGTCTTTCCACTAAGAATATCTTTGAGTTCGTTAATTTATCATCCGGACATGTATTGGTAGAGATGAAATCTCCGAAAGATTTTATTGGAAAATCCTTACAAGAGATTGCTTTACCTACAACTTACGGTATTCATGTTGTTGCTATTAAGTACAATGAACTAAAGGTCACAGATTCCGGCGAAAACATAATAGACCAAAAGATTAATGACTTACCCGGTGCTACCGACATTATCCATGAAGATGATATACTGGTACTGTTAGGAGCAAGAAACTCAGTAAATGAACTTCTTAAGAAGTATTCTAAATAGATGAAACGAAGCGGAAAAGGTAAATTATGGTTATGGTTTGTACCTTTTTTGCTTTTAATAGTTCTTCAGCCGATTATTATTACTTTATCAGGAAGTATCAAAGGACTAATCATACTATTGGAATTAATACTCTTGACAATAGTTTTTATTTGTGCAGGTATCATCTACAAATATTTTAAAAAGAAGTTTAGTGAGATAAATGAATTATCAGGACAAATTGAGGTTTTAGATGAATAAAAGATCTTTTACTACAATCCTTAGAGTTTTTCTATTGATTGTATTCTTATTGTTAACCATACAGAGCGTATTAATGATACGCACCATAGATGCAGGTATTAAATGGGAACAGAAAGCAATAGATTTGCAGAATATTATCTATATCTTTGTGTTTATCCAGTTTACCTTGCTCCTTATCGTTTTCTTCTATGTTCCTTATAGAATTAAAACAACTCTGCTCTCTCTGGAAAGAGTTATTAAAAACATATCCGAATGGGCACCTACTCTTGATTTAATTGAAACTCAGATAGCTTCCGAGAAAGAGATGACTCAAATCGTGGAAGTTATTGATAAGATGTATAATAACATTCAGAAGTTTGACCAACAAAAGAAACTGAAAATCTATGAACAGCACAGTAGAATTCTGAACATTCTTAAGCTAACTGAAAAGGAAATTATTGTACTTACTATGCAGGGCGTTATTGCTTACTGTTCAGAATCTCTAACAGATAGATACCCCTCAATACATTCTGATGTTAACATTCTAGAGACTAGTTTTTCTCCTGAAATAGAGAAAACAATCGTAGCATATTACAAAGAAGTTGTGAACTCAGGTCACTCTATTGATGAGAAAGTTGAATACATAGAGAAACTTCAAAAGAAGATATCAATCCAGAATCAGATTGTACGTGATGCAGAATCAATGCCTATCGGAGTTGTTATTGCAATAAAAGAAGAACAGAGAGAAAAGAAACAACAAGCTACCCAACAACAATGACAAGAAAAGAATTGATTATCAGAGTTACTGAATCAAGTGACTCCAGACTGGATAAATACATTGCAACTCAAGGAATCGATGAACTATACTCAAGATCACTTATAGAAAAGCTTATTGCTGAAGGTGATGTTCAAGTAAATGGTAGTATTGTAAAAAAAAACTTTAAGCTTTCCGAAGCGGATGAGATAAAAATTTTACTTCCTGTTCCCGAACCTACAGAAATTGTCCCTCAAGATATACCTATTGAAATAATCTATGAAGATGACTACCTTGCAGTTATTAACAAACCAGCAGGCTTAGTTGTTCACCCCGGATCAGGGAATAAAGATAATACACTTGTTAACGGGCTTGTTTACCACTTCCAAAATTCTTTATCGGAAGGTTCCGAAAGGTTCAGACCGGGGATTGTACATCGATTGGATAAGGACACCTCAGGGGTACTTATCGTTGCTAAAGAAGATAGAACTCACTCTCTTTTGCAAACAATGTTTATGAATAAAGAAATTAAGAAAACATATAGAGCTGTATGCGTTGGAACTCCAAAAGAAGAAGGAGCAACTATTGAGGGATACATTGAGCGGGATCCTGTTAATCCTATTAAAATGAGAGTCTCGAATTCAGGGAAATGGTGCGTAACTCATTACGAAATACTTAAGTATTATCACTATTTCACATATCTTGACATAGATTTAGAGACAGGTAGAACTCATCAGATAAGGGTTCATCTTAGTAGTATTAACCTGCCAATCTTGGGTGACAGACTATACAATTCTGCGGACACTACTGCTACAAGAATCCCCTCAAACTATCGAAGGAAACTTAAGATGTTGTTAGATAAACACCTTCCTGTGCAAGCCCTTCATGCTTATAAGATTGCTTTCAAGCATCCTATAACAGAGCAGGATATGGAGTTTACAGCTCCTTTACCTGAGTACTTTGAATATGCTTTAAATTGGCTCGAAGAAAACTTTGCGATAACAGAAGAATAAGTTTATATTGACATACGCTTTAATTATATATTTGGTTGGATAAAGGAATCTAAAATGAATAAAAAGATTATATATATTTTACTTGGCTTACTACTTTTCACTTCAATACTCTCATCTGTTGACTTTCCAAAAGCAACAGGATGGGTTAACGATTATGCAAATAAGATTGATCCACAAACAGAAGCCAGGCTATCCAATCTTATATCTGAAGTCAGGCAGAAAACTAATGTAGATATTGCCGTTGGCATAGTTAGTGACCTACAGGGTATGGACTATGAGGACTATGCCAATCAGTTATACCGCTTTTGGGGTGTCGGCAATAGCAAAAATGAGGGTGTATTAATTCTTGTAGCCCTTAAAGAACGTAAAATCAAGATTGAAGTTGGCTATGGCTCAGAAGGTTACATCACTGATTATAAAGCTTCCTTAATTTATAACAATATGAAGACTTATCTGAACAGAGGTATGGAAGATTATTCCAGAGCTATTGGTTATGCTGTAAACGCATGTGCTTCTGAAATTGCAAAAGAGCATCTGGTAACACTCAGTGGTCAATATTCCACAAGAAATAAACAGAAGAGACGAGGGATTAATTTATCGGCAATAATATTTATAATATTGGTAATCCTCACTCGTGGACGAATCCTCATCTGGCTCATGATTTTTGGTGGCGGTGGAAGAGGTTTCGGTGGAATGGGTAGCGGTCGCTCAGGAGGCGGAGGCTTTGGCGGTTTCGGTGGTTTCGGTGGAGGTAGCTCCGGAGGTGGTGGTGCAGGAGGTAGTTTCTGATGGAATTTCTTATTGTATTTATTAAAGTCCTCATTATACTTGCCGTAAATATAGGTCTTGGACTTTTTCTTGCTGAAATACTACGCTTTTTCTTAATCAACGAATGGAAACGTAAGATTGTGATAGCAGGTTATAACCTAACTCCCGGCTTTATTATAAGTAAAAGACAATGGGTATTAGATAAAGCCTATGAACTTCTTAATGACTACCTTGATCAAGCCGATTTGAAGAAAGAAGGATATCTGGCTAAATGGGAGCAGAAAGTATATGACTTTATCTATGAGAATATGGATTTCGTTGAGAAAGCCAAACTGCTACCCGAATCATTTAGAATTAAGATAAGACACCTATCCGGTAGCTGTGCTAAATCAATAGCTGCAAAACTGCTACGCGAATTTGTACCTTTTATAATCAAGAAATATAGCATAAAGAACAAAATAGACCTACTTGCCGTTAAGTTCGACATAAACACTATTATAGAATTCTATAACAAATACATCCATGAATATCTAACCAAATTCAATCTTGTGTTTTTCGGTTTCATCGGCATAGTAAATGTTATAACTTTCCTTTTATTATTGCTTTTTTAACTAACGTTGATTAATTGTAGTCTTAACTATTATTTAACATAGCTGAGACTCATCAATACATAGTTTCCAAATTTAGCTTACCTCTCCCTCATTTTTCCTTGACACAGAACCTCTTGCACCATGTTTAGAAGAAAATTAACTATCAGGGAGTAAGTCTATGGAACAACAACGCATCCATGAGCATCCGGTACTTGATGTGCCAGAGAAGAAAGAGATTAAATTCTATTGGGACAATCAATGTCTAACTGCAAATGAAGGTGAAGTAATCTCCTCAGCATTAATGGCTAACGGCATTAAAACATTCGGACATCATCACAAAGACGGCACAGCCCAGGGGATATTCTGTGCTAATGGTCAATGTGCAAAATGTATGGTAATAGCTAACGGTATTCCTGTAAAATCATGTATGACAATTGTTCAGGAGAACATGATTGTTAAACCTGCTGACGGTTTACCGGAGATGCCTGAGTCGGAAGAAAATCCTAATTTGGAACCTATTGAAGAGTTGAAAACGGATGTTCTGATTATTGGTGGTGGTCCTGCCGGATTATCTGCAGCAATAGAACTTGGAAGCCGTAACATCAAAGCTCTTATTGTTGATGATAAAAATGTACTTGGTGGCAAGCTTGTTCTCCAAACACATAAATTCTTTGGCTCGGTTGAAGATTCTCATGCAGGAACAAGAGGAAATGCTATCGGAAGATTATTAGCTGAGAAAGTTATGGCAATGGATGCTATTGATGTATGGTTAAATAGTACTGCTCTCTACGTGTTTAGCGATAAAAAGGTTGGAATTGTTAAAGATGGTATTTACAAGATAGTTGAGCCAAAGCTTATTCTTAATGCAGCGGGAGCAAGAGAGAAGTTCCTTCGTTTTAACGGAAATACTCTCGCAGGTATTTATGGTGCAGGTGCTTTCCAGACCTTAGTTAATCGTGATCTTGTAAGACCTACAGAACGCCTCTTTATTATCGGTGGCGGTAATGTAGGACTTATTGCCGGATATCATGCACTTCAAGCAGGAATTGACGTTGTTGGACTTGTAGAAGCCATGCCAACTTGTGGCGGTTATAAAGTTCATGCTGACAAATTGAAAAGACTTGGTGTTCCAATCTATACTTCACACACTATCCTCTCGGCAAATGGAGATGAAGAAGTTAGTTCTATCACGATAGCTGCAATAAATGATAAATTTGAACCTATCAAAGGTACTGAACAGACCTTTGATTGCGATACCATTCTGATCGCTGTAGGACTTGATAAATTAGATGAATTCACTAATGAAGCTGAAATAGCAGGTATAAATGTATTTGCTGCAGGAGATGCTCATGAAATAGCTGAAGCTTCGTCTGCTATGTTTAATGGTAAGATAGCCGGTATAGAAATTTGTAAAGCTATGGGTACCGATATAGGCGAGATTCCTGAAGATTGGAAACAAAAAGCAGAAGTTCTTAAATCACATCCGGGAGCATTACATTCATATAAAACCTATCCAAATGATGAAGGTGTTTTCCCGGTAATTCATTGTTTACAAGAAATTCCTTGTAATCCATGTACAACAGTATGCCCGACAAACTCCATCCATACAGAGGATGGTGGTTTAATGGGTGTTCCTATCTATGATGGTAGTTGTATCGGTTGTGGAAAGTGTGTTCTTATTTGCCCGGGACTTGCTATCACTTTAGTTGATTTTAGAAAAGATCTGGAAATGCCAATTGTGACAATGCCTTATGAAGTCGGTAACTATCCTGTTAAAGAAGGAGCCAAGGTTAAAGTCGTCGATATTAACGGTAATGATCTTGAGGAAGCAGAAGTTACTCAAGTAATGACAAATAAAGCTAACAGAACTCAGCTTGTAAGAGTTAAAGCTTCCAAGTCAAATGCAAGAAAGATTGCTGCTTTCACAGTTCAAGCAGATGATGTATCAGCACCTAATACCGAGACAATCATTGATGAGAAACAACCTGATGATGCTATGATCTGTCTCTGTGAAAGGGTAACAGTTGGCGAAGTTAGACAACTAATAAAGAAAGGTATAACTGACCTTAATCAAATAAAAGCTATTACTCGTTCAGGAATGGGACCATGCGGTGCCAAGACCTGCGATACCCTTATCAAACAAGTTCTCAGACAGGAAGGTATACCTGTAGAGAATGTTGTTCCAAACACAAAGAGACCTGTGTTTATTGAAGTTCCATTAGAAGTTTTTGCAGACGGTAAGGAGTAATAAAATGAAGAATTATGATGTAATTGTAATTGGTGCAGGTTCAGTAGGCTTACCAACTGCTGTTGAGATTGCCGAACGTAATTTGAGCGTTTTATGCCTGGAAGCTAAACCGGGTCCGGGACAAGGTAACAACAAGAAGGCTATAGGTGGTGTAAGAGCTACTCATTCAGATTTTGGTAAGATTCAAACATGTAAGAGAAGTATTGAAATTCTTTCAACATGGAAAGAAGTCTATGGTGATGACTTAGGCTGGATGTCCAATGGATACTCATATCCTGCTTATACAGATGATCATGAAAAGAAATTTAAGGACTTAATGAAGATACAGCATAAGTTCGGATTAAATATTAGTTGGGTTTCTCCCGAAGAATATAATGAATTGGTTCCTGGCATTGAAATGGAGGATTTAAGAGGTTCTACTTATTCACCTGAGGATGGTAGTTGTTCTCCTCTTCTTACTGTTTCCGCATACTACTTTAGAGCTTTACGTGCAGGCGTTGATATGCATTTCAATGAGGCTGTAACTGGTATTGAAATGTCAGGCAATAAGATAACTGCCGTTAAAACTGATAAAGGTGTTTATGGTTGCGGACAAGTTGTTAATGCTGCAGGAAACTACGCAAGACAGATAGGCAAAATGGTTGGACTTGATGTCAAAGTCTTCCCTGATAATCACGAAGCCGGTATCTCTGATCCGGTTAAGAGATTCTTTGGTCCTATGGTTATCGATATGCGCAAAGCTCCCGGTTCTGCTAATTTCTACTTCTATCAGAACCATGAAGGTCAGATTGTATTCTGCTATACTCCTGACCCTCCTATTGTCGGAATTGATAATGAAGCAACTTCCGAGTTTCTACCTACTATTGCCAGAAGAATGTTAAAGATTTATCCTCGTCTCCGTTTCTATAAAGTACGTAGAACTTGGAGAGGACAGTATCCAATGACCCCTGACGGATTCCCTATAGTTGGTAGAGTAAATGAAATTGAGAACTATATCAATTGTGTGGGTATGTGTGGACAAGGCTTCATGCTCGGACCTGGAATGGGTGAATTAGTTGCTCGCATAGTAACAAATGCAGAAACAGAAGATGATATTCATACCTTGAAGAGCTACGATTTCTACCGTGACTATTCTGGTATGGAAGCTTTTAAATAGAATTAAACTTATTTAGAACAAGGGAGTTTGCAACCGTAAACTCCCTTTATTCTTTGTAAACTCTATTTAAATTTGACTTATTGTGGTAAGCTGAAAACTCCCACTTTATCAGTAATAATCAAACTAGCTTCAGTTGCTTTAACAACTTCTTCTACTGTATAACCTTCAGCAACTTCATGAAGAACTAAACCTTCAGGAGTTACATCAATAACTGCCATTTCAGTTACAATCATCGTAACAACACCCATTGCTGTAAGAGGAAGATTGCACTCTTTAAGTATTTTTGGATTCCCTTTCTTGTCGGTGTGCTCCATAGTAACAATAACTTTCTTAGCACCAACAACAAGATCCATAGCTCCCCCCATACCTGGAACCATCTTTCCGGGAATCATCCAGTTGGCAAGATTACCCTTTTCATCAACTTGTAACCCACCCAGTACAGTCATAGCAAGGTGACCACCACGGATAATACCAAAACTGACGCATGAATCGAAGTAACAAGCTCCGGGAGCAGCAGTAATATAACCACCACCGGCATTAATCATCTCTTCATCTTGCATTCCTTCTGCAGGAGCAGGACCAACACCCATAATTCCGTTTTCACTTTGGAAAACTACACTAACTCCTTCAGGAATATAGTTTGCAGCCATAGTTGGAATTCCGATACCAAGATTTACATAATCACCATCCTGCATCTCTTGAGCAACACGCCATCCGATAATCTGTCTTTTATAATTTTTATCTGTTCTATCTATCATTATAAGCTCCTATTTCTTAACAAGGTAGTTAACAAAGATACCCGAAGTAACAACTTGTTCGGGATCAAGTTCACCAATTTCAACAATCTCATCAACTTCTGCAATAACAATCTTAGCTGCAGTAGCCATAATAGGATTACTGTTTCGAGCAGTTTTACTATAAATAAGATTACCTTGTTTATCAGCTTTATGAGCCTTAATAATAGCAATATCACCGGCTAAAGCTTTTTCTAATAGAAAGTCTTTACCATCAACATTAATAACTTGCTTCCCTTCAGCAGCTAATGTTCCAAGACCTACAGGCGTAAGAACTCCTCCTAAACCTGCACCTGCAGCGCGTACTCTCTCCATGAGGGATCCTTGAGGTATGAGCTCAACTTCAATTTCACCTTCATTCATCTGTCTTTGAATCTCTCTATTTGTTCCAAGATGAGAAACTTGAACTTTGCTAGCTTGTTTATTAACTATAAGTTTTCCCATTCCTCTGTTCTCCCAGTCGGAAGCGATTACAACAAGAGAAAGATCTTTAGTTCCTTGCTCTACAAGAGCATCAATGATGGATTCCGGTGCTCCAACGGCAAGAAATCCACCGATGAGTACTTTATTGCCTTGCTTAACCAGATTGGCTGCTTCACGGGCAGTAATGATTTTTGGCATAGGCTCTCCTTTTATCAGTTATTTTTATGCTGGAAGTTTCATAAAATCTTTACATCGGTCAAGCAATTTTTATAAACCAGCGATTGAATTAACTCGAAATGGTAATATTTCCCTTGCTCCGCTCTTGTCTCACTCTTGGGTCTCCCTTGCAAAGCAAGGGAGACCCAAGGGAAACTTACCAGTTAATCTAGGGAAAAGTTATCATTTTTTCATAATAACATTGACTTCTTACAGAACAAATATGTTATCATAGCATATCAAAATCCGGAGAGTAATATGAGTGTTTCAGAAGTTAAGAAAGCTTTACTACAAAGAGCAAACAAACATAGAATAGAAGCATTAGGGAAATTCTACAAAACGTATAAGGGTGGTTATGGTGAGGGCGACGCCTTTATCGGTGTATCACATACTCCTCAGAGAGAGATTGCTAAACAGTTCTCAAAGATATCACTAAAGGAAGTGGAAGAATTGTTACAAGAGCCGATTCATGAGTATAGATCAGTAGCCCTTCAGATAATGGTGAAGAGATACAAACCTAAGCGTTCAACCGAAAAAGAGCAGGTAATCGACATGTATTTAAGGAACATTGACTATGTTAACAATTGGGATTTAGTTGATATGAGTGCTCCTCATTTACTGGGAGTTCATTTATGGGGAAACGACGACAGTCTACTTGTTGATTTAGCTCATCATGAAAATATATGGCATCAAAGAATTGCAATAGTAGCTACGCAATATTTCATAAAACAAGGAGATTATGAATCAACATTCAAAATTGCTAAGATTCTATTAAATACACCAGAGGATATAATACAAAAAGCTGTTGGCTGGATGTTAAAAGAGATTGGTAAGAAAGAGCAAGATGCACTCACTCCATTTTTGGATAAACATTATAAGGACATGCCACGTACAATATTACGATATTCGTTGGAAAAAGTAGATTCAGACATGAGAAAATACTACATGAAAAAGTAATGTAGAAGGGATAATATAAATTGACTATCCATCAATATTAACATAATCTTGTTTCAATTACTGGAGGTTTATAAAATGAAAAAACTTATCAAATTAGTTTCGATTCTTATTGTTGTTTCACTTCTAAGTGGTTGTTTTGGAAACTTTGCTTTAACAAAGAAAGTTTATCAATGGAATGATACAGCTTCCGATAACAAGTTTGTTGAGCAAGTTCTTTTCTGGGGAATGTGCTTTATCCCTGTTTACAGTGTTGCAGGTTTTATTGATGCATGCTTCCTTAACTTAATTGAATTCTGGACCGACACCAATCCTTTGGCATACAATGAACTTGGATGAAACTAATAACAATTCATTTGAATTGGTTTACAATGAAGAAACTTCTAAACTTGAATTGAGTAACGCAGAAGGTACTAAGGTTATCGGTTATTATAGTGACAATGCATTAAACCTGATAAATCCTGACGGAACAATCAAATCAATAAACATGTAAGCTATTTGTTTACGAGATAGAATGTGCTTCTTCTTTACGGGGAAGCACTTATTTTTGGAGATGAAATGAGTGATTACTATGTAGTGGAAGTTACTAAAGAGAATTTATCGAAGCATAAAGATGTGATTTGTTTTATAAATCCAAAGCATCCTTCCTATCCCTCTAAGATAGAATGGATTAAACAACAGATGAATAACGGTTTAGTCATTAAACTTTTATATAAAGAGGGTGTAAAAAAGGCTGTCGGATATATTGAGTACATCCCCGGGAAATATAACTGGCGTTCTGTGAATGCCGATAACTATATGTTCATTCATTGTATCTTTATCAATGGGAAAAAACATCAGGGAAAAGGGTTGGGAAAGAGACTTCTTGAAGAATGTGAGAAAGACACTATTGAAAAAGGTTTTAATGGAATCGCTGTTTTGACTTCCGAAGACTCTTTCATGGCTACTAAGCAGTTATTTCTGAAGACCGGATACGAGATTGTTAGCAATGCTAAACCAAAGTATACATTATTAATTAAGAAATTCTCTGATATGCCTAATCCATCAATTAATGACAACTCAGATAAACTTAAAGCTATAAAAGGATTACATTTATTCTACAGTAAACAGTGTCCTTGGGTAGCAAGATTTGCCTTAGAAGTAGGAGAAGTTATAAAAGATTGGAATATAGAGTTAGATATTCATGAAATAACCAATCCTATAGATGCACAAAACTCATTTTCTCCATATAGCGTTTTTACATTAGTTAATAATGGTAAAATCTTATCAGAGCATTATATATCATTTACAAGACTAAGGAATATACTTAAAAAAGAGAAACTAATATGATTCTCATCTCCCCTTTCCCGAATCGGTAATTGTAATCATCTCTTCCGGATAAGGAGCAAAAAACCTTTGATTAAGGATATACTGATTATCAAATCTTTTTGCGTAAGAATACAAAAGATATCTTAATACGGAAAGAGGTATTCGCCCTCTTTTGTATTGATCGATTAAATCTAGAAAGAGTTCTTTTTCAGGTTGACTAAGATGTTTAGAGAAATAACCGAATATGTGCTGAATCGTATTTATTATCTTTCCTGGAGTTGGAGTTACATGAAGTAATTCGAATAACACATCCTCATAATCCTTTACTGCCTGTTCGAAACTCAACTTATTGTTTGCAGATACTATATTCCCCAATCTACTCAAATGCTCAGGACTTAAACTCATGAATAGATACTTGTAATCTGATTGAAATTTAACTAATTCTTTGTATTTGCCTGAATTAACAACCATTCTCCAATGTGCCAGTGTAAAGATACCTGTTAAGAAATTCTCTCGGATATTAAAATTTGTTAATCTACCTTCATCTTCAAACAATGAATTTGGAAAGCTCTTCTTCATCTCTTCTGCAAAGAATCCAACTGATCTATCATCTTTAATCATGACTTTACCTTCAGAAGGATACACTTTTACATCCTTTATTCCACATGAAGGAGAACGACTCTTAAGTATAAATCCGTCAACATCAAACAATTGTTCAGCAATGTTGTGAGAATACTCTCTCATTTCGGTAGTGTAGATATCCCCGCTGTAAGATGTGATTAAAGAATAGTCTTTGTTATCCTTAGGTCTAATGATTCTTAGAGCTTCTCTTGGTGTAGGTAAACCTATCTCTGATTCCGGACAAAAAGTGATGATATTGGCGTAATCTTTCAGCAATTCCACAGTACCTGATGAAAGAACTGAACCATCAAATCTACAATTACTGAAACCCAGACATTTACTTACAACAATCTTCGGAGAATAATAGTTGAATTCCATAAATATAATACCTCTTCTTGAGAAATTAAGCTATTATATATATCAAGCAAGTAATTTATTGCCTTCTATCTTGACAGATATTGGAATTTGCAAAAATGACTAACAGTGTTAACATATTTTCAATCAGAGAATTAACAACAAAGGAATTATAATGAAAAGAAAACATAAAGCCATTTCTCTTTTTTCAGGAGGATTGGATAGTGTTCTTGTAGTATTATTTATGCGTAAATTAGGATATGAAGTAATCCCTGTATTCTTCGATACTCCATTCTTCTCATTGAGTAAGGCACAAGAATCAGCAGCTCAAGCAGGTATCGAAATTGAGGTGATGGATATTTCAGGTATTCATCTGAATATGGTGAAGAATCCCAAATACGGTTATGGTAAAACAATGAATCCATGTATTGATTGCCATGCCCTAATGTTTAAATGTGCAGGAGAAGCATTAACTAAATACGACGCTGATTTTGTAATTTCAGGTGAAGTATTAGGTCAGAGACCTATGTCTCAAAACCGCAACTCTTTGAATGCTGTTGCTAAAACAAGTGGAATAAAAGATTTGATTGTAAGACCTTTATCTCAGAAACTGCTCGATGATACTAAACCAATCCGTGAAGGTTGGGTTATCAAGGAAGAGATGCTAGATATTCAAGGACGCACCAGAAAAAGGCAGATGGAGCTTGCAGTTGAATACGGACTGGAAAACTATCAAACTCCTGCCGGTGGATGTTTACTGACTGACGAGTCTTTCTCTAGATCATTGAAGGATCTTCTTGTGCATAATCAAATGAATGACTATCAAATAAGATTTATTACACTGGGAAGAAACTTCAGGCTGAGTGAAAAGACAAAGCTGATTATCGGTAGAACGCAAGAGGAGAATGAAAGACTCTCTAAAATAATTAGTAATGAATTGTTACTAAAAGTCGCAGATGTACCGGGTCCAATAGCAGTCACTATCAGTGATAACATAAATGTGAATCAAGAAGAGGTTGAGACAGCTGCAAGGATACTACTCTTTTATGTGAAAAAAGCAGGAAATAGAGCTATCATTAATTTTGGCTACGATAACGCTCTTGACAATGAAATCAAAGTTGATGCATTTAGTGAAAATGATATTGATAAATTTAGAATTAAAGGATAGAAATGCTTAAATACAGTAGACATATTTTAATAGATTCCTTTGGCACTAATAGTTATCTTGTATGGGATGACGATTCAAAAGAAGCAATGCTTATTGATCCCGCAGCCCCGAATAGGAATCTCCTAGATTTGATAAAAAAGCAAAAATTAAGACTTAGCTACATTGTACTCACTCATGGTCATGCCGACCACTTGGGTGGTGTAGGTTACTTCTACGAAGAGTTAAAGCCAAAAGTTCTTATCCATGCTTTAGATGCTGCCATGCTACCAGATCCGGACTTAAATCTCAGTGTAATGATGGGGCAGTATGTAATTGCTCCGGAAGCGGATGTTAAGCTTAAGGATGGAGATACAATAACTCTCGGTAGTAAAGTTATTGAGGTTTTACACACTCCCGGACATACAAAGGGTGGAATTTGTTTAAAGCATGACAAGTTACTTTTCAGTGGAGATACTCTTTTTCAAATGGGAATAGGAAGAACTGACTTACCTGGAGGTTCTATGGAAGCCTTAGGTAAATCTATCAAGAATAAGCTATTCTCCCTTGCAGAGGACACTATTGTATTACCCGGACATGGTGGGAAGACCACTATCGGCGATGAAGAAGTTGCTAACCCTTACTTAGGATTTGGAAAAAATATATAGATAGAGGCAATAATGACAAAACAGATGGTTCTTATTCTGGATTTTGGTTCTCAATATACTCAGCTTATAGCTAAGTCTATTAGAAAGCTTAGCGTTTATTGTGAGATAGTACCTTTTAATGTAAGCTTTGAAGAAGTTTTAGAGAAGTCCCCCAAAGCTATAGTTTTATCAGGCTCACCTTTTAGTGTTACTGCTGAAAATGCCCCAATCCCTGATAAAAGAATTCTTCAAATGGAACTTCCCATACTTGGAGTTTGCTATGGGATGCAGCTTTTGGCACATCTGAATGGAGCAAAAGTTACTAAATCTGAAAAGAAAGAGTATGGCTATGCTAAAATCAAAATCGAAGACCATAATTCAATATTTAAAGGGCTCTCAGAAGAAGAAGAGATATGGATGAGTCATGGAGACGCATTAGAGCAATTACCAGAAGGATTCCATCGCATAGCTTACACAGGAAATTCTCCTTATGCGGCAATCGCTCATGAATCCAAACCTATCTTTGCTTTCCAATTCCATCCTGAAGTCGTTCATTCTGTGAATGGACTTGATATGCTTAGAAATTTCGTACTTAATATTGCTATGATTACTCCGGATTGGACTCCTGACTCATTTATTGACACTACTATCAAAGAGATAAGAGAGAAAGTTGGCTCTAACCAAGTAATATTAGGACTTAGCGGAGGAGTTGATTCTTCTGTAGCTGCAGCTCTGTTATATAAAGCCATTGGAGAGCAACTTATCCCTATCTTCGTTGATACTGGATTACTTAGAAAGAATGAAGTCGAGGATGTCGAACAGATTTTTAGAGATGGTTTCGGATTAGAGCTTAACACGGTTAGAGCTGGAGATATTTTTCTTGGTAAGTTAAAAGGTGTCACAGATCCTGAACAAAAAAGAAAGATTATTGGCAATACCTTTATAGATATTTTTGATGCTGAAGCCAAAAAACACCCTAATGCAAAATTTCTGGCTCAGGGAACACTCTATCCTGACATCATAGAAAGTGTTTCTTTTAAAGGACCTTCTGCAACTATTAAATCGCATCATAATGTTGGTGGTCTACCTGAAAAGATGAATCTCCAACTAGTTGAACCTTTAAGAGAACTTTTTAAAGATGAAGTGAGAGCTGTTGGTAGAACAATAGGGCTGCCGGAGCATCTTGTAGCTCGCCATCCCTTCCCGGGCCCAGGCTTAGCAGTTAGGATCATTAGTGATATTACACCTGAGAAAGTACAACTTCTTCAGAATATTGATCATATCTTCATCTCAGAGCTCTATTCAAACAATTTGTATAATGAAACTTGGCAGGCATTTGCAGTTCTTTTGCCTATTCAATCGGTTGGTGTAATGGGTGATGAAAGAACCTATGAAAATGTATGTGCTTTACGTGCTGTAAACAGTTCAGACGGAATGACAGCAGATTGGACTGAGTTACCTTATGAATTCTTAAAAAGAGTATCAAACAGAATTATTAACGAAGTCGAAGGAGTAAATAGGGTTGTTTATGATATCAGCTCAAAACCGCCTGCAACAATTGAGTGGGAATAGTTAATCATTAAATAGAAAAAGCCCGACAATCTGTCGGGCTTCTTTTATTATTAACTAAACTTTAGTTTTTACTTGTTGAAGTAATATAGTTATCTACTTCTTTGATACTCTTCTTAATGCTTTCTTCACGCATAGGATCAGCATTCTTTAAAGCATCCTGATAATAAGATTTTGCTCTGTTAAACAAACCGATGGTTTTTTGTTGAGCATTATCTTTCTGAGTCTTTAGTTCATCAGCTTTTTTACCAACAGCATCAGCAAATGCTACTTCAATGTCTGTGAATCTATTATACTCATTTGTACCCTTCTGGAAATATATTTGAGCAAGAATCATGTAAGGAGCTACATTGTCAGGATTCATTTCTATAGCTTTGTTTGCTGCTTCTTCAGCTTTATTCAACTCATTCATACTGTTATATGTGTGGGCCATAGTAATATAAAGAATATCATTAGATGAATCAAGCTGTTCAAGGCTTTTTAAAATATCAATAGCCTTAGTGTAAAGCTCTTGAGTTAGCTCTTTGTCTCCATTGTCATCAGCTTCTCTTGCAGCAGAAAGATAAGCAGTATTAAGCTTGTAATAGAGATTGTAGTTATTAGGTTCATTCTTCAAAATCTCTTCTTGGTGTTCAATTGATTTTAAAAGATTGCCTGTTTCTTTATATGCTCTGGCAAGATTCTTTCCTAACAGTTCGTTCTCAGGATATGCTGATGCTGCAACTTCAAGAAAAGGTAAAGCACTTTCATAGTCGTCTTGGCTAACATAAAGCAGTCCTAATAGGAAGTTTGATTGACTATGATTCTGATCAATCTTTATAGCTTCATTTAAAGCTTCAATTGCTGATTCAGCATTATTGGCAGTTTTATACATGTTACCAATATAATACCATAAATCAGGATTGCTATTCTTAGTAGCAATAGGAGAAAGAACGGCAGCGGCATCGTCATATCTTCCTAACTGCTGTAATGAGCTACCAAGAAGTTTTGCAACACTTTCGTTCTCAGGTTGAAGTTCTAAACCTTTTCTTGCCCATTCTTCACATTTAGCATAATCTTTTTGTTCGAAAGAGATCTGACTAAGATAAAAAATAGCGTCAAAGTTGCTAGAAGATTTTTTGTTTATATCTTCAAAATTCTGTTTTGCTAAATCTAACTTACCATTTTCATAGTTTTGCTTAGCAATATCAAAAGCTTTTACGCTTTCACTTTCAAAAAACTGCTTAATAGCAGGAAGAAGATCTGAGTTAATAAGCTCTCTTCTATCTTTACTTACCTTTGTCACTTTAAGGTTGATTGGCTTAATGCTCTGGGAAACAACATTATAAACTTTACTGTTTAAAGCAAATTCATTCCCAAGAGTAGTAATTGTACCGGTCAAAACTATATCTGCACCTAGTTTGCTACCAACACCCAAAATCACTGGAGTATCAACTTCATAAGATTTCTTACCATTCAATGATTCTTTAGCTACTTTTGCTACTTCTTTTTGATCAATAACATTAAAACTTGAATCTTCTCCAAATGTCTTCTTGATATCAATCTTTTCAAATTGTGTTTTCAATGTTTTACATTTACTGTCCATTGCTTCATATGGCATGATTGCAATGTTAATCTGAGCGAAAAGTGTTGCTGAAACAACAACAAGACTTATAATTAGAAGTATAATTCTCTTTTCCATTATTCCTCCATATATTCTCTTTAAGACCTTTATTCTCAAGGATGTTTTATTATGCAAGTTTTTTATCTTAACTTTGGGATTCTTAATCTTCCTAACTTATATTCTATTCTAAAGAAACAATTTAACTCAGCACCCATTGCGGCTTTGAATCTTGCTATGCTTGTATGATTACCCCCACAGAGATCATACTCTTTGTATGAATTTCTATATTTGATTACCGTATCATAATGCAACAACAGTGATACCCCACTGTTAAGATAATCCTTGTGTGTGCCATTTTCCCAAGCATAAAGTACTTGTCTCTTTCTGTCATCTAGTATCAACAAAGAAGATACTATCTCATTATTGATTACAGCATTTCTCTGTAAAAGAAGTCCTTTCATCTGCAACTCCATTAGTAAGTTTAAGTGTTTCGAATCTTCTACAGAGAATTCTCTTTCTTGTCTTTCATTAGTCTGTTTCAGCAACTCCAGAAATCTCTCAGGATTGAACTCTTCATTTATAACAAAACCTTGTTGACTAGCTTTTCTCAATGAGGTACCCTCTTTAGGAAACAGATTAGGTTCGAAATCAGGTTTCAAATCAAAACTGAAAGTATAAAGGGGTTTAGCAGTAAAACCACTCTTCAGGAAACCTCTCATATCTATCAAATCAGGAGATAAATTCATAGATACGGAATCCAAGCTACTTTTAAGATGCTTAGCAATTAATCCTGTAATCTCAAGCTTATACAACAAGTTCCTATTCTCTCTTTTCTGTTTAGGAAGATGCCAGACTATAGGATTGTAATATGATAATACGGGAGTTACTGCCTTCTTGAATCCTATCTTACTCTTTATAAATACCGGCATAACAGCCCATATCTCATCAGCGTTATAGGCTGTAAAATAATGAAAATCGAGGTTATGTAACTCACAGATAGCTTGTACAAAGTCCTGATTAGCAAAAAGAGGTAACTTAATTGCATCAAGTGAAGAGTCATCTCTACTCAACAATTTGTAAGTAATTGCCATGCTATACCAAACTTTTAATCAAAGTTGCTATTTCATTAAATCTAAATGGCTTTATAATATATTCAACAACATCATCAAACAGAGCTGCATAAGCCGAGTCTGCCGATGGGTAACCTGTCATAATGATTATCTTTTGCTCAGGATGTTCTTGCTTTATTGTTTGCATAAGTTCAATCCCATCCATACTAGGCATTACTCTGTCAACAATAAGTAGTTTGTATTTATCCGGAGAGAATACTTTTAAAGCTTCTTCAGCATCTTGTGCCTGATCACATTCATATCCTATACCTTCAAGAAACTCTTGCAAAACGTCTCTTAGCATCTGGTCATCATCAACTATTAAAATTTTACTCGTCATAACATCCTCCACCTAGATTAAGGATTCAATTGTTAAAACAACATATAGTATCGATATTGATATCAAGAAACTATCAAATCTATCCAAGACACCACCGTGTCCAGGAATCAAGTTTGAACTGTCTTTTATATGCATATCACGTTTTATCAGGGATTCCATCAAATCACCTGCTTGTCCGGCAATACCCGTAGTGACACCTGCCGAGATAAGCTGAGTTGTAGTAAACATGTGAGGAAAGATTAAACGTGTGACTATTGAAGCAATAACAGCAAAAAACAATCCGGCTATAAATCCCTCAATAGACTTCTTAGGACTAACCGGGAAAATTCCTCTATGCTTCCCTAAAGTCATTCCTATAAAATAAGCAAATGAGTCTGTTATCCAAGTCAGTATAATTATTAGAATCAATAGATAATTACCATTCTCAAATTTACTTAAAGTAATTATACTTGAAGGCAGTATACCAGCATATAAAACTATCAGAAAAGATATGGCTATACTTGTGATGCTTCCATCAATATCATTCCTAACTAATCTGTTCAAGAATAGTATGCACAGAAATGGAAACAATGATAAGGGAGCAAAACTCCAACCGAATAGTGCAATAATAAGAAATGTTATAACTGAGAAAGGTATTGTTAAGACATTAGGATTCAGTTTGTTCTTTTTAAACATTGTGAACATTTCCCAACCAAGCAGTCCCGATAACAAACTACCGAAGGCAAGAAGCGGGATTCCATTAATATAGAATATTAACAACAGTATAGGAATTCCAATTAAAGCGACGCTAACTCTTTTAATGAGATTCATTAAAGTGCTCCAAAGCGTCTGTTTCGATTCTGGTAATCAACAATAGCCTCAACCATGTCAGTACGGTTGAACTCCGGCCATAGCTTATCAGTAAACCAAAACTCCGTATATGCGGATTGCCATATTAAGAAGTTAGATAATCTTAGCTCACCGCTTGTTCTTATCAAAAGATCCGGGTCAGGCATCTCACTAGTATATAAATGATTGTTTATTGTTTCCAAGTTTATAGACTCAATATCAATTTTACCTTCTAAGGTTTCTGACGCTATCTTTTTAACCGCTTGTAGAATATCTTGTCTTCCCCCGTAATTGAAAGCAATTCTAAACTGTAATCCATCATTATTCCAGGTTGTTGATAAGGTCTTATTTATATTGTTTAAATATTCAGGATCTAATCCCTCTTCCCCACCTATTAGCTTTACACAGACATTATTTTCATTTATTTCATCTATTTCTTTATTCATAAACTCCACAAGCAGATTAAGGAGACCTTTAATCTCTGCTTCGGGACGATTCCAGTTTTCAGAAGAGAAAGCATAAACCGTTAGATATTTTAGTCCAATCTCAACACCACATTCAATAACTTCTCTTACCGCTTTTGCTCCGGCTCTGTGACCAAACAATCTATTCTTCAGCTTTTTCTTAGCCCAGCGTCCATTCCCATCCATAATGATAGCAACATGCTCAGGGAGATTATTCCTATCCAGTTTTGATAATAATTCTTTATATCTCATTTTAGACCTTATTGTTTAGCATTTGCTTTCAAATATGCAACTATAAATTGATTCAAGTCTCCATCCATTACTTTATCAGTTGAACCTGTTTCACAGTTTGTTCTATGATCTTTAACCATTTGATAAGGTTGGAAAACATAAGAGCGAATCTGATTTCCCCACCCAATCTCTGTCTTGGTACTTTCCAAAGCGTCTCTTTCTTTCTGACGTTCCTCTTCATAGTGTTGATACAGTCTGGATTTTAGTATTTGCATAGCTTTTTCTTTATTCTTTAACTGAGACCTTTCATTTTGACAACTAACCACAATATTAGTAGGCAAATGGGTAATTCTCACAGCGGAATCAGTAGTATTCACACTTTGTCCTCCTGCTCCGCTAGATCTGTATGTATCAATCTTTATGTCTTTAGCCTCTATCTCAATTTCAATATCATCATCAATCTCAGGATAAACATACACGGAGGAAAAAGATGTTTGCCTTTTACCTTGTGCATTGAAAGGCGAAATACGGACTAATCTATGAATCCCAATCTCCGCTTTAAGATATCCATAAGCGTGTTCACCATTGACCTCTATAGTCACATTCTTAATTCCCGCTTCATCTCCGGCAAGATAGTCAATAACCGTAAATGAAAATCCATTTTGTTCTGCCCATCTAGTATACATACGATACAGCATATCAGCCCAGTCTTGAGATTCAGTTCCTCCGGCACCGGGGTGTATGTTCAGAATCGCATTACAATGGTCAAATCTGCCATTTAACAAGAATTCTGTTTCTGCTTTATCAATAACAATAAGGTATTCATTTAGTGATGAGGCGGCGTCAGCCAGTAGTTCCTCGCTGAATTCATCTTCAAGCATTATTAAGTAAGTATGCAGGTCATCAACAATTGAAGTAAGATTTTTCTCTTTATCAAGTTTACTTCTAAGTAGGCTTATCTCTTTGGTTATCTTCTGAGCACGTTTGTTGTTATTCCAGAACTCGGGACCAGTCATCTCTTTTTCAAGAATTAGAAGTTCCTTTGTTAGGACTTCAGTGTCAAAGTAACCTCCTGATGTCATTTATTCTATCAATTGTATTTTCAGCTTCTTTTTTAAATTCAAACAGTTCCATAAATACTCCTTAATACTTCCATGGTACAAGATAATCTTTGATTTCTTCATTGAAATATCTATCAGTCATAGTTGCAATGAAGTCTCGAACTTTCTCCGCATCATTAAATCTGTCAAGATACTGCTTATCCTTGTGGAAGAGAAAATGTTGATAAATCTTAGATTCCTCATGCTCATTACTAATATCCTCCAGATATTTGTCAAAGAGAATATTCATAGTGCGAGAGATCATAGTATTAGCTTTTTTAACCTGAGGGTCAGTATATATGTGCTCATAGTTAAAGTGCTTTAATTTAAGCAGATAGTCGGATGTTTCATCATCAAAAGCTATGTAGTCTTTTCCGAAACTATTCAGAATAACACTTTCGACAAGTGTATTGATTATTCTACTGTTTGTATTACCTAGATAATCCGTAATCTCTTTGGGTAATTCATCTCGTGATAGTAGGTTGCATCGGATTGCATCTTCAATGTCCTGCCCTATATATGCAATAGTATCGGCAATTCGTACAGTGCAGCCCTCCATAGTTGCCGGCATCCATCTGGCATTTTTGTTTTCCTTCTTAAGCAAGATGTAATGCTCAATATCCGCTTCCGTTTTGTTAAACTCAGGTTTAAGTTGAGTGTTATGAACTTCTCCGTCATGCGATATGATACCGTCTCTTACCTGGAAGGTTAGATTCAATCCTTTCCCTTTTCTTGAAATATTATCTACAATATGCAGACTCTCAACATTATGGTGAAAAGCTCCAATACCTTTATCACGGCAAATCTTACTTAAAGCTCTCTCTCCGTCATGTCCGAAAGGACAATGACCAAGGTCGTG
Organism: Cloacimonadales bacterium (SeqCode); assembly: GCA_963667035.1. Classification (GTDB taxonomy): domain Bacteria; phylum Cloacimonadota; class Cloacimonadia; order Cloacimonadales; family JAFGVF01; genus Zophobacter. Next base: position 1,733,726 of record OY762964.1, read on the forward strand.
CCCCAGAGCAATTGCTTCTATCAAATCCAGATTAAGACCAAGTACTCTTCCTATAGTTCTTGAGATTTGAGAAACATAAGTAGTGTGCAGATTTCTATTAGTCATTTCTTCATCAATCATATTAGTAAAAGAAAAGACCTGAGTTTTACCATGGTATCTTCTATAAGCCCCGCTGTAGAGTATTCTATCTCTATCAACAGCAAAAGGAGTTCTGAATTCATCTCTCCTAAGCTCTTCTTTCCTATGAGCTTGAGAGCTTCTGCATGCAAATGGAGATAATGTATTATTATTTCTCTCAGCTATGGTTTTCTTTATTTCATCAAGTTTCTCATTATACATATTCACCTCTAAATTTTCCTGTAATGCATGAAGTAAGGTTTAAAGCCAATATCAGCATTGACTTTCTCAAAATATGTTTCGATGTGTTCTTCTTCATAAGGAGATTCTCTTGTGAAACCATTGTCATAAAGAGATTCAAAATCCTTCCTTTGAGCAAATTCGTTAACAATCCATTCAGCATATTCCGTATGGTCGGTTGAGAGTTCTACAGTTCCACCTGGTTTAAGTATTTTATACAATGAATCTATGAAATCCTGTTGTATCAATCTATGTTTATGATGACGTCGTTTGGGCCAAGGGTCCGGATGCTGAATATAGATAACATCTAACGATTCTTTTGGAATAATCTCCGTTACATTCGCATCTACGAATAACTTAATCAATCGAACATTTTTGTGTCTTACTTCATCTAATTTCTTTAGTATCATAAGAATCCGCTTCATCTTTAACTCTATACCAAGGAAATTTACATCCGTTTTTCGAGTTGGGAGCAAAGAGATAAACTCTCCTTTTCCACAACCGATTTCCAAATGAACCGGATTACTGTTACCAAATACTTCTTTATAGTCTAATAAGTTTTCTGCATTTAGCAGAAAGAATTCTTTCTTGGGTGTTATATCTACGGGTAAGTTTACTTTTCTCATTCATCCTCATTCATATAATCTCTAACTTTCTGAACTATATCCACTTCCTCCTCTTTTTTCAGAGATAAGATGTGGTTACCAATCGCAATTCCTACACCTATCATCAAGAACATCTGTGCTCCTTGCTGTAAATGATAAGCCAAATTAAACATCTCGAGATTCTTAAAACTTACCTGAGTTATAAAGAATACCAGAGTTCTCATTATTGTTGCAGTTACACCAAACAGTAAGGCTTTTGCTGTTTTACTCTCTTCTGTCTTAAAGAAATAAGCTGTAAGATAGTTTAATCCTATAAAAATTAATCCTAATGGTAAAACCAACATTGGCAAGGGTACAGCTTGATATTGGAAGTTTTGTTTCAAGATAGCGGTAAATATGACCGTTGCTATAAAAGCAGGAATCAATCCCCAATTGCTCTTGCCATAGCGGCTCAAAATAGTAAAACACGAAACAACGATTGAATAGATGTAGTATTCAGTTGCTTTTAAAGCAAAAAATCCGGTAGGACCTCCAAAGAATATCATACCCAAGATTGTTATAAACAGAAGAGGAACAGATATAATAATGAGACCTTTAACAAATTTATTTTCAGTCATTTAATCTCCATAAAACATAGTTGGTTCATTCTCATATTTAGTATTCGACTGTCAAGATTAGTGTTAGATATGTGAAAGAATGTGTAATAAAAAAGGGAGTACCAAGCTCGGTACTCCCAAAACAAATATCTATAATCTAAGGATAAATTCTGTAAATCATACGTGGGAATGGGATAACTTCTCGGATATGTCTGGTTCCGGTCATCCATTGTGTAAGTCTTTCAAGTCCCACACCAAAACCACTATGAGGCACAGATCCATACTTTCTCATATCAAGATACCATTGATAAGCTTCAATATCCATATCTTCTGCTTTCATTCTTTCGAGTAGAAGGTTATAATCATCTTCACGTTGAGAGCCACCGATAATCTCACCAAACTCCTCAGGTGCGATAAGATCACTTCCTAATACTAAATCAGGATTCTCACTATCTCTTTTCATGTAGAAAGCTTTAATCTCTTTCGGCCATTTCTCAATGAATACGGGGACATCTGATCCCTCGGTTATCATTCCTTCTTCGGCTGCACCGAAGTCTTCGTCATAGCCCATCTCAGAGCCTTTTGAACGGCATATATCGACAGCTTCTCTATGAGTGATTACCTTGAAAGGTGCATCAGCTTTCTTTAATTGCTCAACGTCTCTCTCAAGAATCTCAAGCTCTTTAGCACACTTTTTTACAACACTGCGAATAACGTGTCTAATCATTCCTTCTTGAATCTTCATATTCTCAGCATGCTCAACATAAGCGGCCTCGGCATCCATCATCCAAAATTCAGTAAGATGCTTACGAGTCTTCGATTTTTCAGCTCTGAAAACAGGACCGAAATCATATACTCTTCCAAGACTCATGATTGCTGGTTCAAGATACAATTGACCTGATTGTGAAAGATAAGCTTTACCTTGATCAAAATACTCCAACTCAAAAAGAGTTGTTGTTCCTTCGCAAGCGTTTGGAGTAAGGATAGGAGAGTCAAATCTAATGAAATCGTTATTGTTAAGATATTCACAGATTGCAAAATATACTGTATGTCTTACTCTGAGGTTTGCCCACTGTTTTGAGGAACGTATCCAAAGATGACGATTTGTAAGCAAGAAATCGGGACCATGTTCCTTATTGCTTATAGGATAATCTTCAGTAAGGTGAACAATCTTCACGTCTGTCACGTCAACTTCATACACATCCTCTTTCTTAGGGTGTTTTTTGGGAATGCCTGTAATTGACACTGATGATTCAAGAGTAAGAGTTTTTGCATAAGCAAATTTATCTTCACCTAAAGCAGGTTTAAATGCTACAGCTTGAAGCCATCCGGTTCCATCTCTGAAAATGATGAATAATAGTTTGCCGCTTGAACGAATATTCTTCACCCAACCGTTCAATCTTATCTCTTCTCCTAAATGATTCTTTATATCTTTCACTTGTATATCTTTCATCTTAAAAACTCCGTTTAAATTCTTTAACTGTTAGTAGTGTTAATCTTATCTATTATCATTTGAGCTATTCTAAGAGCTTTCAAACCGTCAACACCACTACAAATTGGTGTTTTATTTGTCTCAATAGCTTCAATGAATGATTCCAGCTCCATAGTGAGAGCATCTTTCAAAATATCTTCTGCTGTTATCACATCCTGTTCGACCAAATCCTCAGGATTGAATGTATTTTCTCCTAAAAGGATAGAGGGTAGAATCTTCTTTAAATCTTTAGATTTACGTATAGCGATAACTTCTTTGTCCTGGAAATTCACAGAGATATATGATTCTTTCTGGAAAAATCTAATTTTTCTTTCCATCTTCATAGAGATTCTACTAGTTGTAATATTGGCAACTGTCCCATTCTCAAATTGCAACCGTGCATTCGCAATATCAATACTGTCGGTAACAATTCCGGCTCCGTTCGCCTGTATATCAACTATTTCACTATTCACAAAGCTCAAAATCAAATCTATATCATGTATCATAAGATCAAGTACTACAGGAACATCAGTTCCTCTCGGATTGAACTTATGCAATCTGTGCGACTCAATAAACAGAGGTGATGCTATTAAATCAGCTGATTTCATGATTACAGGATTGAACCTTTCAATATGTCCAACCTGAATTTTCACTCCATTCTGTTTTGCCAACTCCACTAATTCCTCACCTTGAGCTACTGTTGTTGTGATAGGTTTCTCTATGAAAACATGTTTCTTTGCTTCCAATGCAAGTTTGGCTAGTTCATAATGATAAGTTGTCGTTACAGCAATATCGATAGCATCAATATTCTTTAACAATTCATTATAGCTTTCGTATCTCTTTAATCCAAACTCTTTTGCAACATTATTCGCTTTTGTTTCGTCAGAATCATATACCCCAACCATCTCGCAATTACTGAGGGTGCTGAGAATTCTGGCGTGATGTCTTCCTAGGTGGCCAACGCCTACAACGCCTATCTTCAACATAATAGCTCCTTTAAATGAGAATTATCAGTTTAAATTCAGTTTGTAGTAACTGCACATGTGTCAAGTAAAATGATTATGTTCAATCATACAAACAAGCTCTAAACAAGAAAACCATCCTTTTAAACTTCCAATGTTCTTTTGTAACACACGAGACACACTCGGGACTTTACCCGAGAAATTCCCAAGAAATTCACACCAAAATCCCGCCCGGTTCACGTGAATTGAACCTAAGCAAAGATGGAGAAGTAAAACGAATCAATTTAAGAAAATCGTTTATTTGAAATTGGCTGTTAAGCTTGCTTTACTCGCTTCTTTGAGAATACAATATACAACTGAGCCATAACAATAACCAGGTAGAATAAGGCCTGTAGATTATGCATTCTCTCACCGAGGATTAAGAAAGCGAGTAAACCGGCAATCACCGGTTTGAGGAAAAAGAAAGAAGCCCCAACGGAAGCAGGAATCTTCTTCAATGCTTGGAAGAAAAGATAATAAGCAATTCCTGTAACAAAAATACCGAGATAAAGTAAGAGCATCAGATTACCCGGATTAGGAGTAAAGCTCAAACTTCCACCCTGTATTAGAGTAAAAGCAGCAAGGATTAAAGCTCCGCCAAAGAAACTTACTGAGTTAAACACAATACTACCGTGAGTTTTGACTTGTCTCTTTGACAGAACAGTATATAAAGCAAACGAGACTGCTGCGAGAATTGCAAATATGATACCTAAAGATATATCTCGTGATCCCGAGAATAAATCCTTTTCCATCAATACAATTCCTACCAAAGCAAGTATGCTCACTATCTGGGCAATTAGTACTTTCGCGGACATCTTCTCTTTTAAAATAAAATGAGCAAAAATAGTAGTAAATACAGGATTAGTACTAATTATAATCGCTGAGAGGAATGCTTTCCCATAGAATACCGAGATTTGTAACAAATACATACTGACTGCAACATTTAGAATGCCGGGTATAGTCATACCTGCAATCTCTCTAAAGTTAAGTTTCTTACTCTTCTTTTTTAACTCTGAAAAGGCAATCGGAGCTAATACAATAGCTCCGATTATAAATCTGTATACTGTTACTGAAGCCGGAGAAATGTTTGCCCCAATAAGCTTACCGACAACTTCCAAGGTTGAAAAGAACAGTATTGTTATAAAACAAAACAGATATGGTACCATTTTCTATTCACCAATCCTGTAAGCTTCAAAGAATCTCATGTCTTCCATGTTGATTCTCACTTTTAGATAAGTTCCTTCGTTGCGATATTGTTTATCCAACACTTCGCACTTTTTATAAGCAATTGATTCGAAAGAAGATTGAGCATAAGGAATCAGCAGTTCAGTTACTACAGCCTGATTCAATTCATTCTCCAAATGCTCTGTTAACTTATCGATATTCAAGCCTGTATGCGCAGATATAAACATTGCTTGAGGATGTTTTTCTTTAAGTGTTTCCAATTCGGTATCAGTCAATCTGTCAATCTTATTGAATACAAGCAATGTCTGTACTTCGTTAGCTTTTATCTCAAGTAAAACTTTCTCTACTTCAGCAATGAGATGTTCATAGCGTTTATCTGCACAATCAACCACATGTAAAAGAAGATCTGCATCCATAACCTCTTTTAGTGTAGCTCTGAAACTTGCTACGAGCTGATGTGGGAGATTGGCAATAAAACCAACAGTGTCAGTGAGAATAACTTCATGCCCAAAGCCTATTTCAACTTCCTTTGATGTTGAATCAAGAGTCGCAAAAAGCTTATCCTCCTGCAAAACTCCTGCATCGGTTAATCGATTAAAAAGGGTAGATTTACCTGCATTGGTATAACCGACTAGGCACACAAGCTTGTAGCTGCTCTTTCTTTTCTTTCTTTGAGTATCAAGTTGTATATTCAACTTACTCAAATCAGCCTGAATAGTAGCAATCTCTGTCTTTATCTTACGCTTATCAAGTTCTATCTGCTTCTCACCAGCTCCTCTAGTGGTTCCCATAGAACCGGAAGCACCACCTTTAATCTTGTCAAGATGAGTCCATAGCCTTTTCAGTCTGGGTAGCTGATACTGTAGTTCAGCTAGTCTTACTTGCATCCGAGCTTCGCTTGTCTGTGCATGTCGGTGAAATATATCTAAAATAAGCTCTGTTCTATCCGTAATATCGAGTTTATAATCTCTGTTCAGATTACGCCCCTGAGAGGGAGTAAGTTCATTATCGAAGATAACTAAATTAGATTCTAGCTCTTCCATCTTCTCCTTCAACATCTCGGCAAACCCGGGACCTATATAAGTTCCTGCTTTGGGTTTATCAAAATTCTGAATAAATCTTCCGACGACTTCTACTCCGGCAGTATCTGCCAGCCTTTCAAGCTCATCTAATGAATCATTTATTTCTTGTGGGGTTCTTTTTCTTCGAACCGTAACTAATATCGCTTTAGTAATAATCTCTTCCGAGATTTCATATAATTTATCTTTAATAGGCATAAAACCTCCAAAATACTGTAATTGTGAACGTGATTGTTATAGAGCTATAACAAGATATAAGAATTAAGAATAGACCCTTATATAAGGGATGCGATACATAATTGGGGCAAATCAATAAATAGTATTAATGAACATCTCACTCACCTGTATTTTGAATTGAGGCATTGATATATTATAGCAGAATTATGTCAATAAAGTTTTTGCCTTTCTTATCTCCTGTACTTCAATGCAATAGACATATTTACTGTCAATGCAGAGAAATAGATGAATGAATAGTAGTTATTATTGTTTCACAACCTTAAAGAATCCTCTTCTTGCTACATCAATTGAGAAACTAGTACCTGTTACTTCAGCAATTTCTTGGAATCCTGTGTATGGATTGTCTGACCAAAGGACTGTATAAGATATAGAAGGCTCTCCATTCCATGATAACATTAATCCGGATGTGGTCTTTATTAATTCAGGTGATACTTCCTCCGTTTCCAAGGGGGTAACAACTACTTTGTATCCTAAGTGATCTACGTTATCAGCATCTATCATAAGAGTTATTTTGGCTTGTTTATCTTGATGATACCCACCAGTCAGTTCAACCTTTAATTCTGAGGATGAACATGGGTATACAGGTAAACCTGATTCCGGTAACAGAGGATTAAATGACCTATCGTCACAAATTACCTCATTAACGGTAAAAAGTTTATTCCCATTATTTTCAACAACAAGATTAACATAAGGATAAGAAACTCCGAAAGGTTCGGGTCTAATCGAATATGAAATTGGCGGATAAACAGCAATTGATTGGATTGATAAATCAGTATCGATGAAGTTTGGATTGCTGTATACAACATTACCCTGATAATCTGTTGCTTTAAGCCTTAACCATCTCATACCTGTAACCTCATTTAGATTTATCAAATAAGCTAAGGTTCTGGGATTTGTAATAGTCTCAAGAACTTCATACTCTTCTGTAAAGGAGTCATTAAGTGCCGACTCAACTTCGTAGCAGTGAAAGTCAAAGCTTGAGCATTGATCCCATGTTAACTCTACAGCACTAGGATTCCCGTGATAATCATAATCTATTTCCAATTCCAGTGGTGAGATTGAATCAACAATTTCTAAGTCATCAGTCCTGTTAATGTTATCATCAATAACTTCCGAGAGTGCATCAATCCAATGAGAGTTATACTCAATAACATTAGTGTAAAAGTTATCCGGAATCCATGTGTTTGCTTCATAATCATATCCATAAAAGGCATAGTAATCGTTACAATAACCGGGAAGCTCTCTCATCTCAACATGAAGCCAATTCTGGAATTGATTGGAGTCACAATAGTTTCTTGTGTATATAAATTGGTAACTTGTATCTATCCCATAATATCTGAAGGACATAGGAATATTATAACTTTCACCATTCAAGTAATAATATGGAGGATTGTAGGAATTCCCGGCAACAGCTAAATAATCCAGAACAGTGTTCCTTCTATTAACTAAGAAATCTCCGGCAATTGGAATTTGGTATGGTAACCTATTCACGATATCATTATGAGCATCAGATACGTCTCTGATAGGATTATTATAGGGAATAGCAAAACCTGAAGACAGAATTACATCATACGGTACCGTACTGTTATAATCATAACTATGTACTTGAAGAGTAAACTCACTTATCCCAAAAGTAGTTCTTATCTCATCACATGCTTCTTTGTAAGCAATATTATAGGCGTGCTCACTATGTCTACTAGGATCACTATAAGACCTGTCATTAGTATACATACCTGAATTACTTTGTCTAACTTCTCTCCCCGCTCCATTGATAAAAAGATATCTGGCATTGAGCTTGTTGAAAGCATAAAGAGCTAAAGGTAGAGCAATAAAATCATCGCATGGATGAATCATTGAGATTATAATTGGATTAGTGGATTCAGGATTCTTTAGATATAGTCCCCATCCATAAGTAAATGCCCCTATCTCATCATCAAATGTCTCAGGGGTTTGATTATCATCTACATAACTTGTATCGGGTATTTCTCTAATTAAATTGTATGTCTTTCCCGTTCCGGTATCAGAAAGTTGCACTACTTCAAAAGGGTATTCAGCATTGCTTAAAAGATTTTCAGCTCCTACGGAATTATCATTAACCAAGCACTCCAAAGCTAACCGCCAAGCAGTTGAGTCTGCTTCTGACAACTCAGTAAAGCTTCCGAAACCAACCATTTGTTTATCGTAAGGAGAATATTGATTATAGCCCTCTCTTGCAATATTTTCAGCAACATGTGAGTACCAGTTATTATATGTGAAATCGGGGTCATCTCCAAACAAGAAAGTCTCAAAATCCCTTTCTTCCGTGATTACAGAAAATAGAACAGTTGTAATTAAAAACAAAAAGCCAACCAAACATCTTCTCATATTCGCCTCCGGAATAAACGATAAGTTATCGGTTTAATGATTTATATACTTACAAATATGCAATATACATACCAATAAACAAGAAATATAAGTTAAGTTTTTGGAAGTCAATATAAATGAATAAGGGAGAATGAATTTCTTCACACTCCCCCATTCTTCGCAGTTATAATTATATTAATTGTTTACGTCTACGGTAATGTTTGGAATCACCTTTTTCACCATAAGATATTGTTTCACCGATTGAGTGTATACTATCTTCCAGTTTTTGCCTGAAGGATTCACAGTTCTCATCCACTCCCGGCTTGTTATCGTACAAGAAATAGTTTTTCCTATAGTTTGTATCATCAATAACAACTGGCATGATAATGTTTGCACCAACCTGAAGCCCTTTTATTCTTCCATCTCCACCAAGAGCTTGTAAAGCTGTTGTTGCGGCTATGTTAACATCTTTTAAAACTAGTCTTACCAAAGCAATCATACGATGCCCCATATCCAATTGTCTCATCTCGTCAAAGTGGTAATCAGCTTTAGCCAAAGGAGTTTCATGATGAGGAATATATGGTCCCATGCCAATCATATCAATATCCCATTCTTTCATAAACAGTATATCATCAGCTAAATCTGCAGAAGTTTGAAAAGGCAAACCAATCATAACTCCTGTTCCTACTTGATAATCAGTTTCTCTGAGAAATCTAAGGCTTTCAAGCCTCTTTTCAAATGAGTGATCAGCAGGATGAAGCTTCTTATATAATTGGGGATTAGAAGATTCAATTCTAAGAAGATATCTGGTTGCTCCCGCTTCTCGCCATCTTCTGAATGTATCCTTTGTCTGCTCACCAAGAGACAATGTAATTCCTAATTTAGTTTCACTAAGGGAATGAATATCTTTGATTGTTTCCTCTATAAAATCAATCCATTCCTTATCATCTCTTTCTCCTGCTTGTATAGCTATAGATGCATAGGCATGTTCAAGACAGAAGCGAGCGGCATTAAGAATATCGTCTTTTGTCATTTTATATCTATTCACATTACTATTACTCTTGCGTATCCCGCAATAATAACAGTCTTTTATGCAAATATTACTTATCTCGGCTATACCTCTCAAGTGGACAATAGGACCTATTTCCCTGATCTTTGTCTTATAGGCTTCTTCAAAAAGAGTATTTATAAGACTCATATCAGTAGTTTCCAACAGATAGATTATATCGTCTCGTCCCAGATTGTTAAAGTCTATCTTTCTCATACTTTCCTTTAGAAATACATATCATGTTGCCCGGATCTAAGCTTATCAAGCTTCTCTTCCAGTTTAGTTTTTAAGTTTCCTTCGGGGAATTTATTCATTTCCTTCTCAACGAGTTTAAGACCTGATTTCTTTGTTTCTGGAGAAGCATAGTCTAATAAATACTCAGTAAAAGTAAGAATAGCATTGGGTTGACAGTAGCTCTTAATATCTCCTGTTTTTGAGAAATCCATGAAATCATGCCCTGTTCTACCAAGTCGGTAACATGCTGTACACCAGGAAGGAATAAAATCATGTTCGGCTAATTCTCGGACAACTTCATCAAGAGATCTATTATCTCCTAAGACAAACTGACTCTTCTTGAAAGATTCTTCATCACCATGGGAATATTCTCCAATACCTATACTGGAACCACCGTCAATCTGGGAAACTCCATAGTTGAATACTTCATTTCTTACTTCCATCGGTTCTCTTGCGGTAAGAATCATACCTGTATAAGGAACAGCTAGACGTAGAATAGCTACCAGTTTCTTGAAATCATCATCACTAACAGCATATTCCGGATGTAATGTATAGTCACTACCATGAGCCGGTTCGATTCTTGGGAAAGAAATTGTGTGAGGTCCTACACCGAATTTCTCTTCCAGATGGAAACTATGAGCAAGTAAACTCATTACCTCAAATCTCCAATCGAAAAGTCCCAACAAGGCTCCTATGCCAAGATCATCAATTCCGGCTTCCATAGCTCTATCTAAGCCATACAATCTCCACAGATAACTACTTTTAGGTCCTCTGGGATGTAAACGTTTGTAAGTTTCCTGATGATATGTTTCCTGGAAAATTTGATAAGTCCCTATACCTGCTGACTTAACAGTCTTGTAACCTTCAACATCAAGAGGTGCTGCATTAATGTTTACACGACGAATCTCACCCTTAGCGGTTTTGGTTGCATATACTGTTTCAACAGTATCTTTAATAAATTCAGGAGAATACATATTGTGCTCTCCATAAACCATAATAAGTCGTTTGTGTCCTTTATTCTCTAAAGCAAGGGTTTCATCGATTAGTTGTTCGTTGGTTAATGTACTTCTGTGACAATCCTTATTCGAAATTCTGAATCCGCAATACACACAGTCATTAATACATTCATTCCCTACATAAAGAGGAGCAAAAAGTACTATTCTGTTACCATAAATATCTTCTTTAATCTTTTTCGCCAAACTAAAGATACTTGAAAGCATTTCAGGTTCTTTACTTTGAATCAGTACAGCAACGTCTTCTAAACTTAACCCTTTCTTTAAGGCTGCTTTAGAAAGAACTTCTTCCACCTGCTCATGAGTAGGTTCGGAATGTTTCTCCAGTAATCCCCAGATTTCTTCTTCAGGAATAAATGATTTTAAGCCTTCTACATCAATTTTCATTTTAACCTCTTTATGTTTATTTTTTATATTTTCAGCGTAGTTGATTTTACTGAGACAGATGGCACTTGCCCTAACTTCCCGGAGAACGCCCCGAGTTCATCATTTGTGAGTTCTACAATAAGAAATAGAATTGAGGCATTCTTATCCGGCATTGGGTAACCTGTTCTGAGTCTAATACTGTGTGCAATATCATGGACTAAAGAGTTAACGGGATTATAAGCTGTTTCTCGGTCAGTAACCGTAATCGTAATTGTTCTAATTAATTTTTCCATTAAAAAAACTCCTATTCCGAGGTCGGAATGGAGTTAATCTATCTAATACTCCAATTACTAGAGTAATAGCTTTTAGTAATATATCCACCCCTTGACCTTAGTTTTCACCTTAATCTCAGGATTCAATCATATCTGAACTTTATTATTACTTCCTAACTGTCAATAACATTTTTAGAAAACAATAACATGCACCGAATACATAATAGTACTAAACTGTTGCTTTTGCCAAATATTATTTATTTACTTGCATGACATAAGAGTTGTATGATGTAATTCCTATTTTAGTGATAATATTATATCCTGAGTGAAAGGAACAACTTTTACGAATTCTTCCATCATCTCACAAGGATACTCATCGCATTCCGAGCAGTTCTCATAACCTTTTGAGACAACACACTCTCTCATTTTGCAATCACTACAATGTCCTATCTTAACACTGTCTTGCATGCAACCAAGACAATTAATGTGTTCCGGTAGAATATCCGCTCCATACACTTTAGACCAATTCTTTGAAGTTGTTCTTCTCAGTTCATCATCATTAGTGACAGTCGCTTTGTAAGCTTCACAATCTGAGCAGATGAGTCCGCAAGCACCAATAATACGATTCATAATTTCCTCCGCTTTCAATGTAAGATTCTAATCAACGTAACACGAAGCATATTAAGTAACACTTAAAACAATAGCAAGAAATATTTTTATTGAATCCTACCAAGAAAAGCTTTTAAATCTGTAATCGCTCTTTCTGAATGCTTCTGTTTCTTTAGTTTTTTGTCTCTGATTTTAACTTCAAGTGGAGGTAGGATACCATAATTAGCATTCATTGGTTGAAAATCTTTGACAGGAGTAATCTGATGATTCCATAAAGCTCCCGAAATAGTAGTTAAAGGTGGTATCGTCAATCTTTCCAAGATAACTTTACTTACTAATAATCCACTCAAGATTGATTCAACATATCCTTCAACTCCTGATAATTGACCTGCAATATAGATATGAGGTGCTTTTTTAAGTGAAAAATCCTGATTGATTATTTCCGGTGTATTCAAATATGTATTTCTATGAATTGATCCATACCTTAGTATTTCCGCTTCTTCCAGTCCCGGTATTAAGCGAAAAACTTTCTTCTGTTCAGGATATCTAAGCATAGTCTGACAACCAACCAGATTATAAGCAGAAAAGCCTTTATTCTCTGCTCTTAATTGTAATACGGCAAAAGGACGCTTTCCTGTTCTAGGGTCTTCTAAACCAACAGGTCTCATAACCCCAAATCTCAAAGTATCTTTTCCTCTTCTGGCAAGCTCTTCGATAGGAGTGCAATTCTCGTAAAAGTGGTAATCTATATCCTGAAAGAATTGATTCTCAAACTCGTGAGCAACATGCTTGTCTCCCTCATTTAGAGCTTCGACAAATCTATAATACTCATCCTTATTGAAAGGACAGTTCAGATAGTCCGCTTCTCCCTTATCGTATCTTGTTTTAGAGAACACAATTTCTCTATTCAAGGATTCTGTACTTACAATAGGAGCAATGGCATCAAAGAAATATAAATGCTTATTACCTATTGTTTTTAACAAGGAATCCGTCAGAGCTTCTGAAGTCAAGGGTCCGGTAGCTATTACTGTGATTGTTTCAGGGAGTTCTGTTACCTCCTCATTAACAACAGTTATATTTGGATGATTCCTAATCATACCGGTTACCGTCTTTGCGAAAAGATTTCTATCAACGGCAAGAGCATTTCCTGCAGGTACGGAATTATTTTTTGCAATATCGAGAAGTTTACAACCAAGTTCCTGCATTTCAGCTTTCAGTAAACCGGAAGCTGTATCTATGAGTGTCGATTTGAATGAGTTGGAACACACTACTTCAGCAAAAAGATCTGTTTCATGTGCTTCCGTAGATTTTACCGGTCTCATTTCATACAATGTTACATTCCAGTTCGCGTCAGCAAATTGCAGAGCTAACTCTGAACCTGCAAGTCCTGCACCTATAATATTAATTTTATTCACTTAATTCTCACTTAAAATTCTTCTGAATTCGGGAGCAAAGGCACTCCCCTGATTATTGTTTAAGAAATCAATGATCATTTGATATCGTAAATCAGGATCACTCTCTGAAAGATTTACCAATTGCAGTCTGGCATATTGGCTTAACACAGCATCTTCATATTCACGTTCATATATCTCTTTTGCCAGTTCAACTTGACCATATTGAATATAGCTGTCTGCTATAGCCAATAGCACTTCTTCGTTAGGTTTCTCTCCCAGTAATGATGAATATGTGCCAACAGCTAACTCCGGTCTTATAAGTTTATTCTCACGCCAAGCTTGCATGAATACTTTAAAATCGTCCGGGTTTAGTTTACCTGATATATCTGCAAGATAGATAGCATCATTAACATTAGAAGTCTGGGGAGTAAGAATTACTAACTCGGTAAGAAGAGAATCAGCTAACGGATCTTGTGTATTAAGAGCAATCAAGTAGCCGTAATAGAAACTCTCTTTGAATGTATCGGTTCCATCTTCAACATTTGAAAGCAGATTGCTTAGCCTTTTCTTTGCCTGTTCAAATTCTCCAAATAAAATCTCATGATAGATAATCTTCTCTTCAACATCATTTCTGTTCTTTCCATTCAAGGCAAATTTCTTAGCTTCTTCAAAGTGAGAAAGGACTATTTCCTTACCCTCACCTTTGTATAGTGCTAATGTAGCTAGAATCTCACGAGCTTCTCTATTAGCATGACTTCTGTATCTATAGCTATCAGACTGTAATACTTTATCTTCCGTAATTTCTTTAAGAAGTCTTTCAGCTTCGTTCAATTTATAAAGACTAAGATTACATCTGGCTCGATTTACTTTGGCATCAGCAGCAACAGTAGGATTCAATTTCATCTTATCTAAAGCTTCATAAGCCAAAATTGCGACCTCATAGTTTCCTTTTCGATATTGGTCATTAGCAAAATACAGCAGTCTGGAAGGATCTAACTTTTTATATACTTCAAGAGCTTTCTCGTACAGTTCTGTTTGCATCAAAGCTGCAGCATATATCTCTAAAATCTTAGTATCTTTCTCATCTTCAAGCTCTACTTCCATAGCATCAATCACTCCGCTATCCTTCTTTAGCATCTCGAGGAGAAAGCGTTTTGAAGTGTAGAAATAACTCGCATTTGTTTTAGTGAGTATAATGTATTCTTTTACAGCTTCATTGATTTTATCCGATTCCCTGTATGCAGTAGCCATATCCATTGCAAAAAGATAATCATCATTAGCTACTTTTCTAGCCTTATTTATTATTTCTACAGCCTTATCATATTGCTTACCGGCAATAAAGATTCTAGCTATCTCACGATAAAGATTCATATTATTTTTATATTCGGCAAACAGGCTATCTGTTACTTTACCTGCTTCTTTGAAGTTTCCTGCAATAATATAGTAGTTTATCTTAGCTTTATACAAATCTTTAGACGGAATCGCATCACCGTAATTATCAAGTATCGCTTTTGCTTCTGCACGTTTGTTCAGGGACAGATAAAAGTTAAATGCACCTTTCACAACTTCAGGATTATCTTGATGTTTCTCAATCAATTCCTTCCAGATTGATTCCGCTCTATTAAACTGTTTAGCTCTCATATACTGAGTAGCTTGCTGAGTAAGTACTTTTACTTCATCATAAGTCTGAGAAATCAAACTAAAGCATATAGACAATAGGAGACAGATAATAGTAATTCTATTCTTCATTTAGTTTCTCATTAAGTATCTTTAAGTATTCTTTAATCAATTCTCTATACTCCGGAGGAAATTCTTTATAATCTTTCTTTAGCATAGCTTTGTTCTGTAACTCTTTAAACTTGTATTTTATCTCTTCAGGAGTATCCCAATCGTCAAACTCAGAGTTCTCCGCCTTTCTCTTACGGCTAAACTCTCTTTTGTTAATAGATTTCTGGATATCCAGCATCCTTGAGACAATTCGCTCCTGCTTCTTAAGTAAATCGGTGTTAAGTCTGTTAGCTTTGAACTCTTTAGCAATCTGTTCCAGTTCTTCAATCAGTTTTTGGATTGAGCCTGTTTGCTGTTGAGCAGCAGGATTATTCTGTAATGCTCTCTTAAGATTATCAGCTAATCTCTGTTCTTCGGAAGCAAGTCTTTGAATCTGCTTTCTCATTTCAGAACTCATACCTCCGTTACCCTGCTGTAACTGTTGCATAAGCTGCTGAGTCAACATATTCATTGCCATTTGTTGTTGTCCCATTTGTTGCATCATCTGCATCAGAGACTCCATACCACTCCCTCCACTACTTGAGGAGCTATTCTGAGTAAGCATTAAATCGTATGCTATTAGATTGATTCCTTTTGTTATATCCGACAGATAATTCTTAACAACATGGTGTCTGTTTTCGCTAATTTCTCTGAACATTTCACGATAGCTCTGCTCCAAGAAATTCATATCGTAATAGAATTTCGGAGTAATGAACATACTTAACATAGGAGCTTTAAACATCTCATTCACAGCCATTCCTATTCCTTCGAATATTGCTAATTCTTGTTGCAGTATTTGGAAAGCATCATCACTGAAAATGTTAACTTGCTTTTCATGCATCTCTGAGAAGAATAATACTTTTCTTAAGCAAACACTTAAAGCTTCACTCATCTCTCCCGCTCCACCGGCACTCATTTGAGATTTCATGTCCATGAGCATCTTTCTCATCTTCTGAATTTTTTGGGATGCAGCTTGTTGTGATTCTTGAGCAGACTTACGATTATTCTGTTGAAGCTGTTGTTGAGAGTTCTCCATATCTTGCATGAGCTCTTGCATTTCTTTCATCTCTTGGAGCTCTTTTAGCTGTTCTGACAGTTCTTTATCCTTATCTCCTCCAAGCATATCTTGAAGCTTTTGAAGTTCTTGTTTAAGACCTTCAAGTTGCTCTTTGAGTTTCTGCTGTTCTTTTGCAAGTTGCTCATTATCTCCCGTGTTATCGCCCGTTTTTTCTTCTATCTGCTTTTGGAGTTCTTCCATTTGTTCTGCAATATCAAGAGCTTTTTGAAGTTGCTGTTCCTTCTTTATGCTTTCCAACAGATCAATTGTCATTTCCAATTTCTTATTGAAATCATCCATTGAGAATTTGAAGTCTTTCATAGCTTTTTTAAGAACATCCGGATCAAGTTTCTCCATAGCTTTTTGCATTTCCTGCATAGCTTCCTGCATTTGTTCACTATCAAGTTCCTGCATTAGTTGCTGGATTTTCTCCATCTTTTCTACAGTCTCAGAAGCTAAGGCTTCATTATTTTGTATTTTATCTATCAAGTCCTGATACTGCTCAGTAACCTTATTAACATCTTCCTTTATATCATTTCGTTCTTCTAAGAACTTCTCTAACTGTTGCTTGTCATCCCATTCCAGTTCATCTTTTTTAAGTAATTCTCTCCTTTTCTCTTCGAATTCTTCCGTCATTTCTTTAGACTTTTCTAAGACATCTTCCAGATTCTCTCTTTTCTCTTTCTCGGTAGATTCAATTTCTTTGTATATCTCCTCAATAGATGGAAGTCTAAGGAAACGATGCTCTGACTCCGATATTTGCGGAACAGGTTTATTATCATCAACTGTAAGCCAATATTCAACTCTATTTCCGGGGAATAGGTCTAAACCTGTTAAGTCAAAGACATAATCATCTTCCCACAATGTACCATGAATTTGTTTTTTTACATTTCTGGATATGGGTTCCCTATCTTCGATTATGAAATAAAGCATCAGATTATCCAATCCGAAATCATCCGACGCTACTATTTGTAATCTTTGTAGCATTGTTTGATTCAATGTTGTATCTGTAGCAGGATAAACAATTTGAATTGAAGGCTTTTCATCCGGTAACAGAACAATCTCTCTTTCGATATCAATTGTCTCCTGTCCGATTCTATCTTTCAAATTAAGATGCCAAGAATCATTTTGTGTGAGAGTAAAGGTTGTAGTATAATTCAACGAATCACTCTCTTGCATAACTTTTGATTCTCCTGAGCCAAAAATCATCATTGCCTGCTCAAGCGGAGAGATTACATTTGCCGTAAGCTTAATCTTGCTATTCTCAATAGCTTTAATACGTCCGGTGGACAAGCTATCGGTAAAAGGCTTCTCTCCCGTATAATCAGGATAGAAGTATTTAATTGTTAGATTTTTAACTCCGGGTTTCTCCATCAGTACTACTCTAAAAGTATCCGATACGGCATATTTACTTCTTACGTAATATTCAATATTATTCTCAAGATTGTTATAAGTATAAGAGAAGTCAGTCATATCTACTTGTCGCCACTCTTTAGCAAACCTATATAAGAACTTGTAATCACTTCCAAGATCAGGATTCATAATCTTTACTTCCAGATTGCTATGTCTTGGTAGACTCACATTTCCGGGCGAAAGCTCTATGACTTTACTATGTTGTTCTTTAATTAGTTTATCAGTATAGAAAGCCTGCCAAGCAGTCGGAATAAAACTAAAATTAAGTGCCAATATTATGAATGCCCCAATAAAACCATATAGACTAATCTGCTTTTGCAGTGGATTAAGCACATCAATCTTATGCTCTACTTGTGACTTTGATTTACTATTAGCATTATCGTAAATCAAGTCTAATATTGCCTCATCATATCCTTGTTTTTCTTGCAACAACTCAATAGCATTTTGAAAAGTCTCATTCTCATCTCCATTTAGTCTATCAAGCATACGAGCAGCTTTAACATCATCCAGTAGCTTGTTCTTCCCGGTATAGAATAGATACAGCATAATAAGGGCTACACTTATTCTTAGAGTTAATCCGAAATAGAACATTGGAAATCCACCGGCACGGATTAGACCATAGAGTATAAAGAATAGTAAGAATGACCATAAGAGAGACAGTAATGCGAGAATAGAGTACCTAATCCCAATAATAGTATTGTATCTCTTTCTAAACTTACGAATTACTTCTAAGAATATATGCATGTTTATCCTCATTCAAAAGGGGTGGAAGGTTCCACCCCTCAAGAATAGTATTATATTAACTTACTTTGTAGACTTTAATTGTTCTTCCAAGATTTCAATTGCTCTTTGCAATTGCACATCATTATCATTCACAACATCAGAAGGACTCATCTCAACTATAACATCGGGTTGAGCTCCATTACCTTCCATATTTGTCATGTTTTTATCATCCAACCACCATCCGTTTCTCGGCATTCTCATTGACGAACCGTCCATCAGGTCATGAGGAACTGTTCCGATTACCGAGCCACTGGTTGGAACACCAACGATTGTCCCTAAATTCAGATGCTTGAATATATGGGGGAATATCTCACCGTCACTAAATGAGCCTTGGTCAATCAGTAGAACTATAGGTTTATCGAATACCTTACCGGGTGCTTTATATTTACCTGTTCCCATCCATCTGCTACTTTCCCAAGCATACTGTTTTTTGGTAATAACTTCCAGGATCTTGTCATGGACACGACCACCGGAATTACCTCTAAAATCTAAAATTAATCCTTTCTTTGAATATTCGGTACTAAACAAGTCCTCAACAAATTTATCATAATCCGATTCACTCATAGCTTTCACATGGATATAACCTAGTTCAGGGTCTACAGCTTTAACCTTTCTCTTTCTGGTTTCCACCCAATCATTGTACCCTAAGTAATACTGTTCAGACCAACTTAGACATTTAATCTCGGCATTTATAATCTCATTATCCTGTTGAATTATCAACTTGAGTTTCTTCTTATACTGATCTCTAAGTAAAGGTTCAATTTCGGTTTCTCTAGTAATATCAGTACCATTTATGCTTAACAACAAAGCTCCGTCATTGACTTTATAAATCTCGTTTAGAGCAGAATACAGATAAACTTTTCTAAGAATTATACCTTTCTTTGGTCTATTCTTCCAATCAAACTTTGCCCCAATCATTCCAAGCTTGTATCTATGTAATGAACTGCTACGTCTTGGATAGAATCCGGTATGAGAAGCGTTAACTTCTCCAATCATCTCTTCAACAATATCGGATAATAATGAGGGTTTATACATATAGTCGGTATATGGGTAATACTTTTCATAAGCTTCTTGCCAATCAATATCGTGCATATCCTGATCATAGAAACCTCTACCAAAGTCACCCCACACTTCTTCAAAGACCTTCTTGTTTAGGTTCAATTCATTGTAATGATAATCAAAAGAAGCTGTAATCTCTTTTGAACTTCCACTGTTTAAATCAACTTTAAACAATCTCTGACCACCAACAAAATAGATATTGTTTTTATCGAAGTTATACTCAGAATATCTCCAATCGTAGTTAAATGTATATATTAACTTTTCATTTTTCCCTTGGTAGTTAGTTTTGTATAGTTCCTTACCTTGCCAATAATAGAGTATAGAGTCATTCCTTACAGTAAATATACCGGGCCATTTGTCCTTTTTAACTATCGGAGTAATTCTTTTATCCAAATTATCCCAATCAATGGCTATATCTTCCATCTTTTCATTTTTACTTCTTAAAGAATCGGCAACTAGTATATCTTCCCAATAATTATGCTCAAACTTAAACTCTTCAACAGGACTTAAATCCATTCTACAAAGAACATTGTCATTCGCAAAGAAAACCGAGTTATTATCTAAACCCCAAGTTATACTACCTATCCAATCGTTATCAGAGAAAATGACTTTATCCCATCCCGTTTCGAACTCGTAAAAATGTACTTGAGAGTTCCAAACATTAGTGTCTCTGGTCATGTATAAAGCATATTTGCCATTTTCTGATATTTCAAAATTGTACCATGGAGTATTATCCTTCTCGATTATAGTAAAATTGGTAGCGGTAGAGTCCATAATTGCTAATCTGTTTACTTTATCCTTACCTGAAGAATACTCGACAACATATTGCTTCTTTGTAGCAAGGTTTATATTATCTATATGTTTGTCTTCAGACCATTTTACCGGAACAATCTCATCCGGATTCTTAATGTTAACCGTATACATCCTATTCACGCCTTTATCATAAGCTGTAAATAAGATTGTTACATTATCGGGAAGAATGAATATATCGTGAATTCCTCTTTGGTCAAAAGTCAATTGTTTAACTTCTCCACCCTTAACAGGCATAGCAAAGAGGTCATATTTATAATTAAATGCTAAAAGCTTCTCATCCGAAGAAACGGCAATATTCTTGAATTTATTTCTAACAGATTCATACTTATCCAAGTCATACCATGTATCCTCTTCAATCTCAATATCAATCTTAGAAAATTTATTCAATACTGCTTTAGGATTATAACGCCATATCTCATCGAATAATTCAAAGACTATTCTGTCATTATCTACTGCTATGTCTATATCTCGTACAGACCATTCGTCGAAGTTTGAAAGCTTCTTGGGAGAACCGAAGTCTCTGTTATCAACACAGTAGAGTTGGAATATCTTACCGTCGGAAGCGGCAAAATAGATTCTATCACTGTTATGGGAATAAACGGGATAACGTTCTGTAGTAGGAGTTTGAGTAAGTCTTGTAAATTTATCCAGTTTACTATCGTATTCCCAGAGATCTCCATTTAGACTGCCTTGATAAGATTCTCTGAAAGGCATCCCTTGTTTATTGAATATAATCTTATCCCCTGATGGGCTTGGATAGGAGTAGCTATCTGTGTATGGATTAACAAGTTCCATGCTCTTTCCATCTAGTGAAAGCTTCATGTTTAAATTGGGTTTCCCGTATGGCTCCCGCTTACTTACAAGTAAGGATTTACTGTCAGCATACCATCCATCCAGACTGATTGAGCAATCTCTAATCAGTCTTGCTTCTCCCCCTTCGGCAGGCATTACATATACTGAGTTTCCACCATTTCTGTTCGAATTAAATGCTATCCACTTCCCATCTGGAGATATCGCGGGGCCACTCTCATAAGATTCGGAAAAACTTATCCTTTTTGCTTCTCCACCCTTAAATGGAACCAACCATAAATCTCCCATATAAGAGAAGCATACGGTTTCTCCATCAGGTGAGATTGCCGGATCATCCATAAAGTGAGGTTCATAAGCAAAGCTAACACCAACCAAAACAAGAAATACCAATAATAAACAGACTTTTCTCATTATTCTCCCTTATATTACAAGGTAACAATTACATTACTTTCAACTTTATTAAATGATGTAACATTACCATTTACTACTAATTCAACACCGGGAAAAACTTTCCCTTTAAAGCTAATCCCCTGCTCCTCTACTTGTGATTTTTCCTTACTCTTATCAGCTTCAATAGATTCTATAAGCTTCTTCATTTCTTTCACTATCTTAGGAGCTAGAATATCGTTCTCAATAGTCTTCATAATACTTCGAGTAAGTATTTGAGAATAAGCATTCTCGATTAATTCGACTCGAGTTGAAGAGTTAAACCTATCACCTGCATAAGCTCCGCAAATATAGTTCTCGGCAAAACAACTTCCCCCGCTTATCTCGAAAGTTTTATCCGATCCTAAGATTGAATCTCCTGCAACCATTCGGGAATCAATAACCAGTCTCTCGGGTTTTATCAATCCTTTAGCATAGACAAAAGAGCTACGTCCACTACTGAAGACAATGTCTCTTCCGCTTATTAATCCTAAAGGTTTACAGTTAAACACTGTTCCGTCCACATGGATATTTCCCGTAGCATATATAGTGCAATCCTCTATATCACCGTGTACGGTTATGTTTCCCTCTACTCTTATATAATTACAATTTCTTAAGGAACCTTCTATATCTACATGAGTTCTGAAATGTAAGAATTGGGAATCATTGACTTGCTCAGCTCTCAAAGCTAGTACATCCATTACTCCCAATTTACCGTCTTTGAAGTAAGGATAACCTTTTATTGTCGAGTAGATTGCTTTATCGGATTCTTTAAAAGTAACATTCCTATCAATATATCCGGTAGAATATATGGAATGTAAATCTCTTTGTTCAAGGATTACACCATGTACATTCTTTACAGCATTTGAGCTCTCATCAATTTTGATACTTGCCAGTTTTGTTCCTGCTTCAACAAAGTACCAATCCTTACCGGAAACAATTTGTTCATCCATCTGCGGATTATAACAGGAATTTTTGTTAAAGTTACAAACAAGTTCGCTCTTAAAAGGTTCCAATCCACCTTTAGCAATTAAGAAAGGAGAATCATATTCCTTTTCAAATCCTGTCTCTTCATTGAAGTCACGAGCATTCTCAAAGCCATATACGATTCCAGCTCTGTTTAACAGCTCTTTTATCTCATCTTCACTTATAACTTCTCGGGTAAGCTTGATAGTAAGATATGCTTCCATAGCATTTTCACTAACCTCAATTATCAAATTGCCTTTGTCATTTTCATAAGTCTTTGCCATTAACTTTCCCAAATATATGATTTTGAATGATATAATGTAGAGGAAGTCTTATTTGTCAACTATTCTATCCGCTTGAGAACTATATCATTCTATTATGCAATATTTGGTTCAATATATCTTCTAATGCGTCACAGTAAGTAGTTTGGATTAGCCGATAGGCATTGAATTGAAAAGGTTATCAGATTTATTCAGTTTAGTAATGAACTGTTTCTACTTAGCACGCCACCATCTTACTGGGTACGCCGGCATCCTGCCGGCATTCTCTAACATAAGCTGAAAGCTCGTGCATTAATAAAATACAGGTAGAATATTCGACCCCTTTAGGGTCGTTGGTTATTGATATCAGGTACCATGGGTTGAAACCCATGGCTAATATGAGGTTATCCTTTCAGGATAAGAATTGCTCTTACCGGGAACGCAAGCTTCCAGCTTGCATTAGGGATTGCCGACTACATCGGCACAACAACTCAGGAGAGTTGCAATGCAATCGTAATGCAAATGCCCTCACTTGCACATAGCTCAAAGAGCTATAATTAGGAATTTGATTGTGTTAGTTTATTTGTATTTACAAACTATGTAATACAACCCTAAAGACAGATTTATGCTCTTTTGTATTCGCTGGTGAAAGTTGCCGACTGCGTCGGCACAGCAACTCCGGAGAGTTGCACTACGATTGTACTGCATCTATACCTCTAAAATCTTACTATTTTCCTATTTTCACCCACTATTATCACCCTTCTACCATCCTTTAGGGCGACTTCTAAAGACATTGGAACCGAATTGGACCCACCAAGGAGCCTCCTTGGACCCTCCTTGGCGAAGGCCAAAGTTGTCCACATCGTGTGGATAACTTTTGCCATAGAATTTCTTTGGTCTTTAATAGTATTGCAGAAGGGGCGTAACAAGTTCATGACATGTTCATTTAATTGGCGAGTAACCCTTAAAAGTATCCACCCTAGGGAGGTCAAAGTTTTACCAAGAAAACACTAAGTAAACTGCATGATATAACAAAAGCGAGGGGGCGAAAGATGTGTAAACCTGACAATGCGAATGAGCATATTATAGACCATAAGAAGGAGGTTCCCACACATGAATAATGAATAAGATAAAATCAATATGGATAGAGTTGTAAAGTAACTATAATGCTTTACAAGATTATTGTTTTGTATACGGGAATCATGCTTTTTTGTTGCATTAATGTATTCTCATAATTTACTGACATCAAGAAATAAATAAAATAGATGGAGGATAAATGCGTAAAATAACTTTTTTACTAGTATTTATGCTGTTACTTACATCCATGTTTGCTAGTGACTTTCAGCAAATGAAGGAAAAAGTAACAAAATTCACACTTCCTAACGGTGCAACTATACTTGTACTGGAAAATCATGAAGTGCCTATTGCTCACTGCATGACACTTGCCCGTGTAGGTGCTGTCAACGAGGAAGAAGGCAATACGGGTATGGCTCACTTCTTAGAGCATCTTGCTTTTAAAGGTACAACTTCTATAGGAACTACCAATTATAAGAAAGAAAAGAAGATTATGGATAAAGCAGATGCTAAGTTTGATGAGATTCTAGCCGAGAAAGCAAAAGGTGAAAATGCAAATCAAGAAGTCATCGCAAGTCTACAATCAGAGCTTGATGCTTTAATAGATAAAGCGTCAAAGTATGTGATTCAAAATGAATTTACATCTATTCTTGAAGAGCGTGGAGGCACAGGTCTTAATGCCGGTACCAGCCAAGACTTCACAATGTATCAGGTGAGTGTTCCTTCTAATAAGTTGGAACTGTGGATGGCAATGGAAACAGATAGATTCACAAACCCTGTATTTAGAGAGTTTTACAGAGAGCGTAAGGTTATCTTGGAAGAAAGACGTCTGACTCTTGAGAATCAACCAAGCAGTAAACTTATGGCTAATCTTGCTGAAACAGCTTTTGTTAAGCATCCCTATAATACCCCTGTTATAGGCTGGACTGAAGATATAGAAAACATGACAAGAAGAGACGTAGAAGCTTTCTTCCATAAGTACTACGGAGCAAATAACCTTGTCTTTGCAATATCAGGAGATATCTACCCTGACGAAGTAAAAGCTCTTGCTGATAAATACTTCAATACAATACCTTCCGGTGTTAAAGCTCCTAAATGGCCTGTTGTTGAGCCTGAACAAACTAAAGAAAAGACATTTGTTTTGGAAGACAACGCTCAACCCTTCCTTATGATAGGTTACCATATTCCGGAGGATACTCATGAAGATTATAATGCTATTACTGCACTAGCATCTATTTTCGGTCAGAAACCGACATCTCGTTTATATACAAGAATGGTAGAAAAAGATAAGATTGCTATGTATGGATTTAGTTTTAACGGCTATCCCGGTTCTCTTTATCCGAATCTATTCTTAGTAGCATCTATTCCTGCTCAGAATTCATCCTTTGATGAGAATTTACAGGCTATAGATGAAGAAATTGCTAGAATTAAAGCTGACGGAATTACAGATGAAGAATTTACTGCTTACAAGATGGGGTCTCTACGCCAATATTTAAGACAATTGGATAGTGGACAATACCTGCCAATCCTTTTGGCAAAAGCGGAAGCTTATGATACTAGCTATGAAAAGCTCTTCTCATCTCTTGATGAGATTGAAGCACTTACTAAAGAAGATATTCAAAGAGTTGCTAACAAATACCTGATTAATACTAATAGAACTGTTGGCAAACTAATGCCTAAAGGAGAATAAATGAAAAAAGCATTAATACTAATTGTTGCTACTCTAATCCTTCTGGCCGGTTGTGCAACAAATACCAATGTCAGAAAAATGAGTTTCCCACCTCTACGTAATTTTGAGATGCCTAAAGTTGAACAAGTTAAGCTTGATAATGGTATGAAACTCTTTCTTTGTGAAGATCACTCCTACCCTATAGTTAATATAGATATGATGTTTGACGGTGGTTCTGTATATGAAGAGTATAAGAAGAGAGGTGTAGCAGAAGTATTAGGTAGACTTCTCACCGAAGGTGGCTCTAAGAATTATCCCGCAGATAGCTTAAAGCAAATCTTAGATATAAACGCTATTGGTTTCTATTCCAGTTTCTCTGCCAGGACTGGTAACTATGCAATAAGCTACTTAACTGATACAGAAGACATTGCTCTTGATATTTTTAGAGATAACCTGCTAATGCCTGCATTTGATGAGGATAAATTAGATATAATCAAAATGCAGATGAGGGAAGAGATCGCCAGACGTAATGACTCTGACAGCGATGTAGTTTTTAGAGAGTTTAGCAAGCTGATATATGGAGCTGATAGTCCTTATGCAAGAACCAATGAATATGATGATGTTAACAATATTGAGAGAATGGATTTGATAAGATTCTACAATGCTGTAATTCATCCTTCAAGAATATCCGTTAGTATCTATGGAGATTTTAATTCGGAAGAAATGATTAGTAAGTTTAAAGAGAATTTCGAGCAATGGAATCCGGTAGATTACGGTTCTTTTCTTGAGTTACCGGAAGTTCCGGTAGTTATGGAGCCGTCTGTAAACTACATCAGTCGTCCTGATGCTACTCAATCATGGATTCTTTTAGGACACATGACCGAGTTTACACAGGATAATCCGGATTACTTCCCAATGATAGTAATGAACCAAATCCTAGGTGGTGGTTTTAGTAGTCGTGTTTTTAAAACAGTTAGAACAAAACTTGGTCTGGCATATTCTCCGGGTGCCTATTATAGCACTAATTTTGAAGTGCCCGGTATATTCTATGTGATGTCTCAGACTAAAACAGAAGATACTACTCAGGCTATTGATGCCTTAATTAATGAAGTTGAGAAAATGAAAACAGTCCCTGTGACAGATTTAGAACTTCATCAAGCAAAAGAGAGTTATTTGAACTCATACGTATTCAAGTATGAAAAGAAAAAATCAATTGTAAACACTATGAGAACTCTTGATGTATTTAACTATCCTACCGATTTCATCCAGAAAATTAAGGAAGGAGTTCAAAAAGTAACTAAAGAAGATGTAGAAAGAGTTGCAAAACAATATCTCCATCCTGATAAGTTCACGATTGTAGTTATTGGTGACCAAGAAGGATTTAAGAATCCATTATCACAATATGGTGAGGTTAATAATATTGATATTACTATACCTGAACCAACTACTAATCAAAAAGAGCTCACAGAGGATATGATATCTCAAGGTAAAACTATTTTCAATGATGTTCTTTCAAAAATGGGTGACTCCAGAAGTTTGAAAACTATGATAGTTGAAGGCAAATCTACTCAGATTCAAAATGGTACCAGCTTCGACATAGATTATAGTGTTGTATCTATGTATCCGGACAAAGTAAAGAGAACTATTACCGCTCAAGGAGTTCCTATTGATATTATTCTAAATGGAAAAAGCGGTGTAAGGAAAATGATGGGGCAGAATATGGCAATGCAAAAGTCCGAAGTTGAATCAATTTTCAAACAGAGTTACCAGAATCTACTTTGGATTTCAAAATACAGGGATCAGTATACTCCTTACTTGGATGATGATACAGTGTTTAATGGAGTAACTTATAAGACTCTTGGTCTCAGAAGAGGTGACATGGATTATTGGTTGCTTCTTGATGAGAATAATGAATTGAAAGGAAGAGTTAATGTATTTGAAAACATGGGCAAAGCTTATACTTTGTTCTTAGAGATTCAGACAACCGAGTTAGGAACCATTCAAACAAAGGATGAGACTTATAGCGAAGATGGTACATTCATTCAAAACACATCAATTACCAATATGGAATGGAATCCTGAAGTTGATGAATCAATTTTTAGTGTAGAATAACCTTTATTAATTATATAAAGCCTGCTAATATTCATAGCAGGCTTTTTTTATCTATAGCAAAATCTATTGAACAATTATCTCATCAAACATAATTATCGGTGTGTCTTCATCACTAGAGTTATTAGTAATTGTTATCTTAATGTACCTGGCACTAGTATTCTCTTCTTCCATCTTTAAATGAAACTTCGAATAGACCTTCTTATCCTCAATCATTACTTTAACTGTATGCGGATCGGAATAAGCTACTTTATCATTGGAATACTGTATCGCTATCTCATCAGGATAACTGACATCATTATCCTTACCTGATATAAAGTTAAAGGCAACACTCTCTATAGTCTTAATCTCTCCTAAATCAAGATTGAAAGTCATAGTATTTCCTTCAAAACCAATATTCCTGTAATCCAATAATGTGTTCCCTGATAATAAACCATCCGTAAGTGTATTGAGTCCATTACCTGCATAGACTGTAGATATTTTTGCATCAATTGAGATTTTACAATCCAATGCTTTATGTATGGCAAATGCTTGTTCTGCTTCTGCTATAGTTCTATTATCATCAATAGCTCTGAGCTTAAGAACGGATGATTGTTTGATTACTAATGTATCATTGAACACCGATGAGTTGGAATTGGGGATTGTTCCATCAAGAGTATAATAAAGAGGAGCCTCTGCTGAAGTGTATGTAGTTGTAATAACACGCGCTTCCTCCCTGTTATTGGAACATAGGTTCAACAGAGGCAATAATTCAAACTCGTCAAACCAGGCAGTTCCGGGCCCATAATAGATTAACCTCGGACTAATTCTTCCCACCTGTTTGCTTTCCTGAATGTTATTAAAAATATACGAGAATTTTGTCCAGTTTTGATTTAAAAAATATTCCGAGGAACTTAATTTTCCAACTTTAATTTTAAATGAGTTATGAGCTACAATACGCTTATATAATGCTTTTTGCTTGCTTCCGAATAGTTTTTGGAAAATGCTTTTTTTAAACTTCTCCTCAATAACTTTGCTATATGTATAACGTTCTTTTTTTGCTTTCACTGACACATAGTAATCCCTACCATAATCCAATTTCATGGGATAAAAAGAAAGATTAAAACTATCACTTTCCGGAGATACATGCATTCTTAAAGAATGCTCGCCATCTGTTGCAATTCTGGAATCTATTGTATATATCTTCCCTCTTCCATGCCCAACATTGGCATAACATCCGGCAGGAACAGAAGCTACATAATTTCTTTCAAAAGAATGATTAAGAAAAACCCTGTCATTAATTCTCGGTAGTTTCGGAGCATTCTTTATATAAATCTTATATATCCTTACACCGTAAACGTCCAAGTAATCGTCTATTACTCCATTGTTTACATCCAGACTCCTGTTCTCAAACAAGACTTCAGCTTCTCCGGTAAAAAACCGTGACATTCTAATTGTTAATGGCACCGGTTTATTCTCTCCGTTTACAGAAACGATTATTATACTGTTATCTTTTTTGAAGGCTTTTGTAGTAATTTTTACAGTGCCATCACTAACTTCAGGATTCTCTTCACCACTAAATATCCAAGGAACTAACTCCTGCATCTCAAGCATAGAGTTACAAGCCTGACTCCATAGTTGAGTCGACTTAGGAAAACCGTTTAACCCCTTTCTGATAAAGAATTGATATCCGGAAGCTCCGTTAAGTAATGAAAGATAAAGCATAGCTCTCAATTCATTATGAGTCGGCTCTCTTCTCCACCATTCACTACCTCCAAATGTCTGAGGTACATTCCAAACAAGCTTCTCAGGGAAGAACTCATTAGTTAATCTATGAGTCACTTGTTCCACTTCATAAACAGAGCGAACCGGTATTGGGTAAGGATCTGCCATTGCAATATCTAGAGCTTTACTATATTGACCGGCTTTTGCAGATTTCATGAATACTATTGTGATTGGGTGATAAGGGTCTATTTCTTTAATAAGGTTGTAAATCATCTCGAGATATTCCGGTTTTGTCCCTGTATAATACGGTTCATCACTAATATACCAACTCATAAGAGCAGGATGATCTTTAATGGCTTCAACCTCTTCTTTTAGATAACTTAATGTTCTATCCATATCACTAAAATCATGGTCGTGAAGATTAACTCCCCCACCTCCTGCAACACTTAGAAGATTGTAATTAACTTTCATTCCAAGATTGTTAGCATCATCAAGATACTCCAATCGTTCTAATCTGGTTTCAGGAAGGATTTTTTGATAAGGTGATATCATGTTAAAACCACGAACAACCTCATCTTCAATAAGATATGATTGTACCGGAGAGTATGTGTAAAATCCAGAGGGCAGATAGATTAGGTCATCAACTATCAGACAACCTCTGATTCTATCTATTTTAACAGCATTAAGTTTATCAGGTAATCTCTTTATCTGTACCGATGTAGTGGATTGATTACCATTGTTGAAAGTTGTTACCTTTTGATTATCAGATAAACCTTTTAATGGTATCTCAATTGCTCGAATCTTTTTACGATAATCGATTATGGATTTGTAGATTTGATTATTGATTTCTAATGAATCCACCCGAGAATCCTTATCAATCCAAAACAACCTGATTGTCTTTTCATTAGTATAATAATCTCTATCCGTATAAACATCTATAGAAAACAATCCTGTTACTAATGCTAGTAATAGGCATAAAATATATATTCTGGACATGAATGTCTCCTCAATTACTGAATATTCGAATTTGAGCAACAAGAGCTAATCCGTCAATGATTAGTTAAGGAATATTATCACCTTTTGAGGTAGTATATTTACTTATCTTATCAAGTTAAACCAGCTATAGATTTTTATTGCTTGCCTAATATGGTATTGATAATAATGATAATTGAGTAACAGAATATAACTTGGAAGTATTAATGTGAGAAAACTCTATATTTTAACCGTGATAATTATTTTACTCCTATTGGGATGTTCCGGCTCTCACAGGAAGTCAGGAACAAAGGAATTTGAGGAAAGAGTTTTAAACATAACCGAGTTTCACAGTGAAAAATGGTATAGCAGTACAGTTACTGCATACACGTATGTTGGGAATAGAGATACATTAGTTGTAGCGACAGAAGACCTTATCCCTCGTTCAGGTAATATTTCCTCAATGCTTTATATTCTAGATAGTAACTCTCAGATTCGTACTAAGCAATATCTATCGTTGAACAGAAAAGTGAATGATCTTAAGGTTTTGGGTCAATCTATCATTGCACTTACTTCAAGTATTGACAATAGTGATATTGAGTTAATCAGCTATAATAAAATACTTGTAGAGCAAAGCAGAATCTTACTTGATAAAGATTTGGATTACTCAATTGTCACACCTGATAACAGATTCTTGATCTTGAGTTATAATAATTTTGAATTGATAATTCATGAGTTAACAAAAGATCTTGATATGATAGAGCTCAGAAAGATAAAAGTATCTAATCGCAATCTCTTCCTAACTGACAACTATATCTATTTACAGGATAAAAACACATTAATTCTATATCGATACTCTTTGAAGAATACTGATGAAGTTCCTAGAGAACTGAAAGTCAATAAATCTGATATAGACACTATTGTATTCTCTAATGAGAATGAAATGATTTATATCCAAAACCACAATAGAATGATGTATTGGAATATAAGATCCAATAAGAAAACGATTTTATCTGAATGTGCTTTACCTATTGCTAGGATAGTCGATAATAAGATTTACTATCTATCATATTTAAATGCAAAAGAGTTATCGGGTACAAAGCTAACTATATTACATCCTGATACTAATAATGAAGTATATATTCCATTGCTAAAGGGACATGAATATAGAGTAGAATCTATGCAAGTGATTGACCACAACACTATCCAACTTCAAGGTACAAGATTAAAGATTCAATACAAACTTAGAAGAAGGAGTCTTGGGTATTTCATTACTCTATCGATAGAACCGCATCAAATCATGTGAGAGTGAACATCTCTCATTTGTATATCAGCATAAAGTAAGCAATAAGAATAGCTAAGCTAAAGAGAGTGTCCATAATATATTTTAGAGATTATTTAGATTTCTATTGACAAGAAAAGCGGTTAACTAATTTGGAGACAAATAATAATTCATAATAAATAAATGGAGGATTGAATGCCCAATTCAGCATCACCGCGTAAGAGACTTAGACAGGATAAGAAAAGATCCGCAAGAAATAACTTTGTTAAAAGCACAATTAACACATTGTCAAAGAAGATGGTAAGTGATTTACCAATAGACGAGAAGAAAAAACTTCTCAGCGAGCTTTACTCAAAGCTTGATAAAGCAGCTAAGAAAGGCGTTATTCACAAACGTACAGCTTCTCGCAGGAAAGCCCGTCTTGCCGCTTACATTAGCAAAATCGAAAACGCAGCTGAATAATTCAGACCATATAGATTAAAGGCTGATGATTGAATCATCAGCCTTTTCTTCTTTATATAAAACTGTATTATCTATTGAAAAAGCATTCTCTTGTGGAGATACTTCAAAAGATTATCTTCTATAGGAATTGATGTGTTAATAGGATTGTACTCTATCCCTGTTTTGAAACATTCGGATTGGATGTACTCAATATAGCTATTAAACTGATTTTGATAATTTGTTTTAATCTGCCAAGGATTTACAGTTATTCTTTTACCTGATTCCGAATCAATAAACTCAGTTTCATCTCGATAGTTAAACTCTTGCTCTTGATTATCCAGAATATGGAAAACAATTACTTCATGATTTCTGTATTTAAAATGCTTTAATCCCTTAACAAGCTCGTCCGGATTATCAAGTAAATCCGTAATCAGAATGATAAGGCTACGCTTTCTAAGATTCTCGGCAACTGCATGCATAGCCTCTACTGTTGCAGTAGTTGATTCAGGTTTTAGTTCCATTAACTGTTCAAATATAATGTTAATATATCCCGAGTATGCTTTCGGAGGAAGATGCCTTGTTACTTGATTAGAATAGGCAATCAATCCGGCTGCATCTTTTTGTTTAATTATTAGATATGCTAATGCTCCGGCTAAAGAGACAGCATACTCCAATTTTGAAACATCACCTGATTGAAATGACATTGAGTTGCTGTGGTCAATTAAGATATAAGAGCGTACATTTGTTTCTTCCTCAAATCTCTTGAGATAATACCTATCAGTTTTTGCATAAAGTTTCCAATCTACATTCCTAATAGGATCTCCCTGAATATACTGCCTATGGTCTGCAAATTCAACGCTAAATCCGTGATAAGGAGATTTATGTAATCCTACCATAAAACCTTCAACAATATTGTGAGTTTTAAGATAAAAACTGTCTAATCGAGCAAGTAGTGAATCACTGATAATTTTATTCTGCATTTAGTCCTTTTTTTTGAAAGGCAAAAGAAGTGAAATTGGTATAACTACTACATAAGCAATTATAAGCAAAATCGGAGAAAGTGAAATATCCCCCTTACCCATAAAAAAATACCCAATAGTAACAAGAAGAACTGCAATAATCATTATTACATAATTCATGAATGATAGGTTAAGACGGTCATTACCCTTTTTAGTCATTGTTAACATCCTTTTGATTTAAACTTCCCAAAGCTTTTGTAGCAGAAACGACTGCTTCCGTATCATTGTTAAGCATTTGTGCTTTTCTATAATACTCTACAGCTTCATCTTGCATGCTAAGTTTATGAAATATAGCACCAATATGATAAGCAATCACACTACTATCAAAACCAAGTTTAATTGCTCTATCCATTGTTTGTTTTGCTTTGTTATAATCTCCTGTTTTGTAATAATACCAGGCATAACTGTCGATAAAGTTAACATTATCCGGTTCCTTTTCCAATGCTATCTCCAGATAGTATGGTATCTTGTCGGTAATCTGTCCGGTTTCAGTTAACAAGTATGCCAAAGCATTTAGAATAAATGATTCCTCAGGATAAAAGACAAGAGTTTTCTCAAGTACTTCTATTTCTTCATCATACCTTTTATCTCTATCTAATAGTGTAATTTTCAACTTAAAAGCATATAGAGAAGGTGTTTCATTATCATTCAATTCTTTATCAATATCAGCTTCGGCTTTCTTATACTCACTCTTCTGATAGTAATACTGAGCATAAATCTCATTACGACTTAGAGTTTCCGTTTCACTACGCATATCAAAAAGCTTATCAGCCATTTTGATATCGTCTCCACATTGAAGATATATTACAGCTAAAACAGAGATAAGATTTGATTCTCGTAACAGTTCTGGATCAACTTTCTTAGCATAATCATAGGCAGAGCTTTTAGCTTCTGCAAGATAGTACTTTCTAGCAAAAAGAAAGTCTACATATCCTTGATTTACTCCATATTGACTCAAACTAAGTAACAAGTAATCAATGTTATCTTTCTCCTCTTGGGAAAAATCACTAATAAACCTCTTTATAAAGAAATCATGAACAATGGCAAAATCACCAACTCTAGAAAGATACTTAGCTGTGCTTTCTTGATTTCTTATCATCCACCAAGATTCTGCAGCCATAAGCGAGAAAATATCTCTGTCTGACTGAGTAAAATCTTCATGAGTAATCAATCGATCATAAATCTTATCTAGCAGTATAAGATGTTCTTTACCTACACAACTGGAAAAGAGATAGCGTTGGATTTGAGCTTCATTAGTGTCATAGTAATAATCAAAATCTGCAACTATCTTCTCATATTCTTCTTTTTGATATAGAAGCTCTATTAGAATTCCTTTCTGGAATTCAGTTATATCCGATATATGCTTCTCGAGAATTGTAATGAGACCATCTTCGTCTTTATTCTGAGAAAGCATTCTGATTAACAGTTCCATTAGTGCCGGATGATAACTCTTATCAAGTGAATCTTGAAGCATAGCTATTGTTTCTTTAGGTTGCCAGACTGATCTTACTTCAGCGATTGATTTAATTAGTAACGGATTGTTATTGCTTAGCTCATAAGCTTTATCAAGAAGTTTAAAATCAACATTCTTAAGGTATTTTGCATTTATAACAAACATTCTGAAGTAATCTTCACCTTGAGGATCATATTTAAGTTTTACAT
The DNA here is from genome assembly GCA_963667035.1 of Cloacimonadales bacterium (SeqCode). Taxonomy (GTDB): domain Bacteria; phylum Cloacimonadota; class Cloacimonadia; order Cloacimonadales; family JAFGVF01; genus Zophobacter. The sequence goes on from OY762964.1 coordinate 1,768,822, forward strand.
CATATATTCTTAGAGCTTCATCAGGTTGTTGATTAAACAGATATGCTTGAGAAAGACTAGTTAATGTTTCACTGTTGAAATAGCCTTCATTGTAGATTGATTCTGCCAAGTCAAGTGCTTCCTGTATCATTTCCTTTTCTGCTTGAGCATTTTCAAGTAGAACTTCAACCAATCTCTGTTTAATAAACACTGACGAAGTATCGATAGATGATGCTATTTTTAGAAGTTTTATTCCGTTATGAACATCACCTTGTGTAGCTGCCATATCTCCCTGTGCAAAGAACTTAAGCGACATAGGATTTGGCTTGGATAGTGGAATAGTCGGATATACCAAATTGTCAGCTTCACTATTAGAAACTGCTGTTTTCTCTCCATTCATCTTGTTAGCAGAACAAGCTGATAAAGCTACTATAACCGATACTATTAATACAAATTTTTTCAAAAAGAAGTCCTAAAATTAATCTTAATTGCTCTATCAACTCCAATACTATCATCATCATAGTTCCCAAGGTTGGGGTTATTCTGGAGTATATCATAAAAGCTCAATCTCAGGTCAAGATTCTCTGAAATAGATACAAGAATACCTGCATTTAGATAACCTTTACCATCACCCGTGACTTCAAAACCATTTTCATCTATAGAGCGATCATTATCATTTGTAGCTATATCATATTCAGCAAAAACATGAACGACATCACCAACGCTTTGCTGAATAGCTAACCAACCGGAAATATCCTTATCACCATCCTCAATTTCCAAAGATTTGTTAAATCCTATATGTGCACCAAATCCGGGTAATAAAATATTATGTTTGGAAGCAACAAGATAGAAGCCTTTTGATTTAATGTCATATCTACTAATATCACTATGCCATGCCCCATGTCCCATCGAATCAAAACCAATGGCTATAGCCGGAACCACCTGTGTCTCTCGCATAAATCTGAATTTAACATTGGCATCAACAAGATTGTGCCATTCGGGGCTAAGATTACCAACCATGTTTTCAGCACCATAACTTAATCCTATTGTTATATAAGGCAGTAATCCTATCTGTGTACCAGCTAGCATACCATTTGCTTTATATATCTTGGTCCAGATATTGTATTCACCTTGCTCTAAGACATTTGCAGTAGGAGCTCCTACTGTATATGTGAATGTATTAGCAAAAGCTAAGCTGATGCTCAACATTAAAATGATATAAATCAGTATCTTTTTCATTATCACCTCATTTAATTATAATACTTCTGCTTATTGCCTCGAGCTCAAGCAAATGATATAGTTTATTACCGGCCGGGAAGAAAATGGAATTATCAACAATATAAGCTGTTTTAGTCGATTCATCCCAGAATGCAAAACTCTGAAAAGCACCACCTATCAGATAAGTCATATTATTCCATCTTCCTGACATCTTTAACCCTTTTCTATCTTTCCATTTAAAACTAGAAAACCTTACATGTTCAGTACTAATCTCATCCTTATCATAGACATCCCAGCCTAGCTTACTACGTCTTTGGAACAACCAATCTTGGTTAATAGGATTCTTTTCCGCTTTTTCATAATATACTGTTACATACTTATCCGGTTTATCACCTTTCTGTTGATAATGCCTATAAAGAAAGGAAATTACATTTTTTTCTTTCATATCTTTGTATACAACATATTGCTTAGGTATATCAACAACAAACGGATAACCTTCAAATAGCTCATTTCTAACTGATATCTTGTGACTATACTTGTTGGCTATTCTTTCTACTAAAGCATCTTCATAGCGAGAGTAAATCATATCTTTAATATTCTTATGAACTGTTTTAAGTTGCCCCAAACCGTCAGCCAAAAGAAATGCTACAGTCTGTTCTCTAGCCCATAAATCATTTTTTACATAAAAACCATATCCATCGGTTTTTACTTTATCAAGAATTTCACCTTCGAACTGTTCTTTGATATATTTAGCTACATCTTGATGATCACTTATATCTGCAACAAAAAAAAGATTTCTGAATTTATAATAATCATCCATTTTTGTCACATCTGCACGCTTTATTTCGAATAATGCTTCTTCACTAGTCGTCATTGTATAGCGTTCCAAATTGTTCTCAATATCTTCACCCATTACATCCCAAAGGTCTTGATCGGCAAATACATAGATATTCTGATCTTGGCCCCATGAAAGTGGTTTATTAGATATCTGCTGAGATAAATCTCCTGCAGTATCTTTCTCTGACTTATTACAACCTAAAGCGATTGTTATCAGAGTAATTATCAGAAGTACTTTAAACAGTTTCATATCATTTCCTCCTAACAATGAAATAGTTACTCCCTGATAATACGGTAATTACCGCCACTAGCCAGAAATAGATTTTAGTAGCTAGCAGTAAGCTTGCATTATCCGGATTCAATATTAATATGAGCATTGCTGCAATCAGACCTAACATCTGAGTAACAGTTTTAACTTTCCCCCACATGTTTGCCGGAATGATAATTTTCTTTCTGGCATATACATCTCTAAGTATGGTCACTGCAATTTCTCTGAAAGCTAATATTATAAATACTATCGGATGTATCAGGTGTACAGGATAAAAACAGATAGCAAAAGCTGCGGATAGAACCAATAATTTATCAGCTAATGGATCCATCAACTTACCATAGTTCGATACAATCTTATACTTACGAGCGAGATAACCATCAAAGAAATCCGTTAAACTTGCAATTATAAACACTATCAAAGCAACTGTCCAATTCTGAACAAAAGCAAAGTACAAGTACACCGGAACTAAAATCATGCGTCCGGTAGTTAAGATGTTTGGTATATTTTTATTAATCATAATTCCTGTCCGAGAAAATCATTACTAAGCTGTTTGCTATAACATAAACTAGAGTAACAATAATATAATCAGCAGTATTGAATATGTTACCATTACCTCCTAGGATGAGATTATAGTAACAAAGAGCTAGACCAATAGGTATAACAGTAAACAAAATCAACTCAAAGAAACTGCTTTTCCGTTTATTTACAAGCAGAGTATTTAGTTTCATTTTCCGTTTAATAGACTCAGTTGTTGATATTTCTTGTAGCATTCTTGTTACAAAGACAAAGCAAGTAATAGCAAATATAAGAGCAATATTCAATTTTGCTCTAAAGCTTTTTATTATGTTGTAATCATCCATTATTTGTTGCCAGCTCTCTTCATTGTATCTAACAACTATACGGTTACTGTATTTACCAAGATTCAGCAATATCTCTTTTCGCCCTTCAATACTTCTTTCATTACCAAGAAATCTTATTGTCAGAACATCAGGTAACTGCTCTATATCTAAATATCTTCTGGCATTACCTAAAGAATACTTATCCAATAGTTTATCTGACAATTCATTTCTCTCTTCCAATTTCAATTCTTTAACGAACATAGAGTCATTTAGGGTTTCCGAAAGCTCTTTAAGTAGTTTAGTATCCCTGGAGAAGATAATGATAGGATACTTTTCAAAGTCTTTTAAACACTTTTGCCCATAATCGTGAACCGATAGATTTACAATGACCCATCCTATGAGTATTAGCGTTAGTAATAAATAGCTTAAAAAACTTCTCATATTCTGTTTATCTCAAAAACTATTTTAGGAGCTTTTGCCACAATATTGTGTATCCGAACAATTTGAAATCCGTGTTTAGATACAGATGAAGTAATTTCTTTCTCTCTAGCTTGAGGATATATAGCATACGCACAACCCTTTTTTGTTAAATAACAACTATATGCCGAGAACAAATCATCAGGAGTACATGTTTCTTCAAGTCGTGAGATTCTTCTCTCGACATTAGGACTTATTCTTCCATCTGTTTTATAATAAGGTGGATTAGATACGATCAAATCAAAAAACTCCCGATAACTTTCGTTACATACTCTTATATCCTGTTCAATAATTTTAACACTAGTTGATGATAACTTATTGTTCTCTTCAGCAAGTTGAACAAGCTGTTTCTGCAACTCAAATCCGTAGACTTGCCAATTTCTATAATGCGACAACATTATTGCTATTACACCCGTTCCACTACCTATATCCAGAACTTTCAGACCTTCACTTTCGAAATTATTCAAAACAATGTTTACAAGACTGGCAGAATCCTCTGTTATCTTTTGACCTTTAACATGCTGATAAATTGTTTTACCAAAAGGCAATAGCACCGGTTGCTTTTTAGCAGAAAGCATTTTTTATCTGGAAAGCTCCATCATTTTAAATACACTTTGTTTTGCTTTTTCCATTACATCTTCAGCAAGTGTAATCTCCGGTACTTCATCAGAGAGAGCATTATATACATCTATCAATTTTGTCTTTTTCATATTACGGCATATAGCATCAGGAGCTAATGTAATAATATCCTTATCAGGATATTTAGCTTTTAACTGATCACACAAACCGACTTCTGTTCCAATAATAATGTTATCATTCTCTTCAGCATACTTTGCCATCATTGCTGTTGAGCCGACCATATCCGCTAACTCTGTAACTTCAGGTGGGCATTCAGGATGAACTATTATTTTATGATTTGGATAAAGCTTTCTCATCTTCTTAATCCTTTCGGGTTTTATTCCAAAATGGTGAACGAGGCAGTACCCATCCCAAACAATAACATCTCTTCCACATTGAGCTGATGCCCATTTCCCTAAATTCTGATCAGGGACAAAGAGTATCTCTTTATCAACAGGTATTGATTTTAAGATATAAACGGCATTAGAGGAAGTACAGCAGATATCACTTTCTGCTTTCACTTCTGCAGTGGAATTGACATAGCAAACCACAACAGCACCTGGATGTTGTGATTTAAACTCACGTAACTGAGCTCCCGTTATCATGTCAGCCATAGGGCATCCTGCATCTTCAACAGGTAAAATCACTTTTGCCTCAGGCTTTAGAATCTTAGCTGTCTCAGCCATAAATCTTACACCACAAAAGATAATCAAGTCATTCTCTACCTGAGATGACTTAATCGATAATTGAAGCGAATCACCTACAAAATCAGCTATCTCCTGTACATCTAAAGTCTGATAACTATGTGCTAGAATAATGGCTTCTTTCTCTTTCTTTAATTCTATAATTTTATTTTGTAATTCTGTCATTTCTTAAACCTCATTTTAACTTTGTATGCCCGAATCCCCCGTCCCCTCTCTCTGTTTCATCAAGTTCTTCTACAACTTTAATAGAGATTGGAGTAATCTGGTTGAATACTATTTGAGCTATACGCATCCCATTCTCAACAACGAATTTGGTATTGCTGAAATTAAAAAGAATCACTTTCACCTCTCCCCTATAATCCGCATCAATAGTTCCGGGAGAGTTTAAGACTCCAATACCGTATTTAAAAGCTAAACCACTTCTTGGCCTGACCTGACCTTCATAACCGTGAGGTATACTCATTGCCAAACCTGTGGGTACAAGTGCAACTTCCCCCGGCTTAATAGTAACATGTTCTGTTAAGTCGGCAGTAAGGTCAAAGCCTGCAGCAGAATCCGACATCTGCTTAGGAAGAGTCGCAGTCTCTCTCAATTTTCTGATTTTAAGTTCTATCATTAGAATTTTCTAGTCATTATAAACTCGGAGAGCATAATTAATAGCTCAGCCTTATCACCGTAAGAGCTTAACAATTTTATGCAATCCTGAACATATTTTTCTGCCATTTCTCTTGATTTCTCAAGTCCGTAAACCGCAGGAAAAGTCATCTTACCTTGAGCCGCATCTTTACCGACAGTTTTCCCCATCATTCCTGATGAGCCTTCCACATCCAGTATATCGTCGACTATTTGGAAAGCCATTCCCAGCTTTGTCCCAATCTTCTCCATCTTCTGAATATCTTTATCGGAAGCTCCGGCAGCATAACAAGCAAACCTGATTGAAAGATTTATCAGTTTCGCGGTTTTATTGTTATGAATATAAGTAAGTTTTCTTTTATCCGGTTTGCTTAAACCTTCACAATCTATATCTTCCATCTGTCCGGCTAATAGACCTTTTATTCCCATGTCGGAAGAAAATTCGGCAATCAGTTTTATCTTTAGCGAATCGTCTAACTTAGCAGCGGAAAGAATATCAAAAGCACTAACCAACAAAGCATCTGATGCTAAAAGAGCAATATTACTGCCATAAACTATATGACAAGCTTGTCTTCCTCTTCTTGTGTCATCATTATCTATTTCCGGTAGGTCATCTTGAATAAGAGAGTAAGTATGCAATAATTCAATTGCTGCCGCAAGATGAGATATCTTCTCTACTTCGTTACTAAATAGCAAGAACGTTCTAATCATTAAATACGGACGTAACCGTTTTCCACCTGCAAAAAGAGTATGTCGCATAGCCTTGTGTATGTCTTTCGGATATTCGTCTTTTCTGGGGAGAAATCTGTCTAAGACAATATTCACCCACTCTTTCTTCTCTTTTAAATCTTTTTTCAGGGCTTTTTTTGTTGGTTCAGCCATTAATTCTCCTCTTTTTCCACCGACCCTAACTCTGTTGACAACTGTGTTATTTTCATCTCTAAACTATCAATTTTTGAAGTGCAGAATTTCACTAACTCAGTGCCTTCTTTAAAGTACTGAATTGTATCTTCTAATTCTAATTCACCGGACTCCAGCTTTTCTACGATTTCTTCAATTCTTTGAAGTGCTTTTTCCAGTTTCATTTCCTTCATTACACACCTTCTAAAGTATAAACTTTTCCATTTTATGTTACTTGCTATATATATCAAATCAATGCGATTGTAAAGGAATATTTCACTTTTTTAGAATTATTTTTTTTGTTATATATTAACTAATATCCTCTCTCCGTTATGCTAAGTTTTCATATCAATGCTAATTACAGTTTCTTAGACCGGAGAACATATTAGTTCTCTCATCAGTTTCCTATTGATTTAAAGGTTATAGTAGTTAGTCTTAAAGAAAAGATAATGAGGGGCATTCTATAAATAGTTTTTTTCCACTGCTATATCTATCTCAGTTCACTTTTGGCTCTCCTTTACGAGGCAAGTGAGAGCCAAGAGTAAAGCATGAGAAGTTTTACTATTATTAATACGATTCGCACATAAGTTCCAAAGGAAATAATACCAGACTTCTTAAGAACTGTGAAAGGCAAATTCATGAAAAAGGTTTTGACAAAATAATATGTCATGGCTTATTTGTATAAATTAAATAATATTCTGGAGGAAGAATGCCGGAGACAAAGGCCGTTACAAAAAGAACTGATAAGTTTTCTTTAGTGGAACTGTTAATGATTGTCATGCTTGTTGGGCTGATTTTCGTTATATGGATTCCTATGAAAGAAGCTAAAGTATACAGAGCAAACCTTCAAGAAGCTGTAAAAAATATTGATACAATCGCAAATGCAAACATAGCTTTCAGGAATAACCCTGACCTCGGCGATGGAGACTTTGCTTTTGATATTTCTCAGCTTAACCTTAAGCTTGATGCTAAGTATTTTGAGTACTCTGTTACTGACACTACAGTTGTAGCAACATCAACCGAAGAGTTCGGTAAAAAAGATATTGATGTAATATTCTATCTGCCTACCGGACCTTTCCAGATTGATAATGATTCTAAGAAGGTTATTGATTTAACCTGGCTTCCTTAATTTACATTTTTAGCCCTCGCAAGAGGGCTTATTTTTTTCTACACAAATGAAACTTCATTCAACTCTTTTTGTAGTTCCCACTCCGATTGGTAATCTTCAAGATATGACTTTCAGAGCTATAGAGATATTAAAAAGCGTATCTCTTGTTCTTGCAGAAGATACCCGCACCAGTTCTTACCTGTTAAATCATTTTGGTATTGAGACTCAAACTCAAAGCTATCATAAGTTTAATGAGAAGAAGAGAACCGTTGAGATTATTGATAGATTGAAATCAGGAGATAATATAGCTCTTATCAGTGATGCAGGGACTCCCGGTATATCTGATCCCGGTTATATCCTAATCAAAGATGCCATAGACGAAGATATTAATGTTGTAACCCTCCCCGGAGCAACTGCCTTCATTCCTGCCTTAGTAAGCTCGGGACTGGAAACATCAAGTTTCTGTTTCATTGGCTTCTTACCTGAGAAGAATAAACAAAGAAACGAACTACTTGAAAGCCTAAAGAGCTATAAGCAAACAATTGTATTTTATTGTTCTCCTCACGATTTATTTGAAAACATGAAACAGATTAAAGAAGTCTTCGGAAACAGAAAAGCTGTAGTATGCAAAGAAATCAGCAAACTTTATGAGACGTTCTACCGTGGTACCCTTGATAGTCTTACAGATTCTGAAGAAGTTAATCTAAAAGGTGAGTTCATACTGCTAGTTGAGGGTTTTCAAGATGAAGAGATAAGTGATGAAATGATTGAACTCTTACTTATTCAGGAACTTGAAAACGGTTTGAAAGGCAAAGAGGCAGTGAAAAAAGTTGCCAATGATACCAAAATGCGTAAGAATTTAGTGTATGATATTTATATTAAGATGAAAGAGGAACTTTAAATGAGATTAAAAGAAGATAAAGCAATCTTTGCAATGATAGATATACAAGAATCATTTAAACCGGTTATGAAAGAATTGGATAGCATTATTAAGACTGCCAACATACTAAACAAGTCGGCAGAAATACTTTCAATCCCCCTAATAGTAACCGAACAATACCCAAAAGGTCTCGGACATACTTGTGAGGAGATATATGTTCCCGAAACAGCCGGAATCTTTGAAAAGAAAGTCTTTTCAATATTTACTCCTGAAATCAAAGAAGAGATTAAATCAAGTGGAAGGACCCAGATTGTGTTATACGGAATTGAGAGTCATGTTTGTCTGACTCAATCAGCTCTTGATGCTATCGAAGAAGGAATCGAAGTCTTTTATGTAGAAAACGGAGTTGCATCACGAGATAACTGTGATAAAATTATCGCTGTCAGGAGACTGTCTCAACTTGGAGTACAAGTTGTTAGCTATGAGATGCTGTTATTCGAAATTATGCAATCCGCTAAACATCCTCATTTTAAAGAAATATCCCAACTAATTAAGTAACTGATAACGATGACTGATTTTAGAGATAAGATAACTAAAGAGCTCAAGATACTACTTAATAGAGACTATGTTCATGCAGTATGGGAAGGTGGTTCCTCTGCAACAGGCTACTTAGACGAATACTCTGATCTTGACTTAATGATAATATCGGATGCAGATAAAATTGAATCAAGCTTTTCTATTCTTGAGGAGTTTTTTAAAGAAAAGTATGGTATCCTCAAACAATTCAGAATGCCAGAGCCAACTTGGCATGGTATGTCTCAATGCTTTTATCTGTTAGATAACACTCCCAAATATTTCTACCTTGATATTGCCATCCAAAAGCTAGAAGCTGAAGATAAGTTTCTGGAATCAGATAGACATGGTTTACCGGTAGCGTGGTTTGACAAAGGCAAATTACTTAATCCAAAGCCTACATCTCCTGATAAGATTGTCAGGAAAGGTAAAAGTGCTTTTAAACTCAATACAGAGCTCTTTTTTGTTGTAGAGATTGAAGTAATGAAACTAATTCGAAGAGGACGACTGGTAGATGCTTCTCAGGAATTTCAAGTGAGTATTCTCAGACGCTTATCAGTGTTACTTAACCTTAAATACAGACCTGCTAAAGTAGATTTCGGCTTAAAGTATGGATATCGAGATTATCCTGCGGATGTTAACAAACGTTTACAGAGCATTGTAACTTATTCGAATATTTATGAGTTAGAGAATTCGGCAAAAGAAACAATAAAGTGGTTTTATGAATTAGAAAGTGAGCTTACATCTGAATGGGTGTAACGCTCTTTTCTCTATCCTCTTCCATTCTTGTCCTACGTGACTTATTAATCCTTCTTCTCAACCTCTTCATCTTAGCGACACTCCCATCATCATAAACAAGAGTATAAAGATATAGTCCCATATGTGGGATAGGGTGTGATAATACTAAATAATCAGTATTTAATAACTTCTGACTGTAAAAGAAGTCATTTTTAACAATTATTCTCTTAGCCATTAACTCTAGAGAGAAATTATGAATATTAAACAGAGAATAATCATTCACAGTAAGAGAATCAGGTAGCACTTGCTGATTTAACCAAGGCGGTGCAGAGAGTGATTGACGCAATAGATTATCTTGGTGCAGAATATGTCCTCCATCGGAGAGAACTCCAACTTCCGAATCAATGCTCTCAATAAACTGACTAAGTTTATTAACTGAGATATTTATAACACATAATCCTAGCAGATTAGTTTGTTGAATTACCGGTTTAATGGCTGAAATAACCCATTCTCCTGTAAAAGGAGAAAGCTGAGGAGTACTCCTCCATATTCTCTTACCCGGTTTTATTTCTTTAAAAATTTCCGCAAATTCAGCAGTATCTTTAAAGTTATAATTCCTAAATTCCGGTTTGTATTCTATATATGGATAATGTCTATAAAACTCGCTGTTATCATAGTAAAAAACAGACTCTATCAACTCACTGCTGATAAAAATCTGTTGCATGTACTCATCAAGTTGCTCCATTAAAACCACATCACTAATCAAATTATCACCGACCGGAATGTTCCCTGTATAGAAAACTGCAGCTAAACCATCATTTTTGTTTTTATAAAGCTCGGTATCATCAACATGATAGTTTTGGGGTATAATTCCGTCATAAACATATTCTTTGCTTAGATATAATGAACTAACGAGTTGTGATAATAAGTTCAAACGACCACTAATCTCGGCATACTGTATATTCAGTGAATCAGCGGCCATGAATAGTTTATCCCTTTCCCTTCCGGGATTTGTTGATCTATAGTTTAGTACAAAGAATGCCATGGCAATGGCAACTATCAAAATTATTATAAAGACTATTCTTTTTTTCATTGTTTTTCCTTGGCAGAGAGGGCAGGGATCGAACCTGCCACTGACGGGTTTAAACGCCAACTACCGGTTTTGAAGACCGGCTGAACCACCAGATTCTTCCTCTCTACAGCCTTTGATAGTTGTCTTATTGGTTTAGTCAACCCTTTTTTATTGTTATTAAGTACATAAGAGTAAAATTGACTCGTACTGGGCTTATTAGGAGTAACATGAGTTATAAGAAGAAAAATCATATTTCATATATTTAGGTATATCTTCACAATGTCATTAAGTCCACTAAGTTTGATTTTTAATAAACAAACAAAACAACGACAAACTTGGTATTTTATTTGTTCAGCAACTCTGGAGAGTTGCAGTACAATTGGACGACATCGTCTTCGTCGATGTTGAACTAACGCTGGCAATTCGCTCCTAAATCCTTTACTTATCCTGAAGGGATAACCTAATACTAGCCATAGGTTTTAACCTATGGTACCGGGTACGCGAGCCTCCAGCTCGCATTAGGAGATGCAGGCATCCTGCCGGCGTACTAATCGCAGTGCGAGTGCCCTCACTTGCACATAGCTCGAAGAACTATACTACTTCATCAATAGCATCTTATTACTTCTCTGTTCATTCTCCGTCTTTACAACGGAGAGATATACTCCGGTTGCAACAGTATTATTCTCATTATCAGTTCCATTCCAAACAATTGAATGCTCACCTTTTGCTTGGAATTCTGAGATAAGAGTATTAATCAATTGCCCTTTTAAATTATAAATGCTTATTTCTACTTCACCTGATTCAGGAATGTTGTACAAGATAGTTGTTTCAGGGTTAAAAGGGTTGGGGTAATTAGTCACAGTTATGGATTTATTAGGAACTAAATCTGTTTCAGATATAGGTGATGTAACTTCAAAATCAAAAAGTTTCATTGCCATCCCTTGTGAAACAGCAATATGGTTATTAAACATAAACATTAGTGCTGAATTAAAAATGTTAAGTGAGCCTGAATCATAAGTATGGACATGGTTCATATTTCTATCAAGAACATAAAAGCAATTGCCTAAATCCTGTGTGTCAACAAGGGTAATAAGATAATCATCTATGCATAGAATGTAATCACTGATGAAAGGGAGTGATTCTGAGCTCTGACTATAACTCCAATCTGCTCCATTATAGATGTATCTTGCTAAGTTAATAGTAGACCAATGTTCAGGTTCTTTGTAAAAAGCTACAAACTCAGTGTCAGATACTTTGCAAGGACTATTGAACAAGCACCAATAATCTAAAGTTGATATTACTAGCTCATCACTAGTAGCAAAAACGATTGAGATTGGGTCACATGGGTCATACAAATCACCGACTTTTTGACTATACAAAGTCCCATTTGCTAAATCAAAGCGATGGTGCAAGCCAATAGAAGCAGCATTCCAATCAATATCAGGTGAATCTTGGGTATGTTCAGTAACAATGGTCATATCTTCGTCAAAAATTGTTAATCCCGTATCTACATAAGTTGTGTCTACTCCAACACCTTTTAAGTATAAATGTGCATTAAACTTGTACATTTCTGTGTATCTATTACGTCTTGTTAGATAGTTTACCTGTCCAGTATCAAAATCGTATATATAAAACTCTCTATACCAATCCAGAATGCTTGCAGCATCTCTATTGATATCCCATACAACAATCGTTGATTCATTCGGTGATACACTATAACTAATATTATCCCCAAAAGCCTGAATATCTATCGTTCCGGTAAGTTGATTAAAATTTTCCAATCTTAGTACATATTTATCATGGGATGATTCGTCTTGTAATACAGCATGAACTGTATTACTATTAGATAACCGAATAATCCTGAAGTTAGAACTCCACTGACTTGTTACCGAGTAAGAAAAAATAGCTGTAACCGGTGAGAATTCAAACTGTGAGTTTAGTGAATAGTGATAAAATGTACAAACTCCATCTTCAATAATTCGGTTATAAAAATGAGCCGAACTATCAGTTTCACATTCGTAAATATAATCCATATAGCCCATAGGGCTTTCAATTGAACCTATCTCAGTAAATGAATAATGAGGGACTTGAGCAAACAATGGAATCATTGCATATAACATAAAACAGAGTACTAAAGCTTTTAACATATAAACCTCCAAACAAAATAAATAACTACAATTTATTTGACGAATCATGAATTTATTTTTGTCAAGTTGTTGAGATGAAAATCTCAAAATGACTATTATTTCTACATAAAAAGTTAAATGTGGTGAATTCAATCTTAATAGATGAACCCGTTAGTGTTTTGAAAAGAAGAATCTTATTCTTTTAAATACCTTCTACCGTATTACAAATTTCAATTACTAAATTATATGTAATTAATTTCAATGTCAATCTTTTATATTTCTTCTTATTTGTAGGTTAAATATTTAATGATATTCTTGCTAATAACTGTTATTGTTTATCAATCTATCCAGACCTAATTGCCATGGGAATGTAATACTTTAAATATATTGCACTATGTCCTGGAGGGATAACCTCATACTAGACATGGGTTTTAACCCATGGTACCGGGTACGCAAGCTTCCAGCTCGCATTAGGAGATGCCGACAGGATGCCGGCGTACCAATCGTAGTGCGAGTACCCTCACTTGCACATAGCTCGAATAGATATACTACTTCATTAAAAGCATCTTATTACTTCTCTGTTCCCGCTCCGTTTTCACAACCGTGAAGTATACACCGGTTGCTACAGTCCTATTATGCTCATCGGTTCCATCCCATTTAAGAATATAGCCTCCTTGGGATTTGTAGCCTTTATAGAGTTGTTTTACTCTTTGTCCTCTGATATTGAAGATACTAACCTCTACTTCTCCACTCTCAGGTATGGAATAACTAATAGTAGTTGAAGGATTAAAAGGATTGGGGAAGTTCGTAACTTTAATATTAGATACTTGAGGGGACACTTCATATTCATCCGTGTAGGTTGTATTTGGCATTAAATAGATATCAGCTTCATTCCAGGTATAAATTGAGCTAACACGTCTAGTTACATTTGTCGAGTCGTAGAATACTCTTTGTACAACAAAGTCATACATTCCGTGAACTAAGGGTAGTTCAAAATATCCGGTACTATCACTGACAACAAACTGACTATAATCCTCGGCATTATGAATAAGTACATAAGGTACTATCTCTTCATTTCCAAGACACTTTCTTGTATAACCTCTGATTCCTCCTAAAGCAGGTGCTCCATATTCATAAGGACCAATATCAGGTTGAGCAATTCCATCACCATCTCCATCCCAGAATCGTTCAGTAAATCCTCCTGCATAGTTACACCAGTTTAAGGTATCTACCCAACATCCGGCATCTATTGCCGGTGAATCCGGTGCAGGCCTGAAATCTCTTCCTTCATAATCTACAAAGAGATTTGCTATACTATCAGGATCTACATATATGTTACCACCAAGGTCAATCATATTATCACCGGTAATCGGAAAATCTACAATACAGTTTTTGAATGTTGCAGCATAACTCTGATGTATAATATTGATAGGATTTAATGCCCCAACAATAATATTATTTGTATAATTTCCTAAATTTACAACACCGTATTCACAATCAACAGACAAATTGTTTGAGCCCCATAAACTATTATATAAAGAAGCATAAATACCAATATAATCATAAGTAACATTGTTTGATAATTGTCCTGATGTAGATGCAAACATTGTGCTATTGTTTGTATTATTAATAAAATCACTACCCATTCCTGTTCTTTCAGAAACATCTTCAAAATAATTGTCAATTACATGGACTTCTCCTCCATATATTGAATCAAATCCACCAATAAACTTATTAGATCTTATATAGGCTTCATCAAAAATTCTAAGAGCTTGATGAGAATCAATAAACTCATTCTTATATACAAAATTGTAATTGTCATAAAGACGAAAATTATAGTTAGTTGCATCCGTAGAGTTAAATGTGTTGAATGCTACTATGTTGCTATGCAAAGTTGAGCGAAAATGATTTAAAAATTCATTATTTGCTACTAATCCACCATATACCTTGTAGTTTTCCCAAAATATTAACATTGCTTCATTTGCATAAGGAATATCAGTATAAATTACTTCGTCAGTTGATTCAAATTTATTGTCAGTTATTTCTATCTGTTTATCGTGACATACACTCCAGACTGCTCCCCAACAATTGTAAAAACTACAGTGGTTAACAATTAAATTTGAACCGTTCCCCTCAATTGCACCGCCTAAAGTATAGCCTATTCCCATACCGGTTCTGGAAGTATACTCAAATCTACAATATCTGAACACTCCCATATTACTCTCATAATCTAAGTAAATGTTACCCCAAAAAGTCTTATAACTACCGTTCATTCTTGTGAACAAGATGGGATTTTCTTCTGTTCCCTCGGCAATTATATTACCGTGACACCATATAATTTTACCGTCATTATTACCTCCATTGTAATGATAACCGGAATTTAGTTCTTCAATATTTAAAATGCGTCTTGAATTAACATAAATCTCAGTACCGGGTAGGATAGTCAAAGTTGCACCCTCATTAATAATCAGATTATTAGTAATTTGAACCGGATTATCAGTTGGACTCCAGATTGTATCCTGAGTCATTACTCCACCGATTTGTATTGATGATAAGCTGATTATTAATGAAAAGAGTATTAATGATAATGCCAATCTTTTCATTGAACCTCCAACATATAAGTAATTATCTCTTATTACAGGAGTTGACATATATTCAAAATTGTATAAGTCTCCATCGCTACATACAATCATTACATCCTCTACTCCACGCTTCCGTAAATCTCTAAAAATATGACTCCAAGTATTTGAACTTTCAACTTCATGTACCCATAATCCAAGAGATTCTTTCTTGCCTTCCATTGTTAGACCTATAATTGAGTATAAGGCTTTATTTACTATACTACCATAACTCGCTAAAACATGTAGCCAGTAAACACTACAAAGCAATATGTAGAGATCTTAGAAAGATATATCAAGCAGATACTGAAGACAAAAGGAGCTCTGCCAAATATAGAAGCATTAGAAAGACTGGCTTATCTAAGGACAAAAGACCTTATGGAGAATAGGTGGAATAGTGCATATCCGAACTGGTTAATCATAAGAAATGAATTAATGACTTGCTTTAAAAGGCTAGGAAAATATGAGTTAGTATAAATCAATTTACACACTTTTTAGAATACTCTCCATCTTTTTATATACTTTCCATGCACTTCGTACATGGCTACTCACATTTAATCCCTCTGGGATTAGCAAAATGAATCCCTAATCAATTATATAGTAGCTGAATAACCTCCACCGGGTACGCGAGCTTCCAGCTCGCTTTTGCTTGTTTCAATCCTTGATTTAATGGATAGTTGGTAAATAACTCCACAAGCAGACGGACTTGACGATTAGTAGATAAGTTTCAATCCTTGATTTAATGGATAGTAGGTAAATAACACATATTTTGGATTGGTGGACATTGGGACGATGCTGTGTTTCAATCCTTGATTTAATGGATAGTAGGTAAATAACTCATATTCTCACGTATATATTTAAATATCAGATAATTACAAAAAAATCTCAGAACTGAATATCTGATAAAATCATATGTGTAGATGCATAAAATACATCGAAATTTGCTTCTCGGGAACACGTAAACACTCTATAATAAAGGGCAAAGAGCAGATTTCTATCAATTAAGCAATAATTTTGCCTCAGGAAAGATAAAATCAATTTAATATTTATTTCCTAATCAGTAATTGTCAATCAAAATATATTGTTAAAACATGCTCTTCCGAATTGTTCTGTCCTGAAATAGTTACTCTAATCTGAATTAATGGGAGGTACCTATTTAACCGATTAACTGCATTTTTATCAAGTATATAACCCATAAAGACATCGGTCTCTATTGATGATATTATATCTTGTAGTTTACGTAGTATTTTTCTTGGTAAAACTTTGACCTCCCTAGGATGGATACTTTTAAGGGTGACTCGCTACCGGCAGGATGCCGGCGTGCCAATCGTAGTGCATTTATACCTCTAAGATCTTGCTATTCCCCTATTATCACCCACTATTATCATCCTTCTACCATCCTTTAGGGCGACTTCTAAAGACATTGGAACCGAATTGGATCCACCAAGGAGCCTCCTTGGACCCTCCTTGGCGAAGGCCAAAGTTGTCCACATCGTGTGGATAACTTTCGCCATAGAATTTCTTTGGTTTTTAACAGTATTGCAGAAGGGGCGTAACAGGTTCACGACCATGTGGGAGATAAAGATAGATATATCGTCCTGAATAAAGTAGACACATTGAGAAATGAGAAAAATTAAAGGTTTACAAAAAATGAAACAAAAAACAGTATTATGCTATAGTGAAGTATTTAAACGCAAAGTAGTTAAAGAAATTGAAGATGGAGTCCTAACTATCTCCCAAACAAGAGCTATTTACCGCATAGTAGGCTACTCTACTCTTCGACTCAGGATTGAAGAGTAAAAGATCGCATAGGAAGGACGGGGCAGCATGATCGGTCCGAACAAATGTTGAATAATACTATCTCTTTACGACTAAATGTTTGACATTATATTCATTAAAAGATAATTTTGTCTAAACTGGAGGTGTTATGGAAGAAAATAAGAATTTTGTGAATGAAGATCAACAAGTTATTCTCAATGAAGGTTATGCAAAAACTATAAGTGTAGGAGAGTGGATTTGGACTCTAATACTTATGGCAATACCACTAGCGAATATTATAGTGCTAATTGTGTGGTCATTTGATGAATCAACTAACAAAACAAAATCTAATTGGGCAAGAGCTCAACTTATATTGCTAGCCATAGGAGCAATCATTTATACAGCCTTTTGGGTACTGTTTGGGGCAGCAATCTTCGATATATTGTCGACGTATAGTTAAAACTTAAAATAAAAAAGGGGATGCGAAAGCATCCCTTTTATAATAGATACAAATCAATTATTTAACAGCTTCTTTAAGCTTAGCACCTGCTTTAAATACCGGAACTTTCTTTGCAGGTATTTTAATTTTTTTCTTGGTTTGTGGATTAACACCTGTACGAGCAGGACGTTCTTTTACTGAGAAAGTACCGAATCCGATGAGAGTCACTTTGTCACCGGCTTCAAGAGTTGTTTGAATACCTTCTAAAACGGAATTCAAAGCTGTAGTTGCAACTTTTTTGGTTACGCCTGTATCTTCGGCGATTTTTTTAATCAATCCTTCTCTACTCATTTTTTCCTCCTTCGTTTATAAAGTCATAGCAGATAGGCTAATAATAAAAAACAAGATAAATAATTATTTGTCAATACAAATCTGCGTAATTACCCATAAAATAAGCAGATATGATATTCCCAAGCAAGTAATACGGCTATTTAATGTAAAGCTAAATCATTGATAATCAATTAAATGAGATAAATAGATTTGATAGTTTATATAAGTTAATTTTTTTTAAATTATTTTCTCACAGTAAGATAAACTCGCACTATAAGTGCTGATTTAGTGATTGACTTTATTCTTTAATCTGAGTTTTTGGTTTGCAGGAGATTAATATGAAAGCTGTAATTTTTGATCTTGATGGAACTTTAGTTGACTCGATGGGAGTCTGGTTGAATGTTGATAAAGTTTTCTTGGGAAAGCGTGGAATAGAAGTCCCTAAAGATTTGTTTGATTCTGTACCTAACGGGAATAGTTATTCAGGATTAGCACAACACTTTAAAGACAGATTCAATCTTCCCGATACTATCGAGGAGATTATGCAGGAATGGACTGATAAGGTTTATGAGCTTTACGATACTGAAATAAAACTAAAACCGGGAGCAATGGAAGTACTTAGATTTCTTTCTTCGCTAAATATACCTATGGCTATCGGGACAAGCAATTCAACTGAACTTGCAGAGCTCACATTGAAGCGAAACGGTATTCATAGCTTTTTTGAACACATTCAAACCGGTAGTAATGTTATTAAAGGAAAACCTCATCCTGATATCTATCTTGAAGCAGCTAGAAGACTTGGAGTTAATCCCGAAGATATTGTTGTGGTTGAAGATACTATTGCCGGAGTACAAGCGGGAAATAGTGCAGGGATGACAACTTACGGTATCTATGATAAATGGGCAGAACATGAGCATAGTATGATAAAAGAGGAAGCCGACATGTTTGTCCCAAATCATTTTGAGCTTTTAAGGCAGTTTCAATTAGTATTTATGAAAAACAATATAGAGGTTTAAATGGAAAACAAGTTAATCATCGTTATCGGTGCTTATGGTAGCGGTAAAAGTGAATACTCCATTAATCTTGCAAAAGAACTTAATGAAAACAATGATAATGTTGTTCTTGCAGATATGGATGTTGTTAATCCTTATTTTCGAAGTAGAGACGTGAGAGAAGAGTTTGAGAAAGAAGGTATTGATGTAATTGCTCCGGATGGACAATTCAAGCATGCCGATTTGCCAATGATATCTCCCAGAATTAGAGGAGCTATTGTAAATACAGCGAAGAATGTGATTCTTGATGTAGGTGGCGATCCGATGGGTTGCAGAACTCTAGGTCGGTTTGTTAGCGATATTAAGAATCGTGGATATGAACTTCACCTTGTAATAAACACAAACAGACCTTTCACCTCAAATAAAGATGAAATTCTCGGAATGATGGATATGCTGCAAAAAGCATCAGGATTGAGAGTAACCGAGTTAGTTTGTAATAGTAATATGATGCAGTTTACAGATGAGAAAGTAGTAAGTGAAGGAATTGAAATCATTCAGGAAGTTGCCGATAAATTGGAGTTACCTTTTAAAAAGTATCTCGTATTAAAAGATTTCGATGAAAAGGTTGGAGATGGACTTAAAGGCAAAGAAAAGCACACTATGAAGTACTATCTCAAGAAACCTTGGGATACTCTCATAATGAAAGGTATATAGATTTATAAAAACAAGAAGGGACTTGCGATTGCAAGTCCCTTCTCCTATTTACATAGAAATATTAGAATTTAAATTCTATTCCGATTGAATATGTCTCAGTAGTCTCATTCTGACCTTCGATTCTACCATTATCATCCAAATCGTTCCAGAATACTTGATACTTACCTACAAGCATTGTGTTAGGTGATACTTCGGCTTTAACCTGACCGAAAATATAAGCATTCTCATCTTCCAGATACCTGATTTTGTCTACGTTGGTTTGAGAATAACCGATTGAAGCATCTTTAAAAATGGGAACAATATTCAGGTTAATACCTGCATTCGCCCATATTGATTGATATGCATCAAAGTCATTAACATTCTCGTCAGCAGTCATGTGCTGATAGGCAATTGAACCATACAAGAATTGGAATAAATCAATACGAAGTTTACCATACCATCCCTGAGAAGCAGCTATATCTTTAAGCGTATCCTCCTTAAGTTGGATTCTTAAGCTGTCACCATCTGATTTAATTCTTGCTCTTTGATCATCATATAAGGCATCAAAGTAACCGGGGATGAATTCATCGTTAAAAATTCTATACTCAAGGTTAGAAGTAAGTTTAAAAACATTTGGTGAAATGTTCCAGACAAACTTGAAACCAGGGAATATAATACCGTCACCGTAATCAATAATTTTAGCATATTCGGAATAGTGAGCGATATAGAACTTAGGAGGATTCTTCCAGTCAACATTCATAGGAAACAGTGGCAACTCATAATCAAGTCCGATAATAGTTGCATCATTATCACCAAGCTCTGTAGGTTTTAAAACATCTACTTGCTCATCAATGAGTCCTAGAGCTTCCAAACCATCACGATAGTCTTCCCATGATAAGTTGGATTGTACTTCATCTTTCCAGTATTCATAATAGAAGTCTTCATCAAAATCATATAATCCATCACCGTCAATGTCGAAATCAAGTTCATCTGGAGTACCGTTACCATCCGAATCTGCTGCATATTCTTTATCATCAGGGAAAGCATCAAAAGCATCGGGAACTTTATCTCCGTCTGAATCAATAATACCGTTATATTGATTTCTGTCTGTAGCAATAGATGCACCAAGCATTAAATTATCAAGTAGAGGAATAGCAGTGTAATAAAAAGGATTAACTCTTACTCTTGCAGCTAAAATATCATTCTCGGTAATATTTGAAGTGAATACTTCTGCTCCAAGATTTGCCATGCTGTAAACATTTACACCTGTATAAAGACCTATTTGTCTTACATTGGGGTAATTTAGCATATTTGAGTAGTTATCCATTAGCAAACCGTTACCAAGAGTGTAGCCACGGATTCCACCAATCTTGAAATAGAAAGGGTCTTGTCTTTGAGCAAAACGCAGATAATAGAATTTATTTACATAATCTTCCCAATCATCCCAGTCCTCTTCTCTAACGTTTCCGTTCTCATCTATCAATAAATCAATATCCAAGCCAATACCAAACTTCCAAATAGCAAGTTCAGGCATAAGTCTTATTGAGGTATACATCTTATCACCTATAGTTACTGTGCCCACAGCACCACCCATAGAAAAATTATCCGTGGGTTTTTGCTCTTCTTGAGCAAAAATGATAAGAGGTAATAACAAAATTAAAAATATTGCTAGTTTCTTCATATTATCTCCTTCAATTCCTTTTTTATAGCATGATTAAACAAACTTAACAAATGAATAATGTCAAAGAAAAATTACTTCATCTTCACTAGTTTACCGGTTAATATAGAATTTGCTCCTACGATTCTATAAAAATAGATTCCCGAAGCTATATGAGCTCCTTTGGTATTCCGACCGTCCCACTCAAAAGACTTGGATCCGGGAAGAAGACTCTTAGTAACTACTCTTTGACCTTTAAGATTATAAATTGAAAGCTGATATTCTGCTGATTTATCTTCTGAGGATATCTTAAACTTAACATTCTCTATAAAAGGATTAGGTCCGACCGAACACATGACAACAGGTTGAGTATTTTCTTCTATAGGAGTATGTCTTGAGGTGAAAACTACTCCATTAAGACCTGCTATGTATATGTTTTCATTTTGATCCCTATATTCAATGTCATGCACAGTCCCAATTGTACCGGCGTTTGCAATCAAGGTTAAATCTCCATCATAATAATAGACGTCATTGTTAACATCAACTAAGATATAATCGTTATTAAATATTTGTAGCATATCTTTTGCATGAATATCCGATATTATCATTTCCGGTTCTGTAGAGTATTTATAAACACCATAATCTGCATCATCAGAAGCAAGTAGAAGATCACTATCAAAGTCTGACTCAATCTTCAGAGTTCTCCATGAAACATTATCTAAAAGATTATAGCTATTTCTAATATAACTACTAATCGTAGTAACATTCTCACTTGCTGTATAGTAAGCTTCAGAGAAAGTATTCCAACAGATAGCTTCACCTTGAGCTTCAATATTGTAAGGTAATACTTGAGGTTGTGCAAGCATAGCTTCTTCCACCGATTGATTAGGTGTTCTTGTCCAGTAGTATACATGGTCGTAGGTCTTAACAAGTATCTCTCTCCCGGTCATTGATATGTCACCGGCAGTTGCACCCCGGTTTACCAAATTATCAGGTGGGAATGTTGGGGAGTCAACTTCTACAACAGTTCTAAGGCTATTAGTATGTGGGGCTTCCAGCATAAATAGTTTATTCTCAGGAATATTATTAGCCGGATCTGCTTTTATCATAATATAGAAGTTAGTAGAGATTGGGTCAAACATAAGAGTCTCACAATCATAATTCCTATCCGGATACTCAAAATGAAATACGTTTGCCAATGGTAAGTCCCTAGAAATAGTATCAATATTAAGAGGTTCTTCAACTGCATAGATTTGCAAGATATCATTCGAGCCTGAATTATTACCTACATCAGCTATAAAGATATATACCGGTCCGTCATTTGTAAGCTGACCAATAGCAATATCTTCATAATCTCTGTTGTCTGCTTGAGGAATCTGAAAAGTGTTTATTACTTCTCCAAGAGAGTTTAAAGCAAACAATTCAGCATTTCCTCCCGAATCTGCTATAGCCCAAAATACACCCGGATGCATTGCACTGGCAACTAGTCCGGATATCTCATTAAGCTCAGGTGCAGTAATAGTACTTTGACCGCTATAATGAAACTCAGAGATAAGCTCATCTTGATATTTATATACACTTCTACCTTCACGGCATATAATTCCTTGATTAGAGTACACAACTTGGTCTATATCATTGACCATAAGCTCGGATAATCCCCAGTGGTAACCATTATAAGACATTAGAACACCTTCATTTGTTGTACATGTATATACTCCAATTGTAGGTAAATAAGCAAAAGTTCCAGGTAGTTGTGTAGCTTGGATATTTGTAAGAGTACCAAATGATACATTAAAAGATGCAATCCAGCTTTCTCCAGAGACAAAATCCTCATAGGTAACTAAATAGTTATTCGCTCCAACACCGATACCATCAACAAAACTCTTTTCAGACATAGGGAAAGAGTTTACTGCATTATCGGTACCAACCCAATAGCAGTACTCTTCACCGAGGTATAATGTGCCAGAATCTGAACTGATAATTCTGTTTATTTGTGTAGTTATCTCATTAATGCTTTCCCATTCAACTATAGCAGTTAAGATTGATGAAACGAGTAGACAGACCAATATATTGATTAATTTTAAACTATTATTCATGATTACAGCTCCTTACAATATACGATGACTAAATAATACATATCATGAGTATATTGTAAATAATTTTATTTAAAAGAAGAGGGAGAAATTTGTCCTTGCCTAATAAATTAAATCATTAAACTTAGCTTGCAATACATTTACGGGAGTTGTTATGACCTCTAGAAAAGTTTCTTTAACAGGCATTAAACCGACAGGGGAACCACATATAGGGAACTATATAGGTTCAATTAGACCGGCTCTTGAGTTAGCTCAAAAATTTGATGCCAGATATTTTATTGCTGATTACCATGCTCTTAATCAGATTAAAGATCCTAAGCTTTTGAAAGATTATATATATGAAATAGCTGCAGCATGGCTTGCATGCGGATTAAATCCGGAAGAAATGCTGTTTTATCGTCAGTCGGATGTTCCTGAGACTTTTGACCTTGCTACTATTCTAATGGCATTTACTCCTAAGGGACTAATGAATAGAGCTCATGCATATAAAGCAATAGTTCAAGTTAATAATGAAGAAGGTAAAGATCCGGATATAGGAGTAAATATGGGTCTTTATACTTATCCTATTCTAATGGCTGCCGACATACTTCTATTTGATACTAATATTGTACCGGTGGGTAAGGACCAATTTCAGCATATTGAAATGGCTGTTGACATTGCTCAAACTGTTAATCATACATATAATGATGATGTATTGGTTATTCCTGAACCTTATTCTACTCCGTCAACTCAAACCGTTGTCGGTTTGGACGGAAGAAAGATGTCTAAAAGCTATGGAAATACAATAGCAATGTTCTTACCTGAGAAGAAACTCAGAAAGAAGGTGATGAAGATAGTAACTAATTCACAGACTATTGAAGAGCCAAAAGACCCTGATACCTGCTCTGTTTTTACTCTTTACAAACTTTTTGCGGATGAACATCAGATTGAAGCTCTCAAGCAAAGATACCAAGCTGGTGGTATGGGCTGGGGAGAAGCAAAACAAGCTTTGTTTGAAGTAATGAATGAGCAAATTACCCCGTACAGGGAAAGATTTAATGATTTAATGAGTAATAAAGACTATATTGACAGTCAACTCACTCTTGGAGGAGAGAAAGCAAGAACTATTGCTTCTGAAACAATAAAGCGAGTTAGAAAAGCTGTTGGTATAGGTTAAGGTATGATAACCAGGTGCTTAGCATTCTGTGTTTATAAATAGTTAATGTTTTTTATCATTTTTTATTGACACGGGAAGTGGCTCAAATATAAAAGCACCACAATAAAGCAATGGAGTTGAAATGTTATATTTGTTTTTTGTAATACATGTAGTGATAGCCGTCGCGTTAGTGCTGGTTATTTTAGCTCAAACATCAAAAGGTGGATTAGATTCCAACTTTGGAAGCGTAGCTCAAGGTGTTATGGGTGGAACCGGTGCAAGTGCATTTCTTAAGAAATGGACTAAGATTCTTGGAGGAATATTCTTAATCTCTTGTATCTGGATGGCTCTTTATGTGAAGAGTAACAGAACTCCAAAAGCTCCAAAAAGTAAGATTGACTGGACTCAGGAAGCTCCTGAAGAAGCACAGAGTAATGATACAGTTGTTCCTGTAACAGATACTCCGGCAGAGACTCCCGCTCCGACTGAATAAACTTTACGCAGAAGTGGTGGAATTGGCAGACACGCAAGACTAAGGATCTTGTGCCCTAATCTGGGTGTGCGGGTTCAAGTCCCGCCTTCTGCACCATTTAAAGCTGTTGACTTGTTCAACAGCTTTTTTCATTTATAATCAATTATCCATTGCAAACATGAACTTGACACAAAGAGCTTGCTCTTTTTAAATGCGTCGAATATGATAAAGAATACTCTCTCATCCATAATCTTTCTGCTTGCTCTGACATCAAGCATATTATGTCAGGTGACTCCCACTGTTCTCAGTGTTGGAGATTCTCTTCACATAGAGAGAGTAAAGCCTGATTCTATCCTTTTTGCTGCTGATAGTTTACGAACCGATTATGAAAAACAGATCATAAAACTTTATAGTAATGCAAGCATTGATTACAAGAATTATAAAATAGATTCGGATACCTTAACTGTTGATTTGGAGAATAGAAAAGCCTTCACCAAGGGTTTAACTCGTATGGAAGACAATTCACAGTTAATGATCGGGCACGATACATATTATGATGTTAATACCGAGGAAGGTATTCTATATAACGGTATCGGTAAGTTTGAACAAGGATTCTATTCGGGAGATGAGATAAGAAAGGTTGGAAAGAAGATTTACGACATAGATTATGGTAAGTTTACAACCTGTGAAGATGAACATCCACATTTCTATATGAAGTCTAAGAAGCTAAGAGTGTATGTTAATGAACAGATTCTTGGTAAGCCATTTATTATGTATGTGAACGACTTTCCGATTCTTTGGCTACCATATGCCTCTTTTCCTGCCAAGAAGGGTCGAAAAGCTGGCTTTCTTGTTCCTCAACCCGGTTACAACAACTCCGATGGTAAGTATGTAAAAAATGTAGCTTATTACTACCCCTTTAAAGATTATGCAGATTTTATATTCAGTGTTGATTTAACTGAATTGCGAGGTTGGAACTTTAATTTTAACAACGACTATAAGAAGAGGTATGTTTACAACGGAGGAGTTGATTTTACCTATAATCATAGAGTGACCGATATAGGTAATGCTAGAGACGATTGGGTTGTTAATGCTACTCATTTTCATGACTTTGGAAACAAGACCACTTTGAGAATGAATCTTAACTACATGACAAGTAAACAGATCTGGGAAAGTGAAGAGGATATTGACAAACGACTTTCGGAAAGAATCACATCTTCAATCTCTTTTAGCAAACCTCTTTTAAGCTCCACTTTAAGTTTAACAGCAACATATACGGATGATTTTCTTAAAAATCAAAAAGCAATAGTTTTACCAAGAGCTTCTTATTCTTTACCTTCGAAACCTATTTATGAGTTCTTTACCAGTAAGGATAGTAAGGTTAATAGAAATGCTTGGTGGACTAAATTTAACGTGAGTACCAGCTTTTCAGCTATACAGCAAGGAACAATTAAAGAAGAGAACCCTGAGTTTTCAGACATAATCTGGAGCAATGACAAGGACACTACGGATGTCTACATAAATGAACACCATGCCGGTGCAAGCATGAGAAGTTCGATTTATTACTCAGATAAATTGATGAGTTGGTTAGTTTTTTCACAAACATTTAACTATAATGAATACGTATTCGACAGATCAAAGATAGAAAACAACATTGGATTTGCAGGGGATTATAGTACCAGCTCAAAGATAAGTACAACAATTTATGGATTTAAAAAGTTTAACAACTCTTATCTGAAAGCTATGAGGCATATTTTGAAACCTTCAGCTTCTTTTAGCTATAAACCAGACCTTTCCAAACATGCAGGAGATTATTATACTTTTGGCCCTGTTTCTCCAAATACTGCTAAACGGTCAAGAACGGTTAATTTCAGCCTAGGGCAGGAGTGGCAAGTTAAGATATACGATAAAGTCAATGATAAAGAAAAAGTATATAACAACTTAATTAGCATGACTAGTAATTGTAGTTATAATTTGGAGAATAAGAAAAAACCGTTTTCTGAAATAACACATTCAATAAAGTTTAATCCGAAGAGCTTCTCAATTGGTAAGCTTCCTGTAAATTATAATACTTCAGTAGGTTTTCGACAAAACCCTTATGACATGACATGGCTTGACTGGAAAGCAACAAACTGGTCATATAGTCAGAACTTGAGTATTAGTGGTGAAACACAGACATACGATTATTTTCGTAATCCTTCTAATCCTTTAGCTGACCATAAAGTTGAGACAGTTGACGGAGATAGTGAACTTAGTATTGAGGATTTAAAAACAATCTCAGAAACTAAGTCCTGGAAGCTTTCTTTTACTCATGATATGAGTGCGGAGCGTCAATTTCTTAAACCAAAGACAAACAATTTAAGGATGTCCTCAAGCTTTAATATTACAAAGAATTGGAATGTGACGTATAGTAACTATATTGATGTAGAGGATAAGCGTGTCATGTCTCAATCCATTAATCTAACCAGGGATCTTCATTGCTGGAGACTAACCCTCCAATATAATAAATCTAACGAGTATTGGGATTATACTCTTGTTTTCTTTAACGTCAAGCTTCATGATGATTTAAAGATTGAGACTAAGGGTCAGAAGAAATATTACTAGGAATAGAATATGAAAGCAATTTTCATGGATAGAGACGGTACAATTAATGTAGATAAGCATGGTTACATAAAAACTCCTGATGCTTTTGAACTATATCCTTTTGCTGCAGAAGCTGTGAAATTAGTCAATGAGATGGGTTTCAAAGCTATAGTTGTTACCAACCAAAGTGGTATTGCCAGAGGCTATTATACAATTGATGACCTCGAATCAATTCATGACAAAATGCAACTTTGCTTAAAGGACGAAGGTGCATTTATAGATGGAGTCTATTTCTGCCCATATCATAAAGATGGCATTGTCGAACCTTTCAATGTATCAAGTGATTGTAGAAAACCACAGATAGGTATGTTTAATCAAGCAATTTTAGAACATAATGTTACTCCTGAAGGTTCTTGGATGATTGGAGATAAGTATTCAGATGTTGAATTCGGCTATAATGCTAGATTAAGGACAATTCTACTCCTTACAGGAAATGGTAATAAGGAATTTATGGAGAATAGGCATGAATGGAGAGTTCAACCTGATTTTATTGTTCCTGATTTACTTACAGCAGTAAAGCTGATACAAGCTATGCAATAAAGCTATGCATTACTCTCATTTTATCTCACTTTCTCTTTTACTAAACAGAAATAAAAGCTTCTTTAAAAGAGCTCATCTGATGCCTTTTATAGGAATAGTCATTGGAGTATTTGCTTATCTTTCTGTTTCCTCAGTAATGAACGGTTTTGATAGCGATTTAACTGAGCGCATTATAGGTATGAAATCGGAGATTATCGTAAGAAAATCTGATAACACTGCAATAACCGATTATCTCAAAGTCAGAAATGAACTTTTAAAAAATGATAAGATTATATCTGTTGCACCTGTTAACAGAGCTGAACTAATGATTCTGAGTGGTAATAACTCAGCCGGTACAGCTCTTTACGGAGTTGATTTTAAGCTACATAGTCAGTTATCTCCTGTATTTGATAAATATCCTCGTGATTTTAGTATTCAATCGGAAGATATTAGGCGTGGTATGTTTAGTGGGTATAGGGCTAATGGTAACTATCCTGACGATTCTATTATATTAGGTTATGATCTTGCCATGCAACTTAGAGCAATGCCCGGAGATACAATAAAAGTGTTATCTCCAATAGGTACTATTCCTACACCTCTAGGCTTAATGCCTAAATCCAAAGATTTACTAGTTTCGGGAATCTTTATTTCGGGGATGCCTGAATATGATAATCTATTCTCATTTACTACACTTAACAACTGTGCCTACTTCCTCGAAAACATAAATGATAATGAAGCACAGTATCTTGAAGTGAAGACTACTAATCCAAGAGATACAGAACTATTAGTTAAGGATTTATCTAAACAGTTTTCAGATTATAGATTCCAATCCTGGAGTAGTTTCGATAAGAATCTGTATAGTGCTATGAAGCTTGAAAAAGTTGTCATGATGGCGATTCTATCCTTAATGATAATAATAACATCGTTTAATCTAACAGGCAATTTTGCGAAGATGATTGTAAGGCAAAGAAAAGAGATTGGAATACTTAAATCAATTGGTTGTACAAATAGAGATATCTTCAGTATTTATCTAGGACAAGGTATGGCAATTGGTTTCTCCGGTACTATTATTGGAATACTACTCGCTATGCTATTTATGTTTGTTCAAAAGCAATGGCATATTATCAAAATACCGGCAGGTAATTTACCAATGAATGCATTACCAATTGAACCTAGATGGATTGATATTATTCTTATATCCTCTATTTGCTTATTAATTAGTTTTATAGCTACTCTCGCTCCAGCAATCAAAGCCGGTAAAGTAGAAACGATCGACATTATTAGACAATAATTATGTACTTAATGAAGCTATTTTTTAAACTCTAGAGGTATTGATTAGTAAACAATGACCGGATAGTAAGATTATACTCTTACTCACTCAAGATAGCTTTTTGCATTATCAATTACCTCCTGCTCAACTCCTAGTAAATCTGCTATCATTAAGGCTGTTCTTGGAGGTCGCTTCTCATTATCTAATTTTATTAAGTTGTACTTTTGAATGCTGTTTAGTTTTGCTATTCTATCACTTATTGTTAAGAGTTTCTCACTTTTAATTTCTTTATATAAATCTTCAGTTAAGCCGGGAATGACAAAATGATCTGCGTTCGGTATCATAGCAGGAGCTGTGAAATGAGTTGATGTAAAGACAAAATGCTTTGTTTGGGAAAATGATTCCAATACAGCTCTACAAAGAGCTTCTCCTTCCTGTGGGTTAGTACCTCTAGCAAACTCATCAATTAGAAAAAGTCCTTTCCCTTCAAGGGATTTATGCTTTTGTAACTCCACTATATTGTATGCAAAGCTACTGAGATTATCTCCTTGCAGTTGAGGGTCATACCCACTAAAATAAATAAAATCAAATAGTGGAATCTCAGCATAACTACATGGTACAGGTATTGCATAGGCACTGAGATAGGCAATTTGTCCGATAGTTTTTAAAGCAGAAGTTTTTCCTGCCATATTTGCACCAATCAAAATTGAAAGAGAATTTTCCAATTCTATATCAATTGGTTGATAATTAAGACCGGATTTAACAAGTTCTCTCTTAATTGGAAGATTAACGACATCGCTTAAAATAAATTTGTCATGATTATTAATATGCGGAATGCTACACTTATTTCTTAAAGCAAACAAAGCTTTGGCAAATCTAATGTCAAAAAGAGCTATCTTATCTTGTGCCATTACTATGCTATTGAGAAAATGGTCTCTAATATGTTCTGTGATTTTGACTCTAGCATCATGTTCTGCTGCTCTTATGTTTGTAATTAACTCTGCTGTTTTTTTAGCGTTATTTAAATCAGCTTCATCTTCCTTCAATTTATACATAACATTTGCAAAGTTCTGTTTTGAACGAATGAAAAGACCACTATCATCAAGCTTTTTTATCATTGATGTATTTGTTCTCGAAACAATAATCTCAGATTCACATTTCGTTAGCTTCAATAAGTCCATTGCCTCCCTAATCTTAGCTTGCTGTTTCAGCTTCATTTCTCGAGTCAAATTGGCTAAAGCTTGTCTTAAAAGCATAAGCTCAGGAGAGAATTCGTCATAAAGTTGAAAAGAGGATGTTTCAGTAGTTCCCGGATCAAGATAATAATATAATTCTTTCATTTCTTGTAAACTGTGCGGGAAAAAATTGCAATCTGACATCAGCTCTGCAATCTTTCTTACCGCAAGAGCAAACACTTTAATCTCTTGTAACTCGAAGAGCTCTAAAACATTATTCCTCGCTCCAAGGAGAGTACCGGATAAATCCTTGATGTGAGATAACCAGAGTTTTACTCCCTCTATCTTACCTAAATCATCCTTAAGATGAGTCATCAAACCAGCAACAAACTCATATTCCTTTCTTGCTGAATCTACTTCGGATGGTTTAAATGGATGTAACTCATTCTTGAGTTTTTTCCCCGGCTCAGATTGAGGGATTATCATAGATACAATACTCTGTAGTTCTAGAATACGGTAAGATTGTTTATCAATTATCTTAAGCATTTCTTCTCCGGTTAATCTCTTTCTCTCATTATAGTATGAAACATACTTCGAGTCAAGAACTTTGTGGAAGGCACGAATTGTCTAATGGTATCAGTTGCTATTATAGAATGATTTCTTTGATGTAATCGTTTAGTACTATAGTCTGATTCTCCGAGTGAAGGGGGGAGGTATCTTTACTATTTCGAATTGGTTTTCCTGACTGCCAAGCAGAATACAGCTTCTCGAGGTATGATAAGATAACCGATTGATTAGAATAATCACAGGTAATTCCTGCACCATAATCTCGCAACATCTCTGCGGCTGCACCCTCTGAAGGCCCGAAACAAAGAATAGGAGTGTTGGAACCTATATACTCAAACAGTTTGGTTGTAAGCATTCCGCTTGCACCTGTATATGTATTAATAGGTAACAACAGAAGTTCAGCATTCCTCATTTTATCCAAAGCATTTTTATGCAAAGTAAATGGTTGGTAAACAATATATTCAGCTAGGTATGGTCTTTCATGAAAATCCCCCGTCAATTCTAGCTCTATGTTTTCTCCCATCTGGGACTTAACAAAAAAGTCTAATGCTTTCACAAAAGGTTCAAGTGTTTGTCCTTGAGTTAAGGAACCTATAAATTTAATCCTGAATCGATTACTAGAATGATATGGTATTTTTGAGAATCTAGCAGCATCAAATCCATTGGGAAGTATCTTCTTGTTGCCTTCCGGTAGCTGGTCAGATATTTGCTTTGAGACAACGAGATTTAAATCTGCTTCTTCTATGACTCTTTTTTCAAGTTTTCTGTTAACACTATTGGCAATTTTACCCGAGTTTGCCAATTGTAGATAGAAGATGTTAGACCATGGATCTCTGAAATCAGTAATCCAATTTATATTATAGTTTCTCTTTAACTTTCTTCCAACCAAATGAGTGGAATGAGGTGGACCTGTTGTAATAACAGCTTCGTAACCCCCGTTATTTAGTTCTATCGAAGCTGCTTTGTAAGCATATTTATTCCAGATAACTCTTGCATCGGGAGCAATGAGGTTTAATCTCATCCAGAATAACAGCTTCTTAGCGAAGCGATCGTTATGAGAGTTGTTTAAAGAACCATAAGGGATATTCTTTTCCTTGTTCCCGGTGAAAAGATGGAAAAGGTTCCCGAATGTTGGTGTTTTTGTTCTGATAACATTGATTGTCATAGGTACTTCCGCAAGAAGAGACTCGTCTATAAAGGGGTAATCTCCCTTTTGAGTTGTAATTACCGTTACTTCCCAACCTAATCCGGGGAGGTATTTAAGAAATCTCAACCATCTTTGTACAGCCGGACCACCTGCCGGAGGAAAATAATATGTTATCAGTAATAGTTTCTTCATTTCAATTTCTCTATTGTTGTAATGAATGGATTCCAACTGAATTCATCATTCTGTTGTTGATTATAGATTGTTAGTGAAAACTGTCTATGTTTTTCCTCTTTATAGAATCTCGATACAGCAGATGCTATTGAAGCAGGATTTTCAGGCTCAATAAGAAAGCCGTTATCATCGTCCTTAATAATTTCACTTAAACCACCAACATCAGTAGCAATTACAGGGGTACAAAATGAGAAAGATAGCTGAGTTATACCGCTTTGAGTTGCCGATCTGTATGGTAGTATGCATACATCAGAGTTAGTGAAAAAAGATTCAACTTCTTCATTAGCAATAAATCGATCATTGAATGCTATCTTATCTTTGAGGTTATATTTTTTGATGATTGCATTATAAACATCTTTATTACCGTAAACTTCTCCTGCAATAACAAGTCTCAAATCAGGATTATCTTTTAGTATCAAGGGCATAGCTTCAAGTAAAATATCAAGTCCTTTGTAATGCTTAATATATCCAAAAAAAAGTAATTGGTTATAAACCTTATCTTTTGGCTTTATGTTTGATTCATTATAAAAATTATAGTTTGGATGCTTCAATTTATAGATATGCTCTTTGGGAAATGATGGGAACTTGGTAATCAATGAGTTGAAAACACTTTCTGACATTGTAATGGCATCTGTTGTTGATTTCAATACATAGCCAGTGAATTTGTCTGCAAACATCCATTTCTCATGAAATTCTATATTGTCAAAGATGCAAAGTGTATTAATACCCTGATTTCTAAGTTTTCTAAGAATAAATCCGAATGCAGGAGCAAAAAAAGGAATCCAGTATTTGAATATAACAATGTCAGGTTTTGATTCCAATATAGCTTTAACTGTTTTTCCATAAGTTAGAGGATTATATGGAGTTAAGATAGGTTTAATATCCAGTTCTATCTTCTTCTTACTCTTATCGATCTGTTCTTGTCCGGGGAAAATTAGCTTAGGGTATTGCTTAATAAAAGAGAAAACAATGACATCATGACCTTCTTTTTCTAACATTTCTGCAAGAATTGCAATGAATTGAGCTATTCCTCCTCTTATAGGCCAAGCTGGTCCAAGAAATGCTATTCTCATTTTAGAAGCTTCTCAATCTCATGCATTACAGTTTCAGGATTAATAGTAATCATGCACTCTTCCGGACAGCTATTACGATAGCAACACTTGCAAGGTTTATCCGGTTCCAAAACAACACCTAAGTCATATAACTCAAATTCATTCCTATTAAAAATATTATTGAACAATACCAGTTTCTTTTTTAGTCCGATAGCTATGTGCATTGCCATTGTTACGGAAGTAACGCATAAATCAATTTGATTGAATAGATGACAGAATTTATCCAAAGACATTGTTCCAAGATATATTGCAGAAGTTTTTGATGCAATGGATTGATTTAATTTATCTTCTACCTGACCTCCGAGAAGCAGAGGAACATAACCTTTTGCTGTAAGCATATTGCATAAATCAACCCAGTTTTTTTCTCCCCATAATCTGGTAAGCCATCTGGTTCCACAACCGGTGTTTAATCCAATGATTGATTTATTCTCCGGTAACTCAAAAGAATAATAGTTTTGAGATAGATTGAAGATATATTCCTGTTTATTATAAACAAAGCCACAAAGTTCGATAATCTCTTGGGGGTAACTCTTTACATTATTCAAACATTCATCATCAAATATTCCTGTACGCCATTTATGAGTAGAATCTTCATCAGCAGGAATACACTTGCCAAAAGCATTAGGTAAATATCCTTTCTTATGCTTGGCTTTAATCAAACTTGCTAATCCCAAAGCTTCTTTATCTTTATCAAGATTAAAAAGTAAGTCAAACTCTATTGACTGTAACCAAAGAGTGGTATTCAAATCCCATTTTAAAACAACATCAACATAATTTCTTGGTATAAAAATTGGATAGAGAGTTAACCAAATGATTTGAGCTTGCGGATAGGTACTTCTTAACTCACTTAATATGGGAGTTGTACGTATAACATCTCCTGCTGCACCGAGTTTAATAATCAAGATTTTTTCTTTTAGAGGTTCATAATAGGTACAATTATCGCACTTTACTCCGTATAACTTATGAGGTTTACAAGGTAATTCGCCTTTAAATTCCCGGCAGTCGGTGTTTACACTCATCATCTCTCCTGATTACTCATAGTGATTTTATCAATTATATCTCTATATTGTTGATTCTGTTTTAATATGTTCTCGTCACCAAGTAGAATAAAACTTTCTCTGGCTCTGGAAATAGCAACATTGAGTTTTCTGTCAACCTTTCCTTCACTATCAAGAGACTGAGCTCTTTTTAAGTCTTCCAAAGAGTTAACTGCAGGAGAGAATATAATAACATCTTTTTCTGAACCTTGAAAACGTTCTACGGTGTCCACTGTAATAGTATCTCTTGTTTCTTTCGGTAGTGCATTCTTAATCAGACTTATCTGAGCTCTAAAAGCAACTATTACTCCACAAGTTAAGTTTGAGAACTCTTTGACAATGCTACCGGTAATTTCAGCTTCTTTTTCATTTCTATATGATGTTTTAGATCTTTCTACATGTATGAATCTGATTCTTGGATAGCTTGATGTTTCCGTTTGTCGATTGCTTGCACACATAAGCTTATTATCATAATAGTGATTAATCAATCCGGCAATATCATTATGCATACGATAATGTTTTGTAAGAATATTTGAGCACTTACTCCATTTATTAATCTCAACTTGTCGACTCAATCTACTGAATATTGATTCCTTACAGCTATTCAAACCTAGTTTGTTCAGTTCCGTATTAAAAATCTTACCTTGCTCTTCCGAGAGTGTTGTTACTGCTGGTAGTTGATTTTCATCACCAATCATAATAAATTTCTGAAAGTGAGGGAGAACACCAATCAAATGTTGCTCTAATAGTTGGGATGCTTCATCAATAATAAGGGTTTTAGGTTTCAAAAGAGACATAGCCATCATTCCTTTACCATGAAATGAATAAACCGTGGAAATAATAACTCTGTAATAATGGGAAGAATCTTGGGTCCCAATATATCTCACAGAGCTTCCATGAATATGTATGTGTGGAATCTTTAAGTTAACTAGTTTAGAACTAATTTCGTTAACCGCTTGATTAGTAAAAGCACAGAGATAGAACTTTTCATCTGTTTCTTTCAGAGCTACTTTTAAATAACTCATTATAAAGCCTGATGTTTTTCCCGTTCCTGGAGGTCCTTGCAATAAATAATAATCTTCACAAGAAAACGCATCTCTGATTACTTCTTTTAAGTGATTATCTATCATGCTTAAATCTGGCTTAAGATTTAGATGTTTTGGCTTAATTATTCCGAGTAACAGTTTTCTCTTACTCTCACAACTCAAGACAAATGATGTTAATGATTTAAACATTCTGAAGTAATTACTATCAAAAGAATCAGGTTCAAGATTCCAGTATTCTAACTTATCAAGAAGTGCTTCCGGATATTTGTTGTGCAATTCAAGACATAGACGATTATTATAAATACCAATATATTTAGCTCTGATATAGTGATTATTGAAACCTTCTCCGGTGTTGGGATAAAGCATAACGCTGTCATTTTCTCTAAATCTATGCTCCTGATTGTCAAACAAATCAAAATATATTCTATTATCTTCTAGCTCAATAAATTTTAAATCACTCAATATATTGAATTCTGCTTCTTTTGCTTCCTTACTCTTTCTCCAAAGTCCGTTAAAACCACTATCACTCAAGTTGTTATCATAATAGCCTGTTTTACTATTCCACAGCTCTTTGAATCCGTAATTAATAACAGAACCGATATAAGCTTTTTCTTCTTCACTCATCTGTTGATATGCTTTCGAAACATGTTCGACATCTCGCTTAATGAAGTCCGGGCAACTCGTAAATAGTTCTGTCTTAATATATTTGAACGGGTTAACTGAACAGAATTCCCTGCAAAGAGCAACTATCTCATTTCTTAGGTTATTTACATCAAATACACTTGAATAGTTAATCTTATTCTCTCTCAGTATACTGTTAATATTAGCTTTAGAATAAAGAATGTAACTTTTACCTGTACGTTCTTCCTCAATCGATTGAGTTAACATAAGATCATAGCAAGTAGTCTGAACTCTATGTGCATACCAAGAACCAAAATCAGGAGGTTTACCACTTTTCAATTCGATAAGATGCTTGCTTTTGTTATAATCATCGTCTATTAGTAAATCGAATCTTCCTTTAAGACCAAAATCAGTTGATATATATGTCGGCTCAATTAACACATTGAATTTACAAATCCTATCTGCAATATTAACTAGTTTAGGATAATGAATTTCTTTGATCTCTGTTTCCATTTTTGTTACATGACTTTTAAAGAGTTCTTCCTCAATTTCATAACCGGAACCTGCTTTTTTGAATATTGCTTCAAAATCCCTTTGTTTATTTGTAACTAAGATGTCCAATACGGAATTTATCAAGGACCCTTTATAAATATTCTCATTTGGGGTGAAGGGATTAAGCATGTTAAAAACAAATAGATTCGTCATACCTTTGTTTTTGTTAACTGAAGTAGCTAATTGAGTAACATCAATTAAAAAGTCCGGTTCTAAAACATAATAACTTAAATCTACAAGAATATCGTTTCTGAAAACAGGTTTATGAATAACCAGATAGTCACCTTCTTTGAGTATATCATGATTTAACTTAAATGTAACATCTGATTCAATAAGCACTGCATAATTTAGTTCAATAAGGGACAATTTACTATCGGTCTCTTTAACAATGACTTCTAATTTGTCTTTGTTTATATCATACACAAAGTCATCTTTATCAAAACCTAAGTCAGCAAATCTTCTCAAATTTTCAATATTAGGATTGCTGAGTACTCTTCTATATGAAATACTCAATACCGGATTATCCAAATCATTAAGAATTAAGCAAATTCTAGACGTTGCATTAGGAACATGATTGTAATCAATTCCTTCCAATTCTGCTAAATCAAGAATATAACGTTTTGCGATATTGATAACTCGTAGAACATTATTGTCACTTTGTTCTAGAGACTCAATTTTCCTATGAAGCTTCTCTTGTAAGTTTGGGTTATGCTTATTCATTTGTTTCCTTTTAGTTTCTAGTTACAATTTGTGATTATATTTATGTTAGACAAGTGATTTATTTCAACTGTTCCGTAATATGAACAGACACTAGTAAAAAGCGAAGTTAAACATCTTGACTAATACATCTACTTACAGCAAATAAGATAAATGATTTTGGAGCAATATATGTATATAGAAGAGAAAAATCCTCTAGTAAAAGCCAAAATAGAACAATGGCAGGACTTAAAATTTGGATTGTTAATGCATTGGGGACCTTATAGTCTTTGGGGGGTAGTTGAGTCTTGGTCAATATGCCCGGAGGAATATGACTGGTGCGAGAGAAAACATGGAACTAATCCTAATCATTTTAACACATATCTGAAGGAGTATGAGGAGTTACCTAAAGCATTTAATCCTTTGAAGTTTAGTCCTACAAAATGGGCAAGAGCAGCAAAAAATGCCGGTATGAAGTATCTTGTGTTTACAACCAAGCATCATGATGGATTTTGTATGTATGATTCGAATTACACCGATTATAAAATAACCTCAGAGTCATGTGCGTATAGCAATAATCCTAAAAGAGATATTACTTTAGAATTGTTCAAAGCTTTCAGGGAAGAGGGAATATGGGCAGGAGTTTATTTCTCAAAACCTGATTGGCATAGTCCATATTATTGGGATCCAAAATATCCTCCGAGAAACAGAAATGTAAATTATAATCCCGAAAAGAATCCTGAAAAATGGCAAAAGTTTGTTGATTTTACTCATAATCAGATTTTGGAGTTACTTAGCAATTACGGGAAGGTTGATATACTATGGCTAGATGGTGGATGGGTTAGAAAAAAGAGTCATGAAGAAATTAAAACATATTACAGTAATGTGTTAAACAATCCTGAAGATAACTACATTTTAGAGCAGATGATTAGTCAGGACCTGAAGATGGATGAATTATCAGATAAAGCTAGGAAGTTCCAACCTGATTTGATAGTTGTGGATAGAGAGGTAAAGGGAAACAACCAGAATTATCTCACACCTGAGAATGTTGTTCCTGAAGAAGCTCTTCCATATCCTTGGGAATCATGTATCATAGCTGGAGGTGGCTGGTCATATACGGAGGATGCTAAATACATGTCCGGTAGAGAAGCAATACATCTTTTAGTTGATATTGTTGCCAAAGGCGGTAATTTGCTTTTGAATATAGCTCCTTCAGCTGAAGGAGAATGGCAGGATGAAGCGTATAGACTTTTAAGAGATTATGGCGATTGGTTAGATGTTAATGGTGAGGGAATATACTCAACCAGAGCTATTGCACCATTCAAAACTGGTAATATCTGTTTTACCTCCAAGCAAGACGGTACAGTATACTTTTTCTATCTATGTGCAGAAGGAGAAACCCGAATACCCGAATCAATAAATATCGAGTCTATTGAAACGGATAAAGATAAGGAGATTTATCTTTTAGGATATAATCAAGCTTTGGAATGGGAGATACTTGATAGTGGATTTAAAGTAATGATACCGAATGAGGTTAGATTAAAACCTCCCTGTAAACATGCTTGGGGTTTCAAGATTGTTTAGAAATCATATTTATACAGATAAGTTGTTTTTCTGTTATTATGCTCGCTTATAGTATAATAGTACTTTTGATCAGAGCTCCACATGATTGATTCTCCTTGGGGCTCTGATTCATAAGGGAGAATAGAATCGGGAGTACGAGAGCACATGCTTCCTATTGATTCACCCGGTTTGCGTTTCCAGTAGAATATATCTATATAAGTCTTTATCAATAAATGTTTACCATCATCCGATAAGTCCCCTGCCGTAACGATTGACATTGGCGAAGTTCCAACCAATTTTGCCGATACAACTTCTTCGCCAATATTCATAACGCCAGATAACTCAAATATCTTTGAATAGTTCCCCCATTTAGTAACAATATAAAGATTATCATCTTTAGCGTCGTAAAAAAGTGTTTCTGCATCATACCTATTCTTACCCATTGTGAAATTAACCGTCTTGATGCTATCTAATCTAACATAATTATACTTAGTTTCAGGAAGTGTAATAAAAGCCAGATATACCTGATAAGAATTCTTAAAGAATTTGTTATTACCAATATCACCGATGAACAGAATACCCCTATTATTGGGAAGTGATGTAGCTGTCATATCCTCCCAGTCCTTATTTTTAAGGTGACGAGGGAAGGCTACATATTGTTTTATGTTTCCTTCATAGTCTAAGACAATTATTTCATTTGGATTGCCTGAATCATTAATGGCAAAGAAAAGTGAATCACAGTTAGACAGAACATCTATACCGGATACTTCTGAAAGTTGTTTTGCTCTGTACTCTACAACTGTAGGAGTAGAGTATAACAATACTGTAAAAATAATAATTATTAATGCAAGAGTAATTCTTTTCATATAGTAATTCTCGGGTTTGTTAAGTTATGAGTCAATCAAATTGTTCATAATGATTTTATGAAACATTTTAGAGAGTGTCTACTATGTAAAAAAAAGAGTCCGTATAAATACGGACTCACAAATTATATCTATTTTTGTAAACCTTCCAGAAGCTTTTCCAATTCTTCTTTGCTACTATAATGGAACACGACCTTACCTTTACCGGCTTTCTCAACTACTTGAATTTTTAATCCATAAATCTGTTTAAGGCTTTTTTCAAACTCTTTATGTCTCACTCTCTGTGATTTCTCTTTTGTAGAGTCTGTATTCTTCACATTCTGTGTTAACTCTTCCGCTTGTCTTACAGATAAATGATTGTCGATAATTCTTTGAGCAAAATCAAGTTGTTTGTCTTCAGGTAGTGATAGAATCGCTTTAGCATGACCCGTTGATAAGTCTCCGTTTATAACGTGCTCTTGAATTTTCATAGGGAGTTTTAAAAGTCGGAGCAGATTTGTTACTAACGACCTGCTTTTACCCATTGATGTAGCTAATTGTTCATGAGTATAATTGAAATCGTCAATCATCATTTGATAAGCTTGAGCTTCTTCAATCGGGTTTAACTGTTCTCTTTGGATATTCTCAATGATTGCATACTGAAGTTGTTCTCGTCTTGAGACACTACGAATTATAACAGGAACTCTCTCCAATCCTGCCAACTTTGCTGCTTCAAGTCTCCTCTCACCGGCTATAAGCTCATATTCGGAATCTTCTTTTTTAGTTACAATAATTGGTTGAATGATTCCATTCTCTTTGATTGATTCAGCCAGATTTGCTAGTTTATCTTCATCAAACACTTTTCTGGGTTGATAGCGATTAGGTTTTACTATTTCAATTCTCAAAGTAGTAATTCCGGCAGTTTCATTAGTAGACTCCGGAATGTTTTGTAGTAATACGTCTAAACCTTTTCCTAGTTTTTGTTTCATCGTTCTATTAGTTCCATTGCAAATTTGAGATAGTTTGTAGCTCCTGTTGACTTAATATCATAATGAAATATTGGTTTTCCAAATCCGGGAGCCTCACTTAATTTGACATTTCTTATAATAATTGTTTCAAACACTTTCTCTTTAAAATATCTTCTTACTTCTTTGGCTACTTGCTTTGATAAATTCAACCTACTGTCGTACATGGTTAACAAGACACCGAAGAGTTTGAGGTTTGGGTTTAAGCTCTGTTGAATAATGCGAATGCTGTTCATTAACTGACTTACACCTTCTAAAGCATAGTATTCACACTGTATTGGAATCAGTACGTCAGTACATGCAGTTAGAGCATTAACTGTGAGTAGATTCAATGAAGGAGGACAATCTATGATTATATAATCAAATCTGTTTCTAACAGGGTCAAGTACTTCTCTTAACTTCTTTTCTCTAGTGAAATCCTTAACTAATTCTATCTCTGCTCCTGCTAGATTCACATTGGAAGGTGCTATCTTCAAATATTCTATATCAGTATCCTGAATAACGTTCTCAATCGGCTCATAGTTAATAATGCTATGATATATGTGCTGAGTAAGGTTGTCTTTATCTATACCGTATGCACTACTGGAGTTGCCTTGTGGATCAAAATCAACAAGAAGTGTCTTCTTCTCCAGTATTCCTAATGCTGCAGCTAAATTAACGGCAGTAGTAGTTTTGCCTACTCCACCTTTTTGATTAGCAATTGCGATGATTTTTCCCATTAATTATTCTTTTCCAATTACAATTAATTTACGTGTTCCAAGCACAGGATGACTTA
Source organism: Cloacimonadales bacterium (SeqCode) (assembly GCA_963667035.1). GTDB lineage: Bacteria > Cloacimonadota > Cloacimonadia > Cloacimonadales > JAFGVF01 > Zophobacter. The sequence continues at coordinate 1,810,803 of OY762964.1, forward strand.
CATCTATTTCCTTCCTGTTCTTGAACTGTTCCACATCATCTAGGTTTTTACTTTTGTAAAGCACTATTTTACCTTTTGGTTTTAACAATTTGAGTAATAATGGTTTTAACTCGGGAGTGATTCGAACGCTTCTGCAAACTATGAAATCATAGCTACTTTGACGGTACTTACAATAGTCTTCCAGACGAGACCATATACCTGTAGCTTTATCAAGTTCAAGCTCTTCAATCATCTCTTCAATTGCTTGTATCTTTTTTCTTCTGGCATCAAGCATACTCAAATTAATCGCCGGATAAGTAATTCTAAGCGGTATCCCCGGGAGACCTCCCCCAGTACCAAAATCAAGTACTTTACCTTTCAAATCAATCTTAGTTTGAAGTAACAACAAACTATCCAAAAAATGAAGTGTCCAGATATCATCCGTATCCATTTTCCTTGAGTAAATGTTTATCACACTATTTACTTCAATAAGTAATTCATAATAGTGTTCCAACTGAGGAATAACAATCTCAGATGTATCGGGAAGCCATTTCTTTACATATTCTAAGCATATATCTTTTTGTTTCATGCAGTAAACAAGAAAGATGTGAGAAATTTGTAAAGAAAATCCTCTATAAATATACAAGCGGTCTATCCAAAACTGTTATTGTAGTCTTTTGTTTATAACCAATGGTATGGTTTTGAGTACAATTATTGTAAAACATAGTCAACATGATGGGAGTTATTGTTCTATTTAACGATTTATTTCGTGAAATATTTAGGTAATTAAAGGATTAATATACAAGGAACACTATTCAAGAAAATAATCCCAACAAAATGAAATGAGACTATGTACTTTTTTTTATTGACCTACAGAGCCATATAGGAGAAATTACTTCAATTAATCACGATATTATGCGAATTATAAGTAAATATATATATAAAAAATACTTAGGAGGAAAAATGTCGGTTGATCTCAGAAACTATGACAGTCCTGAATACCAGGAGCTGAGGCAGATTATCGAAGAGAAGAAAAAGCTGAGAGACCCATTGATTGAGGTACTTCACAAAGCACAAGGAATCTTTGGTTTCTTACCACCTGAGGTTCAGGAGTTTGTTTCGGAACATTTAGGTGTTCCTGTGAACAAGGTTTATGGAGTTGTAACATTCTACAACTTCTTCTCAATGAAACCCAGAGGCAAATTTGTTATTAACGTATGTACAGGAACAGCCTGCTTTGTTAAAGGTGCTCCTCAATTACTTCAAAATTTCGAAGAATTACTCGGAATCAAAAAAGGTGAAACAACACCGGACGGATTGTTTACTTTAAACGAAGTCAGATGTGTTGGTGCTTGCTCATTAGCTCCTGTTTTTGTTGTCGGAGAAGAGACTTTTGGTCGTGTTGAGACAAAAGACCAATTGAAGAAGATTGTTGATCAATTAAAAGCTAATGCTTAAAAGGTAAATCGTAAAGTAATGCAGGATATTTCATTACATCTTTTGGACATAATTGAGAACTCAGCAAGAGCCGAATCTAAGAATATTCGTTTATCAGTCCTTATTGATGAAAGGAAAAACCTGATGAGATTTACCGTTAAGGATGATGGAATCGGAATGGATGAAGAGACATTGAGAAGTGCTCAGAATCCGTTTTATACTTCCAAAGCGGAAAGAGTTAAGAAAGTGGGATTAGGCATTCCACTGTTTGCTCAGAATGCCGAGTTGTGTGGTGGAAGATTCCAACTGGAAAGTGATTTGGGAAGTGGAACAGAGTTGGTTGCAGAGTTTCAATATAATCATATTGATAGGATGCCACTAGGCAATCTGCAAGATACTTTGATAAGTGGTATTATAGGTCATCAGGATGTAGATTTCTGGTTAAACTTAGACCACTTAAAAGAAGATAAACATCTAGAGTTCTTTTTTAATACGGCTGAAGTTAAAGCCGAATTAGGTGATATTCCGCTAACATATCCTGATGTCATCCAGTTTATTGAGGAAAATATTAAAGAAGGAATAAAAAAAACAGAGATGGAGGAAAACTAAGATGAAGACCTTAGCCGAACTCAGAAAGATTCGTGAGCAAGCTCAAGCTGACATGAAGCTCAGAGCTTCTGGTAGCCGTGTAAAGGTTATTGTCGGAATGGGAACTTCAGGTATCGCTATGGGTGCCCGTGAAGTTATGAAAGCATTCTTAGACGAAATAGCTAAACGTGGTCTTAAAGACGTATTAGTGACTCAAACAGGAGAGAAGGGACTTTCTTCTGTTGAGCCGGTTGTTGATATCGTGATTGAGGGACAAGATTCCGTAACTTATGGAAACATGGATCCTGAAAAAGCCCGTAAAGTTGTAGTTGAACACATTGTCAACGGCCGTATTGTTGCCGATTTTGTTGTTTCAACAAATAACTAGGGGGAATAATGTCTTTAAGAAGAATAGACTTACTTATTTGTTGTGGTTCCGGCTGTGTATCTGCCGGTTCTCTCAAGATTAAAGAAAAATTCCAAGAGCTCTTAAAAGAGCATGATTTGGTTTCTGAAATTAACATTATCGAAACAGGTTGTATGGGTCCATGTGACTACGGTCCTGTTATGATGATTTATCCTGAAGGCGTATTCTACAAGAAAGTTACTGTTGAAGATGTTCAAGAGATTGTTGAAGAGCATTTCCTTAAAGGACGTCCCGTTAAACGTCTCATGATTCAGGACAAAGAAGATAAAGTTATTGTGGATAAGAAAGAGATTCCTTTCTACCAAAAACAAATTAAGGTTGCTCTTGAACATTGCGGGTATCTTAATCCTGAAAGCATTGAAGAGTACATTGCTGAAGGTGGATATGAAGCTTTAGGTAAAGTCCTTACAGAAATGACTCCTGAATCATTAATCGAAGAAATGAAAAAATCAGGTCTTAGAGGTCGTGGTGGTGCAGGATTCCCAACTTGGATGAAGTGGAATTTCGGTCGCATGAACCATGCTGATGAGAAGTATGTTGTTTGTAATGCTGACGAAGGAGATCCGGGTGCATTTATGGATCGTTCACTCCTGGAAGGCGATCCACATAGAGTACTTGAAGGTATGATGATAGCTGCCTATGCAATGGGTGCTACAATGGGATATTTCTATATTCGTGCAGAATATCCTCTTGCTATCAAACGTATCAAATTAGCCATCAAAAAAGCTAAAGAAATGGGACTTATGGGTGAAGATATCTTCGGCTCAGGTTTCAGTTTTGATGCAGAAGTTCGTTCAGGTGCAGGTGCATTTGTTTGCGGAGAAGAGACTGCTCTTATTCATTCTATTGAAGGTAAGAGAGGTCAACCAACTCCTAAGCCTCCATTCCCTGCAGAAAGAGGTTTATGGGATAGACCTACTATCGTTAATAATGTTGAAACACTCGGTAATATCACTACTATCATCCTTAAAGGTGCAGAATGGTTTGCAGCTATGGGTACTGATAAGTCTAGAGGTACAAAGGTTTTCGCACTTACCGGAGATGTTAAAAATACAGGTTTGGTTGAAGTTCCAATGGGAATCACGATTGGTGAGCTTATCTTTGGCGTTGGTGGTGGTATCACTAATGGTAAGAAGTTCAAAGCCGTACAACTCGGTGGACCTTCAGGCGGTTGCTTAACTCAGGATCATGTAGATGTACCTATCACTTATGAATCTCTTAAAGAAAAGGGTGCCATGATGGGTTCCGGTGGTGTTATCGTAATGAACGAAGATAACTGTATGGTCAATGTTGCTAAGTACTTCCTTGACTTCTCAGTTGATGAATCTTGCGGTAAATGTTCACCATGTCGTCTTGGTCTTAAGAAAATGTATGAAATTATGGAAAGAATCACTTCCGGTGAAGGTCGTGATGGTGATATCGAAGAACTTGAAAAACTGGGTGAAATGATTAAACAAACATCACTTTGTGGTCTTGGACAGTCAGCTCCTAATCCTGTTCTCAGTACAATTCGCTACTTCCGTAATGAATATGAAAATCATATCAAGCACAAAACATGTCATGCGAAGGTTTGTAAACCTCTCATGCATTTTGAAATTGATAAAGATAAATGTATCGGATGCTCACTTTGCTCTCGTAAATGCCCAACTTCATGTATTCCGGGTAGCAGAGAAGAAAAATACACAATCACACAGATTGATTGCGTAAAATGCGGAAACTGTTTAGATGTTTGCCCTGTAGGTGCAGTATCTAAAGTTGCAGGTATCCACCCCGATGTAACTGCTTATAAAGCAAAACAAGCTAGTCTTGTTGACGATTACGAATAGTTAAGTTACTATTTATAGATAAAAAGGCGATGAATTGTTTCATCGCCTTTTTTGATTAACTGCATTTTTATCAAGTATATAACCCATAAAGACACCTGTCTTTATTGATGATATTATATCATGTAGTTTACGTAGTATTTTTCTTGGTAAAACTTTGATCTCCCTAGGGTGGATACTTTTAATGGTCACTCGCCATGTTAAATGAGCATGTCATGAGCTTTCTACGCTCCTTCTAGGCGACTATTAAAAACATTGGAAACAGATTGGATCCACCAAGGAGCCTCCTTGGACCCTCCTTGGCGAAGGCCAAAGTTGTCCACATCGTGTGGATAACTTTCACCATAGAATTTCTTAGGTATTTAATAGTGGTGCAGAAGGGGCGTAGAACGATGATAATAGTGGGTCAAAATGAATTCGACTGATAAGTTTATAGCATTTTTTAGATATCTAAGCAGAAGATTGTACGTAGTGTTATAAGCTCTTTGAACTCTTTGAATGTGAGGGCACTTGCACTATAATTGGTACGCCGACATCCTGCCGGCATTCCCTAGCATTCAAAGAAGATACTTGCACCGCAATGTACTGCAACTCCCCTGAGTTGCTGTGACGACGAAGTCGACAAGTTCCACAGACTGAAATCAGATAGTCAAACCTTACTCGCAAATTTACGCAATTATAGCTTTTCAAGCTATGTGCAAGTGAGGACACTTGCCCCACAATTGGTGCACCGGCATCCCTTAATGCGAGCTGGAAGCTCGCGTACCCGGTTTTATGGCAAAGCATGCAAAAAGTATCAATTGACAAGTTTTAAACACTCTTTCATAAAATAAGTAGTAAAAAAATAAAGGATGTTTTATGAGAGTTTTTATAACTATCTTAATCTTAGGAATTCTATCATCAACTGCTCTTTCAGCAAAAGGAAAGCAAACAATCGAGATATTCCATAAGAATATGCCACCATCAATTACTACTCTAAGCAAAGTGCTTCCTATGGTGAATCAATACAACAAAGACTATCGCATAATACTGCATGAGATTAACAATCCTGCTTTAGGGGAGATTATCAAAGCTTATGGTTTACCTTCTACTCACTTCCCTTTCGCAGTTGTTGTAAATGGCAAGTATACAGCTAAGATAGACGGCAAAGAGGTTGGATTTGTGCATTTCCCTAAATTTATGCACGGAATAGGTCGTCATGAAGGTAATTGGTCTATTGAAATGCTGGAAAAAGTGCTTCAGGATAATATGCTCCTAGCTGATGAAAATAGATTACCTGTGATTGATGAACACGATGAAGAGGATGAAGAGTGTCAGGATTAAGAAATCAGGAGAAGAGATTATGAAAGCATTGATAATTTCAATCAAACTCTTAGTTACCGGTTTCATTGCGTTCGTTGTTGCGATTGCGATTACGATATTGAGAGAAATGAAAAGAATGAGTAAACTTGTTAGTGAAACATCAGAGCCAATAGAAGGAGTTTACATTTTAAAAGATAGATTCGTAAACTCATTTCTTATAAAATCATCTGATGGTTATATCGCAATTGATTCCTGTGAGAATAAGCAAAATCTTATCAAACAAATGGAGAAACTAAGTATTGAACCTGACGATGTTAAACATCTCTTTCTTACCCATTCAGACCAAGATCATACCGGCGGGCTGAATGCTTTTCCCAATGCAAACATCTATTTATCACAGAAAGAGCATTTCTTTATTAAAAGCGGAATTAAGAGAACATTCGGTTTTATAAAAATAGGAAGAATTAATAAACTGGAGCATGAGTACACCACCTTCTCTAACGAACAAGTGTTTGAAATAGGCGGAACAAGAATAGAATGCATTATAACATCGGGTCACACCCCCGGAAGTGCATCATTCATTATAGATGACAAATACCTGTTCTCAGGCGACACTTTAGCAATCAACGGTGACACACTGACTGAGTTCTCTCGCTTCATATCTATGGATACAAAAGCAAATAAGATGTCTGTGAAAAACCTCAAAGAGATTATTAAAGCACGCAATATTGGATATGTGTTTACGGCTCATCATGGGTATTTGAAATCAGAGATTGATTAGTATCTCGATTACCCTGAAAGGATTACATATTAGTAGCCCCGAATACAATTCGGGGTAATTGGGCACACACGAATCGACAATTCAAACTTGAGTACCCGGTGTTTTTATGGAGTTTGTCGGAGTGAAGTTTAAGAAACGATAACGGACTTCATCAAAAAACAATAAACAATGTTCTAGACTCGACAAAGTGATAACGGTCTCAATAAGAAAGACCAGAATTAAGAAAGTAAGCTCTCACTTCACTTCCATGAAGCTCCGGCAAACTCCCTTAAGTCATGGCAAAATCCTTAATCAAAAAAAAACAGGTAACTACTGGAGGACTACTGAAGGGAATCACAGATTTGATATTGATTTGGTAGAAAAAAACATTACTGAGTACTGAATAATTGAAAGTAAGAAATACTGTTGAGAGTAATGTGAGATTAGAATCAAAATATGCTTTAATTCGCTTTTATCCCGATTCTCTCAAAAGCAATAAAGATATAATTCATTAATCTATGTTATATCTAATCTAAAACCACCCTATATGTTCACATAGGCTTCATGTAAGAGTCCTATAGGATAGTTTTAAGTTTTATGGGCTTGTTGCTCATGGGAGTGACGGGAGAATGGAGACTTAAATGAGTATAAGCATAATGATGTTGTACTTTATCCATAGTAGTTTGGTCAATCACTTCAGTTTTCTATTTAAATCCATAATCCGATTAGAATTTTATCTATCTTTTTAATTTTTAGTAATTAAATTTATGCTTGACATAAGTACTATCACAACTAACTTTTGGTTTTAATGCATACCTTAAAGATATATACTCTTACAGTTTCAAAGAAAGAAGTTTAGAATATTGCACTAATAGTTTAAGGATATTTTCTATGTTAGTATTATTAGCTAATACCTATTTCAAGTTTTTAGTAATTCCTTTTGTAACCACGTTTCTCGTGATATTTGTAAGAAGTGCAAGTAGAAGCGATAATCAAAGATTTTTTATGAAAGAAGATTTTGCTTTTGGTCTAGAGATGAGTGTAACTGCAATACTTTTATTACTGTCTAATTGTGTCAACATTGCATGTAAAGGAGTTTCAGATCCAGACTTGATATCATCAGCAACGGAAAGGCTACTATCTTTATCAATAACTGCTTCAATTCTAATATTCGGTCTTTGGGCAATGTCTACTATAGTTAGAAGAATAGGATGGGAAAAGGAAATATCTATGAATTGTAGTATGTTTAACTCATCATTACAGAATCAAAAAAATCATTTCAGAGAAATATAATCATTTTTATGGACTTAACTTGGAGAGATTACGAAAAACTTGTATCTAAGCTGGAAAAATCGCTATTTCCATTGGGTGCAACAGTTAAATCACCTGACTATATCAAAGACACTGTCACGAATATTAATAGGGAAGTTGATGGCTCAATTAGATATAAGGTTGGTACGGAAGAAATACTTGTAACTATTGAATGTAGAAATCGGAATAATAGACAGTGTATATCCTGGATAGAACAATTAGTTACAAAAAAAAGAAGTATAAATGCAAACAAGACTATAGCAGTGTCTGTAAAAGGCTTTTCTTTAGCAGCAAAAGAATTAGCAAAAAAAAATGATATCATTTTAAAAACACTCGATGAAATTGACCCTGCAAGTGTTCTTGAATGGCTTATCCCAAACTCAATTGTAAATCTGTTTAGGCAAATATCTCTTATATCACTTATTGTTACTTATTTTGATAATAAGATGAAGAAAATAACAACTATCAAAACACAAAACGAAACATGCTTGAGAGATAATAATGGATTTACAATCAATATACTTAGTTTAATGAGATCTGCAGAAATTTATTTATCAAATCACTGTCCGGAAATGTTATTTTCTCCGAAGCTTGATGGTAGCTCAAGTTCCATTTTATCATTATCTCAGCCATTAGACAATAATAAGTTATATTTAAAAATAAAAAATAAAAGTTACCGAGTTTCACACATTAAACTTAAAGTTAAAATATGCTACTTACACACAATAACTGATATTGAATCGGGGAAAAACTATATATACTTTAGTGATAAGAACTGTTTTCAAGTAACAGAGAGCGAATCATCGAATAGCGATATCCCATTCATATTTAGACACATGGTCGACATAAATACTAAAGAAATGCTTCATTCCATTGAACTTTCAACGAAGCAAAATAAGTATTAAGGACTTCAATTGGTCTCAGGAATTATTCAGCCAAATACAATCAAAACCAAGAGAAATTTCCTATTTAGAGATAAAAAATGCTGTTGAAGTACACTAATGTCCATTACAATTGAAGTAAAATCGTTACTTTTGGATTGACAAGAAGTGAGAGATAGAATTTCTTGGAGAAAATTTATTATAAAGCGGGGTGAGAAGGTTGCCAACAGTAAGAGCTAGAGATAATGAGTCTTTCGATATATTGCTTAAACGTTTCAAGAAAAAATGTGAACGTGCTGCTATATTGTCTGACATCAAGAAACACCAGGCTTATGAAAAGCCAAGTGTTGTCAGAAAGCGTGAACGTAATGTTGCTCGTCGTAAGATGATTAAAGCAATGCGCAAAATGAACCGGTATAATAAGTAATGATTAATCGAATTGCAGAAGAAATTAAGATGGCAATGAGAGCCAAAGACCAAGCAAGATTATTGGTTTTACGCTCTATCAAAACAGCCCTGATGAATCTGAAAGTAGAGCTTATGCGTGAGCCTACAGATGAAGAATCTTTAGATATAGTATTCAAAGCTGTAAAATCACGTGAACAAGCAATAGAGCTTTATGAGCAAGCAGGTCGTACTGATTTAGCTGATAAAGAAAAAGCAGAGATAGAAATTGTACAAGAATTTCTACCCAAAATGCTTACTGAAGATGAATTAAAAGCTGAAGTCAATCAGGCATGTGATGAGTTGGAAGCGACTTCCATGAAAGACATGGGAAAAGTCATGAAATACTTGAACGACAAACTTGGTAAAAGAGCTGATGGTAAAACCATGAGCGGGTTTGTTCGAGCAAGGCTAGCAAATTAGTGCCTATTAAATAATTTGGGGGAAGCAATTCCCCCTTTTTTAATTTGGAGGGAATCATGAGAATCCTAGATATAGTGTTATACATAATAATGGCAGTAATCACTTTTTATGGCTGGAGGAAAGGTTTCTTAGCCTCTCTTCTTCAACTTGCCGGAGTTATTGCAGCTTTTCTGTTAGCCGGTAAATACGCCCCACTATTCCAGAATGCCTTAGTTAACAATTTCGGTATAGGTCCGGGAATCTCAATGTTCTTAGCATATCTGCTTGTGATAATCATCATCCTGCTGATTATTCAAGTTATCAGACTACTATTGGAGAGCTTGGTGAAAGCTCTTAATCTGACTATTGTGAACAGAATACTAGGAGCTATGTTTGCTTTCATTAACGGTACTTTACTCTTTGTTGTAATACTGACATTTATAGAGATTTCTCCGATTAGAGATTCTTTCGTTGAGAAAACAGCTAACTCTAAATTCATAACTGCAACCAGAAATGTAAAGACCGAATTACTACAGATTATTAATAAAAATGATATTAGGTTTATCTACAAAAACGATGATACTCAAAGCATTTAATGGATTATATTAAACAACTTGAATACGATAAGATAAAAGAAATTCTGGCTAATGCATGCCAAAGTCAACCCGGTAGAGAAATTGCTTTAAAACTAAGACCGGAAAAAAGTAAACAATATGCTGTTTTAAAACTTCAAAGAGCACAAGAAACAATGGAATTGCTATCCTATGGTCATAGTGTTAATTTTGAAGAGTTAACTGTTATTGACTATATCTTTGAAGAACCTTTCCATGGAGTACTAAACTATGAGGAGTTCAAAGATATTTGCAGTAATATTGTTATTGCCAATATACTGAAAAGTAAAGAGAAAGAGTTTGAACCTTATGAGCTGACTTCATCAAGAATACGCAAAGTAATTGGTCTTCCCCACTTGGAAGAAAAGTTTAAAAAGACATTCTCACCCGAAGGCGAGATTCTTGATACGGCTTCAAGCAATCTTAGAAGTATTCGTAAAAATAAACAGAAAACCAGAAACGACATAATGAAGATTCTCAATTTCAAACTGAATGACTCAAGTTCTCAGAAATTCATTCAGGAGAAAATAATTACTCAAAGAGACGACCGTTATGTTATTCCTGTTAAAGAGAGTTCCGCTCCCTTTGTTAAAGGGATTGTTCAAGGCAGATCTACCAGTAAATCCTCTGTATATGTTGAACCGGAAGAAGTCGTCGGAAGTAATAATACTCTACGACTACTCTCGGAACAAGAGAAGCAGGAAATATATAAAATACTTAAACAGTTTACCGAGGATATTCTTCAGGTTAAAGAATCAATTCTTGAAAATACAAAGCTGTTAGCTGAATTTGATTATTACTTTGCTATTGCCGGATATGCTAAGAGATTTAAGGCAGAAGTTCCCAAGCTTGTGGATGAACCTAAATTAAAGTTGATTCATGCCAGACACCCCCTTTTAATACATAAGTTTAAGAGCATTGAGAAAGTGATACCTTTTGACCTTGAACTGGGAAGCGACTTCAATCTGTTAATTCTTTCAGGACCAAATACAGGCGGTAAAACCATCACAATGAAAGCCGTCGGACTATTGACTATGATGGCATTATCAGGATTACCTATCCCTGCTTACGAGGAAAGTGAGATTGGACTCTTTAAAGCTTTCTATACTGACATAGGCGATGGACAATCATTAGAAGATTCTTTGAGTACCTTTTCTTCTCATATAGCCAACATAAAATTCATGCTGGAGAAAGCTAGAAGTAAATCGTTAGTCTTAATTGACGAGATTGGTGCAGCAACCGATCCGGAACAGGGTTCAGCAATCGCACAGGCTGTCCTTGAAACTTTAGCAAAGAAGAATGTGAAAGGAATTATAACTACTCACTATACAGCTCTTAAAGTATTTGCCGAACAATCCGATTTGTGTATGAATGCATCAATGCAATTTGATGCAAAGAAACATACTCCGACATATAAGTTTGTTCCCGGACTACCCGGAGACAGTTTTGCAATTGAAGTTGCCGAGAATCTCGGTATGAAGAAAGATTTCATTGAAAGAGCTAAGCACCTGGCTGGTACTCAAAACATAGAGTTTACTGAAATCCTCAGTAAATTGGAAGAGCAGAAGAAGCTACATGCAAGACAGAAGTATGAATTTGAGCTAAAAACCCGACTTCATGAGAAGAAGATAAAAGAGCTCAATGACAAAATTGGTCAAATCGAAGAAGAGAAAGCCGTTATAAGAAAGAAAGCTCTGAAAGATGCCAGAGATTACCTGACAACAATGCAGAAAGAGCTTAATAATGATTTATCTGAGATAAGAAAACTTGATAAACAGGAAAGAAGACAGAGAAGTAAGCTGTCTTTGAATAAAGTTGTGAAGCTTCAGAAAATTGTTAAAGAAGAGTTTGATGAGATAGACCCTCAAGGTAGAGGAAGAATAAAGAATCCTGAAGTTGGGCAAAGAGTATGGCTAGCTAATTTTGAGACTGAAGCCAGAGTTACAGAAGTAAAAAACAATAAAGTTATTGTTGACATGGATGGAATTGCCTTCACTACTGAAATAGGAAATTTATACACACCGAACATTCAAGCTGATCCGAAGAAAACAGAAGCATTAGTGCGACAACCCGATACTAGTGAGAAAAGCTTTAAAACTGAATTAAAGCTATTGGGATTAACTTTTGCCGATGCACAACCGTTGATTGATGAGTTTATCGATAATGCTGTACTTGGGGGATTAAACAAATTGAGAATAGTTCATGGGAAAGGAACAGGAGTCTTAAGGAACAAAGTTAGATACTATCTGAAAAGAATGAAGCAAGTAAAGTCTATTCATACACCTACAGCAGATGTAGGCGGAGATGGAGTCACTATTGTGGTATTAAAATAATGGAACATTCACTTATTGAAGAGATAAGACAAGCAAATAATATTGTTGATGTTATCTCAAGCTACATTCCAATCAAGAGAAGTGGAAGCAGTTTCAAAGCTTTATGTCCTTTTCATGATGATAAACACCCCTCTATGATGATTAGCCCTCAGAAGCAGATATTTAAGTGTTTCGTATGTGGAAAGGGAGGTAATGTCTTTACTTTTGTTCAAGAGTACGAACATATCTCTTTCATTGAAGCTGTTCACAAGCTAGCCGAAAGAGTCGGTATTACTATAGAGGAAACCAAACAAACTAAAGTAGTAAGAACTCGCAACCAATTGTTATTGGAGGCTTATGACGAGACTAAGAGCTATTTCAAGGATAATCTGAGTAACTTTGGAGATTCTGTAACAGAGTATTTGATTAATCGCGGAATCGAAAAAGATGTGATAGATAATTTCGACATTGGTTATTCTTTGAATAGTTTTAACGGGTTAAAGAATCATCTTTTAAAAAAGCATTTTGGAACTGATATTTTGAAAGAATCCGGACTATTCGGATTTAATCAGAATGGTGCATTTGACCTCTTTAGAGAAAGACTGATGTTCCCTATTCACTCTTCAAGTGGTAAAGTTGTTGCTTTTGGTGGCAGAAAACTCAGTGAAGACCAACCCGGAGGCAAGTACATTAATTCACCCACTACCCCTTTATACACAAAGGGTAAAGAGTTATACGGATTCTTCTTAACCAAATTCGAAATCAATAAGCTTGACTATGCTATCGTTTGCGAAGGCTACATGGACTTTCTAAGATTATACAGTTCAGGCTTTAAGAATTGTGTCGCATCATTAGGAACCGCACTAACGGAAGAGCAACTGAAACTATTAAAACAGTTCTCTAGTAGAATATTTCTAGCGTATGATGGAGATGATGCCGGTATTAAAGCTGCGATACGGGGAGCAATAATAGCATTGGGTACCGGATTCAAACCGTATATTATTGAGTTTCCGGAAGGAGAAGACCCTGACAGTTACCTTCTTAAGATGGGAAATGACAGTTTTCGGTCTTTAATTGATAAAGCATTGCCATTTATAGATTTTTACTCTTTAACGGACAAAATAAAACTTGACAAAAAGGGTAGATTAAACGAATTACTTCAAGTCTTTAATAGTATCTCCGATGAGATAGCAAAAGATTTGCTAGTCAAGGAGATATCCGATTCTTTCAAGGTAAAAGAGAGCTCAATAAGAAAGAGCTTATCGGGAAAGAATAGGCAAAGAAAGAGTTCCGAACATGAAGTCAGAAATGAGTCTGTTACGAAGTTTACTGAAGAGAAATATGTACTTATAGCGACAATAAATGAGAATCTTTATGAACATCTACTTGAAGAAGTAGATGAGAGTTATTTCTTTGTAGAAAAATACAGAAAAATTTTTGATTTCATAAATGTTAATTATAATGATATAATGGGGATTAATGAGCCTTCAGCAATACTGAATCTCACAGAAGATCCTGAACTCCTAAGTACTTTGAGTGAACTAATCTATGAGGAGTCACCGATAGCTCCCATTGATAAGTTCATTATTGAGATGAAGCTTAGAAAACTCAAAGAAGACTTTGATGTGGTAAGTAATAAGATTACTCAAGATCCAGATAACCAAAGTTTGTACACGGAAAAAGAGTATTTACGAACCCAGATTCGATTACTTGGAAGCCAAGTAATCAGTAAGACATTACAGTAAGGAGCATTAATGCTAAGTTACAACGATTGCGTTAAGAAACTGGCGGAATTAGGAAAAGATACCGGATATATCACTTATAAACAAATAAATGAGATATTGCCGGATAGCCCAATTTTCCTCGACAAGATTGATGAAATTATCGTCGAGCTCAATGATGAAGGTATTGAGGTAATTGACGAGACTGAAAAAAGAATTACCAAACGCTCCACAACAAAAAAGGCTGCACCGACCAAAAAATATCAATCCAAGCGATATTATGACGACCCCGTTAGAATGTATCTCAGAGAAATGGGTAGAGTTCCTCTTCTTGATAGAGAAGGTGAGATAAGAATTGCCAAGAAGATAGAAACCGCTCAGAAAATGATTACTCATAATGTCTATAAATCTGGTAGTACTCTAAGAGAAATGTTTAACTTCCTTTATAGATTCAAAGAAAAGAGAGTTCGCCTTGATCAAATATTTAAAATGGAATTAGGTAGCTGGATGGATAAATCTCAGGATGAGAAGCTTGTCACCAGATTCTCTAACATTTTAAAGGATACGGAAGTATATTTCAATGAGATAGGTGAAATACTTGATAATACGGAATATGACGATACCGGAATTGCAGAGAGACAAGAAGAAATCGATTCAAAGAGAAATTATATAGTAGAACAATACAGTACCCTCTCCTTTAACGATAAACTTATCAAACGTATGGTATACCGTGTCAAAAGCCTTGTTGATAGAATTGAAGAAAGCAATAAAGCTATTAGTGATCTTACAAGGATTAAACGTTATACTATTGATGAGATCTGCACTTACGGCAGAAGAGCCAAGAAATCAGATGAAGACTTTATTGAAGTTAAAGAAGAGACAAACGTTGATCCTACCCTCTTTATCGAAACTTTGAGAAAAATTAAAAATGCAAGACGTAAAATCAGACGTGTTGAGCTTGAAACTAGAATGACTGCTAACGAGTTAATATTTCTTTCCAGGGAGATTAGTCGTGGTGAAAAGATGAAAGAGAAAGCTCAGAATGACATGATTGAGGCTAATGTACGACTTGTTATAAGTATTGCAAAAAGATACAATAATCGCGGGCTTGATTTCCTTGATTTAATTCAAGAAGGTAATACAGGTCTTATGCGGGCAGTTGAGAAGTACGATTATCGTAAAGGTTATAAATTCAGTACCTATGCTACTTGGTGGATTAGACAAGCTATTACAAGAGCTATAGCCGATCAGGCTAGAACTATTCGTGTTCCTGTTCACATGATAGAATCCATCAATAAAATCAATAGAACAAGTCGTAGGCTAATGCAGAAATTGGGAAGAGATCCATATCCTGAAGAGATTGCAGCAGCTCTCGACATGCCGGTAGAGAAAGTTAAGAGTATTCTTTCAATTTCTAAAGAACCTGTTTCTTTGGATAAACCTATCGGTAACGACAATGAAGATAGCATTCTTGGTGATTTCATTGAAGATAAGTCAACAATCACTCCTGAACGTATGGCTGAGAGAACTCTTTTAAAGAAGCAGGTTGATGAGGTACTTCAAACACTCACAGCAAGAGAAGAAAAGGTTATTAGACTGCGTTTCGGTATTGATGACGGCTTCCATAGAACATTGGAAGAAGTCGGGCATATCTTCGGAGTTACAAGAGAACGAATAAGACAGATAGAGGATAAAGCTCTTAAAAAGTTAAGGCATCCTACAAGAAGTCAACAACTTCACGAATTCTTCCGTAACTTTAATGTTAAGGAATAATATATTATCGTCATATTATACTTGACAGGTCAACACATATAAAAAAGTTATGTTACTGATAATTAAATGGACCTATAGCTCAGCTGGTAGAGCTTCCGGCTCATAACCGGACGGTCAGAGGTTCGACTCCTCTTGGGTCCACCAGTTTATAATCCCGAAAGGGTACATAGATAAAAAGTCCACATCTAGTGGACTTTTCTTTTTTATGAAGTAATACTTGCTTTCCCTTAATATGCTTATTTGATTCCAATAAAAAAAAGCATGTTTCTCATCCTTAAACATAAATATAATGTAGACATAAAGAAAAGGGTTATATTTATTATGTTTAGGATTATAGACAAGGCGGGTAAAATGAAAGACAATTTGTTGGAATACATAGAAAGCCATTATAAAACACCTGTTGATTATGTATTAAGTAAATTTGAAACGCATGATATAGTAATTCTTGGTGAAATACATAGAGTAAAGCAGCAATTAAATCTATATCATCAACTCATTCCTCTCTTGATAGAGAATGGTGTAAATATCATTGCTACAGAATTTGCTCGTAGGGAAATGCAACCAGAGTTAGATAAATTAGTTACTTCTAAGGAATATGATTTAGATTTAGCAAAATACATAACTATAAAACAAGAAGCTTATTGGGGATTTCAAGAGTATCTTGATATTTATTATCTGGTCTGGAAGTATAATCTGAATAAACCTAGGATAGAGCAAATCAGAATGATTGGTCTTAATGATCCAATTAAGTGGAACGTTTATAACAATATTTGTAGAAAGTATAATAGAAAACCGAACAATGAAGAGCTGAAATATATTTGGAAAGATTGTGGTGAAAAGTATTGGTTAGATGCTATAAATAATAATTGTTCGATAGGCAAGGATAAGGTACTCGCTATAATGGGATCTCATCATGCTTTTACTAAGTACAAATTGCCACTCTTTGAAGTACAACAAGGTAAAATAATCCATAAAGGATTTAGTAAAAACTGCTTTGGTAACTACCTTTTTGAAGAATATGGAAATAGAGTATTTAATATTTGTTTCCATGACCCTTGGCAGCATAAATTTGATAGTAACAAATCAGTACAGCCTGTAGAAGGTATCAATGAAGAAGTAATCTCACCTAAATATCAGAGCATCGGGTTTGATTTAAAAGATTCTCCGTTTGGTGAATTACCTAGCAATGATTGTATTTATAGCATAGGTTTGCCTGAATATACTATAAGCAATATGTTTGATGGCTATATTTATACGGGACCACTGAAAGACCTTGCTCCGGTAACTCCTGTTGAAGATTTCTATACAGAAGAAAACTTTTTCTTGTTTGAGAAGTATACACCTTTCAATGAAGATTATGGTAAAACATATAAAGAAGTTAATCAATCTATTATAGATGATGCAAAGAATATACTAAATTATATTCAGGACTTTATGTAATAGTTATCTAGTCGCTACAATAATGATGAGAAAAGAGATAACTAATAATAGTTTCGATGTCTCAGGTGAAAAAATGAGTATCACTCTATATCTTTGCTATTTCTTAAATCTTATCCAACAAAGATGAATAAATTCCTACTCCAATCTCAATAGCTTTAGCATCAGGTAAGAAATGCGGAGAGTGTAATCCGTAATTAGATACTCCTGTTCCTAACCAGAAGAGTAAAGATGGATATATTGACGAATAGAAGCCAAAATCTTCACCTGTCATAACAGTTTCAGCCTCCATGAATGTAACATTCGGTAATCCAATAATTGCATCTTTAAATGTATTATAGAGATTATCATTATTGTTAACTGCATCATAGACTGAGACCTCTTGGAATTTATACTCGGCTCCGGTCATACTCTCTACCGCCTTTCCGGTTGAATGAATCAACTCATCCATTAGCCTATGATTCTCTGCAGACAGAGTTCGATGTGTTCCTTGTAGCTGAGCTTTACTAGCTAGAATATTCTCAGCATCACCGGAAATAAACTTACCTATATGGAAGATTACGGAATCAGTAGGACTAAACCTTTTTGTAATCACTGATTGCATTATGTTATAGAACTGAATCCCCGCATAAATTGCATCAATACCTTTATTAGGAAATGCAGCATGTGAGTTCTTGCCATGAAACTCAACAATAAACTCCTCCGGTATCCCAAAGAATATACCCGACTTAGTTGATACCGTTCCTACAGGTAAGTCAGGACTACAATGAAGTGCAAAAGCATTCTTTATTGCCCACTTTT
The DNA here is from genome assembly GCA_963667035.1 of Cloacimonadales bacterium (SeqCode). Classification (GTDB taxonomy): domain Bacteria; phylum Cloacimonadota; class Cloacimonadia; order Cloacimonadales; family JAFGVF01; genus Zophobacter. The sequence continues at coordinate 1,828,812 of OY762964.1, forward strand.
CGAGGACTTTACTTTTAATTATATGCTGGGCACCACCCTTTCCTTCCTCTGCCGGTTGAAACAAAAACAGCAGATTCTTCTTCGGTTTCTGTTTACAAACATGTTGGATAAATCCAATCAAAATTGTAATATGGATATCATGTCCACAAGCATGCATATAACCTTCATGCTTAGAGTGAAACATACATCCTGTCTTTTCATTTAAAGGCAAGGCATCAATATCGGATCGAAACAGTGAATATTCTCCATCTCCCCCATTGTAAACAGCAAGTAATCCTGTAGGCTTAAGCTTTATTAATTCAAGTTCTCTAAGACTACTTAAAACGGCATATATATATTCAGTGGTTTTAAACTCTTTAAAAGCAATCTCCGGTATTTTGTGTAAATCCTCTCTAATTTTGTATAAATCCATTTCTTATCCTTTAAGCATTATTCAACTCATGTAACTTTTTCAAGATTCTTACAGCATTTAAAGCTGCTCCCAGTCTGATGTTCTCAGCCACATTCCAGTAAGTTAAAGAGTGCTTATCAACTCCATACCTAAGGCGTGAGACATAGCTATCGGTGCTATTATGTAATTCTATAGGAGTAATAAAATCGTCATTTTTACATGATACCGCCGGCATGTTATCAAGTGCTTCTATAGCTGTATCTAAATTAACTTCATTCTTGAATTCGCAATAAACAACCTCAGAGTGCCCGGAAACAACCGGAACTCTAACAGTTGTAGCAGAGACCAATATATCCTGTCTTCCAAGAATCTTATTAGTTTCAAATCTCATCTTCTCTTCTTCCTCAGTGTAAAGATCGTCTCTAAACTCACCGATTTTAGGAATTACATTTCTATGTATTGGTCTATTGTATAGAACACAATCATTACTCCCCTTTTCCTGGTTCTCCAATTCGACTATTCCCTTTCTACCGCTACCCGATACAGACTGATAAGTTGATACAATGACCTTCTTCAATCCAAACTTCTTATCCAAGGCAGCCAAAGGAAGTACCATTTGAATAGTTGAGCAATTAGGATTAGCAATGATACCTTGGTAGTTTGTTAACACATGTCCATTAATCTCAGGTACAACGAGTGGAATATTCTTATCCCTACGAAAAGCACTTGAGTTATCAATTATTGTGTTACCATTCGAAGCCGCAATTGGAGAATATTTCGAGGAAACAGAGCTACCGGCAGAGAATAGTAAATAATCATATTTATCGGTCATTGCTTTTTCCGTGAGTTCTTCAACAATGTATTCTTCTCCAGCATACAATATCTTCTCTCCTGCGGATTTAGATGAGGCAAAGAGCTTTAACTCTTTCACAGGGATACTTAATTCTTCCAAGACTCGAAGCATCATCCTTCCAACTTCACCTGTAGCACCAACAACACCTATCTTCATGATTTTAATCTCCTAAATTCATGTAAGAAACTTTTGACTCTATTAATATCTATTGAGTTACTCCATAATCCTTCTTTCTTAAAATATGAACCGACGATAAATCCGTTTGCTAAGTGATAGTAATCTGCTAAATTATCCGCAGTTAATCCTGATCCTATCAATATCGGTAATTCAGTTGTCTCTCTTACTCTCTTTAACTCTTCTATAGAAGCGGGTACTCCTGTAGAACTACCAGTAATGATTAAACCGTCACTTAGAAAAAACTCGGCAGCATTAGCATGTTCCTCAATCAACAAGTCATTTGTTATCATATGTGATGAATGCTTTTTTTTAATATCAGTATAAATACTGACTTTATCCGCTCCTATAGCTTTCCTATATCTTAGAAGTTCTCCTGCACAACTATTCATTAATCCTTCGTCGGCAATATGACTATAAACATAACCTTCTACTCGAACAAAATCAAGACCGGTTGCAAAGGCAACAGCTAGAGCTTCTTTATTGCATCCGGCAAGGATTTGAATCCCTATCGGTCTTTCTGTCAGATCTCTTATACTCTTTGCTACAAGAGTCATAGTTGAGACTATCTCAGGTCCACATTTACTATTAAGATATGGTATATCATGCATATTCTCAATGATAATCCCATCAATACCTTCTTTAACATATTTCTCTGCTTCATTGATTGCTATCTCAGCTATAACATTAGGTGATAAATTGTTTAATGGTGTTCCCGGCAATGCTCTCACATGCACCATCCCATATACCTTTTTATTTTCATTCATAATCATTACCTCTTACACCTAATAAAAACTTTGTTTTAATTAAGGCAAGCAAATAAAGATTCAAGTTTATGATGAGTAAAACTAAGCTTTGTAATTTCAACTTATCCTAAAACTTACATTAAAGTTTAATCGTCAAAGAATGGTAAAATCATCTGATCATCCGAGTTATCATCTGTATCTAGAGTTGAAACACAGATACCTATTAGTCTTATTTTTCTTCCTGCTGGCCATGATTCTAAAAAAAGATCTCTAGCTAATCGGAATATTTGTTCTCGACCATTAGTATAGTTTTTCACTGTAGCAGACCTATTTATAAGCGTAAAATCGTTGTATTTAACTTTTATAGTTATTGTTCTACCTTTAACATCTTTAGCTTCCATCCTATCTGCAAGTCTATGAGCCGTTTGCTCTAAAGAAAGCATGATATCAGGTAAATGAGAAATATCTTTGTTAAAAGTTCTTTCCGTACTAATAGACTTTCTAATATGCTCATTATGTACCGGTCGATTATCTATTCCTCTGACAATATTATAGTAAAAGACACCCACTTTACCGAAGTGATTAATCATCTGTTGGAGACTCAGTTTCTTTAAATCTGCACCTGTTTTAATACCTAGATAATGCATTTTTGTTTCAGTGGACTTACCAACTCCATGGAATTTACCAATCGGGAGATTCTCAATAACCTCCTCAGCCATCTCAGGAGTTATAACATATAATCCGTCAGGTTTCTTCATCTCCGAAGCAATTTTAGCTAAAAACTTATTAAATGAAACTCCTGCAGATGCAGTTACTCTAACAGTATTTACTATATCCTTCTTTATCATTTCAGCTATCCAAGTAGCCGATGGGATATTCTTTTTATTAACTGTAACATCTAGATATGCTTCATCTATTGATACAGGCTGAACCAGATCGGTGTAATTGTTGAATATCTCCATAATCTGCTGAGAAGCTTCTCTATAAGCTTCAAATCTTCCTCTAACAAATACAGCATGGGGGCATAGTTTAACAGCTTGAAAACTAGGCATTGCAGAATGAATTCCAAATCTTCTGGCAATATAATTGCAAGTAGATACAACCCCTCTACTATTAGGAGGTCCTCCAACAATTACGGGTTTATCTGCCAGAGATGGATTATCCCTAATCTCAATAGCTGCAAAAAACATATCCATATCGACATGAATAATCTTTCGTATCTCTTTTTGGGAAGTATCAAATTTTAAAATCATAATGCATTATCTGGGGCTGGAAAAGAACTGTCAAAAAAAACTTTACGAATAAGAATATCTAAGATATTTAGAATATGTACAAATAGCATCCGGAATAAAGAAATAGAGAGAATATGGCAAAAACAATTAAAGTATTGAAAAAGCACGACATAACATTACATGATAATGATTTTGTTATTGTCCCGCTAGAAGCTGATAAAGTTAAGCTTGTAGTTAAGTGGATACGTAAAAGTAATTTACTAACATTCATATTTCCTGAAGACAGATTACAAAAACTGACTAAGAAAGAGAGACTCGGACATAAGCTGTTCAGAGGTTTAATCATTCAATCGATGATTATTCATTGGAGTCATAAAGGACATGTTTTTTTAGTTAAAAAAAACGATAAGTTGATAGGATTCACAGCTTCATGGTTACTTGATAAAGATAGAAATGCTTTCCGAATTCCGTTATACTTAATACCTGATGAAAGGAGAAAAGGTTACGGTTCAAAGATTCTAACAATGGTTGCCGAGTTTATCAAACTCTCTTCACCATCTTCTATTATATTGGTACCAAGTATCCCACAAACAGAAGACATAATTGTTAATTTTTATAAAAAGAACCACTTCAATATAATCGATAACTCAGAGCAAACCAATTTTACTATGTATAGGAAGAATGTTTAGGAAAATACTGATACTACTATTTTTGCTAATTCTTGTACATCTTAGTTCTCAAGATAACCTGAACGAGAAGAAAGAGGAACTGAAGAAATTGGAAGATGAACTTAATCTATCAAAACAAAAGCTATTGGAAACAGAAAGTTTGAAAAAGAAAAAAGAGAACTCGCTCAGTTCTTCAATAGTTTTGAAAAAACAAACAGAGATACAGTTAAAAGACTTAGCAAAGAAAGAACGTATGAATAAAGATTCCCTATGGGTTGCTCATGTTAGACTTCTTAATGCTAAGAGGAGAATAAATCGAAGCTCCGATCTTCTTAACAATGAGTTTCACTATTTGTATTTGGAGGACACAATAGGGGATTTGGATCCTGACTCTATGATAGATGCAATGCTGTTGGCAACTGCTACAAGCGTGACTAATAATCTTATCAATACAACTGAAACGAAGAAGAGCGATTTACAAAAAAGTAAAGAAATGAAGGAAGAGGTTTATAATCAAGTTTTTGGAGCAATGAACCAAGCTAAGAAAGATGAGCTTCATGTTAGTTCAACAGTAAATAAACTTAGAAATGAGGTAAAAAGTCTTGATGAAAGGAAAAAAGCTGAAGAAATTGCAATCAAAGAACTGGAAGAATCGCTTTCCCAATTGCAGGAGTTAATCACACGACTTGAGAAAGATGCAACAAAAACAGATAGAGATTATAAGTTTGATAATGAACATCTAAGTTGGCCGGTCAAAGGGAAAATCATAGCAGACTATGGATTGCAAAAAAATCCCTTGCATGGTACAACAACTTTGAATAATGGAATTGAAATACAGGTAGAAGTTGGTTCCGAAGTTAAAGCTGCAGCGAAAGGCAAGGTAGTATTTGCCGAGAACTATATGCGACTCGGTAATGTCGTTGTTATTGATCATTTGAATGGATATATGACAGTTTATTCGTATAACAGTTCTCTCTTAACCAAAAAGGGTGAAGAACTGGAAGAAGGGGATGTAATAGCTTTAAGTGGAGAAAAGCCACGTTCGGGGGAAGCATGTTTACATTTCGAGATTAGAAAAGATGGGAAGCCAATAGATCCGCTAAATTTTCTAGAGAGAAAAGGAGTTAGTTTTTGAAAACTTATAGAATAATGAAACCGGCAGATGTTGAGAAGATTCATAAGAAGTATTGGAAAGATAATAGTGTTTTTCTTCACCATACCGGAGACATGTTTGGAATAGGATGCTCAGTTGATTCTAATGATGCTATTGAAAGAATATCCAATCTAAAAATGCGTGACAATAGCAAAGGATATATTGTACTGATTCCTCATCTTGAATGGCTTTCTGATAACGGATTTAAAGTGTATCCATCTGTAAAACGACTCCTATCACAGTATTGGCCAGGAAATCTAACCATGCTTTTTAAGAATACCCTTCCTCAACTCAACCACTTGGCTATGAACGGTAAAATAGCCTTTAGAGTTCCGGGAAATCCGGGGTTATGTGATTTTATTGATAAATTAGGATCTCCAATTGTAAGCACAAGTATTAATATTTCCGGTCTCCCCTATTTAAGCTCACTCCAAGAGATTAAACAAAAAGCTTCGGATTGGTTTGATTTTGCAATTCTGCCGGATAGAGCTACTACAAAAAGAGAAGCTCGTCCCTCAACAATTATTGAGATTGAGGACAATAATCTTAAGTGTTTACGAGAAGGTTCCATTCCTTATTACGAGATTCGTAATTCATTTGCAAAGTCATTAATTCTTTTTGTTTGTACGGGAAATGTGTGCAGAAGTCCTATTGCCGAATATCTGTTAAGAGAGAGGATTCAGAATAATAATCTACCATTCAGTGTTGCTTCGGCGGGGACATTAAAAGATTATAAAAGCGGAATATCCCTTTTCTCGGGGCAATTATTACAAGAAGCTGGGATAGATGCATCCCAACATGCCTCTCAACCTGTAACCGAGAAATTGTTATCCGAGAGTTGGCTAGTACTTACAATGGAGAAAAGGCATAAAGATGAGCTTTTAAACAGATACCCTGAGTTTGGGTTTAAAATATTTACTTTAAGTGAGTATGCAAATATGGAGGGTGATGTTGATGACCCATATGGAAAAGAACTTGAAGATTATCAGAGAGCTTATTCCGAAATATCAACAAGAATTGATGTAATTTATAATAAAATAATAGAAGAAGGTAATTGAAATGATTGAACCTATAATCACTAAAGAAATAATTGAAGAGCATGGTTTAAACGAATCTGAGTATCAACTTGTTTTGGATACTTTGAAGAGAGAACCTACATTTACTGAGCTGGGAATTATTTCCGTTATGTGGTCTGAGCATGCGTCTTATAAAAACTCTGTTAATCTTCTTAAAACACTCCCCAAAGATGGTGAGTTTATGCTAGCTAAAGCTGGTGAAGAGAATGCTGGAGTTGTTGATATAGGTGATGGACTAGCAGTATCATTTAAAATTGAAAGTCACAATCATCCATCAGCTGTTGAGCCTTATCATGGAGCAGCAACAGGTGTTGGAGGTATTTTGAGAGATATTTTTACTATGGGAGCTCGTCCTGTGGCAGCCCTTAACTCTTTACGATTTGGTAATCCCGATAACCCTCAAGTTAAGCACTTAATGAAAGGGGTAGTTGATGGTATTGCTGATTATGGTAATTGCTTTGGTGTACCTACTGTTGGCGGCGAAATTTATTTTGAAGACAGTTATGAGGGAAATCCTCTTGTAAATGCTATGGCTGTAGGAATTCTCAAGCACGAAAACCTTGCCAAGTCATCTGCTAAGGGTGTTGGTAATCTTGTCGTTTACGTAGGAGCAAAGACAGGTAGAGACGGTATTCACGGAGCAACTTTTGCCTCAGTTGAATTAACCGATGAATCAGAATCAAAACGCACGGCTGTTCAAGTTGGTGACCCTTTCATGGAAAAACTTCTTTTAGAAGCAACTCTTGAAGTTATACAAGCAGGGCTGGTAGTCGGTATTCAAGATATGGGAGCTGCCGGTTTAACATGTTCAAGTTCGGAAATGGCCGGAAAGACAGGTGTTGGTATTGAACTTGATGTCAGGAAAGTACCTGCTCGCGAAACAGGTATGACTCCTTATGAAATCATGCTTTCCGAGTCACAAGAGCGAATGCTTATGATTGTGGAACCAAACAATTTTGATAAGGTGCAAGCAATATTTGAAAAGTGGGATTTACATGCTGAGATAATAGGTAAAGTTACTGATAATGGTAATCTTAGAGTATTAGACAATGGAGAACTTAAAGCCGAGTTACCTGCTAAAATGCTTGTTCTAGGTGGAGATGCTCCAAGATATAATAGAGAAACTAAAGAACCAGAATACTTAAAAGAAACAAGAAACTTCAATCCTGACAATGTAAAACAACCTGATAATTACGCTGAAGTGTTGAAGAAACTTCTTGGAACTAAGAACATAGCAAGTAAGAAAAGTGTTTACCGGCAATATGATCACATGGTTCAAATCAACACAATGGTAGAACCAGGTTCTGATGCAGCGGTCATAAGAATTAAAGATAGTAATAAAGCAATAGCAATGGCAACTGATTGTAACGGCAGACACTGCTATCTTGACCCTTATGAGGGAACTAAAGGTGCGGTCGCTGAATCTGCACGTAACGTTGTTTGTTCCGGAGCAAAGCCTGTAGCAATAACCAACTGTTTAAATTTCGGTAATCCTTACAAACCTGAAGTGTATTGGACATTCTCAGAAGCAATCAGAGGAATGAAAGATGCTTGTCTTGCTTTCGGCACTCCAGTTACAGGTGGTAACGTATCATTTTATAATGAAAACCCGGAAACAGCTATTTATCCGACTCCGACAATTGGCATGTTAGGAATCGTTGCCGATAGAAGTAAAACCATAACTCAATATTTCAAAAGTATTAATGATGTAATCATTCTTTTAGGAAATGAATGTAACGAAGTAGGAGGATCTGAATATCTCAAAGACTTTCATGGCATGATTAAAGGTATGCCACCGAAAGTTAACTTGGAATTGGAATCCAAACTATATGAGTTAGTGTTGGAATTAGCTGATGAAAAGCTTATCAAATCTGCTCACGATTGTTCTGATGGTGGATTAGCTGTAGCCTTAGCTGAATGTTCTTTCTTAACTAATGATAAGAATCTTGGTGTAGAAGTCAATTATGATTGGAAAAATAGACCGGACTTTGCCTTGTTTGGTGAATCTCACTCAAATATAGTAATTACTTCCTCCCCGGACCAGCTGGATAGAGTAAAAACTATTATTGACAAATATAACTTTCCATATTCAATATTGGGTAGAGTTATTGAAAATAAATTCATGATAAATAATTTGATTGATTGCAGTACTCAAGAGTTAAGACAAAAATGGGATTCTGCCTTCGATTAAAGGAGGGAACATGAGTAATAAGAAATTCAGTTGGTTTAACCTGATAATAGGTTTAGGTTTTATCCTCTGGGGTGCCTCGGTTATTGTTAAAACGGTTTGGGGTATAGATATACCTGTTTTCAAACCTCTACTTGGAATTGTCATTATTGCTTTTGGAGCAAGAATGATTTTTGATAAATAAAGGAGTAAATGATGAGAAACTTTATTTTTTCAGGAGCATACTGGGGCATAATACTGGTATTAATTGGACTCGGATACGTCTTTAATTCGGTTGCCGATAAGCACCTACCTATCTTTAGAATGGCTGTTGGTGTTGTGATACTCTCGATTGGTATTCAGATAGTCTATTCTGCATTATCACCAAAGAAATCAAGCTACACTGTTTTCAGAGAAACAACAGTTAACCATGACACATCCGGTTCATATTCAGTAGTTTTCGGAGCGACTACAATTGACCTTTCAAATGTGGACTTATCGCAAGGAGATGTAAAGAAAAGAATAGAGTGCGTATTCGGTTCTGCAGAGATATACATTCCTCGTGATGTCGACGTAGAAATTAAAGCGGAAACCGTGTTCGGTAACACTGAATCTCCATTTGGTGATTCTTCAGGTTTTGGAGATAGAAAGTTTGTTCAGAAAGGAACAGAAGAAAAGACTCATCGTCTCATCATTAAATCCGAATGTGTTTTTGGTAATGTAGAATTCCTTTATAAAAAGGCTAAAAAGAAAGAAGTAGTGCAAGAGGTAAAAGAGGATACTACCTCTTACTAGATCATTATGAGGGTGAAGACAAAAACTTCACCCCTCTTTTTTCTTTTCCTTATGCTAATCACTCCCCTGTGGAGTGAGCAGCGTATAGGGTTAGCATTAAGTGGTGGTGGAGCTAGAGGATATGCACATATAGGAGTGCTGAAAGTATTGGATGAAGAAGGGATAAAACCGGACTACATTGCAGGTACGTCTATAGGGTCACTAATCGGAGCTTTATATTCAAAAGGATATTCAGCTCTTGAAATAGAGAAAATGGCTTTGGACGGTAGACTCAATCTTTTAGCTGAAAGCACAAACAACCGTAGCGAAATACATATCATGCAAAAGCATTGGCAACCATACGGTAACTTCAAAGTACCTCTTTCCAAGTATTTTGTACCTATTATTCCATCCGGACTTGAGTATGGTCAACAATTGCAACTGCATCTATTTGAGCTCTTCTTTCCCGATTACTATCTTGATTCGTTTGATTCACTCCAAACTCCTTTTAGAGCTGTATCGACTAACTTTAAATCAGGAGAATTAGAGGCATTTAATTCAGGAACACTCAATGAAGTATGTCGGGCCTCAATGAACACACCAAGTTTACTTGAACCTTTTAGTTATAAGAATAATCTATATGTAGACGGTGGATTAGTGCAAAATCTTCCTTGTGAAACTGTTGTTAAAATAGGGTCTGATTATGTTATCGCTTCAAAAGTTAACAGTAAACTAAGGGAAAATCCTGAATTTAACAATTTTGTACAGAATTTCGATCAAGCAATGAATATCGCTATCACCGAAAACGTTAAGAAATCCATTCGATGCTGTAGTTTATTAATAGAACCGGATCTATCCGGAATAACCAATTATCAATTCAACCTGATTAAAGAGATAATAGACTTAGGCGAAACCGAAGCGAGAAAGCACATTGAAGATCTGAGGAATCTAAAACATTCGGATAATTCGAAGTATCACACTCTCTCATTATCTAGTATTGATGATAGAAGTAAGATATCATTTACAAAGCTAATGGTTGAAGGGAATAAAGGTTTTTCTTCCCTCCAGATTAAAGAATTCTTACAACTTGAGAAGAATGTGAAATATACTGCTCAAGAAATTACTTCTGCTTTTGATAAAGCTTATAGCACCGGATTATTCGAATTCATATATCCGCGACTTGTTAAGAAAAATAATAAAGTATACTTATATGCTATTCTTAAAGAAAAACCCCAGAAGCATCTATCTTTAAACCTATCCTACAACAATTATGAAGACTTATGTGCCGGAGTAGTCTTTGAGTTCACTAACTATCTAGTAAGAAACTCTCAATTGTTAATGGAGATAGAGATGGGTGGAAGAAATGAGGTTCAAATGGACTTTGTAAAGAACTATGGTAGATACAGCGGAATGTACTTTAGACTTTTCCCCTATTATAAAGAATCTAAACTATATACTTACGATCAAAAATTCTGGCGAACAGGTAGCTTCTTAGCACAAGAGTATGGAGCTACAGCAGGGTTAGGCTTTTACTTCGGTCAACTCTTCAACATTGAATTATTCTCATATGAGTATAACTTCGATATAGTACGTGGTGTTGATGATGCTTCCATTGATGAAAAGACCTCATCTTTCGGTGTTGGATTTAAGATAAACCAAGATTCAATAGACAATGTTAGCTTCCCTATGTCAGGTTCAAGATTCATGTTTAAGCTCAATCTTGCTCATCCTGATTATCTTAGTGATGTTAAGACTCAAAAGATACACGGCAAAGTATTGTTTTGTGATCATTTACTAGACAATCTATCCCTAAGTTTAAGTAGTGAATACGGTTCCTATTTGAAATATTCGGATGTATCCCAATACCAGGATTTTTTTATAGGAGGAGTGGATAGTTTCCCTGGATATAGGGCAAAGCAGATATCAGCACCTTCATTTAAAACTTTTAGTTTCGGTTTAAACTGGAAAATATACAACAACTTATTCCTTCAAGGATATGCAGGAGTTATCAATTATTCCGATAGTGACGATTGGGATCCTTGGAGTAATTTTGTTAACGGTGGCTCTATCTCTCTAGGTTATAACACAATAGCAGGTCCAATAAAACTAGGTGTAGGCACTAATGAAGAAACAGAACCCGATTTCTTCATTAGTTTCGGATTTAGTCACGATATCTTTGAATTCTCTCATAGATAATCAGCAATTTTATTTACTGAAATATTCAGTATACCTCCCGGCTTTAAAAAACATTCAATCTTGTTATGGATAGAATTCTATTGTAATGAAGTTGTATCATATCTGCCGACTTCGTCGTCACTGCAACTCAGGGGAGTTGCAGTACAATCGTAGTGCAAGTGCTCTCTCTTGCACATAACAAAAGGGCTGATTTCTCAGCCCTTTAACGTACTTTATATTCTCTATCTTATCTTAATTTATCATCAATGAGTTTATTAATCAACTCGTCATCAGAGCGATAGGGAATAGTAATCTGTCCTTCAGAATCGTGCTTATCATTCCATTTAGCGGATGTTTCGATAGCATTAACATTTCCTGCCCAATTACGGCGTCCAACACCACCCATGACATCCCAAGACAAGCCAGAACGAATTACATCATCCATACGTTTGCTTCCATCCAAGAGGATACCGTTACCACCGTTTGATGAACGACCAATACCGACTCCACCACCGTTTGAAAGCACAACAAGAGTCATTCCTCTGGCAACATTACCGGCAAAGCATTGTACCGACATATCAGCCATAACGTTACTTCCGTCATAGATGTTTGCTGTCTCTCTGAATGGGGAATCAGTACCTGAAACATCATGATGATCTCTTCCAAGCATAACAGGTCCTATTACACCCTTACGAATCATTTCATTAAAGTTAAGGGCTATACGGACACGTCCCTCTTCATCTGAATAAAGGATACGAGCTTTTGTACCTACCACCAACTTATTTTCTTCGGCAGTAGCAATCCAATGATGATTATCTCTATCCAAAGAACTGTTATCAGGATCTATGCAACTCATAGCTAGCTCATCTGTTATTCTTAAATCCGAATCTTTACCTGACAAGCAAACCCATCTGAAAGGACCGTAACCACGGTCAAAGCAAACGGGACCCATTATATCTTCAACATAAGAAGGCCAGATAAAACCATCGAATGTATCGATTCCATTCTTTGATATTGCCTTTTCTCCTGCATTGAAGACAGAAGCCATAAAGCTGTTACCGTAATCCCAGAAATAAGAACCTTTTCCTGTTAGCTTCTTAATCACTCTGAAATGTCTTCTTAATGATTCATCAACCAACTCTCTGAATTTAGCGGGATTCTCTTTATTAATCTTACGTCCCTCTTCATAAGTAACACCTGCAGGTGTGTATCCGCCTTCATAAACAGCGTGACAAGAGGTTTGGTCAGAGATAAGCTCAACCTTCACATCATTAGCATCAATGTATTCGAGTAAATCAACTATATTACCATGATAAGCAATGGAGATAGGCTGTTTCTTTTCTCTGTATTCTTTCATCCAAGCGACAATCTGTGCTAAATCATCTGATATAAGTGAAACCCAACCTTGCTCATGTCTGGTTTTGATTCTGCTATATTCAACTTCAGCAATAACACCTATACCACCGGCAATCTCAACAGCTTTAGGTTGTGCCCCCGACATTCCGCCAAGACCTGACGATATGAAGAAGTTACATTGCATATCCTGATCTTCCGGTACTCCGAGATATTTACGACAAGCATTAAGAACCGTTATATATGTACCATGTACAATTCCCTGTGGTCCGATATACATCCAACCACCCGCAGTCATCTGTCCGTAATTAGCTACACCAAGTGCAGTTAGACGCTTAAAGTTCTCGGGATCATCCCAATTACCAACCACAAGACCGTTAGTAGAAATTACTCTTGGTGCTTCGGGACGAGAAGGGAACAATCCAACCGGATGACCCGATTCTACAACGAGTGTCTGGTCATCTGTTATCTCTTCTAAATAACGCATAATCAGACGATACTGCATCCAATTCTGCATTACCTGACCTGTTTCTCCGTAAGTGACTAATTCATAAGGATACAGGGCTATATCGAAATCCAAGTTGTTATCAATCATTACTTGTAGTGCTTTACCAGCCTGACATTTACCTTTATACTCTTCAATCGGTTTTCCGTAGAGTTTACCGACCGGACGATAGCGATACCCGTATATTCTTCCCATCGTCACAAGCTCTTCAAGAAACTCGGGAGCCATGATTTCATGGTACTCTTGTGGTACATAACGTAACGCATTCTTTACTGCCAAAGCAATCTCTTTTCTGTTCAAATCGAGTCCTCTGTTCGGAGCTCTTCGATATCGCTTATCAAACTCCTTAACTTCCGGAAGCTCATCCGGAATTCTAATCTTCATCACCTTTTGAGGGTTGAAATCGATCATTATTCCTCCAATTTATTCTTTTTATTTACCATTACATTTAAAATCACATCGTCGCATTGTGGCATTCCGTTATTAATAACGATACCCATGTTATCAATAGTTTTCTCAATATCATCTTCAATGATGCCGTCATCACCACCAATAAACTTACCATTTCTTGCCATTAACACGGAATAAAGAGCCGTGCTTATTGTTGAGGCAATTTTAAGTCCGCAACTTGTCTTGGCACCATCACAAATCATGCCTGTTAAGTTTGCAAGCATATTCTTGATAACATATTCAAGTTCTTTCTCTCCTCCGTCAAGCAGTATGCTCATACCGCATCCTGCTCCTGTGGCAGCATTGATAGCTCCACACATACACGAAAGTATTCCAAGATGGTTCTTCAAATGAATTGAAACCATGTGTCCGACAAACAAAGCTCTTATAAAATCAGCTTCAGATTTCTTAAAGTGAAGATAAGTCTCATAAATCGGGATTGTTATTGTTATGCCTTGATTTCCACTTCCTGAATTTGTTAGAACCGGTAAAGCACTACCACACATTCTGGCTTCTGAAGCTGCACAAGTTAAGGCTACTACCTTATGGAAGAAATCGTTTTCCAGAATACCGTTTTCTACTTCATTCATAATGATTCCACCTAAAGTGTAGTTACAGTTCAATCCTGCTTTTGCTATCACTTTATTCATCTTAGCTCCTTCGATTAAGAAAGAGAACTCATCAGGATTCATGACTTGTGAGAATCTGAATATCTCATGGATACTCAGTTCTTCTTTCAGACAGCACTTTTCTTTCGCCTCGGCTTCAACATTATGCTCTTCAATATATTTCTCATCCACCTTGACGTATTTAACTCCTGTGTGGTGCTCAATTACTTTACATTCGGAAACATGATTATCAGTAATAAGTCTAGCGACTATAAACAGTTTTTCATCGGATTCATGTAGGATAAGTTTTACCTTTTTTGCTTTAACGAATTCTTGAGCTTTTTCGACTGTAGTTTCAGGGATTCCGGTCAAAACTTCCAGAGCGTTATCGGCATCTCCACCAAATGCTCCCAGAGCTGCAGCAATCTCAAGTCCTTTCATCTCGGTACCGGGAATTCCTACTCCCAGACCATTCTTAAAAACGTTTCGACATAAAAGTAATTCGATTGCCTTCACTTCTTCATCAAGTGCTGTTGCAGCTTTGGCAGAAGCAAGAGCCACCGCTATTGGCTCGGTACAACCTAAGGCAGTTGATAATTCACTGCCAAGTATCTTTAAATAATCCTCTTTTGTTAACATACTAGCCTATCCTCACTGAACCGATATATTTTAGTCCCAAATTATTAACAATCCCTACTATTGCAATGTTTTTTCTAAAGTTGTTCACCTGAAAACTATAAACCCTCTTATTAAGGTGTATTAACAACATTTCAGAGGAAATATCTATGAATAACTAATCATTATTATTCACCTTTCAATCAAGCAGTTTGTTTAGTATTCGTTAATTGCTCCGATTCAACTCTCGGGATTCACACGGGAATCTCACGGGACTCTCTCGGGAATCACTCGGGACTTCACCCGAGAAATTCCCGCTAAATCCACAAACAAATCACGAACTATTCCCGTGGGTTGATTGAGTTCACTATGACGCTACAATTGATTTGTATTATTTTCATGATATTGTTTATCAAGTGTTTAGGTTTTTCATATGATGGCATCAATAACGTTATTTAAAATAATCAATTGACAAAGTTAGGCATAGCTAACACATTGTTCCCAGTTCATTACTAGGAGATTGAAAATGGAAAAGAAATTAGGAAATTTAAGCATTGGTGAAAGAGGTAGAATTACTCATCTTTCAGATAACATTCACCTGAAGAAAAAACTCTCGGAGATGGGATTAACAGGTGGTACAGAGATTACAAAAGTTAGCGTTGCTCCTTTAGGAGATCCGATTCAGTATTCTGTAAGAGGCTATAGAATAGCATTACGTAAATCAGAAGCAGATCAGATAACAGTTAAGTAATATTTTTTTAAAGAAGAGTTAGGCTTAACTAACTAATGGAGACTTTATGAGTTTATATAAAATCGCTTTAGCAGGAAACCCGAACAGCGGGAAAACTACTATTTTTAACAACCTTACAGGTGCCAAACAGAAAACCGGTAACTATCCGGGCGTTACGGTAGAGAAGAAAACCGGAAACTGTACTATTCAAAATAAGAAGATTGAAGTTATTGATTTACCAGGAACATATAGCTTATCAGCTAACTCGCCTGAAGAAATAATAGCTAGAGATGTAATAATTAATGAAAAACCTAACCTTGTTGTAGATATCATTGATTCTACGAATCTGGAAAGAAGCCTCTATCTGGCAGTTCAGTTAGCTGAGTTGAGAGTGCCATATTTACTGGTCTTAAACATGTGGGATGAGTTCGAAGCTAACAAGATGAAGCTTGCAGTACATAAATTGGAGACTCTCTTTGACACGGAAGTAATTTGTACAATCGGTCACAAGAATAAATCCATGGAGGATTTGAAACAGGCAATCATAAAGCATTTGGATGTAAAGTGTAACTTTGTGCCGACATATTCATCCAAAACAGAATCCATTATTAGTGAGATTGTTCGTTTTATAGGTACAAGTGACAAGGTAGATAGCAGGTGGATAGCTCTTAAGTATATCGAGAAAGAGCAAGAGACAATAGAGAGTTATGTTAACAGGTCAACAAAAGAGATAGAGATTAAATCCGTATTACAGACTCAGTTGCCGGATGTAACGGAAGAAAGATATTCATTGATAAATAGAATCTGCAAGGAAAGCGGATTTTGTAGTAATCAGGGTAAAAAGACTTTAACCGATAAAATAGATTCAATAATCACAAACAAATATCTGGGAATACCTATATTTTTTACCTTAATGTATCTGGTATTCAAGCTTACATTCGTAGTGGGAGACCCATTCATGGGTTGGATAGAAGAAGGAATGGGAGCGTTAGGAGATTTGATTAGTGGATTTTGGTCTGAAGAAAGTGACAGTTTGCTTAGATCACTCCTGGTAGATGGTGTAATTGGAGGAGTAGGGGGTGTTTTAGTTTTTCTTCCAAACATTCTTTTACTCTTCCTTGCCATTGCACTTCTGGAAGGAACCGGATACATGGCAAGAGCCTCATTTATTATGGATAGGCTAATGAAGTCACTTGGCTTGCACGGAAACAGTTTCATACCAATGCTAATCGGATTCGGATGTACTGTCCCTGCTATTATGGCAACCAGAACCTTACCAAATAAAAAGGACAGATTTACAACAATCATGGTTGCCCCTCTGATGAGTTGCGGAGCAAGATTGCCAATCTATGCTCTGCTGATACCTGCTTTCTTTGTTGAAAAATATCAGGCTTTAGTATTATGGAGCATATACCTTGCAGGTATAATACTTGCTATAATCTTTGCCAAAATACTTAGAAGCTCCGTTTTCAAGGGAGAATCAGACACTTATATTCTGGAATTACCACCATATAGAATCCCAACATTAAAATCTATCCTGTTACAAATGTGGTCTAGAGCTTTAATCTACTTACAGAAAGCAGGGACAATCATTTTATGGATCTCCATAATAATGTGGGTATTCATCACTTTCCCTAAATCAGATAAAATAGATAAGCAATATGAGCAGAGTGTTGCGTCCGTTATGAATCAGAATCTCTCTGACGATAAGAAGAGTGAAGCTTTAGAACAACTTGAAATGCAGTATCAGTCTGATGTCTTGGCATATTCAATTACAGGAAGAATAGGAAAAGCACTTGAGCCGGCTATCAAACCTCTTGGTTTTGATTGGAAAATAGGCTCTGCATTAATAGGAGCATTTGCTGCAAAAGAAGTCTTTGTTTCCCAATTGGGAATCGTTTACTCAGTAGGAGAAGCAGATGAAGAATCTGAGACCTTGAGGGAAAAGCTACAATCAAATTATACAGTTCTTCAAGCCATCTCAATAATCCTCTTCTGTCTTATCAGTGCCCCTTGTATGGCGACTATAGCAGTAACCAAACGTGAGACTAATTCATGGAAGTGGGCATTATTCCAACTGGCAGGCTTAACAGTAGTCGCTTATGTCATATCTCTATTGGTATATCAATTAGGTAATCTCATAATCGGTTAGGAGGAAGTAATGTTAGAAATAATTTCAATAATCATTATTGTTTTGATATCTGTACTATTGCTGGCTAAATCTCTCCTCAAAAAGGATAAAAAAATCACAGCGTGTAGTAGTTGCATCTACAAAGACAAATCTCACAGTTGCAGTTGCGGAGTTAAACAGTGAAAGTATTCTATCATCATATCTACGAGTACAATAAAGGGATTAGAGATCTAATTCTACATACACTCCCCAAGAGGTATGAGAAGCTTGTAAGGTTGAAACTTGAGAGCCAAAACATAGATTACATAATCCGGGAAATATCCAAAGATATGATTAATGTGTTCTTTGGCAATAAGAGCTGTGTTGAGCTCATAAACACATTTGGGAATAAGCCTCTGGATGAATTCTCATTAGAGGAAGACTTCATTCTTGGAGTAATGCTTGGCTACAACCGACTTCAACAGGTTGAAAGATTTCTGAATAGAAAGCAATCAATAAATGAAATAGCATAATAAATCAATATATAGGAGGAACAATGAAAACAATTGTTCTTTATGGTAGCACGACCGGTAACAATGAACTAATCGCCGGGATAATCAATGAAACCCTAATTAAGATGGGATTCGAAGTAGTATTAAAGAATGTCGCGACAGCAAATTCTTCCGAACTAACTGACTATGATCTAATAGTTATAGGTTCTTCCACATGGGGAGACGGAGAGTTGCAAGATGATATGGTTGAGTTTAGCAGGGAAATGAAGAACATCAACTTATTGGGAAAGAAAGCAACAGCATTCGGTTGTGGAGATGATAGCTGGCCGAACTTCTGCACCGCTCCCGATATTCTAGACAGGCAACTAATTAATTGTGGAGCAAATATTGTAGCTAAACCTCTAAAAGTTAACGGTTCCGCTACGGATTCTGAAGATACAATTAAGCAATGGGCTAAAGAATTAGCCATGAGCATATAGTGTATAATAAGGAGAGCTAATCATGAATATCTGGGAATTGGATTTATCGCTAAGAATGTTGCTTTTTAAGATGTATGTTACTCAAAAGGATTTCGATAAAGTATATTTAAAAAGCAAAAGCCTTGTTAAACCTCTAATAGATTCTGATTGGCTCTCCTATCTTCTTAAGTACACCTCTTTTGAGACGATAATTGCCACTAAACTACAGAATAGACTGGATATTAAATACTTAGTGGATATAAATAGCTTAAACTCTACAGACAACCTAAGAATGAAAATCTGGTCTAAAGTCAGATATGATACAGGCACTCATCATATTCCTGAAGTAATGGATTTTATTGTTCAGATACTTGAGAGTTCAGAGAGACACACTCTTGAGCTTGAAAGATTTCGGAAAAATACTATTAAAGCTAAGGATGAGATCAGATTGCTTAATTCTAAAAACAGAATCCTCAATACATCTATGAAATCACTTAAAGCAGAGGTAAAAGCTCTCAATGTTAAGATTAACTCAAAGACATCAACAGATTCTTCTTATAAAGAGTTAAAAGAAGAAGTTGCAAAACGAAAGAGTGAGAACAATCATCTTCAATATCTTTTAAGTGCAAGAAACGAGTCTTACGAAAAACTCAAATCACGGCACAAGAGGTTGATGAAGGAGTTGTTTAACACAAGTAACCAGAACTCGAACTCATCAGGGTGTATGAAGCAACCAAAGGTAAGTTTCGGAGATGATGAATGTGTGAATTGTGACAACTTCGATCTTTGCCTAAAAAAAATTCTTATTGTTGGAGGAATAGACCGTATGGTTCCTCATTATAAACAAACAATTGAAGATATGGGCGGAGAAGTAAGATTTCACACAGGCAAAAATCGCTCAATGGGTTCAAGCTTTCTATCGTTGGTAAAATGGGCTGATATAGTTCTGTGTCCCGTAAGTGTAAACAGTCATAATGCCTGCTTACAAGCTAAAAAAGAGTGTAAAAGACTAGATAAAGAGTTTGTTTGGCTTCCTTCCACGGGAATATCGGCAATTAAAAAAACACTAACCGCTTATAACTAAACACTTTTGGAGTATAGATGAAAAAACTTCTAACTATATTTTTACTAATATTATCCATTTCTATGATATTTGCCATAGAGAAACCAAATATACACGCATCAATTATGCTTGATGCAAAATACTATGATGGTGAATCGGCAAATAAAGGCTTTTACGATACATCAAACAGATTCCAAGTCAGGAAAGCAGCTGTAAATCTTGATGGAAATCTGGCTAAGTACATGAACTATGAGCTTGAGTTCGGCATTTCTACCTGTCAAGGGGCAGGGATAGATTTCAAACTTATGGATGCAACTCTAGAATATGAACTACCATTGAACACTGTGATAGCAGTTCAACAAGGTCATATTCTTAGAGGAATAGCAGGAGTAACCGAGTGCAGCGATAGAATGACAATGGAAAAACCGGTATTCTTCACTTCTCTCTTTAACTGTCATCCAACGGGCATACTGGTGAAGACTATTCAAGAATTAGGTGCCGAATCAGAGCTTGAGGTAGAAGCTGCCTTCATGAATGGAGGTAACTCCACAATGGATGATGAATGGGATTATAACTACGGTATGACATATAGGACTCCGGTTACAGGACTTGCTATCACCGGTGTTTATAATCATATAGGACGCAAATATTACAATACCCTGGGTCAGAATTATTCAAGAGCCGGATATAGAGCAATAGGCGGACTTGAATATATCAACTACAATCTTGCCGCTACAGGCGAATACTACAAGGCAAAAGGCTACCTCACAAAGGACAACGAAATTGAAGCTTGGTATATGATGTTGGGGTATGCCTTAAAAGTAAACAGTGACCGATTAAAAGCGATACAGCCGTATGCCATGTATGAATATTGGGATAAGGAAGCTGAAAATGATATAGATAGTGAATACACTTATCTAAATATCGGTCTTAACTTCTCTTTGAACAAATACACTAAGCTAAGATTTGCCTATAAAACCGAGTTAGAGAACCCGAGCGGAGTCACCAATACGCCGGACAGTGCCATCATGAGACTCCAATTGGTTTATTAGGAGCTGAATTATGAAACATTTGTTAATAATGATGTTACTGCTATCATCACTTCTATATGCAGAAGAGATTGTTATGTATCCATCCGATGACATGTATACTGATGCTGAACACCCGGGTACTCCCCCATCTACAACTGAGCTATGGACAGGGAATTATTCTCCTGCAGGTCATTTTGAGAGAACCATGATAAAGTTCGACCTGTCTCAACTCGAAGGATATGAGGTGGAGAGTGCAAACTTAAGACTCACTCGTTTCTTCAGTTGCCCTTCGGGAGGGACAACAGCAACGATAATCTATCCTCTTACTCAAGACTGGAATGAAACTACTTGGCCGTCAACGCAACATGTCTCTTATGATGCCACAATCGGTTATCCTTATGTATTCTCCGGACCTGGTAATACTGTTGATTATGAATTCAATGTTAATATAACGGAACTTGTTCAGTTGTGGGCTGCGGAAGTAATTGACAATCACGGATTGTTAATCAAAGCTAATGCCAATAACAAATTTAGTAAATTCTACTCCAAGGAGTATTCTAACACTTCATTCAGGCCTGAGCTAACTGTAAATGCTAATCCTGTAAGCAATGAAGAAGAGACTATATCAACTGTCATTTCATATATCGGTAACTATCCTAATCCTTTCAATCCTTCAACATCAATTGAGTTAAACCTGAAGGAGAAATCAGAAGTCTCAATAAGTATCTTTGATATTAAAGGGAGAAGAATAAACACCTTAGTGAATGATGTGCTTTCTTCCGGTAGACATTTATTTAAATGGAATGGTATTGATTCTAACGGTAAAGCACTACCAAGTGGAATTTATCTCTATCGAGTAAAAACATATAACTCGGTTATAACGAAAAAAATGACCTTAATGAAGTAACATGAAACGATTAATGAACCTATCGCTGATACTGTCTTTTAGTTTACTAACGGCAATTGATTTTAAACACAATGAGAAACTAATATCATCTGTTCTTAAACTTGATCCTAATAGCTTTCGTGCTGATCCTGAAGGAATTTACACTCCCATTGAAAGCAAAGACTATCAGTATTTGATTTTTACTAATGACTTCTCAGAGATATATGGATTTAATGGACTGACAAATGTCGCTGTCTTCCTCGATAGTACTTTTGCGGTAACAAACCTTAGTATTGTCGAAAGCGAGGATACACGTACCTATGTCAGAAGAGTAAAACGTAGGAAATTCCTTAATCAGTTTATTGGCTTTGGGTATAGTGGTGATATTGTGCCTGTTACAGGTGCAACAATAACTTCCGATGCTGTTAAAGAATCCGTAAAAACAAGCATTAATAAACTGAAACAACTCATTAAGAATTAGTACCGAGAGCTTGCCACTTATCCGCTTTCTCTCTCCGGCAAGCTCTATTTTTCTTATGAACGTCAATTAATTAATAATAAACAATAAAACAACTACCAATATGATGGTTTTGGAATCATTCTGATCATTTTAAGGAAGAATATATGGAAATTCTTTGGTCCTTTGTAAAGGGGAAAAAACTCCAATTTATTATGACAGCAATCTTAGCTACAATTGGAGCTATATTATCAATTTTCCCATTTGTATTAATCTATAAACTTATCTCTCTATTTATGGAAAAAGGTAAGAATATTACAATTGAAGAAATTACGACTATTCTGCTAATAACAATGGGAGCTATACTTTTAAAGTACTTATTTACTATAGCGTCGTTTGTTTTTAGCCATATTGCAGCTTTCGATCTCTTATACTCTCTAAGAACAAAGCTTACGACTCATCTTGGTAAGCTCCCGATGGGATTCTGGACAAAAAATAGCTCAGGCAAAGTACGCAAAATAATCCAAGAAGATGTTGAGCGAATAGAGCTCTTTGTAGCTCATCATTTACCTGATACAATATCCGGTGTAGCATTACCACTAGTAACAGTTATTTTCCTAGCCTTTATTGATTGGAGAATGGCTTTAGTTACTTTAATTCCCCTTCCAATAGGTTTTTTAATGGTCAAACTGATGTATTCAGGCGTTGCAATGAGTGAAGGTGGTAGAAAGGAGTTATGGGAAAGGTATCATAAATCTGTCGAAGATATGCACTCAACTATTGTTGAATTTGTTGAAGGGATGCCTGTTGTTAAAGCTTTTACGATGACTGTACGCTCTTTTCAAAGACTACAATCGTCTGTATATAGCTATAGAGATTTCACAGTTAAAATGTCAAAAACACAAACTCCGTTTTATGCAGTTTTTACTGCAATGACTATCGGAGGAGGACTCTTTATTATCCCCTTTGGCTTGTATTTTATGAAATCAGGATCGTTAGATATACCAACTTTTTTAATGTTTCTTACTCTTGGTTGTGGTTGTTTTCATCAATTTGTCAAAGTAATGATGATTACAGGACATATGGAGATTATCTTTGCAGGGGGAAGAAGAATAGATTCTATTCTTAAAGAAATACCACTATCGGAACCCTCAATTCCACAGATACCCGAAGCGAAAACAATTCAAATATCCAATCTAAGTTTTAAATATGATAAGAAGGGTAGAGATATTCTGAAAGATATAAATCTTACTATTCCGGAGAACAGCTTTGTTGCAATAGTCGGACCTAGTGGCTCAGGTAAGTCTACAATGGTTAATTTGATAGCTAGAATGTGGGATGTTTCAGTTGGTAGCATCTCGATTGGAGAAAAGAATTTAAAGGATATTGGTACTTATGGGATTAATCAAATAGTTGGAACTGTGTTTCAAGAAGTTAAAATCCTTACCGACACAGTATTCAATAATATAAGAATGGATAAAACTGATGCTTCTATTGAAGAGGTTATCAATGCTGCTAAAATAGCAAATGTACACGATTTTATCAGGCAATTACCAAAGGGATACGATACGGTAATCGGCGAAGGAGGAGAAGCTCATCTTAGTGGAGGTGAAAAACAACGAATTTCTTTAGCAAGAGTAGCTTTGAAAAATCCACCAATAGTTCTTCTTGATGAAGCAAGTTGCTATGCGGATGCCGATAATGAAGTCAAGATTCAGCAAGCATTCTCAAAACTAATGAAGAATAAGACGGTTGTAGTAATTGCACATCGATTATCCACTATTGTAAAAGCTGATAAAATAATCGTGGTTAATAATGGAAGAATTGATGAATCTGGAACCCACTTCGAATTATTAAAAAAGAACGGGCTCTATGCCAGAATGTGGAAGATACATACTCGCTCTTCGGATTGGAAAATTGAAAATAAACAGAAAAATCTGTTTGAAGCTACACAAGAAGGAGGGAATCATGAAGAATAGTGTTTTCTCTGAATACAAAAGTAAAATTATTGGCATAGTAATTGGAAATATTATTACTAATTTTCCTAGAGGATTCTTCAATGGAGTAATCTACTTTTTAATTCTTGGTTTAACGATTCCCAGTTTATCAGGAGATGCTGTAGATTTCGGTAAGTTAAACAGCTATTATATCATGTATCTTGTTGCTTTCTTTGTGTACATCCTCTTTTCAATCCTGAGTTCAATCAATACTTTTGTCCAAAGCTATGGGATAAGCTCTGATATAAGAATGAAGTTAGGCGAGAAATTACGTAAATTATCATTAGGTTTTTTTAAAGATAATGACCCGGGAGACGTTACTTCAAGAATGCTACATGATGTATCGAAAGCTGAAGAAACGCTTTCTCATTACATAATTGATTATATCAACGGTTTAATCATACCAATATTAATTGGTATATTCTTAGCTTTTGTTAACTACAAGCTCAGTTTAATTCTTCCGGTTACCATTATCATATCATTTGCTTTCTTCTATATCGCTAAGAGGATTATCAATGTAATGGGTAAAAAGCATCTTCAAGTTATAAATCAAACATCATCAAGAATACTTGAATACACAAGTTCAATAAAGCTTCTTAAATCATTTAATATGGTCGGTGAAAGTTTTAACGAATTGGATAAATCATTACTTAAACTAAAGAAACTCAGCTTTAAAACAGAGGTCTGGTCCGGTATACCGGTTCAAATAGCATTACTCATACTTGATTTTGGTTATCTTATAATGTTATTCTATGGTGCAAAGATGTGTGTATCAGGATTGTTAGGAATTCCTGAGTTCTTTACCTATGCAATTCTTGGATTCTACTTCTTTGAGCCCGTGAAACAGGTAGGTATATCGGTTGTTCTTATGCGTCACGCAAAAAACTCTCTGGATAGAATAGATGATATTCTTTCAAAAGAAGAATCAGATTATTATAAAAACCAACAACTTTCGGATGAAAATAGTATTGAATTTAAAGATGTCACTTTTACTTATAATGACACTCCTGTTCTTAAAAACATCAGTTGTAACTTCCCTCAAAAAAGTATGACGGCACTTGTCGGTATCTCAGGTGCAGGCAAGACAACTATAACAAGTTTGATAGCAAGATTCTGGGAAATTCAGAAAGGAATCATCACACTAGGTGGAATCAATATTAAGAAAATAAAACCTGAGTTACTTCTTTCAAAGATATCAATGGTTTTCCAAGATGTGTATCTTTTTAATGATACAATTCTTAACAACATTCGTGTTGGAGACCTCAAAGCTACTGATGAAGAAGTTATCCAAGCGGCGAAACTTGCTCAATGCCACAATTTCATCAGCACTTTACCTAAGGGATATAATACGCTTGTAAGTGAAGGAGGAAGATCTCTTTCCGGAGGAGAAAAACAGAGAATCTCGATAGCCCGTGCGATCCTTAAAAAAGCAGATGTAATCCTACTGGATGAAGCTACAGCATCTTTAGATCCTGAGAATGAAAATGAAATACAACTGGCTCTTGATAATCTTACAAAAGATAAAACTATCATTGTAATCGCACATAAGTTTTCCTCAATCATGAATGCAGATAATATTCTTGTCCTAAATGAAGGCAAGATTATCGAAAGTGGAAAGCATACAGAGCTAATAATGAAAGATGGATTGTATCGTAAACTCTGGAACTTACAGAAACAATCCGGTAGTTGGAAGATGGTAAACTAACTATATTCATTATAATCCATTCAGGCTGTTGGTTAAAATTCATTCCAACAGCCTTTTTATTTGTATTTGTAGAACAAATAGTAATTCAAAATATAAAAGATAAACTCTTATCCAAAGGTTTAGGATGATTGGGAGATGATTAACAAAGAGAAGTAAGAGACAATACTACAAAGAATTCCTTGTTTTCAAATAGTATAAATATTCAAATACGTATACTATTCAATATCTTTTTCATAGACAGAAATACTTGCAGTTGGTTTTTTGTTATTTGTAATATTATATATAAAGTAGTATATACAGCTAGCCTCAATTTTTGATAAGAAAATTCTATCAGAACCAATCGTTCTAGAATAGCAAAGGAATCAGGAGTAGGTAAGCAAAGTATAAATAAGTTTTTGGAGGAATCCATGCAAAAGAAATGGATTGGGATAGGCTGTTTATCAGTTTTAGCCGTTATTGTTCTCTTTTTCTACGGAACATCCCGAATGTTGAAAGGGATAACTAAGAACCAGAAGAAAATTACAGAGAATAGTTGGCTGGTTATTGACTTGAAGGGAATGGTAAATGAGCATAGTTTATATGAAGATGACATGTTTGGACTAAGTTCAACCGGATTGTCAGATGTAATGGAGAAACTAGCACAAGCAGCTAATGATGAAAAGATTAAGGGAATAGTTATAAAACCCAAGAGTGCTTTTATGGGGATGTCACAAGTTAATGAGTTTCATCATTTAATAAAGGAATTCAAGCTGAGTGGCAAGCCTGTTGTTTCATATCTCGATACCGCAGTAGGATCTGATTATTTTTTAAGTAGTGCAGCGGATGAAATCTGGTTAAATCCATCCCATTCAGCAGGAATAGTATTAAATGAAGTAGGTGCTACCGTTGTATTCTATAAGGATTTACTAGCAAAATTAGGAATTAAAATCAATGTAATTCATGCTGGTAAATACAAGAGTGCGGGAGATTCCTTTTCAAGGACTTCCATGTCTCCGGCAATGAAAGAAAGTTATACTGCTGTATTCGAAGAGAGATATAATAAATTGAAGCAATTCATTAGTCAAGCTAGAGATATAACCCCTGAGCAGGCTGATGACATATACCAGAAACGTGATAGTTTCTTCATTAAAGGTGATTTTGCTAAAGAGTCAGGTTTAGTAGACGAACTTGGATATGAAGGTGACCTTTATGATAAATACGGTATTCGTGAAAACAAACTAATCAAGATTTCCGAGTACGGAAAACCTCAATTCCCTTATCCCGGAGATAAAGTGGCTATTGTTTTTGCAGAAGGAGCTATCTCTTCTGTTAGTTCCGGTGCGACACCTAATATATCTTCCAATAAACTTAATAAAGTACTTGATAAACTTTCAGATGACCCCAGCATAAAAGCAGTTGTTTTAAGAGTTAACAGCCCCGGAGGTTCTTCTCTTGAATCTGACATTATAGCACAAAGAATCAGAATGTTGAAAGAGAAGAAACCCGTAGTTGTGTCAATGGGAAGTGTAGCTGCATCAGGAGGATATTATATCAGTGCACCTTGCGATTATATATACGCCGACCCGTTCACAGTTACAGGTTCTATCGGTGTCATTATGATGTTCCCTGATGTTAGTAAACTTGGTGAAGATATAGGAATTAAGACAGAAACTATCAGCATGAGTAAGTTCCATAGCGTAAACAACATTTGGTCAGAGCGTTCACCAATGATGTTAGAATCACTTGAGCAAGAAGTAAACTCTGTGTATACTGAATTCAAGAGTGTAGTCTCTCAAGGAAGAAAGATGCCTATGAGTGAAGTTGAGAAGTATGCTCAAGGACGTGTTTGGGGTGCTGATTTAGCATTAAAGCATGGTCTTGTTGATGAAATAGGTACTCTTAACAATGCTGTAAACAAAGCAGCTCAATTAGGTAATCTAGAAGCTTACACAGTTTCAACCTACCCTAGAAAGAAATCTGTGTTCGAATACTTGATGGAGAACAAAGACCATTTATTTTCAATGGCATTACAAAATCATGGTAGCATCAAATCACAGTTAATGCAAAAAGCTGAGAATCTGGAAAGAATGCTTAATGAATATCGTATGTATATGATAATGCCTTATGAGTTGGAATTTGAATAAAGAGGATACAATGAGAAATGAAATAATAGTAAATGTACATCCTCTTGAAAAACGTCTTGCAGTCCTTGAAAACAATAAGCTTGTTGAGATGATTGTTGAAAAGAAGGACAAAGAAAACGTAGTTAATAATATATATAAAGGTACCGTAAAAGATGTCTTACCCGGAATGGGAGCCGCTTTTATCGATATAGGTCTTGATAGAACAGCCTTTCTACATTACTCTGATATAGTTGGAGATTTTCTTGAGTATTTCGATCAAGGAATCCCTGATAAGCTTATGAATGACCACGATTCATCTAAGATTGGAGATATTTTAAAACCTGGACAAGAGATTGTAGTACAGGTGCAAAAAGGACCTATTAATAAGAAAGGTGCCAGATTAACGGGGCGTATTTCTCTTCCCGGTAAGTTCCTAGTCTTCTTTCCCAATCAGAGAAAGATAGCTATTTCACGAAAGATTACTAATCAGAATGAACGTAATCGTATTCGGAATATTCTAAAGGAAGTGAAAGATAAGAATGTAGGACTTATTGTCAGGACAGAAGGTGACGGATGTACTAAAGAGGAATTTGAAACTGAATATAAAGCCATGAGTAAGACATGGAGATTGATTGAGAAGCAAATTAAACATGCAAAACCTCCACTATGTGTTTTCGAAGAAAATGATTTAGCAAATGTACTTATTCGTGATTTATTCAGTGCTAAAGTTGATCATCTAGTGATAGATGATAAAGTTTTTACTAAATATATTAAGGGACAGATACAGGATGTTTCTCCCGAACTAGCTGACAGAGTTGAACATTATCAGGAAGATTCTCCGATTTTTGACGCTTATGGTATCGAGAAGAAAATTGAGTCTATCTTCCAGTCAAAGATTTATTTACCAAGTGGTGGAAACATTGTTATCGAACAAACCGAAGCAATGGTAGTTATAGACATTAACACCGGTAGCTTTACAGGGAAAACCAGCTATGAGCAGACTGTGAAAAAGACTAACATCGAAGCAGCAAGAGAGATTGCCAGACAGCTAAGATTGAGGGATTTAAGCGGTATTGTCGTAGTTGACTTTATTGACATGAAAGAAGAGAGCAGTAGGGATGAAGTTATGACAGCTCTTAAAAAGGAGCTCAAGAAAGATAGAGCAAAAACAAAAGTCTATCCGTTTGGTCCTCTTGGCTTAGTAGATATCACACGTAAACGAGTTAGAAACTCTCTTATGTTAAGCTATTCAGAGCAATGTCCTCAATGCTTTGGTACAGGTAGGATAGTGTCCAGAGATGCTGTTATGATGAGAATCAATCGTTGGGTGAGTAGAGCCGAGTACTTTTTAGCAAATGACAAGATAAAGATAAAAGTACATTCAAACGTAAGAAAGTATTTACTGGATAATCCCAATGCTTTACGAAGTTATAGTCTGAAAGTTGATTTTGAGACAGATGATCTACTAAGACCTGATGAATTTAAAGTGTTGCGTCCTTCAGACGGAGCGGAAATCACTGAGGAATATAATGCTTGACAGTAGTCCTACCCCAAATTTATTTGCAAAAATCATTAGATGGTTTTAATAATTAAGGAGATATAGATGTACGCTATAGTTGAATTTAGAGGTACACAGCTCAAAGTAGAAAACAACGCTGTGGTGAAAGTACCTTATCTCGCTGAGATGAAACAAGGCGAGAAAGTTGAAATCAGCGATGTTCTTATGCTAAGAACAGACGACGATATCAAAATTGGTACCCCCGTTGTCCCCGATGTAAAAGTCATCGCCGAAGTTATATCAGACCCTGAAGATCTTAAATACAGGGATAAGAAAATAATCGTTTTCAAGAAGAAAAAAAGAAAAGGCTTCCGTAAAAAAAGAGGTCACAAGCAGAAATACTCTCTTCTTAGAATTGAAAGCATTAAATAAACAAAGAGGATTTAGTACATGGCACATAAGAAAGGTGTTGGAAGTAGTAAGAACGGCCGCGATAGTAACCCTCAATATCTGGGTGTTAAGAAATATGGCGGTGAGTTAGTTAAAGCCGGTAACATCATCGTACGTCAGCGTGGGACTAAATTCCATCCTGGCAACAACGTTGGCATAGGTAAAGATCACACTATCTTCAGTCTTATTGAAGGTAATGTTAAGTTTGAAACCAAAGCTAAAGGTAGAAAGTTCATCAGCGTTTATCCTGCATAAACTTTCCCTACATAAATTTAAAAGCCTGCTTTTCAGCAGGCTTTTTCTTTATTCTTAAAACCATCATTATCAATCAATCCAATTATACACTCTCTGCTCTGAATTCTCATCTACCAAGAACATAGGATTGAGCTTCTTATCAAACCAATAAGTTTGCCAATGAAGATGGGGACCTGTAGATCTTCCGGTAGAACCAACCTCTCCTATCACTTGATTACGAGTAACTGTCTGACCTTCTTTAATCTTTATTTTGCTTAAATGGAAATACTCGGAGCTAAGCCCTAAACCGTGATCGATGAATATGAAATTACCACTATAATAGAAATCATCAATAAGTACAACAACTCCATCTGCCATTGCTCTTACATTAGCCCCCATACCTTTAGCTATATCGGTTCCTGTGTGAATACTTTCTTTCCAACCATTGTATACTCGCTTAGAACCGAATTTAGTAGATATTCTTCCAGTATATGTTGGTTGTTGAATCTCATTGAAATACTGCTTATCAGTCCTAGATAAAGCCTTTCGAGTGCTAACTTTGATATAGTATTCCTTCTCTAGTCTTTGTTTAAGTTCTTCGCTCTTGGGTGGGTCAATCATCTCAGGAGCAACAGTAATGGAATCAATTTGCCCGGCATCGTATCCAGGTATCGGTAAGTTTATTTGTATCCTTTGGCTCGCATTGATATTAATGACTAACGTTCCATTTCTGTTCTCTCCCAAACCAAAACCAAAAATAAACTTATCACCATCCATTTTTAACTCCCGGCTATTGAAAGAAATCTGTTCTACATCTCTAAGAACCTTACCTTGTATCAGGCCACACTCGGTAAAATCACCTGTAAGTTCAACGACCCTCTCAGCCTGTAATCCTAAAATAAAAAGCAACAGGAAAACAATAACCATTCTACATCTCATTAGTTTACATCTCCCAAATAAATAGGTCCATTATATGACTTATCTCGGATAATTCCCTTTAAAGTCTTGGGATATAGTCTGACATTTGGTAAACTATCAATATCAATCCATTCTACACCTGTCTGATACGGATCTTTATGTTCACCTACTTCAGGCATACATCCATCAACAAGACTAGCTTCAAACATAAACTCAATTTGATGTACGTGATTATCAAATTCAGCAAACTCATGATTATCTGAGAGATATTCTCTAATGTAGAGAAGCTTTCCCGGAACAACCTCGCAGTTTATCTCTTCTCTACACTCTCTGCGTAAAGTCTCCGGCATCGTCTCATAATGCTCTTGTCCCCCACCAGGTAGTAGATAGAAAATACCCAGATGGTCCTTACACTTAATCGTTAACAGTTTATCATCTTTTACAATAATTGCCTTTATGGAATTTCTTATTTTCTTAGTCATATATAACTCCTCTATACGAAAACAAGGATTCTAACTATTCATGTAAAGTAAAAGTCATAAAGAAAAGGGTTTTTACAATTACTACATCATTGGAATTGGTATTGATTTCGAGCTACTTATTTATTCTATGAGAGCTTCAATTCTTTTTCTTAGCGTTTCACTATCAGGGATTTGTGATGAATATGCCAATTTTCCGTTAATTAGCATAGTAGGAATAGATTTTATGTTAAGTGCTTTAATCAAAGCAACTCCCTCTTTTGTAGTTGATTTATACTCCCGTAACTCCACCTTATCCTCTAAGCCTATGATTGACTCATGAACAGCTTTCACCATATACAGACAAGGCGGACAAGAACCGGAGTCCTGAGTTATAACTTCAATAATCAGCTTACCGTAGTTTTTATAATCAATTAAGTCTATGGAATCATTTACAACGTCCATGCTCTCTGCACTAATCGCTTTTTTACACCTGCACTTACAATGTACTGTATCTGCAACTGTAACTAAGTTCTCAATAGGAGTATCATAAGGTAAATCACATCCCGGAGCCAAGAGGTAACCTAGTTCTCCCCCATCTTGCAAGCATTCGATTGTATGTTTCATGACTTGCGTTTTAGTTCCATGAAGTAGAACCTCACCTAGATTCAAGTTTCCACTAAACGATTTCTTATATTTATGACCAAGTTCTCTCATATAGCTCAATGAGATATTATCATCTATTGATAAGTTGTCACAATCTGTTTTACACATAACTTCGAGATTACGCGTTGCATCCCCACAGACAAATAAAGAGCTTATCAATCCTGCTTTTCTAATCTCTTTAAAAACTCTATTAACATAAGGTGCAACAAAGTTATTAAATTGCCCAGGAGTAATCTGACTTATCATCGGATCAACAACAGCAATAACATCTACTTTGTTATAAACATAGAACCCAGCTGTTTTCATTGTAATATCCGTACAATAATCCACTACTTCCTTAATCTTTTCAGGTTCTTTAATCATACCGAGTAACATGTCATAACCGCATAAATGTAATGCAAGGGTAAATGGTCCCGTCACAAGTCCGTAAAGAGCAATACTTTCTTTGACCTTATCTTTAACTGCATGGATAGCTTTAGCTATTTCCTTAAAACGATTACTCTCGGTTTTGTATTTTGGTAAGTCTATTAAATCTTTGCTTCTTAATGGATGTGAAACAACAGCAGGAGGTAGTTTGTCGCTCCACTTTAGTTCACATCCTAATTGCTCAGCCTCTAACTGTAAGTCAAAGACAATAGGTAGCCCATCCGGTTTATATAATTCAACAGCTTTTAAAAGTCCTTTTGCAATCATTCTCCCCGATTGCAGATACTCATTAGCACTGATACCTAATAATTTACCACCGTGAACTCCGACAAACGGTACCCATGGTATACGATTGGTCTCCTCTCTATGTAATGCATTAATAACGAGTTCTTTACCTGTCATACTAATAACTTATCCTTTTAGTTATCTCGAAAGATGTACCTTCTCAGGGATTACTTTTACAAACAATTGTTACTGAATTCTTATGCACAAGTTCTTTTACCAAAAGCATACCTAAGCCGATTCCCTTCTCATTATCTGTACCTAGAGTTGTTAGTCTGGATGATTTAAATAGGTTTATTACTTTATCTTTATCCATCCCAACACCATAATCACGAATAGTGATAATCATGTTCTGCTCTTGAACTGTGTATGACACATCTATCTTTGATGAATTGTGAGAGTACTTAATATCATTTTGAATCAC
Source organism: Cloacimonadales bacterium (SeqCode) (assembly GCA_963667035.1). Taxonomy (GTDB): domain Bacteria; phylum Cloacimonadota; class Cloacimonadia; order Cloacimonadales; family JAFGVF01; genus Zophobacter. The sequence goes on from OY762964.1 coordinate 1,862,159, forward strand.
ATTTCTAAAGATAGTATTCACGGAAGTTATCTCACCCTTAATCTTAGTCTCACTCAAGAGCAATGTTGCAATAATATATAGCGTTTTTATAATAGTCGATAGACATGTAAGTATAACATATATTAGTTAGTATACGATATATAAACCTGTCCTCGTTCCGATTGTGTTTTCCTGAATAAAAATATGCTTTCATAAAGTGCTTTAAAGCTTTACATTAATTTATCAAAGCCACCTTTATCTTTCTTTACAGTATAAACATAAAGTTGCTTCAGACTCTCGACAATGTTCATATCGCCTCCTATTGATATTCTAAAACTCACTATTACATCTCTAATGTCAATCAATTTCATATATTAATGATGCTTAAACCGTATCTATTTATACATGTGTTTGTTTATCCTGATGGTTAGGCGAATAACAATAGAAATAGTAACTCTTTGAGCTATGTGCAAGTGATGGCACTCGCACTACAATTAATGTATCGACACAGACGATGTAGATCAAAAGTTATATGTGTGAACCGTCTATGTCAATTCATCTCAACAAAGCTTAAAAACTCTCCAATGTTTAGCTTTAAATTTCCGTACATCTCATGAGATGCCCGTTAGCTCCCCGTTAGAAACTCGTTACAATAGTAGGGAATCAGATTGGAATCAAATTGCTATTCGGTCTATATGATATCATTATTGAGAAAGTGCTAATATTCGATGAGAAAACAAAATAGTTGTATAGATTTGAAAGGATTTATAGAGTATTCGACCCACTTCCGGATCAATGTATCTTTTTATATAGTTTCCATACACTTCGTACATGGCTACTCACATTTAATCCCCTTAGGATTAACAAAATGAATCCTTAGTTTAATGGATAGTAGGTAAATAACTAAGTCCATACATCTGAATCACTCCAATCAACTATGTTTCAATCCTTGATTTAATGGATAGTAGGTAAATAACTAATATTCTCACGTATATATTTAAATATCAGATAATTACAAATAAATCTCAGAACTGAATATCTGATAAATTCATGTATGCTGATGCAAAAAATACATCGGAATTTGCTTCTCGGGAACACGTAAACACTCTATAATAAAGGGCAAAGAGCAGATTTCTATCAATTAAGCAATAATTTTGCCTCAGGAAAGATAAAATCAGTTTTATATTTATTTTCCAATCAGTAATTGTCAATTAAATTATAGTGTTAATATAGTGTTTTGTCCTAGAATAGTTGTATTAAACTATAAAAAGAAATATTATGGAAGAGAAAGATGAAAAATGAGTTTTTGTAGTATTCAAATAGAATGGATTGGCATGGATAAGGAAGAAAGAACTAAACAAAATGAGAAGTACAACTTACCAAACAGTAGATACTAAATATACGCCAATAATACAGATGTCTTAATCAAAATCCATACATAGAAATATTAGCTGTTTACAATGCTAAAACCTAAAGGCAGACGATTATGTATACTTATACATAATTCATCATAGCCAAATAATACTGACTAATCAATCATCAATATCTGATATAGACTAATTCATACTGTTATATCAGTGGTAAGGTTATTGAAGCCTTAAAAGATAATGTAAAGGATGTCCTCTATGGCAATGAATTTGGAAAGAGTAGCAAGTAACATGACAACTGACAATAATAGTAGTAAAATCATTGTTACTAACTACAGATTTGAAAGAAAATTCCATTTGAGCGAACTATCAAGATTCTAAGTTGAGAGTTTTGTTAAACTACATCCAGCCTTTTTCTCTGAGATATTCTATAAAAGATACATAAATAACATATATCTGGATTCTCATAACTTCACTAATTTACACGAGAATGTTGATGGAGCATCGGACAGAATCAAAATTCGAATCAGGTGGTATGGTGATTTGTTCGGATATGTTGAGGAACCAACCCTTGAGATTAAAGCTAAGAGGGGATTATTGGGCATGAAAATATCTGCTCATATTGAACCATTTCATTTCTCCAATACTACTGATATAACTTTAATGACGAAGAGTTTAGAATTATAATAGATAGCGACCAATCCTTCTATACCGTAAACAAGAAAATAACTTGTTTATGAATCATCATAAAGACAGAGAATCTGTTATCCTGGAACCAAAGTATGGGAAGTATCTAGACCACAAAGCTAATAACATAACATCTAAATTCCCTTTCAGAGTAACAAGGTCGTTAAAGTATGTGAGTGGACTCCAAAAGATATATCAGCAAGTATTTTAGCTTAACTATTCATGCTTTTCTGAAAGTACTCCCTCCCTTCATGAGTTATGAATCTGAAGTCACCTTTTCTGAAAATCCAACCCTGCCTTTCGAAGACAAAGAGTAATGCTAAGCATATCTTTCTGTTGCCGTCAATTAAGTCTCTGAAATCTGATACTTTTACGCCCTCATTTGTTTCATTTAGATGCTTTAATAAAACTAAAGCTGTTTTATGTACAATATCCGCATGCAAGTAATGCTCTTCCGACTTGAAAATCCTTTGTTTTTTTACAAGTAATGATAGAACTTGCTTGAAGAATTTATCATTAACATTCATTCTTTTTAGCTGTGGTTCCAGCTTGGTAATCAATGGTAGAGTCATATCAGATTCCTTAAAGAAAGATTCAATCATATCAATTTGTTGTAACTCTTTATCTGATAGCTCTATATGATGTGTGTCAAGGACCCAAGTGTTACCCTCTTTTCTAATCTCCTTGTTCGTTTGCATCTCTGCTAACAAGAATTTGAATATAGCCAGAAAGTCTTGATTCTGCTCTGCCCCAAGCACTCCCAATAGCTCTTGAATAGTCTTACCTTCCGTATCCAATGGAAATCTCTTGTGATGAGTAGATAGTTGACTGACAATCCTTTTATGCCACTCCTCAAACCTCTTATTAAACACAAGATATTCTGCTTTAGAAGTGCTAACAAATCTTATTTCGTTAAGTAAAATCGGACTATTAATTTCTTCTATTCTACTTTCTTTAACATTTAAAACGGTACATATTTCTTCTAAAGTCGGAGGAGTAACACGTTTCTTAACTTCAGCAATGATCTTAACAATCAAGTCTCCTTCAGATAATGATTCTAACTCTTTTATCAATCTCTTGGGACGTCTCTTATGTTTGTTAGGATGTGCATCAATTATAGTACCTCCACCTAATGTTATATCCCCGGAACTATTCCTTATGATAAAATGATCTTTGTATGCCAGAGCAACAGGTTTAGGAAGATGTACTTGAACGATAGCTTTTTCTCCGTGCATTAGCTTGTTGCTATTAATAAGATGTATCTTTGCGTTACATTGATATGTTCCGGCAAGAAATACTACTTGCGTCCATATATTAAACTCACGGAGTTGACTAAAAAGTGTTAGTTCGGCATCAACAAGATTTGTCGTTTGAAGTACTCTATCCGCAACTAGCATTCCTCGCTCAAACTCATCATGCCTTAAGCCGACAACATTGAAAGATGCTCTGTCTCCTGAGAATACTTCCTCGACTTCCTTATGATGTCTTTCTATCCGCCTGATTCTCAGTTCTTTTGCTCCCGGTAAAAGATACAATTTATCCTTTTTAGTAATATGCCCGGATAAAACAGAACCGTTGATAACCGTACCAAAGCCCTGCACTTGGAAAATCCTATCAACGAACATCCTGAAGTAGTTCCCAATCTTTCTTTCTTGTGTGAATTCAAACTCTTTGTTCAGTACATTTATCAAATCCTCGAAACCTGCTTTTGTTTTGGAGGATACCGCAACTATCGGGCAATCTTTGAGAAAAGAGTCATTAATCAGCTCTTTAATTTCTTCTTTTGCTGCCTCAATTAACTCAGAATCAACTAAGTCCGATTTTGTTAGAGCAATGAAACCTCTCTTCACTCCTAACATTTTTAAGATATTCAAATGCTCAACTGTTTGAGGCATAACGCCACTATCGGCAGCAATTACAAGCATTACAAAGTCAATCCCGCTAACACCTGCTATCATAGTGTTTACAAAGTTCTTATGTCCGGGTACATCAACAACCCCAATACTTCTTTCATCGCTAAGCTGAAGGTTTGTAAAACCCAAGTTAATAGTAATGCCGCGACTCTTTTCTTCTTTATGTGTATCGCAATTAAAACCTGTCAGAGCTTCTATTAGAGTAGTTTTACCATGATCTATATGTCCGGCAGTTCCCATGATTAAGTGCTTTTCCATTACCTAACTCCAGATTTGCTTTAAAGTGTTTGCTATAATTTCCAGATGTTCTTCCTCCAAGGTTAAGACTTTAAAAACTAACCTTCCATTATCCATCAATCCTACTATTGCAGGATTCTGTTTCATTAGTAGTTTATGGATTGAAGCTATTTTTTGCCTTTTACCGTCTTTATCGGCAATACAAACCTGCCAGGTAAAGAGTTCTTCTTCAGGAACTGAACCACCTCCAACGAAGCCATTACACTTTTCAATGGTAATACTGGCGTTAATATCTAAAAGCATAAAAGCTAGTTTCTCTGCTAATTTCTTTTGTTCATCGTCACTGCGTAACAAATATCTCATTACAGGAGCCCGATCAGCTAATTCCTTTTCCTTTAAGAAACCCAAAAGAACTGAGTTCAATAGGGATAATGTTACTTTTCCGACTCTAAGCACACGCATCATCGGATCTTCACCAAGCATTTGTATATACTTCTTTTTACCTACGATAATACCTGCTTGAGCACCACCAATTAGCTTATCACTACTAAAACACACAATATCAGCCCCATTAGCTAACGCTTGTTTCACTGACGGTTCTTTGCTTAAAGCAGGATTGTCTATTTCCTTCAAATACCCTGAGCCAATATCATTCACAAATATAATATCATTCTTATGTGCCAACTCGGAAAGTTCATTCTCAGGTACATCTTTTGTAAAACCCACTATCTTATAGTTCGAAGTATGGGCTTTAAAAATCATAGCAGTGTTTTCATCAATGTTCTGTGCATAATCTCTCAGATGAGTTCTATTAGTCGTGCCTACTTCAACCATCTTCGCTCCGGAAGAGTTCATGATATCGGGAATTCTGAATGAACCCCCAATTTCAACAAGCTCACCTCTTGAGATAAGAACTCCTTTCTTTTGAGCTAGTATCTTTAATATCATATATACCGCACTGGCATTATTGTTAACAACAATCGCATCTTCAGCACCGGTAAGCTCGCAGATCAAATCTCTCACATGTACATTACGATGTCCTCGCATACCTGTTTCAAGGTTAAACTCAAGATTTGAATAACTACCAAACAGATCACTAAGTTCATCTAAGGCTGTGTGACTCAAAGGAGCTCTTCCAAGGTTAGTATGGATAACTATTCCGGTTGCATTAATAACTTTCTTTAGAGTTCTCATTGATTTAGCATGAACTTTTTCAATAACTATATTTGTAATATCTTCTATAGATGGGATAGTCTTATCATCTCCTAAGATACCTCTTAACTCGCTAAGCTGTTCACGAATGACTTTCAGAACCAAATCATAATTATATGTATTTATCAATTCTTTTATTTCTATAGATTCAAGTAGTTTATTTACACTAGGTATGTTTTTTAAACGGCTCATTAATCCCCCAATTATTTCAAGTCTGATTTTATTGAATTAAAAAAGGGCAGTTCAACTGCCCTTGTCAACAAATCTTTGTTATTTGAAAGTTTATTTCATTGCATCTAAATACTTCTGGGCATGAACTCCGTATTTCTTGTGATCTTTAGCAACTATGAAATCAGCCTTTGCTCCTTCCATGTCACCAGTTTTATGCTTTGCAACTCCTCTGAGAAAATAAGCAACAAGCTCTTTGGGATTCTTAGCAATAACTTTATCAGCATATTTGATTGTCTGAGTGTAATTGCCTTCTTTGTAATAAAGATTACAAACATAAAGAGCAACTTTAGGGTCATCTTCCTGATTGAGATATTTAATAAACCAACTACGAGCATTGTCTGAGTCTTTCAAGCTTTTATACATTACTCCAAGAGACTTATAAAGGTCTGTCCTCTCTTCGGTAGGAGGGTTATTTTGAAGATAAAGCTTTGTTAGTTCAATTGCCTTGGGATAATCTTTTTTCTTTTTATAAGCATTAATTATATTCTTTGCAATTGCAGGATCATTCTCACTATCGTTTGCCTGATAGTATTCATACCACTTTATTGCATTAGTATAATCTTTAGTTCTGAAATAGTAATAGTTTCCAACCCTTTTAGCAGCTTTTGCACTAGTATTAGTAGCAAGAAAATCTTCAAGCATATTAACGCCAGTCTCTTCTCTGTTAAGATCATTTTTAAGTATATCAAATTTCTGAAGATAGAGCTTTTCGTTAGCAGGTTCACGTACAATTCTCTTGTCTAAATATTGAAGAGCTTCTTCAAAATTACCGGCTTTGACATTTGCAACAGAAAGATTAGCTTCAAGTATACCTATCTGCTCTTCTATAGTAGCTTCTTCATCAGTTTCAGCTAAGAGTACATTATACTTTTCCAAAGCATTCTCATAAGCTCCAACTGCTTTGGCAAAATCATTTGCGCCAAAGAATTGATCACCTTCTTTAGCTTTTTCAATAGCTTCATTTTTAGCATTGATATAGTCGTTTCCTGTTAAAGCACATAATGGCATTACTGTTGCTAACAACAACAAAATAAGTGTGATTATTTGTATGGCTTTTTTCATTCTTCCTCCAGAAGGTTATTTCTTCATAGTTTATTCGATAAAATTCTATTATCAAATATTCCGTCAATAGTTTTTCTTTCATAAGAACTTCAATAGTTTAGCATAAACTATATAACTTCGGGCATTATAGCATACTTTGTTTGTTTAAACTCATTATCTTGTAAAAGTAACTTTAAATATTCGTTGTACTTCAGATTACTTTACTTTGAATTAGCATCAATTCTTTGATTCCTACTTTAGCAAGATTGATTAACTTATTCATCTCATCATCAGTGAAAGTATTGTTTTCACCTGTTCCTTGAATTTCAACAAATCGACCTTCTTCTGTCATAACAACATTCATATCAACATCAGCCCGTGAATCAAGGGAATAATCCAGATCAAGTACAGGTTCTCCGTCAATAATGCCAACACTAACAGCTGCTACCTGTCCTGTAATAGGATTCTCGTTTATCCTTTTCTCAGAAAGCAGTTTTTGCACTGCATCATTCAAAGCAACCCATGCACCTGTGATTGATGCTGTACGTGTTCCCCCATCAGCTTGAATCACATCACAATCAATTTGAATAGTGAATCCATTAAGTTTCTTCAAATCTACAATAGCTCTTAGTGAACGACCTATTAATCTCTGAATCTCTGCAGTTCTACCTGTAACTTTACCTTTATTCACTTCTCGATTGAATCTGGTATTTGTACTTGGAGGAATCATACCATATTCAGCTGTTAGCCAACCCTCTTCATTAACTTCACAGAATTTTGGTACCCCCTCACTTATAGAAGCAGAACATATAACTTTTGTATTACCTGCTGTTATTAAAACTGACCCGGCAGGATGCATTAGGTAGTTTCTTACTATCGTAACATTTCTTAATGACATATTATCTCCTTGTATATAAGATAAGGATATTGATAAGCCTGTCAATTAATAAAAGGGTTTCATAACCATTCAACAATCCTGATAAGCATTCTATTATCAATCATGACCACCAGCTCAGCTGCTGGTTTTCGTTGTGTAAAAAAGAGCCTCTCTTTGGAGGCTCTTGAATCGAATAACTCTTTTATTTAAGTAAAGTTGCTTTTTTTATAATGCATTCTTCATCGGTTAACATTCTAATAAAATAAGTACCGGAAGATTCATTTATTGCATTCCATTCATAAGAGTGAGTTCCTTCTTTAAGATAATGGAAGTGTTTATGATGAACTCTTTTTCCCCTAATGTCGTATATATCCAAATCAACTTCTGTATCTCCTTCGAGTGAAAAGAGTAGTTCGGTCCTAGGATTAAAAGGATTAGGATAAACATTTAAAGAAGTATCGGTAACTATCTCGGGAGTGTCTTCTCCATCGATATCTAAATCGGTCTTTACATAGAAAGGACCATACATTTGGCTGAGTCCATCCAAATCAATACTCTCAAGCCAATAGAAATATACTTCTGCCATTTCAAATTCTTCGTCCACAAATACATAACTGTTACCGGTGTTACTTTGGTCGGCAAAAATAGGATTGCCATTTCTTTGTTGCTTAAAAAAACCATTTGAGAATTGATCTCTATAAATGTTGTAATTGCTAATATTGCTTTCACTATATGTTTGCCATCTTAGCTCTATCTCATCCTGACTAATTGCATATCCATGGAAACTTCCTAGTATAAGTGGTAAAGTAAACGACTCTTCCTCTTTAATCCTAATCAAAGTTACAGTACTGAATTGTACTTTAATATTAGCAGATAAGGAGTTTAATTCTTTAAGTTCCAATGCTATCACATCAGTTGCAGAATCGATTGTGACTATTGCATTACCGTTTGCTGAACCGAAGTCACCTGAATCTTTCTTTTGTAAAGATCTTTTAATTATGGCTTTATCAACAATTGTACCACCAATACTTACACTACAATCCACGTCTATATCAACTCCACTCTCTCCCGGATTCGGATAGGTTAGACCAATATAATAGCATAGTAAATACTTTCCGGAACTATCGTTAATCGGGGACATCGTGTCAGTTGCAGATGAAAAACTCCAAGATGAACCGTCCCTGATGAAATCTACTTGATTCTCCTCTTTAGTCCAAATTCCGGATATTGTGGTAACAGTAATATTGTTATCATCCATCATACTTGTATAAGGTGCTGTTGAAGTACCGTCTAGTGGTATAAGAAGGAAATTAGAAGTATTACTGGTAAAGCTTTTATTACTTCCGTCTGCTCTAACTTTAACTGAAACTTCATCTCCTCCGTTAACTGTTATAATCCCACAAGCCAGAGAATTTCCAAAGTCAGCATTACCATCAACTTGTCTTTGAGCCATAATTGTCGGAGTAGCATCATTTATCGATATACCGGTAAAAAATTCTGCAACATTTGCTGAGGACATACTTACACTGAGTAATGCATAGTATGTTCCTGCGGCTTCAGGAGATACTGTTAAAGTGTTAGAAGCAAAACTCCATCCGTTCAATTCTCCTGATGAATAACTGTTAATATCAACCCAATTTGTACCAAGTCTGCTTTGAGTTTGTGCAGTTGTGTTATATATCTCAGCATAATAAGGTGATAACGATTCTGTTACCTCATAGATTGCAACCTGGGCATGATAAGCTGTAAAAGAAGTGACATTATTATCACACATAACTTGTAACTTAATACTTTCTCCATCAGAAACATTTATTAAGCTTCCACCTGATATATTGCCTACATCAGCGTTTAGTTTCATCCTTCTCTGGTTTGTTGCATAATCTGTAGAGTTTACCTGTATTATAGTATTCCATAAGCCTTCCGACCCCTTAAAACTAATAGAATACTTAACATAATAGAGTCCTCCCCCACTTGTATTTGTCAAAGCATTGTTCGAATAACTCCATGCAGCTGAAGTAGTACTACTACTCCAGCCGGTTACATCATAATGAGCACCTGATAAAAAAAGCGGGGATCCTGTTTGAGTTGTACCTGAGACAATGTACATAGCAGCGTATTCAGCCCCGTAAATAAAAGCAGGCAACAGACATATCAAAAATACTAACAATTTTTTCATAGTACCTCCTATAATTAGTAACCCAATACTAATATGTACCAATAAATATGCAAGCACTTTTTATTTTACTAACTAATTAGTCTCTTATTCTTATTATTAGCATAAATCATATTTCACTATTAAATTATATATAGAAAAAGGTACTCATTTGAGTACCTTTTAATGTTTAGCATAAACTTTTAGAATACGAAGCTAACTCCTGCTGAGAATGAATTAGTGTTGGAAAGGCTATATTCTGTATTAAGCTTAAAGAAGCCACTTCTGAAAGAAGATCCAAGAACCAATCTTGTAGAATCTTCCCCTTCCATTTCGAATTTAATCTTTTCAACGTCGGTAACACCATCATCCAATTCTGTTGTAAACTCATAACTAACTTCAATATTAGAGCTATCCATCATCAAACCTGCATAAGGCGTAATGTTAAACATTTTAAGTCCAAATTGTTTTGAAGCTGTCACTCCATAAGTTGAGGCAGTCGTTGTCGCAGTATTTTCAATCTCAAGAGTCTGTGTGTAATATGCAAGAGCAATATTTATGGGTAAAGGTATCTTCATCCACATTAATGGATTGTGTTGAATTCCTACACCAAAATAAGTCATCTTGCCTAAATCCTGTACATCATAAGGTGGTAAAGCACGTAAAGTTATCTGAGTTCCGTAAACGGTACCAAGTTTTAACTGAGGAGTCGCCATCGGGAAAACATCCCAGTCATGCATAATGGCTTTTACAGGAAGTTCTATCTCGTATTCAGCGAGATTAACTGTCTGTGTTTCACCGTTCACATTTACTTCTACAGGCTGAGCAGGAAATAGTACCTTTACTTTGTCGTCTTTTTGACCGATAATTGTAGGACCACTAATAGTCACATCAAGATCCTGATTTAAAACTGCATCTACAGCATAAGGTTTTAATGCAGGATCAATACTGCTATTATTAACTATATCCTCTGCTTGGCTTTGAGAAAAACCAAAGTCACTATTAACTGAAAATGATTTGTCTCCTGATAAATTAGAGACAGTTGCTATAAAACCGAACTCTGCATTGATTCCAAAGATTTTAGCTTTAGGGGAATCATTAAACCAACCCGCATTTACGCTTGGTCCAAATACATTGGCTACCGGTCTGATATATTCTTTTGCAGCCCTACCTGAAAGGTTTTCTAAAGATTCTTCTAAGTCACTAGCAAAAATAGGCATAATAAGAACTAATAAAAACATAACAATTATAGTTGTTTTTCTCATAATTCCTCCACAAATTATTTTATTTAAATAAAGTGGTTAATCTTTGACAATTGTCAATTAATATTTTACCTATTCTACAATACTGTGAGATTACTGAGTAAACAATTCAAACAATGCTAAACAAAGAAGTGATTGAAATTCCTGTTCACAATTACGACTATTATCAACTCAAGTAAAAAATGGTATCGGTAATTCCACTTTTATTTCTCTATTATGACTTGAAAAAGCATACTGTTTAAAGGCATATTTCTTTATCTATATATATATCTGTTATCCTGCATCAACGTTAATGGTTGTCCTACAATGAGTTTAATATACATCAAGCATAACTCGTGTTTTATCAAGGTATTATATTATAGTTGACAACAAATGTGATTCGCAAAAAACAGTGCTAACCTCTTTCCTAAGATAAAATTAGTTGAAGTAATTCATTCGGAGAATTTATCTTGACACAATGGTAAGAGTGAAAATCTTTAGACTTCTAAACAACAGTGCTTGATAAAGATATTAATAGAAAGGAGTTCAAAATGACAAAAGCTGATTTGGTTAAGATCATCTCCAATGAGACAGGAATTATCAGAAAAGATGTCGCAATCGTAGTGGACAGTTTCTTACAATCTGTAAAGGATAGTATGCGTGATGGTAATCACATTGAAATCCGCGGATTCGGAACTTTCAAACTAAGACATAGAAAACCAAGAATGGGTCGCAACCCTAAGACTAACGCTACCGTTAAAGTTCCTGAGAGAATGGTACCTACTTTCAAATTCTCACGTGACTTCAAAAACGAGATTACCAGTCTTGATTGCAAGGAGGACTAATGCCCTGTGGTAAGAAAAGAAAACGCCATAAAATAGCTACTCACAAAAGAAAAAAAAGACTGCGTAAAAACAGACATAAAAAGAAATAAACTTTTACGGTTCCATCTGGAGCCGTTTTTTTGTTTAAAGTGAGTTATTAATCATACCGGAGGTTCATGTGCACGTTAGTTCAAGCTTTAACAAGTTGATATACAAACAGATTTGTGATTTATGGATTGAAACAGGAATTGCCAATCCGGCAAGACAAGATAGTTACGAGATAATAAGCAAAACTCTTAGTCTAGGCGGCATGTTATATACCTTGTGGGACAACAAGCTCCTAATAGGCACAATTTGGCTCTCCAATGACGGAAGAAGAATGCATGCTCATCATATGTGTATTCATCCGGATTATCAGGGTAAGGGCTTAGCAAAACTTCTACTCACCCCAGCTCTTGAGTATTCACAAAAATGTGGACTTCAACCAAAACTGGAAGTACACGAGTCTAATCCCGTAGCTCGTGAATTGTATAAGAAAAACGGTTTTATTGAACTTCCCGGATACATTGTTATGATAAAGAGGAAGTAAACTTAAGACTTTCCCAACTAACAAATCAAAGAAATTTCATTTCTTTAGTTAAACAAAGCTTATACAACAAGACCAATTTTTAGGCAGTTATAAACAGAACTTGGTATTAATGAAATGAAATTAATTTGATATCTATATCTCTGTTTACTTAAACTCTATTCTCTACTTCTCATGTTAATTTGCCTTACAATTTATTTTTATTTAATTTTCTACTTGACATATTTTATAATATTATTATTACTAATCAATATTATTGTAGGGGAAGTTATGAAAAAATCTTATTATGCTATATTGTCTTTATTTCTAGCTTTATTTATTAATCTTTCTAGTACTGAAATTTTAATTCGTGATAGTGTAGATATTTACACAATTAAATCTATACAAATTCGATTTGATACAGATAGATTCATGCCAATCGAAAGTATTGTAATTGATGAGATAAGTAAGCCGTTTGCCTTTAGTTACGGTAGAATACAGGAAGCTATTAATTGTTATTCCTATTCAAACAAATTAATGAAGATAGTTCTTGAAGATAAAATCAATCATGAGATTACTATAACCCTTTGTAAATCAGAAAGAGATTCAACAAAAATTAGTTACATCTATTTTTTCAATAATATGGATGAATTGATTGAGATCGATTATGAAATCAAATATTAAACACTATTTGATAATTTATCTCTTTGCTTTAGTATCGTCCCTAATCCCCTTTGAATTAGAAGCAGATGATTTCACGGTATTGTTTAACCATAATTCTATTACTGCCGGTACAAACTTCTTTGAGTTCAATCTTGGATTAAATATTAATCCAACATGTTATGCTTCACAAATAGAGATTAGTAATCCTTTTACAATATCTCAGAACAATTTTCCAATGTTTGTTTACCAGATTCTTATTGGAAGTAATTCAAAAGCAATTCTTCAGTCTGAAAATACCCCTTTAGATTCAACATATGTTACATGGTTTTACCACGAGGAGGAACAAAAGCTAATTGTTAAGTTATTTGATAACACTTTTACAAGTTTTATATCAGTTAACTACATTCAGGATATACCTTGTTATGTATCAGAGTCTGAAGAGCTATATATAAACATTATTGATAATGGAACTATTCTAAGACCTCAAAATTACGAAATTCCTATAGTGATATCACCATCATCATATCAAACTCTATTAATTGAGTCTTTCTATTCAACAAATTATCGTGAAACTGAAGTGATTTATCTTACTTCAGGAGATGTAACTAATCTGTTTGCCATTAAGAGAGATGAATGGGGGAACTACATTGGGAAAAATGATAACTGTATTTGGAGTATTGAGCCACATATCGGAACTTTTATTTCATTTGAAGGAGGAGTTGAATTTGAAGGTTCATCCTTTGGATATGGGGAAATTTCCCTTGTTGACGATAATGACTTAACTCTATCTGATACCTGCCCTGTATTTATCGAAACAAACATACCATCACAACTCAATATTTTTGATTCATTTAATAACCAGATATTAGATACAACAAATCTATTATGCAGTGACTCACTTGCTGTGTATGTAGAAGTAACTGATACTTATGGTAATCAGATAACCGATGCAGATATATCATGGAATATAGATCTAATCGGTGACTATCTCTCGTTCGAAAATGGCTATTCGAACGTATTTCATCCTGTGACAGAAACAACTTATACATTAACAGTATCTGCCACTGCGAGCGAAACTACTATTGACAATAACCTTACAATAAGTACTTCAACAGGTATTCCTAATATACTTGCTCTTGAGAATGAAAACTTTAACTTAACCAATAATACCTATAATATTACGGTAGATGATACTTTTACTTTTGATTTTGTCATTAGAGATGACGATGGTAATCCTCATAACTATGAAGAAATAACAGTTGAACCTCATTTCAGCTCTACAATTCCACCTATATTATCAGTAGTAGATAACACAGTTAGTTTAAGCATCGATGCAAATGCATCGGGTATAGGGACCGGTTATATCGAGATAGTAAAGACTTACCAAGGTATACAATATGAATTAAATACTCCTACAATTGTATTCGAAGAAGGTATACCTACTACGATAACATTCTATGATACTTCAAGTAACCCAATCACAGAAGTTTCAGATTTATTGTGCAGTGACTCACTTGCTGTGTATGTAGAAGTAATTGATGCTTACGGTAATCAAATAAACAATGCAAATGTATCATGGAATATAGATTTAACCGGTGATTATCTCTCAATGGGCAATGGCTATTCGACGGTGTTCCATCCTGCGACAGAGACAACATACACATTAACAGTATCTGCCACTGCGAGCGAAACTACTATTGATAGCACTCTTATCATTAATACAATAACCGGACTGCCAAATGCACTTGAACTCGAGAATGAAAACTTTAACTTAACCAATAATACCTATAATATTACGGTAGATGATACTTTTACTTTTGATTTTGTCATTAGAGATGACGATGGTAATCCTCATAACTATGAAGAAATAACAGTTGAACCTCATTTCAGCTCTACAATTCCACCTATATTATCAGTAGTAGATAACACAGTTAGTTTAAGCATCGATGCAAATGCATCGGGTATAGGGACCGGTTATATCGAGATAGTAAAGACTTACCAAGGTATACAATATGAATTAAATACTCCTACAATTGTATTCGAAGAAGGTATACCTACTACGATAACATTCTATGATACTTCAAGTAACCCAATCACAGAAGTTTCAGATTTATTGTGCAGTGACTCACTTGCTGTGTATGTAGAAGTAATTGATGCTTACGGTAATCAAATAAACAATGCAAATGTATCATGGAATATAGATTTAACCGGTGATTATCTCTCAATGGGCAATGGCTATTCGACGGTGTTCCATCCTGCGACAGAGACAACATACACATTAACAGTATCTGCCACTGCGAGCGAAACTACTATTGACAATAACCTTACAATAAGTACTTCAACAGGTATTCCTAATATACTTGCTCTTGAGAATGAAAACTTTAACTTAACCAATAATACCTATAATATTACGGTAGATGATACTTTTACTTTTGATTTTGTCATTAGAGATGACGATGGTAATCCTCATAACTATGAAGAAATAACAGTTGAACCTCATTTCAGCTCTACAATTCCACCTATATTATCAGTAGTAGATAACACAGTTAGTTTAAGCATCGATGCAAATGCATCGGGTATAGGGACCGGTTATATCGAGATAGTAAAGACTTACCAAGGTATACAATATGAATTAAATACTCCTACAATTGTATTCGAAGAAGGTATACCTACTACGATAACATTCTATGATACTTCAAGTAACCCAATCACAGAAGTTTCAGATTTATTGTGCAGTGACTCACTTGCTGTGTATGTAGAAGTAATTGATGCTTACGGTAATCAAATAAACAATGCAAATGTATCATGGAATATAGATTTAACCGGTGACTATCTCTCTATGGGTAATGGCTATTCGAACGTATTTCATCCTGTGACAGAAACAACTTATACATTAACAGTATCTGCCACTGCGAGCGAAACTACTATTGATAGCACTCTTATCATTAATACAATAACCGGACTGCCAAATGCACTTGAACTCGAGAATGAAAACTTTAACTTAACCAATAATACCTATAATATTACGGTAGATGATACTTTTACTTTTGATTTTGTCATTAGAGATGACGATGGTAATCCTCATAACTATGAAGAAATAACAGTTGAACCTCATTTCAGCTCTACAATTCCACCTATATTATCAGTAGTAGATAACACAGTTAGTTTAAGCATCGATGCAAATGCATCGGGTATAGGGACCGGTTATATCGAGATAGTAAAGACTTACCAAGGTATACAATATGAATTAAATACTCCTACAATTGTATTCGAAGAAGGTATACCTACTACGATAACATTCTATGATACTTCAAGTAACCCAATCACAGAAGTTTCAGATTTATTGTGCAGTGACTCACTTGCTGTGTATGTAGAAGTAATTGATGCTTACGGTAATCAAATAAACAATGCAAATGTATCATGGAATATAGATTTAACCGGTGATTATCTCTCAATGGGCAATGGCTATTCGACGGTGTTCCATCCTGCGACAGAGACAACATACACATTAACAGTATCTGCCACTGCGAGCGAAACTACTATTGACAATAACCTTACAATAAGTACTTCAACAGGTATTCCTAATATACTTGCTCTTGAGAATGAAAACTTTAACTTAACCAATAATACCTATAATATTACGGTAGATGATACTTTTACTTTTGATTTTGTCATTAGAGATGACGATGGTAATCCTCATAACTATGAAGAAATAACAGTTGAACCTCATTTCAGCTCTACAATTCCACCTATATTATCAGTAGTAGATAACACAGTTAGTTTAAGCATCGATGCAAATGCATCGGGTATAGGGACCGGTTATATCGAGATAGTAAAGACTTACCAAGGTATACAATATGAATTAAATACTCCTACAATTGTATTCGAAGAAGGTATACCTACTACGATAACATTCTATGATACTTCAAGTAACCCAATCACAGAAGTTTCAGATTTATTGTGCAGTGACTCACTTGCTGTGTATGTAGAAGTAATTGATGCTTACGGTAATCAAATAAACAATGCAAATGTATCATGGAATATAGATTTAACCGGTGATTATCTCTCAATGGGCAATGGCTATTCGACGGTGCTCCATCCTGCGACAGAGACAACATACACATTAACAGTATCTGCCACTGCAAGCGAAACTACTATTGATAGCACTCTTATCATTAATACAATAACCGGACTGCCAAATGCACTTGAACTCGAGAATGAAAACTTTAACTTAACCAATAATACCTATAATATTACGGTAGATGATACTTTTACTTTTGATTTTGTCATTAGAGATGACGATGGTAATCCGCATAATTATGAAGAAATAACAGTTGAACCTCATTTCAGCTCTACAATTCCACCTATATTATCAGTAGTAGATAACACAGTTAGTTTAAGCATCGATGCAAATGCATCGGGTATAGGGACCGGTTATATCGAGATAGTAAAGACTTACCAAGGTATACAATATGAATTAAATACTCCTACAATTGTGTTAGATGTTGGAACTCCAAGATTCCTATATATCAAGGATGCTCCTTTTCCAATAGAAGGTAATGATATTAGCTTGTCAGATGTAACTGTTGGCTCATCAGTAGATATGTATGCAATATGTGAAGACCAGCACTACAATAATATTGAGCTAGAACCTAATGCTTTAAACTGGATTATCTCCCCATTAGAACTAGAAAATAGTATAGAAGTTAATGGTATTTTCGCTACATTTCGTCCAACAACAGCTAGTTCAGAAGTTACAATAACCGTGAGTTATGTAGATTTTGAAATAAAACATTCAATAGGTCCTTTTAGTATATTTGATAGACCTAACCTTTCATACGTCGATTCAACTTTGACTCCATTAATTATTAGTCCCGGGGAGGAGATTTGCTTTTCTTTAAACATACGGAATCAAAATCGAGCATGTACAAGTATAGAGTTAAGTACTCAATCATACCTTAGTCTTTTTGATTCTCAAACTGGTTCGGAATGCATAAGTCATCTTGAGCAAGAAGTTTCTATAAATGATTCTTCAATTAGTTTGTTAGAGTTTGAAAAATTAGAAATACCGAATGATTTTACTGCTGAGACATATCCAATCGAGTTACATCTGGATGGCACCTTTTCATGTTTAAATAGTGATGAATTAGGTGAATACTCTGAAACAATTATTATTGAAAATAATCAAGTCTGCATTTCTAATGTAGTTATAGAAACTGTATCTTCAGTAAATAGTGTTGTCTACCCTGGTGATAAAGATACTGTTTTTGTCCAGTTTTCAAACTTTGGTACTCTTGATGTTTCAGTAACAGAGGTTCAGTTAACTTTTAATGGAACAGCAAATAATGATCATAATTATGATACAGTTATTGAAAGTTTTTCTCTACCACCAAACTCGTCTAGAACAGAGGAATTCGAAGTTACAGTTAACAACAATGCATCGTTAGGTAATGTTGTATTGGATGCAAACTTTACAGCTATAAATCAGATTGGAAACCCATATCATGTATCCGATGCTCTATCTACAGATTCATGGGATATAGTAACACCACCTAATATAGAATATTGTCAATCATCATTGCATGTTAATGGTACTTCATTTGATGGAGAACTACATGTTACTCAAGGACAGAATACAGAATTTTCGTTTAATCTACAGAACACTGGAAGTGTTGGAGTGAAACTAATTAGAGACTCAACATATATTGAATATATACATATTGATGGTACAGTTGTAAAAAGTTTAATGACTCAAGATAGCCTTTTAGTAAATCCTAATGACTCAAGTGCTATTGAATTTTGCTCTATAGAATCTTACTTTCCAAATTTAGGATTAGACACTTTACACTTTACTTGTATGGGCATTGATAATAATGCATACAAGTATTCGACAAGTTTTTACATACCGGATCTTTTAACAGTAGTTGATTCATTTTCTCCAATAGTTGAGCAGAATAATATCGAGATTGTAAAAACATATCCTGTTAATCCCGAAATCCAATTGTCAAATATTGGAGGAGTTTTAGGAATTTTGTCTGAATCAAATACAAGTTTAACAATATCTGCTGTAAACTATGAAGAGGAATTAGGTAAACCAATATCAATAGGTATAGATAGTGAAGTAATGCTTATATTTGAGGAGTTTACATTTCCTGCTGATACTTCACCTCAGGTTGATTTTGTCCTTAATATTGAGGGTGTAGATTCTAACAATGCTTCATTTGCTCATCAGCTCCCAGGAACTTGTAATTTAAAAAATCCGGTTAGCTTTCAACTACTTTCCTACTCTCCTCATCAAGCAGTTTTAAATGATCAAGCAAGTTTTTCTGTTACAGTTAAAAACAATGGGGGTGTTTATTTTGACCCAACCGGACAAACCAAAATAAGTTTTATTAAAGATTCAATTAATTTGTTTACTTCTCTGGCTGAAATCGAGACAAGAGTATTATCAGGAGAAACATCTGAAATAACATTTTTCTCGGAAGAGATTGTTGCTGATATTGATCCAGGAATGGGAGTTTTTGAAGTAGAAATTATAGGCGTAGATTCACACAATAATCCAGTTTATGAAACGGTTTCTTTACAAGTTGATATAGAGAATCGAGGATACCCACAAATTGAGTCTGTGTGGTTTATTGATGGAGGTCTAAATGAAACACCTAATGGTATTGTAGATTCTACTGATGCTTTAAAAGTTTGTTTTGATGATAAGCCGATAATTTCGAATGGCATTAGAGAAAGCTATTCGTTCTTCCAATTGATTGGTAGAAATGACAGTTTCGGAGAAATCAACACCTCTAAAATTGTAACTAGTGAGGAAATGTATTATACAGGTATAGATAAAGATAGTACTTTATTTGTACAACTTGCTCAAGATTGCAAGATTAGTCTTCCATATCAAGATAACCATTTTGATGCAGAGATAACACCTTCTTACTTAATCATCAAACCTGATATTGAAAGAGATTTATTATGTGATGTAAACAAAGGGGATGCAGGTTTTGAATGTAATAGAACATTACTATCAGACCAACTTAATGAGATTTCTCAACACATACCTGGTATTAACATCTGCTCCCATGAAGTAAGAATTCAAGATAATATACCACCATTGTTGTTAAATCCCTATCCAATCGGCAATGCTATGAATGATAATTATTACTCTAAATACAGTGATGTATCTATCATGGCATCCGGAAGAAACTATGTTGATTCAAATGTTTTAAGACAAGAACTTATTCAATATTTTACGGATTTAGAAGTTGATTCTATGATAAGCAATTATGATACTCTGTATGTAAAACTACAAAGTCTGACAGATGATGATATCAACTTTATTGCGAATAAATTCAAAAATCACATACCTTCATCAATTGACTTGAATCTTGATAATCTAATTGTGAATCCTTTTGCTCAAATGTATTCTGGATTAAAAGAAGAGTTTATCTCAGTAGAGTTAACTAACGAGTTTTCAAATTACAATAACTTGACAACAAACTATAATGAAATTGAAGATAAAATATATAATAATTTAACAGTAAAGAGTCAAAATACCTTTGATGGCGAGATAACAGCAAAGCTGCAAGTATCAGATCACTATAATCAAACCTATAGTGATACAACCTTCCAATTCATTGTTAGTAAACCAGGAAGAGATTATATCACTTATGGAAATCAAGAGTATCTTCTTAGGACTGCTCCAAACCCTATTAATTTAAATAGGGATAAAGAGATTTATTTAGAATATATACTACCAAACATAGCAGATCACATTGCAATTATAATAGTAGATTCAGGTGGTAACATCGTAAAAAAAATATCTTACACTAATGCGATGGACACAAATACAGGTAAACATCTTAAGCAAAATTTCTGGAATCTACGTAATGGTAGAGGTGATAGAATATCCAAGGGAATTTACTTAATCTTACTAGAAGTAGATGGTGATGTTAAAGCCGGATGGCATATTGTCGGAGATAAATAATGAAGAAATATATCTTAATTGCTACTAACTTACTGCTTGCAGTATTCATATACTGTGGTTCATATTATGGTGGAGGAGTTAATGCTTGGTTTTCTAATCCAGGAACTGCTAGAGAAATTGGTATGGGAATGACTGGAGTGTCTAATGCTAAAGGAGCTTCTTCTTTTCTATGGAATCCTGCGAGATTAGATTCTCTAGATTTGGCAATAACGATAAGCGATTTCGCGAATTCGGAAGACTTATTCTGGTCACAACAGAAGAGTAATGAGACTTATTCAGGGCATTTATCTACAGTATATAGAGATTGGGGATTTAATCTTAGATATAAGCAAATCAATCATATCGGATATACCAATTATGATCCATTAACAAGTACTATTATTGTTGATAGATGGGAAAATAGTTATGATTGGTCAGCTAATATAAACTACTCTCACAGTTTCAATAGTTCGATAGCTGTAGGTTGCAATTTAAGATCATCGTATAATGAAATTTTTGAGAGTAGCTATACCATTGGAAGTGATGTTGGCGGATTAGTACGTTTCCCATATTCCTTTTCAGCTAAAGATATTTATAGATTCCAATACGGAATTGTTCTATCATTAGACTCCGAAATAGGTAACGAAAATCCTGTGTATCAATACAGTCTTGCAAGCGGATTATCTTATATAATAAGTGATAATTGGAGCGTTTCAACTGACTTTAAAACAGGTAATTACCAATCGAACTCTATAAGTCTTGGAAGTGAGTATTCTTTGTGGGATCAATTATATCTTAGGATAGGTTTAAGTAATTATTTTAGTAGTAAATTTCCGAATGAAGTTCTAAGAACTCCAACAAAACCTTTTGAAGGTTCCACTTATGGAATTGGTTTCAAAATAAAGAAATTTATGCTTGATGTTTCTCATGTAGTACAAAGCTCAAATTATTATTATTATTATACACAATCAACGACATTTTTATCATTTAGTTATAGTCGTTAAATGGAGGGAAAATATATAATGGTTACATTAGCAACTAATTCCAAACATTCTTTTTGGATAAAAATCAGGATTATCTTTGCTTTCTTTATTTCACTTGGTGCTATTATGGTTGCCTTGTGTTTCACCATAAATGGTCTAAAAAAGCATCAAGAGAATATAACAACTATAATGATGAGTTCAGATTATCTCTCTGCTGCAGTCGATTATTTGCAGAAAACATCTGAGTATTATAATGGTGAAACTAATGAAGAATTTTTGAGCAAAATTGATAAAGAACTTATTAACTCTAACCAGAACACACGAAGTTTTTTTAGAGCTTTGATCGAAAGAGATTCAACTATCGTAAGTTCATTAGTAGATAAATTTGAGTTAAACTCAAAGATTTATCATATAGATGAGCAGTTTTATCAATTTTTTGATCATATTATGTACTTGGTTTATAATGAAGATCCATTAATTTATGAACTTAAATTTCATAGGTTACATAAAGAATTGATAATAGTTGCAGAAGATAAGACATCGTTGGAAGTAGAGAAAGATAATAAGAACTACCATTCTATAATTAAAATGCTAAATAGAAGAAGAAAACGTTTGTTTCTAAACATACTATTGGAGATTTATCATTACTCTTCAATAGATATCGACAGCATAATTCTAGATGAAATCTCGAATATGAATGACGTCAAAGAAGATATACCATTATATTCTATTTACAGCGGACTTATACGACACGACAAGAACAAGAACAATGAATTCACGCAGATGTTGTTTGAATCCACAAGAAAAGACCCGACATTAACTAATCAATTAGTCAATTTAAATCTTAGGATTTATAATCGAATAGATAGTTTAACAACAAAGTTTAAAATTGATGAGAGTGAGGATGAGTATTATAAAAAATATATCGATAGTGCTAGAGATTATTTATATTACTTAGGAATTACATATAATGATCGTATCGCAAATATTGATGAAACAATTTGCAATGTTCAGTGTAGGAATTCCTATCAGTATAAGCTAACTGATTGGCTAACATTTTCAATATATATTACTATGGGGATAGTTATTTGTATCTTTTGTATACTTTCATTAAGATATCATAAGCAGTATAACTTAGATGATGAGTTAACGAAAACAATTTGTACTGATAACCAAGAGTTAAGCGAATTAATGCTGAGTAAATTAGATCCTCTGAGTTTATCCAAAAAAAATAATGGGATTAAAATGTATTTACTAAATGTGTTAAAACTTAAAAATGATAACATATACATTCCGAAAGTGCTACATGAAGAATATTTAAATGAGTATTATCTGCAAGAAGAGTATGAGAAAGAGAAAATTAGAAATACTTTTGTGTGGCTTATTAGATTGGGTATTATTGGTACACTTTTAGGTATATACTTGGCATTTAGTGAAATGCAAAATGGAATGTCTGCAGAAACTGAAGGTGTACATTTTCTTGATACTTTAGTGAAAGCTGTTGGAGGAAATGCTGTAGCTGTTATTACTAGTTTAGTAGCTCATTTCGTTACATTTTTTTTTGAAGCATCAGTTTGCTTTAAACTGTTTGAATTATCTTCAACAGCTATGATTAGAGAAATTTACAAACAGTTAATGGATAAAAGTACATTAGAAGATCCATTTAGTGATGCGAGAGAAGATCTCAATAGAATTGTTATAGAATTTAAATTTTGGTTTGAGATGATTAAGAAATCGAAACTTGAAGAAAAGATTGTTGAGACGACAAATACAATAACAATCTGCAATAATTGTCTAAAATTATTTTATTCTAAACTTAGAATAACGATTGAAGAGTCTGATTATATGCACTATTATATAAATAGCCTGATTCAAGTATTAGAAAGTGTTCGAAATGATTTAAGAAACATTGATATGATAAGCATTAGCGAAATTTTGGATACATCACTAGAACTAAATGATGCTTTTGAATCAGAACTATTTCTTGTAGAAACTATCAAAGAGAGTAAAAATATAATCATAGACTCCATTTCATCACTTAGTAAATTTAATCAAACATTGAAAGATTTTGACAGTTCACAAATTGATAAGATTAGTTTGGTCATGACTGACATTAGTAAAGCTATCATCAATTTGAAAATTTCGCTTGGAGTAAAAAATGATAACAAAGATTAAAGTCAGTAAATATTGGGAAAGTATACTATTAATCTCTTTAGATACATTTATGTTACTAGCTGTTATGGGTATTACATTGGGCGTAATATTTATTGTGATGAACTCAGAAATACCAAATAAAAAGCCTGATTATGCTACTGACTGGGGTAAAATGGCAGAAGAAAGCATTGATGAAATAAGAACAATGAGTTATCTGAAGAATTTGGTGACTAAAGAAGAAATTCCAGGGGAAGAGAGACTGATTATCAAATATCATAAACTAAATAGCTTATTCAGCTCAAATACTTATGATAGTTTATGGGGAAAGTATTTTCCGCAAAACATTTACGAAACAAAAATAGAGTGCTTTGTTGATAATAAAAAAAAATATGACAAAAAATATGGCTCGGGTATCCGAAAGGTCAGTATAAAAGTAGACTTTAAAACGAATAATTATGATCAAGAAGTATGCACTATGATTGAGTACAATGGCTATGAAGAAAATAGTGTCTACAAACTGATCCCAGATGCAAATGATGTTTACATATATACTGGAAATCGCATAAAGAATAATATGCTTGAACTGCTATCTGAACTAAATAATGCAAAATAGTAAGTCACATATGTTACTTCAAAATCGTTTTTTTTTAGTATTAATGCTAATAGTTGTCTTTGTGCATTCTTATTCTCTTGAAATTCGAGAGGATAATGATATGATAAAATATACTTTTGTATATAAAGTTGATGTAAAGTTTAATGAGTTTAACCAAAAGTTGGAAAAACCTCTACCCTCAAGATCACAAGATAATATAACGCTTGATGTTTTTATCCGAATCAATATCGTTGAGCTTAGGGGGAACTCTTTTGCTGAAACAAGCCAAATAGATTCGGTAACGTTAAAAGAACTATGTAAAGAAATGTTTATAACATTTAGTAAGGGGAATTCTAAAGGTTTACATACTCGAATGGAGATAGGTAAAGGTTCTGACAATAAGCAAGTAGGAACTTGGCTTCTGAATAATGATGTAATAAAAGCAAAATTACTGAAAGATCTCCTCAAGATTTTTTCTCTTCAGAATGACAGTTTATATACAAAACTGTATTCTTTTGATAAACCAAGGATAATAGAAAATAAAAACGAACAAAGCTTTTTAATCAATAAACCCCCAGAAATCAAAATACACTCTTCAGTCAATACAATAAGTGAACTGCACGAAATAGAATTAGATACTTTTATCTTCCAGAAGAGTACTATTGATAAAAATGTTCCGATAGACATAGGTACATGCTACTCTTTCCACAAATCAGATACTATTAAAAATGAAGCTATAGCATTGAAAGATACCGTGAATTATGATGCTATAGTGTTTGATGCTAAACCAGACTCGTTATCAAAACTTATATTTTTAAAAAGGAGCAAGGTTAAAGAGTTGCTAAAGGGCTATGTAGGTAAAAAAGATAGGAAAGTAGAAAAGGAAAATAGAAAGCATGCTATTATTTTATCAATTATCTCAGCTGTTGCTGTAATCCTGTCAGCAATTCGATAGTAACACATCTCATAAGATAGAGATGTTACTCACTAGAGAAGTACTCTTATAACTCTTATAAGCTTTTTAATAATTGAGCAAGAGCTAAAAGAATTCAACTGTAACAGTTTTAACAAACTTCGTACGAAGGATTTTAACCAGATTCTTAATAAGATTACGTCTGATATCAAGTTCTTGAGGTAGATTAGGATCTTGATGAGCTTCATTAATTTTTGTGCCTGCCACTATTCTTATAACATCGCTTTCTAAAAGTAGATTAGCCATTTCATAGGCCGAGTTCTTTCCAAAATGCTCATTGTTATCATGCTCTTTTAGAATAGAATATACTTGTGAGAGCGTTATTGTTCCTTCCGTAATTAAGTCAAATCCCTCCATAGAAGCTTTAGGAGGTACTTTTGAGCCGGACCAGAACTTGTTTAAATCCATTTCCACAGGTCGGTTTAGCTCTCTGGAAATGATGTTAGCACTAGTACCACCTGCAATAATCTTTCTTCCGATAAAAGTATCGGCAATTTCTGCGTACCTACTGTCGCTTTCCTGATTAAATGGAGGTCCCGTAATCAAAAGTGTCTTTCTCGGTTCTCTATAATAAAATACAGAGCAGGTAATATCATCTTTGGCTTGATTGTTATCTCTTCGATGAGAGGCTTTCACTATCTCTCTTGCCAATCCTGCAGCAGAAATAAGTGGATTTTCAATACACAGACTGGAGACAAACTGATGCAAATCAGCATTTTCCCATCCGAGTGGAGACACAGTCCTTCCAAGTCCACTTTGAGTTACTCCATCAGAGAAAAAGACAATTCGATCTAAATATTGAAGCTTAAATGAGGAGTAGTAAACCTTGTTTCTACGATTGTTCTTTAGACTGATTTCAATTGTCTCCTTCTCGGGAGTAATTATGCGATTATTTCTAATTAGGAGATATGAGGGGTTATCATATTCAATAATTCTAACAAACCCGTCCGGCTCAAGATCAAAGATAGAAAAAGTAGAGTACCCTATTTTTCTTACAGAGCATACGGGAAGAGTAGACAGTATAACTTCAGCAGCTTTATGAATATCCATTCTATTCTCAATGAACTTTAAAGCCATAGAGGTAGTCAATGTTGCCAATACATTTGCTTTAATACCACTACCTAAGCCATCAGCCAATACTGCCACAAGCCTGTTATCTATTGTTGATTTAGCAGAGACAAACTTATCACCGGGAACCTTCTGACCTTCTTTGCTAATCTGAAAGAAACCGGTCTCAACAAAGTATTCTTTAATCATTTTTATCGTGCTCAAATGAATCAATTACAGAGTTTAGCAGAATCTCGGTCTCGGAAGCACTCTCTCCCAAAAGGAAAGCAATCTGTTGAACAGTTGTAAGATTAGTCATGATAACCTTCTTAGCTTTCTCGATAATCTGTTCTCTATGCATGGAAGGATGAGTAATATCCTGGACTATACCACCAATAATCCTGTGCCCCTCTATCGGGAAGAGGATTAACTTAAGTATCTTCTTGTTGAAACTAAACTCGGTCTCCAGAAGTTCATTGGGGGAATTAAGAAATGCTTCAAAATAGGAGGAAAAGCTAATAATCCGCTTGAGGTAAGAATCCGAGAGACCGGGTTTAGCATCATATACGTAAGTTAAATCACCACCTATGATTTCGGCAAAGCGACGATTACATTCAATAACTTTAAGCTTATCATCGACAATAATAACTCCTGAAGGCATAGCCTTCAACAGAGCATTTGCCTTATTCATAGCTACAGAACGCATATATGTAACACACATATAAGTCTGAGCATAGCCATTCAAAACAGCTGCTGCAAATTCACGACATGTAGAATACCCACATCCTCCACAGTTAAGTTCATCTTTATGTGAACACTTACCTACCTGCCTAAGAACATTGTTCAACTCAGTTACACTATAATTATTCTCGACAACATCGTTAGTTCTATAATTGTTCCTGATAATCACTTCTCCAATGCTGTCTATCTCACTCACCGAATCAATCACATTCTTTTGAACAGCGAGCTTTCTAAGTGAAACTGGAAGCTCTGATGGCATTGAAGGTCCATTAATACAACCACCGGGACAGGCCATAAGTTCTAGGAAAATCTTTGAGTTTGCATAATCATTTACCGAGTTAAGGATTCCATCTAGCTCCTTGATGTCGGTGAAACTTACAAAATCCGTATCATCATTAGTATAAAACTCTCTAACAGTACTAATCATTCCTCCATCTAGAGGATATGCACCGGATTTTCCTGCCTTGAAAGGCTCAAATGAGAGTTCCTCCATTGTATCTACAAGTTTAATACCTTTCTTAACAAACATTTCATTTAGTTCTTTAAAAGTAATTGAGATGTCTACATATTCCGGCATAACATCAGATTCATTCTTCTTTGCTACACAAGGATTAATGAATATTACTGCAGTATCTGCACCATAATGTTCTTTTAGGAATTTTGCATGTGATTGAGCAGGAGATAGCAGTTTGGACAGATATTGCGAGAACTCCGGTTTATACTTTGAAATAAACTCATTTACAACAGGACATGCAGATGATATAAGAAGCTTACTATCATTGTTACTAAGTTCCATTGCAACTTGTTTTGATACAATTGTAGCTCCTAAAGCTGTCTCGGATACCATACTGAAACCTAACTTCTTTAAAGCGAAAATGATAGTTGAATCGGAACAATCATATACACTTTTATAAGAAGGAGCAAGAGATGCTATTACTCTCTTCCCTGAGTTTAACAACAGTTCGGCTCCTGTAATATCATTTCTCACTCTCTTGGCTTCAACAGGACATATCTGGGTACATTTACCGCATAATATACACCTTTCAGAATCTACAACTGCACTTCCGTTTTCAACCTTTATAGCTTTAACAGGACAGTGTCTGATACATTTAAAGCAATCCCTACAACTTGTCTTGTGGGTATAGATAGGAGAAATTCTATTCATTGTATTGTCCTTTTCAGAGGATAGCAGGGAGAGATATACTCTCCCTTACTATCTATGTGTATGTACTAAAACGAGTTTTGATATATCTCAATAACTTCTTCAAGAGAAGCAGTTCTGGGATTTGTTAAGCAGCAAACATCTGCCTGAGCATTCTTTGCCAGTTCTGGAAAATCAGACTCTTTAACTACTTCGAGTTCTGAGAGTCCTACCGGAATTCCGACAGCTTCGCTTAAATTGCTAATTGCAATAACAGCTTCTTCTGCAGCTTCCATCGGAGCAAGTCCTTCAATATCTACACCAAGAGCAACTGCGATATCAGCAAACTTCTCAGCTTTAGCTAGAATATTGAATCTACTTACATGAGGAAGCAGAATAGCATTGCATACTCCATGAGGAAGATCATATAATCCACCAAGTTGATGTGCCATAGCATGAACATAACCGAGTGAAGCATTATTGAAGGCCATACCGGCTAAAAATTCTGCATTAGCCATCATGTCTCTGGCTTCCATATCATTTCCATTAGCAACTGCTTTGGGTAAGTACTTTCCAATTAATTCTATAGCTTTGATAGCTGTAGAATCAGTTACAGGAGTTGCAATCGTTGAGACATAAGCTTCAACAGCGTGAGTAAGTGCATCCATTCCGGTTGCAGCTGTAAGATATTTTGGCATTGATACCATCATTTCAGGATCATTAATAGCTACATCAGGAATGATTCTCCAATCAACAATAGCCATTTTGATATGTCTGTCAGTGTCTGTAATGATTGTGAAGCGAGTCATTTCACTTGCTGTTCCGGCAGTTGTGTTAACTGCTATGAACGGAGGCATATCATTTTCAGATTTATCAACTCCTTCATAATCTCTTATGTTTCCGCCATTACTAACAATAATACCGACGCCTTTAGCCGCATCCATAGGAGAACCGCCACCAACAGGTATAATTGAATCACATCCGTTAGCTTTGTATACCTCCACGGCATTGTGAACGTTGATATCAGTTGGATTTGGTTGAATATCATCAACAACAGCATATTCAATACCTGATTTATCTAAGACATCTAAAACCAACTGAACAATTCCTGTTTGAACAAGAGGTTTATCAGTAACAATTAAAGGTTTCTTTGCTTTCAGTGTTTTAAGTTCATTGGGAATCTCTTTTACAGAACCGCTTCCCATCAGATTTCGCTTTGGCATAAAGAAATAACTAGTCATTTTTAACTCCTTGATTCTTTAATGTTGTGCTCAAAATATACTCAATTGATTCAGGCTGAACAACTTTAAATCTTTCATCATCAATAAAAATATTAGGTCCTTCGGAACAATTACCAGTGCAAAGAGTACCTGTTATTCTTACTTTGTGAGTTAAATTATTTTCGCTAATCCACTTTCTAATAATCTCTAAGTTCTCTTTGTTTTCTCTTGCATAGCAAGAAGAGCCCATACAGATTTTTATAGTGTGTTCCATTTAGACCTCGGCTTTAATGATGTTTATCTCATCATTAAGTCTCGTTAACACCTGTTCTAATGTCGCATGAGTAATAATTTCTTCACCTACTCTAACTGTAGGTCCCCTATCACATTTCTCTTTGCAGAAAGTTGCCTTAACATCAACAAATCCTGCATTGTTCATATGCTCTACAGACTTGATAATGCCGGAGAGAATCTCTTGTGAGCCTTTAAGGAAACAACTGGTCCCTACGCATACTTTAACTTGAACTTTCTTCTTTTCAGAACCTTCAATCAGTGCTACGGGTTCTTCATTAATTCTACGCTTCGCATTGTAGTGAGTATGTAAAAGATGATGAGCTTCTTTACTTCCCGGTTCTCCACCGAGATAGTTTCTGTAGCATTCCATAATAAACGGATTCTGTTGGGATTTATGCAATTGCATTCTTCTATCAACATTGTAAAGTGCATTTGTTCTATAACTTCTGGTTTCACGCTCGTGAGTAACAGGTTGACCCGCTCCTGCAATACATCCACCAGGACATGCCATTACTTCAATAATATGGTAGTCACATTCACCTTTCAGAACAGAATCACATACTCGAGAAGCATTCTTAATACCGTGTACAACTGCTATTTTAAGTGTAGTATCGTTAAGCTGTATTGAAGCCTCTTTTAATCCTTCACTTCTTCTTACTTCTTTGAATTCTACATCGGATAAGACATTGCCTGTAACTTTCTCATAAGCATATCTAAGTACAGCTTCCGAGACCCCACCAGAGTTTCCGAAGATTACTCCGGCTCCTGTTGAGAATCCGAAAGGTAAATCAACACTATCAGGGATAAGGTTTTCGAAAACAATACCTGCTTCCTTAATCATCTTAGCCAACTCTTGAGTAGTGAGAACATAATCAACTATTCTAACACCATTGCGAGTATGTTCAGGTCTTTTATTCTCATATTTCTTAGCTGTACAAGGCATTATTGAGACCATAACGATTTCACTTTCGTTTCTGTTTTCTTCAATTGAGAGAGCATGCTTCACAATACTTCCTTGCATCTGTTGAGGAGACATACAGGTTGAAAGGTTACCTAATAAATCAGGATAAGACTGTTCCGCATATTTAACCCAACCCGGGCAGCAGGAAGTAAACAGAGGCATCTTTTCGTTGCGTTCCAGTCTACCGATAAATTCATTAGCTTCTTCTATAACAGTTAAATCAGCACCGAAGGAAGTATCGTATACACGATCAAAACCAAGCAATCTCAAAGCTCTAAAGATTTTACCGGTAACATCTGTTGCATCCTTCACTCCAAATAGTTCTCCAAGCGCCACTCGAACCGCCGGAGCAATCTGTGCAACAACAAGTTTATCCTTGTTATCAAGTGCCTTCCATACCTGATGTATCTCACTCTTAGGAACAATTGCACCTGTTGGGCATACAGCTGCACATTGTCCGCAATTTATACACCCGACATCTGCCAGTGATTTATTAAATGCCGGAGCAACTATTACTTCATCTCCTCTTCCAACAAAATCAATTGCACCAATTCCTTGGATTTCCGTGCAATATCTCACACAATCTCCGCAAAGAATACATTTGTTGGGATCGCGTACAAGAGAACATGATTTATCATCTATCGGCTGAGGGTTTTTGGTCGGAGCAAACTTTACATCGTCTACTCCCATTCTATCCGCAAGTTCTCTTAACCTACAATCTTCTGATTTATAACAGGTCGTGCATTTGTTATCGTGGTTAGCAAGAAGCAACTTCACAATAGTCTTACGTGTTTCTCTAATCTCTTGTGTATTAGTACGAATAACCATACCGGCTTTAGGAACGGTTGAACAGCTGGTAACAAGTCCCATTCCTTCAATATCAACCAAGCATAGTCTACATGCTCCGTAAACACTCAATTCTGAATGATAACAGAATGTCGGGATATCTATATTTGCTTTACGGCATAGATCTAATAAATTTCTCTCTCCCTCTATCGGGATGTTTATTCCATTAACTTTTACTGTATCTTTCATGATTCCTCCTAGCTGATTGCTCCAAACTTGCACTTTTCAATACATGCACCGCATTTGATACATACGTCAGGATCAATAACATGTGCTTCTCTAACGACTCCGCTGATTGCTCCTACGGGACATATCTTTGCACAGAGTGTACATCCCTTGCATTTCTCAGCATCTATCTCAATAGGACTAAGAGCTTTACATTGTCTTGTAGGGCATTTCTTATCTACAACATGTGCTAAATATTCATCTTTGAAGTACTTCATAGTAGAGAGTACCGGTGATGGAGCTGATTTACCCAATCCGCAAAGAGAAGACTTTTGAATTGATTTACCTAAGCTCTCTAGTAACTCCAATGTTTCTAGTGTACCTTTCCCCTCAATTATATCATCTAGGAGATTAAGCATCTGGCGTGTTCCTTCGCGACAAGGAATGCATTTTCCACAGGATTCGTGAGTCGTAAATTTCATGAAGAACTTAGCAATTTGAACTATACATGTAGACTTGTTCATTACTACCAGTCCACCTGATCCGACCATTGCATCTATGGATTTTAAAGAATCGAAATCCAATGGAATATCTAAGTGATCCGGTGTTAAGCAACCACCTGAAGGTCCACCAATTTGAACAGCTTTGAAATCATCATTATCTATTTCACCTTCGGAATTAATGACTCCTCCACCGATATCAAATATAATTTCTCTAACGGTTGTTCCGAATGGAACTTCAATAAGACCTGTATTAGCAACATGTCCGGTTAGAGCAAAAGTCTTTGTTCCGGGAGAATTCTCGGTTCCAACTTTTCTATAAGATTCGGCACCTTGCTCAATAATTCCTGCTATACCTGCTAATGTCTCAACATTGTTAATTACGGTTGGTTTACCAAACAATCCTTTCTGGGCAGGATATGGCGGTTTTGGTCTAGGCATGCCGCGTTGACCCTCTATTGAAGCTATAAGAGCAGTCTCTTCTCCACAAACAAATGCTCCGGCTCCTTCCATTATGTTAAGTTTAAAAGAGAAACCACTTTCGAATACATTATCACCAAGAATTCCCAATTCTTCCGCCTCTTCGATTGCTCTCTCCATTCTATGAATTGCCAACGGATACTCGGCTCTCACATATATGTATCCTTCATCTGCACCAATTGCTTTTCCTGCAATCATCATTCCTTCGATTACAGCATGTGGATTACCTTCAAGAATACTTCTATCCATGAATGCTCCGGGATCACCTTCGTCACCGTTACAAATCACATATTTCTTTTCTGAGTTTTCAGCAAGGGTATAACGCCATTTAGTACCGGTTGGGAAACCACCGCCACCTCTTCCGCGTAATCCTGAAGTCTCAATAATTCTACAGATATCAATAGCATCTAAATTGTGATAAACATCATGTGCAATGAAGTAACCCTTGTTTGCAATATATTCTCTAATATCTTCAGGGTCCATATTACCACATGCAGCCAATACTGTTCTTTTTTGTTTTGCATAAAATGGTATCTCATTGTAACCTTTACAATGATCTTTGGTTGCAGGATTTACATAAAGAAGTCTATCGATTATCTCACCATTCTTCAATGTTGTTTCAATAATCTCATCAACATCATCTACTTTTACGTGAGTATAAAGGAGTCCATCAGGTTGTATAGATAGTAGTGGTCCTACCTGACAGAAACCCTGACATCCACTCATGGATACGACTGCATGATCTTTGCAATCGTGGTAATCCATTTTAACTTCAGCTTTCATACCTTCTTCATTCAATCTTTGAACAAGTCGATCAGCTACTTTTTGAGAGCCGTTAGCAATACATCCGGTTCCACCGCATATTATAATTCTACGTTCCAATTCGTTACGTCCATCACGATATTGCTTAAAAATTTTATTCAGAGTCTCTTTATTCACCTTGTACCTCCTGTTTTCTGATATCAGAGATTAACTGTAAGGCTTTTTCTTCTGATACCAATCCATGCACATCTTCATTAATAAGAACAACAGGAGCTAAACCGCATGCTCCAAGACATGAAACAGTTTCCAAAGTAAACAACATATCATTCGTTGTTTTATTCTTCTCGGATAAGTTCAGTGTTTCTCTGATAGCTTTTATCAGTTTTCCCGAACCCTTCACATGGCAGGCTGTTCCGTCACAGATCTTTATCACATATTTACCCTTAGGTTCTAGTGAGAAATGTGAATAGAAAGTCGCAACTCCATAAACTCTTGCCGGTGGTACACCGAGACATGTTGCAACATAGGTAATAACTTCTTGTGGAAGGTAGCGATACTCATCCTGTACTTTTTGCAGGATTGTAATCATTCTGCTAGAATCAAAGTTATAAGCTTCAAGTATGGCATTAACTTTTTCAAATTTAGCAGCATTAAGCATTACTCCATTTTCCATTTAGGACTCCTCATTTATTTTATCGTTATTAATATCACGATTAGATACAAAAAAAAGCTAGCTAAGCCGATATTTTAGAACAACTAAGCCTGAGTACAGGTCTGCATTCTCTACTGCCACATCATCAGGTACATTTAGGACTCTTGGTGAAAAGTTCCAGATACCCTTAAATCCACACTCGACCATCATATCCGCAACTCTCTGAGCAGCATGCGGAGGAGTTGTAATGATTCCTATCTGTACCTGTAATCGACTAGCTAAATTCACGAATTTCTCCATTGGAAAGATCTGAACATTGTTAACTAATTTGCCTACTTTATCCTTATCCGTATCAAAAGCGGCAATTATCTGCATTCCTGTTTCGGGGTAACCTTCGTAGCCTAGTAAAGCCGAACCAAGGTTCCCTGCTCCAACCAAGAAAGCCACACTTAAATCTCTCCAATTCAACACTTCAATTAAACGATCAAGAACAGTCTGAACATGGTAACCGACTTTAGGTATACCTTTCAAACCGACCGATGCAAAGTCTTTTCTCACTTGAGTATCATGTATTAAACTCATCTCAGAAATAACTCTGGTTGAGATATACTCATTTCCACCCTTTATCAGTCGCCTTAAACAGTCGACATAAACGGGCAATCTTCTTATCAGCGAAATCTGTAATCCTTTAATCATATTAATTCCTTTTTCGTGAACAACATCACGATATGTTTAACCTTATTTTCATGTCAAGATAATTCGTACTTTTTTATGCTTATCTTTTCCATCTTTTTCTAATTCACCCCTCTTCACCCCCTTTTTGATCATTGCTTAACCAACAAAAAAAAGAGCATGCTTTGGCATGCTCTTCAGACTGTTGACAAAGCTATGAGTAAGATTTCATAGCTTTGTCTTTTTTTAGCTTAAAATAAGAACATCAATCATTGACAAAAACCCCCTTAGTTTATACTTAAACCATCATAATTAGAGGTGGTTATGCTTAAAAAAGTTTCTGACACACAGTCCCAAATGGAATTTGTAATAATAGATGATCTTGTCCCGGAAGATCATATTCTACGCAAGATTGACAGGGTAATAGATTTTAGTTTTATTATGGACCGAACTGCTCATTTGTATTGCCCCGACAACGGTCGTCCCCCAGTGCATCCCATAACTTTCTTCAAAATGCTTTTTATTGGTTATCTATTTGGTATCCGTTCTGAGCGACAACTAATCAGAGAGATTCAGGTCAATGTAGCATATCGCTGGTTCTTAGGGTATGGGCTTACTGATAAAATACCGAGTCATTCTCTCTTCAGCCAGAATCGTCGCAGACGCTTTACTGATAGCACTGTTTTTGAAGAGATTTTCATTGATATTGTAAAACTTGGTATCGAGAATGGTTTGGTAGATGGCAAGGTTCTTTATAGCGATTCAACTCATCTGAAAGCTAATGCTAATAAAGGCAAATATGAATCAATTAAAGTAGAGACCACACCTCAGAGTTATCTTGAAGATCTAAATAAAACAGTGGATGAAAACCGAAAAGCTCACGGTAAGAAGCCACTCCCACCTAAAGACAATGACTTTAAAGGCGGTTCGTCACCCAAAGTTAAAGAGATTAAGTCTAGTAAAACAGATCCTGACAGTGGTTTCATGACGCGAGACAAGAAACCACAAGGTTTCTTCTATCTTGATCATAGAACCGTAGATCCTAAAGTAAACTTCATAACAGATGTTCATATTACCGCCGGCAATGTGAATGACAGTTCTTGCTATATTGATAGGCTAAAAGTGCAGCAAGAGCGTTTTGGTTTTGATGTCCTGGCAGTAGGTCTTGATGCCGGGTATGATACAGCTAATATATGCAAAGAATTAGTAGATATGGGAATCATGGGAGTAATAGGTTATCGTCGACTTGGAGGTAAAAAAGGTCTTTTCAAGAAGCGTGATTTTAAGTTCATTTCAGATAGAGACATATACATCTGTCCAGAAGGGAAAGAGCTTAAATATCGAACAACAAACCGTAACGGTTATGATGAATATGCATCCGAGAGTAGCTATTGTAAAAACTGTCCAATGCTTAACAAATGCACCGAGAGCAAGAACCATCAAAAAGTTATCATGCGTCATGTATGGGAAGACAGTAGAGAGATTATCCATAAAAACAGGTTAACCTTTTGTGGCAAAGAGATATACAAAAAACGAAAAGAAACCATTGAGAGAAGCTTTGCAAATGCAAAGCAACTTCATGGTTATCGGTATGCGAAATATCGAGGTATAGAACGAGTTCGAGAACAAGCATATATGACATCAGTAGTTCAAAACATAAAGAAACTGGTTAAATACCTTTTCAATGGCATATCAGGGAAAGTGGCATCAATGTTATTAGCTTTTTATGTTAATATATGCTCTGGTTTAGACGAATATAGAGCTAAATCTCATTATCCTGATATTGTACTCAACTAATCAGAAATAAACTTACAATGTAAAAACCCAGTCATTTTCATAACTGGGTTTGTAAACGGTCTGAAGAGCATGCTTTGGCATGCTCTTCTTCACAAGTTATTTATCTAAAAACTAGGGTGAAAAACTGAAGTATTACTTGGTTTTGTAAACCAATCCAGATTGGATAATCCTCCGGAGTTAGCCCAGTTTCCAAATTCTCTATATGCTTGAAGAATGGATATATT
Source organism: Cloacimonadales bacterium (SeqCode) (assembly GCA_963667035.1). Lineage (GTDB taxonomy): Bacteria > Cloacimonadota > Cloacimonadia > Cloacimonadales > JAFGVF01 > Zophobacter. The sequence continues at coordinate 1,899,315 of OY762964.1, forward strand.
CTCAATCGGGTGCATATAGTTCCCGGTATAATCAATTATTTCAAATCCCCAAGGTAAGTTCTCATCTGTCAGATACCATCTATCATCTACCGGTATTGTAGAATCATTTCCGGTTCCGAATAGTTGTGTATCAGCAAAACTTGTAGCATGTCGTCCGGGTAGATGTATTTCACGCTCCGGATGATAGAAGTCATGTATAAAGAAATCAGATGATAGGGTAGCTTGAGAGTTACTTATCGGATCCATAGTAATCTCAAAGCTGAAGTTTTGATAAGGAGCGGAAATCCCAATTCCATTATTTTGATAATAAGGACTTAAACTGTCCAGCATTCCATCTATGACTGTAACCACATCATCATGGATAAAGGAATTTGTATTAGTTGACACTAGTTGAATATTAGGATTTTCTACAGGGCTATATAATGATGAGTTACCTGAGTTCTCAGCCCAATCCAACTTCATTTCTAGGACATTATTAAGCGTTGCACCGTTACCTCTAACTTCCAAATCAGTCTTTAAGTAAGTATACTCATTATTAGCATTCAATCCAAACTCTTGAGTTATGCCGAGAACAAGATCATTAAAGTCATAATCACCCGTATCAGGCCACAAATCCTCAAATGCAACAATAAGTTTGCCTTGAGTAGGATAAACTATCTTTATAGACTTATCAGAGTCATTTGGATAGTCGTCATCTTCGTCACTTACTCCATCACCATCGCTATCAAGGATTGCCCCTACTCCATAAATACCTATATTATCAATCCAAAAAGCAGAATCATTCGAATTGGAATACATAGTTAAAGTCACTTTAGTTGTACCTTCCGGAATTGTAATGTCTCTAGATATATTCTGCCAATAATCCCAGATTCCATGCCAATATGAGTCAATCCAAACATAGTTATCCCACGTCATAGCTCCATTATCAGCATAGCAAGTCAAATGGATTTGAAGTGCAAAATAACTATTCTGAGGATTGTTAATATCAAAGTTAAAGGTTCCTTCCGAGCCTCCGCCAACAGCTACGGATTGGTACAGATAACCTTTCTTGGGATAAGAAAGATAGGTATTACCGTAACTCTCTATCAGATTGAAATCATGAGTATAATTCTGATGAGTATAATACCAATTGCCGTCAATTGGAGGGACATAATTGGCGGGAGCCATAGTCAGGTTTCCGTTTTCAAATCCGGGATTATTCAGAAGATTACTAACGGTTCTATCTTCAATGTTTGATAAATACACATCTATCTTGTAATCAGGACCTAATCCATCCAGTTTCTTTTCCAGATTATATTTAGGAATAAGTATAGATAAGTCTCCGGCAAGATTGCTATGTCTTCCGTGTAAAGTCACACTTGATTCTTTTGCAATAACAGCAGAAACAACTCCTCCTGCACCATCCAGTAATTCTACTCTGAGATTATCTCCTGAGTAACCATGTAGAGTTACATCTACAGTTGCATCGATAATATTATCCCAAGTAAAGTCTTCCGGTATCTGGAGCTCCCCAATCTCCATATAAGTTTCATTGTCATCTGAAGTACAACCGGTAAACGTTAACATCGCTAGTAGTAAAAGGCTCAATATTCCAATTATCCGCTTCATCATTCCTCCTAATCAGACTAGCCATAAGAAAGCATAACTACTCTTTTTGAAATCCTATCTTATTATTTTGTGTCTGTTGCCCCGTTACTTTGATCTCTCCGTATTGTTTTTCGTACATTTCAATGTTTTTCTGTAAGTTAAGCATCATTTGTTTTGCATGTTGAGGTGTTGTTAAAATTCTACTCACAATCTTTGCCGAAGGCAATCCGGGCATTAATTTGCCGAAATCCAAGATAAATTCTGCCTGTGAGTTCGTTATCACGAAAAAGTTAGAATAAATACCCTCTCCGACATTTTCATCAATTTTCAAATTAAGTTGCTTTTTCTGTTCTTTCATCTATACTCCTAAAATTTATTATGTGTCTATTTGTTTTCCATTATGCTAAATATATAATACTAGATTAGTTATTAACGGCAAATATATATTTTAAAATATTCACTGCGAATACAATGGGGGATTTTATAATACGTTCGATAATTGTCTATTATTTATTAAATACTAGGAGCGGGACATGCATTTCCTCAGCAGTTTTTCCTCCGTGATAGCCTTTAAACTCTACCCTATCTTCAACTACAAGATTATCTTGAAAAACGTAATTATCTTTCATGAAGAGGATATAATCACCGACTCTTTCAAACAATCCTTTGTTTTTAATATCAGGTCCAAACCAACCTTCTTGAATTACTTCCTCAGAAGATTTAACCTCGCAATATTGAGAAAGATTTGTTTCGATGTAGTCCAGAAACTTTCCGACCCTTGCCGGACGAACATAGCAGAAAGGTGTTCTTGGTTCGCCCATCAATGGCATTAACAAGCATTCTCTTAATTCGGGATGGTCATCCATGTGCAATACTTGTTCAGGACCAACATTAACAAATCCATGATCTGCAGTACCAATGAACAATGAGTTTTCATTATCGTTAGCTTTGCTGATTTCATTCACCAATGTATCAAGTTTCTTCATGTGGACATAGGATTCATCGCTATCTATACCGTATTGATGCGAGATTTTATCGAAAGTAGATATATATAAATAGATAAACTTCTTCTTTTCTGTTTTAACTTTCAGAATATCGTTAACAATATTCGGTATTTCAAGAACATCGTCATAACCGATTCTGGAAGCATTTCCTGAGTGGGATAATGCAAATGGTGTATTTAAGATGTGATTCCCGGATATAAGAAAGAAATTACCGTTCATCTTATCGGCAACACCTTTAAAATGATATACTTTCTCTCTATCCACATTCATTTTATCGAATGTTATGTTTGAGTATCTTGGCGAGAAGGTAAGTATTGTTGTAGCAGTAGCTAATTCTTTCACATAAGTGTACCAACCGGTCAAACAATGCTCTGATGGAGACATTCCGGTCAAGAATGAGGTAATGGCAGAAGCTGTGGTTGAAGGAAATACGGTAGACAATCTATCCTCAAGATGTTCTAATAAGAAAGTTCCTTCACCTCTACGTTGTAAATAATTGTACCCCATACCGTCCAGTATGAGAAACAGGTAATTATCGTATTGTTGAATCGGTTTAGGTAAATCCAATTCCAATGCTTTATAATGGCAATCATTATCTCCTCCTGCCACTCTCAAAGAAGCGACAAGATTCAAGATACCTTTTTCTTCGTAATCGGGAAATTTTGTAGTATAATCCATAAACTTGTTCAATTTATTTCCTAGTTTCAGTCAAGTTTTTAATAATTGCTTTCTCAATGAAGAACTTTAATTCTTAACACTTGTATCATTCAAAATCCCACAGGAAATGCTGTAACTCTTAGTATAAATCCGAGTATCATGAAAACCATCGGTAAACGAGAACAGTAACACATCTTCAATTCCTAATCGCTTCCTATTTCACTCCCTTTTTTGTCTCATAATGGCGAGTGACCCTTAAAAGTATCCACCCTAGGGAGGTCAAAGTTTTACCAAGAAAAATACTACGTAAACTACATGATATAATATCATCAATAGAGACCGGTGTCTTTATGGGTTATATACTTGATAAAAATGCAGTTAATCAGTTAAAGGAATATTTTAATGAATTGGATTATTTCTAGAGAAATGCAGAGTAAATGTTTCATCCACGCAATGAGCGTAGCGAATGGAGGGGATGAAACATTCGCCTTGAATACTTGGATTATATATATCCTACAAAAAAAGAGTGCCAGCAATCTAAGAATTAGATATACTGACACTTATGACATATTTAGAGATGAGATTACTCAGTAAAGAATTTAAGTCAAGAACTCTTTTACGGTATCAGATGTATACTCTTTCAATGCAGCATGGCATATCTGAAACAGCTAGGATGTTAGGCACAACCAGGAAGACTGTTCGTCTCTGGAGAAATAGGTATCTTGAGCTTGGAGAGGCAGGTCTCGAGAATAAGTCCAGGGTTGGTCAGAAACATCCTCTGAAGATGCCAAAAGATATTGAAGATGCTATCATCAAAGAACGTAAAGATCGTGGCAATCCAGGAGCTCGCACTATAGTAAATAATCTGAAATTGCATTACTCAGCAAAGACCGTTCATAAGGTATTAAAGAGACATAAGCTTGTTTTGAAAAGAAAAACAAGATACAAGAAAAAGAAAGATATGTCAGCTGTAAGAGCACACTATAAGCCTATGCAGAAACTTCAGCTCGATGTTAAATACCTAAATGATATTGCTAAACAGAGTAGAGCATATGAGTCAGGTGCAATACCTATGTTTCAGATTACTGCCAGAGATTACAAGACAGGAATGGTATTTCTAGGCTTTACAAACTATAAAGATGATCTCTCAACTGCCATTTTTGCGGATTACGTAATTGAATACCTAAAAGGGTTACATTGCTCTCCTAATGATATTACTTTCCAAACAGATAACGGTACTGAATTTATTGAACCTCTTCATAGTAGAGTCACAATCTTTGAAGAAATCTTAAACAAACATGGAGTAACTCATGTTCGCATACCTCCAAAATCTCCAACATTCAACAGTGATGTAGAAAGCTTTCACAACACCATAGAACAAGAATTATATGATTATGAAGAGTTTAGAGACATTATATCTTTCATTAGTAAAGTCTTCATATATCAGACTTACTACAACCATATTCGTAAAATCAGGACTAGAGGCAACAAGGCCCCCGTTGAGTTAGTCGCAGAATATGGACTTAAGGCTAAAACTGCTGATTTATGCTTTATCCCCATATTCTGCGACTCTTTTAGAAAGAATTTTCTTGCTAATTACAAAACTGGATACTTTAAAGGGTTACCTCCCACATAGATTGCATCATTAGATTTGATCTTACGTGAATATATTAATATTGTAAGCAACACTCTTTTCTCATAGACCCGTTGCCAAGAAGAGCATGACAAATGTAAACAATCAGGGAAGTCAAGTATAGCTTAACTTGACACGCAATCAAATTCACTACTTACATATATTTTTATATACCGGTATGTTGTCTGATTGTAAACTAAGTTTGCATGGCTTTTCCCTTGAAGAAAAAGTTTACGATAGTTCCATTTTACTCAAAGCATAGTACAGTTAGATTAGTGATTTGTTTACAATAAACATACAGCTCTTTCTAACACATGCTTTATTAATAGGTTAGTACTTATATATCTATCATTTGAGAAAGGAATTAGTTGCTAAAATTTAATTTTTACTTTACACAGAATCACAATAATGTAGCTTCTGTCCTTAAAAGTTGTGTCTTGAAGGGGAAAAATCAATATATGACTACATAGCCTATTCAGTTTCATGAGTTTCTAAGAGCTTAGAGAGTGTGAATTGAATTCAATGAATAAGAGCAAAAAAAGGAGTAAAGGACCATTCTATCATTTGACTTTATAAAAAAATGGAACGCATATTGCATGTGAAACCTGAATATATATATAGATATAAGCAAAACCTAAAAAAAGAGGTAACAAGAACTATGAAAAAGGATCCACTGCTTTTACTTTTGGCAGTATTGTTATTTGTAACATTACCATTAATGGCAAGTAATGATATTGAAGCCTCAACAGTAAAAAACTTTGAAGTGCTGGAATCAACCGGTAATTCAACAATTATCCAATTCAACTTACCTAAGTTCCAAGTAGAAACTCAGAAGTTGAACGGAATGACTTTCAATAAGATTGAAACAGAATGTGACGGTTATGTGCCTGAATTGGGCAAACCTGAGCTTCCACTATACTCGACAATGGTTGCAATACCATACAGTGGTTCAGTCTCTTTAGAAGTTGTTAACAAATCCTCTTACCAGATAGATAATTTCACAGCAGTTCCGGCACAGGATTACACTGTGGAAAATGAAATGGAAAGATCTTTTGCTATCAATGAAGAATTTTACAATTCTGATGTACAATATCCTGAAGTTGCTGAATCAATCTCAGATCCTATGATCGTTAGAGATTTCCGTGTTGTCGCATTGACATTTAGCCCTTTCACATACAATCCGGCTACCAGAAGTTTAACTGTTAACGAAAACATTACATATAAACTTTCATACGATAGTGCTCCTAGTGTTAACGAAATGGAAGCACCTATCATGTATTCACCAAGTTTTAAGCCTCTATATCGTAGCATGATTGTTAATTATGACTTAGTCGTAGACAGATCAATCCCTACCGATAATATGAGACTTCTCATTATATACGGTGCAGGTGGGGATGCAACGTTTAATGCAAAGCTAGATGAATTTGTTAAATGGAAAAAACAGAAAGGTTATAAAGTTACTACACAATCAACAAGTGTAATTGGAACTACAACCGATGATATTCATGCATATATTCAGAGCAAATACAACAATATATATACTAGACCGGAATACATAACTCTTGTTGGTGATGTAAATGGTGCATTTAATATTAGTTGCTACACTGTACATGGTGGCTCATCTGATTATCCATATACTTATCTTGCCGGTGAGGACATCATGGGTGATGTATTTATCGGTCGTATGCCAATTGAGAATGTTGATGATTTTCTAACTATGGCTAATAAAGTATTCTATTTTGAAAGAGATACTGTTCCTGTACCTCCAACATGGTATAATCACATGCTTCTTGTTGGATATACGAATTCAGCCGGTCAATCATCAATGTATGTTAATAAATTCATGAAAGACTCAGGTTTAAGAGTAAATCCCGATTATACTTTCACGGAAATATACGGAACTCCAACGGCAACAGCTATGCAACAAACTCTCAATCAGGGTGCAGCTTTCTTCATGTATAGAGGTTGGGTTGGTATGAATGGTTGGGATTACCCATCAGAAAATGAGTTTACCAATGGTAACAGGATGACTCATTGTATCATTAACACTTGCGGTACAGGTAACTTTAATGGTACCGACGCAACAGATTCTATAGTTAGATATGGTTCACCTGCAGCTCCTAAAGGTGCGATTACAGCTATCGGTATGGCTACATCAAGTACTCATACTTTGATGAACAATGTACTTTCATCACAAACAGTCAACGGTATTTTCAGCCTTGGCTACAGAAACATGAGTGCTCCACTTCTATCATCAAAGATACTTCTTTATATGGTTTATCATGATTTCATGATTGATTATGCCGAAAAATTCCCTGGTTGGTGTAACCTTATGGGTGACCCGACTGTTGAAGTATTTATCAGCCCTCCGGACCACATTGATGCTGATTATCCAATGGAAGTATTCCCGGGACAAACATGTTACCCTGTAACAGTTAAAGATGATAATGGTGATCCTATAGTTGGAGCTATCGTTACAATAGTAAACGATGATATGCATCTTATTCTTGAAACAGATGTAAACGGTAATGCAGTTTTCGAATTACCTGATGATCTTACTGAAAATACTACTTTCACAGTAACTGTTTCACAACATGATTATGTACCTGAATTCGACAACATCACCGTTCATGCAGATGATGGAATTCATATTGCCAGTTATGAGATACTTGATGCGGATAATGGTAATAATGACGGAACTCCTGATGCAAGCGAAACTTTCTTTGTTAATATCACTTTAACAAATCCGGGAGCAACAGCAATCAACGCAGCAAACGTTGAGATTAGTTCTGAGGATCCTTATATAAATATTTTACAAAACACATCAGCTTTCGGCACAATTGCTTCGGGAGCTAGTGTTTCTAATGCAACCCCTTATGAAATGCATGTCTATGGCAGTTGTCCTGAACAATATATGGCATCAATTAAGCTTCAAGTTGTTGGAGAACCTTACGAAACTTACTTAGGTTTAGATATTCGTAACGGCAATATTGATGTCGATTCTTATACAATTTACGATAATAATGGAATTCTTGAACCGGGTGAAACTGCATGGATGAGTCTAAGCCTTATTAACAATGGTGAACATACAATTGCAGGACTTCATGCTGAACTTTCCAGCACAAGCAATCTTGTCTACTTTGATGACAATCAAGCTTACTATGGCTATGCTATTCCGGGTACAGTAATCACAAACATTACAGACGGTTTATATGTTACTGCAAGAAATCAACTCTTAACAGGAACTGATATTGTAATTGACCTTCACCTTTATAATGATGACGGTTATGATGAATGGGATAAGCTTTATATCTCTACAGGCTCACAAAACATTGGTCACCCATCAGGTCCTGATGCATTCGGTCACTACATCTATCATATGGATGATACAGACTGGGCAGATGCACCTACTTATAACTGGATAGAAATCATTCCTTCTCAAGGTGGAAACGGAACAGAGTTTACCGGTCACTCAGACACAGGTACTGACGACGGTGACGGTGACATCACAATGTCTGATACAATAGACAACACTGATTTACCTTTCACATTCACTTGGTACGGTGTTGACTATGATGAAGTTTATATCTGTACTAACGGTTTCTTTACATTCCATCCTACAGAGGTTGGTACATTCAGAAACTATCCTATCCCCGGAACAATGTCACCACAACCTGTGATTGCTCCATTCTGGGATGATATGTTCTATACAGGAAACCAAGGTGTTTTCCACTACTACGATACTACAAACCACTACTTCATCATTGAATGGTGGGGAACCAACGGTTTCAACCCAAATTATGATGAAAGATTCCAAGTAATTCTTTATGACCCTGCGTACTATCCAACATCTACCGGTGATGGTATGGTTAAAATCCAATACCACACACATAACGATGTAGATACAGGTGACACTTCAGCATATCCTCCATTGGCAGGACAATACTCAACTGTTGGCTTCTGTAACTATGATGCAACTGACGGTTTACAGTATGTATTTGATCAGGATTATATTGCTACAGGTCAACCTATTTCTAATGGTACAGCTCTTTTGATTACAGGTGAGCCTTATGTTAACGTAGCTCCAAGTTTAGCTTTAGAAAGCTTAACTATTGATGAAGCTAACGAAAACGGTTATGTTGAACCTGGAGAATCAATAAATATCTTTGCAAGTATCACAAACTCAGGTATCGAAGAAGCTGAGAATGTAGTAGCTGTAATTAGTTCTACAGATGCTAACATAGGCTTTGTAGTAGATACAATAACTTATGAATCAGTACCCGGTAGTGATGGTATTGCTGTAAACAGTTCACCTTTCACAGCTATGATTTCTCCTTCAGCAACCGAAGGATATGAAATCCCTGTTACTATTGATCTTGCAACTCAAAACAACTCTTGGCAGGTAAACGGAGTTATTACCGTTTCATCTCCTCAGATTAGTTTTTCAAGTGCAATGATTTGTGATTATGAAGCCGGTAATAGTAATGGTATTGCTGATCAGAATGAGAACGTATCGCTTGTACTTAATCTTCATAATCCTAGTCTTGCAGATATCGAAAACGTTCAGGTAAGTGTTACAACAGAAAATCCTAACGTTGCAGTTAACGGAGAAACAACTTTAGCTGCCATTCCTGCTGAAGGTAGCATTCAAGCAGTTTGGCAACTCAACATTCTCAGTGCTGTTTCAACCGGAACAATTGTTATTTTCAATGTTGAAGTTCAATCAAACTCTTCATTGACTACTAACGAAACTGTTCAGCTAACAGTTGGACAAGCTAGTCTTCCTGCTTGTGGTGTAATTACAGGTACAGTCAGCGTTGATTCAGGTGATGTAGCTCTTGAAGATATCTTTGTATCTGCAGGCGACTATGGTCGCTTTGCTGTTGCAGACGGTGAATTCAGAGTTTATCCTCCGGTTGGAATGTATGATGTTGTAGCTTCTCTTGAATACTATGCTTCTGACGTTGCAACAGAAATTCCTATTACTAATAGCAATCATGTAGTTACCGATATAGAATTAGAGCTTGAATATCTTGCTCCTGCAACAGGTTTAGACGGTTCTTTCAATGAAAGAGAATTTACTCTTACTTGGACTGCTCCTACTACTTCACTTGTTATAGACAACTATTCAGTATATCGAAAGATTAATGATGATGATTATGAAATGATCGATACCTCTGAAACTGAAGAATATCTTGATGACATCTCTGATAATGATGGATTATATTTCTACTATGTAGTAGTTAATTATACTGATGGAAATAGTGAAAACTCAACCGTGTATTCATTCGATACTTCTACAGGTGCCGGAGACTTAGTAACTCCAAACGTTACAGCATTGTATGGCAACTATCCAAACCCATTCAATCCTGAAACAAACATTTCATTCTCACTAGCTAAAGACCAGAATGTTAAGATTTCTATCTACAACATCCGTGGTCAGTTAGTAAGAAACCTTACAAACGAAGTACACAAAGCCGGTAGAAATACTATCGTCTGGGATGGAACTGATAATTACAACAGAGGTTGTGCATCAGGTCTTTACATGTATCGCTTCGAGACTAAGGGTATTAGCACAGTTAAGAAAGCAATGCTTCTTAAATAAATAAGTCAATCTATAATAAAAGAGGTTATCGTTTATTGATAACCTCTTTTCTATTAATCTAAAAAACTATACTTCCGTAACTATTCCCCGCTTCCGTAACTCTCTGATTGTTGTCTTTGTTATATCGCTCTTTAGTTTATACTCTGCTCTAATATCATAGACATAAGCTTTAACCTTCATGTGAATCATTGACTTGTCTTCAAACATCTTATTAGAGAATACAACCCCGATAGGTTTCTTCAAGTAAACATATCTAGATACGGCAGCAGCTTTGTAACCTATCTCATAAGCTTGCTCCAAATCGGTATCAACTGGTAAGTATATATCTGACACAACCTGACAGTTGTTTTCACCAAAGTTAGCATTAGAAACCATTTTATTTGTTACTTCACTATTGGGAACAGAGACAACACTATCATCGGGAGTTACAATTCTTATACTTCTCAATCCGATACTGATTACTTCCCCGTAATAACCGCCAACTTCTATTTTGTCTCCAACTTGGAAAGGTCTGTCGAACAAAATCATTATCCCACTAAAGATATTTTTAAGTATATCTTGAGAAGCAAATCCGACAGCTACTCCGGCAGAAGTAACAACAGCAAAAAGCGTTTCAACAGGAGGGGCAATTACAATCTGTACTACAAAGTAAATAGCAAAAGTCCAGCTTCCAATCCTAAATATTGGAATAATCCTTTTTATGATTAAGCGCCAGTTATCCTTTTTTTCAGATACTGTATTCAAAATATTACTAATAAACTTAATAACAACTCCTACGATTAGGAGTAATATTATTGAAGTGAGAATTTTTCCGAATGACAATCTGAATGCATCTTTGGCTTTGGGAGTGGAGTTTGACTTAATCTTCTTAATACCCAAATTGTCCATTGTCCTATCAAACATACTCACTTTCACCTGATTATTTACCGAATCTGCTTCAGTTACAAAAATAGAAGTAGTGTCAATAGTAGCTTTAGGCAACACGGGTGCAATATGCAAAGAATCTTCAAAAGCAAAAACCAATGTGGAAACCAATAGGATTAATAATAGTGATAAACGTTTCATATTCACCTCACATCAACAGATTCTTTGTCGTTAATATCTGCACAACAGGTCGAAACAGATAAGGATGTATTTTAAAATGTCCGTCTTCATCGACAATTATACTCTTATCACAAAGACTATTGATAATCAAAGTAGCAGTCTCTATCTTCATATTGAATATTGTAGCCGTCTGTTTTATAGTTAGCACTCCGTGTTGAAGTAAAGCGGTAAGTACAAACAGACTTTCTTCGGAAAGAGCATTAAGAAAAGCAGAATCAACTTTCACTCCTGAACTGACAATGAGATAGTCTTTTTCTACCTTTTGGATTGCCTGTAAAGACAGTTGCATAGCAACCATAAGATTACCTCCGGACGCAGCGGCTAGACGAGTAAAGAATTTCTGTTCCAGATAGTTTTGTTTCTCTTTAGAGCTCTTACATTTCTTATATGCCTTAGAGTTGACATCGTCTTCCGAAGGAGTATAGATTACCTGATATCCACTAATCCTCTGCCTTTTTGTTATCACATTCTTAATCTCTTCAACATTCAAATTACCTAAATCAATTACTTTAGTAAAATGAGGTTTCACATTTGATACTACTTGAAGATAATCCCAGCTATATTTGTTTCCGGTAACAATCCAGAAAACATTCTTTTGCGTTCTATTCATTAGTAAGATAAAGTCATTTAGCAGTTTAAAACCATCGACTGTACGAAGGTAAAGATTATTAAAATTCTCACAGATTAGTACTATTTTCTGTTCAAGTTTCAGCAATTGGTTAGCAAGTTCACTCAAATTGCTTATGTTCTCCAATTCAAATGCTTTTGTCAGTACCTCTGTTAATTCTACTTCGCTTAGAATAGTTCTATCTATAGTAACACTAACAACCTTTTCTTTCTTGAAGACCATATTCCTCATGAAGTTCAGGAGACTTGTCTTCCCGCTACCTGTCTCTCCGTAAACCATAACTTTAGCAGGATGAGAGTTCTTGAAGTTATTGTACTGATTATTGATTGCTTCAATTTCTTTCTTTCTCATCACAAACAATCTGTTATCAGTAACAGGATTATTTTCATACAGCTTTTGGAATATGTAAGGTAATTTCTCAAATAGTAGTTCACTTTCTCTCAGAAGATGTGCTATATGTTCATGCACATCTTCCGAAGCCGTTTCTATTCCCGCCATTTCTTTAATCTTATGATAGCGTCCCATTAGCAGAGAAAGTATATTAAATATGAAATCCCACACTATCTTAATATATTTTTTCACAAAACTTAATCCTGAGAACAACACTTTACGGTACTGTTCTCTAGCCATAGCCTTTGTAATTCTGCTTCTGATACTACTAACTGTTGCAGGATCCAAGAATGATGTAAGACTTGTTCCACTCACCAGTGCTAGTTTCTTAATATTCTCGGTCACTTCCTCAACCAACTGCCTATCGTTCTTTTCCGATTCGTTGAGTAAGGCAATAACACGATTTATTGCTTCTACAATCATATTAATGGCTTTCTGATGTTCTTCATGATTCTCATGCTTTTGAAGATGTTCAATAGCAAGTTCAGAGTTAAATACCAGTATGTTATCGAATTCTGAGATATTCCTTATTGTCTTATTCTGTTTACTGCTGATTCTGGTTTTAATACTTTCTACATCCTTGGACAAATCCTGTAGTATCTCTTCTTTGATTATCTTTTTCAAGGCAAAGCTGGCAGTAACCGAATTAGGAATTTCCTGAGTTAAATCCAATTGCAAAAGAATCGAGTAATCTTCAGGAAGTGCTTCAATGCTTTTATTTAAATCTTCCCAAAAGCTTTGGACTGTCACCAATAAATCATTGTGTATTAACTGTTGAAGAGCTTCCGTAATCAATTCTTCTCTGAATCTTTTTCTAAACAACTCGGTCTTACGTGTAAGCTCCTTATCTGTTATTGATAAATCCTTGAACTGGTCAACTTCATAAGAAAACCTTTCAATAGCTTCACGCAATGCTGAATACTTCTTTAGTGCATTGTTCTCAAATCGATTGTTTATATTATCAAGAATTCGATTCTTACTCTTTCTTAAAACAGCTACAGTTTGACTCATATCCAAGTCTTTAAGCCACTCTCCCCTCTCTCCCGTAAAAATCTGTTCCCATTTCAGGAGGGTATTACTGATAATCCGTTCTTGATTCTTTATCCTCAGATGCTTAATCCTGCCGATGTATAGTTTCGTTGGCAAAAGGAAAGTCCCTGCATTCATAAAAGCAATCTCGAGTATTTCATTGATTCCCGGTGACACTTGCTCAACAGTATCTCTAACTCTTTGCTCAGTAGTTTTGAATAATTCCAGCTTTTCAAGGAATTCCTTTTTCTTCTCTGCTAATACATCATTTAGAGCTATTAGCTTATCTGCATTCTCTTCATCATCTTTAAGTCTGAAACATCTTACTGTCAGATTCATAATCTCATGGTTCAGATGAATTAGATATGCATAATTACGAAATATTTCGGGGATTGTTTCAATAAGCATGTTTTTAACGGGAAGGTATAGATAAAAATGTAACAGGTCATGTTGGTCAAAAGAACGAACTTTGTTAACTTTAGCCATTATCTGCTCTTCCGACCAACTTCTGTTACGAAGTTTACATACACCCTTCCTAATCTTCCAAAGCATTCTCTGATTGGATTTCCAGATTATTATTTTGTATCTGTCCGATTCGCTTCTTTTGTAAAAATCATAAGGTAACGAGTACTCGGCAAACTGTGGAATCTTTGCTAACATTTCTTCATAGTAAGTCTGCCACACTCCGAGAATCTTATCTTCTCTAATTGACTCGGAAAACCTGAAACTATTCTTGATTAATCTACTGTTCAACCCTAGTAATCTTTCCAGATCTTCCAGTCCTATCTTCGCACTATCGGAAGGATATGTCCTAAAGAGTCTTTCTAATTCCGTTACATCCCTTTGAAAAAACTCCAGCCATACTCCAACCTGATTAATAATACCCCTTTCACTTTTTGAAAGCAGTTCTTTAATTTGATTAGGATTCATAATCAGCCATCTCTTTGTTAAACTTTCAGATAATATACATTAGTTGGTGTAAAATGTCACGTAAAATATTGAATCAATCTAATATTCTTCTGATTCACGGATTTTTCTCAACTTGAAATTCTGTGATTGTTTACACTAATCCCTTTACCAAAGCCTTAATTTCCCACTGTGTCTCCACTGTGCACGCACTGTGAACCCAGTGAAACAATGCGTTGGCAGTGCCTTCATAGTGGGTGCACAGTGCAAACACAGTGCGTTGCTTAAACTTGACATCAAAGAGCCTGAAAGGGACATTAAATATGCGTAACTTACTGCAAATTGCACTGTAAAGCTTATTTAAGTAGCATCATCTTCTTGGTTATCGTATTCCTTTCTGTCTTCAAACTATAGAAATACACTCCGGAAGATAAAGCGCTATTATTATCATCTTTTCCATCCCATACCACCGAGTGTGCTCCCGCTCCCAATCTATCCTGCACTAAATTAACGACTTTCTGACCTCTTATATTGTATATATCAATACTCACATTCGTTTCTTTATCAATACTAAAATTGATCTGCGTAGTAGGATTAAAGGGGTTGGGATAGTTACCCTGTAGCTCTGTAACATGACTATTTACTACAATATCCTCATCGATTGAAGCAGGTTCGTCTGAAACACCATTCAATGGTACGGGGAGCACTCTATCATCATTATAAGTTACTATGATGTTCGCATTATGATTTTCTACCGATGACGGAGTAAACTGAGCCTTGATTTCAATATTCTGATAAGTCTCTAACTCTACAGGTAGTACAGTATCGTTAAGTAATGAGAAATTCAAGTTATCGGAAAGTGCAATTGATTGGATCAAAACACCGTTAACCCCTCTATTTTCTAAAAGAAAACTGACTGTATCTGAAACGGTATGAGCATGAATCTCATCAAAATAGTATAATCCTGGAATAGACACTAAACTTGTACTATCAGCAAAATCAGAATAGTAGAATCTGGTATTGGGAATAAGATAGAGTCTCTCTCTAGCTTCCGGTAAGGCATTAGTGTCAATCTGGTTTGTATAGTTATATGTCACTAAGCTTCTTTTACTACTTACAGCTGAACTATAAAAACTTGTATTTATTTTATCGTTGTTATACTGATTCTCATTTACTGCTATTACCAAGTTGTCGATACCATTCTGAATGAAAGGTGTATCCAGGTCAAAAATGTACCACCCGTCCTTATTGATTTCAGGTAAAGGACCTGAATATACTTCTGTAAGTTGAGAGTTGGGAACCCAGTCATTAAGATTTGAGAAAGAGCTGTTTGCTGTATGCCCCATATATATAGTCCAATCGTTGCTGTTTACTAAATCAAATTCCTCCGTGTAACAGTAGCCAAGCTTTGATATTTCATTTCCGTAACCAAATTCATCCTGTAAATAAATTGATTGAGAGTAAGAGTATCCTGCATAAGGATATATGGGAAGCATCTCTGTTTCTCTTCCTTCTCCAACGCTAACTGTATTCATCCCTATCCTGGTATGAAAACAGAATGTATCTTCGGATGTCATTGTAGAGTTTCGTGAAACAACTTTCCAGAAATATAATGTATCGTAATCAAGTTCGGATGGTATATATGTCCCTATTTCTAGAGCTGTTGCATTATTAACAACTCTGTTAAGAGGTGGATTGGTAGTATCAAAGTAAAGATCATAATACTCAGTGTTAGCAT
This sequence comes from Cloacimonadales bacterium (SeqCode), assembly GCA_963667035.1. GTDB lineage: Bacteria > Cloacimonadota > Cloacimonadia > Cloacimonadales > JAFGVF01 > Zophobacter. The sequence continues at coordinate 1,915,596 of OY762964.1, forward strand.
CGAACTCCCAAGTGAGTACAGGTTGAATAGAGATGTTTTCCGAGCCGATTGATGGTGCCGTATTACTAATATGGAGATTAGATCCGTAATCTGTTGTAAACTCTATAACCGAGGACTGGGTAAGACCGACACCATTTTGGATAAGACATCTATATGTTGTAGAAGGGATTAACTCGTAAGGAGGAGTGAACATACCATAGGTTCCCGCAGGCTCATTGATAACATATTCTACCATGTCGTTCAGGTTTGTACCAAAACTAACACTATAAGTATCAACTTTGCTTCCAAAATCCCATGTTATTGTTGGTGCCAAGGAAATAGAGGTGCTATTATCAAGTGGAATGCTCGTACTTATACGTTGAGGAATGTACGGATAATATGAGCCATTCATTCCATCAAAATAGGCTACACGATATTCACCGGTTATATTCCCGGCACTCTCAATGCAGATATAATATGTTGAATATGGTGAGAGATTCACATCATCTATAGTCACCACAGTGCTTGTTCCACTACCACTATCAGAGTACAAAACAGATAATGATTCATCTAGTATATATGCAAATGGATTAAAGCTTATTCCATACACCATAACAGAATGATTTGAAGCATAATCAGATGTTGTAAAACGATAGAACACATCATTTGAAGAGTTTCCGAATGTATCTGTCATGATTGATGTATCCCCTGCATCTATCATAGGATAGCTTGTAAATTCAACTGCTGTTTCAAAGGTGTCTCCCCCAATGCAATAAATAAAAGAAATAGAGAGTAATAAAATAATCGATAAACAAACCTTTAACATGTATCCTCCTTATTTTACACATATCAAAGTCTCGTGCCCTAATGTTATTTAACTCATTGCAATTATAATTGTCAAACAATTTACTGTATAAACTCTTCGTATATATATTGTATGATTCCACATATTAAAGCATCGGATATCAGTGTTTTAAAACCCGTGATATGAATAGCTAAAACATTGCATAATGATACATTGATGCCATCATTTAACGTATTGAACCCCGTTGGGGTTCTTGTCATTTGCGTGTAATCTAACCCCGAATTGCATTCGGGGCTAGTCACATTTAATCCTTTCAGGATTAGCTTTGGTAGAGATAATCCTGAAAGGATTAAATGTGAGTAGCCATGTATGAAATGCATGGTATAAATCAAAGGATGAATCTATTCAACCCCAACGGGGTTTAATCCATTTAATTGTTGAGAAACAATATTACATACTCTCTAAATGATAATGAATAATGAAATGACTCCTCATATGTAAAAATTCATATTGACATCCTAATCATGAGATTAAATAAATTAAATCACATGGAGGTGCATTATGGAAGAAAACAAAGTACGATTAAATCCACCTAAGATAGAAATACCTGCAGGAAATCCTTATATCAATGATGTATTTGGTAATAGGAAACAATTCGGAGATTCCTTAATCAACTTAATAAAACGCGTTGAAGACAATCTTGTAATATGTCTTGATGCCCAGTGGGGAGATGGGAAGACTACTTTCCTTAAAATGTGGGAACAAGGTTTGGAGGATAAAGGATACCATTATATCCACTACGATGCATTTAAGCATGATTACACTGAAGATCCATTTTTTACAATCTGTGCAGAGATTTACAACTTACCAATTCTTGACACAAAGAATGAAAATTTCAAGAGAAAAGCAATCAATGTAGGAAAAAAGATTCTTACAACTAGTCTCAAAATTGCAGTGAAAGCAGGAACTATCGGCATTCTTGATGGGAAAGTTATTGATGAAATTGGTCAAGATGTTAGCCAAAGTGTTAGTGATATAGCAGGCTCAACCCTTGAAGAGTACTTCGAAGATTATAACAAAGAGCAAAAAGCTATTAATGACTTTAGAAGCAATCTTGAGTCGATTACTGATATGATTAGAAATGATTCAAGCATTGATTTTCCCCTAGTTGTCATAGTTGATGAACTAGATAGGTGTAGACCAGATTTTGCATTAAAAGTATTAGAAAGAATAAAACATTATTTCGATATTTCTAACCTTGTCTTTGTTATTGCAACAAATACAAAGCAACTTGAGACAATTATCAAATCAAACTATGGAAATGATATTGATGCTTCTAACTATCTTCAAAAATTCTTTACATTGAAGCTAGTTTTCCCAAAAAATCATAAAAGAACAATTTATGATGCTGATGACTACACTAATTATGCTCAATATATGCGGGATTACCATCAGCTTAATTACCCAATCAACGAGTATCCTTTCAAACTTGTTGCAGGTTATTCAAGATATTATGGTTTCTCTTTAAGAAACATGGAAAACATTTTCAAAAAACTGCAATTATATAACCTTATGCATGTACATGGGTTTACAGATCCTGTAATAGTTGTTATGTTATCAATTATTGAATTCGTAGATTACAAACTTTTGGAGGAATTGTCTAAAAATATTGTTTCATACAATGAAATAGTCAGTAAGCTTGATTTAGATAAAGGGAGAATATCCTTGATTGATGAACATACCCTTAAAGGTCTAGATGACCGATTGAAACTATATCTATTAAATGATTCTGAGTTAAATGATCCAGACTTCATTAGTGAAAAAATGAATCTTTTTGAAGTATATATGAATAGATTGGAAGTAATACCATTTATTTGTAAAGAATATATGACTATTAACAAACTAGTCTAAGACACTAATGTAGCATAGTCCTTTGTGATCGATTTTTCACTTTGACAAATTTTGTGTTTATTGCAATAGGTATAACAAATATACAATAAAAGGCTAAACTAGATTGGAGGTAAAATGAGTTTCTTTTGGTAGATATTAGTTTTCTTTACTATAGCTGTTATAGTAGAAATTGTTTCGATAATAAATACGAATAAAAGAAGGAATAATGTTGAAACAAAACTTAATAGTCTTCCAAATTTCTTAGTATCTCAGAAAATAATTGCAAATGATGTATTGAATGGATTAGCTATAGCAAGAATAATCCCTATGGGATTAAATGTGAGTAGCCATGTATGAAATGCATGGTATAAATCAAAGATATAATCTATTCAACCCCAACGGGGTTTAATCCATTTAATGGTAGGGAAACAATTACCTACTCTTCACCATAATATAGACAAAGAATGGAGCTCCGAGGAATGATGTAATGATTCCAACCGGGAGTTCCATGACCGCAATGTGCATGGAAAGGAAATCGCAGAGAATCAGGAAAAGTGAACCTACTAATATACTTAGTGGATACACCTTCTTTTGGTCAGGACCGGCAAGCATCCTGACTATATGAGGGATTATGAGCCCGATAAAGCCTATTATACCGGCAAAAGAAACTGTTATCCCTATCAGTAGTGACGTAATCACAAAAATCTGTAATCGAAGTCGTTTTACATTTATACCAAGACTACCTGCTGACAAATCACCGGTACTGACAATATTCAACTTCAACGAAAGAAGATACAGATAAACAAGTAGTAATATGGAAACAATACCTATAACAGTGAATGCCTGCCACTCGGCATTAGTAAAGACTCTTCCAAGATTACCCATAAGTACGTTAATTATGATTCCGATATCCTGTTGATTCAAATACATAAGCAATGATATACATGCAGAGAAGAACATACCTGCTATAATCCCTGATAATAAAAGCTTTGAGCTGTCTCTCCAACCACCTATATGAGCTATACTCCAGACAATGATCATTGTCACTAAAGCTCCAGAGAATCCGGCAATCGGCATAAGCCAAATCATTCCAGATAGCCCTGCCAAAGTTGCAAAGAAAGCACTACCGGATGATATACCCAGAATGTATGGTTCAGCTAGCGGATTATTGAGCATCATCTGATAGATTGAACCGCAGCCAGCAAGTACTGCTCCGACCAATAATCCAAGCAATAATCTAGGTAATCTGACTTGCATGATGATGAATTGGGAGTCCACTTTGAATGTCAGGAACAGATAGATAAGCACTGCACCCAGAACGGAAATAACAAGAGTAGAGATAAAGAGTTTATTCTTCATATTGAGTAAAGATGCTGTTCAGAGCTTTCAAACCAAGCACAAATCTTGGACCTGCTCTAAAGATGTAATCGGGATTAATTGATTCTTCACCGTATACTTTTCCTGATTTAACAGCTTTAATGTTCTGCCATCCTTTTCTGGCACGGAAATCATCTAAAGTAGTCTTTGAAAATGATAGTATTATATCGGGATTAGCAGTAATCACTTTCTCGGGTTTTACGCGTGAGTAATCTCTCTCCAGTTCGGAAAAGATATTGTTACCACCTGCAAGTTCAATGAGTTCTCCGACAAAAGAATTGTCCGTAACGCTCATCAAAGGATTGTTCCAGATTTCAAGGTATACATCGGGACGCTTTTCTCTATTACTCTTATAGTTGTTAACTTCCAGTTTCAAAGAATTAACAAGTACCTCAGCTTCCTTAACTCTACCAATTTCTTTACCTACTGCCTGAATAGCAGTATAAACTTCACTAACTGATTTAGGATAGATGCGAACAACCTTAATACCTAATTTTTCCAGATTATCTGCTAAATCCTGTTGTTCGAGCTGCGTTGTGAAAACTATCGAAGGATTAAGTTTAATAATCTCTTCCATTTTAATCTCACCAAACTTACCAACACTTGGTTTATCTTTTAAAGATTCAGGCCAAGTGCATTCGTCAGTAACAGCTATGATTTCGTCTACAGCTCCCAATTGAGCAATTATTTCGGCAACTTCGGGAGAGATAATAACTATACCTTTAGTAGTCTCCGCGGAGTTCTTAACAGAACAAGCTGAAAGAAAAAGTAATAATAAAATAAGTAAAATGCTATTCTTCAATTTCGTACTCCGTATTCATAAAGATTCTCCATTCACGACCCGGAAGGGGGATAGTAAGCCATTGGGCATAATATCTGAATTCCATGTCATAGAGCTGGTCAAAAAGGTAATAAAAAGCATTACCGGACTCTTCAGTCTGTGCCTTTTTGATAAGTTCTACAAGCTGCTCTGCCCCATCAGCATTTAAAGTGTTGAGGTTGTTTCCACCCAGTTTACCTGTTCTATTATTAAAGATAAGAGTACCATCGGTTTCAAAGAGCAAAAGATTTATAGTATTAAGATCCGGTAGCCAACTGATAAAGTCAAGTAGTTTCGCTGTATCAATTAGGAGAGTTAAAACTCCTACATACTGGTTACCCGCATTGTAAACAGGCACAAGATATTCTTGTAGTAGGATTCCGTTGGGACCTTGAATGAGCGATGTAATATACGGTTTGTTATTATCTTTCACATAAAGATACTTCTCTGATTTACTTAGATTCAAACCTTCAGGTTGCCTGAACTCTTTTGGTTCTACATATAGCATAGTACCATCAGGTGATATCAATCCGCAGGATAGAATGTAATCTCTTGCTTCAACACCGGCTAATAGATAGCTTCGCATCTTCTCTTCACTGATTCCAGGAGGGAGAAAGAAACGTGTTACTTTCTCTGCAGTCAGTGCTAAATCATCCATTCTACGCTTTGAGTTCACTTTCAAGGTGGAGAATGCTTGTCTTTCTTGCATTGAGAAAGGAATTTCTTCCTTTTTTTTACATCCGTTTGTAACTATTGAAGATAGGATAATTACTAATAGTAGGCCTGTCTGAAGTTTTGATACGATTTTCATATTGCCTCTGAAAGGTGAAAAAGACACCTCTCCCGCCGGAAGGGGTGCCTTTTTCGCTTTATAACTTAGTCCTAAACCATCTCTATGGCTTTCTTAGGACACTTCTCATAACAGATTTCACAACCGATACATTTGGACTGGTCAACTGTATGAACACCCTTTAGCTCACCGCTAATGGCATCAACAGGGCACTTCTTGGCACAGATTGTACATCCGATACATTTATCTTCAATAATCTTAGCCTTTTTACGTTTTCCCGCCATCTGATCTTCGATTGCCTTAGTCGGACATTTAGTTGCACATAGACCGCAATTGATGCACTTATCATAGTCAATAACAGCTAAATTACCATCCATAGTAATTGCTTCAACAGGACATGCTCTGGCACAAAGTCCACAACCGATACAACCGCGAGTAGTTCCGCAATTGTTCTTAGCTGAAATACCTTTCTCCTTGTTTGAGCACTCTATCTTAACTTGTTGGTCAAACTTAACTATCTCAATAAGGTGTCTTGGACACGCTCTTACACATGCTCCACAAGCAGTACACTTATCAGGATCAATAGTTCTGTTGTTATTTTCATCAATAATGAAAGCATCAAACGGACAAGCTGCAACACAATCATTATAGCCTACGCAACCATACGAGCACATGTTCGGACCGTTAGCTACCATAACAGCAGACTTACATGTAGGTACACCGTCATATTCAAACTTAATCTTTGTGTTGTCATTTCCACCGCAAGAGCAATGGATATAAGCTATTTTCTTAACCGATTCTCCGGCTTTCATTCCCATTATCTCTGCAATAGCTTGTGCTGTTGCAGCTCCACCGGGAGCACAAAGATTAATATCGACACCGTTTTCTACGATTGCTTCCGCATAACCACCACAACCCGGTTTACCACAGGCACCACAGTTAGCTCCCGGAAGAGCTTCAAGTATTTTCTCTACTCGAGGGTCAACCTCTACATGAAAAGCAACCGAGGCAATGGCAAGCCCTATTCCGTATAATAAACCAAGAGCTCCGACAATAATTACTGGTAATAATATAGTCATGGTTCCTCCTACATCTTAAGCCCGGAGAAGCCGAGGAAGGCAAGAGCCATAGCACCTGCAACTATCAGGGATATAGGCATACCTTTCATGCTCTTGGGTACGTTTGCGAATTCCAATCTTTCTCTGATTCCTGCCATCAGAACGAGTACTAAGGTAAAACCAACACCTGAGAAGAAACCATTAAGGATAGCATCCAAGAAGTTATAAGATGCACCACTTGGCCACTTAGCCGTTGTGTTAAGAATTGCCACACCGAGAACTGCACAGTTTGTTGTGATTAAAGGAAGGAACACACCAAGTGATTTGTAAAGCGACGGTGAGTTCTTCTGAATAACCATTTCCACAAACTGCACAAGCGTCGCAATGGTCAGGATGAAAGCAATTGTTTGGAGGTATTGCAGTCCGTGAGGGACTAGCAGATATACCTGAATAAGATATGTAATCGCCGATGCCATGGTCATAACAAATATAACTGCCATACCCATACCAAAGGCTGAGTCTAGTTTCTTGGAAACACCGAGATAGGGGCACAGACCAAGGAAACGGGCAAGAACAAAGTTCTGAACAAAGATAGCTCCAACAGCCATGACCATCATTCTAGCTAAAAATTCCATCTGTATCTCCTACTTCTCTTTCTTTAACAAATTGATTAATGCCATCAGGAAACCAACGGTAATGAAGGCCCCAGGAGCAAGAATAGCAACAAGCATTGGTGATTGGATATAAGCTTCGGGAAGAATAGGAATATCAAGAATCTTACCTGCACCGAGAATCTCACGTATTGTGCCTATAATTACAAGTGCCAAAGTAAAACCAAGCCCCATTCCTACACCATCTAGTAATGATCTGAATACATTATTTTTACTTGCAAAGGCTTCCGCTCTACCAAGAATCACACAGTTCACCACAATAAGCGGAATGAACAGACCGAGTGATTTATGTAAGGCAGGCAGGAAAGCACCCATAGCCATATCAACAATTGTCACGAAAGTTGCAATAACAACGATGAACACGGGAATTCTGATTTTAGCAGGTGTAAAACCCTTAATCAGAGATACAATGATATTGGAACAAATCAGCACAAATGTAGCTGAGAGCCCCATACCAAGAGCATTCATAACTGAGGAGGTTACAGCAAGAGTAGGACACATACCCAAAACAAGGATAAATACCGGATTCTCTTTGATGAAACCGTTGGTTAATACTTTCATATTACTCATTTGTTACCTCCGCATTAGAGATTTTGGCTTGAAGCTTAACAATACCTTCATTGATGGAATTCGTAACCGTTCTGGTAGTTATTGTTGCTCCTGTAATAGAAACAACTTCTCCACCGTCTTTGTCTACTAACAACTTAGGAAGCTTCTTACCTGTAAATTTATCAGCAAATTCCGGTAATGATGCTTTAGCTCCAAGTCCCGGGGTTTCTGCTTGTTCGATAACTTTAATATTGTTAATTGAGAGGTCCTGTTTCAGACCAACAACTGTCTTCACATCACTGCTATATCCATACTTGGAAACAGTGATTACATATCCGACAGTCTTTCCAGTATCGTCTTTTGCTACAAAGTATGCATCAGTATCGACATCAGAGCCATCAACAAGATACTGCTTTTCAAATACAGATGCTTCAGGCATAACTTCTTTACGAGCATTTTCAGCTTCAACTCTCTTAACTTCTGCTATCATTGGAGCTGTAACACTATTTAAATAAGCCAAAATACCCGTTGCAAGAGCACATACAGCCAGAAGAATTAATCCTAATTTAAGATAGTACTTCATTATTTCTTCCTCCCACCGAATGGTTTTGGAAGTGTCCATCTATCAATAAGAGGAACAGCCAAGTTCATAAGCAGAATTGAGTATGATACACCTTCAGGATATCCGCCGACTAAACGAATAACAACTGTAAGAAGTCCACAACCGATACCAAAGTAAACTCGTCCAAGCTTTGTCATCGGGGAAGTCACATAATCGGTTGCCATGAAGAAAGCACCAAGTACCATACCACCGGCAAGAACATGGAATAAAGGTAAAAGGAGTGAAAAATGGCCTAAACCTTTGATTCCGCCGAAAATGAAAGTGAGAATGAATACAGTCAGTATATAGCTGACAGGAATTCTCCATTCGATAATATTTTTATAAATTAGCCATGCTGCACCTAAGAGAAGTGCAAAAGCTGAAACTTCACCAATCACACCGCCGATATTACCCCAGAAGAGATGTTGGAGTGTAGATGAATCAAAGAGAGCGTTAAATATCTTTGCACCTTCTCCACTTCCAAGTCCTGCAACAAAGTCCGAGTCACGTAACATTTTAGCAACACCGAGAGGAGTTGAAGATGTTATAAGGGCTTCGGCTTTTGCACCAAGACCTTCGAGGCATGTGATACCGCTAAGGATTCCGCCTTTAGGTGCAACCCAACCTGAAGTTGTAAGAGTTGGCCATGAAGCAACAAGGAACGCTCTTGCGAGCAAAGCGGGATTAACAGGGTTATTACCCAATCCGCCGAAAACTTGTTTACCAATGGCAATCGCAAATATTGAACCAACAACCGGAAGCCACCAAGGTGCACCCGCATGAAGGTTATATGTGAGAAGTATACCAGTGAGAACTGCCGAGCCATCCATAACGGTTACAGGTATCTTTCTCCATTTTTGAATCAGAAATTCTGTTGCTACTGCAGCTACAACACCGTAGACAGTAAGCATCAAGGCATTAATGCCGTAGAAATATACTGCTGCAATCAAAGCTGGAACAAGTGCAATAACAACTTGCCACATAACATTGGACACAGTTGACTTGTCGTGCAGATGAGGGGCAGCGGATACTTTAAATCTATTCTCCATTTATCCTCCGGCCTATTTCTTCTCTTGTCTTTCACGCATGATGCGTCCGACGTTAACTTTAGCTATGTCTATCCATTGCACCATTTTTATCTGGGCTGGGCATACATAGGCACATGTACCGCATTTCATACAATCCATAGCTCCGGCTTTCTCAGCCATATCCCAGGCTTCGTTCTTTGCTGCGTTTGCTATCATGCTCGGTATCAGATTATGAGGGCATACATCAACACAACGTCCGCAACGCAAACAAGTATGCTCCTGATTAAGTTTTGCTTTCTTCTTATCAAAGAAAAGTAAACCTGATGATCCTTTAGCCATTGGAGCATTTAAATCCGGAATTGCAAATCCCATCATAGGACCGCCGGAAATTATCTTTCCAATCTCGGCTTTTGCTCCACCGCATTTATCAAACAACTCTTGGAAAGATGTTCCGATTCTACTTTGAAGATTCTTAGGATTGTTTACGATACTACCGGAGATGGTAATAATTCTATCAATACAAGGACGTTTATAGCGAATAGCTTCATAGATTGCAATAGCAGTTCCAACATTCTGAACAACAACACCAATATCCATCGGAAGTCCACCTTTGTTTGGAACCGCTCTCTTGGTTGCTGCATAGATAAGCTGCTTCTCCCCGCCTTGCGGATAACGAACTTTCAGGCCGACGACACTGAGATTTCTATACTGACTTACCGCTTTCTGCATAATCTTTATTGCATCCGGTTTATTAGCTTCAATACCTATCATACCACGACCGGCACCCGTTATCTTCATAACAAGTTGTAATCCGGCAACAATATCATCAGGTCTTTCAAGCATAAGCCTGTAGTCAGCAGTAAGGAATGGTTCACATTCAACACCGTTTAGTATAACAGTATCAATCTTCTTATCAGGAGGAGGGCTAAGTTTCACATGAGTTGGGAAACCTGCTCCACCCATTCCACATACACCTGCATTTTTTACTCTGTCCTTCATTTCATCGACAGATAAATCCATAAATTTCTCGTCGTTTGTAAGCTCTACCCAGTTGTCAGTTGATCCGTCACCGGTAATTTCAATAGCCATAGATGTAGTTCCACAAGGATGTGGGAACTCCGCGATCTTAGTTACCTTTCCGGTTATTGAAGCATGCTGAGCAATCGAGACAAATCCACCCGGTTCAGCAATCATTTGTCCCGTTTTAACTTCATCCCCCACTTTAACAACAGGCTTGGATGGTGCTCCAATATGCTGAGAAAGTGGTATTACCACTTTTGGGGGAAAATCCATCATCTCAATCGCAGCATCTTTCGAATACTCCTTATAATCATGAGGATGTACCCCGCTAGGGAATGTTTTTAGTTTCATCACTACTCCCTTCTTTGCTTGTTTATGTGTATAGTTTTCCTATTTCCTATTTTGAACGTCATTATTAAGGCTAATTGATATAAATCAAGTAATTTTTGGTTTTTCTGTAGAATTGATTTTCTAGAGATAATCTATAAGCAGGTTTACCTTTAAACATCTGAGTTGTATTCTGGTTCTATTTTTTTCTACGAGAATTATATTCCCTGTTCAGCCTGTGGTTTGCTATCGCCCCTACAGGGTTCCAATATTTTTTAGTATTAAATACCCCATGCTGAAGCATGGGGCTATTGAACAGATGCTCCTTAATATCACAATCCTTTAGCCACGAAGTGGCGTAAGTGGACTAAGGATAAAATACCAATCATAATTAATCCGTATTTTGTTAAACCGTTTTATACTTAACACTAAACTCACTCTGCTTCCTTGATTACAGAATCATCCAAGTAAGGGTAATATGACCTTTCCTTATCAAGTCTATGCTTATCTTTTTCAAAGACAAGGAGATCAATATAATCATTTGTATTAGTATAAATAATTAAATGTATATCATCTTTAATAAAGTGAGTTCCGTTCTGAGTATTAAGATTTACATCGGAACCGTAATAGCATATTGAAAAGACATTATCTGTCTTCGTTACAGCCACTTCACGATTGAGAATAGATTCAAGTATCGCTTTGAATGTAGTATGATCTTCGCCATAGCATTTCATTGCACATATAGTAGTTACTATCTCACTAGACTCCTTGCCAAGAATTTCACGTTCAACATGTACTGAATCAACTCCATATCTTGCTTTTGTGAATTGAAGAGATTCCACAAGAGTCTTCAATTCTTCTAACTGCTTAGCAAGCATATAAGTTTCTTTAGTACCTGAAATTCCATATTCAGTTATTGTTAAATGTTTAGTGCTTGAATCATAGCTAAGAAATGTCTCGGTAGATTTTGTCTGTAATGTTGAAATCATGCCTTCCAGTATAATTGTAGTGTCTATAGATTCAATAACTTTCTGATGAAGTTTGAATTCCTCATCGGTTACTTTACCGGGACTTAAAAAGCTTCCATCATTCACTTTCTCAATTGGTACACATCCATTATCAGAACCTTGGTAGTTAGTCATCTGAACCTTATAGTAGTGTTTTGCTAACTGTGCCCCTACCCCATGATTATGATATAAGTGTACTGCGAAGTAAAACTCGTCGTTGTTTGCCATATACACGTAAATATTGGGGAAACCACTAGCTACTCTCTGGGGATCATGATTGATTACAATCTCACGCTTCAAAACTCTTTCGAGTTCATTTTTTAAATCAGTTTCTGATTTAACTATTTTAGGTTCCGGAACAAATGCTATGTAATCTTTTGCCATGGATTGTTGAAAGGAGTTTGCTATAACGACATACACAGGAGAATCATGTTGCCCCACAAATGGGTAAGTCCCTGTTATTTCTTCATACTCCTTTAATAATGTCCCATAATAATATAAGTCATTAAGTCGCTTTTCATCAGCACCCGTTTGGTATTTGTTTTCCATTGAATCGTATACACAACCATTGAGTATAATTATTACTAATACACCGATAAGAAATTTCATAAATGCTTTCATATATCCTCCATTAATGCAAGCGATAGCCTCACGTTAATATTGAATAGAGTCAATAATTAATTACAATATTTATCAAAGCTTAAGAATTACCAACCATTTCTATGTATCTTTAATGTATAAGACCTATCTACTCTATGAAACATTACTCTTCAAAGCAATACTTAACTATCGGTGCTGATCAAACAGGATTGTATTACCGTCAGGGTCTGTAACCATAAAACTAGCAGATCCTTCACCCCCTTGATCTACCTCATTCTCTATGGATATCCCTTTGGCTTTCAGTACTTCTCTGATTGATCTAATGTCTTCAAAATCCTTTAATTCTTCCGCCTTTTGATTCCACCCCGGATTAAAAGTAAGTATATTGTTTTTTAACATATCTTGAAATAAGCCAATCACTGTGTCGTCATTATGCATTATTAGCCATTTTTGATTAACATCTCCTGCCATTTCTTCAAATCCCAAATTTAGATAGAAATCTCTTGAAACAATTATATCCTTAACCGAAAGACTTATCGAAAATGCACCTAGTTTCATTTTTTACCTCCATAAGTGTTATAAGCAATTATTAAAATCATTTATGGAGATAAGTAAAGTAGAAAAATGAATATATAGTAGATTTATGGGTTATCAATACTTAGATTGTGCAAGATAACATTAAACAGAAAAGTTAGTTACAAAAGGAAATGACATGGTATCTTTACTTCTCCAATTACTATATAAAAGTTAAAGTATGACAATTATTAAACTTACTCATAATAACAAATTTTAATCATTTTACATAAAATATAAAGATAGGACAAAAAATTGTTGACTGTTTTAGACAACATCTTGGATATGGACTATTATGGAGAATATATATAAAGATAGAGATAATAGATTTATAATTGCAATAGACGGTCCTGCAGCCTCAGGGAAAAGCACCACAGCCAAACTTTTGGCAAAAGAGTTGGAATACAGCTATATAGATACAGGGGCAATGTATAGGGCTTGTGGATTATGTTCCAAGCAATTAGATATATCTTTATCTGATATTCCCGGAATCGAGAGAATGTTGAAGAATATAATTATTGAATTTAGATATAGTGATACAGGAAATCGCATTTATCTCAATGGAGAAGATGTTAGTGAGTTAATCAGGACAAAAGAGATTTCACGTCTTGCTTCCGATATTTCTCAGATAGGCATAGTCAGAATAAAAATGGTGGACATGCAAAGAGCAATGGGGGAGCAAGGAGGAGTCGTTATGGATGGACGTGATATAGGGACTGTTGTTTTCCCTAATGCGGACTTCAAGTTGTTTATGATTGCCAATGTAGATGTAAGAGCCCAAAGAAGAGTTGCTGAATTACAGCAAAAGGGAATAGAGATTAGTTTTGATGAAGTAAAGGCTGATTTAATTTGGCGGGATAACAACGATTCAACCAGAGCTCTTGCTCCATTAAAAAAAGCTGATGATGCTATTGAGATTGATACAACCGGTTTATCTATCGATGAACAGGTGTATAAAATTAAGGAAATTATCAATAATAAAGTGTACGCATAGAGTGTTCAATAAGTGTAATGCAGATTTTATTAGCTAGACATGCCGGGTTCTGCTTTGGAGTTAAAAGAGCGGTAAAAATCGCTGAAGAAAGCGGAGCGAAATATAGTAAAGTTAACACCCTTGGAGATATTATCCATAATCCCCAGGTAGTTAACCAACTGAAATTAAAGGGTGTAGTCCCTGTTTCCAGTGTTTCAGAATGCCTGGATAATCCGGTAATTATCCGTTCACACGGAGTCACAAGGGATAGCTATAAAGAACTGCAAGCAAGAGACATCGAGATTATTGATGCAACCTGCCCTTTTGTTAGAAAAGCACAGGAGCATGTCCGATATGCTGATAAGAATGATTATCAAGTATATATATACGGAGATGCCGAGCATCCGGAAGTAAGGTCACTTTGTTCTTTTGCTACAAATAAAAAAGCTGTTGTTATATCATCTGCTGAAGAGATTATCAACCCCTTTCATAAGTCTGCCTTGATTTCCCAGACCACGAAGGACTTAAAGGGTTTTAAACAAGTTACTTGTCGCTTAGTGGAAGAGTGCCGAGAATTACTTGTTTTCAACACAATATGTACTGCAACCGAAGTTCGACAGCATCATACTGTTGAATTGGCAAAAACAGTCGATGTGATGTTGATAATAGGCGGTAAACACAGCTCAAATACAAGAATGCTCGCAAAGCTTTCAGCTAGTTATGCTGTCACTCATCACATTGAGACAGCCGAAGAGCTGAAACGTGAATGGTTCGTGCAGGAGAGTAAAATCGGTATCTCTGCCGGTGCTTCCACACCGGATGACATAATCGTAGAAATATATAATAAATTAATAGATTGGTTTGGGGATCTGTCCAAGACAGACAATGTCACAGATATTCCAGTCCACTAATTCAGGAGGAAGAATGGATTACACAAAAGATGAAATTATCAAAGCTGAAGTTCCGGAAGATGAACTCTTAGCAGCTGAAGAGGCTTTACGTCACCAAGCTGAAGAGAATGCTGATATAAAACCGGAAAAAGAAGAAAAACAACTAACTGAAGAAGAATCACAGCATCAGGCTATGATTGATCTTATTGATCAGTCTTTCCCAGATTACAGTGCAGGTCAGATCGTTGAAGGAACAGTTGTCTCCGTTAACGATAAGGAAGTACTTGTTGATATCGGTGGAAAATCTGAAGGTGCTATTCCTGTATCTGAATTCAGTTATTCAGGTGTACCTTCATTCATGGATAAAATCCAGGTGATGGTAACACGCTTCGACGAAGGCAGAATTAAGCTTTCCAAGAAAAAAGCAGATTTCAAAGTTAACCTTGTTAAGGTTAAAGAAATCTTCGAAGCACAAGACCGTGTGCAAGGCATTCTTAGACGCAGAGTTAAGGGCGGAATGATTGTTGAGATTTTAGGTCTTGAAGCCTTTTTACCAGGCTCTCAGATTGCTCTCAAACCAATTCCTAATCTGGATCAGTTTATTGGTAAAGAACATACTTTTTACATCATCAAATTAGATGAAGAACGTCGTAACATCATAGTTTCACGCAAGAAAGTTCTTGAGGAAGACCTTGAAAGTAAGAAACATGAAATTATCGACAGTATTAAAATTGATGCCGAGCTTGAAGGTGAAGTTAAAAACATTACCAATTACGGTGCATTCATTGATTTAGGTGGAATAGACGGACTTCTTCACATTCAGGATATGTCATGGGGAAGAATTAATCATCCATCAGAAATGTTGAATATTGGCGACAAGCTCAAAGTTAAAGTGATTGACTTCGATAAAGAAAGCGGTCGCGTTGCCCTAGGTCTCAAACAACTTGTTCCTGAGCCATGGGCAAATGTTGATGCTAATTACCCTGAAGGTAAACAGGTTAAAGGCAAGGTTGTAAATATAGTTAATTACGGTGCATTTGTTGAGCTTGAACCGGGTGTAGAAGGATTGATTCATGTTTCAGAAATGTCGTGGACAAAATCTATTGTTAACCCTCACAAGTATGTGAAGATTGGTGAAACTGTTAATGCAATCGTTTTGGCTATTGATAAAGTTAGTCATAAAATTTCTCTCGGGATGAAGCAGATGGCTCCTAACCCTTGGGTATCAATTGACGAAAGATATCCTATCGGAACTCCTATCGAACGTAAAGTTAAGAATATCACAGAGTTTGGTGTATTCCTTGAACTTGAAGACGGTATTGACGGACTTGTTCATATCTCTGACATCTCTTGGACAAAGCGTATTTATCATCCAAGAGAAATGTTTAAGAAGGGACAAATGGTTAAGGCTGTTGTTCTTGCTGTAGACAGAACACTCCATCGCATTGCTCTTGGTATCAAACAGATGAGCATCGACCCATGGAATAGTCTTGATACTCTTTTACCTCTTAACACAGAAATTATTGGTAAAGTTTCAAAGCTTATACCTAAGGGACTTCTTGTTGACATTCCTGTTGACGGAGCTTCTGTTGAGGGCTTTGTTCCTATCTCTCATTTAGCTATTCCTAACTTAGAGCATCCGGAAGAGTTCTTCAGAATGAATGAAGAGCTTCCTCTAAAAGTTATTGAGCTTGATATGGAAAACCGTCGTCTTATCCTGTCTGTTAAAGCTTATTTCTTCTCAAGAGACCTTGATCTTCAAGAGACCTATGTGCAGTTCCATAATGAACAGCATGAAGAGATTATGAAACATCTCGAAGAAGAAAGAAAACGTCGAGAAGAAAGAAAGAAAAAAACTTCAAAGAAAAAAGACAATCCTAAAGCTGAGAAGAAAGAAGAAACTCCTATTGAGGAAGTTGTAGCTCCTGAAGTACAGGAATCAGCTCCTGTAACAGAAGAAGTTATTTCTGAGACTGTAGTTCAAGAGCTGATAGCTCCTGAGGCTGTAACAGAAGAAATTCCTGCTGAGGAAGTTGTAACTCCGGAAGTAGAGGAATCAGTTCCTGTAACAGAAGAAACTCCTACTGAAGAAGTGGTAGAAGAATCAGCTCCGGTTGAAGAAGTTATTGAAACTACAGAAGAGCCAAAAGAATAAATAAAGATTCTTATAAATAAAGGCGATCGTAAGATCGCCTCAGACCGTTTACAAACCCAGTTATGAAAATGACTGGGTTTTTACATTGTAAGTTTATTTCTGATTAGTTGAGTACAATATCAGGATAATGAGATTTAGCTCTATATTCGTCTAAACCAGAGCATATATTAACATAAAAAGCTAATAACATTGATGCCACTTTCCCTGATATGCCATTGAAAAGGTATTTAACCAGTTTCTTTATGTTTTGAACTACTGATGTCATATATGCTTGTTCTCGAACTCGTTCTATACCTCGATATTTCGCATACCGATAACCATGAAGTTGCTTTGCATTTGCAAAGCTTCTCTCAATGGTTTCTTTTCGTTTTTTGTATATCTCTTTGCCACAAAAGGTTAACCTGTTTTTATGGATAATCTCTCTACTGTCTTCCCATACATGACGCATGATAACTTTTTGATGGTTCTTGCTCTCGGTGCATTTGTTAAGCATTGGACAGTTTTTACAATAGCTACTCTCGGATGCATATTCATCATAACCGTTACGGTTTGTTGTTCGATATTTAAGCTCTTTCCCTTCTGGACAGATGTATATGTCTCTATCTGAAATGAACTTAAAATCACGCTTCTTGAAAAGACCTTTTTTACCTCCAAGTCGACGATAACCTATTACTCCCATGATTCCCATATCTACTAATTCTTTGCATATATTAGCTGTATCATACCCGGCATCAAGACCTACTGCCAGGACATCAAAACCAAAACGCTCTTGCTGCACTTTTAGCCTATCAATATAGCAAGAACTGTCATTCACATTGCCGGCGGTAATATGAACATCTGTTATGAAGTTTACTTTAGGATCTACGGTTCTATGATCAAGATAGAAGAAACCTTGTGGTTTCTTGTCTCGCGTCATGAAACCACTGTCAGGATCTGTTTTACTAGACTTAATCTCTTTAACTTTGGGTGACGAACCGCCTTTAAAGTCATTGTCTTTAGGTGGGAGTGGCTTCTTACCGTGAGCTTTTCGGTTTTCATCCACTGTTTTATTTAGATCTTCAAGATAACTCTGAGGTGTGGTCTCTACTTTAATTGATTCATATTTGCCTTTATTAGCATTAGCTTTCAGATGAGTTGAATCGCTATAAAGAACCTTGCCATCTACCAAACCATTCTCGATACCAAGTTTTACAATATCAATGAAAATCTCTTCAAAAACAGTGCTATCAGTAAAGCGTCTGCGACGATTCTGGCTGAAGAGAGAATGACTCGGTATTTTATCAGTAAGCCCATACCCTAAGAACCAGCGATATGCTACATTGACCTGAATCTCTCTGATTAGTTGTCGCTCAGAACGGATACCAAATAGATAACCAATAAAAAGCATTTTGAAGAAAGTTATGGGATGCACTGGGGGACGACCGTTGTCGGGGCAATACAAATGAGCAGTTCGGTCCATAATAAAACTAAAATCTATTACCCTGTCAATCTTGCGTAGAATATGATCTTCCGGGACAAGATCATCTATTATTACAAATTCCATTTGGGACTGTGTGTCAGAAACTTTTTTAAGCATAACCACCTCTAATTATGATGGTTTAAGTATAAACTAAGGGGGTTTTTGTCAATGATTGATGTTCTTATTTTAAGCTAAAAAAAGACAAAGCTATGAAATCTTACTCATAGCTTTGTCAACAGTCTGAGGCGATCGTAAGATCGCCTTTTTCTATATACTGTTGATTGAATAGTCATTGTTGGCGGAGCTAATTCTCTTATTTGAGCCTCGTTTAGATAGTTGTTACCAATGAAACTAACGTACACTACACTATTCGGATTAAGTTTACTTAGCTCATTCTCTAAATACTCTTCATAGTCATCAACATCGGGAACTTCTATCTTACACATAGGTCTGGTACTGAGATCTCTGAATCTATAGCTTAAGTTTGAACTCAGATGTATTTCTACAAATCCCTTTTGTTCATCGATTTCAGCTATCGAAGTACGTTCTGTAGAACCTGAGTAAACAATTGGAGTATTGTTTACGTATCTCACTTGTCTTCTATGTATATGTCCAGCTAAAACCATGTCAAATTCGTTCAACAATGGAGTTAAGGCTATTGTATCTTCCCTATTGTAAAACGTGAAGTTACCGGGACCAACTTGAGCCCCATCGAAAGGATGGTGAACCAGAAGTAGCTCTAAATCACTTCTTTGATCCATATTGATTTCAGAAAGAATTTTAGAGAATTCGGTCCTAATATTCCCTTATAGAATGGGAAGCCTGTAATTGCTATAGATCTTTCATTGATAGATAATGTAACTCTCATTGGTTCAGTAATAAAATGTATGTTAGGAGCAGCTATCAAGATGGATTCAGGGAGATTGGAGCGTTCATGATTACCGGGTAATAGAACAATTGGAATACCATTACTTGAAAATTTTAATAATCGCATGTAGACCTTATCTATTATAAAAAGTGGAATTTTACTTCTAAAGAAGAGGTCTCCACCATGAATAACCAAGTTAAATTTCTCTTTAACAGCAATATCCAAAATCGTTTCAAAGCTATTGAAGAAATCTACTCCACGACGGCGTTTCATGGTTCTGGGATTAACAGGATAATCAAACCCCAAATGTGTATCACTAAAGAAGAGTATTTTTAATGAATCAGGCAAACCTTATAGTTCTATTTCAGGATGTTCCTGTTTTACACGATGAATGATAGCATGCAATTCTGTGATTTCTTCTTCACGCTGTTTTAGAATCTTTCTTTCGGATTCTCTCTCATCACTTTCTTCCAGCAATCTAAATAAAATCATTTTTATAAGGCTCGTAATTCTTCTAACTAAACCAAACCCAATCAGTAAAATAAGAGCAAGAAAACTTAAGAAATAGATACTTCTTCTTTTACGCCAAGTTTTGACTTTCTCTTCAAGATCAACGTGGTCTTTGTAGTGTTCATTTTGTAGTAAATCCAAAACTTGAATGTATTCTTTTGAGTTCTTAATAAGCTCTTGTGCTTTTTCTCTACTAATTGAGTTTTGAAAAACGATAGTGTTAAACTGGTCTTTTACAAGATTTGTGTTAGTTTGATATTTATCCTCTTTATGTATTGTTTGAAGGAGTACAATCATTGATATATCTTTTTTTGCTGTCTGATATGCAGTCAAAGCATCCGTCGTAGAAATGTTAATATCAGTCAATTTTGGGGAAGCCATCTCTTCGATAAGGCTGTTAATTATATGTAAATATTGCTCTTTCACAGAAGCACAATGTAATGAGGTTGCCAAATGATAGCTGTTAGAGACCCATATCATTTTACCTGAACGAGATTGATACCAACCAAAATAAAGCCCTGTCACAATACCAAAAACTAGAATCATACCAACAAGCACGTTAATATAGTGCTTCACTGTTTCAAACCATACACTCTTATCTGCCATTTTACCTCAAATCAGAGTTGTCAATTAATCTTGTACTCTCAATAAATACAGCCAGAACAACTCTAGTATTATTATCAACATCAATTTTAGTTCGTAAAGTATCTTTGTCAACAAATTCGATGTAATCAACAACTCCATTGGCATTTGAAATAATCGATTCCATCTCTTTTCTTATATTATCAACTTTTGTTTCACCTGATATGAATAGTTCTCTGGCTTTATTGATTGATTTTTTCAAACATAGAGCTCTCACTCTTTCATCATCATTAAGATACTTATTTCTAGAGCTTAAGGCTAGTCCATCTTCTTCTCTGACAATCGGGCATGTTACTATTTTAGTTTTAAAGTGAAGTTCATTAATCATTTTTTTAAGTACTGCAACTTGTTGATAATCCTTTTCTCCCATATACATGAAATCAGGTTGAACTATGTTCATAAGCTTAGCAACAATCGTAGCCACACCCCTAAAATGACCAGGTCTTGATTTGCCGCAAAGTATCTCAGTTATCTCTTCCACATTAATCCAACTGCCATATCCTACCGGATACATCTCGTCATCATAAGGAAGGAATACAAAGCCGGCTCCAGCTTTCTTAGCTTTTTCAAGATCTTCACGCAAAGTTCTCGGGTAGTTGCTTAAATCTTCATTTTCACCAAATTGGCTCGGATTCACATAAATGCTCAGTACAACTTCAGAACATTCTTCACGAGCTTTTTTGATTAAACTGATATGCCCCTCATGTAAGGCTCCCATAGTGGGAACAAAACCTATTTTCTTATTCCATAAAGGCTTTTGTGTAAGAGCTTGCATCTCTTCTATTGTTTCTATCACTCTCATTAAAGCCCCTATTTTCTATCTATAATCTTGTTCTCTTCATCAACGATAATTACATTCGGTTTAAGAGTTTTCAATTCTTCTTCATTGAGCTGAACAAAGTTTACTATAATTACTTTATCTCCTCTTCTAACCAAACGGGCAGCAGCACCATTAACTCCGATAATACCACTTCCAGGTTCACCCTCTATGACATAAGTTGCAAAGCGATTGCCATTATCAATATCATATATTTCCACTTTCTCATTAGGTAAAATTCCAGTCACATCCAAAAGCTCTTTATCTATAGTAACACTTCCTACATAATCAAGGTCAGTTTGAGTTATAGTAGCTCTATGTATTTTAGCATATAACATTGTTCTAAGCATCTTTTCCTCCTGCTTAAATATAATGTCAAGATTTTGGCTTCATAGAAATTGTAAACAAATTTCCTTCCTTTGTTAGTATAGAGAATAGTCAATCTTCAAATGAGCTATTCATATCTTAGTTTGTCCTCTAAAAACGAGATACTATTCCACTTTCTCTCGCAATGGGATAAGCAAATATGCATAGAACAAGCAACCAATCACACCTATTCAAACAATTATACAATAATTGAAACAATATATCAGACAATCTTCTTTTCTATATAATTGGAGTTCATTAATCTAAGCAAACCCATGTAATCCATCCCGAATGCTAAGTGGTCACCCACTTTGTAGTTAGCCGGATTATCTTCTAGTTCTATCACAATCATGTCTGAACTGGCTCCTGCAAATTTGATTCTATTATCCTTAGGGAAAATATGCTTCTCGTCAACATCCAATAATCCTAGGTCAATGATTGCCCTGTAGGCTTTCTTGCCTTTATCTTCTTCATCGAACTCTGCAGTTTTGCCTTCAAGATTAGTTCCACGATTTCCGGTTGGTACTATAGGTTTCTCTGCCAGTTCAATTATCTGTGCATACAATGTAAAAACATTATTGTGCATATCTTCTAAAAGTTTATCACTATATACATCCGTTCCCAGATACAAACTTTCCCCTACTCTGAAGTGATTAATACCTTTAGGTAGACTATTGTTAAAAATCAATGGTAAAACTACTGAACTCCCTCCCGAGACATAAGGGATTTGTTTATTGAATTTAGCTTCTATAAGTTGCTCATAAAGACTTAGTTGGATAAGTTTATCCTGACTCGGTAAAACTCCGTACAAGCAAGTAAAGTTTGCTCCAATTCCTACCACTTCAAGATTTGGGAGTTGGAAAACTTTCTCATAGAACTTTATAAAATCATCCCTTAAGACTCCTTCCCTGAGTTCTCCCATTTCAATCATGATAATAATCTTATGATTTTTATTTTGTTTAACAGCAGCTTTTGACAATGCTCTTATTGTCATTAACTCAGTATTCATGCTAATATCGGCATATTTTACAACATTAGCAATCTGGCGTTTAGCAGGTGGTTTAATATAAATTGTCTCTATATCAGGATTCATTGCTTTAATAATCTTTAGATTAGTTAATCTTGAGTCACATACCTGAGTTACTCCACACGCATTGATCTCTTCTAAGAATGTTTTGTTACCACATAACACTTTAGTAACAACAGCCCATTTTATCTTATTCTTAATGAAGAGATTATCCAGATATGTATAGTTCTCTCTAAATTTCTGTCTATCTAATGCTAGAAATGCCATGATACACCTCTTTTATCTTGTATAACGCATCTCTACGTATTTAGTTTTAAATCCGACTTTCTCATATAGGTGGATTGCGGGATTATTCTTTTCAACATGAAGTTTGATGGAACCTTTGGTAATCTCAATCACCTCCTTCATAAGCATCTTACCGATTCCTTTGCCTCTCATTGTATTGTCAACAGCTATATAAACCAGTATTGTCTCAGGAATGTAACCTTTCATACCTGTGTTATTAAGAATCACTGCTCCTACTGTATTACCTTCAAAAGTACAATCAATGATTTTACCACCAAATGATTTATGGCGTTCCATAGCATAATCATAACATAATTGAATCTGCTCTATCGGATCTCCATACTCTTCTAAAGCAGCATATAAAAAACTTACTATTTCCTTTTCTTTACTAATTGTCGGTTCGTTAATTCGGTCATAAATGGTAATGTCAAAAGACATAATTCTCCTTAAACTGTGTGTGAGGTTAACGATTTTCTAGATGTTAATTTTGAAATGAACTTATAAATGTTATATTGTCATTTTCATGAAAAAGAGATATACGTCAAGGAGGAAAATTAAGAGTTGAGATTTCTTAAGTAATATATTTAAATATATGTTACGTTAACTACACACCCTAAATCAAGGCATATCAGGTAGTTGTAAAAATAGAGGATTCTACTAGTAGAATCCTCTAAAAAATCTGAAATTATTGTTTATTTTCTCTCGAATGCTCTTTTAACAATACATAAGATGTTTGTTCCATCAGAAGAGAATGTTGCTTCCCTAACAGAGCTTCTCAGAGTTAGAACAGTATTGTTTACCAAATCAATTAAGTAGTTTATATCCTTGCTATCATCTCCGACAAGAATCTTTGTTTGACTTGGAGAAAGAGCAATCTCACCGGATATATTGCTATATGATTGCCTTGTAAACTGATTAGTTGCCAAATCATAGTATGTAAGATAATTTACCCCTGAATCAACTTCTACACCTATAATCTTCCCTAACTCTTCACTGTATACCATTGATTTGAGAGTAATCAACTTATTAACGTGCTCAATCCCTTGCAGATGATTCACTCTATAAAAATGGTCATCTGAAGAATAGTAATAGTTGCTATCATTAGCACAGCCAAGAACTGTAGAATGTGATCTAACATGTGTAGTAGTCAATAGATAATCAAGTTTATCATTCACAATATCATATTTCATTAACATGAATCTATCAGCAAAACTTTCATTGGTATCCTGCCAATAGAACACGAAATCTCCACTGTCTGAGAAACAAACACCTTTGACTGTTGTACTATTATCATTAATCAATACTGTTCCGCTCCCATCACTATTAACTAAGAACAGGGCTTTACCTAACATAACAACAAATGCATCTCTATTCCTACTTACGGCTACTACATCATTCATATCAGGGACAATCATTCTGTAGTATTCGCCATCAGTTGTTAAGACTCTTATTTCATTGGTATAAGCCACTTCATCTTGCAGGATGTATTCTTGATTATCAATATTGATGTAGTTATAATTTCCATCAGGTATATCCAGATAACTCAATATAGGACCATTCAATGATCTTATTGCAACATAATCTCTATAATAGTAATCTTTTGTTTCATCATCAAAAAGTGAACTGCACCCGTTAAGAATGATTGCTAAAGTTATAATAGACAGCAAATATATTCTTTTCATGTAAACCCCCTAATCTACTTCAATCATACCGGCAATATATTCACCATATTCTGAAATTGACGGTTGGGTTTTAAATTTTTTACCTATTAATGTCTCATCCATAGTAGCAAGGTCAATCAAGTAGTTATCTATGATTATGTTTTGCCCATCTCTGTAGAATTTAGGAAATGATACACCCTCAACGAACTCATTTATTTGCTTTCTATATATCTCTTCTCCTGATAGCATATCCATTACAACCAATTGTTTTCCTGGAGTGTAATATGCTAATCTTTGAGCATCCATTTGATAATCAAAGAATGAGATATCCTCTTCCGTGATTGTTTCAAATGTTCCTGTTTCTAAATTGAGTAATGCTAGTTGCCCAAATATCGTGTTTCTTCCATAATCATAAAGTTTACCGATGATCAAATCATCATTAATAGATTTGCAATTAGAGAAGATATAACGACTATCAGAATAGATAATTCTCTTTTCCTGTGTTTCTATGTTTATGGAATATAGTGATCTAAGATCTCCATCTCTCGTTTGATATATCAATTCGGTTTCGGAAGAGTTAAAGAAAGGCCATAGCATATTAGAAGATTCAGTAACTATGATTTTAGTCTCTCTTGTAACAACATCAACAATTCTTAAAATACCACCTGAATAATAGCATATCTTAGTGCCATTATTTGATAATGAGAAATCATCCGGTGTAATCCATTCATTAACTGAATTCCCGAATCTATCTAATTCGTGACCTGAAGTCGTATACATTCTTAGATAAGAGCCGGTAATACCCATTAATCTATAGACTTCATCATTATCATCATCGGGATTAAAGAACATGTATGACTGTTTATAAAAACCGGTAATCCTAGCAACTTCCTCTTGATCCAGATCCAATATTAAGACATTATAGTTATTTATGTCATAATCATTAAAGCCATCATCATAACAACCGAATAACCAAACACCTATTAAAGTAAGTAAGATTGTTTTAGAAAATATTCTCATATCCCCTCCTCCTATAACTCATTACTTATATATGTTTCTTATCCTCTAACTTTTTTCTCTCAAGAATAATCTTTATTACTATCATATTTGAACTAATAAAACTTTTATTGTCAAGAAAGAAATCCTAAAATGTCTAGTTTGTGTATAAAATTTTGTGAATTATCCAATTACTAGAAACTATCTACTTAGAACAGGTATAGAGTAACTTAGAACCGTAAATAAAAGCGGATAAAATAAACTTACAACTGAAGGATAAAGTTAATAAAAGATATTGACCAAGATTAAATAAATGTATGATTTGGTTAATTAGTTTATAAGGGTGTAGGAGGTATGTTATTAAACACTGTAGTTACATAGTTGTCAAATTTCCGGATATAGAGTTTCAAAGTAGAGATTTACCAAAACTGAGAGGTTTTTTTGCTAATAAATTCAAAGATAACACTATCTTTCATAATCATTTACCGGATGGTAAATATTCTTATAGAATGCCATTGATACAATACCGGATAATTGATGGGTATCCTGCTTTGATAGGAATCAGAGACGCAATAGACATAATCAAAGGACTGTTCTTTGATTTAAACGAAATCACTATTCTCGATAAACAGTTTGTAACAAATGAAAGAGAAGTCTGTTTTTTAGAAGAATCACTAGGGATAAGTGAAGACTACAAGAACTATATATTTTCATCTCCATGGTTAGCTCTTAATCAGGAGAATCATAAATCCTACAAACAAATGCATCCGATAGAA
The DNA here is from genome assembly GCA_963667035.1 of Cloacimonadales bacterium (SeqCode). Classification (GTDB taxonomy): domain Bacteria; phylum Cloacimonadota; class Cloacimonadia; order Cloacimonadales; family JAFGVF01; genus Zophobacter. The sequence continues at coordinate 1,942,116 of OY762964.1, forward strand.
CAGAAACGTTTTCTAAACAGAATCTTAAAGAACAATCTTTTAACTCTCTCCAAAGGCTTTGAGTACTGGATCGAAAACTTTGATAAAGTAGAGCTTGAAGGATGGTTTCATGAGATACAAGTGAATTTTAAGAATAGAAAACTGATTGGTTTTAAGGGCGAGTTTACAACGAACTTTGCAATCCCTAAATATTTCGGACTAGGTAAACAGTCAGCTCGTGGATTTGGAGTTGTTGAACTGAAAAAGGAAGGATAATGATACATAAAATGTATGCTCTATATGATTTGTTTGGTGTTGATTTTGTCGAAAGTATGAATAATCAGTATGGACTCGTTAATGACGATGAAGAGCACATTGTAATCGTTCAAAACATTGAGTTGAAGAATAATATTGCCTCTTTAGGTAGAATTGAAATGCTTCAATATAATAAACAGATGAATCTGAGGAACTTTTTTTATAAAAAAGCTCCCGGTCAGAGAAAGTCACCTTTCCCCACTATTGTTGTGACTTTAGATTCATTAAGTCATGAGTCAAATGGGAAAAATGAGTTTGAATCAAAATTCTCAAGGAAGATATCAGCAATTCTTTCCGGAAATTGCAAAATTAACAAGGAATTGAAGCCAATACTGAATCTACATCAGAACGAAATTTCTATTATATCCGATACTCTTAAAGAGACAATATCCATTAAGCCGAAGGATAAGTATTTATATACAATCAAGATTAATGGTTTTTACACTGGAGAATCTGAGTATTATAATGGAATCAAAAAGAATAGTATCGAAAATCTATACTCAGGATATTATCATTTAAGTGAATCAAAAGAGATTCAAGGTAAGGATTTTACATGCTCAATCTGTAGAAGTAACTCAAAAACAGCATGGGGTTATGTTTCTACTTTCAATTTCTATACATCAAAAACAGACCATCAGCCAATTGCTGGTGGATTCATGAAGGAAAGAGCCCACTACAATTATCCTGTTTGCCCTGAATGTGCGGAAAAACTATATAAAATGAAACCTCTGATTGAGAATTATTTTAATTACAGATTCTGTGGACTCAACTACTTCTTGATACCTGAATTCATTTCGGTAAGTTTAAACAAAAACTATATCAAAGATATATTGGAACTCTTTGTTACCGATAACAGAGAGGAAACCAAAATTGGAAAGTTAAGTCTCGGAAAAAATAGAAGTATTGTAGAAGATGATACCGAAGATATATTTGAGTCTTTATCTGAATCTAAGAACATAGCAAACTATACTATGCTATTCTATCAACAAAACAATCAAGAGTTTAAAATTCTCTCTACTCTGGAAGGTATATTTCCCAGTCAATTCGAGAAGATTTTTACAACTAAAGATATTGTTGAATCTTATGAAGTTTTCCATAAACTAAAGGGTTTAAAGAAGGATGCTATCGATAATCATAAATTTACTTTCAACGGTATAGTTAAAGCCTTTTTCCCTATTAATAGTAAAATGGAAGGCGATTTTACAAAAGCTTTCTTAGAAATATCCAGAGCTATATTTATGCAGAGCACAATTGAGTATAATTATATCCTTGATAGGATTGTGAAAGTTATCCGTAAACAGTTTATTAATGAACAATATTGGAGTATTTATACATTAAAAGGATTAATGTTGTTGCACTTTTTGATTGAATTAGGGTCAATAAATAAAGAGAAACCTAAATTTAAGGAGGTAAATTTGAATAAGAAGTATTGTGATTTCTTTACTGAACACAGTAGTGTTTTCGGTACGAATTCAGCAAAAGCCGTCTTTTTGATTGGAGTATTGTGCCAATTCCTTCTAAATATACAACAACGGGAAAGAAGCTGTACACCATTTAGGAAAAAGTTAAATAGTCTGAAGCTTAATCCTGAGTTAATAACAAAACTTTATCCACAGATTATCGAGAAATTGGAGCAATATGATTCCAACTATTACAAAGAATTGGAAACGGATATATCTAGTTTGCTGATAACTGAAAGTCTGGACGTCCTTAACAATAATGAGATAAGTTTTTATTTTGTTTTGGGTATGACACTTAGTAAAAAACTTAAGATTGATAAAAATGAAAAAGGAGATAATAATGATTAAAAGAACCGAGATTCTATTCTTGTATGATGTACAAAATGCAAATCCTAATGGAGACCCTTCAGATGAGAATAAGCCACGTATTGATGAAGAAACAGGAATCAATATTGTTACTGATGTAAGGCTAAAAAGAACCATCAGAGATTATCTCATGAAATACAAAGGTTACAATGGAGAAAATGGAAAGGATATATTTATCCGTCAAACCAATGTTGATAATGATCCGGCTAAAGGATTAAATGACGCAAAAGGAAGAGCTGAAAACTTCAACAATGATGAAAATAAGATTATTGAAACATGCATTGATGTAAGACTCTTCGGTGGTGTTATTCCTGTAAAGAAGACTGGTAAGAAAGACAGCTCAATTACTTTAACCGGTCCCGTTCAGTTTAAGATGGGGCAATCACTTCACAAAGTCAAGTTACAACACATAAAGGGAACGGGAGCATTTGCTTCTAAAGCAGGTGCAGAACAGCAAACATTTAGAGAAGAGTATATACTTCCTTATTCGTTGATTGCTTTCTATGGTATTATCAATGAAAATACTGCAAAGCACACTAAACTAAGGGAAGCTGATGTTGAAGACCTCTTCGAAGCCATTTGGAATGGTACAAAACAACTAACTACCCGTTCAAAGTTTGAGCATAATCCTAGAATGTTGTTAACAATTGAGCATGATAATCCGAATTTCTTTATCGGTAATCTAGATAAATACATTAGTCTCAAATCAGATAAAAAAGATGATGAGTTAAGAAATATTTCCGAGTTAGCTCTTGATATGGAGGCTCTAGTAATAAAACTGTCTGAGTTAAAAAAAGATGATAATAAATTCAAGGTTGTTATGCGTGAAAAAGACTCAAATCTAACACTTGAAAACTGGGATTACTAAACATGGAGGACTAAATGACTCCAGAAAGAGTATTAGTATTTGATTTAGCAGGTGATTACGCCCAGTTCAGGAAGTTCTTCACAAATATGTCTCCTACTACTTTTTCAGTACCACCCCGTACTGTTATCGTAGGAATTATTGGAGCAATAATCGGAATTGATAAAAGCATCAATCCTAGTATATATCATGAAAAAAGTAGTTTTGTTGGTATCAAACTGTTAAAACCGATTAAGAAAACATCGATTACAATGAACTATATTAAAGCAGTTACAATGTCTCAGATTAATCGATTTAAGAACCATAAACCAACTAACATAGAGTTCTTGAAGGATGTGGCATATAGAATCTATTTCTCTCACACAGATGATAAAATATACAATGAGTTAAAATCAATGCTGTCTCAAAACGGTTCTTATTACTCTATCTCATTAGGATTAAGTAATTGTCTTGCTGAGTATGAGTTTCGTGGTGAATTCGCAATCGAGAAAGGCTCCAATAATGCTAAGTATAGTATCGCCTCAGTAATACCTTATGAAATGATAAAAGAGCTTATCTTTAGTGAGAAGTTACATATTCGTAAGGATACCATTCCAGGGACAATGAATGCAGATAGAAAAGTGACTAATTATAGAGAAATAATATTTGAGACTGAAGGGCACTCCATAGAGATAGTACCGCAAGAGCCACCATTATATATCAAAAATCTCGATGAATATATTTATGGAATCTGAGTTACTTTCACATCCTAAGATAACGCTTGACGAACACCTTACAAGTGTTTATTTAAGAGGAATTAAACTATTTGAGAAGAATAGAGTTTTCTCGGAATTAAAAAGGATTCTGGAAATCTCTCTTCTCTTTCATGATCTTGGCAAAGCTTCTAAACACTTTCAGAATTACATAAGAGGAACAGAACTCAAAAGTAACAGTTCTAGGCATTCCGGAATTTCTGCTGCCTGGACATATCTATATCTCTCCAAGTTGCTTAAGCTATCCGAGCTCGATTCATTATTAGGTTACCTGATTGTGAGGAAACATCATAACAATTTTGATGACATTAAACAAATGCTTATAATGCCTGATGAAAGCTTGTTAGAGATAAGTGAAAATATAGACTATGACAAGCTTGTCAAAATCTATTCTAAAGCACTGGACGATTGTATCGTTATTGAACATGACATGTTTGTAGAGTTTCTTAAGCAATTAGAAACCAAATCACTATACAGGAGATTGAGAAGACATATTAAATCCCTTCCAAATGACTATTGGATAAAGCTAAATTATTTGTTTTCAATCTTAGTATATGCTGATAAAGAAGAAGCAATTTTCCACTCTAAAGTAGACTCGTCTGACACCAGATATTGGAAACAATCTTTTGTTCCAAACTATATTCAGTCTCTTCCTAAAACTGAAAGTTTTCTAAACAGTTTAAGAGCAAAAGCTTTTAATAATCTGAATGAATTAACACCAAGACAAGGTATTCAATCAATAAACCTTCCAACCGGATTAGGAAAAACATTATCAACATTAAATTATGCAATAAAGCTAAAGGACTCATTAAATAGTAATAGTAGTATAATCTACTGCTTACCTTTTACATCAATCATTGATCAAAACTTCAATGTCTTTAAGAATGTGTTCCAAATGAATAACTTAAGTTATACTAATAATGCTTTGTTATCCCATCATCATTTAGTAGATTTAAACTTCATTGGTACTAGCGATTTCAGTCTACATGAATCTGAATTTCTTATTGAGACTTGGAACAGCGAGTTAATTGTAACTACATTTGTGCAAATAATCTTAACGCTGTTTTCATTCAGGAACACTTCTTTAAAGAGATTTCATAAATTAGCAAATTCAATAATAATCTTGGATGAGGTACAAAGTATTCCATCGGAATACTGGTCACTTATTAGAAAGGGCTTACAAGCTATCTGTGATTATATGAATGCGACCGTTATTCTGGTTACAGCTACGATGCCCTTAATCTTTGAGAAAAATACATTAGTTGAACTGATTTCAGATAAAGAAAGTTTTTTTGGTAAAATGAATAGAGTAACTCTTGATGTAAGCTTACTCAATAAAAAGACTGATATAAATACATTCATAGACACTATCCTTGGCAGATATAATACTAAACCTGATATAAACAGACTTATCATAGTTAACACAATTCAATGCTCAATACAGCTTTATGAGGCACTAAGACTAGAACTTGATTCAGAGAGATTAATCTATCTATCATCTAATGTTATTCCTAAACATCGTTTAAGTAGAATTAATAAAATTAAAGCTGAACCCGGAAAAGGATTTATCATTGTTTCTACCCAAGTAGTTGAGGCAGGTGTTGATATTGATGTTGAGGAAGTTTATAGGGATTTAGCTCCTTTAGACTCAGTAATACAGGCATCAGGAAGATGTAATAGAAATGCTATTGGGAATCAAGGTAATGTTGTACTGATACAATTAACTAACAACAATAGGTTTTATTGGAGTTTTGTTTATGATCAAGTTTTAATTCAAGCCACAACCAATTCCATTGTCTCCCTGAATAAAATGATTATTCCTGAGATTGATTACCCTAAGTTAACAAAGCGATACTATTACTCTTTAAATGAAGCAATATCTTAAACAAAATCGGACATGATATGGCAATCTCTAACCTCACTGAATTATTCGCAAGCTTTGGATAATACTAATAATGATAAATATGTATTATCGCTATTTAATGACCATAAAACAACAACTGTTTTTGTGGAAATCGACAATAGTGCTACCCAAGTCATGCAAGAATTTTGTTCTCTTGAACTTAATCCTGACGAGAATGAATATGAGTTTAGAGCTCGTAAAAGAGATGCCTACAGAAAGTTATCTCCATACATCATAAATGTTCCTGAGAAGTATCTTAAAACAGAAAATAACCTGTATATACTAAATAAGGATATGTTAAGAACTATGTATGACGGAGATACAGGATTTAAACGCATGTCTAAACAAGAGGACTTTATACTATGATGCAACTATTTATAAATACTTATGGAACATATATAAAAAAGCACGATGATATGTTTGAACTTGTTATTGATGGCAAGAAAACAAAGATAACTCCTGAGAAAGTAAGCTCAATAGTAATCACAAACGGAGTCATGTTAACTTCAGATGTTATAAAGCTTGCAATGGATTATAATATTGATATAATCTTTCTTGATGAGTTTGGTGACCCATACGGAAGAATATGGTATCCAAAAATTGGTAGTACAGTTGCTATCAGAAGAAGACAATTGGAAATAATGGGAGAACCTATTTCTTTGGATTTTATCAAGTACACAATACATTCTAAGATGTCCAACCAGTTAGCTTTTGTTAAGAAGCTTCTTTCTTAACGTGATATCACTACAGATGATTATATGAGAAGATTTCGCAGTATGAAAGAGATATTCAATAATTTACATGAAGCTACCGGTTCTCTGGATAATCTATCAAATTCTATACGAGGTTGGGAAGGTAGTTTCTCTCGTATTTACCTCGAAATACTCAATAACATTATTCCCAAGGCATACAAGTTTTCAGGGAGAAGTAAAAGACCTGCAAAAGATGCTTTTAATGCTTTTCTGAACTATGGATATGGTATTCTATATAGTAGAGTCGAAAGAGCCCTTATTATTGCAGGATTAGATCCTTATGTCAGATTTCTTCATACAGACAACTTTAACAAGAAATCATTAGTCTTTGATTTCATTGAACCATATCGGGATTTAGTTGACGAACAAGTATTTTACATCTTTTCTAAAAGACAGTTTAAACAGGAATTCATTGAAGAAATCAAGGATGGTGTAAAAGTTTCCACCGACGGTAAGAAGTTCTTTATCTCAATCCTCATGGAAAGCTTCGATGAGATAATCAGATACAGAAACAAAAATCGGAAAAGGATTGATACTATCCAAGCGGATGCTCATGCTTTTGCTAACTATTTAATTGGCTGTAATGAAGCATATAAAGAGAATTCTGTTGAAACTAGGATTAACAACTTACTTAAGGAATAGGTGTCAACAATGCTTACTTGGGTAATGTACGATATTAAGAATGATAAGGCAAGAACTAAAGTAGCAAAATGCTGTGAAAGAATCGGAATATTTAGAGTACAATACTCTGTTTTCCTAGGAGACTTGGACAAAACAAAGCGAAAAGCCCTTACTTCGGAAATAGAATAGATAATTAATCCTAATATTGATAAAGTATATATCTTTCCTATGTGTAGGGAAGATTTTGATCGATGCATATTGCTTGGTCAGGCATTTGATAAAGATTTAATAACTGACGATGTTAAAGCCCTATATTTCTAGTTATGAATATTGATTACTATATAACATCTTCGGATGTAATCGAATACCTTTTCTGCCCCGCTTTTACTTACTTCATGCATGTTTTGAATATTGAGCAAAACGAAAAAAGAAGATTTCTTGTTACTAAAGGGATTGATATACATGAAAAGAATCTTGTTAGGAACAAAGACTATCTAAGAAAGAAAGCTGGAGCAGTAAAAAAAGAGTCTGATTTATATCTTACTTCTGATAAACTGAAAATTGTCGGAAGACTTGATGAGCTACTGTTTCTTGAAGATGGGACTGTTGCCCCCCTAGATTATAAATACGCTTATTGGGATAATAAATTGTACAGAACATATAAAATGCAACAAACGCTCTATGCTCTTCTAGCTGAAGAACACTTCAACTCTATGTCCAATAAAGCTTTCATCGTCTATGTTAGAAGTAAGAAGAAATTAGTTGATTTTGATGTTACTCCAACACTCAAAATGGAGGCAATATCTATTGTACACGACATCTTGGATATTATCTCTAATTCCAAATTCCCACAAATTAACAGTTCATCAATGAAATGCTCTGATTGCACCTATCGAAACATCTGTATTAAATAGTATTTTGAGTATTTTGGCGAACAACATTGTTACTATAATAAATAGACATATCAATGAATTTATCAGATATCCATTTCTGATATTTCTTCTTAATTATATGGTATTTAAATATATACGTGAGATTATGATTACTTACCCACTATCCATTAAATCAAGGATTCATTTTGTTAATCCCAAGGGTATTAAATATGAGATTCTTGTACGAAGTGTATGGGAATAATATTTAAAATGATACATCGATCCCGAAGTGGGTCGAATACTCTATTGAGATAATCTATGGATAACATCAAAAAATTTCAGGTCAATACTACTATTTTGCTATCACATAGAATTCTTATCGCGTTATTATTAACAAACTCATATAGACCGGATAGCAATTTAATCCCCATCTGATTCTCTACTATCGTAACGAGTTTTTAACGGGAAGCTAACGAGATATAAGGAACGTATAAAACAGAAAAAATAAAGCTATATGGAATCCCATCTATTCTCTAAGTTACACTATTATAAAATAATGCCAGAAGTTATCTTCTGACTGCTATTAACTCATATATTTTAACCGGAATGTTCTTGCCTTTCACTTTAATCTCGTCAAGATAATCAACAACAACCTTGTCTTTAACCACTTCGAGTGTGTACTCACTAATAATAATCTTCTTTTGGGTTTTATACTCTTTGTTAATAGCCTCCAATCTTGCTCCGAGATTAATGTTATCTCCTATTGCCGTATAATCAAATATCTGCTCCGACCCTAAGTTACCAACAACAGCTTTACCCGTATTAATACCAATACCAATCTCAAAGATGTCTCTTCCCTCTTTCTGCCATTCACGATGGAGTCTATCAAGAACATCTCTCATCTCAAGAGCAGTCCTACACGCATTTAGAGCATGTTCTTCATCTTTCAAGGGAGTACCGTACAGAGCCATAATCTCATCACCGACAAACTTATCGACGATACCCTTATGTCTCTTTATAACTTCAACCATAGCCGTGAGGTACTCACTCAATATTGCCACTGTGGTCTCCGGAGGGTGAGATTCACTATAGCTAGTGAAAGAGCGGATATCCGAGAATAACACTGTAATCTCTTGCTCTGAACCTCCGTATGTAAGAGACTTTGGATTCTTGAGTAGCTCATTAACGACTTCAGGGGCCATATACATTTGGAAAGCATTCTTAATAAATCTCTTCTCTCTAGCAGTTGAAATGAATGTGTATACCAGATTAAATGTATAACTTAACAGACCATATAAGATGAAAATAACTACTTGCCAAATCTCGTTGAATTGTATGAATCTGTATACTGACCATATTAAAACTGCTATTAGAATTAATAAAGTAATCAGAATTGAGTATTGTGGCTTTATAAGCCTATTCACTATTTGCATTATTATAGCAATAAAGAATAACAATAGAATTACTGTTCCAAAACCTACTTCATTGATAAATCTTCCATCCTTTACCATTTGGAGGAAATTAGCATGTATCTCAACTCCGGGAAGAGTTACTTTCTTATAGTTAAAAGGTGTGCTGAAATTATCATGCAACTCTGCAGTAGAAACACCGACAAAAACCGTCTTGTCTTTAAAAACACCTTCAGAGAGAAACTGATTAAACTCGTTAATTTGAAAGTCCTCGGTTTCAAAGCCCGGTAGTAAGAAATTCTCGTCATCCAATATGGAAGAGAAAGAATAGTACTTGAAAGTTCCTTCCGCACCATAATAGTTAATGGCTACTCGCTTAGAGTTGTTTAGAGGGATTCTATAATCATTGACTTTTAAGACACCATCTTCTCGGACAATATTGTCCTTCCACGAACTATCACCTTTCTCTGTAGCAAGTGCTACTATCCCTAAAGAGTATACCCGTAAATCAGCTTCCTCATCATAAATAGGATAGTTTCTGATAAACCCGTCAACATCAGCACTCATGTTAACCATACCCCAAGGAGCATTAGCTCTGAATATCTGGGCTATCGGAGGAAGCAATCTGAATACACTCGAGGTTTTCTTCTCTCTAATTACCTTTCCAGCCCATACAATGTTATCATATTGGGCAGCTATACTTCCAAGTAGATTATCAGCATTAATATTACTACTTTCGGTAAACTCGATATCAAAAATAATCTGTTTAACACCCGCCTTTTCAAGATTCTCAATCATTCTTGCATAGTACCCCCTTGGGAAAGGCCATTGAGTATCAAGCATACTGAAAGATTCATCATCCACACTTACAATAACAATGTCATTAGAAACAGGATGTTCCTCTCGCAATCTAAACAGATAATCCCAAGTCCAGAGATTGGCTTTGTGAAAAGGAGGAGTAAAGCTAAATATAAGAGTGACTGCCAATAGAATCACTACGGCAGTCACTTGAGTCCAGAAAGACTTAAAACTAATTGGTTTCATTTATGAGTTAGAACCTTTGTGAGATATAAAGATTCCAGTTTAATTCACTGTAATCCATATCATCGAAAGTATCATTTGTATAGTTCTTTAATCTAATGTTTGTGGAAATTCTGGTTTTAGCCCAAGGCTTATATCTTGCTCCGAAATTAAGATAAGTGAATGCCTGCTCTTCATCACCTGAGAGCATTACATACTTCATATCAGTGTAAGGTATAAGTTTGTTATCAAAGAGACCGTACTCACCCCTAACACCGACAGAGTTACTTCCTGTATCGGAACTATTATCAAGAATAACACTCTCAGAGTTTGACCAACTGTAATAAAACTTGGTTGTTAGTGGCATAGTAGAGAACTTATTTAACATTGTAAAGTTGATATTGTTAAGAGTAATCCCATAATCATCATTTAACTCATCAGTATTCTTACTGTTAGAATAAGTCACATTAAAATGAGTTGGGGCATAAGTAAAATTCTTTAAGTAATAGTTTACACCTGCACTCATGTTTGTAGTCTTCTGATTGAACTGTTCAACCTTAGTCTCATCAACTTCTCCAATATTAGTTGAAGAATCAAAGCTTAGATTAACTGACGTGACATCATAGTATTGGTATAATAACTGACCAAAGTATCTTTCATAAGTAGTTGTAGTTGACTTTTGCTCTGATAGGTTATCCTGATTCTGATTGTAACCACCAAAAAGATGTACAACATCAAGGATATTGATTTTATCGCTTACCGTAAGCTTAGAAACATCATTCTGTAGTCCACTTGTGGAAAGTGAGTTAAAACCTGAGCCAATCTCTTCATATTCCAAATTAATATCATTTAAGAGAAGATAAGGACGTAGAAAAGCCTTCCAAGCTACACTTGACATTCCTGGCTTATATGGTTGCATATTCTCATTAATTATGAAAATATCGTCATAAGTCTCGGGATTGATATCGAACTCAAATCCCATAACATCTATAGAATCGAAATCAAATCTTTCTTCCATATCTTCCAGAGTAAAGGCACCATCTGTTATATTACTGTTGTAGAAACTCATTGCAACTTCCGCACCAAGACTAGACTTCTGCTCCGGTAGTGTAATCACTAAATCCGTACCTAAGACAAGATTATCTTCAGGAAAGACTGTCTGAGTAGTATCCGTTATAGTGTAAAAATTGAAGTGCTCATCTTTGAGAGAATTAACATCATCTCGAGTTTGTGACATGTGAATACCCCAAACAAAATTAGTGTGTTCACTTCTACTTGCACCCATCTCCATTCTTAAAGCGGTAATATCTCTGGCAAATGTACTGCTTTTATTCATTTCATCTTTAATAGCTCTTCTGTTTTCTCCTGTAGAATACATGATCTTGACAAAGTGGTAATCTAACTCGGTGTGAAAACCATAAACATTACTGTTATTCATGTTATAACTTGAGAAATTGGGAGTATAATCACCAAATATTACTCTTAAGAATGGGATTTCCATATCAAATCTGATTCTGTTATAGCGTTGAGTATATTCATTCTGCTTAGAGTCACGATACATGTTACCTCTAAAATCGTACCAGAAGCCTTTTCTATGAGCATTCTTAGAACGTGAATACAGGTTTAAGTTGAAAGTGGCATCGTTATCTTTGTTCGCAAGGTTAGAGTTATCATCACTTGTAACGGAGAATACATTGGATTTGAAAGTGGCATCACCTGTTATTGATAAAGGTAGCTCAAAACTCTTTTTATCCGATATAACTTTAGTAGTATGCTTACCTGACAGCAATAGAGTACCGTTATTATTTCTAACCTGCATCTCTGCTGTATGCATCCCGGGCTTTACATTTGGAAGTACAAGAACCATCATGTTATCTGTAGCAGTAGCTTTGGAAGTAAAATCCTTACCGTCAAAAATAACCTTAATAGTCTCTAAATTAAGCTCATCCTGTACTGAGAAGTATGAAACTGAAAATACATAATCCTCTTCTGCATCGATCTCAGTTTCAGGACTAAGAATCAAAAGCTCTTTTGACGCATTGTAACTCATTTTACCTACTGGATAGGGATGATCGGAAGGCATAAACTTTGGCAAAGACACCATCATCTTGTTTTTAGTTTCTACCTCAAAGTAGAACTCTAGTCCTGTATCCTGAAAAGCATTTAGAGGTAACTCTGCTGTATAATCAGTATCAGCTCCTTCATCTCTATCTGCTGCAATCATCGTGTAGCTTGTCTTTCCTATTGCTCTGTAATAGAAGAAAGCATAATCTATATCTTCTATATCCTGCATTATGGAAACACTCACTTGAACATTTCCGTTATCTAAATCCGTTATCCTTGGCTCATCAAAGATGATAACATCAGAGAACAATTGAAGTGTAAGTACTAAGAGAACAAATATAACTATTCTTTTCATATCTTACTCCTCAATCTCAAGTTCAATATACCTAATATTGCCTTCTGCATCACGAAGCGGAACTTTAATCTTCTGAGTTCCCTCAATATCACCTTTAATGTAATCCATAATCTCAGCATTTAACTTAGGAGTAGGACCAATGTTAACCTCGCCATCCGAACGTGACTCTGCTGTATTACCGGGTTCCAGATTAAACTTCTTACCGGTAATTGTATTTTGGATTTCAAGCAATCCCTTAAACATGTGAATCCAAGTTGTTCCTTCCGGATCAATAATAGTCAGAAATGAAGTTCCTTTAACAGAAGCTACCGTATTGCTAGTTTCCAGCCTGTATTGATCCTTCATGTGACTATTTATTTTTGAGAATACCTGACCGGCTTCAAGTTTAACTTTCTTTGAAAGTAATTCTCCGTTTCTTGTTCCATTGATTGTTACAATACTCCAAGGGAATACTTTAACCAATGAGCCATTATCAGTGTACTTTACTGCTGCATAAGATTTACCACCTGTAGATAACTTATCATTATTAACAAGTAGCCCACCTTTTTTAACCGTTGTCTCCTCCTGTTGCTCTCTTTGCAATGTAACGTCACCTTTAGCTTGAAACAATAATGCAACAGGATTCTCTGCAAACAGGAAAGTCATAGTTATCAGTATAAATGTTATAATATATATCTTTTTCATGCTTCCCCCTATTCCTCAATACTTACTGTAACAGGTTTTCTGATAAATTCTCTTAGTTTTTCAACTGCAGCCTTTCCAGAAAGCCAGTTCTCGTCTGTTACTACCTGTTGGGTAGGTATCATTCCATCTTCAAGAAGTGCATTAATCTCAGCATTATTGAGTAATTTAAGTAATTCGACAATCTTAACACTTATCTGATTTGCCTCAGAGGAAGTATCTTCAACATACCTGAAAACATTATAGTCACTTTCAAGTGCTAGTTCATGATTGTTTGAAGAGCTTTCTGTTACTAGTCCGGTAGAGACTTTCCAAGCATAATAATAACCATCGGTAAAAGGTAAGAACATTGCAAATGAGTTTGATGTTAATCCTTCCGCTTCATAGAACATTCTTCCTGCACTATCCAAATTTCTTGATGTTAACTCATCCTTTGCTTCAAACTCTTTTATTACAATAGAGAAATCATTTAATCCTACCAGATTAGTTTGCCAACTATAGAGAACTGTATTATTGCTTACATCAGGAATCATCCTTCCCTGCGGATTACCGGGCTGATTGAGAAATATAGCATTTGAATTGGTGACATTGAAAGTAAAGGTTGCAGGAGAACCCAATGAGATATTGTTATTACTATAATCTATAGCCTCTAAGGTAATAATAAAGGTACCATCCGGTAATAAACCTGTATTCAATATAACGTCTTCAAATGTAGGAGCAATATCAAATATGTGGTCCAAAGAAAGAGATTCTTTTGCCTCTTTAAACCAAATAGAACCATCACTATCAAGTATATCTCTGTTTGTTATTGAAATGGAATTCATCTCAAAAGTCTGATCTTTAGCATCCATGACAGAACTATACAATTCAAGCCCGTCCCAAGTAAAAGATAAACTTAGAGCAAATTCTCCCAAACTCTCTCCCGGTATATCATTACTGATTGTACCACTAAACAGTATGGGTTGCCCTTCAGGAACTTCCGGATCTAACTGCCCTATATTGAAGCGATTATAATCCATACTATTTGGAGATATATTAATATTGATCGAAGCAATCAAACCCATTGCTACTGCTAAACCTATAAAAATAAGCAATATTCTTTTCATTATTCCCCCTTTAGTCCGAAGTCAATAATTGTCTTCAGAAGGTCTTTAAAATCTATCCCGTCAGCCTTTACAGACATCGGAGTCAAGCTTAATTCCGTCATTCCAGGAAGTGTATTTACTTCCAGTAGATAGAATTTATTTCCGTCATATCTGAAATCTATTCTCGCATATCCCTTACAATAGCATCGCTTGAATAGTTTTTCAGCATAAGATTGTATAACTTCAACTTCCTGCTCTTCCAGTTCAGCCGGAGCAATATACTCTGTATTACCGGAAGTATACTTATTCTTGTAATCATACCAACCCTGCTTAGGCTTAATCTCCACAACAGGTTTGGCTTCGCCTCCTATTATTGTAACAGTTAATTCTCTTCCCGGAATAAACTGTTCTATCAAAACATTATCATCATACTTGAATGCTTCGGTTATTGCTTGAGAAATGTCATTCTTAGAGTTAACCAGAGATATACCTACTGACGAACCTGCTGAGTTCGGCTTAACAATCAATGGACAGCCTATCTCCTCAATCTCTACATCTTCTATAGTATCCCCTTTCTGCAAGAGAATATCTTTTGCAATAGGTAAACCGCAGTCTTTTGCAATCAACTTGGTAAGATGCTTATCCATAGTAATCATGCAAGCATTGGATGGACTACCGGTAAACTTAAATCCGGTCATTTCAAGAATGGCTTGAATCTTTCCATTCTCTCCAACTCCTCCGTGCAACCCGTTAAATATGATATCTGGATTTAAATCTTTAAGAATAGCTATAAAATCTTCTATGTGCTGATATTCAGAGGTATCAATTGACTCTACATCATACCCGTCTTTGGTTAGCCGGCTAGCTATATTCCTTGCTGAAATCAGCGATATTTCTCGTTCAGGAGAGTCTCCTCCTGACAAAACAACAATTTTATTCATATAACACCTCTATATAAGTTTATAATCGGTAGAGAGATGTCAAGCAAAATGTATTTGCTTTGTTTATCGGTTTATAATGGGTTGATATAAATGCCAAAAGGGCACGGTAACGTGCCCCTACTATGTATATGACCAAATATTTTAAGGTTTCAACTTCTTGATTGCTTTCTTATTTAGTACTGTAATCGGTTTTGCCGATTCATCTTCCCATTTGTATGACAGTATCAATTCATTAAGCTGATTCTTGTCAAATCCATGAGTACATCCGGTACAAATACCTTTTCCCATACGAGCTAGTTCAACCCAATAATCAACACTATTCTCTTCATCTTTTAACCATCCGGCTTGATGGAAGATATTGAGCATATCAGTCATCTTATTAGATTTCTTCACATTATGGAATACTGTCTTTCTGAATCCGTCTGCATAAGCAGAACCTTCCATTTCGAGATAGGTAGGTCTTGGTATAGCAACGTCAACATTATCGGGCTGGAATTGATTAATCGCAAGAGTAAACCCATTATCAACCTGAGGTGTTTCACCGTAGTATATAGCAAAATCTACTTTACTCTCGGAAACCGGTTTAACATCATTATACCTCATTCCTAGAGTATTTGAGAAGTTAGATGTTACCATTACACCTGAACCTTTCGAGAAATCACAAATGGTTTTTGCTAATTTCCAGGTTAGTTTTGCAACTTTCTCAGAGACGTTGTCTCGATTGTATATAACAACCATCTTCTGATTAAAGTCTATACAATTAGGTTCACACTTAGGTTTGTTCTCATAACAATCAAGTGTATGTTCAAGAGCGGTTTTAGGATTATACTTGGCATAGAAATCAACCAATTTTGTGAATCCGATCTCTTCCTCATTAATCCAATATAGTTTCTTGCCTTTTAACTGTAAGTTTCTGAGTACACTTCTAAGCGAAAGGTTTATATCACCGACAACATAAAAAGCATCAGTCTCCAGTAAGTCACTATATTGCTTAATAAAGCCTGCAGGGATCTCATCGGATATATCATTACATAATGAGAGTGAACCTATTTCAGCTCCTATCCTGCTTGCGATAGTCTGAGTTAACGCTAACTCTTCCAGAGTAGCATCCGGAGAGACATAGAGCATTTTACTCTTTGCCGAAGAGCTTTTCTCTTGAAGCATTTGAGCAGTGAACGCAGGAATAGTCTCTTTGTTTTTATAAAGAGCAGTCTTCAAGCTATCATCAGCATCATAAGCCTGCCAACCGAATCTACCGGCAAAGCAAATGTTTCTCAGATTATCTCCCTGTTCTTCAGGAGTCTCAATAAACTTTATCTTACCATCATAAGACTTAACGTTTATCTTACAGCCATTACCGCAAGAGCCACAGTTTTGAATAGTTTCCTCTGCTCCCTTAGGATTCATCTTATAATTTATATTCTTAGGAAGTAATGCTCCGACAGGACAGACTTCAATACATTTTCCGCATGTCTCACAGCTTGTCTCGGATAAGTCACCGCCGAATTCAGGAGCAACATAGGTTGGGAATCCTCTATAGATAAATCCAAGCACTCCGGCTCCCTGAATCTCGGCACATACTCTTACGCAACGTCCGCATTTAACACATTTATTTGCATCATGTAGAATAAACGGATGTGTTGACTCTACCGGATGCTTATTGCGACTTCCTGCGTATGCATAAGCATCAACACCATATTCAGTAGCATAGCGTCTTAAATCACATGTTTCATTAACCTGACATCCGCATTCAAGACAACGTTCAGCTTCTTTTATTCCGGATTCTCGTTCATAATCGAACTCAACCTCATTAAAAGTTGATACTCTTTCGTTTACAGGAAGTTCAGGCATTTTAACTTTATCTTTTTTCTCGAACTGCTCGAAATATTCAGGTTCAATGTCTTTTAATTTCTTCTCTTTCTTCGAATCAAATTGAACTACAGGAGCCATCATCTGACCTTGAAGGAAATTATCTATAGCATTGGCAGCTTTCTTACCATCAGCAATAGCTTCAACCGCAGTTGCAGGTCCTCGCTGGAAATCACCGCCTGCAAAGATATTCTCAACACCCCAATACATTGTAACTTCATCTACAACAGCCGTTGACCACTTGGATACAGGCAACTGTTTGCCATTAATATAATTATCTTCTTCACCGAGGAATGTAATCTCAGGGGCTTGAGAAACTGCCGCTATGATAGAATCAAACTGCACATCGAAAAATTCACCGGACGCTTGAGGTCTTCTTCTTCCACTGGCATCAGGTTCTCCAAGAACCATTTTCTCAAGCTTCACAGTCTCTAATCTACCATCTTTATTAGGAAGCAGTTTGGCAGGATTAGTTAAGAAAAGGAATTTTACTCCCTCTTCCTCTGCCGCATCAATTTCATATGATTCAGCAGGCATCTCATTACGAGTTCGTCTGTATATCAGAGTAGTATCGCAACCAAGCCTTACGGCTGTTCTAGCACAATCTATCGCTGTATTTCCTCCACCGACTATAGCACATTTTTTACCTAAATCAGTCTTTTTACCTTTTACAGTAGCTTTAAGGAAATCAACTCCAAGATGTACTCCCTCAATATTCGAACCTTCAGTTCTGAGAGGGACAGCATTCAAAGCACCAAGTGCCATATAGACAGCATCATATTCCTTTGCCAGTTCTGGTAATTTTATATCTCTACCGACAAATGTATTATACTGAATCTCCATTCCATTGGCACACATTAAATCTATTTCTTTCTGAAGAATCTCTTTAGGTAACCGATACTCGGGAATACCATATCTAAGCCAACCTCCGGCTTTATCTTCAGCTTCAAAGACTTTTACATCATAACCACGATTTGAGAGATAATATCCGGCAGATAAACCGGATGGTCCGCTACCAATGATAGCAACTTTCTTACCTTTAGACGGTGCTTTCTCAGGAACAAACGGATTCTCCAAATCAATATCTGCAGCATGACGCTTAAGCTGTCTGATAGCTATCGATTCATCGACAACCGACCTACGACACTCTTGCTCACAGAAAGCAGGACATACACGACCTATTGACAATGGCATCGGTAAGTTTTCTTTTATTACTTTCACAGCTTCCGTATACTGCCCGTTTGCAATTAAAGAGACATAAGTCTGAACATCAACTCCGGCAGGACAAGCCACTTTACATGGGGCTTCACAATCTGCATAGTGATCGGAGAGAAGAAGCTCAAGAGCTGTTTTCCTCGCATCCATTACATCAGAAGAATTAGTTTCAATCTCCATACCTTCATAGATGTTAGTTCCGCAAGCAGTAACAAATCCGGGACGTCCTACCAGTTTTACTGCACACACCCAGCAAGAGCCAAAAGGTTTCAGTTCTTCATCATGACAAAGAGTAGGAACTTCAATTCCATGCTCATTACATACTGCAAGTATTGTCTTAGTACAATCTACCTGTATCTTTTTACCGTTTAATGTAATATTTATCATCATGCAACCCCTTTACACCTTTGATATTGCTTGGAAACGACAAGCATCGTAACAAGCTCCACATTTAATACATTTATCCTGGTCAATAACGTGTGGCTGTTTCACGGAACCACTTATTGCATCTGTAGGACATTTTCTGGCACAGGCGGTACAGCCTACGCATTTATCCGTAATAACTTCATATTTGAGTAGAGCCGTGCAAACGCCTGCCGGACATCTCTTTTCTTTAATATGAGCTTCATATTCGTGTCTAAAATATTTAATTGTTGTAAGTACAGGATTAGGAGCACTTTTACCCAATCCGCAAAGAGATGTGTTGATAATCTTATGTGAAAGCTCAAGAAGCTTATCAATATCTTCCATCTCACCTTTACCTTCCGTAATACGGGTTAGAATCTCAAGCATTCGCTTGGTTCCAACTCTACAGAAAGTACATTTACCACATGATTCGTTCTGTGTGAAGTTTAGGAAAAATCTTGCAATATCAACCATACAGGTTGAAGTATCCATCACAACCATACCACCCGAGCCCATGATTGCTCCGGTCTTGGTAATAGATTCGTAGTCAATGTGAGTATCAATCAATTCGGCAGGAATACATCCGCCTGAAGGTCCGCCAAGCTGAACTGCTTTGAATGGTTTCTCTTCCTTCATTCCACCACCGACTTTATAAATAACGTCTCTAATTGTTAATCCCATCGGTACTTCTATGAGTCCGCTATTTCTGATTTTCCCCGCAAGAGCAAAGACTTTGGTTCCTTTACTTTTCTCAGTACCGAATTTAGCATACTCCTCTGCTCCGTTGTATATAATCCAAGGTATGTTGGCATAGGTCTCAACGTTATTATTGTTGGTTGGTTTCTTCCATAGTCCCGATTGAGCCGGGAATGGCGGTCTTAAGCGAGGCATCCCTCGTTCACCTTCAATAGAAGCAATAAGAGCAGTTTCTTCACCGCAAACAAAGGCACCTGCACCTTCCTTAACATGAAGGTCAAAGGAGAAGTCGGTTCCTAGAATATTATTACCTAAATACCCTTTTTCTTCCGCATCTTTTATAGCTTTCTTTAAGTGTTTAACTGCTAGCGGATATTCAGCACGACAGTATATATAGCCTTCATCCGCACCTATAGTATAAGCACAAATTGCCATGCCTTCAAGAATACTGTGTGGATCACCTTCAAGCACAGAGCGATCCATGAAAGCTCCCGGATCACCTTCATCGGCATTACAGATCACATACTTCTTCTTATTCTTTGCATCATAGGCAAACTGCCATTTCATACCGGTACTGAATCCGGCACCACCTCTACCTCGAAGACCTGATTTCTTAATCTCATCAATAACCTCGGTAGCTTTCATCTCTTTGATTACTTTTTCGAGAGCTTTATAACCGCTATTAGCAAGATAATAATTAAGATTCTCAGGGTCAATCACACCGCAGTTTCTAAGGACGATGCGTTCTTGTGCCTGATAAGTAGCGTTTTCCGCACATTCGTAGTCCTGAGATATGATTGCTTTTTGCAGAAGAGGTTTTCCTTCCAGAATACCTTCTATTATTTCGGGCATATCTTTAGGTTCAAGATAACCGTAAGTTATGCTCTGATTGTTTCCATATTTAAATTCGACTACCGGTTCGGCAAAACACATTCCGATACATCCGGTTTTCTCCAACACGGCATCATAATTGTTCTTTTTAATCAGGGTCTCGACTTCCTGATATATATCCCCGGCACCGGCTGCAAGTCCGCAACTGGCAACTCCCACTTTAATTGTAATAGCCATGCATCCCCCTATTCGTATTTATTTAGAATGCCGGCAATACTATCTGCTGTTAGCTTACCATGAGTGTTGTCATCAACCATGACTACCGGTGCAAGACTGCAACAACCTAGACAGGCAACTTCCATTAATGTAAAGCGACCGTCCTCAGTTGTATCTTCCATATCCGAAAGCTTAAGTTGATTCCTGATTGCTTTATATAGAGCTGTTGCACCCGACACATGACATGCAGTACCTTTACATACTCTGATTATGTGTCTGCCTTGTGGTCTGAGTCTGAACATTGAATAGAATGTTGCCACACCATACATCTCTGCGATTCTAATTCCGGATTTGTCCGAAACATACCTCATTGTTTCCTTACTTAAGTAACCTTCCAGTTCCTGTACTTCTTGTAACAGCGGGATGGTTACGCCCTTTCTACCTTCAAACTTCTTCAAAATTGCATCGATTTTTTCAGTGTTATTGAGCATTTGGCCATACCTTAATCATATTTTTGTATAGTTTAAGAATTGGGTTGTATTATGAATTTGATGTCAATAAAAAAAAGGCAGGCAAACAATGTTTACCTGCCAAATCATCAATTTAGATTAGTCCCTGCTCCAGCATAGCTGTTGCAACTTTCAGGAATCCGGCAATGTTTGCACCCTTCACATAGTCGACGTAACCACCTGCAGATTTACCGTGTTCAACACACTGCTTATGGATGGCTATCATGATGTTATGAAGTTCTTCATCAACCTTTTCACGAGTCCAGTTCATTCTATAACTGTTCTGTGTCATTTCCAAACCTGATGTAGCAACACCACCGGCATTAGCTGCCTTACCCGGTGCAAAGAGACATTTGTTTTTCTGGAATACTTCTACAGCCTCGGGAGTGGAAGGCATGTTAGCACCTTCAGAAATTACGAAACAACCGTTTTTAACGAGTATTTCTGCTTCTTTTCCGTTAATTTCGTTCTGCGTTGCACATGGTAGTGCTACGTCACACTTAACGCCCCACGGTCTCTGACCTTCGAAATATTGAACGCCAAACTTGTCTGCATACTCTTTTATTCTGCCACGTTTCACATTCTTAAGATGCATTATGAATTCCCATTTCTCTCCGGTAATTCCGTCAGGATCATAAATGTAACCGCTAGAGTCGGACAATGTAACCACCTTACCGCCCAATTGGTTAACCTTTTCTGTTGCAAACTGAGCTACATTACCGGAACCGGAAATTGCAACTATCTTGCCATCAAATGAGTCGCCTTTTTCTTTAAGCATCTCTTCTGCAAAATAAACTGCACCGTAACCTGTAGCCTCTGGACGAATAAGTGAACCGCCCCATGTGAGACCTTTACCGGTTAATACACCTGTGAATTCATTTCTAATCTTACGATATTGACCAAACATGAAACCAATTTCACGACCACCTACACCTATATCTCCAGCGGGGACATCGGTATTTGGTCCGATATGGCGACTTAACTCGGACATGAATGATTGGCAAAAACGCATTACTTCTTCGTCGGATTTGCCTTTAGGATCAAAGTCACTACCACCTTTACCTCCACCCATTGGCAGAGTTGTAAGGCTGTTCTTGAAGATCTGTTCAAATCCTAAGAATTTAAGAATTGATAAGTTAACAGTTGGATGGAAACGCAATCCGCCTTTGTATGGTCCGATTGCACTGTTGAATTCTACGCGATAACCTCTGTTTACATGAACCTTCCCGCTATCATCCATCCATGGAACTCTGAACATGATTACTCTTTCAGGTTCTACAATTCTTTCAAGGATGTTAGCTTTCACAAATGCAGGATTCTCTGCATAAGCTTCCCAGATTGAGTCAATTACTTCGGTTACTGCTTGCATGAATTCCGGCTGATAGGGATTCCTAGCAGCCACTTTTTCCATAAATTGCTGTTTTGTCATATATATCCTCCCACGATATTTGGACAAAAAGCTACTCTTGTTCTTAATGAGGTCAAGAACTATTTGTATTTATGCATCTTCGACAAACTTTTATTCACCTGTAAACTAATGGGATATAACAGGTTATATTTTATAAAAAACTTTTCTCTTGCCATGTTATGCTGACTTATTTTTTTAGCAGATTTATTTATTGAGCTTATCACACTCTAGTGTTGGGATTTTTCTATGTTTTTACTACTATTTTTCCGATGAATCCGGTGGTTTTGCGGAACAATTCTTGGGTTAATATTAATAATATTGTTCCGAATTTAACTCAGATTATTCAACCACGTTGTGGTTGTTTTGTTTATGGTGTTCATATACCCCGAATTACATTCGGGGCTACTCAGATGTAACCACTTCGTGGTTGCAATACATATGGATTAGGAGAGTTGCAATATATGTAGTGCAAGTCCCCCCACTTGCACATAGCTCAAAGAGCTATTCATAGATAGCGTCTTTTTTAGTTACCAATACTACGCGACTTAGTTTACCATTTATCTTAAAAATCTATTCATCCACTTCTAATCCCAACGGGATTAAATATGAGTAGCCATGCATGAAATGCATGGTTACTAGCCTAAAAGTGTCGACCCCAAAGTGGGTCGAATATCTACAGTATTATCAAAGCTAGCGTCTATAAAAGTTTACTAGTACAACGTAAAGCGATTAGACCATGTTCCGATTAAAACTAAGATTATTCAACCACGTTGTGGTTGTTTTATTTATGGTGTCCCTAAACCCGAATTGCATTCGGGGCTATTCAGAGGTAATCCCATTCGGGATTGCAATACATGTGGTACAGGAGAGTTACAATGTATGTAGTGCAAGTGCCTCACTTGCACATAGCGATTAGACCATGTTCCGCTTGGAGTCGAACTCCCACCGGTCGTTTGGACTCGAGCTAAAGACTGTAAACATCCTTTTATATATACTAGTTCCCCCCTTTTTTACATTTTGCATCTTTCATTTTGCTTTTTCTCCTAACTCATATTCCTCTCTCTACTCTCAGCAGTAACAATTGCTTTAAAATCAATTTTAACTTATTAATAAATTAGCCACTTCTTGGTAATTAACCCAAGGATTACCCAAGTGTTTCACAAGGGTTTCACAAGTGTCTCACAGGAATTACTGCCGGGAGATGAGAGAGAAATGAGGTTGATTAGCTTGATTTAATAGCTTTTAGGACAAAAGTTAAAAAGTTGCTTGACCTAAATACAATTTACTTATACTCAAACATTAAAAATGAAGAGGAGCATTTTATGATAGAGAAAATGAATAGAGAAACCAAAGTTCGTTTCGGGTTATTCCTCAATTATGCAGAGCATAACATTGTTATTGTACTGCAATTCATACATGATATATTACTCAAACAGTGGAAGAAGTGTATTGATGTAGATAGTTCAAAACCGTTTGAATCTGACTTGCTACAACGCTTAGAGTACACTGACTTCCAGCAAATGGAACAAACGCTAAGTCTCATTAACAAACACTTTCCTTTTCTGGGAAAAATGATAGATTCTAACAAATTAGACAATCTGAGCTTAGAAGGAAAAGCTAAGCGAGCTTCAGAAAATCTTATCTTATTGCTTAAAGCAGTACATGAGTTGAGAAATCAATGTAGTCATGAGTCGTATGATTTAACAGGAGAAGAAACCCTCTTATCAAAAGATGATATAGAAACTATCCGTTACAGACTAAACAGGGTATTTGATGCATCGGTGGATGAGGCAAAGAGACGATTCTTTGCTCCGGATAAAACTGATGATGAGATAGAAAAAGACCTTAACCATCTAAGAAGATATATTTCCGTAAACAAGAAACGAGAAGATAATCCTGCTTTCAAATACAGGATTGTTGAAAACGAAGAGCTAACAATTAATGGAATTGCTTATATAACTTCCCTATTTTTAGAAAAAAGAGAAGCATATCTATTGCTTAACAGTCTTTCCGGGTTTAAAGAAAACAGAACTGATTGGTCCAGGTTAACAAAAGAGTGTTACACAGTTTATAGGATGCAACTTCCTCGTTCACAAGTAACCTCAAACTATGGGAAAGAGGGTTTGTTACTTGAAATGGTCAGTGAATTAATAAAATGCCCCCATGAGATATTCAAGCATCTTTCTGAGGAAGAGAGGAATAGGTTTGAGCCAAATCTCCAAAATGATGCTAGTGATTCAGAAGATGAGAATGAAAATGTTCTTAAAAGATACAATGACCGCTTTACTTATCTTGCCCTTAGATATATTGATGATAATAATCTGTTTGAGAACATTAGGTTCCAGATAGATTTGGGACGGTACTATAAAGAAAGCTACGATAAAACAACAATCAGTGGTGAGAGAGTGAATCGCAACTTGACCAAAAGGCTCACAACCTTCGGTAGATTGAAAGAAGTAAAGGATATAGTAGTTAAAGATTGGAATGATATAACCAAATCCACTACCGATAATCCTGTTCCACCATATAGAACAGATACTGTTCCTCACTATCATATAGTTAACAATCAGATTGCATTAAAGATAAATGAAACCGGTTTACCAAATCTTAGTGAATCAATAAAGCTATCTACACCTGATGCTTGGATTAGTGCTTATGACTTACCCGGGCTTATCTATATTGGTATTATCTCTAATGATTTTAAAAGTCTCGAGAATAAAATCATTGGATATATAAAACAAACCTGGAAGAAGTTTGCTTCTGTGGCAGATGGAGAGAAGGACTTAGATGATATATCATTACCACTGAAACATACACTCAAAGCTTTAAATAATAACAATGAGATTCTTTTTAGAAAGAAGAAACATGCTCAGATATTTGAAGAAACTGAGAATCTGCTAAAGAGCTATGACAATAGGGTAGAGAAATTACAAGATAGAAAAACAAAGCCTAAAGATAAAAAGAAGTATCAGATAAGGGCAGGTATTCTTGCGGATTATTTGGCTAAGGATATGGTTAAGATGCAACCCTATTCACCTGAAAAGCAAGGAAAAGACAAGATTACTTCGATTAACTTCCGTTCCTTACAATCTAATCTTGCTTTCTTTGGGAGTAGCAAAGATAGCCTTAAGGAAGTCTTCCAAAGAGCAGGTCTCATCGCAAGAGTAAATCAGCACCCTTTCCTCTCAAAGATAAACCCTTCCGACTACTCGGCAATCGGTCCATTTTATAAGAAATATCTGCTTTCAAAAATTGAGTTCTTGGAGAAATGTCAGAGGAATGATGACTATTCTCATGTTACTTTTAAACCGACAAGAAACAAGTATTCCGACTCCAGAGGTTCTATAAAAGAAGTAGCTGAAAGACTGAGTCATTCTCCAGTAAATATCAACTCTGAGTTCTTTCTTAATCTTCTGAAGCAAGAGCTTCCTTCAATTACTAACGAAAGAATGAATCTGTCTTGGCTGATTAAAAAACATTATAACAAACAAGGATTCGAGCTTCAAGATATATATTCTAAGCCCAAGAGTTATGAACTTCATAAGAAAGTGGGGAACTATATTTCAAAGAATAAAGGGATAAGAAGACAACTAGAAGAAATATCTAATTGTAATAACTGTTTTGAAGCTCGCAAACTTGTTAAAGCATTGCCTGAACTTGAGTATAATCCTCCAACTTTAAAGCAAACACTCCTTAAACTTTGTCAGGACTTCAACAAGAATGAGAAATTAATCCGTTTTAGAGAGTTACAGGATATTGTGATGATTACAATGGTGAATGAGCTGATAAAAGAGATTATGACTAATCCGGAAGATGAATTTAAACCTATTCGACTTGAAAGCTTAACTCCGGAGAATACGGATCCTCTTAACAACCCTATTGACACAACTCTTAGCATTTGTCTTGAAGAAGTTAAGAAAAAAAAGAAAGATAAGGCTAATTATGTTATCAAACAGTTTGAGATAAAGAATGTTAAGATTAAGAACCTTGGTAAGTATAAGCGTTATCAACATGATAAAAGATTAATCGGATTAACCTCTTGGATGGGACAGGAACCCTATAACTTCGATACTGTTATTAAAGAGCTAGAGGACTTTGATAGATACAAAATAGAGATTGCACTTAAGCTAAACGAGTTTGAAAAGGAGATGTTGAAAAAATACGATGGTTTTAAGGCTACAAAAGGGAATGGGTGCAGATTCGTAGGATTTAAGGAGTATACTGATAAATATAAGAAAGAGTTTGATAAAGAGAATGCGGAGCTGTTAAAAGATATCCGAAATAGAATTTATCATAATGCTTTTCCTAATAAAACAATTCTTAATAATCTGACTATACATAATGAAATAGCTATGGAAATTAAGGATTTTGTGATAGATTTAGTGGATAAAATGCTCAAAAAACTCAAGGAAAAGGAGGAATAATATGCAAAATGAAGTGAAGTATTCATGGTTTTGCATCTCTAATCCCATGTGTTTTATAGCTTTACAAAAAGCCTGTTACAGTACCCTCTGTTTTGGAGTCGGAGTGTAACTACTACCTGCATCAAACCACCCAATAAGTGTGTTACAGTACCCTCTGTTTTGGAGTCGGAGTGTAACACCGTTACTGATGAAGAGGATACAATCGTTGTTACAGTACCCTCTGTTTTGGAGTCGGAGTGTAACGGAACTGATCCCTTTATAAGATACAAAGTTGGTTACAGTGCCCTCTGTTTTGGAGTCGGAGTGTAACGGCAATATTCAACGAAGCTAGCAACTTCTAAGTTACAGTGCCCTCTGTTTTGGAGTCGGAATGTAACTACTTGGACCGCAAGCATCCTTGCTTGCATATTACATTGCTCTCTACTATTGAATCGGATTATAGCATTATCAATATGACACAGACTATTAGCATACTCCGAAGTGGGAGTTTAGGAGGATGCAATTATTGACAGGGATTATCGGACATAGTCACTCTTGATAGGCAGAAATTAATACTATTTTTACTTGACATCTGACAGAACAAGATTGCATTTATTCGTGCAGGCTCAATTTGAGTGAAAAAGAAAAAAGTAGGTAATTTATTCGATGAGAATCCCATTTAATATTCCATTTTTAACCGGAAAAGAGAGTGAATACATTCAAGAAGCATTGAATAGTAAAAGGCATTGCGGAAATCACGCTTTTGCTAGAAGAGTAATCTCTCACATGCAAGCACAACACGGACTTGGAGAGGTCTTCCTCACACCATCCGGAACTGCCGCTTTAGAGATGGGAGCATTGCTAGCCGATATTAAAGAAGGAGACGAGGTGATTGTCCCCTCTTATACATTCAGCTCCACAGCTAATGCAATAGTGCTTAGAAATGCTACTCCGGTATTTTGCGAAATAAATCCCAAAACAATGAATATAGATGTTGATAGAATTGAGGAGTTGATAACTCCCAGAACTAAGCTGATAGTTCCGATAGATTATGCAGGTATACCTTGCGAGATAGATAGAGTTATGGAAATTGCCAAGAAACATAATCTTTTGGTGATGCATGACACCGCTCAATCATACGGTTCTTTCTATAAAGGCAAAGCCACCGGTAGTTGGGCTGACTTTGCGACGTTCAGTTTTCATGAAACAAAGAACATTACTTGCGGTGAAGGCGGAGCTTTAGTTATCAATAATCCTAAATTCGTGCAAAGAGCTCATTTCTTACAAGAGAAAGGAACAGACAGATCACTGGTATTAAGCGGTGTAAAAAGTAAATATCATTGGGTTGATTTAGGCTCAAGTTTCTTATTGGCAGACATCTTATCCGCTCAGCTCTATGCTCAAATGGAAGCGGAAAACGCTATCTTTGCAAAAAGAAAGACTGTGTTTGATGCTTACAGTAAACTATATGAACCTTACGAATTGAAAGGCTACATCTCTATTCCTCATCTTAACGATGATATGGCTATTAACTACCATGCCTTCTGGGTTATATTTGATAAACCGCAATCCAGAGATAAGTTCATAGAGTTACTAAAACAAGATGAAGTTTATGCTTATATTGGCTACATGCCGTTACACTCAGCCCCAATGGGTCAAAGATACGGTTATACCAAAGAGAGTTTGCCTATCACGGAAGATATTGCTACCAGATTAGTGAGACTACCACTATATGCGGATATGGCTGATGAAGAATTGGATTACTGTCTGAGTGCTATGCAAAAGGTGATTGAGAAGCTTTATGATTAATATTGATAACCTTAGAAAAGAGCTGAAATCCATTCTCTTTTATGAGGATAACGATATAAATCTTGATTTACTGATTTCCGCCCAGATTGAGAACTCACCCGTTTCATCGGTATCAGAGTTGAAAACATGGCTCAGGAATCTTAATAGTAAGCAACTGTTTGACGTAAAGCAGGTTCCGCTTACCGAGATGAAACAATGGATTTGGGATAAAGAAATCGGAGAGATTAAACATAAATCCGGCGGGTTCTTCAGAATTAGAGGTTTACACCTTGATTCGCAATACAAAGAAGAAAGAAGCTGGGATCAACCGATTATATTCCAACCCGAGATTGGTATACTCGGATTTATCGTTAAGAAAATCAATGGTATTCTTCACTTCCTGATTCAAGCAAAGGCGGAACCGGGGAATATCAACACCTTTCAACTTTCCCCTACCGTACAGGCAACAAGAAGTAATTTTCTCAGATTGCACGGAGGAAAGAAAACAACTTTTCTGGAATACTTTAACGGGGATAAAAAAGCTCGAGTTATCCTGGACAGATTTCAAAGTGAACAAGGTACCAGATTCTATAATAAAAGAAATCGTAATATAGTTGTTCTGGTTGATGAAAACGAGCAAATTGATCCGGGAGATAACTTCAGATGGATGAGCCTCGGACAAATCATCCATTTTAACCAATTCGATAATCATGTTAATATGGATACAAGAAGTATTATCTCATGCTTGAATCTGCTACCTGAGAAACCGGTATCTCTGAACCGAGTTGACCGTGAGAATCTTAGAGATTGCTTGAATAGCAACGGTTTTGAAGATGAGATTTCGGAATATGCTTTAAACAATATTGTTTCAGCACATCCCAACACAACAACACTTAAATCAATTAATCAACATATAAGTAATTTTACTAACGAACGTTATAAATGTATTATAAACAAATCCTTTATACCTTTGCAGGATATGAAGGAATGGAAGACATCCGATTACTCGATTAAGCGTCCCGATAATAGATTCTATGAGATTATGGGAGTGGAAGTTGAAGCAAGTCATAGAGAGGTTGTCCGGTGGGATCAACCGATAGTTAAGCAAAGTAATCATGGTGTTATTGCCTTACTTTCAACTATGATTAATGGTACTTGCTATTATCTTGTACAGTTTAAGATGGAGTGTGGACTCATCGATAATATGGAGATGGCTCCTACTATTCAGTGTATTCCTACTAACTACCGGAATCCTGAGTCTATTCCTTTTATGAACTATGTGAATAGCGATAATTCAATCCTTAGCGATGCTATGCAGAGTGAAGAAGGTGGACGATTCTTCAGAGAAGAGAATAGAAACATGATTATTAATGTAAACAATTTACCTGAATTCGATGAGTCGGTGTTCGCTTTGATGTCTTTGGCACAGCTCAAACATTTCTCGCTGTTTGCTTCGACTTTGAATATAGAACTGAGAAGTGTGATTTCAACAATTAAATGGAGGTAACCCTTTATGCCTAAAGTGAGAATGGGAGTAATAGGACTTGGATATGTGGCTCTAAGAAGTGTTATTCCTGCCATGTCTGCCCATAGTGATATTGATATTATTGTTTTTTATGATATAGATGGTGATAAATGCCGTAAATATGCAGAGGAATTCAATTGCCGTAGTAGTAAAACTATCGATGATTTCTTTGAGAATGAGATTGATGTTGTATACATCTCTACTCCGACAGGGACACATTTTGATTTGGCTATGAAAGCTGCAGAGAAAGGGATTCATATTCTTTGTGAGAAATCAATGACAGGCTCCTATGATGAAACACAAAAGCTTGTGGAATTCTGCAAAGCTAAGAAAGTGGCGATTCTGGAAGGCTTCATGTATCAACACCACACCCAGCACGCTTATGTTAGAGATATAATCTCAGAAGGTGTAATAGGAGATGTAATACATCTCTATGCTTCATTTGGCTTCCCGCCTCTACCAGAAGATAATTTCCGATTTAATAAAGCACTCGGAGGAGGAGCTCTCCTTGATGCAGGTGCTTATACGGTGCACTTCTGTAGAAACTTCTTTGAGCAGGAACCTGTATCCATCAAATCTGTTATTCACTATAATGATAAAGGACTCGATATTCACGGAAATGTAATCATGGATTTTGAGAATAATCGTTCTGCAAGCATGGTTTACGGTTTCAATAACTTCTATCAGAACAGTTATATTGTTTGGGGAACTAAAGGTAAACTCACTCTGGTAAGAGCTTTCTCACTTCCTAAAGATTTTGCGTCAACTTTGACAATTGAGACTCATGGAGAGAAAACCGAGCTTGCGATGGCTCCATGTGACCATTTTGCCAAAGAAATTGATTATCTTATAAATAACTTATATAATGAATCAGAGGTCAATCGTTGGTATGACGATGCTCTGGCACAAGCTTTAACCCTCAGTAAAATCATTAATAACGGAGAATGTAATGAAGACTAAAGGTATAATTTTAGCCGGTGGTTCCGGATCCCGTCTCTACCCTATCACAAAAATCTATTCAAAACAATTGGTGGCAATCTACGACAAACCGATGATTTACTATCCTCTTTCTACATTGATTATGGCTGGAATAAGAGAAATCCTCATTATCTCTAATGAAGAAACGTTACCTTGGTATAAAGAACTATTCGGTGACGGTTCACACATTGGACTATCTATAGAGTATGCCTTGCAATCCCAACCGAAGGGTATTGCCGAAGCATTTATCATTGGTGAAGAGTTCATTGGTGATGATAATGTAGTACTCATTCTTGGTGACAATATATTCTATGGCTACCTGAATTTCTTGCGTAAAGGTATTGAAGATAACGTAGATGCTACAGTGTTCGGCTACTATGTCTCTGACCCTGAAAGATACGGTGTTGTAGAGTTTGATGAGAATATGAAAGCTGTATCACTTGAAGAAAAGCCTGCTGAGCCTAAATCAAATTACGCTGTTCCGGGATTGTATATCTATAATTCAAAGGTAGTTGAGATTGCTAAAAATATAAAGCCGTCTCCTAGAGGTGAACTTGAGATTACTGATGTTAATAAAGTATACTTACAGAATAATCAGCTTAGAGTCCGTCTTTTAGGACGTGGTATAGCGTGGCTAGATTCAGGAACTCCAGACTCTCTACTAGAAGCTTCCAGCTTTATCGCTGCTGTCGAAAAAAGACAGGGTTTGAAGATTGGCTGTATTGAAGAAGCAGCTTACAATAAAGGCTTTATTGATTTAGAGCAAATTAGGAAAGTCATCAATGACCTTCCGAATTGTTACTATAGAGATTACTTAAAGAAAGTTATCTTAGAAAAGAAATAGTATTTCACAAATAACAAAAGGGAACCGAATCGGTTCCCTTTTTTTGCTATATATTATTATAAAAATAATAGTTGACCTACTCAAGTATACATCATATTAATTGTCTATAATATATCAAGAATCTGTATACATCTGTCAAAAGCATTGCACATTGGTGCGAACAATTAACACTTAAGCGACTATGGAGTTTTGATGCAACTATTATCTAAAAAAGTGTTTATCCTTGCAATTATAATAATTGCAACTACTTTATTGTTCTCAGCTATGGAGATAAAAGAGTCATACGATGAAGAATTAGGATTGTATGGTTCTAGTATCGTTTTACCTAAAGCATCTAGAACAGTAAGAACAATTACAAGAACCACAGAGCTTGACTCATTAGTAAGTCCTATTAACGAATATGTAATTATTGATTTTGGAGAGGTATCAGTGGGCACAATCTCAAACCTGACTTTTACGGATACGTTAGTTATCATGGATAAGAGTCGAATTGTTATTGATGGCTCTGTAACAGTTGAAGGACAAGTAATTGTATATGGCGGTTTAACTGTTCCTGAAAATTCAACTCTTAATGTATATAACTATGTGAATGTAAATAGTTTTGGTCCCGTTTCTGATTATGATCAATTCTTTAAACTACAAGGGACACTAAGAGGTCATGGTACATCAACTAATAAGGGTGGTGTCTGGGTCTGGCCTAATGGAGAAGTTATAGTTGATGGAGGAAGAATTGTCAACGCATACTTCGGACTTTATAACTGTGGTGGTATAATTAAAATGGAACATGGTATTATTGATTCTTGCTCTCATGGGATAAGATGGTGGCGAGGAGAATTTGAAAACATGACTGGTGATCCAGCAAAGCATATTAATATTACTAATATCACAAGCTATGGTTTGAGATTACCTTATGACATCAATCTTGGTGAGCGTTCAATAAATAATATTAACTTTGATAATGTCAACTTTGCAATTTACGGGCATGCTTCACAAGATTCTACCGTGACTATTAGTAATAAATTTAATTTCTACGGTGTTAATGCAACAAACACTTCACTATTTCTTAGAAATGATAATAGATATAGTAAGCTATATCTGAAGGATTGCTCTGCCATAAATAGGAATACTCCATCAAATCTTGAAGCAGTGTTAATGAACTCAGGTAATATATATGTAGAAGACTGTCATATTGTTGGGTACAATATAGGTTTCGATTTAAATGGTAGTTTACTTGTTGATCCTGAGTGCATAATAGAATATTCAAACATTGATAGTTGTACTACCGGTGTGTATTGTACTAGTTCAATTATAAGACTGAATGAGAACTCATTTAGAGAAAATCAGACAAACATATACTCTGTTAACTCTGTAATAAATGCAACAGGTAAAGATGGTAACAACATTTTTGAAGCAACTATTGTTAATATTAACACAAATACTGAGCAACTCAATATAAACAATGGATATAACGATTTTTATAACGGAAATGCTAATCCATATTTTATTTATGTTGATACTTCTCTAACTTTCGGTAATTGTCATAATAATTATTGGGAGAACAGTACCTATTCAAGCAGTACTGATACTGGAATAGATCCATATCCAAACTATGTCAACAATATCAATGATGTTTTCGAGCCTTATTGTTACTCCCCATATAATGTATATAGACAGGAGAATAATTGCAGATTTGATATTGCTCAGAAAGAAATTAATGATGGTAATATTGAAGAAGGGTGTAGAATCCTACGAGCTATTTTGAATGATCATTTAGAGTCTGAAGCAGGTAATAGAATGTTATCGCTAGATATCTTGTTCTCATCAATGTATAAGTTAGGAGCCAGTTCAAATGACTTGCTATCATTCCTTGATTCTGTCATATCTGATTCTACTAGTGAAAGCCTCACTAACAACGCACTACGTTATAAAATGGATTTATATGCTGAGCATAGAAACTACCAGCAAGCACTTACTATAGCAGATGATTTAATTGATAAGTCTCATAATGAAGAATCGGAATTGATAGCTATAATAGATTTACAATCACTTCTTTTGAATATGCTGCATGATGGATATACAGCTCCGAATACAAATTATACTTCTTACATCCGTCAAACGACACAAGAATATCTTAATGATATTTATAATAATAGACAAAAGCTTAAAGGTGCAGATAGTATTATAGATGATTCTCCAGGAGATGATTTTGTAGAATCTGCAAAAGTTATATTACTTGGGAACTACCCAAATCCTTTCAATCCAACAACAACTATAGCCTTCAATCTTTCAAATGAAGATGATGTAATGATAAGTATATTTAACATTAAAGGTCAAATGGTTAAAGAGTTTTATTCACGTTCATATCCTAAAGGTTATAATACTGTGATCTGGGATGGATTAGGCAGTAATGGTCTAGTAGTCTCAAGTGGAGTATATTTTTATTCACTTAAATCCTCAAGTGGAACATATAATAAGAAAATGATTCTTATGAAATAGAGCTGATCATTATCTATGATTAAAGATTCTTGATAAAAAACAAAAAGGGAACCTTTTCGGTTCCCTTTTTTGTTATAAAAAAATAAATGTCATTGACTTTGTCTTTAAAAGTCAACAGCGGCTGAAGATGGCGGCGATCTACTCTCCCACATCGTTGCCAATGCAGTACCATCGACGCTGGTGAGCTTAACTGCTGTGTTCGGAATGGGTACAGGTGTATCATCACCGCAATTGCCACCATCTTCAGCCGCTGCTTTGCGACTATATTTGCTGGGATAGAGTATATAAAGTTTCAGTAAATGCGATCGATCTATTAGTATCACTCGGCTGAATACATTGCTGTACGTACACCTGTGACCTATCACGTTGTAGTCTCCAACGAATCTCATGGGAAATCTTATCTTGAGGTTGGCTTCCCGCTTAGATGCTTTCAGCGGTTATCCATTCCGAACTTAGCTACTCGGCAATGCAGCTGGCGCCACAACCGATACACCAGAGGTTCGTCCACACCGGTCCTTTCGTACTAAATGCAGATCCTCTCAAATTTCCTACGCCCACGAAGGATAGGGACCGAACTGTCTCACGACGTTCTGAACCCAGCTCGCGTAACTCTTTAATCGGCGAACAGCCGAACCCTTGGGACCTTCTTCAGCCCCAGGATGAGTTGAGCCGACATCGAGGTGCCAAACACCGCCGTCGATATGAACTCTTGGGCGGTATCAGCCTGTTATCCCCGGAGTACCTTTTATCCTTTGAGCAACGGCCCTTCCATTCAGAACCGCCGGATCACTAAGACCTGGTTTCCCACCTGCTCGACCCGTCAGTCTCGCAGTCAAGCTCCCTTATGCCTTTATGCTCTTCGATTGATTACCAACCAACCTGAGGGAACCTTGGTAAGCCTCCGTTACTGTTTTGGAGGCGACCGCCCCAGTCAAACTGCCCACCTGACAATGTCCGCGTAAACGCGTTAGTAAGTCAATAATATAAGGGTGGTATTTCAACGATGGCTCAACACAAACTAGCGTCCATGTTTCATAGCCTCCCACCTATCCTACACATATAGTACCGAATTACAATATCAAGCTACAGTAAAGGTTCACGGGGTCTTTCCGTCCTTTCGCGGGGAAGCGGTATCTTCACCGCTACTACAATTTCACCGAGTTCCTGGTTGAGACAGCGCCCAAGTCGTTACACCATTCGTGCAGGTCGGAACTTACCCGACAAGGAATTTCGCTACCTTAGGACCGTTATAGTTACGGCCGCCGTTTACCGGGGCTTCATTTCAGAGCTTCGCATTACTGCTAACCCCTCCATTTAACCTTCCGGCACCGGGCAGGTGTCAGTCTATATACTTTGTCTTTCAACTTCGCATAGACCTGTGTTTTTGATAAACAGTCGCTTGGGCCTTTTCACTGCGACCCTCTTTCGCCACATGCGCTGGCATGCTACAAAAAAGGGCACCCCTTCTCCCGAAGTTACGGGGTAATTTTGCCTAGTTCCTTAACCAGAATTCTCTCGAACACCTGAGGATACTCTCCTCGCCCACCTGAGTCGGTTTTGGTACGGTCTCATACAAATTAAGCTTAGAAGCTATTTCTTGGCAACGTTATACACGCACTTTGCGGGATGACTCCCTCGTCCTACACCTCGGAGTATATGAGATACGGATTTGCCTGTATCTCCTCCTACATGCATTCAACAGCTCGTCCAGCAGCTGTCTGCGCTTCACCATTGCGTCACTCCATCGCATCTGTAAAAGGTTCAGGAATATTAACCTGATTCCCATCAGCTTCGCCTTCCGGCTACACCTTAGGGGCCGACTTACCCTGAGAAGTTTAGCTTTACTCAGGAAACCTTGGGCTTACGGTGTGCAGGTTTCTCGCCTGCATTATCGCTACTCATGCCAACATAGTCTCTTGTATACGCTCCAGTACACCTCGCGGTGAGCCTTCGTCGCTGAATACAATGCTCTTCTACCACACTTGCGTGTCCGCGGCTTCGGTTTGATACTTAGTCCCGATCATCTTCGGTGCATGATCACTCGACCAGTGAGCTATTACGCACTCTTTGAATGGTGGCTGCTTCTAAGCCAACATCCTGGCTGTCTATGCAATTAAACATCCTTTAGCACTTAGTATCAAATTCGGGACCTTAGCCGGCGGTCTGGGTTCTTTCCCTCTCGTCCGTGAAGCTTATCCCTCACGGGCTGACTCCCGTTAATCAATTTACGGCATTCGGAGTTTGATTGGGTTCAGTAAGCTGGTGTGCCCCCTAGCCCATTCAGTGCTCTACCTCCGTAAATCTTTAACGAGGCTATACCTAAATATATTTCGAAGAGAACCAGCTATCTCCAGGTTTGTTTGGCCTTTCACCCCTATCCACAGCTCATCCACCGGCTTTTCAACGCCGGTTGGTGCGGTCCTCCATGCAGTGTTACCTGAACTTCAACCTGGCCATGGATAGATCACCTGGTTTCGGGTCTAATCCAATAAACTTAACGCGCTATTAACACTCGCTTTCGCTTCGGATACATAGCTGTACTACTTATCCTTGCTTATTAGATTAACTCGTTGGCTCATTATGCAAAAGGCACGCCATCACACCTTATAGATGCTCTGACAGCTTGTAAGCACACGGTTTCAGGTTCTATTTCACTCCCCTCCCGGGGTGCTTTTCACCTTTCCCTCACGGTACTGTTTCACTATCGGTCACTGGATGTATTTAGCCTTACGAGATGGTCCTCGCTGATTCAATCAGAATTTCTCGTGTTCCGACCTACTCGGGAGCTCACTAATTTAATAACACAATTTCAACTACAGGACTGTCACCCTCTACGGTCAAGCTTTCCAGACTTGGTTCGTTTATCATGTTATTGCATATATCGTGGTCCCACTACCCCGGATTGCTCCGGTTTAGGCTATTCCCCCTTCGCTCGCCGCTACTATGGGAATCGTTATTACTTTCTCTTCCTGAGGTTACTTAGATGTTTCAGTTCACCTCGTTAGCCTCCCCGAAGGGATGATAGTGTTTAAATACTATCGGGTTGCCCCATTCGGACATCCCCGGATCTAAGCTCGCTTACAGCTCCCCGAGGCTTTTCGCAGTTAGCCACGTCCTTCATCGCCATCCAGTGCCAAGGCATCCACCATGTGCCCTTAATTATTCACCGAATATCCTCTATACACTCTATCCCACGTATTTCACTTTGTTAGATCTAAAAATATGGTGGAGGTTAACGGGATCGAACCGTTGACCGCCTGCTTGCAAAGCAGGTGCTCTCCCAGCTGAGCTAAACCCCCAAATGCTGGTGGGCCTGGGCTGACTTGAACAGCCGACCTCACGCTTATCAGGCGTGCGCTCTAACCAACTGAGCTACAAGCCCACTATATTTTGCTTAAAATTTATAAAAGTGAGTGAACAACTTACCGAACATTAATTATTGCAATGGAATCTGATTAAAAGATTCATCGCTTTATACACCTTTAAAAGGAGGTGATCCAGCCACACCTTCCGGTACGGCTACCTTGTTACGACTTAGTCCTCCTCGCTAACCACACCTTCGAAAGCTGCCCCCCTTACGGGTTAGCTCACCTTCTTCGGGTGCAATCAACTCGGCTGACTTG
The DNA here is from genome assembly GCA_963667035.1 of Cloacimonadales bacterium (SeqCode). GTDB lineage: Bacteria > Cloacimonadota > Cloacimonadia > Cloacimonadales > JAFGVF01 > Zophobacter. Next base: position 1,980,362 of record OY762964.1, read on the forward strand.
ACGGGCGGTGTGTACAAGGCCCGGGAACGTATTCACCGCGTTATGCTGACACGCGATTACTAGCGATTCCGGCTTCATGGAGTCGAGTTGCAGACTCCAATCCGAACTTAGACCGACTTTTTGTGATTAGCTTGACATCGCTGTCTTGCAACACATTGTATCGGCCATTGTAGCACGTGTGTAGCCCTGGATGTAAGGACCATGATGACTTGACGTCGTCCCCACCTTCCTCTCCGTTATTACCGAAGCAGTCTCCTTAGAGTCCCCAACTGAATGATGGCAACTAAGGATAGGGGTTGCGCTCGTTGCGGGACTTAACCCAACATCTCACGACACGAGCTGACGACAGCCATGCAGCACCTGTCACTGAATTCCCCGAAGGGCACTCTCGCATCTCTGCAAGATTCTCAGGATGTCAAACCCAGGTAAGGTTCTTCGCGTTGCATCGAATTAAACCACATGCTCCACCGCTTGTGCGGGCCCCCGTCAATTCCTTTGAGTTTCAACCTTGCGATCGTACTCCCCAGGCGAAACACTTAACGCGTTAGCTACGGCACCGAAAATTATTACTCCCGACACCTAGTGTTTATCGTTTACTGTGTGGACTACCAGGGTATCTAATCCTGTTTGATACCCACACCTTCGCAGTTTAGCGTCAGTTATGGCCAAGAGAACTGCCTTCGCCTTTGGTGTTCTTCCCGATATCTGCGCATTCCACCGCTACACCGGGAATTCCGTCCTCCCATACCTAACTCTAGACTGACAGTATCAAATGCCATACAACGGTTGAGCCGCTGCCTTTAACATCTGACTTACCAGTCCGCCTACCTGCCCTTTACGCCTAGTGATTCCGGACAACGCTTGCCACCCCCGTATTACCGCGGCTGCTGGCACGGAGTTAGCCGTGGCTTATTCCAATGCTAATATCTAAAATCTCACATTATTTACATAAAACTTTCTGCTCACATTGAAAAGAACTTTACGCCCCGAAGGGTTTCATCGTTCACGCGGCGTCGCACTATCAGGGTTTCCCCCATTGTAGACGATTCTCGACTGCTGCCTCCCGTAGGAGTCTGGGCCGTATCTCAATCCCAGTGTGGGCGGCCACCCGTTAAGGCCGCCTACCTATCATTGCCATGGTAGGCCATTACCCCACCATCTAGCTAATAGGACGCAGACTTATCTCTAAGCAGGAGCTTATTAATAGAGGCCCCCTTTAATCTCGCGATCACATCCGGTATTAGCCCAGGTTTCCCTGGGTTGTCCCAAACTTAAAGGTAAATTATCTACGTGTTACTCACCCGTTCGCCACTGTAATAACAATCCGAAGATTGCGTTCTCGTTCGACTTGCATGCCTAATCCACGCCGCCAGCGTTCGTCCTGAGCCAGGATCAAACTCTCCATTATCATAATTGACTTGTTGGCTTATTATTCACTCACTATTTCTGACTTCTTAAAGATCAACCTGTCTAACTTCCGCGTTTCCGCATCCGTTTCACAAGTGTTTCGACAACCTAATGAGACCCCTTTTAGAGTCAATAAAAAAAGCATCTTTTTTATTCGTATGTGGACACACATTTATATTTACTTTCTTTTTAGCATTGAGTTATGTAACTGATTTTATTTTTATCTTTAACACTTTTATAGCTCTTTCTTAACCCCATTTTAGCTTTCATTTTCTGTTTTTCTCATTTTTTCTTCATTTTCTCTCATGCCCTCAGGTTTAGCTCTTTAACAAAGAATTTTGTGCCTCGAGAAAAGTGCTTTTATATATAGTATTTACTTAATATCTAATACATGATATAACGCTTTAATAATAGGATTAAATTCCATTCTCAATCTTAATCAATTCCTATTCGTAATTTGTCATAATTATCAATCTGCTTTGTTCTTTTTTCACTCCTTTAGTAATCCGTCCAACTACGGATTTCTTTCAAGATTCTCTCTCATTTCTATCTCGTTTCTCTCCCGTTGCTCGCAACGGGAGACCAACGGGAGAGCAACGGGAGACTAACCCGAGAGAATACAACGTCCTAAATAAAGTAGACACATATATAACTGAGAGAAATTAAAGGTTTACAGAAAATGAAACAGAAAACAGCATTATGTTATAGTGAAGTATTTAAACGTAAAGTAGTTAAAGAGATTGAGGATGGAGTTCTAACTATCTCCCAAGCAAGAACTATTTACAACATAGGTGGCTCCTCTACTTTGAAACGTTGGATTAATGAATACGGAATAAATGATCGGATAGGAAGGACGGTACATGTTATGTCAAAAACAGAAGAGACAGAAAATATATTACTTAAAAGAGAAGTAAAAATGTTAAAGCAAGCCTTAGATGATGCCCAAGTAAAGGCAGTAGTTTATGAAGCTTTGATAGATATAGCCAAGGACAAATATGGTATTGACTTAAAAAAAAAGAGCGCATTAGGGCAGTCGATACTTCAAAGAATCAGAGAACAAGAGAGCGAACTCGAATCGGAGTCCAAGCGTCCTGCAAAGCACTCGGATGTAGCCGAAAAAGCTATTACAAAGAGAAGAAAGTCTTAGAGCAAAAGATAGATTTTGAAGAAAAGGTAATCTCTAAAGTAATGGTTATACGTTCAGAAATACCGGAGACCGGAGGTCGTAAATTACAGGAGCATCTTCTTGACCCTGAATATGGAGTTCCAATCACAGTTGGACGCGATAAGCTTTTTGATATACTCAGAGCTCATGGTTTGATGTTTAAACATAAGCCTCGTAAGGTATATACATCTGTCTCTGACCCGGATCATCAAGTATATCCAAATTTATTAGAGAATCTGACAGTAACTCGACCTAATCAGGTTTGGGTAACAGATATAACCTATTTGCAGTTAGTAAATAGCAAGCATTGCTATCTATCAATAATGACAGACTATTACAGTCGTAAGATTGTTGGTTTTACAGTACAGAAAGACATGACGGCAGAAAGTACACTTGCAACCTTCAATAAAGCTTATAAGAGTATCAAGCCTGCACCCGGCTTGATACACCACTCTGATAAAGGTTCTCAATACACTTCAGGAATCTATACTAATCGATTGCAAGAGTGTGGAGTAGATATAAGCATGACCGGTCCTAACAAATGCTACGACAATGCGATAGCCGAGAGAATCAATAGGACTCTAAAGTATGAGTTTTATTTGAGAGATAAATTCAGAGATATAGAACAAGCTAGGAAAGTAGTCGCCGATGCAGTTTATCTTTACAACAATAAACGCTTGCATTGTGCACTAAAGCTTAAAACACCTAATGAATTTTATAATAAGGCACTTGCATCTTAGTCATGCAAGTAAAACCATATTGTGGACAACTTTCGTTCTTTAGAGAACTTATCCATGATAAAAAGTGTCTACCTGCATCAGGACTTTACAAAAAATGGTGGGAGGTAACCCTTTAAAGTATCCAGTTTTGTAATTAGCAAGAAAATTCTTTCTAAAAGAGTCGCAGAATATGGGGATAAAGCATAAATCAGCAGTTTTAGCCTTAAGTCCATATTCTGCGACTAACTCAACGGGGGCCTTGTTACCTCTAGTCCTGATTTTACGAATATGGTTGTAGTAAGTCTGATATATGAAGACTTTACTAATGAAAGATATAATGTCTCTAAACTCTTCATAATCATATAATTCTTGTTCTATGGTGTTGTGAAAGCTTTCTACATCACTGTTGAATGTTGGAGATTTTGGAGGTATACGAACATGAGTTACTCCATGCTTGTTTAAGATCTCTTCAAAGATTGTGACTCTACTATGAAGAGGTTCAATAAATTCAGTACCGTTATCTGTTTGGAAAGTAATATCATTAGGAGAGCAATGTAACCCTTTTAGGTATTCAATTACGTAATCCGCAAAAATGGCAGTTGAGAGATCATCTTTATAGTTTGTAAAGCCTAGAAATACCATTCCTGTCTTGTAATCTCTGGCAGTAATCTGAAACATAGGTATTGCACCGGACTCATATGCTCTACTCTGTTTAGCAATATCATTTAGATATTTAACATCGAGCTGAAGTTTCTGCATAGGCTTATAGTGTGCTCTTACAGCTGACATATCTTTCTTTTTCTTGTATCTTGTTTTTCTTTTCAGAACAAGCTTATGTCTCTTTAATACCTTATGAACGGTCTTTGCTGAGTAATGCAGTTTCAGATTATTTACTATAGTGCGAGCTCCGGGATTGCCACGATCTTTACGTTCTTTGATGATAGCATCTTCAATATCTTTTGGCATCTTCAGAGGATGTTCCTGACCAACCCTGGACTTATTCTCGAGACCTGCCTCTCCAAGCTCAAGATACCTATTTCTCCAGAGACGAACAGTCTTTCTGGTTGTGCCTAACATCCTAGCTGTTTCAGATATGCCATGCTGCATTGAAAGAGTATACATCTGATACCGTAAAAGAGTTCTTGACTTAAATTCTTTACTGAGTAATCTCATCTCTAAGTATGACATAAGTGTCAGTATATCTGATTCTTAGATTGCTGGCACTCTTTTTTTGTAGGATATATATAATCCAAGTATTCAAGGCGAATGTTTCATCCCCTCCATTCGCTACGCTCATTGCGTGGATGAAACATTTACTCTGCATTTCTCTAGAAATAATCCAATTCATTAAAATATTCTTTTAACTGATTAACTGCATTTTTATCAAGTATATAACCCATAAAGACACCGGTCTCTATTGATGATATTATATCATGTAGTTTACGTAGTATTTTTCTTGGTAAAACTTTGACCTCCCTAGGGTGGATACTTTTAAGGGTCACTCGCCAAAAGCAAAAAAATGGGAGTGAATTAGGAGTGATTTGAGAGATAGATAATAAGGCATTGAAAATTGAGAATGGGTAAAAATGTTATACCACTCCAGATAGATTAACATCCTTATGAAAGTGGATAGATATTGAAATGAACCGTTTTGACAATAATACTATATATTAAGAGCCATGTAGAAAAAAGGCTACTGAACAATCAGTAGCCTTCATATTTAGCAAATACGTCTTATTTAAGCATAATAGCTTTTTTAGTTTTAGTAAAATCTTTAGACTGAATACGGTAGAAATAAACTCCCGAAGCCAATCTCTTATTATTGTCATCAGTACCATTCCATGTATAGGTATGAATACCGTGAGTTAACATTCCATCACATAGAGTCTTAATTCTACGTCCTTTTACATCATAGATGCATATCTTGACATGTCCGTTGTTTTTCAATGCAAACTTAATATCTGTAGTTGGATTAAATGGATTAGGAATATTCTGGAAAAGCTCATTATTTGCAACTTCAACAATTTCATGTGTACCTGTTCCGTCAGTGTAAACAATCCAATCTTTAAAAACAAAATTTAATTCATCAGATGCTAAACATTGAACAATATATAAATCGTTTGATCCGGTAGTATAGCTGAGCTGAGTTTCGCCTATACCAACAAGCTGTATTGCATTGTTTACTTTCCAAGTATACTCAAGATTACTATCAGGGTCGTAGCACTCGAAAGTGAAATAGATATCATCATGATGTGCAACATGTAACTCATTTTCTTCAGGTATTACATTCATTGGGATCGGGGTATCATTAACAGGAGTTACTGTTACTAAAACAGTATCTGATGCAACTGATCTATTCTTTAATACATCCGTACCGTCATCAGCATAGAATACTATCTCTTCAGTTCCAAACCAATTGGCTTGAGGCATGAGTCCCACTTCTCCGTCAGCTAAAATCATATTAATATGTTCATTTCCTGAGAAGGAGAAAATGAGTTCATCAAGATTAGGGTCATAGAAATGACGTCTTAAATTGATTGAGCCATAAAAAGTATCTTCTTCAAATGTAATATCAGCTATTGGTAACTGAACTTCAGGTGGTAATGGAGGTAGATTATTTTCTATTTCAAGAGCTACAGGAATAATAACAACAGGTTGAGTAGGATCATTACTATATACTTCAATGTTACAATGATAATTACCAAAGATGATTCCACTAGTATCAATTGTTAAGCCAATACTCTCGCTCATACCTTGACTAACACTTCCACTAATCGGATCACATTCTATCCAATTAAAACTTGGAATGAATGAAATAGTCATGTTATCATGAACAAAAGCTTCATTATTGACAATTTGTATACCTTCTGTACCATCTATGTTCTCAATGCCTACAGTGGCACCAGTTGAGCCATTCTGCACACTCTGATATTGAAAATCGATTCTTCCTGTTTCATAAAGAATAACTTGGAATGTAGCTGTAGAAGTAGTTCCAAAGAAGGGAATATTTTCATAGGTTATTATAAATCTATCATTTGAGCTATCCGGATAATAGTATACATTTCCCAATAACTGAGGACTAAAGTCATCCCATAAAGGAGCAATAATATTGTTAGGTTCACTATCACTAGGTATTTCAATGTTTTCGAAACTGGTATTACCGGAAGTAAAAGTTAAGAAGCCATTTGAACAAACCCTGATACTATTGTATACTTCATCCCAATATGGGAAATCAAAACCTAAGGCTAGAGGAACTGAAAGCTGATCATCAACAGTAAAATCGATATCGAAACCGGTTAATGAGATATCAACCCAGTTATATATAGGTCCCCCGGTATTTTCACTTGATGCCCAACTATAGTAATCCTCAGGATTCCTAGTGAGATAAGTTTTGTTAATTGTATATCTTAAATCAGCTTCTCCAGTATTGGAAATGCTGAATTGGTCTGTAATTATCTGTCCGACACTAGCTTGATAACTTAATTCAGTAACACTTACTCCAACAATAGGAGGGTCTTGTAAGACCGGGTGCTCAGTGCTAATGAATAAAGCGGTCTGATCATACAATGGTAATGCTTGAGTAGGATATATATTATTGTATGTATACTCAAGCCCCACTAATCCGGTATGGTCCATTATCCCTATTGAGCAGTAGTTACCATGAGCGGAGCCACCATGATTGTTAACATTATTGAATTCTTTATACTGGAGTTTTATCGCTCCGTCACCTGTTTGAGTATGATATGTAGCCGGATTATACAAAATAATCTGGAATGTTTCTTCACTTCTATCATACTCGTTTGTGCAACCATCCCATTCAATAATAAAAGTATCATCTTCACTATTATGATAGGAATATATTGTGCCACCTCTAAGATCATCCCAGAAAGCAGCTATCATAGATTGAGGACCATTAGGACCGGGAATTCTCCAGTTACGGAATGTTACCTGCTCCGATACTCCCATTGAAATCCATCCGTTTGAGCATACAGATATTACATCGAAGCTCTCTCCGTAGAATGTGAAATTGAAAGGTAAGTTTACTGTTGTTACACAATCCTGATTTTGTCCATTATCAGATAATGGTAAAGCTGAACCTAAAGCATTGATTTCCTGCCATTCATATACAGGAGATATGTTATACAAGAAATCCTCTTCATCATAGATATAATAGCCGTAGCTATCAGGTCCCAAAGGATCCTCTGCAGTTGCATGTCCTACCGTAACAGTAAAAGGAATTTGAGTGTTATAGCCACTAGCAGTACTTATCTCCATCAGCATTGATATATTACTGCCTGCCACAATGTTCATTCCTACAGTTACATTTATGGTAACAATAGAAGTACTTCCGGATGCAATACTGTTTATACTTTGAGTGCCTGTATTAATAACAATTCTTCCATCTTCGCAACTAACAATAACATCTGAATTCTGAAGGTCAACCGCTCCTTGGTTTGTCATGCTAATATTAATATCTTCGGTAACACCGTGGAACAGATAGTCTAACCCACTTGAAGGCACAGTCATGCTATTAATAACAGGTAATGGTGAGTCTACATTTATCATTCTACTAAAAGACCAGGATCCCTGGTCAGAGTTAACTGAGCATACTACTTCTGTTGTTTCCTCAGGGAAAGAGATATTAGCAACATCGAGTGCAAAAACAGGACTGATTTGATTACCAACACTCCAAATACCATTAAGTGGTAGTCCTCCTGTTGTGTTAACTAAGTTCTCTCCCTCAACATTTACAACAGCATTAGTTAAGTTTGCGTTACCTATATTCGTAAGATTGAACTCTACATTGCTTGAGTTACCATATAATAATGAAGTATCTCCCTCATTAATTACTACTGAATCCAGGGACAAGCCATTAGATCCGGCTCCATAATTTACACTGTGCTGTTCAGGAATGTAGTCAGGATGAGTTGCAGTAACAGTAATAGGTCCGGTAGTTACATCGGCTATCTGTAAGTATGCAATGCCATTGCTATTAGTGTGAGTTGAGTATTGATAGTCACCTGCAGTAACTGTAACCCAAGCATCCTCAATAGGAGCATTGCTTAAATCGTGGAGCTCGATTGATATTTCATTAGTAAGAACAGGAATAGTAGTTGGTGCAGATAACTGCATATTCTCAGGTTGCTTCTTCCATACTTGAAGAGATGGGTCTCCCATTAGAGCAATAATTTCAGAGAAAAACTCAACATTGTCAGGATTAGAAACACTATAGTTATAAACTAGATTTGCTCTACCTCTCCAGAGTCCTTCACCTAAAGTTCTAAAACCTTCGACATACAGACCTTCAAAAATACCACCGTCAACACAGTTGTTAAAAGCTGTATGAGTTCCTATAGTCGCAGCACCAATGGCTGCTACACCACCTTTAGGACTTTGAATTGTTCCAACTCTTATAATTGCTTCCGACCTACTGGTTCCTGATACAAATGTACCCGTATCACAAGTAATGATTACGAATATAGGTAGTTTAGGTCCATTCAGAAGATTCTCTGCATTACTATTTGTCCAGCCACTCATTCCGGCATAACCCCTATAATTGAAGAAGCCTACGCCCATGTTAATAGCTTGATCCATATTATTATCGCTAGGTGAATCACTATACAACTCAGTGTACTGGTAACTTGGGTTGTAATCAGAAGTAATATCTTTGATATATTTATTTGTAGCAATCGTTGAAACACCTGAAGGATCTGTATCTCCTACTAATAAGGCACTATTCAACCAAGGAGTTCCTATGAACGGTGTCTTTTCATATAGGAGCTGTTTGTTTACTATAACCTGCAACTCTGCTACATTTGCATAAGAAAATCTACCGATAAAAATATCTTCTATCTGATCATTGCCTTCCAACAAGGCATATTCATGATCTCCCTGACCAAAAGCACCTATATCATCTGCATCTCCAACCAGACATACAAAATCTACAGGATTCTCCCAGTTATCATAAGCATTCTGTAACCAAGATTTTACATCTGAGTTTATAGTACCGGTCTCATTAGTTGAAGCAACAACAACTTCATAGCCAACTTCTCTCTTCCATTGAACTAAAGGTTGTAACTCGGAGATAACTGATTCCCCTGCTATATAAACTAAAACCGGAGGATCATCAACATCTCTTTGTTGAACATCTTGAGGATTTACAGCAACCTTATCCAATAACTGCCCAAAGATGCTATTCATTCTGTTTCTAGAAGAAGTAACTTCATTTACACCTTCTACTTGCCTATTAAAAGCTACACTAAACTCAACTTCTTCTATAACTCTTATCTCTCTTGTAACAGGATTATACACAAAAGGACAGAATGAAACACTTATCAGTCTTTGTCCTCTCAGAATTTGAGGATTACTTTGTAAAAGAAGAGTTTCCGGATATGGCTTGTTTACGGAATACATATTGCTTTCTCTTCGTTGAGTAGAAGGATCAGCTCTAAAAGGTAATATGTTGTAGCCCCTAATAGAGCTTTCTTTCAATATTTGATAATTAACTTGAGCAGTACCGGTAGCTGGTATTGCAATAACAGAACTAAAAATAGGAAGCTGTGGATTACCTTCCTCAACTGTCCATTCACACCCCCTAACAGTTATTAAATCGTAACCATTTTCTTGTTGTTCAATCTGATAAGCGGGTAGTTCAAAAGAAATCTCGAGACCTTCAGAGCTACTCCTTACTAGGTTGAAAGGTTTTGCAGTTAAACTAACAAAGATTGTAAGTAATAGAATCAAAAACCCAATATGTTTGTTCATGCATTTCTCCTTATTTAGTAATGTCCTGTAAATTATATAGGCAAATTGCGTTCCAAATAATAGTTAGAAATACTTTTACATGAAAATAGTGAGCCTAAGGCATTAAATATAGTTGTTTTTAATAAAGGAAATGCCCTGATAAACAGGGCATTCATAATTGTTAATTATTGTTTTAACAAAAGCCTTTATTCAACAGTAACTGATTTGGCCAGATTACGTGGTTGGTCAACATCAAGTCCACGTAAATCAGCTACATGATACGCTAAGAGCTGTAAAGGTATTACAGACAGTAATGGTTGCAATTCATGTATAGTATGAGGAATATATATAACTTCCTCCGAAATACTCTTCAATTGGTCATCTTCTTCAGATGCAATCGTAAACAATCTTCCTTTTCTTGCTTTCACTTCCTGAAGATTAGAATATACTTTATCGTAAAGGACATCCTTCATTGCAATAGCTATAACCGGCATTTCTTCATCAATGAGAGCTATAGGACCATGTTTCATCTCGGCAGCCGGATACCCTTCAGCATGTATGTAAGAAATCTCTTTCAACTTCAATGCACCTTCCAGAGCAACAGGGAAGTGAACATCTCTACCCAAGAATAGGGCATTGCTTGAGTTAACTATCTTCTTTGCTATCTCTCTTATTTTATCGGATTGTTTTGTTATCATCTCCACTTTCTCAGGAATCTTCTGAAGTTCTTCAATGTAATATAGCCCATCTACATGTGAGAGGTTTCTCATTCTACCAAAAAGAATACCTAATAAATAGAGAATTGTTACTTGTGAAGTAAATGCCTTAGTAGATGCAACTCCAATCTCGGTTCCGGCATGGATGTATGTACCTCCATCAGTTTCTCTTGATATTGTAGAGCCAATACCATTAGTGATGCCAAGCACTCTAGCACCTTTTGCCTTAGCTTCTCTAAGAGCAGCAATTGTGTCTGCAGTTTCACCTGATTGACTTATCACAAACACCAGAGTATCTTCCTGAATAATAGGATTTCTGTATCTGAATTCGCTAGCATAATCAATTTGCACGGGGATACGTGCCATTTTCTCTATAAGATATTGTCCAAGAATACAAGTATGATATGAAGTCCCGCAAGCAATAAGAATAATTCGCTTCACTTTCTGTAATTCTTGCATTGTCATGTTCATTCCGCCAAGTCTAGCTGTCGCTAAAGAGTCAATTAATCGTCCTCTATAAGCATGTCTGATTGTTATTGATTGTTCAAAGATCTCTTTTAGCATAAAATGCTTGAAGTTTCCCTTCTCTGCATCCGTTGCATCCCATTCAACTTCTGATATTTTTGGTTGCAATTGCTCATTATGTATAGTTGACAACTCAAAACCATCATCTGTTATTACAGCAACTTCCTCATCTTGTAGATAAATAACTTTCTTAGTATGGATAATGATTGCATTTACATCAGAAGCAATGAAATATTCATTCTTCCCAATCCCTAGAATTAAAGGAGAACCTTTACGAGCAGCCACTATTTTGTTTGGTTCTAAATGTGAAACAACTGCAATCCCATATGTACCATCGACTAATTTTAAAGCCGATTGAACTGCCTCTATAAGCTCTACACCTTCTTTGTAAAAATGTCCTACCAAATGTGCTAAGACCTCGGTATCTGTCATTGACTTGAAAACACTTCCTTCTGCTTCTAACTTTACTTTCAGAGCTTTATAATTCTCTATTATTCCATTATGAACTAGAGCAATTTTTCCCTTTTGATCCATGTGAGGATGGGCATTATTAGTATTTGGTTCACCATGTGTTGCCCATCGTGTATGGGCAATAGCAACATGACTCATAGATAAGTCTATTTTTGTAAGCTCTTTTTCAAGTTCTTTGATTTTACCCTTTTGCTTAGCAATCAGTAAATGATAGTTCCCATCCAAAGTAGCAACTCCGGAACTGTCATAACCTCTATATTCTAATCTTTTCAAAGCATCGACAGAAACTTTGACGGCATTCTTTTTACCTATATATCCTACTATTCCACACATTCTTTCTACCTCTTTGTGCTTAATTCATTTTAATGGTATGATTATCTGATATTAGTACTTTTTGTCCAATAAAAAAACACAACGATTACCGGGAGGCAACCGTTGTGTTCGGAGGGCATTCTATGTAGGGTCTGTAGGCCAATTAATTCATCACTCATTTATCACTTGGTACAGTATACAAATTAATCAAAAGCCAACACTTGTCAATTCTTTTTTTATAAATTTCTTTCTAACAAGGAGTTACAATCCATGCTTGGAATATTTTAAAGAACATTACCATTGGCTATAAGTATATTATACAGTAGATTACACACTGTTTTGGAGTTTACTCCAAAGAATAAAAAAAATTACTTTGGACTTTTTTCCAAAAGTGCCATATTCTTAGGACAACGGGCAATACACTCACCACAATGTATGCAATTCACATTTTCTACAATTTCTACCTCAGAGATATTGATGTTCATTGGGCATGTCTTATTACATAGATTACAGTCAATGCAGACTTCCATATTTCTATGAATTCTCAAGCGAGGAATTCGGAGAATATTTCCTAAATATTGAAAGACATTCATCAATGCACCAAACGGGCACAAAAATCTACACCAAAATCGACTGGAAAAGAATGCTACGACAGTGAATATTAATATAATTATGATATCTTGCCAACTAATATGATTAAGAGATGTTGCTACAATAACAGGGCAAAAGTTCTGATAATAGTGGATTCCAAAGAATAGTGCACTTACCAAAGTGAATAGAAGTACTAAATACTTTATGACACCAAGCTTTCTTTCATATAAATGGGAAATCTTAGGCTTAAGCTTGCCCTTTTTTCTGAAAATCTGGTAACTTTTCTCTTGAAGAGTGCCAAAGAAGCATACATAGCTACAAAAGTAGCGTCCGAAAAACATGCTGGTAATAAGTATCACCAAACCTGCGATTAGAGCAGGAACAAATGCATAGAAATTGTTTAAAACTCCCGGTGCTCCGAAACAAACAACCGAGTTCGGGCATACAGAGTGTGCTACAGCTATAATTCCCGTATAAATAGAATAGATAAAATATAGAGTAAGAAGAAAGAAAACAGCTTGTATAGTATGTCTCAAAACCTGTCTTTTCATATAATTCCTTTATAATTACTGTATTTTTCTATAAAGATAAACTAAAATCCCTATAAGCATTATATCGCTATGCTCATCCGGTCGGATAATAATCACCTCAAAATCCTTATTAAGAGGAATCAGTCTTATGCTTCTATCCTTCCTATTAAAAGCAAGTTTCTTTAAAGTAATCTCACCGTCAAGTCTCACGGCACAAACTTTTCCTTCTGCTACATCCCAATTATTACTTTTTTTAATCAGAACCTTATCACCATGCATGATTTCAGGTTGCATACTTTCACCATTTACTCTAAAACAAAGAAAATCATCAGGATTACCACTTAGTTCTGTCGGGCTTATCTTTACTGACTCACCGGCATCTTCATAACAAGGTAAAGGCTGACCGGCAGAGATTTCTCCTACTACTGGCAAGATTAACATCTCCACATCTGAATTAAAACTAATCGGTGAATCAACAAAATGTATTTCATCACTTGTGCTATCTATATACTTCTGTCCTTCATTTTTTAATAACCAATGAAGATTAACCTTAAATATATCAGCGATATTCAACAATGTTTCAATTGCAGGTTTTGTCTTACCTTTTTCGAACTGAGAAACTGCAGCAGGCTTAACTCCAAGTAATTCGGCAAGCTTAGCTTGAGACATGTCAAACTCATTTCTCAACTCAACTATTCGTTCTCCAAGCATATTCTCTCCTTTATTGCAAAGAAATGTTTTCTTAAGTATTACTTAAATAATAAGAGTTACTTAATTTAGTCAATAAAAATTCTCACAAATTATAATGTTACAGATTACAAAGTAAATTGTATAGTGATAGTATTTGACTGTTAATCGATGTGTAGCAAAATATGGTTGTCAAAGGAGATTATTCACTATGGAATCAAATCAAGAGTATTCGTTTCATAATTTTAATAATGAGCTACCCGAAAGCATTATTGGATACGACTTTTATAAATGCAATTTTATTAACTGTGATTTTACGGATCTCAGCTTTAATGGAATACTGGATCGATGTACTTTTAATAATTGTAACTTAACTCTTACATCATTTAAACACGCAAAGCTTCAGGATGTGTTATTTGATAATTGTAAACTACTTGGGATCAATTTCAATGATAGCGACAAGTTAGGCTTAAAAGTTAGATTCAAAGCATGCTTAATTAGAAGTTGCAATCTCAATTATCTTGAGTTAAAGAATACTGATTACATCGACTGTATCATCATAGAAACAGATTTTGTTGGAGCTAATCTAAGCAATTGCAATTTTATGAATACTGAATTTAAGGGTGTAATGTTCCATAATACTAATTTGTCCAAAGCTGATTTTACTGGGGCAAAAGACTACATCATCAATCCTCTTACGAACAGTATAACCGATGCAAAGTTCTCTTTGCCGGATGCAGTATCTCTTCTTACTAGCATGGGAATAAAACTGGTATAAGTTTATAGACTAACTAAAGAAAGCCTATACTCGTACGAGTATAGGCTTTTCAGACTGTTGACAAAAACATTCTAATTTACATGGATATATTGTTGAAAGTCATTTTTCTTCATTTTAACTGAGCCCAAACCTAAACATGCGAGATTTAGCTCTATTTTCGTGTAAATTGGAGTTGAAAATCATGTAATTGATGATAAATTTTGCTATTAATTTCCCTAATTTACCTTTGAAAAGGTATTTTACGAGTTTCTTGATATTTTGCACGATAGCTGTTAGATAAGCTTGTTCTCGAACTCGCTCTATTCCTCGATATTTTGCATATCGGTAGCCATGAAGTTGCTTTGCATTGGCAAAGCTTCTCTCAATGGTTTCTTTTCTCCTCTTGTATATCTCTTTCCCACATAATGTTAACCTATTCTTGTGGATTATCTCTTTGCTCTCTTCCCAGACATGACGAGTGATTACTTTTTGAGAAGACTTACTTTCTGTACATTTACTTAGCATTGGACAATTCTTGCATTCACTAGGATTCGACTTGTATTCTTTATAGCCATCACGGCTCGTTGTTCTATAATTTAACTCTTTATTACATGGACAAATGTAAACATCCTTCCGGGAATTATATGTAAATTTGTTCTTTTTAAATAGACCTTTCTTACCTCCCTGTCTTTTGTAGCCAAGGACTCCCATAATATTCATATCTACCAGTTGCTTACAAATGTTAATTGTATCATATCCTGAATCAAGCCCTACTGCCTGAACATTAAAACCATAAACCTTTTGTTGGAACTGTAACCTGTCAATATAGCAGGTGCTATCATTTACATTGCCGGGAGTAATGTGAACATCGGTTATATAGTTCGTTTTATGGTCGACTGTCCTATGATCTAAGTAGAAGAAGCCTTGAGGCTTTCTATCACGGGTCATAAAACCACTATCGGGATCTGTTGTGCTAGACTTGATATTTTTTACTTTAGGTGATGCTCCTCCTTTAAGATTGTTATCCTTAGGAGGTAAAGGTTTCTTACCATGAGCCTTCCGATCTTCATCAACGCTTGTGTTAAGATCTTCCAAGTAACTCTTGGAGGATACCTCAACTTCAATATCCTCGAATTTACCTTTATTAGCATTTGCCTTTAGATGGGTTGAGTCGCTATAAAGTATCTTCCCATCAACTAATCCATGTTTAATGCCTAACTTCACTATATCTATAAAAATCTCTTCGAATACGCTGCTATCATTAAATCGCCTTCTACGATTTTGACTGAAGACTGAGTGATGAGGTACTTTATCAGTTAGTCCAAAGCCTAAGAACCAACGATAAGCCACATTGACCTCAATCTCTTTGACCAATTGTCTTTCCGAGCGAATACCGAATAGATAGCCAATAAAAAGCATTTTGAAAAGAGTAATAGGATGAATTGGAGGACGACCGGTAGTAGAACAATACAAATGCGCTGTTCTATCTAAAATGAATGAAAAATCTATTACGCTATCGATTTTCCTTAGTATGTGATCTACCGGTACTAAATCATCTATTATTACAAACTCCATTTGGGACTGTGTGTCAGAAACTTTTTTAAGCATAACCACCTCTAATTATGATGGTTTAAGTATAATCTAAGGGGGTTTTTGTCAATGATTGATATTCTTATTTTAAGCTAAAAAAAGACAAAGCTATGAAATCTTACTCATAGCTTTGTCAACAGTCTGGAAAGCCTATACTCGTACGAGTATAGGCTTTTCTAGAATGAATTACATATTAAACTAATGAGCCAAAATACCTAACATAACACCTGCGGCAACTGCTGAACCGATTACTCCGGCAACATTAGGAGCCATAGCATGCATTAACAAGTAGTTTGATTTATTATACTCTTGTCCGATTATCTGGGAAACACGAGCAGAATCAGGCACTGCTGATACACCCGCGTTACCGATAAGCGGATTAATCTTTTCTTTAAGGAACAAGTTCATGAATTTAGCAAAGAGGACACCAAATGCTGTTGCAACACAGAAAGAGAAAGCACCTAATAAGAAGATCTTAATAGATGTTATATTCAGGAAATACTGAGCATTTGTTGAAGCACCAACGGTAAATCCAAGAAGAATTACGACCATATCGTTCATTGATGTTCTTGCTGTATTGGCTAGACGTTCCGTAACGCCACACTCCTTAAGGAGATTACCAAAGAACAACATAGAAAGAAGAGCAATACCACCGGGAGCAATGAAAGTAGTGATAATCATACCCACGATTGGGAATATTATCTTCTCACGTTTAGAAACGATTCGAGGAGTTTTCATTTTGATAACTCTTTCTTTCTTAGTAGTAAGAAGTTTCATGATCGGCGGTTGGATTACTGGCACAAGAGCCATATATGAATACGCTGCAACAGCAATTGCACCAAGAAGATGCGGTGCTAGTTTTGAGGCTATATATATAGATGTAGGTCCATCAGCTCCACCTATAATACCTATTGAAGCAGCTTCCATGAGATTGAATCCTAATAAAAGCGAACCTATAAAGGTTATGAATATACCGGCTTGAGCCGCTGCACCTAACAATATAAGCTTAGGATTAGCAATCAGAGTAGAGAAATCAGTCATCGCACCTATACCAAGGAATATTAGTGGTGGATAGTAGCCTCTACTAACACCCTGATAGAGGTAATACATAACTGATCCATGATCATAAACACTCTGTCCTTGCAATGATATACCAGGAATGTTCCCTACTACTATACCAAAACCTATGGGAACAAGCAATAATGGCTCATAATGCTTAGCAATACCAAGATAGATAAATACTAAACCTATGACAATCATTGAGAAATAGCCAAGATTAAGATTAGCAAAACCGGTAGTGTGAAAGAAATTCACCATTTCTTGCATGATTAATCTCCTATTTCTATCATAACATCACCTTCTTGTACAGCATCACCTGTATTGAACCTGATGTTAGTAACAGTTCCGGCATACTCGGAAGAAATCTCAGATTCCATCTTCATTGCCTCTAAAATAATCACAGGATCTCCTGCGTTCACTCTATCACCGACTTTAACTTTTATACCAAGAATCGTACCGGGGATAGGAGCTGTAATACCTTTACCACCTGAACCGGCTTGAGGAGCAGGTGTTGGAGCAGCTACAGGTTGAGCAGGAGCAGAAGTTTGTTTCATTGGTTGAGGTTTAGGTTTCTGAACAGGGGTAGGATTATTTGCCGGAGTTATTGAAACCATTAACTGACCTTCTGTTACAGGAGATTTATCTTTTACTAAAACTTTAGCTACTTTACCTGAACAAGGTGCAGGGATCTCCGATTCCATTTTCATTGCTTCTAGGATAACAATCGGTTGCCCTTTCTTTACTTCATCTCCTTCCTTCACATTTACCGATACAATAACACCAGGAATAGGAGAATGAACATTGCCGTCACTACTATTATTGTTTTCAAACTCAGGAGTTGAAGGAAGCTCTCTTGCTGATCTTTCAATTTTTGGAATTGAAGCTGAACCATCATTGAGGAATTCGACTGAAAACTTGTTTCCATTAACTTCGACTACAGCACCTGATTCGTGATAACTAACGATATAGGCACTATATGTCTCCCCATTTATTTTTAGATTATATTTTTTCATTATTTGCGACCTCGTGTAGGTTGATTGTAATTGTAGTTGGGCATATCAGTTTTATTATGTGCTCCCCAGAGAGTAATCGGAGTTCTTTGAAAAGTTAAGAGAATTTTACGTCTTTCATCAATTTCACTACGATATTTATGCAATGCTATTATAACCGCAACTATTGAGTTTGAACTTATTGCCTCTGCTGAAGCAGTAACATTACCCACAGGCGTAGATACTGTTGCAGTTTTCGGCTTTCTCTCTTTTCCTAAGTGTTTAAAGAAACCAATAAGGATACTAATTACTAGCAAGCTTACAAACACAACAGATATACCAACAATGGTTATATTACCACCGAATTGGTAACGCTCATTAAGAAACTGCTGGTATACTTCTTTAAATCTTTCAGGAGTAACTTTCAAATCTTGAAGCGATTTGTCATCCCACTCTCTTTTATAGTTCGCTATATTCTGATTATGAGCCGTATTGTAAGCTTCAAGTTCAGGTTCTAGCAATGATTTAATCTTTTTAACAGGAACATTAAGCTGGTCACAAAGCTCAACTAAAGTCTGATTTTCAGAAACTGTAAACTCTTGCTTTTCTCCGCAAAATTCTCCTATAACCTTCACAGGTTCTGCAATCAAAAATGAACTTATAACAAGCAACAAAACTATGATAAGACTTTTGCTTTTCATATTGTCACCTATAACGGGATATTTCCGTGTTTTCTAGCAGGGATTACATCTTTCTTGGTTGCTAGCATTTCTAATGCTCTAATCAATCTGAATCTGGTCCTAGATGGTTCAATAACATCATCAACATATCCACGCTCTGCAGCATTGTATGGATTTGCAAATTTATCACGATACTCGTTTTCTTTATCAAGAAGAACCTGCTTAGGATTTGGTGCATCCATTGCTTCTTTTCTGAAAATAACTTCAACAGCTCCTGCCGGTCCCATAACAGCAATCTCAGCAGAAGGCCATGCATAAACCATATCGGCTCTCATGTGACGACTATTCATAACACAGTAAGCTCCACCATAAGCCTTTCTAAGAATAACTGTAATTTTGGGTACTGTAGCTTCAGCAAAAGCATAAAGCAATTTAGCCCCATTACTTATAATTCCATTATGTTCCTGATTCTGACCGGGTAGGAATCCGGGAACATCTTCAAGTACAACTAACGGTACATTGAAAGAATCACAGAATCTAATGAATCTAGCAGCTTTGTTAGAAGCATTAATATCCAAAACACCGGCAAGGAACTTAGGTTGATTGGCAACAAATCCCACTGTATAGCCATTAAGTCTACCAAAGCCAACGACAATGTTCTGTGCATAATTTCTATGAATCTCAAGGAATTCATTATCATCAACAATTGTATGAATTACATCTAATATATCGTAGGGTTTATTAGGATTATCCGGAATAATTGTATTTAACTCATCACAAGGTCTGCTTACCGGGTCAGATGTAGTAACAACAGGAGGAGATTCAAGATTATTAGATGGTATGTAACTAAGAAGTTTCTTTATTAAGAGAATTGTTTCTTCTTCATTATCGGTCACAAAGTGAGTAACACCACTCTTTGTAGCATGAACCATAGCTCCACCTAACGCATCAGGAGTAGTATCCTGGTTAAGCACAGTCTTAACAACTTTAGGTCCGGTTACAAACATATAGCTGTTCTTTTTGTTCATGATAATGAAATCTGTTATAGCAGGTGAGTAAACTGCCCCACCGGCACATGGTCCTAATATTGCAGAAATCTGCGGAATAACACCGGAAGCCATAACATTACGATAGAATATTTCTGCATAACCGGCAAGAGCTTCAACACCTTCCTGTATTCTAGCTCCACCTGAATCATTTAGCCCTATTACAGGAGCTCCGGCTTTCATAGCCATATCTTGAATTTTGCATATTTTCTCTGCATAAGTTTTGGATAAAGAGCCACCGAATACAGTGAAATCTTGAGCAAATAGAAAAACAAGTCTACCGTTGACCGTGCCACAACCTGTGACAACACCATCACCGGCTATACGATTTTTCTCCATACCGAAGTTATGACAGTTATGTTTCACAAAAAGGTCAAATTCTTCGAAACTATCCTCATCAACTAAAAGGTCAATACGCTCACGAGCTGTAAGCTTTCCCTTTGCATGTTGAGCATCAATACGTTTCTGACCACCTCCGAGCATTGCTTTGTCTCTAAGACTTCGCAGTTCGGTAATCTTTTTCGGAACGTCCATAAATCCTCCCGATACTATTTTATTTATTCTTATATATAAACTTAAGTAGTGTTAATCCACAAAATTCTCATATAGCATTTAGTAAAGTTTTTTTCAAAAAATCGTAAACCCTTTAAAAACAGAGAGAAAAGGTAGGTTTACTCTTAACAGATTATTAGCTAAACTATTATTTTCATTTGCCGTCACACGCAGTAACGGTGATTAAATTGTGTTTATTTAGTGGCAATCCCCATCATATCCCTTAGTCTTTGTAAATCTATCCATGCACCTTTTTTCAAATGTACATTTCTTAAAAGAGCAGAAGGATGGTAGGTTGTTATTGTCTGGGCATTTTCAAAGGTGAAGGTTTTACCTCGAAGCCTACTTAAAGCTTCACCTGTATTCAGAATATTGTGTGCAGCAACTCTTCCGAGTAAAAGTATATATTCAGGTTGAATAATATGGATTTGTTCAAGCAGATAATATCGGCAAGCCTCAGCTTCATCAGGCTCCGGATTACGATTAGCGGGAGGTCGGCACTTGACTATGTTGCAAATATAAACATCTTCTCTAGAAAGGCTTATTGCTTCGAGCATTTTGGTTAACAATTGACCAGCCGGGCCTACAAAAACTTTCCCGGTTCTATCTTCGACTTCTCCAGGTCCTTCTCCGATTAGAAGAAGTCTAGCATCGGGATTACCATCTCCGTAAACAAAGTTGGTTCTGCCTTTGTGAAGTTTGCATTTAGTACAATTGGCGTATTGTTTGCTTAATGTGTCCAGTCTCTCTTTCTTTTGTTCAGCTGAAAGACTAGGAGGTTTTATCTCTTCAGGCTTTCTCAGGTAGTCAATACCTGAGAGCCCGAGCATTTCCAAATATTGTTTAACTGCTTTCTTCATTAGATTACAGTCATAAAAATTTATTACATATCTTCCATTACAAATGGAAGTTCTTCAATATCATCATCCTCGTCAAGATCTTCATCCTGCATTGCAGCAAGACGTTTCTCTTCTTCGATTGCCATGTGCTGTTCAATCTCTTCCAGATAATCAGGAATCTCATTAACAGCAACATGCTCCATTGCCACTTCAGTAAGCTTGTTATCGAACTTACCTCTAACAAACTCAGGAAGATCGTTTAATCTCTGCACTTCTTTATTTGAAAGCAAGCAGAACAGATAATTCATATTATGATTTTCAAGAAACTTCTCGATTTTAGGGTTAATCATTTTCACCTCTGTAGAATTTTGTATCTATTTCAGAATATCTTTCTCTTTGTAACTCTTCCGCTGAAATAATGGTTTTAACATCTTCAACAGCTCGAGACAATTCATCATTTATTATTACGTATTTATAGTCTTTGATATAACTCAATTCAACGTCCGCATTTGTCAACCTTTTCCTGATAACATCCTCTGAGTCTGTACCCCTTTGACGTAATCTCCGTTCCAAAACAGACTTATCCGGAGGCAATATAAATATCTTAACAATATCGAGCTCACTATTTGTTATCTGGTCAGCACCTTGCACGTCAATATCCATGATAACATGTCTACCTTCATCTAATCTGCTTTGTATGTAACTCTTCGATGTTCCGTAGTAATTACCATGTACCAAAGCATATTCAAGGAAGTCCCCGGCTTCTATCATTTCCTTAAATCTATCTTCCGAAACAAAGAAATAATGAACACCATTCTTCTCTTCTCCCCTTGGGGCTCGAGTAGTGTAAGATATAGAATAATCAATATTCCTACTATCTTTGAGAATCTCCCCAAGTATAGTAGACTTTCCACCACCTGAAGGTGCTGAAAGAATTATCAAAAATGGTTTAGTCGGACAGTAATCTTTTCTATTCATAGTTATAAAATGAAGCCGTTACTAATGTAACGGCTTCTTTAAAATTAATTATTTTAGCCTTCAATTATTTTCTTATATGCAGAAGCACTTAAAAGCTGTTCTATTTCCTCTTTGTCACTAAGCTCGACTTTAATCATCCAGCCTTCTTCGTAAGGACTGCTATTTACTAATTCAGCATTGTCTTCAAGGTCTGAATTAACTTCGATAACTTCACCACTAACTGGTGAGTTTACATCTTCAACAGCTTTGGATGTTTCAACTGAGCCAAAAGGTTCATCAGCTGATACGCTGTCACCAACTTCAGGAAGTTCAACGTATACAATCTCACCCAGTTCCTGCTGAGCAAAATCTGTGATGCCTATATAAGCTACATCACCTTCAACCTTGACCCATTCATGAGATTCTGTGTAATATAAATCATCTTTTACTGTCATATTAACCTCCAAAGGAAATACTTATATCGCAAGTCTGAGGACCTGGTTTAGTTGTCAAGATAAATTAGTTTGAAAACACTCAGAATTCTAAACATTTCTTATCATTTTTTTTGAAATCGGTATTCTTAGATTTATTGATAGTCAGGATTAGTTTTTAAGTATTCGGCTATTAGCTGTGCGACTGATGTAATCGCCGCAGTTTCAGCTCTTAGCACCCTATTGCATAAACTGTAAGTTATTGTATTATTTTCTTTGAAGTATTGAAATTCTGAAGGACTAAATCCACCTTCCGGACCTATTATGATACAAACGGGTTCTTTAAAATTTTTAACAACCCCACTAATGTTTGGTTCTCCTTCCAATTCCGAAGCTATCATAGGTATAAACCCCACCTTTTTAGCTCTCTTAATTGTAGAGTTCAAGCTATCAACTTCATAGATGTTTGGCAAGAAGGGATTATCACATTGCTTGACAGCACTAATTGATGTTTCTATGAATTTGTTAATGGTATTCTTGGAAGGTTTTCTTACACTATTCTCTGAGACAAAGGGAAAAAGATGTTTCACTCCCAATTCGGTCAACTTCTCAACTAAAACATGGTCATTCTTGTTTCTCAGTAATGAAAAGGCTACTGCTATCTCAGGCTCGCTCTTTACCGACTCGTTTGATTCCAAAACTTCCAGCTTTACTTCGCCCTTTCTAATTTCAATAAGTTTAGCTTTGGCAATAACACCGTTCCCGGAGTTGAGTTTTACCTCGTCTCCGGGACGTTTTCTGAAAACGTTTATAATATGATTATATTCACTTCCCGTGACTACAATCGCTTCTGTTTCTAAGGTAAGTTCTGGTGTATAAAAGGAAGGCATCAGAAGAAATAGTTTTTCAGCTTTTCAACAAAGCTTTTTTTAGGTGAATACACTTTATCTTTATCGAGTTCCGCTAACTCTCTTATAAGTTCTTCTTCCTTTTTACTAAGCTTAGTAGGAGTGACGATATAAACAGTTACATACAAATCGCCAATATAGCTGGAATTGACTACAGGCATCCCCTGTCCTCGTAATCGGAACTGTTTTCCGGTCTGTGTTCCGGCAGGAACTTTCATTTTAATCTTTCCATTAATGATAGGGATATCAAGCTCGGTACCCAAAACAGCTTGCGAGAAGCTAATAGGGAACTTCATATATAAATCCTTTCCATCTCTATCGAATGTATCATCTTCCTTTTCCCTAATCATCACAAGGATATCACCTGCTGGAGCACCTTTAGTACCGGAATTACCTTGTCCTCTTAGTCTGATGTATTGTCCTTCTTCAACTCCTGCCGGTATCTTAATATTGATTTCTTTCAGATGCGCAGCACGTCCGTCTCCATGACATTTCTTACACTTATTCTCAATTATCCGTCCTTCACCCCTACAAGCAGGGCATTCGGCAACTGTTTGTATGTTCCCGAATAATGAACGACGCATCTGACGAACTTGACCGCTTCCTCCGCATTGCGAGCATGTTGTCACCTTTCCGTCTGCAGAACCTGATCCGTTACATGTAGGACAAGTGTCCTTGATATTTATCTTAATCTTTTTCTCTACGCCTTTGGAAATTTCTTTAAGGTTCAGAGAAATCTCTATTTGAAGGTCTTCACCTCTATTATTTCTTCCTTGAGACCTGGTTCTACCACCAAATCCACCGCCTCCGAAGAGAGAATCAAAAATGCTTCCCATATCTCCGAAAAGGTCACTAAAATCACCTGCGTGCGTAAAGTCACTCCAACTAAAGCCACCTTGACCGAATGCTCCTTCCAATCCTGCATGACCATACTGGTCATAGCGTTGTTTCTTTTCCGGATCACTCAACACTTCATAGGCTTCAGAAGCCTCTTTGAATTTCTCTTCAGCCTCTTTATCGTCTTGATTCTTATCAGGATGATACTTCATCGCAAGTTTTCGATAAGCTTTTTTTATAGTACCGGCATCAGCATTTTTATCAATACCTAAAACTTCGTAGTAATCTCTTTTTGCCATTTTGTCCTCTTATGCTTTTGGGTCTTATTTTGAATAGGATAAATCACAATCCTATTTAAGATAAGACCATTTTTCAAAAGGATGGGAAACGGCACAAGCCGCTTCCCGTTTTTGTATAGTATTAATCGTCTACAACTTCGAAGTCAGCATCAATAGGTCCATCTTTACCGTCATCCTGTTTAGGGGTATCTTCCTGTTGTGGTTGAGGCCCGTTGGGTTCAGTTTGAGGATTCTCCTGTTGATATTGCTGATAAAGGATTTCGCCAAGTTTCTGAGCTTTTTCTGCAAGAGTATTCTTAGCAGTTTCATAATCCTCTTTAGATTGTCCTTTTTCGAGTTTTTCTTTAGCTTCTTTTATAGCTGTTTCGATATTAGTTTTATCGTCACCAGAGAGTTTATCTCCGTTTTCTTTTAAGCTCTTTTCGGTAGAGAAGATTATTTGATCAAGCTCATTTTTAGCATCAATCATCTCTTTTCTCTTGCTATCTTCGTCAGCATGCATCTCAGCATCTTTTACCATCTTCTCGATATCGGATTCTGATAAGCTTCCGCTTCTGTCAATCTTGATTGACTGCTTTTTGTTAGTAGCTTTATCTACGGCTGATACATGAAGAATACCATTAGCGTCCATATCGAATGTAACTTCAATCTGCGGTACTCCGCGAGGTGCAGGTGGAATTCCGGTAAGCTGGAAGTTTCCAAGAACTTTGTTATCATTAGCCATAGGACGTTCACCCTGAAGAACTCTAATGTCAACGGCAGGTTGGTTATCTGCTGCTGTAGAGAATATCTGACTCTTTTTAGTAGGAATTGTTGTATTCCTTGGAATAAGAACAGTCATCACCTGTCCCATAGTTTCGATTCCGAGAGATAGAGGAGTAACATCAAGAAGAAGCACATCCTGCATATTCTCGTCACCTGAAAGGATGCCACCCTGAATAGCGGCACCAATAGCAACAACTTCGTCAGGGTTCATTGTTCTGTTTGCTTTCTTACCAAAGAAACTTTCTACAGCTTCAGCAACTGCAGGAACACGTGTTGAGCCACCGACCAAAAGTACTTCATTTACATCTGAATTTGAAAGACCTGCATCCTGCATAGCTTTCTTAACAGGTTGTAAACTACGATCGACCAAGTCAGAGATGAGTCGATTGAACTCGGATCTTGTAAGGTCAAGATTCAAGTGTTTAGGACCTGTTGCATCAGCAGTAATGAAAGGCAGGTTAATATTGGTTGTAGTTGTTCCTGAAAGCTCAATCTTAGCTTTCTCGGCAGCTTCTTTAAGACGTTGCATAGCTGTTGCATCGCTAGATAAATCAACTCCTTCCTGCTCTTTGAACTTCTTGAGAATCCAATCGATAACTTTCTTATCAAAGTCATCTCCGCCAAGGTGGGTGTCTCCATTCGTTGAAAGCACTTCTACAACTCCTTCGGAGATATCAAGGATAGAGATATCGAATGTACCTCCACCGAGGTCGTATACAGCAACTTTCTGTTCTTTTTTGTTTTCCATACCGTAAGCAAGAGCAGCGGCAGTAGGTTCATTTATAATTCTCTTAACATCTAAACCTGCAATTTTACCTGCATCTTTAGTAGCTTGTCTTTGAGCATCATTAAAGTAAGCCGGTACAGTAATAACAGCTTCAGTAATCTTTTCTCCGAGATATGTTTCAGCAGTTTCTTTCATCTTAGTAAGCACCATTGCTGAAATCTCTTGTGGAGTGTAATCTTTATTATCAACATCTATATGAACAGCTGCTTGACTTCTTACACCTGATATAACTTTGTAAGGCACCTGTTCAATCTCATTTGCAACTTCATTGTAATGGCGTCCCATAAAACGTTTTATGGAGTATACTGTATTTTTTGCATTTGTTACAGCCTGACGTTTTGCAAGCTGACCCACCAGTCTTTCTCCGGCTTTAACAAATCCAATTACTGATGGTGTTGTACGTGTTCCTTCAACATTTGCAATTACAACAGGCTTTCCACCTTCTACAACAGCAACACATGAGTTAGTTGTTCCAAGGTCGATTCCGATGATTTTTCCCATCTTAATCCTCCTATTCCTTTATTTTTTCTTTTCTTTTTTATTTTCTACCGGCTGAGGTTTAGCTCCGTTTGAGACTGCTACTCTTGCCGGTCTGATTAGTTTTCCGTTCAAAGTATATCCGTTCTGGATTACTGCTGCTACAATATTTTCTTCCAGTTCTGAAGGTATATGAGCTAATGCTTCATGATACTCAGGATTAAACTCTTGGTTTTTAGAATCAACTTTCTTGACTCCTTCTTTAGAAAGAATAGAGTTCAGTTGTTGTTCAATCTGCTTAACTCCTTTGATGAATGGTTTTTCCAATTCATCTTCTTCAACCTGCTCCCAAGCTCTTTCGAAATTATCCATTACATCGCAGAGAGAGATAACTATCCCTTCGGTAGCTGTTTTAATCCAATCGCTCTTCTCTTTTTGAGATCTGCGTCTGAAGTTCTCGAATTCAGCCATGTTTCTCATGTAACGATCTTTCCAGACTGCAACATCCTTCTCAAGGTTTTCCAGCTTCTCTTCCAAAGTCGGTTCCTTCTTATCTTCGACTTCAACTTTTACGTCAGTTCCAACTGTCTCTTCAGCTTTCTTCTCTATTTCCGGAGCTGTCTTATGCTGTTTTTTGTCAGTTTTCTTCTTAGACATTAATTTATCTCCAAATTCTTATTTATTTATTGAAACTATTCCCTGTTTAGTAGTCTGAGTAATGGTTTTAGCAAAATCTCTAATCATTGAGATGTTCTTTCTGAAATCATTTCTCACGGGACATACTATTCCTAAGTAACCGGGGATATCAAAAACCTCATATTTTGCGTAGATCACTGCAAAGTCGTACCATGATCCGTCTCCGAAATCCTCACCCATAAGGATATTGTAATCTCCTCCGGTTTCATGGTTTCTCATCATCTTGATTAAGATATCCTGTCTCTGTACCAGAGTCATGAAGTTCATTACATTCATCTTTTTATCGAATTCAGGTTGCTCAAGAAATGATATTTTCCCGTCAAACTGAATGTAATAATCAGTGATTGAAGTAAACGCCTTATGAAGCTCCTGTAAAAACTGCTCTAGCAAGAAGTTTGATTTCTTCACCATCTCGCTCATTTCACTCAGATAACGATGAGATATATCGAAAATTCGCTCTCCGAGTAAATCTTCTCTAACGAAGTTAACCATCTTTCTTAACTGGGCTTCATTCACATCATAATCACAGTTTAATATAACAGTCTTATCCAATCCCGAATCTAAGCTAAGTACAAATATCAGCTTTCTGGGGCTCAACTGAAAGACCTGTAAATCACTCAAATAGTCATTAGAGACTTCAGGTTCAGCCACAAAACTTAACTGATCGGATTCATTAGCAAGAATCTGCTTGATATAATGCAATGCTAATTGAGTATCCTTATAATTACGAATAATCAATTGCCTGAGTATGTCCTTCTTCTCATATTCAAGCTCCGCGACCTCACTGCTAATCAAGTCGACGTATTTACGGTAACCGTTTATCGTTGGCACTCTTCCTGCAGAAGTATGCGGCTGATGGATAAAGTTATTCTGCTCCAGTTTATTGAGGTCTATACGTAAAGTAGCAGGACTGACATGCCCCATATACTTCTCGTATAAAACTCTTGAAGACACCGGTTCACGGAATAAAACATATTCATCAATCAGGCTTTTTAAGGTTTCATCTAATCTTCTAATATTCTTCTTCATCATTACTCCAATCAGCAATCATTATATTCGGTTGCTAATATAGTGACAAAATATGCGACTAACATTTTTTGTCAAACAAAAAGTGAGACTGCTAATTTTTTTATTTCCCTCCCCTATCCAAACTATTAGCTCTACCTGAGACTGCATATTAATGTAATTTCTTATAGGTATTTCTATTTCTGCAAACTATCTATCAAGACCTTAAATTCCCACTGCTCTCCCACTTTGCAGGCACTGCTAACCCAGTGTTTCAGTGCGTGGACAGTGCGTTCACAATGGAATCATAGTGCGAACGCAGTGCGTTGGTAAAATGTGGTAGGTGACTGAGCAGAAACGAACAAGTTATGCATCTAAGTAATTGATAATCACACTGAGTATGAAATCTTAAACTATATTAAGACTATTATTCCAAACAAGAAAATCTTATAATTCATTTTAGCCAATAAAGACATCAATTATTTTGAGTTCTAAAAAGAGAAAAGTGCAAAAATCTATCAGCCAAGTAATCCCGGCGTATTAATACAGAGTTGCATTTTTATCTTAGCAATCTTCGTAACTAATTTATTACGAGAAAATAATAATATGTTTGACATGATTATTTTGTATAAGTATTCTTGGCATGCAGTTAACAGTTTAGTCTTAACTAAAGGGAGGAACTATGAAAAGGATAGCTCTAATTGTTTTACTACTAGCTCTTACTCTCGTTTCTATATTAAATGCCGAGATTGTATACAATATCTCGGAGGTAATTACACTACCTATTCCATATCCTTATGACAAAATTATCAGTCAATGCGATGAAGACACTTTACTACACTTCTATTCTTCAATTCAGGAATCGGACAATTACAATTTATACCACTTTACCCTGAATAGCAATATGCAGTTTTCAGAAAGAGACCTGATTGTATCTATCGATGCTGTTCAAAACGAAATAGATTCATTTAAGATTATTGACCTGTTTGAAGATACAACATTTCACATCCATTATAAGAATAACTATTTAACTAAACTAGTTGTAATAATTAGTAACTATGATGAGCTTTCCAACACTGTTGATATCTCTCAATATGAGCAGGACTTGGCTGATTGCTATTCCATAACAGCCGGAACTCTGGTTTTGAAGAAAAGTTATCGGGATGAATTTAATTATCGGCATTCTGATTTTTATAAACTGGATTTAGCTACATCCGAGCTTAGCTTGTTTCAAACCTATTCTCGTTATGCCGACTTATATCAGTTGGGTAATGAAATTTTAATTGATGACGGAACGGGCTATATGAAGCACTTTGACACAAATCTTGAGTATATTGATTCTTTAACAATTAGCGACGAAGGCAATTATGATTGGTATACTTGGTTTCATAGTTTTGAAACATATAGCTATAGAGACGGATACCTGCTATCTCATGACGATGGACTTGTGAAAAGAGATAGAATCTGGACATATCAGACTTACATCGAGTTCGATTGGGGCGTAATGGAAGCTCAACCTCTATCCAATTATATGGCTAACTTCTTTCATGTAGTTTCTGAAGATAAATTGATCGGAGCAACAGAATTAGGACCATGGGGACCTGCTTCTCAGCTTTCATATCTGGAATACAACGGTAATACATGGACTCAATCCGAATCAATTGACATTAACTGCTCTTACATGGGTGATTTCTTCCTTGATAACTATTGTATCATCCCTTGCCGGATTGATAATAGCACGGTATTCAATGTGTTTGACCTTAATTTAAACAATGTTTATACAACGTCTATTCAATCTAATACCCCGAACTATCTGGGGACAATAACTTTTGATAACAAGCTTATATTCAAATACAGGGACTCCAATACAATCGACTATCATGTGTTTTCTTCCACTGTTCCTAATGCAAATGATTCAAACCCTCCGATTAAATCGATAACGACCCAATGCTACCCTAATCCCTTTAATCCGGAGACCACTATTGAATTCTTTGTTCCCGACAAAGGCTTGGTAACGGTAGAGATATTCAATATATTAGGACAAAAAGTGAAATCAATTATTGATACCGAGCTTGAAAAGGGGAAGTATAGTATTAAATGGAACGGACAAGACGATAAAGATTTGGCTTTATCCAGTGGAGTATACTTTTACAGAGTCTCCCAAAAGAATGTAAGTGCTACTAACAAGATTGTGATGTTGAAATAGGTTTTTCGGAAAGATATAGATTTTTCACTGCCGAGAGTTATGTTTGTTGAAAGCAACCATGAATATTAAATTAACTCATACTTTACAAACTCTCGGCAGTTTGTAATTGACATAATCAGCAGGTTTTAGGAAATGAATCAGAATTAATAAACATGCTGAGGAGTGAAAGATGAAAATCCTTGTATTGAACTGTGGAAGTTCTTCAATTAAATACCAGTTTATCAATATGGAAACTGAGGAAGTACTTGTAGAAGGTTCAGCTGAAAGAATAGCAGAACCTATTGCAAGATTTACCTATAAAAGTGAAAAATATACAGTAAAGAAACAGGAAATGGTTCTTAAGAATCATGAAGACGGTCTCAAGCACATCATTGATGCTTTGATGGACAAAGAAAACGGCGTTATTAGTGATGCCTCTGAAATCAGTGCAGTTGGACACAGATTGGTTCATGGTGGAGAGCATTACTCTGATACTGTTGTAGTAGACGATCATGTTATTGAAGTGATGACAGATTGTATTCCTCTTGCTCCTCTACACAATCCTGCTAACATTAAAGGTGTTGAATCGGTTACTAAAGAATTACCCGGTGTTCCTCAAGCAGGTGTTTTTGATACAGCTTTCCATCAGACAATGGCTAAGAGAGCATATTTATATCCACTTCCTTTGGAGTATTATAAAGAGAATAAGATTAGACGTTACGGGTTCCACGGAACTTCTCATAAGTATGTAAGCCAAATTGCTGCCGAGTATGTTGGCAAAGATATAAAAGATCTTAAGATTATCACTGCTCACATAGGTAACGGTGCTTCAATAACTGCTATTGACGGTGGACATTCAGTAGATACTTCTATGGGATTTACTCCTCTTGAAGGTCTCATGATGGGAACTCGTTGTGGCGACATTGATCCTTCAATCCCGATATTTATGCAAAAGACTCTCGGACTCTCTGTTGATGAGACAAATAATGTTCTCAATAAAAAGAGCGGTATGTTAGGTTTATCAGCTATATCTAATGATATGCTTGATATTGAAAACAAGATTCTTAAAGAAAAAAATGAAGACGCTATTACTGCTCATGATGTTTATGCTTACAGAATCAAGAAATATATCGGTGCTTATGCTGCAGCTATGAATGGACTTGATATACTTATTTTCACCGGTGGAGTCGGCGAAAATATGCCAATATTGCGTGAGTTGGTATGTCGTGATATGGATTATCTCGGAATTGAGATTGATAAGAAAGAAAATGACCAATTCAAAGGTGGAATCATTGATCTTACAGGAGAGAATTCTAAAGTAAAAATCCTTAAAGTACAAACTAATGAAGAATTAGCAATCGCTCTTGAAACAAAGCGAATCCTTTTCGACGAAAAGAAATAGATAATATATATATCGTTTGAGGCAGAGTTTTATGACTTTGCCTCTTTTTATTAGTCTTTACACTACTTATATTAATATCTATTACTACGGTCATACGTTATTAAATCTATTTAATATTGATAAGTTCATTGACATCTATTTATTTTTATCAATTAATTGATTTGGATAGATTGATAGGGAGGATGGATTTATGAAAAAGTTTTTCTTCGTAGTGTCTTTATTTACAGTTTTAGTGATGTCACAACTACAATCTGAGACTCAATATAGTATTTCGGAGCCGACAAGTCTTAATTTACCATATCCTTATAATTATATTGTTTATGATAAAGAGTTAGATACCGAGGTACATTTCTACCAAACTGAAACAACAGCAGATGAATATGTTTTATACCATTTTTCGATGAATGATAGTTTACAGTTCTCAGAAAGAACAATGATTGCATCATATCCGGTTCCTGTGTATGAGCCCTATGAAGTACCATTAATTAGAATGGATAACACAAACAGTTTCCACTTTTATGTAGAAGATGCTAATCATGATGTTAAGTATATAACCAAAATCGATAACTATAGACAGGGAACTTCAACATTAGATGTATCAACTCTGCAAACGGAGTTTAATCATTATACTTCAGTTTGTGACTCTCTTCTACTTTTGCAAAAGAGATATCCCGCGGAGGAATGGGAAGATCGATATTCAGAGTTTTACAAATTCAATCTTGAGACAATGGAATTAACTCTTTTTAAAGCTGATTGCTATTACTATGAATGGTATTTCAGAATTGGGACTGAATGGTTATTCCAAAGCCACTACACAGATATGAGTTATCACTATGATAACTCCCTAACCTTTGTCGATTCACTACAAATAGATGAGACATATTTCCCAAACGATTTGTGGGTTGATAATCTCTACTCTAGCTGGTCAGATAGCTTTGGTAATGGGTTCTTGTACGCTTATGATGATGGAGTCCTTCCTATGCGATACAATCATGTTACTTATTTTGAGTTCAGACCGGGTCAGTTGTTGATTGAGGATGTTGGCTGGTATCATCCACAGTCAATTAAAAAAGTTTCTAATAATCGAGTTATTGGTGCTAGCGAATCCTATGACATGGGACCTCTTGATGTGCTGGGATATACTGAGTTGAATGAAACAGGTTGGCATGGGTTTGGACCAGTATCCTTTGATTACGAATTTAGAGGAAGTTTTTCTTCTCAAGGTCATTACATAGTGTTTGGCAATAACGGTGCATCTAACATGTTAACTGTCTATGATAAAGATTTAAATGCTGTTTATCAGGTTGAGCCATTCAATATAGAAAATGCAAACTATCCAATGGATACTTACTTCAATATGTTGATATTCAGAGGAAACACACCAAATTCCCTTATCTACTCTGATTTTGAAATGACAATGCCCAACAGCGATGATGTAAATCCGGCAGTTAAGAGCATTACTACCTCCAACTACCCCAATCCCTTCAATCCAACAACTACAATTGAGTATTCTGTTCCTGAGAAAGGTAACGTGAGTATTGAAATATATAACATATTAGGGCAAAGAGTTAATGCATTAACAAATTCAGAGCATTCAAAAGGCACACATGCTATCCAATGGGATGGGAAAGACAAAAACAATAAAACACTCCCAAGTGGGATATACTTCTATAGAGTCTCACAGAAAGGGAAGAGTGTTAATAAGAAGATTGTAATGATGAAATAGGGAGATATAATGAAAAAACTAATTTTTATAGCTATTGTTCTGATTACCATGACAGTATGTTTACATGCACAAGATCTTGAGTTTGAATATACTGATTTTACTAATCTTGATATACCATATCCATTCTCAACTGTAATGTATGAATGCGATAGTGACACGCTATTACATTTCTATAGTGTTGAACTTAACTACGATAGTAGCTTATATGTAAAGCATTTTACTTTAAATTCTCATTTTGAATTTTCGGAAATTACAACAATTGTTAGTAGTGATATATCTTCAACCGGAATTACTGTTGTTAGCTTTCATAAGATGATTGATTCAGATACATTTTTCATCAAATGCTATGATGACACTAGAAGTGTAGAGAAACTTATAAGAATTTCAAATTTTGATACAGAAACTGCATGCGTTGATATAACCAACTGGGATTCATCATTATCACTTATTGATCCAATATCTGATAACACGTTAGCAGTTTTAAAAAGATACAATGACCTTCCTTGGGAAGATAGATACACCGAATACTATAGTTATAACATATCATCTCAGAACTTTACTCTTGTTAAATCCAATCAGAATAGTACTTCATATTTGTTCATTTTAGGCAATGAAGCTCTTATTTTTGAAGAAAATATAAATTCTGAGTATAATGCTCTGCATTATGATAGTGAATTCTGTTTTACTGATACACTTCTGAATAACTCAGGATACATTCCTGAGAGAATATATAGTGTCAGTAAACTCTCGAATGGATACCTTGTAAGCTCCTATAGAGGTCTTAAAGAAAATCCAAATAAAGTTTGTTCACAATGGCTAATAGATTCGGAAAAGATTGACCATAAGACTATTGGCATGTATTATAGGTACTCGGTTATTTCCGATTCATCTATAGTTGGTTTTTACAGAACAAACAGCTTGTATGATGATATGGAAGAATACT
The DNA here is from genome assembly GCA_963667035.1 of Cloacimonadales bacterium (SeqCode). Taxonomy (GTDB): domain Bacteria; phylum Cloacimonadota; class Cloacimonadia; order Cloacimonadales; family JAFGVF01; genus Zophobacter. Next base: position 2,015,159 of record OY762964.1, read on the forward strand.
CTCTACGATACTCTGAATGCATAAACGGAGAATGGAATGCATCGGAATTAATTCCTACAACTCTATACTCTGTAACAAGTCTCAATTATAAAAACTACATTGTTATGCCATACTTTACGAATGAAGTTGTTAATATCATGGTGTTTAACAAACATTTAGAGTTATTGGATCAAAAGGATCTTAACTACTCTGGAAGGTTTGCAGAAAGTCGAGGATATATTCTCTTTGATAAAATATTCTTTATAGATAACAAATACAATAATGAACTAATGTATGCTTCATTTGATGTAGTAGTTCCCAACACCGAAAATGTAAGTCCGGAATTGAAAAGTATCGCGACATCAAACTACCCAAACCCATTCAACCCAATAACAACTATAGAATATTCTGTTCCTCAGGATGGCAATGTGAGTATTGATATTTACAATATCTTAGGACAAAAAGTAAATACCTTAGTTAATTCTGTGCATTCAAAGGGTATGTACAGCATCCAATGGGATGGGAAAGATAATAACAATAAAGAACTCCCTAGTGGGATATACTTCTATAGGATTTCACAGAATGGGAAGAGTGTTACTAAGAAAATTGTAATGATGAAATAGGAATTTATTGCTTTCGCATTGACGCAGTCAATGCACTCCAAATTTACGAAAGGGCTCAGAAATGAGCCCTTTTTTATTTTATTAATTATTCTTTAGTGAAGTGGATGGATAAAGAGACCGGAACGAAGTTTAGGTTCAAACCAAGTAGATTTAGGAGGCATTATTTTGCCTGCATCTGCAATATCCATAAGTTCTTGCATAGAAGTTGGGAACATAGAGAAAGCGACTTTTTCTCCATTGTTAACTCTCTTCTCAAGTTCAGACAATCCTCGGATTCCACCAATGAAATCGATTCTTTCATCAGTTCTTGGATCACCGATACCAAGGAGAGGAGCAAGAAGGTTATCCTGCAAGATAGATACATCAAGAGCTTTTACCGGATCATTTGCGTCAAAAGTTCCTTCTTTTGCAGTAAGCTTATACCATTTGTTGTTGATATACATACCGAATGTATGACGTGTTTCCGGTTTGTATGCTTCAGCACCAACTTCTTCAACATCGAAATGCTTTTTAACAAGCTCAAAGTACTCTTCGTCACTGTGACCGTTAAGGTCTTTTACAACACGGTTGTAGTCCATAACATAAAGCTGGTTATCAGGGAAGATAACAGCCATGAAGAAGTTGTATTCCTCTTCACCCGTAAAATCAGGATTCTCTTCTCTCAAGCGGAGACCGACTTTAGCAGCAGAAGCTGTTCTATGATGACCGTCAGCTACGTAAAGATAAGGCATTGCTTGGAAAGCTTCAGATATAGCTTTGATATCATCTTCATTATCCATAAGCCATAAAGTATGTTTAACACCGTCGTCAGCTATGAAATCATATTCAGGAGTTTTTTCGATAGTTTTGTTTACTATTGCATCAATCGCATCTTTGTGGGGATATGTAAAGAATACAGGAGAAGCATGAGCTGCACAAGTATAAACATGTTTGATTCTATCTGCTTCTTTAGCAGCACGAGTAAGTTCATGTTTCTTGATTATATCGTTCATATAATCATCAACTGCAGTACAACCAACCAAACCTATTTGAGATACATCACCCATGATCTCACGGTACACGTAAAACATTGGCTTTTCATCTTGAGCCATGTGTCCATCTGTCACATATTTATCTAAGTTTTCTTTAGCTTTCTGATATACTGCTTCAGAGTAAAGGTCGGTTCCTTCAGGTAAATCAACTTCTGCTTTCTCAACATGGATATAGCTGAGAGGGTTTCTCTTTACTTCTTCTCTTGCTTCAGCAGAATTCATTACATCATAAGGTAATGAAGCGATATCTTTTGCTTTGCCCTTCACAGGTCTAACAGCTTTAAAAGGTCTGAATACTGGCATACAGTTTCTCCTTAGGTATAATTTATTAGTTTATGTGTTACTTGAAATATAACATTGATTTATGTCAATTAAATAGTAAGTAAGCCCGTTAAGGGCTTAATATGAATAGCCATAGGTCGAATGACCTATGGTAATGTACCACTTCTAATTCAGCCCATATAGGGCTGCAAATCTTTGGGTTTGTTACCATGGGCTAACGCCCATGGCTTTTCAAATTCTGCCCTTACCGGGCAGGATAATTGTCTTGTATTATTTTAGCAGATCATTTTTCATTTTACGTAAAAGTTCATTAAATAAATCGTCTCTTGAACGGTAAAGTTGTCCGTTTTTAGCAAGTAAAGCAACTTCTTTAGACCCAAATAATTCAATTTTTAACTGGAAAAGTTCATATTCATTAAGATTTCCCATAGAAGGATTATTGGCAGATTCTATCATTGCTTGTAAAAATCCAATATAAGCATTTCTTTTTTCTTCATACTTCCTTTCTTGATCTCTTCTTTTGTTTTGTAATACATTCTGTAAAATAGTTGATAGAATTGTACCAAAACCAATACCTCCAATCATAGTTATAATGACCTGTATCCAATCCATTGTCCCCTCCATACACAATTACGATAACATCATTATCTAATCATCATGAATTATTTTACTGTCTATTCCATCAATCCTGATGCAATAATCTCTCGGATTTCATCCATTAGGACAGCAGTTCTTTCAGGAGTTATATCATCAGGTCTAATCGGCTTATGTATATGTAGAAACATATCAGCTTTATTAAGGCATTTTCTCTCTTCATACATCTTGTATGTTCCGTTTATTGTTATTGGTACTATAGTCGCATTGGATTTAAGAGCCAGTTTAATACTTCCTTTCTTAAACTCACCTAGTTCAGGTCCTCTGCTTCTCGTGCCTTCCGGGAAAATCACAAGAGAGTTACCTTTCTTAATGTTTGCAATACCTTTATTAATTGTGTTTCTAGCATTCTTAGCACTAGATCGGTCAATAAAAATACAACCTATAGCATACATCCACTGAGCAAAAATTGGTAATCTCATTAAGCTTTTCTTAGCAATGAATCCAACTCGCATCGGCATAGCTGATAGTATTATCAGAATATCGAAGACTCCCTGATGATTTGATATGAAGCAGATATTCTCTTTTTCGGGAACATTCTCAATACCCTTCACAGTCAGTTTTCCGCCTGCAGTTTTGTATATATATTTAGACCAAATATTTACACAGTGATAAATGAATCTGTTACCGAATCTTTTTAGTCCTATTCCTTTCATCAACAAGCCCAAAGCAAGGAACGGTAAAGTAAATATCATTGGTATACCAAGTACCCAGATGAAGAAAAGCAATGATACAATATTATCCCGTCGTGTTTTTTTAACCATTATATACTACTCCACTAAACTATATTCATGATTAGAATTATAGAGTTAAGAGGTATGTCAATATTTTAATCGTTCTGTTTCTCGGTTTAGTTTCTGTTTCTCATTTCATAGATCTTCAATATGTTTAAGTTAAGCATCCAATCATTAGATTTTTGCGTAGCAGCTAGCTCCCCTCCGGGAAACTCTGCATAGTTATATTCAAGAGAAGCAATGTCTTCATAGTTCAATCTGATTCCATATCCTTTAGAATCTCCGACAATTCCACCTTTAGCATCTTCATAACTTCCTTCTCGATAGAAGAATGTGTTTAGTAAGCCAAGTTCAAATCCATTGCCGTTAATAGGGTTACTGTTCGAATTCAAGTCTCTTTCTTTTCCAAATGTATACATGAACGATATGATTGTCTTAAAGAATGAGTTAAAACTAGGGAATAATTCAATATCACGCATAGGAATAGCTGAATAGAAGCCTAATCCATACCTTTGTGTCATTGGTAAGGAATCGGAGCCAAACTGCTCTCCATAAGAGATTTTACTATCTGTCATATTAGTGAGTGTATATCCATAAGAAGCATCAAGGTTAATGAACTCTAAATTATTCAATTCGCTTAGATGAACAACTCCCATAAAACCTATGTCTAATGCATGTGTCTTACCTTTAACTCCTGCCGGATTTCCAGTTACTCCGTTTCCTTCCGGAGCTAAATCACTATAGACATAACCGTATGCAAGACCAACATTCAAATCTACTGCTTTAAAAAAACTATCCTTAAATTTCTCTTTATAACACTCGAATGGGTTAAATGCGATAGTAATTTTAGGTGAAGTTTCATAAGATTCATAAGTTTCTGAATAGTCATTCTCCTCATTTGAACTTTCCATCTCTCCATAGCTCATAGTTGTACCAAATGTAATGTTATCATCTATTATTTTGTTCATCATTGGTATTGTTAGACCAAAACCGTTATAGGTCATATTTGCATAGGAATGATAAAAATATATATCGTCCATATTTGCTTCCTTAAACCACTCATCATTTATATAACTCACTTGCAGACCATTGTGTATTGACGCATGAGCCGGATTACTCCAACTGTAAAGTCCTGATGCAGGTAGACACTTTTTATCATGGATAAGTTCTCTAAAGAACGAAAGTTGTCCACAATATGGTTTTACTTGCATGACTAAGATGCAAGTGCCTTATTATAAAATTCATTAGGTGTTTTAAGCTTTAGTGCACAATGCAAGCGTTTATTGTTGTAAAGATAAACTGCATCGGCGACTACTTTCCTAGCTTGTTCTATATCTCTGAATTTATCTCTCAAATAAAACTCATACTTTAGAGTCCTATTGATTCTCTCGGCTATCGCATTGTCGTAGCATTTGTTAGGACCGGTCATGCTTATATCTACTCCACACTCTTGCAATCGATTAGTATAGATTCCTGAAGTGTATTGAGAACCTTTATCAGAGTGGTGTATCAAGCCGGGTGCAGGCTTGATACTCTTATAAGCTTTATTGAAGGTTGCAAGTGTACTTTCTGCCGTCATGTCTTTCTGTACTGTAAAACCAACAATCTTACGACTGTAATAGTCTGTCATTATTGATAGATAGCAATGCTTGCTATTTACTAACTGCAAATAGGTTATATCTGTTACCCAAACCTGATTAGGTCGAGTTACTGTCAGATTCTCTAATAAATTTGGATATACTTGATGATCCGGGTCAGAGACAGATGTATATACCTTACGAGGCTTATGTTTAAACATCAAACCATGAGCTCTGAGTATATCAAAAAGCTTATCGCGTCCAACTGTGATTGGAACTCCATATTCAGGGTCAAGAAGATGCTCCTGTAATTTACGACCTCCGGTCTCCGGTATTTCTGAACGTATAACCATTACTTTAGAGATTACCTTTTCTTCAAAATCTATCTTTTGCTCTAAGACTTTCTTCTCTTTGTAATAGCTTTTTCGGCTACATCCGAGTGCTTTGCAGGACGCTTGGACTCCGATTCGAGTTCGCTCTCTTGTTCTCTGATTCTTTGAAGTATCGACTGCCCTAATGCGCTCTTTTTTTTTAAGTCAATACCATATTTGTCCTTGGCTATATCTATCAAAGCTTCATAAACTACTGCCTTTACTTGGGCATCATCTAAGGCTTGCTTTAACATTTTTACTTCTCTTTTAAGTAATATATTTTCTGTCTCTTCTGTTTTTGACATAACATGTACCGTCCTTCCTATCCGATCATTTATTCCGTATTCATTAATCCAACGTTTCAAAGTAGAGGAGCCACCTATGTTGTAAATAGTTCTTGCTTGGGAGATAGTTAGAACTCCATCCTCAATCTCTTTAACTACTTTACGTTTAAATACTTCACTATAACATAATGCTGTTTTCTGTTTCATTTTCTGTAAACCTTTAATTTCTCTCAGTTATATATGTGTCTACTTTATTTAGGACGTTGTATTCTCTCGGGTTAGTCTCCCGTTGCTCTCCCGTTGCTCGCAACGAGATAGAAACGGGAGAGAAATGAGAGAAAAACTTCTGAAAAATGTGAAGTTGGCGGGATGCCTTAAAGGAAACAAAAGATGAAGTAAACGTCGGGATTTGAAAGATACCTGATTTAGTAACTTTCTCTTTTTGATTTCCTAAATAAATACGACTAGAATAAAATCGGGAAGCTAATCAGTACAATTACTATCCAAACAGCATAAACAGGTAGATATAATCCGACTGTTCGGGTTACCAATTGCTCTTCACAACCTTTACGGATAAACTTAATCAAAGCAAGAATAAGCATAGCTAAATGTGCCGAAATAACAAGATTTGAACCCAGTACAGCTAATTTATTCGGAGATAATCCGTATTGAGTAATTCTATAGAATATTGCGGAAAGGGCTATAATATTTATAACAAATGCTACAAGACCTAAGCATAAATAGATATATCTGTATATTTTACTCTTCAAACCGTGCTTATCCAGAAGACCAAAAGAGATAATCGCCAGAACCAGAAAGAGTGAAAGGTTGAATACTAGCAGAGAGTCTCTGTTTTCATATAAACTCTTTGTAGAAAATGGCAAGAGAGCAAGATATATAAGTAATGTAACTAAAGTGATCGGGCTAAAAATCCTGACCATAATAGGAGAAATTCTGCCGGCAATATCGGGATAATTCTCAGTGATAACAAAAGCAATAATTGGAGAGATTAATGTGAACCAGAGGAAAATATTCTTCTCTAAGAAATGCTCGATATCAATATCAATAAGCTTGAAAAGTCCCAATGCCAATAATGCTATAGCGAATAATCCCAATGCAATAACTATGGACATTATTGCTATATTCCCGTTATTTTTAACAAAATCATTTCTCTTACTTATTACCTTAAGGTCAAAATCTATATAACTTAAGCACCATATAAACCATAGAAGAAACGGTAAGTGTAGTTTTAAAAGGAAATTCACGTCATTTATTGCCAATCCGGGAACAATGTTTATATATATTGTTAGTCCCAGCACTGTTAGAACAGTTCCCAGTATTGGTTTCAGATTTACTTTGTTTCTGTAGAATACCGTCATTAGCAATCCAGCTAAAATTATAAGGGAGAAGTTCTTTGCAAAAAACTCATCCTTATCGGCAATACCAAGCATATAGGGGATTTTTGTAAAAAGGAACATTATCGCACATATAATTATGGTTGATAAAACCTGATGCCTTGAAGAATCTATCGATATTGCTTGCGGTTTTCTATAATTAAGTCTTGCTTTCCAAACGTTAAAGACCTTATCATCAGCCAGTTCTGTAGCAGAATTGTAGAAATCTCTCTTAAATTCTTTTTTGTCTGTTCTGTATAGTTCTTCCAGTTTTTCGGGATTATCTTTCCATTTGATGAAACTATTCTCGGGCATTATGCCTCCCATAAAGATATAATCTATTACTTAAGAATGTTAAATATGGAATTCCGGTTGTCAATACAAAAATATGGTAAAGAAAAAGCCCGACTCATAGGTCGGGCTTAAAAACTTAAATTGCTTAAGCTATTCGCTTTTCATTCTTAAATAGAATGCTTCAGGGATAACATGATCAGGGAATTCATCATGATTAGGACATGAGATATGAATTTCAACCTCACCATTATTGTATTTTCCATTCATTTGATACTTGTCACCTACACCGTTCTCAGGACATTCGAAAGTACTTCTGAGATAACCTGTTCTTTTCAATTCAACAGCATCACCTGTAAAGTCTGTTTGACGGTCAATCATATATTGTTTGATAGCTTTATAAAGCTGTTCTTGTTGCTTAATACAGATATCAGTATTCTCTCTTCTGTTAAGATTAAACATACTTGGTAAAGCAAGTATAAATATCAAAACCAAGAAGGCAACTATACTGATAATGCCATAGATGGAAAAACCTTTCTGATTTCTGAGCATCTTATCTCCTAATAATTAACTTATTATTTCAATTAATATTCCTAAGCAAGCTTGAATCCGTCAAGAATTTTCTCGACTAATGAGTTTCAGCTACTCTGAATATCAATGTTAAGACTTACTAATAAAAAAAAGAAAAGATCCATAATTCTGTATGGATCTTTTCAATATATCTAAAGCTAATTGTTAGCTTAAGCGTCTAATTCGTCAAAAACTTCTCTGATTATACGAACACAATCATCAAGTTCTTCTTTAGTAATTACCAATGGAGGTGCAAAACGAATAATATGTTGGTGAGTAGGTTTGCAAAGAAGACCTTTTTCTTTCAGCATTACGCATACATCCCATGCTTCAACACCATCTTTAGGTTCAACAATGATTGCATTAAGAAGACCACGACCACGAATGGTTTTAAGTCTTGAGCTATCGATAGTTGCAAGTTGCTCTCTGAAATACATTCCCAAGTCATAAGCTTTTTGAACTAAATTCTCTTCTTCAACAACTTCAAGAGCTGCTTTAGCTACTGCACAAGCAAGAGGGAATCCACCAAAAGTAGAACCGTGTTCACCCGGTTTGATTGTCATCATGATATCATCGTTTGCAAGAACTGCAGATACAGGTAATACACCGCCGGAAATAGCTTTACCAAGAATAAGAACGTCAGGTTTTACTTCATCGTACATAGTAGCTAAAAGTCTACCTGTTCTGGCAATACCGGTTTGAACTTCATCGGCAATAAAGAGTACATTATGCTTTTTGCAAAGGTCATAACATGCTTTAACATAGCCGTCTTGAGGAACGTAAACACCTGCTTCACCTTGAATAGGTTCAACGATAAATGCAGCAACCTTGTCAGCTTTGGCTTCAAGAATCTCTTCTAAAGCTTTAGGGTTGTCATAATCAATTACTTCAATACCGGGAACAAAAGGACCGTAATCACCATAAGAGTCAGGATCATCAGATGCAGAAACTATAGCAATTGTGCGACCGTGGAAGTTCCCGTGAGCAAATACAAGAATAGCTTCATTCTCAGGAATACCTTTAACTTTATAAGCCCATTTGCGAGCAAGTTTCATAGCTGTTTCAACAGCTTCGGCACCACTATTCATTGGAAGAACTTTATCAAAACCGAAATATTCGGTTACATATTTCTCATATTCTCCAAGTTTGTTGTTAAAGAATGCACGAGAAGTAAGTGTAAGTACTTTTGCTTGTTCTACTAATGCATTGATAATCTTTGGATGGCAATGACCCTGGTTAACTGCTGAATATGCAGAAAGGAAGTCATAATATCTGTTTCCTTCAGGATCCCACACATAAGCACCTTCACCTTTGGCAATTACAACAGGTAGCGGATGATAATTGTGTGCTCCATACTTTTCTTCGAGTTCCATAGCTTTTTCAGAACTTATTGCTCCATAGACTAACTTTTCAGCCATTATTCCTCCATATTCCATTTATTATATGTTTATTGCCTTCATGGTTAGATAGGGTTAAATGTCAATCTTTTTCAAAGATTAATAACTTATAACTCATCAAGATAAGTTGTTACAACAGAGAGAATGTAACATAGTTACTGTACTATATTCATTATTCGGGATTTAAATCTCTATACTACTGTTTAATACAACTGATTAATTGCTAACATTTAAGTATAACTTGAGATACATAATTACCCTATAGAAACTAATCTTTAAGTACTAAAGACAATACCTATTCCTAACTTCCTAGTGTAAAAGCAATTATTACAGACTGTAGTCAGAGCTATTCTAACTATCATACCTATATCATTATTAAGCAAAGACTTTTTCATTGACTAAAAGCTAAGGATTATGAAACTTCATGTTGAGGTGATAAATGATACATACGTTATTGAATCGTAAAAAGATAGTATTAGCTTCTGCTTCTCCCCGCAGAAAAGAGATATTCAAATTTTTTGGAATTAAGGCACTCCAATATCCTTCAGAAATTGAAGAACCTGAACTTGATTTACCACCTTATAAATTGGTTCAAGAGCTTGCACTGATGAAAGCAAACCACATTGCCGGGAAAGTAGATTCAGGATGCATGATTGTCGCAGCAGATACTATTGTTTATCATGAGAATGAAGTCTTGAATAAACCTGCTGATGTTGCTGAAGCTGTAGATTTCCTCACACGACTATCCGGAACATCACATGCTGTATATACAGGTATTGCTATTAAATATGGAGCTTATATTAAAACAGACTATGCTAAGTCTATTGTTAAATTCAAAGTACTCGATATGTATGAGATTGAAGAGTATGTGAAAACAGATGAGCCAATGGATAAAGCAGGTGCATACGGGATACAAGGATATGGAAGTCAATTCATAGAAAAGATATCAGGTTGTTACTTCAACGTAATGGGCTTTCCAATCTCAACTTTCTACGACAATCTGAAGTTAATGCAGAAAAAAGGGTTCTTAAAGTGAGAACTATTCTCAAGAATGCTAGTATTTATGATTCTGATAGACAACTGTTTGTTCGAAAGAATCTTATAATTGAAAATGATATAATCATTGGAATAGGTAATGATTTACCTGAGTCTGATTCTACGATAATAGATTTATCAGGGAAGTACCTTATTCCCGGTCTTGTCGATTCTCATACTCACAGTTTTGAAGGTGGACTCTACTCTCTATCTCTTGATTTAGGTTATGTAAGTTCTATCAAAGAAACCCTTGAGCTTTTGGATACCGCAGATAGAGAACAGCGTGTTATTTTTGGTTTCAATTATGATGAAAACAACATAAAAGAGCAAAGATTTCCTTCACTTGAAGAGCTAGATAAGCTTTTCCCTGAAACACCATTCATCTTAAGAAGAGTTGACGGGCACTCATGCGTAATAAACAGCGTAGCAGCGAGCAAGATAAGCTTCCCTTATTCACTACCAAAAGATTTCAACGGGTTGTTAAGAAAAGAAGAGAATGATCTTGCTGCTCATTGGTTTCATAGAAATGTTGATAATGAAACGATCCTAAGAGCTTACAAGAAAGCAGAAGAGATAGCAATAAAAAACGGTGTAGTCACAATTCATACCATGCTTGGTGATGCTGAAAATGATTATCTGCATTTTGAGCTATTGCAAGATCACTTGAATGACTTCAAAATTGAAATTATCCCTTATCCTCAAATGTTTAATGTAAACAAGGCTTTGAGAGTTAAGTCATCTAGGATTGGTGGATGTATTTTAGCAGATGGTTCCTTCGGTTCACATACTGCGGCAATCTATGAAGATTATATTGACGAACCGGGTAACGGAACACTATACCAAACAGATGACTTTTGGAACAACTTTGTGGGAGAATCACATAAAAATAACCTGCAAGTAGGTGTTCACTGCTTAGGAGATAGAGCAGTATCACAAATATTCAATGCCTACAAAAAAGCCAATTTGAAGGAAAGAAAAGATTTAAGACATCAATTGATACATGCTGAGCTTGTTGATGATAAGATTTTGTCAGAGATAGCCGAATACAATATAGCCTGTGTGATGCAACCTATGTTTGATAAGTTATGGGGAGGCAAAGACCAATACTACAGTAAAGTATTAGGTGTAGAAAGAGCATTAAGAAGTAATCGATTCAAAACAATGATTAATTCAGGTATAAAGGTTGTAGGGAGTTCCGATTGGTATATTACACCATTATCTCCCCTGATGGGAATTGAAGCGGCAGTAAATCATCACAATCCTGATGAGGGTATCTCTATTCCAACAGCAATCGATATTTATACTACTAATGCAGCGTGGCTTACCCACAGCGAAAACATTACAGGGAAAATAGCAAAAGGTTTTAAAGCAAACTTAACAGTTCTTGACAATAATATACTTGTTTCAAATAATTTAGAAAAGGTTAGGTCAAACGGAATAATAAGAGATGGAAAATGGGATAAAGCCTTCTGATTTAAAGATAATAGAAAGAATACTAAAACAGGAACACTCGCTGTTTCCGAGGGCTATTTTTATTGATTATTATAAGAGTATATATCAAGCATATAACGGACCAAATCACTTCCTAAACGAAAAATCCCTGGGATATCTCAAAAATGAAATTTTAATGAATCCCAACAACTCCTATCCAAGAATTGTTGACTTATCCGGATTTCATTTCCTATGGAGAATAAACACTAATGTAGTTAACCAAGGCATCATGTCTTTTAATGATTTTGCAAACGCTCATTTCGAAACCTGTTCTCAAATCAATACAAATGTAAACAATTGGATTAACTATAAATCATCAATTGAGAAAGCTTTTTATAATATATTAGATAACTTAAACATTTTAGACAATGCTCTTATCCCAAAGCACTTGTTTAAAGAAACTTTCACGGTTAGCCATTCGGATGTTTATCACAAATATTATAATCCGCATTATAGACTGATAAACCCACAGCTATTAGATAACAAGACGAAAACAAAACTATTGGAATTATAAACAAATAAATGATGAGGTGGACATGATGAGACGAATTCTGTTACTAATTATTAGTATGTTTCTTTTTATTAACTTATCAGCCCTAGTCATAGAGAGCGGTTCTTTCAAGAACTTCCTGTATGGCGAAGAGCCAAATTCAGCTTATGACGATTTTGTATCACATATCGCTGAGGGTATTGCTGACGTAGACTACAACCTTTATGCACCATTTGATCCCCAAACAAACGGTTTTGGTGATTTTGATGTACCCAATACTACGGAACTGAATGAATGGAGTACCATTACTCAAGAGTTTGCTGCAGGTAACTACGACCAAGCTGAGACTCTTATTAATAATGGTGGGTACCCTTATGATGTAGTAAGTTTCACTGATAATGATACGGGAGCAATATATTATATGCTCCGTGAACATTTAAACATGAGTTATGTTGATGATAATTTTGACAATGATCCCGATGACGATGTAACAGGTAGTTTTGATAAGGGTTGGGGACTATTTATCTATAATCCTCAAGCAACTAATCCTGTAATTGTTACTGTTCCTCATCCCACAGATGATTTCTGCACAGCAATAATCGGATATGAATGTTTCAGAAAATGGGATGGTATGTTCTTATTGATTAATGGAGCTGGACGTGAAGTGACATGGACAAATCAGGGATATTATTATAACAGTAAATCTCTAAGTGATCCAACTCGTAATCAAAATACTGTTTATCAAAAAGCATACATATCATTTTGTAATAAGATAAGGACACAGTTTGGAGTAAGAGAGTTCAGTGCACAGATGCATAGTTATGACTGGGGTACAAGACATCCCGGTTATGCAAACAACCAGATATCCGGTGGTAAATATGAAGAAATTCTCGGTTTACCATCTTTTGACCTTTCCAATAGTCATTATGATTTAGTTAATCTCAGTGATGAAGTTATCTTCCCGGCTAATACAATCGGAGTTCATAGGGAAGTTACCTTGAATGAGTATTACACTTTCCATAATACTGTTTATGACAGATATTTCTACAAAGATAACGGCGATAGTATTCTTGTAAACACCGATCAGGATTTACCCGGATATAAAGACAATCGTCAGATGCAATACACAAATGACAGTTCATTCAATACATGGGATGCTTATGATAATTTTTGGCATGTTGAGATGGACGAGCTTCCTAACCAGTATGATCAAACAGAAAACAATTTAAAATGGTTCTATGGTTGGGATCCGGTACAACAAAAGTATATTAAAGAGGATATATTCACTCATACTTTAGAGTTCTATTCATACTGGATTGATAAAATGGCTGAATCATTGACATATACTTTTGCTATGAATGATAATATGATTCCTCCAACTCCTCAAAACCTTACAGTTCATACTGAATCCTATAATTACATTTCACTTGAATGGGATCATGTAAGAAACTTCGATTTTGATACATATGAGGTTCTTTATGCTACAGAACCAATCGGAACAGACAATTTCTCAATCTTTGACAGAGATAACTCATCAAGATTAGCAGATATGAGAAATGGTCTTATTGATGTGACAGGTTTATCTAATGGACAGCAGTATTACTTCAAAGTTCGAGCCAGAGATAAAAATGGTAATATCTCTGGTGAATCCAACGAAGTAGTAGCTGTGACCGGATGTTCTAAAATTAGAAGCGTAAAAGCTTTGGGCAGAGACGGTCTTGTCGAACTCTCATGGAATGCTCAGTATGAGAACAATGTTCAAGGATATAGAATATATCGTTCAACCGACAATGAAAACTATACACAATTAGTCGATTGGAACTCTTATGGTGGTTTAACAGCTTTAAATTCTAATAACACTAACTACAGTTATAATGATGATACTGTAATGAATAATACTACATATTATTATAAGATTGCAGCAATAAACAATAGTGATGAAGAGTTTATTCATAATTATTCAGTATCTGTACAACCATATGACTTCTTCAAACTCCATGTAGCTAATCAAGCTGATACTTATACTAGTGACATTTACTTCGGAATAAATAGAGACGCTACAGACGGACACGATGATGATTACGACGTTAATAAAAGCTCTAGTGTTTCAGGTAACTATGTTTGGGCCGGATTCTGGGAAGAGGACTGGTGGAATGGAACCAATTACGGCGTAACAATGGAACAGAACATTCAAGGTCTGTTCGATACTACTACTGATTATAAGAGTTACAGATTACGCATTAAATCTAATCAAACCAATCAGAACCTTACAATCAGTCTCCATGAAATGCTTCCTTCTAGGTCAACAGAGAAAATCTGGATTTATGATGAAGGCAATCAAAACTGGACTGACTTAATGAATGGTGATTACACTTTCCAAGTATCAAACACTAATTACAGATATATGAGAATCTATTACGGTAACTTGAATCCATATTTTGAAATTGATGACCGTCAAAATCATATATTCCAAGGTGGTATGGTAGCAGATTTCTATTGGGAAAGTAATCTTTCTTTCTTGATAGATCATATTGAGTTATCACTCCAGAATGATACTGATAGTGTTTTTGTATCAGATACAGTATCAAGCAGTTACGAATTCTACTTCTGGGAATATGTACCGGATAATATTGAATATCATAACTTAAAACTTGTTGTTGATGGTATTGCTATGGACGGAGAAAGAGTTAGAGCAGTTTCTCCATACATATTGGGAATAGTACCATCAACTACTACTATTGAAAGAGAAGCAGGTTGGCACACTGTTTCATCTCCTTTCATCTCTGATGTAATGCCTGCCACAGACGTTTTTGGTAATAATGCTATTCTCTGGGAATACAATTCTTCAAATGTACTTGTTGAAGTTACTGACTTTGAATACGGAGAGGCTTACTGGGCATTCGTTTCAAATGACAATACTGCAAATATCTCTGAAGAAACTCAAGCAACATCAGATGAGTTCGATCTTAACTACGGTTGGAACTTCATAGTTAATCCTTTCCCAACCGAGATATCTCTTGAAAACTGTATGTTTGAAATAAACAATGTCTGGTTCTCATCTGCAGAGGCACTTAATGAGTTGAACTTGAATCCTAATATGGTTGTATATCGTGAAGGAATGTATCAGCAAGTTAATTCGATCTTACCTTATGAAGCATTCTTCTTATTCTGCACAACAGATAACACTGCTAATCCTAATATTCGTATTTATCCATATAGAGATGCTCTACCTATGGAACAACCTTTAACAAGCACTTGGAATCTTAAATTGTTTGCGGATAATGGTATTGATAAGAGCATGATTGAAGTTGGTTCTGCCTATGAAACAACTGAAGATTATGATTTAGAGTATGATATCCCATCTCTTCCTAATAAACCAATAACTGAGCATCTTGACTTTAACTTATATCATAGTGTTATAACTGAACCGGATTATCCGTTTGAATTCATGATGAAAGAGTTAACAGTTCCATTCGTAGCAGATGTAGACACATCTTTCGTTTGGCAATATATCCTCAGACTTGGTTCAACCGATGCAATCCAATTCTATCCTGACTTTAGTCAGTTTAATATGGATTATACTGTTAAAATTAGTATTAATGGTGATGATTACTTCATTACAGATGAAAATGGATTTACTTATCAACCTTCATCCACAAGAGACATCTTCGGTACCATAACAGTTTATAACTACACTGTCGGAAATGAAGAGACTCCTCAGGTTGCAAGTAAATTCTCTGTTTACCCGAACCCATTTAATCCTGATACTAACATTGCATTTAATGTTAAGAAAGCAGGTAAAGTTGAGCTTAGCCTCTATAACATCAGAGGACAGAAAGTTAAAACATTGATTAAAGACGAACTTACTCCGGGTAACCATACCATAACATGGGATGGTACTGACTCTAATGGTAAAGGTGTTGCATCAGGTGTATACTTTGCAAGACTGAAACAAAGAGATGAAAAAGCAAGAGTAAAGAAGATGATGTTAATGAAATAAATTCATATTCAGTATAACTAAGGGAGAAGCAATGCTTCTCCCTTTTTAATTGCAGTAAATTATTTACTTTACATACTTTTAACTTGACCATTTAATAGCTTCAAATCCTCTATATATGTATATAATAACTGGTATTTTAAATAGTGATTAAAAAATTAAGGAGTATGAAACTATGAAGAAAATCTTTTTACTTTTAATAATTACTCTGTTCAGTTTAGTTTTGCTTGCAGACTTCACTGAAAACTTTGACGCATGGTCTGATGGCTCTTATGCCGGTGTTGTGGAGTACACACATGATGGCATAGGAACATGGGAAAACAACAATGCAATGGTTCATGAAACCTATGCTCGTTCCGGAAAAGCAGTCAGATTTAATGATGACTCAAGTACAATTATGGAATACCTTCTGTTTAAAGGTTTAGACGGAAATGGTAAAGACGGTGGTCTCGGTACTATCTCTTTCTGGTATAGACATTGGGATGGAAACGTTCCAAGTGAACCTATTGAGTTTATTGTAGAATACCAGGTTGGAAGCACTTCAGGAGAATGGACAGCGATCGGTTCTTCAGTTAATGTTACTTCCACTACTTATACCGAGTATTCGGAAACAGTTAATCTACCCGGTGACGATATATTCTTCAGAATTAGAAATATCGAAGACAAAGAACGTCTATTAATCGATGATTTGACAGTAACCGACTACAGTGGTGGTGCCGTTACTACTCCTATTATCTCAGGTATATCTAATACTCCCGATACTCCTTCACCAAGTGAGGATTGTGTAATCAGTGCTACTATTACCGATGACGGTTCTATCACATCAGTAGAGATTAATTGGGGACTTACATCCGGTTCACTTACAAACACAGTATCAATGTCACTTGATTCAGGTGATATTTACACAGGCACTATTCCTGCTCAAGCTGATGGTGCTACAGTTTATTATACTGTATCTGCAACTGATAACGATACTAACACAGAAACAAGCGACGAGAGAAGTTACAATGTTGTACTTCCGATAGTATCTACACCTTACTTTACTCCTGACGGTGGTATCTATTCAGAAACACAGTCAGTTGAGATATTCTGTTCTACAGTAGGAGCTTCAATCTACTATACAATAGATGGTTCAGAACCTACAGAAGCTTCAACACTTTATTCGACAGCAATATCAATCAGTGAAACTACAACAGTAAAAGCTAAAGCTTACTTGGTAGGATATGGACCAAGTGCAGTAGCAGAAGTTCTTTATGACTTCTCAGTAGCAGAACCGGCTAATATCTACATTAGTGAGTATATTGAAGGTTCATCAAACAATAAAGCTATAGAAATCTACAATGCAGGTGACAATGATGTTAACCTTGGATTTGTTGAATTCTGGCGTATCTCAAACGGTGGAGACTGGGCAGAGGGAGCAACTAATGCAGTTACTTTATCCGGAACCTTAGCACCGGGAGAAGTTTATGTAGTATGTAACTCAAGTGCAATCGCAGAGATTCAAGCACTTTCAGACTTAGTAGGAACCACGGTTTGCTACTTCAACGGTGATGACGCTATGGGTCTAGCTTACAATGGAACCCTTGTTGACGTTGTCGGAGCGGAAGGAGCAGATCCCGGTACAGGTTGGGATGTAGCCGGAGAAACAGCTGCAACAGTAGACCATACCCTTATTCGTAAGACAACAGGTTTTGCCACTACCGATTGGTTAGCTTCAGCAGGAACTAGTGCAACCAATTCTCAGTGGATTGTTAGTACTATCGATGATTACTCTAATCTTGGTAGTCCAACACCCGGAACTCCGGATGTCATTATCTCTGAAGTTTGCACAGAAGCACTTCAATATATTGAATTGTACAATGCAGGGACATCAGCTCAAGACTTAACAGGTTGGTCATTAAATCAGCACTCACCTGATATGACTACACCTTTAACAGGAACTATTAATTCAGGAAGCTATCTGGTAGTTATCGGTGGAACATTAGAAGATATGCTAACATGGCATCCTACTTTTGCAGGAAATTACATCGAAGCTTCAGGCAGTGCTCCTTCTATGATTAACGGTTCATGGTTAGACCTCAACAATGGTTCATCAAAAGCCATTATTGATCAGTTTGGTTCGGAGACAAGCGGTGCAACTGTAGGTCAAATCTATGAGAGAACAGACAAGCTGGCAGGTAAGGATGTTAATACTGATTGGACAATAGTACCATCACCAACTCCGGGCGAACAAAACAATAACGATTATGAACCTACAGCAGTTGAATTCTCATCATTTGAAGCATCAAGCCTTACTATAGAGAACACCAAAGTAGTCCGAATTGAATGGACTGTTGCAACTGAAACTGCAATGCTTGGTTACAATCTTCATAGAGCGGGGACTGATAATCAGAATGAAAGATACATCATCAATTCTAATGTTATAGCATCTCAAAATAGCTCATCACATTACACATATTCTTATGATGACGGTGAATCTATTGAGCCCGGTACTTT
The DNA here is from genome assembly GCA_963667035.1 of Cloacimonadales bacterium (SeqCode). Lineage (GTDB taxonomy): Bacteria > Cloacimonadota > Cloacimonadia > Cloacimonadales > JAFGVF01 > Zophobacter. The sequence goes on from OY762964.1 coordinate 2,033,855, forward strand.
CTACTATTGGTTAGAAAGTTTATCAATAGATGGAATTAACCATTTCTATGGTCCTATCTCAGTAACAGTTAAAGAGGATGAAGAAGATCCTGAGATTCCTGAAACTCAATTGATTACAGAAATCAACAGTATATTCCCTAATCCGTTCAATCCTTCAACAGCAATATCTTTCAGTCTTGCCAAAGCCGGTAATGTAAAGATTACTGTTTTTAACGTAAAGGGTGAGGTAGTTAATGTTATAGCTAACAGATATTTTGATGCATCCGATAATAACGTAATTACATGGGATGGTAACAGTTTCAATAATGCTTCTTGTGGTAGCGGTATTTATTTCTTTAAAGTTGAAACTAATGGCTTCACCGCAACAAGAAAAGCGATTCTCATAAAATAAAGCTAATAGTTTTTGAATATTAGAGTCGGGTCAATATCCCGGCTCTTTTTTACTATTGAATCTGCCTCAATCTAATCAATTAATTTTCACAGACTTACAAAGGCTAGACAAAAATTCCTTGACCTAATGACAGATTCCAAACAATTAATATAAGATTATAGAAACTACGTTTTTGTGAATAAATCAGGAGGAAAAGTATGGATTACTTTTTAACAGAAGATCAGCTTGAAATGAAAGAAATAGCTCATAAAATCGCGGTTGAGAAGATTGCTCCTCTCTCTGCAAAATATGATGAAGAAGGGATATTCCCATGGGATATCGTTGAGATAATGGCACAATCAGACCTCTTTGCAGTTCTAGTACCTGAAGAGTATGATGGAATCAGTGGTAAGGTTGTTGACCTTGCTATAGTCACTGAAGAGCTCTCAAAGATAGATACAGGTATAGCTTTAGCTTTCGGTGCAACCGGATTAGGAATGTACCCAATTCTTTTATGTGGTAACGAAGAACAGAAACAGAAATATCTTCCACAAATTGCATCAGGTGAAAAATTATGTGCCTTTGCTTTAACCGAAGCTAATGCCGGTTCTGATGCAGGGGCTATTGAAACTACTGCTGAAGAGACTGAAGACGGTTTCATCCTCAATGGGACAAAGCAGTGGATTACAAACGGTGGAGAAGCTGAGATTTATACAGTCTTTGCAATGACAGATCGCTCTAAAGGAGCACGTGGTTGCTCATGTTTTATAGTTGAGAAAGGTACTCCAGGCTTCTCATTCGGTAAGAAAGAAGACAAAATGGGTATTCGTTCTTCAGCAACAAGAGAGTTAATCTTTGAAGATTGCTTCGTACCAAAAGAGAACCTGATTGGTCGCAAAGGTACCGGCTTCATTACTGCAATGAAGGTTTTTGATAAATCAAGACCTATGGTTGCATCTCAAGCCGTTGGTTTAGCTCAAGGGGCACTTGATATTGCCGCTAAATATTCAAAAGAACGTCATCAATTCGGAAAACCTATTTCATCTTTCCAGGGTGTTCAATTCATGCTTGCCGACATGGCTACTCAAACCGAAGCTGCAAGAGCTTTAGTTTATCAAACAGCTAAAATGATTGATGAAGGATGTAAAAAATACAGTAAAGAATCTGCAATGTGCAAATATTTTGCTTCTGATGTAGCTATGAAAGTTACAACTGATGCAGTTCAAGTTCTTGGTGGATATGGCTATATGAAAGAGTATCCTGTTGAAAAAATGATGCGTGATGCTAAGATTCTCCAAATTTACGAGGGAACTAATCAGATTCAAAGACAGGTTGTTGCTACCAATCTCCTTAAAGAGTACTAGCAAAGTTTCGTGAGCCTGTAAGGCGAACAACTTGTTTACTCTGATACAAGATACTACAGATTGTAGATAAACATGTCTGTTAAGACAGGTTGTTGCTAACAATCTTTTAAAAGAATATTAATAATCTCTGAGGTGAGAGATTATTCTGCGGGATTTATCTTAGGAGAATCCCGCTTATTTATTGCCGCTATTTCTATTCACCCACATGCTTTTAATAACCGATATGACATTTATGGATAACTTTGGTTTTATTATCCTGAAAGGTTTACCTAATAATAGCCATAGCCTTTAGCTCATGGAACCGGCATTCAACAATTGCCTATCCTGAATTTTTCCTTATCAATCAGAATCACCAGCTAACTATTGCTGGAACGCTTCATAACTTCTATGCTCTAATTCAACACACGGGAATCACTCGGGAATCTCTCGGGAATCTCTCGGGACTTTACCTGAGAAATTCCCGAGTAAATCACATCAGATTCACGCCAAAATCCCGAGTGTTAAATTAGAGCACAGAAAATGACTAGAGACATGTCTTTGTTTATCATCAAAAAAAAGGAGCATGCCAAAGCATGCTCTTCAGATTGTTGACAAAAACTTCTAATTTACATGGATATATTGTTGAAAGTCATTTTTCTTCATTTTAACTGAGTCCAAATCCAAACATGCGAGATTTAGCTCTATTTTCGTGTAAATTGGAGTTGAAAATCATGTAATTGATGATAAATTTTGCTATTAATTTCCCTAATTTACCTTTGAAAAGGTATTTTACGAGTTTCTTGATATTTTGCACAATAGCTGTTAGATAAGCTTGTTCTCGAACTCGCTCTATTCCTCGATATTTTGCATATCGGTAGCCATGAAGTTGCTTTGCATTGGCAAAGCTTCTCTCAATGGTTTCTTTTCTCCTCTTGTATATCTCTTTCCCACATAATGTTAACCTATTCTTGTGGATTATCTCTTTGCTCTCTTCCCAGACATGACGAGTGATTACCTTTTGAGAAGACTTACTTTCTGTACATTTACTTAGCATTGGACAATTCTTGCATTCACTAGGATTCGACTTGTATTCTTTATAGCCATCACGGCTCGTTGTTCTATAATTTAACTCTTTATTACATGGACAAATGTAAACATCCTTCCGGGAATTATATGTAAATTTGTTCTTTTTAAATAGACCTTTCTTACCTCCCTGTCTTTTGTAGCCAAGGACTCCCATAATATTCATATCTACCAGTTGCTTACAAATGTTAATTGTATCATATCCTGAATCAAGCCCTACTGCCTGAACATTAAAACCATAAACCTTTTGTTGGAACTGTAACCTGTCAATATAGCAGGTGCTATCATTTACATTGCCGGGAGTAATGTGAACATCAGTTATATAGTTCGTTTTATGGTCGACTGTCCTATGATCTAAGTAGAAGAAGCCTTGAGGCTTTCTATCACGGGTCATAAAGCCACTATCGGGATCTGTTGTGCTAGACTTGATATTTTTTACTTTAGGTGATGCTCCTCCTTTAAGATTGTTATCCTTAGGAGGTAAAGGTTTCTTACCATGAGCCTTCCGATCTTCATCAACGCTTGTGTTAAGATCTTCCAAGTAACTCTTGGAGGATACCTCAACTTCAATATCCTCGAATTTACCTTTATTAGCATTTGCCTTTAGATGGGTTGAGTCGCTATAAAGTATCTTTCCATCAACTAATCCATGTTTAATGCCTAACTTCACTATATCTATAAAAATCTCTTCGAATACGCTGCTATCATTAAATCGCCTTCTACGATTTTGACTGAAGACTGAGTGATGAGGTACTTTATCAGTTAGTCCAAAGCCTAAGAACCAACGATAAGCCACATTGACCTCTATCTCTTTGACCAATTGTCTTTCCGAGCGAATACCGAATAGATAGCCAATAAAAAGCATTTTGAAAAGAGTAATAGGATGAATTGGAGGACGACCGGTAGTAGAACAATACAAATGCGCTGTTCTATCTAAAATGAATGAAAAATCTATTACGCTATCGATTTTCCTTAGTATGTGATCTACCGGTACTAAATCATCTATTATTACAAACTCCATTGGGGACTGTGTGTCAGAAACTTTTTTAAGCATAACAACCTCTAATTATGATGGTTTAAGTATAAACTAAGGGGGTTTTTGTCAATGATTGATGTTCTTATTTAAGCTAAAAAAAGACAAAGCTATGAAATCTTACTCATAGCTTTGTCAACAGTCTGAAGAGCATGCCAAAGCATGCTCTTTGCTATTACGTGAATTGAGGAATTATTTACCCGAGACGGTGACATCTCCGATAGTTATCCAAGGAGTTTCGCTAGCTCCCGTGTTCTTTGTTTCTTTACTAATATGTTTTACATTATTAAGCATTTCGAGGATATTACCGTTAATCATAACTTCGCTGACAGGATATTGGATTTTACCGTCTTTGATGTAATAGCTGTTCTTTGCAACACCGGCAAGATCACCAAAAGCATTGGGATTTCCACCTGAGAAACGAACTAGTAGTAGTCCTTCTTTTACATCTTTAATCATAGCATCATAACTGATATCCCCCGGTGCCACTTTCAGGAAACTACCGTCAGTGGTTGCTATATCATAGCCTGTCTTTCTGGAACCGTAAATACCAAGTAAGTAAGTTTGAAGCACACCTTTATCAATTATAGTGGTTACTTTAGGAACAAGACCTTCATGAATACAGTTAGTTCCAAGTGCAAGGTTATCATTATCGGGATCTGAGATAATTGTGAGTTTATCACTGACAATCTTCTGACCCAGTTTATCCGAAAGTAAGCTTGTCTTATTCATTAATGGAACCGCTGTCAGATTACTTTGTAAGAGTACATTGATAAGAAACTCTACATTTTGAGGTAACAGTACAAGGTCACCTTTGAACTTGCCTTCTATTTTCTTAGTTGTCATTTGACCTACTATCTGATCGAAATAAGTTCTCAAAAGACCGCATTCAATAAGAGGTTTACTCAAATCTTTTAAGGCAGCTCCGTCATAATTCATAGAGCTGACAGATGCTTTGTCTTTTGCCGAGAAGATTGCCGAGAATTCATAATTACCCATCTCTTTCTCAAACTCAATACCGTTGGAATTGATGCGAATTGAATGCACATAGTTATGAACAAGATAAGCATCGGCAAGTATGCTTGGATAGTTTGTCTGATAATCATTCTTAAACTCTTCGAGACGCTTGTACATAAGGTCTGTATTCGGTTTCAACTGTCCTTTAACATAAGAACTCGCCGGAGATTTTGGTGCAATATCAAATCCTTCGTCCTGTGTAGAGTTGTTAGCCATTTCTACTACTCTAAGAGCCGCTTTATCAATTTCTTCTTCCGTAAGGTCATTGATTGTGATGCTCGCTGTACGATAATCATTTATAACACCTAGATACAATCCGAAGTTAGGAATTGTTCTGAAAAGATTTATCTCACCATGCTCAAGCTGAAGTTCTGTTTTGAGTTTCTCGTAACTGACAACAGTAACCTTTTCTGCACCTGACTCTAAAAGTTTATCAAGAGTGTATTTTGCTATTTGTTTGATATCCATTTTATTTACCTCCTACCATAACTTTACAACGAATGGCCGGACCACCCATTCCAACCGGCATTGGTTGTTTCTTACCACACATGCCGGAAGATATCCAAGTTAAATCGTCAGAGAGGTCAGTGATTGTTTGCAAGAGCTCGAACGCTACACCTGCGATTGTAGTATCTTTTATAGCTTTACCAAGCTTACCGTTGTTGATTTCATAACCAAGAGTTACACCGAACATGAACTCGGAAGTGGAATCGGCTTGTCCGTTAGAAGGACTTACCAAATAATAACCCTTTTCCACATCTTTAATCATATCTTCAAGTTTGGATGTACCGGGAACAATCATAGTGTTTCTCATACGCACGAGTGGTTCGTCACTGAAATCATAAGCACGAGCATTACCGGTAGGCTCTACACCAAACTTATGGGCAGTCTCACGTGTGTGCATATATCCTTTGAGAATACCCTTCTCAATAAGTACGGCATCTTTTGCCTCAGTACCTTCATCATCAACAAACACAGGTTGAGGTAACAAATTGCCTTCATAGGTATGAGCAACATCAATCATAGTTACAAGCTCCGATGCTACCTTCTTGTTGAGCATGTCTCCTGCTACTGAACCGTTAAGCACTATATCGGCCTCAGTGGTATGACCGACAGCTTCGTGAGAAAGTATTCCTGCAAGCTTAGCGTCCATAACCACATCGTGAACACCGGCATCAGCCCAGATTGCTTCTTTCTTGTTACGAAGATGCACGTATAACTCGTCTATCTTAGAATATACTTCTTCAGGAGCGGTAAAGAGATCCTGCATCTGACCATAACCGCCTACAGCATCGTGTAATGTTACAGGCTCGTTACCATTCATAATGGTCAAAACAAAGATTATAAAAGCACGAGGTATCTCATAATGAGACATCGCTCCGTCTGAAGTTATGAGATTCTTCTCCATAGCTGAAGCTTGAAGTACAACGTTCCTAGCCTGAAGTTCAGGATATTTCTTTGCAATGTAAGCATCAATCTCCTTACAAAACTCAATCTGCTCTTTTATTGACATCGGATTACGCTTTGGAACATAAAGATTGTCCTTGATTCCGGTAATGGAAGGAAGAGCAAAATCCGGTTTACTTGATTTACTTGCAAGATACTCAGCTTGTTCCGTAGCTTTCTTTATCATCTTTGCAATGTTGCTGTCATTTAAATCTGTGTTAGCCGATAATCCCCAGACTCCATTCTTGAACACTCTGGCATTTCCGCCGATTGTGCTGTTCTGAGAATTGCTTAATAATGTTCCGTTGTTGAAATAAAGCATTGTGCTTCTCAATTCCTGTTGCCTCAATTCTGTATAGTATTTGAAGCTTTCACGAAACCGTTTCAAATCAATTTTACGCATATCTACTCCTTTTTAAGGGTTGTTAATAATTATCCTATTCTATAACTTACAATGTCGATAAAACCGAACGGTTATTATTTGTCAACTCATTTTGCTAAAAAGTATACTATTGGTTACATATTATATAATACGAAGAGAATGTAATGTGGCCAACCCAATGATTGAGAAGGAGTTAAATGGTTTAGTCCAAGAAATAGGAAGGTCCGCTGCGATTAATAGATCTCCTTTTGCTTCGAGATTACCATTATCTTTGAATTTATATCTTGAAGTCTTAAGTTACAAATCTTGTACCAACATTAGCCCATAAGCAGTCATTGAGCTTTGTTTGTAGCTCCAAACCTATAAGAAACTGTATTGGAACAGGAGTAATTTCTTCAATATTATATTGTCTGTAGTCAGAGTAATCAGTTACAATTTTCAAAATCCCACTACCACATTTTGCACCTAGCCTAAACGGTGGTCGCTTTGCATAAATAGAAGTACAAAATAAGATTAGAACTACCACAATAAGATATCGCATAGAATCTCCAAGATTATTGTGATACCAAATTCAATACCTTAACTTTGTCAAAGAATAATCTCAATAGTTCTAGATAAGAAACTAAAAAACATTGACAGTATTGCAGTGTTGGCTAATTTGCCAACAAACATATAAGAAGAGGCAAACATGAATTACGAGCAAGCTCAGATTAGAGCTGATATTATCAAGGCTTTAGCACATCCGGTAAGGCTTATGATAGTACAGGAATTGAAAGATAAGGATATGAATTTTGCTGATATTAATCAGGTATTTGAATACGATAAATCGACTATATCCAAGCATCTGACAGTATTAAAGAATGCAGGGATCGTGTCGTCAAAGAAGATTGGAGCGGATGTAATATATCACATTGAGATGTGTTGTGTGAATAAGTTTATTGATTGTATTGATTCGGTGTTGAAACAGAACATAGAGAAACAACAAAGTTGCCTTATGTAAATGTAAAATGAGGGGAATATGAGAAAATCAATATTAATACTATTATTGGGCATCCTTACACTAGGATTGTTTGCAACCGAAGCTGTTCAAGACAGTTTAAAGACAGAAGAAACCAGACCGCAAATAACATTCTTGGAGTTTGGTTCTACAACCTGTATACCTTGTAAGCAAATGGTGCCGATAATGAAGGCTATTGAGGAAGAATACTCCGATAAGGTGTTAGTTAAATTCATTGATGTTAGAAAAGAGATTAACAAACAGCTTTCCAGAGAATACAAGATTAGGGCAATTCCGACTCAGGTTTTTCTGGATGCCTCAGGTAAAGAAGTAAGCAGGCATCAAGGATTCTTCCCTAAGGAGGAAATCGTGAAAGTACTTGAGGAGTTAGGCGTAACAAATGACTAACATATTCGTATTCCTAAGTAATTGTGTAGAAGGCAGTATTATGATTGCACTGATAGGTTCCCTAATGTGGGGAATTGCCAGCATAGTATTCAGCCCGTGTCATCTTTCTGCCATCCCATTGATTATAGGATATGTTAGCAATAAGAACCAATTGAGTCCAACAAAGGTATCAATTTTATTCTCTCTTGGAATGCTTGTAACCGTTGCAGTTATAGGAGTAATAACCGGAATTACAGGTAATATACTAGGAGACACGGGACAGTTTGGTAAAGTGTTCATGTTAGTATTCTTCATTGTCTTTGGAATCCTCTTACTGGATATAATCCCTGTTCCTGACATCAAGCTCTTCAATGTTACCGGTAACAAAAAATATTCGGGAAATGCTTTTATATTAGGGTTATTAATGGGAATAGGGTTGGGACCTTGCACATTTGCTTTCATGGCTCCCATGTTAGGAGTAGTCTTCCAGACAAGCAACAATGATATGCTTAAAGGAATACTCATGCTACTGATGTTTGCAATTGGTCACACTGCCGTACTAGCCTTCGCAGGCATATCATATAAATTGGTAAGTAAGTACCTGAATTGGTGCTCACGAACAGGTAGTCTAGCAGTAATTAGAAGGGTATGTGGTCTTTTAGTGATAGCTTTTGGAATCTATAATTATATAAAATAACTAATAGGAGTTGTATTATGAAAATCAGAGTATATGGACCGGGATGCACAAATTGCAAGAAGACTTATGATGCTGCTCAGGAAGCTGTGAAAGCACTTAATATTGATGCGAAAATAGAAAAGATTGAAGACATTCAAAAGATGATGGAAGCAGGTGTAATGGGTACTCCTGCTCTTGAAATTGACGGAAAAATTGTCTCTTCGGGAAAAAGACTTTCAGTTGAGAGAATTAAGAAACTTATACAAGAGGTTAAATAGTGTTTCATTGGTTGGAAGTACTAATTGAGAAGCTGGTAGTGAACGTCTTCGGTATCAGCATGGAGACAGCTCTAGGCTCAAGCGTTCACTTCTTCTTCTACGATATTATCAAGATATTGATATTGCTATCGACGATGATATTTTTAATAAGCTTTATTAGAAGCTTTTTCTCCCCTCAGAAGACAAAGAAGGCTTTAGAGAAGTTCAGAGGACCACAAGCAAATGTTATGGCATCCTTGTTCGGCATAGTAACTCCATTCTGCAGTTGTTCTTCCGTACCACTATTCATTGGTTTTGTGGAAGCAGGGATACCTATCGGAGTAACATTCTCGTTTCTAATAACTTCACCTATCGTTAATGAAGCTGCCTTTGCAGTATTACTTGCAGCCTTTGGTTGGAAAATAGCACTAATATATGTCGTATTCGGTGTTCTTGCCGGTGTGATAGGTGGAATTATAATTGGTAAATTAAAGTTGGAATCCGAAGTTGAGGATTACGTCTATCAGATGAAGGTAGGAGACTCAGAGGATGAACATTATGATTTTAAGGGAAGATTAACCTTTGCCCTTGAACAGGTTAAGTTTATAGTTGGTAAGGTGTGGCTCTTCATCATTATCGGTATTGGTATCGGTGCTGTAATCCACGGTTGGGCTCCGGGAGAAATGCTTGCAAAGTATGCCGGAGATAATAACCCGTTTGCAGTGATTGTTGCTGTACTACTAGGTATTCCACTTTATTCCAATGCTCTTGGAACTATTCCTATTGCCGAAGCTTTGATTGGTAAAGGAGTAGGACTCGGTACAGCTTTAGCTTTTATGATGGCAGTTACTGCATTATCGGTACCGGAGATGGTCATCCTAAGAAAAGTTATTAAGCCTAAACTCATAAGAGCATTTGTCATTATCACAGGTATTGCAATCATTATATGCGGTTATCTGTTTAATCTGATATATCCTTTTATCAAGTGAGGTATTGATGAAGAGAATACTTTTTATATGCACTCACAACTCTGCTCGTTCCCAAATTGCTCAAGGACTTGTTAATCACTACTTTTCCGATAACTGGAATGCAGAGAGTTGCGGTACCGAAAAGACAAGCGTTAAGCCATTAGCTGTTAAAGCTATGGCGAAAGCAGGAATTGATATATCACATCACTATTCAAAAACAATCCAAGAACTGGACATAAACACATTCGATGTGATTGTTACTGTATGTGACAATGCCAAAGAGAGTTGTCCTGTAGTGTATGGTAAGCAAGTTGTTCACCATTCGTTCGTTGATCCTTCTAATGCTGAAGGCTCCGAAGAAGATAAGCTACGAACTTTCTGCGATACACGTGATGAGATTCATGAATGGCTTACAGAATTTTTAAAATAGATGTTTTCATTGGAACATGGGACTCGTATCCTTACCGTAGGGGCACAATAACTTGTGCCCTTTTTTATTGGAGCATAATGAGTTGTTTTCTTCATATACGAGCACAAAATGATGTACCCTTACAATCGATTGAACGGTATTCCGAAAAGTGTGTAAATTGATTTAAACCCTTAATTAACATCCAAAGAATTATGGACAACTTTAGTGAGTAAATAGTATAATTATAACTACTAAATAAGCACAGTAATAGTGCATATTCATTAATCCAACATTTCTCTTGACATTTAGATAAAAGAAAAGACTTCATTATGCTGGGAGGAATTAATGATTATTGATTCTCGCTATGAGGTTTTAGAAAGTCTTGGAACCGGAATCTGGGCTACAGTTTATAAAGTCAAGGATATCCGGACAGGCAACATATATGCACTTAAGTATTTCCAGCAGATATCCGCTAACGAGTTATATGAGAAGTTTACACCTGAAGATATGCACCACATTACTAAGATTGAACACCCAAATCTTATACATGTTAAGGATTTTGGTAATATTGGTGACAGGATATATTACATCTGTGAGTATTTCGAGGGAAGATCGTTAAAACATTTTCCGTTTAAAGCCAACCAGATTGACTTATTCTACGACTTAATAGTACAGGTTTGCTATGCTCTACATGCTCTACATAGTCACGGGATAACTCATAAAGACTTGAAACCGGAGAACATTCTCTATAGAGTCGATGAAAACGGAATACAAGTTAAATTAGCTGATTTCGGATTTACAAAAGTAACATTACAGGAGAAGAATCGGCATTTAACCAGCTCTTTACCTTTTATTGCTCCCGAAGTATTTCTGGGAGAACAAGCAAATAAAAGCAGTGACTACTATTCACTCGGAGTTATTCTTTACTGGTTGACTACCGGGTCATATCCGTTCTCAATTGATACTATCACCTCATTAATATCAGGAAAACAACAGCATTTCTTCCCAAAGTCCGCTAGGGAACTAAATTCGGGACTCTCCTTGGAAATAGAAAAAATGCTTTTAAAGTTCTTAAGCAAGAACCCCGAAGAGCGTTTCAATCGTGCAGGGCAAGTAATTAAGTACATTAACAGCATTCAGTTAAAGCAATATCCGTTCTCAAGAGAATGGAGTATTGTAAATAACCTAAGATTCAATAGTTACATCGTAAGAGACAACTATAGCCACATGCTAACCGGTTATCTACCCAGTATTAGAGAGGGAAACGGTAAAACCGTTTCCATCATTGGAAATGCTGGTTTGGGTAAAAATAACCTGTTATCTCTATTTAAGTACCATCTGTTAAATGGAAGCGTCTATCTGTTTGACTATGCATGTGGACCGAAAACATTACATCCTTTCTATGCTCTGATAAAAGAGTTCCATGAATTTAAAGCTATGAGTGATAAAGAGTTCACTCGAGATCTCGCTAACATATCACCTAACTTTTCAGAATACTTGTATAAATCAAAAGAGACTGTTACTTCAATCTATAAAAGTCCGGATGAATTAAAATCGGATTTCCAATCGGCAAAGAACTATGTTGTACATCTTTCCGAAGAGAAACCGTTAGTTTTTATTATCCGAAACTGTCAGTATTTAACTAAACAGTCGATTGATTTTATAAACTACCTGTCTTTTGAGATTAGAGAACAGAAGATTCTTCTTGTTCTTAGCTTCAGTGACTTCACAAAAGTTCCTCTTCTTAAAAATGGAGCTCTTATTAAGGTACAACCTCTGTCAATTAATGAGACAAGAGAGTATATTCAAAAGCTAGTAGAAGTACAGCCTCCGATGGAATTTGTTGAGGAGTTATGGAACAGATGTGCCGGTAATCCCGGAATGATACGTGATTTGATGATAGCTCTTGCAAAAGAGGGTCATATTCTGAAGAATGGCAAGTTTAAGTTTGATTACGATGTCTCAAATTATAAGATGAAGAGTAATCTTCTAATCCAGATTCACAATAGGCTGATACACATGAAGCCGGATAATCTTGAACTTCTTAAAGCAATTGCATGTATTGAAACTCCGTTAACAAATGAATTACTCACTTTTGTTCTTGGTCTGGATGAGAAGCAAGTATTCTTCCTTATTAACGATGCTGTAAACAACGATATTCTTATCAAAGTTAATGAAAGCTATAGGTTCACTTTTAAAGAAGCTAAGACCAGATTATTAAAGAAGATTCCATTAAAGACCAGAAAAGAGATTTCTCAGAGAGTAATAGATTATTTCGAAACCATTAAGACTAATGATCCGAGAGTCTGCCTCGGAGTAATAGCAAATGCTAAAATAACAGGTGATTTACTTTGCATGAGAAAGTATCGTTTAAGATTATATGACAGATATGACACTGAGTATGAACAAGACGATGCTTTCAAAGAAATTGTGAAAGTTCTTGAGATTGACTTTGATTTGGCGGGTAGATTACCGGAGCATTTGTTTATGTCCGACTTAAATCTATTACTAAACAAGATAACGGTTTCTGCAGATGTAAGCCAGGTCTATGATTTACTACCTCAGTTCAAGAAACTTGATGAAATCTTTGAAAAGTACCTTGTAATCAGTATGGTATACTTCAATGCGGAAGAATATAATAAGGCCATTCAATATCTTCTAAAGGCTGATGAATTGGTTGTTACCGGCAGACAAATGGGGCTGGTAACAATTGTGCTTTCTCATGCTTATTCAAGACTTGGCAAGACAAGGGAAGCTCAAAAGCAACTGGACAGATTGAAAGGTTATGAGCTAAGCATACCTCTAAAAATATATTATGCAGACAGAAAAAGTGTACAACTAAGTAGAAGCGGTAAACCCAGAGAAGCAGTTGAACTACTTGAAAATTGCTACATGAACCTTCCCCCTATCCATGATAATGTAGCTTTCTTCAGACTAGCTTCTTTACATAATAATCTCGGTATTTTCTATGAAGAGCTAAATGTGATGGATGAAGCCTTTGATCATTTAAGCCAAGCCAGAAGTATTTTAGAGACCTACAAGATTAAGCGACTACTCTCATTAATATATAACAACATTGGCGATATATACTTGCGACAGGGAGATATAAGCAAAGCTATTGAATTATTCAATATGGCTTTGGATAACTCTGAGAAATTAGGTAACAAAATGACGAAAACCCAAGCTATGCTTAACTTGGGTGAGTCATATCTAAAAGCAGGTGACTTTAAATCGGCAAGCCAAGCTCTTGAAAGAGCTAAAAGCTTCTCTTTAAAGACTGAGAACAAGTTGTTTTATACATCCATTATGAATAATATTGCTTTATTGAAGAGTAAGACAGCACCTCTTAAAGAGTTTACTGATTTCTTGTATTCGTTAGAACCTTCTTTAATTGAAGGGAAAATTGATGCTCTTAATCCCGCAATTAAGACATATTTCTACTATCTGGCATCTACCGGTCAAGCTGACAGAATTATGCCACTTATCAAGAATAATGCCAAAATTGATTTTAATAAGACTAAGAATGAGGAGTTTTACTATAATCTTCTTAGCATGATATTTGAAGCGGAAGGAAACTATGTTGAAGCTGAACAGCAGTTAAACTCTGCTCTTGTTTATGTGAAAAAACAAAACAACTATTATGCAGTTACAATATTCTACTGCAATATGGCTAGAATCTTGATTAAAAGCGGTAAATTCTTAAAAGCGGAAGAGCTACTGGTACAAGTACGCTCTTATTGTAAAGAATTTGGCTTCATATATTGGGGTGTCAGAGCAGAGATGCTTGAAGCTCAATTGAATCTTGCTACTTCTGAAACTCCAATCAGAATAGTATTAAGAGATTTAAGAGTGACATATCAAAAAGCTAAAACCAATAGATATATCTTTCTGGAACTGACAACCCTTGCCATGCTTGTGCAGATTTACTCTTCTCTACAAGCTACAAAAAATGCTAACCAGTATTTCAAGCTTATGAAGAGTAGAATTGATGTTATAACTGAAAGTTGTGATTCCGAGATTATCAACTTCTATAAAAAGCATTACTTCTACAGAAAGAAATATCTGACAGAACTCAATTTCATGGAAGTCGCACCTCGCTTACAACACGATAAAGAAAGCCTTGTTGAGCAGTTATATGATTTATTGCGTTTAAGTAATGTAACTCGTATTAAGTTCTTTGTTGAAAAAGCTTTAAAAGAGACTATTTCTCCTTCGCATTTTGCTATTTATCTCATTGATAAAAACAATGACCTGACAGCATTTATGGAGTATCAGTGTACAGAGCTTATATCTTCATCGGTAAAAATACCTGAATATATCTATAAGAGCATTAATAACAATGCAATTACTACTGTTAACATAAAAGGAATGCATTATCTTTTTGTTCCACTGATAATCAAGTCAGCGAAAATTGGTTGCCTTGTAATAAGTGATGAAGGTGAATTGAATTATCAGAAGATTGAGCTCGAGATGATGCAAGCATTGAAGCTACATCTTACAGCAATACTAGTCAGAGTTCAAGAGTACACGGAGATGAGACAGAACCGTGATTTAATTACCAAATTGATGTATGCCTCCCAAGAGATGATGGGAATTATTGATATTACCAAGTTGAATCTGAGCCTTTTAGGTTGGTGTATTGACTTTACGGGAAGTAGTCGTGGATTTCTTTTAAAGAAGACTTACGACGGAACTCTAGAAGTTGACTTGGCTTTAGATTCAAGCAAGAAATTCCTGAGTAGCAATGAGATGGTTAGCCATGATGTGATAGCGGAAGTGCAATCTCATAAGAAGTTCTACTATCATCACATAAACCAGAACGAGCAGAGGTTCGATTTGGATTATGATTTGGATGAATTCGTCGTGCAAACGGTTTATGCCGCTCCGATATTAATAAAGAATAACGAGATATACGGGATTGTTTATCTGGATAACTTCCTTGATAGTAGCACTAAACTAACCGTTAATCAGGATATGATGAAACTTCTATTCATGCAAATTTCAGCAGCTATACAGAATGCTCTGCAATATGAGAGTCTTGTGCAAAGAAACATAGCTTTAGGAAATCTGGAGAATGCTAAGGATTGTTTTGCAGGAATAGTTTCTCATGAGTTAATAACACCGTTAACCAAACTTAATAGCGAAGTAAACAGACTAAAAAATAAGCAATATCATTCCGATGAAGAGAAAGAAAAACTTCTGTTAAAAGCCGAAGAGAATATAGGACATCTTACCAGAACAACAGAAAGTATTATGACTTTACACAGATATAACACTGTTTCCACATTGAAACTGACTTCTAATAATCTTTCTGAATTCTGCAATCACATTACGGAAGAAGCTGAATTGATTTCCAAATCAAGAAAGATGATAGTGAAATCAACTATTGAGGATAATCTACCTGATGTGTATTTTAATTGGGAAGCAATGTTTACAGCGATTATGAACATCATCAGTAACTCGGTAAGATATACAAAGGATTTTGGAACTATTGAAATTGTCATTAGAAGATCAACTTTCCAGACTGAAAAGATTAATGACCAACAATCCATTGTGTTTATCATAAGAGATAACGGTAAAGGTATGCCTCAATATGAAATTGACAGGATATTTACTAAATTTTCTGAGTTAAAAGACTTGTATTCGCATCATTCGGGAACAATTCAATACGATAGTTGTGGATTAGGATTAGGATTATCTGTAACTAAACAGATAATTGATCTTCATCATGGTAAGATATGGATAAAAAGTGAAGAGGATGAAGGGACAGTTGTGAATATTGCCCTTCCAATGATAAAAGAGATGAAAACAGAGGATAATTAATGTCTAGAAAAGTAACAATAATTCTAATTACTTTTGTTTTGTTGTTTTCGGTATTATTCGGAACAGATAGTGAAGACTTTAAATTTATATATGGCTTATTCTCAGACAGCAATTACTCGATTGCTAAATCAGAGATAAACAGATTCGAAAACAATTACCCTGACTCGGAGTATTACCCTGTGGTCAGATTGATATTTGGTGACATTCTTTTTGCAGAGAAGAACTATTCGGAAGCTGATAAAGTATACAAAAGTATCTACGAGAAAGCCCCTGTTGAGCAGTTAAGGGGTGAAGCCGTTGTTAAACAGATTCAATGCTTGTATCACTTAAACAAATACGGTGAATTGAAAAAACTTAGAGATTATTTTGTTAAGACTTTCCCCAATAGAGATGATAGATGGATGGCTTATTATTGGAATGCAAAAGCATTTCTGAACGAAAATAAGATTTCTGATGCTTATAGTGAAATCCTACTTGCTGAGAAGATTATTTCCAATGCGGATATACAAAGTGCCAAAGTGCAAATTATGATTCCCAGAGGACAAGATGATGAGACTTCGGAAGAAGTTGAGGAGATGCTTAGTAAGTATCCCAAACATCCAGGTACTGATTATGCGTATGTAAAATGGTTTGATTACAATTATCAAAATAAGAACTTCAAACCAATCTTGGAAAGACACTATCGCTTAAGAAATGATTCGCGTTACTATAATGACTATTTGTTAATTTTAGCCCAATCATACTATGAGTTAGAGGATTATACCACTGCTCTTGATGTATTGCAAAGAATGGATAAGTATATTGATAAGAAAAGCTTCTATCAAGGGCTATCATACGAAAGACTGGGAAGAGTGGAAGAAGCCAAGAACAAGTTACGCAGACTCTATGAGAACTCTGATGACCCCGAAGTTAAATATAACAGTTTCTTTAAACTTGTAGATATTATCTCTCTGGAATCACCGGATAAAGCACTTGCTGAATTGAATAGATTCATTGCTGACCCTAAAAACAAAAACAATCTTGATTCTGCCTATTACCAAAAAGCTCAGATACAATATCTACTGGAGCAATATCCTGATGCTATTAACAGTCTTGTCAAACTTAGTCAGTCTTCCTTGAATACAAACCTTCAGGAAAAAGCTCAATTCCTCTATGGTGATATCTATTACATGCTTGAGAGATATACAGATGCAATAGATTTCTATGAGGACTACGTAACCATTTATGAATCAGGTCTCTTTTTAAGTGAAGTATACTTTAAACTTGGAATGTCTAATCTTGCTCTTCGTAACTGGCAAGATTCCAAGGAATGGTTTGAAAAGGTTATAAATGAGTTCCCTGAAGATTCAAAAGCAACAACCTCTATATACTATATTGGTGAGCTGTACTTCCTTCAACATAAATATAAGCAAGCTGTTACACAGTTTACAAAAGCACTTGATAAAGGATTTGAAACAAATGTGACTAATGAGCGAATAGCTCATGCATATTATTACTCAGGTCAATATGATAAGGCTATGACAACAATTGAGAAGATTCCTGAAATGGAGCCTTACTTATTCGATAAGTATATGCTCGAAGGAAACATTGAATTCAATAGAGATAAGAACAACTTTGCTTTGATTTACTATCAGATTGCTAAGAAATATGTTAAATCCAAAGAAGAAACAGAATTAGTTCTTAGTCAGACTGCTTGGACATATTACAAGATGGAGCGATATGATGAAGCGAAAGATACTTTCAGAATGCTCTCGGAAGAATCCGATACTCCTGATAAATATCTTCTTCTTTCTGCTAATGCAGCTTTCAATCATGAAGACTACCAACAGGCAATCAATGTATATGAAGAGCTCATAAAGAAATATAAAAAGTCAAAGCTTATAGTAGAAGCTACATTAGGTATTGCAAATGCATATTATAATCTTGGTGATTATCAGAACTCTTTCTCTACATTTACAGAACTGCTGACCGAACATAATCTGAAAAAGAATACTCAGCTTGTCATTGACGGGTTGTATTGGAACATGATTAGAGATAATGCTAATGACTATCGTGATGATATTAAGACTATTATTAATAAAAATAGTGATGATGATGAAAATAACAGACTTCTTGCAATTCAATTGAAATGGGAGATGGATAGAAAACTTTATAATGATGCTGTGAAAACAGGTAAAGAACTGATTGAGAATAAGAAATATTATGGTGACAATGACGAGTTAGTAATTCAATATGCAGAAGCTTTAAAGAATATTAAGGATTTCAACAGAGCTGAGAATCTCTTTACTAAAACTCTAAAGAAGCTAGAACCATCAAAGACAAATTTCCACTTGGCAGATATATATCTAGCTAAGGGAGATACAACTCTTGCCATCACTAGCCTAAGATCCATTCAAAAAGAGAAACCTGAATACTCATCAGCTATTAGACTTCTCAGAATATCTAGAATCAGTAATAACCCCGACTTTATAACAGACTATACAAATGTTGTAGCATCGGGAGTCTCTACCGATTATGCTGAGGCTAAACTTCAATATGTTGAGTATTACATTGATAAAAACAAAGTCTCAACTATTACTAATGAGCTTGAACAATTACTAAAACATGATAAGAAACAGATAAGAGCTAGTGCGCAATATTTAAAAGGTAAATCTCTCTACATTCAGAAGAAGTACTCTGATGCAATTCCGGAATTACTTAGAGTTAAGTATATTTATCCTGAATTCAAAGATATAGTTCTCAATGCTGAGTATTACACTACTTTAAGCTATATCAAGTCGGGTAGAAATGAAGAAGCTACGAAGCTCCTCAAAGTCATCAAATCCGATTTACCTATTGATAAAGTAAAGTCAATTGAGAGGATGCTTAAATAGATGAAGAAGTTTATAACAACCTTTTTTGTTCTCTTTCTCATCTCATTGTCTGCTCAGTCAGGCGACATCAGCTTACAGGATGTAAAAATAGAAGGTAATGACAATAAATCAGCAGACTTTCATCTTGTTAAAAGAGATTTAAGCAAGTATGAATTCATAGAGAATCCTCTCGATACGCGATACAAGTACTTTGCCCCTGTAAATACATTTTCAACAATTAAGGATAGTGTTAAGGAGCATGAGTCATATACAGAGTTCGAAGCAGGTACAAAAGGCAATATATACTTTAAGACTGCTTATAGAGACGGTGATAAAAAACTCTTGAGATTTAATGCAGGATACAATACTAAAAAGTATTCTTCCGATTGGCATATTTCAGCAATGGAGTTCAATTGGACACCTTTTGTGCTAAACTCAGAATACTCTATAGAAGCTTTTGAAGATAAGTATAAATTACATAACATTGATAATAACTATAGCGGATTTAATGTATATGGAGACTTCAGTAGACTATTAGCTTTAGATAGATTAACCGGACTGTATTGTAAGGTTGAATTGGGAAACTATGATTCGGATAATTCTAAATCATTAGCATCTGCTACGATTTCATCTAACTATGCAATAAATGATGTGAATAAGCTATCCTTAGACCTAACTGTGAAGAATGATTATTTTCATTTCAATGCATCGGATAGAATAAGCATCAAGAAGTCAGAAATATCAGTCATGCTACAAGGAGATAACGATCTTATCTTCCCGACAGTGGGATGGGAGTTACCTTTAGTTGACTCGTCTATTGGAGTTCTGAGCTTTAATAACAGACCAACTACTCTAACTCTGGATTATAGAGATAATCTGGCAAACTATCACTATTTGGATATTAGTAGAAAGATAAAGTCTCAATTCTCACCAATCAATGCCTCACTAGTTTATGGAAGCAGTCGGATAATTCCTTTTAATGTAAGTCTATTCCACAAGTATCTTCTTAACTATGGTTATATTAGTCTTTATGATTACACAAACTTTAACTATAAAGATATTCAGATATCGGGTATAGCAGTAAATCTTTCTTATAATTCAAAGCATTTCAATGTAGCAAATGATTCGGTGATCCGTTATTTTGACCATCAAGATATAAAGTTAAATAGTTTAAGCAATTACAAACAAGTCCCCTATCTCAGTTCTTTTGAGAACAAAACGACTCTAGATATTGTTATTGACAAATTTCTTTTTAATACTCTAATTGTTTATAAGAATAGTCGATACAGTCATTTAAATGAGAAGCTGGATCCTATGTATAGATTAGATTGTAAATTAGAGTATAGATTAAAAAGAGAGTATTCGTTCTATCTTCTATGTGAAAACATCGTCAAGGAAGGAGCAATTGTTTACTCAAATTATGAAGAAGAACCATTTAACTTAGGAATTGGATTGAAAATATCTTTACGATAGAATTATGAGAGAAATATTAAAAAAGCTTGTCCTGTTAATCAGAGAAGACTCTATCAGAAAAATGGCTCATGCTACTGCACTTATTATTATTACATCAGGAATGATATGGCTTACATATATTCTTTTAATTGATAATAATGAGAAGAATCTTAACGAACCCATCGCTGAAGATATTGATGATTATCAGGCTAAATATACTGCAGACCAGTCAAGCTTTGACCCTGAGATTCTTGAAGCGAATCGTAAAGCATGGACATCTAGTTATAATAAACATACTACTACCAGATTCAGGGATTTCGTCTACACTATATTCTTCCATCCTGCGATAGTATTCTTCTTTGCAATTATTGTGAATGTTATTGTTCTTGGAAGTATTGTTGTTTATTTCATTACCAAGCATAAAGCAGAGCCATAAAGCAACTGACTGTATTCTTAACAGTTAAATTGTTTTTTAGAAATAAATGTCCATTTTTGCTTGACAACAATAGTGACCTGAAATTTATTCCAATCACTGTTCAACGACAGGGCGAGATAGCTCAGCAGGTAGAGCAGAGGCCTGAAAAGCCTTGTGTCCCCAGTTCAACTCTGGGTCTCGCCACCAGTTTTCCCCGACTCAGGTCGGGTTTTTTTATTTATACCATATTTGAGGTTCTTATGAAAAAGTTTCTCCTAAGAAGTGTCTCTTCTCCAATTATTAATGATTACGATTTACATTATCTTGTCTCCCGTAAGCTAAAGATAAATCAAAGCGATATTGCCGACTTAACCTTAATCCGTAAATCGATAGATGCCAGAAAGAGAAACAATCTTAGGTTTAACTTCACTGTTGAAGTAACTTTTAATAATCAACCTCCTAAACATCCGGACTTGCTTCCTGTGAATGATCCCCCAAAAATTATACTTCCAACAGTCATTGTTTCTAATCCCAGTCCCATTATTATCGGAGCCGGTCCTTCAGGTTTATTCTGTGCTCTGGCGATGGTAGAAAAAGGATTAAAGCCAATCATCTATGATAGAGGAAATAAGATTGAGAACCGTAAGAAGTGTATTAAGGAGTTTTGGCAAAAAGGCATTCTTAACGAAGATAGCAACATACAGTTTGGAGAAGGCGGAGCAGGAACTTTCTCGGATGGTAAATTAACTGCTAGAAACAGAGACATATTCTCCGAAAAAGTGTTTGATTCACTTGTTACTTTCGGAGCTGATAAGGAAATCCAATTCGAAGCTCTTCCCCATCTCGGAACCGATAAACTGGAAGTTATCATTACCAATATTAGCAAGTATTTGGAATCTATGGGATGTGAATTCCATTGGAACTCCAAACTAACCGAGCTTAAATCTAAAGGTAATAAGATTATATCTCTTAGAATTAATAATGAAATCATTCGACCTGAAACAGTAGTGTTAGGAGTGGGTAATGCAGCTAGAGATATATTTACTAATCTACACCAAAACAATATAGCCATTGAATCAAAAGACTTTGCAATGGGTGTGAGAATAGAGCATAGTCAAGACTACCTTAATAACACATTCTATGGGGATAAAACAGACTTCTCAATTACTGGTCCGGCAACCTATAGACTTACCAGAAAGGTGAGCGGTACAGGAGTTTATAGCTTCTGTATGTGCCCCGGAGGACTCGTAATCAATGGTACTTCTGAGAACGAATCAATTGTTACCAATGGGATGAGCAATTCTTCAAGAACAGGTAAATACGGAAACAGTGCTATTGTTGTGACTGTTAATAGTGATAAAAGTAATCCCTTCTTCGGTATGGAGCTACAGAAGAGTATAGAGCAAAAAGCATTTAGACAAGGTTACCAAGCCCCTGTTCAATCTGGTAAAGCTTTTCTTTCTGGAAAAAATGACTCTCATAAGATTACAGGATCTTTCCTTCCGGGAACGGTGAACAGTAATCTTCATAATCTTTTACCTAAAAGCATCGCACAGCCTCTTAAAACTGCTTTGACCCATTGGGATAAGAATCTAAACGGTTTTGCTAAGAATGGTGTACTTATTGCTCCTGAAACAAGAACTTCTTCACCTATCCGTATTGTGAGAGATTATCAAACCAGAGCTTCTGTAAGTGCAACAAATCTCTATCCTATCGGAGAAGGTGCCGGTTATGCAGGCGGAATAATCAGCAGTGCAGTCGATGGTTGGAAGACAGGTTCTGTGTTCGAGCTAAAGGGTTAACACTCCATAGTTACCGTCAAAGCCGGCAGGTTCAAAGGAGAACTTACCGTCATGTATTTTTAGTAGTCTTGCCAGGATATCGCTCTCTAGCTTATTATCAAGCTTACGTAAAATTAACTCTTTTGGTGCTAACCAAAAATCTATTTCGGTTTCAAATTCATTCAGGACAAGATTGAATCTATCAATAACATTTCCGGAAGTTATACTCTTCAATCCCATTGCTAAAGCTATTGCTTCAATCAGAGGTAACAAATGGTGAAACTTTCTTGTATGAACCGCTTCATATCCATTTGCCAATTGCTTCACTCTTCTCTCTACTCCCGGTAGGAATGGTTTGTTGCATATCGGGCAAATGCTTTCTTCTACACTGCCGGCAATATAAGCAACTTCATGTCCTGCCCTATCAGCTCTATGTCCCGTATTATAATAACGTCCCTCTTCCGGATTAAACTCAGCGGTAAACTCAACACTGTTTTGTCTTAATGCTTCTACAATGCCTTTATAGCTCCTTTCTTTCACATTCAGCATAGTAAACTCACGCCCTATTCTGTTCAGAGCGGCACTATGGCAATCACTATTGGAAATCATGGTCATTCCGGAGAGCTCTTCAATCTGCTCAAGCATAAAAGGATCTGCACTTAAGCCTGTTTCTATCGTACTAATCTCGCTAGTAAAATCGCCGTAGAATTCATGTATGGATTCCAACATATTCTTACTTCCCAAAACTCCTTCAGGAGTCATTACATGGGCAGGAATTACTTCAACTAATGGATGTATCGCTTTTATTTCAAATAGTCTGTCAGTTTGCTGTTTTAGGTTCTCACTAACAATAAACGGTCTACCTATTGTGTTTTTCTGCCCCCATTTATCCATTAGTTTCTGCATCTTCATAATGGATTCAAAGTCGGGAAACAGGACAACATGATGAGCCATAATCTTACGTTTATAACCCTCAAGTTTTACAGATAGTATAATTTCGGTTTGGAGAGCAAATTGTTCCTGACTATCCTTAAAGGAGAAGAGACCTTCTGTAGTTTCATTAAGCACTTGTCTTAACTCCTCGGTTCTCTTAGGGAACAACACATCTCCAGCTCCAAATACGGAGATACCTTTCTTCTTCATTGTTGCAACTATGTCTTCAAGCTTTATATTGCCAACTCCTCCGGCATAACCGGAATGCGAATGTAAATCTACTGCTAATCTCATTCTCTTATCTCCGGAGCAAACATCTCGTATTCAGCTCCCATGGCTTTTATAACTTGAATACTTCTGTCGTAGTGTTTATCAAAAAGGTCAATTGTGTGAGCATCGGAACCGATAGTTAGCAATCTTCCACCTAAATCAAAGTATAGATCAAGATCCCTGACAATAGGCAGAATCTCATTAATCGGTTTACTATATCCCGAGTTGTTGATCTCAAGAGCGATTCCTTTTTCTATCATCACTTTGAAAATCTCTTTCTTCAAATCCTTAACATGGTTTTCTTCATGCCTTTTGTATCTGTTAAAGATACCTAGATGCCCTAAGATATGGAAATCAGCTTGCTCAACCATGTTCAGATTCATCAGATAGTAATCCTTTATCTCATCTTTATTCAAGAATCCTTCGAAGTATGTGGATATTTCTCTTTTATTGGACAAGAAATGAATGGAAGCTAACAGATAATCAGGTGCATAATCACCGAATATATCCTCCAGTTCACTTTTAAACCAGTGATACTCCCCCACTTCGGCTCCCAAGGCAAGTTTAATTTCTGGATACTTGTTGCTGAGTTCTCTAATGATTTCAGTATAATTACCAAACTCGATGTTCTTGTGAGTACTCACACTCTCGGCAATAATGTCAAAATGATCTGTTATCCCAATCATTTCATAGTTTGTATCAATTGCTCTTTCAATAAGAGCTTCCGGTTCTATAATGCTGTCGGAACTGTATTTTGTATGTATATGTAAATCTGTTTTCATGATAATCCTATCCAGATGTTTTTTGCATTTAGAGGAATGGCAGTTATTAGTCAATGAATATTGTGTTTTGAGTGCATTGACTGTGTCGATGCTGAATTACAATAGTAATTTAATCCACTTATGACGGAAATAACGTTAACTAAATATGAAATGCTCTTCTAATATCAGTGATAGTTCCAAACTGCGTTTGGAGAATTATTCTAGGAGTGCATCGTCTGTGTCGATGCAGATTTGCTTATGCAAGTCTCAACAATGTACTGCAACTCTCATGAGTTGTTGTGACGACGAAGTCAAATACATAAAACCGTAACAGGAATGTGATAAAAGATAACATTTTAGGCTTATTAATGTGTTGCTTCATTCTTTTCAAAACGATGATATTAATATTGTTTAAGCTCATTCTTTATTACAAAAAATTAATAGTTTAGCTAATGAAATGCTCACTCATTGTTCTCTCATAGTTATTGTTTAAGAGCAATCAATTTCTACTCCTATTCTTATCACTCTCTTATGTTTTTGCACAGGGATTGCTCAAGAGACTCATAAGAATCGGACAAATTTCAATAGATTATTATGATGGAGCATAGAAGAAATGATAAAACTATTTTGAGTATCTTTGATTAACCTGAGATAGATAAAATTAGCAAAATATAATCCCAACGGGATTAAATGTGAGTAGCCATGTACGAAGTGCATGGTTATAGAATACCCCAAAAAACATCTACCCCGAAGTGGGTCGAATGTGATAGGTAAGAAACAGGTTATTTAACCCCGTTGGGGTTTGTATTCGTTTATTTCCATTACCCCGAGTTGCACTCGGGGCTACTGATGTGTAACCATTTCATGGTTGTAGTACAGATTTTGGGATAATTAACATAAACATACTGAATTACTTTATATCCTGTTGCAAGTCACGCCCCAATAGGGCTAATCCGTACTTTATTATGATACCACATGCCAAGGCATGTGGCTATTAAACAAACGCCTCTTCAAGGCTATTCCGATATTCATGACAAACAAAATGTTCCAGGCATGTGGCTATTGAACAAACGCCTCTTCAAGGCTATTCCGATATTCATGACAAACAAAATGTTCCAGGCATGTGGCTATTGAACGAACGCCACTTCGAGGCTATTCAGATATCTATGACAAGCAAAACATTCCAGGTATGTGGCTATTGAACGGACGCATCTTCGAGGCTAATCTGATAATTCTTAACAAACATGCAAACACGGGTGAATGCTATATATACATCATAAAGGCTTATGAAGGGTCAAAATGTTGAGTTCCTATATACAGTAATTCCATTTAGTCTTGTCTGGACGTAACATTGAACTAAGACTAATGCAGTGACAAGAGAGTTAGCAGAGCATAATCCCAACGGGATTAAATATGAGTAGCCATGTACGAAGTGCATGGTTATAGAATCCCCCAAAAAACATCGACCCCGAAGTGGGTCGAATGTGATAGGTGAAGACATGTTATTTTACCCCGTTGGGGTTTGTATTCGTTTGTCTACATTACCCCGAGTTGCACTCGGGGCTACTGATGTGTAACCATTTCATGGTTGTAGTACAGATTTTGGGATAATTAACATAAACATACTGAATTACATTATATCCTGTTGCAAGTCACGCCCCAATAGGGCTAATCCGTACTTTATTATGATACCACATGCCAAGGCATGTGGCTATTAAACAAACGCCTCTTCAAGGCTATTCCGATATTCATGACAAACAAAATGTTCCAGGCATGTGGCTATTGAACGAACGCCACTTCGAGACTATTCCGATATTCATGACAAACAAAATGTTCTAGGTGGCTAGTAAGCAAACTTCTTAGGTTTAAGTCGCTTCCTCAGAAGAATCAACATAACAGTTGAAACTGCCAGAATTACTCCCATTCTAATATAAACCGTAAAGGCATCATTATTATCCAGACCCTTTCCGACAAAAGGAGCAAAAATAGCAAATCCAAGACTACCCGCTAAGCTAACTAATGAAATGACCGTTGCTCTGAATTTATCCTCAACATTATGATTTATATAGAATCTTAATGTCGGATCTTTTAAACCCCTTACAATCTGTTGCAGAGATAGGATTACCAACATGAATGGAGTTTTTAGTAGTCCCGGGATGATAAAGCTTATCACCAGAATCCAGCATAGTCCGATTAGTATCTTCCTTGGACGCTCATCATAGTATTTAGCTACCAGATACTTTGATGAGAAGGCTGCAACCAGATTAAATCCGAAATAAATCCAACCATAATAGATTACATCTATGTTAACTGCCGAGAAATAAGGCTGATACATCCAGTAACTACTCCTGAAAAAGAAACCTATTACAAATGCAAACATTATTGCCCAAAGGATTCTTGGATGGCTTACTGCATAGCTTGTGCTTTTAAATATATGGAAGATATAGCTATGCTTACTCTTCTCAATCTCAGTATCTGTAAAAAATATGCTTGCAACACCTGCCAAGGCAAGAAACACCAATGAAATTATGAATGGGATTATCTCACCAATCATATATAAGTAACCCGATACAATTGAGCCTATTGCTTGTGATATGAAGATGTATGAAGAACTATTCCCCTCATACCTTTGATACTCTTTACGCTTATCAAGTTTTGTGAGGGATTCATATAGAATTGCGGAATCAGCACCACTGGCAAAAGTCATACCCAATCCGAACAATAACTCGGCAATGGCAAACATAAAGAATGAGTTAAAAAGAACATAGAACGAAAGTCCTGTTATACAGATAATCTCACTTATAACTAATGAAAACTTTCTCGAGATTTTATCAGCAACAGCCCCCGTAGGCACTTCAAATACAAACACACTTACAGCTGATATTGATTGAAGAAGCATAATCTGAGAGTAAGATAATCCTTTCCAAATCATATAAGGAACCATTATCGGCCCTATAATCATTAGGCTTGAAAGAACTCTATAGTAAGGGTAAATCTTCAGATTTTTATTGTATACATCTTCATACATAAGCACCTCGTCAATAATCATCGACCTGAGTTAAAACTTCATAATACATGGTCGGGAATAGTACTAAATCTTTAACAAGATGCAATAAATAGAATTACGGAGTATTTTGTCAATAAGAGTGGGATTAATATTTTAAATGGGAGAAGGAAAGAAGCCCAAAACTTCCTTAGAAAAGAAGAGGCAATCAGACTCTTCCAAAGAGACTTCGGACTTCGAATTCCATTCCTTTAAGATTCGGTCGGATCGTTCTGACCCAACATAGCCAAATAAAAGGCTACTATATCAATAAAATAAACTAAAGCGGCAAAGTCAACAAAATCATTATCAGATTCAGCAAAAAGTTCAAGGAAGTTAATTCCTTTTTTTGCAAGCAGTTCCTTGAACTCATCGTGTTCAGTGGTCTCAAAGCTCAATTTATCAATAATGATAGGTATATAATTCTCATTTAGTAACTCTCTGTTCCATACACCCATTTCATAAGTCAATGCATGGTCGTAGCTACTGTAAAATGCAGGATATTTAGAAATTCTGTTTACCTGATTCTTAAGCCTTCCCGCAACAGGACGATAAACCTTATTAGTATAATAGATTAGAGGAATTCTCCCATGAATATGATGAGCAAAATGCTTAGCCATATTCATAGTAAAAGGCTGATTCCTAGTTATAGCACCAGCTTTTGTAATCAAAGCCGCTATCATCCTGTCAATCAACTTATCATTCTCCAGAACTCCGGTAAGTTGTAATGATTTAACAACAAGAGTGTATAGATACGGGAAATTAAGTGAAGGTAAGTTAGATGTGGTGAAATAGAACCCGTTTTGCCTGAATTCTACTTTATTCAATTCGGTAGAAATCATAACCAGATCAGCGGGAGATTGATTTATAACGGATAAGTAGTTATCATTCTTGATTCTTTCAGTGTCGAAATCTATATAAATTACCAATGTATTCTCTTTTAAATAAAGAGGATTAAGATTATCCGTATTCATCACCTCAATAGTGCCTTTCAAAACTTCCCTGAAAGTACGAGTTGTATTACATTTATTCTTGTTAAGGAAGACTACTGTTGTGTATTCATTATTTTTAAAAGGTGTCACATCTACATAATCTATGCTTTCTTTAGCCAACATAGCACACTGCGGGTAGTGAATAATCTGGTCATAGACGTTGTTAGTATCAATCTTCTTTATAAGATCAATATCATCTAAAAGGTGCATTGTTACTCCTAAATTTTAAATTTATGGTCTCGTGAAGAGATGTAAGAATCCACATTATCTTGCTTATCCTGATAATCAGGATGTCCCATAAGAGCATAAGTGGCAACCTTACCTGCCTCAACACCCGGTTGATCAAGCGGATTAATATTGGAAAGATAACCTGTCAAGACTGTAGTTAACTCATAAAGATAAATAAACTCACCGACGTGATATTCGTTAATTTCAGGTATTGTAATAGTACAATTAGGGCATCCGGCTTCCGTAAGAGCTATCTCGGTCGCCAGTTGTTCAGTGTTTAAAAGCTCACTCAAAGATTTATCTGCAAGGAAGTTGGTCGTTAGCTCATCCGGATAAAGATTTGGTATCACATAATCATGCCTGAACTCTTCGACTCTTATAAAAGTAACTATCTTGTCATGAGGACCTTCGGTATACAATTGGACTTGAGAATGCTGGTCAGTAGAGCCGAGACTTTTAGCAGGAGTCTGCCCCACTCTAACCTGATTACCGTTATTATCTAATTTCTTACCAAGACTTTCACCCCACAACTGTCTATACCAATCAGCCATATCATACATAGCATTAGAATATGGCATCATAACCGATATATTGAAGCCTTTATCCATAAGTAACTTGTGAGTTAAGGCAAGTACCATAGCGGGATTGCTTAAAAAATCCTTACTTCGGCATTTATCTCTCATTGACTTAGCACCATCTAATAAGCGGTCAATATTGACTCCGGCAAATGCTAAGGGAACCAGTCCGACATCAGTTAAAACAGAGAAACGCCCACCTACATTTGCAGGGACAGTAAAAGAAGGAAGCTTCTCCCATTCGGTTAATCTTCTTAGGAAGCCTTTCTCTTTATCAGTTGTAACTAATAAATGTTTCTTATAATCCTTAGGATAAGCCTCTTTAAGGATTTTGTGTACAATTAAAAATTGTGAAAGAGTCTCAGCAGTTCCACCTGATTTGGTTATAACATTAAAAATTGTTCTCTTTAACTCAATCTTTTCAAGTATCTCATATAGGAGAGTTGGATCAACATTATCACAAACATATACTTTATTTACTAAAGACTTTGCTGTCTTTAAAGCATTGTAAATTGCTGTAGTTCCAAGTGCTGAGCCACCTATTCCCAAAACAACTATCGTATCAATATCCGGTGAAACAGTTGCTACGTAATCGTTAATCTTAGTAGTATCATAGTCGGGTAGAGAATCAAAACCTAACACTTCATTCTTCACTTCCGATAGAAAATGGTTAAAGGCTTTTTCTGCCTCAGGCAAAGCGTTTATTAAATCATCATAGGTGATACCATTCTCTTTGTTAGGTAAATTAAGTAGATTCTGATATAATAGTTTCATGTGGTACTCCGTTGAGTTATTGTATTCAGTTTGATAGGTTAATGTTTCTAATTGCTTCTTTAATTTTTGCCTGATTAACAGGATTTGTGCTTAGAGACCTGAATCCCATTCTTAATAGCATCTCGCAATATGCAGTATTTGATGCCATCTCTCCACAAATACTAACCGGGATTCCCCACTCTTTAGCACTTTTTACGGTCATCTCCATTAATTTAAGAACCGCAGGATGATTAGGTTTATAAAATTCTGAGATTGTCGAATTGTTTCTATCAACAGCGACCGTATATTGAATTAAGTCGTTGGAACCAATACTAAAGAAATCACATACTTCTGCGAGTTCAGAAGATGTTAAAGCTGCAGAAGGAACTTCAATCATAGAACCAAACTTTATCTCGGAAGTAAAACTTTGATTGCTCTCAACCAACTCTTTTCTTGCTTCCTCCACCAGAGCCATAGCTCTAAGAAAGTCATTCTTGTCATTTATCATTGGGAACATAACCCATAGTTGTCCATAAACACCGGCTCTTAATAGAGCTCTTAATTGTGTTTTAAAAATATCTGGATTTTTAAGAGAGCATCGTATACCACGGCAACCAAGATAAGGATTATCCTCTTCCGATATATCAACTGATGGAAATTTATCTCCACCTAGGTCCATAGTACGGATAATCACAGGTTTACTCTCCATCTCTAATAAAACTTTCTTATATATATTGAATTGCTTATCTTCAGAAGGAAGCTCTTCTGTTTCCAGATACAAGAATTCAGTTCTAAATAAACCTATACCGTCAGGATTAATAGATTTGATGTACTCCAGTTCTTCAGGAATCTCCATATTCACGGATAAAGAAATCAATGAACCGTCTATGGTTTTAGCAGGTAAATTGATTAACTCTGCTAATTTGGAATCTCTTGCCTCTTTATCTCGGATAAGCTCTCCATACTCTGCTTTTGTTTCTTGATCCGGATTAACAATAATGAATCCTTTATCAC
Organism: Cloacimonadales bacterium (SeqCode); assembly: GCA_963667035.1. Taxonomy (GTDB): domain Bacteria; phylum Cloacimonadota; class Cloacimonadia; order Cloacimonadales; family JAFGVF01; genus Zophobacter. Next base: position 2,065,115 of record OY762964.1, read on the forward strand.
CATCAACAATCAGCTCATCATCAGTGTATATCTTATCTTGAATACCATTTATACCAGCAACAAAAGTCAAACCCATTGATCGAGCCAATATGGAACTGTGAGAAGTCTCAGAGCCATGTTCAGAACAAAAGCACTTAATCCCTGAATTGAATAGATGAATCACTTTAGATGGTGTTATATCGTTAAGAATAGGTATATCACCCTTTTTTAAGTTAAGAAAATCATCGTTTGAATTACCTGAAAGGTGAAAAAGCATTCTTTGACTTATGTCCATGTAATCATTCGCTCTTTGTTTGAAATAATCATCTTCCATATTATTGAAGTAGTTAATCATATACGAGAAATGTTTACTGAGAGCTGATTCGAGACATATTAAATCATCATTTAATGTTTTTTCGATGGATTTATGAAATTCAGGATCCTCCATAATCATAATATGCGAGTTGAGTATTGCCTTGTCTTCGACAGCAAGTGTTAAATCATCCAGAATTTTCTTTGTGTCACCGATAAGATGATCTACCGTCGATATAAATCTTTGTCGCTCTGAATCCACCTCTGAGGCATCAATAGGCCTGTGATTAACTGTATTATGATTAGATTTTATCACCTTGGCTGAGCCTTGCTGTAATCCCCCGGAGATAGCCTTACCAAGAAGTTTTGTCATTACTCCTCTCCAAACTTACTATTAAAGAGCTCCAATAAATCGTTAATTAGATACTCTTCATCCACACCATCGGCTTGTAAAGTTATTCTAGAGTTATACTCAGCAGCTAGCATCATAACACCCATAATACTCTTTCCGTTTATCTCCATACCATCTTTTAAAATTGTTAAATCAGATCTGTATTTAGTTGCAGTTTTTACTAAAAGAGCAGATGGTCTTGTATGTAGTCCAAGTTTATTACTTACTGTTACTTCTCTTGATATCATAATTTCCCTGAGTTTTAATTGTGAGTTTTACGCTTTATAGCCTCGTTAAGAATATTAGCATAGTCTTCAGCTGCATGATAACCGTTCTTTTTTAGTATGTAGTTCATTACAGCCACCTCAATAATGACAGAAACATTTTTACCGGGAGAAACAGGTAAATTAATACATGGGATATTAACTCCCAAATGGTCAACCCAGTTGGATACCAAACCTAATCTCTCATAATCAAAGTTTTCTTTCCAAGGCATTAATTCTATTTGCAAATCTATACTATGTCTGAATCTGACTCTTTGAATTCCAAACATCTTTTCGATGTTGATAATTCCTACTCCTCTGATTTCCATGAAGTGTCCGAATTTTTGAGGAGGCATACCAACAAGAGCATCATTTAAGACTTTTATAGTTACAGTATCATCCGTGACCAAACCATGACCTCTTGTCACTAAATCAAGAGCACATTCACTCTTACCAATACCACTCTTGCCTGTGAGCATAACACCCACACCAAAAACATCAACGAGTGTTCCATGTATGGTTTTCTCAATAGCAAAGTGATTATTAAGATATCTCGCCAATCCATTATGTAATTTAATTGTGCTTAATCGACTCGATAGGATTGCAATATTCATATTGTTAGCCAAATCAATGACAATGTAAGGTAAAGTAAGCCCTTTACTAACAATAATACATGGTATGCTGTATGAGAAAATGTCCTTCACTTTTTCATACAGTTCATCTTCACTCAATGACTGGAGATATATTACTTCCGTTTCACCCAGAATCTGGATTCTATCAAATGCAAATCTATCAAGAAAACCGGAAAGAGCTAATCCGGGTCTATTCAAATGAGCATAATTTATGAGATTATCTAATGTTTTCTCATCACTAACAGGAGCAAGAAGTAACTCATCCTTTTTGTGGTTCAATAATTGGCGGACAGTATAGTTTTTCATAGATATAAGTGCGGGGAGTTGTACTCCCCGCTTATGTATTAGTTTATGGTTCTAATAATTTATAATGTACATCATCTTTACGGACTAGCACATTAATACGGTCTGTTTCGATATTTTTAAAGATAAGGAAATACTCAGTAGAATCCTCAAGTTTCTCAACTGCTTCATCTGAAGTCATATATTCAGGGATAACTCTTTTAGTCTTGATTAGTTTCTTTTGTGAATCTTCTCTCTTATAGAGATATGTTCTTGAAAATCCTGAATTCTCGAGTAAACTTTTCTTCTTATGATCAGTTACCTTTTCTTTTAACTTCTTTAATTGGTGCTCCATACGGTCAATGGTAGTATCTATAGCAAGATACATGTCATTTTCCTCTGATTCACTTTGCAGGTTAAACTTGGAAGCATGCAAACTAATCTCACAAATATTGCGCGAATTATCAAGCGTAAGTATTACTTGTAGATTAATGATTTGATCAAAATAGCGCTCCAACTTCTCGCAAGCTGATTCGACGTGGTCACGAATTGCCTTGGTTAGTTCGAAATGGCGAGCTGTGATTGTGATTTGCATAAATTCCTCCTATATTTTGATAAATTTTCTAGCTTTCTCAGCATGATAAGAACTTCTTACCAAAGGTCCTGACTCAACTAATAAGAATCCTAATTCCAGACCTTTCTTATGATAACGCTCAAACTGCTCCGGAGTTACATACTCTACTACAGGATGGTGCTTCTCTGAAGGGGCAAGGTATTGACCTATTGTTAAGATGTTACAATCTATGCTTCGCAAGTCTTGCATGAGGTTAATAACTTCGTCCTCAGTTTCTCCCAAACCAACCATTATTCCACTCTTGGTTAGAATATTCTGATTAAACTCCTTAGACCTTTTCAAAAGCTCCAAAGATCTGTCATAATCAGCCATAGGTCTTACGTCAGGATACAATCTGCGAACTGTTTCTAAATTATGATTAAGAATATCGGGAGAAGCAGCCAGGATATTCTGTAGACTCTGCCAGTCTCCCTGTAAATCCGATATTAACACTTCTATTGATACATCTTCTGTCTGTTCATGAACAGCATCCAATGTCTTAACAAACTGGCTAGCTCCACCATCCTCTAAATCATCTCTTGTCACAGTAGTTAGTACGAGATGTTTTAGCTTAAACTGTTTGGTAAGCTTTGCAATATTTGCAGGCTCATTAGGATCGGGAGTCATGAGAGCGTCTTTATCTTTCCTAACAGCACAGAATTTACAATTTCTAGTGCAAACTTCACCCAATATCATAACGGTGGCAGTCCCTCTATCAAAGCACTCTCCACGATTCGGACAATGTGCGCTTTCACATACTGTGTGCAAGTTCAACTGCTTAAGATAAGCATTTATCTCAGAAGCTTTCTTTGATCCTAATCTGTTGGCTTTAAGCCATTTTGGTTTTCTTTCCATTTATAATTTATGTACCGACAACCCTTCAACATCTTCAACAGATTCCATAACACACTCAGCTAAAGTCGGGTGAGCAAAAACAATCTTTTCAACATCATGGGTTGTTGCTTGTTTTCCGATTAAGATTGCACCTTGTGCAATCATTTCTGTGGCATTTGGTCCTATAATGTGCATGCCTACTATTCTACCGCTTTCTTTCTCTGCAATTGTTTTAACAAATCCAAAAGTATCTCCTATTGCCATTGCTTTTCCCGAAGCAGAGAATGGGAACTTACCGATTTCTATCTCGTTGAATTTCTCTTGTGCTTCTGCCTCTGTTAAACCAACAGAGCCTATTTCAGGATGCGTAAAAGTACAACGAGGTATGTTCTTATAATCTAAAATAAAGGAATCAAATTCTGTTCCATTTACTAATTTATTTATCTGAGATGCAACCATTAAGCCTTGTTTGCTGGCCGTATGTGCTAACATAAGCTTTGCTGTATTATCTCCAATAGACCAAACATTGTTAACGTTTGTCTTCATATCGTCATCTATAGTAACAGAACCTTTATCAATAGTTACTTCACAATTCTTGAATTCTATCTGATTTACCGGTTCTCTACCAACACTTACAAGTACTTTATCAACTGTTAAGTTCTTTCCGTTTGAGAAGTTAAGAACTATACAATTTCCTGTTTTCTCATAAGATTCGACTGCTGTTTTAGTCATTACTTTAATACCTGATTTTTTTAGAGCTACAGCTAGTCTCTTGGAAACTTCTTCATCTTCAAACGGTACCAGTTTAGGAAGGAACTCAATAATTGTCACATTAACACCGAAAGAGTTGTAAATGGATGCGAACTCGCACCCGATTACTCCACCTCCAACAACTGCCAGAGATTCGGGTAAGTCAGTCATTTTGAGTATATGGTCTGAAGAGAGAATATCCTCTCCGTTAAATGGCATGAATTTTAATTCTTTGGGACGAGAACCTGTTGCCAGGATAATATAGTCGGCACTATATTCTTCGTTTTCTTTTGTACTAATTACGAACAACTCATCCCTCTTTTCAATTGAGATTACTTCTTGGTTTACTAACGGAATCTCCTGTTTTGAATATAACTGTTCAATGCCGGAAACCAAGTTCTCAACAATGTTATTCTTTCTATTAAATACCTGATTATAATCTACTTCAAATTCAGGAATAACCAAGCCAAATGATTTAGAATTTCTAACTTCATTATACAACTCAGCAACCTTTACCAAAGCTTTAGTTGGTATACATCCTTTATTAAGGCAGACACCACCTAATCTCTCTTTTTCAAACACCACTGTCTCTATATTGTAACGGTGTAAACGCAAACCGGTAACATATCCACCGGGGCCACCACCAATGATTGCAACTTTATAATGCTTCAATTTTGCCTCCTTAGTCGACTATTGAGTATACCCATCTCATCTCTGTATTTTGCAACAATACGTCGAGAAATGAACATTTCATCTTCTCTTAGCATCTCTACAAGTTCTTGATCACTATATGGATGATGCGGGTCCTCTTCTTCTATATATTTTGCTAAGCAAGTTTTTACTCTTTGCCTTGAAACCGACTCGAAATTCATATCTTGACCCGCTGTTGAACTGAAAAACTTCTTTAACGGGATAATTCCAAACGGAGTATCGGCATATTTATCTTTTACTACTCTAGAAATTGTTGATTCACTAATTCCTAAATCTTCTGCAATAACAGAATACGTCATGGGATGAAGTACTCTGTCGTTATTGTAAAAATAGTCCTGTTGATGTCTTATTATTGACTTGACGACACGTTCCATTGTTCGTCTTCTCATGTAGATTGACTTAATCAAAAATCTTGCTGAATTTATCTTATCTCTCACATATCTGACAGTCTCTTTATCATGACTTTTTGTATGAATCATCTTTCTGTAATGAGAGTTGATTGCCAGATTAGGAGAATAGAAATCATTAATAATCACTTCATACTCATCATCAATCAGTTTAATAATTACATCAGGAGTCACGTAATCTTCCGCTCCTTCAGAGATTCTCAGTCCGGGCTTTGGATCACATTTAGCTATGATATCTCTAATCAAGATTATATATTCTTGCGATACTTGATATTTAGGTGCAATTCTATGATATCTTCTATGAATCAAATGCTCAAAATCCTCTTTGACTACCCTCATAACAACTGAATCGGATGGATATTCTTCTCTTAGCTGAACTTCTAAGCATTCGGTTATTGACCTGGAAGTAATCCCTTTAGGAGTTAGATTCAATATCTGATCATGTAAATCTTCAGCTCTTGCCGGTTTTATTTTATATTCTCTGGCAACATGAATAATATCGTAATCTTCAGGCAAGAATCCATATTCATTACAGCTTTCAATCATATCATTAACAAATTCTGTTTCCTCTTCTGTCAGATTAAGATAATGCAATTGCTTTAAATACTTCTCGCGTCTATTGACTTTTGCTTTAAGAACTACTTCAGTCTTATCATCACTCTCTTTGTATTTTGATTTATTATAACCATTGTACTCATTCCAAGAATCAAGAATTTCACTGAGTTCATTAACTTCTTCAGCAGTTGCCTTATCTTCTTCGTTTGGAGAATCATCAGAATCAGACTCTTGCTTCTCAGTTTCTTTTGCCGAATCGTTTTTATCCTCCTCGTCATTCTCAGGGTCAAACTCCTGAAGTTCTAACAAGGGATTGGATGTCAATTCAGTCTTCAAGAACTGTTCCAGTTCAAGTCTGGTCATGGTTAAGAGCTTCAATGATTGAAGCATCTTAGGCTTCAGAACAGTTTGCTGAAGCTGTTTATGTGATAATATCTGATGTATACCGCTCATTCTTTATTCATCTATCAACGGATTATGAAGGAAGTTATCTCCTAAATAAACCTTTCTTGCCTTTTCATCGTTCACTAGATCTCTTGACTCTCCGGAAAAGATTATTTGACCTTCCGAAACAATATAAGCTCTATTAACTATTTTCAAAGTTTCTAATACATTATGGTCAGTTATCAGAATTCCAATATTTTTTTGTTTCAATTTCTCAACAATATGCTGAATATCAGCAACAGCTATCGGGTCAACACCTGCAAACGGTTCGTCCATAAACAAGAAAGATGGATTAGTAACCAGGGATCTTGTTATCTCAAGCTTCCGTCTCTCTCCACCTGAAAGCGTATATGCTTTTTGCTTAGCAAGCTTAGTTAGATTAAGTTCTTCCAAATGCTCTTCAAGTTTTTGATATCTCTCTTTTCGGCTAACTTTCAGGGTTTGAAGAATTGCCATAATGTTTTCTTCAACTGTCAGTTTATGGAATATTGACGGTGCTTGTGCAAGATAGCTTATACCCAATCTGGCTCTTTTATACATAGGCCATTTTGTGATTTCTTGATCATTAAACATCACTTTACCTGCATTAGGTTTAGTAAGTCCTATAATCATATAGAAGGATGTTGTCTTTCCTGCCCCGTTAGGACCAAGAACTCCGACAACTTCCCCTTGGGTAATTTCGACAGAAAGCTCATTTACTACTCTTCGCTTTCCATATATCTTAACAAGCTTTTCGGCTCGTATGTTGTTTTGCTCATTCATCATATTACTTTTATAAGGAGTTTGAGGAAAAATGTCAAGCCATATTCACTAATGAATGTAAAAAAATAAATTGTTTATGTTAATTGGAACTTTTCTTGCAACTATCTTATTGATAAAATCTATACTTGCCTTTTATTTTGCCGCCCATCTCCAAATGGTCAACTTGATTATCCTCTTTGAAATAGATATTTAACTCGGCTCCATCCGATTGAATCTGCATTGGATCTTGACGCTTTTCCTTATTCTCTTCTTGGTCATAGAAATAGGAAACATTTTGGTAAGCTTTAAAGTGCTCTATACTATCGTCAACAAAGAAAATATCCATTAAATCCGATTTAACCCAATTACTTTGAGGTTCTCCTTCGGCTGTTGTATAATCAACATTGCAAGCATTGCGTAGATCAGCTTTATATAGTTTATTATCCTTAAAGAACAGAGTAAACTCTTCTGCTCTTCCTTTAGCAATGTCGGAATAAAAAACAGGGTCACCGGTAAATAAAGCTCTCTCTTCTTCACTAAAATAGATAAGGAAATTAGAGGTAGCTGTAAATGCTTTTTGAGTGACAACAACATCAAATGAAGCTATATACTTCTTATAATTGTGAAAAAACTCTACTTTTCTGGATTCAATTGTTAATGAATCCTTCTTAGTTAAACTTAAAATAGGATTGTCCCTAAGGAATCCATAGCCTGTACTATGGTTGTATTCAGCATATCCACATACAGCTGATACACTATCGGAATAACTAAACATTCTTACGTTACCATCAACTTTCAGATAGTTGTTATTCCTATTAAAGCTACCCTTATCCGAGTAAAACTCTCTGGTAAGGTTTTCATCTTCAAACTCTCTAACTTCTATATCACCTGACATATAGAGAACATTCTTACTATTATCAAAGGCAACGCTATCAGCCACAACTCTCATAGTATCGTCTTTTGCCTTTACATTGCCTAGCATGTAGGCAAACTCTCGTCCCTCATATATCATTGCTTTGTCGCAATTGTATTCAACTTCACAATAGAAGAAATGTACTCTACCTTCCAATTTACTTATATAACCTTCAGGAGTATCTATAATTGTTACTTTATCCGAATGCTCTATTGTGTATGGCTTTTTATTTTGTAGATCTTGAGCATAACAAACAATCGAAATCAAGAATAAACTAAAAATCAAGATTCTCTTCATCAACAGTTCCTTTAGCTTTAACATTATCCATATATGTAACTTTAAAAGCAGAATCGGTAATCAGGTTATATCCTATCACTTCGTTATCATCTCTTATCATTATAACTCTATTGGGAGCTAGCACTTTATCCGTAATCTTATCCCACTCAATATAATCAGTCTTTACTATACCGTTAGGTGTTTCCAGATACACATGCCCGTATGCTTTAATTAAGTTAGCATTGTTTTCAACATAAGCGGAATCACATTCTATATATGAATAATGTACACCATTTTTATCATAGGAATCAAGCTTTGCTTCATAAGCAATAGTGAGCTTTTCATCATAAAAGTTCTTAATCGTGACTGCTCTCAGTTTATAATCCGATTTATCACCTTTTAAAGTATAAACTTCTATACCTTCTATATACTCTTCAGGAGCATCGGGATCAATTACAAACCTCTCTCCTCCGTTGTCCGCTTTAAAGCATCCTTGGAATAGAGTTAGGCTAGCGAGTAGTAAGATGATTAACGAAAATCTGTATACTTTCTTCATGTTTTCCTTGCTTGTGGAGAATGTAATCAATTAATTCTCTTAATGCACCCTTGCCACCCGGCTTAGTGGTGACATAGTTTACCCTTTTGGATATACCTTCAGCACAATCTATCGGTGCTGCTGAAAAGCGTACTGCTTCTAAGAGAGGTAAATCATTATAATCGTCTCCGATATATGCGGCATTGGAAAATTCAAGTCCAAGACTATCTAACAATTCTTTAGCAACATCATACTTATTGCTTACATTTTGGTATAGATGTTCTATATTCAAATCATTAGCTCTTCTTTTCAAAGCAAGAGATTCTCTACCTGTTATCACTGCCATAATTCCACCGGATTTGTGCCATAAGAAGACTCCTAATCCGTCTCTGGCAGAGAAAGATTTAACTTCATTAGAAGTGTTGTCATATATTATTGAATTATCAGTGAGTACTCCGTCACAATCCGTAATTATTATTTTAATATCGTTCCAATCAAAATGTCTCATTATAAAACTTCCAAACTCCTATCTAGTAATCTTTCAAATTTATCTAAAGCCAACATTGTGGAAGCATCACTTTTTGCTTCCGAAGGATTAGGGTGAGTTTCAACAAATAAACCTTTTACTTTTCCGGTTGCTATTGCAGCTCTTGCCATCATCTCAATATACTGAGGAGTTCCGCCTGTAGTTGTTCCTGAAGAAGGCTGTTGCATACTATGAGTCACATCATAAACAACAGGATATCCCAATTCTTCTAAGATAGCAAAACTTCTAAAATCAACAATCAAGTTATGATATCCAAACGAGACACCTCTCTCAGTTAGTAATATTTGGTCATTAGAGAAAGCTAAGCACTTCTCAATTGCTGACTTCATATCATTGGGAGCCATAAATTGTCCTTTCTTTATGTTAACTATTCTCCCTGTAGCTGCAGCAGCTCTAATCAGAAAAGTCTGTCGGGAAAGAAAGGCAGGAATCTGTATTATATCGGCTATTTCAGCAGTAGGAACCGCTTCCTCCGACTCATGGATATCAGTAACAATAGGAACATCAAACTCCTTCTTCACTTTCTCCAAGATGGCTAGTCCATTTTCTATGCCTGGTCCTGTGAACGAACTTAAGGAAGTTCTATTTGCTTTAGTAAATGAGGATTTAAAGATAAACTCAATTCCCCTTTTACTAGTATACTCTTTCAATTTTTCAGCTATTAACAGAGTGGTAGCTTCATCTTCTATAACACACGGTCCTGCGATTACAAAAAACTTATCACTCTTGAGTAATTTACTATATAAACTCATAATAATCCCATATTTTTTTCTAACCAATTTCATTATTAGCACGTATGTCAAGCTAAAAGGTTTTGTTAGATTTCATTAAGGAGTTCTTTAGAAGTATATTGTCTATGTCAATCTATGTCTCAGCGAAACCGATTTTGCTTTTAACTGCTATGTAGAGTCATAGCATTTAGTGTACTCTTTAAATGTTTTCTTTATCCTCTGTACTATTTAACAACCATCATCTTGCCTATAGCTTCTTGTCCTTCCGACTTAACTCTATAGAAGTATATCCCCGATGCTACAGACTTACGATTGTTATCCCTGCAATCCCATACTTGTGAATAGTACTCACCTGATTGCTTATCCTCTGATGATAATCCTGCACTTCTAACAAGCTGTGAGAAACTCTGAGTTATCTTTATATCCCTCACTTTCTGTCATCTGATATTGTATATCTCTAAGGTTGGTTTTTCTATCGGTTTCTTTGGCAATGTAAACTCTATGAAAGCAATCTTCCCGTCATTTGAATTTGGTGTAACAGGATTAGGGAAATGAGATACCTGGATTGTAGCAGGTGGTGTCGGGGATGTCTCATCACTATTCGGTGTTGGATTGTATTCATAAGCTCCCATATCAATTATTCCATCCCATACTCTCGGATTTCCTGCAATATCTACCGACGGTAGATTCATATCTAACGTATCAGGTGTTCCTGCATTAATACAAGGTGAGCCTTGAGTTAACTGTACCCAAGCAATATCGTTAAGTTCTACATCTCCATATACATCTCCTCGGAATAGAGGGTCAGCATCTATGTTATGTGCTCCCCAATTTAAAACAGCGTTATTAGAACTAGTTCCACCTATCCCCTCATACCCATTCCTAATCAAGCAATAATCTACATTAACAATCGACCTTTGAGTTGGTACATATTTATCTCTAACAAATATATACATTTCGCCATAAGAATTTGGGTTGTACATGATACTATTATGAATGCTAAACTCACCGAAAACTCTAAGCATTCCTCCATACATTGCATTGTTAGCATAAGTCATGTTATTAACATAGCAGGGATCAAAATTGCTACCAAAGATTGTTAACACAGTACCGTTATGAGACGATATGTTGTTATACATTAGAAAATTTTTTAACTCTAAGTTTCCTCCTGGTGAATCCATTGCTGTGTTTGCATATTGGACTAATGTACCGGGATAATCCTGATGATTGTTTGCAACTACTATATTGTTTGCAGTTACATCACTATCATCTAGGTTCAAACCTGAAATCCAACCATTACGTGAATTGCTATCATTATTACAAATTACTATATTACTCAAAATAACATTATAGCTTAAATATATTGACAAACAGGTAAAATCTAGCAGGCTTGTGACGTTATCATGTATTATACAGTTAGAAATGTTAATATTTTCAGAAAAACTTATACTTATTCCTGGATACTGGGCAAGTGAGCTACCAAAGTCTAAGTCTGAAATGCATACATTTGAACTATTAGAGATGAACAGAGATGGACTTTTAGTATTGTTATGATATGATGACAGATTACTTATCTTAACATTCTCTTGATAATATACAGCAAGCGTGTTCAAATCCCATTCATCACCTAATAAAACATCGCTATTCTCCGAACCTAGACCAAGCATCTTAGTATTCGATTGTAAAGCAATAGGAAAGATCTGATTATTCAACTCCTTACTATATACTCCTGGAAGAATAAAAACTGTATTAGGATTGTCCTCATTAGGTTTTATTAAACGAGTAGCACAAGCAATTGACTGTAAAGCTGTTTCAGGAGTTAGTCCATCGTTTAGATTGTCTCCTGTCGGTGATACATATAGATTCGCATCCACTTGATTTATGATTGAATTCATTACTGTTATAGTGGGAGCAAGTAAACCTTCAGTAGATTCAAAAGAAACAATATATCCATCAGGAGTATCTAAATCAATACTTAATGTATCAAGACAAATGTTATTGCAAATAGTGTCAAACAAGCTAATATCCAGTACATCTCCATAATTATTGTATATATTATTAAGATTAACTGGATCAAACCAAATTGAGCATTGATATCCACCTATGCCTCCTCCCCAGTATACACCAACATTGTTTCTTACTGTGCATCCACTAATGTTTAATGTACAATCGCTTCCACAAACAATTCCTCCGCCATAAAATCCATTGTTGTTTTCTACCAAACAATTACTCAAGGTTAATGTACTTGCACTTTTTATAAAAACACCTCCCCCAAACCTTGAAGTGCTGTAACCAATACCATTTGTAATGGTAAAACCATTAAGAATAGCATTTTCATGTTCCTTGACAAGAATACAAGTAGATAGTTGACCTCCATCTATAATGGTCGATTCAACTGTACTCCAATCATCATTATACATGTAATTGCTAGTAACAGTAATACTCTTGCCTGCAAATTCAATGTTCTCAAGATAAACACCGGAATGCACTAGAATAGTATCGCTATTATAAGAATCATCAATCGCATCTTGAATGGATGTATATTCGTGAGAACCATCAAGTGAGACTTCTCTAATTGTTGCATTTATGCAAAGTGACGATAGAATAAATATTATAGCGAATAATGTTTTTCTCATAAGACCTGCTTTGTCATTACTGGGAACGCGGACATCCCTGTCCGCATTCTTTGCATGCAAGATGCCTGCGTTCCTAAAAAGGGGCAGGACTTGCCTGCCCATATAACTATAGTTTAATTTAAGCAACATCATCTTCTTTGTCAAGATGTTATGATTTGCTTTAAGACGAAAGAAATATATTCTGGAAGGAACAGAACCATTATCTTGATTTTTCCCATCCCAGACAACATTTTTAGCGACTCAATTGGTATCTCTCGGTTTTGTTTGTCCTTTAACATTGATTATTTGCAACTTTGCATCCAATAACTCTGTTTTGTCTAAATTGATTTCGGAAGTGGTATTGCCAGATAAAGAATTTCGATAATTATCGGTTTCTGTAAGAATTTGTTCTATCTTCAATGTGTCTACTATATTTAGGACGTTGTAAATGAAGACTTCAAAAGGCTTCCAACTTCCTAAACCATTCCTATTTCACTCCTAATTCCTTCCTATTTTAATCTCTTTAATCGTTCCTTTTAGTCGTCCACCAACCACGGGTTTCTTTCGGGTTAGTCTCCCGTTGCTCTCCCGTTGGTCTCCCGTTGCTCGCAACGAGATAGAAACGGGAGAAAAATGAGAGAGAAACTCTCGAAAAATTTGTGGTCGGAGGGGAAAGTAAAGGCGAGTAAAATGAAATAAGGGGTATTGGGAGTATTCCGAAAAGTGTAGAGAATCATCCTGAGCGGAATGACAAAATTGAAACATCATTCAGTCACTCTGTGCAAAATGACAGAAACCGGAATATTCCAAAGACTGGTTGAATTATTTATTATGGCTTATAATATGCGTAATTGCATTGTGAAATCTACACACTTATCTTTTTACTCCCATAAAGTTGAATTGTTACCGATAACAAATAATTGGTCATTATGATGGGATATCATTAGTTTATAAAGCGTATGAATAAAGTTGAAAAGGTCAAATAATTAAGTTAATGTAAACTCTTGTTTTAGAGAAAATAATTCATTGACAGAATTAACAATTAGGAAATCTTACCATGAGGAATTAACTTACAAATTACTAATGAATTACATAGACAGGAGGAAAAATGTCTGAAACTAAAAGAGTATATACTTTTGGAAATGGAAAAGCTGAAGGTAATAGCTCATTAAAGAACCTTTTAGGTGGTAAAGGAGCTAATCTTGCAGAGATGAACTTAATCGGTGTTCCTGTACCTCCGGGATTTACAATCACTACCGATGTTTGCACAGAATACTATCAGGTTGGCGAAGAGAAGATGAAAGAGATTCTTAAGCCTGAAGTTGAAGCTGCAGTTAAAACTCTGGAAGAAATCCTCGAAACCTCTTTCGGTTCTAAAGAAAACCCATTACTCGTATCTGTTCGTTCAGGGGCTAGAGTTTCAATGCCGGGTATGATGGACACAGTTCTTAACCTCGGTTTGAATGATGATGCGGTTGAAGGAATTGCTAAGAAATCAGGTAATCCTAGATTTGCTTGGGATTCATATCGTCGTTTTGTGCAAATGTACGGCGACGTTGTGCTTGATATGAAACCATCTTCAAAGGAAGAAATTGATCCTTTTGAAGAGATTATAGAAGCTGTTAAACATGAGAAAGGCGTTGAGAATGACCTTGATCTTGGAACAGAAGACCTTAAAGAGCTTGTAATTCGTTTCAAAGCTGCCGTTAAGAAAAATACAGGTAAAGAATTCCCTGATAACCCTTGGGATCAACTCTGGGGTGCAATCTTTGCTGTATTCGGTAGCTGGAACAACGAAAGAGCTATCTATTACCGTAAAATGAACGGAATCCCTGGCGAATGGGGTACTGCAGTAAACGTACAAGCTATGGTTTACGGTAATATGGGTGACAACTCAGCTACCGGTGTTGCTTTCACTCGTGACGCTGCAACCGGTGAAAATATCTTTAACGGTGAATATCTTATCAATGCACAAGGTGAAGACGTTGTTGCAGGTATCAGAACACCTCAGGAAATCACTCTTGAAGGTTCACACCGTTGGGCAAAACTTGCAGGCGTTACAGAAGAAGATAGAAAAGCTAAATATCCTTCTCTTGAAGAAGCTATGCCAGTTGTTTACAAAGAACTTTATGCTGTTCAAGAAAAACTTGAAAATCATTATCATGATATGCAAGACCTTGAATTCACTATTCAAGATGGCAAACTCTGGTTACTCCAAACTCGTAATGGTAAGAGAACCGGTCCTGCTATGGTAAGAATGGCTATGGAAATGCTTGAAGAAGACTTTATTGATGAAAAGACAGCTCTTCTTCGTGTAGAACCTGCTAAGCTTGATGAACTTCTTCATCCTGTATTTGAAAAAGAAGCTCTTGAAAGTGCAAAAGAAATTGCTAAAGGTCTTCCTGCATCTCCTGGTGCTGCTACAGGTAAAATCTGTTTCTTCTCAGAAGAAGCTGAAGCTATCGTTAATAAGAACAAAGGTGAACAACTTATTCTTGTTAGAATCGAAACTTCACCGGAAGATCTTGCAGGTATGAATACAGCCCAAGGTATCCTTACTGCTCGTGGCGGCATGACCTCTCATGCTGCTGTTGTTGCTCGTGGAATGGGTAAATGCTGTGTATCCGGTGTTGGTAATCTTGAGATTAATTATAAAGCCAGAACCATGAAAGTTGATGGTGTTGTATATAACGAAGGTGACTGGATTTCTCTTAACGGTTCAACCGGTAAAGTATACGAAGGTAAAATCGCTACTAATGATCCTGAGCTTTCAGGAAACTTCGGTAAACTTATGGATCTTACTAAGAAATTCACAAGAATGTATGTAAGAACTAATGCTGACACACCTCATGATGCTGAAGTTGCAAGAAACTTTGGTGCCGAAGGTATCGGTCTTTGCCGTACAGAACACATGTTCTTCGACGGAGAAAGAATCAAAGCTATGCGTGAAATGATTCTTGCCGAAGATGTTGAAGGCAGAAAGAAAGCCCTTACAAAGATTCTTCCTTACCAAAGAGAAGACTTTGAAGGTATCTTCAAAGCTATGAGTGGATTCGGTGTAACAGTTCGTCTTCTTGACCCACCATTACACGAGTTTGTTCCTCATGAGGACGCTAATCAGAAGATTATGGCTGAAGAAATGGGAATTTCAGTTGAAGATGTTAAGAAGAAAGTTGAAGACCTTCATGAATTCAACCCAATGCTTGGACATCGCGGTTGCCGTCTTGGTAATACATATCCTGAAATCACAGAGATGCAGGCAAGAGCTATCATCGAAGCTGCTCTCAATGTGAAAGCTGAAGGTTACGATCCTAGACCTGAAATAATGGTCCCGCTCGTAGGTGTTTATCAAGAACTTAAAATGCAGTCAGATATCATTAAAACAACTGCTGAAAAAGTATTTGCCGAAAGAGAAGAAAGAATCGACTTCATGGTTGGTACTATGATTGAGATTCCTCGTGCTGCTCTCACTGCTGATCAGGTTGCCGAATATGCCGAGTTCTTCTCATTCGGTACAAATGACCTCACTCAGATGACATTCGGTTATTCCCGTGATGACTACGGAAAATTCAAAGATGTATATCTTGACGCTAAACTCCTTGATGTAGATCCATTTGAAAGCTTAGATCAAACAGGTGTTGGTCAGCTTGTTGAGATGGGTGTTCTTAAAGGTAGAAAGACAAGACCAGAGCTTAAGGTTGGAATCTGCGGAGAACATGGTGGAGAACCAAAATCAGTTGAATTCTGTCACAGAACAGGACTTAACTATGTAAGTTGCTCACCTTTCCGTGTACCGATTGCACGTCTTGCTGCTGCTCAAGCTGCTGCTAAAGAAGTTAAATAGTTAACTTATTTATAGATATCGGGACAAGCATCATGCTTGTCCCTTTTTTATTTTCTAACACATAAAGTATTAATTATCAAACAATTTATCCATTGACACCAAAACTAACTATCCGTTAGAATTGATTTTATTCAACTTGCTGGGGGTTAAATGCAAGTAACCGTTATTGATGGATGTGGATACTATGATGATTATGCAAACCAACTTAGACAATGCCTAATCGATTCATTTAAATCCGAAGTTTATAATTTTGAGATAGTATCAATTGAGAAGTACTTTATTAAGCCGTGCGTTGGATGCTTAAACTGTTGGTTCAAGACGCCCGGTAAGTGCATATTTAAAGACGATATGGAGACAGTTCTTAAAGCACTTATTAACTGTGATATCCTCATATTGTTAGGTGATATTGCCTTCGGTGGTTTCAGTAGCACTTTAAAAACAGCTTTAGACAGGTCCGTAAGCCTATTCGTACCTTTTTTAACTAATAAAAAAGGCACATCGCATTATCAGTTAAGATATCCGCCCAAAAGAGGAATTGCCTATCTTGGCATATTAAAAGATGAACATTACCCTAGTCTGGAAGATACATTCATTAGGTTGACCAACAAGATGTCTAGTGATTTTGCCTCCGATAGCAATGTCTCTTTAGTTATACATCAAGATATAAAACCATATGAGGAGTGCTTAAGAATCAAAAAAGTTCTTCACGAAGGATTGCTATGCAAGCTTTAATCCTTATCGGAAGTCCCAAGGCAAACAAATCCAACTCATTCTCTATTGCAGAATATCTGTCCATTAAACTACAAAGAAAAGAAGTGCGATGCCATTTCCAGAACATTCTTGCCAATTATACAAAGATTTCCGATATTGTTAGATTTATAGGGAATGTTGATATTGTAGTGCTGGTAACACCACTATATTCATGTGCCTTACCGGGTCATGTAACCTATTTTATGGAAAGAATATACATGGAGTTGGAACAATCAAGCAAAAGAGAGATTGCAACTTTCATGATTGTTAACTCCGCATTCTCAGAGCACTACCAATCTGACATAGCTTCCGAGATATTCAAGAACTGGAGCGATATGTGTGATTTTAATTATCATGGAACAGTTGCAATCGGAATGGGACAAGCTCTGAAGGGAATTTCTCTACATAAACGGTTGTTTACTTTGAGATTAAGAAGAAATCTTACACTACTTGCTAATGACATTAGTAAAGGAGAATCAATATCTTCATTTATTTTCGATAGATTCAAAGACCCTCTACTACCGGTATGGTTCTATAAGAGAATTGCTGAACTCCAAGTTAAACATAAATTCAAGAAATACAATACTAAACCTTTCATAAAGCCCTACATGCGAAAAAATATTAATGACTAAACTCTAATCCCTGTTCTTAAGATAGTAGTTCATACTGACTCTCATAGATGTCAGAGTTATCTCCTTAACATTTGGATTAGACTCCAGTTTCTTTAAGAGATTCTCAGATCTGAAAAGCTCTTTCTTATGTTCAAGAACCATTAGATAGTATCTGAAAGCATCAATATCTGTGTTTATGTTAACAATATAATTCTCTAGCAGCTCAATTCCTTTGGAATAAAAGCCGCAACTGAGAGCGGCTCTTGCATAGAGGTAGATATATCTTAATCTCCATCCGGTATCTTCAAGAACCTCTTCAATTTGTCTAAAAGCTTTTACAGCCAAAAAGTTCTCACCAATCATGTAGCGTATAATCCCACCTAAAGCAATTATTCTAGCATCATTATCAAAATCTCTGAGTCCTATATCCACATAATCAAGAGCTTCATCAAATTTGCCGGACTGAGCCAGAATTTCTATATATTGTATAATAGTTTCAGGATAAGGTGAATCATAGATATATTGGTCCAGAAAGTCTATTGCTTCGCTTAGTTTGTTCAATCTATGCAAGACATAGACCTTCTTATGAACAACATTAATGGGAACATCATCAAGCATATCAAAATACTTCAAAGAAGAGACAAAATCGTCAATCATTAGATAAGCATCAGCTGTTTTACTGATGAGTTCTTGGTCCGAACTACCGTATTTCATAGCTTGTTTGTACAATTCAATGCTCTTATTGGGAGCATTTTTTTCCATATATATGTCACCCATTAACTCATATAGTTCAGAATTATGAGGATGAGAATCTATACCTTCTCTAACAAGGTTAACCGCTTTCAACCAATTGGTTTTTGCAAGCTCTCTTGCACTAACTAATAATCCTTCTACATTATCCATATTTATATTTTAAATAACCTTTTCAATTCTCTCATGATAGTATCGACATCAGTGGTCTGATTAATCAAATTTCTTGTCTTCGAACCACCTGGAATACCTTTTGTATATGTACTGACATGTGCTCTAAACTCTTTTATTGCCTGTTCATGTTTATGCTCATTATCTTCAAGTACATATTTCAAGTGTTTTTCAACTACACTATACTTATACCTAAAACCAAGTGGTATAGTATATTTATCATCCAAGTAAGCTCTAATTTCCTTGAATATCCACGGCTTACCCAGACTCCCTCTACCAATCATTATTGAGTCGCATCCGGTTTTATCGAACATTTCCATTGCAGTAAGCACATCATTAATATCACCGTTGCCAACCACCGGTATAGATACTGCTTGTTTTAGATTCTTTATGTGCTCCCAGTCGGCAACTCCCGAAAAGAGTTGAGACCTGGTTCTCGGATGCAGGCATAGTAAATCGGCTCCTGCGTCTTCCATCATCTTACCATAATCAAGATAGTTGATAGAATTGAAGTCCCAACCAGAGCGAAACTTAGTGGATAGAATAATATCAGTTCCTTCAAGAACTTTTCTTACTTCTTTGACAATTTCCACAGCCAACTCAGGTGTTTGCATTAAAGCAGACCCGGCTCCACGTTTTACAACCTTTTTAACCGGACAACCCATGTTAATGTCAATACCATCCGGTTTTAATTCTGCTATTATCTCTGCACCTTTTGCCATTATAGAGGGTTTGTTTCCAAAAATTTGAACAAAATAAGGACGCTGTTCTTCAGTTGACTTAGCATATTTTATGGTATTACTTTCACCGTAGACTAAGCCATCGGCACTTACCATTTCGCTAACCAGAACATCTACCCCACACTCTTTACATATCCTTCTAAAGGCATTATCCGTATAACCTGCCAGAGGAGCTAACCAAATCTTTCTGTTAACCACATAACCCGTATTCTTCAAATCAACCTCTTCAGTTTATACATGAATAAAGATGCGGCAATAGCGGCATTAAGCGATTCAATGTTCTCTGTTTGTGGTAATCTGACTTTATGATTCAAAAGGGGGATAACATCTTCTCTGATACCGTGAGCTTCGGAACCAATTACTAGAATCAACGGTTCTTGAGGAATATCCAATGACCTGATGTCGATAGAATCTTCCAGCACCGCACCTATCTTTACCTCTTCCCTCTCTTTAAGCCAGTTAGTGGTCTTGTACTCTATCGGAATAGAGAAAACCGTTCCAAGTGATGATCTGATTACTTTGGGTGAAAGCAATTCACAACTATCTTCAGATAAGACAATTCCCGAGATGCCCGTAGCTACGGCTGTTCTTATAATTGTTCCCAAATTACCCGGATCTGAGATTCCATCCAGATAAAGGATAAAATCATTGTCTTTTATAGGTTTTGTTATTGCAGGGAAAAGACAAGCAATATCTTGGGGATGCTCCGTATCACAGATTAGTTTCATCTGTTGCGGGGTTACATCATAAAAATCAACTCTAACATTCTCCAAGAATGGGAAATCTTTATGAGAATTCCCTTGCTTTAAATATACTTCTTTAGGGTACAAACCATTATGAATTGCTTGTTCAACAGTCCGCACTCCCTCAACAATTACTTCTCTCTTTATTTTCCTAAACTTCTTCTGTTGAAGTTTCTTAAGCTCTTTACAAGCGTTCTTACTTAATGGCTTCATTGAATACTTTTCTTAGTTCCTCTTTTTCAATAGTATCTATCTGATGATTGAAGTCTCCGTTATCATCAATCATAAACTTTTTTGCATATTCTACATAGGTATCCGAGTCAAGTAAGAATTCAACAATATTCTTATCAATCTCTTTAGCTCTTACTGCATAACCGAGTATCCTAAATGTTTCTGTGAGTAGTTTACCTTTTTTGTATGGTCTGTCGGAAGCAGTGAGAGCTTCAAACATATCAGCTACAGCCAGTATTCGAGATTGGACAGGTAACTGTTCTTCATTCAAATGTTTAGGATATCCCTTACCATTAAGTTTCTCGTGGTGAGAAGCTGCATATATAGCAACATTCTCATATTTCTTAGGGAAGGTCAGTTCGGATAATATATCCCAAGAAACTTGAGCATGATTATTCATGATTTCTCTTTCTTCAGGAGTAAATGTACCCTTTCTTATACTAAGATTCTTTAGCTCGGAATCATTAATAATGAAGTATTCTTCTCCATCGGAATGATATTTAAACTGGTGTATCTCTTTAAGTTTATCTATTGCTTCATCGGATAGGAACTCTCCACCGATATTGGCAACTTCAATAAAACTTAGATAATCGTTTATTCTCTCTAAGAGCTTTTTGGTTTTATCTCTGAATTCATTATCAACTCCGGGTTTATGAGATTCTTTAAGAATGACTTGTTTAAGTAGTTGACCTCTTAATCTGACTACCTCAATACCATCAATGAGCTTCTCTAGTTTTGTTGCCTTATCCATGATAAATTCGGGAGTAGAAATCTTACCGACATCGTGCATCCATCCTGCTATTGAAATCTCAGTTATCTCGTTAGCACTAAATTTAAGGTCCTTATAATAACCATAATCTGCTTTATTAATAGCATGACTAATCATTTCTGTTAAAGTCGCTACTTTAGCTATATGACCACCTGTATATTTAGATTTCTTATCAATTGCAACAGCAATAGCTCTGATTACTTGCCTGATAAGTTTTTCCAAGTCTTCAATCAAGCGTTTATTAGAAAGTGAGATAGCTGCCTGAGATGCCAAAGAATTCAACATCACTACATGCTCGGGAGAGAAGCTGATAATATTGTTCTCTTTATCCATTGCATTAATCAATTGAATCACACCTAGAATCTCACCTTCGTGATTCTTTAGCGGGATTGCTACCATCGATTTACTTCTATAACTATTGGTTCTGTCTATCTCTCTTGTTTTCTCGGCATCAAACATGCTTTGCTTATACACATCATCAAAATTCTGTATCTTTTTAGTATGGAACACATAAGAAACCATATTCTTCAGTATCTTGTTTCCATTCTCGTCAAACAATTGCACTACAGGCCAGTTTAACTCTCCGTGAGAACCACCAATATGTAAGTTCATTGATCTGTTATAAACAAGCTTGTATTCAAGAGATCTGTTATCGCTACTAACGGTATAAATCGTTGCTCCATCCGAATTTGTATATTCAAGAGCTTCTTGTAGGATTAAATCCAGTATTTTGTTTATATCATTCTCACTTGATAGTGCTTCTCCAATCTGAGTAAGTTGCTTTATATGTTCTAATTGCCTTTGAGCATGAAAGTTAATTGTATCAACTACAGTATTCAACATTTCATTAATTTCAGGATCAGTACTGAATGTATAATTTCGCATAAGTTGCTCCAATGTTATAGTTAACTAAATAATAATTGTAAATCAATGCTTTAGTCAACAAATTTCTGATTTCGGATATATAAAAAGACCGATACTTATGTACCGGTCCATGTCTTAATAAATCAATGTATCTATTCATCAATACAATCTTACTTGTATACCAATCACCCTTAATCAGTGTCGTTCAAGCTGAACGACTTACAACCTCTTTATTTGAACTATCTTATTCATGTCTCATGGAGTCGTACTCCTTTTTGGTCGTATGGATTCGTGCTCAGGCTATTTAAGTAATATAACTTTTTGAGTAGAGATCTTATCGCCATTCGACAGCTTACAGAAATATACTCCACTAGCTACATTCTCAGGTTTCCATTCATAGCTATGTTTACCTGCAATTACATTCCCTGCAAGCAATGTCTCAACTAACTCACCTTTGATATTATATATTTTAAGTGTTACATAGGAGCTGTTTGTTAAGCTATAAGATATTGTTGTTTCCGGATTGAAAGGGTTTGGATAAACAGAATCAATAGATAAAGTTGGAACATTCATAACAGTATTGTCTGAATTACCAACACTCTAGTATGTGAATGACTGTTCTTCTGCGAATGTAGAACGAGCAAAGGAATTATCAATAGATTGGCAACTCCAATAGTAAGTTTCATTCTCATCAAATACTGAGCTTTTGATAAGATAGAAGCAATTAGAGTTGATTCTACCAAATACAGGTCTCAATGCTCTACCATCCGGTAACGCCATTGGGGAAACAATATCACAACCGCCCGGAGTAGAACCTATCCTAACTTCATAAGTCAAACTAATATCAGGTTGCTCTATATCTGTTCCCATATCCCATTCAAACTTAAAATATTCTCCTTCTTCGCTGATACTTAGATTAGTTGGAGGAGTTGGAACGTTATTAGTTGGAGTGTCTTCATTTCTGTATACTCTTGTAATCGGTATATTATTACTACTTGTCCCTGTTAGTACAATATCTAAATCTGAGTCATTGTCATAATCACACCATTCTAATGAACAATTAGATAATTGATATAGTGAAATTGTTGTTTCATCAAGTAAGCTACTATCATTACTAAATAATGATGTAAAGGTTTCATAAGGACTATTCCAATATTGGTCACCTGAAATTGCACAATCAAGGTCAGAATCATTATCAAAGTCTCCCCACTCACAGTCTCCGAAGAAAGCTCCGGGCAAGTCCATACTCAAATCGACAAAAGTTCCAGTTAAGTTCATATAAACAGTAGATATACTTTGTGCATCCGGTTTTAAACCTGTTAGTAGAATATCCTGATAACCATCATTGTTGAAATCTCCATGACATAATGATGAATATCTAACTCCATTAAGTACATTATCGATAGGATTGAAACCATTCCCGGTATTCTCATAAATAATGGCTCTAAAATTTGTTGATGAATCTAAGCCTGTAACCACTATATCAATCAAAGAATCATTGTTATAATCAAATACTAGAATTGAACCTGTTTGTAACTGTTCAAAGTCTATACTTGATTGAATGAAACCATTATCTGTATTCTCGTACAAGACAGTATTATAATACTCATCATTTGTATATCCCATAACTAACAAATCCGAATCTCCATCGTTATCATAATCAATAAAATGACTTTCTCCTACAAAATCAATTATTGGAGTATCCAAAACATTAATTGACCCTTTTTCATTAATATACAATTGGGATATATATACATCTGTTGGATCTATCTGGGATAGACCATTTATAAATAGGTCTAAATCACCATCATTATCGTAATCGAACCAAGTATGTTTACCTAATATTGACCCACTAATATTAGAAACTATACTTGTTAACTCAGCATTAGAGTTCTGATAAAGACCTGTTTCGATTGTTGTGGATTCTTGATTTCGTGCACCAGAAACACATAAATCTATAAAACCATCATTATCAAAATCAACCCAAGAGACACAACCCTTCTTATAGTTCTCAATATTGGAACTAGTATTTGTTAATGTTATTCCAAAGCAAATTGAAGATAAAAGCACTATCGTGATTATTGAGATAATCTTACTCATAATTTCCCCCTCCAATAAAATTTCGTAACAAAGTATAGCTATGGAGCAGACTATTTATGAAATAATTCACAAGTTCTAAATCCGCTATATATCTATTATCTCGTTCATGATAAGCAATAGTTATATAGTCAAGTAGATTGTTTTCAAAAATAATAGAGATTAGCTCACACTTCTCTCCTGATTTACCCATGTGTAATAAGCAATAAATAGAAAGATGTTAATCACTAACAACCTACATAATTCTTACTTTTCAAGTAAGGGTTATGCAAGTGTTGAGTAAGTGTTATGTAAAGAATATGTGAATATTGCTCATGGGAACATAATGGGAGTAGAAGTGGAAGATATATGATTAGTTTCTTACTCGACTTATAAGTTCATCTGATACCAATCTGATTCTAATCCGATTCTCTACTATCGTAACGAGTATCTAACGAAGAGCTAACGGGCATCTCATGAGTAATAAGGAACTGCAAAAAAGTATAAAACAGCCATTGTTATACGTCTTACAGATAACTGTAACGTTCCATTACAATTCAACAATTAGTGTATCATATAATACATGTATGACATTAACTGCATGTTATGTATATAATTAAATACTATTTATCATAAGAAACGCACATTAAGGTGCAACGTAGCGTTACATGCGTGCGATATCTGCGCACAAGCTTAAAAGGCTGTATAACAACACGTTACGGATATTAAAACAAATTGGCACAGATATGGCTCTAACAATAAATTGTCGAAAACATTTATTGTTCTTTTGAAAAGGAGTTGAAATGAGAATTTGTTTGTTATTGTTATTTACTATGGGGATAGCTCTGCTATCAAGTTTACAAATCAATGGGGATATAAATCAATCAATAGTTTGGTCTGAAGATGTTTATATAAATAGTGATGTAGTTGTCACAGGGACTTCAGTTCTGACTGTTAATCCGGGTATAAATGTTGTTTTTACAGGAAATTATGCCCTGGAGTTTAACGATGAAGCAAGAATAATTGCCGGAGGTGAGGGGAATTCGGTCAGGTTCACGGCAGATTGGGATAACGATAGTACATTCGGAGAGACCGGAGTAAATAGTGAACGTTGGCATGGAATAAAATTCATGAACATGGACAGTCAAGCCGATTCCTCTTACTTCACCAATTGTATCTTTGAATATGGATATAAGGACGGAAGCGGAAGCGAGTCGGATGAACTAAATGGTGGAGCTGTCTATATAGACCATTTTTATAAAACCGAGTTCAATAATTGCAGTTTTAGAAACAATTCTGTTCACGGAGTCAGCTCTGCAATGGGGGGAGCTGTATACTTAAACTGGGGAGGTTCCATTTTTAGGAACTGCTCCTTCTATGATAATTCTTCTACTGTGGATTTTAGTTTCCGCTCTGATGGAGGAGCTATTTACGGAGTAAGACACGATATAGAACTATATAATTGTCATTTCTCAGGTAATACCGTTGATGACAGAGGAGGAGCTCTCACATTCATAGAGGGTTCATTTGCTTTACTATATAATGTTATTATGGATAATAATGAAGCTAATAGTGGTGGAGCATTGTTTGCGGAAAACACTTCACTATACGTATCAAATGCAACAATAGCCGATAATCATGCAAGTAGCGGAGGAGCTTTATATAATAGATTTTGCGATGCATTATACGGTAACTGCATTATATATGGTAACACTGTTAGCTTCAGAGGTTCACAGGTTTATAACTATTCAAGCGACCCGGTATTCAATAGTTGCTTGATAGAAGGAGCTGACACAAGTTTCTATAATGAAGGTAACTGTAATTACGCTTACGATGCAGATTGCATTAATCTGAATCCACTGTTTGATAATAGCAATCCTAATATGCCATACTATCTAAGTTCCGACTCACCGGCAATCGATAGTGGAGTGGAACAATGGTATTCATCTTTCTATCTATATGACTATCTGCTCAATCCAAGAATTGCTAACGATATAATAGATATGGGTGCTTATGAAATAGTAGGCAATGTGTTATTACAAGAAACACAGTTACAGTTTGGTGGAGTAAACGTCGATAGTAGTAGAATACTAATTTGCTATCTCTATAACAGAGGAATGGATGCAGTTAACATAATCGATTATGAAATTGATAACAATGCTTTTTCTATATCTAATGATGAAGTTGTTCTACCTGCTGAGGATAGTCTACTTATTCGAGTAACTTTCGCTCCAAATTCAATGGGAGTAAGCAACGGAGGACTTACAATTCGTACAGATGCAGGAGATTTTGTTATAAGATTGAGTGGAAATGGGCTTGAGAGAATAATAAACTATGAATTTGGAATCATAACATACAACTGTCTTCTAGGTGAATCAAGAGAAATTGAGCTCTTATTGGAAAATAATGGTAATCTGGGATTAGAGATTACACAGCTAAACTCAAACAATCCTAATCTTACTATAACAGAACCCTTACCTGTAACAATTGATGCAGATAGCTATGTAGAAGTTAGTTGCCTTTATACTCCCGATACTCTTGGAAGAGAGGATATAACAATAGCAGTTACTTCTAATGCTCATAACCAGCAAGTCTTAAATGTTGTAATAAATGGAGTTGGGGATAAGTTACCTACTCCACAAAATGTACAAATAACAAACAATGAAAGTGTGATTGAACTAAACTGGGATGAAGTAAGTGTTACAGAGTACGGATATTCAATTGAAGATGTTACATATTTAATTGATATAAGTGCGACCCCTTCATTCGACCAATACGAACGAATAAATTGTAATAATAACTCTCACCAATACATCCCCGGGGAAAATGTAAAGCAAGCTTGGTTCAGAGTATTAGCTCGACACATTAGTAATTAATTCTCAAAACAAACTAAAAGGGGTAGCTGATTAGCTATCCCCTTTTTTTCAATTGTTTCTCTTTTAGTAAGCTGTAATATAGATTTTCAATATCATTTACCAGACGTTCTGAAGAAAACATCTCATAGGCTTTCTTTGAGGCATTAGCACCAATATGAGAGAAATCATCACTGTTTTCCAACCAATTGGATATTGCACTAACAAATCCTTCTAAATCATCTTGATCAAAGTAAAAGCCATTAATGCCATTCTCAATAAAATCCGAAATACCACCAACATTGGTTGAAAAAACCACTTTCAGTTTAGACATAGCCTCAATGAGAGCTACAGGAGTACCTTCGTTAATAGATGTTAGCATAACTGCATCAGTTGCTGAATAGGCTAATCCCATGTCTTTAATCATTCCGGTAAAAATAATTCTATCGTTATTAGTGATATTTGTAGCTTTCTGCTTTATATCTTCTAGTAAATCTCCATCTCCAACGACCATAAAGTAAACATCATCATTCCTCTCAAGAACTTGTTCTGCAATCTGAAGGAAGAATGAATGATTTTTAATGTGAGTAACTCTTCCAACTATCGAAACAACTTTCGCAGAAGCAGGGATATTAAACTTAGATCTAAATTGATTCCTTTTAGAATCATTTACAACAATTCTTTCAAAATCAAAACCCAAAGGAATTACAACAATCTTCTCCGCAGGTGCAATAGATAGACTTATCAACTCACTCTTTTGTAACTCACTAATAGCAATAATCTTTGCTGAAAGTGAAGCTAAGATTCTGTCGATGAACACAAATACTCTTGTTTCAAAAGGTGTAAAATATCCATTGTAAATGTTACCGTGGTATGTGTGTACTATTACAGGTACACGGCAAAGCCATGCAACAATTCTTGCAATACCACTTTTTGAAAGATGAGTATGCACTATATCCGGCTTTTCTTTCCTGATAATCTTTATCATTTCAATTAAAGCAAAGATATCTCTAAAAAATGAAATCTCTCTACTAAGAGTTTTAATACATCTTGGAGTAATACCATATTCTGTGGCAACATAAGACATATCGGTCTCATGAGGTTCGATAACACCACATACTAGTTTAGATTTGAAATTAGTTTTATCTAATTTTGATGATAGAATCGACACATGTATTGTTGGTCCTCCAACACAGAGTCTTGTTATACTTCTTAATACTTTATACATTTGTTCTCCACAAGATTAATGAAAGCACTTGCAACTTCTTGTACTTCGATTGAGTTTATACATTTAAAGTTATAGGGACACCCTTTTTGATTACAAGGTGAACAAGGTTCTTTATGAAAAAGAGCTATACTATTCATTCCTAAAGGACCGGAAATAGATGGTAAATTTGGTCCCATAAGAGCTATGGTTTTTATGCCACTCATCCATGCAATATGCATTGGTCCACTATCATTCCCAATAAAAATCAATGAACTTGAGATAAGCTTTTGAGTTTCTTTAAGATTCATACGACCCGCAAGGTCTTCTATATCATAGTTACTCTTTTCTTGAATCAACTTGTTTAAAACCTTATCTTGTGGTCCTCCGATTAGCTTAATATCTGATGATTGAATATTATATTTCTCAATCAATAAATTAATCAGACTAGCAAATCTTTCTGTTGGCCATCTTCTTCCTTCAAAATCTGCTCCTGCATGAATGATCACATTTTTCCCTGACGAGGAATAAAATGAGTTAATATCATTCAAGCTAACTCCAAGTGATTCTAATATTATATCACTTCTGTTCGCAAGATGCAAATCTCTCATCTCAATCATTTGTGATTCAACTTTATATCCAACAGCTTGAAACTTGAACGATGATATATATCGGGAAGTAAAGGATACAATATAACCGAGAACTCTTCGAGAGCTAAGAAGTGCTACGATACTATGTCTTAAAGCCCAGCCAGGAATAATGATTAAATCATATTTTCGTCGGCGAATCATCTTTATAGTTTTGTAATAGCTTTGATGTGGTATTACTTCCTCTAGCTCAACAAACTCGTTAATCAAATCTGTGTATGAAGAGGGAAAGCAACCAGAAACTTTAAAATTACTACTTTCTTTTAAGGATTTTATGAAAGGAACTAAGCAGATTACATCACCTATCCCCATTAAGTCAATCACCAAAACAGATTTAATCTCTTTAACAGATTTCGATGGTGTAAGTGTCTTTCTAAGCCAGTAAAGTACTGTAAAAAAAGACATTAATATGTGTTTAATTAGATTTCTCATTATGTTTGCTTAGCACTTCTATTAGCTGCTGAGTTTGAGATTCTCTTGAAAACTTATGTATGCTTTCATCATCTCTGATAATATTGTAGTTCATTATTCTATTTACTGCTTCAAGTAGCATTGCTTCATTATTCGGTTGTGTAGCGACTCCAAGCTTATAATCATTAATAAGCTTCTCCAGTACTCCATCTTTAGGACATATTGCTAAAATCGGTTTGTTAAGTCTTATATATTCAAATACCTTTCCGGTAATAACTCCTTTAGATTTAATATCATCATTCACTATTAAAACTAATATATCAGCACCAGCTCCCATCTCTAAAGCTTGCTTATGAGATTTATATCCAAGATACTTAAAAAAAGAAAACTTACTATTTACATCATTCAATATAGATTTTGGTATAGTACCAATACTTATAAACTGAAAGTCCATAGAGTTCTCTACTTTATGTAACGTCTCCAGAATTGGAAGTGGAGAGCGTTTATAATCATAAATCTTCCCCATATAAAAAAACGTGAATTTATCGAATTTCATCGGAACAATGTCATTAAAATCATCCTCGTCAAATCCGTTAAGAATCACTGTACTCTTGGATTTTAACTCGGGTATTATCTCAAAGTATTCCTCAAGTATTTGTTCAGTAGCAACAGTAAAATAATCACATTTCTTAAGAACCATGTTATCTAGTTTTTGTATTTTTCTGAGTCGAGTTCTGTTAACATTCTCAGAGAGCTTAGGTTCAAACTGCCATGAATCACGATAATCAGCTACATAAAAAATTCTCGAGCCAAACTTCTTCTTAAGTTTCAACCCTATAAGTTGTGCAGAGAAAGGATAAGATGTGATAAATACTTTTTCGATACGCTCTTTTTTAATGACTTTACTTGCTTTATATATTGCAAAAGGAACCCATCCTATCTGTTTATCGTATGGGAAGATAAAATCGTTTACGAGTTTGATTATATTCCAGATTATGGATTTTATTAATGAAGGTTCTTGATACTTAACAGAATCCTTGGTTTTAGCTATTGCGTCTCTTGCTTTACCTTTGATTCCCAAACTAGGTGTGTAATGAACAATAACAGACTTTGGTATATCATTACATAAAGTATAATCCAAAATGCTCTTAACAGGTTTTTTAGGAGTAATGACATGAACTTCATGACCTGCTTTTGAAAGGTATTTAACAAATTTTAATGCTCTTTGAACGCCACTTTCACCTGTAGGAGGAAACTCGTTTATAATCATTAAAACTTTCATTTTAAACCTTCTACACGGTTTAATGGTCCTTTGCTTTTATACATCATTACTGTTGCTTTGTAGTGATTATACAACTCTGTATTCTTTCCTAGGAATCGTTCTTCTACTGATTTTGCAGCATTTTTACTTAACTGAGCCTTCATATCCGGTTCATTTATCAGCATTTCAAGAGCTTCTTTAATATCATGAGGTGAACTTTTATCAACTAGCAATCCGGTATCTCGATCTTTAATTATATCCAAAGGACCCCAAGTTCTGGTTGCTATAACTGGTAAACCACAAGCCATAGCTTCTACTAATGCTAATCCAAATGGCTCATACAAAGATGGGAAAACCATAACATCAGAGATTTTGTATAGATCAACAAGCTTACGCTGGTGGATATGATTAATGATTGTAAGTTTCTTATCAATACCCAATTCTTCTGCTTGCAAGATTAACTCATTTTTTAAAGGACCTCCTCCTACAAGAATAAGTTTAATATTGGGTGAATTTAACATAGCAATAGCTTTTATAATATCAGAATGGGCTTTTCTTTTTATAAAAAAGCCTACAGATAAGACAACGAAATCTTCATCTCTAAGATTAAAATCATGTCTTGAAAGCTTCGGTTCATTAGTATTGAAAATATTCCCATTATAACTGTTTTGGATAGTTATGCAATTTGCTTGTGGCTGAATCTTTCTTACAAATTCGGTAAAAGGTTTTGATACTCCAATAACCGATGAGGCATTTAAAAGTGCTTTTTTATGCAATCTCAAAACTGATGTTTTCTGCATTCTAGCCCCCCCCATCTCAATAGAGTTAGGGTAGCATTTATACGAATCAGCTCCATGACTAGTTATGATGTAAGGGATACCCCATGCTTTTGATAGAAGCATGGCTGCATGACCTGATGGATACCCATTCTGTGCATGAATGACATCAAACTTAAGGGAATGATACTTCTTTTTTAACAAAAAATAGATCAATCTGGAACTGACTGATTGCATAATATGCTTTGGAAGAGATGGATACACCGTTAATGAATAGAATTTATCTTCCAAACTATACTCAGAAAATTTATTCCTTACTTTCTCTGGATTATGTTTCGAATCACGGAAGTATGTCCAAGAACCTATATGAACATCAAAGTAGATTTCAATATCGTTCTTCTTCTTTAAATCATTAATCTGATTTTGAAGAAAAGATGAATCGTAGTCGTTTAAGAATAGTACTCTCACTTGTTTTTCCTGATCAATGAATAGATAAAAGCATTACTTATTACACTACTAAGTATGTAAATTGTTGTTGTTGAATAGGCTGCTCCAATGATGCCAATCTTTTGAATCAAGTATGCATCAAGTATAATATTAGTAACGCCACTAATCAAAGCTACTATTAGATTCCATTTAACTTTGTGAAGAGCTGCTAATGTGTTTCCGGCAGGTATACGAAAAGTACTTGCAAAGAAAAAGCCAATAATCAATACTCTAAAGGCAGGTACAGCTTCCATATATTTCTCGGTAAATATGAGTTTAATTAAAAATGGAGCTCCAAAATAAAGAGTTATGACAATCGCTCCATTAACTAGAGCAAGCATCTTAATTAGTTTTAGATACTTAGTTCTTAAATACTCTTGATTGTTGATATTTTTGCAGAAATAAGGATAAACAAACGTCATTATCGAAATAGGTAGAAAAGTAAGATTAAAAGGTATCATTGAGGCTGTTTTATAAAGAGCAACAGCATTACCGGAACTAATAATCTGACCAATTAAATGAGTATCAATTAAGTAAAGAAATTGAGAAATAGCGTTGTTTAGTGTTGAAAGAAGTGAATACTTGATAAACTCTAATTTATTGATTACTATCCTAGTACTCTTTTCTATTCTCTCTTTATCTAGAATGAATGAAGCAATACTTGTTAGCATCCATGTTGAAACAAAAGCTATTGCAAGTCCATTGACACCCCAGAAATAAGCAGATACAATTAAAAGAATTAAATGAGTTATTGCTCTAAAGATTGTCAAAGTTGAGAACAAGCGATTTTGAAGTCTTCCTCTGTAGTAATTGAGATACCCTTCCGAGTATCCGCTAAATATAACTGCAAAAAGAAGTATTTGTAACAAGCTCTTACTTTCAGGAATTTTTAAAGGAATAGTATAGATAATTATATAACCTATTACTACAATAACGATATTGGAAGCAAATGATAACTTTTTACCATAACTCATATATGATAGACAAGTCTCTTTATCGGAATTCAAACTAACAAACTGGAGAATACCCATATGAAAACCTAAATTCTGAAAGAGAAAGAAAAACATGAGAAAGTTTAGTGAAAATGCCCATACACCATAATCATTAACAGGAAGTATTCTAACTAAAATAAAAGATGTAGCAAGCATGCAAAACTTCTGTAATACATTTGCTGTAAAAATATGCCCTAATCCATTCTTAAGTAAATATCTCAATAGATTCATAGCTTTGAATAAAAACTCAGTGCTTTAAGTAATGATACGACTCTTAATCTATCACTAATATTTTCGCTTGAGAAGAGCATGTGTAAATCATCTTGCAATTGTCTATCCTGAACCAGTGTTTCATGTTCCGAATATGAATCATTAAGAAACAATCTGAAATCACTATTTTTTTTATACCAGTATTCAAATGGATTCATTGATGCGGTTTTTCCTGTCAATCTTCTTTGAATTGCCCATTTTATTCTTATTGATTTCTTTTTTAAATGTGAATCAGAGAGTCTGCAACCATATTTCTCCACAATGGTCTTATCTGCTTCAGGTAATTTCTTTAAAATATAGTTTTCCAGTAGCATTCTTTTATATCTCAATTCAGGACTTGTATGAAATGCTAGAGTAAGAAAATCCTCATTAAGAAATATTGAGCTAACTTCCAGGATGGGATTTCCAATTAAAAAGGCATTTATCATCCCATTTACAGCCCTATTGTAAAATACAAATAACTCATCGTTAGGATACTTAGAATATTCGTTTAAGTAATCATCTTTAAAGCGAGAAATCAATACTCTATCTTTGTTAAACAAATCAATAGCTTTATTAGTATGACTTGGTCCTTGTAAATAACCACCAAAGCCTCCTTCACCAAGTCCGCCTGTATGCATAACAAAAAAGTTACTTGAATTAATATTATTGAGAACAAAAGGTAATCCGGTAGTCCCGTAATAATTAACTAGACCGAAATTAGATTGAATTGGTTTTTCCCAATCAGTTATAGATTTACAGTTATCAAGAGGATAAAATAGGATGTTATCATTATTAATCTCAGCAAGCTCAAGACTAATTCTGGCATCAAGAGAGTCTTTCGCAGCATAGGTAAAGTGTACACAGTTTTCCGTATTATTTCTCTTTAAAAGATAGTATACTACCCTTGAGTCAAGCCCGCCACTAAGAGTAACTAAATGTTTTCTTTGTTTATAGTTATTCAGGTCAATATCTCTTTGTATAGCTTTTGAAAGGATATCGTCTATGGAGTTAAGTGAATAGTCCAAGTCGTCTATTTTAGATTCATTACTATACATATGATATCTTTTCTCAATTAATCCGTGTGTAGATATATTCAGAATTGTTCCGGGCTTAACTTTACTAATATCTTCGTGTATTGTATTATTACCTAACATATAACCGAAAGTTAGCAATTGATAACAACCGGACAAAGAAATAGTATAAGATAATCCACATTCTTTAATCTTTTTAAGAATATGTATGTAGTTATTTGAGACGATTACTATATCATTGGATTCGAATAAAAATAGTGGTTTAGTATTAGCTCTATCGGTAACAATCTTAGTTATACTTCTTCTTTTATCAATCAAAATTAATGAATATCTACCTTCAAGTTTATCTTGGAAGTCTATATCTGATTTCATATATAAATCAATTATTAATTCTGCTGTGAGTGGGGTATCTATGGATGAAGCTAAATTCTTTCCGTAAACAACGCCCCAGACCAGTAGTTGATATTCAGGACTATTAAATACTATGTAATTTTGTATTGAATTCTCTCGTAATACACGAACATTATGATTATCATTATACGATTTTCTTTTGTAGATGTATTCAAAAATAAACATATCTCAATCAATTAACATCTTCAAAACAAATCTTTTGCTGAGATATTAGTAAGTTTCTCACATTGAAAGAGAATGCAAAACTTGTTAAATAAGCTATATGTATCCACATAACAAAGATATTAAACATACTTGAAGGCAAATTGCTTACTACAAGAAACACAAATACTGAAATCAGATTGAATTCTGATAGCACTTTTAGTCGTCCCTTTGAATAAATCATAATAAGAAACAATCTTATTATCAAAACTGCAATAAATATCAAAAATGGGATAACAACAAACAGACCGAAATTTGCTACCAATTCAAACAAATAACTGTGGGGATTTTCAATCCAGTCAGTATCTCCAAAGAATCCTTTTTTTGTATGGTAATCAAAGTTACCGGCACCTACGCCTATGAAGTGGCTATCTCTACAAAGATTAATAGCTCTTTTAACCATGTTGATTCTTATCTGAGTTGAGCCAATGTTATAAGTCTCTGTTTCCGAGGAAACAGATGTATAAAGCCCCACACAGTATTTCTCTGCTAATTCAAACTGCTTAGGATATTTTAAACTAAGGGAGTAAATCAACGCAATTATTATAGCAATAGCTATTGATATTACACGCCAGTTTGAGTATTTTATAAAGGTATACGCATAAAGAGGGACTAAAGCGATTAATGCTATTCTTGCTCCCTGAACGATAATGATTATAAAACTTACAAGTAAGGCAATAAGGAATAGTAACTTAAAAAAATTGTTTTTACTAACAGCATACTTATAGCAGATAATTGGAGTAATAAATGATGTCACCATTGCTTGAATATTCTCACCATAGAATAAACCGGTTGGATTAGGTAAGATTGAGTCAAAGTGACGAGAAGTCGGGAGATGACTAAATGACGCCATTTCCCAGATACACACTAGATTGTAAATTATGAATACTACTACTAAAAGATTTGTATATTTCTTCTGCTCTGAGAAATCTTCATGCAGATTATACATCACAAGATAGAACAAGCTTGCATGCACTAATATCATATTAACATGCTTAATTCCGAAATCAAATGATTGAGCCCAAAACAAACTTGCCATTGAGTAAAACACATAAATTATAAAAAATTGGTTTACTGAGAATAATTTAAAAGACTTAAGAGATCCTTGAGAGAGCATGAATTGATAAGCAATCAATGCTACATTCAAAAGAATTGAGATTTTTACAAGCTGAATTTTTATTGGGAAAAAAGTAACTAAAATAAGAACAAAATAAAGTATCACACTTATGTTCTTTAATAGTGCTGATGAATCCTTAATACGCATTTATGAAAAGAATATCTTTCTTGCCTGTATCAGTTTCATTTTTTTATCTTGGGGAACATATTCAATCAATATACTGATAACAATTGAAAAGAATAAAGCAATAAAGAAAGAAACAACACAAACAATTGCTCTTTTAGGTTTAACTCTTAATCCTGGTAAATCAGCATTAGAGATAATGTTAATAGTTGGCAAGTCTTTCAGCTCTTCCATTTTAGCAAGTTCATATTGAGGATAAAGGAATTCATAAATCTTTCTATTTATCTTCAATTTCATTTCCAGAATTTGAGACTGCATAGCAATTGAAGGGATATCATTAATCGGAACTATAAATTCGGAAATTCCACCGACAGTCTCCATATTATCAATCTTCTTCTGGAGTTCATCCCTCTTAAGAACTAACTCATTTAACATTGGAGATTTATCACCATAGAGTTCTTTACTAATAGTAATTTGAATATTGGTTTTTGTTAACTCTGCGACTAAATCAGAATACATGGTTAAAATTTTTGATGTCTGATCTTCTATTGAAATCATTTTGCTATCTTCTTTCTGAGCCAAGATTTGTGCAGTTAACTCGTTAAACTCTTTATCAATCTCTTGAACTCTCTCTTCCATAAAGATACGTTTCAGTTTACCTTTAGTCATGTTTTCATTCTGATTATAGTAAACTAATTCAGTCAAAACGTATTCAACTATATCTTTAGATAGTTGCTTATCAAAAGTATTAGCGGAAACAGTAATTGAATTCGTTTCTTTATCATAAAAGATACCAAATGTCTCTTTTTTTAACTTCTTTATAGCTTTATCCATTTCCTTAAGAGAATCTTTTTCGGAAATCTCGTAATAAGTTATCAAATCAAATTTTCTTACAATCTTCTTTGCAAAATCCCTACTATCAAGAATTAAAAGGTTATTCATTGATTCTTCAGAAGCAAATCCACCCATGAAATCTAATCCCATTCCACCTAAAATAGAATTACCCATACTTGCACTCATATCATCTGAAAGAGTAATAAAAGTTGCTGATGACCCCCAAACTTCCTTGGCTAGTAAACTATATGCTACAGCTGCGATACTAACTACAATTGTAATAATAAAAATCAACCATTTATGCTTTGCTATAGTTATTAATATATCAAATACATCAAAATCTGCATCATTTGTTCTAGTAGTATTATTCATAAGCTTCCTATCATCTTTCATGTTGTAATTATGTTATTGTTCTTAAGTATACAATTATGGTCGGGATGACAGGATTCGAACCTGCGACCACTTGAACCCCATTCAAGTGCGCTACCCGGACTGCGCTACATCCCGACTCACAAATCTACTTTTTATCTGTTGATTTTGTTGGCAAGTAAAAAGTATCAAACTACCAATATCTGCATTGCAAAACACTAATTACACCGTTATCATATTGAATTACCATCATTATTCATCTGTCTACACTAACAATTATCCTTGCTATAAATTAGGATTTACACATTTTCCGATTATAATAACAAGAAAGAGTATTGGAGGATAGATGAAGAAGATAAATTTGATATTAATCCTATTTTCCCTAATAGGAATTCTATCAGCTCAAAATATTCTACTTTGGGATAACGACAACTATTCCAGCTTCGTTCAGCCCGGTGATGAATACTATACCGGTACGGAAGTTGCTGTTGGTCGCTCATTGCTAAGAAACGGGCTGACATTTGAAGAAACAACCATATTACCCGGAGATTTATCGCAGTATGACGCTGTCTTTGTGACATTAGGCGTTTACTGCCTTTCCTGAGGAGTCACTCCTCCGGGATCAATAGGCTCGGTCGAGCTAAACATTTTAGTTAATTACTTAAACCAAGGTGGTGCACTTTATATTGAAGGTGTTGATTTTGTTAATGATTACTCATCAACACCATTAATTGATTTCTTTGGTGTTACAATAGGTAGTACAGGATTAGGCGGAGGAATAGAACAACTCACAGGTTTAGACGGTTCTATTGCCGAAGGTCTTGAATATCAATATCTAACCGGAGAGTATCCTGATTATTTAGTAGATGAGATTGTTTTGAACGGAGCAACAGCCGTGTTAAACTCAAATGATGGTAATGTAAGAGTAACTTCTTATCAATCAGGAAGCTATCGCACTATTGCTTCTGCTATAGCTATGGGTGGTATTTATGATAGCGAAGAACATACTAGAGCGGATTTGATGGAAAGATACCTAAGGTTTTTAATACCTGCTATTTCCAATAATGAAGATACTCAGCCAATAGCTAAAGTTGAACTGCATTCTGCTTACCCTAATCCGTTTAATCCTACAACAAATATTAGCTTCACATTACCTGAAAATCAAGCTTACTCTTTAAGTATCTATGATATAAAAGGGAGACTTGTTAAAGTCCTTTCAGAAGGATTTGGTAACAAAGGAATGAACCGTTTTGTCTGGAACGGCACTAACAATGAGAATCAAGCAGTTGGTAGCGGTGTATATCTTTGCAGACTTAATACAAAAGGTAGTTCTAAAACCATTAAATTAACAATGATTAAATAACTTTTAAGCTATATACAAAAGAAGGGTAGTTGATTTCAACTACCCTTTTCATCTATAATTATAATCTATTTTATCAATCTGAATGTTCTTATTTCGTAAGGAGTAAAACCAAGGTCGATGCAATTAGTGTTTTCAGCAACAACTTCATTTCCTTCTTCAAGTAAATTGGTCTCAATAATCTTACTCCAGCTTGTATCAGAGAAGAAGGATACATCAACAGGACGACCGCATGTTTCGTACAATCTGACAATGACATCTTTTCCATCTTCTGAAGGTTTTACAGTCTCAATTTCCACTTGTATAGCAGGATTTGCATTGTTCTGTTCTATTCTGAAACCTGTTCGATCCGAAATGTTTCTGTTATCACCTAAGTGTATAAGAACAGGAGAGTTTAACTCATGTGCAGATTGCAAGACTTCAGAATGAGTATAATCCCCCATGTGAGGAAGATATGCAAAAGTAAACTTATGAATCCTCATATCACATTCTGCATCAGGATGTTTAGGGCTTCTGAGAAGGGTTAACTCCATCACGTTATCTCTGATTCTGTGACCATACTTACAATCGTTTAACAAGGCAAATCCATAATCCGGTTCGGAAAGATCAGCAAATCTATGAGCTACTGTTTCAAACTTAGCAGCATCCCAACTTGTATTATCATGAGTTGGACGTTTTAAGCTACCATATTGAATCTCGTAAGTCGCCTCTCCTTTGTGGATTGTTGTTTCTGCTCCAACACGAAGCATCTTTCTATCTTCTTTCCAATCAACTTCAGTCTCAATAGTCACTTGTCTGGAGTTCTCTTCAATAGAGACAATCTGTGAGACATTTGATTTCCCTACAGTGAACTCCAATCCAACTTTTATTAAATCATCTGATTGAGCAATTATTTTTGCAGAGATTAGTTTTGCTTGTTCCGGAATAGTTTCCATGTAGAAGTGGTTAATATCCCAAGCGTCCCAATTATTAGGTTTATCCTCCCATAGAAGGATAGTGTTTGCTCTGCTTTTAATAGTCTCACGATGTGCTTCTTTATCATAGATTGAAGTTATCTCACCGGTTTCAGGAGAGAAATCTACACTAATAACATTGTTCTCAAGGTGGAAATCAAATTCCATTTCCTCTTGTTCTAGAGATGAAACACCGGGTAATGTTTTTAGTTCTTCTTTATCAATCTTAGTATAACCCATGGCAGGAATAGTAACAGGTACAGTGATTCCATCTTCCAGCATAACAAGTAGTTCTTCTCTATCCCAGCTAAGAGTATTAACTAAATAATAAGCCTCTTCCCCATCTCCAAAAAGCTTTTTAAGCATCGAATCTTTAATCTCACTCAATTTAGTTAGATTCTCTTCGGACATTTTGTGTGCATCTTCATAAACCCATTTGATTGAAGAACCAGGAAGTATGTCATGGAATTGATTCAGAAGTGTATTCTTCCAAATCTTATCTATTTCTTCTTTTGGCATCATATCGGATAATACAGCCAGGAACTCAACATCTCTGAGTGTTAGTTCCAATAACCTGTTATACTTCTTCATTAATGCTTGCGAAGTATATGTTCCTCTATGATATTCCAGATACAATTCTCCTACCCATGTAGGTAGTTTTTCTTTAGGAATTCTGTTAATCTTTTCAAAGAACTCTTCAGCGAAAGCAAATTTGAACTTAGGAGTACCTTCAAGATTCTGTTGTCTTTTTCCAAATTCAATATGCAGTCTTCCCGGTCCGCCACCACCGTCTCCGATACCATACAGATTCAAGAATTCATCGGAAACATCTGATTGGGCGTACCTATCAGCACTCTTTCTTAACTGCTCAGGCCAATTAGCAAGATTATAGTCATTAGTCGGGAGGAAGTGAGTCAAAATTTGTGTACCGTCAATTCCTTCCCAATAGAATGTATGATGAGGGAACTGATTAGTTTCATTCCAAGATATCTTCTGAGTCATGAAATAATCAACTCCACATTTCTTTAGAATCTGAGGTAATGCTGCGGAATAGCCAAAGACATCAGGCAACCATAGATTTCTGACATCTTTTCCAAACTCATCCATGTACAACTTCTTACCATACAAACATTGGCGGACAAGTGCCTCACCACCGCTTATATTCATATCAGGTTCTACCCACATAGCACCTTGAAGCTCCCATCTTCCAGCCTTCACAGCTTCTTTCACTTCTTCAAAGAGTTGAGGATATTCCTCTTTTACCCATTCGTAAAGCTGAGGTTGAGATGCTCCGAATTTGTATTCAGGGAATTCATCCATCATTCTTAGAGCAGTAGAGAATGTTCTACCGCCTTTTCTTTTAGTCTCTCTTACAGGCCATAGCCAGCCTAAATCTAAGTGAGCATGTCCAATAGAGTAAACAGTCAGTTCACTTGCATTGGCAGGCTTATTTAAAAGCTCTTTTGTTATATCTAGACACTTCTTGATTCCGGTTCCATCTTTGTAACAATTACAAACCTCATTGATGCCATATAGTATCTTCTGGAATCGTGTCGAATTTCTATCCAATTGTTCAGCGAGAGCAATAAGAACTCTCAAATCTAGGTTAAGTTCATATATGTCTTCATTTAGACATGCAATCTCGGCTTGTTTGAGAATGTATTTTTCATCTTTAGCTCCAAACAAATCATTAGCACCTGCATCAAACATCAAATCAATATCTTCTCCGCCTTCCGCATATTCAAACAAAGGAACCCATGCTTTACCCACATGATGATGGTCATCCCTTTTATAAGTAATTGCCACGTGAGGTGAACCATCTTTAAAGTATAAGCCTTCACCTGCTATATCAATAATGACACCAACTTTTCGCCCTTTAAACTCTTGTGGAACTTTACCCTTAAACTTAAACCAAGCACATCCCCAATTGTCAGCCCAGCAATCACCGATATTAATGGGAGTATATTCCGCTTTTATAGCTTCTTCATAAGAAATAGGAACTATTTTATCGTATATGTAGCTTACATTCAAGTCCACACCTTTTGTATAGCGTAGATTGAATAGTTCATAAGTGAGTCTTCTTGCTCTATCAAGATAAATATTAATATTCTTCATTCTTAACCTCTATTTTATCAATAACTTGTTGCCTATAAGATTCAAAATCATAACCTGATTCTCTTAGGTATTTTAAATGCTTCTCAATGACACTTTTAAAACTCTCAAAGTCTTTATTCTCATCAGTTGTCCAAACTATCTCTGAAAGAGAGAAGATTCGGGGTATCAACATATATTCAAACTCATTTTCCGTATAAATATGCTCAGTCCAGATATTAGCTTGAGCTCCCAGAATAAGCTTACGCTGTTCAGTATTCAATTCTTCCGGTATTGGATTATATTTATAGACATCTTCCCAGGAAAGAATAGGCAAATTAACTTTCTTATCTTCCGGGAAAGGTCTTTTATCAAAGTAGAGATTAGCCCAAGGTGTCATAATCGCTTGGTTACCGTGTTGAACTGCAGCCACACCACCTCCAATTCCTCTCCAAGACATTACAACGGCTGTATCCGCCAGTCCACCTTCAAGTATTTCGTCCCAACCTATCAGAGCTTTACCTTTTGATAGGAGATGCTTCTCAATTTGTCTAATGAACCAACTTTGGAGTTCTTCTTCATTCTTCAAATCTTCTTCTTGAATACGCTTCCGGCAATCAGGACATTCCTTCCATCTGGTTTTCGGACATTCGTCCCCCCCTATATGGAAATATTTACTAGGGAATAACTCGCAAACTTCATCAATAATATCTCTCAGGAACTCAAAAGTACTGTCTTTCCCTGCACAATAAACTTCATCCGATACTCCCCAGTCATTCCATACTTCCATTTCCATTCCGGTACAAGAGTACTCAGGATAGGCAGAAAGAGCTGCCTGAGCATGCCCTGGAAGCTCTATTTCTGGAATCACATCAATAGATAGTTTCTCGGCATAAGCAACTACTTCCTTGATTTCCTTTTGTGTATAGAAACCACCATAAACAGTTCCATCTTTCTCTTTCCTCCAACCGGCATGAGAAGTTAGTTTAGGATACTTCTTTATCTCTATTCTCCAGCCTTGATCCTCAGTTAAATGCCAATGGAACTTGTTCAGCTTATACAAAGCCATTAAATCAAGTTGCTTTTTTATAAATTCAATAGAGAAGAAATGCCTACAAACATCAATGTGTAAGCCTCTCCACTCAAAAGCGGGAAAATCATTAATGATTCCACATTGGATTATAGTCTCTTCTTTATCCTTCGACACCACCATTTGTCTTAATGATTGCAAAGCATAAAAGACACCTGTATAGGTTGAAGCGGCTATTCCAATTGAGTTCTCTATAACGGAGAGCTTGTATTCTTCCGTTTTCATAAAATCATTCTTCAGAATATGAATCAGAATGCCACTGTCTTTAACGGGTTTCTTACCAAGTATATCTGTAAGATGTTTCTCAATAGTATCAAGTCTGTCATGAAAATGAGTACTATCTACTCTATATTCTTGCAGTCTTATTATATCAGGTAGAGTATGAACTTCTTTAGGTTGAGGAATAATTCTCATTTATAGCTCCCTAATAAGTAAATAGTTTCTGTAAGTCATCCATAGTTAACGCCTGGAACACGCTTTCTCCTTGTTCAATTATATAATCAAACAGTTCTTTTTTATTTTTTTGAAGGCTCAATATCTTCTCTTCAACAGTTCCTTTTGTT
The DNA here is from genome assembly GCA_963667035.1 of Cloacimonadales bacterium (SeqCode). Taxonomy (GTDB): domain Bacteria; phylum Cloacimonadota; class Cloacimonadia; order Cloacimonadales; family JAFGVF01; genus Zophobacter. The sequence goes on from OY762964.1 coordinate 2,108,219, forward strand.
ATAAGTTTATAGACCTGCACTTTCTTGGTTTGCCCAATCCTATGTGTTCTATCAATTGCTTGATTCTCAACCATAGGATTCCACCAAGGATCAACAATGATAACAGTATCAGCTGATGTAAGATTTATTCCAAATCCTCCGGTCTTCAAACTGATAAGAAATACTCTTAAGTTATGATTATCGTTAAAATGGTCAATTCTTGCTTGTCGGTTCTTAGTTGCTCCGTCCATGTATTCATAAGGTACCTGCATTTGATTAAGCATGTTTTTAACTATTTTCAGCATCTCAACAAACTGACTGAACACCAGTATCTTTCTTCCGCTATCCAATGCCTCTCTCAAAAGCTCTTTCAACATCTCGGTTTTTCCCGATAGTTCGTCATCAGTTTTAAAGCTATCATCAATCAGAGCAGGATGATTGCATATTTGTCTCAATTTAGTTAATCCTGCTAATATATGAATGTAAGAAGACTTGGTTCTGTTTACGCTACCATCATCATTAAACACGGGCATAAGTGATTTCTTAATCTCTTCAAGTACTTGTAAATATACTTTTTCTTGTATAGGTAGCATCTTAGCTGGAATAATCTGTTCTTGTTTATCAGGTAACTCAACAAGCACATCCTTTTTCTTTCTTCTCAGAATAAAAGGTGCGATTAGAGATGTAAGCTTTGCCGTATCTTCTTTAGTAGTATACATATTCTTAAATCTCTTTCTTGATGGCAGTAATCCCGGCATTAAGAAGTCAAAAATCGACCATAGTTCATCCAGATTATTCTCCATTGGTGTTCCCGAGAGAGCTAATCTTCTTTCGGTAGTAAGTTTCTTTATCGCTTTAGTTCTATGAGACGCTACATTCTTAATATGCTGAGCTTCATCGAGAATGACATATCTGAATTTCTTTTTCTTCAAATCTTCCAAGTCGTTAACAATTATCGAGAAAGAAGCTATCACGATACCGGATTGCATATTCTTAAGCAGAATCTTTCTTTGATTCTTGTTACCTTCCAACACAATGAACGGTAAGGCAGGATTAAATTTGCTTATCTCCGCAGCCCAGTTATAAACTAATGTTTTCGGACAAACGACCATAGATAGTGAATCTGAAGACTGACTTGAAAGTAGCGATATTGCCTGAATGGTTTTTCCTAGACCCATTTCATCGGCAAGTATACCTCCCAAGTGAAAACGTTCCAACATTTTCATCCAATAAAATCCCGACTTCTGATAATTACGCATTATAGAATTCAATGAAGGCGGAATATCAACTTTCTTAGCTCTTCCACGTGTCATTATCTCATTGTACATAGTAGAAAGAAATTTGTCTCCAAAGACTTTTATTGCAGGATTTGATTCTGACAGAGTATGAAGATAAGGGAGGTTATAAGTTGCCATTCCATAAATCTTATCCTTTTGTCCTTCGGATTTCTCTATGAGTTTTTCAACATCATCAAACGCTTTTCTATCCATAAAGTATAGTAGTCTTCCATCTTGCAGTTTCATGAACTTCTGCTTTGTTTTAAAGAATTTCTTTAGTTCTGCATGAGTAAAACTCATATCTTTATAGCGGTACTTCACTTCATAATCAAACCAATCTATGTCTTCTTTACTCTTAGCTTGAATCTCTACATTCAACTGAACTTTGTAAACAAACTCTTTCTTAAGTTCAGGAGACACTTCAATGTTCCAATTCTCTTCCGAGAGTTCAAAGATAGCTTTCTTAAGCAATTCAACTTGAACTTCACCTTCAAATTCGAGAGCCATATTCTCATTCAGCTTATAGATCTGATGTAAAGGTAATGACATTAAGAAGGTGGTAACCTCATTAATTGTCTGAGGTGGAACATAGAACCAGCTCTCTTTACCGTCTTTTCCGTATTTAATAAGATTTGCATCCATTCTAAGTAATGAGATAGGCAGTTTCCATTCGGGAGAGTACTCCAAATAACCATCCATATTCACTTTGTTATCTACTTTTCTCAAATGGAAATTAACGGTCGGTCTATTATCATAGACTTCCGGCAAAGTAATATTTTCATCAAAATCCAAGTATGACTGCATCAAAGCAAGTTGCTTGGAAACAACTGAATGATAATAGATTAAGTCATGCTTCTTTAGATGTAAGCCACCAGTAATAATCTCATTTATTATATCTTTCTGGAACGGTAAGAATTTTGTGTATATGGCATTTCTAATGAATATATATGTTGTATTACCGATAAAGAAAGTTCCAATCTTTTCTTTGCTGTTGTGAGTCAGTATATAATTATCCTCATCAATCTTACGAACTCTGAAGTTAAGTGATAGTGGCTCATCAGAGAAATGGATTCTATCTCCGGTCTCTTTGATAAAGACTTTATGCTGTAATAACTTTAAGGTTGGTAAGATGTTTATAAAGTCTTCTTTGTAAATCGTGTAAAATACACCTTTGTTGCTGTAAGAACATTTATGTGTCTGTATAAGTCTATGTAGAAGAACCTCTTCGTCAGGAAGCAACATAATGTGTTTCTTTGCTTTATCCAATTCTGTCGGAGATTCGTTAATCGGTTCTTTCCCTGCTATTAGAGTTGAAATCAACCTTATATTGAGAGGAGCATACTTGGTGAAATAGATTCTAATTTTGTCAGTTCTGGGATTGTATATATCACTAATCTCTATCTCACTTTGAAGTATCAGTTTCTCCCAATACTCATTAAAGTTCAAGACATTCTTCTGGTAAGTGATTCGTTCTGAACCGTCTATAATGTCAGTACTGAGATACTTATAAGCATAATCCAGAACGGTAAAATAGTGTTCACATGATTCTTGCGAAATGCATTCTTTGCAATTATGTTCAAGTATGACTTCCTCAATCGGATCATATATAATCTTCATATTAAGAGCAAGTCTTGGTTGTCTTTCTCGATCAGCATTAAAGTGGAAGATAATGTTTCCCTGTTCATCCTTATATTTCCAATAAAACAGGTCATCGGGAGTAGTCTCAAAAATAGCTTTTTTATAAGTCCATGTGTTGGAATACTGGTGATATTCCTTTCTAAACAGTCGGGCCATTAATTCCTCTTTTCTTTGGTTAGCTTGGGTTAGATATTGAAAGATAAGTATGTCTGAAACATCGAAATTATGGCAAGTAATTTCTTGAATTATTGGCATTTCTATTTTGAACCGACAATATTCAAGTAATGTCCCAATCTCTATGGTTTCGTTATGACACATAATATTACTTTCGTCATATTTTATGTTTCATCTATTTACTCACATCAATTTCTCCATTTTTGTTTCCCTTTTGCGCTCCTTTTAACTACCGATTTTTCGGAAGATTTTCTCTCATTTTTCTCCCGTTTCTTTCCCGTTGCGAGCAACGGGAGACCAACGGGAGAGCAACGGGAGACTAACCCGAGAAAAACCTGTGGTTGGTGGACGCCTATAAAGAGCCATTATGGTGGGGCTACAACGTCCTAAATAAAGTAGACACATATATAACTTAGAGAAATTAAAGGTTTACAGAAAATGAAACAGAAAACAGCATTATGTTATAGTGAAGTATTTAAATGTAAAGTAGTTAAAGAAATAGAGGATGGAGTCCTAACTATATCCGAGAGTGTAGCAAAACACTCCCGGATTACTATAGAAACAGCATGTGCTTAAAACAAATCCTATCTGACTACCTTTCCAATATCTCTCAATGTTTTTGCTATGTAAGTTAACATGATTATATCTTGACTCTATGGTAAAGACTGCTATTTTGCCATAAATATCAATAAGATTTTTATATGGAGGATATATGAGTAAGTTAATGGTTAGTGTATCGGGGATTAGAGGTATTTTCGGAGATACACTTACTCCTGACGTTGTAATGAAGTATGCAGCAAAGTTCGGGATTCTTTGTAATAGAGGTAAGATACTTGTAGGTAGAGATTCCAGAACAACCGGACCAATAGTCTATCACTCTGTTGTTGCAGGACTTCTAAGTGTAGGTTGTGAAGTTGTTAATTTAGGAATAGTATCAACTCCAACTACTTTGTTAGCTGTAGAAGAATCAGATGCTGATGGAGGTCTATCGATAACCGCCTCACATAATCCTGCTCAATGGAATGCTTTGAAATTGGTTGGCGGAAACGGAATGTTTCTATTCCCCGAAAATGCTCAACAGTTTATAAAAGATATTGATACTCCTATAGATTACTGTAATTGGGATGAAGTTCGTGGCGTTAGCGAAGACTTCGAAGCAACTCAAAGACATATCCACAAAATACTCAGCATTCCTTATCTTGACCTTGAGAAGATAAGAGCAAGAAAGTTTAAGGTTGTATTGGATTCTGTTAATGGTGCAGGTGGAGTGATTTCACCAACACTGTTAAAAGAACTTGATTGCGAAGTGATTGAATTGAATACGGAACCAACAGGTCATTTTGCCCACACTCCTGAACCTTTGACAAAGAATCTTACTCAAATTGCGGAAGCTGTTAGAGAACATGGAGCAGACATCGGTTTTGCAACAGATCCTGATGTTGATAGACTTGCCATTGTAAATGAAAAAGGCGAATGTATAGGTGAAGAGTTCTCAATTCTATTAGCAGAAAAATATATTCTGGCAAAGAATAAAGGTGATATTGTTATTAACTTATCATCTTCCATGGCTTCTGAAGATATTGCTAAAGACTTTGGAGTAACTGTTCATAGAACCAAAGTAGGAGAAATCAACGTCGGCAAGAAAATGAAAGAGATTAAAAGCCCTGTCGGTGGAGAAGGCAACGGTGGAGTAATTGTACCTAAAGTTCACTATACAAGAGATGCTCCTGCCGGAATGGCTGTAATTCTTGGGTTACTGGCTGAAGACGGAAGAAAACTATCAGAGATTGTTTCCGAGATTCCTCATTATTACTTTGCTAAAGGTAAGATTGAGATTCCTGCTGACAAACTTGATCCGGTTATGCAGAATGCGGAAAAAGTCTATGCGGAATATGAAAAAGATACTCAAGACGGACTGAAAATTATCGGTGATAAGTTCTGGATTCACATAAGAAAATCCGGTACTGAACCTATCATCAGAGTTTATGTCGAGAGCGAGACAGAGGAGAAATCAAACCTTATCTGCAAAGAAGCAATTGATAAAATTACTAATGGTATAGTATAGATTGTTCATAGAGCTACCTGAACCGGATGGTTTCAGGTAGCCTTTTATTGTCATACTGAGCAAGTGAATCCAAGCATCATTTGTAAGTTTCGCTTTGCGTCGTACTTGTGGAATCATATTGATGCAAGCTTAGGAGCTCCTCCCAAGGATCGTCGATTCAGTCACCCGTCCAAAGAAATTGCAAGAGGTAAACATGCATATATTTAGATCCGATCTCAAGGATAAGAAACCTGTTAATGTGAACGTACCACATAAAGAAATAATGATGTGCTTGAATGAGAGTACATTTAATCCCTTCAAAGAGCTAAAAGATGAGTTTATTAGGAATCTTGAGCAAGTTGAACTGAACAGATACTATCAACCTGTTACCGAATCATTAACAAATGAGTTAGTTAGTTATGTCGGTCATGATTTGAAAGCCGAGAATCTTTTCTGGGGCAACGGTGCCGATGAGATGCTTTACTATATATTTGTGGCGGTTAGAGAAGATAAAGAGTCGTTTGCATTATCCTTGTCTCCCTCCTATTTCGACTATAAAAGCTATTCGGGAGCAGTAGGACTAGATATTAAGTTTCTGACTCTTACTAAAACTTTTGACTTTGATGAAAATGCTTTTATTGAAACAATGAGAGATGATAATTGTAAATTAGGTATTTTGTGTAATCCGAACAACCCGACAGGGAATACTTTCTCCCTTGATAAGATTCATAGAGTTATCCAGTCAACAGATAAACCTATAATCGTAGATGAAACGTACTTTGAGTTTTCTAATATCACACTAGCCGATTATATCAACAAATATCCTAATCTGTTAATAGTAAGATCTTTCTCCAAAGCCTTTTCAGGAGCAGGATTAAGATTTGGTTATATGCTTTCAAATAAATACAATATAGAACAGATACGAAAAGTCCAGACTGTGTTTAATAGTAGTCTACTTATACAGACTATGGTCTTAACAATGCTTGAGAACAAAGAGATTATGCTTGGACATACTGAGAATGTGATTAAGCAAAGGAACTCAATGCTAGAGGTGATGAGCTCAATAGAAGGTGTAATCGTTTATAAATCTGCAACAAACTTTCTAACCTTTACACTGGGAGAACTCACTCAAGAATTCTTCCTTTATCTACAGGATAGAGAGATTGCAATACGTGATGTTGGTGCTCATCCGGTACTCAAGAACTGTTTGAGAGTTACCGTTAGCTCTGAAGAACACAATAAACTGTTTATTGATTACTTGAAAGAATATATGGAGTTAATGAAATGAAAGAAAGAATAGAGAAGATAATACTCGATGCCGGAGAGATAATAAAAGATAACTTTTATCTTGAAAAGAATGTGACAACTAAATCAACCGGGATTGACCTTGTTACCGATATTGATAAGAAAGTTGAATTATATTTAAAAGATAAACTCTCGGAAGTAATTCCCGACTCTGCTTTTTGGGCTGAAGAGACTGACAATAAATTCACGGAAGCCAAGTATCTTTGGATAATCGACCCGATCGACGGTACAACAAACTTTGTGCATAAATTCCCGTTTGTTGCCATATCTGTTGCTCTCCGGATAGATAACATTACTCGAATGGGTTTTGTCTATAATCCTATCATGAATGAGTTTTTCTATGCGGAAAAAGGTGGAGGAGCTTTCCTTAATGGTAGTAGAATCCATGTTGCAAAAGAAACAAGTTTAAAAGCTTCATTAATGGCAACAGGATTCCCTTATGATTATGATGCCACACCTAACAATATGAGACACTTCGATGCTATGATGGAACAAGTACAAGGAATAAGAAGACCAGGATCAGCTGCTCTTGATTTGTGTCATACTGCTAACGGAGTCTTTAATGGATATTGGGAATTTCATTTGCAACCTTGGGATATGGCAGCAGGTATTTTAATAGTGGAAGAAGCAGGTGGTATAGTTCTTAATACGGAAGGTAAAAACCATACTCTTACAGATAAAGGATTAATCTGTGGTAACAAACAAATAGTAGATAATATGCTCTCAGTATTCTCAGGAATATAGAACGATAAGAAACAAAAAGACAATAGGGATTATACTCAAATTGTTTCTGAGAAACTACCATTCCCCTACTAGTCGTAGTTCTCTTTCCAAAGTTACACCAAATTGCTTTAGAACTGTAGCTTGTGTAAACTTTATTAGGTTTACCACGTCTTCTGCTGTCGCATTATCCTGATTAACAATGAAACCACAATGTTTATCCGATACTCTTGCTCCACCAATCTGATGCCCTCTTAAACCACAATCATCAACAAGCTTGCCAGTGAAAAAACCTTCAGGACGTTTAAAAACACTTCCTGCACTTGGTAACACCATTGGCTGTTTAAGCCAACGTTGCTCTTTTAGCTGCTCCATCTGATTGGATATGTCTTCAAAATTACCTTTAGCCAACTTGAAAGTAGCACTTAAAACTATGTAGTTATCAGTCTGAATGAGACTATGTCTATAATCGAATTGCATCTCATGAAGTGATTTTTCTATCAAGATACCTTGTAAATTCATAAGCAAAGCTTTCTCAAAGCAGTCCTTTATTTCTCCACCATAGGCACCCGCATTCATTGTCACTGCACCTCCGACTGAACCCGGTATACCGTAAGCAAATTCAAGTCCGGTTAAGCTTAACTGCTTTGCTCTTATAGTTAAATCCTCTAGCAATACTCCACTTTCTGCAGTAAGTCTGTTGTCTTCATAACTTATACTATTAAGCTTCGTCATATCCAGAACAATACCTCTAATTCCTTTATCACTAACAAGAATGTTAGAGCCGTTCCCAAGAATGAAGTAGGGTAGTTCATTTTGCTGAATAAAGCGAAATAGTTTAGTGAACTCCTCAATAGATTGGGGAATTATAAAAAGGTCAGCCGGGCCACCTATTTTAAAGGATGTATGATTCTTTAACAATTCGTTTTCAATGATTGTGGAGTCAGGGAATTCGGAAATTAGTTTTAGGTAATTATTCATCTTCGTATAGTGGTTTTTTAAGAAAAGGTAGAACCTGAGCTTGTAATTCTCCAATTGAATGAGTATCTACAGCGGGAATCGGAAGTACTTCCTTAAAATACTTTCCGTATCTCTTCGTATTTACTCGGTTATCAAGAATGATAATAACACCTCTATCCCTTTTTGAACGTATAAGACGACCAAATCCCTGTCTTAGCTTAAGAAGAGCATTGGGGACCATGTAGTGCATAAACGAGTTTTTACCTTCAGCTTCCAGCATCTCAATATATGCTTCTACAATCGGATCAGAAGGCACCTGGAAAGGTAATTTGTTCAGTATTAACAGTTCAAGTGATTTACCGGGAACATCCACTCCTTCCCAGAAAGAGCTTGTCCCTAAAAGAATAGCTTGCCCATGCTTTTTAAATTCATTAAGTAAAACTGTTCTGTTGCCACTCTTTCCTTGAGCCAGAATGCTTAATCCTTGCTTGGCAAAATCTTCTGCAATGGCTTCATAAGTATTATTCAAATCCTTGAATGAAGTGTATAAAATAAGAGTTCCTACTTTTGCAGTAGGGAGTAAATCCTCTAATAATCTAAGTGTTTGATTATGGAACAGGTTATCCTGAGGAGCAGGAAGAAAACCTGTTGTTATTAACTTTGCTTGTTTATTATAATCAAAAGGAGATTCTACAACTGTCTCGATAGCTTTTTCATCAGGTAACAGGTTTATTCCCATTCGATTGCGGAAATACTTAAAACTCCCTCTTAAAGCTAATGTTGCAGATGTAAAGACAATAGTATCGACTCTGTTGTATAGAATTTCGTTAAGTACTGAGCTAACATTCAAAGGAGCGTAATTGAGTGTCACCTGATAAGCTTTATTCTCAATTCCCGGTTTTCCTTCCAACCATAGAGCATGATTTTCAAGACCTTTATCAATCAACTCATCAATTTCTTTCCTAACTTCAGATATTCTCTTATCCATACCTTCAAGTTGATTCATGTGCTCTTCAAGATTTGCCATTATCTTTTCGCTAATGGTCGATAGCGTATGATGAATTGAACCAAGCTTTTGGCTGACAGCAGTCCAGAATTTAGAAATCTCACTTAGACCTGAGACAAGCTTCTCAATATCATCATCCGTTTTTAGACGTAGCTTATTCCAATCTCCTCTTTCTTCCAGTTCCTTAGCTAAATCCTCAAAGAAGTCGGTTGTAAAATCCAATTTTAACTTTAGCTCGGTTGTTAAAGCTGAAATGGCTTTGGTCAGTACCTCTTTATAGGATTTATCCATATTACTGTTTTCAATATCTTTATGCAGTCCGGTTAGAATCCCTGATTCATGCTTCTGACTCTTAAAATAGAGAGCATTGTTTAATCCCGTGAAATCAGAATAGTTTAACTGGAATCCCATGTGCTTCGACGCAATATCAGGAAGATTATGTGCTTCATCACAAATCAGGCAGTTATAGTCACCTAACGTAGCACTTTCATTACTTAAATCCGCTAACATTAGAGAGTGGTTAATTATAATCAGATTTGCGTCTTTCAGCTTCTCTCTTACCTGCATATAGTGGCAATTCTTATAATGGGAGCAACGCTTACCTGAACATATATATCTATCAGCTAATAGTTTCTTCCACAATCCACTAAACCTATTCTTATCAAATGAACTGTTCTCAGATACATCACCGGTAGTTGTGAACTCTTTCCAGATCACTAGATAGAGTAAACCTTGTAATTCATAAGGACTACTGATATCAGCAAGATTAAAAGTAACATTATCCCAATAACGATTACAAATATAATTATCTCTTCCTTTGACTAGTCCTGCTGTAAAAGGTATTGGTAATATCTCTTTCAGGACCGGAATGTCTTTGAAGAAAAGCTGCTCCTGTAGGTTCTTAGTATTTGTAGAAATGACTACTCTTTCTTTATTCTCATAGCTATACTTAATTGCAGGTATAAGATATGCAATGGATTTTCCAACTCCGGTTCCCGCTTCAACAAGAAGATGCTTCTTGTCCTGTAAAGACTTCTCGACCGCAACCGACATTGCAATCTGTCCGTTTCTCTTTTCATAATTTGGAAACTTCTTGCTGAAGAAAGAGTCCTCTTCAAAAAGTCTCTCAATATCATAAGAATTAGGAGCTTGTGTATTATGTTCAATGAAATTACCAATCCCTTTCATGGGAGGAAGTGGTCTCTTCGTTTGTAGTAGGGCATACTTTCTTTGATAACTAACTACTTTTTCAAGAAATACAGCCAGAGAAGTGTCTATATCAATGCTTCGAGCAATTGTAAGAAGATTGCTGTTGAGACGAATATCAATGTATCTATCAATATACTCTAAGAGCTTAATGAAAACCTTAGCTGTAGTATCCGCATCATGAATGGCTCTATGAGCCAAAGGATTAACAACATTAAAATACTCTGCTACGGTACCAAGCTTATGATTGGGCTCGAACGGAAGATAAATCCTTGTTAACTCAAGTGTATCAAACACATGATTTGTAGGTGGTATTATAGCGTTAAGCATCATGTGATGAGTAACAAAAGGCAGGTCAAAATTTGAGTTATGAGCAATAAGATAATCATCACCAATAAACTCTCTAAATGCTTCCAATACTTCTGCAACAGGTTTTCCTGATTCTATCTCTTCATCAGTTATATGTGTTAACTGTTTTATAAAAAAGGGTACTTTTTCTTTTGGCTTGATAAACTCTGAAAATCTTCCTACTTCTATTCCGGCAGAGTATTTAACTGCTCCAATTTCAATAATCTCACATGTTTCTTTGTTTAAACCTGTTGTTTCAATATCAAAAGATACGAAATCTATATTAGTAATTTTTGTGTCTTCTTTCAAATTCTTCCTCTTCTATTCCCCATCATCTTCGATGCCATCTTTGAAGAGTTCATATCTTCTCATTTTCTTTATCAAACCTTGTCTACTTAGACCAAGATGTTTTGCAGCTTTTGTCTGATTCCATTCCGTCACCTCAAGAGCTTCCATAATCATGTTCTTTTCCAGTCTCTCTACAGCTTCTTTAAGACTAACATTTTGAGTTAACATATTTACAGCTTGAGTGTTTTCTGCAAATCTGAAGATCTCTTCCGAGAAGTCTGACGGTTTGATATAGGATTCATCATCAGCTAAAGTAACAGCTCTTTCTATTTCATTTTCCAGCTGTCTGACATTACCGGGGAAACTGTAGCTCATAAGATATTTAAGAGCTTCGTCGGTAAATCCCTTTATCTGCTTGTTGATTCTCTTATTGAATTTATCCAGGAAGTGGATAGCAAGAAGAGGTATATCTGTTGCTCTTTCGCTTAATGCCGGGACTTCAATTTTAATAACATTCAGTCGGTAATACAAATCAAGTCTGAATTCGCCTTGTTCAACTTTCTTCTTCAAAGATACATTAGTAGCACAAACAACTCTTACATTGACTTTCTCGGTTTTTGTTGAACCGACCCTTTTTACTTCTCCTTCTTGGAGAAATCTTAAGAGCTTAGCTTGGGTAGAAAGACTTATATCAGCAATTTCATCAAGGAAAAATGTTCCTCCGTCTGCAATCTCAAAAAGTCCTTTCTTGTCGTATGCAGCTCCTGTGAAAGAACCTTTAACATGTCCGAATAACTCACTTTCAAGCAAGGTTTCAGGTAGTGCACCGCAATATTGGGCAACAAAAGCTTTGTTCTTTCTGTTTGAACTATAATGAATAGCTCTGGCAATCAATTCTTTACCTGTACCACTCGGACCTTCCAAAAATACGGTAGTTGGTGTATCTTTAATTTTTCGAATTATATCGAAGATTGCCATCATCTTCTCATGCTTGCCAATAATGTTAGCAAAAATATTAGAAGAGTTCAGCTCTTCACGTATAATCTCATGAGTCTTTTCTAAGTTTGTTGCTCTTATGTTTTCAACACTAACGATAATCTGATTTGTCAAAGCATTTAAGAGATTGTTTATCTGGTCATTAAAGTAATAACTTTCATGATTTGAGAAGAGCAAAATCACACCTAGAGATTGGTTTCTCATGTTCATAGGGAAAGTTATAACATGATTGTATTTCTTTCCTTCCTGTGGTTGTTTAAGACTCAAGCGTTTCTTTTGATTGTATGTTTCAAGAATTAATCGCATAAAGTAATCATACGCTTGGTCCTTGAATGTAAAGTTTCTGAATAGCTTGTATTCCCAACTCTCAGGCATATTCTCAGCATTATACAAGCAGAGTATACCACCATCGGCTTCTGAGATGTTAATAATCTCATCAATAGCTGTGTTAAGGAGAAGGTCAAAGTCGTGAATTTCGTTGAGCATTTCAGAGATTGCATAGAATTTATCTAATATACTCTCCTGATACTTAGCTTCATCAACTTTCTTCTTGTATTCTTTATTTATCTTCTCGTATAGTAGGTCATTTTGCTCAAGTATCTTTATTGAACCGAAATTTTTAATTACATTTTTGTTTCTTTTAAGTATATTTAAGGCTTCTTCAGCTTCGCCCGTCTCTGCCACGATATTAGCTAATTCATAGTTGGCTTCGGCTAATTCATAAATTTTGTTGTGTCTTTCAAATATCTCGACAGCTTTCTCAAGATGTCCCTTAGCCTTATTCAGATCTTTTCTATCAAGTTTAGCTCTTAGGAACCAAGTATTCCCTATCTCGTATTCATTATTAAGCTCTTTTGCTAAATTATAAGACATTTTTAAATAGTAATCCGCACTTTCATGGTTCATTGTAACTATAAAATAAACTGCTTGTTTCTGACATCCCTCAATGATTTCGTTCTTTGCTTCCAAGGCCTTAAAGTAGTCAAAACTCTCTACCAAATATCTATATGCTTCTTTAAATTTATGCATTTTTGTTAAGGTCGAGCCAAGGTTACCATAAATTTGAGCTTTAATATACTGATCATTTATCTGTGGAAGAAGTTCAAGTCCCTTAAAGTATAAATCATAGGCGATGTTTAATTCACCTCGTTTCTCATAGAGTTCACCGAGGTTTATATAGGAGCGAATCAAACCGTCTACGAAGTCAGTCTCTTCCGATTTACCTATAGCTCTTTCATAAGTATCGATTGCTTCATTCCATTTACCTTGTTGGAAATAAAGAGCACCAATGTTATTCAGAGTTGCAATAGTATTCCTATGGAAGCTGAAATTGATGGCAGTCTGTAATGACTTATTATATGCCTCTTCTGCTTTATCAAACTCACTGTTATCCATGTGCGTAACACCAATATTATTATAAATATTGGTTATATTGTACGGATCACTAAGAAGTTTCTGAATATTCAAGCCTTGGTATAAGTAATAGATTGATTTTTCTTTATCACCTTTATCGTCCATTAATCCGCCAAGATTGTTATAGCATATTGACATTCCGTTAAGGTTGTATCTTGATTTTTCAATTTCCAAACTCTTCAGGAATAAAGCTTCACTCTCTTCCCAGTTTCCGCTTAGCATGGGTATAACAGCTAAATTGTTATATATAGCTGCAAGACCGCTTATTACATTTCCTTGCTCAAAATATGACTTTGCATCATTGAAACAATTCTCTGCATGATCCCAGTCATTCGAGTAGTAATATATCTTACCTCTGGCTTTGTGGCAGTTACCAAGTACGGTATTTCTTATTTTTTCACCTTCTATTTTAAACGCTGCCTGAAGGGCTTTATCCAATTGAGGCATTGCATTCCCAAAATCTTCTTTCTCAGTGAGAATTTCTGCCTTTAATATCAGCAAATTAGCTTTAAAAGTATTTTCCAATTCATCATAAGAATATTTCTTGATAATCTCTAAAGCGAAATTGGAAGAGTTTATCAAATAGAGGTTTTGAGCTAGTAGATAAACTGTTTCTTGATTAGCCAAGTCCTTTTCAGTACTTAACTGCAAGCAATTTCTGAAAGTATTAGCAGCTTCCTGGTATTTCTTTAAACTCTGATAAGTCTTACCAATAGCAACCATAAGTGTAAGTTTTTGTTCAGCTTTTTTGGTTTTGCTTAATGAATATTCCAGAATCTCAAGCAGATTCTCAAAATTACATATATTTCTTAATTCTCTTAAAGTTTCTTCAAAGACTTTAGTATCGAATCTATCCAATAATCTATGGTAATCTGAAAGCTGAGAAAGAGGTGTATTAGTACTTTTAAGGAAGTCAAGAACCATTGATGTATAGTTTACCCTTAATTCCTTATCTAAGTTAAGAAACCATCTTTGGAAATGGTCGGGGCTTATAACACACAATCTTTCCTTATGAGCTCTAACGAAACTCTTTATTTTTAGAACTTCCAGACTCTTGCTAAACTTAGTTTTACCAATTAAAGTTTGTAACTCTTCAGCTTTTATTCTTCCGTCAGATAAGAAGACAAGACTCATAAGTAGTCGATCTGTATCTGTGAGCTGATTAAGGAACATCGCATAAAAATCAGTATTTTGAGTTTTCTCTTCAACATACTTTAATATATCGAACTTGTTACCCTTTTTATACTCATCAGAGTTCATAATATCTATAAGTAACAACTCAAGAGTTAGCATATTACCCTGTGTAATATTCCAAAGAATTTCACTCTCAAACACAAAATCTGAGTTCTTAGATGGGAACACATCCTGTATTATTGAAGTAATGCCTTGTATAGATAGTTCATGTAAACGCTCTACATGAGAGATATGAAAGTCATGGTCTTTCGTGAAGGCAAAAACTTTGATACCAATATCCTCTGCATATTGGACAAGGAATTGAATGAACTTACGTGAATGTTCAGTTAGAAAATCTCCTTCCATAACAATTAAAGTAATAGACCGGAAGTAATAATCCCTATTTATTACTTCGGTGAGATAGAAAAAGAAGTCATAGTCGCAGGTAAACTCATAGTCAGAGCTTTTTCTTATAATCTCATCATATTCGGATTCTTTAAGATTAGTTACAGCCAGTACAAGATCTTTTAATTGATTCCAAGACAAGACTCTAGGATGATAGCAGAAATAATCCATTTTTCTGCTTTTTAACTCATTCTCAAGATGCTCCAATAAAAGATACTTACCTGTTCCGGTATAACCAATAATCTCAATGATTTCGCTTTTTGAATCACCCTCTGTGAAGGTTTTACTATAACTTTTAAAATCTTCAGCTAAATAACTGCTTAAAATGCTTTCCAAGCTTTTGCTCATCATAACCTGCTTTTATTTTTTGCTCTCCGGTCTCCTAACTGTTAACAAAGTAACCAATACACTTTTTTAATTTCATAAGTCAAGCGTAAATTTGTATATCTTGTTTAATATTGAGAATACCCATCACATATCTTATTGTAGATTAAACCCTTAAATAGGTGTAAACAAACTTCACAATTAATCATTGTTAAGAGATTCTCAGATATGGTTGCAGTAAAATATTGATATTTTAAGTATGGGATCTATAAAATAGTAGACTTTAGAGACAGTAGAAAATTAGGGATGATATATCGGTTATCTATTTCTTCTTCTCAATTCCTTTCTATAGATTTTATAGTTGTTGTATACAACAAATCCAAATACAACATCTGTAATTGTAAACACTAGATTAAATCCCTTCTCGTCATCTCGAAGATAAAGTACCGTAAAGACAGTAAATGGAATTAGCAATCCTAACTTTAGCAAATATATTCCTCTCTTTACTCCCAACTTTTTCATAACCAATCTAGCAAGGGGATTTCTTTCTTGTCTATATTTATTGGGTTTCAATACTAACCAGGTGGAATGTGCATCCAGTATATTTAAGATTAAAAAGACTATTAGCAGTAGAACAGATGTTACACTTTTCATTATAACCCCAAGATATCTGCGTGAGCTATCATGGCTAACAAAGCTAGTTCCAAGAACTCAGTTAAATCCATATTCAAGGTCTCACAATAACTTATTTGCTCCCTGGATACACCAGCAGCAAAACTCTTGGATTTAAACTTCTTCTTTAAAGACTTTAACTTTACCTGTTCGAGCTTTTTATCAGGTTGCATAAGTGCAGTTGCAGTTATAAGTCCGTTTACAGGATCGGAAATCCAAAGGGACTTTTCCATCAGGGAATCCAGATTTTTATGTTTATTGTGAGATTTGATGGCATCTAAAATATGTTTAGGGACATCATATTGAGAAAGTATCTCAATTGCTTTCAGAGCATGATGTTCCATATCATCACCAATTACATCTAAATCTATATCATGTAAGAGTCCGGTAATATAGTACTCTTCTTTGTTCGAATCAAATCTCTCAGCCAGTGCTTCCATTACATACGCGGTAGCTAAACAATGTTTTATGGTATTCGTTGTCGTTACATACTTCTTCAATAACTCTAAAGCATATTCTCTGCTAATCATCTGTCACTTCCTCAAATTTTCTTAACATTTCATACGCTGCAACAGCATAGCTTACACCTACATTCAAAGAGTTCTTCCAACCTCTAACCGGAATTCGTATTACGCAATCACATTGATTCAGGATCTCAGGGGTAAGTCCAAGAGCTTCGTTTCCCATAACCAAAGCTATAGCTTTGTGAGGGGTATATTCGTACAAGTCTATACTCGGTTCTGCAGTTTCTAATGCTAAAATAGTATATCCTTTCTTCTTAAGCATCTCAATAACCATGGAAGTTTCAGCGTAGTACTCCCAATCTACATGTTCGGCAGTATTCATTGAAGTTTCCTGTACATCCTTCATCTCAGGTGTCGGAGTAATACCACAACAGAATATCTTTCTTGCTTTCACGCATTCTGTTGTCCGGAATATTGAGCCGACATTAAAAGTAGACCTTAAATTATCCAGAATAACAACCATTGGGATTTCTTTGTAGGAAGTATCGACTTTATCTTTAGTATAAATATGTAGTTCTTTTTCTTTAAACCTATCATTTAACTTGTTTCTAAGATTAGCTAATGATAGAGAGAACTTTCTTTCATCATCTATCAAAGTTGAGATTATCCTGTAATCTTCCAGTTCGCCAGTCTCCTCGTCAATAAATCCAAGACAATTAGCGTAGGACACCTTCAACTCTTGAAAGCGGTTTTCATCTTTTCTGGATAACTCTATAGCTTTAAGAATCTCAAGCAGTATTCTAAACTGTTTATCAACAGTAAAACTTCTGAATTTACTTTCAGAATAAATCAGTTTCTTCTTCACTATTAGCTCTTAAAGTCTACTTGAGAAGTCTTTATATGCAGATCTCTTTGTGGGAAAGGTATCTCAATGTTATTCTCTTTAAAAGCATCCCAGATTGCCAGTAATACTTCCGAGCGAATGTTAACGATACCTTTTTGAGGATCTCTTATCCAGAACTGAAGTTCAAAGTTCACGGAACTATCTCCAAACTCTTTTAGAAAACTCTCAGGTTTTGGTCTTTTTAGGACTCTTTCGAATTTTCCGGGAATCTGTTCAAGTATCTCTTTAACTTTATGTACATCCGAACTGTAAGAGACACCAATTGAGGCATCTACTCGGATAAGACGATTACTATGAGACCAGTTTATAACAGGTTTTGAAATAAGGTCTTCATTGGGTATAAGTATCTCCTTCCCTTCGATAGTAACGAGGGAAGTATATCGGCTACTCATCTGCTTCACGGAGCCGTAAGTATTACCCATTTCAATAACATCACCCGGTTTTATGGAATCATCTAATAAAAGGGTGAAACCGCTTAACAGATTGGAGAATATCTTTTGCAGACCAATACCAATACCAAGACCTATACCACCGGTAAAGATAGATAGAGTTGTCATGCTTATTCCAAGACTACCCATGAGCATAAATCCTGCGAAGGCATAAATGAAATAGGTTATGGTTTTGCTTAGCAATACTTGCATTGTAGGACGTAAGGATTTACTGTTTCTCAGTTTTAAATCCAAGAAATGCAAGATTTTTTTCATTACCCAGAACAAGAAGATAGCTAGCACAAATGAGGTAAGAATAGAGTACAGTTCTAAATTAACTTCACCAAAGTTAAGCTTTATTGTTTGTAGCATTTCCTGAGTTTTGTCCCAAATACCGAGAATACTCAAAATTGCTCTAACCCAGAACCATATCTGGATTACTTTCTTCACAAATGAATTGTCTATAATCAAGGTTGTGAGTTTTATCACAAGCCAGATTTGGTAAAAATTAGCAACAATTTTTATGAATGATACAGGTAAATGGGCAAAAATCAAGATTTGACTTGCTACCCCAAGGAATATAACGGTTAGCATAGGGCTAACAAATCTGTAAACATACTCCATGAACTTCCTGGTTTTGGGGTGATTCTCATTAATCTTTATCTTTTTCAGACTTATGTTAATGATTTTTGTCAAAGGATATGAAGCAACTATGGAGCCTGCAACAACTCCAAGTTGGATTAGAATATTCCAACCGGTAAAATTATTCATCAAAAGCCGATAGAATTCTTTAAGATAATCAATTATTATAGCTTGAACTTCAGTGTAATCTGTCATTATTTAATTAAGTCCCTATATAACTTCTCTATTTGTTCTCTTTTAACATCCAATGGATTAAGAGCCATATTTCTACTATCCATGACTTCAGGAGCTCTGTGTTTGATAAATTCCTCGGTTATAATCATATCTACAGCTGAAAGGTTAAATTTGTCCAACCAGTCATAGAATTGCTCTTTTGAAATACTTATATTTTGAAACAACTCGTCAAGTTCAGCTTTCAAATACGGATAATACAATTCCATCATCGGTTTCATAAATATCCCGTTTGCCAGACCGTGAGAGACTCCATATACGGTAGTTATAGGATAACCAATGGAATGTTGCAAAGTTGTACTCGAATGAGAGATAACCATGCCGCCATATAGAGAAGCTTGCATCATCGCTTCTCTTGCTTCCAAATTATCAGGTTCATTTATAGCAATCTCAAGATTATCTATTATAAGCTTAATTCCTTTATGAATTAAGGGATAAGTCAACTTCTCTCTTTTATTTGAGTACAATCCTTCCAAAAGATGACTTAAAGCATCTATACCGGTATCTCTTGTTACCTTAGGTGACATAGAGCTGGTATAAGAAGGATCACAAAACGAGAGGTCCGGGAAGTTAACCGGGGAACCGAATCCCGCTTTTTTCCCACTTGATTCATCAGTTATAACACTGTATGGAGTAGCTTCCGTTCCTGTTCCACTTGTTGTGGGTATTGCTACCAATGGAAGAGCTGAGTTATAGAATGAAGGATTAAATATGTCCCTAAGCCTGATATTGTTTTTTGCCAGAATTGCAATTGCTTTTGCTGCATCAATTGGGCTTCCTCCACCTATTGCAATTATAAAATCACATTTATTTTGCTTACAAATATAGCGACCTTCCTGAACGGATTCCAGTGTAGGATTCTCTCTTATTTTATCATAAATAACAAATTCCGTATTGTTTTCTTTGAGGATTGAAGTAATATGCTCTAAAGCTCCTGATTTAATTGCTGAACTTTTGCCGGTTACTATCAAAGCATTCGTCCCTAAACATCTTAGTAATTCTTTGTTCTCATTAACACAATTGTATCCGAATAAAACCTTTGTCGGCATGTAAAAGGAATTCATTATAGCTCCACATAATATTTTTGTTATTACTATCAGAATAATTCACTTGCTGTCAAATGTTATTTAATATCACCTATTACATTTCAGGTCAAATGTTTTTGTTTTATATCGTTATATATGCTAGTGCCATCTCAAATCATAGTCTGAATTATGTTTAAATTTAATGGAGAATTGATACTATTGTATGAATTAATGGATTCAAACAATCCGAAAATCATATTCAGTGCAAATTGCAATAAGTTACGTTAATTTATTGTCCTAAGACACCCTTTTCTATTCACGTTCTTCGCAGTAAAAAGCAACGCACTGTGCTTGCAGTGTTCAGGCACTGTGAACGCACTATCAACCCACTGAAACACCGGGCTGGTAGTGCCTGCACAGTGGAATCACAGTGGGAAAATACCGTGTTAATGAAGTGTATAGTTAATGAACAGTTAAATAGCAGAATTATCGTGAATGAATAAATCTGAATTGCATCAATACACGGATTATTGAAGCCGAGGTCTACTCTTAGTTTTGTGTACTAGTCTTTGTTAATCAAGATAATCTATCGCAACTCCTGACATATGATACTTATAGTTTGTTTTCCAGAATAGTATACTTTTGGTCTCATACTCATCAATCACAATATTTACGGCATCATCAGCTTCCGGATATTTCTTGATAGCTTCTTCCAACAGTAGAGTAAAACCTGATTTATTAACTTTCTTCTTTAACTCAACTCTACCTAATATTCTGTACTTAGATCCATCTGAGGGGAAATTTGTTGTTGTCATTAATGGACGATATTTAGAACAACCTAAAAGTAAAACAAACAGTATTACAAAAGAAAATACATACTTCAACATAGTACAACCTCATTTTATATAGCTTGTTAAATATATATACAATGGCTTATCATTGTCAAGCCTATTTCTTATCTTTTACTTTTTTCTTAAGGATCCACTATTAGCTTTATACTTTTAAATCACATTTAGTCCCATCAATATTATTGAGATTCATCATATTATTCATTCTAAATATATTATACAATCCACTCAATATATTAGATTGACAGTTATCTTGACCAATCGCTTATTTGCAAGTATGAAATACGTTAAGTTAACTCCTGATAATTTCATCTCAGAAATGCAAAAGGTTTATCCTAATCTGAATCGGACCAAATTGAAAGATGTTTGGAATTATGCTTTGGAAGCTCATGGCGAGCAAAAAAGAGCATCAGGAGAGCATTATATAGTTCATCCTATGAACGTTGCCTATATCCTAGCCCAGATGGAAATGGATTGTACAACAATAACAGCAGGTATATTGCACGATGTTGTTGAAGATACAGGAATAACTGAAATAGAGTTGGAAAAAAGATTTGGTGAGCAAGTAGCTAAGCTTGTTGATGGAGTAACAAAAGTAGGCAAACTATCTTATTCAATGCAGGCAAGCCCGTTTGAACAACAAGCAGAGAACTACCGAAAGCTTTTGTTTGCCGTTGTAGATGATGTTAGAGTAATATTCATAAAGCTTGCAGACCGAATACACAACATGAGAACTCTAAAGTATCTACCTCCGGAGAAGCAGAAAGCAATTGCAAGTGAGACTCTGGAAATATATGTTCCATTGGCTAACAGATTCGGAATAACCGCATTAAAATGGGAACTCGAAGATTTATGCTTAAAACACTTATATCCCGATCAATACAAAGAAATAAACTCTCATATCCACGAAAAAAAAGCTACTAGAGACAAATATGTAAAATATTTTGTGAAGAAAGTGGAAAGATTCTTGAGTGAATCCGGAATTGAGGCTAAGATATCAGGACGAAGCAAACACTTCTTCAGTATATTTCGTAAAAAAATGAGACGAAAATTGTCTTATGAAGAAATCTATGATTACACAGCTATTAGAATAATTGTTAACAGTATTGATGACTGTTATCATTGTCTTGATGTTATAAATTCAAAGTTTACACCACTACCGGAAAGATTTAAAGACTATATAGGCCAGCCTAAACCTAACGGATATAGATCGATTCATCATGTTGTGTTTAGTGAAGAGGGTTGGACTGTCGAGATTCAAATTAGAACCAATGAAATGCACATGGAAGCTGAAGAGGGAAGAGCAGCCCATTGGCGTTATAAAGAGTTCTATGATGTCGGTAATAAGAACAACAAAAAACTTGCAGTGCAAACAGAAACAATTGCCAAGCAGGTGCAATGGCTGAGAACATTCCTAAAAAATCACCCTGATGCAGACCCGACTAGCTTTATCCGCTCACTTAAATCAGATTTAAACATGGATAACATAATAGTAAAGACTCCAAAAGGAGACTATTTGGAACTTCCTGCAGGTTCCACAGCTCTTGACTTTGCATTCTCTGTACATACCGATCTTGGCTTTAAGTGTAATGGAGCAAGAGTTAATGGGAAAATAGCACCGTTGGATACTATTCTTAGTAATGGGGATCTGGTCGAAGTAATGAGAGGCAAAGAGATAAAGCCAAGTAAGGATTGGCTTCTATTCTTAAAAACTACCAGAGCTAAGCAAAGAGTTAGAAGTTGGTTCAGACAAAAAGAATTGGAAGATGCCTACATACTTGGTCAGAAACTCTTTGATAGATTCTACAAAAAAACAACTAAAAAGACTAAAAGAGATGAACTTCTTAATCAAGCAATACAACTTTGTAAGTATGAAAGTGACAGAGAATTCCTAATTGCATTAGGTAGAGGTTCTCTAGATCCTATTAAAGTATGGGAACTTCTGTATCCTCCTGAAGTAGACGTTGATAATTCAACTGATGAAATCAACTTAAAACCTTATGACACAAACAAGAATGCTATTTCGCTTGATGGAATTGATAACTTGATGGTGCACTTTGCTAAATGTTGTAATCCGGTTAGAGGTGATGAAATCGTTGGCTATGTTACAAGAGGAAGAGGGCTAACAATCCATTTGAAGGATTGTAAGAATCCTGCCTTTAGAAACTTATTACAGACTGAGAGTGAACGAATTGTTAGTGTGGTATGGGATAAACGAGGGAAAGGTAAAGACTTATTCCCTGTTAGAATGGTTGTAGAAGCTATGAATAAGCCACATATATTAGACAAGGTTCTGATAGTGATTGCTAAAGCGAAAGTAAAGATACACGATCAAAGATACGTTCCGGAAAAAGAAATGCTGAAACTTTTCCTAACAGTACTCGTTACCGATAAAAAGCAACTGGAAAGCCTTCAGACTAAAATTAGAAAAGTTAAAGGTATCTTATCGGTAAAAGCATAAAGCCCCATATATATGGTAAGATCTATATCTCAACTTGCATAGGATGGTAATATCTGTATCCATCATCCCAATATTCTTGTTTCATCTGCTCAAGTAAATAGGAATCGAATAAAGTAAAATCAGATAGCATGTCCCCTTTCTTGAGAAAATCAAAGATATAGGACTGAAGTTCACCTTTGAAGAATAAGCCAAATCCAGCTGACAAAAGCTGCTCTATATGTAGAGGTTCAAACTCTGTCACTATCAAGTATACTTCAGCATACTCACTTAATAGTACGAAGTTTCTATCAGTCATATATTTTTCAGGAAGAACAAGGGTAAGAATAGTTGATATTTGCCTGTCCTGTTCAGAGAAAGGTGAAGCATCAAGGTTAACATAGTGATTTAAGTTTATTTCAAGGGCTGAAGTTAGTTTTATTAGAAAGTCAGGATCAAAGAGCTCTTCTGCTTCCAAAATTATTTCAAAGCAATTGTTGGGTAAATTCGCAGTAAGCTTCTGCATTGATTTGATTATCTCTTCCATGTAATCATATACCGATTTGACTCGAAAATGAATTGCACCACTTTCCGCAAGTTCAAAAATATGTTGCTCCAAAGGATGAGAAAAATTCTCAACAAGAAGTTTATGAACAGGATATACTTCACCATCAAAGAAGACATTATCCTCTTTTATTCCAATAAAATCGGTAGATAAAAAAGCCGGTGGAAGCGGATCAAAATTAATATCAAATCTATCTTCTGCATATTGAAATGCCATTCTCATCTCTTTCTTAGAGAAATCCGGAGTTTTTTGAATATAATAGGGAGCTTTAGCCATATACTCAAGTCCTAATTCTCCGGCTCTGAAAGAAAAGTCTGTTCCTGATAGTACTGACATTTGAAACACCTGGATATTGGAATCTAATTCTGATTCGGTCACATAATCACATGATTTCATAAAATCATCCAAAGTATCCCCGGGTAAACCAACTATCAAATCGATCTTACAATCAATACCACCTTTTAGCATCTTACGTGTGTTCTCGGTTAGCATTTTAAGATTCTGGGTTCTATTCATCAATTTTAAAGCCTTAGGATTAGTACTTTGAAGTCCTATTTCTATACCTCTGAAATTAAGCTCAATTAATCGTTCAATCTGATTATCAGTTAATAAGTCGGCTCTAATCTCTGTATGTATTTCAAGTTTGTTATCCGGGTTTTCCTCTTGAATAATGTCCAAGATTCTATCAAAATCAGGTTGAACATTGAATGAAGGGTCAAGTAAAAAGACTTCTTGTAAATCAAGCTCTCTAGCCTTACGAATTAAAGCTCGGATGTAATTCTCGGGCATCTGGACTACATTATTATATAACTTATTGTAATAGCAGAAACTACATCTGAAAGGACAACCTCGAACTGTTTCAAAGAAAAGAGTTATATCGGGCTTCGTTTCAATCAAATTCAGAATATAAGGATTCTCCTCAATAGTTAAAGGAGGTCGACAAGCAGTAATCTTGTTGATTATTGTCTTTCCTTCTCTCTTATAAATCAAACCTGAAATCTCTTTATAATCCTTACCATTTAAGAAATCGACAAAGGGTATCTCCCCTTCTCCGCTAATTCCGACTTCAAATGATTCATGGTTGAGTAGATTAGTATTATCCGAGTTAACTTCGGGACCACCAAACAAGAACTTCATTGATGGGAAAATCTTATGAATTTCTGATACAATATAGAGGGTTTTATCCACATTCCATAGATATGTAGAAAAGCATACCAAGTCAACATTAGATGAGCATATATAGCTAATAACTGCTCTATTGTTAAGACTATCCGTATACACTCTAGGCATAATTTCAAACTCCCAATCCAAGCAGCGCTTCTTTGCGTATGCAACAAGATAACCGGGAGCCAAGTGTATGTTTGCCTTAAACTCTAACGGATTAAGACGAGGTATTGCCAATTGTACCATTAATGCTTTCTTCATAATCTTCTCCATTCCATGATGACTCAGTTTCTCGTGATAAACCGATGGGTCAAGTATATTGTTAGCTTATATATTTAGTCTTAGTGGATTCTCCATATCCAATAGATAGTTATACTCTATATTGAGGTAGGTAAAGAAAAGCTAGTCGCTTTATTAGCAGACTTTATTCATAACTGCTAATTTTTTTGTTGACAAGATTTCCAGGTGCTATCATATAGGTACAGAATTCATTAAATAAGGAGTTTGAAGATGGCTGAAAAGTTAGAAAAGGGTCAACTTTCGATCCATACTGAGAATATCTTTCCTATAATAAAGAAATGGCTCTATTCCGAGCATGATATTTTCCTTAGGGAACTTGTATCTAATGCAGTAGATGCAATGAACAAACGCAAATTAGAAGATGAATCTCTTGAAATTAATGATGATTACAAACTCGAAGTAGTACTTGATAAAAAGAAAAAGACTATTCAGGTCATTGATAAAGGTATTGGAATGACAGAGGAAGAGATTGAAAAATACATCAATCAAATTGCATTTTCCGGTGCTGAAGATTTCATTGAAAAGTATAAAGACAAGCAAAGCAATATAATTGGTCATTTCGGTCTAGGATTCTATTCTTCCTTTATGGTTGCCGAGAAAGTCACTATTGATTCACTTTCTTGGCAAAAAGATGCAAAACCTGCTTATTGGGAATGTGATGGTTCGACCAACTATTCTGTTGGTGAAGGTAGTCGAACAAAAGTCGGTACGACTATAACAATCTATGTGAATAAAGATAATAAGCACTATCTAGAAGAAGATAAGATAAAAGAAATCCTTAAAAAGTATTGCAATTTCATGCCATTTCCAATTCAGTTCGGGGAAGAAATTGTTAATCAAATGGAAGCAATTTGGAATCGTAAACCCAAAGACGTTACGGAAGAAGAATATAAGGAATTCTACAAACAATTCTTTGGAGAATGGACAGATCCTCTTTTCTGGATTCATCTAAATGTAGACTACCCACATAGAGTAAAAGGTATACTTTACTTTCCACAAGTTAAGAATGAGTTTGATGTAAATAAGGGGCAGGTTAAACTATTCTGTAACAATGTCTTTGTTGCAGACAACCTAAAAGACCTCTTACCTGAGTTCTTGCTATTACTTAAAGGAGGTATTGATATACCGGATATACCTCTTAATGTCTCAAGAAGTTTCTTACAGAACGACCAGATGGTCCAAAAGATCTCTCAGTATATAGTCAAGAAAGTAGGAGATCATTTCAAGAAAACTTTCACAAAGGAACGAGACAAGTATGAAGGCTATTGGGATGATATCAGTAACTTTATTAAATATGGCTTACTAACAAACGATAAATTTTATGATGCACTTAAAGACCAGATTATCTACAAAACTATGAATGATGATCATGTTACAATTGAAGAGTATTTAAATCGATATCGTTCAGAAGAAAAGCCACACAAGATATACTACACTAATAGTAAGGACACTCAAGTAACATATCAAAAACTGTTAAAAGACCAAGGTATTGAAGTTATCATTGCTGACTCAGTAATTGATAGTCATCTATTCCAACAGATTGAAATGAAGAATACTGAGGTCAGATTTGTTAGAGTAGACTCGGAGCTGAATGATACGCTTGTCGATGATGCCCAAGACGATGAAGTCGATGAGAATGGAATTGCTTTCTCTGATAAGATAAAAGAGATATTCAACAAAGCATTAAATTCTAACATTGAAGCAAGCTTTGGGAAAGAGCCATTTGAAGAACTTATCAAAAAATACCCTCAAGCAACAGAAATCCTTTCAAAATACTCCAGAACAGAAGGAGATCAGACGTTGATTCGTCCTTATAACATCCCGGTAAAGGCAAGAAAGGAAATGGGTAATGATGCTTTTAATGAGATTTTTAGCCATATTTACACCGATACTAAAGTTGAAGTAAAGAATTTGAAATCTGAAGATATCCCGGCTATGGTAATGTTTGAAGAATTCATGCGTAGATTCCAAGAAATGAATGCTATGATGAGTCATGGTGATGCAGATATGTTGAAAATGCATACAATAGCTGTTAACAAGAATAATTCGACTGTTAAGAAAGTCGTTAAATTCTATGATGAAGGCAAATATGATGAAGCTAAGTTGTTAGTTAATTTTGTGCATGAACTTGCCTTGTTAGAACAGAAGCGTTTCTCCGGTGCTGAATTGCAAAGCTTCGTTACTAAAGCTAACGACATACTCAAGCTGCTCTAAGAAGCAGAGAATATAGATACTTGAGCCACAGGTGCACCTGTGGCTTTTTGCTTATGAAGTTATTTATCTTGAGTTTGAATCAATTGGTCATTTAAAGTAATAATGCCATTAGCTGCAATTGCAACAACCGGTAGAAATGTACATTCCTGATCAGAAACAGCATTCAGTGAGTCAGGCATGCATTGAAGATTCTTCTTTTCACTCATAACCCATTCATACATATCAAGAACACTACTTATTCCAAAACTTCTACACCTTGATACAATTGGATGCTCATTGTGAAGGACCTTGTAACCCTTAGTTCGTAAGTATTCAATAAACTGTTTTCTTAACTCCATTGGTTCATTCGAACTCTTGTAAAGCTGCTTATGAATCAATTCACTCTTATCAATGAAATAATCGCAAAACAAACGAGTTAGTCGTGGAACCAGTTCAGCCAAACCGCATTCTTTATCTACATCAACTATTGAATCAAGTCTATTGACTTTCATAGAAAACCTCTCTTCTAATATTTCATATGCAAAAGTATAGGATAATGTACAAATATATTAAAATAAAGGTTGACTAGCAAGAATATTTTATTTGACTCAATAATATCTACCCTTGATATTTATGTGGAGGTAATATTTATTCTGAAACTTAATTAGAGTTATGTCTGTGGATTTTTAAAGAATGCTAAGTCGATATTAACATATTGACAAATAAGTTATTATAAAATTTAGTTTTTATAAAGGAGAGGTTATGAAGAGATTTTTTTTAATAATGCTAACAATACTTACAATGTTCCCACTTTTTTCTAAATCTATTTTAAATAGAGATGCAGTATTTGCTGATGTAAGTGTAGGTTTCAGTAGATTAATTTATGGAGTAAATTATTTTGATAGTCATTACAGTGCTGTTGTACGAAGTACTGTTGCACAAAGTGCTTGGACCGGTAGTATTAAAGTCGGGGAAAAAATTAGTGACGAGCTTGATGTATATTTATTCTATACTACAAATACATTCAGTGTTAAGAGAGCAAATAACAAAGACAAGCGATTGAATAGCGATTTAACAGGGCTAGGAGCCAAATATTACATCACAACAAACAAGAATGATACATTCTTTATTAATCTTGGGATGGGATACTCTACTTTCGATTCTTTATTTGATTCCAATACTGATAATTCCACAGGAGTTGGATATGAAATAGGTATTGGACATATTCTTAATGATAAGTTTAGTGTTTCACTTAACCACTTCTCTACTTCAAACAGTTTATACAATATTGAATATACAATAAACACCGTTACCTTTGTTGCATCATATCGTATATGTAAACAAAAAGCTACCTCACAGAGATAAATACTTAGTAAGGTAGCTAAAAAGGAGGCTATATATTATAAGTGAATATTCTTGATGAACTGTTCAACTTCAGGAGTACCTCCTTGGAAAACTAAATATCCATTATAAGGTTCTCCCTCAGTAATTTCACCATTTACAGGTGTTAACATCAGTCTGCGAACTTCTTCCGGATCATCAGTTTGACCAAGTACCCAGCCAAGTTTAATATATGCAACTTCAGGAAGCATGTTCTCAGCAGGAATAATACCCTTTGCCATAAGATCGCGTCCGGTATCATAAACAAACATGTGCACATAACCCCATAGAGTTTGTACTGTCATAAAGATATGTACACCTTTCTTTACAGCTCTCTCAATTGCAGGATATAGAGGTTTATTAACATGACCTAGTCCTGTTCCTGCAATGATGATACCTTTATAGCCATTATCAACCATTGAGTCTATCATATCAGGTTGCATATTGGGATAGTAATAAATCATTCCGACTTTTTCTTCAAAGAATGGTTTAATAGTTACATTTCTATCACTTCTACGTTTATTGTACTTCTGTTTAATTGGTTTTATCTCTCTTCTATTTATTGTTGCAAGAGGGACATCTCCAATTGTACGAAAAGTAGATCTGAAAGATGAATGCATTTTGCGGACCCTTGTTCCTCTATGTAGAAGCCCATATTCATCAGAAGTCGGCCCGAACATACATATCATTACTTCCGCGATATCTGATTCTCCAGCGGCTTTTGCTGCATGAATAAGATTTAACGCGGCATCTGATGAAGGTCTATCAGAAGAACGCTGAGAACCAACCAATACTATTGGTATCGGTGAATTCTGTACCATAAAAGTTATTGCAGCAGCTGTATGATGAAGAGTATCTGTTCCATGTCCAATCATAATGCCGTCTACACCATTCTCAATCTCTTTACCAATTGCTATCGCCAATTCTTTGTATTGTTCAGGTCCCATATTCTCACTGAAAACAGCAAACAGTTTTTCAGTTTTTAAATTACAAACATCTGCTAACTCAGGAACGGCACCATACAATTCTCCCGGAGAAAAGGCAGGGATAACTGCTCCGGTTCTATAGTCCAATCTGGAAGCAATTGTACCACCCGTTCCAAATAATTTTAGATTTGGCTTACCCTCAGTATATGGAAATTCCTTTTCCGGAATTTTGTAATTAGCTTTTTTATAACCAATCTCTTTCATTTCAGTAATTGTGGATATATCAATACCTACATTGTAACCTGTAATAAGCTTTAAGACTATGTGTCTATCATCATCATTCTCTGCTCTTGGAAGTATGATACCTTTAAATGTACCGCGAGTAGTTAGAACTTCAGTATCACCCCAGACACGGACCTTAAACTTCTCAAGAAGCTCACGACTCTGGCCTTTATATCCTTGTGTATTTTCGTTCATTATTCCTCCTCTCTTCCTGTGAGAATAGCTAGCACAGATTCTGAAACTGCTTCTAATGGTACACAACCTATAACTTTTAGTCTAAGTTTCCCCATAATTACCTTAACTTTACTTTCCACATCATCATTTCTGATTGTATCTTTAAGCTTCTTAATCTCTTCTCTAATCAACTCATCAACAGCATCAGGATGAACTATGTTTAAACCTGCACATACAGCACATGTCTCAATATCTGAATTGGGATTCAAATATACATGTTTCAATAACTCATATGCATACTCAATATTAATACTATTTTTAGAGATAAACTCAAACATAGCTAAGATATTTTCGAGGTTGATTATACCATCATGCTTTCTTTCTAATTCCTTCAAACGATGTGAGAGGAGAACAATAATCTTAACCGGTTCAATATCATATCTTTCAGCAATAAGTTCTACCCAGCTAACAAGATTGTTTCTTAACAGATAATCATAAGTATCTTCCGGTGCATTCCATTCTTGAAGAAGAGAGATTTGTTCTTGAAGGAATTTAGGCATCTTATCCTTAATACTATTAATAAGACTTTCTTCAATTGGAATTGGGGCAGAATCGGTATCAGGATACATTCTATCAGCACCAGGTAACACTCTTTCAAAGATTGTAGTTCCATCTTCGAATGACTTTCTGGTTTCTTTCGGTACACCTTCAAAAGCCATTAAGCATCTTTCTTTGATTGTTTCTAAGGCTGTCTGTACATCTTCTTCAGGAGCAAAGAATACTACTTGGGCATCATTTTCTTTTGCTTTTAGTAGTTTTGCAATGTTAGCATAATCATTTACATTCATAATCTGATTTAAGTCCTCAGAATGAGTCATGTTGGGTTGATTCAAGCAAGCAACCACTCTAAGTCTTTGACTTATCTCATTTCCAAAACACTGTCCCGGTTGAGTAAACCAGCTAAGTAGTCCTTTGAAATTAGGAAGATTCACGGCTACGATTTGCTTACCTTCTAAACAATAACAATCAGATAGCTTAGATTGAATAGTATCCGGAGATATAATCATTGATGATAAATCCCATTCATCGGCATTCAATTCTCTTTTATGTAATTCTTCACTCAATAAAACTAGACTTCTTTGTCTAAAAGCTTCATTATGTGTAAGCTCCGGAATCCAACTGATATGTGCAACACCTTTAATTTCTATTCTAGTACCACCGGTAGCACTTACATTAACATCTTCTCTACCGGCTCCTATACCTTTTCTTACTTTACCTGTACTTCTTGTAAGATAACGAATATACTCAGCAGTTTCCTTAACCTCATCAGGTTCTTTCATATCAGGATATGTTACTACTTCAATTAGTGGAACACCTAGCCTGTCAGTAGTATAAATTCTTCTATGTCCAATATCTGAGACTTCTCTACAAGAATCTTCTTCTATACTTAACTGAATGATTCCAACTTTACGTCCTTTTGGGTAAATCTCACCTTCAATACCGACAATTCCGGTTCTTTGAAAACCTGTAGGAATACTACCATCAAGATATTGCTTTCGGATTATATGGAACTCTCCCACGATGTTCTGTTTAAGTAGTAGAGATATCTCAAGGGCTATTGCCAGAGCTTCTCTATTAACAGGGAAAGGAGGAGTATCATCCAGCTCGTATGTACAAGTAGTAACATTTTTGATTCGATAAACTATTTCTTTTTTAGTTTTAAACTCCATTAACGCAGTTCCGTCGTATTCTCCCAATTCACTAAGGGTTGGGCGCATATGACGAACTATCTCTGTATCAAAATCTTCGAAATCCTGATATATACCAACAGGACAACGACAGAATAACTTCTTCTTTGAATCCAATTGTTGGTGTACTTCTAAACCACTCATAAAACCAATATCTTCATATGTCTTACGAGTTGCTTGACTGCGTGGAACCCAACCACATAAGTCTCGGGTCCTCTGATAGTTTTCCTGAGGATTAAGGTTATTTCTCATTGCTTCCTCTATATATTTTTTATATTGTAATATCAAAAAGGAGAGATTCCCACTGAATCAATTTTACCTACCGAACAAAGCACTTTTAGTTAGTCAATCTTAAATTTTAAAATTCCTTTATCGGGTTCAATTTTCTCGATGCTTAATTCTACTTTATCACCTAGAGATAGTTCTTTCTCATTTATATTTACTGTAGTTCTTTTCCCAAATGTATCTAATTCAAAGGTCACTCTACTTCTGTTCATATAAACTACAGTTGCTATAAAAGATGTTTCTAAACAAAATTTCTGTAAATATTTTAAGTACCAATAATTGGATGATTCCTGATACATTGCCCTATGTTTCTTAGTTATCTCTTCTACTTCAGCAATAATGCTAAACAATTCTTCATTGGAATATGATAATTCATCATCCAAGAGAAATGCAGACACCTGTCTTTGAACAACTAAATCAGCATACCTTCTTATAGGACAACTCAACTGTGAATATGCATCGATTCCTAGTCCACTATGCTCAGATGGAGCTGTAGAGATTCTTGAAGGACGAATAAATCTTATCAATCTATCAGTGACAACAGGGTCATAAGTTGAGTTATCACCTAGTTCAGGAATCGGATGTTCAGGTTTATCTTGAACACGATAAATACTGGGGATATTGTTATCTCTACAGAATTGGCCTGCAAGATTGTTAATAAATATCATCAACTCACCTATTAATCTTCTACTACGAGACCAACGATTGATGTTATTTATTAATATATCATTCTCTTCCACTTTAAGCTGAACTTCAGGTCTAAGAATTTCTATTGCTCCATTCTCGAATCGTTTCTTTCTCATCATAATGCATAGTTCCTCAATCCTTAGTAAAGCTAGAGCTAACTCACCTTCTCCTGAATCAAGTAGTTCATCGGCATAATCATAAGTAAGCTTTTTGTTTACTATTACTTCCCCTCGGTATACATTCTTTGAAAGAATTTGCTTTGTAACCATATCATATTCTATGATATATGATAGCACCGGTCTTGCTTCATTTTCGACCAAGCTTGTATGTAAAGAGGATAGTCTGGGAGGTAGCATTGGAACTGCTCCTGTTTCAAGATAGAGAGAAGAGCAACGATCCCTTGCCGTTTTATCAAGCACTGAGTTCTTTTTTACGAAATATTGTACATCAGCAATATGAATTCCAACTGTCAGTACATTCTCATTATAATCCAAAGAGATAGCATCATCAATCTCTGTAGTTCCTGCATCATCAATACTCATACAAAGCTTATGATTTATTACTAATCTGCTTTTATCATGCTTATAAGGCACAAGAAGATCAGCTTCGCTTATCTCCTGTTTTGAGAAAGTACTAGGTAATCCGGCTAAAGCAACAAATCTGTCAGTATCTGCAGAGATGAAACCTGAACCATATAGAATCTCAATAATAATCTCATTCTCATCTTTACTTCTGTTGAGTAGTTTTAATTCGTTGGAATAGAAGTAATCACAACGTCTAAAATGATAATTATATATATCCTGTAGCATTGAATGCTCTACAGGATCAGGTTCAATAAAAGTGTTACCAGCTATCTTAAAATAGAGAGCTTTAAGCTTATTTACATACTCACTCTTTCTGTTTTCTATCTCTATAGAATTTGCTAACTCTTCTTTTTGTTCTTGAGTCCTAGGTGTAAAAAGAAGTCCCTTTAGACGAAAACAAAGTCTATTGTCCCTAATTGCTTTAATAAGAGCTGATTTTTGCTTTGAATCTGCTACATTGAAATATATATCAGAGAGGTCATCCAAAGTGTATGTGTCAGAGTTATCTTTAACCATCTCCCAAAGAAGCTCTACGTCTATCTCATTTCGAATAACAGATATAGAGCTTTCGTATTCTTCCATTGTATGTTTGAACTCAGATTCGTTAATTTTCTTATGTACTACAACAATTCGATTGATTGGAAACTTCTGTTTTCTTCCTTTTAGGTTTAACACATGCACTTGATTTATGTTATGCTTAATGACATAACCATATTGAAGCCCATCTGCTTCAAAGTACTCTATC
This sequence comes from Cloacimonadales bacterium (SeqCode), assembly GCA_963667035.1. Lineage (GTDB taxonomy): Bacteria > Cloacimonadota > Cloacimonadia > Cloacimonadales > JAFGVF01 > Zophobacter. The sequence goes on from OY762964.1 coordinate 2,142,159, forward strand.
ATTAACCCTTCAAGGTTTTCCAACTAAATCCCCCAATCAACAGATTTTCTTTTAATTGGCATTGTCATGCATCTGCAACCGCCACCGCCCCGGGCTAATTCCGCACCATCTATTGCAACAACGAACTTTTTATATTGGTTGTGATCGACTTTACCGGCAATAAGATCTTTAGCGTTTATTATCTCATATCCATGCTTGTTAAGTTCGTCAAGTGTATGTATGTTTCTGCTATATCCCAAAACCTTTCCAGGTCCTACTGCAAAGAAGTTTGCTCCACTATGCCATTGTTCTCTTTCTTGGGTCCATTTACTTGCCGGACCACCGCAATGGATTGGTTCAAGATCAAAGTTCAATTCTTTTAAAGCTTCAATTAGGTTCTTCTTCGATTCAATTTCTACCTTACCATTATCAATTCTGATACATACTGTTTCCAATCGATTAGGCTTAAGAATAACCGGTTCATAAACCATGCATTCATTTGTATTGAGGAAAGTAAAAACCATATCAAGATGAATAAACGATTCGGGTTGAAGCGGAAGCTCTTGAATCACAATATTGAATTTCTCTCTCTTATGTTTGAAATACTCTATTAAATAATCTATCCCTTGAGATGTCGTTCTTCCACCTATTCCGATTACAAGAGTATCTTCTCGTGCTATAAGTACATCTCCACCTTCAATTGTAATTTTGTTTGATGGTACCTTTTTGCTACTTAAGGGATTGAACGTTCTTGTTTGAATGTGGGGATGATAGTCAAAGACTGTTTCCATAATAATAGATTCTCTTTCTCTTACCTGATTAGCCATCTTTCCAATTAGAACTTCATCAAATACAGATATTGAAGCATCTCTCATAAAGAAGAAATTATGTAAAGGTTTCAAGCTATATTTCTCTTTGCTTAAGAATTCAGTTAAGTTATTCTTCTTCATTATAACACCTTCAAACAATTGACGGGTCAACTCTTCAGGTCCGAGCTTCATCAAATCATCAACTAGATTGAGTTGACATTCATAATTACATATTTTTTCAACAAGATTAAACTTAACTCTATCGTTTTTAAGTACTTGAGCAAGTAACTCTCTAATTTCGAAAGTATTGGTAAGAATATCCAATGCTCCTTTAAAATCGCTGTATTCATTATCAGCGACAGAAAGATTCAGTATGTCACTATATAATGCTCTTTCTGCATTCTGAGGAGTCATATTCTCAATCTCTCTTCCCGGACGATGAAGGATTACTCCTTCTAATTCACCTATTTCCGAGTTAACATTAACATTTATCTTTTCAGTCATCACTTCTCCAAGATTATTTATGATTTCAAACTTTCGTCAACGCTCCTTATGTCAATGGTTTTATCCTGTTGAAATGCCACGGTTTCTCATACTAAGCTGCAATCATTACTTAATATGGTCTTGTTGCGTATAATATATGAAATCAATACAATAGATATCCACATTATTTACTTCTATGAATTCTCCCACATCTGTGATGTATATCTGAGAAGGTGGATTTGTTAATTATGAAAGATGTGACTTATGGGTTTACTATATGTTTATAGAAGGTAACTGGTATAAAGGCATAGCTTTTTAACTAATAATTGTATCCGATATTTATGAAGCCTGAATAGTCTGTATAAATATCATTCTTTTGAAGCGATAAGTTTATTGCTCCCAGAATTGTTCTGACGCCTAGGTCAAGACTTCCACCCAAGAGACCATCTTTTCCTCTTAGTAGGTCATCAACGTCATCTTTTACTTCAGCGTAATAACTGTTTGCACTTAAATACAAGAAGCTATTGAATCCGTATTGAATACCAAACTTACCCACATATACGTTATTTCCTCTCTTCTTTCTAATACTCATAGCAGGGAAAGGAAAAGTCGTATAATCAATCAATCTATTCCCCCCCAAAAAGAAGGAATTGTTATTCAATTTGTTATTTTCTGTCGATAAACCAAGATTGAGCCCTAAATGCAAACTAATATTCCTATTTATTGGCACAGCACTTCTATTATTAACAATTAACCGTTGCACTTGATTCTCGAAAGAACTGGTCATTCCTTCTATGAAACAATTCTCTAATCTTGTGTAAGTCCATCCACCTTTACGAGGGAAATATACATCATCTAAGAAATCCCTATGAAGAATAAGGCTAATTTTATCTGTCTCTTTTTGATAATCAAATTTCTTTAAACTCCTGTTACTCTCAAGAAAGTTAATTTCATGACTGTATGTTAAAAAAGCTGAAAACACATTACTTAATAATAATGTTGGACCACAATATAAGTACAGCTTCGATAAGTAATTGGAATCACCGACTCTTTTATAATCATTATAACTGTAAATCTCACTCACATTTAAAGATACCCCGGCTACTATCCCTACGCCTGAATTCCAACCACTAAGAAACATGTGATTAACATCAATTTCCGCCTTTGGATTTAATCTGGCAGAGAGGTTTAAGCTCGATCCTCTCTTCAATAAATTGTTGATGTTTATCTGTAGAAGAACTGATGCATAATCCTCTGAGTTAAAGTTACCTCCTAAAGAGACATAGTTGCTTTCTTTCTCTTTAAGTCTTATCTCAAGCTCATATCCATCTCCCTCCTCTCTTGAGAGTAATCTGTAATGTATCTGTTCAAAGCTCTTAGTTGAGACGAGTCGTTGTATTGAATCTTCAATTTTTTGTATTTGAACAACAGATGGAATACGAATATTCATCCATCCTCTAACGGCATAAGAAGGGATATTTTCCAAACCTACAACACGAATCCTCTTAATTAAAAACTCTTTCTTACCTCTGGGAGGAAATACGACATCTTCCCTATTGTAATCGTGCATTATACATGAAAGAGCAGTTAACTCATCACTATGTTGGCGAGTTGCATACTCTCCAATATTATAAATATCTCGCAGTTTATCAAATGACATTATGGTATAATCTGTTAGAGACGGAGTAATAAGAATATCACATGATTTTCTTTGTTCCTCAGTTGATGCATATCCACGATAAGATATTGCTTGGTTAATAACTGAGACCATATTATTAAGTTGATCTCTGGTAGCTATTGATGAAGAGATATCGACTCCAATGATTATTTCTGCTCCCATTTGTCTTACTTGATTAACAGGAAAATTATTTACCAATCCCCCATCTAATAAGCGATAGTTCTCCCACTCTGATGGTGAAAAGACTGAAGGAATAGACATTGAACTTCTGATTGCTTCCGATAGAACTCCATGATCCATAACGATTGGTTCTCCTGTTTCAATATCTGTTCCAATACAAGCAAATGGAATTGGAAGCTCACTAAAATCAGTAATATTGTGTACAGGTATTGTTAAAGATGATAGTAAAGTTATGATGTTCTGCCCATTGATAAATCCTGTTGGGAGTATTATCTTGCCATCTTTGAAAGGGAAGCTTAACTGATATTTATCTCCATTCTCCAACTCCATGAATGATTGATTCTGCCTATCGCGTTTATCTGTCATCAAAGATTGCCAGTCTTGAGAGAAAACTATTTCTTCAAGCTCTTGGGCTGTATAACCAATAGAATACAATGCACCTATAATAGCACCCATACTTGTTCCGGTTATGTAATCAGGTCTAATGCCGTGTTCTTCTAGAACTTTTAAAACACCAACATGTGCAATACCTTTAGCTCCTCCACCACTTAACACTAAACCTATCTTAGGTCTTTCATTAGCAAAAAGGCAAAAAACTAAAGTTATAAGGATTGTAATACCAATAAGCTTTTTCAATTCTTCTCCAGACAAAAATATAGGGGAGGAGATATACCCTCCCCTATTGAATTCTATTATTTCTCATGCCTTCTATGCATAATGTAGTACAATCCAGGAATCATAAATAGAGTCAGAACTGTAGATGTCATCATACCGCCAATCTGTATAATTGCCATTGGGATACGATACTCAGCACCGGCAGTACCTATACCAAGAGCCATAGGCAACATACCTAATTGTATGGCGAGAGTTGTCATGATAACTGTTTTCATCTTGGTTGGAGCAGCAATAAGAATAGCTTCTTTCAAAGATATCTTCTCTTTTTCTTGTACCTGATTAGTATAATCAAGAATAAGAATCGCATCATTCACAACCAAACCAATAAGCATGATAATCGACATCATTGATATGATATTCATTGATTGTCCGCTTAAATACATTAATATAAACACACCGATAGTAGCTAACGGTAATGAAACAAGAATAATAAACGGTCTTGTAAAACTTTCAAGTAATGAAGCAAGCAACATATACACTAGAACAACAGCAATAATGAAGGCAAAAACAAAATCAAACATTGCCTCTTCCATCATTTCGGCTTGTCCACCCCATGTAATGGTTGTACCTCGAGGTAACTCAATTTCATCTAGTCTCTTGTTTAACTCGGAAACAATCTCTCCAAGTGGAACACCCGGAGCAGGTGAAGCAGTAAAAGCTACTGAGTTCACTTTATCTCTGTGACGTATCTGAGTAGGTCCTTCTTCAAAAGTTATATCTGCTAACTGAGAAACGGTATATGTTCCTGTAGGAGTTAGAACTGTTAAGTTCTCCACTTCTTCGGGAGTATCAATAGCTTCATCTTTTAGCGATACCCTTATGTCATATTCCAAACCATTGTCCCTATATACAGTAGGAGTTACACCTTCTGCTGCATTTCTAAGAAACATACCTAGCTCATAAGCAGTTAAACCGGCTTCAGCTAGTTCCTTCCTTTTCGGATGTAACACCAGTTCAGGCATACCTGATCTTAAACTTGTATCAAAGTTTATCATCCCCGGAACTGTTTCAATCTTCTCTTTTACTATTGGTCCAAGAGTTTCCACTACTTCACGAGAAGAGTGTTTAACGTAGATTTCAATAGGTGATCCACCCTCTTCGTCACCGGTAGAAACAGAGATGATAGCATTGGGAACATCAGAGAGCTCTTTAATAATCAGCTTAATGAAATTATATGTCTTGATTTCTCTTTCTTGAGCATCAACCATAATCGCAGTTAATTTACTTATATGAGTTCCGGTATCATTTCCCAATGTTGTTAGCACCATCTCAACTTCCGGATGAGCAGTAATACGTTGTTCAATATCTTCCATGACATCAGCAGATTGTGTAAGAGAATATCCTTGAGGTAACTCAACAGAAACATTGAAACTTCCTTCATCCATATCAGGGAAGAATGAGAACCCTATTTTAGGTGCAATTCCAAAGAGGACTATAAAGAATATTACAAAAACGGTTACTGTTAAAAGCAACGGATTTCTCTTTCTTGACAGCAATTTTGCCAACACTCCATGATACCAGTTTTGTATATTCTCAAGTACTCTTTCCATGAAGCTACCAAATTTAGTTCTCTTTTCTTCTTTAGGAATCATCACAGAAGCTAACATCGGTGTTAAAGTAAAAGACATTAATAGTGAGAATACAGTAGCTACAGAGACAGTTAAAGCAAATTCTCTAAAAAACATTCCAACCATTGAAGACATGTTAGCAATTGGCAAGAACACAACAAGATTCGTTGCCGTTGAGGCCATAACCGCAGCAGTTACTTCAGCTGCTCCCACTCGAGCCGCTTCAGCTCTGTGTCCTAACAGACGTTTATGTCTGAATATGTTTTCCAACACCACAATTGAGTTGGAAACCAGCACACCCACAGCGGTTGACAATCCCATCAATGTCATCATGTTTATCGAAAATCCAAAGTAGCTCAAAACCATAAAGGATGAGATTATAGAAGTAGGCATTGAAAGAGCAATAATCAATGTAGATCTTATATCATGTAAGAATACATAGAGAATAATTCCGGTAAGAATAATACCAAGTAAAAGATTTACAAATGTGTCCTTAATTGAACTTTTAATAAACTCGGAATCATCAAAGAAGAGCTGAATGTTCACACCATCCGGTAACTCATCTTGAAGTACCGGAATCATCTCTTTAACATTTTTTGCAATTGAAACCGTGTTTCCGTCCGAAGACTTGATTATACCAAGCTTGATAACATTAGGATCTTTCACTTTTGTCTTTGAATTAAAATAGATGGAACGCTTTGTTACTTCTTTTATTGTATCATCTACTTCAGCGAGCTCTTTGACCTTCTTATTACCCATAGCTGTCGGAATAATCAATTCTTTGATTTCTTCCACTTTACTAAATTCGGCATCTGTTCTTAAGGCATATTCTCTGATCTCTCTTGTAAAATGTCCTCCAGACAAATCCAAGTTACTAGCTGCCAAGTATGAAGCAAACTGGTCAAGTGTCAGATGATTCTGGAAAAGAATACGGTCGGTTGTCTTAACTTGAATCTCTCTTTCTTGTCCACCGGATAACTCAACGGAGGCAACACCTTCTACTTGGTAGAACCTATCTTTAACATAATTTTCTGCTAGGTCATACAACTCGGTTTCAGAAACATCTCCACTGAGAATAAGCTGAACAATAGGCTCTGCACCAAACTCAAACTTTTCTACTGTTGGAGATTCTGCTTCATCAGGTAACTGACTTAGAATCGTGTTAATCTTGTCCTTTACTTCCTGACTAGCTAGATCCACATCTTTATCCATATTAAATTTAAGCACAATCATGGATACACTATCCATAGAATATGACTCTACGAAATCAAGCCCACTAACAGTAGATAGAACCTCTTCTATCTTTTCCGACACTTGAGTCTCAATTTCAGAAGGACCTGCTCCCGGATATATTGTTCTAACCAATATATATGGGATGTTTACATCCGGCATTAATGATACGGGTAGATTAAGCATTGCTATTATACCAAAGAGTAAAAAAGCAACGATAATCATCGTAGTCATTACCGGTTTCTTTGTTGATAAATTAGATAAAAACATCTATATTCCTCAATTTAAAACTTTAAGCTTGCTACCTTCTTTTACTCGATTGTAGCCTTTAGTTATAAGCATATCTCCGGCTTTTAAACCTTTAAGAACTTCTACTTTCAAATCATTAACAATACCGAGTTCCAGAGTTCTCTTTTCTGCAGTACCATTGTTATCTACCCAAGTTGTCACATTGTCACCTGTTCCTAATATGTATACCCTATCCAGAGCAATAATATTCTTTTTACTGGATAAAGTTAAACTAACATCAGTTGTTACTCCACCCTTAATTTTGTATCCCGCATTATCAAATTCTATTTCAGTTCTGAATGCTTTATGACTAGGATTCATGTTCAATGCAACAGCTGTAACACTACCATTGATTGTGTTACCTCTCCATTCAGCTTTTGCTCGAAGTCCTTTTTTTACTAAACTGATATCATCTTCATTCACCCACACTTCCGCTTTTAACCTTGATAATTCGGAAATAGTGAATAGATTATCATCTGGGAATACTCTATCGGATTCGTTTACAAAAATCTCTGTAATAACACCTGATATAGGAGCTTTTACTTCAACCATATCAGTAGCCATATCAAGAGTAGCTCTCAGTACATCTACTTGGGTTTCAAGTTGATTTACTTCTTGCTCTGAAACACCACCCTCTTCTAATACACTCCTCATTCTATTCACAGTCTGTAGAGCATCATCGTATTGAGATTTGGTTTGTCTGTATTGTGCCATCGCAGTATCATTAGGGAAACTGAGAACAACAGTATCTTTTTCTACATAATCACCAATTTTATAGTGGATTCTTTCAACTTGGTCAGACACTTTGCTTATCTGAGTGATTTCTCTAACACCTTCCATAGTTGTGAAGAAAGTCCTGGTTTTAACTAAATCGCTCTTTTCAATAGTCTGCACTTCTACAGGAATACCCTCTTCTCTATATATATCTTCCATTGATTTTGTCTCTACCACTTCTTTCTTACCACAACCTAGAAACATGAGTGTGCTGATAAGAACCAGTGTAATCAATATATTTCTTTTCATTATTTCTCCTTTATAAATCTCTTCCAATAGCCTTCATAAGATTCAACCAGTTAATTTTAGCTTTATATACAGCATTCAAATAACTGATTTTTGTACTCTTCCATGTTAGTTGAGAGTCACTAACTTCCAATTGCGTCCCCAAACTATTCTGATAACGTGTTTCAGCTATATTAAGTGCTTTCTGTGCCAGATTTACGTTCTTTTCCTCAGCCTTCAGTTTTTGTAAACTCGCCTGATAGCTCTTATAAGCACTAGTTATCTCTAGCTCTATCTTGTTTCTAGTATCATGTTCCGTTATAAGAGCATTCTTATATGCGTATCTGGCTGATTTCTTCTCATAGTGATTGGTAAGACCTTTAAAAATTGGTAGCTGGAACGAAATCCCCCAATTGTAGGTGTCTCCGAAATCATCTCCTTCTACTCCATATTTATCTGATAACGCATAATGAGTGTATCCTGCAGAAGCCTGTATATTAGGCAGAAAGTATAAACTTTCATTCTTATAATTAATTTCCTGCATCTCCCGACTCAATGCTACAACCTTAAGTTCACCTCTACTATTTGCTCCTTCTTCAATAGCCGATTCAAGAGACAATAGACCTGATTGGGAAAAACTAATCTCACCCTCAAGCTCTAACTCCCCTTCATTCCAGCCAATGAAATCTTTTAAGCTCTCTTTAGCTAAGACTACATTTTTCTCAGCTTCTGTCACATCAGGCTCCAGTCTTGATACTGATAACTCAGCATTTAATAGGTCATACTCGCTGACCAGCTTCTGTTCATACATCACTTGAACCTGATTGTAATGCTTCACGGCAACTTCAAGAGCTTCCCTTTGAATTGCAAGTAACTCTTCTGCTAACAAAACACTATCAAAAGCTTCATATGTATTGAATATTACATTATCTTCAGTAACTCCTACATTAGTATTCTGCAAATCTGTATATACCCTAGCAGCTCTTAAACCTAAGAATACAGAAGATGAAAACAGAATTTGACTTGCTTGTACTCCTGCAGCCAAACTTGTTTCTTTTTGTTCATCCATCCCATACTGCACGGTTTGATTATCCGATAGCATAGTTGTTTTTTGTTTATACTCTCCGACAGCATCAATCTGAGGATACAATATCCCCTTTGTTCCTCTATAATCCGCATAAGCCATCTCTTTGTCATTCAGAGAGGTTTGCATGTCAGGATTATTATCCAATGCCATTTTTATTGCATCTTCAATTGTTAATGCCTCGAGTAATACAGGTAGTAGTATTACCCATATTATCAGAAAACGTCTCATTTTTCCTCCAAATCCATTTCTATATTTATATTCTCTCAAAGTAGTCATTATTGTCATATTACTCCTTAAACAGGATGTTCTTAAACGTTAAGTTGAGGAAAGTCTCTCCCCAATCAGCTATATTTACTATTGACGGTAGTTCGAATGATCCCCAAATTAAACCGGCCATAACATTATTCAGGTAGAAGTTATACTGTTTAGGAGTCATCTCATCTTTAAACTCTCCTAACTTTATGCCTTCTTCAATAATATCTGTGAAGTTCAGGAATTTCTTCTTTGTCTTTTTTTGCTCTTCGTTAAGGTGAATCTCTCGCATTTCTATCTTGCTAACCGCAATCTCAATAGCCATGTGTACATTCTTACTATTAAGAATCTTATCAAGCATCGCCAGATAAATTGTTTTAATCTTCTCCTTAGGTGACATTTGCTTGTTTCTATAATAATCAATTAGCAAGATGACATCACCGATATTCTCTGTAAGCATTGCTCTAAACAGTGCTTCCTTACTCTCAAAGTGCCAATATAAAGCACCTTTAGTAACTCCTGCCTCATCGCAAATATCCTTGATTGAAGTAGCGTTATAACCTTGTTTGTAAAACACCTTCAAAGCAGAATCAAGAATAATCTGACGTGTTATCATTGCTTCTTCTTTTGTTCTTCTCATAGCACCTTCTATACAAACCTTTCAGTATCTTTTTAATTAATATGCTAGCTTTTAGTTAATTAGCACAGCTTATTGTCACACTAAAAGCGAACAATTTGTGTTTTTGTTCGTCTTTAAACTCATATCCGGATTATCAATATCCCTTCTTAACATACTATTAATAAAGGATGTTACAAACTATCCAATCATGTGTATTCAGCTTTTACAAACCGTTTGGTATGCTTCAAATTGTCAACATTATTTATTAAATATACTCAAGAATTAATCGGTCACAATATAGTTTATAGATATATTCCATAAAAAAGAGCTCACTAATGAGCTCATATTAAATACTTTATGAATAACATTCAACTGTTAGCACTATTGCTTTATTTTCAGTTCTTTTTCTCCTAACCAAATAACACTTTGAGGGAAAGCAATTTCAATCTCATTCTCCTCCAGAACTTTTTTTATCTCCCAGAGCATCTTCATCTTTAACTGATACCATTCGGACACAGGACCCCAAATCATAACTGTTATATCAACAGAACTGTCATTCAGTTCACTAACAAAGACTACCGGTTCCGGATTGTGCAAAGCAAAAGGCTCGTTATCAATCAATTCCTTGATAATTCTAATAGCTTTATCAGCATCATCCTGATATCTAATCCCTACTTTATAGTTAAATCTTCTTGCAACATTGCTAACATAATTAGTTATACTTGAAGTAAACACTTTTTCATTAGGAATTCTTATATCAAGCCCATCCCAAGTGCGTATTTTAGTAGATATTATCTTAATATCTTCAACAATGCCCACCGTTCCGTTAACCTCTACAGCATTACCTATTTTCATAGGTCTCTCCATCATTAAGAACAAGCCTGACACCAAGTTGCCGACGATACTCTGACTTGCAAAACCTATAACAATACCTAAAATACCTCCTGCTACAAGCAATCCGGATAACTCAATCCCCAAAAGACCCAACAACCAACTTGCAACTATTGTAAACAAGCTATATGTTACTATCTTTATTATCAGTTCCAGATGGTCTTTGTTCATCTTGGTTTTAAGACTCTTTCTAAGATAGAATGATAACAGATTGGATATAATTCTCAAACCGAGAAGGATAGCCATCATTACCAGAAGCTTTTTTACAGTAACATTAGCAAAAAGCACTTTATCAAGAATATCAAGCATTAGAAACCTTCCATCATTACAGTCTTAGGGGATGTAACAGACAACTTTTTCATTGTTACCAGCTCTAGTGATTTTCTCATGTTTGCTTCCAAGGGTGATTTCTGAAATTCTGTTTCGGCAATTTCTTCTTCAGCCAGTTTCATTAAAGCTCTCATTGCAACAAGATTTTCATTATAATAAATCTTCATACCAAGGGCTTTAAACAGTGCCCTATTCATGGATACCCATGTAGTTGTATTGTTTCTAATTGTCAGTTCTATTACTCCTTCATAGAGTGGATTAACTTCCGGTCTAGACATAAATATCTGACTCTTCCAATGTTTACAAATCGTTCCATTGCTAGGGTCCCCGTAAAGAGTAAACTTTTGCTTACTAAATGAAAATACATCGAGGAGTTCATAATCTCGTTTCTTTGAGACAAAGACACCAATCTCAACAGGGAATGTAATGAATATCTTATGATTCATTCCCGGTTTCACAGAGATTGTACGGTCAAACTCAATCAATAAAAAAGAAGTAATATTCTTAGGAGTGAATAATGGCTCTACCGGATTAATAACTACTTTAGATTGATCTGCTAAAAGGAGCTTACTTACGGTTTCTCCTTCAGATTTCCTACAGTAGCTATAGCTATCCAACTCTTTAAGAACTTCTATCTGCACAAGTTCGTTCTCAATTTTCAAGGGTAACTTATAATCACCAAACATTGTATCCTCATAATGTTGCATTTTGTATATATTATCTGATTATTGTTTTTATGCTAATTGAATATTGATTGTTATTATCTACAATCTATCCTGAATAATAGTCTTCTGAACTCTTAAGAATGGTCAAGTTATTAAGGATATAAGAATTGATATGATTAAGATAACCTAATCATCTTGTATAATATGTAAATCGAATTTAAACTACTTCATTAAAATAGTTTTAACAGGCTTAGCAACATTACCACTTTGAAGTTTTATGAAATAAATTCCTGTTGAGCTTAGACTTCCGCTCTTATCGGAACCATTCCAAATCACTGTGTGCTGTCCGCGTGTCAAGTCGTCATCTAACAGTGTATTCACTTTTTTCCCCTTATATTATCTCTAAACAATCTTTGTCACAATCTTCTAACGAATAAGCAGATTTAGGTTACAGTATAATTTCATGAATGCTAAATCTTCACATTGTAACAGATTAGTTTGCCGGATACAATATAATTGTCAAGTTTATTTCAGCTATATCCCCTTAAAGTTATAATTCAACTCGTTTCTATTTCAAACGGAGAGAATAGCTAAAAATTAATACTTTAGTTTCCACGTCCATTTCAACTCCTAAGAAATCTCTATCTGTCCATGTTAAAAAGTAGTTTACTTTGAACAAATGATTCTTCTTTACTCTAAATCCTATTCCAAGGTCGCATCCATATCCTATTAGATTATTATCATCATCTCCGTCTGCAGTCCACGTGCTATAACCACCCCCTAACTCAACAAAAGGGCTATTCCACATATCCTTATTAATATAAAGCCTTGAACCTACTCCTAAAAGAGAATTGCTAATTGAGACTACATCCCCTTCTATATTCTCCATAGAATGAATATTAAACTTGAGCATAAAATACATATCTGCTTTTTTTTCTTCAAAATTGTTTCCTAGACGTACATCAAAGACTATCCCCGTTTCATTTAAATCAGGGGTTGTAATAGATTCATAACCATCAGAGATTGTTTGTTTATATTCTGTTTTACTGAATCCGGCTCCAAATTCCAAAAAAAATCTACTAGTCATTTGGGGTTTTACTTCTTCTGTATTCTTCTCAGAAAACAATTGTATCGATATTATCAACAGTGTTATTATTATAGCTATCCTCTTCATAAACCCTCCTTTTATCAATAATCCTTATACTGAAATATTTAGTCAAGCAACATATTTCTATTTTTTATCTCCATAAACCTTATTCATTCTTATGTAAAGTCCTTCCTATGCAATCATTTATTCCGTATTCATTAATCCAACATTTCAAAGTAGAGGAGCCACCTATGTTGTAAATAGTTCTTGCTTGGAAAATAGTTAGGACTCCATCCTCGATCTCTTTAACTACTTTGCGTTTAAATACTTCACTATAACATAATGCTGTTTTCTGTTTCATTTTCTGTAAACCTTTAATTTCTCTCAGTTATATATGTGTCTACTTTATTTAGGACGCTGTAATTGGTTCCTTCCGGGTTCCTTTTACTCGTCCACCAACCACGGGTTTCTCTCGGGTTAGTCTCCCGTTGCTCTCCCGTTGGTCTCCCGTTGCTCGCAACGGGATAGAAACGAGAGAAAAATGAGAGAAAAACTGGTAAAAAATCTGTGGTTGGTGGACACCCGGAAAGATGCTACTCAGATTGCTTAAATTATCAATGGCAGTGAAAACAGGACCATTTTTAACTGCCGTGACAGCTTAAATGAAACAAAAAAAGTAACAAATCAAAACTTATTGCAGTTTAGGATGCCCCCACTCCTTGATTTATACTATAGATTATTAACTAATTAAGACACAAGCTTATATTATCAGTCATAAATTTTATTTGGGAATTTGTTAGTCTAATCTAAATTATATACAAATCAAAATATCTTTGGAGGTATATGTGATGTTTAAACAATATGATCCCCTGAAAGGGAAGATTGTAAAAATAATAGATGAAAACGGAAAACTCTTGAAAGGAAAGGAGATTCCGAATGATAATGATGCATTCTGGGTAAAGGCAATGGAGAAAATGCTTTTTGCCAGACAAGCAGACTTAATGGCAGTCAGTTTCCAAAGACAAGGCAGAATGTTCACTTATCCCCCTAATCTTGGTCAGGAAGCTATTGCAACAGCCGTTGGGCTTGTAAATAAAGAAGAGGACTGGGTTGTTCCGGCCTTTAGAGAGCTAGCCGCTTGGTTGGCAAAAGGTGCTGAATTACACGAAATATTCCTATATTTCAAAGGCGATGAAAGAGGTTCTGTTATGGAGAAAGCTCCCCATATACTACCGTCCTCTGTTCCTATTGCCTCACAACTTCTACATGCGGCAGGAATAGGTTATTCTTTGAAGCATAACAAAAAGAACGGAGTAGTTTATACATTTGTTGGCGATGGTGGGACCTCAGAAGGAGACTTCCATGAAGCTCTTAACTTCGCAGGTGTATGGAAAGCTCCCGTAATCTTCATAGTACAAAACAATCAATTTGCAATATCTGTTCCGAGAAAACAGCAGAGTGCAGCCGAATCATTAGCTAATAAAGGGATCGGCTATGGTATACCTGCTCTTCATGTGGATGGTAATGATATATTTGCAATGTATGCTGCTCTTGACTATGCAAGAAACTACGCTCTTGAAGGTAACGGTCCCGTACTTATAGAAGCAGAGACATTCAGAATGGGTGCTCACACAACTTCTGATGACCCAACCAGATACAGAACTTCTGAGATGGAAGAAGAATGGGCTAAGAAAGATCCGGTAAAGAGATTGAGAATGTTCCTTGAAAGTAAGGGACTCTGGGATGAGAAGAAAGAGAATGCCTTAATTGAAGAGTATAAGCAGAAAGTGGAAAAAGAATTCGTGAAAGCGGAAGAGTTATATAAGAAAAACTTAAACAATGTCTTTGAATATATGTTTGAAGAGATGCCTGAACATCTGAAAAGACAGAAAGTAGAGTATGAAAACTACCTTCACTGGAAGGAGGGAAAATGAAGAAAGTAATGAACATGGTTCAAGCTATAAATAATGCAATGGATATGATGCTGACAGAGCATCCCGAAGTTATCATATACGGCGAAGATGCCGGACTTGAAGGCGGTGTTTTCAGAGTAACTGAAGGTCTTCAAAAGAAACATGGTGTTGATAGGGTTTTCGACTCACCTCTCGCAGAATCGGGAATTGTCGGAACCGCCCTAGGTATGGCAATAACAGGTATGAGACCGATTGTGGAATTACAGTTTGACGGCTTCACATATCCTGCTTTTAATCAGATTGTATCACATGTATCTCGTTTTAGAAACAGGACACGTGGTAAATTCTCTGTACCAATGGTAATAAGATTCCCATACGGAGGAGGTATCAACGCCCTTGAACACCACTCAGAAAGTCCGGAAGCTTACTACTCCCATACACCCGGCTTAAAAGTCGTGATACCTTCAACTCCTTATGATGCAAAAGGGCTTCTTATTAGTGCAATAGAGTCTAATGATCCGGTAATCTTTATGGAACCCAAAAAGATTTACAGAGCTATCAAACAGGAAGTACCGGAAGAGAAATACTCAATACCTCTTGGAAAAGCCAAAGTAGTAGCCGAGGGAACCGATATTACTGTAGTAACATACGGTGCTATGGTAAGAGAGGTTCAAAGAGCAATGGTTATGGCTAAGAAAGAAGGAATCTCTGTCGAATTGATAGACTTGAGAACTATTTCTCCTATCGATAGAGCTACGATAAAGGAATCCGTTGCAAAAACTGGCCGACTACTGACCGTAATAGAAGCACAAAGAAGTTATAGCGTAGCTTCTGAGCTAATGGCTATAACAGTTGAAGAGAACTTCCTTAATCTAGAAGCTCCACCTACAAGAATGGGTGGATTTGACACAATAATTCCATTACCTCTGAATGAGGATTTCTATAGAATTGAACCTGAACAGATATTCTATAACATTCAGAAATTGGTTAAATATTAGGAGGTACGATGCGTTATATTTTCAATTTCCCCGATATAGGTGAAGGACTGGAGGAAGGACGTATCGTTGAATGGTACGTTAAGAAAGGTCAGGAAGTAAAGATGGGCGATTCGCTCGTAAAAATGGAGACAGATAAAGTTGTCACTGACATACCTTCTCCCAAAGAAGGTACAATCGTTACCCTCTATGGTGCCGAAGGAGAAGTAGTAAATGTCGGTAATCCCTTAGCTGAAATAGAAATTAGCGGTAATGCCGAAGAAGCTCCTCAAACAGACTCTTCCGAATCTGTAGATGAAGAAGGATTCGCAGGAGTTGTCGGAACTATTGAAGTTGCAAAAGAAGGCTCTTTCCTTCCCGCTTCGGATGAAGGTATGGAAGAGAAGAAAGAGGAATCGGTTTCTATAAAACACAAAGTACTTGCAACTCCCGTAGCCCGAGCTATGGCTAAAGATCTTGGAATAGACATCAATCAAGTCAAAGGTTCCGGACCTGCAGGTCGCGTTACAAAATCAGATATAAAAAGGGCAGCTTCAAAACCGGCTTCGACTATTGTTACTCAAGAAACCGATAACTCGGAAAGAGTTGTGATAAGTCCTATTAGCCAGATTCGAAAAGCTATTGCCCGGAATATGGCTAAGTCAAAGCATACAGCGGCCCACATGACTGTATTTGACGAAGTGGAAGTTAGTTCTCTTGTTGATATTCGCAAAAAATATAAAGAGACATTTGCTGAAGATGGTGTGAAATTAACCTTCATCCCATTCATTATAAAAGCACTTGTACTTACTCTTAAAAAGCATCCTACAATGAACTCCGAACTTGATTTGGATAACGGTCAGATTATTGTTAAAAAATATTACAATATAGGTATCGCAATGGATACAGAAGACGGACTTGTTGTACCTGTTATCAAAGATGCAGATAAGAAAAGTATTAAGCAACTTGCTATTGAACTTGCAGAGCTTACTGAAAAAGCATTACAAAGGAAGCTTAGCTTGTCTGAAATGCAAAACGGTACATTCACAATTACAAACTACGGTTCACTGGGCGGTTGGTTCGGAGTTCCGGTTATAAACCATCCCGAAGTCGGTATAATGGGAATCGGTAGAATAGCAAAACGACCCATCGTTGTTAATGACGAAATAGTTGTTGGTCAGATGCTTCCTCTTTCTCTCTCGGTAGACCATAGAATACTTGATGGCGGAGAAACTACCAGATTCATTCGTGATTTCATCAGTTATCTGGATGACCCGATTTCCATGATGATGGATTAAGATATAGCTGTGAAGAAGACATTGGAAATACTTTTAGTTTGTTTAACGAAAACAAGCATAAATATAAATATAGATATGATACTTCTTAAAATCACATGAAAGATATGATAATCTTTTAGGAAACAATGTATGTTTAGTACATATTAGGAGTTTATATGCAATATGATATAGCAATTATCGGTGCAGGTCCCGGAGGATATGTTTCCGCTATTCGTGCCGGACAATTGGGACTGAAAACTGTTATCATTGATAAAAAGTATGTAGGTGGAATGTGCCTTAACTGGGGCTGTATTCCAACAAAAGCGTTACTAGAAAGTGGTAAGCTTTACGATAAGATAACAAGAGCGGAGCAATTCGGAATTAGTGGAATAGATCCTAAAACCGTTATATTCGATTGGGATAAGGCTCGAACTCGTGCCGGTTCAATAGTTAATAAACTTACAAAGGGAATTGAGTATCTTTGGAAAAAGAATAATGTCGAATTCATTGAAGGTTCGGCAAAGATACTTAATGAACATGAAATTGAAGTAGAAAATAGAGTAATACAAGCTGAAAATATTATCATAGCTACAGGATCGAAACCTGCTAAGCTAGAGAATGTAGATCAAGCTTTAGTAATTGAATTGGAAACTCTACTCAGTGAACCTACCTTACCCGTAAAACCTCTTATAATAGGTGTTGGCCCGGTTGCTTTGGAAACTGCTGAGTTCTATAGATTGATTGGTGTTAAACCTACTCTACTGGTTCCCGGTGATGAACTACTACCGGGAGTAGACGAGTATGTGCAGAAGTATGTTACAAGAAAGCTTAAAAAAGCTAAAGTTAATCTTATCCTTGATAAAGAGTTTAAGATTGAAGGTAACAATCTGATATCCGGTTCAAAAACAATTGAATTCGATAAGATAGTAAATGCAAGTTGGCGTAAAGCGATATTACCTGAATCAAACATAAATTTCGAAATGAATGAGGCTTTCTTGAAAACAGATGATGAACATCATACCTCCATATCAAACATCTTTGCTGTAGGTGATGTAAACGGTAAGAGCTATCTTGCCCATGCAGCATCTGCTCAGGGATTGAAAGCCATCAATTCGATTAAAGGAGTAAAATCCGATAATGAGGATATTATTCCGATTAATATCTACTCAGTACCTGAAATTGCTCAGGTAGGTAAAACCGAAGCTGAGTTGAAAGCTGATAATATTGATTATAAAGTTAGTGAGTTCTCCCTTAATGTAAACGGAAAGGCCTTAGCTTCCGGAGATGCCGAAGGATTTGTAAGAATCATTTCAGAGACTAAATATGGTGAAGTATTGGGTGTACAAATAGTTGCAGTTGATGCTACCGATATGATTAGTGAAGCAACAGCTCTCATGAAAATGGAAGGCACGGTATACGAACTGGCACAAACAATACATGCTCACCCAACAATTTCAGAAGCACTCATGGAAGCAGGTTATGACTGGCTGGGAGAGCCTATCCATAAAGCTTAAATATCAATAAAACAGATAAAGGTCCTGTATAAACAGGGCCTTTTCTTTTGGGGATTTACTAGAAAGTTGATAGTAGTATAACTCATTCTCGATAAACTTCATGTTTGAAGAAAGTCAAAAGTAAAGCTAATAGAAACAATGTCTATACTTGCTTATAACTTCTTATAATAAAAAAACTTTACAAAGTAATAGAAATGTTTAAAGAAACGATAAATTACATTTTCTGCATAATTATATTGTAACTTACACCCTGATTGTAGTATTATAAAATGAGGGTAGAGACAATTTGTTTAAAATCTTAATTGGAAAATGGTTGCCATTTAAGATACTAATAAAATAGTGGTATAAAATTTACATGAGGTAATGTTATGAATGATATAGAGAAAGGTCGAGATGCTTTAATCGAAGACGCAAAACCAATTGAACTGGAAATGGAGGACGGAAGAATCCTTAAAGTGACACCTATTGCCATGACTGAAATGAATGGGAAGCAGTACCTTGCAGTATTACCGGAAGACGAAGAAGAATTTTGGGTATATATCAGTGAAGATCATGGAGATACAATAGATTTGATTAGCATTGAGGATGAAGAGGAATTTAATCTGGTTTGTGAATATTTTGAAAACATGATTAATGATGCGTATGACGAAGAAGAAGACGAATACGAAGACGAAGAAGATGATGAATAATTATAAATAGGAGATAAAATGACATTGGTAAAAGGAAAAACACTCCATGGTTTTAAATGCGAATGGGTGAAAGAAGTTCAAGAAGTTAATTCTACTGTATACTTCCTTATCCATGAGAAAACCAAAGCACAAGTATGCTATCTTAAAAATGATGACCCTAACAAAGTATTCATGGTTGGATTCAAGACTCCTCCCGAAGACAGTTTTGGTACACCTCACATTCTTGAACATTCTGTACTTAACGGCTCAAAGAATTTCCCTGCTAAAGATACTTTTACCGAACTGATTAAAGGTTCGATGAAGACATTCATTAATGCTTTCACAGCGTCTGATCATACAATGTATCCTATTGCAAGTACAAATGATAAAGATTTTGTCAACCTAATGACTGTTTATCTTGATGCTGTTTTTAATCCAATGATATACGATCGCCCTGAAATATTCTGGCAAGAAGGTTGGCACCATGAGCTTGAGAACATGGAAGCTCCTTTAACTTACAAAGGGGTTGTTTATAATGAAATGCTAGGTGCATTCAGTTCTCCCGAGTCAATATTATACCGTTCTATCCAATCAACTCAGAATCCGGATAATGCTTATCAGCATGAGTCAGGAGGTGATCCTGAAGTTATTCCTGAACTCAGTTATGAGAAATTCCTTAATTTCCACAAGAAATACTACCACCCTGGCAACTCATATATCTATCTCTTCGGAGATATGAATATTGATGATACTCTTAAGATAATGAATGATCAGTATCTTGCTAACTTTGAGTATCAGGAATTCCAAGTTGTTATTGATGAGCAGAAGCCATTTGAAAGTATTGTTGAGAAAGAACTTGTATATCCTGTCTCCAGAGATGAATCCACTGATAATAAAGACTACTTTGCTTTAACATACACAATTGGACATATTGAGGATGAAAAATTATCAATTGCAATGAATATTGTTACCGATATTCTTATCAACTCTGATGCTGCCATTCTCAAGACAGCTCTCCTTGAAGCAGGAATCGGAAAAGATATTATGGGTTCCTATGATGATGGTATTCTTCAACCGGAACTTTCAATAATAGTTAAAAATACTTCAGCCGACAAAAAAGCTAAGTTCTTGGAGATTGTTGACAATACTCTTAGGAAGCTTGTTGAAGATGGTATCAATAAAGAGCTGATTGAAGCTTGTATAAACAAACGTGAGTTTATCTACCGTGAAGCAGACTTGAGAGGATTCCCTATAGGCTTATTCTATGCTCTCATGGCAACAAAAGGCTGGATGCATGGCTATAGTCCTCTGAAATATCTCGCATTTGATGAAGCTCTTCAAGATGTAAAGAAAGCTCTTACTGAGCCTTATCTTGAGAATATCATTAAAGAGTACATTCTTGCTAACGGTAACAAGAGTTTTATTCACATGAAACCGGAACAAGGTTTAGCAGATAAGAAAGCTGCTGATTTAACAAAGAAGCTTGCTGAAGTTAAAGCATCAATGAGTGAAAAAGAACTTAAGACAATAATAGAAAGAACCGAGAAGCTTAAGGTCCATCAGACCACTCCTGATAATCCTGCTGATCTTGAGAAGATTCCTATGCTCTCACTTGAAGATTTAGATAGAAACTCTAAACCTCTTCCTATGGTAGAGAAAGAAATTTCAGGAATTAGAGTAATCGAGCATCCGACTTTCTCAAATGGCATAGTTTATCTTAACGGTTATTTTAATCTTGCTCGTCTTGACGAAGAAGAGATTCGCTACTTCAGTTTATTGACTAATTTCCTTGGTAAACTTGACACTAAAGAAATGAGCTATGCAGATTTATCAAACCAAGTTAACATTCACACAGGTGGAATCTATACTGATGCTCAATTCATAAGAAATGTACAAGACCATAATTGCTTTAGTCATTGGGCTACTCTCAATGCAAAAGCAAGCAAGGATAAACTTCCTGAAATGCTCAAGCTTATAAAAGCTATCTTGAAGGAAACTCTCTTCAACAATAAAGAAAGACTCTCACAACTCCTCATGGAATCTCAATCCAGAAAAGAGATGATTATGATGTCTTCAGGTCATGTAGTTGCTATCAGTAGAGCAGGAAGCTATATCAGTCCTCTTGGAAAGTTGCATGAGATGTATTCAGGTCTTGATTATTACAGATTTATCTGTAAAGTTGGAGCTGACTTTGAGAAAACTCCTGAAGTACTCATTGAGAAGATGCAAAGTCTTATGGCTAAGATATTCAATATTGAGAATCTTATTCTCAGTGTTACTTGTGATGAAGCAGATGTCAAAAACGTTGAAGCAATCCTTCCACAATTTATTGAAGCTCTTTACACGGATTCATTTCCGGTTCAGGAATTCAAATTTGAAGAAAACCTTAAGAACGAAGGATTAATGGCTCCAAGTAATGTTCAATACGCTGCTTTAGTAGGCAATGTTAAGAATAATGGATTCAAGTATCACGGTTCAGCAAAAGTGATGAGCAATGTTCTTAGAAACGAATATCTCTATAATCAGATTCGTGTTCAAGGCGGTGCATATGGTGCAATGTTTAATTACAGTATGGACGGTCAAATGTACTTCTCATCTTACAGAGATCCAAACCTTGGAAGAACGTATGACGTATATAAAGGTGCCGGAGATTTCTTAAGAAACTTCAAATGCTCAGAAAGAGATTTGACCAAATATATCATAGGTGCTATCAGTCCATTGGATAATCCTGTGACTCCTGCCCAGATAAGTGATATTGTTATGCGTAGATTCCTTTCAGGAACTACTGATGAGATGATTCAGAAAGACAGAGAAGAAGTAATTGACACAAAACTCGAAGATATTAACAAACACGGTGACCTCATAGATTCTGTTGTTAAAGACAATGTAATCTGTGCATTTGGTAACGGTGCTAAGATTGAAGCAGAGAAAGATTTGTTTAATAATCTTGTGAATATCTTTGAATAAATAAACTTACTATAAAGGCAAATCCGATCGGATTTGCCTTTTCTTCTATATACAAAGATTCTATTAGAAATGCAATTTGCTTTAAAACCAATTCAAGAATGTCTCATAAATCCTTATATAAGAACTCTATTACCTGCATTCAAACTCAATCAGATAGATAAATATAAGTTTAAAGAGCATAGAGATATGCACCTCAAAGCATGGTCTTTGTTACTAGAATTTTTGGAAATAAATAACTATCCGATAGACAACATAAAAAAAATGCATTGTAATCAATATGGTAAACCATATATTGATGGAATTTACTTCAGTATTTCGTATTCAAAACCTTATATACTTGTTGCTATTAGTAAGGAAGAAATTGGAGCCGATATTGAAGTAGTTAACGAATTATACCTCACAGATATAAAGCCTTTCTTACATCCTGATGAATTAGAAATAGTTGATAAAAGCACAACCACTGAAAAGTTATACAATATATGGGTGAAGAAAGAAGCTGTTCTCAAGCTCTTAGGTACAGGTTTTCAAAGAATTCCTTCCGAAATCAATGTGTTACAAAAGAACATTGCTATTGATAAAGAAGTCATTGTTTTACAATCAATCTCAAGTGATAGCAATCTCATTGCATATATTGCGAGATACACTTATTAGTTCCCTCTTTAATTACCAAACATGATTTACTAAAGAGACTTACAAATAAAGACTTGTTTCTCTCTGTTATTGTAATAGAGTAATGATAGGTAGCTAATATGATATATCTTGACCCATACACAAAAGTTAATATGCTTGTAATAATTAAGGAGAGGGTGCAATATCTGCCTGGTGCAGGAGGAAAGTCCGAACACCGCAGAACAGGATACTTTCTAACGGAAAGTCTCGGTAACGGGAAGCTAGCTCCACAGAAACAAACCGCCGGTTATAATCGGTAAGGGTGAAATGGTGGTGTAAGAGACCACCGGAGATTCAGGTGACTGAATCTGCCGGGAAAGCCTTATCCGGTGCAATGCCAAATAGGGGAGAAATTCGCTTGCGAATACGGGGTTGTTCGTCCCGTTGTACTCTCGGGTAGGCAGCTAGAGTCGGTCCCTTAAAAGGAGCTCATTTGAGCGTCGTGAGACCCGAATTAGATGAATAGATATTCCTGCTGTTTTTAGCAGCAGTACAGAATTCGGCTTATGACCTTCTCCTTAGTTGTTTATATTATAATACTTCGATTTCACTCAAGGGGAATTATGAAAAAGATACTATATGTATTTCTGATTATTTTGACAATGTTCGGTTGTGCCGGAAACAAAAAATGCCATAAAACAAGCTCTTCAAAACCGAGAAAGATTCTAACCGCAGACATACCGGTGTGGTTTTATGATATCCCTCAACATTCAACAACCGGAATAGGAATAGGCATTAATGAACAAAATGCCAAAGAGAATGCAGCACGTCAAATAGCTCTATTTGAGAAAGGACATGTTGTTTGTAAGTTCTGTGAATATGACAATGAGAGAGATAAGCTAGGATTGCAACTAAAGAAAATGGAATTTAAATTCAGTGAGATTATTGATTCCACAAGACATCAAGAGATTTTAAATAGTCTCACTCTAGTAGATGGAGTTAACATACGAGGTGATTACATCGGATTATTCTCAAATAGTGAGTTTGAAGTTTCACCCGGCAATAGAACTGTAAGCGAGAATGATATTCCCGAATGGTATGAAGACGGTCAGGAAGTAAAAGTAGACGGTAGCCTAATCTCCGGCTTTGGTAAGGGAAGTTCTCACACAATAGGTAGGGCTTTTGAAAAAGCTTACAATGATGCCCTTTATAAATTTAGCAGATACATATCAACCAATGTTGAATCATACATCTATGAAAAGACAGATATTCAAATACGCAATGCTACAGCAATTGAATCAGATATAATCATTAAGAATGTAAATCTTGTTAAACTGTTTGTTATCCCTTCCTCAGACTCAGTGGGTTTACAGCAATACAAAGTGTTTTGTCAGATTAGTTGGGATCAACAACAAGAGATTATTGACCTAAAATAATCTAGTCCTTCAAAGTTTTTAGAATAGCCCTCGGAATACTATATTGCACGAAGGCTATATTTTTATCCGTACTTTCATCATAGTACAATTCCGAGTTAGTTCTTATCAGTTTGGAAACTATGAATTTTGAGGAATAGCTTTCCTCTGCCACTTCATCATTCAGATAATCAATTAAAGCTTGCTTAGCTCTATTCCCGGCTCTAAACAAAGCAATATCTTCTGATTCTGCGGATGAGCTCCCGTAGAAATACATTGAGTTATCCGCTTCTGCTTGATACTCCCACCAGGAAGGAGTAACTTGTTGTTGATTAGTTATGCTTGATTTATTCCCTATATTAAACCCGATTACAAAGCTTATAAGCATCAATATGAAAACAACAAGATAGTTGAATAATCTGTTAGCCACTTACATTCCTCCTTTAAATAGAAAAGCCCTTTCCGGTCGGAAAGGGCCTGGATTGTTATCCGACTCTAAAATTTATTTTCCTGAAAGTTCAGCTTCAAGTTTTTGGAAAGCTTGTGTAGCTTTGAACTCATTATACATAGCTTCTTCGTTATGCATAGCATCAGACATTTCCTGATTTACTGTATCTTTCGGAATAGCTAACTGAGCAAAAACTTTAAAACGTTCTTGTCCATTTACATCAACAGCTATAACTTCTGATTTAGTAGGAATTGCATTAGAGAATTTAGCTTCTGAAACAACCTTTGTTACTCTTTCTGTAAATTCTAAGACACGAGGATTATCATGACCTGATTCCTGGATGAAATCACTCATCATATCTTTAACATAAGCTTTAACATACTGAGCTGCATTACTGAAAGCTTCAGTTTTAGCAGATGAACGAGCTGTTTTTTCGCTTACTTTAGTTGCTGAACCGTAGAAATAAAGGTATTCAGCACCCGGGTCTTGTGATTCCCACCAATCAGGAGAATACACTTTCTTAACACTGCTTTTTTCAACAGTACCCTTAGCTCCACCACACCCTACTAGCATTAAAGCTAATAAGATAAGACCAATTAATAGAATTTTAGTTCCTTTCATTATTTATCCTCCTCTTTGAGTTTCGAATAACAATACTCAATAAAAGTGACTTTTACAAAAGTTGTCAATCAAAATATTGAGCTCAAGTCCCGCTCCTAAAGCGGTTTCTTTTTTAAACTTTTTTTAGACAGTAATAACAAAAAAAGAGCGGAGACATAACATCTCCGCTTTATATTTCTTTCGATTGATTACTATTCGAAGATTTTGAGAACCACGAATCCATTATCTCCATTCGATATGAATATATGGTTATTATCAAATCTTACATCCTTAACTGATGTTAATCCATCGTCATTTGTCTGCTGGACAACAGCAACATTACTTGTATTAGTTACATTTACAATTGAAACACCACCTTCATCGGCAGCTATCACAGCAAAGTTATCTTTAACATAGCATGACATTGGGGTTCCTACTATTGAGCAGTTACTTAACTCAGATAATTGTGAAGGTGAAGAGATACTATATGCATAGAATCCGTCACTAGTACAAGCATAGAGAACGTCATCGAAACTGTAAACATCTGTTGCAGGAGATGATGTTGCGGTTGTACTTGCAATACTAGGATTAGTTGGATCTGTTACGTCAACAATAACAATACCGTTGGTCATATCTGCAACATAAGCATAGTTACCAACAACACAAACTTGATGAGCTGATCCGTCAGTATCAATGTTTCCAACTATTGTTGGAGTAGTTGGGTCAGTTAAATCAAATATCTGAAGTCCTGCTTCTGCATCTGCAACATAAGCATAGTTACCTTCTACCCATATACCTTCGGCATTTCCCGGAGTTGTTCCATATCCGACATATTGTGGAAGAACAGGATTAGTAACGCTGTTAATCTGCATACCCCATTCAAGGTCTACTGAATAAGCTGTGTTGTTGTAGTAGAATACATCGTAGCAATAATTAGGAGTATTTATCAATCCATTAACAGTTGGACTATTAGGATTTGTTGCATTAATAACTAACATTCCGGCTCCTCTATCAGCAGCATAGATATAGCCTTCATTGTAATCAAATCCATAGATGCCATTCATAACATTGCAAGAACCGACTTCTTCCATACTCCAACTTCCTGCCATAATTCCTGTTGTAAACGACCATACAGGACTACTAGTCTCAAGGGCATTATCAGAAGCAACAACTTTCCAGTAGTATGTTGTTGAAGTTTCTAATTGCTCAACTGTATATGTTGTGTCGGTTAAGCCTTCAGCATAAACCGGAGGATTACTGTCTGTTCCTATATAGAAAGAATAAGTTAATGGCTGACCGGTATTAGGATCTGAGCAAGCCCATTGGAAGTCTAATGAAGTATGAGTATCTGTTGCCATATCTTCAGGATATGGAGAAGATGGCTCAAGCGGTGCAACATTTGGAGCATCAATTGTATCGAACAACCAAGTAGTACCTGTTCTCCAAACGCTACCATCAAAGGCAAGAACTCTCCAGTAGTAAGTTTCATCATACTGTAAGCCTGTTGGAGCAAAGCTCTTCTCTGTAAGACCTTCAGCTATAGTTTCGAAATTAGAGCCTGTTCCCATCTGAACATTATATGTTAAATCATCACCGTCTAAATCTGAACATTCCCAAGAGAGAACAACATCTAAGAAGATGAAATCAGCGCCATTTTCAGGATATGGATTGGTTATAGGTTCAGGTCTTGTATTTGTTCTAAAATGCCAAGTAGGACTTGTGGAAGCAGATGTTCCATCATTAGCTTCTATCTTCCAGTAATATGTTGTAGCTGAAAGTAAGCTAGTAGCTTCATAGCTATTTGCTGTTTGACTATAACTCATAACAACAGGATTCGGTTGTGTTCCAAAATATACTTTATAGCTAACTTCATCATTTTCATCCTGATCTTCACAATCCCATGTAAGAGTTACGCTATTTGCTACACCAATTGCATCATCTGCAGGGAATGGGTTTGACGGTACAGGTGGTGTAAAGTTTGTTGAAAATGACCAAACAGGACCGGTTACTTGATTATAACCGTCAGTAACAACTATTTTCCAATAGTAAGTAGTTGATAATTGTAACTGATTAAGTGTATATTCGCTATATGATAAGTCTTCGCCAATTAGCACGGGATCTGCATCTGTACCAAAGTATAAATCATAGAACATTGAAGAGTTCTCAGGATCTTGACTGGACCAATTAAGAACTAGAGATGGTGATAGACCTGTTTCTCCATCAGCAGGATATTGACCTTCAAGTATTACAGGTGGTAAATTCTCTCCCATAGTTGTCTTGAAATGCCATACATCTCCGACTTTTTTTGCAGTTCCATCGTAAACATCTATTCTCCAATAATATGTTGTTTCAAAAGCAAGCTCTTGAGCAAATGTAAAGCTTGTTTCAGTTTGATTGTCTGAAATTGGAGTATCAGGTAATGTACTTGAAGTTCCATAATATACATCGTAGACTAATTCATCACCGTCAGCATCTGAACTTTCCCAAGACAAGGTTGGGAGTACAGGAATGGTTTCTGCTCCGTTTGCAGGATTTGGGTTACTTGCTTTTTCAGGTACTGTGTTAGGTCTTCTCAATTGGATTTCTACAGGAGTACTATTTGTACTGTTTCCACTTTTATCAACAGCTTTTGCAACCAAAGAGCAATCTCCGGCTTCCATATTTGAAGTAACCCATTGATATGTATAAGGAGAGGTTGTAAGTGTTGTTATCAACTCTCCGTTTGCCATAAACTCTACTCTGCGAACTTGTTCGTTATCATCTGCATTAATGGTAACATTAACTGTGTTACCGATAGTATAAGTTGCACCTTGAACAGGTTGAGCAATACTCACAGTCGGGGGAGTTTTATCTGAACTCGTTGAATCACCGCATCCGGCAAATATTGCTAAACCAAGGCATAAAAGACCAATAATTAAATATTTAGTCCCTTTCATCATTCTAACCTCCAGTGGATTGTTATTTACTTTATTTATGTTAGATAATACATCTTCTGTCAATTAAAAACTGAAATCTCCTATATTTTATTCCCAAGTATATCTCACATTGTTCTTCTTTAGAGCATTTACAAGCCTGAATTCAATTCGGTTTTCTCCGAAAATTTTATCAAGACTTTTTACTTTTTGTCTATACTCATCTCGGATATTATTCTCTTCGTAAGGGCATTTATAATCCAATATGGATAACTCCAAATTAGTAAAAATATTTTGAATCGCTCTCTCCCCTATTGTTAACATGGGGCGAATTACTTTTAACGGATATTTATCGTACTTCACCACAGGTCTGAGAGTTTCAATCCTACTGTGTTCCATCAAGTTCATGACAAATGTTTCAGTGAGGTCTCCTGCATGGTGTCCTAAAGCCATCTTTTGAATTCCATGATTCTCCATATACTCCCACATTGCAACTCTTTTGAATCTGGAACATGAATAGCAAACACTTTTCTCTGAAATACTTCTTTCCATGTTAATTGAAAGTTCTCGATACTCAATTCCCAATGCTGAACAGTAATCACTGATTATTCCGGTATCATATTTATCAGTTCTCACATGGAGAGCTATAACACTGTAATTTAGATAGGAGTATTTGTTAACATACCAAAGAAGATAGAGTAGAATTAGGCTATCCTTTCCACCGGATACCGCTACAGCAATTGTCTCATTGTTATCAATAAGCTCATACTTTCTTATAGCTCGGATAATCTCTGAACTTATCGGCTCTAATGATTTCCTATATTCTTTTACTATCCTCAATCTCACTCCTTAGTTATCCCATGTAAAAACACTTATGCAGTTTTTCTGCCAAACTTATATTTATTTGCTTTATAGTATAATTTTGTTGTTAAGGTAGAGAATACATAATCAAAAATTCCAATATTCTTTTATAATCTCCCTTCTTAGAATAGTCTTCAGTATCATGCTCCTGAATGACAATAAAAGAATTCATACTTGCCATTATGATTTCTTCTTGCTAAATTTATAGTCAATACTTTTACTCAAACACCTCCTAATCTCTTCTTTTTTTGGTTCCTTCTACCCTACTTCTACCCTGTGGTTTCTCTCGGGTTAGTCTCCCGTTGCTCTCCCGTTGCTCGCAACGAGATAGAAACGGGAGAAAAATGAGACAGAAACTAGTGAAAATTATCCGGTTGGTGGACGAGCAGAAGGATGCAAAAAAGATTGTGAGGAGTATTCTTAAAACTGTGTAAATTGATAAAATCAGATTCATAGAGGCCATGTATTATTTTGCACAAGACACAAAAAAATAAGATTAGCATAATCTCATTGACAATGAATGAATTTAATAACCTATTGTCTTATAGTGAGTAAGAAAGATGTTAAAAGCTGTTAAATTCTTACTTGACACAGTATTGCCTCAAAATAATGTGACGCAGTGCGAAAGTGGCGGAATTGGCAGACGCGCTGGACTTAGAATCCAGTGAGCATAGCTCGTAGGGGTTCAAGTCCCCTCTTTCGCACCATTTTTTTGTAAACAAATTAAGATAACATAAAGGAGACTGTTGTGAAAATTGAAATCAATAACAAGAGTCAGGTATTACAGGAAGCTGTGATCACAGTTGATGCGGAAACAGCATTGAAAGATTATAACAAAGCACTTAAAAGAGTGGCTAACAAAGTTGTTATACCCGGATTCAGAAAGGGTAAAGCACCTCTCACACGTGTAGAAAAAGACTATGAACCACAGATAGTTAATGAATATTACAATACTTTCATAGACAAGTACTACCAACAGGCACTCGAAGAAGGTGATTTCCACCCAATGACAGAACCAACTCCTACAAATATCGATTGGGAAAAAGGTAAAGATTTCGTACTTACATTGTCCTATGAAATTGAACCTACCATAGAATTAAAGAAATATGAAGGCTTGGAGATTCCTTTCAAACCAATGCCTATAGATGCTCAACTTGATAACTATCTTGAAGAGCTTAGACAAAGAGGTTCAACTCAGATAGATGTCGATGAACCTGTTATGGAAGGAGATATCATAGATGTAACAGTTACTGTTGGTGAAGATAGCATTCAAAGAGAGCTGTTAGTAGACCCAAGTCTTGGTGAAGAACTTTTTAATTCATTACTTGAAAAGAAAATCGGCGACGAATTCGATAGCAAAATGAGAGCTCGTTTATTTGATAAAGATGCAAAAGACCCTGAAGAAGAAATTGAGGTTAAAATTAGCCTTGATGCTGTCAGAAGAGTTAAAGTACCTGAGCTTGATGATGAATTTGCCAAAGATTATGAATATGAAACTCTTGCAGAGATGAGAGAAAAACTTGCTGAAGAACTTCAAGTTGATAACGATAAAGCAAATCGTGAAGCAAAACGTTCAAACACACTCGTAAAGATTGCCGAAGAGAATGAGTTTGAAGTACCGCAGGTGATGGTTGATAATTATACATATCATTTGGCAAAGCCTTATGTTGAAGCTTATAATATTGAAGCTGAAAAGATTATGCCTATGTTTAAACCTGAAGCTGAACGTGAAGTTAAACATTATTTCGTAATCAAAGCTCTCAAAGAAATGCTTGAGACAGACTATGACGAAGACTTCAAAAACGAAATGATTGAAAGATTCGCTCTTGAAGCTAAGAAAACTGTTGAAGAATATAAAGAAACTCAGAAAAGCTTTATTGAATCAGAAGATTTTGACGATGTACTCAAAACAGAAAAGCTCTATCGCTGGTTAGAAGAAAAGAATACCTATGTTGAACCGGTAGTAGAAGAACCTAAGAATGAAGAGGAGCCGGAAATAGCTCCTGAAGCTTAAAAAATCAGGGAGAAGATGTGAGTTTTATTCCTTTTGTAATTGAGCAGTCCGGAAGAGCGGAACGTTCTTATGATATTTTTTCGAGACTCCTTAAAGATAGAATTATCTTTATTGGCGGTGCTATAAATGATGCAGTAGCAAATCTGGTTGTTGCTCAATTGTTACACCTTGAAGCTGAAGCTCCTGAAAAAGATATTTATATGTACATAAACAGTCCCGGCGGTGTGATAACTTCCGGATTGGCTATTTATGATACGATGCAATACATAAAACCGGATGTAAGCACTATATGTATAGGACAAGCTGCCAGTATGGGTGCAGTTCTGTTAGCTGCCGGTGCTGAAGGGAAAAGAATCGCCCTTCCAAGTAGCAGAATAATGATTCACCAACCTTTAGGTGGAGCTCAAGGACAAGCTACTGATATAGAGATTCAAGCTAAAGAAATCTCATACATGAAAGATCAGCTAGCCGAAATCTTACGCAAACACACAGGAAAAACGGTTAAAAGAATTAAGACAGATTCAGATAGAAACTTCTTTATGAGTGCTCAGGAAGCTCTTGAGTACGGAATAATTGATACAGTTATTGAGAAAAGGAAATAGCTTTGAGTGATATTTTAGAAGAAAGCTGTTCGATATGCGGTAGACCACAATCAGAAGTTAAAGCCATGATTCATGGCGTAACCGGTAATATCTGTAACGAGTGCATTGACTTATGTCATGACATGGTTCACAGTAAAAATGATTTGGAACAAATGGATGAGGAATTTAAACTTCCCACTCCTTCCGAATTAAAGAAACACCTTGATAGTTACGTTATCGATCAGGATAAAGCAAAGATTGCCATATCCGTGGCTGTTTACAATCACTATAAACGTATTTTCAAACAACAGCATACAGATGAAGAAATCGACATTGAAAAAAGTAATATCCTGCTGCTGGGACCAACAGGTTCAGGTAAGACCTTATTAGCTCAAACTCTTGCCCGGTTCCTCAAAGTCCCTTTTGCTATAGCCGACGCTACAACTCTTACCGAAGCAGGCTATGTGGGAGATGATGTTGAGAATATACTCACAAGACTTCTTCAAGCAGCTAACTTTGATGTTGATAAAGCCCAACGAGGCATTATATATGTGGACGAGCTTGATAAAATAGCTAGAAAATCAGAGACTCCTTCCATTACACGAGATGTGTCAGGGGAAGGTGTACAGCAAGCTCTCCTGAAAATATTGGAAGGTTCTGTTGTTAATGTACCACCAAAAGGTGGAAGAAAACATCCTTACCAAGACTTCATTCATCTCGATACAAAGAACATTCTCTTCATTTGCGGAGGAGCTTTCTTTGGTTTGGATAAACTGATTAAAAGCAGAACCAATAAAAAGACCGTCGGGTTTGATGCAGAACTTCAATCAGATAAGATTGATAAAGACATACTTAATAAAGTAAGCTACGAAGATTTGCTAAAGTTTGGTATAATACCTGAGTTGATTGGTCGTTTACCGGTTGTTACAGCTCTACATGAGCTTAATGAAGAAGCTTTGGTTAAGATTCTCACAGA
The DNA here is from genome assembly GCA_963667035.1 of Cloacimonadales bacterium (SeqCode). GTDB lineage: Bacteria > Cloacimonadota > Cloacimonadia > Cloacimonadales > JAFGVF01 > Zophobacter. The sequence goes on from OY762964.1 coordinate 2,174,705, forward strand.
ACCTAAGAACTCATTGGTAAAACAATATCAGAAGCTCCTCAAACTGGATGGAGTTGAACTTTCTTTCGATAAAAAAGCCTTGAAAGCTATGGCTGAGCAAGCACAAAAACAACAAACGGGAGCCAGAAGTCTTCGTTCTATCATGGAAAGGACTATGCAAGACATTATGTTCGAGCTTCCCGATAAAAAGAATGTTGTTGAGTGCGTGATAACGGAAGATGTTGTCCGCAAAGGTGCTCAACCAAAGTATAAAACCAAGAAGATATAGCTAAGAATAAACAAATACTGAGCCCGTTTCAAAACGGGCTCTTTATCTTATACTTCCATAATGTAAAAAAAGAGCCTGTTAAATTAACAGACTCCTTTTGTCGAAGGACACATGCAATAGTTATTCTTCAATAAATCCTTTTACTTCCCCTCCGGGGATTTTCTTTAGTTTAAAGTCATCATTTACATCCCTCATGACTCCGGGCTCTATCTCAGCTTTATCAGTATAGCCTCGCTTTTCCCAAAAACCGGGAATGTAATACTCCATTATTTCAATCTTAACAACGCTTTTAGCAGATTTATAACCCCATAAGTAAGGGACAAAAGCTCTTACCGGTCCACCGTAGTCCTCAGAAAGAAGATTACCGTTGAACTCCCATGCCAAGAGTGTATTCTCTTTCATAGCAATATCAATTGGGATAGAAGTATCGTAAATCATTCCATGTGACCAAAAGCGTATGTATTTTGCTTTATCATTAACTTGAACTGCATCCAGTATATCAGATAGTTTGACTCCCGACCAATCACCCTTTACAGACCATCGGGTAACACTTGTTAGCCTTGAATCCGCAGTAGATTTGTCCATTGCCATTAAATCGGACCAAGAGAAAGTCTTTGGGTTATCACACGCACCCGTAACTTCAATTGTCCAATTCTCTCTATCCAGTTCACCCGGATGTCCTTCAGCCCAAAAGATAGGAGCTTCATACTCCTCTAACGATTTATGTGATTTCTCATTTGTCTCTACTAAGTTCATATCTTTGTCTTTATCAATCCCTTTACAACTAAAAGTGATAAGTATTAAAATTATAGTTAATATTTTAGAATTCGTCGAAATGATTGAATTCTGCATTTTCTATCCATTGCTCGGTATTTAGAAGCATCTCTACTAGATTCTCAAGTATAAGTATATGTTTCTCTTTTTCTTTAACTATCTTCTTAAGAACTTGCTTTCTTTCGTCATCATCACTACCGAGATGCTCCTCTTTTGAGAGTCTTAAGATTTCTCTTTGCTTCTCCAAGGCACTCTGGTAAAAACTGATTTGTCTGATTGAACAATCAAAGTTCTCAAGATGGGTCTTAAACTTCTCGAAGATACGTTTCGTATCTTTCATGCAAGTCTGAGTTTCACATGAGATGTCTATCTTCTTTCCCGAATCTACAAGCTTCATATTCTCGTAAGCCAGGATTATCTTCTTCTGATCATTTGCCAGCATTGATAATATATGAGAAATGCCGGGAGAGCTTTTACACTTATTGAATAAACTGAGATAGTATTTCTCCGTTTCCTTTTCCAATTCAATGACTCTATCATAAACATTCATTCTACAATACCTCCAAATGTTATATATTTTACAGTATAAACTGAATACTTACAATCACTAATAATTTCTTGAAAAACTGTTTTCTTTAATGATAGCAAAATAATTGTTATTTATCCTTGCAGATATATGAAGAATGTTTAATATATAAATAACACTTAGATATCAAGGGGAACAAAATGACGAGGAAAGACATACTAGTATTAGCCATGGGGAATGAGATTAAATCTTCAAACTTTTACCAGAAACTGGCTGATATATCCACCATGCAGGATATTAAATCAACTTTCGAGAGACTTGCACAATTCGAACATAATCATCTTGAAAAGCTAAAAAAGATTTATCTCAAAGAATACCCCGAACTGACAGTTATGAATATCACTGAAAATGACCAATTCAATGGAAGAGCAACCTTTCATGATTCAGCGGATGTTCTAAGGTATGGAATGAAAATAGAAGCTGATATGCAAAGAAGCTATCGCGAATTAGCTGAAAATTATAAAGGGCAGGAAGAAGAGAAGATTTTTCTTGAATTAGCTAAAGAGGAAAATTATCATGAAGAAGTACTTGAAGGTGAGCTACAAAAACTTCAAGGTGCCTATACTTGGTTTGATCTATCCGAGCTAAATGGAAAGATGGATGATTAAAGGGACTCTGCATCACATTGAGATTTATGTAAATGATTTAAAAGCCACTAAATCATTCTGGTCTTGGTTTCTAACCAGGCTTCAATACAAGCTTTATCAGGATTGGGAAACCGGTTTCAGTTTTATCTTAGGAGACACATACATCGTCTTTGTTCAAACTGAAGAGAAGTACAGAGATAATCAATATCACAGATGCTATCCCGGACTGAATCATATTGCCTTTCATGTTCCGGAGAGAAAAGATATTGATGAGCTGACAAACGAAATTCGTGAAAAGGGCATGACAATACTTTATGAGGACAAACATCCTCATGCCGGTGGCAAAACCTATTATGCTCTCTACTTTGAGGATCCTAATCGGATTAAAGTTGAATTAGTCGCATCCCAATAGAGACTAAAAAGAATATCTAATTAACTGTAAGTGCTTCTGTTATCACTTACAGTTATTTTTGTTTTGACAGATTTCCAGAATAAAAAATTTTGGGTCAAAGAATAATATTACGGAGGATATAATGGAAATTTTCGAAACTCATGCTCACCTTGATTTACCGGATTTCGAAGATGATAGAGAAGAGATTATAGAGGGCTGCCTTGAGTCGGGAATTACACGAATTATAAATATAGGTTTTAATAGAGAAACATCAGAGAACTCAATAAAATTAGCTGAGAAGTACTCATTTATTTATGCTACCGTTGGATTCCATCCCCATGAAGCATCTGATTATGATGCTGAAGCAATTAAAGAATTAGCACGGAACGAAAGAGTAGTTGCTATTGGTGAAATCGGACTGGATTATTTTAGAAATATATCTCCCAGACACATCCAGAGAAAGGCCTTTGAAGAACAGATCCTTCTGGCCCAAGAATATGATTTACCAATTCTTATTCATAACCGTGACTCTCATGAAGACTGTATGGAAATCTTAAAGGAAACTAAAGCAAAGAACGTTTTGTTCCATTGTTTCAGTGGTGATGTGATTTTTGCCGAAGAAGTTTTAAACCAAGGCTGGAAAATGGCTTTTGGTGGTAACATCACGTTTAAAAAGAGTAATCTTGGTGATGTAATCAGAATGGTTCCAAACGATGCATTCATGGTAGAGACAGACTCTCCTTATCTTGCCCCTGTTCCCCACCGTGGTGAACGTAATGATCCTACATACTTACCTTACATAGTACAAAAAATAGCCGAGATTAGAGGACAGTCACCTAAGCAGATTGCAGAAATGACTTATCTAAACGCAAACAAATTCTTTAGATTATAATTTTCTATGTGGTAATATAAAAAAGAAGGAAGTCGGTACATGTACCGACTTCCTTCCCAGACTGTTGACAAAGCTATGAGTAAGATTTCATGGCTTTGTCTTTTTTTAGCTTAAAATAAGAATATCAATCATTGACAAAAACCCCCTTAGATTATACTTAAACCATCATAATTAGAGGTGGTTATGCTTAAAAAAGTTTCTGACACACAGTCCCAAATGGAGTTTGTAATAATAGATGATTTAGTACCGGTAGATCACATACTAAGGAAAATCGATAGCGTAATTGATTTTTCATTCATTTTAGATAGAACAGCGCATTTGTATTGTTCTACTACCGGTCGTCCTCCAATTCATCCTATTACTCTTTTCAAAATGCTTTTTATTGGCTATCTATTCGGTATTCGCTCGGAAAGACAATTGGTCAAAGAGATAGAGGTCAATGTGGCTTATCGTTGGTTCTTAGGCTTTGGACTAACTGATAAAGTACCTCATCACTCAGTCTTCAGTCAAAATCGTAGAAGGCGATTTAATGATAGCAGCGTATTCGAAGAGATTTTTATAGATATAGTGAAGTTAGGCATTAAACATGGATTAGTTGATGGAAAGATACTTTATAGCGACTCAACCCATCTAAAGGCAAATGCTAATAAAGGTAAATTCGAGGATATTGAAGTTGAGGTATCCTCCAAGAGTTACTTGGAAGATCTTAACACAAGCGTTGATGAAGATCGGAAGGCTCATGGTAAGAAACCTTTACCTCCTAAGGATAACAATCTTAAAGGAGGAGCATCACCTAAAGTAAAAAATATCAAGTCTAGCACAACAGATCCCGATAGTGGCTTTATGACCCGTGAAGGTAAATTAGGGAAATTAATAGCAAAATTTATCATCAATTACATGATTTTCAACTCCAATTTACACGAAAATAGAGCTAAATCTCGCATGTTTAGGTTTGGGCTCAGTTAAAATGAAGAAAAATGACTTTCAACAATATATCCATGTAAATTAGAATGTTTTTGTCAACAATCTGAGAAGGAAGTCGGTACATGTACTGACTTCCTTCAGACTGTTGACAAAGCTATGAGTAAGATTTCATAGCTTTGTCTTTTTTTAGCTTAAAATAAGAATATCAATCATTGACAAAAACCCCCTTAGATTATACTTAAACCATCATAATTAGAGGTGGTTATGCTTAAAAAAGTTTCTGACACACAGTCCCAAATGGAGTTTGTAATAATAGATGATTTAGTACCGGTAGATCACATACTAAGGAAAATCGATAGCGTAATAGATTTTTCATTCATTTTAGATAGAACAGCGCATTTGTATTGTTCTACTACCGGTCGTCCTCCAATTCATCCTATTACTCTTTTCAAAATGCTTTTTATTGGCTATCTATTCGGTATTCGCTCGGAAAGACAATTGGTCAAAGAGATTGAGGTCAATGTGGCTTATCGTTGGTTCTTAGGCTTTGGACTAACTGATAAAGTACCTCATCACTCAGTCTTCAGTCAAAATCGTAGAAGGCGATTTAATGATAGCAGCGTATTCGAAGAGATTTTTATAGATATAGTGAAGTTAGGCATTAAACATGGATTAGTTGATGGGAAGATACTTTATAGCGACTCAACCCATCTAAAGGCAAATGCTAATAAAGGTAAATTCGAGGATATTGAAGTTGAGGTATCCTCCAAGAGTTACTTGGAAGATCTTAACACAAGCGTTGATGAAGATCGGAAGGCTCATGGTAAGAAACCTTTACCTCCTAAGGATAACAATCTTAAAGGAGGAGCATCACCTAAAGTAAAAAATATCAAGTCTAGCACAACAGATCCCGATAGTGGTTTTATGACCCGTGATAGAAAGCCTCAAGGCTTCTTCTACTTAGATCATAGGACAGTCGACCATAAAACGAACTATATAACCGATGTTCACATTACTCCCGGCAATGTAAATGATAGCACCTGCTATATTGACAGGTTACAGTTCCAACAAAAGGTTTATGGTTTTAATGTTCAGGCAGTAGGGCTTGATTCAGGATATGATACAATTAACATTTGTAAGCAACTGGTAGATATGAATATTATGGGAGTCCTTGGCTACAAAAGACAGGGAGGTAAGAAAGGTCTATTTAAAAAGAACAAATTTACATATAATTCCCGGAAGGATGTTTACATTTGTCCATGTAATAAAGAGTTAAATTATAGAACAACGAGCCGTGATGGCTATAAAGAATACAAGTCGAATCCTAGTGAATGCAAGAATTGTCCAATGCTAAGTAAATGTACAGAAAGTAAGTCTTCTCAAAAAGTAATCACTCGTCATGTCTGGGAAGAGAGCAAAGAGATAATCCACAAGAATAGGTTAACATTATGTGGGAAAGAGATATACAAGAGGAGAAAAGAAACCATTGAGAGAAGCTTTGCCAATGCAAAGCAACTTCATGGCTACCGATATGCAAAATATCGAGGAATAGAGCGAGTTCGAGAACAAGCTTATCTAACAGCTATCGTGCAAAATATCAAGAAACTCGTAAAATACCTTTTCAAAGGTAAATTAGGGAAATTAATAGCAAAATTTATCATCAATTACATGATTTTCAACTCCAATTTACACGAAAATAGAGCTAAATCTCGCATGTTTAGGTTTGGGCTCAGTTAAAATGAAGAAAAATGACTTTCAACAATATATCCATGTAAATTAGAATGTTTTTGTCAACAGTCTGAAGGAAGTCGGTACATGTACCGACTTCCTTCCATATATGACCAAAGCTGGTTATTTCATTAGTAACATCTTGTTTACTTGTTTATCTTTACCATTCTCAAATTTGCAATAATAAATCCCTGAAGCTTGTCTCTTACCATTTGAATCAAGACCGTTCCAGACGACACTGTGAACGCCTATAGACATCTGAGTATCAACTATCCTGTTAACAAGCTGTCCTCTAACATTATAGATTGAGACTTCAGTCTTGCTATCAGGATTCTTAACTTGGAATAGTATTGTTGTTTCTGGATTGAAAGGATTAGGATAGTTTTTAAGCTTCTGACTTACAACTGCAATTGTTTCACTTTCAGCATCTTGAGGTTCAATAACCCCAAACCAAACAAGAGCATCTGACATCATTTGGATTCTTGTATCACTATCTGTTATCTGAGATAAATCAAAACTCATATAATATCCCTTATAAATCTGATTATCAATCCATGTAGCACAAACTCCATGATACAGATAAGCCTGACCATTAACAGGTCCGTCTTCGAACATAAAGCTATTAATAGAACCTATCTCGGGATTTTGTACTTCATCTGCGTACCAATTAGGACAGGCATCATTTCGGAAGATACAATCGGGCGAGTTTGCATAAACATTAACCTCTTCGCCAGTAACTCCTACAGGTGAGCCGTTTACAGCAACGATAGTACCGTCATTGTATCCGAGTCCTTCAGGTCCAGCTAATCCGTTGCTTCCTCCACCTATTGTTGTTCCTACATAGTTTGTACGGAAGTAAGCATTGAAAAGTTTCTTCATCGGTTCATCATTAGAATAACCCGATTGGGTGTAAGCCCAGTTATCGGAAGAGAAGAACACATTCTTTGGATTGGCATTATCACCGTTATCCATGAAGTTCATTAAAGCAATACTGAATGAATCGGAATAATCGGTATGTGAAGAAGAATTTGAATAACAAACAACTGCATCATATTGCAACGGTATCTCATAATCAGAATGCTCCTGCCAATTGAAGATATCGTAGTTCACATTTAATGTATCCAATACATTCTGATATATATCGAACTCAATCTGTTGATAATCCTGATTAGCAGAGTACATAAGGAGTACATTACTATCCGCAAATGGAAGAATTCCAAAACTATATACTTCGGTAGGAGCATTCTCAGGAAGCACTGAAGAGTTATTCATTGAGTCAGTTGCTTGAAAATAGTATTCAAAAGTTATCCCTGTACTAAGATTTTCAATATTGAAAGTATATTCATTACCTTCTCGAGAATCATAATCCATTGATTCCCATCCGGAACCAGTATTGTACATGAGTGTTACGCTATCCATCTCTGACATATCGGTTACAGAGGCTGTGATAACAGGTGATGTTGAGAAAGTATTTCCAATCTCTTCATGGGATATGAACGGTCCGTTAACATCTGCACCGGGATAGAAGCTTATAGCCAGATTGTTGTGTAACATATTCCCTTCAGGAGTTACTCCAACCCATGTGCTTCCCTGAACAAGTTCTCTAAGATAGCATAAGCCCATTTCTGCGGTACTATTCTGTATAGCTACAGTTGAACTCTGTCCATAATCATGAGGTGCGTTTGTTCCTGTTTGTCCTGTAGCTGCATTCAAATACTGCATAAGGATTTCACCTGATTCGTACAACACAACTTCAAAGTTAAGATATTGCTGTAAATCCTGTCCGGAATGGAATCTGAAGTCATGCCATTGAATAACGCAATATCTGTCAGGTTCAGAGCCAAATGTTTGGTAGAAGATATCACCAATGCTCTGATCAGCTTCAAGGTCGTCCCAATATACCGCTATTAAACCCGGCATCTGTGTATATCCCGGTATCGGATACATCCAATTAAAGACATTACCGTCACCCCCCCAACCATTGGAAGGATAATCGTTCTGCCAACTATTATCACAAAGAAGAATCTCACCGTTAGTATCAACATAGAATTCGGAGAACTGCTCACCATAGAATGGGAAGTCAAATCCTAATGATATGGACTCTGAGAAGTTATCATCGCCATTAAAGGCATCAACTCCTTCCATTATTGCACTACTACCGGTTTGACTTATATCTATCCAGTTAAAATCAGGACCATTGGGATCTTCATTATCAATCCATTGATAACCGAAAGTATCCGGTCCACCTGTACTAAAGTGCTCGTATACTTCTATCGAATCGCTTATCACATTGTTATCACTATTATCATCTACTAAATCAGTACTGAATGTAATGGTGTAACTACCAACAGCATTAGGTGTCCAAGAAGTAGCGAATTGATACTCAACGGTAACCATAGAGTCAATAACATCGGAGTATGTCTCTGTCTGATCATAAACAGTGGTACTCTGCTCATCAGTAATAAGACATTGTAGATTTATATTTCCGGTAGTTGCTACATTTCCCGCATTCATGAATGTAAAAGTCAGGAATACGGTATCATTTAAATATGTTGGGAATCCTGGCTCAAGCATAGCAAGCAGAGCTATGTCATTAACAGGTGGTGGAATTACAGTTACATTCATTGTATCAAGGTATGATTCCACATTGTCTGTTAGCTCAAAGACCAATTCCTCTGTTCCTGCCCAATCAGAAGAGACAAGTTCAACCATATAATCCGATATGTTAACGGTAATATTTGTATTTCCTGTAACTCCAAGCGTCCATGTATCAGGTGTGGCATTCACTATATAGTTAGAGAAATCAAGGTTCACTGTTTCATTAACATCCATTTCCATAGTTTCCGGTATTGCTATCTCGGGAATCAGGTTGATGCTATTACCAACTTTGATATCATCGAGTAAAATAGCATAGTTCTCGCATTCCCAATAGAAGCCTATATAGATTGTCTGATTAGCATAACTACTAAGGTCTATAGTTGTTTCTTGGTAACTTGATGTGATTGAATCAGTTTGAAATATGTCCGTATTGAAAGAGTTTATGGAATTGTTCGTTGTTGAAACGTACACTTCCAAATTCTCTGTACTGTACCATGATCTTGCATTAAAGCTCAGGGTGTCACCTGCAGCAATCTGCACAGCAGGGGTAATCAACCAATCACTATTGTCATTTGGTAGATAGTTATCAATAAAAACAGACCAACTGCCAGAATTTGCATAGCTGGCATTTTCGTAAACTCTCCACTGACTACCATCTTCATCATCATCGTAAATAGTCCATCCGTTAGGGACGGAACCGTTCTCAAAACCTTCATCAATTTGCCACTCCGCATTTAAGTTTAGAGTGAAAGCAATTATCAGAACAAGAAAAAGCATGATGTTTTTCATGATAAAAAACCTCCCATAATTATTTGTAGATTAACCGCGGATTCTTTATTTGTACGTGCCACTCACATTCTCCACGAACCTTGCCTCCGAAAGTTACATTCTCACCCCAGTAGATAGTTAACAATCCCGAGCTTTTATTTATGTACGAACTATCTATTACTTCAAGATCCATGTTATAGTTTGTTCCGAGACAAATCATAGCTATTTGAGCACCATCTTCTCCACCGGAATCAATAGCCTTTTGTATTATGTCTTCATTCTCGGACTTGTAGTTTTTGATTTTGTTATCTTTAATTGTTAGGATTGTGTTCTCAATCTTTTCTCCGAAAGCATACCCCAACTTACTTTTAATGTTACCCTTAATTGATCCGGGCTTAGGTATAATCAGAATCTCTCCTCCGGGGAAGTTGATTGTGGGACTTTGTAAAGGGTCATCATTAAATGAACCGAATTCTCCGATGACTTTTTCTATTTCAAGACTTAGAGTTTCACCCTCTGATTCTATCTCTAAAAATCTTGCTTCCTCAATTTTATAGCATATCTCTTTTGTTGTGTTGTAGAGTCTGGAGTAATCGATATCAAGTGCTTTCCAGAAATTAATCTCTGATACTACATTATGTTCGGAAAGTGTATCTTGAATCAATCCCGGCATAATCGCCACTTTAATCTTCTTCTCCTGAAGTATACTTCTACTCACTCCGTAAGCCCTATTCCTGATTTCTATCTTCTTCTTATCATCCAATCTGACATATCGTGCTTCACCATTCAGATTTAAGTAGAAATTCTGCTTCTTTAGATTGCGATTAAAGCTGTCATAGTGATGTTTAAAAGCAGATAGCGAATAAACTTCGTTTCTCTCTTTAATTAATTCGATGTCCTGATAATCGAGTGTAACAACAATCCTTCTTCTTCCTGCTTCCTGAAGTAGTTTTTCAACAAACGGAAGATTAAACTTACCGGTTACTACCATCAATTTCTGCCCAGGTTTGATTTTGAGGCTTTCATCCAACAGCTTAGCTGCAATTCTGTTCAAATTAATGTCGTAGTTGTTCTCAAGAATGGATTGGACAATCTCTCGATTGTTTAAACAAAGATTCTCGGTATTCACTCCCATTGAAAAATCTAGAATGTAGTTCTTTGCTTTTACATTATAATAGACCTCTTTACTTCCGGGAGTATCTTTTACTATATCAATAAGGTCTTCATCGTAAAGACACTTAAGATTATAGTGCATTTTCTGCTTGGTAATCCCGAAAATATCAGCCAACTGCTGACAAGTGGCAGGATTATGAAATAACTCATTTATAATCTCAAACTTGAGAGAAGACCCAAGCTCTCTGATCTGGGAATGTTTATTAACAATAAAGATATTATTCAGCATTCTTTCTCCTATATGCTCAGTCTATTAATTTATGACTATTATCTTTCATTTCTCAACACTCTTTAAATCACTTATGATTCTATCGAATTTGCTATATTTCAATATTTATCATCATTATCAACACAAACAGATATTCATTCTACTGGATACTTGGTCAAGATTTTTTTTACCATTTCTTATTTTCTGGCATCTCTTCTGCTGTTTAATCCTTGTGTTTTTAATCCAAAACTTATCCCTAACGCTTGCTTTTCGGGCATATCTAATGCTTTTGTGCATTATAGTGGAATTGTAATATTAATTTGTATCAGATATTGTTTGTATTTATCTCTCTCTGGATATTATGAACATGCTATGCCCTCTTACAATCCTCGGGACTCACACGGGACTCTCTCGGGAATCACTCGGGGCTTTGCCCAAGAGATTTCCGAGATTTTCTCGAACAATTTCCGAAAGACCCCCGAGTATTTTGAGGGAATACAAAGTGAGAACACTCTCTAGTGTTGATTTAAGAGGATAATATAAATTGTTTCTTTGGAAGTTATGATTATAATGAGAACATTAATGCATAGACGGGACATCCGGCCTTGAAAGATTCAACTACGTATGTTGGGCTTGATCTAAGATTCTAGTCCGATTGTGTCAGCATCTCGTATATTTTTTCAAATATGTAGCCGCAATGGATACGATTAGTGAGATCTACTTTCTCTACGTCTATTTCCAGAACAGGTCCTTTATGAAAACCATAGTGCAGGACATCGTTGTGATAGGTCTTATACCATTCATTAAGGTTACGTATATCGGCTAAACTCCAACCGCCTTCAGTCTCCATTTCACGTCCACGTTGTTGAATTCTATTCCATGCAAGCTTAGGATTACCTTGGAGTATAATCATAAGGTCAGCCGAAGGAAGTTTGCTATTAACTTGCTTGAATTCAGTAATAAGTTGGTTTAGCTCGTCCGCAGTGAGTATCCCGTCTTTCTCAAACTGATAGCAGAACACCAATAGATCTTCTGCTAACGACCTGTCCTTTATATAACCGGCATCTCCACTCTTCCCTTTTAAACGTTGTTCACTTCTCATCCTAAGAAAATGTCTCTGCAACTCAAAACAATACTTTTTCTTGTTACCTAGAAACTTCTCAAGTAAGGGATTCTCTTCAGGAGCTTCGTAAAGCCCCTTTAGTTTTAATGTCCTTTCCATAATAGCAGTTAAAGTTGATTTTCCTAGCCCTACATTACCTGCGACCGTAATCAGCTTTGGATTAGAATAGAGGTATTCCTCAAGTTTTCTTTCACTATCAATGGCTTTCAATGTAGCTTTTGTTTGAGGAAGCCTGACCCATTCTCCCATTCCGGGTGAACTAACTCTAAGTTCAAGACTCTTTATCTTTTCAGCAATCCTTATAATAGTCTCTTTAAGGAATACTTCCCTATTAAGGTCATTCCTCTTATTGGCATCAATAACCAAAACAGGACATTCAACAAAACGATTAATGTACTCCTCATACAACTCATGGAGAAGTTTAAGATATTTAGGCTCAATCTGTTTCTCACTTTCACGACCACGTAACGAAATACGCTCAAGTACGGTTTCTACATCCGATCTTAAGTATACAACTAAATCCGGAGGAGTAACTTTCTCGGTCATGAGATGAAAAGTTCTTGAATATGTTCTGAATTCGGCTTCTGTCATATTACTGAGAATCTTCTGAGCTTTACCAAAGATGTGGTAATCTTCATGGAGTGTCCTATCTTCCAGAACTATCCCCTTACAGGCTTGCATCTTAATCTGTCTGTCCAACCTACCGTTAAAAAACTCTATTTGAGCCATGAAAGCATATTTTACAGGATCTTTATAGAATGCATCAAGGACAACCGGGTCAAACTCTTCTTGAAATGCAAAAACATCTTCGCTACAATCCTTCTCGGGATATACATCAAGTAAGAGCTGTTTTAAAGGTTCCGAACTGGCCGCCTTCACTAAAGTTGATTTGCCGACACCAATGTTTCCTACGATAGCAATTCTAATATTCTCCATTCTACTTTATACCTCTTTTTAAACCTATAACGTAAGGTACTCTTGCTTGTCTCTTGTTGTCAAGACCCATATATTTACCAAACTCGTAACTACCTCCATGGTAGACAATCCTTTCTCTATTGTTAAACGAGACAAAAGCATTAGGACCCTTCTCAACAAGCATAAGATCATTTAGCTCAAGATTAAACTTCTTCATCAAACCGGGGATTTCAGATAATTGATAAGGCGGTCGACATAGAATGAAGATAAGATTTCCCTCTTTGTCTTTACCTACAGCTGAGAAACTGGCAACCATATCGCTGTAGCAATTCAATTGTTTACCATTCCTGATTAAACCAATACCTTGTAGCATACATAAGTATTCATGGTCTATTTTGGATATATCATTCTCTTCTGCAAACCTGAACTCTATCTTGTTCTCAGATTGACCGTTACCTATAAACATCATCATATTCATATCGGGATTAGGTATATTCTCTATTGAGAAATCCTTACCTCTCAAAACTCCCAAAGACGTAACATTGTCATCATCTACCATAGCAGCATTAATTATGCATATCATATCTTTCTGCCAATGCCAATAATCCGAATTCACCGGATGAGAAGCTTTAAAAACTCCAATATTGAAAGATTCGGGATTAAACTTGTAAACATCAACCTCGTCATTCTCGGAGAAAGATTGTTTAGCCATTCTCATTTTTGAGTAATGTGCTCCATGCTCAACTCTTGTCCATACAGGTTCTTCTGACTCTACTGCAAAAATCATGGTTGTAATTGTGATTAATATTATCAGAATTATTGTCTTCATTTACCTACCCTTCAAGTTTTTTGCAAGGCTGAGAGATTGGTGGATACTTGTCAAATGGTTTATGGCAAAATGATTAACAGACAAACGCATTTCACCTTGTTTTTGATAAGATTTGAAAACCTATTAAAGTAATACTTATACATGACTTCATAGTGAATAAGCTAACTGCTAACCATTTAAAATACAGTATAATTCTGATTAATCAAAGCTTTTAGATATTATTAACACTACAACTAAATTTATTTAAACAAGTTTTCTTTATTTATGTTGCTTTATTATTGATTAATTACCTTTTTATTTGACATTATGTTTTTAATGTTAGTATTTTGTTTTTATCTTTATCAAAAAGGGGTATGATATGGCTAATATGGAATCAAATGATACTAATAATGCAAAGATAAATAATGATATTATTAGAATTTATGCTCATGAAGGGACAACTGTAAAAATAGAAAATGAGAATGAGGTAGGGAAATCAATTTTTACTGACATATATAAAAGAGCTCTTAGAGAAATAAACAATATCATTATCAATAATAAAGATGTTATCATGAAATCCAAGCACCGTGATATCTATTCAAATGAAACTAACTGCTATAATAATATAGTTGCGTTTGTCGGGGGACGAGGATTTGGAAAGACATCCGCAATGCTGACTGTTGCCTCGATGCTAAAAGATGATAAGAAGTATGATAAACTTATTGAGTCCGGCTTTAATTATGGAGTAGATACCAAAGATGAAATAAAATATAGATAATTCAATCACATAGGCATTATTGACCCGAGTCATTTTTCACGTAGTAGCAATATTATTGAAGTTTTTGTCTCCAAACTTTTCTGTAGCTTTAAAGAAAAAATCTCAAAGATTGATACAAATATTGATGATGATAAAATTAGAAAAACGACAAAGATGTTTGACGAAGTGTTAAAAAATCTAAAATCAATAAATCATCTAGAGAAAAAAGACTTCCTTGATTCTGATAACATTGAATTGCTTGAAAGCTTTAGTACCAGCTTGAAATTAAGAGATAACTTAATAAAATTAGTAGAATCATATCATGATTTGATTTTTAAAGTTTCGAGTAAAGATATTGAATCTAAATTCTCTTTATTAGTTATTGATGATCTTGATTTGAATACTAAACATTCAAGTCAGCTATTAGATCAGATTCATAAATATCTGATTATTCCTAATGTTATTATTCTTCTTGCAGTAGACTTTTATTTACTTCTTGATACAGAAAGCATAAATCAATACTCCCAATTCTCAGGACTAGAGAATCTGAAGGAGCAAGTGCTCTCAAATGAGATTAAAGAATATTATAATGTTTCAAAGAAGATTGCCTCTCTAGTACTAAAGAAAATCGTCCCTGAAACTAATAGATTAGTGTTACCGTCAATGAGAACGGATTTTTATAAAAAGGAAATAGGTTATTTTAAACAAAATGGCAAGTTAGAGTACTTAGCACCTGACACAATAGATATGCTAGAATCAATTCTTTTGCGTAAGTTAGATGTAAAAATTAAACTATCATTGGATCATAGCTATTTCCTGCTTCCAAGAAATATTCGAGAGTTACATCAAATGATTGAACTATTAATATCACTTGATGATCCATTTTCAAGCAACGATGCATTAGAAAAGAATGTTTCTATTTTCCTAGAAGTTGTCGTCTATGGTTGGTTACAGGATGAGCTCCCTGATGAATATGTAGCTTTGTATAAAAGACTACTTAACAGTAACACTAACTATCTAAATAAGCAGGTTATAGAAGAAATAAAAGAACTGAAGATAATCTTTCTAGAAAAAGATACAAGCTTACAAAAGGATAATGAAGGATTAAAAAAAGAAATCAAGTTAATTTTCAATAGCTTGAATAATCCGAGAAATATTTCATTTGGTGATGTAATGTTTGTACTTGGGAAAGTAAAAAACATATCTGGAATATGTGAGACTTTGTGGAAATCTATTAGATTACTCTATTCTCTAAGAATGAAAGTAGCAGAGACCAACCATGACTTTAAGAGTTTGCAATCAATTATCAATGGACAATTTACTAATCATAATATCCAATTAATGCCAAGAAGTAATAAGTTGAAATTAAGAAGAGATTACTTACAAATTGATAATTACAAAGAAATACTTCAGGATGTAGCAGAAGATAACAAATTAGACTATTTATTGCAAAACTTTATAATCTATAGGGGTAAACAAGAAGAAGATTATCGCACTGATGATGAGATTTTTTATAAACGATACGTACCTAATCAATATTCAAATGCAACATTCTATATTTTAGCTTTTTTATATTATCAATATGATTATGAATACTTTCAGAAGCTAGATAGTAAGCTAAATCACAAACAAAAAGATATGAGTATTCCACCAATTCAGTTACATGACATTGATAAAGTTGATGCAGCCTTAAAAGAAGCAAAGAATAAGGTGGAAAAATCTAAAGGCCTAACAGACGCTCAGTATATAAAGCAATTTCTTAGTATATTTATAAATAACATGATTAGTCATGGATATATAAAGGAAGATTACAATTTTATTGAAAGTGAAGAGAAATTCATTTTAAATATGTTATCAAAGCTTTTTATAGAAAAGGACGATAAACTTCAACTACTATCAGAATACATGTCAATCTCATATAAGTTTCAGACAAATATCGGGCAAGATTTAATTGATTTTTCATCATCATTTAAGCCAAAACCTGATATTGGTGAAAAAACTATAGCGACATTGATAGAGTACCTTGTAAAATTGAAAAATTATCAGCCAAGAGAAGATACCTTAAGTATTGTTTCTCTCTACCAAAGATTAACAGCTACTAAGTTCAAGGATGTAAATCTAGAAACAGACTACATCTATAATTTCTTGAATTCATTAAGAAGGTACTTAATTGATGCTATATATGATAGTACTAACTCTTATATTTATAGAGGTGAAGTTGTTTCATTAATTTCTGATTATATTTTTACTATTATCATGTTCTTCGACATCAATGTTGAGAAGAGTAGTTAGATTATGTTGCAAATCATATTGAATAGTGTGTCAGAATGGTTAAAAGGAATGTTTGATTCTTCAAACCAAACAACTACTATCAATGTAAAAATCCCTGCAAACTATACTTTAGAGGTTTTTAAGAAAAAGTCCCAGTATTTCAATAGCTCTGAAAAAGATGATAAAGTTTCCATAGATATGTTTATTGAAGCTCTAAAAAAAGAAGCAAACAATACACTGCTGATTCGAAATGATGGAGTTGAAATCAAGATTTATGAAATCATAAATTGGACCAGATATTCATTAGAGATGGGAGAAGATATTTTCACTACAGCCCATTTAGCAAATCAGGATCTAAAGTGTCATAGAACAAGAGATTGGTTTCTATGGTCTGCAATGCTAGGATCAGATGATACAAGACTTAAAAGAATTCTATCAAAAGGAATGGCTGAAAACCATTGCCATTTAGGTGCTGCAGGTCCATGCTTTGAATTGAACTGGATTACTTTGATGAATAGACTTGATAGTCACAATCAGATCTCCAAACAAAGAAAGAAGTTAGGGCTTCCAGAAGACTATACTGAAGAAGAGTTAAAAGAGTTGTTAAATTTAGCATCTTTATTAAGACTATATCTATATCAAGAAATCACCGACAAGAATTTAAAAGATGATACAGCTCTAGTTTCTAATTGCCTTCAGATGATTTTGAAAAATGCTTATGTAATGAAAAGTGAAATACAGAGTATGATTACAACTTATTCCAGTCTTTATAGCCCGGAGCTTAAAGTAGCAGATGTACAAGGTCGCTTTGATTATGCAATGCCAAAGAAATACAGTAAATGGCAAGAAGAACCTTACTTTGTACTGGGTGGTGAAAGATACCTGATGTATCATTGTTTCAAGCGAATATATGAGACTAAGGAATCAGATAGATTTTTGAGGTATTTTTTAGCATATCTGGGGATAAAGCATAGGGTAAGAAATCTGTTCGTACAACAACATGGAATGAGTGGATTTCAAAATTTTGCTGATCATCAAGGTAGAAAAGCTGTATTTCTTAACAATGATTTAGTGAAAAGATTGCATTACAGAGTCCCAATTATTGCATACGGAAATGATAATTCTATTAAGAGCTTTGAGGCTAGAGAACCTTTTAGCAAAAAACCAATATCTATGGTTCTTGATAGCTATCATAAGATAACGCAAAGGAATCAAAGCTACACTGACCGCTTCATAAAAGGTGAGGACATGGAGTTCATCCCAGGACTCCATTTTGTCATGGCATTTAAGAAGAAGGCATATAAGCTTCACAAAAGCGATATGGTAGAACGTCTTAGATGTAGACATGCAGATAAAAGGTTGGAAGTTAAGAAAGAAGCTAAATCTCTAGAGAATTACTTCTCCGGATATAAAATATACAAACGCTACCCGATAACAGGAATTGATGCTTTAAGTGCTGAGCTTGAATGTGAGCCTGAAGTTTTTGCCCAAGCTTATCGATACCTGAGAGGCGAGTGCAATAAATACCATAAGACACTTCTAGATACTGAAGATAATGGGCATAGATTCAGGGCTACTTTTCATGTTGGAGAAATGTTTCTTGATATAGTTAACGGTTTACGAACCATTTTCGAAGCAGTAAAATTCCTAAGACTAAAACGAGGAGACAGAATTGGGCATGGTATGGTGCTAGGTGTAAATCCCGAAGATTTTTACAAATCAAAACCTTATATCTACTTAAGGCAACAGGATTATCTTGATAATATTGTTTGGGCACTACATATGATAAACACTTATAGTTTGAATGTTCATCATGCATTACAAGGGAAGTTAAAGACTGAATATCATAAGTACTACTATGAGCTCTATTTCGAAAAGTATAAAGATAATGGAAGTAATCTGCTAAATAAAGTAGTTGAACATGAAACCTACTACTGGGCTTATAAATTACGAGCGGACAATCCCAAGCACTACTTAGATATTGATAAAAAAAATACCAAGCCAAGACCATTGTGTGCGTGGGATAGATACGACTTTTGCCATAAGAGAGTTGAGGATGGACTCACTAAAATCCCCAAAACAGTGTTAAAACTAATCCAGAAATATCATTATGATCCACAGACAAAGAGAAAAGGACGTAAAGTTATAAGAATACCCATTGATAATGAATATATTAACTTAGCCACCCTAATTCAGAGAGAGATGCGAATAATGATTGCTGAGCGAGGTATTGGCATTGAGTGTAATCCAACTTCTAATCTAAGAATAGGACCATTTGATAGATATGACGATCACCCAATATTCAATATGTTTGCAATTGACGAAAAGTTTAAAAATGACTTTGATAAGAACTTGTTTGTATCTATCAATACAGATGATCCGTCTGTATTCAATACATGTCTAGAGAACGAATATGCTGTTCTTCTAGCCACCCTACAAAATCAGAAAGATGAGCACGGTAATCGTAAATACACCGATACTGAGATATACGAGTGGTTAGATCGTGTAAGAGAAATGGGATTAAATCAAAGCTTTCTAAATTAAACCTATTGCTTTAGCTCAGGACTTGGATATTCATAACCCAGAGATTCAAGACTATTAGTCTTTACATAAGTATCAGGACGCATCCACTCTGTAGTTCTACCAAGAGCCGGAACTCCTATATAACCTCTTACATCCAGATTACCCTTATCGTTATAACTCATTTTACATTTATAAGTCTTACCATTCTTAGGGTCATAAATAGTTCCGCTCTTCCAAGTATCCTTCTTAAACAGAAAGTCCTTCATTATCTTAAGTCCTAGTACAGGATTACTTCTTAAGTTTTCTTGGGGATTGAATTTATCCATTTTAATAGTTCCCGGTATACCCTCTTTGGCATCAATGTACAAAGGTTCTTTTAACGCAACAATAGAAGCTTCATACAAACCGTTTACCGATTTGATTTCAACGACTGAGGATGCATCCTCCGTTACCCAGTAACCAAGAATATCATCAGATGAAATAGCAGTCAAGAGCACTGTGATAGCACATACAAGAATTAATAAGATAGTTTTAATCATAAATACCTCCAAATGATTCGAGTTCATTTTCACTATAACTCTGTTCGTTTGACAAGTAATTTATTAAGCACTTTAATATAGGTTATTGCGAAATTTGATTGTAACCTTTAAAACATAGCTTCATTATTACATCAAAGATGTAAGCAGATGCAGTCAAACTTTGAAAATTTTTATTGACATTTGGAATTTTACAAAGTTTGTGAAAAGGTAAAAATAATGTCATTTATGGAGTGTATATGAAACGAATCGTCGTCCTATTATTATTCGGGTTGTTGTTAATCGGTTTAAAGGCTGAGGGCTATCAATTGGAAGAACTGATTGAGACAGGAATGCAGAATGCCTCGTCAATCATCAGAAGCGAGATAAGCCGTGATAATGCCTATTCAAGCCATACATCTAGCTGGTTATCATTCTTGCCTGATGTAAATGCATCTTACGGAAGAGTACGTAGTCTTTCCTATTCAGATAATAATGCTAACAATAATAACGGGAGTAAGTACTTTACATGGGATGATGAGAACAAAGACTACACGACTTCAGAAAGTAGTAGTTATGGAATTAGTAAATCCATCTCATTAAATGAAGGTGATTACTTTCATTTTAGGAACACTCTTATTGATAAAAAAGTAGCTGATATCAATATGGATATTGCTAAGAAAGACTTGGCATATACTATTATTGAATTTTATCTCAATATCCTACAGGCGCAAAAAACGTTGGAAATTCAAGAAGAGAACCTAGCTCTTCAAGAAAGAGTCTTAGCTGAAATCGCAATTCAAGTACAACAAGGAAGAAAGACTACAATTGACCTTAATCAAGCCGATATAGATAAGATTGATAGTGAAATTCAAATCGAAAACTTGACCAACTCACTAAAGAACATGAGAGCGAACCTGTTTAACATGTTACGTATTAATGATAACGGTTCAGAGTTTTCAGATGTAGCAATAGCTATTGAACCTACAGAGAGCTTACCTTCATATGAAGAGATTGTTCCAGACAGTAAGAATAATCCATTTAGTTTCAGAATTGACTACTTGAATTTAAAGAGTATGAAAATTAATGAATGGCAATACAAACTAAATTTCCTCCCGACAATCACCTTATCTGCAAGCCAGAAACACTCATCTGTTACGGATGAACCTCTAAAGTATGATACAAAGCAGCAAAGCTATTCATTAGGAATCAGTGCCTCATATTCTCTATGGAACTTTTTCAATCAGCGTGAAAATTACAGACGCTATAAAAACAGTATGAGACTCACTGAACTAAGCATAGAAGACAATATTAGCGATTACAAGTCACAATACAATCAGTTAATGAGAAATCTGGAATACTTACACAAAGCTAAAGATTTGTATGAGCGTAAAGTACAACAAAGCAATGAGAACTTATCTGTTGCTAATGAAAAATATACTCTAGGTTTGATAGATTTAATTGAACTTGATCGTTCAAGAATATCCAACCTACAAGCAAGAATATCTCAAAATGAGAATTTCTACAGTATTTTAAAATCACAAGAACAATTAAATAAACTGCTTTCACTCCCAATAATGGGTCGCTGGTAGGATATAGAAGAGAAGAAGAGAGGATTAGATGAAAAAACTTATACCTGTATTGTTAATGTTCCTATTTGTAACAGCTTGTAAGGTTGGAATCAAGAAAGGTACAGACTCCGGCAATGAGAGCATTCCTACACACACTGTTAAGAGGGGCGAAATCAATACTAAACTGGACGTTACCGGAGAGGTACAACCTAAAAGTACGATTAAGGTTAAATCCAGAGTAGCCGGTAAAATAATAAAGTTTTATGTAGATGAGAATGATTATGTTAACGAAGGTGATGTAATTGCCGATATAGAGCCGGATTATAATCAAGCCGAGTCAATTTCAAGAACAAGAAGTAGCCTAAGATTAGCTGAGATAAATCTGGCAAAAGCTGAAAAGGATTTTAACGACTACAAAGAACTATATAAGAAGAACTACATTTCTCTTAATGAGCTTACAAACGCCTCAGACCACTTTGAATCAGTTCAAATTAATTATGAGCAAGCACTTGAACAATATGAACTCGTGAAAGACCTAGATTCAAAAGATTCAGTATCAAAGCTTTATGCTAGCTCATCCGGAACAGTAATCTCACGCCTTGTTCAGGAAGGTGAAATGGTAACTTCAAGTAATGCAAGTTTTGGTGAAGGAACAGTAATTCTTCACTTAGCCGATTTAACAAAGATGGTAGTAGAATCTGAAGTTAATGAAGTGGACATTACTAAATACCATAAGAATCAAGTAGCTTCCGTACTAGTTGATGCTTTCCCTTATGAGAAGTTTACAGGAAAAGTAAGTAAAATAGCTGCTTCTGCTACTGATAATAGCGGAACTAAAGTCTTCCCTATTCAGATACATCTTGAGGGTAACATTTCTAAGCTAAAACCCGGTATGACAGCTAATGTAAGCATAGAAGGTGAATCCAGAGAAAACATACTTTTAATCCCAATAAGAGCGATATTCACCGATGAGAAAGGACAAGATGTCGTATATTTAATGAAAGACGGAAAACCTGAAAAGGCAGTACCAATAAAAACAGGAATCAATGATTTTCAGCAAGTGGAAATAATAGAAGGATTAAACGAAAATGATATAATCACTCTTACTGAACCGGCGTCTTTGGCACCGAAATCAGAAGAGTACGAATTCTAAAAAAAGGAGACAACTGATGATTGAAGTCAGTAATGTAGTTAAAGACTACGGTGCATTAAGGGCAGTAGACCGCATTAGTTTCTCTGTTAATGAGGGAGAAATTGTCGGTTTTCTCGGACCTAACGGAGCAGGTAAATCAACTACTCTGAAAATGCTCACTGATTATCTGACCCCGACCGCAGGTAAGATTGAGATTAATGGTTTGGATATGTCTAAGGATTCTCTCAAAATCAGAGAATGGATTGGTTACTTACCGGAACATAATCCTCTTTATGAAGATTTAACAGCTTTTGATTATCTGAGGTTTGTAGCTAACATACGTAACCTCAGTGACAAAGATTTCAATTCAAGAATTGAGCAAGTCATTGAAGAATGTGGCATCAAGAATGTAATTACTCAAAAGATCGGTACTTTATCCAAAGGATATCGTCAACGTGTAGGGCTTGCTCAAGCAATTTTACATGACCCAAAAGTCATAATTCTAGACGAGCCTACAACCGGACTTGATCCCAATCAGATTCTTGAAATCAGAGAAGTTATCAGAAGACTTGGAGAGAAAAAGACAGTTATTCTTTCCAGTCATATTATGCAGGAAGTTCAAGCAGTATGTGATAGAATCATTATCATCAACAAAGGCAAAATCATTGCCGATGATAAAAAAGAAGTACTTCAATCACAGTTAGCAGGTAAAACTGTTTTAAGTCTTGAGATCATTGCCGATGACCCTAAGTTTTATGATTTCCGCATGATTGACCCAACGATCAGCATATTTAATGAAAGTAAAATAAAAGCTAATATCTGGGAAGTTGTACTGGAGTATAGCAACAAAATCGATTTAAGAGAGAAGATTTCCAGATTTATCAACGAGAAGGGCTGGCTCATACTCAGTATGCAGAAACAGGAACGTTCTCTTGAGAAAATATTCCATGAGCTTACTATGGATGGAAAGAGTGTTCCTCAGCCAACAGATACAACTCAATATATCCCTAAATCAGAACCTCAATCTGCGGAGGAAGAAAATGAATAATATAAAGTCAATAATCAAAAAAGAGCTTAATAGTTATTTAGTCTCTCCCGCTACATATATTGTATTTGTAATATTTCTATTGATAACTGGTTGGTTTTTTAACAGCACAGTATTTGTTATCGGTAGAGCAGAAATGAGAAGTCTTTTTAGTACTCTACCTATGATATTCCTTTTCTTCATCCCTGCTATAACAATGGGTATGATTGCAAAAGAAAAGAACTCCGGAACAATTGAGATTCTTGCCACTTTACCTTTACAAGACAGCCAGATTATCTTAGGTAAATTCATTGCGGCAATAATACTTATTGGAGCGACACTGCTATTTACACTTGTTCACTTATTCACAATAATGCATTTTGGGCAGAACATTGATTTTGGTGCAATCATATGGGGATATATCGGACTATTCCTTGTAGCGTCAACTTATTGTGCTATAGGTATCTTTGGTTCTTCATTGCATAGTAATCAGATTGTTGCTTTCATTATAAGTTTCGTACTTGTATTCTTTTTCTTTATCATTGAAATGATATTGATAGTATTCCCCGGACCATTAGCCCAGTTCTTCCAATATCTTAGCATCAATTACCACTTTAGTAATCTTCAAAGAGGTGTTGTTGATACTCGTGATATTATCTACTTTGGCTCAATGATAGTGTTGTTCCTGAGAGGTGCAACTCTCTCGCTTGAATCTAGGAAATGGGACTAGGAGGTCAACAATGAATAGAAAGAATGCTATAATTAACTTTGTTGTAATCCTTGCAATATTGATTGTACTTAACCTAGTATCACTAAACATATTCCACAGATTTGATTTCTCAAAAGAGAAAATATATACTCTCTCAAAATCAAGTAAGGAGATAGTCGGTGGTTTGGAAGATAACCTTATTGTCAAAGCTTACTTCACAAAAAACCTTCCTAATCAATATGCCGATCTTGGAAGATACGTAAGAGATCTTCTCTCAGATTACCAAACCTATTCACACGGGCACTTAAAATTTGACTTCATAAGTCCTAATGATGAAGAGATGTTAAAGAATGAAGCCCGTATGAACAAGATACAGCCGGCTCAAATCCAGATGCTTGAAAATGACAAAATGGAAGTTCGAGAAGTTTACATGGGACTCTATTTTGAATACCAAGGTAATAATGAGAGTATTCCATTAATCCAAGTAAAAGATGGATTAGAAAATGATATCACCGGCATCATTAAAAGACTATCAAGAGCCCAAATGGATAGAGTTGCTCTATATACAGACCCTGATGCTGAGCAGACTGACCATCAATCAATCAGATACTTGCTAGGTAAAAACTATGATATCAGCATTACAGATCTGAACACTCCTATCGAAGATAATGTTAAAACCCTAGTAATTGCAGGAGTATCAGATTCTCTTGCCATTGAACAACTATATAATATTGACCAGTTTGTAATGAAAGGTGGAAACCTTTTAGTATTCCAAGACAGAGTTTCAATGGATGTACAACAAGGAAAAGCGGAAGAGATTCATAGTAATTTCTTTGACCTGCTAGAGCATTGGAAGATTCATATTGCTCCAACTCTAGTTGTAGATGAGAATTGCGGTCAAATTTCTGTTAGTCAGAGACAAGGTCCATTCATCACTCAAGTACCTGTAAGATATCCTTTGATACCTATAGTCAATACTCTAAGTAAAGAAAACCCGATTGTTAAGAAACTTGAGAATCTGATTCTTCTTGGAGCTTCCGAGATTGATGTAGAGATGGATTCAACATCTGCCGTTAACTTTACTCCATTATTCACATCTTCTAACCGTTCAGGTTCAATGTCAGGACCTAATTATGGTATAACCTTCAAGAGATTCCAAGGTCAAAATCTAAATGCAATGCTAAACAAACCGTTCAGAATACTTTCAGGCATTTTTGAAGGAGAATTTACCAGTTACTTCACTTATAATAATGACATTCAAAGAGATGGCTTTATTCCTAAGAGCACTAATAACAAGATTATTATTGTTGCAGATCAAGATTTTGTTAATGACAAGAGTGCCGGTAAACAACCGAATAACTTGAACTTTGTTCTTAACTCAACGGACTACCTTAACGGTGATATGTCATCACTTGAGATTCGTTCCAGAACTCTAACACTGAGTGAATTAGATGTAAGAAAGTATTTACTTCAAAATGGAGCTAATCCCGCAGATATAGATACAATAGAGAAGAGAACAAAAGTAACGTCAAAAGCCCTTAATATTGTTCTTCCGAGCCTTCTCTTAATAGTATTCGGATTTATCTACGTACTCTTAAAACGTAAAGAAAGTGATAAGATCAGGAGGATTTATGAATAAGAAGAATCTACTCCTCATAGCGGGACTTATAATACTTCTTGTAGTCTTTTTCTTTGCAAAAAAGAAGGAACATATTGAAACCGAATTCGATTTCTTGAATATAGACTCTTTATCTGTTAAGACAATAAATCTTACAACAGCAGAGGATACATTAGTAATATCTAAGCTGGATAATGAGTGGTGGATTACTGAACCTATAAAAGCAGAAATCGATAAAAAGAGAATCAATACTTTCTTTGCTGATGTTGTTGATATTAAGGTTCCCATAAATCCTATGTCTGAGAATCCAAACTCACATTCTAATTATCATGTTGCTGATAATCAAGGATATGATGTTAAATTAATTAATAATTCGGGTAAGATTATTGCTGATTTTAAAGTTGGAGAAGGCTCTAACTACTCGTACAGCTATATAAGAAAAACTGGTGCTAACAAAGTATATCAAGTGAAAAAGAATATATTCCAGACTTGCAAACCTACTCTTAGTATGTGGCGTTCAGGAATGATTTATGATTTTTCTAAAGAGGACATCACAAGAATCTCTGTGAGTAGACAGGATACTTCATTTGAAATGATAAGAAGTGAAATCGAGAATGGAGAGCAATGGACTTACAAAGACGCAACGGAAGAGTTCGTTGTTGACAGACTGAATAAAGCATTGCTCAAATTCAGTAACTTAAACCTTGGATTACGTTCTCGTGTTTATTATGATAATAAATGGGATGAACTTAAGAAGTATTTCGAGGAACCACTTGCAACTGTCGTTTTCTACTTAAGAGATGGTACTCAAAAGACAATCTACTTTGCCAAGAATGAGGAAGATAATCAGTTTATGATAAAGAAAGGTAGTTACACTGATACTATTTATCAAGCAACATCTGATACATTTGGCAGAATCTCATTTTCGAAAGAGCAGTTTAAAGAGAAAGATAGATAGGTAAGAAAAGTTATAGTAAAAAGGCTGGCACAACAATGTCAGCCTTTTTTTATTTTGTAGAATCTTTTAAAACTTGTATAAAAATTGCCAATTGAGGTAAAGCCTGCCATTTCCAGAATTGAATTCCATCAACAACATGCTCAAATTGTTCATAATTAACATTACTTGATATTTCGTGTACAGAATATGGTAAATCAATCAGCATTCTTGGTAAAATGATAGACATATCAGAGAATAGATTCGTTCCATCTAAGCCCAAAGGCGTACAATTAACAACAAGGTCATATTTAAATGATAAATCTCCCTCTTTAAGAGAATACCGCTTGCACATCTCGCTCTGCTTTTCTTTGTCTCTACACATGATATGTACTTCTCCAAAAATAGATGCCTCAACGGTTGCCAATTCTGCCATTGCTCCACTACCATATATCAGTATTGTTTCAATGCCTTTCTTATCGAGTATAAACAAAGCTTTCTTCAAGGCAAACTGATCAGTATTAGAAGTTATAATTTTGTCTCTTTCAAAGTAAACAATATTGACAGGATTATCAGTTCTCGCTTTTTCTCTTACCTCATTTTTATATGGCATTGTTACAGATATTCCATATACTTTATTATCCGATTTAAAAAGGTTCAACCAGCTCCAAAAATCCTCAAAATTATCAGTCGAGAATGGCAAATAAACTGCATCGAAGTTATTTTTTAAGAAGTATTCATTGTAGTAATGAAGTCCAATCGAATTCACTACTTGTTCTCCCCCTAACAATCCACCGATAGCAGTGTTCTTTGTTAACCTGGTAAGATTAAATTGTTCAACCTCGGCAAAAGTCAACTGTTCGGGAACAACGCAATCCGTATCATTTGCAATATATGTTGCTCTGGCATTAATATGCTTATATAGAATCCTTGAGAGCTTCCCAAGCTTTCCTAATCCTGCAAACAGAATCTGCTTAGGACATGTTTTAAAGTTTTTTTCAAGCCATGTAAGCTTAGAATAGCTATCAATAGGAACACATAGTTTAAGATATCTACAATCAAGTTTAGAACCTACATTTAGAAATCCTAAGATAATATCCTCGTCAAACTTAGTGAAATTATGATATGAGAGGATTACATTTAAACCTTTAACAGCCGGCTGTTCTACAATAAAAAGGTTATACTCTAAATCAATAAGACAGTCATGTTTAATTGCAAAAGGCTTTATGATATCAAGTTTTTCTTTAATCGATAGCTTGGATTGTCCTCCCTCACTTTCATGCCTGATAGTAAGTATGGTTCTGGAATCAAGTTTTACCTTGAAGAGAAACTCCTCAATCTCTGAGTGAGGCATATAATCCAATCGTATTTCATGAAAGCACTCGACACATAAATCTCTAGTAAGAGGAGTGTTTCCTTTCGTAGATACAACTAACATTGTTTCTTACCTTCTTCAATAATCAAATTCCATAATTGATTAATTACATCACCTGAGACACCTAATAGTTTAGCTTTTTCTTTTAGATTAGTCAGTAGCTCTTGTTCCCTCTCGGGAATTGTAATATCAATACTATTCTTTTTCTTAAAATCAATAACATTTTTAACAATATTGAGTCTTTTTTTGATAAGTATCAGCAAATCCTCATCTATCTTATCCAAACTCTCTCTGTAATCACTAAGTGATTGTTCTTCGTTATCTACCAATTTTTGATAAGCCGCAGCATCTGCTATAGCCAGCTTAGCCATTGATAATATCACAGGTATGATTCTGGGCACTAGGCATATATCATGCCTACCATTAATACTAATCATCTTTTCTTCACCTGCAATATCTATTGTTATCTGTTGTTTACTGATTGAAGGAACAGGTTTAACAGCCACACGAAAGATTATATCTTCACCGTTTGAAATACCGGCTTGAATACCGCCTGCATTGTTGGAATTGAATCCATCCGAACTCATCCCGTCATTTGCATCAATACCTTTTAAAGCTGAAAGAGAGAATCCTCCTCCAAACTCAATACCTTTCACCGCTCCAATTGACATAACAGCCTTAGCAATATTTGCATCTAGCTTTTCAAACACCGGGTCTCCCCAACCTTTTTTAGCGTTCTTTATCGTTATTTGGACAACTCCTCCAACACTGTCCCCCTCAGACTTAACAGACTCAAGATAACTCTCAAGCTCTTTCAGTGTTGATGGATCAGGCCAATAGTAAGGATTCTCTTTAGCAAAGAATATATCTTGATATTTAGGGACTTTTTGCCCAATCACAAGAGTCTGAACATCAAATTCGATATCACCAAGCAGTGAGTTCAAGGTCTCCCCTGCAATCACTCTGGAAATTGTCTCACGTCCCGAGATTCGACCTCCGCCTCTCCAATCAAAGATTTTAAACTTACTATATACGGCAAAATCTCCGTGTCCGGGTCGAAAAATCTCTTTTATATCTTCATAAGCCTTACTATCTGCATCTTTGTTCCAAACTACCAAGCATATCGGCATTCCGGTTGTCGTTCCGTCCAATACACCTGATAGTATCTCAACTTTGTCCTCTTCCATTCTTGATGTAGAGCTAGCCAATCTTGATGCTTTTCGCTTTGCTAATGCGTCTTCTATCTCTTTAATAGGGAATTCAACTCCAGGTTTAACATCTTCTATAACAACCCCGACGGCTTTTCCATGACTCTCACCGAAGCACGTAAATCCATAGAGGGCAGAAAGGTGATTACCTCTCACATCTACTCCTTATAATTGTTTAAAATTTTTATATAAATTGGTCACTAATTCTTCATTAATATCTTTCGGATTAATTATTAAGTCAAACTCTTGTCTACGATACCATGTTTGTTGTCTTTTAGCATATCTTCGAGTATTCTGTTTTGCCTGCTCAATACAATCTTCAAATTCTGCATGCTCGTAAAAGTATGGCATGAACTCTTTATACCCTACAGCAGTAAGACCATAATCGTCTTTGGTATAACCCATCTTAAGTAAAGAATCAATCTCATCTAAAAGACCTGCCTCAATCATAACATCGAACCTATTCTCTATTCTCTTATAGATTAACTCTCTCTCGTCCGTAAGAAGTATTTTAAATGGCTTATACTCTTCTTTAACTTTCTGCTCTTTCCAATGAACAGATATCGGCTTGCCTGTATAATAATAAATCTCAAGGGATCTTAAGATTCTTTGCTTATCCTGCTTATATATATTTTCTCCCGCATCAGGATCAACTTCCATCAACTTAGCGTGCATAGCATCAAGTCCTATAGTCTCAGCCTCTTTCTCGAGTTTCACTCTTAATTCAAGTGGTATATCAGGAGATTTAAATATACCTTCAATCAAGGATTTAATATAGAATCCTGTTCCTCCTGCAATTATTGGTAACTTACCCTCTTCCTTTAACTGCTTGATTATCAAACCTGCATCTTTGCTGAAATCACCGGCATTATATCTCACGTCGGGATTCACAATATCGATAAGGTGATGCCGAATAGACTCCATCTCTTCTTGTGTAGGTTTAGCAGTACCAATATCCATGAAACGATAAATCTGCCTTGAATCTGCCGATATAATATCTGTCTCCATTTTGTGAGCAAACATCAATGCCAACCGACTCTTACCGGAGGCCGTTGAACCTTCTATTGTAACAATCGGAATCATTCTATTCTCTTAAATCTTTTTTCCAGTTCGTTAAGAGTCATCTTGATTATCAATGGTCTTCCATGGGGACAGAAATATGGGACACTACAAGCAAACAAGTCATTAATTAAAGCCAGCATCTCTTTTCTCGTTAGCTTTCTGTTCGCTTTTATTGCAGCTTTACAAGCCATTGTTTTTGCTAAACTATCCCTGATATCCTCAGTTTCTTCAAATTCATCCTGTAAGCTCTTCATAATGTCTAGGAAGAATTCTTCACTATTCAAGTCATTCAACTCCGGAGGGACTTCATCAATTACTACAGAGTTTCCGCTAAAAGTCTTAATCGAGAAACCGACTTGATTGAATATCTCAATGTTTTTCTCAAGTAAATCGGTAAGAACCGAATTGAGGTAAGGAGGAATATTCACAACAAGCGGAAACACCAGTTTCTGACGTACCGGTGGTGCTCCATGGATTCTTTGCACCATCTTCTCATAGATAATTCGTTCATGAGCTGCATGCTGATCAATTGCCATCAGACCGTCTTCCGATTGGATAAAGATATAAGTATCGTGCAACTGCCATGGATTAACAAGTTCTTCTTCTTTAGGTAGCAGTTGAGAAGGGAACATAGGTTCTCTTGTTTCCTGCTCTTCAACTAATGGAGTTCTTATTTCTCTCGTAAACACATCAGGTTGGAACACTTCTTCCAAATCGGTTTTATATTCAGAATAGCGTGGTTTTACAGGTTTAATGAATATCTTCTGCTCGTAATTTGTCAGAGGTTTGCTCTGAGTCAAATCTGCAGTTTTCATCTCAGCAGTATGGAATTTCTCCTTTTCATACTCCATCAAAGCGTTTGTTACACAGCTTTTCACGAAACTATGAACAAAATGGGAATCTCTGAATCTTACTTCATGTTTAGCAGGATGTACATTTACATCAATCATCTCAGGGTCAATATTAAGGAAGATGATATAAGGAGGAAGCTGACCTTTCTGGTAAATCCCGCTTTTCTTTATGAATGGGTCGTAAGCTGACTTTATAGCATGCAAAATAATCTTATCTTTCATGTATCTACCGTTAACAAATATGTAACGATGGTCATAGATATTGTGCTCCGTATTCTCTAATCCCGATACATATCCGTTTAACTTGATAATCTTGTTAGACATGCTTAACGAAATCAGGTCATTATCAAAGAATTTATTACCAAACACAGCCCTCATTCTTTGTTCATTATCATCCGTTGCGGGATAGTTCAATCGTTCTTTACCGTTTGAATTGAACCTGAAACTTATCTCAGGATAGACAATTGATTGATAATGCAAGTAGCTCAAGATATGCTTAAATTCTACCTGATCGGATTTAAGGAACTTCCTTCTTGCAGGAACATTACTAAACAATCTTCTTACGGAAATATCAGTACCTTGATTCCCTCCGATTTTTGAAACATCTTTCAGTGTACCGCCATAGAACTCAATTCGAGTCGCAACATCAGACTTCTCGTCTTTTGTAATCATAACCAAATGGCTTATAGAACTAATACTGGGTAAAGCTTCCCCTCTAAATCCAAGAGTTCCTATTTTAATGATGTCTTCAACATTTCTGATCTTGGAAGTGGCATGTCTTTCGAAACTCAATAGTGCATCTGTTTCATTCATACCCTGTCCGTTGTCAATAACCTGTATTAAATCCTTACCACCTCTTTCAATGTTCACGGTAATAGACATTGCTCCGGCATCTATTGCATTTTCAACCAGTTCTTTAACAACAGATGCAGGACGGTCTATAACCTCTCCGGCAGCAATTCTATTAGCGACTTCTTCAGCCAACACTTTTATTCTGTTCATTTATGATGATTTCCTTAATATATAATCGTCCTCTAATAGTAGTTAAAGCTGTTGTTCTTATGTCAAGAAAACAATCACTTTTTTCGATTGAGCTATTATATGAAGAATCCATCCTATTCTATATCTGCCAAATCAATTAAAATTCTCATATCTTTTGAGAAGTCCGTTCGACTTCATTCGACAAGCTCATTTCGCTCGGGTGACGATGATAGTTTATCTTATGTCATTCACTCGTAGTGACAAGAAATCACAATCAACCTTTATACTTAATTTGCAATCCTTTTAAGAAGCGTCTTAGAATTTGGTCATTACACAGTCTAAAATGCTTATGGTCAATGCGCCTAAAGAAGGCACTTAACTCGTGTTTGCTAATTGAGAAGTCTGCGAGTTTAAGAATCTCGATTATATCTTCTGCTTGAAGATTCAACGCTATCTTCAACTTCCTTAAGACAATGTTATTATTGATTAAGTATTCTGAAGAGACTTTCTTATCACTTGGTCCTCTTCTCTCAACAATGAAACCATCTAGGAACTCAACCATAAGGGTATCACTAATCTCTTTGAAATCAGGGTCTTCATCTTTTTTTAACCAAGAACATACTTGCTCTCTTGTAACAACTCTCCCCGCATGTTGGAAAATCTTCATTATTTTATCGTCATTTAAAGCAAAAGTGTATCTTACTCTTCTTAATATATCGTTATTCTTCATTTATTATCTCCTTCACTCTTCCTACTTGCCCATCCGCTAGCATAACTTTTATCCCATGAGGATGAGTAGCTGAATTAGTGAGTATCCTCTTTACGCTTCCTTCAGTTAGTTTACCTGTTCGTTGGTCTTGTTTAAGTACTATTCTAACTCTTAATCCTAGTTTAATATCTATTCTCTTTGTTCCGTCCAAATTATATCCTTGTTATTTATGATTAATGTAAGATATTATAACCTCGCATTTCAGTATAGAAAAAAAAGCATCAGCACATATAAAAATTGTGTTGATGCTTTAAATTATTCCGGATTATCTAGTTATCTTGAAGTAGCTCTGCTTTCTCTACTAGTTGCATAACTTCGGCTCTATATCCGAACTTATCTTCTCCTATATGATTTCTTCGCTAGATTCTTTACAAGTTCCCAATCAGCGTTCCATTTAAACTCATTGTATTGACGCATGAAATCCATAAGCTGCAACAACTGCAGAGAAACGGAAGTTATCACTTGTTCTCTTCAATGTTTGCACAACATCCGGAACTGCTCTTTCGATAAGTTTACTCTTAGTCCCTTTAGGTTCTTTATATCTGAGTTTAACAAAGAGGAGTTCATCGATATGAGAATCGGAAACCTTCCGTGGTTCAGGCTTAGGTTTATTTTGATACCTGCTTGGGTCCTTTTCGAATTAAACCAGAATCTCTTACATCAAGATCTAATTCAACTGATCGTTTGTTTAGAGTAGCATTCTGAGTACTGTTCCCTCCTGTATTAACTCTAAGCTTCTCAATTGTCTCGGCTGCATAACTAATCTTAATTACTTTAATATTATATACTCCCAATATTTTCATGTATCAATCTTTATTTTGATTTTGAGTTATATTGTACATTTTACTATTGAATAAATGGGAGTATTTCCAAAAGGTCACAAAATGTTGTGCCTCTACGATAAGCATATCGTCCTGTATAAAGTAGACACACTAAAACTAAAGGAGAATAACTGTTTTTAAAATTAAGTAAGAAAACAGCATTTAGTTTGGTGAAATATTTGAACGGAAAATAGTTAAAGAAATAGAAGATGGAGTCCTACTCATATACTAAACAAGAGCTATTAGTAATCCTATAGTGAAGTTATCTACATCTCGTGCATAAGTTAAATAATATAGATATTTCTGTTAAACAACTGTCAGTTTCCAGTTAAGAGATTCTTAATATCAATACAGAAAAACAGTTAAATAGGAGAGAGTATATCAGTAAAAAAAGCTGTCAAAAGTGTTGACAATTTAGCCTCTACTTCAAATCTCCGTGAAAGGAGAAAAGAATGACAGTTTGCGGAGTTGTTTGTGAATCAGAGTGTTCAGCATTTGGAGATTCATGCAAAGGATGCAGGCAATTGGACGGAAGAGTTAGTTGGGTCCCTGATATTGGGGAAACAACTTGTCCTATCTTTACATATGTTAAAGAAAGCAACTATACATCATGCGGAGTATGCTCTAAGAAGCCATGTGATATATGGTTAATTGAAACAAAAAAAACTTCTGTGACCGAGCAAGAGTTCTTTAAAGATATTAATAGCAGATTAAATAATCTTCGCAAATCGAACTCATGTATTCTTACGAAAAACACTTGATAGAAGATAAATTTATTTGGATAGTTAATTCAAAGTCATATTTCTTAATAATAACGATAAATATTGTTTGACACTGTTAAAATGGAATATTTATTGCAATAAATTTTCAAGATATCTTATAATAACCGTTATGATGAGGTTTAGATGATAGTTTTAATAATTGCAACAGCCGTATTGGTGTTGTACTGGGTGTATGAATATATCCGCCATCAAATGAATGTCAGAAACATCCCGATTCGTATTCATGTAAATGGAACGAGAGGGAAATCGAGTGTAACCAGACTAATAACTGCCGGATTAAGAAATGGTGGGATACCAACTGTGGCTAAGATTACAGGAACACTTCCACGTTTCATTATGAGAGGTGGTGAAGAGGCTGCTATTATTCGTTTGGCAGGAGCAAATATACTTGAGCAGAAATATATGTTCCGTTATGCTGCCGACATGAAACCACAAGCATTTGTTATTGAATGTATGGCTGTTAATCCTGTTTACCAATGGATAACAGAGAAACATTTTGTTAAGGCAACTCATTCAGTTATCACCAACAGCAGGCTTGACCATACTGATTTAATGGGACCTACCGTTGAATCTGTAACTCAATGCTTATGTAACACAATTCCAAAGAACGGTGAATGTTTTACAGCCGAAGAGAAGATGTTCCCAATAATGAAACATGTAGCTGATAAACGTTCCTGTAAAATTCACAAGGTTCGTCCTTATGATGTGACTCCTGAAGAAATGATGAAGTTCTCATACATTGAGCATGAAGAGAACGTCCAACTTGCCTTGGAAGTTTGTCTTAAACTTGGTGTAAAAAGACAAGATGCTCTTGAAGGTATGTGGAAATCACATCCTGATCCTGGGGCTTTGACCAAGTATACTGTTAAAGATAATGGTAAGGAAATTACTTTTTACAATGTGTTTGCTGCCAATGACCCCGATTCTTCCAATTTCATCTGGGATTTAATATCAAAGAAACTGTCTAAGGATACTCATAAATTCTTGATTATCAATAGTAGATCCGATAGGTATTATCGTTCTCAACAGCTAATCGAAGCAATGGGACATCAGAATTATGATTACATGATTCTTACAGGTGAAATTCCTGAGAAAGTTGAATCTTTTGCTCTCCATCACGGAATTAAAAGAGATAAACTTGTTACAATGGGCGAAGTGCTACCCGAAAAAATATATCAAGAAATATACAAAAGAACCGATAAAGAAGCCCATGTCATCGGTGTAGGCAATATCGCCGGTGAAAGAAAATACGGTGCGACTATTGTTGCTCATTTTAAACATAAATCAAGACAAAATAATAAGGAAAATAAATAGGAGGAATCAGTGGTTGAAGCCGCAGTTGGTATTGGCGTCATAATCAGTTTAATATTTGCAGAGCTTCTCGGTGCTTCAGCAGGTGGTATTGTTGTGCCGGGTTATATTGCAATGTATTTAGACAAACCGATGCAAATTATCGGTACTTTACTTGTCAGCCTCGTGACATGGGGATTAATACGATTAATTTCCCAAGTAACATTATTATTCGGAAGACGTAGAATGGTTTTAGCTATTCTCTTAGGTTTTATTGTTGGTTGGGCATCAAGGCACCTAGTCTTTCATAACATGTCCATTTATGACCTGGAAATGCAATCAATCGGTTACATTGTTCCTGGTCTTATAGCTAACTGGATGGAAAGACAAGGTGTTGTAAAAACAATTTCAACCATGATTATTGCTGCTGTATTTGTCAGACTTTTAATCATGCTGATTTCAGGTGGAGAGGTGGTGTTTAATGTATAGACCTTCATTAAGATCAAATTGGAGCTTAGCTATCCTTGCAATACTAAGTCTCGTCCTTTTCTATTTTGCCCAAACAAGTAAGAAAACAATTAAGACAAATCATTACAATTTGAAACTTAAAGCTGCAAATGAAATGCAAACAATGATGAGCGTAGTTAAAACAGCTTACGAAAGTGAAGATTTAAACTACAATGTGCTTGATGACCCTCATAAAACAGGTTTGATCGGTAGAAAAGTAACTACTATCACAACAAGTAGAGGTCTTCTTTATGATAAACAAACAGCTATTAATCCTAACTTTGCCGCTGTATATGTAGAACAGCTTAAACAAGCAAAAGTGAAGAAAGATGATTATATTGCTGTAGGTATTACCGGCTCAACCCCTGCGGCTAACCTTGCACTTTATGCAGCCTTAAAAGTGATTGAAGCTAAACCGATAATCATCACCGCAAACGGTTCTGCCATGTATGGAGCAAACAGAGAAAACTTTACTTGGCTCGATATTGAAAGAGTACTTAATGAGAAAGGTCTCATCAATTTCAAGAGCATTTATGCTTCTTTCGGTGGTAATGATGATAGAGGCAAGGGCTTATCGGATGTTGGATTGGAAAATCTTGCCAACTCGATTACAAGAAACAACGTTAAGTTGATACACGGTAAGAGTTTAAGAGAGAATATTGAACTTAGAGAGAAAGCTTATTCAAACAGTTTACCTGAAGGTACACGTTATAAAGCTTTTGTTAATATAGGATCCGGTTTAGCTAATGTTGGTAGTGCTATTAATGCTAAACTTGTTAATAACGGTGTAAACAGAAAACTTGCTGAGAAAGAATTCAGTAATCCCGGAGTAATGTTCAGCTTTGCCAAAAAAGGTGTACCTGTGATACATACTTTCAGAGTTAGACCATTGGCTGAGAAATACGGAATGCCTGTTGCCGTTAGTAAATCAGAGAAACCTTTTGAGATGCAAACTCCCGGAGAAGGAGAAATATTTAGCTCAGTTATAAATAATCCTACTGTAATAGCTATCTGTTTCATAGTTCTCTTAATAGCTATTGCTGCTGTTGTTGTCTTCGACAGACATGACAGAAAGTTTGCTAAGAACATCGTTGCTCACGAAGACTAAGAAGGAATTATGAAAAGATTAGTTATTATTTGTCTTATCTTAGTAACATTATTACCTATACTGGCTCTTGATAAGGTAATTTACAGAACAAAGGATTTCAGTAATCATGGAACTCGCAGATTAGTTAATACAAATGATAGAAAGGTATTCTACTATCGCTCTGTAAGAGGAGACGATTTAGTCATGCTTAAGCCTGTTGCAGGAGAATATACGTTAAAATCTATTTCAAAAGCTCAAGATTTATCCTTAGATTTTGATTTGATAATTGATGGGAATATTACTTCTGTCCATATTACTCAAATGGGCTTTAATAATGAGTATGTATTCTTTAACGAATACAAACTTAACATACCCAAAGGAGTTGAAGAAGTTAGAATAAGAACTCTTAACAGAAATGCTTATTTCCGCTTTTTCAAGAAAGCTGTGTTACATCTTTCCGAAGAGCCAATAGCTATAACTCCTGAGAAATACCTTAGAAAACAGATTGTTAGAAGCTCAAAATCAGAGAGTGAATATTTTGTAGCCGATGAAGGTAATGAGATTGAATTTACTGTAGACGGTAGATTTGAGGTATACTTCTATGCCAGAGCCACTATCGTAGAGAATATTAAGCCTACCTTTGACATTTATCTCAATGATGAGCTTATAAAAGCAGTTAACATCGATCTTAAGAAATCCGGGAAATATACCTGTGACGGATATGAATGCTTAAGTATAGGAAAGAAAATCGAGTTAGAAACCAATGAAGGCAATAATACTTTCAAGATTGTTCCACAGAATGCAAATCCAATCTTTGTTCGTATTATGAAAATAAGAAAGAGAGTTAACTAATGCGTATTTTTTTATTAGTCTGTTTATCGTTCCTATTGTTACCTCTTTTCTCTGTACCTGTCACAATTGACTATTCTTTGGAAACAGAGTATAGTGATAATATCTGGCATCTTTCAGACTATGATAGAGATAGAGCAGAAGCGGGAAGTGAAATCCTTCCATTTGTTGATACTATTGATGATTTCGTCATAAAATCAGATGTGAAAGCTGAATTGATTTATAAGTTGAGTAAGAAAGTTTCGATTGATCCTTTTGTAAAACTTGGCTATGATCACTATACATCAAACACTGATAAATCTAAAAGCAGTATCCTTACTGGAGTTCAAGTTAACTATAAACCATTTAGTTTCAATCTTGAATATGGTTATTATCCGGATACATACGTAAGAGATTATAAGGACAATGACAATAGCCTCTACAGTGGTACAGGTCATTATGAAAAGTTTGAATATGATAAGAATCTTTACAAGGTAAGATTGGGTTGGAGACCGATGATTAAACATCGTTTCTTCATAGAATCAAAACTTGAAGATTATTGTTATAACGAATATTTCACAGAATATGATGGGACTTCTTACTCATATGAGCTAGGTTGGAGAGGTTCTTTCCCAGGATTGTATCTTGATTTCTCATACACATTCAAAGAATTTACTACTGATGATGACATCGAATCACTTTATACAGATGAAGTTAATTGGGACATAATTCCATCTGACTCATCTTATGAAAGCGATACATTCGATTTAGGCTTAACTTTAAAAAAGGTTGATACTGACTGGGATAATGTTAAGTATAGATTTACTTTTGATTTTGCATTCGATAAGCGTTATTATCAGGGTGGAGATGAGTACCATAATAAAAGAGAAGATACTAAGTCAACAGTATCTCCTTCTGTTATCTTCTATTTAGGAGATAGTGTAGATATTCATCTTGACTATTCTTATTGTAATCGTACGGTTGAATCTCCATATAACTCAGTGCCTAGATACAAAGAGTATTCAGAGAATACTGTTTCAATAGGCTTTGGTTATAAGTTTGACTTATTAGATTAAGGAGTGTCAATCATGATGCAAAAGGAATCTCGTAGAGAAAAAATAGTTGAATTTCTGCAAATGACAGAGAATCCGACTGTTGAATTACGTAAGTATTCCAAACCGGTACTAGTATGGCAAGTGTCAGAAGGTACTGTTCAATATTCTATCTGGGAAGCAGATATTCTTGAAAGATTTGGTTTGGAAAACGTAGATGGATGGGATTTCGAAGAAGATGCCCTTTTCTGCCCTGACTGGGTAGTCGAGGATGAAGACTGGTATGACGACGATGACGACGATGACTTTTAGTCATAAAATTAAGGGTGATTAGTTTTTGAGCCGGAAATATCCGGCTTTTTCTTTAGGAGTTATTATGCAAAGAATTAAAATTATTGGTGGTGGTAGCTGGGGATTGGCACTTGCAAATCTTCTCGCTGTGAATGGTCATGAAGTTTCCGTGTGGGAATTTGATCAACAAAGAGCTGAAGAACTGATTAGTACACACTCTAACTCTGTCTTTCTTCCCGGTATCAGATTACATGATTCAATTATGTTTAGTAACTCTCTAAAAGAAGTAGTCCAAGGTGAATTTGATATATTATTGTTTGCTGTTCCTTCTCAAGTTGTTCGTACGGTAGCTAAAAAGGTTGGAACTCTACTTAGCCCTACTTCAGGATTGAAAGCAATTGTTAATGTTGCTAAAGGAGTAGAAAAAAAGACTCTCAAACGCATGTCTGAAGTTCTGTCGGATTCTCTATCGAAAGAATTCTCTGATATGATTATGACCCTTTCAGGTCCAAGCCATGCTGAGGAAGTTGCAAAAGAAGTATCCACTGCTGTTGTAATAGCAGGTTCAACCAGAGCAAATCAAACTCTGATACAAAAAACCTTCAGTAATGATTATTTTAGGGTTTATCGATCTAATGACCTCATTGGTGTAGAACTTGGCGGTTCCGTGAAAAATATCATTGCCATAGCTGCTGGTATAACTGTAGGCTTAGGACTTGGTGACAATACCATGGGAGCTCTTTTAACGAGAGGAGTAGCAGAAGTTAAAAGACTTGGAATAGTTATGGGTGCAAATCCCGAGACATTTCTCGGACTATCGGGAATTGGTGATCTTATTACAACCTCTATGAGTAAACATAGTAGAAATAGATATGTTGGTTTCGAGATAGGAAAGGGTAAAACACTTACGGAAGTTTTGTCATCAATGCAGATGGTTGCTGAAGGTGTTGATTCTACTGTTTCCGTACACGAATTGAGTAATAAATATGAAGTGGAAATGCCAATTACAGGTCAAGTGTATGAAGTGTTGTTTAATGAAAAAGACCCTAAAGACGCAATTAGATCTTTAATGACAAGGTCTTTGAAAGAGGAAGACTAGAAGCTAAGCTCCTAGTCCTCTAAAGTCTATATATGCTTTGTTTTTACTGTTTGTTACATCAGGAGTAACTTGTATTAATCTGTTATAAATCTTTTCAATCATTTCCTTATTATTATCTTCGGATGTATAATAAACAAACTGCTTTGCACTGTCATGTTTTATTGCTAAACTGACAATGTTCTCTCGAGGCTCAAATAACAGAACCGAGAAAGAGTAAGTAAATATTATCTCTCTCATCACCTTTCCAAAGGCTTCTATTTCTCTATTAGAGTCACAGCAAGAATCTATGGACTCAGCTTCACTTATGTATTTCAGATAGTTATTCTTATCTTCTTTTAAATCACTATATCTAACAAAAAGCTTCTTTTTACCTATCTCAGGTGTTACTTGAACAAGGATTGTCTCCACTATACTTGGATTACCATTGTTACTAACTATAACATCTTCATACTCTATTCTCTCAAACTCCGATTGAATCACTTCGTATGAATTTTTACCGAAGCTACTTGGGTCAATCGTTTTTATACCTAATCCTCTAAAGTCTAGAGTCTCACTTTTACACTCACTACAAGTTTTAGGAGTATAGCTGCTTAGTTTCATGTATACTTTAGCTACTTGATTATCTACATCCCTATCAAGAGCAAAGAAATCAAACGCTTTACCATCAGCTTTTCTTATAGCAATTCCGTATGGTTTCATCTCTTTCTCAATTAGCATAACTTCTGTGTTATCATTGAGTATAATCTCTTTAGATACCTTACCTACTCTTCTTATCTCTCTTAAGGATTCACATGTTGACCATATCTTACCATTCTTTACAATTGATTTTAACAAAGGTAATGCTTTACCCCTACTCCCTTTTAACTTTGTTTTCTTGTTTAACTCATCAATTGAGAATATTAGAGTTTTGTCCTCACTCTTGTAGTTAACTATAACACTTACTTCTGTTATTATTTCTCTGGGATTATTAGGATTCCTTTTTGCGAAATGCCTGATAGATTCATAGTCAGAGAGAATTGCTTCGACTTCATCACCGGACCCGGTAATAAAAGCTGGTGGAACTCAGCCTGATGCAAAAACATTTATTGTAAATAGAACAGTTAAAACTAATATAACTACTTTCATTAGATCTCCTTTTGAAACTTTCTGATATGAAATAGCACGAGTACCCTCTTCACAATTCTCTTAGCCAACTCTTTTAATTCAAAAATATTAGCTACAGCAATCGTGAAATACTTCATTTTGGGATCTAAAGGCCATGATAACTCTGGGAATTTATAGCCCTCAGCTCTACCCCATTTGATGAATGCTAATATTGATTCCAAATATATTAGTTTCCTTTTGGGAAACCTTTTCCAGTAACGGGGTCTTCCTGGACCAAGATGTGCTAAATATATCTCATTATCACTATCAAATTTACCACTTGTT
Organism: Cloacimonadales bacterium (SeqCode); assembly: GCA_963667035.1. GTDB lineage: Bacteria > Cloacimonadota > Cloacimonadia > Cloacimonadales > JAFGVF01 > Zophobacter. The sequence goes on from OY762964.1 coordinate 2,216,933, forward strand.
AAGGGTGGCACCTCTCTTGAAAATGTTAGCAATGAGTTTAATACCGATTCATCTAATTGAGAATAAGCAGTAAGAGAGTAATCATAGGCTACACCGGTGTTGTAATTAGGCAATACTTTCATCATCTGCTTATGCCATTTCTCTATAAACCAAAGATAGTCTGTATGTATAGATAGATTACCTCCGGCTACCGTATTCTTTCTCTGTGGACTATCTAGTTCATTAACATCTCTCTTCCATTGCTTAAGAATAATCATTGGAATACCACCATATTCATCTTCACGGGTATAGTATTTTGAGAATACCCAACCGTCTTCTTTAGGGGATTTGAAACGAGCTGATAATGAGGGATTATCTTGCTTAAAGAAGGGAGTAATATCTCCAGTAGCAATGCAATCTCCATCAAAGAGACTGATTATTTCAAATCCGCAATCCTTAGCAGTAAGAATAGCTTCTGCTTTACGTGTCGTAGGATTCCTTAGATTACTCATATCAGCATCAAAAGTTCTTACATCTTCAAACTGTGAAAACAACTCTTTCTCTTCCTCAGATAAACCTACACATAAAACATGTATATTAGTCTTTACTTTATAATATTTTAGAGACAGAATTAGGATAAATGTCGGTATTATATATCCATTGTCGGTAATTGTTACGACAACTGCCGAATTTTTCATCTGACAACCCCCTTATTAGGTGTTAAAATAATGTAAATGCATGAAAAGTTGGCAATAAATAATTTTATGAATCTACTCAATATTGAGAATATCAACAACCGGAAGTTCCGGTAAATACTCTCTAATAGTAGACGCTAAACCCTCACTATCTACATGATTACCATTAATTGCACTACTATTAACTGCTATAGCATTCATAAGGAACGGATATATTGTTTTAATATCCATCTCTTCTTGCATTAGTTTTACGTTAACAAGGTCAAGCTGGAGATTAAAAGGATGTTTGATTATTATCTCTCCATGAAAATCCAGAAAATAACTACCAAGATTATGCCAATTCTTACCTGTAATTGCTCCCGGAATATAAATTCTATCTGGATAATACTCGTGACATAGTTCTAAGAACCGTTTCTCATTCCCTAAAAGTGACATTAGATTAGTTGTAATCCATTCATCTTTATACAGAGAGATAAACTCTGTTTTATCAGAAAATTCTTTAGTAACAGGTATACTTTTCAAAATCTGTAGTCTTCTGAGTTCTTTAACAATCATCTCTATACTACCATAGTTAGCTCCGGCAGCAATAATCATAGCCTGGATACTATCATTAAGAAGTACTGCCTTTCTATCCAGGGAACCATCAATAATAATTGTTGAAGCTCCAAGAATCCTTAATCTCTCTATAATTTCCTTCTGATCTGTTACACTTGCAGGACCAACTATCTCTGCCTCTGTATCCATTATTGCTTTAACGATCCAAATATCCTTCCCCCCCGCTTTGTATCTAGTTCTTTCTAGAACTTCATAGCAGTGAGGATTTCTTTTTATCTCGTCAGCAAAAGTAGTAAAGATAGTATTCTTTGCAATTAATACCTTTGGCTTCTCGGTACCAAAAACCGTGTCTTTATCCTCTCCATCTCTGCCTGTCGTTGTCAGACCGAATCTATATACGGAGTAATGTTTAAGAATCCAGTTTACTAAAGAAGTCTTCCCTGCATTCTTAGAAAGACCGGTTATTGCTATAACCATTCTGTCGTTAGGGAAAAGAGCTTTTTTGATTTGATCGTAGATTGTCATGAGAAAATATGCCCCCATGAAGGGGGCGTTAGGTAATTATTTCTGTTTATTTTTAAAAGCTTGAATCTGCTTCTGTCTGTTATTGCGTTTAGAATCTTCAGGACCAAATGATAGTTTGTTTCCGTAAAGTAGATTCATAACTCCATCATCTGAACGTCTAACTTCTTCAACTAAACCTGAATAATCTTCTCTATTCTGTTCCTTATACTCAGGTTCCGTATAAGTTGTAATAAAACCTTCATAGTTTCGTAGAATAACTCTACCCGGCATTTGAGAGAGAATGTAATTAGGTTGAACCGGTATTTTACCACCGCCACCGGGAGCATCCACAACAAACGTAGGAACACAAAGTCCGGAAGTATGACCTCTTAATGACTCGATTATCTCTATACCCTTTGAAATAGGAGTTCTAAAATGTGATATCCCCTCTGAGAGGTCACATTGATAGATATAATAAGGTCTCACACGATTCTTAACAAGCATGTGTACGAGTTTCTTCATAACTTCCACATGATCATTTACACCTTTTAGAAGAACAGTTTGATTGCCTAATACAACACCTGCTTCAGCAAGTTTTCTTAATGCTTCTACTGCATCCTGAGTGATTTCATTAGGATGATTGAAATGTGTGTTAAACCAGATAGGAGGATATTTCTTAAGCATATTGCATAAACTATCTGTAATCCTCTGAGGAAGAACAACAGGAGTTCTAGAGCCAATTCTAATTATATCAACATGGTCAATTTTATAGAGTTGAGAAATAATCTCTTCTAATCTCTCTTCTCCTAGTGTTAATGGATCTCCACCACTAATAATAACATCTCTGACTTCCTTATGTTGTCTGATGTATTCGATGCCCTTTTGAATCTCTTCCATTGGAACTGCCATATCTTTCTCTCCGGCTTTACGACGGCGAGTACAGTGGCGACAGTACATAGAACACTGATCAGTAACTAAAAGAAGTGTTCTATCAGGATAACGATGTGTGAGACCCTTTGCAGGAGAATCCACATCTTCATGAAGAGGGTCAGCCATATCATTTCTAGACAAAAAACTTTCCATTATCGCAGGTATTGCCTGCAATCTTACAGGATCTTTAGGGTCATCAGGCTTGATAAGTGAAAGGTAATACGGTGTTATTGCCATTCTAAATGAAAAATCTTCATCAGCGAATAAAGCTTCTTCGTCTTCAGTTAGGACAATATACTTTTTCAATTCTTCGACTGTTGAAATACGATTTCTCAATTGCCAATGCCAGTCATTCCACTCCTGTTCAGTTGCTATAGATTTTATATCTGTTACCATTTTAACCTCTTATATAAGATAGAAAAAGCTCAGTTCCCTGAGCTTTTTCAATTATGTTTATTATTGCTAGTCAGTATATCTTTCTTTAAAGAGCTTCATTAATGTTTCGTTTCTTCTAAGAAGATCAATAGATATCATTGCATGATTATGAGCATAACCGTTACCAAGAATCATATCTACGTCTGCACCGATACCTTCAGCACCAAGAGCAGCTTTAGTAAAGCTTGTTGCCATTGAGAAGAAATAAACAACACCTCTGTCTTTACAAGCCATGATAGAGCCCATCTCTGTGTTATCAACATTAACTACGTTAACAACGAGGTCAGCCATCTTACCATTTGTAGCTTTGTGAACAATTTCCTCTACTTGTACAGCGTTTGTGGCATCTGCAATCTCAACAATATCACAACCTGTATTGTAACAATCATCAACATGGTTTGCTGAGTGAACAAGTCCGATTACCTTTCCTGATACTCCAACTCTTTCTTTTGCAATTGCATTACAAAGAACACCTGATTTTCCACCTGAACCGAGAATAACAACTGTATCACCCGGTTTTGCAAGTCTTTCAACTTGAGCAGGAGCTCCGGCAACATCAAGGATAGATAATGCAAGATTTTCATCCATATCTTCAGGTAACTTTGCGTATATACCTGAACTAAACAGGATTGCTTGTCCCTCAATATCAACCTGATCTTTATTTAAATGAACTTTCTTAACTGTCTTCACTTTAAGAGGTGTAAGGGATAAAGAAACAAGTGTAGCTATTGTATCACCGACTTTAACTTCTTCTTTCATCTCAAAGTTTGGTCCTATAGCTGCAACTTTACCGATAAGCATTCCGCCTGAACCGGTATCTTCGTTTTTATGTTTTCCTGTTCTTTCAGTGAGATCAATAACATGATTAGCAAAAGCTTGTTCAAGATCATTCTCATGTCCTTGAGCAATGAGTTTTTCTTTAATCTGATGGAAAGACGCAGAGTCTACATTAAGACGAATTACATCAATCAACATCTCGTTGTCCCAAATTTCACTCATGTCATTGTTAACTACTCTAGCAGGCTGTGGTAAAACACCTTGTGGCTCAACAACTCTATGTGTGCCGTAACGATTTCCACATGTTCTCATCAAAAACCTCCGTATATAGTTTTATTTTGCGTATTTTACAAACAATTTTCAGCAACTTCAAACTCTGTCAATAGAAATCCCTACCAAGTTGTTTAAAGCTATATATCAATACTGATTCCAACTATGTTAAGAAATCAATATTTCATCAGATAAAGGTAGATTATCAAGTTTTCTGTACATAATATATATATGGTCCACTTCTTTTTCTTTTTTCGACAACATATATCATAATGACAGTGAAAACACTAAAATTCATAATCTTATTGACAGGCTAACAGGTCGAATTTTCCCTACAATCAGAGGAAAATATGAAACAGGAAAACATCAGAAACTTTTGCATTATTGCCCATATTGATCATGGGAAATCTACTCTGGCAGATAGACTGCTAGAGGTCACAAATGTTATTGATAAACATAAGATGGTTGCCCAGATTCTTGATGATATGGAGCTTGAGCGTGAGAAAGGAATTACTATCAAATCCCATGCCATTAGACTGCCATATAACTACAAGGGTGAAGATTATGTGTTGAATCTAATTGATACACCAGGACACGTGGATTTTTCCTATGAAGTTTCACGTAGTCTTGCTTCATGTGAAGGTGCATTGCTACTTGTAGATGCTGCTCAAGGTATTGAAGCACAAACAATGAGTAATATGTATCTGGCAATGGAGAATGACCTGGAAATTATTCCGGTCGCCAATAAGATAGATTTACCTAAAGCAGATATAGAAGGTACTATTCATGACATCGTCGAAGTACTAGGTACTAATCCCGATGTTATTCAAAAAGTCAGTGGTAAGACCGGAGAGAATGTCGAGTTGCTTTTAGAAGCTATTGTTGAACATATCCTTGCACCCCAAGGTAAAGTTGATTCTCCTCCCAAAGCTCTGATATTTGATTCATATTTTGATAAATACAGAGGAGTTATAGTTCTTGTTAGAATTGTAGACGGTCAGCTTAAGAAAGGCGATGACATTAAACTTATGTCAAATGGAATAGAATATACAATCGAAGAGATTGGATATCTCGGTATCAAACAGGAGCCTACCAAAGGACTTACAACTGGTGAAGTAGGCTACATCATAGCTAACATTAAAGAGATTGCCGATGCTCGTGTAGGAGATACAATAACCCTAGCAAAAGGCGGATGTACAGAGATTCTACCTGGATTCCAAGAGCCTAAGCCTATGGTTTATAGCGGTATCTTCCCTATTAACGGTGAAGATTACGAGGATCTGGTTGAAGCTATGGCTAAGCTTAAACTGAATGACGCTTCTCTTGTTTATGAAAAAGAAAGCTCCCTTGCTCTAGGTTATGGTTTTAGATGCGGATTCCTAGGAATGCTTCATCTTGAAATTATTAAAGAGCGTTTTCTAAGAGAGTATGATTTACCTATTATTGCCACTACTCCTAGCGTAAAGTTTATAATAAAAATGACAAACGGTGACGAAAAGATAGTGTATAACCCTGTAGATTTCCCTGATCCCGTGAATATTGATTATATAGAAGAGCCTATTATGGACACTGAAATTATTGTGCCGTCTGATTATATTGGCAATATCATGAAACTTGCCCAAGATAGACGTGGTGTTCAAAAGGACATGCAATATATTGATGAGAAGCGTGTTGCAATTCATTATGAACTTCCACTTATTGAGATTATCTTCGACTTCTATGACAAGTTGAAAACTGTCAGTCGTGGCTATGCTTCTTTGGACTATAGTTTCAAACGCTATCAGCGCTCAAGAGTGGTAAAAGTCGACATCCTAGTGAATAACGAGAAGGTCGATGCCCTCTCATTCATCTGTCATGAAGACAAAGCTTACAGTTGGGGCAAAGCAATCACTACCACTCTATCTGAAGAAATTCCTAAGCATCTTTTTAAAGTTGCAATTCAAGCAGCCATAGGTGGTAAAATAGTTGCTCGTAGTACAGTTAATGCTATGCGTAAGGATGTGCTTGCCAAGTGTTATGGTGGAGACATTACTCGTAAGAGAAAGCTTCTTGAGAAGCAGAAGAAAGGTAAAAAACGTATGAAAGAGGTAGGCTCTGTATCAATCCCGCAAGAAGCCTTCCTTTCAGTACTGAAAGCTAATAGAGAGTAGTTTTATTGGGTATCACTTTGGTGGTACCCTATATTTGTTGGGTACCTTTTACAAATTCTACGAAAGAAGAAAGTGACATGAGTTTGTCTCTATGTGCAGTAGGAAAACTAGATATGTGGCTTTGAGGAACAACTAACTTTACATTAGCAGCTTGCATTTCAGTTAACTGATTACTTGAAATTCCTTGCTGTAGGGTAAAAAGATGTTTGTTGGGGATTCGATCCGCTTCACTTATAATCTGACGCCATCTATCCTTACATGTTGTCTTCGCACCTAAGAAGACAAGCTTGTCACTTCCAACAGCTTCTTGGAAATATGTGATAATATCAGGAAAGATGAAATCTGGCTTTTTATTGTCTTCAGTTCTACAATGCATTTCGTAGTTTAGACTATGCACATCAAATATTGATGCTAAATGATGCTCTAAGGATTTTCCTGCTCTTGATTTGCGTCGGTTTAGGATAGTGTTTGCTGTTCTTATCAGCCCATCAACACTTTGGAAGGGTTGTAATAAGAAATCATTGTATCTATCTTGTTCGAATGCTTTGAACACCTCATACTCTAGGTTCGTAAGTTCAAGTATTGCTTTATCAGGATTATTCCTAATTAGTCCATCATTCATTAATAATAATCTTTCTGCTATTCTTTTGGTTTCAATGGCAATATCTCTAGTAGATGGGAAATCTTCATCAATTGAACTGATGTAGTTGTTTATTTCGTTTTGGAGATTATCTTCAAAACTGGGTTTATCTATGGAAGGTATTAATCCATTCACATTTGTTGGGGATATTCCAAACTCATAAATAAACTGCTCTATATCCTCATCTCTAGAAAGTACATAACCTAAATAAAAATCATCAGCAACTTTTATTAGTACTAATAAGTTACCAACATTTGATGAGGAAATATACGGGAAGCCTTTACCAAACCTTGTTAATCTATACTCATTTCTTGTACCTTTACCATAATAAATAAACCGTCCACTAGTCTTAAAGTCATCTTGCCATTTTATCGTAACAAACTTATCTTTATTTTCTCCTTTAACGCCTTCTTCACTAAACATAAGAGACCAAGAACCTTTATGAATGTGAAAACCTGATTGATGCCCTCCCGTATCTCCAGTATCATTAGCAGTTATGTATTTACAATATGAAACCGGATATTCAGCACAATCTCTTATAGCTTGTTGTAGAATATTATGCATTTGCTTCCTCCAAAGTTTTTAGGAGCTCTTTTGCAACCGCATTCATTAAAGGTACGACTACAGAATTTCCAAACTGCCTATAGGCTTGATTATCTGATACATCAATTCTAAATTCTTTTGGGAAACCTTGTAATCTTGCACATTCTCTTGGAGTTAATCGCCGAGGATTTTTATTCTCTTGAGGAATTAATATTTCTGCTCCATCTTTATAATATCTTGCACTCATAGTCCTACTAACACCTTCTAAATCTGCTAACCCATACCCAAATCCATTACCTTTAGCCTTATGCTTCTTTGCATACATTTGAAGATAGTTCCAAAGTTTATCTGTTAATGTATACTTCTCTGCTACATTTGGTTCAAGAATAGTTTTTAACATATGCTTTGATTCAGGATTATCTGGGAACTTGAAGCTTTGATTATTAGGGAATAAATCATTTCTAAATCCAACTATTATAATTCTTTCTCTATGTTGAGGAACATAGTATTTCCCATCAAGTATTTTATCAAAAACAGAATAGCCAAGTTCACCAAGAGTTCTAATGATTATTCTATAAGTCTTTCCTTTATCATGGGACTTAAGATTCTTAACATTTTCTAACATAAATGCTTTAGGTTTTTTTGCTTTTAATATTCTTGCAATATCGAAGAAAAGTGTGCCTTGAGTCTCATCTAAGAACCCATGCTCTCTTCCGAGGCTGTTCTTCTTTGATACTCCGGCAATTGAGAATGGTTGACAAGGAAATCCTGCAAGTAGCAGATCATGATCTGGGATTTCATACTCATTGATTTCTTTTATGTCTCCAAATGGAACTTCACCAAAGTTTCGCTCATAGGTCTGCTTAGCAAATTTATCGTATTCTGAAGAAAAAACACATTTACCACCTTCAAGTTGATAAGCTAATCTAATTCCTCCTATTCCTGCGAAAAGATCAATGAATTTGAACTTTGGATTTTCGGGACTAGGGAATGGTATATCCCACCTACACTTTATATTCTCATACCTTTCAATACTATCTCCATATTTTGCAAAGCATTCTAATGCAGAATCTCTGTAGTTTTTTGCATAATCATCATCGATTGCCTGAAGATAGTGTGTCATATAAGCAAAGTCATTATTATGCTTTTTTAGTGGATTTATTCTTAATTTATCTCTTAACTCTGTATAGTTTAAATCGTAATGTTTCAAATTAATCTCTCATTTTTTCTTACAAAATAACTATATACAGTTATAAGTCAATGAAAACAAGCAGTCAAAAATAATGAAAAACAGCGAAGCCCCCTGCGAGAGGATTGCAGGGGGCATTTATTATTGGATATATGAAGAAGATTTATAGTTCAAGTAACCCATATTGGAGATTACATCGGTATCATCCTTAAGTTCCTTCTCTTTTGAGTTATCTTCCACAGTGCCTTTATTGATTTTAAGCTTCATCTGAATAAGACCAAAGAGCTCTTTACCAACGATAATCTCACCGTAGTTATCAATCACAGAGATCTTTTCGTGAAGAGTCTCGGCAGAGATAGCATCATCAATAATCATCTGACCTTTATTGAGGATATGATATGATTCTTCGGAGAACTTTAACTCTGTCTCGGTAATGGTTCTCTCACCACTATTAATGAGAAGTTTACCGTCATAGGTTATCACCTTTATACTGTTATCGACCAAAAGTATCAGAGTATCCAGTAAGTGCTTGGGAGAATAAATGACTTTAGCTCCTAAAATATCTGAAATTCCCTTTCTCAATGCTTCTACATCAACATCGTGTTCAAAGATAATGGTACCGGTAGAGTAAATCTTATCCCCGTTACGACGCATTAAGTCCACAGTATCAAAGATAGTGTTACCGGAGATTAACTCACAATTGTCGGGAATAACTCTAACACTACCCATAACGTTACCGGCACTCTTCTTTTCAAATATCTCTTGATACTTCTCTCTAAAGATAGCAAGTCCCATCACTTTGATAGACTTAATCTTCCTATCGAATAGCTCGATATTAAAGTTTTTAATCATTTTAATAGTACCCATCACATCGACACTTGTTTCCTCTTCCAGTGAATTCAACCACTCCTGAGTTACTTCTTTAGTACCTTTCACGGTTTCTTTCTCGGGATTAAACTCTTGGAACATGCCGACATTCTTAACAACCTTAGATTTAACAACACCCATTAAGTCTTTCGGGGATTCAACGATACCGACATTATAAAGACCTGCAATTTTATCTTCAACAAGCTCTTTAGTTACATCATCATGTATTCTAACAATCCCGACAATGAGTGCTTTCAGAGGATTTGTTAGGCTCTCAAGATAGTTTCTATCTATTTCGATATCGCCCATCTCAATCTTATAGTCCTCACCAATCTCTTCAATCATACCGACATTGCTCATTGAGATTGTGCCTATAAGTCCTCTCTGTTTTTCCGAATATAGAACAACCCCGGCATTTGATATTCTTTTAATGTTCTCAATGGTTTGTTTATCAGCAAATCTTAGGTCTACAGCCCCAATATTCTTTAAGCTCTTAGGATTCATGATTTACTCCTTTATCTTTCAATATTAGCCAAAATTCTGAGCTTCTTAATCGCTTCGCTCAGTTTCCATCGGACAGTTGACTTTGGCATATCAAACTCCCTGGCAATCTCGCTCGAATTTCTTCCGAGCCAGTATTTTTGTCTTATTAGTAGTTGTTCTTCATCGTTGAGGTGAGAGATCATGGTTTCAATTAGCCATTTCTTTTCGAATTGAGGATCAACTACAGGTTCATACACTTCTACAAACGCTACAAGTTCACGTTCCCTTTTCTTATCGATAAGTAAGTTTTTAATCACTTGAAAAAGCCAGCTTCTGATTTGGGAAGGTTTCAATCTGACCAAAAGGAGTTGGTTGTTGATAATTTTGAGATAAGTATCCTGAACCATATCGTCTGCCAGGTCTCTATCTTTTGCAATAGAGCGAGCAAAGCTTTTTATCTGCTCATCATATCTCTCAATTATCATTTCCACTGTCTGCATTGTAACTCCTTTCATAAACTAAGACGGAATAGCGAGTAAAAGCGTTGGTAGTTTTTTTATTAATTTCTATTGATTTTTTCTTGGCAATGTATAAATCCTTAGTCATAGAGAGTACAATAAAAATGAATATGTAAGAACTCCAGTAGAGCTAGGCATGATAGTCTAAAAGTTAGACTCTTTAATTAATACTATATGTAAAGAGAGAGGCAGAGCTTTAATTCTGCTTCTAACTTTGTTTAAAAAAGTATATTCATTTTAATTTCAATTATTGCTCCACCTAACTACTTTTTTCGTACGAGTTTCTTTCTCATTTTTCTCTCATACCCTCAGGTTTAGCTCTTTAACAAAGGATTTTGTGCCTCTAGAAAAGTGCTTTTATATATAGTATTTTCTTAATATCTAATACGGGATGTAATGCTTTAATAATAGGACTAACTTCCATTCTCAATCATAATTGATTCATATTCGTAATTTGTCATAATTATCAATCTGCTTTGTTCTTTTTTCACTCCTTTAGTAATCCGTCCAACTACGGATTTATTTCAAGATTTTCTCTCATTTCTATCTCATTTCTCTCCCGTTGCTCGCAACGGGAGACCAACGGGAGACCAACGGGAGACCAACGGGAGAGCAACGGGAGAGCAACGGGAGACTAACCCGAGAGAATACAACGTCCTAAATAAAGTAGACACATATATAACTGAGAGAAATTAAAGGTTTACAGAAAATGAAACAGAAAACAGCATTATGTTATAGTGAAGTATTTAAACGTAAAGTAGTTAAAGAGATTGAGGATGGAGTTCTAACTATCTCCCAAGCAAGAACTATTTACAACATAGGTGGCTCCTCTACTTTGAAACGTTGGATTAATGAATACGGAATAAATGATCGGATAGGAAGGACGGTACATGTTATGTCAAAAACAGAAGAGACAGAAAATATATTACTTAAAAGAGAAGTAAAAATGTTAAAGCAAGCCTTAGATGATGCCCAAGTAAAGGCAGTAGTTTATGAAGCTTTGATAGATATAGCCAAGGACAAATATGGTATTGACTTAAAAAAAAAGAGTGCATTAGAGCAGTCGATACTTCAAAGAATCAGAGAACAAGAGAGCGAACTCGAATCGGAGTCCAAGCGTCCTGCAAAGCACTCGGATGTAGCCGAAAAAGCTATTACAAAGAGAAGAAAGTCTTAGAGCAAAAGATAGATTTTGAAGAAAAGGTAATCTCTAAAGTAATGGTTATACGTTCAGAAATACCGGAGACCGGAGGTCGTAAATTACAGGAGCATCTTCTTGACCCTGAATATGGAGTTCCAATCACAGTTGGACGCGATAAGCTTTTTGATATACTCAGAGCTCATGGTTTGATGTTTAAACATAAGCCTCGTAAGGTATATACATCTGTCTCTGACCCGGATCATCAAGTATATCCAAATTTATTAGAGAATCTGACAGTAACTCGACCTAATCAGGTTTGGGTAACAGATATAACCTATTTGCAGTTAGTAAATGGCAAGCATTGCTATCTATCAATAATGACAGACTATTACAGTCGTAAGATTGTTGGTTTTACAGTACAGAAAGACATGACGGCAGAAAGTACACTTGCAACCTTCAATAAAGCTTATAAGAGTATCAAGCCTGCACCCGGCTTGATACACCACTCTGATAAAGGTTCTCAATACACTTCAGGAATCTATACTAATCGATTGCAAGAGTGTGGAGTAGATATAAGCATGACCGGTCCTAACAAATGCTACGACAATGCGATAGCCGAGAGAATCAATAGGACTCTAAAGTATGAGTTTTATTTGAGAGATAAATTCAGAGATATAGAACAAACTAGGAAAATAGTCGCCAATGCAGTTTATCTTTACAACAGAACAAAGTAGGTCCAGGAAGTTTAATCAATAGTAAATTGTATAATATAACTCAGAAACTAAATAAATCTTGACACATGGAAATATTAAGAGTAGATATTGATTCGCGTGCAAATCTTGGTACTAAGGAGGAATTTATGAAGCGTCTCACATTACTATTATTAATTCTGACTCTTTGCTTATTAACACTTAACTCTGAAGAGAATGAACAATCTGAAACTGTTGAATTAGGCTCAATATCTATTAATGTGGTAGACATTGAGAATAATCCCATAGCTTATGCTAATATTGTGCTGTTTAAAGATGGTAAAAGTTCTCAACTAGGTGGGCAAACAAATAAGAATGGAAATTGTAAGATTATTAATATACCATTAGGAGTATATGATATCAAAGTAACTAAAATGAGTTATGCAGCCGAGACAATTGAGAATCTTAGAATTAATGCAGGTGAAAACAGTACTCAGAATGTCACTCTAAACAAACAGTTGATTTAGACCTTGATGTAAGACTTATTGGTGAAGTTCCAAAAATTGATACCTACGTGACAAGCTCAAGTTCAAGAGTAATGGCTCTTGATCTTATACATGCTGAGGATGATTTTGAAAGAGATAGAAGTCCCAAAAAGCCACGAAAAAACAAACAGAAACATTTTAGAAGATATAGTCGCTACGACAACTATGATCCTATCCCTCAAGCGGTAGAGTTTGAAGAAATTAATTCTAGTGAATTCACAACTCCTGAAAACGAAGCTTATTCTACATTCTCAATAGATGTTGACACGGGTTCCTACTCTGCAGTTCGCAGAATGATTAACGATAGCTACTTACCCAGAGCAAACATGATTAGAATTGAGGAATTCATAAATTACTTTGATTATGACTATCCCCAACCAAAGGGAAGACACCCTTTCAGTATAAACACCGAAGTAGGTAGATGTCCTTGGGAAAAAGAACACTATCTTGTACATATAGGTCTAAAAGGGAAAGAGCTTGATTTGAACGAAACACCTCCAAGCAATCTTGTTTTCTTGGTTGATGTTTCAGGCTCAATGAGACAACCAAACAAACTTCCTTTAGTTAAACAATCTCTTAAACTGCTTACAAAACAACTTAGACCGGAAGATACTGTTTCCATAGTAGTTTATGCCAGCTCGGAAGGTGTGTCATTAGAACCTACCAAAGGTAGTGAAAAACAAACTATTCTTGATGCTATCGATAACCTACAAGCCGGAGGTGGAACTGCCGGGCAAAGAGGTATCCGGTTAGCTTATCAAATGGCTAAAGAAAACCTGCTTAAGAATGGAAACAATAGAATCATTCTCTGCTCTGACGGTGATTTTAATGTAGGTGTATCAAATACTGAAGATTTAATCGACATGGTTAAGAAAGAGACAGAAAATAATATATTCCTAACTATACTTGGCTTCGGCATGGACAATCTTAAAGATAATAGACTCGAACCTATTGCAAATAAATGCAACGGAACTTATGGCTATATTGACGGTATCATGGAAGCGAAAAAGGTATTTGTTACTCAACTGACAGGCTCTCTCTTCACCATTGCCAAGGATGTTAAGATACAGGTAGAATTCAATCCTACTCATGTGGAAGCGTATAGATTAATCGGTTATGTTAATCGTAAACTTGCAGACAAGGATTTCAATAATGATAAAAAAGATGCTAGTGAATTAGGTGCCGGACATACTGTTACTGCAATTTATGAAGTTGTGCCTATCGGTGCTAAATCTGACTATAGGAGAGTTGATCCGACCAGATATCAAAGCAATGATAAACCAAAAGCTTCAAAATCAAAGAAGTCACATAATGACGAATTGCTATTTGTTAAGCTTAGATACAAAGAGCCAAAAGAAACAGAGAGTAAGCTAATCGAAAGAGCTGTACTTAATGATGTAAAACCTTTCAAGAAATGCAGTGATAACTTCCGTTTCTCAGCAGCTGTAACAGCGTATGGATTTATGCTTCAGGACAATGAGTTTAAAGGGACAACCGATTGGAAGCTTGTAAAGAATTTGGCTAAGAAATCATTAGGAGAAGATAAATACGGCTACAGAGCTGAATTTATGCAGTTAATTGAAAAAGCTGAATTACTCCAAGATAACCAATAGATATATTTTGATTTAGTAAAGATATTAGGTATTATTACTGTTCTTCATTATAAGTCAGTAATAATACCTGTATCTATTTCCTTAATCTTAGCTTCATCGTTTATAAACACTTCTCCTTCTTCCACTACGATAATTGAAGACTCCTTTATTAGACCATATCCTTTGTCATTAACAGTTAAAGTATCATTACTTATTGAGACATGTGTTTCACCAACTATATAGTTATAGACATTAATCCCCATGATGTTCTCAATATCAGTTGTTGTGATATTCAATCCGGGAGCAACAAAGACTGTGTGAGTCCCTAACTTTGCTGAAGAGAAGTATTTATCAAAGCTTAATGAAACCCTGAACTCTTTTGAAAGGAGTCTACCTTCAGTTTCTTTGTTGTTTATATGTACAACCCTATCAATAATTTTAATCTTATCATCTTTATCAATGTAACCGTAGGAATATCCATTCATTATCAGTTCATTATCTAAAAGATATAAACGATCGTTATTAAAAGTCATAACATATAGGTTCTTACTGATTGGGTTCCCATCTGTATCAATAGACTTCCATTCTCTTTGACCTGAACCGGTATAATACTTTACTATCGGTTGGATATATACTTGGTGACCTCCAATGTGATAGATATAACCCTTCTTTTTATTATTCGCTAAAAGATTGTTGGGGAAGAGATTAATTATAAGAATGGCAACCAAGAGTCTTAAGATTAAGTATATAATATGTCTATTCATAAGTTATTACCTCCAATATCCTATGAGATATAAAACAATAAACTCTTTTGAATTAGTCAATAATTTTCCGAGGTGTACAACATCATTCATAAACTAAATAAATCTTGACTTATGAAAACATTAAGTATAAAAATTGAATTAAGTGTAAATCTTGGTATTAAGGAGGATAATATGAAGCGTTTTACATTACTATTATTAATCCTGACTTGCTTTTTAACACTTAACTCTGTAAATGAGATTAAGTACGGGAAACTCAAAGTTAGAGTTAAATCAGACACAGAATCAATATCTAAAGCAAAAGTGATGTTGTATGAAAATAATAAACCTACCAAAATCAAAGGAACTACAAATGCAGAGGGTGTTTGTACATTTAAGAAGGTTCCGGTAGGTCAATATGATGTTAGGGTCTCAAAAAAAGGTTATATTGATATATCTGAAAACAATTATGTCATTATTGATAAGGAGACTGATTTCTCCATTGAAATTTACGAAGCAAGTAAACTTGGTTCAATATCCTTCAATGTGGCAGACACAAATAATAATCCCGGAGCTTATGCTATTGTTGTCTTTTATAAAGATGGAGTAAATACTCATATGGGCATGCAAGCCAATGAAAATGGGATATGCAATTTTATCAATATTCCTGTTGGAGTATATGATGTTAAAGTGACTAAATTAGGCCATGCACCAGTGACAATTGAAAAGCTTAGCATTAATGCAGGAGAAAATAATCCACAAAACATAACAATTGTTAAAGCAACGAATGTTGTTAGTGCTCCGGAAGTGAGTGCAGAAAAATCTGACCTTGAAATTGAGGAGATTGATTGCATACAATCAACGGCATTGGATAACTATGATTTTACTAATAATTACGGTAATCCTATTTCCGGTAGTGTTCGTGTGCGTGGTGGTCGTACAGGCGAGGTTGTATATTCTGTTGATGGTATATCAGCTCCGGAACCTGTTGACTGTGGAACACCGCCAAATGTAAGAAAGCGACAGCAGATAAGCCCTATGGATATGCCAAGATTTACCCGGCCTGCCATTGACCCAATCCCTCAAGCTGTTGAGTTCGAAAAGATCAGCTCTAACGAATTCATAACTCCTGAAGAAGAAGCATACTCCACTTTCTCCATTGATGTTGATACAGGTTCTTATACTGCAATTCGTAAGATGATTAATGATAACTATCTACCTCGTAAAGATATGATTAGAATCGAAGAGTTCATTAACTATTTCGACTATGATTATGTTGTTCCTAAAGGCAGCGAACCTTTCTCAATCAACACTGAAGTAGGTCGATGTCCATGGGAAGATGAACACTATCTTGTTCATATAGGTCTAAAAGGGAAAGAGCTTGATTTGAATGATACACCTCCAAGTAACCTTGTATTCTTAGTCGATGTTTCAGGCTCAATGAGACAACCAAACAAACTTCCTTTGGTTAAACAATCTCTTAAACTGCTTACTAAACAACTTAGATCGGAAGATACTGTCTCGATAGCAGTGTATGCAAGCTCGGAAGGTGTAGCACTAGAGCCTACCAAAGGTAGTGAAAAACAAACTATTCTTGATGCTATCGATAACCTACAAGCCGGAGGAGGAACTGCCGGGCAAAGAGGTATCCGGTTAGCTTATAAAATAGCTAAAGAAAACCTACTTAAGAATGGAAACAATAGAATCATTCTCTGCTCTGACGGTGATTTTAATGTAGGTGTATCGAATACTGAAGATTTAATCGACATGGTTAAGAAAGAGACAGAAAACAATATATTCTTAACTATACTCGGCTTTGGTATGGACAATCTTAAAGATAATAGACTTGAATCCATTGCAAATAAATGCAATGGAACTTATGGATACATTGATGGAATCATGGAAGCGAAGAAGATATTTGTTACTCAACTGACAGGATCCCTCTTCACAATTGCCAAAGATGTTAAGATACAGGTAGAATTCAATCCTACTCATGTGGAAGCGTATAGATTAATCGGTTATGTTAATCGTAAGCTTGCTGCGGAAGACTTCAATAATGACAAAAAAGATGCCGGTGAACTTGGTGCAGGGCATACGGTAACTGCTCTCTATGAGATTGTACCTGCAGACTCTAAATCTAACTATCGTAAAGTTGACCCAAGCAGATATCAAAGTAAACCTAAACCTGAACCACGGAAGGTTTCCGATTCTCATATCGATGAACTCCTCTTTGTTAAACTCAGATATAAAGAACCTAAAGGGACTAAGAGTAAACTTATCGAAAGAGCAGTTCCGGATGTTGTGCAAGCATTGAAGAGAACAAGTGATAACTTCCGTTTCTCTGCAGCTGTTACAGCTTATGGTTTCATGCTTCAGGACAATGAGTTTAAAGGGACAACCGATTGGGAACTGGTAAAGAATCTGGCTAAGAAATCATTAGGAGAAGATAAATACGGTTACAGAGCTGAATTTATGCAGTTAATTGAGAAAGCAGAGCTACTTCAAAATAACTAGATAAGTTAGAATAAATCATGACCACTCGTATAACGGGTAGATTATTGTTTCGCTATAAATAGCTCAATCGGCTGAATCCATTAATTTGATAAATTAGGGGGTATAGCATGCCATACCCCCTAATTCAATTATAATCGTTTACGCTTTTACATTAACAACAATATCTTTGAAACGGGCAGGAGCAACACCATGTGACAGATGCATTGACTGTCCGGGTTCTCCTTTACCACAATTGAAAGTACCGAAATGTAACCATTCTTCAGGACCACAAACTCTATCGCAAGCATTCCAGAACTCAGGAGTAATACCAAAATAGGTAGGTTCTTTAACAATACCGACAATCTCACCATCTACAATCTTATAACCAATCTCAGTTGTGAACTGGAAGTTGTTACGATTATCATCAATGGACCATGTTTTTGTATAATCAATGTAATAACCTTTCTCGGTTTCTTTGATAAGTTGATCTAAACTACCATGTCCTGGAGCTAAGCAGAAGTTAGTCATTCTAACCAATGGAAAATCATTAGCAAATGAAGCCATCATGTTTGAACTGGCTTGAACTCCAAGCTGAGGAGCTATCTCTCTGGAAGTTTGTTGATCCATAAGTATACCGTTCTTGATAATATCTACTTTTCTTCCGGGTATACCTTCATCATCTACGAGGTGGAATCCCATTCCACGAGGGTCTTTGCTATCCGAATAGATATTAACAATATCAGAACCATACTTGAAGTTTCCTAACATTTTAGGTTTAATGAAGGTCTTACCTGCATAAGAAATTTCCATACCAAAAATTCTATCAGCTTCAGTTGCGTGTCCAACGGATTCATGCAATTGAAGAGCCAAGTGTCCTCCACCGATGATTATATCGGCTTTTTCCTCTTCGATACGTGGAGCATCAAGAAGGTCTATTGATTCTTTAATAATCTTCTCGGTATTCTTTTCAAACTGATAGCCTTTTACCACTTCAAACCCACCTCTACGACCATTCATGTGTCCGGGATAGGTTCTGGTTTGCATACTCTTACCGTCACTGGCAAACACCATCATCATAGGATTTGTATCATAAACAAGCGTATCAGTAAATGTTCCCTCTGTGTTCGCATAAATCTTGTATTGACGATAGAAACTACCTGAGACATAGGAATTAACTATCTTTTCATGACCAACAAGCATACCGGAAATTTTCTTAAAATAACCTGTAAACTCTTCATCACTCATCATGAAAGGATCAATCTCAGGTGTGAAATAGTAACTGCCTACTGTAGGCTCTATCTTCTCAAATTTAACAGGGAACTTTCTGAATTTACTACCATGTTTTGCATTATTAATAGCTATTTTAATAAGACTATCAATCTTAGTAGGATCAATAATATCAGTTCCGGCAAACCCCCAGCAACCATCTACAAGAACTCTAATTCCAAGAGCTGTTGCGTCTAGATTAGCACTGTAAGCTTTAAGTTTACCACGCTGGAAGAATATACCTTTAGTGTCGGTCGAAGTAAATCTAACATCAGCAAAACTCACTTCGGGAATATCCAATTTACGGATAATATCAAATACTAGTTTCTTCATTTTTCCTCCCTATATTGTGTGAGTTGATGATGAGATCTGGAACCTAGACACCTTGATATGAGGTGTGCGACTGGAGTTAATCCCAAATGTACCGTAATTGTTCGACCAAGGAACAGTGTAAGATTTGTTCTCAATCTCTGTTATATATTTAAGTACATTGGAAATCATCTCAGTAAAGCGAAGATTATTAATTACTTTGGTAATCTTACCATCTTCTATGAGGAATGTTCCATCTCTTGTGAGTCCCGTAAGAGAGGTCTCTCTTGAGTTTATGAAGTTCATATAATGGAGACTTGAAATGTAGATACCTTTCTTAACTCCTTTAATCATCTCGTTAAGCTCTTTATCTCCAGGTTCCATTACCAAGCATCTGCCTTGATTACCATTCTTAGGTAAACCTGTTTTGTGGTGATAGTAGTTAGAGCACATCCAATTAGCAAACTTACCGTTCTTGATAAGTTCAAGATTATTAGCCGGATGTCCTCCATAATAGCTCTTATGGATAAGATACGGATGATTAGGTTGATCGGAGACATTAACTGATTCCGGGAATAGTTGTTCATTCTCCTGACCTAAAAAGAAACTGGATTGCGAGTCATAAGATTGAGCTGACATTGAGCTCTGGAAGTAAAACAGGAATTCTCCTATACAGCGTGGGGCAAGAATCACTTCATAATAACCGGGATCAACATCTACTACCGGTAGCTTAGCTGAAATGATTTTCTTTTCAAGACGCTCAATAAATCCTTCGACATCGAAATGTTCAACACTCTCACTTCCGAATGATTCCAATACCGTAACTTGAGTATCATGTTTCACAGCTTTCAATTCAAGCATAATTGGTGAACCGAAGTCCTCTTTGTCCACTCCATTACTATTTTGAGTGTTGTAGTATACAGCATTACAAATAAATGTACCGTATATACCAAAACCATGTTTCTCTGCCATATCGGCAATTTTAGTGAGAATGCTTATCTTCTTCTCAAGAGAAAGAAGTTCAATGTTGTTGGGAACATTCTTAGGTTCAACAATCTCGGCATTGTCCTCTAAATCCACGAAATCCGGATCTTCAGGTAACTCTTTTACTTTCTGAGCGGCATTTTCAATTCCCGCTCTAATTCTTTCAGCTGTAGGTTCGGAGACTCCAAATGAATATGACTTCTTACCATCATAAACAGAGACACCTACACCGACTGATTGTTTCGATATATTGTAGTTTACCTGACTGTTATAGAATCTAAGGAAGTCAGTCTGCCATTCCTGATAATCAATTGATATCTTCAACTGGGGGAAATCCTTTAAGATGTTCTTGATTGAACTCTTCATTTGAGGATTCATGTTGCCTCCTTGTATTGTAAATTTATGCAATATATCTATTATGGAGAACATTTGGCAATAGTTTTTTTAGTTTATCCTGTTCAAAGTATCCTCAGGGTATACTAAATGTGAGTCGGAGTTCAAGTTATACTTACTGAAAAAGTGAAAGGTATCACTAGTCATTATAGTTTACTTCATTAGTTTATTTTAAAAATGCCTTTTTATCTTTGAAGCAGAATAAATAAAAACATTGACAGTAAAGAAATTGGACTAAATAATATGTCTGGTATCTGTGAATTTATTAACATTTTTTAGCTAAAGAGAGTAAGTAATGAGAACAAAGCTATTGTTTATTTCAGTATTCTTTCTATTATTATGTTCTTTACTTACAGGAGAAGTTATCAGGGTCGGTATTTATGATAATCCGCCTAAAATAGCTTTGAGTAAAGACGGAACTCCTATAGGGGTTTGGGTCGAAATTACAAACTATATAGCTCTTCAAGAGAATTGGGATGTTGAATACGTCTACGATACATTTTATAATCATCTGAACAACCTTAAATCAGGGAAAATAGATATACTGGTTGATACGGGTATCACTGAAGAGAGGAAGAATGAATACGCTTTCTCCGAACATGTTCTTGTGAGTTGGTTCCAATTATACAGTAAAAAGAGTACACTCATTAAGTCTCTCTATGATTTGGAAGGACTAAGAGTTGCCGGTATGCAAGGTAGCTTAAATCTGGAGAGTAAAGACGGGCTAAAGGAGCTCGTTAATAAACTTGAGATTAATTGTGACATTATAGAGTATGAAACATACTTGGAGACATTCCAAGCTTTGGAACGAGATAGTGTTGATGCTGTAATTACAAACAAAGACTACGGTAATTACGTTGCAGAGAAAATGAACTTTATTGTTGCTCCTATCCATTTGAAGCCGTATAAACTTGCCTACTCAATGTATTTAGATTCTCCTAAGACTGCCAGAATACTACCTATACTCAACAGCAGAATAACTAAAATCAAGAAATACGATAACTCTATTCTCTATACATCCATCAAGAATCATCTGGGTGCAAAAGACAGATATAAGGTTATGCTCAGGTGGGTCTTTGCTCTCACTGCCTCAATAGCAATAATAGTTCTAGTCTCTATTTTAATCAGCTATCTTCTCAAACGGAAGATTGCCCTAAAGACTAAAGAGCTAAACACTCAGTTCGAGAAAATGGTACACAGTGAAATTAGGCTTAAAGAGATTGCCAATCAATGGCAGACTACTTTTGATTCGATATCTGATTCAATTTGCTTATTAGATAGAGACTCAAAGATTGTTCAATACAACAAAGCTACTTTGAAAATGCTTGAACTAGAAGGTGATGAGATAATCAACATTAAGTGCTATCAGGCTTTTCATGGAAGATCATCTAAATTCCCTGCTTGCCCTGCAGAGAAACTAAAAGTAACTTTACAAAAGGAAAGCATGATATTTCATGCGAACGATAAATGGCTGGAAGTTACGGTTAATCCTGTTCTGAATGAAGATAGTCATCTTACCGGAATTGTTCATGTTGTAAGAGATATTACGCATCAGAAACAAATTGAAGGTGATTTAAAAGAGAAGACAAACTTCCTCAATACTATAATTGAAACCGCCAGTGTCAGTATGTGGATTTCTGACTCCGAAGGCACACTTATCTCAATGAATCCTGCTTGCAGATCGTTCTTCGGCACTACCGAGGATGAAGTGGTTGGGAAGTATAACTTATATAAAGATAATATAGTGCGTGATAATGACCTCATAAAGAACATTGATCAAGTTTTTAAAAATGGACATAAAACTGAATTCATTATTGACTACAACTTTAA
Source organism: Cloacimonadales bacterium (SeqCode) (assembly GCA_963667035.1). GTDB lineage: Bacteria > Cloacimonadota > Cloacimonadia > Cloacimonadales > JAFGVF01 > Zophobacter. The sequence continues at coordinate 2,239,450 of OY762964.1, forward strand.
AGAAGTTGCCCATGTATCACCTGTCAATGGTACCCATAAGATAGTTAAAACAATTATCACGCCCGTTGTAAATAGTGAGGATAAAGTTGATAATGCGATTGTCCAAGCTATTGATCTAACCGAAATTAAGAAAGCAGAAAGAGAATTGGAAGAGCATTCCAATATGCTTGAAGATACCGTAAAGGCAAGAACAAGAGAACTGGAAGAAAAGAACGAAGAATTAGAACGTTTTAATAAGCTTTTTATCGGCAGAGAGTTCAGAATAAAAGAGTTAAGGGAAAGAATAGAGTATCTGGAAGATAAACTTAAGAACCAATAACCCATCTAAATAGTAATGAGATTATTTTCTATGTAATTTAATGTTGCTCCCTACAATACAATTGTGCCCTAGCATTAGTATATCATTTAAACTATGATTTCATGAAATATCATATGTTACCTATTATACTCATCCCATATATTTTGTAGTATAAAACTGTAAATCATTAATTGATGTATTCATTGTAAAAGCTACAAATTCTCTTTTACCTTTCGCTTCAATCTCCTGATTCCCCCGTGACCAATCACCATATCTTTAGTATTCATGACTCACAAACATCTCACACAATTCTCACTTCTCAAGTAAGTGTTGAGTAAGTGTTAAGTGAATAATATGTGATTATTATGCAAATATTGGTCATAGGAGTAACGAGAAAGAGGAGGGATTTGTTTAGCTGAAACTAATGTCAGCAGAATTATTCTATTGACATATTATAATCTATATAGTTTTTAAATATTATAAATTCTAAGTAGAAACACTAAACTCCATTTCTGCGAGGTACCTATGAAGATAGAATTGATTGAGATTATTGACAAATCCTTTCCAATGAATGTAGATGAAGAATGTTTGGAAGATATTGGAATCACCAAACATAAAAACAAGTTTAATGATTATCCATATACAGCGAAAATTAAGGTTGATGATGAGGTAATGATACTTGGTTGCTTTATGCCGGGAAAAGAGAGTGATGCTGAAGAGTTCAAGGAGCTAATGAAAGATGTGGAAAGACAAATAGAACTTGGTGAGAATAAGTTGTTTTTTCCAAATGCTTATATATCAAATTTCCAGTTTAATGAGGTATTAAGGAACATCCCGAATGCTACTAATGCTAAGTTTTTCTTTTATTTTGAAAATTCAGTATTAAGTGATTGTTACTTTGATAATGTAAAATTCAGGGATAAGACATGTTTTAAACATGTTAAGTTCGGGGATAAAACAAGTTTTTAGAATGCTACGTTCGGAAACCATACGAACTTTGATAATGCTAAGTTCGGAGATAAAACTAGCGTCTTAAAAGCATCATTCGGGGATCAGACTAGTTTTCTTAAAGTATCATTCGGAAATGAAACAAGCTTTGAAAATGCTACGTTCGGAAATGATACAAGTTTTACTGATACAAAATTCGGGGATAAGACAAACTTTGACAATGCAAAATTCGGGGATAAGACAAGCTTTGAAAAAGTATTGTTCAAAGGTAAAACTGATTTTAAAGATTCTGTTGCTAAAGGAATCAGCTTTAATGGAGCAACAGTATATGAATCACTAAATCTTGGGATTTGTTGCGATGATGATAACAACCAAATGAGATGGATGAATTTAACAGGACTTAAAATTCATGGTTTCTTGAAACCAGAGTTGAAAATGGATTTCAAAAGGGAGTTCGCTCCGTGTGTGAGAGGTATTAAATTAGAAAATGGCAAGAAAGATAAGAAAGATTTGTACTCCATAAAAGAAACATTTCATGTGCTAAAACAAGCATATAATAAATTAGGTAGATATGAAGAGGAAGATTTAGCTTATGTTGAGTTCAAGAGAGCTGAAGCAAAGTATAAGATTTCAGAAGTTGAATCATCCTCTACAAAGATATGGAAATTGCTTATATATCCGTTCAAGAAGCTATTTTTAGATTTAATGGGTGGATATGGCACAAACCCCTTTAGCATAGTTGGAGCAATGGTATTAGCCATTTCTTTGTTTGCTACATTATATACATTGTTTCCTAATCTAATAATTGACTCTGACATAAATAAGATTGCAACAGATCCTATATTAAAAAGCGTATGGCATTTAGTATCAGGAAAGTTACCGTTTATTGATTGTACTTTAGTAAAGAGGCTTGCCAGTTCATTGTATTATAGTGGTATCACATTCTTAACTATCGGATATGGAGATGTTAAACCGGCATCACTCGTAGGTAGAACTTTAGCCTATCTTGAAGGATTCTGTGGGTTGTTCCTAATGTCATACCTTACAATTGCTTTTTCTCGGAAGGTACTGAGATGACAGAAAATGTTATCATAGCCTTCTTTCAAGAACTCTAGAACGTATATCCTATATTAATATAGTTCCTTAGCTCTCGGTCTCTGTCATTTCCCATAAGAGTGTATTCGATAGGTCCGATCGGAGTCTTATAAGCAAAGCTAAGTCCAACACCATGAGTCCAGAAATCCTCTTTGCCGAATCCTGATAAATCCCGAATGACCCTACCGGAGTCCCAACGAGCTATAAAGAATACATTGCTGAAGGCTTCATACTGTAATCTTAGCCTACCGATAAATGCATCTTCCGCTACAACTTCTCCAAAATAGTAACCGGTGAATGGTCTTCCATTCTGTTTATCAGTAAAACCACCAAGATAGTAGGTTTCTTCAGCAGGTACGGAAGAGCTGTTAGTACTCCCTGCAAAACTTCCTATTGCTATAGCAAACCTCTTATGCAAGGGAATAATCTCCTCTGTGGATAAAAAGAATCTTATGAAATGTTCATCATTGTTCTCAAGCTCATCAAAGCAATTAAACCATTTATACTCACAATAAGTATGACTACCTTTAGTTGGATATATGGATTTGTTTCGTGTATCAATCTCTCCATAAACAGCTGAACGTAGCCACCAATTAGAAGTTTCTACTTCTCCCCATTGTTCGGGAACTATCTCTCCCTTTATCTCAGAACGCAAGATTTCCAGAGATGTTCCTATTTGGAAATTATCTGAGAATATAGTGTTAATGAACAGAATCATGGATGCATTATCTATACCAAGTTGAGCTTGCTTGACTCCGTCAGTGTTTCTATAAATGAAGTCAAACTCATCGTAAATCATATCTATTTTGAAACCGAAACCGGGCCTTAGCCCTGTATGAATAAACTCCGAATAGTGGAATGTCTTGTTGTCACCCAAAGCAATATCAATTGTTACTTTAGAACCTTCCACAATCATGTTTCTAAAGGTTGTATTAAGTAGTATTGATGCTTTCATATCACTGTCGTAATGGAATCCGGCTCTAAAGAGATTCTTCTGTTTCTCTTCTACATCTATAATCAGAATATGCTCATTATCATCAGTTGGAACTATCCTGTACTTTATCTTGTTGAAGAACCTTGTCCCGTATAACTGAGTAACAGCTCTATCAATTCTATCAAGACTATATGTATAACCTTCTCGTAATGGCATTTTACCGATTACAAGGTTCTTAGATACATTCTTTAATCCTTCAATCTTGATTTTCTTTAACACAATATCTTCAGTGTTGCTATTCCTATACATTGCCTCGGAAGTATTAACTCTATTTTGAAGTTTAATCAAATGTGGTATGACTTTTCTGGCTGCCCTCTCCCCTATTGCAATCAATGAATCGGCTTTATTGAAATCAGTGATTGAATAATTACTGACTTCGGGAATAATCAGAATATCGGCTAAATCCCTTTCTCTCTTATTATTCTCTGCTCCGTATAATCCAATCGATTGCTCCATTATTTCAATCATAGAGTTTAGTTCATCCTTTGAATGCAACTCTGTGCCGACATCGACACCTATGACAAAATCAGCACCCATGTTTTTACAATCCGATACAGGGAAATTCCTAACCAAGCCACCGTCTACCAATAGTAAACTATCAACCGTTACAGGTTTGAACATTGAGGGTATGGACATACTAGCTCTTATCGCTTCAGGAAGATAACCTCTATCAAGTACAACATCATCTCCGGTTTCAATATTGGTAGCAATACAAAGGAAAGGTATTGGAAGGTTTCTAAAATCATCTATATCATGATAACCATATGTAAGCTTTGTTAGTAACTGTGTAATATTCTGACCCGATACCATGCCGGATGGAAGCTTTATCTTTAGCTTTTCTATAGGGAAAGTAGCCACATATTTAGAATCACTATCTTTCTCCTCCATAGAAACATTAACCCTCGGAAGCTCATCAAACAATATTTCGTTCCAGTCCAAACTCAAGATTATATCTTCGAGCTCTTCGGCAGAATAACCAATACTATACAATGCCCCAATAATACTACCCATACTTGTTCCCGTTATAAACTCGGGTTTGATATTGTACTCTTCAAGAACTTTCAAAACACCAATATGGGCAATTCCCTTTGCTCCTCCCCCACTAAGGGTAAGTCCTACTTTAGGTTGAATAGCAATTATTGCAGTTATGTTAACAATAATAAAGAAAATCAATAACAGTCTAGAATTATACTTCATACTAACCTCATGTTAATGATATTATAAAGTTTCATATTTGTCAATACTGATTTCTATTCAATTCCGAAAATGTGATTATATTAGCACTGCTTTATGGCTTTTCATATACCTAAACAAACTTTGAGTATCATTGAATGTTGCTACTTTGAATTAAATACTTATTGACACTTTTATATTTATATCACAATAAGTGTATAATTCATAAAGGAGAGTCTGATTATGAGCAAATTCAAGGTAACAAGGGTTGTTGATCCCGGCACATTCGTAGTGTCGCCCACCTGGGAATGGCAAGGAGATAAAGGTAAATATATCAGAATAACCGGATATATATGTCCTGGCTGCGAAAATCCTATATATGAATCAGCTTTAAAAAGGTTAAAGAATCTTATAAAAGGTAAGAATGTCGAACTGAGGCATGCATATAGAATAGATAGTAATAGACTTGTATGTGATGTATATTTGAATGGGATCAACATAGCAGATTTCTTCCCGGAGTTTAAGTAGAAGAAGCAATCCGTATATTTGAACTTAGATATAAACTGTTAAAGTTCTATTAATAAAAGAGTTAGCTATATATTATCCTTGACATATTTTAGTGGTTAATGTTTTTATTCATCATTATTTCAAATAATGATGGGTAAAAAATGAAAAGAAACATTGTTGTGGAGATCTGTGGACCCAACCTCTTAAAAACGAAAGAAAATTGGGAATATAACGGTAGTAAAGGCAATATTATTAGGGTTACCGGATATAAGGCAAACAAGCTTTCAGAGCGAGAAAAGATAACAATTGAGAAAAGGTTAAAGTATCTTGTTCTAAACAAATCCGTTGAGTTAAGAAAGATACATCGAGTAAATGAAAACATTTTAGAGTGCGATGTTTATGTAAACGGATTAAACGTATCAGAATACTTTCCGGATTTTGGAGACTAAGCTATCATCCTTTAACAAGTTCGTAGCAATAGCTTCCATAGAATTTTCTTTACAAATATAATGAGGAAAATTAATTGGAGTTTCATAAAATTAAAGGAGAAACGAAATGGCGTTGAAGAAAGAGGCCAAAACGGCTATCATGGCAGAGTTTAAACTCCATGAGGGAGACACTGGAAGTCCTGAAGTTCAAATCGCTCTTTTGACTACAAGAATTAAAGAGATAACCGAGCATTTAAAAGTTCATAAGAAAGACTTTTCAACAAGAAGAGGCTTACTTAAAATGATTGGTAAGCGTAGACGACTTCTTAACTACCTTATGGACAAGGATATCGAAAGATATCGTGCTATAATAAAAGCATTAGGTTTAAGACGTTAATGTACAGGGGGATTTATATCCCCCTTTTATTTTGATTAGTTAAAAATCAGTTAAAGTCGGCTCGGATGTTAAGCAATACATTAAATTCATTAATAAATGGCTTTAATATATTGCTTTTTGTCCCGACTGACACAAATCAGAAAAGGAGCAGAAATGCATAATTTTAATATTACAAAAAAAGAGATGGACCTTTGCGGAACAAAGGTTACATACGAAACAGGTAGAATAGCCAAACAAGCAAACGGTGCTGTATTGGCAACTCAGGGTGAAACAACAATTCTTGTTACTGCAACTATGGGGAAAGAACCTAAAGAATTCACAGATTTCTTCCCATTAACAGTAGACTTCATTGAAAAGATGTATGCTTCAGGTAAGATTCCTGGAGGATTCTTCAAAAGAGAAGCTAAACCTTCAACAACAGCGACACTTAATGCTCGCATCGTTGACCGTTCAATCCGTCCTTTATTCCCTGAAGGATTCAGAAATGCTGTACATGTTGTTGTTACAGTTTTATCCTATGATGGTGTTAATGACCCGGGAATAATGGCAGTTTCAGCAGCCTCAGCTGCTCTTGGAATATCAGACATACCTTTCAATGGTAAAATAGCAGGTATCACAGTTGGCTATATTAATGACCAATTTGTTGTGAACCCTCCAAATGATAAACTTCAAGAAGAGTCAAAACTTAATCTAACAATATCCGGCTCTGATACTTCAATTGTTATGATTGAAGCAGCTGCAAATGAGTTAACAGAAGAACAATTGCTGGAAGCTGTTTACACAGGTCACGAAGAGATTAAGAAAGTAATTGCAATGCAATCAGAATTCATTTCATTAGCCGGTAAAGAGAAGATTGTGCCAAAACTAGACCTTGTTCCTGAAGAAATCATGCAAGAACTGGAAGAAAAGTATGGTGCAAAAGTCAAAGAAGCCGCCGGTATTAATGGAAAGCTGGAAAGAAATGAAGCCTTTGATGCCATTGAAGAAGAAATGATGGCAAAATATGAAGAAGAGCTTTCAGAAGATGAGTTTGCTGAAAAACAGAGATGGTTTGCCAATGGTTTCCATGACCTTATAAAGAAATTCGTAAGACATGCAATACTCTTTAATCATCACCGTGTAGATGGAAGAGGATTAGATGATATTAGAGACATCACTTGTGAAATTGACGTACTCCCAAGAGTTCACGGAACAGCTTTATTTACCAGAGGTGAAACACAATCTTTAGGAACCGTTACTTTAGGCAGTGCTGCCGGCGAACAGATTATTGACGGTCTTGATGAAGAATATAAAAAGAATTTCTTCCTCCATTATAACTTCCCACCTTTCAGTGTTGGTGAAGCAGGATTTATGCGTGGACCCGGAAGAAGAGAACTTGGACATGGTAATTTAGCCGAAAGAGCTTTGCAAGCAGTTATGCCTGATAAAGACAGTTTCCCTTATACAATTCGAGTAGTCTCCGAGATTACAGAATCAAACGGTTCTTCTTCACAAGCTACTATTTGTAGTGGTAGTTTATCACTTATGGCTGCAGGTGTTCCTGTTAAAGCCGCAGTTGCAGGTATAGCAAACGGTCTGATTATGGAGAATGACAAGTTTGTTGTTCTTACTGACATCATGGGATTGGAAGACCATTTAGGCGACATGGATTTCAAGGTTGCGGGAACCAAAGATGGTATCACTGCAATGCAAATGGATATCAAGATTGAAGGTATCACAAAAGAAATTATGTCTATAGCTCTAAGTAAAGCACATACAGCAAGATTATACATCTTGGATAAAATGAATGCAGTTATCCCTGAACCTAGAAAAAACCTCTCAGCTTATGCTCCTGCAATTGAAGCAATCAACGTACCTACCGATAAGATTGGCGAAATCATAGGACCAGGAGGTAAAAATATTAAGGCTATTATCGAACAAACTCAGGCTGAAATAGATATTCAGGACAGCGGACTTGTAAGAATTTTTGCAAACGATGCAGAAAGCATGAATTCCGCTAAAGAGATGATTGGTAATATTTATAGAGACCCTGAGATGGATAAGATATATCAAGGTATTATCTCTCGTGTTGAGTCATACGGTGTATTTGTAAAATTCATGGGTGGTTATAAAGAAGGTCTTGTTCATGTCTCTAAGCTTGACGAGAGAAGAATCAGCAGTCCTGCATCTTATCTATTCGTTGGAGATGTAGTAAACGTGAGATATACAGGTTCTGATAATGGTAAAGTACAGCTTTCAATGAAAGGCGTAGAGGGAAATCCTGAGCCTGATGAGATAGCTTTACAACCAGCTCCGCCAAGAGAGCGTAGTGACCGTAATGATCGCGATAATGGTGGTAGAGGAAGATTTGATAATCGTCGCGGATCAGGTGATAGAAGAAGTTTCGGTGACAGAGATAAAAGAAGAAGGTAAATAGAGAGATATTTATGAAGTATAAAATCAAAGATATTGCCTTATCTGATTTTGGAAGAATGGAGATAAAGATTTCTGAAGTAGAGATGCCAGGCTTAATGGCTCTTCAGAACAAATATAAAGAATTAAAGCCTTTGAAAGGTGCTAAAATAACAGGTAGTTTGCACATGACTGTACAAACTGCCGTGTTAATTGAAACTCTTGCAGCTCTTGGAGCGGAAATTAGATGGGCAAGCTGTAACATCTATTCTACTCAAGACCATGCTGCAGCGGCTATAGCAGACCAAGGTATTCCCGTTTTTGCATGGAAAGGTGAAACACTCGAAGAATACTGGTGGTGTACTAAAATGGCCCTCACTTGGGGGGAATCAGGTGGCCCTGACTTAATCGTTGATGATGGCGGAGATGCTACCCTTATGATTCTGGAAGGCTGTAAATTGGAGAAAGAATACGCCAGCACTGGGAAATTACCTGAGATTACTACAGATAACAGAGAGTTTGCTATTCTCCAAAGAGCTATAATCGAAGATATAGAAAAGTATCCAACAAAATGGCAAGTTATTGCTAAAAACCTTAAGGGTGTTAGTGAAGAGACAACAACAGGTGTGCACAGATTGTACCAAAGAATGGAAATCGGCGAACTGCTTTTCCCTGCTATTAATGTTAATGATTCAGTAACAAAATCTAAGTTCGATAACACTTATGGTTGCAGAGAATCTTTGGCTGACGGCATAAAAAGAGGAACAGACGTTATGATAGCAGGTAAGCAAGTAGTTGTTTGCGGTTATGGTGACGTTGGTAAAGGCTGTGCCAAATCCATGTATGGATTTGGTGCCAGAGTAGTTGTAACGGAAATAGACCCTATATGTGCACTTCAAGCAGCAATGGACGGTCTTACCGTCGCCCCTGTTGAAGATTTCATCAGTACGGGAGATATTTTTGTGACGGCAACCGGCAATAGAGACGTTATCACCGTTGAGCATATGGCAGCAATGAAAGATCAAGCTATTGTATGCAATATAGGGCACTTTGATAATGAAATTCAAGTAGATAAATTATATGCAACTCCGGGAGTTCAAAAAGTTAATATCAAACCTCAGGTTGATAAGATAATATTCCCTGACGGACATTGCATAATTCTGCTTAGTGAAGGACGCTTAGTAAATCTTGGTAATGCTACCGGACATCCATCTTTTGTGATGAGTAATTCATTCACGAATCAAGTGCTGGCTCAGCTACAGTTATGGCAAGAAAAGCATGAGAATATTGTTTATAGACTTCCAAAAGAACTTGATGAAGAAGTTGCCAGATTACACCTTGACAAATTAGGAGTCAAATTGACAAAATTGTCGTCCGAACAGGCACAGTATATAGGCGTTCAAGTTGAAGGCCCATATAAACCTGATCATTATAGATATTAATTTTACAAACATAATAATTGGAGGATTTATGGATTTGATTAAAAAGATTCAGGACAAATCAGCTGTAATCGGTGTTGTTGGCTTAGGATATGTAGGTCTACCTATGGCTGTTGCTGTTGCAAGAAAGGGTTATAAGGTGCTGGGTGTAGACGTAAGCAAACATGCCGTAGCATCTGTTAATAAGGGCGAAAATTACATTGGTGATGTAGATGATGATGAACTTCGTGACATCGTTGCTAAGGGTATGTTAAGTGCATCATTGGATTATGCTCCATTAGCAGAAGCTGATATCATCATGACTGCCGTTCCAACACCATTGGATAAGTATCAGCAACCTGATTCTTCTTATGTTCGTCAATCTACTGCCTCATTAGCTGAAGTAGTTACTAAAAATACATTAATCATACTTGAGAGTACTACTTATCCGGGAACTACCAGAGAGATTGTTGTTCCGGCTTTAGAAGCTAAAGGCTTTGTAATTGGTGAAGATATGTTTGTAGCCTTCTCTCCTGAAAGAGTTGATCCCGGTAATACAAACTACCATACAGCAAACACTGATAAAGTTGTTGGTGGTGTATCTCCTAAATGTAATGAGATTTCGAAAGCTTTTTATGAAGCAATTTTAGAAGCTCCTATTCATACCGTTTCATGTCCTGAAGTAGCTGAGATGGAAAAAATATATGAAAATACTTTCCGCAACATCAACATTGCTTTAGCAAACGAAATGACCATTCTTTGCGAACGTATGGGAATCAACATGTGGGAAGTTATTGAGGCTGCCAAAACAAAACCTTACGGTTTCATGGCTTTCTATCCTGGACCCGGTATCGGTGGTCACTGTATTCCTCTTGATCCTTTCTATTTAACTTGGAAAGCTCGTGAATATACTTACCATACAAGATTAATCGAGTTAGCAGGAGAGATTAACAACTCTATGCCTGAGTATGTAGTACAACGTGCTATCAAAATGCTTAACCGTAAAGGTATGAGCATCTCTAAAGCTAAGGTGCTTGTTCTTGGTGTTGCTTATAAGAAAGATATAGCAGACCCAAGAGAATCTCCAGTTGAAAGAGTTATCAAAGAGCTTGAAGACTTAAATGTTAATTTCGACTTGAATGATCCTTTTGTTCAATCTCCATTCCATAATGAATTTAACGATAAGCATTATGAAACAAAACCTTGGGATGAATTGAACCTCAAGAGTTATGACCTCATCATGATTGTAACAGATCATAGTTGTTATGATTATCAAGCAATAGTTAATACAGGTGTAGATATTCTTGATACAAGAAATGCTACTAAAGGCATTAAAGCAGATAACATAACATTATTATAAATCTTAGTTTGAGCTTAAGCTTTTAAAAGCTTAAGCTCTTTCTTTTTGTAGGATTATAAGAATGTCCCCAGTTGGAGAATACAATTAATGAAAACAATTCTTCTCACAGGTGGTACCGGTTTCATTGGATCACATGTAGCTGTTGAACTATTGCAACTTGGTTATAATGTTGTAATATTTGATAATCTTTCTAACAGTAAAATTGAAGTTCTTGATAGAGTTGAAGTTATTACAGGTAAAAGGCCATCCTTCGTTAAACTAGATTTATGTAATTATGAGGATTTAGATAAAGCCTTTAAAATGTATCGAATAGATAGTGTTATTCATTTTGCAGGGCTAAAATCAGTAGGGGAATCCGTGACAAAACCTCTTGATACCTATGAAAACAACCTTGTGTCTACTATCAATTTGATTAAAGTCATGAGTACACATGGCGTAAAGAACCTCATTTTCAGTTCATCAGCAACAGTGTATTCTAGTGCAAAGCATTTTCCGGTATCGGAAGAAACTCCTACAATAGCTATAAATCCCTATGGAAATACAAAAAAGATTATTGAGGAAATTTTATCTGATATCACTATTGCTGATAATGAATGGAGTATTACAATCCTAAGGTATTTTAATCCTGCAGGAGCACATTCCAGTGGTTTGATAGGTGAAGACCCTAATGGTATACCAACTAATCTCTTCCCCATTATTACAGGAGTAGCAAACCGCAAGTATGATAGGATTAAAGTGTTTGGTAACGACTACCCAACTAAAGATGGCACATGTATTCGTGATTATATTCACGTTGTAGATTTGGCCAAAGGGCACGTTGCTGCTTTAACTAATACCCTAAATGGATATAATGTCTTTAATCTTGGCTCTGGAGTTGGTTATAGTGTATTAGAAACTATCAAAGCTTTCGAAAATGTCACGGGAATTGAGATTCCGTACGAAATTACAGCAAGGAGAACAGGTGATATTCCTGTTAGTTATGCAGATCCCCAAAAGGCAAATAAGCAACTTGATTGGAAAGCTGAGTTGTCTCTTGAAGATATGTGTAGAGATGCTTGGAATTGGCAGTTAAAAAATAATAATATGAATAATTCAAACTAAGGAGATAAAATGAAATTAGCAGTTGTTGGAACTGGTTATGTCGGTTTAGTAACTGGAACATGTTTCGCAGAAATGGGTAACTACGTTATCTGCGTAGATAATGATGTTACTAAAATTGATATGCTCAACAATGGACAGATTCCGATTTGGGAACCGGGACTTGAGGAAATGGTTCAAAGAAATGCTACCGAAGGAAGACTTAAATTCACTACAGATATAAAAACTGCAGTAGAAGAATCGTTAGTTGTATTCATAGCTGTAGGTACTCCTCCGGATGAAGACGGCTCAGCAGACCTTCAATATGTGCTAGCTGTTGCTGAAGATATTGCTCGTAGTATGAATGACTATAAGATAGTTGTTGATAAATCTACTGTACCTGTTGGTACTGCCGATAAAGTCAAAGCTAAAATCCAAGAGATTCAAAAAGAGTGTGGTAAAGAGATTGAGTTTGATGTAGTTTCAAATCCTGAATTTCTTAAAGAAGGTGCTGCTATCGAAGACTCAATGAAACCTGACAGAGTTGTTGTCGGTGTGGATAACGTAAGAGTCGGAGAATTAATGAAAGCTCTTTATGAACCATTCAATAGAAGTAGTGATAGAGTCATCATAATGTCAATTCGCTCTGCTGAAATGACTAAATATGCTGCAAATGCAATGCTGGCAACAAAGATTTCTTTCATGAATGAGTTAGCAACTCTTTGTGAGAAAATGGGTTCTGATATTGCAGAAGTACGTCATGGAATAGGTTCCGATACCAGAATTGGTTACAAATTCATCTATCCTGGTGTTGGTTATGGAGGAAGTTGTTTCCCGAAAGATGTTAAAGCTCTTATTGCTATGGAGAAGGAAATGGGAGTAACTTCTCGTGTACTTCAAGCAGTTGAAGATGTAAATGATGAACAGAAGAGAGTGCTTGTTAAGAAAGTTAAAGCTCATTTTGGCGAAGACCTTACAGGTAAGACTTTTGCAATATGGGGACTCTCTTTCAAACCTCAAACTGACGATATGCGTGAAGCTCCTGCAATTGAAATCATTAATGGTTTACTTGCAGCCGGTGCAAAGGTAAAAGCTTATGATCCTGTTGCTATTGATGAAGCAAAACGCAGACTCGCAGGTGTTGAAGGAATCACCTATGTAAATGACCAGTATGAAGTTCTTAAAGATTCTGAAGCTCTTCTTCTTGTTACAGAATGGCATCAATTCAGATATCCTGACTTCGAGAAGATAAAAGCCGAATTGAACTCTCCTGTTCTCTTTGACGGTAGAAATCAGTATAACCCTGCTCAATTAAGAGAAATGGGCTTCACCTATTTTGCAATAGGTCGCCCTTAACTAATTATATATTATAGGAAGGGGACTTACTCCTTCCTTTTTTTATTTATGACTTCTAAAGACACATTCTGGATGAAACTCGCTCTTGAGGAAGCTAAGCTTGCTATGGAAGAGGGAGAGATACCTGTAGGAGCTGTCTTGATTAAAGATGATAAGCTTGTATTAAGAAATCACAATAGAACCAAGCAGTTAAGGAATCCTCTTGCACATGCTGAAAAGTTGCTTATTGACGAAATTATAACAGATAATTCTTATGTTTACTTAAATGGCTATACTCTTTATGTGACGCTTGAACCATGTATTATGTGTGCGGGTGTATTACTATGGAGTAGAGTAGGAACTGTAGTCTTTGGTGCTTCAGATGAAAAAGCAGGAGCTGTAGGATCAATTTATGATGTCTTACGCAATAAAAGCTTCAATCATCATCCAAAGATTGTTAAAGGTGTGCTTGAAACTGAGTGCTCTGAAATACTGACAGAGTTCTTTAAATCGAAACGATAATAAAGGAGAGTTGCCGGAGCGGTTGAACGGGGCGGTCTCGAAAACCGTTGTACGCTTTGCGTACCCAGGGTTCGAATCCCTGACTCTCCGCCATTTTTCTCTATAAAACATCCCTTAATATGCCATTCTTTTAGCTTTAGTTAACATACGACTTATGTTTCTTCCATTTCATTACTGCTCACATTTTGTGAAAACTATTCCAAAGTTAAGACCTCTCTTTGCTGTCTCTTAATACACGAGAGTCACTCGGGAATCTCACGGGACTCTCTCGGGAATCACTCGGGACTTTGCCCGAGAAATTCCCGAGATAATTCCGAACAATTCTCCTGTTGTTCCCGAGTGTTGAAAGAAAGCACTTTAGCATTAAATTATGACAAAAGATATCCGCAACATCATTTAATTCATTACACTAAGATTCTATCAATTGTAACTATGATAGTTTAGAACAGGTATAAACTAAGCCTTTAAACAGCAATCAGCAAATCACAAGAATATCAAAAGTAAAAAAAGCTTGACGTGAACATATGTTCATTAAAAGTGTGAACATATGTTCATAAAGGAGAGAGGAATGACCAGAACCAGAAAGTGCAGATTAGTTAAGAATCCGCCTAATAGCAGTTTATTTAAGCCGGCCGGAGTTGCCGTAAACGAATTGAATATGATTAAGCTGACTATTGATGAATACGAGGCAATTCGTCTCGCAGATTATGAAGGTTTGGATCAACAGGAAGCTTCTGAGAAAATGGGAATTTCAAGACCTACTTTTACCAGATTGATACAGAAAGCTCGTGAAAAAGTTTCGACATTCATAATCGAAAGCAGATGCCTGAGTATCGAGGGTGGTAACATTCATTTCAAAAGCGACATAATAGAATGCACTAAATGCGGAACCAGAATAGAGAAAGAATTCGAAGCAAAAGATGTTCGTTGTCCCAATTGCGGTGGAACAGAATTCCGAAGTATAGCCGAACAGTTTGGTCACGGAAGATGTTGCCGCAACGGAAGAGGGTTTCAACGAAACAACATTAATCATTGTAAACAAGATTAGATATAGGAGGAAATCATGCCAAGAGGCGACAGAACAGGTCCGGAAGGAAATGGTCATATGACAGGAAGAAGATTGGGAAACTGCAATCCCGATAGTCAAAGAGAGAACAGATTCTACGGAGAAGGAAGACATTGTGGTTGTGGGAACGGTAATCGTCATCGTAACGGTTATAGAGTAGGTTTTGGATACAACCGTTTATCGGAAGACTCAGAGAAGAAAGCTCTGGAAGCTGAAGTTTCAATACTTAAAGATCAAATCTCTGCAATGGAAAAGAGATTATCCGAATTAGCCCAGAAGTAACCAAGCATTTATACTCAATACTGTTAGCGTGAGGAATCAATGAAAAGAAAAACAGGATATAGAAACTACCGAGGTAGTGCATCTTCAAGTTCTCTCATTGCCTTGCTAAAAGGTATAATCCATACAGCAACGTCGTTTGTAGTAGTCGGAATCGCAAATGATCTTAGGAAAGATAACAGCAAGATAAGAGGATTCCTCAAACGTATTGCTGAGAAAAGAGCAAAACAAAAAACAATAAAACCAAAATACAAAGTATATGATATCAATGAGAAGGAGACAAAATGGACAAAAAAATAGCTATTCCAACAACAGGTGGACAACTTAGTGCACACTTCGGTCACTGCGAGAAGTTTGCAATTTATGAAGTAAAAGACAACAAAATAGTATCTAATGAAATGGTTACTCCTCCACCTCATGAGCCGGGTTCTCACCCAAGATTCCTCAGAGATTTGGGTTGTGATGTTATTATCGGTGGTGGCATGGGAACAAGAGCCCAGAACCTTTTTGCCGAGAATAATATTGAAGTATTCATCGGAGTTCCTAATGTAGCCTTGGAAGAATTAGTTAATACTTACATTGCTAACGAACTTAAATCAGGTGAGAATCTCTGTGGTCACGAAGATGGTCATGACCATGAGTGCCAACACTAAAAAGAACTATAGATAGAAGGCTTGAAATGAAAATAGCTATTGCCAGTGGTAAAGGTGGAACAGGAAAAACAACGGTTTCAACAAATCTGGCTCATTATCTACATACTCACCAGGAAGTAGTGTTGGTTGACTTAGACGTTGAAGAGCCTAACTCTGCCTTATTCATCCATAACTCGGAAGTTATGAATGAGACAGAAATCTTCAAGCATATCCCTGATTGGGATTCTCAAAAATGCACTCTTTGTGGCCTCTGTCAATCATACTGTAATTTTAACGCAATCATGAAATTGGGAGAGACCGTAATGATCTTTCCCGAGCTTTGTCATAGTTGCTTTGCTTGTAGTGAACTATGCCCAGAGAATGCTTTACCGATGAAACCTGTCAGAATGGGAGAGTTCAGAAGTTACGAATCAGGTAACCTTCATTTTATTGAAGGGAAACTAGATATCGGACAAGAGCAAGCCGTACCCATAATTGCACAAGTCATTGATGAAGTGGACAGAAAATATAGTAACGACATATTGAAACTATATGATTCCCCTCCGGGGACATCTTGCCCCGTCATTGAAGTGACCAAAGAGAGCGACTTTGTAATGCTTGTAACCGAACCTACTCCCTTTGGATTGCATGATTTGAAGCTTGCTGTTGAAACAATACGAGAAATTAATAAACCCTTTGGAGTTATTATTAATAGAGCAGACTTGGGGAATGATGAAGTTGTTAAGTACTGCAAACAAGAAGGCATTGATATAATAGCTTCTATTCCTAACAGCAGAGATATTGCTGTGCTTTACTCCGAAGGAAAACTTATCTACCCGAATCATCAGGGTTTCCGAGAAGCAATCATAAGCATTGTTGAGTATCTAAAGAAACGGGAAGGAGATATCAGATGAAAGAACTTGTGATTATCTCAGGAAAAGGTGGAACAGGAAAAACATCTATCACTGCCTCACTCTCTGTTTTAGCAGGTCAGCAAGCTATTATTGCAGACTGCGATGTTGATGCTGCCGATATGCATCTGTTACTTGAACCTAATAATGATTACTCAGAAGATTTCTATAGCGGTGTTATTGCTAACATTGATAGCGAGAAATGCATAAATTGCGGGAAATGCAAAGAAGTATGCCATTTCAAAGCCGTTAAAGCTGAACAGAATAATCATGAAGTAATAGATTTGAATTGTGAAGGGTGCGGATATTGCTCTGTTATATGTCCCACTCAAGCAATCAAGATGGTAGAGCAGAATGTAGGAAAATGGTATTCATCGGACATAAAAACAGGTTCCAAGATGGTACACGCTCGTCTGAAGAGCGGGGCTGATAACTCGGGGAAACTGGTAGCAAAGGTTAAGAACCAAGCAAAAGAGCTAGCTACAAAACTAAACAAAGACTACATTATTGTTGATGGCTCTCCCGGAATTGGATGTCCGGTGGTATCATCTCTATCCGGAGCGGATTATGTCTTGTTTGTTACCGAACCGACAGTATCCGGTATTCATGACTTACAAAGAGTGCATCAACTGGTTATTAAGTTTGGTATCAGATCAGGATGTATAATCAACAAAGCTGATTTGAACAGCGAATTGAGTAGCGAAATTATATCATATTTAGATAAAAACAATATTGATCATTTAGGTAATATCCCTTATGATGAAAGCTTCACAAAGGCAATGACTGACGGTAAATCTATTGTTGAAATCCCTGATAGTCTTCCTGCCAAAATAATTAAGGGAAGCTGGTTAACAATACAAGAGAAATTGGAGATAAAATGAAAATAGCTTTTACAGCAAAAGGTGATAACTGGGAAGCAGCAATAGATCCCAGATTCGGAAGAACAGAATTCATAGTTGTTTTTGATGAAGCTACAGAAGAGCTAACAACTGTTGATAACAGAGACATTGTGAATGTAGAGCATGGTGCAGGTCCTAAAACAGCTCAATTGATATTTGACATCAATCCCGATATCCTGATTACAGGTAACGGACCGGGAGGTAATGCAGCAGCTGTATTGCAAAAAGCTAATCTTAAAGTATATACCGGAGCCGGTGACATGAGTATCAAAGATGCTTATGAAGCATATAAGAAAGGAAGTTTAAAAGAGGGTTAATGTGTAAAGAAAGGATTGTTGCTGAGAATAATGGCAAGAATAAGAGCTTTAATTACGGGACAGTTCTAACAGTTTCTTTTGCTCATTTATCGCATGACCTATATTCTTCTTTCTTAGCACCAATCCTACCACTTTTAATAGCGAAACTTGGTATACCGCTTTCCGGAGCAAGTATACTTGATGTAGTCAGGAAACTCCCTTCCCTATTCAATCCCATAATAGGAATCATAGCCGATAGAACTAGCGTCAAGTGGCTACTCATAATAGCGCCTGCTATCACTGCAATTGCAATGAGCTTGATAGGATTAGCCCCCGGATATCTAACAATACTATTATTACTTCTGGTAGCAGGAATAAGTAACACTTTCTTTCATGTCCCATCACCGGTTATTATCAAGGATGTAGCAGGTACCGAGATCGGAAAGGGAATGAGTTACTACATGCTGGGAGGAGAATTAGCAAGAACACTAGGTCCATTATTAATAACAACAGCAATCTCTTTCTGGGGATTGGAAGGCTCGTGGAGAGTTATGCCTATCGGTATAGCCACATCCGTAATCCTTTATTTCAAACTAAAGCATGTACATTCGGCACCGATAAAGAAAAGAGAGAAAGGTGCTAATGAAGTACTTATTAAGCACTACAAGTTGTTTAGTTTAATAGCCGGAATATCTTTCTTCAGAGGTTTAATACACATATCCCTCACTCTTTTCTTGCCAACCTACCTTATGCAAAACGGTGCTTCTCTTTGGCTATCCGGTATTGCAGTATCTACTCTTCAGTTAGCAGGAGCAATAGGAACATTCTTTGCAGGTTCGTTATCCGATAAAATGGGGAGAGAAAAGATTTTGCTTATCTGCTCTATCATTAACCCCATATTGATGGCACTCTTTATGATTTCTACAACATGGCTAAAGTTCCCGATTCTGGTCCTTATAGGATTATCTTTATTTGCTAACGGCCCTATAATGCTAGCTTTGGTACAATCAACCAACACTGACAGACCCTCATTAATGAACGGTGTTTATATGGCTCTAAACTTTGGAGTCAGCTCCCTTGTATCGTTACTGATAGGCTTCGTTGGAGATAACATAGGTCTTAAATCTACTTTCTATTCATCTATTGTACTTTCTATCTTTACTATCCCTATTATTATAGGTCTCTCATCATATTTAAAAAAGACTCGCAATTCAAATTGACAAGTCGGTATTCCATTTATTCATAGATAATTGAATACAGCGTGATTTCTTTAGTTCACGTACATGGGAGTACTAATGAAACGAGTTTTTACTATCGGTAATTTCAGATTTACCGCTATCACATCTCGCTTAATCAGAATTGAATATTCTGATAAGAAAGTGTTTGAGAACCATAAAAGTCAGGTTGTCATTAATAGAGAGCCTATTGATTGCGAATGCAACTTCCATGAAAGAGATGATATTGTTGAAATCACTACTTCTCACCTGAAACTTATCCATACAAAGAACATCAATAAACTGTGTAAAGAAAGTCTGAGTATCTCCCTTAATGTAAATGGAGAAATGGTCTCCTGGAATCCTACGATAAGAGACAATGCTAATCTGAAAGGTACTACAAGAACACTTGATAACACTAACGGAGAAGAACTGGAATTGGAGTCGGGACTCCTCTCAAAGAATGGCTGGTATATACTGAATGATAGCAAATCTTTGGTATTCAATAGCTCGGGATGGCTACAGCCTAGAAAACATCCGGACAATGTTGATTGGTACTTCTTTGGATATGGTCACGATTACAAGAACGCTTTACTTGATTATACACATATTGCAGGTAAAATTCCTATCCCGCCTAAGTATGCATTCGGATACTGGTGGTCTCGTTATTGGAATTATTCAGATACGGAGTTAAGGGAGCTAGTCAATGATTTCAATAAATATGACATACCTATTGATGTATTGATAATAGACATGGATTGGCATAAAACTTACGGTCTGGGAAAACATTCAAAAAACTATGCTCCTGATGGTTCTTTAGTAGGATGGACAGGCTACACTTGGAATAACGATTTGTTCCCTGAACCTAAACAACTTCTAGATTATCTTCACAAAAAAGGTCTTAAAGTTGCCCTAAACCTACATCCCGCTTCCGGTATCGCCCCTATGGAAAAATGCTACGATGCATTCAAAGCTGAGTATGAATGCTGTGACAGGACTAAGTACATACCCTATCGAATGGCAGATGAGAACTGGAAAGATATCTACTTCAAGCATGTAATCAAACCCCTGGAAACAGAAGGTGTTGATTTTTGGTGGCTAGACTGGCAACAGTTTCCTACAAGTAAGGTCATAGAGGGATTAAACAATACATGGTGGTTAAATCACGTATTTTTTACCGAGATGGAGAAATCGGGTAAACGTCCCCTACTCTTTCATCGTTGGGGTGGTATGGGCAACCACAGATATCAAGTAGGCTTCTCAGGAGATACTAGAGCCAGTTGGGAATCATTGCAATACCAACCCTATTTCACTGCTACGGCTTCAAATGTAGGTTACGGATATTGGTCCCATGATTTAGGTGGGCATTTTCCAAACGGAGAAGATACAAATCCTGAGCTATATCTCAGATGGGTACAATTCGGAATTGTAAGTCCAATAGTGCGAACCCACTGTACAAAAGCAGCTAATATCGAAAGACGCTTCTGGAAGTTTCTTTCTCACTTTGAGTGTTTCAAACAAGCCATTCATCTAAGATACATATTAATACCATACATTTATAACAATGCAAAATTAGCTCATGATTCGGGAATATCAATTTGCCGACCAATGTATTACGAACATCCTGATGATGATATGGCTTACGAATACAAGAATCAGTACTATTTTGGTAATGACATGATTGCCTCTCCTATCGTATCTCCTTTAGATAACAAAACCCAACTTGCTGAGAAAAGCACTTGGTTACCGGATGGAGAATGGTTTGATTGGTCATCTGGTAAATCAATATCCGGTAATAGAGTGTACACAGATAACTACTCAATCGATGAAATTCCGCTATTTATTAAGGCAGGTTCGATTATACCGGTAAACAATAAGATTGCTAATACTGCTAACATAGGAAGAGACATTAAATTCTTCATCATCCCCGGAGAATCGGGAGAAACAGAGTTATATGAAGATGACGGATTCACTACTGATTACTTGAAAGGAGTTTACTCTAAAACAAGTTTAAAAGGAACCCGAGAAAGTAACAAATATACTCTTGAGATTAGCAATGAGATAGGTTCAGCTACGGATGAGAATAGCGTTCGGGATATCTCTATTGAATTCATAAACTCATTTAAGCCTGTAAGTATTACATTAACTCCTGATAAAGAATTTGAGGTGCAATACAATCCAAAGAGCTTATCCGTAACAATCTCTTTTGAGAAAACAGCATCTGAAACTATAAACCTTGTAGTTGAGTTCCCCGAGACAGAAACTAAACTGTTAAATAGTGTGAAGAGACAATTCAATCGCTTTAACTATGCTTGTGAAAAACTGAAGTATGAAGTAGCAAGAGATGATTGGAGCGGGACTATTCCTGATTCGGTTAACAGATTCCAACAGACCTTACAGAGAGTGGAATACAATCCTCTATCGGCAATAGAAGAATTAAGTGATTTAACTAATAAACATAAGGCTATAATAAAGGATTTATATAAGCATCCATCATTAAACAAGGAATTCTTTGCATGGTTTGAATTGTTCACCACTTGTGAAGAATGAAAAAAGTATTGACTCCAAACTGGCGAGTCCATAGTAATAGCATAAATTATAATAAAGGAGAGATGATGCTAAGAAAGATAATATACATTTTGATAATCAGTTCTATCGCCATTACACTATCAGCAGACATTTTTCCGACAGGTTTTGGTGGTAATCCCAATCCGTTCTCTAACTTCAACAATAACAGTTCACTCTTAAATGTTGAGAATATGGACATGGGACATACCCTGTCATTTATGGCCGGAGGTGGCAGTAACTCTCAAGGTTTTTACCAATCTATGTATACTAACCATCTGATGTACAGAGTAAACGATAAATTACAATTTAATCTTGACCTCAACTTTGTTAATTATGGTACTGCTACTTTTAATAAAGATTTTGATATTGAAGGCAATAATGACAACAGAAGCAATGTCGTCCCGGCTTTCAATATGCAATATAAACCTAGCGACAACACTACGATTGAATTTAGATTTCAATATGGTGGTTACCGGAGTAATAGATTCTGGAATAGTTTTGATGAGAGGTATAGCAATTGAGCCCGTATGATTTACCTTTAGTAGTCGGTTTAATAGTTTTCGGAGCTGCTTTTGGCAGCTTTTTTAATGTTTTAGTTTATCGCCTTCCCAGAAAAGAATCAATAGTCTTTCCCGGATCGCATTGTCCATCCTGCCAAAGGAAAATACCTATCTGGTTAAACATCCCTATCATAAGTTGGATATTACTGGGAGGTAAGTGTAAGTATTGCAAATCAAAGATTCACTGGCACTACCTGATTCTTGAAATAGTTACTCCCCTGGTGTTTCTTGGAGTTTTCTTTGCCTTCGGTTCAGACAACCTGCTATTAATAGTCAAGTACTGCCTATTCTTCGGTCTTGGCTTAGTCATTTTCTTTATCGATCTCTTTGAGAGAATCATCCCGGATGTATTAAGCCTTCCTCTTATTGTAATAGGTTTAATCTTCTCCTTCTTACCCGGAAGTGACATATCGTGGCAAAGTTCCCTGTTAGGTGGGGCAATCACATTTGGCTTCTTTTATCTAATTGGACTCTGGTATTACTTCACTCGTAAGAAAGAAGGAATGGGCGGAGGAGATATTAAATACATTGCTGCAGTGGGCACATTCTTCGGTCCTATGAATAGTCTATTCGTGATTATAGTTTCATGTGCGGTAGCCCTTGTAGTAATGTTACCTCTCTTAAAATTCAAAAAGGAATACTTCCCCTTTGGTCCTTTTATTGTTATCGGAGCCTATATTGTCATGCTCTTTCATGACAGCTTATTCTCTGCCGTAACTTACATATCATATTAGGAAATAAATCATGACTAATTACACTTTTGGGAGTGACAATCACTCTTCAGTTCACCCTCGTATCTTTGAATACCTCAATGAGATAAATAAAGGTGACGATAAAGCCTACGGTTATGACAAAGTAACCGAGAAAGCAAAAGCCTTGTTCAAGAAAGAATTCGGCGTCGATACAGAGGTCTTTTTCGTATTCAATGGCACAGGAGCAAACGTGCTTGCAATACGTTCCTTTCTTCAACCCTTTCAAGCTGTTATATGTGCCGACACTGCTCACATTAATTGCGATGAAGGCGGTGCTCCTGAATTCATAAATGGAGTTAAGCTCCTGACCTTACCTAACAAAAACGGTAAACTTACCCCTGAGCTAATAGCTTCCAGACTGCATGACAGAGGTGATGAACATCACAATGAACCTGCTTTAGTCTCAATTACTCAATCCACTGAGTTAGGAACTCTATATACATTACAAGAGCTTAAAGAGATTACCTCTTTCTGTCATAAGCATAATCTGCTTGTACACATGGACGGAGCACGAATTTCCAACGCTGCTACTGCTCTTAACTGTACTTTTAAGGAACTGACAACCGACGTTGGGATTGATGTTCTAAGTTTCGGTGGAACAAAGAACGGACTCATGATGGCAGAAGCAGTAGTATTTCTTAATAGCAGAGCTCCTAAATGGATAAAGCATTTAAGAAAGCAGAATATGCAATTAATGTCCAAGATGAGATACATATCAGCTCAGTTCATTCCCTATTTTGAAGAGAAGATCTGGCGTTCAAATGCATTAAAAGCGAATCATTCGGCAAAGAACCTAAAAGATAAACTCACATCTATAGGGCTTAAAGTCACACGTCCGGTCGAGGTTAATGCTGTTTTCTGTAGAATTCCAAAGGCAATGAAAGAGAAAGTTCTACCTCACTACTTTTTCTATACTTGGGATGAGGAGCAGGACGAAGTTAGGTTAATGTGTTCATTTACGACCAAAGAGAGTGATATTGATAAGCTGATTGAGTTACTCAAGCAATACAAATAAATTTTATATACATTAAAATAAAGTTGAGGGGTTACCGGGAGGTAACCCCTCAACTTGTGAGGGCATTTATGTAGGGTATGTAGGGATCACTAAAAACACATACATATTATAACCTCATAATCCTAATATGCAAAAAAAAATAATTTGACGATTTTATAATTATCTTAAGAGTTATGGCATGAGAAAAGATAATTCTTTAAAAGAAAGCACAATACTAGTGATTGTCATGGTTGTCATTATAGCCATCTTCACTCTTGTCGGTTATTGGGACTCTATAGGAGAGAGAACTATTAAGGATAGAGAGGAATACTATCGCCGTGCCGATGCTATGGAGAAGAAGATGGAACGTATGCGTAAGGAGAATATTGACACCATTGGCAATACTGGTAGTGTTAACGATAATGTAAATCCTAAAATGAAGCTTTCTGACTTAGAGAAAGAACGCCCTAAATCCGATAGATAGAACTATGCATCGAAGAAGAAACGTATCACTTATTAGGTCATTGGTTATTATCGCCATTATTCTTAATGTACTACTTACCATTTTCCATGTTCTGGTTATGGTAAAAGTAATCCCTTACAATATGGTTTGGGGTGGTAGAATATCCACATTTGATGAAGCCATACAGATGGAGACAGCATCAATTATCGGGACTATCATTATAATCCTCATCACTTCGGTGGGTTTGTCAAAAAGAATTATCAACAGGACGAGTCGTTATTCCTACCAATACAAGCTTTCATTATTAGCTATCTCAGCTTTCTTCGGATTCAATATGCTATCAAACTTCGCTTCCGACAACAGCTTCGAGAAGATGATATTTATACCTTTGACATCAGTATTCATTCTACTTTACCTAAGTATCTATAGATTATTAAGAAAATAGAAACATTTCGTTTTTCTTCTTGACATGCTAAAAGCAGAAGAAATTTATGTACTCATCTTGCGCCCATAGCTCAATTGGATAGAGCGTCTGACTACGGATCAGAAGGTTAGGGGTTCGACTCCTCTTGGGCGTGCCAGTTTTTAGGGAACCCATGGTTCCCTTTTCTTTTTCTCTCCCCTATTAATCCTTATTTAACTATTATCATGGACAAAGAATATTATTTAAAGATTGACCTTCAAAAACTAATCTAATTCATACTATATATACCTAAATCTCTACATGTCTTTTTTGTTTGACAAAGGACAGCGTAGAAATATTTGGAATGTAATTCAGGATTAATCCTTTTCATCCCGATTATAATTACTAATATAGATTAAGGGAGAACAAATGCCGGAACAACAACGCATTTTAGTCATCAATTGCGGGAGCTCTTCCCTCAAGTACGAAGTTTACCGTATGCCTGACAAAGTAAGTTTAGGCAAAGGTTTAGTTGAGCGTATAGGCTTGGATGAAGGTAAAATCACTCAAAAAACTGAAAATGGCAATTATGAAAAGGTTCAGCCAATTCCCGATCATGCCGAAGCAATGAAACTTGTTTCTGCCGCTCTTGTGGATAAAGAGCTTGGAATGTTGAACTCTATTGATGAAATCACAGGTGTAGGACACAGAGTTGTGCATGGTGGTGAAGATTACTCTGAGTCTGTTATTATAAATGATGCCGTTATTAAAGCTATCGAAGAAAACTCAGAGCTTGCTCCTCTGCACAATCCTGCTAACCTTACGGGTATTCGTGAAGCAATAAACATGCTTCCCGAAGTTAAGCAGGTTGCTGTTTTTGATACCGCTTTCCACCAGACAATGCCACCATCTGCATACTTATACGGAATTCCCAGAGAACTCTATAACAAGTATAAAATCAGACGTTACGGATTCCACGGGACCAGTCATCGCTTTGTTGCAGGTGAGGCATTGAAGATGCTCAAAAGAGTTCCTGACAACACCAATATGATTACTTGTCATTTAGGGAATGGAGCTTCTATCACCGCAATCCAGAGAGGACAATCCATAGATACCTCTATGGGTTTCACTCCGCTTGAAGGTCTGCTTATGGGCACCAGAAGCGGTGATTTAGATCCTAGTATCATTCCTTATTTAAATGACAGAGGTTACAGTGTTGAGGAGATTAACGCTATGCTCAATAAGAAGAGCGGACTTCTAGGGTTAAGCACAATCTCAAGTGATTTAAGAGATGTGGAAGAAGCTGCCGAGAACGGAGACGAGAACTCACAACAGGCTCTGGAAGCTTTTGCATATAGAGTACGTAAGTATATTGGTGCTTATTCCGCCAATCTCGTTAGAGTTGATGCTATTGTTTTCACCGGTGGAATCGGTGAACATGCTATCAAGATGAGAAGAAGAATCTGCCGTAACCTTCAGAATATCGGTATTCACATGAGCAAAGAGCTCAACCAACAGGTGGGACATGGTACCGGCGTTATCTCCGAGCCATATTCACCAACCCAAATTTTAGTTATTCCAACAAATGAAGAACTGCAAATTGCATGTGACAGTTATGACCTGATTTTCGGTTAGACTCAAGAAAAGGTAGAAAACAAGGTTGCATTTCTGCAACCTTTGTCTTTTAAGACTAATCTAAGTTATGTCACCGGTTAGTTTTGACTATGAGTAGTCAGCAAAAAGCCCTCCTTTCATTTGAAAGGAGGGACTTTTGTTTTAGCTTCCGTTATAGCTATTGGTTAAATCATCGTACTTATTGACCTTTGGAAGGAATCCGTTATCAATTGCTTCTTTAACGGTCTTAACTCCGATATCAAGCAACTGAATATCTGCGAATGTGATTGTTCTCAAGTCAATCGTCGGATCATCTTTATGAACGCTCCACCACATTTTACTGTAAAGAGCATAGTAAGTTGGTGGAACAGCATACTGATCTACGACATCGGTTTTGTATCTCAAACAATATGTTTTCAAATCATCCATCCAACCTGCATCAAAACTGTCATAGACGATTCCCAGGTTTGTTGCGATCAGACCAATTGTTTGGTTTTGCTGAGAATAAGGTGGCTCAGCGTACTCTTTGGCTATACAGACTGCATCATCATGCAAAGCTGCATAGGTTGTTTTGTCACGGGTTCCGCTCCATGCAAGGAACGGGAAACACATTTTCACTTTCATTATAGACCTCCTGGTCAGTTGTACTTATTAAGGATCCGGGTAACATACTGGGTACGCGAACATCCCTGTTCGCATCTACCGGGTCTGCGAGCTTCCGGCTCGCTTTACCGGGTGTCCCGACATCCTGTCGGGATTTCCGATTTCTCCGACTTCCGGTCGGGAGAAGGGAGCCGGCAAGATGCCGGCGTACCCAGTACTCGGACTCCCTTAATAAGATGTTGAAGGATCTGTCAGTAACTACCACTGACGAGTAATTGGCTACATTACCGGTCTTCAATGCATTGGATTATTACCGGGTACGCAGGCATCCTGCCTGCATTTCCCATAAATTTTATTATAAACTCTCATTTGTTTTTCATCCTCTATACTTATATATAGGAATAAAAATGGGATTTGAGGAATAGAGGTGTGATATTTTCTCAATTGTTTGTTATAAAAATAACTTTGCACTAAGAATGCTGTTTATGATTTACTCCAAGCTTTCTTTTGTTATAATTGTCTATTGACAACGATTTTATTTCTTTGTACAAGGGTTTATATGAAATTAGATTTATAGAGGAATCATATGGAATACAATGTTTACTGTGATGAGAGTTGCCATTTATTAAATGATGGAATTAGAGCCATGGTTTTAGGAGCTGTGTGGTGTCCCAAAGATAAAGTAAAAGAAATCAATCGTAAAATAAGGGATATTAAGCTGAAGAATGGCTTCAATCCCAAAGCTGAAGTTAAGTGGACTAAAGTATCCAATGGTAACATCGATTTATACAAATCACTAATTACATTTTTCTTTGAGGAATCCGACTTGCATTTTAGAGCAGTTGTTATTCCCGATAAAAATGTTTTAGATCACACAAGTTACAATCAAACCCATGATGATTTTTACTATAAGATGTATTTTGTTATGCTAAATCAAATTTGGGATCCTGACTCATCTTACAATGTTTACTTAGATATAAAAGATACTCAGGGCTATGAAAAGGTTAAGCTGTTAGAACATATTTCAAGAACTAAACAATACGACTATACTGGTAGTATGATTTTGAAATTGCAGCAGATACGTTCCCATGAATCAGAAGTTTTACAGATAACTGATTTGTTAATCGGGACATTGGGATACATACATAGAAGTTTAGAGACAAGTAACGCAAAGTTAGAGTTGATTAGAAATGTTAAATCGCATCTACATGATATGAACAGAAGTTATTCATTACTCCGAAGTACCTATTTAAAAGAGTCAAAATTCAATATGTTAGTTTGGGAACCTAGTTTCAATAATGAAGGTCAACCATGTTTGTAGATTGGTTACCTGAGCTGTTAGATGAAACTCAGTTTGATAATGAGCACGAGCTAATTGAGTTTGCATATCAAATATATTTAAAGTTATATGTTCTAAGTAAACCTCAATATAATGGTATCATGGTTAATGTTAGACGAGTTCCTTATCTTGGTAACAGAGATCAAGCATTTTACCATCTGACAACATCAAGTAAAGGTGAGACTGAAGAACAAAGAAAACCTGACATTGAAAGATGTAAAAGAATTAGATTTCCTAAAAGCATAATTGAAAATTCCAGTGATGAAGATATACTGGTTTGGCAAAACAAAAGAGGAAGTCGAAGAAATACATTGATGTGGTTGAAAGAATTAGATTACTTAGTGGTACTTAAAAATGGAAATGGATATTACATTCTTACAACTGCTTATATAATTACTTTCAAACATACAAGAAAGAAACTGATAACAGAATATGAAGCGTATATAAAAGCAAAGGTCGCGAATTAGGCGACCTCGATACTCCTTCTACACATGGCAGATGAGCTAATTACAATTTATTCATAATCATGAATCTGTCAAATTATTCTTTTTCCCCGCTTTCGGAATTCTATTTTCTAAATCTAAAATATAAAACTAATCGAATTTCCGAACCACAAAAACTAAACAATAGTGAAATTTGCATTTTAATCAGTTTCGGATTAGTTCAAATTTGTCGTTAATCATTTGAAGTCATCTCAACAGATTTACTAGTAATACATTTTTCCAATATAGGGTTTATAAAACATTTTGGATTGAGAAACAGGAACGATAATGATATATATATAATACTCCATAGAATTAAAACTGTTTTAAATGTGGATTTTGTACTTCCAGTATATTCTTTTATATATTCGTTTACTTTATCTTTATGCATAAAGCTTTTCGTATGTGTAGCCCATGCTTTAGTATTTTTATTGAGTTTGCTGTATTCGAGGATGTTGATTGTACCTTGAGCAATTAAGCTAAAAATTAAATACAAGCCTATCCCTTTTATAAAAAAGGGTAGAAATTCACTATCAAGTATGTTTGTAGATTCGAGTATCTTACTACTAATATTGAACCCAACGAAGAAAGCTATTGCGATGATATCTCTTATCAATCCATTTATAAGAACATGAATCTGTTCAAAATACTTAGTTGCAGTATCTTTTAAATCTGACAAAAAAGCTCTTTTCTCAAGTTCAAATTCTGATCTTAGATCACTTATGAAGTACTCAAATTCCTCGGTACACTGTAATAGAATTGACTCAGCATTTTGAGCTAATTCACTTGGAAATGCTTTCGTTTTATCAATAATTAAACTTATTCTATCTCTTACAAGTTTAAGTCTGGTTTCTTGTTTGTCTTGATATGCCCATCCTACTAGTTTCGCAAGAGAATTAACTTCATGTAACGTTACTTTATCATACTCCCCACAAATTATTTTTACTTCAACAAAAGTTTTACCTTTTATCAATGCATTTCCATTACTATCCAAAGTATTAATAAAAGGTAGAGACAATGCTTCGGTGCATTTTAATAAGAACATTGCATGCAAAGGGTCTGTTTCATTTAATTTGATTGGAACAAAAAACGGTATGTTGAAATAACTGTTGTTCATCACATGAACATAATCTTTTATTTGTAAATCTGAGGGATACTTTGTTCGTATATTGGTTGAGAATTCAATTGAAGAACTACTTGACTTTAATGGTATGAAGCGACACTGCTCTGTATGCAGTGCTTCAGATAAACCGTTTACGAATATTACAATATTTTCTTTTTTAATAAAGCTATTTATACTAGAAGCAGGATTTAAAGCAGAGAGCCACTTGAGAAATGAATCATAAAGAACAAAGTAGAATACACAATGATTATTCTTAGCCTCAATCAGCTTATTCGATTTTTTAATATAAATAACTCTCCAGGATCGAATAGGCTCAAGTAATATATCTAAACTTTCTATATTACAACCTTGACCATTTACATCTATAGTCAATTTTCCAAGGTCACTATTCTCTAGAAGTTCATTTAGTCCTTTTAACTGCTGAATTAAATTTGGAAAATTAAGTCCAGAAATATCAATTTCTTCTATGGTTTCATTTACTTTGTTACTGTGATTAGCAAAAATAGAGAAGTAATCGCAAATTGATCGTAATATTGACAGTGACAATTTATGATTTTTCATTTATCTAATTGGGGTAGGTCATCTGAGTAAATTTCTATATGGTATAATCCATCTTCAGATCTTTTATTTGGCAATATAATCCCTCTTGCCACAGGATCTCCTTCCCAAATTATACTAACATTTTTACTAGTTTTCATCTTACTCTTTTTTTCTGTTCGTAATACTGCAGGTTTTGGAGAGAACGTATGAGATTCTGAAATACCATTCTCTACAAGATTAGCATAAAGAGATCCTTTCAATTTGTTCTTCCGTGCTTTGTTGCTTGGGTCAAAAACTATCATTTCTACAAACTCATCTGTATCGAAAGTGTCGTGTGTATCTAAGTATTTAATTGCCCTTGCTTTATAGGTTCCAGCATTCTCTTCTGGTGGAGTATCATGCTTATCATTAGCCCAATTAATAACTGAACGAACAGCTTTTCGTGTCCAATATGCATCGTTTTCTCGTAACTGAACACCAAGAAAATTTAAAAAATAGTCAGCAATATCATTACTTCTTTGGGCTGCAAGAACATCCCACTTAAACGTGTTTGAGACATCAATCAGTGCAACTTTTTGTATTGCATGCTTACTTTCAATGAAAGTATTTAATATTTCCTTTAAAATTGCTTTCTTCCCTTCTGTAGAGTTAATTGTTTCCCATTGGATTACAGTCGTATGATCCATTTTGATAAGTGATAAAAGCTTACACTTCCTCCCATTGGTTATTACTGAAATTAATGCAACAATCAGAACACCATCACTAACATTACCTTTATGGTGTTTATAAAATGATTTAGTAATGTCTTTTGACACATCAACAAAGTCATTCCCATTTTTAACTATTTTTTCTGTCCATTGTTGAAGTTGAGGTTGCACATCACCAGAATTAAAAAATACATACTGGGTTCCGTTACTTGATTCTTTAATTCTCTGCTTAAAAAAATTTGTTTCTTTTATACCAATTTCAACTTCGTACAGATATTCTGGTTCAGGGAGAGATTTAATGATAATATGAAAAATAAATCTCTCAATTTGTAAGCTCTCTTTTTCTGCTTTCGTTAAACTACTTTCTTTATACATAGCTCCTCCATAATTATGATGTGGTTTCCACATAACTTATTTAATAAAAATAAACTACTACTTAAAAGTCAAGTGAATATCTAAATCGTAATATGTTCATATGTTAGACACATATCTCTTTTAGGGAAACAGAATATCAATTTGTTATCCATCAATAGCTCACCAACGTCCCTCCAATGGAGCACCAACGGACAACCAATAGCTAGCGTTGGTTGGATATTGTTGATGTGTTGAAGAATAATTGAATGTGTACTGTGTATTGATAGATTCCTACCAGAGAAGTATTTGAGAAAACTAAGTACTTTATTCCTCAAACCCCATTTTTATTCCTATATAATAATAGAGGGTTAGTTGAAACATGCTTAAAACATAACACAGATAGAAACTCAAAGAAACAGTATAACTTAATGCAGGAGGAATCATGAAAGTTAAGCTTGATTTAATCGGAAAGGCATTAATCGGTCGAGTTGGAAAGCTCGTATTCTACTTAGTTCCAAAAAGCAATGTGCTAATGGCTCGTAGATACACAAAACCTAGAAAGAATAAAACCCATAAGAATCTTGGACAAAAGTCGTCAAATATTAGTAGGTTATATCATAGTGTCTCTTCCGGTTATCATGACGATCTTGTGTATTATGCAACTCAATTGAATGTGAAAACTGTTGGAGAACCTTGTGTATACAATTCCTACAATGTTTTTACAAAGATGATGTATTCACTGAAACGATTACATCCTGAAATTGATCTCAAAACTATTACAATTCAGTACATTATTGATAATAGTTTACCAATAACGACCATCGAACAAGCAGTAGAAAATGAGATTCTTCCTATTGTGAGTAATTATGAAGTGCTTGTGCATGAGATATAACAAAGAAAAGGGGAAGTAAACTCCCCCCCTATGATTGTTTTTGAATGTTAGAATGGTATTGGATAGCCCAAATGGGTCTTAATCAGTTGATAGACTTCCATGTGGGTTGAGTGATGAATCCAGTTCTTGTCA
Organism: Cloacimonadales bacterium (SeqCode); assembly: GCA_963667035.1. Lineage (GTDB taxonomy): Bacteria > Cloacimonadota > Cloacimonadia > Cloacimonadales > JAFGVF01 > Zophobacter. The sequence goes on from OY762964.1 coordinate 2,272,216, forward strand.
CAAGCTTTTATCAAAAAAGCTTTTACATCTGATACATGTCCAGGATATAGTCCTGCCACATAATTGTGTTCATGTTGTTGAGAACAATTGAAATACTTATCATCTCTTGCTTTGTCGCGAGCCATTTTCTCCTCCTTTCTTTATTGTATTTACCAATTATTATCGGTTGAATCCCCTTTTTTTCGATTGTTTTCCCATTGGAGAGGTTGCAAATTACTCATGCTATCAGTCCCACCTTTTGATAATGGCTTAATATGGTCAATTTCCCAACCATACTCTGATGAAGTGTCACCATAATCGCTGAATTTCATCCAATTACCTCTTATATCATAACGATATATGTTAGCATCATACTTGGAGTCAATTCTACCCTTTCTCCACACTTTCTGAATAGTTTCATCAGAAAAACTTCCACCACTTCTTGTTTTTGATCTAGACATAAATCCCTACTATATAGTAAAATAGAGTTATCTTTACTTTTTTGTCTATAATAATTTTAATTATATTTCATAATGTTTGTTAAAGGGAATTAATAATAGGGAGAACAATTGTTCTCCCTTTCCTCATTTAATTCTAAGTATCAAATCTATATCACGGGCTTTATCTGGTTCATACTTCAGGACGGTACCGAAAGTAACTGTTTTCATAATGTAATCATAGAATTGAGGTGATTTAATTTTGATATTAGCTAGATCATACTTAATTGCTTGTCTTACTGATCTATTAGCAGAAACAATCAGATCATCAACTTTAAGCGGATCCATCGAGAGTATTTCTTTTTCGATTTTCTTTTTTCGTTCTTGATAATAAGCTATTTGAACCGGATCATGTTTTTCAATTGCTTCCTCAAGTAGTTGCTTTACTCTTCTGTATACATGAATGATATCATAATCTCTGTATGATTCGAACATTAATAAATTGGTTGAACCGGAATAGAGTAAGTCTTGCTCTTCTTCCCTTGAAACTTTTACATCAATATAACTTAGCTTATATGTATAATATAAAGTTGTCGCCGGCACTTCTCTATCGGGATGGTAAAATAATTCTTCCAAATAGATGATACCCATGTTTCTATTGATGACTTCTGTTTCGTGTATTGTGACTTCAATACACTCATCATGTATAATCATTTTGATAAACATAATATTCTCCAAGACTTGTTAAAGGATTTTCTGTCTTGGTAAACGGTTAAGCAATCGTTTGCCTAAAAAGATTGCGAATGTAAACACTTTCCCCGAGCCGGGGAGACCTAAATGGTAAAGATGTCCCGAGAGGCGGGACGAAAGGCCTGAGCAATGTTACATATAACCTCCTAAGATATGAAATAATGTTATGCAAAGTATATTCCATTAAAATATTAATTAATTGAACATCATCGAGTTATAAGGGAGATACATGCTTATAATGCAGAAATACACTCTAGTGATTATTTTATTGCTAAAGTGTTATTTGTTAATGTGATATGGTAACTATGTTTACAAATGTCTAATTGCTGTTAATATTGTTTACTTAAATCCGATTGAATTACTAATAAAATATCTTAAATAGTAATTACTCAAAAATTAATATTGACATAACAAAATGAATGATTATAAATTGGTTATTACTTGAGAGGAGGGAAGAAAGCTATGAAGAAGATTATCTTATTAGGGTTAATCACAATTATTGTTTTCGGTTTATTCGCAAAAGATGAAAGCAATAATACTACAACAAAGATACCTTTTCATCCTGCTGACCAATCACTATTCTTAATGCCGACTGCTTACACTATGCCTAAAGGGATGGCAGCGATTACAGATATCGAATTGGTTCTTATACAGTATAGTGCCGCACCAACAGAAGACTTCCATATCAGTTTCGGCATGGGATTCCCAATAGTCTCCGAGATGGTTAATTTGTTTACCGTAGGAGTAAAATACAAATATGTAAATGAAAAAGCCATGAATGTTGCCGCTTGGGTATCTTATACACCGGATAGTCAAGTCCTCTCGTGTGGAAATGTATTTTCATTTTCAAAGGATAACACTTCTTTCCACGTAAGTCCCGGATATATTACTTCCTATAAAGATGATGTAGAAGTATTATTAATGATGGGTGGAATGGAGGTCTCAGCTACTCCCAGGACATCTTTTATTATTGAAAGTGTAAGTGGGTTCGATTTAACAGATGATGATAATGATGATGATAATGATGACGAAACTATACTTACATTGGGATTCAGATTGAAGGGAGATAGAATTAGTTGGGATTTAGGAGGGAGCAGGCTTCTTAACTCTATGAGAGATTCAGATGTCTTTCTAATCCCCTTCCTTAAAGCAACCTTTATGTTTTAAATTAAAACGTCTAATTAACAATAACTGCTAGCTATTCTTAAAAGCTGAGGATTCGGGCAAGTTGATTTACAACTTGACAACGAGTCCTTTTTTTTGATTTTGAATGCTTACTCCATGGAGGAAAGAATGATAGCAGAAAACTTGGAATTAGTAAAAGAAAACATAAAGAATGCCTGTGAGAAATCGGGACGAGACATTAATGAAGTAAAATTGATAGCTGTTACTAAAACGCATCCGGCGGAGACAATCGAAGAGATTATTGCTCTTGGCGTTAAAGTAATCGGTGAAAATAAAATACAGGAAGCGGAGCAGAAACTTCCCGTGTTATCTGAAAGACCGGAGTTTCACTTTATCGGTCATTTGCAATCCAATAAGATAAAGAAACTGATTCCATTGAAACCCGCCCTTATCCACTCTCTCGATAAGTATTCAACTGCTGAAAAGCTCAGTGATTACTTACATAAAAATGAATTGGAACAGGATGTGTTGATACAAATTAACACAACCGACGAAGGACAGAAATCGGGAATTGACGAAGAAAAAGCAATTGAACTGATAAAAGATATTGCTAAACTTCCGTACATTCATATAAAAGGTTTGATGACTATAGGAATGCTAAGTGAGAATCCTGAAAGTAACAGAAAATACTTTAAAGCTTTAAAGCAATTGAGAGATCGCATTGAAGCTATGGCAATACCCAATGTGGATATGCAATATCTGTCCATGGGAATGTCGGATGATTACATGATTGCAATCGAAGAAGGGGCAAACTTAATAAGGGTAGGTAGTGCCATATTTGGCAAACGAAATTATGCTAAGGAGCAATCATGAGCTTTTTGATACCTATCGGAGCCCTAATAATCTCATACTTTTTCGGTTGTTTCTCAACAGCCAGACTCATAGCTAAATCAGTTAAACATCTTAATATATATAAAATCGGAACCGGTCATCCGGATACGGAAAACATATTCAGTAATGTAAGCAAAGCTCTCGGAGTTGTGAGTGCTGCAGTAGACATTAGTAAAGCATACCTCTTTCTATCTCTATTGAAATGGTTGCTCTCAGGTTTTGCTCTCGGTGCACCTTTTGCTTCAGAGAACTGGTTAATGCTATACGGTCTGTTCATGCTGATTGGACACGGGTTGCCTGTCACTCATAAGTTTATTGGCGGAAGAGGTATCTTGACTTACATTGGTTTTATCGGATACTTTGCCTTTTTACCTACTGTGATTGCTACGGGTTTAGCCTTAATCTTCATCTTATTCTTTAAACAGATGAGATTCGGACAATACAGTATAGTAATATTACCGGTTGTGTTTGCTCAAGTATTGAATGTGGCAATCCCGGGATTTATAGGTTCTTACAGTTCCGGTGATATTCTCAAACTGGGTGGTATTGCCGCATTAATGGGAATAATAAATTTGTTTGTTTCTAAACGATTAGGAGAAATATAATGCAAATCATCAAAGTGAGTAATAAAAAAGAATTGAAGCAATTCGTAATGTTTCCTTTTGAATTGTACAAGGATGATCCCAATTGGATTCCACCTCTAATCAGTGAAGAGATGAAGTTTTTTGACAGGAGTAAAAATCCTCACTTTGAGCATTCTGTTGCAGATTATTTTCTTGCTATTGATAATGGTAAAGTTGTGGGAAGAGTAACTGCTCACACAAACGAATTACATAATAAATACTATAATGATAAGACGGGATTCTTCGGTTTCTTCGAGTGTATCGAAGATAAAGCCGTTGCCAAAGCTTTGATTGATACGGCAATAAAGTGGAATAAAGAACTCGGAAAAAATAAGCTCTCGGGTCCTTTTAACTTCACTATAAACGACATGTGCGGTCTTCTTGTGGACGGATTTGACACCCCGCCTTTTATTATGCTGACATATAATAAATCATACTATGAAAACTACCTTAAAGAGATGGGATTTACCAAAGCTATGGGAATGTACTCTTACCATACCGTAGCACAGGAAATACCACCGAAACTGGCAAGAGTATCTAAAATCATTCAGAAGAAACTGGATAAAGAGAATGTTACTTTCCATACATTAAGAAAAAGCAAAGCGGATAGAGAAGAAGATATTGATATTATCTTTACCCTATACAGAGAAGCTTGGAAAGATAACTGGGGTTATGTACCTATGAGTAAGAAGGAGTTTGACCGTTTGAAAGACGAGTTGATTCCTATTGTTAATCCTAATTTCATTATGATTGCCAGAAAAGATGGAAAACCTATTGGTTTCTCAGTTGGGATCCCTAACTATAATCATGTATTTAAAGCCATGAATGGAAAATTGAATCCCATTACAATCGTTAAAGCTTTGAAAGCAAAGAGCAAAATTCGTTCTGTTCGAGTAATGATGATGGGCATACTGGAAGAGTATCGTAATCTTGGCATAGACGCAATGTTCCATTATAAGTTCTATGAGTATGGACTACCTTTAGGATGGTGTGATGCTGAGTTTTCCTGGGTACTTGAAAACAATGTAATGATGAACAGACTAGCTCAGAGTCTTGGTGCCGAAGCATATAAAACATATCAAATTCTGGAGATGAATATCTGATATGAAACTGAAGGGTGTTAAGGAGATTGATGTAGTTACATGGGGTTATACTGCTTGGATAGCCTTTATGATAATCTGGGGGTTCAAATCGGTTGAGCGTCCCGGGCATCATCTTTTGAACTTGGGAATGATTTCAATCGGTATTGTCGTATTGATAATGCTGGATCACAAGCTTAAGAAGCCTGTGATTAATCTACTCAGAAACATATACCCGCTTCTTCTGACCGCATATTACTTTGAGATTACAATGGTGACAAATAGAGTCTTCTTTGGCGGCTATATTGATCCCGTATTCCAAAGGATAGACCAATTGCTGTTCGGTTATCAACCCAGTATTATGTGGGGTGTTGACATGGATTATCCTTGGTTACAAGAACTTATGCATTTCGCTTATTTCTGTTATTATCCGCTAATTGTCATAACTCCTATCTACCTGTACTTCAAACAAAAGAAGAATCTGGGCGAGTTTGTGTTTACGACAACAACCGTATTCTATTTATGCTTCTTTATTTTCTCATGGTTACCGGTGATTGGAGCAAGAGCTTTCGGGCATGACTTTATCGGCAGGTTCCCCGAGATAGCTTCAGGAGCGTTGTTAAATCCTCAAGGAATCGATACTGCCGAGTTAACAACAATGTATAGATACGGACCTTTCACTAGAATAATGGCTTTTATTTATATCCAAAGTCCTCATGCGGGCGGTGCCTTCCCAAGTTCACACGTTGCAGTTGCAGTTTCCATAGCAATTTCAATACACAGATATATGCCTAAAATGAGCTTTATTGTAATCCCTATTGTTATTCTACTGTGTTTATCAACAGTTTACTGCCACTATCACTATCTTATTGACGTAATTGGCGGTTTATTATTAGCTTCCATTGGATATTACTTGGCTTTGAAGTTTTATTCGAAGAAAAGAACGAACCTTGCATAAACAAGGTAAAACCATTTAAGGAAACAGTTATGAAAAAAATGTATTTAGCGTTGGCTTTGTTAGCGATTGTCAGTTTGAGTTTATTAGCCCAGCCTTCTTTTGCCTATCATTATAGTCCAAGCCAACTCCCGATTAAGGAATATGATTATCACACACCCTATGCTCACGTTTCTCCTGTAGCAATGTCCTTGGGTGGAGTCAACATCACTAACGGATGTGACATCTTTGGCGGTTATGATAATCCTGCTCTCCTTTATAAAAATCAGAAGATGTATTTTGCAGTTTCTGCCAGACAGAGTTCAGAGAAAACTATGAACTTCAAGGATATGCTTGAGTATAGTAATCTTTTAAAAGATACCAGACTCAGCTATGTGGGTATTTCTGCCAAGACCTTCGCTTTCAGTTATCAGATATTGGCTGAATCAAATTTTTATTATAGAAGTAGTTTAGAGGAAAAGCAGGAATATTATGACTACAAACTTGATGCCTTCCAGACTTCATTTGCTCTGCTAGATAAGAAAGTACCAAACGGTTCTTTAGGTTTTGGAGTGAAATATCTCTTTGGAAGACTTATCCATAAAGTAACTTATGCAGAGCCGGATGTAGAGCATAGAAACACTTTCCTTGATGAAAAGGCTAAAGGTTTTTCTTTCGACGTTGGCGGTCTATACAAGATGGGAAGAATGACTTTTGCTGCAAGTTTACTTGATGTTTATTCTCAGTTGTATTGGGAGCATTACGATACCGAGAGACTTACCCGTAACTGGGCACTCGGGACTCAGTATGACTTAGAGAATGTTCAGTTTATGTATACTCTTAAGGGAAAGCTTGAAGATGATACCAAAGTTACAAACCATATGGGATTGAACTTTACTCCTTACACTTCGGCTGCCGAGAACAATCCTGAATCTATGGGACTAAGAGTCGGTACATTCTGGGAATATGTTGTTCAAGAAGACGGCAGTGAAGAGAAAGTTGTTAACTATACCATGGGAGCCGGTTATAACATGAGCGGAATCAAACTTGACTTTGGACTTGTAAGCCCTGATTTCGATTGGGAAAGTAACGATTATCTTATATCAGTAACATTTGCATTTTAAAGAATGTTTTCATTTTTAAATACAGGTATTCTAATTTTTATGGCGGCAGGGGTATTACCCCTGCTCATCTATTTATTCGCTAAAAAGAAACCTAAACGAGTAATATTCAGCTCCATCAAATTCATTCAACAAAGTAGTGACAGTCAAAGAAAAAAGCTGAACTTAAAGAATATATTGCTGTTAATTATAAGAATGCTTATTATTCTTCTTACTATCTTAGCAATATCGAGACCTTTTCTGAAGATTAGCGGACTTTCTAATTCTACTAAACACCCTGCTACCGCCATATCAATTATTGTTGATACATCTTGGAGTATGCAGTATTTATCGGATCAAACCTCATCTTTAAGCAAGGCTGTGGAGATTATTAATGAGATAAGCTCGATGTTGAATAACAAGGATATTGTCTCAATCGTGACGCTTTCCAGAGAATGGAACGATTTGAACGCAATAAATAGAAGTACTATCCCTGAAAATCTCCTTAGCAACATTAATGTGTCGGCTAATCCAATCTCCATGAAAGAAGCTTTTACCATTTCAGAGCAGTTGCTGAAAGAGGCACAGCTTTCCAATCGCGAGATATACCTGTTAACCGATATGCAGAATCAAGAGCTCCCGGAGACTACTGATTATCCTGTACAAGTCATATCTTTAGCTCCGCAATCATGGTTGAATATCAGTTGTGTGTCCGCAAGCATTGATGCCAAGATTATCAATCGTGAGTTTGAAAGAGCTATTGACTTCAAGGTGAAGAACCACTCGGAAATTGAGAGAAAAGATGTACTCTGTCGATTAGTATTAAATGATAAACTCACTGCTGAAAAGTTCATTGATTTGAAACCCTATGAGAGTAAGTCCGATTTCTTTAGAATTGAGTTGGGACAAAGCGGTTGGTATAACGGATATGTAGAGATTCAGGATGAACTACTGACAATTGATAACAGGAAATACTTTAGTTTCCCTTATAACAGTAGACCTAAAGTTGCTATTCTGACAAGTCAGTACGATGTACCTATAGTTTTAAAGTCAGTGCTGGAGATATATACAGCGAGTAGTGAATCGGTTAAATTGCTAAGTCCGCATAATCTCAACATGGATGTACTTTCTCAATATGATTTTCTGGTTGTATATGAACCGGGAGAGATAGACAGAAGAGTGGAAACACTCATAAGGAAGTACAATCAGGAAGGAAAAGGGATCTTATTCTGTTCAGGGAATGAGATGACCACTCAGGTTAAGGAGTTCTATCAGAGCTATTTAGGTTTAAAGATATTGGAGCTTGAACCGGATGAGAAAGAGATAAGCTATATTAACACGCATCATCCCATACTGGCATTATCAACAGAAAGAGCACTAAAGGAAGTCAAAGTAAGAGATTTCTGGAGAACTGATAACACAGCTTCAAATGCTTCCGTAATATCGGTTGATAACAATACGTTATTTATTAATCCGACTCCTAACTGGGTGCTAACTGCTGACCTTTCAAGTTTAAGAAACAAGCTGTTTCTTGATAGTAACTGGCCGGTTATTATGTATAAACTGTTTACGGATTTATCGAGTAAAGATATAAAAAACTATAATTTGGAACTTGGCTCCTCCTTCTATGCAGAGAAGATTACTCTACCGGATAATAATCAGGTTACACCTTCCGGCAGAGACTTTACTCCTTCATCACCGGGTATCTATAAAGTATCAAATAAAGGCACTAAGAGTATCTATGCGGTTAACATAGATAACAACGAAAGTGGCTATGAAAAGGGTGATTATTCACAACTGAAAGGAAGTGAAGTTATAGATAAAAACTGGCAAAAAAGTATCTTCCGTTCCAGATATGGATATGAACTCTGGAAAATATTACTTGTCATAGTTTTAATTCTATTCATAATTGAAATGCTTCTGGTGAAAACGGAAGAGCGTAAAATTAGTTAGTATATTTTACCGATAATCTGTTCGGTATTCCGATTAGTTTCAGGAAACAATAAATAGAAGTTTGAGGAATAAATCATGTTGCAAGGTTCTTATGTTGCTCTTATCACACCATTTAAAAATGGAGAAATAGATTATAACAGTTTGGAAGGTCTTTTAAACTTCCATCTGGGAAACGGGACTGACGGTATATTGCTTCTTGGAACAACAGGAGAAGCTGCTGCTTTGGCTAATGATGAAAAGGAAAGCCTACTGCGTTTTGCGATTCAAAGATTAAAGGGTAAAGTGCCGATTATGGTCGGAACAGGAAGCTATAATCTTAAGCAAACCATTTCCAACACAAGAAACGCTTTTAAATTGGGAGCTGATTATGCTTTAGTTATCACTCCTTACTATATAAAACCAACACAACAAGGAATGTATGAATACTTTAAAGCTGTTTCCGAACAGGTTGAGGGTAAAATAGTAATCTACAATGTTCCCGGACGCACAGGTGTTAACATCAGTTCTAAGACAACTGTAGACCTTGCTCGGGATTGCAAAAATATAGTTGGTATAAAAGAAGCGTCGGGCGATCTAATTCAGGCTACCGAGATTATAAGAGATGCTCCGAAAGATTTCTCTCTTATGTCCGGAGAAGATCCTATCGTTATGCCTACAATGGCAATAGGAGCCAGAGGTTGTATATCGGTAACCGCAAATATTCTTCCCGATAAGCTTCATCAATTAGTTACTCTTTCTTTGGAAGGAGAATATTCAAAAGCAAAATATCTCCATGAGGAATTATTGGAGATAAACAGAAAGATGTTTATCGAAACTAATCCTATCCCTGTAAAAGAAGCTCTTGCCATGATGGGCATGATAGACCTAGAATTCAGACTTCCAATGTGTCCATTAAAAGGAGAAAACAGGGTTATCCTTCAAAATTGCCTTAAGAAAATGAATCTTATCTAAGTGAAGGAGTATCTATGAAAGTCCTGCTTGTTTATCATACAAAATCAGGACATACCCTTGAAGCTGCAAAGGCTATCGAAGAAGGTATTCGATATGCCGGGCATTCTATCAAAGTCGTTCCCGTTAAAGAATGTGAACATTCCACGTTAAGCAATTACGAGATAATTATCTTCGGCACTCCAACCTGGTTTGGAGGAGCATGCGGACCAATTAAAAGCTTTATCCATAAGATACCCGACAAAGTACTAGGCGATAAAATGTGTGCTTCTTTTGCTGTCATGGGTGGTTCGGGAGGACACAGAGCAGTAGATGAAGTTAAGCTTTTATCAATGGAGAAAGGTTGTGTGGATTTTGTTCCCGGTCCGGTAATGCAAGCCGGAGGATTTCTTTCAATGTGGAAAGGATATCCGGTAACTCGAGGTGATCTTGAGAAGTGCAGGGAGTTTGGCTCGGAACTGGTTAAATAGTAATAAAACCCTTTTGTAACTTTACAGAAATACCGGATTATATCAGATGTAAAAATGATAAAAGGAGTCTTATATGTACCTAATGGGTGACCCTACATTTGTACTGATTATTCTGGTTATGATTGTTGCAATGATTGTGCAACGACAAGTTGTAGCTAACTATAGAAAATATGCTAAAGTAAGGAATTTAAACGGGCTCTCGGGAGCTGAAGCTGCTCGCATTATATTAGATAGCAACGGACTCAATGATGTACAGATTGAGCCTGTGAGAGGAGAACTGACTGATCACTATGACCCGAGAACAAGGACAGTCAGACTCTCAGCTCATAACTATTCGGAGCCATCTGTATCTGCAATAACCATTGCAGCTCATGAATGCGGTCATGCCTTACAGCATGCCGAAAACTATGCTCCGTTATCCCTTAGAGCTTCCATTTTACCTGTTGCAAATATCGGCTCACACGGAGCTTTCCCTCTTTTCCTTATGGGTTTCCTATTCAGTATAGGACCGTTAATGGATTTAGGGATTATATTGTTTGCAGGAGCTTTATTGTTCCATCTGATTACACTTCCGGTTGAGTTTAATGCCTCAAGACGTGCCTTTATTCAATTGGAACAAGCAAACATTATCGAACAGAATGAGTTACCAGGAGCACACAAAGTCCTTAATTCGGCAGCTCTAACCTATGTTGCTTCAACTTTAATGGCATTAGTGCAGTTAATCAGACTGATTATTTTACGAGGTAATCGCAATTAATGAAATTTATCCTCACCTCAGAACTCAATAAATTGGCCAAAAAACTCCGGTTTATCGGTTATAACTCTTCCGTTAACCGGAGTTTGAGTTCACATGCACTTATTCGTTTGGCAATCAAAGAAGATAGGATAGTTCTTACAAGAAGCGGTAAGATAGCAAAAGATAAACATCAATTCAAGAGAATATTGATTAAGGATTCCGACCCTCAGAAGCAATTTGAATTTGTTGTGAAAGAACTAAAGTTAACCCCTGAATTTGCTTTTACAATTTGTACCGAATGCAATCACAATCTGTTCTCCATTCCTAAAGAGAAAGTCGCAATTAATCTTTCTGATAAAGTTTTAAACAATTACAATGAGTTTAAATACTGCCGTCATTGCGGTAAATACTACTGGAAAGGAACCCACTACGATAACACTTTAAAACAGGTAACAAGTTTTCTTGAAGATATGTAGGCAGATTGTAAATATTTACTTGCCTATTCCTCAGAAAGATTTATCCTGCCTTTATAATTAATTTGGAGGCCAATATGACCGAAGATAAAAAACATGACTGCCAATGCGGTAGCGATTGTGGACATGATCATGACCACGATCATAATCACGAAGAAGTGAATGAAGATAGTTTATTCATAGATATGGAACTTGAAGACGGAACAACAGTTAGTTGTGAAGTATTAGGTACCATAGAGCTGGATGGAAAAGATTATATTGCTGTACTTCCTGAAGAGAGTGAAACTTTCTGGGTTTACAAATATGAAGAGCAGGATGATTCAATTCAGCTTGATAACATTAGTGATGAAGAAGAATTCAAGAAAGTAGTGGATACTTTTGAAGAAGTTCTCAACGAAGATGACGAGGACTATTTCGAAGAAGAAGAATAAACCAGGTCAGCTTATAGATTTTAAAAAGGGTTATCTCATTAAGATAACCCTTTTCTATTTCATGTAAAGTAATAGGGACGCTTAAACAGCATCCCTTTTACAATATATCACAACAGTCTATACACTTTTGGTTCTGACAAAGAATTGAATTATCTCAGGTTGAAAGAGCCATATATAAAGACCAAAAAGTATAATCTGAATAGCAAACAGTAACCAGAATATACGTTTAAAAGACTTCTTACTTGTTTTGTGATGAAAGAGCCATTGCCCGATAATAGCAAAAGGTGTACCACCACTAAACATCATTGTGTGTAAAACTATCTCGGGTATTCTGGAATAACCTTTGATTGCAAGGAATTTATCTATGCCGTAAGCTCCGAAGGTTATCAGGTTTGCAGATAACAACCAAGAGAATACCGGACCTAGATAAAGCCAAAAATATAATCCTATGGCAATAGCCAAAATGATTATTAGTGTTATTATTATACGCATTTTACTCTCTTTTTCCTGCATATTGGAAAGTTACTTCCACGCGTCTATTCTGTTCTCTTCCCTCTTTTGTCTCGTTATCAGCGATAGGTTTTATCTCTCCAAAGCCGAGTACCTCTTCATTAAACTCTTCTTTGCATTTCTCTTTGAGATAATTCACAACTGACTCCGCTCTTCTGTAAGAGAGGTCATAATTATAATCCTCAGAGCCTATGCTATCCGTATGACCCGAAATCTTAACGGTTGATACGAGATGATGCTTATCAATAGTAGAAGCAAGGTCTTTAAGAATCTTCATATTATCGGTACCGGTATTCAATAATGCCGAATCAAATTCGAAGTTAAGTTGATATGTTTTTGAGAATGTTTCAATCTCGGGTGCCTGTGGCGGAGGAGGTGGTATAACATATCCCAATTCAATATTTACAACTCTCGGATATTCAAAGTATTTATCGCTTGATTCCAGAACAAAGGATGACGGTTTGGAAGTATGCTCTAAATACTTAGCACTAATCCCCGAGACATTATCCCCCATTTCGTATTTAAACCAATAATAACCTAAAGAATCCGAGAGAGTTTTCTCATTCTCATTAGCATAAACAACGGCATTAGAAACAGGTTTTCCGGTTAAAGGATTCCAGATACGTCCGCTGATAATCTGTGTCCAAGGGTAGAATCTGTTCAGAATATCAATTTTGTTATATTTAGGCACAATTGTAGCAATCTCCCACAATGGACCCGGGTTCTTAGGGAAACGCTTTATCTGAGGGCTTACGTTCACAAGAGAACTTGTTACCTCTGTATATTCCTGAGTCGGATTACATATCATGTAAGACACAAGTGTGTCTCTTTTATAGACTTTAAGAATCACAGGTGGCATTTGAACACCAATATCCGACATATAACTATTCATAGAGAACGGGTTTCTAAGATAGATGCGACATTGCTCCTGAATGTTACCCGGTAAGGTGATTTGATACTTCTGTTTGTCGAAGTCCATGGTTGAGGATGTTTTCTCAATCTTAATACCGGCTAAGCCCTGACCACCCTGAATCGAAAACTCATCAACTACAATCTGATTGTTTCCCTGCTCATCAATAACATTCACGTAAGGATTAAGTTCGATTTCCATTGAGTTTATTTCAAACTCTATTCTGTAATCGACAGCACTTAATGAAAGAGCAAGCAACATCAATAGTATTACCAAAAATTTATTCATTTCATCTCCACAATATGTAAACACGTGCAAAGTTTAACTTTGCCCGAGAACAATTTATTTAATCATCTCGTAGTAGCTATCCATTCGTTTACGAACTTTCACAAGATAGTTTCTTGTTTCCTCCCAAGGAACATCTTTGATGAGCTTTTTATATAACTTTTCACTATCCATTTCATTGAGGTCATTCATCATCTTATCCCATTTCTTCTGACCAATCTTGTTCATCTTACCTGTCATAGCTTTGTAAATAGTACCCCAACCGCCATTAAAGCTACATGTAACGGCATAATAAAGATTACGTTTATTCTGAACCTTAGGCCATTTCTTGTTAGCAATCCAGCTTAAATAACCGATACCCATTTCAGCATTAAAGTCGGCATCGAAGAGTTGTTTGGATGTTGGCGGTTTACTTGATTTGTGTAACTCTTTATTCATAGTTGCACCAGCATATTTAGGAACAATTTGCATTAAACCGTAAGCATTACCGTGACGGTTATATGCTTTTGGATTAAAAGAAGACTCTGTTTCAATGATAGCCAAAGCTAAAGGCACATCAATCTTGAAACGTTCACAGCTTTTAAATACAGTTGGAAGATAATGACTAGCTCTTTTCTTTACCTGATTAGGTATAAGATCAAGGTCGATTTTGTATACTGTACGAAGTTTACCGTCATCACCTTTAACCTCTTCGGTCTTGGCATTTTCTACGATAGCTTCGGCAACTTTATCAAGATTCTTCTCGTCAATCACTTGGTCTTTATTATCAGGAACTTCTACCTGACCTTCAAGAATAGCTTTTCCTGTGTCGTCTTTCTCTTGGAGAATGGATTTAAGTTGTTCTTTAACAATCGCTTTGGCTTTTTCTTTGCTCTTATCCTCTTTAGGATCAACAACAGCCTCTACCTGTACTTTTCCCTTCTCAAAATCAACTTCACTACGTCCTTCAAAACCCTTAGTGTAACTCACCCATGTCTTTGGAGTTGATTCTTTATAAGTCTTCCACATATTCTCAATGTCTTTTTTATATTGAATGAATAGGGAGTCCTGCTCGGAATAGAAGTTTGCCATTTCCTTAGCTTCTTTCTCATAGAAGTTTTGGAAACCCTGTTTATCCTGCTTGGCAAAATCTTCAAAAGAATCCTGTGCAAACAAACTTAGTGCAAGAATGAATAACATCCCCACGAAAAATATCTTTTTCATATATCCTCCATAATTATCATTATCCTTAATAGCAAGGTAATGAATTCAAGAATGATAGTTGTCAATATTTTTTATTGTCACATCCCGCAATATCACCATTTCCTATTATTACTGAAACATATAATTCCCGGTCTCTGAATAAATACAATCATGATTATCATCGCCTTCTTTTCGCCAAGGTCTCCCTTGGGGTTTCCCTTGCCTCGCAAGGGAGACCCGAGAGTAAGCCAAGAGCAACCAAAGGGGAAATCTGACAATTCAATGTTTTTCTCGTTTTATTCTCATGTTGCACCCGTGACTAACAAGCACAAAATCAAAACAAGAATGTCACAAAAAACTTACAACTCTCTTACATAACTATGTAAGGTTTATGCAAGGGTTATGCAAGAGTCTCGTAAGATGGATGTGGTTATTTGTCACGAGAGTAACACGAGATTGGAGGGATATTTATGGCTGAAAAACAGAATTTAATAATTTTTCAGTTGACTTGTTAAATTTCGTGAAAGTATTTATGCTTAAAGATTTAATGTAGGATAGTTAACAAACAATATAGTTTATCCCTGTGAGGTGTATATGAAGATAGAGTTGATTGAGATTATAGATGAACATTTTCCGATGAAAATTGAAATGTCTAATATTTTCTTTGCAGGAATTACTTATCATAAAGACCAATTTCAGGATTATCCCTACACGGCAAGAGTTAGTGTCGATAATGTAGAAAAGACACTCGGATGCTTTATGCCGAATATTGAAAGTGAGGATGAAGGGCTTGAGAACCTTATCCGAGAAGTTGAAAGACAGATAGGACTGGGAGAAAACAAACTGTTTCTTCCTAATGCTTATATCCCGAGATTCTGGTTTAATGAGGTATTCAGACAAATTAACCAAGCTTATCAGACAGAATTTTACTTCAACTTTGAAAATTCAGTACTAAAGAGTTGTGAGCTTAATAAAGTTAGATTAGGGGATAAGACAAGCTTTAGGAAGACATCACTCGGGGATAAGACAAGTTTTGATCATGCTAAGTTCGGGGAGAAGACAGACTTAAGGTATGCATCGTTCGGGAAGAATACAAGATTTGATTATGCTAAGTTCGGGGAGATTACTAGCTTTTGGAAGGCATCGTTCGGGGATAATTCAAGCTTTTTGAATGCATCGTTCGGGGATATGACAAGATTTGAATTTGCATCGTTCGGGGAGAATACTAGCTTTTGGAAGGCATCGTTCGGGGAGAATACTAGCTTTTTTAATGCATCGTTCGGAGAAAATACATACTTTGGGGATGCATCGTTCGGGGATGATTCAAGCTTTGCTAATGCATCGTTCGGGAAGAATACAATCTTTTGGGATGCATCGTTCGGCGAGAATACTAGCTTTTTTAATGCATCGTTCGGAGAAAATACATACTTTGGGGATGCATCGTTCAATGGTGGTGCTGATTTTAGAGATTCTGTTGCAAAAGGGATAAGCTTTGAGAATGCTACTGTTAACAAAGTGCTCTATCTTGGAAGAAATCATAATGATAGAACAGATAATCAAATGAGCTGGATGAATTTAAAAGGATTAAGAGTCTATGGATTTCTGGAACCTGATTTGAGTATGGATTTCAAGAAAGAGTTGGCTCCTTGTGTGAAAGCTATTACAAATAAAGATGGTACAAAGGACCTAAATGCTATAAAAGAGACTTTCCATGTACTGAAGCAAGCATACAGTAAACTCGGGAGATATGAAGAGGAAGACTTGGCATATTACGAGTTTAAGAGAGCAGAAAATAAGGAAAAGCGAGTGAAATATAAAAGCAGAAACTTCTTTGTTAATATATGGGGATATGTCTGCTGTGGATTAAGAACCTTTACTTTAGATTGGTGTGGTGGATATGGAACCAAGCCTATTATGGTAATACTATTCATGCTTGGGGTCTACTTACTCTTTGCCTCAATATTCTTTGTTGCTCCTCAGTTAAACAATAAAGATATTATATGTGGAGCGGAAGATAAATACATAATACTTAACTTGAAGAATGAACCGATTAAACAGCCGATTCTGTATGAAGCGGAATGCATTAAGGATTTGCCAATAAATAAAAGATTAGGAAAAGCAATGTACCATAGCGGAGTAACATTTCTTACTATCGGATACGGAGACTTAAGACCTTGTACAGGTTTAGGGATTTTCTTTTCAATACTAGAAGGTTTCTGTGGTCTTTTCTTAATGTCATATCTTACAATTGCTTTTTCTCGGAAGGTGTTGAGATAATAACAGAAGTGTTAATGATGGAGATTAATATTTTCGGATAGACGCATTAGGGATTAGAAGAGCATGTTTACAGTTGTGAGTAGAGTAATCTTATTAAAGAGTTTAGGAATAAGATTGACATAAAACTTGAGATGGAAATGGTAGTTATGTGTGGTGATTACAGAAGAGGGAATCCGGTTCAAATCCGGAGCGGTCTCCGCCACTGTAAACAGCAGTAGTTAAATCTACAAGGTTGAATGTCACTGAGAAATCGGGAAGGCATTCAGAGCACCTGCTGTAAGCCAGGAAACCTGCCACGCAAATTAATTCTGAATGACTTTTCGGAGCAAGAAGTCACGGAAATCGGTATATGTATTACCCTTTCCTCTCCTTACTCCCTGTCATTCGCGGGGAAAAGGTTTTCCACTCATTCTCCCCGCATAATAAGACAAGGAATAATTATGCTTGAAATCAGAAATCTAAGTGCGGGATATCGTAATGAAGAGATATTACATAACGTCTCTTTTCATGCTGAGAACAGTGAGTTTATAGCTTTGCTCGGTCCAAACGGAGCAGGAAAATCAACTTTACTCAAAGCAATCATGGGATTTTTACCTGCTTCCGAAGGTGCTATCAATATCAAAGGCAAAAACCTCAATGCTTGGAGTCGTAAACAACTTGCCTCAAAGATAGCTTTTATTCCCCAAGAAGCTTATCAGCAATTCCAATTTCAAGTGGAAGAAATTGTCTTAATGGGTAGATTCCCCTACCTGAACGTATTACAACGCTATTCCAAAGAAGATTATAGAGTTGTTAACGAAATCCTCGATACTTTCGATTTACTCTCACTGAAAGACAGATATTTGAATGAACTGAGCGGAGGAGAAAGACAAAGAGTTTTTCTTGCAAGAGCAATAGCCCAAAACACGGACATCCTTCTGTTGGACGAAACGTTCAGTCAGCTTGATATAAACCATCAGGTTGAGTTGATGAGATTACTTCATACAATACATAAAGAGACAGGCAAACTTATCATATTAGTGTCTCATAACATAAATCTTACTGCTAACTTCTGCGATAGAATCATTCTTTTGAAATCGGGAAAGATAATTGCTGATGGCAATTCAGCAGAAATCATTAACTCGGATACTCTCGGTAAAGCTTATGATATGCAATTCGAGATTGCAACAAACAGCATTACAAAGCGTCCCAACCTAATCTATCCGGGGATCAATGAATAAAATTACTCTTACATTCCTTTTGATAATGATGATATTCTCATTATCGTCTAAGTCAATCTTGATTACGGACTCTGACTCCAATCCGCTCAATAAGGTTTTGGTGATATCGGGTAACAAAGCATATTACAGTAATGATAACGGTATTGCAGAAGTATATGTTGATAGCGACTCCTTGAAGTTCGTTAGACCGGGTTATGAAAATAGAACAATCAATAGTGATAAGATTGAGAATAAAGTGATATTAATCAAATCTTCCTATAAACTGCCGGGCATCACGGTCTCGTCCGAGAGAATAGATCCTGTGTTTAAGTTCGGGGATAGCGAAAAGATTATTATAGCGAATCAGGATAAAGTCTATGATAACTCGGCAGACTTGTTTAGTTCAAGAACCGATATTAAAATAGGGAACTCGGGACTGAAAGGTGAAGAGAATACTGTATCACTTTTGGGGCATTCCGAGAAACATACTGCCATAATAGTAGATGGGATAGTCATGAATCCTTCGGGACAAAGCTTCGACATCTCCACAATCCCGGCCGAATCAATAGAGTCGATTGAGATAGTAAAGAACAATGTTTCCGTAAGTGCGGGTTCGGGAGCTATGGCGGGAGCTATTGTCATAAAAACCCGAAAACTACTAAAAAAAGCATTTTCACCTTCCATAAGAATAGATGTAGGTTCATTTGGTTTCAATAAAGAGACTGTTGGATTGGAAGGCTCAATCAACAGAGTAAATATCAGTCTGTTGACTTCCAGACTAAGTACCGATAACGATTACGAATACAAGACTAGAGCTTATGCTAACCTCCCCTCTTATACAACTAAAAGAAAGAACAACGGAAAAGACATTTATGATACTAATCTGAAAATGGAGATTCCCGTTAACTCCTCCTTGATAACATACAGCGGGATGTATGAGGAGTTTGAAAAACAGATGCCGGGAGGGTATAACTTCGAGATACATTACGATAAAGCTCTTCAAACGGGTTATATCACAAGGCATACAGTCTCTTTTGAGAATGAATTAGGAATTGATTTTAACGGATTCTACCATAAAAGTGACTCGGATTATGATAATACCAAGTCTTCTACTAACTCGGCAATGCTCATAACGCATAACAATAATGAAATCACCAAAACAGGTGCTAATCTTAACTGGAATAGACGAACCGAGCTTCTTGAATTGAATAGTCGTGCCGAATATGCTTACGAGACTTATTCCTCAGTAGACTATGTTAATTCAATAAACTCCGTTCCAGAAAAAGTGAACAGTTATTATGCCGGTTCCCTAGCTTTAGGTGTTAAACCTATAATCGGTAACTTTAAACTCAGAAGCGATGCGTCTTTACGTTGGGATAACTACAGAAACTTTAACGAGTTTCTGAGTGGAAGATTATACTCTGGTGTCACTTATGACAACCTTTGGAAAGCTAATCTCGGTTTTAGTTATGGTACCGGCTTTACTGTTCCCTCTCTTGAAAGTCTTTACTGGAAAGGTTACCCTTCCGCTGTAGGTAATGCGGATTTGGGCGCCGAGGAATCGGAAGGATGGCAATTCTCAACATCTGTTTCCTATCCGGAAGTGCTCAATCTTAAGTACGGATATAATAGCAATAAAATTGAGAATATGATATATTGGATAAGAAGCTCCGTCTTTGGAGGAGTCTGGAAACCTGATAATGCGGGAGAATCATTAATCAGAAACCATGAGATTTCTCTTCAATTATCACCGATAAGGAATTTGGACTTAAATACAAGTTGCACTTTCACGGATGCTATTGATAAAACCAAAATTGATGGAGAAGAGAGTGCTTTCTATGATAAGAAGATAGTCTATATTCCCGAATACCAACTTATGTCTGTTCTCTCCTATAAGTATAAGAATCTTAACTCTCTAATTGAATGGAGATACACAGGAAAGCAGTGGACTACCAGAGACAATATTATTGATCCTTTAACGGAATATGGTCTTTTTAATACAGAGCTTACATATAAAATCCTTATTAAAAAGCTTGAGAATATTGTGAGTTTCAGAGTAAACAATGTTCTGGATAAACAATACGAGATAGTACCTTACATCCCTCAACCGGGGATAAATTACACGGTATCATATCAGATTAAATATAAGATTTAGGAGGACTCCCTTGAGAAAAACGCTATTAACTTTGTTTTTGTTACCACTCTTCACATTAAATGCTTTTGAAATGTTCATCGTTAACTCTGTTAGTGAAACTCTCTCAAAGTATGATACGGACACGGGAGTCATAGATAATGAGTTCTGCCAATTAGGTCTTTATACAAATAGAATAGCGTTGAATTGGGATTATGGATATGTAGTCAATTCCGGTGATAATACTATTCAAAAGATTAACCTTGATACCGGTAGTACTATCTCAAATATCTTTGTCGCTCCTGGATGCAATCCTTACGATATAATACTGGATGGCAACAATGCTTATGTAAGCGGATTATTAACTAATAGCGTGTATAAAATAGATTTGAACACTAACAATGTTGTCGGAATAGTAGCCGTCGGTTCAGGACCTGCAGGACTTGAAGTTTATGATAACAAGCTTTATGTTGCATGTTCAGGTTCATATCCTAACTACAGTAATGCGGAAGTATCAGTGATTAATCTGAGTGATTTCACCTTGTCTCAATCAGTACCGGTTGAAGGTAATGCCCAGTATATTTATGCGATAGAGTCTATGATACATGTTGTATGTTCTTCGGATTGGGGAGCTAATACGGGAGAGATAGATATTCTTAATCCGGAAACGAATACGATTGTTGAAACCATACCTCTTGGTGGGTATCTAGGTAATGCTTGGTATTCCGGTAATGGTAACGTTTACGTTTCAGACGGTAACAATGCTGGATTATATGCTTACAATCCCATAAGTTTTGAAGAAGTGTATACTTATGACAATAGCTTTTCTACATCAGGGTCTCTAGTTAGCGGAACTCCCGATAAGCTGTTTATTGTTGACTCTCAATGGGGAGAAAACGGTGTTTTAAAAGTGTTTAATCTTGATGAGGAGTATCAAACCGAATTATCTGTCGGCATAGCTCCTACTGATATCAAGATAAGACCTAATGCTATTTCTAATGAGGATGTAGTGCAACCTCAAATTCAAGTCTCAGTGTATCCTAATCCCTTCGTGGATTCAATTAATATAAAAACAGATACCGATTGTACCTTTATTTGTTACAATCTAAAGGGACAAGTCGTCCATAGGGATAAACTGAAATCCGGTAATACAGGATTAAAGACAAGTAATCTTCCAAGCGGAGTTTATTTCTACAAAGTGATTGATGCCAATAACAATCAGACGACAGGAAAGATGCTAAAGATTAAGTAGAAGATATATAAGAGTTACTATTATTGGATTGAAAACTATTTGATTATGCAGGTAAGATAATCGGTTTATGCAAATAGACATGCTCGTTGGCAGAGACAGCTAATGAGCTGAATTATCTTGACAACCGAAACAACACTTAACAAATTGTTTTTCACGTGGGTGGTTAGCTCAGTTGGTTAGAGCGCTACGTTGACATCGTAGAGGTCACAAGTTCAACTCTTGTATCACCCACCATTGTTTTATACAAATACTGTTTATAATCATCCTTACCACTTTTAATAACAACCTTATTGCAATAATGTTTTACAGCTTATTCCGGTTGTATATAATACATAATCTATTTTTGTATAGAATGTCTGCATCTTGAATAAGGATTATGAGCTGAAAGAACCAAGTAAAAATTTGACAATCTATTGATTACATATAATTTTGTTTCAATTATATTAGCATTTAGAAAACAGGAGTTTTAATGAATAGATTAAGCAAGGCGTTGATTATAGTATTACTTGCAGTTAGCATTACAAGTTTGTTTGCCGGGAACTCCATATTTAGCCGTTTTGGCTTTCCGGTAGAGAATGATGGATACGACATTTATGGTATGGGTATGGGAAACACGGGAGCAGGTGACTTCATGCGTATGAACCATGGAGTAGGAGTTAATCCGGCTTTAAGTAGTATCAGCAATCATGTGACACTTGCAACCGGTTTGAAGATGGGGCTGATAGACTATAAAGATATTACAGATAGCAGTTTTAAGGATGACGCTTTTGACTTCCCGTTCTTCAGTCTCCAAATGCCAATTAAGAAACATCACATTGCCTTCCAGTTTACTTCACTTATGAGTGGTAATCTAAAAAGTGAATTTCAATCGAAAGCAACAATTGACGGTACCGAATATGACTTGATTACTTATGAAACTATCTTCTCATATCTGTATCGCTCTGACTTGATGTATTCATATAAATTCAACCATTTCAGCATTGGTGCAGGTGTTAATTATTATCTCGGTAATAGAAAAACACGATTTACTCAAGATTTTATTGGATTTGGTCCCGATATAGATTCACAGAACTTAAACGGTGGTTATGATACATTTTACGAATATAGCAATACTTATAAAAATCCCGGATTTACTGCCGGTGTCGGTATGCGTTTCAACAAGTTCAGCATGGGACTGTCATATTTAAGCTCAGTTGACCTTGATAACGAAAGAAAATTCAATGTTGCGTTACAGAGTAACGAGATTGGAAAGGATTCCTTTAAGTTACCTCAAACATTTATTGGTGGATTAAGCTTGAAACCTATGAATACACTAAAAACAAATGTAGACTTTAAATATGAGCTTTGGGAGAAATCGGATATTTATCTTGATCCCAAAGATACTTGGAGGGTTGGTGTAGGTTTGGCTTACGAGCCACTTTCAGGTGAAGATAACTTCTTCCGTAAGATTCCTGTTAGAGCCGGTTATACTATGAGACAGTTGCCATTTGAAGTCAATAACTCAAAAGTAATGGAGAGTAGTGTTACTGCCGGTTTTACAGTACCAATTAAAGCATTGTTCAGTAGAATAGACTTTGCATATCAATATACCAAACGAGGTAATGTTGATGACAATGAACTGGAAGAAACTTCACACATGTTTATGATAGGGATGAGTGGATTTGATATATTCACAAAAACATTAAAGCGTGACCAACCGCGTGATATCCCTGTAGCAGAGGAACTCTATTAATGCATTTTAAGTGGGATACAGATGATACAAACGGTGAGTCGGTTGTTGACTCGCTTGTTCGAAAACGTAGTTTAGGTCAGGACTATGCGAACTCTGACCTATCTCAGCTTCCTGACGAAGCTCTTTTAAAAGATATTGATATTGCAGTTAAAAGAATTTTTAAAGCTTTAAGAAATGATGAAAAGATAGTAATCTTCGGTCATGATGATCCTGATGGAATAACTTCCACTTTTATACTTTACGACTATCTGAAATCTTTAGGAGCAACTGAGTTAAGTTATTTCATCCCTAATCGTGAAAAAGAACATCATGGTATTCAGAAGGGCTTTATAGATTATGTTAAGAAAGGTAATCACAAGTTAATTATAACAGTAGATAACGGGATAAGTTCTCTTGATGGGGTAAAAAAACTCAGAGATCTAGCTTGTGATGTTATAATTACGGATCATCACATGTTGAAGGAAGAAGGAGCCCCTCATTGCTTGGCTGTTGTTAATCCTAAACAGGATGAATGCAGATATCCTTTTGACATGATTGCGGGAGTAGGATTATCATTTATCCTTACAAGATATATCTACCAGTATTGCAAAGAAAATGGTATTATAGCTACTGTTCCTCCCTTATCATACGTCTTTTGGGCTGCTGTAGGTTCTATTACTGATAAAGTACCACTTGTTAATGTAAACAGGATTATTGTTAAACATGCAATCGACCGTTTTGGTGAGATAAAAGACAACCATATAGAAAGTCTTAGACAGGCATTCGGTAGAGTAACCAATATTCAGCAAACCCTAGATTTTATTACATATACCGGCTTTCTTTTTAATAATGGAAGAGACTTAAACGGAAATCATGTAGGCATGGATTATTTACTCGCAGAAGATGGCGAGATTGATGTAGTTCTTAATGAACTGATCAATCTAAAAAGCGAGAATGATAAGCAAGTAAAATCAGTTACGGAATATGTTGATATGTTGATTAGTGGTTATGAAGGAGAAGGATTTATCTATTTTGACGAAGATAATAGCATTCCTTATCCGCTTCTGGGACTTGCTGCATCTCATACATGCCAGAAATTGAAGATACCTGCAATCTTTTTAAAACGTAAAGAGAATGACATTGTTTGCGAAGGACGCTGTGGTCCGGGATTTAGTGTACTGGAAGCGTTTAGTTATTGTAGTGATACTCTGCTACAATTCGGCGGACATGTCAAAGCAGCAGGCTTTACAATGGCTCCCGAGAACCTAAATGAGTTTATCTTTCAATTTAATGGATTCTTGGAGATGTCTAAAGAATCAATTGATGAGAATAAAGTACTTGAAGTTGATGCTCTTGTTAAAGTAAGTGACTTAAACAGAGACTTTTGGGAGAAGCTACAACAGCTACAGCCCTTTGGAATGGGGAACTCTATACCTGTGTTCTCTGTGGAAGCAGATAAAGAGGAGTTGGCTAAAGCGGGATTCATGTTGAGTGGAGAGAAACTTCCATGTGGAAAGCAACAGATAGCCTTCCAATGGATAAAACGTAACACATTACAGATAATAGACTTCTATTGATGAAACCGCTTCTAAAAGAATCGTTAAGAAAGACAATACACATAAGCTCACTTATGTTGCCTCTATCATACAGGTATCTGCTTGGTTCAAACAAGCGAATTGCCTTTTGGGTCTTTTTGAACCTTGCTTTAATATCTTTGGTTATTGATTTATTACGATTAGAGAAGTTACATTTTAAACGCTACTTCATGAGATGGTTCGGTCAGATTCTTAGGAAACATGAATATACCGGATTCACAGGAGCAACCTTCATGATGATAGCTCATTTAATCTGTATTACCGTTTTCTCTGCTGATATAGCATTCCTAGCAATGAGCTTTCTTGCTATAGGAGATACTTTTGCTGCAATTGTAGGCATGAACCTCGGGAAAAGAAAGTTTTTAGGCTCTAAAAAGAGCTTGGAAGGTTCATTGGGATGCTTTACTTCAACCTTTGCGTTCTCATTAATATTCAGTGCAACCATCAATCCTGCTGTGGGATTTATCGGAGCTTTAGTTGCAACAATTTCCGAGGCTCTTAATTTACCTGTTGACGATAATTTTAAAATACCGTTAATTAGCGGCATAGCAATGACGGTTGCAGATATATTTATAATTTGAGGTCAAAATGCTTATTAGCTTTATTATTCCTGTATTGAATGAAAGCGATTCGTTGAAACAGTTATACTCAGAGATTATTGAGAATGTGAAACCCCATGAACATGAAATTATATTCATAGATGACGGTTCTACAGATAATAGTCTTGAAGTAATGAAAAATCTGTCTAAGAATGATGAGCAGATTAGAATAGTTTCATTTAGGAGGAACTTTGGTAAAGCGGCAGCTCTGCAAAGAGGTTTTAAGATTGCTTCAGGTGAAATAGTCTTTACCATGGATGCGGATTTGCAAGATAATCCTGTAGATATATCAGGATTTATCAATAAGCTTGATGAAGGTTATGACCTAGTTTCTGGCTGGAAGAGAAAGCGACTTGACCCACTTAACAAAAGACTTCCTTCCAAATTCTTTAATGCAATCACTTCATCCTTCTTTGGAATTAAACTCCATGATTTTAATTGTGGTTATAAAGCATATAGAAAGGCTGTTGTTAAAGATGTAGACCTGTATGGGGAATTACATAGGTATATTCCGGTACTTGCCCATACTAAAGGATTTAAAATTGCAGAGCTGGAAGTACAGCATCGGGAAAGAGTTCATGGTAAATCCAAGTATGGATTCGAGAGGTACATGAGAGGTTTTCTCGATCTCTTATCAGTAGGAATGGTAACAATGTTCCGAAGTAGTCCTCTTTATTTGTTTGGTACATGGGGTGCCTTTTTTGTATTTTCCGGTAGTGCAATATCTATCTATTTGACAATAATGAAATTATTCTATCAAATGTCTTTAACAAATAGACCGTTGTTGTTTCTTGGAGTATTGCTTATTCTTGTAGGTATGCAGTTCTTCTCGATAGGTCTGGTGTGTGAATTGATAGTGAATAAAACCCATAGGTTAACTATGGATAGAAATATATCAATAAAAGAAACAGTGAATATTAATCAGGAGGTATAGATATGAAGAAAGTTTATCTTATCTTGATAGGGTTTTTGTTAACTACTTTATGTTTTTCACTTGGGTATAGCTACGATGATTTTGATACTGCAACCAGAGGAGTTACAGACACTGAAAAATTGGTAGAGACTTATAGAGATTATATTGAGAATTCTAATGACTTAAATGTCCTTGAAATGGTAGAGGATGTTTGGTTAGTTATTGACGAAGCAAGTCTCAGATCTCATCTTACCAAGATGTCAATGCGTCACCCAAATGATTCAAGATACTATTATTTATTGGGCAGAATTGAGAAAGATCCGGTGAACAAAATCAGCTACGCAAGAAAAACTATTAAGAATGACAGAAAAGCCATATATGGTTATGAAATGATGTTGAAAACTTACAATGATTATTTCTTTGGGAATGAGACTCTTAACCCTCAACAGATAGAGATCCTAAGTATTAGTCTTAAGAAAGATAAGAATTACGGTCGTGATCTATTGAGGTATGATGCCTATAATAGAATTGGTATAGCTTTTGATACAAACTATACGCAATACACAGCTGAAAAGAAAGCTTCTAAAAAGAAAGATTAGTTTTCAATATAGTATTTTATGACAGATTAAGTCTGAAAAGACTTAATCTGTCTTTTTAAAAGGAGAATATGGATTACAGAATTGCTCTAGTACAGTTCCAACCTAAATTGTTGGATTTGAGCTATAATATATCAAAAATGGAAAGAATGATAAAGGACGTTAAAGCTGACTTAATCGTCTTTCCTGAACTAGCTACCACCGGTTATGTTTTTAATACTCAGAACGAAGTGGATAGTGTTTCCGAATCAAGCACCGCCGGTAAATCTATTGATTTATTCAGCAAGCTCTCATCAGAGAAAAACTCCTCTATTATATACGGGTTTGCAGAACGAACAGACGATGGTATCTATAATTCAGCAATTTTAATCAATCCTGACGGAGCTAAATATATATATAGAAAAACACATCTTTTTGCTGAGGAGAAAAAATTCTTTGTTCCGGGTAACACAGGTTTCAAAGTAAAACCCGCTAAAGGCGGTGTTAAAGTAGGACTTATGATATGTTTTGATTGGCAATTCCCGGAATCAGCCAGGTCATTAGCCCTTAACGGTGCCCAAATAATCTGTCATCCTTCTAACCTAGTTCTCCCTTGGTGTCAGCAAGCGATGATTATTCGTTCATTAGAAAACAGAGTTTTCTCTGTTACCTGTAATCGAACAGGACTTGAGAAAAATGGAAATAAAGAGCTTTATTTCACCGGAATGAGCCAAATATTAGGAACTAAAGGTGAAATCCTAATCCGCACCTCAGAGGATAAAGAAGAAGTAGCAGTTGTTACTATTAATCCTGAATTAGCTTTAGATAAGAAAGTTACTGAGTATAATGCTGTGTTTGAAGACCGCCGACCCGAAATGTATGATTTGGACTAAATCTTATGAGTAATAAAGAAAAAGATATAGCTCGTTTAAAAGAATTAAGACAACTTATAAGTCATTATAACGAGCAATACTATAAGTTTGCTGATCCTGAGATATCGGATAGAGAATATGATATGCTTCTTAAAGAACTGGAGAGTCTTGAGAAGGAATACTCTAAAGAGATTGATACTAGCACTCCTGTAAAATCAGTTGGAGATGATTTGTCTTCAGATGCGAAAACAATTCCGCATAAGAAGAGAATGTATAGTTTGGATAATGGCTACTCTTTAGAAGAAATCTATGCATTCATCTCAAAGATTGTAAATGATATGCATCTGGAAGAGTATCCGGAGGTTATTCTTGAACATAAAATAGACGGATTCAGTGTAAATCTCTTCTATGATGAGGGTAAACTCGTATATGCAACAACCAGAGGTGATGGCTATGTCGGTGAAGTTATAACCGAAAATGTGAAAACCATTTCATCGATACCTCTACAGATAGAATGGAAGAACCCAATTGAGATAAGAGGTGAGATATATCTTCCGATATCAGAGTTTAACAGAATAAATGAAGAAAGAGAAAGTAACAATTTAAAGCTTTTTGCTAATCCTCGCAATGCTGCGGCAGGCTCAATTAAGTTGAAGGATTCTAGTATAGTAGCCGAGAGAAAACTTGATTCTATAATATACTCCATCGGTAGTGCAGAAAATCTAGTAATTAAAACTCAGAGAGAGTTGCTGGACTTCCTTACAAATCAAGGTTTTCATACAAGTTGCTACAGTACACTTTGTAAGAGTGAAGAAGAAATAGAATCTTTTTGTGAAAAATGGGATTCAGAGCGTTCCTCACTAGAAATGGAAATTGACGGTATTGTTGTAAAAATTAATGATTTTGAACTTCAAGAGCAACTAGGTCACACAGCAAAAAGTCCTAAGTGGGCAATTGCCTATAAATTTAAGGCAGAAGAGAAAGAAACTATACTGGAAGATGTAATTTACCAAGTAGGTAGAACAGGAGCGGTAACCCCGGTTGCTATCCTTAAACCTGTATATATATCCGGTTCTACAGTATCAAGAGCAACATTGCATAATAAAGATGAAATAGAAAGACTTGATTTAAAACTCGGTGATACGGTCAGAATTATCAAATCAGGTGAGATTATACCCAAAATTGTTAGTGTTAAGACTGAGTTGAGGGGAAGTGATTTAAAAGCAGTCTCCTTCCCTACAAATTGTCCTGTATGTAATTCTGAATTGCAAAAAAATAGTGAAGACGCAATTACTTATTGCGAGAATCCAAACTGTCCTGCAAAAATACAAAGATCTATTGAGCATTTTACATCCCGTGATGCAATGGATATTACCGGACTGGGAGAAGCACTTGTTCAAGTACTAATCGATAAAAAAATTATCTCACGGATTGAGGATATATATAGTCTTGACTATGATAAGATAGAAACTTTAGAGAGACAAGGTAAGAAATCTGTAGAGAATTTAAAACAGGCAATTGAAGAATCCAAGAAGAAACCTTTTGACCGAGTTCTCTTTGCACTTGGAATCAGACATGTAGGAAGTAAAACATCAAGAGTTTTAGCTAATTACTTTGGTTCTATTGATAAACTTATGGATGCAACTCCGATGGATTTAATGATGGTTGACGAAGTTGGAGCTAAGATTGGGGAATCAGTTTACTCCTTCTTTCAACAAGAAAAAAACATAAACATCATCGAGACACTCAGGGAAGCCGGATTGCAGTTTGAGACTATTATGTCGGAACAAAAGAAACCATTGGAAGGGCTCAAATTCCTTGTAACTGGTAAACTTGATAGATACAGCCGAAAAGAGATAGAAGCAACGATTCTTGACAAAGGTGGAGAAGTTGTCGGAAGTGTCAGTAAGAAGCTTAATTATCTTATTGTTGGTGCTGATGCCGGGGCTAAACTTGAGAAAGCACGAAATCTAGGTACTGTAAAGATAATCTCCGAGAGTGAATTTGAATCACTTATGGCTGAAATAACAAGGAATAGTTAATGAAAATTTTAGAACGTTACATTTTAAAAGAACATCTTGCTCCTTTCTCAGTCTCATTATTGGTTGTGACTTTTGTCATACTTCTTGAGCAGATTCTTGATATTCTAAATGTAATCTTTGAAAAGCAACTTCCAATAATGATGGTACTTGAAGTATTTACTCTTTCATTACCGTTTATTCTAGCCCTTTCAATTCCTATGTCTGTGCTAATGGCATCATTAAATGCTTTTGGGAGACTCTCTACCGATAGTGAAACTACTGCCATGAAAGCATGTGGAGTAGATGTCTACAGTAAAACGGGACCTCTATTTGTAGTTGCTATTCTCTTAGCTGTCTTTATGGTATTCTTTAACAACAAGGTATTACCTGACGCTAATCATAAGCTTAGGAACATGATGCTTAAGATAGCTTATTATAAACCTATGTCATCAGTTAAAGCAGGTGAATTTACTACAATTCAGGAATACACAATTTATGTTAAGGAAAATGACGGCTCTGAAATGAAGGGCATTGTCATTTTCGATAAATCTAAAAGCAGATTCCCTCATACTATTGTAGCAGAGAGAGGAACTATTGTTCAGAGTAGAGAAGGGACATCACTGAGAGCTGTACTATTCAATGGGCAGATGCACGAAAGATTAGATGCCTCTCAAGATGAATATCAACTTAGAAATTTTGATAAATTCATTTTAAACATTACCGATGTTGGTAAGAAAGATGAATTTGAAGATTCCAGTTATAGAGGTGATAGAGAGCTAAGTAATGCTGAGCTAGAAGGTCGAATCAAGGAAACGGAAAAAGAGATTGTTAAAGTTGAGAGTGAGATTCAAGAATTGGATAAAAAACTCAGTAGAGAGGATGACAGAGAAGAAGTAAGTGAGAAAAACAAGCGTATCCGTAGTACAAAAGCAATGATTAAACTAAAGAATGACAGATTGGAAGATTTACAAGAGGATATCAGGTCATTCAAAGTTGAGATACATAAAAAATACTCAATAAGTTTTGCAATAATTATATTTGTTATGATTGGAATCCCATTGGGTATGATGACAAAGACAAGTGGTGCAGGTACATCCTTTGCCATAAGCTCGGTAGTATTCTTAGTTTATTACATCAGCCTTGTAGCAGGAGAGTCATTGGCAAGTAAGGGTTATGTAAGTCCTTTCTTGTCCATGTGGATTTCCAATATCATCTTTCTGATTATTGCAATTGTTCTGATATATCAATCACGTAGAGAGAGACAACTCTTCGATGTGAACTTACTAATCAGAAAGATTGGAAGCCTAATGAGACGAGGTAGAAAATGAGAATACTTGATCGTTATATGATGAGAGAATTCCTTAAAACATATTTTGTTATTCTCGTTGCTTTCTTCACAATCTTTATTGTAATAGATGTTATTGACCATTTACCGAAACTCATAAGGAATGGAGCAACAATACAACAATCATTAGTCTATTATGTTCTTAGAATTCCACAACTCTTTGTACTGACTTCACCTATTACAGTCTTACTTGCCGGTCTGTTTATGATGAACGGATTGGCAAAATACAATGAATCTGTAGCTGTAAGATCGGCTGGTATAAGTATAACCAGAATGGTGACTCCGATACTTATAATCGGGTTACTCATTTCTGCAGCAAATCTTGTTATCGGAGACAGATTACTTCCTTTAGCTGAATCGAAAAGAACCTATGTCTATCAAGTACTTATTAAGAAACAAACAATGGAAGATAGGAAAATACGTTCTAAAATAAACTATGTTGGCTCGGACAACAGTTTCTATTATATTGGTTATTTTAACGGTTATGTCCAACAAATGAAGGTAGTAGATATCACTCGATTTTCTCCTAAAACAGGTGAAGTTATAGAAAAGATATCTGCAGCAAAAGCCTTATGGAAAGAGGATCATTGGCTCTTCCTTGATTGTGATGTACGTGCATTCAGGGATAAAAAACCTGTTAGTTTTAATCATTATGAAATGACCAAACTAAACTTTGTTGATGTTACGCCTAAAGACTTTATTCAACGAACTTCTAAAACCCTTTCAATGAACTATAATGAGCTTCAAAAGTATATTGAAAGCAGAAAGAAGATTGGTGACGAATATGTAGAAGAATTAGTTGATCTCTACACAAAACTGACATATCCGCTTGCAAACTTTATAATACTTATGTTTTGTATACCGGCAGCTTCAACAAATTCCCGTAGTAAACAAAGAGGATGGGTATTCCTATTCGGTATTCTCGTCTGTTTAATCTATTTGAGTACATTGAGAGTCTGCCAAAGTTTGGGGTATAATGAAGTTCTTGCACCATGGCTAGCTGCCTGGTTACCTAATATCATTTTTACGCTAGTAGGTTTATACTTCGTTAAAAAAGCTGAAATATAGTCACGCCTTCCCAATTAATAAACAAGATTTCTTTCGGTAGTAATGCTACTTATAAGTGTTACTACCGTTTCTTTTTCTCTCTTTACACGTCATTTTCGAAGTATTCTATCTGCTAATTCATTATAAGATTGCATTTATGAACTAATATAGTAAACATAATAGTCATCAATTAATTAAAATACATTAATATTGTATTTGACAAATATGTATATGAGTTCATATTTATCTCCAAACAATTAGGAGGTTTCTATGAAGTCATTAACAATGTTTCTATCATTAATTGCCTTAGTAATGTTAGTCTCATGTTCTAAACAAAGAGAAGGCATTTTTTCTCTACGGGATACTAGTGATAGCAAAAACTTAAAAATTACAAAAAGTACAATAATCACTAATTCTCAGCAAGGTTATAACACATTAATGTTTAATAGTGCTGATATTAGTTATTCAGGTAACTCAATACTATTTATCAAGTCTCTTTTAACTAATTCAAATTACAATGTTATAGCATTAACATACAATGGTACTATAGCACTAGGAAATGATTACCTAGAAATTCCGGAAGGTAAAACTTTGGTAGGAAATCGTAGTACAACACTTTCATTCAATATTGCATCCAGTGCAGCCATTAGATTAAACAATAACTCAAGATTATCAGGATTTAACCTCATTAATATTAATAATACAAATGAATCTGTAGGAGTTACACTTGATAGTTGGAGTACTACTATATATTCATATATTGAATATTGTAGTGTGTTGAATTTCAGACACACAGGAATGGGAATTCAAAACGGTTCGATTCACCATTGCTATTGTGATGGAGCAAACCAATACGGATACGGGTATTCTATATTAGTAGGTAATATGAACCCAACTAATGAGAATATTGCTCTAATATACAATAACTACTTTGATGATTTTCGACATGCAATAGCTTCAAATGGGAGAAATCAATGTTCATATAATGTCTATAACAATGTGTTCGGACCTACTAAATTAAGTCATGCTGTTGATATGCATGGAGAGTATCATCACATACTGAACTCTACGGCTATTTATGCAGGAGGGACAATGGATATTCATAACAATTACTTCGAATATTCTAGTAACTACTCCCATGTAAACATAAGAGTTAGAGGACTACCTCACAATTATTGTAGAATACACAGTAATGTGTTTGAGATGCCAAGTGTTTATGATTCTAAGTTTGTATTCAGACAGAGTTATGACTACAATGCTACTTACAATCATGATTGGTTAAATGCCAGACCTCCCTTTGGTAATGTTATGCTAGAAAATAATACTTACGCAAACGGAGTAAATTCTGACTTTGTATATGTACTTTGGCAATCTAACAATGATAACACTCCAATGCCTATTGCTAATATCTGGAATGACAGATCATTCTCAAATATCGAATTTCAGAGATTTCTAGAAGATAGTGCAGTTATGTTAGATGCAGATGGCACAAATTGGGAAACACTTACCTTTGAAAGAGATATATCAGGTTGTATGATGGGAAATAGGTCAGATAACTATAACTGGTATAATTCAAAAAATACAAATCTTTCAAGACAATCTTTAAAGTATGGATATATAAATAGTGACGAGCAGATGGATGTCATTGTTATAAACTATAACAATGTTTATGTTTCTTATGCCAATACTTCTACAGTAACATGGAATGGAAGATCTATACCATATCCGACATTCAGCTCTTTGTATTATTGTATTGAAGGAAATTCAATGAACATTAATTCTATAGATGATATTGCAATTTCGGATTTTAACGGAGATGGATTATCAGACCTTTTTACTCAAGATAATGGAAGTTGGTATGTAGCTTTGAACAATAACGGGAGCTTTAGTAACTGGTCTTGGTTTGGAGGTTCAGGAATTGATGTCTCAAATCTAGGATTTGGAGACTTTAATGGGGATGGAGCTACTGATATTCTATCTCAATGGAATGACAAATGGCATGTTTCATTGACTAACATGAATACTGTGAGGTCAACCGGGTGGTATGATTTCGGATTATCTGGTATCACTCCTGCAAATCTGGTTTTTGGAGATGTTAATCATGATGGAAGAGATGATATTATTAGAACTGATGGTAGTTATGTCTATACCTCAAATACTAACAGTAATAATCCACCATATTCAACAGCTTGGAATCAGTTATATTCAGGAGATATAAATGAAATTAATAATATTAATAAAGTTCAAGTAATTGATCTTGATGGTAATGGAAACGATGATATTTTGATATACCAAGTCAACTAGATAAAGTAATGAATTGAAAAACCTTAGCAATAGCTGAGGTTTTTTCTTGCCAATTAAATATATTTGATAATGATATGGTTATTTTGAGGGATAAAAGGAGAAAGAAAATGAATCCACTATCAAAACGTCTCGGAGCAGAGTTTATCGGGACATTCTGGCTAGTTTTCGGTGGTTGTGGTAGTGCTGTTCTGGCAGCTGCATTCCCTTCATTGGGTATAGGCTTTGTCGGAGTTTCATTAGCATTCGGTCTAACAGTTTTAACTATGGCTTATGCAATAGGACATATCTCAGGTTGTCATCTTAATCCTGCAGTATCTTTTGGATTATGGGCAGGAGGTAGATTCTCAATCAAAGAATTGATTCCTTATATTATTGCTCAGGTTGTAGGGGCTATTGCTGCAGGAGGAGTATTATATCTTATAGCATCCGGTAAACCCGGCTTTGAAATAGGAGGTTTTGCTTCAAACGGTTTCGGTAAGCTTTCTCCAGGTGGATATAGTATGATTTCAGCACTATTAATCGAGATTGTTCTAACAGCTTTCTTTCTGATTATAATTATGGGTGCAACTTCTAAACGTGCACCGGTTGGTTTTGCTCCTATTGCCATAGGCTTGGGATTAACACTAATCCATCTGATTAGCATTCCCGTTACAAATACATCCGTTAATCCTGCAAGAAGTACAGGAGTTGCTCTGTTTGCAGGTGGCGAATATATTGGTCAGCTTTGGTTATTTTGGATTGCTCCGATAGTTGGTGGAATTCTTGGTGGTATAATATATAAGCTAATTGGCAATAAAGCAGATTAAATAACAAGGGCTCAAAAGAGCCCTAATTTATATCTATTAATTATTTATCTTTTCTTACAGCATCATAGATTGTAACTGCAGGATAATACATACCTGTCTTTGATAGTAACTGTTGTGAGAGATTCTTACCGGGATTAATTGGAATCTCTAATAGTTCCGGTTTATTATAATTAACAACTTCTCTCATCAATCTAGGATTAAATGGTGTTCGGTTCTTAGCTGGAACTGAGTTGCAAATTATGAAAAGTTCTCTACTGTTATAAGGAACTACTGTATCGACAACATGATCAAAAGTTCTTATGCTTTTTGCCTTTGACACACAATAATACAGGTCGCTATAGAGTTTATCAATATAGTATATTCCTATTTCTTTACATAGTTTCAGATTGTTATCAAGCCATTTTTCAACTTCTTTGTTAACATATGCAGAGTTTGGGAAACCAAGTATACCTGATATAGCTTTAACAGTATTAACTCTCATTCCGCGACGGTGGCGTCCTCTAAGCTCCTCTCCTGTAATACCGCTTATATCTACTTTACCTGACATTCCTGATTTTCTTATTGCTTCCAATATTCTAAGATCATTCTCCATGGGTGAATCTATATTCTTTTCAACGGAATCTACGAAATCTTCATCAAGGAGATCTCTCTGACAGTTTATTGTTCTATGAGGTAGATTCATGATTCCACACAACTCTTTGCTAATGGTAGTTTCATCTTCACCATGAGAATATCTTAAAGTGTAGCAATTCAAATCACTATTGCTATCAACAGAGCTTAACAGGATTCTGCTATCCCATCCTGCTGTCACTCCTAAAATTACATCATTTCTATTTCGACAAGCTCTAATATAATCCTTAAGCATTTGTGATACAACAGGAACTGCTTCCGCTAATTCTAGTGGTTGTAGTTTCTTATTAGGGAAAAAGCGAATCTCGACTCGCTTTTTAACATCAAGATAGTGATTAGTTGATAATCTGAATAAATGCCTCCATCCAGTATTCATACCCGGACAGCAGCCTTCTCTCTTTCCTCTTCCTGTTGTGACAGCTTCTCTGTAAGAAGGATTCACGCATGGAGTAAGGTTGAAAAATACCTTTCCCAGTTGAGGGTCCGAAACTATATTGATGCTATCACCGTTATAATTGTAAAAAACTGATTTTAAAGCATGCAAATCATTAAATATCTTAATATCATCACCATTCCTCCAGACAACAACGTATACACCTGCAGTAGGATAAGTGTTAACAATGAAGTCATCTACAGAGGATGAATTTAGGTACTTCTCAATAATCTCCAAATTTGAGAATTCAGGATTATTATAGTCATACCAATCTCCTAATAGTAAGACTTCCTGATTACCTTTAGAAAATTTGGTAACATGAAGGTCGCGACCGGATAGCACTCTTAGAGCTCCGATTTGCTCCTCGCAAAAGCTTTCGGGAAAACTCATTTTACCGGTTGTAAGTATAAACTGCTTTTCGTAAACAACATTGGAATTCATTATAACTCCTCCCAATTCTTTCCTGATTCTACAACTAACTACAAGTTTTTCTCCGTTAACTGAGTACTACTTGTGCAAAATGCGTTCCGAAATCAGTTAAACTTATAATGCTATCAACAATTAAAATACAATAATTATTCTCATATAAAACAACTATCTTTAATGTATATAACCTATATGTTAATAACATCTATACGCTCTACATAGTTAATTTTAACCTTTATATCCTAACACAACTTCGACATAATATTTCTTATAAGCGTAGAGATTATGTCAATTAAATTTTTATTATCTTAGTATTTAATATTTCTTATATTGGATATCTACTTTTAGTGAAGTACCTAGTTCGAAAAGCCAAAAAGAAACAATATAATGGTAATACTAATCAGAATCATTACTGAAACAGTAATTATTAGAAAAAGCTTTACTTCTCAAACCAAACAAAAATAATTAGTCAAATAACTAATTTGGGGTAATATGAAAAAAGCAGTAGTAGTTTTGGGGTTATTACTGATTATTATTTCTTTATTCTGTTTGAATAAAGCTGGAGAAAGAGAGGCAATTTTACACATTGTTGACAATCCAGATTATCAATCGAAACTCTTAGACATGCTTGACCAAGCTAATCCTAAAGATTATATATATTTTGAGCAAGTTGACAAGCTTATTCCTGAAGCAATAAAGAAGCATGATTATCCAACAGCTTTAAGCCTTCATTTAATAACATTTGCACATCATTTGGATCATGACCCGCCGACTGTTGTAGATAGCTTGGCAAAGAGTATAATAAAGTTATATGAAACAAGCAATTCAGAATGGAAAGAGTTTGAGAAGATAGGCAAAATGGGGCAAGTGTATCATAGTCTTGAGATGATTGATAAGGCTTATGAGAACTATTTAAAATCAATCAGATTTTTTGACGATAAAAAGGACTCAAAAGATTTACTCTATACTACTTTTTCGAAAGCCGGATATCTAGCAAGATTGTTAGGAGATGTAGAAAGTGCAGAAAACCTCTCCAGAAGAGCTATAGAACTGATAAAAGAATCAGGTAATGATGCTCGTTTAGGTTATGAGTATAACAATCTGGGAAATGTTTATTTAGATCAGAAAGACTTGGATAAAGCATTAGAGTATTATCAGCGTTCTCTGAAGTATAAGATTAAAACTGGTGAAAAGCAAAAGATTGGAGCTGCATATAACAATATTGCACTCATTCAGTATGAAAGAGGGGATATTAAAGGATGTCTGGATAATCTTAAACTGGCTGTCTCATACTATGAGTTAACTGAAAATGAAAAAGAAGCACTAATTACAACTTATCAAAATATTTGCCAAGTATATCATGAAATCGGAGATAATGAGAAGTCTATATATTATGGACGTTTAGCTATTAATACAGCTCAAGAGAGTAATTTACCGATAATTGAGTCTTGGTCTGTTTATACACTCGAAGAGGTTTATAGAAATATTGAAGATTATAAGCAAGCTTATAATCTTTCATTAAGACATAGAGCTTTGAAAGATTCTTTGTTTAAAGCAGAGATGACTAAAAATATTGCTGAAATGAAAGCTGAATTTGATTTGTTTGAATCGGAGAAGAAGCAAGAACTTCAAGCAGTCCGTATTAGAAGGCAATATATTATTATTATCGGAGCTTTAATAATTGTTATAGGATTAGTAATAATTGTATCTCAAGGGATAAGAAACTCTAAAAACCAGAAGAAGAACATGTTTGCTTTACAGAAAGAGCAGGAACGCTCTGAGAAGCTATTAGCAAACGTTCTACCCGGAGATATTATAGAAGAGATAAAAGCCCAAGGAAAGTCTCATCCACGCCTTTTTCATAATGTAGCTGTACTTAACATTGATATTGTTGATTTTACTAAATTAGCTGACACTACCAATCCTGATGTTCTTTTCAGTAAGATAAACTCGGTGTTTACAAGTTTTGACGATATAATTAGTAAGAACCAATGTCAAAGGATTAAAACTTCAGGAGATGCTTATCTTGCAGTTTCAGGGATGTTCAATAAGACTTGTAACTTTAGACAGAACATTCTTAATGCAACAATAGAGATTATGAAGCATGTCGAATGTAATTATCCGGATTTAAAACTTAGAGCCGGTATCTCATGTGGGAACGTCGTCGGTGCAGTTGTAGGGAGTAAAAACTTTATATATGATATTTTTGGTGCAACTGTCAATACAGCTTTCAGATTACAGGAAGGAGCTGAACCTGGCTCAATTCTTGTCGACGAAATTGTCTCTGAAGTTGCCGACTCAAACGAATTCTTACTTCTTGATAAAGAATTAGTTATAAAAGATAAACAATACAAGGCTAAGTACATAACAGTAAAATAAGTTTGACAATAACTTCATTTCCTTCTTAAATTGTGAATGAAATTTTTGATTTTTCTTTGGCATTCTGCTTATCATGCTTAGTATATTGATATAATTAAGGCATGAAAATTAGAAAAGGAGTTATTTATGGAAAGCAAACAAATTTATTACTGTTCAATATGTGGAAACGTTATCGAAGTACTGCATCCGGGTGCTCCTGCCCTCGTATGTTGTGGTCAGGATATGGAGTTGTTAGAAGAAAAAACTGCTGATTTTGTTAATGAAAAGCATGTGCCAATTGTTGAAGAAGCAGATGGAGGGGTTCTTGTTAAAGTCGGTTCAACCAAGCATCCTATGTTAGAAAATCACTATATTGCATTCATAGAAGTTGTAACTGAAAAGCATGTAATGAGAGTTGAATTGAAACCGGGAGATGAACCTGAAGCATTCTTCCCAGTAAAGAAAGAAGATGTTCTTTATGCCAGAGAATGGTGTAATGTTCATGGACTTTGGAAAGGATAATAGAAATGCCCGATATCAAGGACAAAATTCTCAATATATTTAAGCAATCCTCTGAGCCAATGAAAGCTGGAGAAGTAGCAAAAAAAGGGAATCTTGACTCTAAAGAAGTTTCTAAAGAGATTACCAAGCTAAAAAACGAGGGATTATTAGAGTCCCCGAAAAGATGTTATTACCAAGTTAAAGAATAAGTAAGGAGATATAATGAAAGGCACTAAAACCGCAGAAAATCTTATGAAATCTTTTGCCGGTGAATCACAGGCAAGAATGCGTTATCAATATGCTGCAAAAACAGCTAAGAAAGAAGGATACGAAGAGATATCAGCTATCTTCATGGAAACTGCTGAGAATGAAAAAGAGCACGCAAAAGTATTCTTGAAATTATTACTTGATCACGGTATGGAAGGTGAAGCTATAGACATTAATGCTACATTTCCTGCAGCTTGGTCAAAAACTGATACTTTAACAAATCTTGAATATGCTGCTAATGGTGAAAATGAAGAATGGACAGAATTGTATCCTGAGTTTGCCAGAGTTGCAGAAGAAGAAGGTTTCAAAGATGTGGCAAGAGCCTTTAAAATGGTTTCGTTAGTAGAAAAAGAGCATGAAGCTCGCTATCTTAGACTTCATAAGTTTGTTAAAGAACATGAAGTATTCAAACGTGAAGGTAAAGTATTCTGGAAATGCCGTAATTGCGGTTATATTACAGAAGCTATGGAAGCTCCAACAGTATGTCCTGTTTGTAGCCACCCTCAAGCTTATTTTGAAGTAACATACAAATAACAATAATCTAGGAGGAAACATGCAAAAATATCAATGTCTCGCCTGCGGATATATATATGATCCGGCTGAAAATGATAATGTATCTTTCGAAGACTTACCGGAAGATTGGGTTTGCCCTGATTGCGGAGTCGGAAAAGATATGTTTGAACCGGTTGACTAAACTATAATCAATGGGCTGTATAAAAGTACAGCCCATTTTTCTAACTTAATTAAGGAGGAAACATGCAAAACAATTCAGATGTATTTGATATAATGATTGAAAAAGAGAAGGAAGCTGTAGACTTTTATACACAAATGATGAATGAAGCCAAATTTGATGCTTTCAAAGATACAATTAGGGACTTTATCAAAATGGAAGAGAATCATGTAAAGATTATTGAAGATTTCAAAAATAATGGCTTTAAAAATAGAAATGTAAAGGATTTTTCATCTCTTGGATTAAGCTCTGAAACAGATGAAGTAGAACCTATTGATGCTTCTTCTTACGAGTCAATATTGCATCAGGCAATCCAAAGAGAGGAAGCCGCTTATCAGCTTTACACTCAATTAATGAATGATATGAAAGGAACTGAATACGAAGAGATATTCGCAACTATGGCTAAAGAAGAGAAGAGCCATAAGTTCTATTTCGAAAAATTATATGATGAACAAATTTTGAAGGATAACTAATATTGTTCTTGGGCTTCTCAAATGAGAAGCCTTTTCCTTATAGAATATTGAAGGGATTCTCTGCCCCTGTTTGTAGGTGAGTAGTTGCTTTGGAGACTCCTTCTCTATTGATTCTAAAAGCTCTTTCATTCTCATTAAAACCGCATTTCTTATAGAAATTCTGATTCCCTTCAGTTGAAGTTAAGTAAAAGTATGTGCCTTGAAATTCATCTTTAATTAGTTCCAGCATTGCTCTTCCAATACCTTTTTTTTGATACTTCGGAGAAACTATAACATCAAAGATATTAGTGTAATAGTATCTATCTGATATTGCTCTTGCAAATCCAATCAACTTATTACCATCACGTGCCACTACATAATATGAGTTATCAAATGCCTGCACTATATCAATGGGAGATTTTCTCCATCCGACTGAATCGAACAATTCTATAACTTCTTTACTGTTTATGGGACTATTTATTGAATAAGTAATTATCATTATTCCTCCACATCTTTTGAAAAGAATAGTACCATTTACTCCGATATCCGTCAAGAAACCTTTTTAGTACTTAGAACTAACTTCGATTAATTAAACTTTATAATATTAAAATCCTATTGCCTTCTAAACATGCTTAATGACACATATCTTCCCCCACTTATACTACGTGTAATCAGCGTACTAACAACGCGATCGTGGCTTGCCCCTGAGAATACAACTACTGCTTACCAATAATAAAGTAATAAAAATCATTCAATTTAAAAGAAAGATTGACATTTCTATATTCTCAATAATCTAAAGTTGAGGTTATTATGAAGTATTGGAACAATCAAAAATTAGTTATGGAAACTGCTATATCAAGAGTTTATTCTGTAACAGACAGTGATAAGAATAAGTATATTCTCAAAATCATCAAATCGGAATATATGAGTAAGTTTAAAACTATTGAAAAGACTCTTAAGCCCTTTATATCTCTAAAAGATGATTCAATATGCAAAGTTATATCAGTTGAAAGAGTAAATGATGAGTTGCATATTGTTTTGGAGTATATTGAAGGGAAACCACTTTCAGAAGTAGAGCTAAACAAAGGTAATATCATACCTCTTTTTCTTAAAATTGCTAATGCTGTTAAAATCCTGCATAGAAACAATCTATTGCATCTTGATTTGAAACCCGAAAACATAATGGTTACAAAATCAGGAGTTAAGCTGATTGATTTTGATATGGCCTCTTCACTATCAGATAATGAACTTATTGAATCAGAATTTAATGGAAGTGTAATATATACATCTCCCGAGCAGTGTGATAATACCATGTCTGTCGATAGAAAAAGTGACATTTACTCATTGGGTCTCATCCTACTTGGTATGTTAAGCGGTAAACTTGCATACTCAGACTCGAGTATAACTGAAATTATTAGTTATCATTTATCCGGTATAATCGATCATGTGAAACCAAATCTAGATGCAATCGACAGTGATTATCGGGAGATTATTTTAAAAGCAATAACCCTTGATCCAACGCAAAGATATCTGAAAATTGAAGACATCATTACTGCAATAGAGAGTGTTCTGTCCCATGAAACCGAGACTACTGAAGAAGAAGATTATGATGATGAAGTCATTCAAAGATACATTGATATGCACAAGAATGGCGACACATTAGAAGCCCTGAATGAGCTGGATGAACTACTAAACGAAACTGACAACCCTTTTGAAGTTCTAAACACAATTATTACCATTAGAGAGGAACAACCTGATAATAGGCTTCTTCAATACTACTCCCGACTTGGGAACTTATATCTTCGAACAACAATAATAGATTATGCTCTAAAGCCTTTCACAAAAGCGACTATGCTAGCTGAAAAACTGGATAATCCGGAATACATTCTTACTGCAAATGATGATTTAGCTTGGTTCTTCCTTAGAGTTAACGAGATAGAGAAATCTCGTACCATAAGCTTATCCATGATTGATTTTGCCGAGAAACAAAGCCTACCCAAGTATAAAATAAAAGCCGTAGGGATGCTTGCAAACTCATATCTGGAAGCAAGAGAGTATGATAAAGGAAAAGAAATCCTCTCAAATCAGGTTAAACTCTACCTTGAAATTGGAAACAAATTCGGTTTAGCCAGTACATATTCGAATATCGGGCTCTGTGAGAGAAACACAGGGCATTTAAAATCTGCAGAAAATTATTATTTAAAAGCTCTTCAGATAGGCGAAGAACTTGAATCTGAAAGAATAACAGCTATTTGTTACTCTTCCTTAGGTACAACTTACAACTTAATGGGAAACTATGACAAATCAATAGAGTTCCACAAGAAGAGAATTGAGATGGAACTTGCTCAAAACAACCTTAGGGGACTATCTTTCGGCTACTCAAGCATTGCAAATTCATACAATGCCAAAGGCGATTACGAACAGGCGTTAAAATACTACAAATTGCAATTCCAGGTAGATAGTAAGCAGAACAACATAATACAGTTAATAGCTTGCTATTATAATCAAGCTACTGTTTACTATAAGTTAAACCAGTTTTCTATAGCAGAATCATTTTTAAACAAAGCGATTGAAGAATCTGAGGAGAATGAACTATGGGATAAAAGACTCTTCTACCTTACATTACGTGCTTCGATCTATGAGAATCAAGGTC
Organism: Cloacimonadales bacterium (SeqCode); assembly: GCA_963667035.1. GTDB lineage: Bacteria > Cloacimonadota > Cloacimonadia > Cloacimonadales > JAFGVF01 > Zophobacter. Next base: position 2,316,129 of record OY762964.1, read on the forward strand.
GTTATGATGAAGCTTTGAAACTCTCTAAAGAATTATTAAAGGAAGCTGATAAATACAATCTACAAGACGTAACCTTTGAGGCTAGTCTTACTCATGCTCGTACAGCTTTCAATATGAAAGATAACTTTGAACTAAGACAGAATGCTCTGTTAATTCTAATGAATGAGCTCACGAGAACTGAACACGATTCCTATAAAATGGAATATTGCAGGTGTATCTATCAACTAACAGGTAGTGAGTTTCATAGACAAATGGCAGTTCAATTGCTTAAACAATTTAATAACGATACTCCTAGTCTTATATGGGAGAATGGCATCAGAGAGTTGGAAAATAGCTCAAATACAAAGCAGATTGATACCGAGTTACTAATACACTCCATGGTAAAACTTATGTCACCTGAAACAGCTAATGATGAGTTACTTAGCTATCTTACTATGAGTACGGAAGCTGATAATTGCCGTATCGTTACTTACAACCGAGAAGAGGATATCATAGAGAACAGCATTATTAGTAAGAATCTGGAGAGTGAAGATCTTGATTTCTCAACCGGCATCATCAAAGAAGCTGTTGAGAGCATGAAACCCATTCTTATTAGCAACGCTGTTAATACAGATAAATTTAAAACAAATGAAAGTATTCTAGGTAAATCGTTTCTCTCGGTGATAACTATTCCTCTCTTGCTCTCCAACTCAATTGTCGGAGCTCTTTATCTCGATAGAAGGAATATTGCTAAAGGGGTATTTACTGTTGCTGATGAAAGTAAAGCTCAGAGAATCGGAGCAATACTGCTTCCTATCTTAAGAGGATTCCTTTCCAAGCAATCGCAAACATCTGAAGAGCTTATCAGAAGAAAAACAGGTTTTGTTGGTAACTCCGAGCTAATGTATGCTCTATACAAGAAGATTGCTACTTCAGCCCAAGCAGAAGCCCCAATTCTTATTACAGGTGAATCGGGTACAGGAAAAGAGATAACTGCCAGAGCAATCCATAACCTCAGCAGAAGAAACAAAGGACCTTTTGTTACGATTAACTGTGCGACAATTCCTGAGCACTTAGCTGAAAGCGAGCTATTCGGATATGTAAAAGGAGCATTTACCGGAGCAATCACTAATCGTAAAGGCGTATTTGAAACAGCTAAAGGTGGTTCATTATTTCTTGATGAAGTCGGAGAATTACCTTCAATGCTGCAAGCAAAACTACTCAGAGCTATAGAGAATAATGAGATAACTCCCCTTGGTAGCGAAAAAAATCTCAAAACAGATGTTCGCATTATCTCTGCAACAAATAGGGATTTACAGAGTGAAGTTTCCGATAATAAATTCAGAAATGACCTCTATTTCAGATTGAATGTTTTTGATGTAAAAGTCCCTGCTCTTAGAAAGCATAAAGAGGATATCTCACTAATTGCAGAATCATTCTTACAATACTTCTGCAACAAATATGGAAAGAAAAGTAAAGGCTTCTCTCACGGAGCTATGGAATATCTGATTAATCAGGATTACAGGAACAACAATGTACGAGAATTACGCAATCTCATTGAAAAAGGGGTTGTAAATAGTTCATCTGAATTCCCTATCACAGTATCGAATCTTCTTGGAGAGGAGACTAATAAAGAACTCTTGAAACTCAAATCGGAGGCACTAGAGCTATCCGGTATTGATAGTCTGGATGATGCAGTAGCTAAATTCGAAGTGAAGATTATCGAGCAAATACTGAATGAAACGGATTGGAATAAATCTAAAACTGCTAATAGGCTAAGGATTAGTCGTCCCCGTATAGATAGAGTAATTAAGAAACACGGGCTTAAGAAGAGATAAAATCTATCCTCTAGGATGATATTGTCGATGCACCTCAATAAGGTGAGAAGTATCAATGTTAGTATAAATTTGAGTAGTGTTCAAGCTTGCATGACCAAGTAACTCTTGTACTATTCTTAGATTTGCCCCCGCTTCAAGCAAATGTGTTGCAAAACTATGCCTGAAAGTATGGGGTGAGATATGAATTCTTATCCCTGCTTTTTGAGCTGTTTCCTGCACTATCTTCCAGAACCCCATTCTGCTCATCTGCTTACTAAATCTATTGAGGAAAAGTAAATCCGTATCAGTGTATTTTTTAAAGAATGGTCTTGATTCAAGTCTGTACTTCTCTACATAATCAAATGCAATATCCGCCATTGGTACTATTCTCTGCTTTCTTCCTTTTCCATGAATCAGTACTATCTTTTCCTGTCTATCAACGTTATGTATACTCAAAGAAAGTAATTCTGATACTCGCATACCCGTTGCATATAGTAGCTCCAACATAGCCCTGTTTCTAATCGATGTGTTGTCAATCGGCTCTATAGTATCTAAAAGTTGAAGCATCTGATCCACACTTAGTATCTCTGGCAACTTCTGACCATACTTTATAGAAGGAATCGCATCAAAATCTACTGCTACACCCTCTCCCTCATCCTTCATAAACAAGAAGAAAGATTTTAATGCACTTCTCTTTCTGGCTATTGATGTATTCATTAAGCCTATCTCCTGCAAACTAACGAGATAGTCTAAGACATCATCGGATGTGTAGTCGGTAAACCTTTTCTTTGAATCATCATAGAGAAGGAAATCCAGCAAATCTCTCTTATAACTCTCAATACTAAGAGGACTTAATCCTTTCTCGATTTTAAGATAGAACAGATAATTATTCAGACCCGCAGTTTTCTGCGGGTCTAAACTTTTATTTTCATTAACTGACATTAGTTAGTGTTATAATTAGGTGTTTCTTTTGTGATACTTACATCGTGAGGATGAGATTCTTTAAGTCCGGCTGAAGAGATCTCTACAAACTCTGCACGTTCTACAAGAAGTGGTAATGTTTCAGCACCGACATAACCCATACCGGCTCTTAAACCGCCTATTAACTGATATAGATAATCTTTAAGAGGACCTTTATAAGGAACCATTCCTTCAATTCCTTCAGCAACAAGCTTTTTCTCTTCCACATCATCATACTGGAAGTAGCGATCTTTGCTTCCACGTTTCATAGCCCCAATCGAACCCATTCCACGATATGATTTAAAACGTCGGCCATTGTAGATAACAAATTCACCCGGACTCTCGTCTGTTCCTGCAAAGAGACTACCTATCATTACTGTACTTGCTCCACCTGCCAGAGCTTTCACAATATCACCGGAATATTTAATTCCACCGTCGGCTATAATAGGGACACCTTGCTTTGAAGCTATCTCGGCAACATTCATTACTGCAGAAAGCTGAGGTACACCAATACCTGCAATCACTCTTGTTGTGCAGATTGAACCGGGACCGATACCGACTTTAATCGCATCGGCACCATTATCTATGAGATATTGGGCTGCTTCCGGTGTTGCAATGTTTCCTGCTACTACATCTACTCCGGAGATATGTTTCTTAATAGTATTAATAGCAGTACTAATATTAATGTGATGACCATGAGCCGTATCAATAACAATCACATCCACTCCATTCTCTCTCAAAGCTTGAGCTCTTTCAAGGAAATCACCGGTAACACCGATAGCGGCAGCAACCAGTAATCTGTTTCTATCGTCTTTAGCAGCCATAGGATAATCAATTGCATTGAAAATATCTCTAACAGTCATCATCCCTGCCAGTTCACCTGATTTTCCTGTTAAAACTAGTTTTTCGATTCTATGTTTATGTAACAGGTCTTTAGCTTTATTTATTGATATTCCATGAGGAGCAGTTATCAAACGCTCTTGAGGAGTCATCAATTCTTTGACTCTCACATCTCTGTTTGTTTCAAACTGAAGGTCTCTATTGGTTAAAATACCTACTGCTTTGCCATTGTTATCAACAACAGGAAATCCACCGACACCATGCTTCTCTCTCATATCAATTGCTTTGCCGATAGGGTCTTCCGGATTAAGTGTATAAGGTTTTGCCACAATCCCGCTTTCAGAACGTTTCACCATTCTCACTTCATTGCTCTGCTCTTCAATTGAAAGGTTCTTATGAATAACTCCTATTCCTCCCTCTCTAGCCATTGCGATTGCAGTCTTGGACTCTGTTACGGTATCCATGGCTGCACTCATAAACGGTATATTGAGTTTCACATTACGAGTTAAGTTGGTTCGTAAATCAACTTTGGCAGGTAATGTAGAAGAACTCTTGGGCAGAAGTAATACATCATCAAATGTGTAAGCCTTCTTAATCGTTTTCATCTATTTCTCCTTAGTACTTAATTACAAAAAAAGCCGTGACCGAACTAAGCCGATCAGGGCTTGAATATCTAGTGTTTGAGTAATTTAATCCTCGACTTTTTCTTTTTCATCTACCTTTTCTTCTACTTCAGTAATCTTATCTTCATTAGCTAGGGTCTCAGACAACTCTTCTATTTCATCATCACTGAAAAGGTCAGGTTGTTCGGATTCAAGAGTTTGCTCTTTCTTCTCTTGGTCCAATCTATCGTCAAATCTCATTTCTTTGGCTTTCTGGAATTTCTTCTCAACAAATTCTCTCATTTCCGGTTTGCAATGTTCAAACAGAATATCGAATATTTCATCTGTATTTAAAGTTTCTTTTATGAGCAATCTATCGGAAAGAACATCCATCAGATGTGAGTTATCTGTCATTATCCGCAATGCTTCCTTATGAGCTCTCTCTATCAAACTTCTAATTTCGGAATCAATAGTTCTGGCTGTATCGTCACTATAAAAGTCTCTATGTCCGATTTCTTTACCAAGGAACACTTCTTCCTGTTCTTTTCCAATTCTTATCGGACCTATCTTTTCACTCATACCCCAGTTTGTAACCATTTTCTTGGCAATATCTGTCGCACGGTCAATATCATTACCGGCACCGGTTGTTACTTCATTGAACTTAACTTCCTCTGCAGCTCTTCCACCAAGCATACTTACTATCATCTGGAATAGATAAGTTTTGGAGTAATTGGATTTATCATCTCCCATATAATGAGTTGCACCACCTGTGAAACCTCTTGGGATAATTGTAACTTTATGCACTGGTTCGGTTTTTTCCTGGAATATTGAGCAAAGAACGTGACCTATTTCATGATAAGCAGTCACCATACGTTCATCTTCACTTATGACTCTACTCTTCTTTGCCTTACCGAGAGTTACTTTATCTTTTGCATCTTCAAAATCATCGGATTCAATTCCGACTTTATTCTTTCTTGCAGCAATAAGAGCTGCTTCATTAACCAGATTAGCAAGATCGGCTCCGCTGAAACCAGGGGTTCCTCGAGCAATCACTTTAAGGTTAACATCATCTGTTAAAGGCACTTTCTTAGAATGAACTTTAAGAATTTCATATCTTCCGTTTATATCAGGAAGATCAACCATTACTTGTCTATCGAAACGTCCCGGACGTAAGAGAGCAGGGTCCAGAATATCAGGTCTGTTTGTCGCTGCAATAATGATAACGGCTTCATTTTCTTCAAATCCGTCCATCTGTACAAGCAACTGATTCAAAGTCTGTTCTCTTTCATCATGCCCCCCGCCTAAACCTGAACCACGATGGCGTCCTACAGCATCAATCTCATCAATAAACGCTATACATGGAGCATTACGCTTAGCTTGTTCGAATAAGTCCCTCACACGAGCAGCACCCACACCAACAAACATTTCCACAAAGTCCGAGCCACTAATGGTAAAGAACGGGACTTTAGCCTCTCCCGCTACAGCTTTAGCCAATAATGTTTTACCTGTACCCGGTCTTCCTGCCAGTAAAACACCTCTTGGTATTCTACCTCCAAGTCTCTGGAACTTCTTCGGGTCTTTAAGGAAATCTACGATTTCTTCCAATTCCTCTTTAGCTTCCTCGACTCCGGCTACATCTTTAAAAGTAATTCTGGTTTTATCACCTTTATAAAGTCGTGCTCTGCTTTTACCAAAGCTGAACGCTTTGCTATTATTGTTGTTCATGCCTCTCATCATAAAGAGCCAGAATCCTATAAGCAGAATAATAGGTAACAGATTCCAGATTAGTCCTCTCCAGATAGAAGGTTTGGTTGATTTGACCATAACACCGTTAGTTACCAGTGTTTCAGTCAATCCGGTTGTTTCTGGAGGTAAATAAGTATGATACTTATTCCCGGCAGTATCTTTTATTATCAGATCCTGCTCCATAAAGATAACTTCTTCAATCTGATGAGAGTTTACCTTCGTTAAGAAATTAGTATAATCTATTTCAATGACTTTTCCCTTATTCATCCCGAACATCTGATAGAGAACTATTATCAGCAGGATTAGTACAATCCAAAACGTTACGTTCTTTGAACGCTTCTGATTAAACGGGTTAGGCACTTTCTTGTTTTGTTTTGGGTCCTGTTCATTATTCATCTATAAACTTCCTCTTTTAGGATACCGATATAGGGAAGGTTTCTGTATTTATTGGCAAAGTCAAGTCCGTAACCAACAACAAACTCATTTCCGACTTCAAAACCAACATAATCGAGATGAACATCAGTCTTGTGAGCTTTTGGCTTATCGAGTAAAACACAAACATTAACTGACTTAGGGTTGTGTTTTGAGAGATAAGAGCGGATATATTCCAGTGATAGACCTGAATCAACAATATCTTCAACAATTATTACATCTTTGCCGGTTATATCGGCATCTATGTCTTTTTTAATTCTTACGACTCCGGAAGAAACGGTACTATCACCGTAGCTTGATATTGCCATAAAGTCTATGGAACAAGGTAAATCAACAGTTCTTATCAAGTCACTCATAAATAGCGATGCACCTTTGAGTACACAGATGAATATTGGTTCAGAGCCTTTAAAGTCATTAGTGATTTTATTACCCAGTTCTTTTATTTTATCAGCAAGTGTTTTTTCGGAGATAAGTATCTTCTCTATATCATTCTTCATTATTCGTTCCCGTAGCGTGAGGCTGAGCGATGTTTAAGTCTACTCTTCCTATCCATTTTAATCATTAAAATTCCTTTGGATTCGTTGTTTAACCTAAATTTATTATCTATCCGGTAACCACCAACCCAGATTATATTTTCTCCATCTGTAATTAAAGGTATCCTATCTCTGTCAAATTTGGGCACCTTTTCGTCAATGAAAAAATCTTTCAGTTTCTTTTCTCCAACCATACCGTAAGGAATAAAGGTGTCCCCGTCTTTTCTATAACGTACAACCAACGGGAAAGTAACACTTTCGTAATCCAAATATGCTACTCTTTTATCAAGAAACGGCTGACCTTTTGGTAGCATTTTAAGCTTTTTCATGCTGAATATATAATCTCCAAAACTAAATCTGCTTCTTATGCTATCAATTACTTTCTCTGTTTCTTCCGGTTGGAAAATAGGGTCTTCATCAGTAAATATAAGCTTATCGTACTCTTTGACAACATAAACATCATGAGGAAGCATAATATATTTACTGGATTCAGAATCCATAATACTGTATATCTCGCTATAGTTATTGAAATAGAAGTCTTTTTCCGTTTCACTATAATAGCTGTAAGCTAATCTGAATATGTAGAACAGAAGACTTTTATTTTCTTTCTTTAGGTCATGGATGGAGAATACGGTTTTCCCGTCATTAGTCAATTCGCGTAAATGCCTGAATCTCTGCTTAGCCGATTCATTCATGAAATCATCTGTCTCGGCAAAGATATTCCCCAGGAGATTGAGTTGGTCAATAATGTTAGGGTTAATGTTCTCTTTAACCCAAGGAATAAACTCATTCCTTAGTTTATTGCGAGTGAACTCGTTTTCTTCGTTGGACTTGTCTTCTCGCCATTCTATTCCCTGCTCTGTTAAAAATTGTTTTATCTCATCTTTAGAAAATGGAAGTAACGGATGAATAACTTTCTCACTTTTAGGTTGAATCCCTTTCAGACCTGTATATCCGGCTCCTCTAAAAGCTTTCATCAATACAGTTTCCGCTTGGTCGTCTTTATGGTGTCCCAATGCGATTGCTTTAATACCATATTTAGGTGAAAGTGTACTGAAGAATTCCATTCTCACCTGTCTGGCTTTCTCTTCTAAGCCCGGTTGAGGTTCAAGCTTATAATCTTTTATTACAAGTGAGATATTACGGTCAAAGCAGAATGTCTTTACAAACTTCTCATCGAGTTGCGAATCCTTGCCCCTTAAATGATAATTAACATGGGCAACAAGCAAAAATAGTTGATACTTAATGCTAAGCTGGTAAAGAGCGTACAACAAAGCGATTGAATCAGCTCCTCCCGATACTCCGACAAGGAGTTTATCATTCTCTGAAAAGAGCTTTTCTTTTAATGCGTATTCCTCAAAACGTGACAAAAAACTCTCACTGTAACTCATGCTAAACCTTCCTATTTTCTTTGTCATGTTATATTATATCATAGCTCATTTTCTGTCAAAGGGTTATTTGTTACTATTGCATACTATTCACTATCAACACATTCGGGGTTACATATAGGGACACAACAATTTGTGCCTTTTTATATGACCAATTCTTGATAATAAACTGCTTTCAACTACCGGGTATACGGGTAACCTGTCCGCATAACTGGGTACGCACGCATCCTGCATGCATCTTGAAATGATTTTCTGAATGTAAATCGACCACCCTTATTCTGTGGTGACGAAGTCGGCAGAATAAATCACTTTTTACACCGGGAACGCAGACATCCTGTCTGCAGAAATTCATAATTTCTAATTCCTAATTAGTAATTTCTGCTTTAGCATTTAGAATTTAACATTTGTAGTTCCTACATATCCTTCCTTACGATTTCCCCATTTTAGTTACGCTTTTTTGTTTTTTCTGAAAAAAGGTCGATAAACAGCGACCTTTATAGTAGTTAACATATTATATATTTGCATGTTACATGATTAAAAAACTATTATCCAAAATTTTATGAGTTTATCTTTTTTTATTCTGTATAGGGGCACAATATCTTATGCCCAAGAAGAGTAAGAGTTTGGTATAAAACTCCGAATGGAATATACCATTTTCGTGACGTCACGAAAATGGTTATCAATTTTTGCATCGGCAACTTGACATGAAGTCTTAGCTTTCCCGATTATATTGGTGAAGTTTTCCCAACGATCATATCCCAAAATCTGCAGCAGGTCTCTAGCGTACCAATACTCAATTGAAGTGCCTTCTGATACTTGTTTTTGCAATAATCTTTTGAACAAGATTATTAACATTAAATAGTTCGCTCCTTTTTCTAAAATCATTTCAGAAAATAACCTTATACTGGAAAATTAGTTTGCATTCACAGTTAGAATTATTAAGCTCTGGAAGTACCTTAAAGAAGAGAAACATGAAAGAGTACTATCTAAGAGCAGGAACATCTATTGGTGCAAATGCTGAGGAAGCCGTAGGAGCTCAAACACACAAAGAGAACCGTTAGACAAACTACTGGTAACGATTATTGCATCAAACAGAATACATTAACAATAAACTAGAGAAATCGGGATTTACTTAATTAATTCATTAAACTATTACATCATATGTAATGCCATGCAATCTTTTATATTCTTCATCAGCTCTTCTATTTGTCATTCCAGCAATATAGTCACATATAGTTCTCATTATAGCTGCCTTAAAAATGTCATTGTCTGAGAAAAGATGTGCATTCAGAATATTTCTCAATTCACCAACTTTTGGACTCTTTTCAAAAGTTATCGAATTATAATACTTCTGTTGAGTAAGTCTATTCTGTTTAATTAAGCTTATTAGGTTATTACTAGTATCATTACGTGCCTCTAGTATATTTAAAATTTGCTCATGCTCTACTTTGTTAGAGAATTTTAATCGTTTTCGTAATCTTTGTACTATGTATAAAGGTTCATGAATGTATGTTTCACTTTCTTTTGATTTATATAATTTGCGGAATGTTTTAACATAAACAGTTTGATGTTGATATTTTTCATGTTCAACATACTTGTTTACTGCATCAAAAATGCATTCATTTAGATAGTTGATAAATAATTGTATAACTGTGCTATCTGGCAATTGTTGTGGATTGACAACAAGTGCTGCAAATACTTTTTTAAGCACATATTGACATCTTCCATTCATAACTTGCACTTTATGAGAGTTAACAATTAAATTCATCATTTTTTTTTGCATCACATTATCATTGATAAAGAAACTATCTGTGAATATGTTTTTTTGTATCATTTCCACAGAGGTTTTTTCCTCAACAAAACGAGCAACCAGATCTTCTAGATTTCCATATTCTTTATCAATCTTCTCGAAATATGTATTAAAAGCCTCTAGAGTTTTTTCAACGTATAAATCAACAATAAAACTAGATATTATCTGCATAAAATCAGTAGTATTAAGCTTACATAGTGTTGTTGCACTTCCATACTTTTTAATTAAATTCTTATGATGATTCCCTTTCAACTCTTTTATCAATTCAATAATTTCCTTATGAGAAATAATTCTTTCATGAAGACCATCTTCAATATCATGATGCCTTTGAGCAATCTCGTCAGAATATGTAACAACAATCGCTTCAAAAGTAAAATAGTTAATAGAATTGAATCTTATTTGATATCTTTTTTCATAATAGTCCATGTCAAACGCTACATCGCATTTTGATCCATTTCCCTTGTGACAACTCTTTTTATCTTTACTTGCATAAAAACACTTTTCAAAATTAAGTACAGAATGATTAAGTATTCCCCATATAGTCTGATAATTTAAATTTAATCCTTTGTTACCTTTATGACTAATCAAATCTACAACATTTCGAACACTTTGCCAATTATGCTTATAACCTCTTGTGCTTAAATCTTTTTCTCTATCAAATATCTTGTTAAAATCTGCAGGAATATCTTCGCAACAACCATGCATGATATTGTTTAGCGTAGCTTCGCCCATATGTCCAAATGCTGTATGTCCAATATCATGTCCTAATGCTATTGCTTCTGCAATTTCTTCATTTAAACCAAGTGTTTTGCATATAGTTGTAGCTATTTGGGCTACTTCAATAGAGTGAGTCATTCTGTTTCTAACATGATCATCCATATTTGTTAGAAATACTTGGGTTTTATCCATCATACGCCTAAAAGCTTTGGAATAAAGTATTCTATCCCTATCCTTCTGGAATGGAGATCTAGCAATAAAGATTGTGTTTTTGTTTGTTGACTTGTTTGTTGATTTGTTAAATCGATCAACTTTAGTAAATGCAAACTTTTCCCATTTAGCCATACATACTCCTTTATTTCAAAAAGGTAAGTAATTTAATATAATGTCAAGATATTTGTTAAAAAAATGTTAAGTATTTATATTTGTGTGACTATTTATAATTATATATTACTTTACTACTTGATTATCACATTCAATTCCTGATACCGACTTACTACAGGTAACAACTGATTATCAATAGCTTCTTTAATAGAGCGAACAGGTAGTTCTTCAGTCATGATTTGCTCAATCGTTAGAGTTTTAAGATTCACAGATGGATGTGTATCTCTAAGAGCGTACATCATTTGGGTGATGCATGTATAGGCTTGCATTCCTCTACCGATATTCTCCAAACTCAGATTAAACCTGTCAGCATAATTACTTAAATCCTCAACATAACCTTCATTAGCTATGTGATAGATACTGCTCAGATTCTTTGTGATACTCCCAAACTCATGATTATTCTGGTTTAACATACAAACGAGACCAACAAGCCCCGACTTCTTCTCAATACAAAGCACAAGCTTCCAGAGCCTTCCCGATAAGCCTTCCAAGATTGGCAACAAACTCAATTTCATTTTCTTCTCCCTTTGTTTTTATTTGGAACGCAGACATCCTTGTCTGCAAATAGATGCAGGCTGGAAGCCTGCGGTCCCTAAACTCAACCATTACGAAGGTACATATGATACTTCATCAACTTACTTCTTTCATTCACCATTTAGCATTTTGCATTTTGCATTTTGCATTTTTAATCCCGATTTTCTCCCGTTTTGCACTTGAGCAACAAAGTCTGAATTGAGATATAACACTCCCAAACATCTTACTAATTTCCAACTCCAAAATCATGTTTTGAGTAAGTGTTGAGTAAGAGATAAGTAAGGATTGAGTCAATATTGCTCATGGGAGTAACGTGGGGGTGGAGGGATAATTGAAGCAAAATTCAAATTTTCAGTATTTTTCTATTGACTTGTTAAAGTTTATATTGGTATTGATAGATTCAAGTTCGATGGAGGAAGAAAGCTCTCAAGAACCAGAGTGAAAAAGGGCAAAACCAGAGTTATATATAGTAGAAGCATGATAAATGCTAAATTATAAATGTTAAATGCTGAATGCAAAATGAAATGTAATCCTACTTCGCTAAAGCTTCAACCTTAAATAAGGCTACGGCTCGATAAACGCCCTGCTTCTATAGCTCAAGTCTAAGCGAACAGCGGGAGCTCGACTCAAGGCAGAACATGGCATAAGCGCTTTAATCTGCTTCGGAGTAACCCGTTAATCAAGACTCATTATTATATCATAAAAAACAACATTGACAATAGATAGATGTAATTGCATATAAAGAGAGTAAACTAAATCAAAAATCAATTCCTGCTTGACACATAATAAAACTGATTATAAATGCATAACACTAAAGGTTTGAACCGCTACTGTTTAATGTACCGACTTACTAACTTATAATAATTCAATCAGATAGCGTAAAATCAAGCCTAAAAGCAGGAGAAAATGTCTACTACAGATTTAAGCAAAATTCGTAACATTGGAATTATGGCTCACATTGATGCCGGTAAAACAACAACTACCGAGAGAATCCTATTCTATTCAGGTGTGCTTAGAAGAATGGGTGAAGTGCATGACGGCAATGCATATACTGACTGGATGGATCAGGAAAGAGAAAGAGGTATTACAATAACTTCTGCGACCGTTAGCTGTTTTTGGAACGATCACACTATAAATATTATTGATACACCGGGGCATGTTGACTTCACAGCGGAAGTTGAACGCTCCTTAAGAGTACTGGACGGAGCTGTAGGCGTCTTCTGTGCCGTTGGAGGTGTTGAGCCTCAATCCGAAACCGTCTGGCATCAGGCAAATCGTTATCATGTTCCCCGCATTGCTTTTGTGAATAAACTTGATCGTATGGGAGCTGACTTTGAACATGCTGTAAGCATGATGAGAGAACGTTTAACCGACCATGCCACTCCTATACAGCTTCCAATCGGAGAAGAGGAAAACTTCTCTGACATTATTGATATTATCACTATGCAAGCCTACGAGTTTGATAATGATAATCAAGGTTTAGACGTAAAAGTGAAAGCAATACCTGAAGAGGAACTGGAAAGAGCTATCTTTGCCAGAGAAGAGCTTATTGAGAAAATCTCTGAATACGACGATGAACTCATGGAGCTTTATCTCGAAGGAGAAGAGATTAGTACGGAATTAATCAAACGTGCTATCAGAAACGGTGTCATCCATCACGGATTCGTACCTGTGCTTTGCGGTAGTTCACTCAAGAACAAGGGTGTTCAGCTACTTCTGAATGCTGTTAATGACTACTTGCCTTCACCTTTAGATATCGGTGGCACAACCGGTCACGATCCTAAAACTGATAAAGAGATTGAAGTGCTTCCAAATGTGAACGGAAAGTTTGCCGCATTAGCTTTTAAGATTCAAGTTGATAAATACGTCGGAAAGCTTCTTTATATAAGAGTCTATAGAGGCAGAATCAAAAAAGGTGATACCTACTTGAATCAGACTAACGGGAAGAAAGAACGTGTAGCGAGAATATTACAGATGCATTCAAATAAAAAGAACGATGTGGACGAACTGCATGCAGGAGATATTGGAGCAATTGTCGGTTCCAAGATTACTTTTACAGGTGATACAATAACCGATACGAGTTCTAACCTTATCATGCATAAGATGACTTTCCCCGATACTGTTATCTCAATTGCGATTGAACCGAAATCCAAAGCGGATGAAGAAAGCTTAAACGATGCTTTGAGAAGACTTGAAGAGGAAGACCCGACCTTTAAAGTGCATACTGATAAAGATACAGGTCAGAACCTTATATCAGGTATGGGTGAATTACATCTGGAGATTATCATTGATAGATTGAAACGTGAGTTTAACGTTAATGCTAATGTCGGTACTCCGCAGGTTTCTTATAAAGAAACTATAACCAAACCTTTCGTAGTGGAAGAGACTTTCAATCGAGAGCTTGGAGGTAAGGGTAACTTTGCCCATGTCCGGTTTAGAGTATCTCCGATGAAAGAAGACGAGTTACCGGAAGGTGAAAAGAACCTTTTTGTTTCAAGTGTACCTTTCGATCAAATACCGGAAGAGTATCAGACTGCTATCAAAGACAGTGCTTTAAATACTTTAACGGATGGACCTCAGATAAGCGGTTTATGCGAAAGAGTGAAGATTGACTTGATTGGCGGAAGTTATCATGATTTAGACTCTAATGAAACAGCTTACAGAATTGCAACATCAATGGCAATCGGTAATGCTCTGAGGTCAGCAAGTCCCATACTTATGGAACCTGTTATGCTGTTAACAGTCATTACTCCCGAGGAATATGTTGGTGACATAATCTCTGATGTTAACTCCAAAAGAGGAAGAATCGAAATTATCAGAACCGATAGTAACGATAAAAACGAGATTGTATGTGATGTACCTATGAGTGAGTTGTTCGGTTATGCTACAAGAGTTAGAACTCTCAGTTCAGGAAGAGCAATATATACACTTGAGTTTAAGAAATATGAAATTGTCCCGGCTACTATTCAGGAAAAGCTGATTAAGAAGTTTAGAGGATATTAATAAAGTTTAAAGGGTATACCCGGCATCCTCGTTATCGGGGGTGCCTTTTTTATTATATAAAGCAAATAGCAAAGAGCATAATAATAACTCTTTGCTATTCAGTTGTCTTGTATGTGAATATTAGTAAAGTTTAAGTTTAACTATCTGGGTCTCGATGTCTGCATTCTTAAAGCGTCTTGTTCTATCCGCTCTTAGTCTTAACTCTGAAGCAAGTTCTTTGTTCCCCGCCAAAACATAAGCGGTTGAGCCTTTACATTTCTGTTTAAAGAAATCCCCGAGCTCGTTGTAAAGCTTTTTTACTCCGGAATCGTCTCCAAGTCTGACTCCATAAGGTGGATTAGTTATAATAGTGCTATTCTCAATTGGCGGAAGAGCTCTAAAATCCTTTCTAATCACCTCTACCCTATCACCGTAAGGTAATACGGATAGATTGTTAATACATCTCTCAACAGCCATATCAGAAACATCGCTTCCATATATCAAATCTTGGGGTAGCTCTCTAATCCGGGAATTAGCTTTTTCAACTACTTCTTTAAATAGTCTTTCACTATAATCCGGTAAATGGTTGACTCCCCATTTCTTTCTCAAATAACCTGCCGGGATTCTGCAATAGAGCATCAGAGCTTCTGCTAACAATGTTCCTGAACCACAAAAAGGGTCGATAAGAGGTCTTTCTCCTTCCCATTTGGAGTATCTGATAATGGCAGCGCCTAAGGTCTCCTGCAAGGGGGCGAGAACTCCTCTACTTCTGTAACCTCTTTTGTGCATTGAAGTAAGAGATAAATCAAGCCCGATATTGACTCTGTTTCTATGAATATGAAGAGAAAATCTGACATCGGGTTCCTTCTGGTCGTAATCAGGTCTCTTGTCATACTTCTTTCTGAATTGATCAACAATAGCATCCTTCATAACCTGACCCGCATAATGAGAATGCTTAATCTTACTATCAGAGACATTAGCATTAATGGCAAAAGATTCTTCGAGAGAAAATATCTCAGACCAATCAATATTGCCTGTTTGACTATAAAGATACTTCTCGCTATGGCAATCAAAACTAATCAGAGGTGCAATAATACGAGTAGCTAGTCTTGATTGATATAGAATTCGATACAGAGATTCTTTATCCGCTTTAAAGCTTAAACCTCGATAAATAGGTTGAACCTCCTTAGCTCCAAGTTCAGCAAATTCAAGAGATGTCATATCCTCCATGTAATTAGCTGTCTGGGCAAAGTACTGATTGTATCTTTGATACTCGTATTTATTCTTTTTCATTGTATTCCTGCTTTTATAATAAGTCTATCTCCACAAATATTTGTCTTACAAAGATGGCAAACAAAATCGCTAAAAGGAAGCTAATTAATGTTCCGATAAGGACATATTCAACACGTTTATCAGTGCGATATCGCAACCAAGATTTGATTGTTAGAAGAAACCCAACGCCTAACGGTTGGTTGATTATGATGAGAGTAAGAATGATAAGTCTTTCTGTAATTCCAATGATTGCTCCACTATGCTTCACTGAGTCTTTGAACTCATCCTCGTGCTCAGGATTCTCTTCAATTATGTAATCCATAAGCTTAATAATAAACACTTTTGAGAAACCGGTCACACCAATTACACCGATAAGGGCTATCAGTATTATGTGAAACATTCCTAACAACTCATCATAGAAGATTTGAACATTAATCTTTGCAAGTGCTGATATAGCTAACAAGGCACTCAAATGCAATACTTGATCTATGATAAAGAGTTTGTACTCGGTGTAGCTTTTCGCTTCTAACTTAACAATAGTAAAGTCAATGATAAGATGCTGAGAAAACGCTAATGGTAAAACAAGTAGAAGGTTATCAACTTCAAATAGCAGCATGACACAGGTAGTAATGATTGAATGAATCAAAGTGTGTAGAAGAAGGTATCTGAACTTCTCTTTTTCTTCCTTACTAGAGTGTCAGATTGTAACCAGAAATCTGCGATAAAGTGCACAGACAATAATAGTACATAAACCTCTAACATAGTGTAATATCCTTTATTGTTTCATATATGAATATACAACCTCCAGAGGTTGTAAATGCCAGATACAAACTATGGAGTTTGTATATTACTTTTCTAATTTAAGCATAAACTCTTGTATATCATTCCAATAACAGTTTTCTAAGATGTTTGAAAAAGCTTGCTGAGACGCTGACTGAGTTGTTACTCCCTTCTGACTAAAAATATTGCTAATTTCTAATTGAGTTATTCCTAACAAAGCATAAGAAAAAACATTCGTCTGCTTCTGTGTTTGCTTCTGGATCAAAAGATCAAGGAATCTAATGTTGTTTCTCATACATGCCACAATCGTTCCCGTTATCTTTCAAACACAAGTTTAAGAAGAGCTCAGAATCAACTACTAAAAGAAGTATTGATTCACTAACCTAAAAAAGATTTGACACTAAATCCAAGAGTTAGCCAAGTTGACGGTAGAGATTTAAGAAATCAATATATAACAGGAGGAAACGATGGGAATCGTACCCAAGCCTTACAATGAACCAATCATGCCTTATGCCCCAGGCAATCCTGAAACAATTAAACTTACTGAGACTTTAGAGAAGATGTCTAAAGAGAAAATCGAAATTCCATTGATTATCGGAGGAAAAGAGGTAAGAACCGGTAATATGGGAAAATGTGTTGAACCACATAATCATAAAAATGTCATTGCAGAATATCATAAAGCAGGAACCAAAGAAGTAGAAATGGCTATCGAAGCAGCCATGAAAGCTAAAGTTGAATGGGAAAAAACTCCTTATACAATGCGTGCCGCTATCTTCTTAAAAGCTGCTGAGCTTCTTGCAACTAAATATCGTTTTGTTGTTAATGCTGCAACTATGTTGAACCAATCAAAGAATCCTTTCCAGGCTGAGATTGATAGTGCATGTGAACTTGCAGATTTCTGGCGTTTCAACGCTTATTACATGGAACAGATTTATGAAGATCAAGACCTTATCAATCCAAAAGGTATGTGGAATCGCTTAGAGTTCCGTCCTCTTGAAGGTTTCGTATTTGCAGTAACACCGTTTAACTTTACTTCTATTGCAGGTAACCTTCCTACAGCTCCTGCTATAATGGGTAACGTGGCAATCTGGAAACCTGCTTCTACTGCAGTTTATTCAGGTTACTATTTAATGAAACTTCTCCAGGAAGCCGGTGTTCCTGACGGTGTTATTAACTTCGTACCGGGATCAGGTAGTCAGGTTGGTGACCCAGTTATGGCTAGCGAACACTTTGCAGGTATCCACTTCACAGGTTCAACCGAAGTTTTCCAGAACATGTGGAAGCTTATTGGTAACAACATCCATAAGTATCGCTCATATCCAAGAATCGTTGGTGAGACCGGTGGTAAAGACTTTATCTTTGCTCATAAATCAGCTCAGGTACGCCCTCTTGCAATAGCTGCTTTACGTGGTGCTTTCGAATATCAAGGACAAAAATGTTCTGCTGCTTCAAGAATGTATGTTCCTACTTCTATCTGGGATGAGTTTGTTAGTGAACTTACAACAGAGCTTAAAACAGTGAAAATGGGATCAGTACATGACTTCAGTAACTTTGTTAATGCTGTAATAGACAAAAACAGTTTCGATAACTGTGTCTCTTATATCGAACATGCTAAGAAAGCCGATGATGCAGAAATCGTATTCGGTGGACAGTATGACGACAGTGTTGGATATTTCGTGCAACCAACCGTTATCAAGACATCAAATCCTAAGTTCAAATCAATGGAAGAAGAGATTTTCGGACCTATCTTGACTATCTATGTTTATGAAGATGAGAAGTATGAAGAAACTCTTAAGCTTTGTGATGAGACTTCTCCTTATGCTCTTACCGGAGCAATCTGGGGACAAGACAGATATGCAGTGCAAAAAGGTATTGATGCTCTTACTCATACAGCAGGTAACTTCTACATTAACGATAAGCCAACCGGAGCAGTTGTCGGTCAACAACCATTCGGTGGTGCTCGTGGTTCAGGTACAAATGACAAAGCCGGTTCTGCTCTCAACCTTATGCGTTGGGTTTCAGTCAGGACTATCAAAGAAACTTTCGTACCAGCAACAGACTATCGCTATCCTTTCATGGGATAAAATTATAAAACTGAAAAGGGTAGCAGAAATGCTACCCTTTGTCATATATATTTATTTACATGTTTAAAACTTAATTCCAAGGTTAACCGTACATAAGATCAGTTGTAATCCTATATCTCCATCAAAATAAACAAAGATTCCATCGTCTATCTCCCATTGGTTACCTATTCCTGCCGCAATTTTAGGAAATATAAATTTTCTGACAGGATCATCATCAAACTTTACTTGTGCTACTTGAACTCCAGCCAACAACTTTGTATAAAAGTTATTGCTGTAAATAAAGTTATGTTCAGAATAGAGACTGGCAATAGCGGTTTTCTCTTTTTTATAATTAGGAGATATGAGACATGATGCCATTATATATAACTCTCTTAGTTGTGGAATTTTGCTATTTATTCTGCATCCAAATGCTGCACCATGATAGATTGAGTTTTGATAAGCTAGTTTATATGTTGGCTCTTCCCAAGCAAAAAGAGTTAATCCTAAAAGAGCTAAAGCTAGAGTTAAATAAAGATGTTTCAATATTACCCTCCTATTATTCAATCGTATGATTCGATTATAGTATGTATCATTTAAACTGTAAATCTTTTTTTTATAAAACAATCGGATAACATTGACAATCGATTTCATAGGTGGTATAAGCAAAAAAAATCAATGAGGTGAATAATGCCGGATTATAAAAGAATAATTCAATCGTCAGTGAATTACATAGAGAATAACCTTCATAACCGATTCGCAATGGAGGATGTCTCTGAGCATGCCGGATTTTCATTATATCATTTCATGCGTATGTTTTATACATATACAGGTTACAGTCTAAAAGAATATGTGAGAGTAAGGCGCTTATCGGAAGCTGCAGCCGAACTTGTGCACGGGAGTTTGAAAGTGAAGGAACTAGCCGGCAAAATGGGGTTTGATTCCCCTGAAGCCTTCATTAGAGCTTTTAAGCGTGAGTTTAGGATAACGCCATCTCAATACAGAAACAATAATCAGCTGATTCTCTACACACCAAAACTAAAAGTGCAGATCTGTCCCAAAATCAATGGAGGAAACAAAATGGATTACAAGATCAAAGAGATGCCTGAATTAAAGGTACTTGGTCTCAAACGAAAGGTGAAGCACGATGGCTCTATCGGTAAACTCTGGAATGAGTTTACGGGAAGATTCTCCGAATTGGAACAATATAAGGATGCTCCACTAGTTGGAGTAGTTCCGCATGATAAGCGATTCGAAGAAAGAGCTCCTAAAGCAGATGAGTCATTTTGGTATATGACAGGAGTAATAGTCCAAAATGTCGATAACATTCCAAAAGGAATGGAGATTTATACAATCAAACCTGCTAAATATGCTATATTTACTTACACTGGTCCAATAGAGAACATGTGTAGTATCTTTAACTATATTTGTGTAGATTGGATAGAAAATGTCGAATATGAGTTTGCTCCTTTCGATGAAATCGAGTGGTATGATGAGAGATACAAACCGGAAGACCCTGAAAACTCTCAGATAGATATGTATATACCAATTAGATAAACAAACCGAGGGGGATAGGAGTATTCTTATCCCCCTTTATAAACAGGTACTTCAATAATTTCGATTGACATATCAAAAAGGTAGTAACTTTTGTTCTGTAATTAAAGATTAAATGGAGGCCGAAATGGCAGAAGAACAAAAAGTTCCTACAGCTGAAGAGCGTGAACAACTTCTTAATGACAATCTTGCCAGAATTAAGAATAGTATAGTAGTAATTAGTGGAAAGGGTGGTGTTGGCAAAAGCACCGTATCTGTGAATCTCGCATACGGATTAGCCCTTTCAGGTAAGAATGTTGGAATACTTGATGTAGATATTCATGGTCCTTCAATCGCTAAAATGGTTGGAGTCGAAGGGAATCCGATTCTTGCTCATCCCGAGACAGGTAAACCAATGCCTGTAAGAGTTCATGATAACTTACATGTAATGTCAATTGCATCTCTCATAGAAGACCAAGATGCTCCACTCATCTGGCGTGGACCAATGAAGATGTCTGCTATCAAACAGTTTATGGAAGACATCCAGTGGCCTGCTCTTGACTATCTTATAGTTGACTGCCCTCCCGGAACCGGTGACGAACCATTAAGCGTTGTGCAGTTGCTTAAGAAAGTTACAGGGTCAATCATTGTATCTACTCCACAGGATGTTGCTTTCCTTGATGCTAGAAAAACAATTAGATTCTCTCAGAGCTTGAATGTGCCAATCATTGGCTTAATTGAAAACATGAAAGAACTTATCTGTCCACATTGTGGCAAGCCTATCAACTTATTCTCCGGAGAAGGAGCCTCAAAGGCTATTATGGATTTCGAGATAGAACTTCTTGGTCAAATACCAATTGAAATTGATATTCCTACTTGCTCAGACAAAGGACGTCCATTCGTATATGACATTGCTAAGAAACCGGCTGGTGAAGCAATGCAAAAGATTGTTGATAGAGTAATTGAAAAAACCAGTTAGTAATTAATATATCTAAAGACTGTCAGAATCCCTGACAGTCTTTTTTATTTATCGTATAACTCACCCATCTTTAAAAGATGATAGCTAATCTTTAGAGCTGATTTACGAATCTGTTTATCATTAACAATGAATGTGATGCGATTGTCTTCCCTGTAGAGATTAATCATGACACCCAGTTTAACAAAGTCTCTTCTATTACTAAGAGTCATTACATGATACTTCTCGGATAAATCAACAAGTTCCTTTACGCTACCCTCGTAATTCTTATCAATTATAATAATCTGGTAGTTATATAGACTATCTTTAGAAGGATTATAATCAACAGCTAAGGTTCTATGATAGAACAAATCATCCTCATATAGTTTTGTTAAATCTGACATAAAACCTGGCATCCCGAAGCAAGCTATCCTGAATTCTTTATTAACATCCAATGATTCAGGCCATTCAACGAAATGAGTAATCTTTTCGATAATAATTGAAGATACGACATTGAAATCAGCTTCAGCCATTAAAAACAAAGGAAAGATAACAAGTAGTAATAAAAGTAAATACTTCATATTAAACCTTGATTGTAACTTCAAAAGCAATGTTTATCGGTTCTTTTATAAAACCAACTTGTCTAGGATACTGTCGCATGTTACCATCTTCCCAATATTGGATGATGTAGCGAATTTGATTATAGGATATTATGTTGTCCACGTTGAACCTCAACGACAAATCCAAGCAGCTCACAGGGACAATCCACATTATACCCAGTCCACTTGTAAAAGACGGTTCTCCATATCCATGTTCTTCCAAATCATCAATTAAGGATTGCATACTATCGATTAGGATAGGATCACCGATTCTATCATGAGCTTCTTTAAACACATCCAGCATCTCGTTTTGTTGATAATCAAAAGCAAATCTTCCATTGAAATGAAAACTCAGATTATCATTTACAGTATAGTTATCAAAAAACTTAAACATATGCCGAGGTAGATTGTTTATTCTATTCTCGCCATAATTATCAATATACACTTTTGTTGTATCGAGTCCGGATACATAAGCTGAAATTAACTTGTGATTTTTCCAGTCTATTTGATCAACAAAAGAGTAATTTGCACCGAAAGAATGCTTTCTATACTTTAACCCAAAACGAGTATCAAACCCACAAAGAGAAAGCTCTCCTAAAACTCCGGGAGCATCTGTATCAGAATCCCATGCTACCTGATCAATGTTGTTGTAATACAAGTCAATTGAATAACTCATATTAGGATTTAACTGATTCCTATGGATTAGCTCAATGCCTTGTAGAACTTCATTATCAGCATTATTGTCTTTATTATAGTCCGAAGAGAATAGATTCATGAATGTTGGTAATCTTACCGATTCCTGTCCTGTAAGAATAAAGGCACTCGTAGGAGTTGGAGAAGCAGAAAGACTAATCCTATAACTATAAGCAGGGTCCGCATATTCATTGTTATCCATCCTTGCGGAAGGAATGAGTTTAAAAACATCACTTAGCTCATAGTATGCTTCTCCAAAGAAAGAATATGTAAAGCTATCAATCTTATCATCAAAGACTGTCGTTAGGTCCGGATAAAACTTATAGAATCCTGAATCCTTGTTATAAACCGCAAATCCAATATCAGATTGGAACGACATAAGAAAGTCATCATCCGTATCCCCCCAAGCTTTATCATAGAACTCATACATTAGCTCAGTACCTACTGTAAAGGCAAAATTATGTCTAAGTTTCCAGTTTAAGCTTGATTTTAGATTAAATTCATTCTCACTAAAGTTGCTCTTCTGCTGAGAGATATGCTCTAATGGTAAGTTTGCTCCTTGCCATAAAACTGTTTCCTTGATTGAACTGCTATCAAATCCAAGCTTGGTATGGAGTGAAAGGTTTTTATGAGGTTTGAAACTATTGGAGAGCTCCAAACAGTAGTTCTTAAATCTGAAACCTCCCCATGCCACACCCTCACTACTTGAACCTGATTGAGTAGTAAGTGGGTAAGATATAGTAGTATATCTACTCCATAAGTCAAAGTGTTTACTAAGGTGTAGGTCAACTTGTGCTTTGTATTCTTTCTCATCAAGATAGCTACTTAAGTACCGAGGAGCTTGTGATCCTGTTCCCATATCACCCCAGGATGAGGACATGAAACCCCAGCCATAGCCATGAGCTCTGTCGGTATACCAATATTTTGTATTGTCCATTCCTTCCGTAGTAGTATAACTGGCATAGAAGTTTGAAGAGAAGTCTTTAGTACTTACAATCGATGCCCTATTAGTGGTGTAATTATAGTTGAAGTTAGTTGTATTCCCTACTGAACCTCCCGGAACATTGTCAGTTAAAGTAATAATATCTATAACACCGGCAATTGCTCCCGGACCGTGGGTTACTGATACCGGACCATGTATAACTCTTATCTCTTTAATATCTCCAAGATCTTTGTTCTGTAACTCGTGAATAGGTCCCCAAAGGTACTTAAGGTTTAAGTTCTTTCCATTAACCAGCAACAGATAAGAGTTATCTTGATCACCCAATAATCCCCTAAGCCCCATTCTTGGTCCCATAAAATGTTGAACATAAGTGAAACCGGGGACATATACTTCTAATAAATCAAGAACATTCCTTGCAGGAGTAGAACTAATCTGCTCTCTGGATATAACAGTGACATTGGAAGGTTCTATAATATCATCTATTTCATTGTATGTGCTTGATTTTACAGGAATATTAAGTAGAGATTCAAGACTAAGTTCCTTTAACAAATCGGTTCTTTCAGCAACAAGTGAGAAAGAGATACAAAGTATCAAAGCAACTATCAGATGTTTCATACTCACCTCCGAGGAAGTCCTTTGTTCAATAGAAGCCAATACAAACCAATTGTTTTGGCTGCTTGAACGAATTGCTCAAAATCAATCGGCTTCTGAATATAACTGTTTGCTCCGAACTTATAGCTTTCAACCAAATCCCGTTCCTCTTGTGATGAAGTTAGAACAACAACAGGGATGTATTTGGTATGTTCGCATTTTCTCATCTCTTTCAGAACTTCCATTCCGTTGACTTTGGGGAGATTCAAATCAAGGAGTACTACTGCCGGAGGTGTTAACTCTTGACCTGAGTATTGCCCCTTACATAATAGATAGTTGAGTGCTTCTTCCCCATCAGTCACAACTACCATGTCATTCAGTATATTTTGTTTTTTAAAAGCTCTTTGCGTAAGCTCAATATCATCAGGGTTATCCTCTACTAATAGTATTGTTTTTTTATTCATCCTCTTCCTCCTTTGGTAACCAAAACATGAATTCTGCACCCTCTTCAACAGCTGCTTCCGCCCATATATTACCATTATGTTTTTTTACTATTCGGAAAACCGTTGCTAATCCGATACCCGTACCTTTATATTCAGTACCACCGTGGAGTCTTTGAAACGGTACAAACAATTTATCATAGTATTGCATGCTAAAACCCGCTCCATTATCTTTCACTGATATAACTTCTTTATCTTTATACTGCCGACTACTGACTTTTATGACTGGTCTCTCTGTTTTGGATGAATACTTCCATGCATTAGAAATCAGATTTGTGAGTAAAACTGTAATAAGTACTTCATCTCCAAATGCAGTCAAATTATCTTCGATTTCAATCTCTACACTTCTCTCCGATGTATCAGACTGAAGCTCAGCTACAATATCCTTACTTATTCGAGTTATATCGACTTGTCTCTTAAATAAAGTATGTCTAGATATTCTTGATAGCTTGAGAATATCATCTATGAGTCTGGACATCTTCATTGTTCCTTGACTTATACGATCTAAATAGTGAATTCCTTCTTCATCCAGAAGATGTTTCTTATCTTCAATCAAAGCGGATACAAAGCCGTGTATTCCTCTTAACGGAGCTCTCAAGTCATGTGAAACAGAATATGCAAATGCCTCTAACTCCTTGTTCACTTCATTCAATTCGGCAGTTCTTTGTGAGATTTTGCTTTCAAGTTCCCTATTAAGTCTTTTTACTGCTTCACTTGTCTTTTTCTTCTCTGTAATGTCAGTATAGAGATAGAGTATACCTTGATCAATAGGACATCCAAGCACTTCCACTATTCTCATCTGCCCATCTTTTGAAGTGACATGAACTTCATGTGGTTCAGTTGGACAATCATTTCGGATGGAATATTGCAAGTTCTCTTGAAATTTCGTCATAACTTCTTTTCTGTATTCGGCATCGGGATAAGCATTTTTAAACCAGTCATTAACATTCTTTATATCATCAAGTGTCCAACCGAATAGTCTAACAAACTCGGGATTAGTATACTCTACTTCCAAATCTTGATTTACAACAGAAATAGCAATGGGATTACTATCTATAATAGATTGAAGATGCTTGCGATTCTGTAAGAGATTGTAATTCATACTTCGCTGTTCAATCTCTTTATTGGATATTGTCCTCAGAAGATAATTGATTGCTTCGTACAAATTAGAGATTTCTTTATACTCACCTAAGCCTGCAATTTGATTGTATTCACCACTCTCTGCAATTTCACTTGCTTTTGAAACAAGCTTCTCAATGGGACTTGTTATAGATTTCTGCAAGAGAAGGGCTATTAGGAAAGCCGCAAATAGTAAAACACTGAAAATTAGAAGGTTTATAAGAACAGTAACAAACAATTGTTTATTGATATTCTCTTGTGTAACGAAAAGCAGTATAGTCCCAATCCTCTCCTCTCTGAATGTAATCGGCTTTTCAATTCTTATCAATTTACCCGGTAATCCGTTTATTTCATTTTGAAGAGTAGGAACAGATTTATACTTGCACCATGGTTTCCCATATTCAGTGAAGAGAAGTCCATTTTTATCATATACACTAATATGTGCAACACTGGGAACAGGATCTGTTGATTGAAGAACCTCATTTACGCCTTGCACGTCGTTGAAGAATAAAGGAGATACACAGTTATTACTTAGAAACATAGCATGCATGCTTTGTTCATGGATAAGATTACTGTAGATTCTTGTTCTATCTCGGAAAAAAAAGAGTAGGGAATTTATTAGCAATACAAATAGAGCTAAGTACAGCATTAATATAATCAATCTCTTTTTAATAGTCGTTTTGTTAGCCATACACCTTCTCCGATTTTTTGCAGTTATATAATTCCAGTGATTCGGATACCTAATCTATAATATGATTAACTGTTAACTAATTGTCAAGATAATTGAACAAAAAACCAACTTATAAAAAAAGGGGAACTGCTCAGTTCCCCTTTTCAAAATTAAGATACTATTTGAAACGTCTTTTTTCTTTAACTTTAGCTCTTTTACCACGAGCGGTTCTGAGATAATAAAGCTTAGCTCTACGAACACGACCGTAACGAACTACTTCCATTTTATCAATAAGTGGTGAATGCATTGGAAATATTCTTTCCACTCCAACACCATTAGAAACTTTTCTAACTGTGAAGCTTTTAGACATGCCTGCACCGCGTTTCTGAATCACGATTCCCTGGAAAATCTGAATACGCTCTTTACTTCCTTCTTTGATTTTGTAGTGTACTTTTACAGTATCACCAACACCAAAATCAGGTAAGTCTGTACGTATTTGATCTTTGGTAACCATTTGTAATAAATCCATTGTTACTCCTTTATTCCTCGGAAGTTAATCTATCAAGAATAATAGCAACTGCACTTCTTACGGAAAGATGATTATAAACGCCTTTACCGTAAATAGGCTTCAGTACCAAGTCCGACAAAGACATTATCTCGTCTGCCAAACCATTACCGGTACCAAATAACAGCAAAATAGGTTGCTCAAAACTTCTTTTTTTGAAGTCAGCAATTGCAATCTGATTATTCATCTCTCTTGCTGTCGTCGCTACAACTACAGGATAAACTCCTTCCTGATTTTTTATACTCTCTTTCAAGTTCTGCACTGTGGTTGCATAATCTACAATGCTAATAGCCTCTACTCTATCAGAGTTATAATTCTTAGCTATAGCTGAACGCCAAAACTCAGTTATTGTATCTAATATCTGTTTCTGACCTTCATTGGGTGTTACAATATAGTATTTGTTAACACCATATGTCAAACATGATCTTGCAATATCATGGACATCAAGATTGGTAATTGATGTTGTTACAACATCGTTAAACTTATTATATACGGGATAGTGAACCAATCCGAGATATAGTTTATTCATCCAGTAAATCCTTTCTTCTCTTAGCTGTAATTTCAAGGGCTTTTGATTTCCGCCAAGCTTCAATCTTCTTATGGTTACCTGATAATAATACTTCAGGAACCTTTAAACTCTCAAATTCCACAGGTCGTGTATAATACGGATAACCGAGAAGTCCATTTTCAAATGAATCAGTATTAGCGGATTGAATATCCTTTAGTACACCTGATTGTAGTCTGGCACAAGCATCAATAAAACACATTGCAGGAAGTTCACCTCCAGAAAGCACATAATCACCTAAAGATATCTCATCTGTAACAAATAAATCTCTTATTCTCTGATCTATCTCTTTATAATGACCGCAAAGAATCATAACACTTTCTTCTTTTGCATACTCGCGGACAATTTCTTGTGTTAACTGTCTACCTTGTGGTGTAAAATATATCAAATGCTTTACCGGACGCTTTTGTCTAACAAAATCAACTGCTCTGTAAATCGGTTCCGGCTTAATTACCATTCCCGCTTCCCCACCATAAGGGTAATCATCTACCTGTCTGCTTTTTACAAAAGTAAAATCTCTAAAGTCTGTTAAATAAACTTCCAGAGCATTCTGTTTTAATGCTTTTGCCACAATACTTGATTCAAGAAAGGAATGAAACATATAAGGGAAAAGAGTTAATACTTCTATTCTCATAATTTTAATAACTCTTCCACATCAACGAGATATATTGATTTCTCCTTGTGGTCTTTACGCACCACATATTGTTCAACATCAGGAATTATAACCTCTTTACCATCATTTAAAATGACAATGAGTCTATCCTGAAATCCATCTTCCCATATCTCTTCAACTGTTCCTATCTCTTCACCCTTGAAAAAAACCTTGTAATCAGTTACACGATGGTATTCTTCATCACCTTCAGTTTGATAATATAACTCCTTCTCTATCATCAATCGAGGGCGTTTGAAACTCTCTAGTTCTTCAAGGATTCCATCCTCAACAAACCTGAGGTAAAACTTATTCTGATGTAACTTGATTTTATCAAGGGTTACGTAAAAAACTCTATCGCTATTAAAGATCAAATAAAACTTCTTACAAGAAAACAAGGCAGGTCGGAATAATTCAGAAGGTCTGAAGGAGATATAACCCGTGTTATTAAAAACTTTTCCCAACCTGCCAATCGGCAATAAATCTGAAAGTTGCATTACTCGATAATCTCGAGCTCCGCCCTTTTTCCCTGCTTAGTGCTTACAGCATTTAATATTGTTCTGATAGCACTTGCAGTACGGCCTCGTTTTCCTATAATTTTACCAATATCACCTTTAGCTACCCTAAGTTCGAATAATGTTACCTTGTCTCCGGATATCTCGGTAATATTCACTTCGCTAGGATCATCTACCAGTGCCATTACGACAAATTCAATGAGTTCCTTCATCCTCGTCTCCTTGCTTAATTATTAATTCTCCTCTTGAGAATCAGTTTTAGCCATTGATAACTTTTCGTTATGCCATAACTCAAGTACGCCGGCTCTTCTAAGCAAAGATCTTACAGTTCCTGTAGGTTGTGCGCCGTTTCTAAGCCATTTCAGTGCCATTTCCTGGTCTATCTGAAATTTGAAAGGCTCTGGTTTGGGATCATACCAACCCAAAGATTCAATATACTTTCCGTCTCTTTTTACGCGTGCATCAACTGCTACAACACGATAAAACGGGGCATTACGGGCGCCCATTCTTCTCAGTCTGAGCTTTACCATCTCATCTCCTTTCTTTATTCCATTTTAATTTTTTATATATAAATATATAGAATGACATAAAAACTGGAACCTCGCTACAGCGTCAAGACTTTTTTGTAACCCGCAAATTCTCAAACATTTGGAACTTAGATCTCTCCTTACCTCTTTCTTTATATACAATTAATATATGCGTATTATAGTTAATTATGTCAATCTTTTTTATTGTTCTTAATTCTTCTCAAGCCCTATTTATAGCTACTTAAGGCAATATTTCATACTTATGTTTATTACTCATCCTATACTAGCTCCCTGAAACTATAACCTCTAGAAAAGATAGTGATTTAATTGTTACCGGCAAGTGGTTTTTAATACCTTTTTTGAAATAGCTCTAAGGGTTAAATTGTTAGTTATAAGAAAGATTATTTACTTTTATATTTTTCTACATTTACCGATTTTTCGCTCATGTTCCATTAATCATTGTCTTCAACAATATATCTCTTTATCTTTTTTTGTGCTTAAGATTACTAAGGCACTTTTTATTGTGTGTTGGCATTCTAATCTTTTTCCATACAATGCGTTAATGATTTTCATGCCGTCTTTTAATCAATCTTCTTTTAACTTAACTGTAAGACAGATTATATGTTGCATTAAATACCCTTATTTTTCCTATGACTATCATTGCTATTTCTTAATAACTAAGCGAAACCTTAGAGTCTCCTGGCAATCCTTGATCAAAACCCGTTACAGTGAACAAGTGTGTAACGGAAAAGTCATCAGTAACGGAACAATCTTTATCATTAATTATGATAGAGTAAAGAAGAAATATAGAAAGCATCTTCTGTTCCATTGCAACATGAGAATCAGTTAACAAATACTCCTACGGATAAATCAAACAAAATAGATGCTCCTCCATTTACAATAAGTGTTTCTCCCTTCAGATACTACTTGAGTTATATCCACTATGAGAAGAGTTTGGTTTGATGATAGGACATCTTCAATAAGATATATACTCCGGATAGGATTCCACCCCATATTATCGGATACAACAATTCCAAATTCACCCTCATTATTATTATACATATCAACATAATAGTTAAAGCTTTTATCATTTCTCCACTAATAAATACCTCTCCAATACATTGAGCCAATACTATCCGAACAATTGTATATTTATTAATTTTTGTTAATAAAATATTCGGCTTATGGTTTTATCTGCATCTATTCCGTATTGCTTTAAGATTAATGAAACCTGCTTTAATGTCAGGATTTCTTAGAAGTACATTATACTCTTTCCAATCAGGAATCTTGGATTCTACTAAACGATGGAATTCTTTACCGTGATTTTGATGCTTGAAATGGGCTAATTCATGAACTACAATGTACTCTATACACTTCACATCATAATGAAGTAAATAAAGTGATAATGTAACAACATTCTTAAAAGGATAGCATGTTCCCCATTTTGATGTGTAATTCTTTATTTTAAATGCTACTCTATCAGGAAACAATTCAGGGAATCTTGATCTTAAACCTGTGATTACTCGTTCAAATATTACTACTGAATTTTGAACTATAAAATTCCCAAGGATAACGTCTCTTTCGATTTTACTTTCGGGATTAGGTCCGGAAATAATAATTCTATCCTCTATTATATCCACATTGGGTTCTTTATTTTTAACCAATTGAATATTGTACTTATCCCCCAGATACCAGAAGGAATTTTGATATTGTTTCTTAAGTTCACTATCTCTGAGATTTGTACTCTCAATCTTCTCAATCATCTTTCGAATTCTATCATCTTTTTCCTCTAAGAAATTTCTAACAAAGTCTACACTAGAGTTAAATGGTATACTAATTCTAATCTCTCCATCTTTTTGAATACGAAGATTGAGATATCTGACCCTCTTGCGTGTAACAGTAATAGGATACTCTTTATTGTTATGGATAATCTTCATAAAATTAAAAAAAGCCGGATTACTCCGGCTTCATAAGTTATATTAGTGATTCTACCATCTAAGATGAGCGAATGCTTTATTAGCATCAGCCATTTTATGTGTATCTTCACGTTTTTTGATAGTATTACCTTCTTTCTTGTAGCATGAGATAAGCTCTGCTGCAAGTTTTTGGTCCATTGATTTTTCAGAACGACCACGAGAGTAGCTGATAATCCAACGGAAAGCAATCGCTCTACCGTCTTTTTCAGAAACTTCCATAGGTATCTGATAGTTAGATCCACCAACACGACGAGAAACAACTTTCACAAGTGGTCTAGCATTGCTCAGAGCTTGTTTGAACACTTCTAATGGATCTTCACCAGTCTTTTCTTTAATAATATCTAAAGCACCATAAACGATTGCTTCAGCAGTAGATTTTTTACCACTATACATAATACCGTTGATAAATTTAGAAAGAATTACATCATGATACTTAGGATCAGGGAGAATCTCTCTTTCCATCGCTTTACGTCTTCTTGACATTTAACACTCCTTCCTTATTTCTTTGGACGTTTCGCCCCATACTTAGAGCGAGAGTTCATTCTTTTGTCAACACCTGCACAGTCAAGGGCACCCCTGACGATGTGGTATCTAACACCCGGAAGGTCTTTAACACGACCACCACGAACAAGAACCATTGAATGCTCTTGTAAGTTATGGCCTTCACCAGGTATGTAAGCTGTTACTTCTATTCCATTCGACAAGCGAACACGGGCAACTTTTCTTAAAGCTGAGTTAGGTTTCTTAGGCGTGGTTGTATAAACCCTAGTACAAACACCACGTCTTTGAGGGCACTGCATAAGAGCTCTATTTTTCTTTTTCTTTATAACTCTTTTTCTGCCTTTTCTTACTAACTGATTAATTGTAGGCACATTTACTCCTTTATATCGTATCTAATAAATCATCGAGAGATTCTTCATCCTCGATTCTAGTAAGCTCTTCAACTAAATCGCGAAGATTCTTACCTTCTTCCACACCGGACTTAATTTTACCGATATAGTGCTTAGAACCGGTTCCTACTGGTATTCTATGACCAAGTATAATACTTTCTTTGAGTCCTTCAAGTTTATCCAATCTACCATCAATAGCAGCTTGCGAAAGTACTTTTGTTGTATCTTGGAACGAAGCAGCAGATAGCCAACTATCTGTCAACAAAGAAGTTTTGGTTATACCTAAGAGGAGTGGTTCAAACGTGGCACCTTCGCCACCTCTTTGCTCAACTTCAGCATTTTCTTTCATTACCGCAGTTTTCTCAACTACCTCACCTTCGAGGAATAGAGTCTTGTTAGGATTGATGATTTTCACTTTTTTAAACATTTGTCTAATAATAACACCAATATGTTTATCATCTATCTTCACACCCTGCTTTCTATATATCTCCTGAATCTCATTAAGAATGAGAGTTTGAGCGGCTTTAATACCTTTAACTCTCAATACGTCATGAGGATCAAGTGGTCCGTCAGAAAGTGCATCTCCACTTTCTACAATGTCACCTTGGTGAACTATTATACGTTTACCTGAAGGTATAACATACTTACGTCCAACGAGTGGCTGACCATCCTTAACGACGTCATCATCAGTATAAATAGATTCTTGGAATGCAGGGATATCGAACACATGACCTGAGAGCGGTAACTTTGTGCTGACTTTTTCACCGTCAGTTACGATGATTTGTTGATCTGCAGGAATATGATACTTATATTCCCTACCGGATTTAACAACAATATAGACATCCTGACCTTCTTCAGTCTTGTCACCGAAACGGATTGTACCATTTCGTTTTGAAATTATTGCATCTTCCGGAACTACGAAAATCTTACGATTTCCATCTTCATCAGTATCTCCCAAGATAACTTTACCATCTATAGGTGAGAAAACACTACTGTCGGGGGTTACGAATATATCACGACCTGTTTTCTTTAAACCACCAATGGTAATCTTACCGTTAATCTCGGAGATAACTGCTTTCTCTTTTGGCACACGTGCTTCAAAGAGATCCTGTACACGTGGCAAGCCACCGGTAATATCGCGCTGTTTAACAGTAACACGAGATGTCTCACCAAGTCTGTGACCATGGTAAACATAAGTACCATCTTCCACTTTAACGTTAAGACCTGTTGGAAGCGGAACAAGTGCTTCGGTTCCATCTTCATCAACAATCTTGAACTGTGGCTGAATCTTTCTGTCCTTCGATTCAATAATGGTAATTTCTCTGAGTCCTGTAAGCTCGTTGAATTCCTCTTTATAAGTAAAATCTTTTACGAAGTTCTCATAATGAAGAATACCTTTCGCAGTACTGATGAGCGGATTGTTGTATGGATCCCAACTAAACAGTTTAGTATCCTGGGCAATCTTCTGGTTATCCTCTACATAAACAGTAGAAGCATACTCAACTTTGTATTCTTCCAGAACGTTATCAGGATCCTTCTCATCAACAAGAAGAATCTTACCGAGATGGCTTACTGAAATCTTTTCACCTTCTTTAGTAGTTACGACATTCATTCTATCGAACTTTGTAACCCCATCGAATCCTGAACTGACTTCTGCAGTATCAATCTGAGTACTGGATGCACCACCAATATGGAATGTTCTGAGAGTAAGCTGAGTACCGGGTTCACCAATACTTTGAGCAGCGATAACACCAACCGGTTCACCGATTGTAACAGATTTTTGAGTTGCAAGGTTTCTGCCGTAACATTTGGCACAAACACCCTTTTCGCATTCGCAGGTTAAGACTGATCGTACTTTAACAGATATGATTCCATGTTTTTCAATCAGATGAGCCATCTCATGGTCAATTTCTTGACCGGCAATAACGATAACCTCATCAGTAATAGGATCATAAATGTCTTCAGCCGCAGTACGTCCTTCAATTTTCTCAGCTAATGTCTGAACAATCTCTTGTCCTTCTTTTAAAGCTGTTATCTCAATACCATCAATCGTACCGCAATCTTCTTGGGTAATAATTGAGTTTTGAGCAACGTCAACAAGACGTCTTGTTAGATAACCTGCATCAGCAGTTTTAAGAGCAGTATCAGCCAGACCTTTTCTTGCACCGTGAGTAGAGATGAAATACTCAAGAACCGAGAGACCTTCTTTAAAGTTTGATTTAATTGGAGTTTCAATAACACCAATATCATCACTAGTACTCTTAGTAGGTTTATCCATCAATCCACGCATCGCTCCAAGCTGTTTAATCTGGTCACGACTTCCTCTTGCACCGGACTTATACATCATATAGATGGAGTTAAGTCCGTTTCTATCTTTTTCCAAATCGGTCATGAGCTTCTCGGTAACCTCTTCTGTAGCTGATTTCCATTTATCAACTACACGTTGCATTCTTTCTTTCTCAGTAATAATACCTGAAAGATATAGCTCTTGAATGCTCTTAACTTCAGCTTCTTTCTCAGAAAGTATCTCTCTCTTAGAATCAGGAACAACAATATCCCCGAAGCTGAAAGTAACACCGGCTCTTGTAGCATACTTGAAGCCGGTTTCTTTAAGACGATCAAGGAACAAGGCAGTTTCGAACTGTCCCACTTTGTGGAAACATATCATTGCAAGTTCATTGAGTTTACCTTTGTTTAATACTTCATTCATGTAAGGAACTTCCTTAGGAAGGATAGTATTAAATATTACACGACCAACTGTAGTTATTATATATTTCTTACCAACTTTGTATCTAATCCATGTATGAAGGTCAATGGTTCTTTCCATTGAAGCTTCACCTTTAACGCTACAATACATCTCATCATTATCGTAAGCTGTCAGAACTTCATCAGCATCTTGGAATACAGGAAGTTTTGCATCATCAGCAGGTTTTTCTCCCGCCTCAAGAGTGAGATAGTAAGTGCCAAGAACAATATCCTGGTTTGCAGCCATAGCTAGCTTACCGTTAGAAGGAAGAAGAAGGTTACGAGAAGAAAGCATCAAGACACGAGCTTCCATTCTAGCCTCTTCAGACAATGGAACATAAACAGCCATCTGGTCACCATCAAAGTCAGCATTATAAGGAATACAAACCATTGGGTGAAGCTGAATAGCTTTGTTCTCAGTCAATACAGGCATAAATGCTTGAATACCGAGTCTGTGAAGAGTCGGAGCACGGTTAAGAAGAACAGGATAATCCTGTACGACTTCTTCAAGTATCTTCCATATTTCAGGTTGATTCTTTTCGATCATCTTCTTAGCAGTTTTAGCCTTCTCAGCAGCTCCTATCTTCTCTAATCTTTCAATAATGAAAGGCTTAAAGAGCTCTTTTGCCATCTCTTTTGGTAAGCCACATTGATAAATCTTTAACTCCGGACCAACTGTGATAACCGAACGACCGGAATAGTCAACACGTTTACCAAGTAAGTTTTGACGGAAACGTCCTTGCTTACCTTTCAATTGATCTGTAAGTGATTTAAGGGCCCTTGAACCTCTTCCTTTCACAGGACGAGATTTCTTTGAGTTATCTATGAGAGCATCAACAGCTTCTTGAAGCATTCGTTTTTCATTTCTGAGAATAACTTCAGGAGCTCTGATTTCCAATAACTGTTTCAATCTATTATTTCTTGTGATAACACGTCTGTATAAATCGTTGAAGTCAGCAGTTGCAAATCTACCACCATCAAGTGGAACTAAAGGTCTGAGTGTTGGAGGCATTATAGGCAATACTTCTAAAACCATCCATTCAGGTTTATTTCCTGAATTTCGGAAAGCCTCAACAATCTTTAATTTTTTGATTAACTTCTGCTTCTTAAGCGGAGAAGTCTCCATTAGAATAAGAGTCTTTAAATTCTGGGATTCCTTTTCCAAATCAATTTCGGAAAGCATATGTCTGATAGCTTCGCCACCAATCATTGCAACAAAGGTCTCTCCTAATTGATCTCTTTTCTCGTAATATTCATCAGTATCAACTAATTCATACTTCTCATAAGGAGAGTCACCGGGTTCAATAACAACGTACGATTCATAATAGAGTATTCTTTCGAGTGTCTTTGTAGTAAGATCAAGCAAAGTACCTATCTTACTTGGAGCACTTGAAACAAACCAGATATGAGCAACAGGAACAGCAAGTTCAATATGTCCCATTCTTGTTCTACGAACACGAGAGGATGTAACTTCAACACCGCATCTGTCGCAAACGGTTCCTGCAAATCTTTTCTTTTTGTATTTACCGCAAGAGCATTCATAATCTCTTTCCGGACCAAATATTCTTTCGCAGAAAAGACCGTCTTTCTCCGGTTTCAATGTTCTATAATTTAATGTGTCGGATTTTGATACTTCACCATAAGACCATGATCTTATTGCTTCCGGAGAGGCAATTTTAATTCTTACTGCGTCGTAATTCTCAATCTTCTTTTCTCTTTTAATTTCTCTAATCACTATTGCCTCCGATTAACGATGGTCTTCTTTGATAAATTCAATATCAAAACCAAGTGATTGTAACTCACTTATTAACACGTTAAATGACTCTGGTACACCAGGTGGTGGTGGGTTCTTACCACTGGTAATAGCTTTAAAGGCATTTGTTCTACCATCTACATCGTCAGATTTAATTGTGAGCATTTCTTCGAGTAAATGAGCTGCACCATAAGCTTCAAGAGCCCATACCTCCATCTCTCCAAGTCTCTGTCCACCATGCTGAGCTTTACCGCCCAATGGTTGCTGAGTAATAAGAGAGTAAGGACCTGTTGAACGAGCATGCATTTTATCTGCTACCAGATGGTTAAGTTTCATCATGTAGATTATGCCGACTGTAACCCTTTCCTTAAATGGTTCGCCGGTTTTTCCATCATAAAGAACCTGCTTACCATCAATTGGGAGTTTAGCTGATTTGAGTTCTTGGCTAATATCTTCCCAAGTAGCTCCATCAAAAATAGGAGTTTCAACTTCAAAACCAAGGGTTCTAGCTGCCATGCCCAAATGGGTTTCCATAATCTGACCAATGTTCATACGTGATGGCACACCAAGTGGATTTAATACGATATCAACAGGTGTTCCATCTTCCATAAATGGCATATCTTCGATTGGAGCGACTATAGATATAACACCTTTATTACCATGTCTACCTGCCATCTTATCTCCAACCTGGATTTTACGTTTCTTTGCGATATACACTTTTACCATTTTGCGAACACCATAAGGTAATTCGTCACCATGTTTCAAGCGATCTCGCTCTTTCTTATATATATTGTCACTTTCATCTTTCGCATTCTTAACGGCAAGTATCACATTCTGATAAATAATTAAATTCTTTTCAGGATCTTCAACAAGTTCAAGATCTGTGTTAAGACGTTTGAAATCTATTCTCTTTAAATCATCTTTAGTAATTTTCTTACCTGGAGCGATGAAAGGTATTTTTGTTTTTTCGTGAACGATATTCTTTGCAGTTTCACCAACTAGATAATCGCTTAATCTGTCTTCTTTATATTCCGAAATACGATTTCTTCTTGAAAGCTGATCTGTTTTGAGTCTCTTAATTGTTCCTTTATGATCTTCCTCAAGATCATTGTACTCTTCCGATCTGGAGAATACTTTTACATCAATAACGTATCCTTCCATACCCGGTTTAGCCTTAAGTGAGCTATTAGTGAAATCTCCGGCTCTATCGCCAAACAATGCACGCATAAGGTTTTCTTCCGGAGAAGGGTCGATTTCAACACTCTTGGGAGTTATCTTTCCTACTATGATGTCTCCGGCTTTAACTTGAGAACCAACTCTAATAATACCTGTTTTATCAAGGTTTCTTAAAGATTGTACCGGAACGTTAGGAATATCATAGGCTAACTGCTCTTTACCGTTTTTGACATTACGTACAAGAACCTCAAGTTCTTCAATATATATTGAAGTAAGAGAGTCTCTTCTTGCTACATTCTCACTAAGAATAATAGCATCCTCATAGTTGTAACCATACCAAGGCATGAAAGCAACTAGCATGTTGGTTCCAAGAGCAAGACGTTCGTCTTCAATACAAGCACCGTCAGTTAATTGCTGCCCTTCAACAACCCTTTGTCCAACTTTAACAATTGGTCGTTGATTAATACAAGTATCTTGATTTGAGCGTAAGAACTTTTTAAGTCTGATACGTCTCAAGTCATTAAATGAAAGATAGTTTGCTGATTTTTTATCTGGTTCAATCTCAATATATTCTGAGGTAACGCTTTTAATAGTACCATTATAAGGTGCTAGAAGAACAGTACCTGAATTTTTTGCAACTATTCTCTCCATAGATGTTCCGACAACCGGAGCTTCAGGATTTAGGAGAGGAACAGCTTGTCGTTGCATGTTAGAACCCATGAGAGCACGGTTAGCATCATCATGCTCCAAGAAAGGAACAAGTGCGGCAGA
Source organism: Cloacimonadales bacterium (SeqCode) (assembly GCA_963667035.1). Classification (GTDB taxonomy): domain Bacteria; phylum Cloacimonadota; class Cloacimonadia; order Cloacimonadales; family JAFGVF01; genus Zophobacter. The sequence goes on from OY762964.1 coordinate 2,354,700, forward strand.
AACCGAAACCATCTGCTGAGGTGAAACGTCCATATATTGTACATCAGTTGGAGGCACCAATACGAATTCACCCTTAGTCCTAGCATAGATCACATCGTCAGTAATCTCATGTTTTTCATTCATAGTAACATTTATCTGAGCAATGAGATAATGATCTTCTTGAGCTGGATCTAAGAACTCAACTTCACCGATAACTTTACCATCCACAACTTTATAATAAGGTGTTTCAAGGAATCCCAAGTCATTAATTCTTGAAAATATTGATGGTGAAGAGAGCAAACCAATGTTAGCTCCTTCAGGAGTCTCAATAGGACATACACGTCCATAATGAGAATAGTGAACGTCTCGGACTTCAAAACCTGCTCTCTCACGAGTTAGACCACCAGGTCCAAGTGCAGAGAATCTACGTTTATGAGTTAAAGCTGCAAGAGGGTTCGCTTGCTCCATATACTGTGAGAGCTGACCTGTAAGGAAGAAGGTATTTATAACACTGATAAGAGCATTACTGTTTACTAAGTCGTGAACAGTTACCTCATCGTTGTTAGCAATAGCCATTCTTTCTCTTGCAATTCTAGCAACCATATTGAGACCCATTGTATATTGCTCTTGAAGCAATTCACCAATGGTTCGAATTCTTCTGTTTGCTAAATGGTCGATATCATCAACTACATCAGAATCGTTGTAAATATTGATTAGAGTACTAAAAATACTCTTAAAATCATCTACAGTAAGAGAATGGTTATCAAGAGGTATATCAAGCTCTAAACGGCTATTCATCTTGTAGCGCCCGACAGCACCAAGATTATATTTTTTTACATTGAAAAACATCTGGTTAATGAATTCAGCTGCAACTTCAGCTGCAGGTTCTTCACCAGGACGTATAAGATTGTATATTTTCTTAGCGGCTTCATCTTGACTTGTTGTTGGGTCTTTATCAATGGTAGATTCCAATACTTTCTTCAGAATCTCATTTGGATTCTTAATAATATCTATCTCTTTAAGACCACCTTGAGCTAATTCCTTCAGAAGTTCAGGAGTAAGCTTTTCTCCGCCTTTAACAACAATCTCATCATGTGAATTTTTAATGTCTGTAAAACTATAACAGTTAGTAGCTTTGTTCAATTTAACGGTTTCTTTTTCATAGAAAGCATTACGTAAATCATCATTTTCAGAGATTCCGATAGCTCTTAAAAGAACAGACACCGGTAACTTACGTCTTTTATCAATGTGAACATACATAACATCATGAATATCAATATTCATTTCCATCCATGATCCAACATACGGAATCACCTTACAGGAATAAAGCATTTTACCGCTTGGATGTTTCTCTTCTGAGAAATATACACCGGGTGATCTGTGTAGCTGAGAGATGATAATTCTCTCTGCACCGTTAATCATGTAAGTACCTTGTTGAGTTACTAAGGGTAACTCACCAAGAAAGACTTCCTGTTCAATCGAATCCTTAATTTCTCGTTTTCCACCTTCACCATCTTCTTCTTCAAAGATATGCAAAAGCATTTTTGCTTTGATAGCAGCTTGGTAAGTAAGATTTCTTTCAATACATTCTTCGATTGTATATTTTTCCTTCAAGACATTGTAGCTAATAAACTCAAGACGATAGTTGCCTTTTGTGTCTTCAATAGGGAAAACATTGTTAAAAACAGCTTGCAAACCCTTTTCTTCCCTTTGTGAGGGAGGGACATTCCTCTGTAGGAATTCCTCGAATGAATCAACCTGCATAGCGAGAAGATTTGGCACTTCCACTTTAGGAATCTGTAATTGGTCAAATCTATTGGCTATACGGGAATAACTTTTGATATGTCTCAAAAGTCGCTCCTTTAATAATTCTTTGAAATGTTAAGAGATAGAGGTTCTTAAATACAATTGGAAGTGGATGTAAACCATCCACTTCCTTAAAGTTGTGACTTGAACTATTTAATTTCGCAAGATGCTCCAGCGTCGTCAAGTTTAGCTTTGACTGCTTCAGCTTCTTCTTTTGATACTTTTTCAGCGATTGGTTTTGGTGCAGAATCAACAAGAGCTTTAGCTTCTTTAAGACCAAGCTTAGTGATTTCACGAACAACTTTAATAACGTTGATCTTTTTCTCACCAGCACTTGTAAGAACTACATCAAATTCTGTTTTTTCTTCAGCAGCTTCAGCACCTGCACCGGGCATAGCAGCAACAGCAGCTACAGGAGCAGCAGCACTTACACCAAATATTTCTTCGAGATCTTTTACTAATTCAGAAAGTTCAAGAACGGACATTTCTTTTATTATATCAATAATCTGTTGTTTCTTCTCAGACATGGTTCCTCCAAATATTATTCTTTTTCTTTTTAATTTTTATTCAGCTTTTTGTTTAGCGATAGCGTCAACAGCATAGAAGAATTTCTTGATGATTCCGGCACATACTGTAGCCATTCCTTGGATAGGTCCGTTGAAACATCTAAGTACCTGACCGAGTAATTCTTCTCTTGAAGGCATCTTAGAGAGTTGGTGAAGTTGTTTCTGATCGAATACTACACCATTAATATAACCTACTTTAAAGGATGGGAATTCTTTATCACCCATTACATCTTTCTTAAACTGTGCTACTACTTTTGCAGGTGCAACTTCATCATTCATAGATACTGCAACTGCTGTTGAATCTTTGAGATATGAATCAAGTTCGTTTACACCGAGTTCATTGAGAGCAATCTTGATAAGTGTATTCTTCTGTACGAAGTAATCTACAGCTTCTGTTCTCATACGATGTCTTAACTCATTAACCTCATCTATGTTTATTCCTTTGTAATCCACCAAGACAATCGCCTTAGCATCTTTAATGCGAGCCTTAATCTCTTTTACTGCGTCTATTTTATAGCTTTGTACCATTGGGGCTCTCCTAATTCTTTGCTTCTAAAGTTGCAGATGCAATGTTCAGCTTTATACCAGGACTCATAGTAGCGGTTACAGTAATACTCTTAATGTAAACACCTTTGAGTGCACTTGGTTTGTCTTTTAAAACTGCATTTATGATTGATTTGATATTATCATAAAGCTTGTTTTGTTCGAAGCTGACTTTTCCGGCAGGAATGTGAAGGTTTGAGAACTTATCTACACGGTAAGCCACCTTACCACCTTTTGAATCCTGAACGGCTTTAGCTACATCCATTGTAACTGTTCCAACTTTTGGATTTGGCATTAAACCACGAGGTCCAAGTACTCTACCTAAACGACCAATCTTACCCATTAAGTTTGGAGTTGCTATTACTACGTCAAAATCAATCCAACCTGAATTGATTTTCTCGATATATTCATCGAGACCAACATAGTTAGCACCGGCAGCTTGAGCTTCTTCAGCTTTTGCACCTTCTGCAAAAACGAGTACGCTTACCTGTTTTCCGGTTCCGTGGGGTAAGATAAGGGAGTTACGGATCTGTTGATCAGCCTTACGAGGATCGACACCTAGATTGAAATGAACTTCAACTGTCTCGTCAAATTTAGACGTGGGTAATGACTTGAGCAGCTCTATTGCTTCGGCAATATCATATCTTTTCAATCTATCGACCTGGGTAAGGGCTTGGCGATATTTTTTACTTTTATGCATTCATACTCCTTCTAGAATATTCTTCGCAGGTTTAGTCTTCGACTAAAACACCCATACTACGTGCAGTTCCTGCGACCATACTCATAGCGGATTCAATGGAATGACAATTCATATCTTGCATTTTCATCTCAGCTATCTTTCTGACAGATTCCTTAGATACTGTACCAACTTTAGTTTTGTTGGGTTCTCCGGAACCTTTAGCTAAACCAGCCTCTTTCTTAATTAAAACAGCTGCAGGAGGAGTTTTAATTTCGAACGTGAAAGACTTGTTTTTAGCAACAGAGATAACAACCGGGAAAATCATCCCCGGGCTGTCTTTTGTTCGATCGTTGAACTGACGGCAAAATTCTGCAATGTTAACACCAGCTTGACCGAGAGCAGGACCGACTGGAGGTGCAGGGGTCGCTTGTCCGGCAGGTAACTGGAGCTTTACGATAGTTATGTTTTCATTCTTTGCCATTATTCTACCTCATCTATTAAGTTATTTTTTAATTTCTACTTGATCGGCACTTACTTCAACAGGAGTTATTCTTCCGAATACAGTGACATTCACGGTCAGGCGAACCCCATCTCCATCCAGTTTGTCAACGACTCCTTCAAAGTCCATAAAAGGACCGGAGATAATATTAACATGATCACCCGGCAGGATTTCGTGCATGGAAGAGCTTCCTTGATCGCGGTTATCAATACCAAGAAGACGATCGACTTCGTCTTTTGGAAGAGCTATCGGATTCTTTCCGTAGCCCAGAATATGAGTTACACCACTAACATTTAAGATGTAAGTCTTCACTTCAGGGGTTAAATCTGCTTCAACTATGATATAGCTATTGAATAGCTTTTTCTCACGTTCAATCTTCTTCCCATCACGAATGTGAAAAGTCTTCTGCGTTGGAACCAGTATTCTTCCTATCTTCCCTTCGATAGGAGTATTAAGGATACCTTTTTCTATGGTCTCCTTAACCCGGTTCTCATGGGAATAATAGGTGTGTACAACATACCATTTCATAACTTGGGTTCCTGTTTTGCTTAATATCCGAAGATTACCTTATTGATTAAAAGTTTAAATACCAAATCTACAAGAAACAAAAATACTGCTGTAATGATTGACATTACAACTACGGCTGTTGTTCCCTCCACCAAATCGGCTCTTGTTGGCCAACTGACAGATTTCAATTCGGTTCTAACTTCCTTCAAAAACTTTACTAGTTTATTCATACAACGCTCACATCTTAAACTATAGGATTATAATAAAAAGCCTAATAAGTCAGCGAAACTTTCGCTTCGCTGACTCAAGCTTTATATTTGGCAGGACAGGCAGGACTCGAACCCGCAACACCTGGTTTTGGAGACCAGTGCTCTACCAATTGAACTACTGTCCTGTATAACCACTATTTGTTTTGTTTATGGTTAGTATGCTTCCGACAAGTTGGGCAATATTTCTTTAATGCCAATCTCTCCGGATGCTTTCTTTTGTTTTTTGTAGTAGTGTAATTTCTATTCTTACACTCCTGACATTCGAGAATAATAATATCTCTCATCTATCTGCACCTTATTCGATGATTGTTCCGACAACTCCGGCACCGATAGTTCTTCCGCCTTCGCGGATAGCATAACGAAGACCTTGCTCCATAGCGATAGGAGTAATAAGTTCACCGGTGATTTCTAAGTTATCACCAGGCATAACCATTTCTACTCCTTCAGGTAAGTGCAATGATCCGGTAACATCTGTTGTTCTGAAATAGAACTGAGGACGATAGCCGTCGAAGAATGGTTTATGACGTCCACCCTCATCCTTTGTAAGGATATAGGTTTTGCCACTGAATTTTGTATGAGGTTTAACGCTCTTTGGTTTAGCGAGAACCATTCCACGTTCGATATCTTCTTTACCCATACCACGAAGCAACATACCGATATTGTCACCGGCTTGTGCTTGATCCATAATTTTACGGAACATTTCAACACCTGTACAAGTTGTTTCGATTGTTTCACGAATACCAACTCTTTCAACTTTGTCCTGCATTTTGATGATTCCACGCTCAACACGACCGGTAGCAACTGTACCACGGCCAGGAATTGAGAATACATCTTCAACAGGCATAAGGAAAGGCTGATCAACTGCACGATCAGGTTCCGGAATATAAGAGTCAACAGCGTCGATCAATTCCTGGACCTGAGCTTCACCCTCAGGATCTCCGTTAAGAGCCTTAAGAGCTGAACCTTTGATGATAGGGATATCATCACCAGGGAAATCGTATGTTGAAAGAAGGTCTCTAACTTCCATTTCTACAAGTTCGAGAAGCTCTTCATCATCAACAAGGTCAACTTTGTTGAGGAAAACGACCATAGCTGGAACACCAACCTGGCGAGCGAGCAAGATGTGCTCACGAGTCTGAGGCATAGGACCGTCAGCCGCACTAACAACAAGAATAGCACCGTCCATCTGTGCTGCACCTGTGATCATGTTTTTAACATAGTCAGCGTGACCAGGGCAGTCGACGTGTGCATAGTGACGGATTTCTGATTCGTATTCAACGTGAGCTGTAGCGATTGTTATACCACGAGCTTTTTCTTCTGGTGCGTTATCAATTGAATCGAACGATCTGAATTGCGCACCGCTTTTTTTACTGAGATACAAAGTCATTGCGGCTGTTAAAGTAGTTTTACCATGGTCAACATGACCAATGGTTCCTACATTAACATGGGGCTTGGTGCGTACAAATTTCTGTTTTGCCATTTCTCCTCCCAGAGGTAATGTAGTTGTATTAGTTTTTTTATATTTCTATAAATAACAATGGAGCTCATGATCGGACTTGAACCGATGACCTCGTCCTTACCAAGGAAGTGCTCTACCGGCTGAGCTACATGAGCTTGTATAAAATATTGGAGCGGGAGACGGGATTCGAACCCGCGACCCTCAGCTTGGAAGGCTGATGCTCTAGCCAACTGAGCTACTCCCGCAAACATAACTGCGACTTTACATAAAAATAAATGGTGGAGAGGGAAGGATTTGAACCTTCGAAGGCGTCCGCCGACAGATTTACAGTCTGTTCCCTTTGACCACTCGGGAACCTCTCCACTTTATGGAGCCGAAGAAGGGAATCGAACCCCCAACCTAGTGATTACAAATCACTTGCTCTACCGTTGAGCTACTTCGGCTCGTCATGTTGCGTCATAAAACTTTTCGCTTTCTCTATGTCAAGATATTTTACATCTTTTTTATTGCTCATCCACACACTATGCATACTTCAAATATCTTTTGCAATATCATCGCAAAAAATAAAACCACTTGCATTATGTCAAATTTTTTTTCTTAACCTTTACTAAACCTTTTGTTAACTATGAAATTACATCTTAACTTTTACTCGCTAACTTCTGCTCATATCGCAATTCTATTCTCTTTTTTTCTTCATTAAATACACCTTTGTTTTTTCCGTCAGAACAAGAATTCTTTTGATACACTTGAGATCACACTAACTGTATTTTCTGCTTTTTAGCTTTTCTGTAGCGGAAATTTGATTCTACACATCAAAAAATCTACCCCACTTCATCAATCAATAAAGGTTGAGTCCTGATGTGATACTTCCAACCACCAATTTTTCGAAAGTTTTTCTCCCATTTTTCTCTCGTTTCTATCTCGTTGCGAGCAACGGGAGACCAACGGGAGAGCAACGGGAGACTAACCCGAGAGAAACCCGTGGTTGGTGGACGAGCAAAAGGATTCATTAATGGTATAGAAATGGGACCAAAATAGGAGATAAATAGAAATTGAGGAAATGCTGTTTTACCTTGCAATTTTTAAACCAGTTGAAAGCTCCACATATCATTTTGCAAGAACTATAAAAGCACTATTTATTCAATATGTTTATAAATAGTGAATTGCGTACCTCATGTCTACATTAAGCCGGGTACGCAAGCTTCCAGCTCGCATTAGGAGATGCCGACAGGATGCCGGCGTACCAATCGTAGTGCATGTGCCCTCACTTGCACATAGCTCAAAGAGCTATACTACTTCATTAAAAGCATCTTATTACTTCTCTGTTCCCGCTCCGTTTTCACAACCGTGAAATATACACCGGTAGCTACAGTCCTATTATGCTCATCGGTTCCATCCCATTTAAGAATATAGCCTCCTTGGGATTTGTAGCCTTTATAGAGTTGTTTTACTCTTTGTCCTCTGATATTGAAGATACTAACCTCTACTTCTCCACTCTCAGGTATGGAATAACTAATAGTAGTTGAAGGATTAAAAGGATTGGGGAAGTTCGTAACTTTAATATTAGATACTTGAGGGGACACTTCATATTCATCCGTGTAAGTTGTATTTGGCATTAAGTAGATATCAGCTTCATTCCAAGTATAAATTGAGCTAACACGTCTAGTTACATTTGTCGAGTCGTAGAATACTCTTTGTACAACAAAGTCATACATTCCGTGAACTAAGGGTAGTTCAAAATATCCGGTACTATCACTGACAACAAACTGACTATAGTCCTCGGCATTATGAATGAGTACATAAGGTACTATCTCTTCATTTCCAAGACACTTTCTTGTATAACCTCTGATTCCACCTAAAGCAGGTGCTCCATATTCATAAGGACCAATATCAGGTTGAGCAATTCCATCACCATCTCCATCCCAGAATCGTTCAGTAAATCCTCCTGCATAGTTACACCAGTTTAAGGTATCTACCCAACATCCGGCATCTATTGCCGGTGAATCCGGTGCAGGTCTGAAATCTCTTCCTTCATAATCTACAAAGAGATTTGCTATACTATCAGGATCTACATATATGTTACCACCAAGATCAATCATATTATCACCGGTAATCGGAAAATCTAAAATACAGTTTTTGAAGGACTTTACTCTTACCGGATATGCTGGTGCAATATTTTGATTTCCAACTATTATATCGTTAAGATATCCAAGAGAAGTAGACCTAACTGCATATTGATTATCAATGCTAGCATTATTATGGTTATTAACTAATCCACCTAACGCACTATCTCCTGATACATTGTCATAAAACACTTGATTTGAGTTAACTATATTTGTCGGAAAACATGAAGCATTGTTATACTGATTGCTTATAAATGAACTTGATATTGTAGAAGGCATATTATTCCCTTCAAAATAATTGTCAATTACGTGGACTTCTCCTCCATATATTGAATCAAATCCACCAATAAACTTATTAGATCTTATATAGGCTTCATCAAAAATTCTAAGAGCTTGATGAGAATCAATAAACTCATTCTTATACACAAAATTATAATTGTCATTAAGACGAAAATTATAGTTAGTTGCATCCGTAGAGTTAAATGTGTTGAATGCTACTATGTTGCTATACAAAGTTGAGCGAAAATGATTTAAAAATTCATTATTTGCTACTAATCCACCATATATCTTGTAGTTATTCCAAAATATTAACATTGCTTCATTTGCATAAGGAATATCAGTATAAATTACTTCGTCAGTTGATTCAAATTTATTGTCAGTTATTTCTATCTGTTTATCGTGACATACACTCCAGACTGCTCCCCAACAATTGTAAAAACTACAGTGGTTAACAATTAAATTTGAACCATTCCCCTCAATTGCACCGCCTAAAGTATAGCCTATTCCCATACCGGTTCTGGAAGTATACTCAAATCTACAATATCTGAACACTCCCATATTACTCTCATAATCTAAGTAAATGTTACCCCAGAAAGTCTTATAACTACCGTTCATTCTTGTGAACAAGATGGGATTTTCTTCTGTTCCCTCGGCAATTATATTACCGTGACACCATATAATTTTACCTTCATTATTACCTCCATTGTAATGATAACCGGAATTTAGTTCTTCAATATTCAAAATTCGTCTTGAATTAACATAAATCTCAGTACCGGGTAGGATAGTCAAAGTTACACCCTCATTAATAATCAGATTATTAGTAATTTGAACCGGATTATCAGTTGGACTCCAGATTGTATCCTGAGTCATTACTCCACCGACTTGTATTGATGATAAGCTGATTATTAATGAAAAGAGTATTAATGATAATGTAAATCTTTTCATTGAACCTCCAAGACATATTATGTAATATATTAATAGTTATGTCAATAGAAAAGTACATTAGAGGAGTTGTGGCATATCTGCCGACTACGTCGTCACAGCAACTCAGGAGAGTTGCAGTACAATAGCAGTGCAAGTGCCCTCACTTGCACATAGCTCAAAGAGCTATACTAGTATAAAAGATTCTCAGGTAAACATTAAAACAAAATAGACCGGATAAACCGGTCTATTTTGATTATGTTTATGATAACGAAATAATAATTACTTCATTAATATCATTTTTCTTGTCCTTGTATATGGACCTGCATGAAGTTTATAGAAATAAACACCGCTGGCTACTCTTCTTCCTTCACTATCAACACCTTTCCAGACATAGCTATGTTGACCTGCGTTCAGAACATCGTTAACAAGAGTGGTAACCAACTGTCCTCTTTGATTGTAAATCTTCAACTCGGTAGCACTTCTCTCTTTCAGATTGAAGCTTAGAGTTGTTTCAGGATTAAACGGATTAGGATAGTTACTATCCAGAACAGTTGAGTTTATTTGATTGACCTCACCTTCAACAGATGTAGGAATCAAGCTTCCTGTGAAGACTTCGTCAAACATCAAGTAGTCAACAGTTACATCACTTTCTTCCTGATGACCCACATTATTGAATCTGATTGAATAAACAGCATCATTAGTATTCAATTCGGTCACACTAAATCCACCGAGATAAAGTTCACCTTCTGTGCCTGCATTAACCATAACAGGCATGTCTGCAAGATTAGAAACAACTTCAACATATTGAAGTTCTTCAGGATTATATCTTAACTTCATACCTGTAGATGAGAAATTATCCTCACAATAAACATCAAGGCGAACTCCATTTCTATCTGTAATCAGCGGAACAATCTCCTGAATAGGAAGAGTTCTTGTAACTGTATTCGGATAGTTGCCGGAAGGATCTCCTATCGCAATAGCTGTGAAATCACGCGAATGCGGGCTGCTTAAAGTGATAGAAACATCTTCAGGAGTAAACATCCAATTACCTGCAGGGAATGAATCAATGAGATTGATTGCATATTGAACCATCATAGCTGCATCATAAGCATCTGTTACATCATTACCGCTTACATCACCTGCAATAATCTGAGAACTGTTAAACGCCCATGTATTCAGAGCATATTGTGCTGTAATAGATGCATCATAAGGTGTTACAGTTAAGAAAGGAAGCTGGTCATCTTTCGATAAACTAAAACTATAATCACCTGCATAAAGAGGATCAAAGGCAAAAGAACCATCATTAAGAGTAGATACGGAACCGGATTCAATTCCTTCGATAGATACATCCACACCTTGAATAGGAGCATTCTCATTATAATAACTCACAGAACCCGATAAGGAATACTTGTTTCTGACAGTGAAAACTCCACTCTGCTGTGTGACGGGAATATCCGCATCATTAAATACAAATGAACTGAATCCCATGTTCCCGGTAATGAAGTCATTCTCTCCGCTATGTACATTGAAAAGCACATATATAAGGTTACCGTCTTCAGAAAGATTGGTAGCACTATAGCCATTAACATCTATTTGGCCTGGAATTGAATTATTATAGTTCACACTCCATGACTCCGATAATGTTCCATCGATTTCTATACCGGTAGCAACTAAAAGAGTCGGATCATAAACAAGGCTGAATTGCCAAGAGATGAAACCGAATCTATCATGAGCATTAGTTATATTAACCGGAACCATAACCTGATTTGCTGATTCGCCATAGGTATCTGCAACTTTTGCAGTAACTGGACCAACCATAACCTGTTCACTTGAATAAGCTGTAACGACAGGATTGACTCCATCATCGATAACAGCTGAAATGTAATACAATCCATAAGGAACTTCAGATACATCCCATGTATAGGAATCAGTTGTTGAATCTTCTCTAATTGTACTAACAATTGTTACTCCTGCATCAGTATTTACAGGAGTATAGCCTAAGGTTATAACAGCATCATCATCTATATCATAATCAGACCAAGTAATTTCAACTGTACTTGGATTCAATATAAGAGTATCAGGAGTTAATACTGTTACCTGTGGAGCCAAGTTTACAAGTGTAGCACCTGCAACAGGTTCAGTAGTTTGTGCACCTGTATAATCAGATAATCCGTTTGTAAGAGTATAAAGCTCATCCTGAATATTATCTGTAGTTCCCCACCAGTTGCCTGTTAAGTCAACCGATGCAGTGTAATTTAAATTGATAGATTGATAGTTCAATGACCCTATATCATATTCAATTTCTTCAATACGACCACTATATGAGTAGATAGAATATCCACCACACAGTACTCTTATATTAGATGTTGTAAGTGATGAGTCTATATTGAACCAAGCGTCATAGTTAGTATCAGTACTTGTATTAGTTCTTGTATAGCTCCAGAAGTTGTTACTATTCGTATCATAAGCTCTAAAATAGTAATCATCTGATGAACCGTTATGGTCAGCATAACCCGATGCATGAATTCTTGTAATCAGATTAATCGGAAGCAATGTTGAATAATAGCTACTATAGCCACCTGCTGAATAAAGCTGAGAAGTAGGAATATCTTCAACGAAAAGATAAGAAGTAGGGTTTCCTCCATTATCATGTATCGAACAGCTATTAAATGCCATTGATGTTTCGTTCATAAGAAGAATGCCACTATTTCCATTACCAGTAATAACAGAGCTATCGGTTGTTCCATCATAAACACCATTTATATAGATTCCAAAGATGGAGTTATCATTGATATCACAATCAGTAATTGTACCTGTACTGCCTGAACCTGTCTCTGTTAACGAAATTCCTTTTTCATCATTATATGAGATAGAGCTATTCAGCAATGTAAAATCACTATTGGTAACATTTAACCCACATTCCTGATTGCTTACAAGTCTTGAGTTACTTACTGTGATAGTAGCATCACCGTTAACATCGAAACCATCAGAGCCATTATTACTTGAGAACAAACCATCAGCTAAAATTATTGCATTTGATGCAGCATAGATGCCATCGTCATCACAGTTTTTAATAATCACATCCGTAAGACTTAACTGACCGGAAACTGAATCATTAGCAATAATGCCAATGTTTCCACAATTCTTGATAGTAACATCGGTTAAAGAGAGATATTTTCCTTCTTCTGTGATACCATCATAAGCATATTCGATAACAGCACAATCAATTGTACTATAAACACTCGTAGGGTTATCATGAGTGATACCTTTCCAGTCACCGGGTTGCGGATTCGTTTCCCATGAAGTGAATGTAACAGGGTTGATTTCAGTACCATTAACATCAAGCCGACCATTAACGATAAAATCAATATCACCTATACCATCATTAGCTACATCTATCTTTAAGAAGGATACAGTTACTCCAGGTTCAATAGTTAGTGTAATGTCTGTATCTATCCATACGTCACCTGTGATGATAATATCATTATCCCAAACCGTATTCTGTGTTATATGTCCTGAGAAGGCATTTAGTGAGAGACAAACTATTATTAATGTCATGATTGATAATATCTTTTTCATTATCTTACCTCCTCTTTGTTATTTCCGGAGAGATATCTGATAAAAGCTTCTCTACTATTTATAACACTACTCCTGACAGTACTCTCTTTGGCTGTAACCTTATAAAAAAGATGCCTGGAAATTGAGTTCAATATGCCAGTATGAGTGAAACTTGTATTAGAATTGCTACTATCTCCATCACTCTCACTAATTTTTGTATCAATATTAGCAGTAAATTCCGGTAAATCTGAAGCGTAGACTTCATACTCACCAACTGTAATCGGATCACCGTTAGTATTAGTTGTTACCTCATTCCATGTGATAATAATATCAGAACCGGATGCACTGATTGAGATATTGGTCGGAATTGAGGGAGCATAACTTCCTTCTGTAGTGTTTGATGCTTCCATAGCAGAGAGTATTGATGCGTTACCTGCAGTATCCAATGCTCTAATTTTAAAGAAATATGTAGTCCCTGAGTTCAAGCCTGTAACCCTTGTAGAAGTAAAACCACCTCCAATGTTTGCCAGACTTTGGTCATTGTTTAAGTCCCACACGCTATCTTCGATAGTAACATCCGAGTGAGTTGCATAATATACTTCGTAATTGGCAAAATGCACATCATTTGTACTTGTCCAATAGACGTCAATTGCCGATGACCCTGCTGAATATGCAACTACAGTTGATATCTGAGAAGGCTCTATGGAATCTATTGCAACATACCAGTCATCAGCGATACCTTCTAGACTGCTTTCGCCTGAATATACCGGTCCATATCCGTCAACATCCCAAGCTCTGAGTTCGTAAGGGAGCATTTCACCATCAGCACTATAAGTTACATCGACTCTTATAACACTTTGCATACCTGCATCTCTGCTCATACGACCTTGATAGTCCGTCCATGTTTCTTCGGAATCATAAACACCATTACCGTTAGCATCAATACGATACTGAACAGAACCTTCATCTATACCGAAGTAGTCTTCAAAAGTACAACCGATAGTAACAGCTCTACTATTACCCAACCCAACTGTTTCAGGATATGGATTTGAGCAAGTTGGTAAATCGCTACGAGGAACTGATGCAACTTCATCCGATAACAATGAACTGTTTCCGGCAGTATCGTTGCTTAGAATAGCAAAATAATACATACTTCCGGATTGAAGTCCTGTAATCGTAGTTGAGTTTGTATTTATATCAGTTAAATCTCCATCATTACTACTGTTCCACACTAAATCAGAGGTCGTAACACCTTCCGATTGACTGTAATATATCATGTACTCATTGAAATGTAGTTCCGTAACAGGAGTCCAACTGAGGGAAAGTGAGGTTCCATCATAAGCAGTTACTAAAAGGTCAGTAACTTGAGTTGGAGCTATTGTGTCAATTGCCACATAATAATCATCAGCAATACCTTCCTGATTTGAGGAGCCACTATATACAAAAGGACTACCAATCTCATCTTGAGCTCTAAACTCAAAATAAAGTTGTTCTCCATCAGCATTATATGTAACGCTATTTCTAATGATTAGTTCATTGTTGTCTGTATAGCCTTCTAAATCTGTCCATTCTTCATTTGTATCATAAGAACCATTTCCGTTTGCATCGATTCTATACTGAATACTCTGAGCATTAATCAGATAATCATCAGTAATAGTCACACCTATCTCAACAGTTCTTGAATTCTGAAGAATAGAAGCAGGTTGAGTAGGATATGGTGAAGTAATTTCGACAGGATCGGCAACAATGCATTCAACTACATTGGAGATTAATCCTATATTATCCCATACATCAATACCTCTAATACATAAATAGTATTTTGTATTGAATGAAACACCTGTAATTGTAGTTTCACTTGTATTAATATCACCTAAT
This sequence comes from Cloacimonadales bacterium (SeqCode), assembly GCA_963667035.1. Lineage (GTDB taxonomy): Bacteria > Cloacimonadota > Cloacimonadia > Cloacimonadales > JAFGVF01 > Zophobacter. Next base: position 2,369,766 of record OY762964.1, read on the forward strand.
TCAGAATCATTAGCAATGCTCCACACAGGATCATTATACACATCTATTTCACTTGAGGTAGAATAGAATAGCTCATAATAATCGAAGAATTGGTCAGAAGTTGGAGTCCAATTGAGTGAGATAGAATTCTCTGAGAAGCTTTCAACACTCAAATCGGTAATTCTGGTAGGTGGTGTTGAATCAGCAACTCTACCACTAATCACAACATCATCAATAGTCCATTCAGCTCCTAGATTGATAAAGGAATAGAAATACCATCTGAACTGAACGTAAGATGCTGCATTAAAGTTATATGTAACATTTCCTGAGGTATTAGCATTGAAAGATGCTAATGTCTGGAATGTTGATCCGTTGTTTGATACTTGTAGATAAGCTGTAGCATTATCGCCATGTACATAATTATGGTTAAATGAGATAGTTAAATTGGAATAACCTGATAAGTTATAAACAGGAGACAATAACTTTTCATCTGAGCTTTGTAATGTACCGTTAGCTACGTGCATACTATAATCATCACCGGAATCATTTATCGTATTCCATGGTGTAGTTGTATTACCGGCATGCTGTATAGACCAACTTGTTGGTAAATCACCAGTGTGATTGAAATCTTCTATCATACTGAATTCACTAACAGTGACCTGAACAACTTCAATAACTTCCTCATTATAATCATCTGTTGCAACAACTGTAATATTCTCTGTTCCAAACCAATCTGAAGCAGGAGTAAGAGTTAAACTATTATCTCCATTCAGGGTATATGAGATATTAACATTATCTCTTACAGAGAAAGTCAAAGGAGAATCAATATCTTCAAAGATATTATTAAGTGAAGTCGTCGTATATGAGTCATTAACCGAGATAACAACAGCACCTATTGAGCCAATGGTATATGGAAGGTCATTTACACTTTCTACCGTCACAATAACCTGAGTATCCACAGTCAATCTTGAATGCATATCATTGGCAGTAAAAGTAATAGTTTCCTGACCAAACCAGTTAGCAGAAGGAGTTAAAGTAACCACACCATTAAGCTCTGTTACTGAAATCTCAGTGTTACCTGACCAAAAATAGTTTAGTAAATCACCATCAACATCATCAAAAACATTGTCCAAGTCTATGCTATTGTTTGATCCATCTTCTTGGATATTTATCGGATTAACAGTATTAACAACATAAGGAGCATCATTTACATTATTAATTGTTATCTCTACTATATCGCTAGCGGTCTGTAAAGTGTTATCAGTTGCCGTAAAAGTAATCACTTCATATCCAAACCAATCGTGGATTGGTGTCAGAGTTACAACTCCTCCAACAATACTTACAGAGATGTTGTCATTTCCAGAATAACTATATGCTAATTGATCTCCAAAATCAAGGTCATAATCAGTAAACACATTATTCAGATTAATTGAATTATTTACGGTATCCTCATTGAAATCAAAATCAGCTATTTCATTAACTACCAGTGGCGGTTGTGAGACGTTGGTAATTATCAAATCAAAGCTTTCTGTATCAGTAAGTGAGTCCTCATTTTCTACTGTAACAGAAAGTGTGTATGTACCTCCATCTAAATAATCGGTTAACCAGGTAAATGTCCCTGAGCCGTCCCCATTATCGCTCCAATCCGCACCATCCGGTAATTCCGATGTTAAATCCAAAGTAATATTTTGGTTCAAAGGATCATGAGCAAAAATATCAAATGAAATGCTATCATTCTCATTATAGCTAATAGCTCCCGGATTATCAATCCAAGGATCCGGATCACCATAGAAAACAATACCATCATCTATTGTTGCACTTGGAGAACCCTCATTGAAATAGAAATATTCAAAAGAGAGCTCCGTACCTGTACCCCATGTCCCAGTTATTGTAAAATGCAAATCGGCAAAAGTGCCGATCGCACCAATTTCATTTGTACCCCAGATAGCAAGTATAAGTTCACCCGGGGTGTTACTATTGATGTTTATCTGTGCCCCAACCGGTAAATCGCTACCATCGGTTACATCAGTCAAGTTTACAACTGTTGTATCATAAGTAATCTTTGTATATAATGAGTAGATTACCTCTGCATTAACTCCCGTTATATTGAGCGGAACAACAATATCTCCTCCGGAAGGATAACAATTATCACTTAAGCTAACCGTTATCTCCGCCAGAAGTGTTCCGCTAATAGTAGTTAGGAGTAATACCAGCAGAGCCAATCTCCGTGGAATCCTAAATACTTTAAACATATATCCTCCGCTTTATCCTGTGTGAGGATTACTTTAAAAGAGCCATCTTACGAACTGATGAATATGAACCAGCATCCATTCTGTAGAAATAAACACCTGAAGCAGCACTTCTGCCATTATCAGTAATGCCTTTCCAAACTACACTATGAGTTCCGGCTTTATATGTATCTTGTGTAAGTGTTCTTATCTTTTCGCCCTTAATATTGAAAATATCAATTCTTACTTCAGCTTCTGCAGGTACTGTGAAGCTAATCTCAGTCTCAGGATTAAACGGATTTGGGTAGTTACCGTTTAAAACAAAATGAGTAGGAGTAGTAACTTCTTCATCAATTCCGGTTGGAGCTGAAAATACCCCACCAGTCACTTCATCAATAATGAAGTATTCAATCTCAACTGTACAATTATCGACACCATTTCCGTTAAACACAAGAGTTGCAATATCACCTGCATCAAGTTCATCTACATCCCAAGTAGAAAGTTTAATTGTGCCAGTTTGTTCTGCATCAAATTCACAATTAGATGACTCTAATCTCTCTGAATATCTAATACTTGTGAGAGTGAGTTCTTCATCTCTGTAGTTGATTGATCCTAGTGCAGAGAAGAAACTTTCTTCGCTACCAATATTTAAGAGATATTCACCATTAGCATTGGGAGCAAGTACTATTGATTGAGTGTTGTACTCTACTGTTCTCTCTGAAGAACCAGGATAGTTACCTGATGGGTCTCCAATTACAATAGCATTGAAATCTGCAGTTTCATCTGAACCAAATATTTCAATTGCAGTACTAACCGGAGCAAATAACCAATTACCCCCCGGTAACTCAGAAATGATTCCTAAAGCATACTGAGCCATTAACGCAGAATCATAAACTGATACAGTACCGTTACCACTAGCATCAGCAGCTGCTATTTGATTAGAAGTGAATACTTCCAAACCAAGTGAATATCTTGCTGTTAAAGCTGCATCATAAGGAGTAATAGTCAATTCCGGTATCGTAAGCTCTGTTGAAGGTGTGACAACATAATTACCTGTTGCTACATTATCAAAGCCATATGTACCATTAGTTGCAGAAGTAGTAGTCTCATCAGCATCACCTGAAAGAGTAAGTGTTACGTTTGAGAGAGGGTTGCCAGTTCCATAATATCTAACTGTTCCGTCAATTTCATATTTGTTATAAACTGTGAACAAACCGTTATGTTGAACCACTGCTTCAGCCTCTTCATTAAAGACAAAGTTTGTGAAGTTGAGCTGACAGTTATCATAATCATTTGCTGTTCCTGAAACCGCCATATTCACATAAAGAAGAGTTCCTCCTTCCTGTAAGGCAGAAGCATCAAATCCATTAATAACAATCTCACCGACATTAGAAGCATTATAGTTCACACTCCAATCTTCTGTAAGTGTTCCGGATGTTTCTACATCTATAGCTGTTAACAGCGTAAAATCATAAGTAATTGTAAACTGGAATGAAAGTATATTGTACTGTGGTATTGAATTAGTAATAAAAATCGGGATAGCAACCGTTTCTCCAGCAGAACCTGTCTCCTCCTCGCTTATTCCTGCACTGAGAGGACCAACCATAATTTGACCGGTTGCATAATCCATAACAGGAGGATTAACTCCATCATCAATAACAGCATAAATATAATACAGACCATGAGGTATACCGGCAAAATTCCAGACATATCTATTTATTGAAGTATCTTCTGTGATTCCTGTTGTAAAAGCAGTACCTGAATAATCCTGACCATCATCATAATAAAGAGTAATAGAAGCATTATCATCAACATCCATATCCATCCATGTGATTCTATATGATGTAGGATTTAACTCAAGAGAACTTGGTGTATACAACTCAATAGCCGGTGGGTTATTGGGAATATTACACTCTGAGTTATCAAGATTAGCCACTTGAAGATTAGTATAACTTACTGTTCCATTATATAACTGACTAACAAGATTATTCACACCAGTTATCTGTCCCCACCAGTTATATTCAGCATCAATAACAGCAGATTCATTTATACAAGAAAAATCATTCATATAAGATGTTAAATCATATTTAATTTGTGTGCATCTTCCCCATGGAGTACCGCTATAATTGTAAGCATAAACTCTCACTCTGAGTCTATCACTATTGCTTGTAGTGTTAACAGTAAACCAGGAATCTAGGTTGGTATTAGAAGAAGTGTTATCCCTCAAATATGTAACCAAAGCATTAGATTCATCATCATATAGATAAAGGTTATAATCTGAATATGAATTGTAATGATCCATATAACCTGTCATCCTTGCCTGTGTCATCAAATATGCAGGAAACTTGATTGAATAGTAGTTTGAATATCCACTTGAACCTGCATAATATAATGAATTGGTAGGTATATCTTCAGTAAACACATATGATGTTGGTGGGGCAATTAGATTTCCATAAATATTACAATTATTAAAAGTAGGATCTGCTTCTGTTTGAATCCATACACCTGAATATGCATTTCTGGTGATTGTTGAATATGTAACATCTCCATCAGCATTTGATTCAAACAAGAAACCCATTTTGCCGTTATCTGTCACAGAACAGTTATCAAAGTTAGCATCAGCTGTTGCACCAGTAACGAAAACACCATTCTGACTATTATCAGAGATATCAGTATTTGAAAATGTAACACCTGCATTGGTAATATTGATACCATTGTTTGTATTGTTAATTGCACCTGAATTATCAAAAGATACATTCTGTGAGGAAGTTATATCAAATCCATATCTTCCGTTAGAGGAAGAGATAACTCCATCACCGTTCACGATGGCATTCGCTAAAATAATCACACCATCTGATGTATTGTTAAAGATTATAGTGTTATTGATAGAAGTCAATCCGGCATAAGAGTCTGTCACTTTCATACCGTACTCATTACAATAACCGATAACACAATTGTTCATTGTAACATACTTGGCACTAACATTGACACCTTCTTCTGCATAAAATACATTCAGATAATTAAGTACAGAGTAGATTGCACCACTATTATTGAATGTGATACCTGCCCAATCAGATTTACTTGGACTTTCTTCAAGTGATGTGAATACTACTTCATTACCACTAGATCCATTCACAATTAGTCTACCATCCACAACAAATCGAGTATCACCGATTCCATTCAAATCATTGTCGATTTTAGGGAAAGATACTGTAACACCTGCATTAATAGTTAAAACCGCTCCGTCATCAATAGTGACATCCCCGGTTATAGTTACATCGTCGTTCCAAACAACATTGTCTGTAATATGCCCTGAAACTGCCCAACTTAAAGTTGTAGCCATCAGAAAAAGCATGAAAATAAATAGATTCTTTTTCATAATAGACTCCTTTTTTTAAACATAATATACTCATTAAATAAATTTTGATTTCCGCTCATATAGAATTAGTTTATCGTAATATCCTTTTGTAAGGTATAAAGTCAAGCGAATTTATTTCTTTACACTTCTTTTATCATAAGCAGTTATTCCCTCTGTTGTACTGAGTTAGGTTTATTTAATTTATCAAATATATAATACATACTACATTTTGTATTCGAAAGCTCTTAGTATGAAAGTAACAATCTTATAGTTATATTAATACTCTCATTCTACTGAAGGCATATATAAGAACGCTTGCTATGAAAACCATGTTAGTTAAACATAGAAGATAGGGTTATATCAACAGTCATAATATTAATGACTATTACCTGAAATTAGTATATTGATGGGTATTACTAACATAAATTTAAGTTGACATAGGTTCAGAAACTCGATAAAAGGATATGATTACAAATTAATTAATAATCAGGAGATTAATAGAATGGGGAAAAAAGCGAAAACAGCTATTGTTCCAACAAGAGAAGAGAATTACGCAGAATGGTATCAGCAAGTTATCAAGTTAGCTGATTTAGCTGAGAATAGTGAAGTCCGCGGTTGTATGATTATCAAGCCTTGGGGATATGCAATATGGGAGAACATCCAAAAGCATCTTGATAAAATGTTTAAAGATACAGGACACAAAAATGCTTATTTCCCTATATTCATACCAAAAAGTTTTTTAGAAAAAGAAGCAGAACATGTAGAAGGATTTGCTAAAGAATGTGCAGTAGTGACTCATTCACGTCTGGAAGATGACGGTAAGGGTGGATTGAAAGTCGCTGGTGAGCTTGCAGAACCTTATATTGTGAGACCAACTAGTGAGACAATTATTGGGGATTCCTTTGCCCGATGGGTAAATTCATATAGAGACCTTCCTCTACTTATCAATCAATGGGCTAATGTAGTCAGATGGGAGTTACGAACAAGACTGTTCCTTCGTACTGCAGAATTCTTATGGCAAGAAGGTCATACTGCCCACGCTACTGAGTTAGAAGCCCGGGATGAAACTAAAAAAATGCTAGATGTGTATGCAGAGTTCGCAGAGAAATATCTGGCTATTCCCGTATATAAAGGCGAGAAAAGTGAAAGTGAAAGATTTCCCGGAGCAGTTGCGACTTTTTGTATAGAAGCTATGATGCAGGATAAAAAAGCATTACAAGCTGGGACGACTCATTTTCTTGGTCAAAATTTTGCAAAGGCTTCCGGTATCAGATTCCAAAACAAAGATGGTGAAATGGAGTATGCATGGACTACTTCTTGGGGTGTCTCAACACGTCTTATTGGAGCTTTAATAATGGCACACAGTGATGACAATGGAATGGTGATTCCTCCTCGTGTTGCTCCTGCTCATGTAGCTATTATTCCTATTATCAAAGATTCTGATCAGGAAGAGCTTGTTATGGATTACGTAACAAGCTTAAGAGATGAGCTTAAGGACGTAGTTTTTGATGGAAGAAACATTGAAGTTGAGCTTGATACCAGAGATATGACTTTCAGTGAAAGAAGTTGGGATTGGATTAAGCATGGTATCCCTATAAGAATTGAGTTAGGAATAAGGGACATTGAAAATGATTCTATTTATTTCGGAAGAAGAGATATGGAACCAAAGGAAAAAGTAAGTATGCAAAGAACCGATTTTATAACTTCAATATCTAGTATTCTTGCTGATATTCAAAATAATTACTATGATAGAGCTCTATGTTTCAGAAATGATAACACTGTTGAGTTTGATGATAAAAAAGAGTTTTATAAGTTCTTCACATTAAGAAATCCCAACACCCCTAAGATTCACGGAGGTTTTGCCAGTGCCCATTGGTGTGGTTCTCCTGAATGTGAAGAGAAAATAAAAGGCGATTTAAAAGTTACTATTAGATGCATTCCTGAAGATGCTAAAGGCGAAAATGGTTTCTGTATAAATTGCGGAGCTGAATCAAAACGTAGAGTACTATTTGCCAAAAGTTACTAATGTTTAAAGAGATTATTCTTAGCCTTTCGGAACAAGTTGCTACAATAGCTTTAGAAAATAGTGTTTCTATTTCTTTTGCAGAATCTTGTACCGGTGGTCTATTAAGTAAAATAATAACTGACAGGGCAGGTAGTTCATTCTATTTTAAAGGTGGTATAGTAGCTTATCACAATAATATAAAAGAAGAAGTTTTAGGTGTCTCTTCTGAAGTTTTAACCCGTTTTGGAGCTGTAAGTGAAGAAACAGCACTTGACATGGCAAGAGGAGCCTTAAAACTAATGAAAACTGATTTCTGTGGTTCAGTCACTGGAATAGCAGGTCCGGATGGAGGTTCAATAGATAAACCAGTTGGTACAGTATGGTTTTGTGTAACTTCATTACAAAAAACTATTACTGACATACAGAGATTTGAGGGAAATAGAGAGTTTGTTCGATATAAGACTGCAATACATCTGCTAGAGATGTTAATAAATATAATGACGGAGGCGAGGTGAAAGTACTCGTAATTGGGAGCGGAGCAAGAGAACACGCCATTGCAGAAGCATTACAACAAAGTAAAAAAGTTGAGACCGTATTTGTGTCACCGGGAAACGATGGAATAGCTAAAGAACATTCCATTACCAGTTTACCTCAATTTGAAAACATTAAAGAATTTGTATTAAGTAATAAGATTGATTTCGTGTTTGTTGGACCAGAACAACCTCTTGCGGAAGGGATTGTTGATTATTTGCAACATCATAATATAAATGTAGTCGGGCCAATGAAAGCAGCAGCAAGAATCGAGAGTAGTAAGGCTTATGCTAAAAATCTAATGAAGATTAATAATATACCTACAGCAATTTATGAAGTATTCACTGAATATGACTTAGCGAAAGAATATTTAGAGAAATGTGCTTATCCTCAAGTTTTGAAAGCTGATGGTCTAGCCGCAGGTAAGGGTGTTATAATTGTTAGTGATATAAACGAAGCTATTGAGTCTTTAAAAGATATGATGCTAAACGGTGCCTTTGGAACTGCCGGAGATCAAGTTGTAATAGAAGAATTTATGGAGGGTTGGGAAACATCCATATTTGCTTTTACAGATGGAATTGATTTCATCTCAACCATTTTTTCACAAGATCACAAAGCAATATTTGATGAAGACAAGGGACCTAACACGGGAGGTATGGGTGCTTATGCCCCAGTAAAAAAAGCTGCAGTATATCATCAGTTTGTTGATGAAAATATTTTTACCCCGGTTTTAGAAGCCATGAAAAGAGATGGAAATCCTTTCCAAGGTATTCTTTATGCCGGTCTTATGGTTACAGATTCAGGGCCAAGAGTTGTAGAGTTTAACTGCCGTTTCGGCGATCCAGAAACACAAGTTATTCTACCATTGTTAAAAACTGATTTTGCCGACATCTGTACATCAATTTTTACTAAAAGAGTGAAAGATTTAACTCTGGAATGGTCTGACGAATATGCAGTAAATGTTGTTGCAGCTTCTAAAGGTTACCCTGATAAGTATGAGAAGGGTATGATTATTGCTGACTTATATAACGACCATTCAATTAAAGATGCAAAAGTATATTATTCCGGAGTTAAAAATGAATCTAACCACTTAGTAACAAATGGCGGAAGAGTTTTATCAGTGACAGCAAAAGCAAATGATTTAGTTGGAGCAATTGATAAAGCATACAAACGTCTAAGTGAACTAAGTTTTGAAGGTAAGACTTATCGAACAGACATTGGAAAAAAGGGTTTGATTTGATAAGTATCGAGGGAAAAATGTTTCATAAAAGATACTTACTAGTGCTATTATTGGCACTTTCTTCACTAGTAGGGCTATACTCGAAAGCTCCTTTCAGAATAATAGAGCAAGATGAAAACCACTTGCTGTTAAATTTTATACTTCCCGATTATAAGATACTGGACTATTATGAAGATAATGAAATTGTTCAAAGGGTAGATATACCAAACTCAATTATGCTTGCAGAACCTGGATATCCGGTACTACCATACTTTGCAGATATTGTTGGTATCCCAATTGATGGAGATATTTCCTTATCTATTGATTCGATTGATTATGATGTTATCCACATAGATAACATTGACTATGCCGATAAACAAGAATTGCAAGGAGATGTATTAGTATATTCAAAATACAAAGCTCAGACAAACGAAGCTCGTAGTATCTATCCGGAAATGGAAATCATACAAAATCAGAAAGGATTTGCAGGAAATAGACATTTTGCCGGTTTCTCATTTTTCCCTTTCACATATAATTCTAATTCTAAAAGCCTAAAGATTGCAAAAAATGCTACAATTATGATACAAATAAGTGGTTCAAAATCTAAAAATACTCAAGCAAGCTTTAATAATAGAGGGCTATATAACAAAGTTGGCGATCAACTGTTCATAAATAATGAAATATCTAAGAATTGGATAAAGCCTAAAGAGATAGACTATGAAAGTGATTGTACTATTCAAAGAAATAATACTGTTAATAAGCTCCAGATTTGGGTTAAAGAAGATGGACTATACAAAATTACAAAGGAGTTTCTAATTGATGCTATAAGAGAAGCATCATACGAATATCAATTCAATCTAAGCTTTGATATAAACAGAGTAGATCCAAGATTAATAGAGTTAAGTGATAGAGATGGTGTTGTCCCGATAAGATTCGTTGGAGAAGATGACGGTAGTTTTGATAATGGAGACTACTTTGAATTCTGGGGTAAAATGAATAGAGGTGAAACATCATATTACGATGACTATACAGATTCAAATATATATAACTTATATATAAGTGATACGAACGGTTCTAGATTAACAGTTGAAAATGGTGGTTTGTTAGTTAATTCTAGTTCAAATTTAATCAGACCGGATGCATTTGAGCAAGAAATCCATATTGAAGAGCAAAACATTATGGATAATTTAGCCCAAGGTTACAGAGCCATAAACAGATTTTTTAGAGAAGATAATTGGTTTTGGAATAGGATATCCGCACCTAACTTGAAGATTTTCAATTTTGATTTACAATACCCTCTTAGTACTAGTATAAGAACATTTGAAGCAGAAGTTTGTTTGCATGGATTAACATATAGTTCTTCTACAGGATGGGACCATCATGCTGTGGTTAGATTAAATTCTGTTCTAATAGATAATGATGAGAATGGAGTTTCTGAAGAAACTGACACTTATTGGGACGGACAAACCGAAAAAATCTTTAAGAACTACACTCCCCTAGGTAATGCAAATTTATATCATGGAGACAACAATCTTTTTATTAGTATGCCAGGAGATACTGTTTCAGGAAACCATGAAGTTATTCTCTTGGATTACTTAAATCTTAAGTACTGGCGAGAATTCAAAACTGATACAGATTTCATCAAATTCGTAAGACCAAGCAATAGACCATTTGGACTTTATGAATTCAATATAGAAGGCTTTTCGAGTTCCGATGTTAGTATATACAAACTAGGTGTTGCTATTATGGAGAATATCCAAGTAACTCCATTCAGTGAAACTGGAGGAGCACCATATACTGTAACATTTCAAGACAGTGTTATTACCGATGGTTTTGAATATGTCGCAATTACGGAAAGTGAAAAGAAAGTACCAGAGAAAATAATACCTGATTATCCCTCCTATTTGAAGAGTCACTCAAATAGAGCTGATTTAATAATGATTACAGTAAATGATTTTCTTGGTACTGAAGGTATGGAGAATCTTCAGGCTCATTGGGAAGATATGGGATTAGTAGTAAAAGTTGTTGATGTGCAAGATATCTATGATGAATTCAATAACGGCATAAAAAGTGCACAATCAATCAAGGATTTTATTAAATACGCTTATAATAATTGGGAATATCCTCAATTAAAATATACAATTTTGATTGGTGACGGGACTTACAATGAAAGAGACGATGGTCCATACGAGAAATATAATTTAATCCCTGTAAAAAAGATTTGGACTCATACAGTAGGAGCAACCGCAAGTGATACTTGGTATGGTTGCATTATAGGGGATGATTTTGTTCCTGATGTTATTATAAGTAGAATACCTGTTAGGGAAGCTGATGAGATCCAAAATCTTTATGAAAAAGTTAATAAATATGCATCCGATCAGACTTCTGACAACCCTTGGAGAGGCCGAGTAACCTTAGCAGCAGGTGGTTCTCAAGGTGAAGGTCATGACATTTTCTCTCAGCAAGAAGAAGCTATCAGAAGCTATGGAATTCCAGATGATTATTTTGTTACAAGAGTTTATGTTACAACAGTTCCTCCCACACCAAGTGGCTATTATGGAAACACATTTAAACTAAAAGACTCAATATCTGAAGGCATTACTTTTCTGCAATTCATGGGTCATGGTGGTGGTAGAATCTGGGCAGATTTTAGTCTTCTAAATTATACTGATATTAGAACTCTTACCAACACTGATTATTTCTTCGTATCTAGTTTATCTTGCTTTGGCGCAGCATTTGACTCTGATGAGCCTTGTATTAACGAAGGATTCGTTTTGGAAAAAGATAAAGGAGCTGTAGGCTCTATCGGATTCACTGGAGTTGGATATGTAGATCAGGATTTACATATGGGTTTAGTTCTTACCGAAGCTTTATTTAATCCTGCTTTCTCTTCCGTTGGAGAGTCCATTAATTATACTTTAGCAAACTTCTATGCAACTCAATTATCTAACTCGGCCAGAGATGGCTTAACAAGTGCCTTCTGCTATTTAGGTGATCCTGTGCTTAGCATTCACAGATTAGGTGAAGATATAAGTTGTTCAATTAATAAAGATTTCTACTCTCCAGGAGATACTATACAAGTATCAGTTCAGTTTCCAGAGAATGTAACCGAAGTTGTTCCTCTTGTTCTGGATAAGGATGAGATTGCTCTCAATTACTTGTTTAGCACTCCAATATATGACGGGCATTACGAGTATAGTTATGTCATTCCAAACAATATTGAGGCTCAATATTTAACAGTTAGAATTGCCGGTATATCTCCTGAGCAAGAGTATATAGCTTTGAAAAAGATACCGGTTTTTGATAACAACATTAACTTAGTATCTACTATTCCGGAAGAACCTTGTTATGATGACTCTGTTCACATAACTGCGAATATAGTTTCGGTCGATAATATATTAGATATAAAATGTAACGTTATCATTGGTGAATATAGTTCTAATTCATCTTATGTCAGTTTTAACCAATTAGACTCAATTGAGATCCCCATGGAGTTTATTGATCAAAATACCGTAAAAACTATTTATCCGATAAATCCGGATACTCTCAACTACCTTCCCGGGTATGAAGTTCATATTAATATTACTGTCGAGACTGAAGAAGGAAGTTTTGAATCACCTCTAACAACATATAATATTAAAGGACCGGATATCTCCATTAACTCTGTAGAACTTGTTGTCAATGATGGCGTTCCGGGATATCTATTGTCACTTGCAAACTATGGTAACATGGTATCCCCTAACACAGAGGTTAAGATTTATTATACTATCAATTCGCAAGAGAACATTCTAGGATTATATCCTTTAAGAAGCCTTAACACAACTGAGAATAGAGAATTATTCTGTCCCATTGGAGAAACAGATTCGGGAGAATATACAGCCTTTGTTACTGTTAATCAGAACCGAATCTTTCCTGAGATTTCATATAGAAACAATCTAGTAAGTATACCTGTTTCAAGTACATTCCACGAAGTTGTTTCAAATCAGCATATTACAACAAAAGATGACAATCTTGTAGTAGATGTCCCAGAGAATTTTGGACTTGGCAGTACTTTATTGGAATTAAAGCCTGTCTCAATATCCGAAACAATATTACAACCCGACATTTTTCCTGTTACACTAAAAAATGAAAGTTCTACGATTGCATATACAATCAAAATTCATAATTCTTCGATTGTTGATTCTTTAGGCAATTTCCTAAACAATAGAAAATTGAGAATTACTGCAAATATTTCGACAGCTGACTCTTTGACACAAGTTTTAAAATACAACGATAGTTTTAGGTTCTACCAATGGCATGACTCTTATAAAAAATGGTTCATAGTTGGCGGTTTAATCAACCCTGACAATAACAAGGTGAGCTATGATATTGATAGAAATGGTGTCTATGCTTTGATGAACAATGCTGACAGAGTTGCTCCGTCAATTGAAGCAAATGTAGCTGAGCAAGAGTTCACAAGAGGCGGTTATATTGCCAGTGATGGTATTATCAGCTTAAGCTTTTATGACGATAATGGTATAGATGTCATCACTAATCCACCAAGAGTTACTCTGAATGGCGATATCGTTGAGGATAGCTCCATATCTTTATCTATCAATGAAGATAATATTAATAGCGTACCGATGAATTATAAGCTAGACTTAGATATTGGAGATTACTCACTTAGAGCAGAGTGTTGTGATGTTAATGGAAACTTTAAGGATTTGATTATCAATTTTAGAGTTAACGATGAGTTTGAAATAATAAACGTTGCTAACTATCCAAATCCCATTGTTGGACATGCAATAGAACCGGTAAATGATGGAAGAACAAGATTTACTTATTTGTTAACTGCCCCGGCTGATAAAGTAACTTTGAAAATTTATACTGTATCGGGTAGATTGGTAAAAACCTTTCGAGATTTGCCCAAAGGTGTTGGATATCATGAGTATCCTAGAACAGTATATGGTTGGGATTGTAGAGATGAAGATGGCTTTTATCTAGCAAATGGTGTTTACTTCTATAGGATTATTGCTAAGAATAAAGATAAAACTGTTGAGAAAACCCAGAAGATGGCCATATTGAGGTAAACAACATGAAGAAAGTATTTATTATTATATCGATGTTAGTTACTCTTTTTTCACTAAAAGCAGGAAGATATGCAGGAGACTTTATGGAAATTGGCTCTGGTGTCAGAGCTCTAGGACTTGGTAAAGCCTATGTATCAATTGCAGATGATGGAAGTGCATTATACTGGAATCCTGCAGGTGTTGCTCAAATAAGAAATCTGGAGGCATCATTCATGCATGCAGAATTGTATGATGGTTTAGCCAGCTATGATAGTTTTACTTACTGCCAACCTCTTCCCAATTTAGTTACTATTGCCGTAGGGTGGACTAGATTAACAATAGATGAAATCCCTGAATTCAGCGAAATGCATCTAATCGGGACTAACGTTGATATTCGTTCTGCAGATCCAGAGCTACATTTATCCGGTATACCCGATGGGCAATTCACAAGTTATGATGATTTGTTTCAATTTTCTTTCGCTAAACAACTACATTATGAAGCTGATTTAGGGTGGGGATTCTTTAAAGTACCTTTTGATTTGAACATGGGAGGTAATGTCAAATTCATTAGAAGAAAATTACAGAATAATTTTGGTACCGGTTCTGGATTTGATTTTGGTATACTTCTTAAATCAGATTTGAGTATACTACTTGATAGAGATTGGCTAGGACATATAAAATACGGATTGAATTTTCAGAATGTTTCGGGAACTGAGATTACTTGGGATACCGATTCAAACCATAAAGATGAAATTCTATTTAACACTAAGATGGGATTTTGCATCGACCAACCTATTCCTCAATGGAAATCTTCATTTATTATTGCTTATGATAAAGATTATGTTTATGATAAGACAAATCATTATGGGATCGAATATGACTACGATAGAAAGTTTCAGATTAGATCAGGCTATTCTGAGGAAAACATAAGTGCCGGTATCAGCGTTAAAATATACTCTTTCATTATAGACTATGGATTTAATACAAACAATTTAGGAAACACAAATAGAATAGGTCTAAGGCTTCATTTCTAAGGAGGCAATATGAAGAACTTTATAATACTATTAACTCTGTTATTAATCATAGGTTGTGCTGGTGAGGATAAAGAAAACAAGGATAATAATCCTCCTAAAAAACCAAACTTCTATAAGCATCTAGGTGATTTAGGTGATGTACACAGCATCACTAGTCTACCTTTGGAAGGCTACGATGGGAATGATATAAACGATTTCAATAATGGTATTGATGCTCTACATGGACCAGAGAACAATATTAAACTGCAATGGGAACATTTGGTAGACAATGACTTAAGTGCAATAAATCTATTCCGATACTCTTTTTTTGATGAAGAGCCTGAACTAATCGCCAATTTAAATCCTTCCATTGATGAATACATTGATAGAGACTTAATAACATATAGACAATTCTATTATTATATGGAAGTAAGCGATAAGGCTGGCAATAAAACTATTTCAGATACTATTAGCTATAAGCTTTACAATAAAGCTCAGCTTGCTTCACCGATAAGCGATATGACCATTAACGATTTGCATAATCTCAATTTCACATGGTTAGAAGCTGGAATGAGTGAAACTATAGATTTCTATAGAGTAATACTTTATAGAGACAATTCAAATGATAATTACTCCGAATATGAAACAATATGGAGTTATGATGAGTATGTTACTGAACATTCTGAGTTTACAATAAACTACTCTGATAATAGTGGCGATATACATATACCTAATGGTCCTTACTTTTGGCGAGTTGATGCTTTTAGATACAATAGTGAATCAGATATATACTTCGGCTCAGAATCCATTGAAAACAGGTTATATATTTATCAGTAATAATCTTAATAATCCTTGACTGAGAATTTAGATATAAATAAGATACATAAAACAGAATAAGAGGTAAATGTGAGGAAGTTAACGGTTCTAATTGGGTTTTTGCTGTTCATATCATTCTTAATGTCACAGCAGACAATTAACTTTCAATCAGCAGATAATGCATCGGCATACACATATAGTGGGTCTATGAATAATGTTGAGAAGTTGAAAATTAATACATATATTTGGGGTCAAGTTTTGAAACCAGGATTATATATTGTTCCTGATAATACTGATTTGTTAAAACTAATTTCTTTAGCTGGGGGTCCAACTGAGGATGCTAAATTAAATAAGATAAGAGTTATCAGACCAACACAAGAAGGCAAGAAAGTCATAGTTGTTAATATGAAAAAATATATAGATACAGGCGATGAAAACTTGATTCCGGTGTTAATGCCGGGTGACACAGTTGTTGTTTCTGGGACTATCTGGTATGCAGTAACCAGATTTACAGGTTTTGTTGCAGATGTTGCAATATTAGTAACAGTTTACGCAACTCTCTCCAATATTAATTAGTGAGTAGGGATTCAATGGAAAAGTATAATATCAAAAATGATGAGCTTGATTCAAGAAATGAAGAAGGCTTTGAACATGAATTCAATTTGTTCGATTATTTGAGGATTGCTCTTCAATACAGATTTTTAATTATTGGTGTATTCATTCTAGTTGTTGTTGCCAACATCTTGTATACAAACAGACAAGCAAAAGTATACCAAGCAAATGGGACAATATTACTTGAAGAAAGATCTAGCGATGATTTCTTTATTATGACTCCAACAAGCACATCCAGAAAGTCCATCAATAATAACATCGTTATTTTGAAAAGTAAACCAGTAGCGGCCTTAGCATATCAAATTTTATTAAAGCATCCACAGTCTGATAAACTACCTATAACTAAACTATCTCACCCTATAAGTGCAATTCAAACAATATCAGCTTCGGCAATTAAGGATTCTGATGTCCTTTCTTTAAGCTATAACTCTATTTCACCCTTAGAAGCTATGGTAGTAGTAAACTCTGTAGCGGAAGCTCTTTACAAGCAAAACACTCAATATGCAAGAAGAGAGTTAACAAATATCAGACAGTTCCTTGAGAATCAGTTAGACACAATTACAAGACGACTCCAGACTTCAGAAGAAGAGCTAAGAGCATATAAAATTGAGTATGGTCTTGTAAGCTTAGCTGAAGAAACTGAGCAGATGATTGAAAAAACTTCGGATATTAAAGTAAGATTAGAAAATGCTGAAACAGATTTACAAGTAAAAATAAAAGAATTAGAATATCAGAAATCACAGTTAACGGAACAAGATTCTTTACTAATCAATGTCAATTATGTCCTAACTGCTCCGTATATTTCTGAGTTACAGAAAAGTGTACTTGAAACTCAAGCACTGATTACTAATTTAGTTACCAAAAATGATTACAAACCTAGCCACCCTCAAATTATCCAACTAAACTCTGAGTTACAAAAAGCAAAGGAATCTTTGAAAAAAGAGATTTCCAATCTTGTTGGTGTTAGAGAAGGTATGACAGACCCTCTTGGCTATAGAGCTGAGCTAGTAGAGAGAATTGCTACAAATCAAGTATTAAAGCAATTAGCTCAAGCAGAAGTTGACGGTTTAAGAACAATAGTTGAAAAATATGACCAAAGATTAACAACAATTCCTGATAAAGAACTTGAATTAGCTCGCCTTACTCGTAACAAAGTCTTGGATGAAAAGATTTACAGTATGATGGTCGAAAAGTATGAAGATGCAAAAGTTGCTGAGCAGGCTAAAATAGGTAATATCAGGATTATTCAGGAAGCAGAACTGCCTACAGTTCCTATTAAACCGAACAAGAAAAGAAGCTTCTTAATTGGTATAGTTATGGGATTGGGTGCTGGATTTGGTCTGGCATTTCTAATTCATGCTATGGACACTAAGTTAAAAACTGTTGAAGACATTTACAATCATGTCAGATTACCTATTTTTGGAACAATACCAATGATTCATGAGTCTGAAACTCAACTCACAGAAATGACAAAAATGATTGAAAATGCTCAAGGAGAAAACAAAAAGCAACTACAAAAAAATCTTGCATATGTTAGTGGGAATCTGATAGCCCATTATTCACCCAAGTCTCCTGTTGCAGAATCTTACAGAACTCTAAGAACCAACATTATTTCTAAGAAGAAGAGCAGTGGTTCACTTGCTCTTCTTGTTACAAGTTCAGGTCCCAAAGAGGGGAAATCCACGACAGCTTCAAATCTAGCTATCACTTTTGCAAGTATGAACACTAAGGTATGTTTACTTGACCTTGATTTAAGACGACCAACAGTTCATACAAAATTTGATTTGAAGAAAGAAGTTGGCGTTAGCGATATGCTTATTGAAGATGATTATGATTTAAGCAAATATGTGAAGAAAACAGATGTTAATAATCTTGATGTATTCACTAGTGGTTTCATTCCACCTAACCCTGCGGAGTTGATATCTTCTAATAACATGGATAAACTGCTTGCTGTTTTAAGAGAAAACTATGATTATATTGTTTTCGATACTCCACCTGTTGTGGCAGTTACGGATGCAATGATTCTAGCTAAGAAAGTTGATATGAAGATAATTGTGATTAGAATCGGTAAAACAGAAAAGCAGGTTTTCCAAAGAACTAAAGAATTATTTAGAAATGTAGACGAAGCTATAAATGGCGTCGTTGTTAATGGTATTTACACACAAAAATACTATTCAAAATATAAACAGAATTATTATTACTATTATTATTATTATTACTACTATGGTGAACAGGCCCCTAATAAACATAAAAAGAAAGGTCTCAATAAATTCTTACGCAAAAATTAATCTTATACTGAAAGTTGTCGGGAAATTTCCCGACAACTTTCATATTATTGAGACAATTTTCTCTCGAATTGACCTTGCTGACAAGCTAACTTTTCAATTGACAGAAAAGGGTAACGTAAATGTTTTGACAAACATAGGTTATCTTAATGGAAAACGTAACATCGTATACACAATTGCGTCTTATTTGAAGAATAGATTTCATATTGCTAGCGGTGTTGATATATATATTGAGAAATGCATACCAATTGCTGCTGGATTAGCTGGTGGA
This sequence comes from Cloacimonadales bacterium (SeqCode), assembly GCA_963667035.1. Classification (GTDB taxonomy): domain Bacteria; phylum Cloacimonadota; class Cloacimonadia; order Cloacimonadales; family JAFGVF01; genus Zophobacter. Next base: position 2,389,131 of record OY762964.1, read on the forward strand.
AGTAGTAATGCAGCAGTAGCCCTTAAAGTTCTGAATGAGATGTGGAAAATAAATCTATCCAATAATGAACTTCATAAAGTTGCTTCAAAATTCGGTAGTGACCTGAACTTTTTCATTGATGATTTTGACACAGCAATTGGAACTGGTAGAGGAGAAACTATTAGAAAAATTGATAGTTTTAAATGTTCAAACATACTCCTTGTTAATCCTGGTATTGAGATATCAGCAAAAGAAGGATATGAGTTACGGAAAGGAGAATACTCTCAATCCGGACTAGATTTTGATTTACATGATTACAGGTATTTCAAAAATGATTTAGAAGATGGTATTGCTAATAGATATCATAAAATAAAAGATGTTATTTCAGATTTAAGCAATCTGGGTGCTGTTAAAGCAATGATGAGTGGAAGTGGAGCTACTTGCTTTGGAATCTTCAATGATTCTGATCACATGCACATAGCTTCAGAATGGTTTATCGATAATTATGGTTATTGGACCTACAAAGCAAAAACATTAAATGGTGCGTAATGTATTCGAGAATGAAATTGATTGCCGGCAATGCTAATATGAAGCTTGCAAAAGAAGTATCCGAGTTTTCAGGTGTACCCTTAACTAAAGTAGATTTGTTTAAATTCTCTAATGATGAATCCTTTGTTAAAATTCGAGATAATGTAAGAGGTGCTGATGTTTTTATTATTCAGCCTACATGTTCTCCTGTAAATGACAATTTAATGGAATTGCTTATAATTATAGATGCACTTAGAAGAGCTTCTGCAAATAGAATTACTTGTGTTATGCCTTATTTTGCTTATGCACGATCAGATAAGAAAGATCAACCGAGAGTCCCCATTACTGCTAAATTGGTAGCTGATTTGATTACTGTAGCAGGAGCAAGCAGAATTGCAACGATGGATCTTCATGCAGATCAGATTCAAGGATTTTTCAACATTCCGGTGGACCATCTTATGTCTGCACCTTTATTTGCTCGCTATTTTAAACATCAATTCAACTCTGATGAGTTAGTTGTAGTATCTCCGGATTCAGGTGGTGCCAATAGAGCTCGCTCATTTGCTGAGAGACTAGAATGCAATTTGGCAATTGGAGACAAAAGAAGAACCGGAAATGATGACAATGCTCAACTTCAAAATATAATTGGTGATGTTGAAGGTAAAATAGCAATCTTATTTGATGATATAATTGATACCGGAGGAAGCATGTGCAAAGTAGCCGCTGCAGTTAAAGCAAAAGGAGCTAAGAAAGTATTTGCAGCATGTGCTCACGGCGTATTATCTGGTAAGGCAATAGAAAATCTGGAAAACTCTCCAATTGATAAACTATATATAACAAATTCTATCCCCTTAACTCCTGAAAAGGAAAAGTGTAATAAAATAGTCCAATTGTCTATTGCCGAGATGCTTGCAATGGCAATCAAGAAAATCCATATTGAGGAATCCCTCAGTATATTATTTAGATAACAAAATGGAGGAAATCATATGATTCTCAAAATCAATGCCGAACTGCGTACTATTTCCAACAAGAAATCTGTTGCGAAAGAAATACGAAAAAGCGGGTACATTCCTGCTGTTATTTACGGTGGTGGAGAAGAAGCAAAGCATGTAACTCTTGAAAAATTAAGCTTTATGAAAAGCTATAAAAAAAGTATTGGAGATACTGCTCTATTCTACATTACTGTTGATGGTAAGGAAATCCACACTATCATTAAGTCCCGTCAGATGCATCCTGTTACAAGAGAGATTATTCATGTAGACTTCTTGGAGTTGCACCCCGGCAAAGCTATATCTATCGAAGTTCCAATTAGCTTTGAAGGTGAAGCAACAGGTGAAGCTGTTGGTGGAAAACTTGATGTACTCATGAGAAAAATAACAGCTCATTGTTTACCTAAAGACATTCCTGAAGCTATTACTGTTGATGTAACACCTCTAAATATCGGCGATTCAATCCACGTTGCAGATATTAAGATTGATAATGTTAGATTCGAATTAGCTGATGATGTTGCTTTAGTTGTAGTACATGCTCCAAAGAATGCAGAAACTGAAGATAGTTCTGAAGAAGAAGAGACAGAAGCTACCGAATAGCTTCAACCAAGTAGTGGGATAGAGTGATAAATGAAGCTGATTATTTGTCTTGGTAATATTGGTTTGAAATACAAGAAAACAAGACACAATGCCGGTTTCATAATAGCCGATAAGTTTGCTGAAAAACATTCCTTGAAGTTTAAAAGGAAGCCTAAATATGAGTTTATTGAGTTCCAGAATTGCCTGATTGTGAAACCTAAAACTTATATGAATCTGAGTGGTGATGCATTAACCTCAATTAAAACTTCTTACAATATAGAAGAGTTTATGGTTATTGTAGATGACATCAATTTACCATTAGGAGATATTAGGATTCGTCAGAAAGGTTCTGCCGGTGGACATAACGGTTTGAAATCAATTCAGGCGTCTTATGGTTCAATGGATTATCCTAGAATCAGAGTTGGAATTAATAGTCCAACTTCAGAATTAAAGAAATATGTTCTGGATAAGTTCTCAAAATCTGAACTGGAGCATATTCTAAAGGTTAGCTCGATAGTAACTGAACTACTGGAAATATATATTAGAGAAGACTATCAAGCTATGGTAGATTATTATAGTAGAAACAAACTAGCCTATTCCGATACCCAAACGTCGGGATCAATAAGTCCAAAGGAGGATTTTAATGAATAAGTATGAAAGCATGCTTATAGTTGATGGTGCACTCTCAAAGGATGATGCACAAGCAGTTAATCAAACGATTACTGAATTCATCACTTCTAATGGTGGTGAAATCCTTGAAACTCTTGATTGGGGTAAAAGACAACTTGCCTATGAAATCGAGAAAAAGAATCAGGGATATTATTATATCAATACATTCTTATTAGCCACTGATAAGATTCCTGAATTAGAACGTAATTACAAACTCAAAGAACAGATTATCAGATTCAACATCATAGTACTTGAAAATAACTAAGGAGGAGTCATGGCAATGGATCTTAAATTCCCTCGCATAAACAAAGTGATGATTTCAGGTCATCTTACACGTGACGTGGAACTAAGATATACTCCTAGTGGTACACCGGTCGCTCGTATCTCAATAGCTTTTAATCGCGTATGGCGTGATGCTGCTTCCGGAGAATGGAGAGAACAGGCTCATTTCATAGATGTTGTTGCTTGGTCAAAGCTCGCTGAAAGATGCGATGGACTAGGTAAAGGTTACCCTATTATAGTTGAGGGTAGAATCGAAACAAGAACTTATACAGATAAGAATAACCAAAGTCGTAAGAATGTTGAGATTGTTGCTGATAGTATTCAATTTTTGAAAGCAAATCAACGACCTGAGAATAGTAATTCTACACCTCAGGAACCGGAATACAACAATAGCAACTCTCAGATTACTGATGATGATGTTCCATTTTAATAAATACAGGAGTTAATAATGGCTTATATAAAAAGAAGAAAACGTTTTACACGCAAAAAAGTATGTCAATTCTGCAAGGACCCGGAACTTAAATTAGATTATAAGAATTTCGAAATGTTACGCAGATACGTGAATGAAGTTGGTAAAATCGAACCGGCACGTTTAACAGGTACTTGTGCAAAGCATCAGCGCAAATTAGCCAGTGAAATCAAGCGTGCACGTCAGATGGCTTTAATCCCTTACATTATTGACTAATTAAGGTGATTCTGTCAGCCGTGTTGGCTGCAATTCTTGCAGCTGTTTCACCCTTTTTGGGCTTGATCTTTCTCATAGGTATTGGCGGTAGATATGCAATTAAAAGCTATCGCCAAATATATGTGTATTTAGCATTGTTCAGCTTTGCTACAGCAGGAATAAGCTTTCTGCTCGCAAACGGGAATAGAATGGCTATTGCTTCTGTTTCTGATTCTGTTTTAGGAATTGGGATAGGAGCTCTAATCCTTTTTGTTTCATTATTGAAATTCAAGAGATTTGAGTATGCTATTCTTCTCTTTGGAGTTTATTCGCTATTATATTCGGTATTCAGACAAGTATTTCTTATGGATGTACTGATTACATCCATGAATGATTCAGCTTTAATCATTAAGGATTACATTATGAATAGTGGTATTAGTGAATCCGATTTTGATATGATGTTACAAGCAATGATTACATCATATAAGACTTTTAACCCGTCAATCTGGACTTGTTCAGCAATTATTGCTACATATTTAGGATCCGTTGCTCTATCAAAGTCAAGGGTAATATATTGGAATCATAAGCTTATAAAAATGCCTTATGCAACCATCTACTTACTTTTACTGGCATTAGTAGCATTTTTAGTAATACCGGATAAAATATACGCAATGAATCTACTCTTGGTGCTAACTCCGATTTACTTGATTCAAGGAATAGCAATTCTTGATTTTTATTGGGGTAAGTTTCTTGCTAAGACAGCAATTTTAAGGTTCATTTTAATAATCGCTCTTCTGCTGAATCCATATATGTTAATTGTTATAACATTTACCGGACTCTTTGATGTCTGGTTCAATTTCAGAAAAATATATACTAAGGAGGACTTAGATGAAAATCATCTTAGTTAAAGATATACACAGACTTGGTAATGCCGGTGCGGTTGTAGAAGTTAAAAACGGATACGCCAGAAACTATTTATTACCCCAAGGATTAGCTATTCTTGCTACTCCTGGAAACTTAAAGAAAATCGAAAAGATTGAGGCTGACGCTGCAAATCTTAGAGAAAAAGAAGTTCTTGCAATGAAAGAAATTGCAAATAAACTTGATGGTATGGAGCTTACCTTTGATAGAAAAGTTGATGAAAATGGTCACCTTTACGGCTCAGTTTCTGAATTTGATATCATTCAAGCCCTTAAAGAAAAAGATATTGACATCAATAAAAACAATCTGACTCTTGAGAAGCATATTAAAGAATTAGGTTCACAGGAGATTGTTGTGGAGATGAATAACGAAATCAAAGCTAATATTACTGTGACTGTTCAAGCCGAAGAGGAATAGCATAATTTCTTTAATCATTGGAAATTAATAAACCCGGAGGTTTTAATGAATATAAAACAGATTATTATGTGGCTTGCCATAATTTTAGTCTTTGCTTTCTCATTTGGGAGTATGACTACCGGTTACAAAGATATTAATGTTTCCGGGAGCGATTCTTACAATGTTGCTTTTGATAGCTATACCGATTCTTATGATGGTATTGTCTACAAAGGTAGATTTTATAAGAATAATGCTTCAGACAAACCCACAAATGCAGAAATGGACGGCTCACAAGTTGCTGTTAATAAACTTTTCTCAAAAGTTCTTATCAGTAAAGATGGAGTTAACGCCCTGCAGACTGAAGATATGTTCTGGCATAATAATGATTGGTTCATGCTGAATTACACTGCTTTAGTTAATGGCGGAAAGGTAACCAATCATAATGGTGAACTTTCAAAAGTCTTATCAGATCTTCAGGCATTAAATCCTGATCAGATGAAAGCTAAATTGGCAGGTAAAAGAACCGGGAAGTTTTTCGTTTGGCTTGTAATTTTTGCAGCTATTTTCGCACTTGCTTTCTATTCTGTAAAGTCTCAGAAACATGAGCTTAAGAAAACTAATCCAACTGTATTCATGATTCAGAGATTTGCTGCAATAATCATTCTCTTTGTGATTCTTGCTGCTATTGGTGTTGTAACAGATAGCCCGGGCAAAGGTGTAGCAATGTATGCTGTTTTCTTTGCAATAGTGTTTGCTTTATTCTTCCTTTCCACTAAGCTTAGTGGCGGAAAGGACAAAGCTCCTAATAAAACAATGTTCATGGTCGGTAATGTTTTGATTAACGTTCTGCTTTTCATTGTTATGGTTTGTCTGGTACTTGTAACTGATAATCCGAAGTCTATGTTCGGACTATACTTTATCTTCTTCCTCATTGTTTTCGGTGGCATATTTGCTTCTCTTATAATGAAACACAAAAGAGGTAATGAAGATAGTAGTATTAGAGTCTGGTTAATAAGAGCTATTGGTGCTGTTGCGCTGTTTGCTGCTGTTTATATGCCTGCATACACTCTCCAAAAAGTCAACTTTAGTGAAAAGCTTGCCGAAATATCAGGTGGAGCCTTAACAGTTGTCACCTTACTTACTGCAATTGTTGTCGCTATTGGTGCTGTTGCTGTTGTTATGATTAACCTTTCTAAAGGTATCAGACATCAACTCGGCGGAGAAGAGAACTCAGAGCCAAAGACTCCCAACAAAGCACTCGGTTATGTTGGTTACCTTATCCTGATAGTTATCTCTTGTCTACCTGCTATTGCAATTAAACCTTACGACGCAACTTCCAATACTCTTGGAACTGTTTATTTCGTAGCGGTAACAATTGCAATTCTCAGTTGGTTGGGAATTTCTCTCATCACAACAAAGAAAAGATAGATTCTATGTCCTGGCATAACGCCGGTAGAAGTGTAAAAAGTCTACTGTTACGAATTGCCGGTGACAGATATAAAGATCTTGTATTATTCGCTCTGTCATGGGATCGAGTTGTTGGCTCAACCTTGGCAGAGCGTTCTTTTATTGAACGTTTCCATAACCACATCCTCTATGTTGGGGTTACCAACAGTATTTGGTTACAGGAATTATACTTGAATAAGCATATGATCCTTGATAGACTTAATCGGGAGCATAATAACAAAATCAATGATATAGTATTTTTTATAAAGAGTGAGTAAATGCCTAAAATTCTTCCATCTCTATTATCCGCTGATTTCACCATTTTAAAAGAGGAAATGACCGAACTTAAGAATGCCGGTATTGAGATTCTACATCTTGATATTATGGACGGTCATTTTGTTCCGAATCTTACATTCGGATTGCCTGTGATTAAATCCATTAGAAAAGCAACTACACTTGAACTGGATGCTCATCTAATGGTTACTAATCCTCAAGATTATTTTAAACCTCTTGCAGATATTGGAGTTAATTATATTTCATTCCATCAGGAAACCATATTCCATGCTCAGAGAGCTGTTATGGAGATTAAGGATTTAGGATGTAAGGCAGGTATTGCATTAAATCCGGCAACACCTGTTGAGGTCATAAAGCACTTAGTTACCGACTTGGATTTTGTTCTTATAATGAGTGTAAATCCCGGATTCGGTGGACAGAAGTTCTTACCGGTTGTTTATGAGAAGTTGGAATTACTGGCTGAATACAAAGCAAAATATAATCCTAATCTGATAATAGAAATTGACGGTGGAGTCACTTCTGACAATGCTAGTTCATTGATAAATGCCGGAGTGGAAATGCTAGTAGCCGGTTCCTTTGTTTTTAAAAGTAAACCATACTCCAATCAGATTAATCAGTTATTGAAAGGATAGATAATGTTTAATGATTTAAGTGAAAAACTTGAAGGTGTCTTTAAAAAGCTAAAAGGGCATGGAGTCCTTTCAGAGCAGAATATAAAAGATTCGATGAAAGAAATTCGCATGGCTCTGTTAGAAGCAGATGTGAATTACAAAATAGTAAAGAATTTCATCAAAGCGGTTCAAGAAAGAGCAATGGGGCAAGAAGTGATGAAGTCACTTACTCCGGGTCAGCAAGTAGTAAAGATTGTTAACGAGCAACTTGTAAGTCTAATGGATACTGAAGGATTTACGTTAAATGTTTATGACAATAAACTTACTAAGGTGATGCTGGTTGGTCTTCAAGGTTCAGGTAAAACTACAGCCTGTGCTAAACTTTCTAATTACTACAGAAAGAAAAAAGTTAAGCCTATGATGGTAGCATGCGACATTTATCGTCCTGCGGCTGTTCATCAGTTACAAGTTCTGGGTAAACAGATTAATATACCGGTTATTTATGATGAAAGCAATAATGTTACAATAATTGCCGATAAAGCTCTTAAAGAAGCAGATAGAGAAATGACTAATCTCTTAATCTTCGATACTGCAGGACGTTTACACATTGATGAGAATATGATGGACGAAATCTACAACCTCAAACAACAGATAAAGCCTGACTACATATTCTTTGTTGCAGATGCAATGACAGGTCAAGATGCTGTTACTGTCGCTAAGGAATTCAATGATAAAATGGATTTTAGCGGAGTCATTCTCACAAAGCTTGACGGTGATGCCCGTGGTGGTGCAGCCCTTTCAATTAAAGCTGTAACCGGCAAACCGGTTGTGTTTGTGGGTATGGGTGAAAAGGTTAGTGATCTTGAGCTTTTCTACGCAGATCGAATGGCCTCCAGAATTCTTGGTATGGGTGATGTTTTAAGTCTAATTGAAAAAGCCGAAGAAGCTTTTGATGAAGATGAAGCTGAGAAGCTAGCAAAGAAAATGCAAAAGAACAAGTTTGACCTTAACGACTTCTTAAACCAACTTCAACATATTAAAAAACTCGGTCCGCTTGATTCTCTTCTCAAAATGATTCCCGGTGTTAATTCCAAGATGATGAAGAATGTAAATGTTGATGAAAAGCAACTGGCACATATTGAGGCTATCATTAAATCTATGACAAATAGGGAAAGAGAGAAACCTCAAGTTCTTAACGGTTCAAGACGTAAGCGTATTGCCCTTGGCTCAGGACGTCCTGTTCAGGAAGTTAATCGTCTTCTTCGCAATTTCGAAGATATGAAGAAGATGATGAAAAAAATGAATAACCCTAAATTTGCCAAACAATTCAAGAATTTGCAAATGTAATACTCTCATATAATAAACATTTAGGGTGTGGTTAATACCACACCCTTTTATCATTTAGTAGAAACATCCCCAACCAATAATCTTACTACCCATCCACTTATGTATTATCACATCACATTGTTTAAACTATTTACTAAAGTACAATTATCGCACTGTTTTTGCACTGTGCACGCACTGTTAACACGGTGTTTCAGTGCGTGGGCAGTGCGTTCATAGTGGAATCACAGTGCAAAAACAGTGCGTTGGTAGAATATGGAGTGTGAGAAAACAGTGGGGGTCAAAAATGAATTTTATATCGTACTTAATATAGTATAAACCTAGAAGTATTGGGGAAAATGGAACAAAAAAATTCTGAATTAAGGTCTATTAAAATTAATATTTGAATACTAAAGGATAGATTCATGATGATAATGTTTCGTTGACACAACCTGTGGCTTTTAGATTATGCATTATGATGAAAACTAAAATAATAGCAACAATAAGCAAGATTAACGGATCTGCGGAGTTATTGGAAGAGATGCTTAAAGCCGGTGCGAGTATATTCAGAATCAATATGTCGCACTCATCTCATGCAGAAGCTCTGGAGTTAATGGATAGGATTAAATCAGCCAAATCCAATACCGGATTAACCTGTGAGATTATGCTGGATTTATCAGGTCCGGAACTTAGATTGTTAGGATTAACTCAACCGTTGAAATGTAATAAGAAAACTGAACTAACATTATATAAAAACATTTCTTTATCGCTTCCCGATATATTGCCTAAACTTACGATAGGTTCCAGAGTTCTTTTACATGACGGTAAATTTGAGGGAGAAGTTGTTTACGTAAGCGATAAACAAGCAACTTTAGAAGTAAGAGGTAATGGACTTATCCTTCCCAATGCTCATATCTCGTTTCCGGATGTAAAATACGGTTTTATTGAGATTAGTGAAAAGGACATTGATGATTTGAGGTTTGCAGTCAACACTAAAGCGGATTATCTTGCACTCTCATTTATCCATTCGGGTAATGATGTTAAAGCCTATAGAAAACAAGTGAAACTAACCGACCAGACATCAATGATAAAGCTGTTGCCTAAGTTTGAGTCTAATCAGTCACTTAAAAACATTGACGAAATTATCGAAGCAGGTGATTGCTTGTTTGTTGCACGGGGTGATATGGGAACGGAGAATCCCCCGGAAATGATACCGTATTATCAAAAGCTGATAACTCATAAGTGTTTGAAGGCTGAAAAATCGGTATTTATTGCGACCCAGATGCTTAGCACAATGGAGGAAAATCCTTTACCAACCAGAGCTGAGATATCCGATATTGCGAATGCTGTGCTTGACGGAGCAAGTGCATTAACTCTTTCAGGAGAAACTGCTATCGGTAGATACCCTCTGGAATCTGTTAAGCAGATGAAAAGAATAGCTGAAGAAGCTGAGAAGTATAAGGAGAAATTATGGAAAACTACAATGTAATATGCGATATAGTAGTAGTTACTTACGATATAGGTCCAAGTCTTTCACCCTTTGTAGCAAAAGTGTGCGATATAATACAAGCTGATAAGAAAGTTGAACACATGCTTACTCCAATGGGATCCATTGTCGAAGGAGAATTCGACGATGTTATGGCATTGGTAGACAGAGTGTTCAAAGCAGTAGCTCCTGATTATGAAAGAGTTGGAATAACTGTGAAGATGGATTACAGAAAGTCCAAGAAAAGCAGAATGAAAGGCAAAGTAGCTTCTGTTTCTGAAAAGATGGGAAAATGAAAAAGTACTATATTGAACCTCTTGGATGCCCTAAGAATCTTGTTGATAGTGAGATTTTTGCCTGGCTCTCGGAAAAGAACGGTTATGAGTTCACTGAGAATCCTGCCGAGGCTGAACTCATAATAGTCAATACATGCGGTTTTATTAGTGATGCAAAAGAAGAAGCTATTGAAACGATATTCGAGATGAGCGAGTTTAAAACTTTCGGTAAATGTAAAAAACTGGTTGCAACGGGATGTTTAGTTGGAAGATATTTTAAGGATTTGCAAAGCGAAATAACAGAAGTTGATAACTTCATAGACCTTAAAGATTTTGCATCTTTTGCCAAACTGTTAGGAGGAAGTGATTCCAAGTTTGAGAGGAAAATTCTCACGCCATCTCACTATGCCTTCTTGAGAATAAGTGACGGATGTGATAACAGATGTACTTACTGTGCAATACCTGGAATACGAGGAAGTCATAAATCCGTTCCGATGGAAGAGTTGGTTGAAGAGGCTAGAAAACTTGCCAGTCAAGGCGTAAAAGAACTTATCGTGACTGCTCAAGATGTTACCTTTTACGGTAAAGATATTTATGGAGAGATTAGATTATCCGAACTTCTTAAGCAATTGGAAGATATTGAAGGACTTCAATGGATTAGACTCTTATATATGCATCCCGCTCATGTTACTGAAAAGCTTGTTGATACTATTGCCAAATCAGCAAAGATATTGCCTTATTTTGACATTCCACTTCAACATGCATCTGATCGAATGCTGAAATTGATGAATCGTAAAATTGATTCTCAAACTCAGTTGGATGTACTTAAAATGATTAGAAAAAAGATTCCGGAAGCTGTAATAAGAACAACTTTCATGTCAGGCTTCCCGGGTGAAAAAAGGAAAGACCATCTTGAGCTACTGGAATTGATTAAAGAAGTTAAGTTTGAGAGAGTAGGTGTATTCGTTTATTCGCCTGAAGAAGATACTCCCGCTATATTGCTACCGGGTAAAGTAACTCTTGCTACAGCAGGAAAAAGACAAGATGAGATAATGGCATTACAGCAAGTAATCTCGGAAGAAATCATGAGTAAGTACATTGGTAAAGAGATTAATGCCATAATTGATAGAGAATGCGAAGAAAAAGGTATCCTTTATGAAGCAAGAACCAAATATGATGCACCGGATATTGATGGAAATCTGTTTATTGTAAGCGGAAGTGCAAATGTCGGTGACATTGTGAAAGTAAGAATAATAGATAGTTGGGAATACGACTTAATAGGTGAGATAATCTACGAAAGAAATTAAGTATTTTACTTTGTAACTATTTATTTAGGCTTTCATTTATATTATAACCTTGACTAATAATATTAGTGAAGGAAATTCCGTAAGAAATTAAGCAAGAATTAAATAAACAAGGAGAAATGTTATGCAGAGAAAGCTTTTGCTTGTAACTCTTCTAACAGTAATTATTTCTGCAAGCCTGCTTTGGAGCGTTGCAGATTCTAAACCAAACCCTGATCCCACAACCGTATTAGTAGAATTTGATAAGGGCATGATTACTAAAGGTGAACTGGACGAGAAAATAAGTAAAATACCACCAAACTATCAAAACCGTTACAAAACTATAAAAGGCCAGGAAGAGATTCTTCAAGGTATGATTCTTGAAGATGTATTCTACCGCAAAGCTATTGATTTGGGTATTGATAAGAATCCGGATATCATTGAAAAAATTGACATGGCTACCAGAGAACTTTACATCTCAAGCTATTACAGACAAGAGATAAAAGATAAAGTTGCTGACATTACTCCTAATGATAAGCAGAAATATTACATGGCTCATCTTGATGAGTTCTATGAACAACCGAATACAACTATCCTTTATATCCAAACCGAGAATGAAGAAGATGCTAATAAAGCAGTTGAAGAACTGAAAGCAGGTAAGAGTTGGGCAGAAGTTTCCGATACTTACAATACAAACGGTTATTCAAAGAATAATAAAGGTGAGATTAAAGGAATCAGAAACAACGGACATATTCCCGGTGTCAATAAGAATGAAGCTCTCAACAATATGATTAATGATGCTGAAGTATCTCAAGATGCTATTCATGGTCCTGAGAAAATAGACGGGGCTTATCATATCTTCAAGGTTACTAATCGTGTTGAAGGTTACCAGAAGTCATTTGAAGAAGTCGAATCAACTCTCGAAAGAAGAGTCATGTTTGACAAAGAAAAAACTTTAACAAAGGCATTATTCGATAGGCTATCCAAGAAATACAATCTCTCCGTAAATGATAAAATTGCTATGGGACTTGACCTAACAACTCCTGTTACTGATGCTGATTTGTTGAAACAAAACGTTGTTTCTTGCGATTATAGTAAGCTTAATCTCAAAGTAGAAGATGTTTATGAGATAATCAACAAAATGAGTCCTCAAGAAAAAGCAATGTATATGAAATCAACCGGAGATGATAGTTTCTTTGTTCGCTACCCAACACAGATGCTTTACATGGCTGAAGTTGAAGAAAAAGGTAAAGAAAACTTTGTTGATGAACCGGACAGATTAAGACAGATAACAAGATATTTCGTGTTAAGAGAAGTATACAAACAACTTGTAACAGACAAAATAGACGTATCCGAAGATGATTTACAGAAGTACTACCAGAATACAATAGACCGTTACAAAGTTCCCGGATACCGCTCAATCAGACTATATAAGTTTGAAAATGAAAAGAATGCCAAAAAAGCTTATAAAGCTATTCGTAAGGCAATGAAGAAAGATGCGACTAAACAGGAAGAAGCAATCAAATCTATTTATGAGAAGTATGCCGTTAATGAATTCGATAAAGGATTGATTGATAAAGTATATAGCAACGATATGGTTCTGGGGTATGGAAAAGATATTGATTTTAATAAACTAATATTCTCTACAAATGTTGGAGAGACCACAAAACCTTTCAACTCAGCTAATGGAGACTTGTTAGTATTCTCAGTATTGAGTTCAGTAGATGATACTTATAAAGCTATAGACGAAGTAAAGCAGGCTATAGAGAAAAATGCCAGACAAGAGAAAGAAAAAGACTTCAGAGACAAAGTAAAAGCTGAACTTATGGCTGAATACGGATATAAAGTTTATGAAGATAGACTAACAGTTAAGCTCACAGTACAAGAATTGTTCGAGATGGCTGATAATGCCATTAAGCAAAGAAAATACAATGATGCTATCGTTTATTACGATCAAATCATTAACTCTTTTGCTGACGGTGTAAATGATTACAAAGCAACATTTATGAAGGCTTTCACATATTCTGAGAACCTGAAAGATACTGAAAAAGCTGTGAAATGTTATCAGGACTTCTTAGCGAAATATCCGGAAGGAGATCTTAATGAATCCGCTAACTTCATGCTTGAACAGCTCCAAAACGGTGAAGTTAACATAGATGAACTGATTGAGAAATAAATATCTATTTGATATAGATAAAGCCCGGCTGAATAACAGCCGGGCTTTTTGTATTTAAAATAATCTAAAGGATTTTGGACTCAAGCTTGTCATAATTATAAAGTGTCCGGAAGAGATTATGCTTTACAAAATGATGAATGTTTTATTTATGCACATAACAAATTGATATAATTTAAATTGAGATATATTGGAGATAAGAATGAAGAAACTAACTTTGCTTACTATGCTTGTTTTAGTATTTTTAACTTTAACAGCTATACCGGCTCCCCCGTTTTCGATTACTTATTCACAACCTGATGGAACAACTCTTGAGATGTTTAACAGAGGTGATGAGTATGTTCATTGGGGCGAAACTCTTGATGGATACACAGTCCTTTCAAATGAACAAGGATACAAAGTTTATGCCCAGGTAGATAAAAACGGCGATATCTACCCAAGTGAAGTAATTGCACATAATTCAAGTTCAAGAAATACTGAAGAACTAACTTTCCTATCTAATCAAGAAAGATATTTAAACTTTAGTGATACTCAAATTGAGAGATTACTTAGTAACACAGTTGCTAACAGTCGTAATAGAATGGGTGGATTCCCAACAACAGGTGTAAACAATTTACTTGTAATACTAGCTAATTTCACTGACACTAATACAACTTATAGTGCTTCCAGTTTTAATAACCTTATGAATCAGGATAATTACTCCGGACATGGTTCTTTCAAACAATTCTACCTTGAAAACTCATGGGGTCAGTTAACAATCAATTCAACCGTTGTCGGTTGGGTTACTTTGCCACATGACCATGATTATTATGGACCTGAATCACGTTGGGGTGAATTTGCAAGAGATGCTGTACTAGCTGCTGATGCAGCCGGAGTTGACTTCTCAATATATGATAATGACGGAAACGGAACAGTTGACGGAGTAGCTATTGTTCATCAAGGTATCGGACAAGAGATTTCCGGAAGTACTGACGATATCTGGTCTCATAATTCCCATATGACATATTACAATGTTCATCTTGATGGTGTTGAGTTAGATGCTTATACAGCACAACCGGAAAAGAACAACTGGTCAAGCATGACTACAATGGGCGTGTTTGCTCATGAAGTAGGACACAATTTAGGAGCTCCCGATTTCTACGATACAGACTATCAGACAGGTGGGAACTATGTTGGAACAGGAGAATGGGACATTATGGCTGATGGAAGTTATAATGGCTACCCCAATGGCTCTGAGCCGGCTCACCATAATCCATGGACTAAAATATTCTATGGCTGGACAGCTGCTACTGTTTTAGATGAAGCAGGAGACTATGCTTTAGCTTCAAGTAACTCAGACCCAACTATCTATAGAATCAATACAAGAACAGATAATGAATATTTCTTACTTGAAAATAGACAGCAAACCGGGTTTAACGGTGATGTACCTTACCATGGTATGCTGATTTTCCATGCAGATGGAAATCATATTGCCCAACACATGTCAGCTAATGATATTAATGTAGATTCACATCAAGGTTTCAGAATTCGCTCTGCTTATGGGGGAGTCAATAGTTCAGGAGCTCCTTTCCCAGGAACTCATGGTGAAAGAGAGTTTGATGACACTACAAACCCGAATGCTCTTAGTTGGGCAGGAGAAGAGACAAACAGACCTATAAGTCAGATTACGGAATCAGGTGGAGTAATTACATTCCATATGGGCTTTGAGTTCCCTTCCGAAACTCCACAATGGCTTGAAGCTAATGTTAATGATTCCGAAGTTTCTTTAGCTTGGCAATACCCACAAGTATTAACAAACTTAATGGGCTATGCTATCTATAGAAATGATCAATTTCATGATATTATTGCTGACCTCACTCAGATTAATTACACAGATTCTAATGTTCCGGATGGAACCTATGAATACTATATTGTTTCTTTAACCAATGAAGGTGAGTCAGATCCTTCAAACTTAGTAACTGTTCAGGTTGGAACTAGTTCTGTGAATGATAATGTCAATCTTACTCAAACTACTTTGTTAGGAAACTATCCTAATCCTTTTAATCCTACAACAACTATCTCCTTCTACGTTAACAATAGAACTGATGTAGAACTTGATATCTACAATGTTAAAGGTGAAAAAGTAAGAACTTTCAATGCTACCGGAATAGGTGCAGGAAATCATAGTTTTGTATGGGAAGGTTTAAGTGACAGCGGGAGAGTACAACCTTCCGGTGTATATTTCTATAAACTCAAAGCCGGAACCTATACAAAAACAAGAAAGATGATACTGATTAAGTAATAGTCATCAATTAATATAAAACATGCCCTCGAATTATCGAGGGCTTTTTTTGTCAGAATAAATCTGTTGACTGATAAAATGGTAGCTATGATATAGATAATTCGATGTATTCGAAAAGACGTTGAGGTAATTAATGAAATTATTAATGCATATTTGTTGTGCTCCATGCTTTATTGCTCCATGGAAGCATTTAAAAGATAAAATTGATGTTACAGGATTTTGGTATAATCCTAATATACAACCTTATACTGAATTCAGAAAGAGGTTGGAAACACTCAGAAAGTTTTGCTCAAATGAAAATATAACACTTCTTGAAGACAATACCTATAAACTTGAAGAGTTCTTTGAAGAAGCTCTCAAAGGGCAAGAGAATAGATGCCAATACTGCTACTTGGACAGACTGGAATCTACAGCCAAAACAGCAAATCAAAAAGGCTTTACTCACTTCTCATCTACCCTGCTCTATAGTAAGTTCCAGAATCATGAGTTAATTGTTGAATTTGCTAAGGAACTAGCATCAAAGTATGGTATTGATTTCTATTATGAAGACTTTAGAGAATATTGGAAAGAAGGAATTGAATTGTCTAAAGAAATAGGCATGTACAGACAACAGTATTGCGGTTGTATATTTAGTGAAAGAAGCAGATATGAAGATTATTATCACCGTAAAGATGCCAAAGAGTCAGGGGGACAATAATGAAGAAAGCTATTCTTTTTGTATTCATAGCTCTTTCTATTCTAATATGTAATGCCCAGGTAATCGAGAAAGCACCCGTACCATGGAAAGCCGCCACACTATCTTTTGTTCTACCGGGTGGAGGACAGATTTACAATAAAAGCTACTTGAAATCAGGTGTATTCTTTTTAGCGGAAGCAACATTCTTAGGAATGTCTATTTATCATCATAATGAAATGAAAGACTTTGGAGGAAAACGAAATTCAGTCGACGAAGAAGACTTCGAGCAATATGATATTTATAATGAAGACTATGAGTTTCACTATAAGAGAAGAAATTCATATTACTGGTGGCTTGGTATAAGCATTGTAGCAAGTATTACTGATGCTTATGTAGACGCCAGTTTATGGGATTATGATGCTAAAAAATCTAAAATTCACTTGAATATGGGCGATAAAAACATAGGATTATCCTTGAGGTTCTAATGGAATACTTAACTTGGTTAGAGACTGATTTCGGGACATTTGCAATAGTTGGTAACGATGAAGCTGTTACCGAGATAGGATTTAACTATGTCCCGGCTCCACCTGCAATACCTTATCATGAGATTGAGAATGAGAATTTACAGTTAACTGTAAAAGAACTAAAATTATACTTCTCGGGTAAACTAAAGAAATTCACATGCAATATTGCTCCTGAAGGGACAGCCTTTCAGAAGTCCGTTTGGAAAGCTACCTGTGAGATACCTTATGGCAAGTTTATGTACTATTCAGATATTGCTATTGCTATCGGTAAACCAAACTCTGCTCGAGCTGTCGGAACAGCATTGAACAAAACTCCAACTCCAATCATTATCCCCTGTCATAGGGTAATTGGAAAGGGAGGAATCACAGGTTATGCCGGTAGTCCTTCAACAAGATTAAAGCTATTACAACTTGAAGGTGCAAATGTTTAAGAGATTCTTTTTAATCTCTATAATAATCATCTTGTTCATTCCTCTATTTTCTCAATACAACTTCATAACAATCAAAGGGAATGTATCAATAATTAAATGCGATCCCACTAAGAAACAACTTGGTACATATCTCAGTATAGAGATGGATAAGCATATAACCCATTTTCAGAAACAGATGGGAGTATATCCCGATAATTCCGTTGAGTTCATCATTGCTCCATCGGAAAAATGGTATAGAAGCCACACCTCTGATAAGCAAGAAATAATCAAACAGGCAAATGCATTCTACAGTCACAGAACTAGAGCAATAATCATTAGACCACAAGCTAATCTTAAAGGGATAAAAGGCTTAAAACAGGTCTTCCTACATGAATATATTCATTATTTCATTGATAGCTACATAGATAATGCTCCCTTATGGTTTCATGAGGGTATGGCTGTTTATTTCTCGGGACAACATAGCTTCAATATGGAAGTGGTATTCGCACATAGCTATCTGTTTGGAACAAGAGCTAGGTTGACAGATATGAGAGACTCATATCCTCAGTCTAAGAATGACTGGGAAGCTTTTTATGCGGTATCTTCTCTAGCTGTTAAAACACTTTACAAAGAGTTTAAACCCGGTTTCTTTAAATTCTGGTATATAGCCGAAGAACTTAAATCAGAGAAAAGACCTGTCCCCTTCTCAAGATTATTCAATAGTACTTTCTTCATGACAACGACAGGATTTGATAAGTATTTTGCTAGCATACAAAAGAATACTTTCTTGGGACATCTGTTTGGAGTATCGGCTAGTTTAGTAGGTCCATTGCTAACAGTATTTTTAATAATTGCTTATATAAAGAAACGTAAAAAATACAAACTATTGGTTAAACAATTGGAAGAGGAGGAACAGCATGAGGAATCCCTTGTCGGAAGAGATTCAATACCTGAAAGGTGTAGGACCGAAGAAAGCTCTCCAACTGAATAAACTCAATATCTTTACTGTTGAAGATTTACTGGAGTTCTTTCCGAGAGATTATATTGAGAGATCTGTTCAGAGACCAATAGGAACACTAAATGAGGGTGAAAATGTAACCGTTATCGGTCATATAATCTCTATTGAAAAGAGAGTAACAAACCGAGGTAAAACACAGCTCAATGTTATCGTTTCCGATGGTAGCAGTAATCTCCTTTGTGTCTGGTTTCGTTTCGGACAATGGATCACCAAAGATATGGTGATTGGAAAAACTATCTGGGTAAGCGGTAGAGTAGACTATTTTAGAGAGATGCCACAAATCGTTCATCCTGAATATGAGATTATTGATGAAGAGCACGATGATGATGACTTCTGGAAATCCAGACAGGTTTTACCTATCTACTCATTAACTGCCGACTTTAAAATGAAGCAGATGAGAAAACTCATATACACTGCTTTTGAAAAGTATCATAATAACATTGATGAAACATTACCTCAATATATACTGGATAAATATGGATTCCCCAATAGGAAGATTGCTCTTCAGAAAGTGCACTTTCTCACTGACGTTTCCCAAAAATGGAAGAGTAAAGCACGTTTTATTCTTGAGGAATTCCTATATACTCAGTTACTTTGGATTCGCACAAAACAGGATTACTATCGTTCAGGGATAAATTTTAAACCAACAGGTGTTTATACTAAGAAATTGTATGCAGACCTACCATTCAATCTTACTGAAGCTCAAAAGCGAGTTATAAAGGAAATCTTCTCAGATATGTCTTCTAAAAGACAAATGAATAGATTACTCCAAGGTGATGTTGGAGCCGGTAAAACCATTGTTACTCTATTTGCTATGCTTCTGGCAATCGAAAACGGTTATCAAGCAGTACTTCTTGCCCCAACAGAAATACTTGCCGAACAACACTATAAGACAATCTCTAAACTTCTATCCATATTCCCCGAAGTTAAAACAGCTCTTTTAAAAGGTGGAACTTACAAAGGTAAAAAGGACACTCTTAAGTTGATCGCTTCAGGGGAAGCTATGATTATTGTAGGTACTCATGCCCTCATTCAAAAGAGTGTTGATTATTATAAAGTAGGTCTAACTGTAGTAGATGAGCAACAGCGTTTCGGAGTCCAACAGCGTGCAGAGCTTGCGAGGAAGAACGGAAGCCCTGATATGCTATATCTCTCAGCTACACCTATCCCCCGCTCTTTAGCATTAACAGTATACGGAGACTTAGAAATCAGCGTTCTGGACGAACTGCCTCCGGGTAGAAAACCTGTTAGAACTATCTGGAAGAACGAATCAAAAAAGCATCTTGTCTACTCTGAAATAGAAAGAGAGCTTGTTAAAGGTCGACAAATTTACATTGTCTGTCCTCTGATAGAAGAAACGGAGAAATCCGATTTGCTAGCAGCAGAGACATTATACGAGTACTTATGTAATGATGTATACCCTAGATACAAAATATCGCTTCTACACGGTAGAATGAAGAATACCGAGAAAGATGAGATAATGAATTCCTTTAAAGATAGAGCTATCGATATTCTGGTTTCAACAACTGTCATTGAAGTAGGAATCGATGTTCCCAATGCTTCCGTTATGATGATTGAACATTCCGAGAGATTCGGGCTTAGTCAACTTCATCAATTACGCGGTAGAGTGGGAAGAGGCTCGGATGAAGCTTTCTGCTATCTTATATCATACCCCCCGATTAGCAAGATTGGTGCAGAGAGACTAAGAACAATGACAGAAACTAATGATGGTTTTGCTATTGCAGAAAAGGATTTAGAACTAAGAGGACCGGGAGAGTTTTTTGGCACTAAACAATCAGGAGTCCCTGCCTTCAAGTTTGCCAATATCATTAAAGACAAAGATCTTCTGAATGAAGCTAAGGTTTTGGCTAAAGAAATCCTGACTAACGATCCTGAATTATCATCTACCGAGAACAGACTCCTCAAGGAGTATTATGACCGCCATTATAAGCATAGGGAAAAACTTTTCAAATATTAATTCATAGCAGCTATTGAATTAATAATATCAACCATATTATCAATATTATTAATGTTAGCATTAATATTCTTAACTATTTTCTTGACATATTTTGTATTGCAATATACTTTAGCCTCATTAATGGAGGCAATAATGAAAAAAGATACACTTTTAGCCTGCCCTGTATGTGAACATGACTTGGAAATAGTAAGATACAGATGCCCTAGCTGTAATACTACAATAGACGGAAAGTTTAAGCCTTCCGGGCTTAGTGGATTAACAAGCAGCCAGCAGGAATTCGTAACTATCTTCATGCTTGCAGAGGGTAATATTAAGGAAGTAGAAAAGCAATTAAACATATCATATCCAACTGTAAAAGCAAGATTAAAAGAAATCAAAGCCGTGTTACAATCACCGAGAAAAGAAGATGATTTACTTCTGATTCTCGAAGGGATTGAGGACGGAGAGCTCAGTGTAGATGATGCAATAGCAAAAATAGAGAAAAGGAGATAACAATGAAAAAAGAACTTAATCAATTACATGTCATCCCCCTTAAGTCAAACCCGACAATCGTGATTGAGTCCAACTATGTCAATGTTTTTGTTGAAGCTTCTCCTGATGAAAATGTCACTTTTGATGTACATTTAATCAGTAATGGCAAAGACTTGGAAGAATGTGATAACATTTATGAATTCAAGTCGGATACGGAAGAAAACAAAGCATGGTTTGAATTCAATGAGGATGATGCATGCAATCTAAACATCGGAGAAAGTAGAGTTCTGGCTAAAGTCCCTACCGGTTCCAAGTTATCAGTTACCAATGAGAACGGTAGAATTAACTGTAAGGAAGTAACAGCTGAATTCACAATTGAAACGGAGAACGGGGCAATAGCAACATTCAATTGTAAAGGCAATATGGATGTTCAGAGTGAAAATGGTGCTATCAAAATTCATGGTATGGAGGGTGATTTAAATGCAGAAACAGAAAACGGACTTATCATGCTCATCTCAGGGAAAGGTAATAACTTATCCTGTGAGACGGAAAACGGTAAAATTAAAATCGAAAAGGCCGACTATAGAACGATTAATCTTGAAACAGAGAACGGGAGAGTTATCTGTGAGGTTCCCGTTAGAAGTGAAGGGAACACAAGTATTGAAACTGAAAACGGTAGTGTAGACCTGATTATACCGGAAGAACTTGAGTTTACTGCAGAATGTACTCTAGGCTATGGAAGTTTCAGTAATTCGGTTGATGTTGAAATTGAGACTATCAATAAAGAGGTTGATGAGAAGCATTATTGCATTGCTCGAGGTGACGGAACATACAAAATTAGCATTGAAACTGAAAACGGTAGTATAAGGCTAAAGGATAGTAACACTATCGGTATGGACGGAGTAAAGGTTGAAGTCAATCGCTTTAAAAACATGTGGAAAGAGCTTAGTGATGAAGAAGTTGATGTACGTGAGAAAGTGCAAAGGACTATAAAAGATATCGACTTCGATAAAATCTCTAGGATATTAGAAAAGAAAGCAACTACTATCTCAAAGCGTTCAGTCCAGAAATCTATTGATGCTGCATTGAAAACAGTCAATAATCTTCAGGATAAACTATGTAATTTGGAGATAAAGATATCCGATAACGTTGATGGAGAACCTAAAGTATATACTAAGAAGGTATTCGTAAGAAAAGATAAACATGAGAAGCAGGCAAATCCTTCTATGTCTAATCTGGATGAGATTGAAGATACTGTTAGTGTTGTAATAAACGACATCTCTGATGCTGTTGAAAAGGCTAATACTGCAACAAAGACAGTACCTAAACCAAGCGATAAAGGTCAAAGCAGACTCAAAATTCTTGATTTGCTGGAAAGAGGAGTTATAACCTCTGACCAAGCGGAAAGATTACTTGAAGCTATTAAATAAAATAATCTAAAGACCAAGGGTCTTCTTCAAATAACTCCCGGCTGATGACATAGTCATCAGCCTTTTTATAACAATAGATCTATGTATACAATGGTAAAAATATTGATAATGATTAATGTACTATTGGAGGTAAATATGACGTTATCCGGTACATGGATAGGCATGATAACAATGGGAGATGCAACTCCAGAACTAGTATTTGAGATTTCACAAGACAATTCAGGACATTTGATAGGGAAACTGGGAATCCCCTCTAAGGGATTACAGAACCTCCCTTTGGATGAAGTGTTTATCACTTCTGACTACGTTGTACTTGGAATTACTGCTGCTCAAGCAAGATTTGAAGGTACTTTTAATCAGAATGAAATGGTCATCACAGGTGCTTGGAAAGAAGGCCCTAAAGAATATCCCCTTATTTTAACACCATTGAAAGAAGAAATTGACTTCGATAACTATCAGAATGTAAATTCCTCCTCCCTAGATTTCAGGTTTTCCGGTGCTAACTTTAAATACTATTCAGAAGAACAGGACATACAGATGCTGAATGAGTTATCCAAGACTCTTGAATCAAACTATCTGCGTATAACCGAGAATTTGAGTACTAGCATGAGTTCATCTATAGATGTATCTATCCGAATTTAGACAAATTTCACCAGGCTATCGATTTCCCCAATGCCCCTGATTGGGTAGTTGGTGCTGCAAGTAAGGGTAAATTAAAAATGGTTAGTCCCAATAATCCCGGATCTGTGCATTCTTATGAATCACTTATGAAAGCAATCGTACATGAACTTGCCCACACTATAGTTTTAAATATAAGGAATAAAGGACTCATAGGATTACTTAATTGGCTAAACGAAGGATATGCATATTATGAAGCTGGGCAGCTTACTGAAGAAGAAATCATATCCGTTCAAAACAATCTAGTTAACAATACAATTCCTTCTTGGCAAGAGCTACAAGTTGCAGATACGACTCAATTCGGAGATTTGGGCGGATATGGAATATCAGCAACAATAGTGATGTTTATTGTTGAAAAGTATGGGTATCAGAAACTTAAACGGTTCATTATTGAACCTGAAAATATTGAGTCGATTTTCAATATCTCAGAAGATGAATTTGATTCACTATGGAGAAGCTACCTATTGCTGTACAGCAGATGATTAATCCTGCTTATTATCAGTTTTTATATTCCACCTCTTCTCAAAGAGGCGAGGTGAACAATTCCCTAATAGTCGAGGAATGCATTATTTTTCTATAGTGCTTCCATTCCTGAGGGAACAATCGTGTATAGTTACCGAATCTTCTGTCCAGAAGAAGTATTACTCCTTTGTCTTCAGCAGTTCTGATTACTCTACCCCCAGCTTGCATGACTCTGTTTAGTCCGGGGAATTTATAAGCAAAGTCAAATCCGTTTTTTCCTTCCGAGTCAAAGTATTCACGAATAAGGTTTCTTTCTAAGCATATTTGGGGAAGTCCAACTCCTACAATTACGCATCCGGTAAGTTTGTCCCCTCTTAGGTCAATACCTTCTCCGAAGATTCCACCCATCACGGCAAATCCAATCAGATTACGTCTAGGACTAAAAGCACCTATAAACTCAAGTCTTTCTTCTTCGTTCATATCTCTTTTTTGCACAAGAACATATCTCTCATCATGTTTCTGTTGATAAGCTTCAAGTACGTCTTCCATATACTTGTACGAAGGGAAGAATACCAGCATGTTTCCTTCCCCAGAAGAAGCTAAGGCATAAATATTCTCAACCACTTCCGGTATCGAATCGTTTCTTTTCTGATAAGTTGTCTCAACTGTTGTATTAATAAGTAGTTTAAGGTTCTCTTTAGGGAAAGGAGACATAAGTTTCAAGAAAAGCTCTTCTCCGGTACCTCCGCAGAAATAGGTAAAATACTGTTCAGGAAGTAGGGTCGCAGAAAAGAAAACCGAACCTATAGCTCTTTTAAGGCATTCGGCATTCATTTGAGATGGATCCATGCAATAAATCTTTATAAAGAACTTACCTGCATTGGAGAGATAGAAAGTAAACTTCTCATTCATAAACTCACTACTTCTAACGAACCGCCTGAAAACAAAATATATATCCAACAACGCTTGACGCCAATCTGTCTGCAGGTTACGTGCGATCCAAGTCTCTGCATTATTAATGAACTTTCTAATCTTCTGCATTAGATTCTTATCCAGTTCTCTCACTTCTTCTTGAATAAGCTCTTTTTTCATCTCTTTACGCCACTTCATAAGGTATCTTTCGATACTTTTAAGTGGTTTTACTATATCCTCTTCTGCATTGTCTTTTAAGGCTTTAACAGCTTTCTTGATTTCAGCTAGCTTTATCTCTGCCGAGTACATGGCTCTGGTTCTTTCCGGAAAGTTGTGAGCTTCATCAATCAGGAAAAAGTATTCCCCATTCACGGGATCAAAGAATCTTCTCAGATAAACAGCAGGGTCAAAGGCATAATTATAGTCGGCGATTATCACATCCGAGAAAAGAGAGATAAATAATGAAAATTCAAAGGGACAGATATAATACTTGTCAGCAATCTTATCTATCACATCTCTTTCAAAGATATCATAGTTAAAGATTTCAATACTCGCCTCTTTTTGTCTGTCAAAGTAACCTTTTGCAAGAGGACAATCATCTCCGTCACATCTATGACTCGGATATCTGCAAACCTTATCCTTGGCAGTTATAACAACTGATTTCAGTTTATGTTTTTCAGTAATGTCCTTCAAAGTATTCAAAGCTACAGTTCTACCTACAGTCTTTGCAGTAAGATAGAAAAGTTTATCGACTTTCCTCTCCCCCATCGCTTTGAGAGCCGGGAAAAGTGTCCCGATAGTTTTACCGATACCTGTTGGGGCTTGAACAAAAATGTTCTCTTTATTTTTAACAGCATTATAAGTTGCAACTGACATATCTCTTTGGTTCATACGGAAATCACCATAGGGAAATTTTAACTCTTGAAGCCATCTGTCTCGGGAAGTGTGTTGGTCGGCTATCTTCACCGCCCAATCATAATATAGATTAACGGTTTCCAAGAAGAAACTCTCAAGTTCGTCAAAGTTAAAAGGTTTGACTATCTCACGAATCGTTTCCTCATCGAGCTGATAATATGTAAGTCTAATATCAATCTCGGACAACTCATTCGCTTTTGAGAAAATGTAAGCATATATTTTAGCTTGAGCCCAGTGCATGAAAGAGTTTTCATAGGTAATCTCGGACAATTGTCTGAAAGTAGACTTAATTTCTTCAATAAGGTAAGGTTCTCCCGGCATCACACCGTCAATTCTACCCTGTATTTCGATGTTAACTCTTTCAGTCTCATGAATATGTTTAAATGCAACTTCGGCTAGATAGTTTTCCGGTCTTGATTTCTGTATTTTCTGATGAGCTCTTGTTCCTGCCAAAGCTCTTTTTTGACTTACAAAAACAGACTTCATATCTCCCGATTGATATGAGAATCCGATAAGGTCTCTAACTGATATCTTCAATGTCTCTTTCATAACTGAAGGATTTGATGCTTAGCTTTCTTTGTCAATTCATATCTACGAAAACTTAAGTATCTCTTAAGTCCTTCTTTGCTCTATCTTAATTCTAATTAATCTCTTTCTCATTACCAATTTGTTCCTCGTTAGCTTCCCGTTAGATCCTCGTTACAACGGATGAGAAAGAAATTGGAAAGAAACGGGATAGAAATACTCTTTTATCATCTGTTATAGTAAAGCAATGAAATTGATGTAAACCTTATAGATAAATATAAAGAAAGAACTTGACGTGTAGTCTATAATTGGGACATTCCCAAAACAAATTAAGATGAAAGGTTATATTTATTTTATGGTTTCGAAGAGATTTATTTTTTTACTACTGTTTATGTTTTCATTGCTATATGCTCAAAGGAATTACTATCCTTTACCGGAAAGATACCATACATATCCGGAGATGATTAAGGAAGTAAAAAAGGTATGTCGAGAGCATCCGGAATTAGCAGAATGGGAGATAATCGGCCATAGCGGTTATTCGTTAAAACCGATTTATGCAGTACGAGTCTCTAATCATGTTAATAGAAACCTAAATAACAGACCGACTCTAATGATTCACGGTTCTTCGCAAGGTGAAGAAGTAATCGGAATAGAGATATGCCTGGCTTTATTAAATGAAGTTACCGATTACTATGGAGTTAATCCGGTACTAACTGAATTGTTAGACAAATTTGAGCTCTGGTTTGTACCGTCCATGAATCCGGAAGGCTATGACATGGTCTCTTCAGGTGAGTTCTATTTATGTAGAAAAAACCTGACAGACAGTAACTTCGATGGCTATCTGGATGTTTTAAGAGACGGCGTTGACCTTAACAAGAATTTTGATTTCAACTGGATTGACTTTGCTAGACCTCATCCTGAAAGTATTTATTTTAAAGGTCATGCTCCCGCTACCGAGACTGAAGTATTGGCAATGCAGGATTTCTTCGCTAGA
The DNA here is from genome assembly GCA_963667035.1 of Cloacimonadales bacterium (SeqCode). Classification (GTDB taxonomy): domain Bacteria; phylum Cloacimonadota; class Cloacimonadia; order Cloacimonadales; family JAFGVF01; genus Zophobacter. The sequence goes on from OY762964.1 coordinate 2,416,303, forward strand.
GAACATTTTACGTATGCCTTGAACTACCACAGCTCTGCAGCGGGAAGCTTCTCGGAATCCATATTCTTTCCTTGGAATGACGGCGAAGAGAAAAGTCCTGATTATGACCATTTTCTTGAGCTTGGTTCAGTATATGTAAGCCATCTTCCAAAGGACTATTTGCCCGGTAACTATGAACTGCATCTGGGTAAAAATACTATGATTGGCTACCTCAGACATTATATGTATGCAAAACAAGGTACCCTTGCTTTTGATATTGAGACCGGTGGTAATACTGAGGAAGGATATGCAGTTGTCAGACCCGGTGAAGACCAATTAATTAAAATTATTAATAAGCATTTGTTAGCATTTAACTCTATTGCTGAAGATATGCTTAAGAAAACCGTTTCCATTAGAGTTATCGATAAACTGAATAAACCGCTTATCGATAAAGAATTCCAATGGTTTGACTATCCATCGTCCTACTACACGGAACTTAAAACAAATTCTGCCGGTTATATATTCAAATATCTGCCTATAGGGAAAACCAGATTATTAATTGATGACGAATATGTGTTTAGCATTGAAAGTAATCCTGCTATGTTACAAACATGTAAGATACCATTTGAGCACATAAAAAAGCCGATGCCTGAGAAGAAAGTAAAAACGATACTACCTAAATACACATACTGTCTGTACCAATCAGCTATCAATAACTTCTATCTTTACTCTGATTCCGCTATCAGAATGGAATTCTATGCCAAAGATTTCAATGATAAAGTAATCCGTTTTGACAGTCTGAAAATAGCTACCGATTCCAAGAGTTGTAATCTGAGAATAACACTTAAGAACAGGAATGGAGATGTAATCAGAACGAGAGAAGTCCAAAAAGATAATTTGGACGAACAACTAGTAATTCCTTTTGCCGGGAACATTCTGGAGAAAGCTGAACTTGAGCTAGAAAACCTCTCAGATAAAACTTTCACAATCAAAGAAGAAAGAACATATCTATCACATGACTCAGAAATACAGGTTAAATATAAGACATGGCAGAATCAGGAAACTTCTGACCTGGATGTGGAGTTAAAATGAAAGCTCTAGGAAAGACTTCGAGCTACCCTCGAAACTATGATCCGGAACAATTGGAGAGAGTACCTCGCTCTTTGAATAGAGTACCTCTGGGAATTGATGATAAGAAACTTCCATTTACCGGTTATGATATATGGCATGTATATGAAGTAAGCTATCTTCTTAAGAACGGAGCTCCACAAACAGCTATATGTAAGATTACCATACCGACTACATCTGAGTACATTGTAGAAAGCAAGTCGCTGAAGTTGTATTTCAATTCTTTTAACATGGAGATTATGGGAGAATGCCCTGAATCTGCATTAAAAAATATGAAGCATACTGTTCAGCATGACTTGGAAAAACTGCTTGAGTGCCAAATAGCCCTAGATTTTCATACTCAACAATCGGATATAAATTACGGGTTTAATGCCATAAACATTGATAATCTAGTAAGAGATATTGATTCTATTGAAGTATATAGTGAATCACCTCAGTTAATAAGTTATACTGAGAATATTGGGACTATAGAAACTCTTTATTCCACTCTTTTAAAGAGTAATTGCAGAGTAACTAATCAGCCTGATTGGGGAAATGTTCTGATAAGTTATAGTGCTGACAAGAAGCTGAACCATGTAGATTTGCTTAAATATATAATCTCTTTTAGAGACGAAAATCACTTTCACGAAGAGATAGTGGAAACAATATATAAAAGATTATATGACCTTCTAAAACCTAAAGAGTTGTTGGTAATAGCCTTTTATACAAGAAGAGGCGGAATTGATATCAATCCGGTAAGAGTTTTAAACAAAGCATCACTTCCAAAGGAATATATTAACACTCATATATTACAAAAAGGTCAATTTAGACAATAAAGACTACACCGTAAGCTTTCTCACCAAGTGATGCACCTTAGTCTCTCCCTTCCCGGGAAGTTGACTTTGGGAATCAAGCTCCATAAGCTCTGCCATTTGAAGAGCATGTTCGAGCCGTGGTAAAAGTTTGGAAAAATTGAATCGGCTTTTGCTATAACCTCCCATAAATTGCTTCATCAAGTGTTGCACATCTTTATACAACTCCAACTTCCTAAGCTCAGGTAATCTATGTTCAGGGATAAAGTGCATTAATATCCAAAGCTCAAAGCAAGGATTACTGATTGCCAGATTATAACCTTTTCGTCTACACTCCCTGGCAATACGAGGTAGGTCTGCCCAACTATCCTGATCGATAACAACCCAGTACTCATCGTTGTAACGTTCAAAAGCCTTACGAGAGCCAAACTCGGCTACTTCCCTTTCAATATATTCATCTATAAGTCCGACAATATACTTAGGGGCGGAATGACCTTCCACATTACGTTCAAGGAAGATAAAAGAGATGTTCTCTTTCACTAAGGAAGCAAGAGCTTTGAAATAACGAGGTTCCGTCTTACTGCCTTCCGTAGATATTATTATCTTCTTTGTAGTACGACTCTTAGGGTGAGTGAAGGGTTTTATTTCCCTTAGTTGTGTGAAAGGCATACTTATTCCTCGTTAAACAATTCGATTACAGGAATTGCACCATATCGGCCACTAAGATAATCTCTTGCGATTCTTTTATCGAAACGCTCTTTGAACTCTTCCATTGAATAAAGCTCGGAAGTGTGAAAATAGTTCTTCTTAATGAACCAAAACTCATCTCTTCGGAATAGAGTTAAATCCAGAAGATTTGTATCGTGGGTTGTTACAATAAGCTGACTTCTGTTAGTTCCGTGGAAATTAAAGTACTCTCTAAACAAACCTCTGATTAACACGGTATGTAGACTTCGCTCAACTTCATCAATGATATAAACAGAATCATTGTTCTTAAGATCATAAAGTGTAGGAAGTAAATCCAATAAACGACTTGTACCGTCAGACTCTTCCCCGATATCAAAGTCTATAGTCTCTTCTCCCGGAATCTGATGAGAGAATACAAGGATATCGGCTTTAAGAATGCCATCCCTCATAGAAACAGCATACAACTCCCTTTGTGAGGTTACACCTCGCACTAGGATTACTCCTTTCTCTCGTATATTCCTACGAATATCCTCTTTCATCTTTGGAGGTATACTAACTCTGCTGTCATCAAAATCCAGAGTACGCTTTGTCATGTTTGAAATGCCTGTATCCAGCTTGGAAAGCATCTGCTTAACAAAATTATAGAACTCCTCATCAGTAAGGATGTTAAACATATTCAGATATTTAGTATTAGGATAGATGATTTTAAGTTTATAAGCAAACCAACCGGTAATATGAGAATAGTTAGGTGCAAAACTGTGCATGATAGTTGTCATACATAGTTTTGAAGGAGGTGTTGCCGTTTCAAGAAACGCCTGATTAAAAGCAATCTGCTTCTCCTCATTCATATTCATAGTTAGAGATACTTTTGTTCTACCATTCTCTGTTATTCTTTGGAATACAGGTTTAGGTTTTCTAGCTATTAATTGATAACACCATTCCTGCTTAATCTCATTAGTGCCTGCAATAAACCCATATACGTAAACGCTACCTCCTGCAAAAAAAGTAAACTCAATAGAACTATCCTCCAAGTTAGCATCTTTCTTCATTTTAAAACGTGGAAGCGATACCATAGAAGGATTCTTGGGACCGTTGATTATGAACCTCTTCCCTATATCTATTGCTTTAACTAGATTGGATTTACCGGAGGCATTAGCACCGTATATTAAACATGCTTTTAAAACATTGGGATTCTTTCCTGGGGTCTTTATCACATGATCCTTATTCTTTCTGGGAGCTCCGGGGAATAACCGAAAATCGATTTCATCGTAAAATGAAAGAATGTTTTTACAAGAGAATCTTATTAACATTACAACCTCACTTATGAGATATTTTCACCTATAGTGATGTTGAAACTAAAAGAGTCAAGCTTTTAATACGATTTATGCTAAATAATACTTTCTTTATAAGATTAGCAACTTTAGTTTATTTGCTTAACCAGTATCAATAGGCTATCCTCACTGTTTGCCAAGCCGATGTTATCTTCTGAGTTCCGCCAAGAAACCAATTGTGAGGGATTAATTTCAGTGACCACTACCTCAGCATTTGCAGGATTACTAAATTCAGTAGCATAACCATGTGAAGCAGATGTAGGGCGAGTCCCTATGAAAACACCTGAAAAGAGAAGCAACATCGCAACCGCAACCTGATAAACAGGTATCGGATGTAATGCAAGCTCTCTAACACTATTTATCAGTGTAGGTTTATCCATCTCTCTCATAGTTGCTAGAGAAACAGCCAACATACTATCATTTCTGTCATTAGTGGTCTCTTTGATACTATTCTTTGTAATTTCTATCATGCGTGCTACAGATTTGCATTTATCACATTTTTCCAGATGTTTCAAAATACTTTTATTGTTTTTACTTACACCTGTATAAAGCCTTTCTCTTACTTCTTTACATTTCACTCTTTCCTCCTGCATTTACTATCTTCCGGGAAAGTTTATTCATTAATCTACTCAATCTTGACTTTACCGTTCCAATAGGTTGATTCTGTATCAATGCAATCTCTTTGAGTTTTAACTCCTCTCCGAAACGTAAGTAAAACAGCTCTCTATCTTCCTGACAAAGAAGGCTGATCTGCTGCTTAATAATCCTGCTTTCATCACTAGTATTATAAGGCCTAACTATCAATTCCGGAGCAGTTCTTTGATATTTATCTTTTAACTTTGAGTAGTTCCCTACTCTTCTGATTTCATTCTTTACCAGATTTCTGGCAATGGTAAATGACCATACCCTGAAACTTCGGGTATGGTCAAAACTTGATGCTCTAGTCACAATCTTCAAACAAAGTTCCTGTAATAGATCATTTGCAATCTCACTATTGCCAAACATACTACTCTTTAGGAATTTATACCATCTGTCTGAATAACGATTATAGAGAATAACAAATGCTTCTTCATTTAAACGGGCAACTTTCTTCATTAACCGTTCGTCAGTCTGAGATTTCAAGTTAAACACTGCTATTTCTTACTTCTTTTGTGTATATAATCCACTATTTGCTTGTTACCTGAACGCTCTGCTAGTGCTATTGCAAGTTGCATCCATTCATCGGCTTTATAATTATCCTTCATCAATCTATAGTGCTCACTTAATATTATAATTGCAGGAATATAGTTTACATTTATACCCTTGCTGACAGTAGATGCAGAGACATGGTCTTCATTATACCAGTCGTTATATAAATAGTCCATACGATATTGATGTTCCAGATTGTGCTTCAAAATGGCAATATTATCTATTCTATCTTCGTTATACAAACTTACTATGCCAACATTATACAAATGAGAGCTAATATCCTTTAGACCATTCTCATCAACTGATGAAGCAATGTATATATCCCTTTCACTTAGTTCATTGTTCAGATAACTAATCAGATCACTAACCTTCCTGTACTCTTTAAGTTCCGGTATTCCAAGTCTTCTCATCCAATTGTTCCTGTAATTATCATCGTAACAAAGTGAAACATTAATAACAGAGACATCTGTCCTTATTCCTTTTGCTTCTTGAAGTACCCAAGCAGGGAAAGTATCATTATCTCCGTTTGTTAAGAGAATGCCATTTTCACTAATTGAAACTAACATATTGTAGTTATAGTTCAAAAGTGACCTGAATATGTCTTTTGAATGATACAGATTCATACATGAATTATGAAACTTCTTATTATCTCCCATCTTTGCATACATAGCGATTACGTCATATAAGAGTTCTGGATTGTCAGGTTTAAGCGTGTGAGCTTTCCATAAATATTCGGCATCTTCAACACTATTCTTATGCTCGTATCTTGCGTAATAATACTCAAATGTGTTAGGGATATGCTTCTCCATATCATTAATGATATCTTGGAGAGAATCAACTTTAGTAGAAGGAGAGTACTTCAAGGCATAACGAACCGCTTTAAAGTAGTTTATCCATGCTTCTTTATTGTTTGGGTTTCTTTTAGTCTCATTCTTCCATTCTTTGGCTTGTTGTTCATACCATTTAGTATCGTATTGTACTTTTGTTAGAGGTGGAATTGGTTCAGCTGCGGATAATATACTCACAATTATCAAAGTAATCATTACAAAAATATTTCTCATTGTTTCTCCATATTTTGTTAATATGAAAGTACCTTCATAATTACATACACTCGAAAGACATTAAGGGTTGCATCTTTTTAATAATAAAAAAGGCTGTTGATATTGTCAACAGCCTAACTCCTGCAAATGCAGGAAATTACTTTATTGCTAAATGAATTACTTCATTAACATCATTTTCTTAGTTTGAGTATAATCACCTGATGTCATTTTGTAGAAATAGACACCACTTGCTACATTCTTACCTGCATCATCCTGACCTTTCCAGACAACAGTATGTCTACCAGCATTGAAGTTTTTCTCTATAAGTCGAGTAACTTTCTGTCCTTTGATATTATAGATGTCAATTGCTACATCTGAATTACTCTTAACATCAAAGCTTATGTTAGTTTCGGGATTGAAAGGATTTGGATAGTTTCCACGGAGAGCAGTTACTTCCGGAATAACAACTTGGTCATTCGCATCTACGGTAGCACCGTTGTTAACAACCATAATATCGTCGAACATTGCAAAGAATGTTTGTTCTGAAACAGTATGAATAGCAACTCTGATTATATCACCGACATAATCATCCAACTGATATGAATATAGAGTCCATTCGCTTGGTAACTGAATAGGTTCGTCTCCGGAAATAACTGTAAAGTCATCCGGATCAGTACTACCGTTAGAAACTGCAACTTCAACTAACTCAGAACCGAACTGAGTAGTATATGAACGTGCCATAAATTGTAAGTTGGCATCTTCTTCACTCAATTGGATTTGAGGAGTTATTAACCAGTCATCATTAGCATTGGAATCAGCTGCAAAGCAAGCTGCATATTTATCACCTGTAAAGGCGTTTGCTCCTTGAATAGGAGGTGTTGAACTTGCAGGATTGAATACTATGTATGCCATAGGATCATTCTCACCCGGGAAGTCAATTCCATTATTAAAACCAAATGTATCTTCACCATCATTATCAAGGTTTACCCAAAGACCCATATCAGTTGTAAAATCTTCATATTCTTCAAAGCCTTCAGCAATGATAGGAGCATCAACTTGAATGTGTGTTACAACTATAGAATCGCAAGGTACTGATTCACCTGTAGGAGCATTGTAGAGAGCTGTGACTTTATATTCATAAGTAGTTCCTACTACAACGTCGGTATCAAGATAGAATGTTCCACTTACTGTTTCAGCATTAACAACAACATCATCTCTATAGATATTGTAACCAACAAGAGCTCTGGAATCAAGTACAGGAGCTAACCAAATAAGCTCGATACCTTGATAAGTAATACTATGGGAAAGCTCTGTAGGAGGTAAGAGAACTCCTGGACCAACATGGTTATCTGTTGAAAGCCATAATGCATAATCTCCTCTTCCATCTCGTACATTTGCTGTTCTTTCTGTTGCAGGAGAATTATCGGCTCTTGCTACTCTCAGATAATAGAAACCTGAAGCCTCTGATGGAATGTCATAAGTAAACTGAGGATTTACTCCATCAGTGTAATCATTATCACTAAAGATTATTGAAGAAGTCTCGTCTATATTAGCTCCTAAATCATCATATGGTCCGTAAAGGAACGCTGCTAAATCAACATCCGAGTTAAAGATGTTCTGAGTGTGCATTTCGATTTGAGCAGGAGCTGTCTGCCAGAATACATACCAGTCCACATCTGTATCCGGATGGATAATTGCTTCCAGACCTTCGACATCATCACTAAATAAAGAAAACTCTGTTGCATGATTTGATGTGTCATTATTGTCTGCAACAAATCCATAACCATGAATTGGGATCTCATAAATATTTCTTTCTTCCTCAGTAGCATTATCCTCAATTGTCAAAACTACATTCTTATGTCCTACTGACGTTGGATTAAACTGAATACTAATAGCTGCAACACCTGTTGAAGGGATTGTAAGAGGATATGTGTTCTCATCTGTTAATGTATATTGATCAACATCATCACCTGAAAGAGTTGGAGCATTAGCAACAATGAGATCTTCAGTAGTAAAGTTTCTCATATTCAACTCAAACAAATCAGAGTTTTCATCAACAGACACAACATCAAACTCTATATTGCCAGGGAGATACAAGCCACTTCCTCCGTCAGAAAGATCTGATACTGACCGAGCAAACACAACTGCCATGTTCTCTTCAAATTCACCACCAACACCGTCTTTTCTGTATTGAATACCAACTGTACCGTCAGCATTCTCAATACCTATAACTGCGTCACCGAGAATTGAATCTGAACCCGTATCACCATTAGGATTAACATAGTTTCTGTACTGAATCTTAATCTTTCCTGTAGGATACAGTATAAGCTGAGCATCAATATATTCGGATTCATCATTATAATCATTCCACATTTCCACAGTATAGACAAAGTTGCCCATCTCATCATTCCCATAGTAACAATTAGAAGGAACTGCAGTTGTATGTAAGTCCATTGCCATCATTGCTATAACATTATTAGGGTTTCCTGAATCAGGAATACTCATTGATCCACCGGTTGTTGATGTTGTAGCACCAAAGTTTACATAACCATTTGTAACAAGATTCACTTGATCGTAATCAACTCCGAAATAGTTGAATGTAAACCCTAAGTCTACAGTAGTGTTACCGTCATCTGCAGATGAATAGGTGACAGTCTGGCTGTTCTCAGAGATGTCTACCCATTGAAACACAGGTTGAGCACCTAATCCTGCACCAAGATCTGTACTGTTTGCATAGTAATATCCATCAAATAAAGTTCCATTACCACCAAAGTTTGGATTTGAAACAACAGTAAATGACCAAACAGGACAATCTGTTGCATCACCAACAAAGTTATATGGTACAACCTGCCAATAATAAGTTGTTTCATATATTAAAGCAGTTGTAACATCATAAGTTGTAATATTACCTAAATCTTCTGCGTTAAGAATATCAGTTGGAGGGTTATCTGTTCCAAGACTAAGTTTATAACCTTCAGGATAGTTGCCTCCATCAGTCCAAGATAGGGTAGGAGTAACACTTACTCCTGTAATACCGTCAGTCGGTTCATCTATTAATGCAGGATTAGGTACTTCTCCAAATGTAGTAAATGACCAAACAGGGCAATCTGTTGCATCACCAATAACATTGTAAGGTATAACCTGCCAGTAATAAGTCACATTACTATCTAAACCAGAGTAATCTATAGAAAGTGAACTACCTACATCTTGATTGCTATAAATGTTTGTTGGAGGATTATCTGTTCCGAATGAAACATAATAACCTGTAGCTCCCTGAGACAAAGCCCAAGTTAATGAACCGCTAAAAAGAACACCTGTCGCTTCATCTAATGGAGCAAGACAAGTTGTAGCAGCCGGAGGAACAGAGTTATCATAGATTGCCAGATCATCAATACAGATGTCGCCATAGAAACTTGTTGATTCCATTGCTCTGAAGTCAAATGAAACTGTTTGATTAAGATAACCCATAAGAGGAAGTTCAAGATATGTCCAATCGGAAGCTCCGTCAGAATCAGTGATTACAGCAAAACTATGAATTTGATCATCTGATGTGATAACATCAATGCAAAGCTCTGATTCATTATCAGTATCTCCTATCCAGTATTTAAAAGCAAATATTGGATTAACTAAACCGTTCAGATTAACCGGCGGAGTATAGAGATGAGCTGGTACCGTTTCAGGAGTGGAGTCATCAACTCCCATATAATAACCACCATTCCCGGTAGCATCAAAGTCTGCACCATGGTCATTCAATTCAGTTTGATAATGCTCCCAACTGTCTCCTGAAACAACCGGATCAATAGTCCAAGTTATAGGAAGAGTGTCTTCATCAAATGATTGTGTATAAGGGAATGAAGCAATTACATTATCATATCCATTCCCGGTAAGCTCTATCTGATAAGTATTACTTTGACTGTCTGTAATTATTATTGTGCTGTTAAGGTCTCCTTCTTCATGAGGATTAAAAACAACATCAAGTGTTGTTCTTTCAGCTAAACCAAGTACTAATGGATAGCTATTTTCATCAAAAAGGCTAAAATTAGTATTGTCATCATCTACTACTGATTGAATAGTAATTGGAGAACCACCAATACTTTGCAATGTTACAGTTAATGTATCTGACCTTTCTCCTAGATAAACAATACCAAAATCATAGTTATGAGGTGTATAAGTGATTTCCGGTCCACCTGTTATATCACCGAATCCAAGTTTAGTATTTGGGATATATGATCTCAATGTACCGCTGGCTGGTGTAGCAGGATCGGGATTGTTTGAATCACTTCTTACATATATACTTCTGTCCTCAGAAACAGCTGTAACATAGAATTCATCGTTACTTGTTGCAAACTCAGGTTCATTCTCTTCAACTGCGATAACCAAGTTATCTACATTATTGTAGATAAAGGGAGTGTTTAAGGTAAATTCAATCCAACCATCATCTTGTATAGTAGGCAGAGGTCCGCTATAAACTTCTGTAAACTGCGTTATAGGCAACCATGATGTATTTGCTTCATATGAAGTCTCACTTGTGTGAGCCATATAAATAACCCACTCATTGTTGTTAGGCAAATCGGAGTTCTGATTATAATGATATGAAACAGTTTCAATTCTCCGACCTTCAACGTTGATTTCAGATTGTAAATAGATAGACTGAGAATAAGAATAACCAAAATAAGGATCAATTGGAAGAGCTTGGTTAACCTCAGAGCCATTTCCTATTAATACGATATCTTCTCCTAAATTAGTTACGAAATTCATATCATTGATGCTAACTTCGGTACTGATGGAGTTACGACATACGACACGCCAAAAATAGGTTGTGTTAACAAGTAAATCTTCGCTAGGAGTATAAGAAGCACTAACTCCAGCTATTTCATTAAAAACCACTTGGTTAACAGGAGGATTAACAACATCCAGATAGACGTCATAAGTTTCTGTGTTTGTACCAAAATCCCATGATAAAGTAGGCATCAATGCAACTTGAATTTCACCTATTGTAGGATTTACATTTGTAACTTGAGATGGGGCATTTTCATCTATGATGTTACCTGTTTGATCTGCTGAGACATTAAGAGTATAAGTTGTACCATTAGTTGTATCTCTATACTCATCAATACAAATATACACTGTGTCACCGGCACTCATATTAATTATAACTCGAGATTCACTTGTACCTGCAGGTCCATCATCGTTACTTGCAACTAAAGTTGAATCCGGAGAATAAACATATAAGTAACCATCCCATCCGTTATAGACAGAATTAATTGTTAAATTTGTCAACTCCTGAGTGGTTGATATCATCCACCATTCATCGTTACCTCTCAAATTGTTATAATTAGTGTCATTAGATACATCTCCTGTATCCGTGAATGGTAACACTTCAATTTGAGGAGCATCAAAGGGGGTATCAGTTCCATCTGCGAAGAGACTCATAGCGATAAATAAAGCTATAAGAATCAATATCATTTTTCTCATAATGATCTCCTTGTATGTATGTATGTAAAATTTTGAAAGCTTGATCATAGAAATTAAGACTGTAAATCGCATTCACTATATATTTTTTAAGAGGATAATACTAATGCATTATCCTCTTATTATGTACTACAATCTCTCTGTGGGGAAGCTTAACAAATTGGGTGCATAAATTGTTTACTATGAGTAAACATAGTTTACAAACAAGACCTCAATCTCAAGCGGATCTCCCTAACTATCATCAATTCGATCTACCAAAATCAAACTGCACCTATTTTAATATACAATAATCATTCCAAATCGCAGACTCAATTACTGTTTCTGAATAATTGTAATTAGCCACTTACGTTAACTACTATGATTTATAAAATGTTAGCTATTACTATAATTTACTCTTGATTGTCTATTAAATACGGTTAAATCATAAATCGTGTAGTTCATTTCATATTGTTCTATAGCTATGTACATAGAAGTCGAATAGTTTTAAAAGCTCTTTCAAGGCTACATATAAGTGCTAATTACATAATATCTTGACAAATAATCAGATAACCTTAAGGTTAGTATAACAAAACTTACGGAGGCCTTTCTATGTTTAAGAACTATTTTATCATTGTTTTGTTAACACTTGCCCTTGCAGTTAATGCTATTGAAGAATTGCAATTAATAGGGACTATTAACTACCCAGTTACCGAATCACAAGAAGCATCATTTGCCGAATGGCGATTAATTAAGGGAGTTTATCCTGCTTCCGATATCAATAATGACGGATATTCGGATTTTGTATATCCGTTAATTGATGGATATTCTTATGAGTTGGGTATCTGGTACGGAGGACAGACAATTAATCCCAATCCCGACTTAACTCTTCAAGTACAACAAAACATACCAATCAACACCGATATTGGCTATTCCAGTGATCTGAATAATGACGGATATGTCGATTTAATTAGGAACACAGCCTTACCGTTACATTCTTCGGTTTCATTGTACCATGGACCGTTCTTTGATGATTTGACTATCGACCATACTCATTCTTTCTCAGCGTCGGAAAGATACGATTTATATCAACCCGGAGATATTAATGGGGATGGGGTTGACGACCTGATAGCTTATTATGATTATACTTATGATAGCTTGGGACATGTTTGGATTATGTTTGGAAATAGCTCTGAGAATTATACAACAGACATGGATATTTATGGCTTTATTGATTATGAAGACTACCACAATTGTTACCATGTCGGCAAAAATGTTTTTTCCGGAGATGTTAATGGAGATGGTGTAAACGACTTGTTTTACTCCAAACTCACTAATAACATTACTGAGTATAAACTTCTTCCGGGAGGAAACACCCTTGGTTCCGTAACCCTAGATTTTGATTCATCTATTTGGCAGTGTTCTGCGAATGGTGATTTCAACGGAGATGGCTGTAACGATGTTATAGCAATCGATATGGTTGGAGATTTAAGAATATATTACGGAGCTTCAGACTTTAGCTTCACAAGCGATTCAATCAGATTGAATAGTAACGAAACAAGGTCGCAAAACATCAGAGCTTTTTATTCCGACATTAATACTGATGGTCTAGATGACATATTGATTCTTGATACTCATAATCGTAATATAGAAATCTATCTAGGTGGAGCTCAACTGAACTCTACTCCTGATTATATTATACCAACAGTCGAGAACTCAGAGTACTTTACATCAATAGGTATAAATGCCGGAGACATGAATGGAGACGGTTTTAACGATGTATTAGTTAACCGTGGTGGAGATAATACGACTCTTTATCTTTATTCGCTTATTCCAGTATCTAATGATGATCAAGTAGCCGTTAATAAACAAAGCATATCAAGTTATCCCAATCCGTTTAGACAATCAACAACTATAGAAGCTAAAGGGATGCGTGGAAACCTGACTGATGTTATAATCTATAACATTAGAGGGGAAGTCGTAAGAAGTATTAAATCCAATGGCTCTGAAAAGATAGACTGGGATGGTAAGAACAATCATGAGGTTGAATTACCTTCAGGAATATACTTCTACAAAGCTATCTCAAAAGGAGATAAGTCATCCTTTAAGAAAATGTTGAAGCTTAAATAGTATTGTATTTAAAAAAAACTATATTCAACCCCACTTCATTAGTGGGGTTTTCTATTCCAAATAAATAAACCAAGTAACAAAGCCAACACCTAATATTAATCTATCACATACCAAATCAAGCCCCATATCCGCAATACCTCATCAGGGATTAATTAGGCAACCTAAACACTTGTAGCCAAGTATGTTATAGATATAGCTTAACTCATCAAACGGAGGATATCGTGAAAAAGACTGTATGTATTTGGGTTATTCTATTCGATATCAACATTCTGGATGGACTTGACTAACAAAGTTCCTCTGTTACAATACATAATTCAGAGATCCCGGCATGTGGAAACAAAGGAATAAATTATTCATCAGGTACATTAAAAGAAGTGCTTTGATTCATAGGAATAGACATACCAATCGTCTACTCTTTCCCAAGCCACTTCTTCAGGATATTGGTTTTCTTCTCACCGAAGATTTCAGGACGTTTGAAGATGTCCATTGAGCCTTTAACAATGCTTTTGGTTGTTTCGATTATTGTCTTGGTTCCGGGAAAGAGATCACGGTCTTTTTCTATGTAAATCAATTTACAATAGTTTTCGGTAATCAGGGCAACTCGAGTCAACAAAACCGCATTAACAAAGCCATCGGTAAGAGAAGTTGAAACAACATTTACGAACGGTATACTTTTAATTGTATCCGATCCGAGTTTTGTCATTAACTCATTTACGGCATATTCTACTCCTTCCGAACCTCCAATTGCTACAGAAAGGTAAACCTTTCTCAGAATCACAAAAAGATAGCGATTGCTCACTCTACCGTTAAAGGTAGAGAATATATCCTTTATCATGTTCACAGAGGCGGAAAGTATCAAAATAGCATCGAGAAAGCCATTCTGCGAAACACCTGTGCTAATAAACAACTGTGAGACATATCGCTTTCTGATATCATTCAATTGAGGTTGGAGTTTGCCGAGTAGGTATTTATACTCTATTTCCGAGTTCTCTTGCTCCTCTAATTCAATCCCGCGAGCAGTTAACAATAGCCTTAAATGCTTATTCCGTTTCAGCATGCTCTTTTCGATACCGGTTATGCTAGCAACCGGAGAAAACACCGCTCTATAGGCAAACATCCGTATCATAGGTAGTATAACGAACCAAACAATTACAAATGCAAGAATACCGAGCATGGCGTAGGCAAAATACTCATTTATGTTCAAGAGCGATGCATAAAGCATTATCGCTTCTTTAACTATCAGATAAACAAAGAATAGAGAGACAATCCAAAGGATACGTTTTAATGTCTTCATAGTCACCTCAATGCGAAGATAGTCTATGCTAAAGTTTAAGGCAAGTAAAAATGATTTTAAGATAAACATCCTGATTTCCACATCTGTTTTTAAAAGTTAACCGCTCAAAAACTACTCACTCTATCAAAACAGAATTTTCCCACTGTTTTCCCACTGTGCAAGCACTGTGAACCCGGTGTTTCAGTGCGTGGATAGTGCATTCACAGTGCCTGTACAGTGCAAAATCAGTGCGTTGGTTGTAATTACAAATCAGGTAAAGTATAAAGGCATGTTTATTGCATAACTCATTGCAAATCGCACTGATTACATTAATAAATAGCGATAAACTCTATTTCATTTGTTAAGAGTTAACTTCATGAAAAAGCTGATTAGTTGACATAATATTGTGACTGAATAATGATGATTGGTTCTCTTAACGAGGCTAAAGGAAATAAGGAAAATGAATAAGAAAATACTGTTTTTACTCCTTGTCGTTTCATTCTTATGCGGACTATCGGGAATTAGTTTGAGTGATTTAAGCTATGGAACTGACTCTACACTCGATATTATGACATGGAATATTGAATGGTTCCCCAAGAACGGAACAGCAACTATGGATTCGGTAGCAACAATAATCGAAGCACTTAATATGGATATTTATGCAATCCAGGAAGTAAGTGATACGACGGCAGTTAAGCAAATGGTCAATGGACTTGATGATTACGAATACTACTTCTACTCAAGCTACTTTGCAGGCTTGGCTTATATCTATAAAACTGATGAGATTATCGTTAACAATATTTTTGAAATATATACTTCCGAACCTTATTGGAGACCATTCCCACGCTCACCTATGGTTATGTCGATTACTTATAACGGAGATTACTATTATATCATCAATAACCATTTGAAAGCATTCGGAGACGGTGTCATCAATTACAATGACCCTTGGGATGAAGAGACAAGGCGATATGATGCTTGTAACTATTTAAAACAGTATATTGAGTCTGCTCTTCCAAATGAGAAAGTCATAGTTCTGGGAGATATGAACGATGTTCTTACGGACAGTTCTCCTAATAATATATTCCAGAACATTATTGATGATTCGAATAATCTGCAATTCATTGATATGGATATTGCAACAGGGAACTCCTACTACTGGTCGTATCCGGGATATCCTTCTCATATTGACCATATCTTCATAACAAACGAACTCTTCAATGAGTTTAATTCTGATAACTCATCAATTCAAACAATAAGAATTGGTAATTACATGGCTTATGGATTCTCAACTTATGATAATTACGTTTCGGATCACTATCCCTTAGCGTTAAAATTATATAATCCTACTGCTATAGAAGAAGATGTTAATTCTGCAAATAATTTTAGTTTAATGAACTACCCAAATCCCTTTAATCCGACCACAACTATCTCATTTGCTCTTAGAGCACAAACCCAAGTAAAGCTAACAGTTTATGATGTAAAGGGCAGGCAAGTAAATACTCTGATTAATAATAAGATGAACTCGGGAAATCATGACATTGTGTGGAACGGCAGTAACAATAAGAATATGAAAGTAAGTTCCGGTATATATTTCTTAAGACTTGAGACTGATAAGAATGTGAAAACAATTAAAGCTGTTATGATGAAGTAAAATAATTACCGGTCTTGTACAAAACATAAAAGGCAGTGAGTAATCAGCTGCCTTTATAATTGCGTTTAAGTTTTAGAACTTAACTTGTATCCATAAAGCTGTGGAGAAGATTCTAATTGATTCTTCCGACTTATGATTCTTCTCATTTGAGTACTGCAAGTCAAATCCACCCTTAATATTCTTACTGAAATTATATGATACGGTTGGAGTAAGAGTAAACTTAGTCTTATCCATTACCACAACAGTATTCTCATTACCTTTATTCTCTTCTTTATCAATATTATAGCTGAAATTCATTGAAGAGGTAAGCTCGTTCTTAAGTCTCATACGTTTGTTCATGAAAGGTAGCTTCAACCCACGAGCAGCAGTGAATGAATAAGATATTGAGCCATTGATTACATTACTGTTTCTCTCACTCAATGATTTATAAGCACCACGATCTGTTGTAGTCTTACTATTGGTAAAACCATAGCTGGCGGTAGTGTTAACATTCTTAAGCCAGTTACCATTCCAGTTAATCAAAGGGCTAAGAGATAGTTCTTTAGTTACGGTATTAGGTTCATCCCAATCAAAATCTCCCGACTTTTTGACTGAATAGGAATAACTACTTGAGAGTCTTGAGCTTGTTAGGACTCTTTCTATGCCTATCCATTTCTGGAATTCACTCACATTAACAGAGATATCCGGGAAAGTAACACTTTCTCTTTGTGAGCTACTATTAGCTTCAGTTGTCTCAAATGAGTAAGAGTATCCGGTTGAGATATCGATGTTTCTGGTAAGCTCGATTCCTGTGTTAACAGAAATAGTATTCTTATTCTTAATTGAATTTAACGAATCTCTGGCTACTACATCCGGTACACCTAATTGATACATAAACTCAGGACGATTATTTAAGTCACTGTAATCGGTAGAATAATTATTATCAAAAGAAACAACAATGTTCTTTAGCTTTGATATGTATGTGAAAATATTAGTAGGTTCCGAGCTCTTACTGCTACGTCCTGCTTTGTCTTCTCCACCATTCTTGATGTCATCTTTAGGAGATGGTTTGGGACTATAGTCATTATCATTGTAGTTCTTTTCAAAACTAGCTAGTTCCTTATCCATTTTTTCCTTAGTGATAGCACCCTTATCAAGCATTGTTTGGAGTTCTTTTACTCTCTCTTTATACTTTGTATCGTATTTTACGTCCTCAGCATCATTTCCAATCTCTTTAACTTTTGAAGATGCCGATTCCTCATATTTCGTGTTAATCTCTTTCTCTTTTTTATCTATAACTTTTTCGTCTTTTGAGTCCTCACTCTTCTTAGTGGCTTTTTTGGATGAATTTTCAGAGAACTTCCTTGAAAGAGATTTTAACATATCGGAATTCTTTAAGGTGAAATTGATACTCGTGTCTCTTTTTACACCACCGGATCTTTCAAAACGATATTCTTCTACGTTATCTGTAGTATTAGTGTTGAGAAGCCTTCTTGTCTCATTAAAAGAAGCTTGGGGTGATATTGAGAACGAGTATATATTAGGAAAATGATTAGGATTATATGTTACATCCAATGTCTGTTTGTATTCTGTTTCTTCACCGACATTGATATCACTAACATACTTTTTATAAACTAAATCACGTTTAGTTGATAGTCTATAAGTTGAAGTTAAATCAGATAAGATGTCATAATTAACAGTATTAGTCGTATTGATATACTTTGATTTTTTTGAGTTTAATGTTGGTAGAAACTCTTTTTTTGTTGTGTCAAATGTCCAGCTTTTCGGATCACTAGCTGTAAGAGTAATAGTATTATCTAAAGTTCTTGGTATAACATACCAGTAGTAATTCTTGAAAATCTTGATTCCAATCTTTTCTCGAGGAATACTTAAATTATATGTGTAAGTACCATTGTATGCCAAAGTGGTATCAATATTAGTAGGAGTATTTGCTTCTGTGTAAGTAACTCTCGCTGACAAAGAAGTCGAATCAAGAGTATATTTTGTCCACCACTTAGGCTTACTCGCATTCTTCTGTAATGTTACCTCGGCAGTATATGATTTAGATTTATTCTCTTCTTTATCAAGATATATGTCCTCAAGGTCCTTTCTAAGAATATCGGAATTAGCTTTAAACCTGGGTATACCCCATGATTGAGTTCTATTCACTTGTACAGGTATGTTATAACCCCAATCATAAGGAAGAAACTTATGCAAATAAACCTTACCCGACATATTAAAATTGGTTTGATCTATGTAAGATGTTTGAGAATTTCTGAGAATTTCTTTTCTAAAGTTATCTGACTTTTGCTCATAGCTGACAGTAAAATCTAGAAAATCGGCAAACTTCGTCCTTAAATCTATGCTGTAAGCAATACCGACATTAGTATTAGGATCAGCAACTCTTATATCGTTGAAATAGATTTTACCTGTGAAACCGGGATTACCGTTGGGAATCATTACACCCATAGATAACTCCTGGATAGAAGATAAAGTTGGATTCTTATATCTTATAAATGTATAATCACCCTCTGTTACAAATAAAGTATCAGCATCGTCAGGGCTAGCATTCTTCAAACGGGTTAACTTGCTGAAATCCAGACTTATCTCTTTCCATAGACTTCTTTCCATTCTCGGATAATACGCATTAGGTTTAGTTTTATATCTAATCTCGTAATAGTTTAGAGAATCAGCACCTGCTCTAAATACCACATAGATAGAGTCATTATAACTTATCTCTTCATCCATCTCCGGATAAATCCAATATCTCAAGGCATTGTATGATAGCCAGTTAGTAGATTTATTCTCTTTATGTCGAACTAATCCTATATGATTCGGCTGTAGGTTAGTAGCATCTAGTCTCAAAGACTGTTCAAGGGTTTGAGTACCTTGTTCTACTTTATAAGTTCCCTTAGGAGAAATATAGTGATTGTCCTTCTGATTGTCCGCTACTCCTATTGCAATACTTTCGTCATTATCGTTAATAGTTACGGTATCCACAACATTATAAACTTCTACATCGTCAGCATTTAAGGTAACATTGTAGATTGGTCTCTCTAAATATTTATTTCCTACAACTTCGAACTCGACTAAATTAACTTTAGTTGTTTCATCAACTTCAAACCAGATTCTCACATACTTAATCTTTGAGATATCCGGAGCTGTGATTTGACCTACAATGTTATTCTCATTTAATGGAATTCGGAAAAGCTTCCATCCGTTATTGTCATTTTCTAAATATTCAGATTGTGTTCTGTCTGTAATATCCTCAACAACATATTCAAAATAACGGTTTAGTTGGTCCAAAAGACCATTCTCATCCATATCTTCCGTATCAAGAACACCATTTGATTCAGTACCATTCACAGCACTATATTCATCTTGATGACCTTGATGACCTTGATCATCTTTAAAATGAGCATTGATGTCATAATCATCGTCTTCATCATCACCCTCAGCATTGTCAGGGATTCCGTCTAGTCCTACATCCTCTCTAGCCTCAAGATCTCCATCAAGAGTACCTCCGTTAGCTCCATCTTCTCTATGCAGGATAGGTGTACCATTCTCTCCGTAAGTATAGAAGTTCTCACTAATATCACCCATATCAATATGCATTCGTACTTGAGATAATGGACTTTGGGCATAATTCTCAGCTTTAAGTAAGACTTGAATATATTTCATGTCCGAGAAATCAATCTCGTTACCGATATACCTCATGAGACCACCCCATTGCCTATCAGAAGTAGCGGTAGAATCAGGTACCATCTTGATTGCCATGACATTTATCTCATCATTTTCTTCTTCATCAGTAAGTGTTTCAGGGTCATAAACTTGTCCTGCATAAACATTTTCTTGTTTAAACCAGTATGTTCTTGCCTTATCAATACCCACATCTTGCGGTTCACTAGCAGGGTTCCAAACCTGTCGTGTAACACCTAGAGGAAAAGGTTGCAATACTGATTCCATGTCATCAATGTATGCTTCCTTTGCTTTTGTATCATTATTCCCATATATATCAAAGAATGAGAATGCTACTTCTCCACTTAAGCTTATTTCAGATTCGGCAGTTGTTTTTATTAATGGCAATGCATCAACCATCTTAGTCATAAATTCAGGATTAAATTTTATATCTGCATCAATATCACCTAAGAACATATTGTAGTTTTCATTACCTATTTCTGGATGTTCATCGGTGACTTTCTCACTCTTATAAACAAATGTCGTTCCAATATTACCAACATCACCTATAGCTAAATCAGCTCTTAATCCTGCCATAGTCTTTCTCTCTATTGAGAATCCGGAACGGAATTCATATTCTATCTCTATCTCTGCATTAGGATCTTTAGCTCTTGAGTTCAAGAAAGAGATTTCACCCATGTCATAATCAACAATATAGTCTACCCCTTCAGAGAGAGTACTTCCGTTCAGCTTAACAGAAACCGAACCTTCAAGAATGTTTATCTGATTAAGGTTAATCCTTTCTCTACTAATACTACCTTTTACTGACATTTTATAACTAAAATCATCAGAATGTACTGATTCCTGATCCAGCTTGTAGATTAAAGTATCACCTAAAGAATAGAATGGTTTTATAAATGGGTAATAAATATACCCGGCAGTTAAATCAATTACTCTATCACTAGAGTCAACTATATCATCATTATTTGTATCCAAATCTAAATATTTGATAAGTGTGTCTCTGCTTCCATGGTCAATATCATCAGAGACTCTATAATTCTCAGTCCCATCTTCATTTACTGTATAAACCTTTAGCTCGAAACCTTCACTTTTGATACCTCTCATTCCCAAATCATAAATATTCTTGGCCATATATGTCCATTTGGAGTATTGGTCATCCGGATCGTCTGTATATTTCTGATTTCTAATTCTAATTAACTTGAGATGTAAAGTATCTCCCTCTGCATCATAATTTGAAGGAACTAACTGACCTGAATTATCAATATAAGCAATACCTATGGTACAAATCTTATTGATTGACTTGTTAAAAACAATCATTCCTGATTCGTAGTCTACATAATAATCATTATTTTCTTCTGTCTGCTCAGTAAAAGAGGGATAATACTCTATACCATCTTCATTAACAATAGGATCTCCGGGACGAGTTATTGTTTGATCATTTGTTGCAATACCATCATCTAGATAAACAACTAAAGTACCGGGTTGCGGTAACAATGAGCCATTAACCTTCCATTTACCATCTTCTGTTTTTATAGCATTATCTGCCCAACCTGACGGAAGACCACTAGCCTCAACCTCTTCTTGAGTATATAACTCAAACAAACGTTGCATAGGCTCAACAAAATAATGTGTTCTATTAGCATAATTCTTACTGCCAATTATTGAGGATTCTTGCTGGCTATTACCGGTGTATTTTTGTTTATTTTTTTGCCCTTCTTCTTCACTAAAGATAGCCTGAACAGAAAGATCTCCTACTTTAATCTCTCCTTTTACACCAAAAAGGCCTTGAGAAGAAATACTGGTTGAAGCATACTTTGAACCTGATAGTGATAATGAAATGTTACCTGCTTCAACTTTCTGCACTATTTCATCATCATCCCCATCATACTCAATATGGATATTGTTAGGATCAAACAAGTTTTCATCAGTATTGGAATTATGCTTAAGGTCTACTGAAATCTTGCTACCAATTGTTCCTCTCAGTCTCAAATCTAAATCTTGTTTCATCTCCATATCAAAGTTAGTATTATCTTTTCCTTCATAAACAAGGTTTGTCTCACGTTTAGTACTTGTACCTGTAATACTTAACTTTTGGCTACCATCAAGATTTAGTCTACCTTGTTCATCACCTAAAATCGATCGCATTCCCTTAGGAATTGCTTCTTTAGGGATTTTTATTGTTATCTCAGGTATTATTCCTGTATCTACCTGACGATCCTCTGACAAAATATAATCTATAGAATTAGTTGTAATGTTATCAGTTAGAGTATTCTGCCATAACTTGTTAAAATAGCTATCAAAACCAACATATAAATCCGGCATTACTTTAATATTACGGTAAGTTGTCTTATATACTACCTTCATTTTATCAAAATCGATGTCAATTTGTGTATCAGCTTTTAATAGGTTATTGACGTATGGTTTTTCATAAGAAAAGATAGGTGACTTGGGAATATTGAAATAAGTAACTTTGTTTCCTGAAACTTTATGGTATCCTGCAAGTCTAATCTCGGGAGGGAAAACATTCGCAACGAGAGTTGCAGATAAAAGGATTAAGACTCCAATTAGAATAATCTTTCTATACATTTATTGCCTTACTTGTTTATTAATTCAAAAGTGATTAGATTACCTGGCTAATCATATACAAGCCATCAAGTGTCAATTGCTTATCAACAACATCCAACTCTTCTGACTCTCCAACCAACAGACTGGAGATACCGCCTGTTGCTATGCATTTGATTTCACCCAGATGCTTATATTGCTGTCTGATAGCTTTAGTGAACCCATCAATCATGAAGATGTGACCCCTAATTATACCTGACAATAAAGCTTCTTTAGTATTTGTGCCCAATAAACGTTCCGGTTGGTCAAGCTGAATATTAGTAAGAAGTGCTGCTTTTGTAAAAAGCCCATTAGCAGAGCTTCTAATACCCGGAGAAATTGCAGTCCCATGAAAGTGACCGTCTTTATCTACAAACTGGATTGTTGTTGCTGTTCCTAAATCACAGACAATACAATTCGTTTTGTACTTCTTCCAAGCAGAGTAAGCATTTACTATCAAATCAGCTCCTATAAAGGATGGATCAGCTATGCTATAGCTTAATCCTAAAGGCAATATCCCGGTTACGTTAATTAGCGGACAATCAAAATACCGCTGCACTAAATGGGTAAAAATTCTGGTCAATTCTGGAACGACCGATGACATAGCAACTTTATCGATATATACTTCCTCTTTGATTGTAGTTGAAAAAAAGGTTTGTATTTGGCAGTAATATTCATCAGAGGTTTTTTCTCGATCAGAATGAACACGCCAGTTTGCACTTAAAACTCCGTCTAAATAAAATCCCAAGACAACATGCGAGTTGCCAATATCTACTACCAGTACTGCACTTTTTTTCATTAATCGACTTTCTAAACCTATTATTAATAGTCAAGTAAAGAATTTCATAAGGAAGATGAAATGAGAATTATCAAACATATTGATTGTAATTCTAAAGTTATTATGTTACGATTAACTTGGCATAAAGAAAAGTGGTAATTCTATTTCTTCAATCCCAGTTCTTTTATCTTTCTGGATAAATTACTTTGTTGTAATCCTAAGGCATGGGCTGTCTTAGTTATATTCCACTCAAATTTCTTGAGTTGCTCCGAAAGATATCTTTTCTCACAGTTCATTTTTTTAACTTGATATGATACTGATTCTGTCCAAAACTCATGTTCGGAAGAAAACTCATCAGGATTTATTATTAAATCATTTATGTTTATAACAGGACCATCTGTGAATATATATAATCTCTCAATCAGATTTCTTAACTGTCTGACATTACCCGGGAATGTAACTTTTACAAGATTATCAAGTACATCTTGAGAGATTTGTTTAATTGGCATATTCATTTCATCAGCAAAGAGTTTAGAGAAGTATTGAGCTAGCACCGGAATATCCTCTACTCTCTCTCGTAATGGAGGAATAACTATTGGAACTACGTTTAATCGGTAGTAAAGATCTTCCCTAAAACGTCCTTCTTTAACCATTTCTTCCAGATTCTTATGAGTAGCAGCAACGACTCTTGTTTCTATTCGTATAGATTTATTGGAGCCTACTCGTTCAAACTCTCCTTCTTGGATAACTCTCAGTATTTTAGCTTGAGCAGATAGATTCATATCTCCTATCTCATCCAGAAAAAGTGTTCCTTCGTCAGCTTCTTCGATTTTACCTTTTTTACTTCCAACTGCACCAGTGAAAGCTCCTTTCTCATAACCGAAAAGCTCACTTTCTACTAGTTCAGCAGGTATAGCGGCACTATTGAATCTAATGAAGTTACCCTTTCTTTTACTTTGTTTATGTATTGCCCAAGCTACCAACTCTTTACCTGTTCCGCTCTCTCCCCTTATCAAAACTTTAGAATTAGTTGGAGCAACTTTTTCAATCTTGTTTTTAAGCTCTTTTATGGAGTTACTAACTCCAACCATTCTATATTTGCTCTCAGCATCTTTTTTGAGTTTCCTGATACCTTGAGTTAATCTTAGGATTTTTAGATTACGTTGAAGAGTAAGTCTAACCATAGGAAGTGACAAAGGTTTTTCTAAAAAATCAGCAGCTCCTGATTTCAGAGCTTTAACAGCTAAAGGAATATTCCCATGACCAGATATCATTACGACAGGAAATACATACCCGCTGTTTCTAATTGTTTCCAGAACGTCTAAACCACTTTTATCGGGTAATTTAACATCAAGAAAGAGCATATCTGGATTGTAAGTTGCTATTTTAGTTAAACCATCTTTAGCATTTAAAGCTACATCAGCAGAGTAACCCTCTTCTTCAGATATTTCTTTCAAAAGTCTACAGATGTTTCGTTCGTCATCAATTATCAATACTTTCATCAGACCTCTCCAGAGTAATTATAAACTTTGTTCCTTCTCCGACTGTACTATCAACCCATATATCTCCGGCATTAGCTGTCACAAGTTTTTTCACAACAGATAAACCCAATCCCGTGCCATTTTGCTTCTTTGTAAAGTATGGGTCAAATATTCTCGGTAAATCTTCTTCGGCAATTCCGGAGCCTTTATCTTCTATTACCAGTACCACTCTGCCTATCTTACTACTTAATTTTATCTGTACACAACCTTCTTCAGTACACGCATCTAAAGCATTTTGTAGCAAATTAGTAAATATCTGATAAAAATGATTACGATCAAAGCATATATGGGCATTTACATCCATTTCAGTTGATATCTCGAATCTTCCCTCATAGCCTGCAATAATCTCATTTATTTGAACTGCAGGAGCGAATATTACTTTATCAGGTTCCACCGGACGAGCAAAGTCAGAGAAACTCCTGGAAATAGCTAAGAGGTTCTCAATTTCATGATTAATTACTTCCAAAGCTGAAGGGAAATAGCTTGTGAAAGCTTCTCTATCGGTAATATACTTCTCCTCTAGTCTTTCCAATGATAGTTTTATAGGTGTTAGAGGATTCTTTATCTCGTGAGCAAGAATCCTAGACAAATCTTTCCACAATAGTTCTTTCTCTGAGGCTAGGAGTTTCTGTTGAGTTAACTCCAATTCCTCAGACATTATATTGAAAGATTTCTTTAGGTCTCTTAATTCCGGAATTCCTTTCTCAGAAAGATGGACATTAAAGTTTCCTGCCGATATAAGGTCAGTTGCTTTTCTTAGTTCATATAAAGGTTTGCTTATAGTATTAACAATAAAAATAAAAGAGCTTATCCCAATTATGAACAGAATTAAAACCCAAACCCAAGAATAAATTCTCATGTTTATTAGTGATGTTCTTGATGCTGCTCTGGCTTGAAGGTATTTGTTAAGAATCCTCTCAGCTTTTAAAGAATCATTCACTGTTGAATAAGAAGCATCGGACAAGAATTCTTCAAGACCTAAGTTTTCATAAGCAATACCAATATCATTTTGACCATTCTGTACAACTTTATTCAGAAGCCAGATACTTCCTGAGAACAAAATTATGAATATAATTATTAGGTAATATTTTAGTCCTATCTTCATTTATAATCAACCGGATTAATATTTATTTTGAGTTCGGGAGACTTATTCTTCCATAGCAGATTAAGGTCGAACTCTTTTTGTTGTGAAGCAAAGAATAACTTATTTAGCTTTGCAATTATTCTAATAGTACACTTATCACAATCAGGAAGTAACAATAACCTATCAAACTGAGAAAATGCCTTGATCATCTCGTTCAACTCAGTAAAATAACTATCCGGGAAACCTGCATTATTTTTCATAACATAAGTTTTCTCCATAGGTTTATATTCTACAGTATGATTATGTACCATTGTTTTATATATCTCTCCATCGGCATAAATATCAATATCGAAATCCAAACTTATTTCTTCACCTGATTTAAACACATCATCAAAATCATTTTCAAAAGCTCCGACTAACTCTGTTCTACAGCTGATTCCACTATCAAGCACTTCTAACTCAGGAGTGTTAAAAGATGCATTATTACCTTCATAAGATGAAAATAACAAGAAGGAAAGAGCTATTGCTCCTTTCATAAGATTATCAGCTATTTTTTCAAACATGGATTACCTCTACAATATTTTTACCCTTCGGCTCTTTTTGGCAATATCTTTTTTAAAAAGAGGAGAGGCCCCGCCTACATGGCAAGGCCCGACCCTGACCGCTTAGAGAAATAGTTAAAATCCGAAACTTATCCAAGGACCAACAGTAAATGCATAACCATTCATAGTTGTCTCTGGTGAGTTATCTATAATAAAGTTTCCGCTTGTTTCTTTCCAACCCGGTTCCGAGCTATACCCGATCAAGTATGATCCTTCGGCTCTTATTCCTAACCAACTTAGAATGCCTATGTATAAATCGGCTTTAGGACGTGCGATATAATAGCTTCTCTTCATCTTCATAGCATTGTTACTATCTGAGTCAAATTGATTGTCTAAATCATTCCAATTGTAAACACCATTTGTCTGAGTAAAGTTAAGAGTCTGATTACCGCTTCCTAAGGCAATACCTAATGTTGGTTGAATCCACTTGGCTAACATAAATTTCTTATCAATTGTTATGCCCCACCAGTTACTTTTAAACTCCATTCTTCGAGTAACGCTGAAGTCTTTTGTCGAATCCTTATATTCATCAGGTTGTATAGGATTAGAGGAATCACTTGTAGAAATCAAATGTCCAACTTTTCTATTTATCTTGTAACTTGTTCCCATAGCACCAAGATAAAAACCTTTACCAACATGAATTCTACCGGTAAAACCATTATAGAACACTCCATCTTCATCTAACTTATCAAACCCCATTTTTCCGATAACATCGTTAACATCTTCAATATCATCCATCATATACCAATATGGTGTATACATGAATTCTAGAGATGGATAATCTAATCTCTTTTCAGATGTTATTACTGACTTTGTTGTAGTTGTGGTTACCTTCTTCTCAGGACGTCTACCAAATGTAAAGTTCATTACTTTCTCTTCACCGTATGAGAAATACTTAATTGGTACGGTTTGATCAGGCATATAAGACTGTATAATCTTTACAAATTTATCTTTATCTATACACTTTTTACCATCAATTTCAATTAAAACATCATCAGCGGCAAGACCATGTTGATGAGCAGGAGAAGATGCACCTGTACCTGTGATGAGAACTCCATAGTTATATGGATAATCAAGTTCTCTAACTTTATTCAGGGTCAAATTCTCATAATAAACACCCATATAAGCTCTTTCACCGGCTGATTCGGTTGTAGAGTTAACTGTGATTATTCTAGTCTCATCATCTCCATCAATTGCAAATTCAATATTCTCACCAAGCATCTCGGCTTTTTCACCAACTCTCTCACCAAATGCTTCCACCTTTTCACCAAATGCTTCCATCTTTTCTTCTATTTCATCTGGGCTATCAGCTGTAATTGTAGCTGAAAGCAACCACACCAGTGGAAACAGAGAAATCATTAAAACTATTAATAACTTTTTCATTTTATCCTCCCGTCGTTTATTAATGTCGATCTTTTATTACTGCACGATACGTTCCAATTTCATTCCAATCCAACAAGCTATTTTATATCAATATTTTACGAGCTCTCATCATCACTTTAAACAATTCAAGAGCACAACTATATATATCATTATGATATATCCGGCAGGTAGGTTTGATATAGTTATAAGGGATTTATAAGACATATTTCTTGCCATAATGAAATTAGCAACTATCATAACACTACAAAGGAGATTTATGAGATTAAGAGATTATCTGTTTGATGTTGCTCCGAAGATTGTTTCGTACGAAAGGGCTCGAAAAGGTGGAAAGAGAACCTCCAATCCTCTTACAATAACTTTTTCTGTTACTGGTGCGTGCAGAAGCTTATGTAAAACCTGCAATATAGGTAGAGTTTATATGGAAAATCCTGATATTGCCAAGAAAGATTTATCACTTAATGAGATAGAGTCTGTTTTTAAATCTTTAGGGCATATCTACTTCTTCAATGTGTCCGGAGGTGAACCATTCATGAGAATGGATCTTCCGGAAATACTGAAATTAGCTTTTATTCATTTAAAGCCAAAATTAATTAGTATCCCGACAAACTCATTAGCTCCTAAATCAATTGAAAAAGCAACACTAAAAATCTTAGCATATATGGATGAATATCTTCCCCCTCATGTACCTTTATCAATAAAACCATCTATAGATGGGGTTGGAGAAATGCATGACTATGTTAGGGGAATTAAAGGTAACTTTGTTAAACTGGAAGAAACTATCGATAGACTTCTAGCTATTAGAGAAAAGAATCCTCGATTACATGTTGATTTAGGTACTGTAATCTCTAATTACAACCTTAATCACTTAGATGATCTTGAAGCATGGGTACACAAAAGAGGCATAGAATCGTATAGACATGAGATAGCAGAACAGAGAGTAGAATTTCATAATGTAGGAGATCCGATAACTCCTTCTCCTAGAGCTTATAAACAACTTACTCGTGATTTTTCCAACAAAATTATTGAGAATATTAAAGGCAAAGCTCTTCACACAAAAGTAACCGAGTCGGTACGTCTTGCCTATTATGATGTTGCAAACAACATTTTAAAGCAAAAGCAGCAAGTTACACCCTGTTATGGTGGATTATCTAATATCCATATGGATTATAATGGCGAAATATGGCCTTGTTGTATCCTTGGCGGAGAGCAATCCATGGGTAATGTAAGAGATTGGGACTATAACATTCAAGCTCTTATGGATTCACCTAGAGCTAAAACAGTTATCGAGTATATAAGTAATGGAAATTGTGCATGTCCACTGGCTAGTCAGTGGCTTAACAATGTTTTACTCACGCCTAAGCACATGCTTAACGTACTCTATATTCTTTTGGTAAAATTCCCGTTTAGATTGTTATCTCCTAGTTTAGGGAAGCCAAAAGTTGATAAAGAGGAAGCAATCATTCTGAAGAAGGCTGGTACTATACCCACTCCTTCATGTTTTAATCAAGATGAGCTTGAGAAGAATGATAAAGAGTTTACTGAAGTTAAGCCAATAACAAATGTTAAAACTTTTAGGGTCAAAGAGATCAATAATCTATCGAATAAAAACTACATCCTTACAATAGATAGGCACGGTATAGATTTCATACCGGGGCAATTCTTTATTCTTGGTCCTGCAAATGAGAAGATAGGTAGAGAATACACCATTTACTCAAGTCGATATAACTCTAACCTTAAGTTTATGATATCTGAAATCGAAAACGGACAAGTATCAGGAGCATTAAGAAAACTAGAACCGGGAGATGAAGTAAGAATCGAAGGACCATTAGGATATTTTCATGTCGAAACTGACCCCACTTTTAAAGGGAAGCATATATTCATTGCTACAGGTGCGGGAATTGCTCCTTTCCACTCTTTCATTACCAGTAATCCTGATTTGAATTATCAGGTTATTCACGGAGTACGCAAACTTGAAGAGAGTTTTGATACTTCTGATTATGAAAGGGAAAAGATGATCATCTGTACTTCTCGAGAAGATACCGGTGATTATCATGGTAGAGTGACAGACTATCTGAGAGATAATCCGGTAAATGCAGAAGATATTTTCTATATTTGCGGAAACACTGATATGCTTTACGAAACTTATGATATTCTAATTTCTCAGGGAGTTACCAGGAAATCAATCAAAGTGGAAGTCTTTTATTAATCAGTAACTAATAAAGTTACAACGTAATTTTATATACAGTACTCTTTAACTTTAGCTATAAAGTATTCCCTAATCTCTGAAAGCCTTGTATCTTCAATACTTTCCGGGACTAGTATCTGACAGTAAGCTCCGGTAGTTTCATCGGTTACCGATGTTCTCACAGAGTCAGTCATAGGTGAGCCAAACGCTCCCTTTGAGTCTGAGTATACAATTCTACCCGAGAAGTTTATAACTTGATGATTAAGTGCCAAATACTCATCTGTAGTCTTCCCAAGCCTGATTTCGATATCACCTTCTATCTTTTCACTATCATAAATGCAAACAGGTACCTGATACTTTAAAGATACAAGATTCCCCAAATCTACAAGATTACTCACCGTATAAAATTCTTTATTCTTTAGTGCTCTTCTGAGTAAAGCTTCCGAAGCCGGTCTTCGTTTTGTCGGGTCCATTCCCAACGCATGAAACAACCTTCTTACATCATTTACTCCCGGGATATCCGTAACTGAAACATTCCCATATCTATTCCTATAATCTTCAGCACATCTTAATAACTCAGAATGCACTTCCGCATTTTTGTATATTCTCAAGCCTTCAACATGAAAAACACTCACCTTCAAAGGTAAGTTATCTTTTACGTGATATTCATTATTTTCAACATATCTTATATTCATTATTTACAACCTCATCACTATTAACAATTACTAATAGAAGAACTTTGTCAAGTTTACGTTACTGCTATCTATGAAGAGAAAACGACATAAACGGAAAGAATAGAACAAACATGAGTTTAGTGCTTTGCGTATTCAAGTTTTCTTAATATCAATTATGCCCTATTTCAACACTCGTGAATCTTTCGGGATTTGGTCATGATTCTCGTGGGAATTTCTCGGGCAAAGCCCCGAGTGATTCCCGAGAGAGTCCAGTGAGATTCCCGAGTGTGTCCCGAGTGTGTCCCGAGAATTAAGATATAGCAGAAAAGGAAATAAGTTTGCGAATTCAATAAAAAAAGCCTCTATAAAACAAGAGGCTTAAAATAATCAAAGAAGGAAATTATACTTCCATAATCTCTTTTTCTTTATTAGCAATGCTTTCGTCTACTTTAGTAATCCATTTATCTGTTTTATCCTGAACAGTCTTAAGATGTTTTTTCTCATCGTCTTCAGTAATATCAGAATTCTTTTTAGCTTTCTTAATGTATTCGTTAGCATCACGACGAATGTTTCTAACAGCAATCTTTGCTTCTTCGCCCATCTGCTTAATTTGCTTAACAATCTCTTTACGCTTATCTTCTGTAAGAGCTTGGAAAGGAAGACGGATGATATTACCGTCATTTTCAGGTGTAACACCTAAATTAGCAGCATAAATAGCTTTTTCTATTTCAGCTAAGGTAGTTTTATCCCAAGGTTGAAGAACGATCATTCTTGCTTCGGGAATACTAATATTGCATAGCTGTTTTACAGGAGTAGGTGCACCGTAATAGTTAATTTTAATATTATCTAAAACGCTTGCATTAGCTCTTCCTGTTCTAACTTTAGCAAAGTTTCCAAGTAGAGATTCGAAGGATTTCTCCATCTTTTTATCTATATCATTAATATAGTCGTTCATTTTTCCCCCAATTACTTATGAATAATTGTGCCGGTATTTTGTTCCAGAAGAGCATTCCGGACATTTCCTTTCTTCGTTACATCAAAAACTTTTATGGTTAGATTATGTTCTCTTGCAAGAGAAAAAGCGGTCATATCCATAATTCTTAATTCTTTGATAAGTGCTTCATCGTATGATAAACTATCATATTTTACTGCATCTTGAACTTTGACAGGGTCAGCAGAATAAACTCCGTCAACTTTAGTTCCTTTAAGAACTAATCCTGCATTAAGTTCAATAGCTCTAAGAACAGCAGCCGTGTCAGTAGTGAAGAACGGATTACCGGTGCCTCCGCAAAGGAAGCAAATTCTTCCTTCTTTTAAGGCATTATCCACCCGATCAGGTGTGTAAAATTTAGCAATCTTATCTGCTTGAACAGCAGTAAAGACTTCTGCTCTATGGTTTTTGCGATTAATAACTTCAGCAAGATAAAGAGCATTCTGGATAGTAGCAAGCATACCAACATTGTCTAAGACAGTTCTATCCAAAGACAATTTAGTCATACTTCCACCTCGGAAGATATTACCTCCACCGAGTACGATCCCGACAGATACTCCCAGTTTTCTCAATTCGATAATATCATCAGTTATAGAATCAACAACTTCATCATCAAATCCAAAACCTTTATCTCCGGCAAGAATCTCACCACTCAGTTTAAAGATTACACGCTGAATATTTTCCGGAATATATCTATCCATTAAGACTCCTACTTATACTTTAATTATTCGCCAAGTGAAAGTCTGGCAAATCGAGCAATCTTAATATTCTCACCAAGAGACATGATTGCTTCATTGATAATGTCAGAAACTTTTCTGTCAGAATCTTTAATGAAAGCTTGCTCCATAAGAGCATTTTCTTCTCTGAATTTACCGATAATACCTTCAACGATACGATCGATAATCTTTTCAGGTTTGCCATCGTTAATAGCTTTATTTCTGGCAATTTCAGCTTCAGCTTGAATAGTTGTATCATCAATATCATCTGCATTAACTGCAAGAGGATTAGTAGCAACAATTTGCATACAGATATCTTTGCAAAGGTCTTTGAAGGCATCTGTTCTGGCAACGAAATCAGTTTCACAACTCATTTCAACCATAGCACCAACTTTACCGTTTGTGTGAACATAAGAATATACGAGACCTTCGTGTGTTTCACGATCCGCTTTTTTAGCAGCTTTACTAAGACCTTTTTCACGAAGATATTTTACCGCTTCTTCAAGATTGCCATCTTTTTCTGTTAAAGCTCTTTTACAATCCATCATTCCAACACCTGTAAGCTCACGAAGCTTTTTAACATCAGCTGCAGAAATATTTGCCATAGGAGACTCCTTATATTTTTTATTATTAGTTCAAGATTAAAAACTAAAAAGAGAGGGAAAGCTGAGCTTTCCCTCATGAAGTTTATTCAGCGGATTCTTCTGAAGTTTCAGTTTCTTCCGATTTATTCTCTACTTCTTCAGCAACTTCAGGTGTAATCTCTTCATTAACTTCACCTTCAACTGCATTCTCTTCAAGTTGCATACCTTCACCCAGCATTTGTTTTCCTTCGATTACAGCATTAGCCATAATGTCAGAAATAAGGTGAATAGCACGGATAGCATCATCATTAGATGGGATAACGTAATCAACTAAATCAGGATCGCTATTTGTATCAACCATGGCAATGATTGGAACACCAAGTTTTCTTGCTTCATGAATAGCAATACCCTCATGTTGAATATCAACACAGAATACAGCACCCGGGGTTCTTGTTAAACCACGGATACCGCCAAGGTTCTTCTCAATCTTGTCATGTACTCTTCTCATTTTAACAGCTTCAAGTTTAGTGAAACTTGAGATAGTGCCGTCTTCAACTATATCCTCATAGTATTCCATCTTTTCAATGGATTGACGGATAGTTTTCATATTAGTAAGCATACCACCAAGCCAGCGATTGTTTACATAGAATACTTCAGCTTTTTCTGCAGCCATTTTTACTGCATCTTGAGCTTGTTTCTTTGTTCCAACAAAGAGAATCTGCTCACCTTTGCTGGCAACGTCTTTCAAAAATTGATATGCGTCGTTGATAGCGTCAACGGTTTGTTTTAAATCAAGAATATGGATTCCATTTCTTTTAATGAAGATATATTTCTTCATTTTAGGATTCCATTTCTGAGTCTGATGACCGAAATGTACACCAGCCTCTAGCAGTTGTTTCATAGAAACGACAGACATTCTAATTTCTCCTTAGTATACGGTTATAGTTCCGCATCGGGATATACGTAATTCAGTTTCCAATCTGAAGGGAAACACCGCCTTACAACTCCCACTACGGTTTTTTGGTAGATTATGAGCTGATTAACGTTTAGAGAATTGGAATCTCTTACGTGCTTTTGGACGACCCGGTTTCTTTCTCTCGACCATACGAGGGTCACGAGTAAGGAAACCACGTTGCTTAAGAGCCTTTCTCAATGTCTCATCATATAAAACGAGAGCTCTTGATACTCCGTGTCTGATAGCGCCGGCCTGACCGGTTAAACCACCACCGCAAACATTCACTCTGAGGTCAAACTTGTCACTAAGTTCAACAACATTGAATGGTTGCTCAACCATCATTGAAAGA
Source organism: Cloacimonadales bacterium (SeqCode) (assembly GCA_963667035.1). Classification (GTDB taxonomy): domain Bacteria; phylum Cloacimonadota; class Cloacimonadia; order Cloacimonadales; family JAFGVF01; genus Zophobacter. The sequence continues at coordinate 2,451,073 of OY762964.1, forward strand.
ACTTCACGTTGAAGATAATCTTTCATAAGACGGTTATTGATGATTCTTTTGCCGGTTCCGGGTGTAAGACGTACTCTTGCGACAGCATCTTTTCTTCTACCGGTAGCGTCAAAATATTGCATTCAGTATCCTCCTAAGATAATGCAACCGGTTTCTGGGCTTCGTGTGGATGCTCAGAACCTGTGTAAATTTTTAATTTTGTCATCATTTGACGGCCAAGAACATTCTTTGGCATCATTCCTTTAATTGCTCTGCGGATTATTTCTTCTGGTTTATTCTCACGCATGTGAGCATAGCTGGTTTCTCTTAAACCGCTAGGAAAACCACTATAATCCTGATAAACTTTCTGAAGTTCTTTACTTCCGGTTACAACAACCTTTTCAGCATTGATAATAACAACATAGTCGCCACAATCAATATTCGGTACGAAATAAGGTTTGTTTTTTCCACGAAGTATAGAAGCTACTTTGGTAGAAAGTCTTCCCAGAGTCTGATCCGTTGCGTCAATCAAGATCCAATTATGTTGGATCTGGTCAGGTCTCGGAGTCAGTGTTTTCATTGTTTCTCCTTTTCCATATTCACTTATATCTATACTTTATAGCGGTTCAAAATATTTTGCACCCTCATTATATGTCAAGGTAAATGGATAATTAATTGAATTTTATATAGATACCATCTCATTTGTACAACATGATATAATCTGAGTAATCCAAGATGTTTTTAATCAGAATTAACTCATATTAATAATCTCAATTATTTCATCCGCTTTATCTATTATCCAATCCGCTCCGGCTTCCTCTAACTCACTTACGGTTCTAAAACCCCAGCTTACACCTATACTCTTCATACCAATATTATGTCCTGTATAAATATCTATATCAGAATCTCCGACAAACAGATAATCAGCAGGATTATATTTTAAAGCTTTCATTAAATATGCTGCAGATTCTTTCTCAGGTTTTGCCGGTAACTCAGGGACATTGCCTTGAGCATAAAAGAATTTAATCTCGGGGAAAAAATGTTTGAGCATCGGTTCAATAAAGTATTCAGGTTTGTTCGATAAAACTCCTAACTCAATCTTCATTTCTTGTAACAGAGCAAGAGTTTTCTTAATCCCTTCATAAGGAATTGTCTCGTCATGCCAGTGGTTACTGTAATCTTCTCTGAATAGTTCTATATATCTTCTAACATTACTGTCATATCTTCCTTCAGAAGGTAATGCTGCTTCACATAGATGATAGATACCGGATCCAACAAATTTGTGATATTCCTCAAGTGAATGAATAGGATATCCGTCTTTCTCAAGTATCCGGTTTATTGACCCTCTAATATCTCTAAGAGTATCTAAAAGAGTTCCATCAAGATCAAAAACTATTCCTTTATACATATTTTCACCTCTTAATCAAAGAAATGATGTTACTAAGTTCAAGTCAAATAAATAGATTGTTAATTAACATCAAACTAACAGAACTCTCTCTACTAACAAAGAGTTAACTCAAAGCTTATCAAGAAATAACTAATAACTCGTAATTATATAGTAAAAAAGCTATATCAAGGAGTAAAAATGCAAAGAGCAGACCTTCATTGTCATTCTTTGTATTCCGAACATCCATCGGAATGGTTCCTTCAAAGATTAGGAGCTAAAGAGTCTTATACCGATCCATTATTCGTCTATAAAAGATGCAAGGAAATGGGAATGGATTATGTCACCTTAACAGATCATAATAAAATAGATGGAGCTCTTCTGCTAAAAGAAAAGTATCCGGAAGATGTTTTCATAAGCGTTGAAGCAACTGCTTACTTCCCAGAAGACGGTTGCAAGGTGCACATACTGCTGTTTGATATTACGGAAGAGCAGTTTGAGCATATCAATATATTGAGAGAAGACATTTATCAGTTAAGAGAATTTATTGTTTCTCAGAATATTGCATATTCGGTTGCTCATGCATCATATTCAGTTAATGGAAAGCTTACTGTTGAACACCTGGAAAAGCTTATTCTCCTATTTGACGTATTTGAAGAAGTGAATGGCGGTAGAAACGAGGCTAACAATCTTGGATGGACAAGTATAATAAAAGCTCTTACTCCAACTCATATTGAACAGTTAATGAATAAGCATGATATAAAACCGTTAAGTAACAATTCTTGGATTAAAGGATTTACAGGAGGCTCAGATGACCATGCCGGGATATTTAACGGAAGATCATACACCGAGTCCGATTCCAACAGTCTGGAAAGCTTTATAGATAATATCAGAAACAGGAGAAGTGTTGGATTAGGTAGACATAATAATTATCACTCCCTTGCCTTCACAGTATATAAGATAGCCTATGATTATACTGTTCATGGCAATAAAATGCATACTAATTCTTTATTTAGTACATTTACTGAGACGATTTTCCAATCAAAAAAGCAAAGTTGGCAAGACAAAGTTAAGACAAAAACCTTTAAGACATTTAGTGAAAAGCGTGGTGACAGGATTAAATTCCTCTTTGGTGAATTAGTTGAAACTCTTCAGGAAAATCCGGAAATGGATATAGATTTTAAGCTCGATTTAGTATATGATAAAGTTGACGAGATTTGTGATGAGTACTTCAAAATTTTCCTTCGCTCTCTTGAGGAAGATATAGCACACTTCAATATTGTAGATTTGATTCGTAATCTCTCCAGTGCAATACCGGGAATCTTCCTTATGGCTCCATTCTTCAGTTCCTTTTTACATATGCATAAAACGTTGAATCTCTTAAATGAGCTAAAGCGTAGAATGCTAATAAGAGAAGGTTCCCGTTTAAAGAAAGTCCTTTGGTTCAGTGATACAGTTAATGATCTGAATGGTGTATCTATGACGATTAAGAAGATGGGACGTGAAATGTCTGAAAGAGGTTTCAATGTTAAGATTTTCTCTTCTTTGCATGATGAAGAATTATCTAACGAGCTTCCGGTAAACTATGTAAACCTTCCCTCAACATATGACTTTAAGTTACCTTTCTATGAGTGTCAAAAAGTCAAAATTCCATCGTTACTCAGAGCATTAAAGATAATCAATAAAGAACGCCCTGACGAGATAATCATCTCAAGTCCGGGACCTTTAGGATTGTTAGGTTTATATGTAGGTAAGATGATGCAGATTAGAACAAAAGCTATATATCACACCGATTTTGCCCAAGAAGCATACCATATCATAGGTGATGATAATGCTTCAAAAATCATTAATGCTTATGAGCAATGGTTCTTTAATCAAGCGGATGTTGTAAGTGTCCCAACTCAAGAGTATATTAACATTCTGGAGACCAGAGGTGTTGACCCCGGAAAGATGGTTATATTTAGAAGAGGTATAGAAGGCAGTATTTTCCGTCCTTATAAAGATAGAGAAATTGATAAAGAGCTAATCTTTAAGAAGAAAGGTCAGTTTACTCTATTTTATGCAGGAAGAGTATCTAAAGATAAGAGTCTGAATATACTCTCGGAAGCGGTTAAGTTTCTAGTTTCTGAAGGTTTAGAAATTAAGCTTGTTGTTGCAGGTAACGGTCCATATACAGATGAAATGAAGCGAGAATTAGAAAATGTTCCTAATGTTATTTTTACAGGTGCTATTCCAAGACAAGAACTGGCTAAGTATTACAACTTAGCAGATTTCTTTGTTTTCCCTAGTGTTACAGATACATTTGGTATGGTTATATTGGAAAGTCTGGCATGTGGATGTCCCGCAATTGTTTCAAACATCGGTGGACCTAAGGAGATGATAGAACCAAGTATCAATGGATTCATTGTTCCAAATCAAAACATCACTACTTGGATTAATTCCATAAGAGATGCTTATCAAATGTACCATAATGATAAAGAAAAGTATAATAATCTTAGAAAAGAAGCTGTTAAATCAGTTGAAGGTAATCTTGATTGGGATTTCGTAATAGATAGTTTAATAGGTTAGTAAGCTCTAATAGATAAAGTTAAACCTCCGTCATAGTTTTCTCCCTTCTATGACGGAGGTTGATGTCAACTCTTCCACCACTGAGTAATCTAACTATAGGTATAGAATACCTCACCCGTGAATAACCAATAGCTTGCGTTGATTGTCCGTTGGTGGTCCATTGGAGGGGCATTGCATAGCCGTTGGTAGTTTTTAGGCTTCTGATAGACATTTAGATAACCGGTTAATCCTTTGTTTCAATAAACAGTATATTGCCATTAAGAGTACTTTATTAGCTAATATCCTATTGCAAAAGGAATCTGTTTCTTTATTGTTTCATCACCGTCATTGATCTCAATAAATAGCAAATACGAACCGGGAAACGCCATTTTACCACTTCTAATCCTACCATCCCACATCAGCATATCGGTTCCGGAAATTAACTGATTACTCACGATTGTGTAAACATGCCTTCCTTCCAAGTCAAAGACTTTGCAAGATACATTAGCTTCTGATTTCTCTAATGTAAACACTATATCACATGATTCTCCTCTATAAGGAGAAAAAGGATTAGGTCGTATCACAACATTACTTGATTGAGGTATATATTCTCTGTAAATAGAATTTAATTCACAAATTGTGTGCCCTAATTCCGAGATTGAGGCTCCCCAGTTGGTATTAACAGGACAGACGTCAGGATTGGATCTCTCTATAGACACACCTTTTTCAGGCGAGATCGTAACATCATATATAAAACTTTCCTGAATACTAGAACACGACGAAACAACCGTAATTTTCTCGCCGGAGTTTAAAAGGGAAGGTAAGCCTTTATACATAACTGCATTATTAACATAATTGTTACTCAAAAAATCAATATCGACTTCAGTTCCAGTAATTATAGAGTATCCGTCAGAGTTAAAATTAATCGTTAAAGTATCTTCTGAGATAATCAATTCTGATGAAAAAGTTTCATTCACTTTGGAATATAGCTCAATCCATTCCGGTTCACCAACAACCGGATTAAACATTATCTCATTAACAACCACAGGAATTTTATCCTGAGCCCAGAAACAAGTCTTAACATCATTATTAAAACTATAGATTAAGTTATAGTATCCCTTCCTGACATTATCTGAACTAATCGTGATTGTAGAATTCTCAGTAATGGTAATAAATTTCGAGAATAATAGAAACTCTATATCCGTTTCAATATCTTTTCCAATGCATGTTATATCTCCTTCCATTACTTCTTCAATATTATGGAATGTTATTTTATGCTCCAAGGCATTTGACGATGATATTTCTATTCCCCAAACAAAGTCACTATTATTATGAAAGTTTTCCTGTCCGGGAGAATTAAAGTGTTCCGTCTCATAACAAATCATTTCATTAGATTGATTGTTTCTAAACATTGAGGTCCCTTGAATAACATGATTACCGGAATAAAAGACAGAATCTATCCTTGACCCTGACTTCAATATCAGGCAATCTCCATTATTATTCATCATAGGTAGACTAGATAACTGATAAATGCTCTCTTGTGGACAGTTAGGATAATCAGTTGTGATTTTAATGCTATCAGTACAAAGAACAATGTACTCCTGATTAATAATCGGTTTATCAATAGCACTAATATTTCCAACTTCATCTTCAATAGATATAAGGTTTGCCGGGACATAAATTCTATCCGGATTATGTAGTTCAATCCATTCTTGTTGATTACTAGCTGGATAAGGAAGAATTTCATTAATATAAAGGGCATATGAGGCATTAATTATTTGAGTTACCCACAAGTTATCCACATTATTTATTTCTTCACTGTGGAAAAGTTCTAACTTCAATTCATAGTTATAGTCCTCATCATTATCCACGTAAATAACTGTATCTGTTTCAGTTAGGGCTTTTATTGAAGAAATTGAGGCTTTTGAATGATACACATTATCTTTAAAGATTTTAACGTAGCACTCTGAGTTATCCACATCCCATGTGGATTTGTTGAGAATAACTGTGAATATCTCAATTTTTCCTGGAATTATTGAGTACTCAACAGACTTAAAACTTAAGTCTATTTCTCTGAAGTTTCTATAGCCCGGAGTAGGGTTTTCGCACGCAAAAAAGTCATCGGAAATAATATCAGTATCTACTCCATTGGGAATTCTTGCCAGAGAGTAACCTTGGGTTGGGTCGGGAGCAAAAGAATGTCCAATTGTATTAAGGTCGTCGGGAAGTTCATTATCATTTCTTAATCCATATAAAATCGTATCCGTGTAGCTACTATCAGGAGAAACAAGACATACACCGTCAACTATTGGACTTGCATTCTGAAGACTCAATTCCGCTCTTAAATGAGCATGCTCAACTTTAGATTCTGCAATAATTATGAAGCGTCCCGGACGTATTATTATAGATGGGAATTCGTAATCCTCTTGAAAGGAAGCACCCCCTGTATAGATTTTCCAACCAATCAAGTTAATCTCAGAAGCACCATTATTGAACAGTTCAATCCACTCATATCCATCATCTGCACCTATCGGGTCATAGCATACTTCATTAATGACAATCTCTGCACAAACTGTATGTATAGTAACAAAGATAAGAAGTGTAAGTAAAAACTTAATCATAGATTTCCTTTACACACGCAAGAATCAATTTTACATAGAATAAGGTTATAAAATGTTATAATATATAATAAAATGTCAAAGAAAATTAAGGAGATACTATGAAGAATATTGGTGTATTATTGTCAGGATGCGGTAACAAAGACGGTTCAGAGATTTATGAAGCAACTTTTACAGTCTTAGCTCTTTCTCAGAACAATGTGAATATTACGTTCATTGCACCGGATAGAAAACAGTATGATGTAGTGAATTATCTTGATAATGAGAAGTTAAATGAGAGCAGAAACATACTTCTTGAATCTGCCAGAATAGCCAGAGGAAATATAGTTTCACTAAATGAACTCGATATTGATTCACTTGATGGTCTAATCATTCCCGGTGGATTTGGTGTTGCAAAGAACTATTCAGATTATGTTGTTAATGGCATAAAGGGTTCATTAACCTCAGATATATCTACCTTACTTAGCTCAATATATGAAGCAGAGAAGCCTATCGGTGCTATATGTATATCACCTGTTTTATTAATGCTAAAGTTTAAAGATACAGGTTTAAAACTAACAACAGGACTAGATAGTAGCTGGATGAAACAAGGAAAAGATATGGGGATAGAAGTTCATCTTAAAAATTCAAGGGATATTGTTATAGATGAGAAAATGAAGATAGTAACAACACCTGCTTTTATGAACGATGCCTCATTTGCCGATGTTAATGAGGGTATTAGCAAGCTTGTTATGCAAGTTCTCGACTGGTGTTAAAACTTAAGTAATAGTAAAAGGCCCTGATTAACAGGGCCTTTATTATATTAGATATTAATGAATTACTTCATTAACATCATTTTCTTAGTTTGAGTGTAACTACCGGCATTCATCTTATAGAAGTAAACACCACTTGATACAGTCTTACCATTATTGTCGTCACCTTCCCATGTTACAACATGGCTACCTGCTTCAACTTTATCATTAACAAGTGATCTAACTTTCTGACCACGGATGTTATAGATATCGATTGTTACAGGACCAGTTTTCTTAACAGAATAGCTGATAGTTGTAGTTGGGTTAAATGGGTTTGGATAGTTTCCATTAAGAACTGTAGCTACAGGTGTAGTTATATTTTCATCTGTTGGATTAGGACTATCAATATAGAAATCATCAACAAAGAAAGCGAAAGCATCTGCAGATACACAGTTAATAGCAATATGAATATCCTGACCGGCATACTCGTTTAATGAGAAACTAAATTCAGTCCAATCTAGTGGAGCTTGAAGATAGCTTGTTCCATTTAACCATGTGAAATCATCAATATCTGTTCCGGTTGTAGATACACCAACATTAAATCTTTCCAGACCCCATTGGTCTGTATGTGATTTAGCTTGGAATACTACACTTCCACCGTCATAAATATGAATAGACGGAGTGATAAGATAATCGTCATTTACCGGAGAGCCACCTTCTAGTGCAGCATCAAAACAAGCAGCTACTTTATCTCCTTCGTAAGGAACTAAGCTAGTAACTGCCGGAGATGTATTTGCAGGATTAAATATTATATATGATCCGGTATAGTAGGCATTTTCAAATGTTACATTTTGAATACCATAAGTTGATAAACCATCATTATCAATCTGAGTCCATGGAGCAAAATCAAGAACGAAGTCATTATATGATTCGAAACCATCTTCGAATACAATAGATGACTGAGCCAACTGGAAGTTAACTGTTGAGACCTGTGTTCCTGCAACTGCAACGTTATCTTGAGTTTGTGAAACAAATCCCTGAGCTGTACATGTTACAGTATATACACCCTGAAGTAATGGGAATATATAATAACCGGTATTATCTGTCATCATTGTTGTACCGTTAATAGTAACAGAAGCATTCTCGATTGGTTCGCTTGTAACTGCATTAGTTACGGTACCTTCAATATAACCTTCCATATCTTTGATAAGTTCATTTGAGAAAGCAGCAGGAGCTTCAACACCACCTGTATAAACAGCTTTAACAGCCCATTTGTAGAAACCGGCTGTAACTGTTGCCCAATCGTTATCTGCGAAGTTCTGATCCGTTACAACAGCACCAACTAATGTCCATTGTGTTGGGTCAGCTTCGTTTCCGGTATTTAAACGATATACATTATAACCGATGGCAGGACGATTTTCTCTTGTAGTTATTGTATTGTTTGTTGCAGCTTTAGCAAAGCTATAAGATGTTTTCTCATTATTTGATCTTGCTACAACAGGTACTCTACGAGTAGAAATAGGACGTGAAGTTGTCCAACCAACATAAGCTTGGATATTCCAATTAGCATCAATCTGGGCGTTTGACTCTGAATACAAGTCAGCCCATTCTCCAGCACCAGCCATCATAATCATGTCACCACCGGTTACGCGTGGTCCGGCATCTATTCCAGCAGGATTAACACCACCAGCATGTGTTATTTGATATCCTATATAGAGAGCTTGAGAAGCGTCTATAGTTACAACTTGAGACATTTGAACTTCATTCCATTCCCCAATTGTCGGATTATCAATTGCTTCTGAGTAAACTTCAGTCAAACCATCATTACCAGTCCAAACCTTAAGAACATAAGAACCTTCAGAATTAGGCCAATATCTGATTCTACTTAAGAATTGACCATCATAATCTTGAAGTTCTGCTACTTCATATTTAACAGCTACGCTGAATGTTCCGCCAGTTGTCGCATTGAGTCCAACTGCATTGTCGTTTGTTCCACTATCTTTATGCATCCATTCAGGGTCGCCACCTGTACCGGGAGCTTCCCAAGTTAGGTTAACTGATGTTTGAGTATCATTTACTGCTGCAACTACTGTATTTGCAGGAATCATTACTTCATTTAACTGAACAGTTTCATTAATATCACCATCAACAACGATGTCATTCAAACTAACTGCCATAAAGCCGTCTAATGAAGCGGTTAAATCATAAGTGGAGAACCAAACCTCATCAAATGATGCAACACCTGTATCATCAGTAGTTACTGTATAAGTAGGATATTCACCATCAGGGTTCATATTCTGACTTGTAATAGTTACAGTTGCTCCAACCGGCACTGTACCAACGTTTGTAGTTACAGTAACAGTTAAGCTACCAATTAATCCATTAATAAGCCAGTTAGAAATTGCAGGAGTAGAAATTACATCGTTTGTGTAGTTAGCTACAATAGCATATTCATATGTACCTGCTGGTAAAGTACTCCAGTCAGAGTCAGTATAAGTTGTATCAGTAACTGTTCCAAGCTCTGTCCAAAGATCAGTACTAGCTTCGTCACCAAAGTTGAGACGATAAACTGTATAATCATTTAATGAACGAGTTATATTATTTGTTACATGCGCATACTGTGGTTCATAAGGATTTCTTGTATTTCTAGAACTAACAATTGAACTTGTAGCTTGTGATTTGCTAACATGAGTGAAATTGTTCTCATTGAAAGCAACTCTTGCCATTCCGTTACCAACTGAAACATTATCAATAAATGTTGTGAACCAAAGACCATTATTATTAGGGCCATCATAGAAGTTCCATGCTAATTGGATGCTTTGACCTGCATAAGCACTTAAATCTATAGCTACAGGAGCATCATAATGATTATCTGCAGCAGGAAGATTTGTGGCATCCCAAAGAGTAGTCCAGTTTAAACCACCATCGGTAGTAACTTTTACAGTATAATGGTCAGCATTCTCTGAGCCATAATGTCCATAGAAATCAAATGTTAAGTTAGATGCAGCCGGGCAATCGAATGCAGGAGTAATTAACCATTCATCCTGTTCACTTTCAGCCCATGTAACACCTACTTGGTACATACCGTCTGTAGGAGTAGCAGTTGAAGTTGAGAAAACAACCTCTTCATATTGTGCAAAGTTGTTTGTAGCATTTGTATTTTGGAGGCTCCAGCCAGCTGGAGGGAATTCATTTTCAAAGCTCTCTGCAAATCCGGCTCCACCACTTCCACCTTGGAAAGCTGAATTCCAGACTATCTCTGCATCATTACCAACAATCTCAGCAACAACGTTAGAAGCAGGATAGGATATTTCATTAACAGTAATTGTACCTAAATCTAAATCTGTTGTTCCAACATTTGCAACGAAGTTAGTACTGTTATAACCTTCAGCAGTAGCAACTCCGGCATACTCATAACCTGCAAATACAGCAACTGAGAAGTTACCGGTAGCGTCAGTGTCAAACATATAGTCATCATAACCGGTTAATTCAACACTAGCTTGAATACCTGCGGCTGTATCGGAAGCAAGAATTTGACCTGTTACATTCACAATAGGAAGCATTGTCATAGTAACGTCTAGTGCTGTTGCATTATCTTCTGCAACAACAACATTATCTATCTGAGTATCTGCATATCCATGTAATGATGCAACAAGGGAATACGTTCCGACCGGAACATATGGAAAGCTGTAGGAACCATCAGCACCTGAAACTGCTGAGTAGTTTTCACCAACTAAGCTAAGCTCAGCATTAGCTATAGGGTTTGTTCCATCAGTAACAACACCACTTATTGAGCCGAGACCTGCAGTTAGGAAATATAGCTTAACATTAGGTTTCAAAGTTGAGACTGTAGCAACAGGTGGGTTTACAGGATCAGGAGCATTTACATCATTATTATAATATGCCATTTCTCCTGAAGCACATGTAGTGCTATACCATACATCAGATATTAAATAAAAGGCTGAATCCATAGGTCTTTCAATTGATACAAGAAGATTTTCACCACCATAAGCATAAGGTGTATCTAATGTGAATAAGTAGTTACCATCACCAGCAACAAAATCTACAGTACCTTGATAAACCTGAGTAAGATTTGATGAAGATTCAAAATTAGTTATTGTTGTATTAGTTGTTTCTCCTAACCAAATATTAATTGGTAAACCTGCGGGAATATTTGTAGAAACAATATTAGCATGGAAACGGATTGCTGTAATGAGTCCACCTGCTGTAATATCAGATGCAGGATATATAATCTGAGCAAGAGAGCTCTGATAATATAAATTGTATGGAGCTCTGTACTGAGTTTCTGTTCCTGTTCCTATTGTTACAACAGTTGTTTCTTCATTTTGTACCTCAATTGCTAATGAAGATGTCTCATTATTAGCTAAATCAACATCTTCTGTACTTTCCACGCTAGCATAAATACTCATTATTCCAGCCACGGTTGGAGTAAATGACAATTGATAAGTATCTGTTCCAAAAGCTGATAAACCAGTAGCGTTAACAGAAGCAAGCTCTGTATCATTAGCATCGTACAATTTAACAGTAAATGCAGCTGCATCGGCCTCACCAATATTCATAACTGAAACAGAGTAATTAGCTACAGTATTAACTGTAGGAGTTGTGTCTCCTGTTAAGCTTTGAGCTGACAAATCAACAATTGGTGTAGTACCGTAAAGAGTAGGTCCAACTATGTCATCAATTAACACAGGATAACCATAATCATCAATTGCTCTGAAACGGATGTATGTGTCGTCGGTTTGTGTTATACCTTCCAAGTCAAAACTCTGTTGAGTATAATCTTCAGCATTTGTTAAGTGAGCAAGTTCAACCCAGTTAGTACCACCGTCGGTTGAAACTTCTACATAGAGATCATTCTGGTCTCCACTCCAATCAGCAGCTTTGTACCAGAAAGATAAATTATCTGCAGTCCCTTGCGTTAAGTCAAGTCGTGGAGAAGAAAGGATTCCTTCATTGCCATCGTGATTTGTACCATTATATGCTGCAGCTCCGTTTCCTGAATAAGAACTAGCACTAAGCTCCCATTCATGACCGGTCACTATTGTGTTAGTCCAGCCAGTAGGCGGGAAAGTTCCCTCAAATCCTTCGAAAAGAGGTGTTGCAAATATTGATGAAACCATTAAGGCTATTATCATCATAATCATTGCAGTTCTTTTGGTCATATTTCCTCCTTATATGATATTTAGACCATTATTAATCCAAATTATTTATGGGACAGTATAATAATAACCAACCTTTATCTGTCAAATAGTTTTTGTTAACTATGAAGATAGCCAATCTAGTTATTATACATTCTTATTGTAACACTGTTAGTTACTAGGATTTTTTCTTTTACTCCTTATTCTTTTTTATTGATTCTTGCATCTGAGGTTTTACATATTTCTCATAACAATCTGGACAAATACTATGACTAAATAGTGTGTCCGTATGTTCCGAGATATAAACCTCTACATCCTGCCAATAATCTTTATCGTTTCTTATTTTTTTACAGTAAGAGCAGATAGGTAAAAGATTTTCCAATGTTTTCACTTTAGCCAGAGCATCTCTTAAATCCTGCCTTTGTTTCTCGATAGTAAGAGCAGACTTAACCCTTAAAATAAGTTCCATCTGTTTATATGGTTTGGTGATATAATCCATAGCTCCTTTTTCAAAACTATGTTTAAGAGCTTCAGTCTCATCAGTTCCCGAAACACCGGTCAACATGATAACAGGGATATGGTTCCATATAGGGTTATCTTTAACTTTTTCAAGAACTTGATATCCATTCATCCCGGGCATAACTATATCTAACAGAATTAAATCCGGAGTCTTATTCTCCAGGGCTTCAATGAGTTCTTCACCCTTAAGAAATGTATGAACATTAGTGAATCCGTTATTCTCGAAAGTTCTCTTCAATATTTTTATGTTTAATGAGTCGTCATCAACAACATAAACTCTCATTGAAAGGAGATTATCATTATTCGGATTTGACATCCTTATCCTCTTTTTTCTGAGTTTTAGCATACTCAAACAGAGCATCTAAGGTTGGGTATGTTTCCAGAATTCTTACTGCTTCATTGTATTGTTTATCGAGTTCGAGATTATGTTGATATGCTACTTCAGGACCGAATTTCTTTGTTAGAAGGTCGCTCTCCAAAGATACTTCAATAAAGGTTCTGGCACTATCAACATCTGCTTCCGTATACTCGATCCCTTCTTTTTTAACTTTTTCAAGGAAATCATCAAAAGTCTTCTTATCAAGTTGGAAGTCCTCACTAATATTGTCCCCGTTCTTTACGGCATAATCGACTGCATAATTGAAGAAGAGGTTCTTTCTTCTTAACTCAATCTCGAAGTTTGTTACTTTATTTCTTTCTAACTCAATATCCGGCTTTATACCACCGCCACCATGAACTTCTCTCTGGCGAACAAGTGTTTTATATACTTCATTCTCAATCTCTACTTCTGCTTCTTTCTTCTCTTCATCACTAACTTCCTTACCACGGAGAATCTTATCATTAATTTTCTTATGAATACATCTTCCTGATGGGATATAATAATGAGATACTGTAATCTTTATCCCCTTATCCATAGAAAGAGGGAATAACTGTTGGACTGAGCCTTTACCGAATGATCTCTTACCAAGTACGACTGCTTTATCATAGTCTTGCATATTTCCTGCAAAAATTTCAGCAGCACTGGCAGAAGCTTCATTAACTAAGACAACAACAGGATATCCTTCTCTCTGTCTGTTGAACTTGGTCTTATACTCGGTAGAAGTTCCACTGGCTCTTCCCTTGGTAAACACAACAAGCTTGTCTTTGCCGACAAATTCGTTTACCATGTTCACGGCTTCAGAGAGCAATCCTCCCGGATTATACCTTAAATCAATGATTAGTCCTCTTATCCCCTGTTTCTCAAGATCATCAAGAGCCGCTCTAAATTCACGAGTTGTATTAGCGTTGAACTGGTTTACTTTAACATATCCGATACCTGAATCAGTAGTGAAAGCATAAGGAACACTTTGAATTTTAATAATGTCTCTAACAATCTCGAAATCAAGAGGTTCTTTAACACCGGGTCTCTGAATAGTTATAACAACTTTTGTACCCTTCTCGCCTCTCATTTTCTTTATAGCTTCGTCCGTATCAACAGCTACAACACTTTCACCATCAACCTTGATGATTTTATCTCCAGACATAATACCCATTTTATAAGCAGGAGTTCCTTCCATAGGACTTACAACGGTAATATAATCACCTTTCTTGTCTATTCTGATTCCCAGACCTCCGAATTCACCTTTTGTTCCGGAAGTAAAGTCTTCAAACTCATCGGCAGTAAAGAAGCTTGTATGAGGGTCTAAATCTTTTAACATCCCCTCAATAGCATTTTCAATCAATTCCTCATTATCAAGGTCTTCTACATAGTTCTTTTTCAATCTATCAAGCACTTCGTTAAAAAGGTGAAGATTGGAATAAATATCTGTTTGCTTAGGTTGTTTATTCTGTGCATACAGGTATGCCGTACGGAAACTGGCAACTCCAACGGCGAACCAAATCAGCACTAATAAGACTATTCTTAAAGTTCGTTTCATAAAGACCTCATTGTATGTGTTTCATTGTTTCATTAATAATTCTTTCAGATATACTAACTTGTGGAAGAGTTCCGTCAAGTTTAATAATCCTGCTAGGTTCTCTTGAAGCTAATTCAAGAAACCCGTTTCTTACTCTTTTATGGAAATCTATTGTCTCGTTTTCTATTCTATCCCAACTTCTCTGTGCAATCCTGCTAAGGCTAACTTCCACAGGAATATCCAATAAGAAAGTAATGTCAGGTTTATGGGAGTAAGTTGCATAATCGATTAAAGTATCAATCCAATCCAAATCTATCTTCCGAGCAGCTCCCTGATAAGCTATAGTTGAGTCAAAGTAACGATCACAAATCACTATTTTGCCTTCATTCAAAGCCGGAATAATCCATTCTCCGGTATGCTGACTCCTACTTGCCATGTATAGAAGCAACTCTGTCTCAGGCAACATTTCCTGATATTCGGGATTAAGTAATAGTTTGCGTATTTCCTCGGATATTCTGGGACCACCGGGTTCTCTTGTCAGAAGAACCTTATATTGATTTGCCTCAAGCCAATCCTTTAAAGCTCTTACTTGAGTACTTTTCCCGCTACCTTCAATCCCTTCAAAAGTAATAAATAAACCCTTCATCATACTCCATTATATTATAGTATCTTTTAAATAGTTAGCGTCATTATCAGGATAATCAACAACAAAATGAGCTCCACGACTCTCTTTTCGAGCCAGAGCGGAACGAATAATCATGATTGCTATCACGGCAAGATTCCTTGTCTCAATAACTTCCTTTCTCACAGAATTATGACTATAGAAGTTATTTATTTCCGTGTATATATTCTCTAATCTGGAAAGGGCATAATTGAGCAATCGTCGAGTTCTTCTGATTCCGACATAACCCTGCATTATTCTTCCTATAATCTCTCGATTATGGGATATAATAACCCACTCTGTTTCGTTAAAACTACCAAGATCTTTCCACTCGGGAATCTCCGGAAACCTTATTTCTTCTTTAATTTTACGGCTATGTGCGGCGTTAAAAGCTATCACGGCAGCCTCAAGCAATGAATTGGAAGCAAGTCTGTTTGCTCCGTGTAATCCGGTACACGCAACTTCTCCCGCAGCATAGAGGTTTCTAATATCTGTTTCTCCGTCAGCTGTTGTCATTATTCCCCCGCAGAAATAATGAGCAGCGGGAGCAACAGGAATAGGTTGTTTTGTGAAGTCAATCCCGAACTTACGACATTTCTTATCAATATAAGGGAAGTGATTCTTTAGCATTTCGGAATCCAGATGGGTCGCATCAAGATATACATGTTTATCACTTCTTCTTGTCATCTCCGTATCAATGGATCTGGAAACAATATCTCTGGGTGCCAAACAACCTTGCTCATGATAATTCTCCATGAACTCTTCCCCGTCAATGGTTTTTAAAATTGCTCCTTCCCCTCTTAATGCTTCACTGATAAGGAAAGTTTTCCCTGCAGGGGAATAAAAGGCTGTCGGGTGGAATTGGATGAATTCCATGTTTGCTAATCTAGCCCCCGCTAATCTAGCCATAGCAATTCCATCTCCGGTAGCTATATCCGGATTAGTATTATGGGAGTATACTTGTGAACCGCCACCGGTGGCAAGCATAGTTTTCTTAGCTTTAAAAATCTCTATATTATTGGTTTCGCAATCCATAACATAAGCTCCCCAACACGAGATACGAGTTATAAACTCTTCAAGTTGAGGAATATGGTGCTGAGTAATAAGGTCAACAGCCATATGGTTTTCATATATATCTATATTATCACTGTTTCTACAGTTATCAATAAGGGCTTCCATAATCAAGTGTCCGGTAGAATCAGCTCCGTATACAACTCTATGATGAGAGTGACCACCCTCTTTTGTAAGCCTCAGATTCTCAATTCCGAGCTTAGGTGAATTATTATCCACTGTGAACTTAGTGCCTAAATCCAAGAGATATTGGATAACATCAGGACCTTCCTTGATGATTTTCTCCATTACACCTTTTTTACCTAGTTTAGCTCCTGCAATATAGGTATCATTGATATGCTCTTCAAAAGTGTCATGGTCGCTTAAAACTGCAGCGATTCCACCCTGTGCATAATCGGTGTTACATGCTGTAATCTCTTTTTTGGTTACAACTGCTACTTTGCCCCATTTGGAAGTCTCTAATGCAAAAACCAGACCTGCAATTCCACTTCCGATTACCAAATAATCATAGTTTTTCATTTTATCTCGATTTATCTATTGAAATTCATATTTCATAACAACGGCATCTTCAATCGGACTAGTATAATATTTCATCCTTTTGCCTATTGTTCTGAATCCAAGTTTTCTGTAAAGGTTAATAGCTGATAAATTAGATTCTCTAACCTCAAGATAGAACACAACAATCCCCTCTTTTATCTTTTTATCCATGAGATGCTTAAGCAGTTTAAACGCTATTCCGTTTCTCTGATAATCCTTTGAGACTCCCACATTGGAAATCGAGTACTCGTCAAGTACTGAGAAACCGCATACATAACCAACAAGAATTCCGTCAATTAGAGCAACAAGAGAATCTCCTTGCTCTATTTCATACTTAAAAAACTCTTCTTTCCACGGCTCGCTAAACAGCTTTTCTTCAATAGGTAATATGCTTTGAAGATGTGATCCTGTCATTGTCTCTATCTTTATATCCATATATTATCCTAAACTTCAAATTAAATCAAAGTTACATAGTTTTAACTGAATGTCAATCTTTATGTATTGCTGTTCTTAATGATTGAAGTGACTTTTAAGTGGAACTGTATCATTGGCAAGTTACACCTATTACTATCCACCTAATGAAAATCAGAATTCTATCAAGAAGGCTGAGAGACTAAAGACAAAGGAGAGATTCCTCCACTCATTCGTACCTCATTTCGATCGGAATGACATAGGTCAGCACCTTTGTATTAAAAACACAATGCCAATGTAAATTATTATCTATGTCATCGATATACTATAAAACTGTGTAACCTACACACCAAAGCATATGGCTTATAAACTCACACCACTTCATGGCTAAAGAATTATGCTCTGTAAGAGCATCTGTTCAATACCCCAAAAAGATTGAGCCCTATAGAAGTGAATGGATAAATGTATAATGATATCAATTCCTTTTATTGAATTATTCGAATCTTCTAGACAATACCATTAATATGTTTTATATATACACATATTGTTACGTCCCTATAGGACTTTATATTAAATCATGAGACCACACGCCAAGGCGTGTGGCTACTAAACTTACGCCATTTCATGGCTACAGAATTATGCTCTGTAGGAGAATCTGTTTAGGTCGCACCTTTGTATTAAAAACACAATGCCAATGTATATTATTATCTATGTCATCGATATACTATAAAACTGTGTAACCTACACACCAAAGCATATGGCTTATAAACTCACACCACTTTATGGCTACAGAATCATGCCCTGTAGGAGCATCTGTTCAATAGCCCCATGCCTTGGCATGGGGTAGAATATCCGAAAATATTTTAGCCCTATAGGGGCGTAAGGAACCAAACAACAATTAATGGACATGTTATCAAATCTCATTTTGCTCCCATTCAATAAATATAAGACAAAGATCAAAAATTATCCACAACTTGTGACTAGCTAACTGCTTTGAGTAAGAGTAGTAAGAATTGAATGGGGTTAATTTGAGTAACTAAAGATAAATGGAAAGATTCCTCTACACATTCGTACCTCATTTCGATCGGAATGACATAAAGGAAACAGTGCAATTGTCATCTCGAAAGGAGATATGAGTATAGCTTAAAGGGTCTGCTATTCGATTTTTAGAAGTTCCTTTACAACTCTATCCATCTCTTTCATATTGGGCTTAATCTTCATGTATGTGAACCTTCCTTTATTGTTGTTATTATATGCTTAATCGCATATTGAGGTTTACACACTTTTCTTTTTACTCCCTTCTCCCGTTTTGCACTTGAGCAACATTGACAGAATTGAGATATAACACTCCCAAACATCTTACTAATTTCCAACTCCAAAATCATGTTTTGAGTAAGTGTTGAGTAAGAGATGTGTAAGGATTGAGTCAATATTGCTCATGGGAGTAACGTGAGATTAGCCGGAAAATGAAGATTGGGAGGTACCCCTTTAAAGTATCCGGTTTTGTAATTAGCAAGAAAATTCTTTCTAAAAGAGTTAGAGATTTTGGAGGTATACGAAGATGAGTTACTCCATGCCTGTTTAAGATCTCTTCAAAGATTGTGATTCTACTATGAAGAGGTTCAATATATTCAGTACCGTTATCTGTTTGGAAAGTAATATTACAACGTCCTAAATAAAGTAGACACATCTATAACTGTAAGTAAAATACATTGCGACTAAGACCAAATCAATTATATATATCACTTTACTATGAAATAACTTGATTTATTGCAGGTTAGAAATTTTATTGGAAATATAGTAATCAAAAGGATAATATAATGAGTACCGAATCCACAGATAGTGTTGGTGTTGTAAAATCAATATCCAAGGGGATTGCCGAAGTTGAAGTAATGGCGGGAGGAGGATGTTCATCTTGCTCCATGAGTCTGGTATGCGGTTCTACCAAGAAGAACATTAAATTTACTGCGAAAGCTTCGGAAAATGTGAAAATAAATGATAAAGTTAGAATAGAATTGATAACAGGTTCAAAGGTGTTATCGGCATTGATTGTGTTTCTTCTCCCTGTCCTGTTTATGGTATTAGGATACCTCTTAGGCACTTTGCTAGGATTAAATGAAGGCTTATCAGTGCTTGTAGCTATGGGAATGCTTGCCGTAAGCTTTGTCCCCGTTAAGTTAATTGACAAGTTGTACGGACGTAAAATCAGCTATGAGATAGTCGAGATTCTACCTAAGAATTTTGTTGTTGAGCCAATAAGTTGTGAGAGGAGTGGAGAATGAAGATACATCTTGAAGAGATGGTATTCTATGGGTTTCACGGGGTTCATGATGAAGAAAGAAAATTGGGACAGCGTTTTATTGTGAGTGTCATAATTCATACTGATACAACTCAAGATAGAAAGATACATCATCTGGAAGATACTTTGGATTATACTCAGGTCTATAGTCTTGTAAAAGAAGTAATGGAGACACACCAATATCACTTGTTAGAGAATTGCGTTAACAAAATACTTGATGAAATGTTTATCCGATTCAATCTCATAGAAAGTGCTGAAGTTGCCATAAAGAAACCCTCGGTTCCCATACAAGGACCATTGAAATATGTGGAAGTGGCAATGGAGCGAAAGCGTTAATGAAGGCGTATCTCGGTTTAGGATCTAATCTGGGAGACAGACAAGCCTATTTAACTACAGCTTTGACGTATCTTGAAGAGCAAGTTGTCATCTCCAAAACAAGTTCAACAATTGAGACCAAACCATTGGGACTAACTAACCAACCCGACTTTTTAAACATGGTATGTGAGATTGAAACTAACTTACAACCTCATAAGTTATTGGAATTATGTCTAGCAATTGAAGCAAAAATGGGACGAGTTAGAGAGATTAAGTGGGGTCCGAGAAATATAGATATTGATATTCTTCTCTATGAAGATATGATAATAAAAGAAAAAGATTTACAAATTCCACATCAGTACTTGACAGAAAGAGCATTTGTCCTTATTCCCTTAAACGAGTTATGTTCGAATCTTGTTCATCCGATAACAGGGAAGACAATGTGGGATCACTTACAAATATTAAAAGAAAAGGAAATGAAAAAATGAGTTCTGTAGCATCAATAATTCTGGCAGCAGGTAAAGGTACAAGAATGAAATCCAATAGACCCAAGGTTGTATTTGAGCTTGCGGATAAGTCACTAGTACAAAGAGTCGTAGAAACAGCAGTAAAAGCTGAATGTGACTTGATTAATGTTGTTGTAGGATATCAAAAAGAGACTGTGATTGGTGCAATAGAGACTGACTGTGAGTTACTATTCTCAGAGCAAGTAGAGCAGAATGGAACAGGTCATGCCGTTATGGTTGCAAGAGACTCTATGCCTGACTTCGATGGTGAAATATTTATTCTGTGTGGTGATGTTCCACTATTAAGAGCGGAGACATTAAAGAAAATGATTGAAGAACACAGAGAGAATAAAGCTTCATGTACTGTACTAACAGCATTCATGGATGATCCTGCAATGTACGGTAGAATAGTTAGAAATGAAGACTGTAATGTTGATCGTATCGTAGAGTTTAAGGATGCTAATGATTCTCAAAGAGCCATAAAAGAGATAAATACCGGCATATATTGCTTTAACTCTAAAGATTTATTTAGTGCTCTTGATAAACTGGACAATAACAATGCCCAAGGAGAATACTACTTAACCGATACATTGAGTATCTTGAATAAGGAAGGGAAAATTGTTAGTTCAGCAGTCCTTGAAAACTTTGTTGAAGCTGCCGGGGTTAACTCACAAGTACAATTAGCAGAGCTTGAAACAGCTTATTACGATGAAATTAAAAATAACTTTATGAACAACGGAGTAATTATTGAGAATCCTAAATCAGTGATTATAGGTGACCAAGTTGAGATTGATAGAGATGTTACCATTCAGGCAAACTCCATAATTAAAGGCAAAACCAGAATTGAAGAAGGTGCTTTTATAGGACCTAACTGCTATATTATTGATTCAAAGATTTCTGAAAATGCAATACTTGAAGGCTACAATATAGTTAAAGACTCCACAATTAATGAGGAAGAAATACATCCCTTCCGTTCCACCTCCATTGAGGAATACGAATAGATGAAGGAACAGAAATATTTATACTCACCTTGGAGATTAGACTATATACTTTCGGAAAAAGAAAAAGGATGTATTTTTTGCCTTAAGCCAAAGGTAAATGAAGATGATAAACACTTCATAGTTTATCGTTCAAAACACTGCTTTGTTATTTTAAACATTTATCCATACAATAACGGACACATAATGGTTGTCCCTAATCGTCATGCAAGCCACTTATTCGATTTGCATGATGAAGAGAGAAACGACTTATTCAAGATAGTTCAAGAATCTGAAAGGATACTAACAGAACATTATAATCCACAGGGAATTAACATAGGAATGAATCTTGGGAAGGCCGCCGGAGCGGGGATTGATGAACATATACACGTGCATCTTGTACCTCGTTGGGATGGAGATAATAATTTCATGTCAACTATTGGCGGTTATCGTGTTATCCCAGAGTCATTTGAACGCACCTACACTCAACTTAAAGAACAGTTTGACAGATTGAAGGGGTAAAATAATTTGTCGTTTGTGAAAAATAAATGGTTCATTATTACGGTAGTATTAGTAGTACTTATTACATTAGTTACTGTGTTGTTGATGCACAGTAAAGAAGAAGTAGTAGTTTCCGAAGAGGATGAATCAGTGATGTTGCCTCCCGTTCAAATTAAGATATTGAATGGTTGCGGGATACCGGGGGCGGCGAACTTGTTTGCAGATGCCCTATATTATGAAAACATAGTTGTGACTAGTACAGGGAATGCGAATAGCTTTAACTACAATAAAAGTATAATAATTGCTAAGAAAGATATACCAGATGATCTTAAGAGATTGAGAGAAATGACTCTTATTGATGATTATACTCTTGCATTAACAGATAGAACAACTGCTCCATTCTTTGTAATTGTAGGGAAAGACTATGAGCAGGTGATAAAACGGATCAGAAGTAAGGAGAAATCTAAGAAATGACCGAAGTACAAAATGCGATTATCGAAAGCGTGATTGGCTGGATGGTAGAGAAGAAAGCAGAAGATGTAAAATTTTTTGATGTCCGTGACAAAACAGATTACACAGATAATATTATAGTTGCAACTGGCTCAAATGAATTACATATAAAAGCTATTGCTACTAATGTGCTGGACAAAGCCAAAGAATCAGGTTTGCGAATTTTGGGAAAAGAGGGCATGAATAATGCAAATTGGGTATTACTTGATTTTGGAGACATTATAGTACACATAACAGTAGCTGAATCACGCGAGAACTATAAATTAGATAATTTGTTTCAAGAAATACAGCAAAAAAGAATAGAGACTGAAGAATGATAAAAGAATTAATTTTAGAAGACTTAAAGAAAATCGTCAATACTCTCAAATTAGAGAATAATGATCGTTATACAGTTGAAGAACCCAATAGCAAAGAGCATGGAGATTTCTCCACTAATATTGCTATGGTTCTTGCTAAATTAAACAAGACTTATCCACGTGATCTAGCCGGTAAAATTGTTGAGAAACTAAAAAAAAATAAGCATTACTCAAATGTTGAGATTGCAGGACCCGGATTTATCAATATAATAATATCACATGCTCTATATCAAGACATTCTACTTGAGATATTTGAAGCAGGGGAAGATTTCGGTACTTCTACTTATGGAAACGGTCAAATGGTATTACTTGAGTTTGTGAGTGCAAACCCAACCGGGCCTCTCAATATTGTTAATGCTCGTGCCGCTTCCTATGGAGATGCTCTATGCAAAATTATGAGAAGAGTTGGATATACTGCAGAGCGTGAATTCTATATTAATGATGCAGGTAACCAAGTTGATATATTAGCAGAGTCTGTAGAACTCAGGCTTAGAGAGCTTCGAGGAGAAGACATTGGTGAATTCCCTTTTGAAGCTTATCACGGTGATTATGTTATTGAACTTGCAAAAGAAATTAACAGTCTTGAAGGTAACAGAATTCTGCTTATGCCTGAAAAAGACAGACTTGATAAATTGAAAGAGTTCTCACTTCAATATATTCATAATCTGCAGAAAAGCAGTCTTGCTAAATTTGATGTTGAATTTGATAATTGGGTTTCAGAGAAAAACTTAAGAAAACAGGGTATGGTTGAAGAAGTTCTCAGTTACCTTGCAGAAGCTCATTGCACATACGAGAAAGACGATGCTATTTGGTTTAAATCATCTGAGTTTGGTGATGATAAAGACAGAGTTCTGTTAAAAGCAGACGGAACACCAACCTATATTGTTCCGGATATTGCATACCATTTAACCAAGTATCAACGCGGGTTTGATGTAATGATAGATGTTCTCGGTCCTGACCACCACGGTTACATTCCAAGAATAACTGCTGCTATTGAAGCCCTTAAGTATGACCAGACAAAGCTTCAGTTTATTATACTTCAACAGGTAAACCTGTTCGAACAAGGTGAAAAAGTGAAAATGTCCAAGAGACTTGGAAAACTGGTCACAATGGATGATTTATATAGAGCTGTTGGTAAAGATGTTTCACGTTTCTTTTTCTTACAACGCTCCACGAACTCACACTTGAACTTTGACCTTGAGCTGGCTACTAAGGATAGTAATGAAAATCCTGTATATTACTGTCAATATGCTCATGCAAGGATTCATAGCATCTTAAAAAATGCTAAGAAATTAGGTTGGAAGCCAAGAAAATCAGACTTGAAGAGTCTAGATTTACTTGTTGAACCGGAAGAAATGGATTTGATTAAGAAGATGTCGAGATTCCCTGAATTACTAATCTCTATTGCTGAGACCAGAGAAACTCACAGACTTCCTACTTATGTTATAGAACTTGCAGGTTTATTCCATAAATATTATGGAAAACATAAAGTTGTTGATGAGCAAAATGAGATCATCACCAGAGCTAGGTTGCATCTGATAAAAATAGTTGGAAAAGTGTTAAAGATGGCTTTAGACCTTATGGGTGTTTCTGCTCCTGAAGAAATGAAGCAGAAAACTAAAACAACTCCTAAAAGCACTTCTACTAAAAAGAAAACAAGAACAACAAAATCAAGTTCTAAGAGTAAGACCGGAACATCAAAAAAGAGTACAACAACAAAATCAAAGAAATAGATTGGAAGATTTAGTTAATGAAATCCTGTTGAAAATGAGTTTTTAACAGGATTTTTTTGTAACGTTTAATAGTTATAGAATTAATATGGGTGAAATATGAAGTTATTAGTTATGTCTGACACGCATGGGAATAAAGAGTTTCTTTGCAATATATTGGATCGTGAGGATGGTATTGAAACTATACTGCATCTCGGAGATAATTATGAAGATATTTATTTATGCGAGAGCGATCTTAAGAAGAAGAAAATCTACAGAGTCCCGGGGAATTATCATCCTGACTTGTTAAGTAAGAAAATTGAGCGTAGTCTTGACTTTGAGTTTAAAGGGATAGTATTTCGTTTAATTCATGATTTGCAGCAGTTAGATAATCATAAAGGATGTAATTATATTCTGTTCGGTCATACGCATGTTGCATTTTGTGAAGAAATGAAAGGAAGAGTGTACATCAATCCCGGACACTTAAAGAAAATAACCGATAGAGGACAAATAGCTTCATACGGATTATTTACAATAGATAATAACATTGTTATATACGAAAATAAAAGATATGATGGCAAGCTGAATTACTCCAGATCATGGAAATATTAGCTGTTGACTCTTAAGGAGGAGATAAATGAAGACCATTGATGAAATACATCGACTAGTGTTAGAGAAAAGTGCTGTTTTGGATGAGCTAAGAAATGAAGTTCATAAAGCAATCATCGGACAGGAGTACATGATAAAAAGAATACTTGTAGGACTTTTAGCTAATGGTCACATTCTATTAGAAGGTGTTCCCGGTCTTGCAAAAACATTAACAATTCATACTCTTGCCAATGCTATTGAAGCTAGTTTTAATCGAATTCAGTTTACTCCTGACTTGTTACCTGCTGACGTAACAGGTACATTAATCTATAATCAGAAAACAGCTGAATTCACATCCAAGAAAGGGCCAATCTTTGCTAACTTTATCCTAGCGGATGAAATTAACCGTGCCCCATCCAAAGTTCAATCGGCACTGTTAGAAGCCATGCAGGAAAGACAAGTAACTATTGGTGACCAAACTTATCTTCTGCCAAAACCTTTCCTAGTAATGGCAACACAGAATCCGTTGGAACAAGAAGGAACGTATCCACTACCTGAAGCACAAGTTGATAGATTCATGCTAAAAGTCATTATTGACTATCCAAACAGAGAAGAAGAGAAGCAGATAATGAACCTTATGGTCTCAGATGAAGAAATTAAAATTAATCCGATTATCACCCCTCAACAGATACTAGAGATGAGAGAAGTAATCAAAGAGATACATATGGAAGAGAAACTCAAAGATTACATCCTTGATTTAGTTTTTGCAACTAGAGAACCAGGTAAATATAAAAACTTGAAAGAGTTTGAGAATATGATTGAATGCGGAGCATCACCTCGTGCTACAATAGCATTAGCTAGAGCTGCTAAGGCTCATGCCTTCTTAGAGCATAGAGGCTATGTTTTACCAGATGATATTAAAGCTATAGGCAAGGATGTTTTACGTCATCGTATTATATTAACCTATGAAGCTGAAGCTGAACAAATTGATCAAGACTTCATAGTTAACAGAATCTTTGATGAAATAGAGATTGCATAAATTATGGAAACAAGTGATATCCTCAAAAGAATACGTAAGATTGAGATTACAACGAGAAATCTTGTTGATGAAGTATTTGCAGGGGAATACCATTCACTCTTTCGTGGTCAGGGACTAGAATTCTCTGAAGTACGAGAGTATTTACCCGGCGACAACATTAGAGATATAGACTGGAATGTTACTGCTAGAATGGGAATACCATACATTAAGAAATTTGAGGAAACTCGAGAGCTTAATGTGATTTTCATTGTTGATAGCAGTGCATCAACTGTTTTCGGGACCAAGAATTATCTAAAATCAGAATATATTGCAGAGATCACTGCTGTTCTATCCTTTTCTGCTCTCTCTAATCAGGATAAAGTTGGATTACTACTATTCTCAGATAAAATTGAGAAATACATTCCACCTCGAAAAGGGAGAAAGATAGCTCTACAAATATTAAGAGATATTCTTTTCTTTCAACCTGAAGGTAAGAAAACAAATCTTAAGCAAGCTATTGATTATATTTCAAGAGTAAACAAGAAGAGAAGCATAATATTTGTTATTTCTGACTTTCTTGATGATAACTATTGGGACAGCCTAAAAATTCTTGCCAGTAAACATGATGTTCTTGCTTTACAGATAATAGATAGAGCAGAGACAGAACTTCCCGATGCCGGTATTATTCCTTTCATTGATCCGGAGACTAATGAGATGTTTACTGTAAACACTTCAAATAAAAAGATTCGTGATAGATACAATCTCAGCAACAAGATGCTTATGAGTAAAATCCGTAAAGGATTCAAAGAGAATAGAGTTGAAGCCTTGGAATTACATACAGATCAACCTTATGTCCTTGAATTACAGAAATTCTTCAAGAAAAGAATTAAACAGAAGGCTAGGATATAGAATGAAAAAGTATAGTATGACATTAGCAATAATCCTTTCAATACTATCCTGCTTCTCTGTTAACATGGATGAAAAAGTTGTTAAACCTGATACTTTGAATATTGGAACACCGATGAGTCTTGTTCTCTCTTTTTCAAGTTCGGTTGACAGTATCAGTTTAGTCTTACCGGATACATTATCGACTCTAGATTTTAATGTAACTGATGTAATAAGAGAGAAGGAAGGAGTTTCCGGAGCTTCTATATACTTTGCCCCTTTTGAAACAGGACAGGTTATTCTCCCTTCTTTTGAAGTTGAAACTTGGAAAGATGAGATTCCTGAATTACACAACACTAGGCAATACACTTTTTTAGTGCAATCAGTCCTCCCGGATAGTGGTGCTGTTTTGAGAGAAATCTCCGGACCTGAGAAAGTTTATCTAAACTTTTGGGACTACTTACTCATAGTTGCAGTAATTGCTACATTAATTCTGATAATTTGGTTAATTACAAAGATACCAAAGAAAGAGCTACAAAAAGAAATAAAAAAGAAACCTGAGATTGTCATCCCTGCTTGGGAAATAGCATTACAGTCGTTAAAGAGATTGAAAGAAACAAATCTTCCTTCTAATGGAAAGTTCCTGGACTTCTATTTTGAGCTATCATTAATATTAAGACGATTACTTGAAGGTCATTATATGTTTAATGCAGCAGAAATGACAACTTACGAAATTAATGAAGTACTATCTGAACTAAAGGTTGAGGATAGAATTGAAATCAAGAGTTTTCTTCAGAAATGTGATATGATTAAATATGCTAAACAGCTTCCTTCTATAGAAGAAGCAGAAAAAGACTATAATTGGGTACTTACTTATACGGCAGCAGTCAGAGATAGAGAGATGGCTAGAATTAAAGATTTAGAAAAGGAGAAACAAAATGTTTGAGTTTCTAAATCCATATTGGTTCTTAGCATTGTTAATTATTCCTGCATATATTATATGGGAAATTGTCTACGTTAGAAAACAAAAATCACGGATACCCTTTAGCAAATTATCATTACTAAAAAAGGCCTCCGGTTATCAATCATTTATGCAATATGTTCCCTTACTATTAAGAGTACTTACTATTCTATTCTTAGTTATTGCTCTTACTAGACCAAGGCTTGGTAAACAGAATGTTGAAATTGAAGGGCAAGGAATCGACATTGTTCTGGCAATTGATGTATCCGGTTCTATGATGGCTGTTGATTTTAAGCCTAAGAACAGGCTTGAAGCTGCAAAAACAGTGGCGGATGAGTTTATCGATGAACGTAAAAATGATAGAATTGGATTAGTAGTATTCTCAGAGTATGCAGTAACACAATGTCCTTTAACTCTTGACTACAACATACTTAAGAATCTTCTTAAAGATATAGAAATCAATCAGGAGAGTAGTACAACTGCTATTGGGATGGGACTTGCAACAGCAGTAAATCGACTGCATAAATCAAAAGCAAAATCAAAAGTTGTTATTTTAATAACAGACGGTAAAAACAATGCAGGTAAGATAGATCCTTATGGAGCAGCTGAATTAGCCAAAACCTATGGGATAAGAGTATACCCTATAGCTGTAGGTTCTAACGGATTAGTTGATTTTCCAAATAACAGAGGTGGTTATTCTAAGGTTAAAATAGAAATGGATTTGCCAACTTTAAACCAAATCGCCAAAATAACCGGAACTCAGAAAGCAGCTTTAGCTCGCAATACTGAACAGTTAAAAAGTGTTATTCAGGAAATTGACAGACTAGAGAAATCCAAGTTTAAAATGAATAAATATACTACTTGGAAAGAATTGTTTCCCATTTGGTTAGCATTAGCACTATTGAGTTTAATAACTGAGCTGTTATATAGATTTGTAATAAGAAAGGAGTGGATATAATGCACTGGGGAAATGCCACAGGATTAATTCTACTACTTCTGATTCCAATTGCATTTATCTTGATTGGAGTTGAACGTAAAAGACAGAGAAAATTGTTTAAAAGATTTGCTCAAGAAAGATTTTATGAATTCTTTCTTAATGGATTTAACCGATTTAACTGGTGGCTTAGAAGCTTTTTATTAATTATCGCCTTGTTCTTTTTAATTATAGCTTTTTCTCGTCCTCAGTGGGACAAAGAGATACAAGATATCAGCAGAAAAGGTATAGATATAGCAGTCTGTATTGATGTTTCGAAATCAATGGATGCAACAGATATATCTCCCAGTAGAATTGATAGAGCTAAAGATCAGATTTCATTGTTTATTGAACAATTGGAAGGGGATAGGGTTGCAATTATACCTTTTGCCGGAGTTGCACATGTTCAATGTCCTTTAACAGACGATTATAGTGCAGCCCAGATGTTTCTTAATACTTTAGACACTGACTTTATTCCCGTTTATGGAACAAACGTAGGTGCAGCATTACAGAAAGCTAAAGAAATTTTTCCTGATAATTCAAAACATAAACTTGTAATCTTAGTTAGCGATGGAGAAGATCTTGAAGAGAAAGGTTTAAAAATAGCAGATCAAATGAGTAAAGAAGGAATCACCATTTATTCATTAGGTATTGGTTCTCCGGAAGGAAGCCCAATTCCTATTGCTAATGAAAATGGAGAAGTTGAATACATAAAAGATAGTAACGAAGATATTGTAATGTCAAAGCTTGATGTAGAATCCTTAGGTAAGATAGCTGGATCTACAGGAGGCCGTTTCTATATTATAACTCCCAAGCAGACAGAAATATTTGAGATTCTTAGAACAATACAAGGACTCGAGAAAAATAAATATAGCTCGAAAATGTTTAATAGATATAAAGATCAGTATCTTTGGTTTGCAATATTTGTGTTAATACTTATAAGTATTGAACCGTTAATAAATGTACGTAAAACATACAAACATGAAAGGTTTATTTCTTGAGGTTAAAATGAAGAAAGCACTTTTAGTTATAGTAATTGTCTCATCGGTATTATTGCTTAATGCAAGCATATTCAATATCGGCAAGTGGTTTAGAAATAATAAAGGGATTAAGAACTATCATAAAGGTGATTTTGTTAAAGCTGAGAAGAACTTTAATGAGAATGCTGTTAAAGACCCAACAGACCCAAGACTTCAGTACAATCTTGGTAATGCATATTACAAAAATAAAAAAGTTGATGAAGCTTTATCTGCTTATCAAACAGCTTTAAAAAATTCAAAATGTGAAAATAAAGACGAAGTGCTTATGAATGTTGGTAATGTCTTCTATAATAATAAAGATTATGAAAAGGCCTTAGAATCCTATAAGCACGCCTTATGGGAAAATCCTGATAATGAGGACGTAAAAGTTAATTATGAATTAGCCAAGGAAATGCTAAAACAACAACAGCAACAACAACAGCAAAAGCAAGATCAGAACCAAGAAAAGAATAAAAAAGATAACAAAGAAGAGAATAAGCAACAAAAACAAGATAAGCAAGAAGATAAAAAAGAGAAAGAAGAGCAACAAATGTCTCAAGAGGAAAAAGAGAAGCAGAAAGAGGCAGAAGCTCAACTTAAAGCTCTACAAGAACAAGAACAAAACGATCAGAAAGAAAAGAAAAAAGCCATTCAGAATGGCAGAGCAAGAGGTCGTTGGTGGTAAAACTTGTAAAAAATACTTGTCGTGAAAGATTATTTCTAAAGATTTCCAAACATTAATATTAAAGAGAAGTCATATGAAAAAAATATATATCGTTTTATTATTAGTATCGCTACTAATTCCATTGTTTGCAGGTGATTTGAAAGTTGCAACAAGTGTTAATAGTAGTACTATTGGCTTACAAGATGTTCTAACTTTCAAAGTAATAGTATCTGGAGAAGATGCTAATAAAATTGATACTCCATCTTTACCTGACATAAAAGGTTTTGCTTTTAGAAGTGTTAATAACTCTGTAAGTTCATCTTTTAGCTTTGTTAATGGAAAATCATCGTCTAGTTTTACGAAAACTTTTACATACACATTAATCCCTAAAGAAAAGGGAATGTTCACTATACCTCCGGTTAAGCTTTCTCACAATAACGAGAACTTTGAAACGAAGCCATTACAAGTGAAAGTGATTGAAGGTACTACAAATACTAGTAAATCTAGAACTCGTAGATCACAATCCATATTTGATAACTTCTATGATGAGACTTCTCAGCAGTCTAGCAATGATGGAGAGATTTTTATCGTTGCTGAACCAGATAAGAAATCTGTTTTTAAAGGCGAACCAATTAATGTAACTTACAATCTTTACACAAACCAAGAACTTTCAGGCTTATCAATTTCTGATGAGAAAGACCATCCCGGATATGGGAAAGAGGAAACCTATACTGCAAGTGAGCTTAGATTTAGTATTAAGGATTATAAGGGACAAAATTATAGAGCTTTAACTATTAAAAAAGTTAGACTCATGCCTAACATTACGGGGAAGATAACAGTACCGACACTTGAGTTAGAAGCAAGACTAGGACTCGATATCGGTAGCTTTTGGTCGATGGGCTCCCCTCAAAGAAAGATAATAAGAAATGCACCTGTAAACATTCAAGTAAAAGACTTACCATCTGATGGAAAACCTGCTTCCTTCAATGGAGCAGTAGGTAAGTTTAAACTAAATGCAGAAATAAACTCATTGGATATTAAAGCAGGTGATTCTTTCCAATATACACTAACAATAACTGGAGAAGGAAATATTTCTAACTTCTCTGCTCCAGAGTTTCCAGAATTACAAAATATGCGCGTTATGAGCCCTGAAATTCAGAATGAGGATATTAACACTAAAAATGCTACAAAGTCCGTAAAATACCTTGTTATTGCCCAAGAAAAGGGTATTTATAATATACCGACTATTGAATTCTCTTATTTTGATTCTTCACTCAAAAGCTATATCACTCTTAATACAAAAGAGTTTACATTGAATGTGAAAGAAGGCGATCAAAGATTCGGTAATGCTGCAGGATATGTTCAAAGTGTTGTAAATCTTGAAGGAAGAGATATAGATTATATAGTCCAAACGAAAAAGATTATGAACTTCAGACCTTTATATTCTTCAGCGTTTTACTGGTTACTTATACTACTTATTATTATCAGCTTACCTATAACCTATTATTTTGTTCAACAACAAGATAGGTTGGCAGGAAACTCTGATTTATTAAGGCAAAAGAATGCTTCTAAAATACTTAAAAAATATCTTAATCTTGCATCCCAGCATGCTAGTAACAAGCATGCTGATTTCTATGCCACTGCTCAGAATGGTCTCACAAAATACTTAACAGATAAACTAAGAATTCATATGGGATTAAAAACGGATGACATATTAGATAGCATGAGAAAGCAAGATATTCCAGAACAACTGATTAATAGCGTTGATGCTTTCTTTAAGACTTGTAACCAAGCCCGATTTATGCCAGGTGGTACTTCTCCAAAACAAATCAGCAGTGACTATGAAATCTTAAAGAAACTAGTGCAAGATATTAGCAGATTAAAACTAAAATAAAGGAGCTATCATGAAGAGATTAATTTTATTATCATTTCTATTTGTTTACCTCACATTAAGTGCAGTAACTCTTCCTGATAATGCCTTATTTATATCAGGTAATGACGCATATGCAGAAAAAGACTTTGATAAAGCTTTAGATTCTTATAATCAGCTAATTGAAAGAGGTATAGAAAATGCTGACCTCTATTATAATATTGGCAATTGCTATTTTAGAAAGAGTAAATTGGGACCTGCAATTTTGAACTATAAGAGAGCATTAAGAATAGACTCATCACATAAACTTGCAAGAAGAAATCTACGTTTTACACTCTCATTAACAAAGGATAAACAAGAAGATAACTCAAACGGTTTCATTGGTAGCCTTTGGTCTAAACTATTCAGTTTCTTTAATCTTAATAGAAGCCTGTTTATTAATCTTGCATTATTAACAATGATTGTAAGTATGATTGTTTTGATACTAATAAGATATAGGCATAGAGAGAAATCAGTTCCAATTTTTGTTTTAACTATTTTAATCCTATTTTTCTCAATGAGTTTGATAATCAGTATAGCAAGAATTAGTAGTTATTCAAGTCATAAACCTGCTGTGTTAATGAGTGAATCAACAATTGGATATAGCGGACCTGGAGAAGATTTTTCTAGAGTATTCACTATTCATGAAGGCATGAATCTTATTCTTGAAGAATTTCAAAAAGACTGGACTCTAGTTAAATTGCCTAATGGTTTAGGTGGATGGATTCCCAATAATACATATTTGCTTGTTAACCCCAGATAATTTCTTAGAATTCGATTAGATTATGAATTATTGTTTAAGAAGAATTCTTTTACATCTTCTCTAATTTCTCTAGGAACCAATTTGTCTATACTTTGACCCGAAGCAACACAATCTCTTATTTCGGTTGATGAAATTGGCATAGGAACAATATTAAAAAATGATATCTGTTTAGGAAGTCTATTCACATCAACGGGTTTTGCGTCAGGACGAGTAAAGAAGGCAAAATGTACATTTTCAAGCAACCAATTATAATCATGCCATTTATGTAATGTTTCCAGAATATCTGCTCCTGCAATAAAGATAAACTCATCCTGAGGATTGTTTTGCTTCAAGCGTATCAATAAGTTTTTAGTAAAACTAACTCCATATATTGGAGAGTCCATATCAGATACCATAAAATCTGAATATCTATTTACTGTCTTCCTTGTCCATTCATATCTTATATCATAAGGGGTATCATCAGTTAATTTAGAATGATGCAAGCCGACAGGAACAAACATCACCTTATCGACTTGCAAAAGTTTTATAGCTTGCTTTGCTATATGAATATGACCTAAATGAATGGGGTTAAAAGAACCACCTAGTACTGCAATTCTCACACTTAGTGATTACCTTCGACTTCCTTGATTTTAAATAGTAGCTTCTTTGCTTTCTTGGCAATCTTTGTGTCAGGATATCTATCTAACACAACAGCCAAATGGGCTTTAGATATATCATACTGTTTCCAATACTTATAAATGCTTGCTGCTATGAAATGGGAGTTCATGTCTAATTCATTTGTATTACCTAAGTCCATGATTTCCTGCAGATATAAAAGTGAAGCACTGTAATCCTGCATTTTATAATAAATTCTTCCATTCTCATATTTCTTCTTAAGTAACTTATACTGGCATTCTTGGATATACCTTATAGCTTTATCTTTACGCACATCATTGGGGAATCTATCTAAGAAAATATTGAATGCATTAATTGCAGAATTTGTCTCTTCTTGAGTGTAATGAGATGGTAGAGATTCTTCAAAATAACATACACCTATTCTATAATAAGCATCTGAGATTTTCTCATTATCCGGGAAAAGCTTTATCATTTGCTCATATTCTAATCTAGCATCATAGTACTTATCATCTTCATAATAACAATCGGCAAGTTTCATTTGAGCAACAGAAGTTAGAAGTGTTGTTCTTTCAAAGATAATGTCCTGATAAAGAATTGCAGCTTTAGTATATTTCTTCTTGTTGAAAAGAGCATCGGCTTCAGCCATCTTTTCCTCAGCAGGTCTGTTATCAACGTTTTTGGAACAAGCAACAAATGTAAAAAGGATAACAAGTATCCAGAATATGTATTTTTTCATATATGACTCCTAATTAATCTAGACTCCATAAACCAAAGATAAGAGATGCTACTGCTAGAGTAATTATTACAGGTTCATACCATTTGAACCTAATACCAGACTCTGTTCTCTTTTCATTTGTAAACATCTCTGAAGTTGAGATAAACTCTATCTTATGCGTTTCTATGTCAATTGCTTTAACTGTTATTCGTTGGATATTCTTATTTCTGTGATTCAATTCTTGTTGATTTTCCTCCGGAGTAACAATTGATATTGCTATTGATAAGATTAAATCAGACTCGGCGGGTTTTTCATAAACAGTTACATCATTATCAATGAGATACTTCTTTATATTATTAACAAGAGTTTTGTTAACATGCTTTCCATTTTTTTCTACGGATATACTTTTCGTTTTTAAGAAATCAATTTTATCGATAGGAAATAGCTGATTTAAATAACTGCTAGAATCAATACCGAAAACTAATATCGGTAAGATAAAAAGAATAAGTAGGATGACTGTTTTTTTCATCATTCAAGGCTTTTTAAAAATTGGTCTACTTTATACATTCTTTCATATTCTGGATAGAATCTTTTGATACTGTTTAATGTAGATTGGGCTTCCTCAGATTTCTCCAGTTTTATTTCACATAAGGCTACTTTGAATTTTGCATCTGGAGATTTTAATGATTCTGGATAATTTTCTTCAACTTTATTAAATTCTCTAATAGCCTTTTCATAGTCATCAGCATCATAATAAATCTCTCCGATCCAGTATTGTGAGTTTGCTGCAAGCTTATGTCTAGGGAAATCCCTTAGAAAATTATTAAATCCGGCAAGGGCCTCTTGTAGTTTGTTAGCATCATAGTTTTTCTTGGCATCACTATAAATTAGTTCAGGGCTTGCTGAGACTCTGGAATCGACTTTGGAACTATATGTCTTGTTTCTTTGGACATGTTTATTCCCAGTTCTTTCTTGAAGTGAGAGGATAGCTTCAGCATCAGATTCCGCTGATTCAAGTAAAAATGAAATTCTATTGCTATGAAATTCGACTTGATTATTTAGTTTAATCAAGTCTGAATGTAACTTCTTAATCTCCTCTGAGTCTTCTCCATTATGAGGGATATTAGCCAATTGTTGATCCATC
Organism: Cloacimonadales bacterium (SeqCode); assembly: GCA_963667035.1. Taxonomy (GTDB): domain Bacteria; phylum Cloacimonadota; class Cloacimonadia; order Cloacimonadales; family JAFGVF01; genus Zophobacter. The sequence goes on from OY762964.1 coordinate 2,487,012, forward strand.
TCATCAAGCCTGGTGTTAATGGATATTATATCATTCTCTAATAGATAAATCTTGCTCTTAGTATCACGGATTTCTTGTGAGTTTCTTTGTACATATTCACTGTTAGTGGCACATCCGGTAAAGAAACTAATTGTAACAGTATATAATATAATAGCAATTAAGTTTTTATTCATGATAACTCCATTAAATGAAAATGGAAGGTACTATATCGTACCTTCCTGTTAAATTGATTATGCTTTGTTAAGAAAAGTCTTGTAAGCTTTATATGTACTATATAGGTCAGCCTTACTACACATTTCATAAAGAGAATGCATTCCTAATAATGGTGTACCGCAATCAATTACTTCAGCACCATCTTTTGCAAGGATGTATGCTATTGTTCCTCCGCCACCAACATCTACATTTCCTAATGATCCCATTTGCCAGAAGGTCTTCCCTTCTTCAAAAATATTAATTACTTTTGCAGTAAATTCAGCATTAGCATCATTACTTCCGCTTTTTCCTCCTGAACCTGTAAACTTGCAAATGTTAACACCATACCCCATCATTGGAGCATTCTGTTTTTCATGAACACCTGGATAATTTGGATTAATACCTGCTGATACATCTGCGGAAAGAATATTAGTTTTAATAATTGTCTTACGTAATTTGTAATCGGTGCATTCTTCACCAGTCTGAACAATCAAATCACCAATGAAATCTTTTAAAAAGATTGAATGAGCTCCTGTATTACCTACGCTACCGATCTCTTCTTTGTCTGCGAAATAGATTACTGAAGTTCTTTCAGGTGTCCCTTTACTATCTAATAGAGCCATCAAGGATGTGTATGCACAGATTCTATCATCTTGTCCATAACCTAAGACAAAACTTCTATCTATTCCGCAATCTCTTGCTTTTCCAGCAGGAACAACTTCTAATTCTGCAGAAATAAAATCGGCCTCAATTATTCCATACTTCTCATTGAGTAGTTTCATTGCATTCTTCTTCATTGCATTCTTTTCTTTCTCATCTGAGACTGGAATGGCACTGAATACTAAGTTCATATTTCTAGCAGCAATAGCATCTCCAAGCTGTTTTGAATATTGCTCTTTTCTTGCTAAATGAGGAAGTAAATCCGGAATACAAAAAACTGGATCAGTATCATCTTCTCCTATACTGACATTAACAACTGTACCGTCTTTTTTTACTATAACACCATGGAGGGCAAGAGGAGTTGATACCCATTGGTACTTTTTAATTCCACCATAATAATGTGTTCTCATCATTCCGAGCCCAGTTGAACCATCTTCAAACAGTGGATTCTGCTTTAAATCAACTCTCGGTGCATCTACATGTGATGCTATTACATTAACACCTTCGGTAATTGGTTTCTTTCCAATTACTGCAAAGGCAATTGATTTACCACGGAATGTTGCAAAAACTTTCTTAGTATTCTTTGTTTTTAGTATCTCTTTGAATCCGTTTTCTTTTAAAATTTCTACAGTACGATTAATAGATTCTCGTTCTGTTTTGCATTCATCTAAGAATTTCTTATAATCTTCAGCAAAATCTAAGGCTGATTGTTGCTCTGTAGCTGAAGCTTTCTTCCAGAAATAATGGCGTTCATAAAGTAAATTGTCGTTCTGTTTCTTAGTTGCCATTTAATTCTCCTTTATACATTTATTTTCTTCATAATCTCTAAAGGTATTAATTAGTGCATATTTATAATTTATGTCATATAATCAATGAAAAAATAGAGGTCAACAAAAAACATTGTTTTTGCTGAATTGTCTTGAAATATTATGTATGATATGCTTATATTGTTTAATTGAAAAGGGTCTGCTGTATTCGGCAGACCCTTATATTCTATTATTCCGATATTATTTCATCAGAATCATTTTCTTTGATCTAGTGTAAGAACCCGAGTTCATCTTGTAGAAGTATACACCACTGGATACTTGAGTTCCATTGGAATCTTTACCATCCCATACGATTGAGTGACGACCGGCATTGTAATCTCCATCTGTAACTCTTGCTACTCTCTGACCCTTTATGTTATATATGTCGATTGTAACCAATGCATTATCTTTGAGATCAAAACTGATTGTTGTCTCAGGATTGAATGGGTTTGGATAGTTACCGCAAAGTGATGTTCTGTCGGGCATTACTACAGGATTCTCGCCTCCGAGTACGGCACCATCATTCATTATCTGTATATCATCAATCATCATGAAGAAAGTTTGTTCGGATACACAGTTAAAAGCTACTCGAATTAACTCTTCTTGATAATCACTCAAATCAATCTCAAAGTTTGTCCATTCAAGAGGTAAATCAAGAGGGTTATCTCCTGAAATAACTGTGAAGTCTGATGGGTTTGTACTACCTGAAGAAACAAGTACTTTTAGTTGTTCAGGACCAAATTGTGTTGTGTATGAACGAGCCTTAAAGGATAATGTCGCAACTTCATTGGACATCTGAATCTTAGGTGTAATCATCCAGTCATCATTTGAACCTGAATCTGCTGAAAAACATGCTCCATACCTATCTCCACTATAAGCATCGGCAAATTGAAGTGGTGGCACGGTTCCACTTGGATTAAAAACAATAAATGACATTGGATCCGTTTCTCCAGGGAAATTTATCCCATTGGTGAATCCAAATGTATCTTCTCCATCTACATCGAGAAGAGTCCAATACTGCATTTCAGTCGCAAAGTCTTCATAACCTTCAAAATCTTCGGCGATTACTGGTGGATCGACTCCTATGAAAGTAACCATGATTGAATCACATGCAGGTGACTCTCCGGTAGGACCACTATAAAGAGCTGTTACCTTATATTCATAAGTCTGATTGAGTACAACATCCTGATCAAGATAGAAATAAGTTGGTACAGTCTCAGAATTGATTACGACATCATCTCTATATACATTGTAACCGACAAGATCTCTTGTTGCTATTGAAGGACCTGTCCAAGAAAGTTCTACTCCTTGATATGTTATATTATAATCAAGAGATGTAGGAGGATCAAATCCTACTGGTGGTTCATGATTGTCTGTTGTTACAAAAAGAGCATAATCTCCTGTTGCCCAACGACTGGTTCTACCATTTTTCTTAACTGCTCTTTCTGATACAGGAACATTATCAAATCTCGATATTCTAAGATAATAGAAACCGGACTCTGTGATATCTGCATCAATATAAGGATTCATGCTATCTGACCAACTGTCATCATCAAAAGCAAAAGAAGTAAATTCATCAACATTTGCCCCCAAATCGTTATAAGGTCCATATAAGAAAGCTGTTAAATCTATTGTAGATCCTTCAATATTCTCTGTATGAATCTCAAGGTTAGCAGGAGCTGCCTGCCAGAATACATACCAGTCAACATCTGCTTCCGGTTCTATTACTGCTACATAGTCAACACAATCTAGTGCTATCTCGATTGCATCATCTGAGCTCTCATTATTGTCTGCCGTGTAAGCATAACCATGTAATGGAATCTCATGAATTTCTCTATCCTCTGTTACATTATCGACTATTGTCAACATTGCTTGTTTATGTCCTTCGGAAGTTGGAGCGAAATAGATGTCGAAGTCAACTTCTCCGAATTGTGGAATGTTGATTGGATAGGTATTATCATCAGATAATGAGAACTGATCAGCATTATCTCCACCTAAAACTATAGCCGGATCAATAACTGCATCTTGGTTGCCAAAGTTAGCAATTCTAATATTATAAGCAACAGAAGTTGAACCAACGTTTTCAACGCCAAAGTCAACATTAAGAGCACTGATTATAACATAGGGGCCATCACTTGGTGGAATCATAAAGAATCTAGTATTAGGAATTACCGAACTAACTGTTCCTGTTGGTGGTGCGTTAGGATCAGGATTCGTTGTGTCGCTGTAGTAAAGTATACTTTTTGTATCTGTAACTGTAGTACAATAAAATTCTTCATCACTATCGCCATAACCACTCATATTCTCTTCAACAGCTATAACAAGATTAGACATTCCGTCATAGAAGAACATGTTATCTAGTGGAAAGTCTATCCAACCCGCACCATCAGGAGGTGTAATTGTTGCATTGTACACCATTGTAAGATCTTCAATTGGAATCCAAGAATCTCCATCAACATAACTGTCGTTAGTAGTGGTTCCCATGTAAATAACCCAATCAACACTTTCTTCTAGTACACCCGTACCATTATAATTATATGATATAGAGTTTATGAAACCTGCTGATTCCATTTCTTCAGCTGTGTAGATGGACTGAGAATATGTATAACCATAGAATGGTTCGATAGGTAAATGTTGATTTATTTCAGTTCCATCACCAACGATTACCATTCCTTCAGGTCTTGTAATAAGAGACCATACCGGACAATTTACTGCATCACCAACAAAGTTATATGGTGTAATCTGCCAATAATATGTTGTTTCATATTCTAATGTTGTTGCTACATCATATGAAGTAGCCAATCCAACATCAACATTATCTAAAACATCTGTTGGAGGATTATCTGTTCCTAAAGAAATCTTATATCCATCTGGGTAATTAGTTGCAGGATCCCATTCAAAGTGAGGAGTTATACTCAAAAACTCTGACGCATCAAGCGGAGCAACCAATGTTGTTGCTAGTGGTACATCATTAAATGTAGTAAATGACCATACAGGGCAATTTACTGCATTGCCGATAGCGTTATAAGGTATTACCTGCCAATAATATTGAACACCAGCAGAGAGAGCTGGATAATCTATAACTGTTAAGCTACCGACATCCTGCATATTAAATATATCTGTTGGAGGATTATCTGTTCCAAGACTTACATAATAACCATTAACTCCTATAGCTGCATTCCAGAGAAGAGAGTCCGTCAAAGCGACTCCAGTTTCTCCATCGGTAGGAGATACTAAGGTGGTAGCATTAGGTACTACGCTATTATCCCAGAAAGTGATGTCATCAATACAGATATCACTATAATAGTCTTCTCCGGTTAAACCTCTAAACCTGATCTGAACTACGTCTGTATAATCTGATAATGGAACATCCATAGAGTGCCAATCTTGTCCCTGATCTCCAGACACTTCAGTAACTACATCTTCATTCCACTGAGTACCATCCCAAATATCAATATGCAGGGAACCCATTGTTGAGCCATACATATTATACCAGAAAGAGCAAAATGGCTCAGATAGGGATGTAACATCTACAGGAGGAGATAGCAAATCAAAGCGTTGGTTTGTGTTAAGTGAAGCTTCGGTAAAGATAAAGTTACCAGTTCCCGATGTATGATCACCACTCTGAGCACCTGTATCGCTTGAAGGAGTAGATGTTCCGATAGTCCAATCAGAATCATCTTCTGTTCCTTGTTCCCAACCAATAGGTAAAGTTGATTCAGCATCAAAATCCATTATGTAAGGAAAGGAGCTAACTGTTGCATTGAAGCCTTGCCCTGTAAGATTGATAACATAAGCTTGTCTTGCAATATCATCTGTAATAGTTACAGTTGCAGGTAGCGCACCTTCGTTAATGGGATTAAAAGCAACAGAGAAATTAGCACTTTCTGCTGTGTTAAGAGTTAATGGATAGTTATTATTATCTGTAAGAGTATAGTTTACTTGATCATCAAGAACTACAGATTGAATGTTTAAAACTCCACTTCCAGTATTTTGCATTGTAAATGAGAATGGTTCTGAAGCGGTATTCGTGTATAATATTCCATAATCGTAAGATTCGGGATTATACATCAATTGAGTTGCAGGAATGTCACCAAATTCTAGACGTGTATTTGGTATATTAGCTATAATACCGCTGGCAGTAAGTGGAGCATTAGGATCCGGATTAGTTGAATCGTTGTGATAATAAATACTTCTTGTATCTGCTACTGTTGAACAGAAAAACTCATCATTAGTATCACCATATTGTGGTTCATTCTCTTCCACGGCTATAACAAGATTATCTGTATTATTGTATATAAATGGAGTAGTTAAAACAAACTCTATCCAACCATCTGCTTGTATAGTTGGCAAAGAACCATTATAAACTTCAACTAACTGATCAATAGGAATCCACGAATCCGTATCAGCAAAACTTGTATTGACAGTATGCCCCATATAAATAACCCATTCATTACAATTAGCTAAAGTTGCATTCTGATTATAATGATAGGAAATTCTTTCTATTCTTCTACCTTCAACATTAACCTCATTTTGCTGATAAATAGTTTGTGTATAAGAATATCCATAGTAAGGTTCTATAGGAAGATGCATATTTATCAATTCTTCATTACCAATTACAATAGTATCTTCACCTAAAGTTGTTTGGAAAGTGAATGAATCTTCAGTATCTCTAATTGAGAAAGAATTCTTAGAAACAACCTTCCAGAAATAGGTAGTACCTAAATCTAAAGTTGGTGGTTCATATGTTCCTTGACCAGTAACAGTACCATCTGTAACTACCTGATTTACCGGAGGGTTTACCGTATCAAAGAACAAGTCATATGTTTCAGTATTAGATGCAAATTCCCAAGTAATTACTTGATTAAGTGGAATATTTAAAGATCCATTTGTTGGATCTGCATTCTCAATATGTCCGGATGACATATCAACAGTTGTAAAGTTCATATTACTAGCTATTGCAACAGTAGTAGCAGAATTGTGGCTTACAACTTGCCAATAATAAGTTGTGAGTTCTGTTAGTTCGTCTTGAAGAGTATAACTTCCGGATGTACCTGCTACGGAACCTGTTACAACCTGATTTACAGGGGGATTTATTGTGTCAATCAGCAAATCATAAGTCTCAGTATTCGCTCCAAAATCCCATGTTAATGTAGGCATTAAAGCTACTTCAACAGCTCCAATAGTAGGAATAGCATTAGAGATAGTTTCAGGAGCATTCTCATCAAAAATAGTTCCTGTCTGATCTGCAGAGATATTTAACGTGAATGTCCTAGCATCTGTACTTGCAGTATATTCATCAATGCAAATGTATATTGTTTGACCTGCACTTACGTCCATAACAACTTGTGAATCACTAGTTCCAGCCGGACCGTCATCATTATGTGTAATCTCAGTTAAAGCTGAATCATAAATGTAAAGATAACCGTCCCAGCCATCATACACAGGATGAATATCCAAGTTTGTTAAGTTAATAGTTGGAGTGAGCCTCCACCATTCATCTCTACCTCTTAATGAATTGTCGTTGGTATTATCACTTAAATCTCCGGTATCACTATATGGTAATTGGATAACCGAAGGTGCATTGGCACTAGTATCAGTACCATCTGCGAATAAGCAAAAAACCATAATAGTTGCAATAAGAACTAATAGTAATTTTTTACTCACTAGATCCTCCTTGTTTGTTTTGAGTATATTATATAATACACAATATTCAATTATTTGAATCTCCTTATGCATTTCAATTAACTACCAAAATTTCCTTACCTCGACATGAATTTCTGAACTGCTTGAATAATGTCAAATGCTTTTTATTTCATCTTGGAATAATTAATAAAGCCCTGATTTTATCAGGGCTTATATAGTTTTGATAATTAATTATTTATTTTATTATAACTATTTTTCTTGTTTCGGAAATTCCACTAGTACTTAACTTGGAAAAATACAATCCACACGAAACTGTCCTCCCGAAATCATCTTTACCATCCCACATTATCTGATGAGTTGAAGCTGTCTGATAATCATCAACTAAGGTCTTAACTAACTGACCTTTGACATTATACATCTTTAGGCTTACATCTCCAGATTTCTTTAGATCACACTCAAAGGTAGAGTTGGAACTAAATGGATTTGGATAACTTTGTTTTAGCATACTGCTCACAGCTGGTTGTGCATTTGTTTCATTTGCTTCTGGAGTCGGGATATGAAAATCGATTGCATTCATAAGCACCTGTCCCTGGGATTCTTGCCCTTCTCCAATTATTGCAGATGCCCAATCACTATCATCATAGAACATTATAAACAATCTATAAATGTCATTACCCTCATTATCCGTTCCTACATTTATCATCTTATCAGATGGGTAAGCAAACATTGTTGTCATACCATCCCAAGATAGTTGGAATACTTGTGTAACTCCATGTAAGCTCTAAACCAAAATCGATATCATCACTTGTATAGTCTGCAAAAGCTATATATACATTTTCTACGGCCTTAGGGTCACCTGTATCTTCGCTAATAGCAGAATGTGAAACCATATTCTTTGCCATAATATAAGCACGATTATATCCCTCGCCTAATGGAGATGCTCCAATCTGAACGCTTGGCCAAATAAACTCATTGTCATCATAACCATTTGTTGTTGTTGGGTTATCCATAACCATAAATGCATCACTGGGAATTCCGGGTATACCTGCAAAGAAGGGATCATATCAACACTTAACGTCAGATTTATCATCTGCTCCAGTTGAATGCCAACTCATGATGAAATGACCTCGTTCATCTAGATCCATAGAAGGATAACCTTCCCATTGATCAACACCCGTGAATAAGATTGGATCACTTGTAGGACCATCATCACTCATCCAACCGTAATATACACGTCTGTTACCAGTTGCCGAAGGTTTGTCCATAAAATTATAGAACCATCCACCACCTGCTACGTTATCATTTTGCCTTCGAATCTGAATATTGCTGTATCCAGCAATCATAATAGTCATAATAATTACTATTATGAATAACAACTGAATCAAATGGCATTTCCCATCTAATTCCGCTTCCATTATCTCTTGAAGCAGAATGAGTTGCTTGGAACATAGGTTTACCGTTTGGTAACGGTTGCATGTTGCTAACAGAACTCATTTTATCCGCAATAAGAGTTAGCATGAGAGTAAGTAATAAAACAGTAATCAATATTTTCTTCATTTCTCCTCCTGAGCATAGGATTTCTTTTAGGAATTAAAATAATGATGTGTATTGTTAATTCATGTCAAGCATTAAGTAATATACTGGCATCCCCCCGTTTTTTATCATAAGCATGTCATCTGCTCCCATTCTGCATGACAACCTTGATACTTTGGAACAAAGTAATGCTTCCAATCTCTGAATAGATTTTTAACAACAACCGATAGTCTGTAGTAGATAAACTTACATAATTCCTTTAGATTACTCTTTTTACTAAGCATAATGTGTTGATACATTTCCGCAAAGTCGTATCGATACTTATCCAAAGAATAAAGATAACTGACTGCCAATAATAACATGCAGTTCAGATTTCTTAACCTGTCCAATGTCATAACCTGCATATCTTCCCACGAATACTCCTGCTTCACATGACGGTGTACTTCTTCTACTTTCCAGCGGAGACGATACCCTCTTATTGCAGTTGTTATCAACTCCAAATCACTAAGGTCTCGATTTGGAAAATCACAGTTCAAATAGAAAAAACCTTTGAGGCAATCTTTTCCTGATTCGTCTTTCTTAATATAACGGGCAACGACAAGGTTAGAATAAACAAGTGTTGCCTTTTTCTTGTGATGAGCATCAACTGGCACTCCAACTCTGATTACTCCGGCGATAAGAGTTGCATTACCGGATTGGATTCTATACTTCAATTTCACATGTTTAGTAGCTTTCTTAAATGATATTTCCTTACCATTTACATAAAGGTTACGATTACCTTTGACGCGAATGATATATGAAGCCTCATTCTCTGTTAAATAGTTGATTACTACCTTATCATCATAACCTCTATCCATTACATATATCCCTTTATTTCCTGAATACACCTGAATATCATTGATCCGATCAAACACAGACTGTTTCAGTATGCCCGGATCTTCGTCGTTAGTATGCAATTCAGACACAAGAGGACGTATCTCAAGCGAATGACCTTCTTTTGATACTCTGATTATATCTAATACTTCATAACCGTTACACCACTCGCCTGTACTGCCGTCTCTAACTCTGGTTAATCCTTCCATCTTCTTTGAATGGCTTTTCATTATGTCGCTGGGATCAATGACTATCAGGTCATAAGATGCTATCTTCTTGCTTTCACAAATCAGATGAATATTTGATAGATTTTTGTACAACTCAGGTTTTGATAAATGACGACGATATCGTTCGCAGAGCTTTTCTAATGAGATATTCACTTCATGGCTCATTGCAATCCTTCTGATTATACAACTACCGGATTTCAAAATGCCACTGACAAGCTCTTTTACAAATTTCTTCTCTTTGATAGTACAGCTATGTGTGACTTTGTTGATGAATTTTGAAAATTTAGCTTGCAGATTATGCTTTTTTATTATTGATAGTTCCATATAGTGAGTTCCTTTTGTTTTATTTTAAGCGTAACAACAATAAATAGGGACTCACTCTTTTCAAGCTTTTTCTTGACTATTTTTATACTTAAATTACCACTTTTTCAGTCACTTATTATGACCATTATTCTAAATTTCGGGGGGATGCTTGTTAAGTAATATATATGGTTTTCATCCAAGCTACGCCTAACAAGCACAATCAATTAATTCTTATAGAGTTATATATGTAACTTTATTCAAATCACTAATGCTAATGTAGACTTAATAAACAGCAATTGACCAATCATAAGAATACTATTAATGCAAAGTACTTTTAGTATTTTATTATAAATCATTTTTAGACTGATGTAGTCGTGTGAAAACAGGGATACTTAACCATGGATAATTATCTGATTGTCAAGTATGTCCCAAAGCATTATCATTGACTAACTCACAAGATAATAATCTATTAATCTCTTACACCCCAAAAGCTTGAAACATGATAGTGTATATAACACTACTAATCATAAATTTCTGGGAATTAGCAATTCAATGTTTTCAATTTATTCATGAAGTCTACAAACATATCTACATATAAAAATCATTGACAGTTAAACCTAAAGTAGCAGGTATTGTTATAATGCATAAATAACACACTGGAGTTAAAAATGAATTCTAATATTAGGGAGATACCATCATTATTCACAATTGATGTAGAAGACTATTATCACTTCTTCGAAAATAGAGGAGCTCCTCCTGTTGAGGAGTGGGATTCGATTCCCAATAGAGTAGAAAAGAATTTTAGAATTCTTTTGGAAATCCTAAACAAGCATGAAGTAAAAGCGACATGTTTTTTTTTAGGATATGTTGGGAAACGGTTTCCAAAACTTGTTAAAGAAGCTTACGAAGCAGGACATGACATTGGAGCACATAGTATGCATCACTCTCTTATTTTTAATATGACAGAGCAACAGTTCTATGAAGATGTGCTGAGAAATAAAGAAATACTGGAGAATATTATTGGAGATAGAGTTGAAGGATTTAGAAGTCCAAGCTTTTCATTAACTGATTCTACTCCTTGGTTCTATGAGGTTTTATGTAGAGCTGGGTATACTTTTGATTCATCGTTGTTCCCTGCTTCAAGAGAGAATGGTGGATATGCCGGAACTCGTAAAGACCCTCATATTGTTGAGACTAAGTATGGGACAATCTGCGAATTTCCTATAACTGTCGCACCTGTATTTAGTAAAGACATATGCTTTTTTGGCGGTGGGTATCTAAGACTTTTCCCAAGAAGCATTATAATGCAAATGAGTAAGAAAGTTAATAAGTTAGGATTACCCGTATTATATTATTTACATCCAAGGGAAATCGATCCAGACCATCCAAGGCTTAAAATGAAACCTATAGGTTATTTTAAATCATATGTAAATCTTAAGACTGTAAAACCTAAGCTTGACACGATTCTGAGTAGTAACAAGTTTATGACACTTAGAGAATATAAAAATATATTGATTGAAAATTGTATTTGAGTGATAAAGAAAGAACTGTTAGTTTTTTTGATGATTATTCTAAAGAATTCAGTTCTATATACCACACTAAAAATGATTTATATCATAAGCTAATCAATAAGTGGTTCAGGACATTATGGGATTGTCTTAGCAAAACAAGTATTTAATCAGTATCGGGAATTGATCTTGCTCCCTAAATGTTAGAGCTGTCTAGAACTCATACTAAATTGCTGGAGTAGACTCAATCTGCAAATATGAAATAAAAAAACTTCTATGAGTTAGATGAAAACAAATAGTTTAACTACTTAGTGTTTATGGGATTCATGAATTATATTGAATATACACGAAAACTAATCTTGCTTTAGATAAGATATTGTTCAGTTTCCCAACTTCTATAGGATTTCTTGCTTAGCTAAGAAAAAAAGATACAAATTTAAATGTCCCCCTTGTATTTATACTCTGAGAAGTAATTAAATGATTTATTTTTTGAGTTTAGTGATTGGAATTTTAAGGTTGAAAATATTACTAGAGAGTTCTTTGTTACAACGAGCAAAAATATTTATTTAGCAGTCTTTTTATAGCACCAGTTTAGATTGACCTGACTATTATTGTAGTTCTCATTCCTGATTAGATGTAAGACTTTTATTAATACATTTGGCCTAAACTGTTCATTTTCAAGCATACCCAATCCCCCAGCTCGGTGAGTACTAATTATAGCATTATCCAATTTATTAAATGGATATAACATTCTTCCGAAGTTTTGGGGTAGTTATACCAAACATCAAGTGCAGCTCCAGCTACATATTTATCCCGTAATGCTTCATATAAAGCAGTCTCTTCAACAGTATCTAGCCTACCAGGATTAATCTTTTCATCAGTTTAAAATATCGTAATTGAAGTAGTTCCTTGTTTTCAACGTGAAAGGTAGCAAGTTCACTATTATATTATAATCATCAATTATATCATTTAGTTGATTGAGAGAATAAATGCTTATTGTGTTATCGATGTTTCTTTGCTTTATCTTATATCAAAAAGTTTAAAATAGCTCTCTAAAATCTTCCCGATTGAGCAGTAACCGCATAATAAAACTGATTTGTTCTTTAAAAGGGGAAAAGGATTACTACCATATCAAAATGACCAATCATCATTTCTGAACACAGCTTATCAGCTATTAAGATATGCTTTGATAGAGCAAAGATAAAGCCTATCACCGCTTCAGCTACAGTAGCGGAATCATGATGAATGTTTAGAACTTTTACCTGATCATATTTTAATAAGAGCTCTTTTGTTTAGCTAGGAACTCCGTCAAAAGGAATGACTAGGAACTTAAGTTGTTTGAGATGCTTGATTTAAGTTTCATTGAGGTAACCTAATACCATAATCTGAGTATCTGAAGAAATATTTTTGCTAAGAGTAAATCGGAAACTACTAGCTAATACTTTTATAAAACTTTGTCCAAATCCTGATCAGGATTTCTGTAGTAATGGACTTTTATCATTTTTTATGAAGTTATCGCTTGATTTTACTTAAAGCATATTCCCTAATCTGTTTTTTCTCCCATCTCTCCATACCTAATATCCATGTAAGGAGTATGTATACCGCAATTATTATCAATGTATATACAAAGATAATCAAAAGATTGTCAGGATAAGCAAAATTGTATAATCCTATTGCAATTGCAAGAGTAACAAAACCTATGAATAATGTTCTCATAATTGATATTCTAAAATATTCTTTAAAGCTTAACTCAGAGAATTTAATTGCAGCTGGGATATTATAAACAAAAGCCAGTATCACATTGGGTATAAAAGTTCCTAAAGCTACTCCAACTATATTAAAGTTAGGTATTGTATATTTACTCCAAGTCAAAGATGTGGGCAAGATGCGAAGTAACAAAATACTTAATCCAAGATTAGCAAGGCACTCTATAATAGCAATCTTGGTTAGTATTTTTTGCTTGTTCAGCATAAGAAGTATGTATACAGAGCTACTTCTAAAAAACAGAAGTACATACATTGATATCAGCAAAATTACAGCTACTGTTAATCCCATAGGGTCAGTTAACTCCAACCATAATTTTAGCAGAGGCTTTACAAAGACAAGCAATGGGATCAACAATAATGTGGAGATTATACCCATTAAACGATTAGATTGAAGCATAATCTCAGCAAGTTTCCCGGTATGACCTGCAGCGTTTAAAGATGCAGCAACCGGAGATAAATTGTCTAAGAATTGAGCTGAAAAACGTCTAAAAGTTTCTGCTAGACGCGATGCTATCTGATAAATAGCTACTAGTGCAACTGATGAAAATACGGAAATCACTAGTTGATCAGTTCTAAATATTATTAGATTCGTAAACGTTATAAGGTAGGCATAAACCGAAAAACCCATGACTTGCTTCAATATTGACCGATCATAATACTTTAAAGATATACGCATCTCCCTTAGTTTATAAAATGCAGCTCCTGCCATTGCCAGATTTGTTATCAAACTGACACCAATACTAACAATAGCCATTTTTACTAATGGCATAGACATCTTCACCGCTAGGATGATGCCAATAAAATTAATAATCATTGAGAAAACTTGTATAAGATTACGTATATGTAAAGCCTGCATACCTCTTAGTACTTCTGTAAAAAAGCCAAATGGAAAAGTGATTGCTGTGCCTAACCCAAATACAACTAATACAAAATAATAGTAACTTCTGTTTGCATCGTCAAACTTAAAAATATGTTGTAAATTCTGTCCTAGTATAAAGGTAACAAGAATAATAATGACACCAAGAAGAGCGTAATTAAAAAAGACTGTACTAACAACTCTGTTAAACTTATCCCACTGCTTGTTTACAATAGTCTCGCTAGTATATTTCTGAACAGAAGCTCCAAAACCAAAATCCAAGAGTAAACTATACCCAAAAACTGACCACATTAAAGCCCAGAAACCATAACTTTCCTTATCTAGTCCTAAAAAAAGAGCTCTTGTCATGAAGATAGTTATTACCATCCCCATAAGCATTTTAATGTAATTTGATATTGTGTTTATTATTAGTCTTTTGCGTAGTCCGGATTCGTTCATAAATTATTATTTATCCACCTCTTCGATGCCAGTATGAGACTCCATAATGTCTTCGCCTCTAAACAATTCAAACTCAACTCTACGATTGACTGGATATATTAAATCAACACCTTCAACATTAACTGTCTCAACCTCACCGTCAGCAAACACACGTAATCTGGCTTTTGATATACCATTCTTAATCAGATAGTTCATTACACTATTTGCTCTATTCAAAGAAAGTCTTTTATTATAAGGGATATCACCTCTTAAGTCTGCATATCCGTGAATATCTACTTTTAAATCCAAATTTGCTTTAAGCATATCAATAAATGGTTGAAGTTTCACTTCTTGGGTTGGTTCAATATTAATTTGATCAAACTTAAAATATATAACCGGAGCAATATAAGCAATCTTTCTTTCAATAATTTTTTCAAGTGTATCTACTTCTGTTATAACAATAGGTTCTCTTTGTGGAGGAGGATTTAACTCGGTATTATTATCTTCCATATAGTCTTTAAACTTAGGTGGGACATTCATATAAATTGTCATCATTTCAGGAATCGGTGGTACAGAAAGATATAAATTCTGCGTCCATTGATTAGCATTTATCGGAACAGCTCTAATGTTTAACATGGTCTCTTCCGAAAATTCTATTTCAGTCCTAAAAGGTGACTTACCGACCTTTCTATCATTGATATAAATCATCGCTTTTGTCGGTAGTGTTCTTATAGTAATCTCCTCAACAAATGTACCGTCGTGAATATCCATTGATTTCTTAAATGGAGCAACAGTATTCGAGCATGACGCAAGAATAATCACTATCACTAGAGAGCTAAACAACATTAAAGTCTTACGCATGATTAATAACCTCTTCCCTGAGAACTTTTTCTCTTTGTTTATTAATAATATCAAGATTGTATTTATTCAATACTTTGATTTTTGCATTATGAGCAATTTCTTCTCTTTTGTCAACAAATCTGTACATACTATATATGATTTCAGACATTTTTCTTGAATCAAGTGGATCTATAAGAAAGCCATCCACACCATCCTCAATAATTTCGGAAGGACCATATCTATTTGAAGAGATAACGATAACTTCATGGGCCATTGCCTCTATAACAACTCTCCCGAAAGTTTCTGTTGCCATTGTAGGCATAAGTAGAATATGAGATTTAGCATATTCATTAGAAATATTTTCAGATTTCCCATTAAAAGTAATATACTCTTCTAATTTGTGGTCAATAACCTTATTGAGACATTGTGCTACATAGCCCTCATCTCCGGCACCAAACACATTTAAGTGAAAGCTCAATTCCGGATAATTATCTCTTAGAACCTTTACAGCATCAATACAAATATGTAATCCTTTCTTTTCATCAAGTCTCCCTGAAAATATTAGGCTGAGGCTCTTATCATTCTTTTGGACATCTTGAATATTATTCATGTCAACACCTCGAGGTATTACAGATAGTCTTAATGGCTTTATCTCATCAGCTAATACTTTACCCATCCAATTAGATACCGATATCACCCTTTTCCAGCTAATTTTCCCAGAGACCATATAAGGACAAATAGCTTTAACAAATTTTTTTATCTTGGAGTTTATAGAATCAGATAAATAGTTTCTATACCAAAAATCACCGAAATCATATACTATTGGAATTCCTGATTTCTCAGCAGCAATTGAAGGTGCAATACTTAATGATTGCTGGTTCCATATATATATTAAATCAGGTTTAATAGCCTCAATAAGTTTTGATGTCTTTTTCAGATTTCTAAATTCTACTTTGCTTTTTTGAAGATAATCACTGCTACTATAATCTATGTATTCGAGTATTCGCATTACTTCACCGGGAAAAAAAGAATTGGCATTATAAACATTTGTATCTTTAGTTCCATATTTGCCACATAAGATAAAAACTTCATGCTCTTTGCCTAGATAATCACAAGTATCCTTGCAAGATATCTCATATCCGCCTTTTGAGTAAGGGGGATAGTAGTTTGTGATTATCAATATCTTCATTACTTGAAGTTCCTTAACACTGAGTATCTTAGAGTTGAAAGTTTATATTTTGCTGTAGCAACTATACTCCCCATGTATGCTTTACAATATTCACCCGTTCTATTTGCTACATGCATAGGTTTAGGAATAGGAGGTAAAGAGTATCCTTCAATACGAGCCCATTCTAATAGGTCCTGCACTAACTTATAATATCTAAGTGTTTTCACACTCCATCCTGTCCATGGTTTCTGGGCAAGACCAAAGTGTACTAAATAGGGTGGATTACCTATATCAAGAAGATATTTAGAAATCTTTGGAATCTCATTGGAATATGCAAATAGGGAATTGAAAACAGACTCATCAGTCATAGAATAGGCTTGATCCTTCTTATTATAGACATTTGCTAATCTACTTGGAAGAACCTTTAGCATCTGTGATTGCCATTTGTAAATGAAAGGATAGCTATCTTTGTGAATAACAAAGCAATTAGTCTGTCCTACCGTTTCAATACGTGAAGTTTCTCTCTCTCCTATATCTTGCCTCCAAGTTTCTAAAACTTCTTCAGGAATAAGTCCCACCTTATCAATTTTTTTATAGTAGTTCCTGTAAACGGTTGCATTTTCTTCTTTCTCTCTAAATCTCATCTGAATCCCGTCTTGAGTGGTGACTAACAAATCGGTAATATCGTGAGTAACAATGCAATCAGAGTCCATCCATATAACCCAATCGGTTTTAGCTGCAAGTATTGCTTGAGGCTTCATAACACAGACACATTGGTTTCCTGGATTTATTCCTTCAACAACTTCAACATCAGGAAACTGACTGAGATATGCCATCTGCTCTTCGGTAAAATCATAAACACTAACGACTATCTTTGTGTTAAGATTAAACTTCCTTATAGAGACTATCAGAAGTAATGCTCCCCAAAGATAGTTTGCATCACATGCTGTGACTATAGTTTTATTTGTAGTCATTATCCGGTGACTCCTTTAATAATATCAGTAAGATGTTTATCCGGAAACAAATCAATTCCGGCAATGCTTTTAAGAAGATACATAAGAACGAATATTAATGCTAGTATTAAAATTGTTGAGAATAAATATGTAAAGATTTTTGCAACAACTACTATACCTTTATCAACATCACCTTTATCTAAGGCTTTAAAACTATTTCTAATGTCTTCACCAAAAATAAGGACAATATACCATCGCTTTATAAACCAGAACGAGAAACGAATATCTATAATACCTCTTGATGGGACAGGCGGTAACATTCTTTTTAACAAACCCATTAGCTCTTTTCTCTGAGCATGTGATAAGTTTTGTTTGAAGTCTGTACTTCCAATAACTTTTCTATCTTTGTTGTTATCCATGTCTAATGCTCTTTGTTTCTTCTTTATCCATTCGGTACATGATGCTAATAATTGCAAAAACAAGCATTAACTGATAGAAATTATTTGTTTGTTTTAGCACCCACTCTAGCACTGATTCTAAGTAAATAGCAATAAGACCCCCCAGAAAAGCAATTGATAGAAACTGATAAGGCTTCCCTTTATATTTAATAAAATTTCTTAGATTCAAGAAGTAGAAATAGAATATAAACAAGAAGAAAAGTACTAGAGTATGCCAACCGCATTCCGCTGCAATCATTAAGTATATAGTCTCAACTAAGCCATTACGCTCGTCAGGATCCTCTTCATCATGCATGGGTATGTGAGAACTGTAATTATATGGTGGATTAATTTTAACACCAAAATTGTTTAATCCAACTCCCAAACGTTTATCATTAGCCATTTTTTGAGCTGCTATCGCAAGGTCTATTCTAGTATTGGCTGAAGCTTCAGGAGCTGTTTCAAACCTCTCTGTGATCGAGTCCCATGCTCTCATTAGAATGAACATACTAAAAATTGCTAATGTAAGAGCTATTAGTAACTTCTTGTGAGTGTATCCCGCTTGAAAAGATAACAACAATACTATTACAACTGAAAGAGCAAACAGAACCATTCCTGCTCTTGAAAGTGTCGAGATAACCGATATCGCAGCCATACCAAAAATGCCTATCCATATCATAGTCTTCAATTTGCTGTGTTCTTTATTGTTTAATAAATAAGCAAACACAATTGAGCCGTAAATAATCATATACATAACAAGTGAATTTTGATGCGGAAACGGACCGGCAACTTGAAACTGATGGTTCAGGTATTTCTGCCTGACCACTTCATAGAAAACATATAAAGTAATTGTAGCAATACAGCGTAAGAATAGGTTAAGAGTTTCTTTATCTCGTATATAGTTATACATAGTCCAGAAATAGACATACATTCTCATCATCTTCCAAACTTCAAACCAAGAATAAAGTGTATCGGAAGAGTTTACCATAGATATCATACTGGATATAAAGTATAAGAAGTATAAAATAGTTCCCGGTGGGATTAAAAGTTTATGTTTATGAGATCTCTTTATAACTATAAGAAATAAAATCATGGTAGCAAGGTCTACCATACCAATTTCAAATCCTTTAGAAGTTAATCTCATCCATTCTCTTGAATAGAAATTAATATCCTCCATCCTAGCTGTAAAGAAGATGGATAAGAAAAAAACTATTTTTTCGACTATCGGACGTCGGATGGCATAATTATAACCAATTGGGACACCAATAATAAGCGCTAGGAAAAAGAAAACATACTTATACGCTGATAAAGCTTCAGTCAATTCGCTACTCCCTTGTCGCTTTCGTCATTAATTTACCTATAACAAGAGAGCTAATTGTCTCCGTTGATCATATCATTCAACAACCATGTAGTCTGCACTGCTTGTAAGGATGGTGTTACCATTGCCAGCACCTGATTCCATGTCGCCAATGGAGTTCTTGGTACATAGACAATATCATTGGGCTTTAAAGGAAAATCCATAATTTTGGCTTGCAAAATTGCTCTTGTATCAATTCTATATATTCTCGGATGATGCAGTCCACCTCTAAGAATAAATACCTGATTCTTTGCACTATCTGTAAAACCTTCAGCAAATGCAATAGCCTGCATTAAAGTCATATTTAACTTATATGCAAAATGACCTTGTTGAAGTACTTCTCCAATAACATAGACTTCTTTATTAATAGCTGATGGTAAATAGATATAGTCTCCATCTAAGACAGGAATATTATGAAGCATGTTGCCATTATCAATAAGCTCTTGAAAATCCACAGGTAGCACTTTATTGTTTCTGACAATATATGCTCTTTCTAAATCAGCTAATTCAGTTGTATTATTTTGAAAAAATCCCAGTTTAGGACCACCGGCTTTAGCAATAACATCCGCTAATCTCATGTTTCCGGTAATCTCGTAAATATTCGGATAATCTACTTTGCCTAGCACTGTAACATGAGCACTTGTCATTTCATAAGGTTCAAACATTACTCTTGGAAACTTAATATAGACACTCAATTCCTTTTCGATCTTGGCTATAGCATCATCCATAGTTAATCCTTCAACATTAATGTCTCCGGCAAGTGGAATTGTGACAGTACCATCAAGTTTTACTATTATGTTATCTCTGGCTAAATCATCTTCACCATACACTCTAAAATGAAATTTATCATTAGGACCAACTTCATAAGCTGGTCTCTTAACTTTATGTAATCTTTCTAACTCTTGTAGAGCTTCTTTAGGTAATGCACCTTTGAATTGCATCTCTTCCAGATAATCTTCAGGGACCTTTAGATTCTCCTCTTTATAGTTTGAAAAAATATCAAACTTGGAATCCTTTACTGAGCATGATACTGTAAGTAAAGCAACCAGTATGAAGATAACATTATGAAATTTACATCTTATCATTGTAATATTCCTTATCAATGAAGTTGATTATACTGCAAACATTATTTATATCCTTTTCACTAAGCTGATCAACTACAGATCTAAGCTGGAATTTATTTGTAAATCTGAATCTGTTGACCATAATAAGCATATCCGCAGTAGAAGCTATAGTACTAAAGACATAAGAGTTTTGACTAAACTCAAAGAGTTCCCATATTACATAATCATACTTGGAAACCTGTCTAAAGAAATTTACCATGTTCTCATAACTGATAATCCTTCTGTGCAGACTATCCTCAAGGTAGAAATAACCTTTACTTAAATTTTCCGTAATATCGTTAAATGTAACGTTTACATTGCTGTTGTATATTGCAGGATTAACGACATAAGGCATAATTTCATCAGTAACTGCATTGATAGAATCAATATACAATATTTTTTTATTGTTATCAAGAAGTAGGTTTATCATTTCTTGAATCAAGAATGACTTACCACTTTCTGCTATTATGGAACCAAAGTTGATTATAGCTGGATGATACTCAGAAGTTCTTTGTATTATATCCGCCATTGTTGACTGAATACTCTTATAGAATGTTTCAGAGTTGACAGACTCCTCATTAGGAATCATACCTATAACAGGGATATTAACAAATTCAAAGACATCGACAGCCGATTTAACTGTGAAGTCTAAAACCTCTCTACCAATTACAACTACAACCATCAAGGCAAAAATGAACACGCCAGAACCTAACACTATGAGTTTTTTATTAAGTCCTTGAGGCCAGGATGGTACTTTTGCTTTTTCCAGAATATCAAAGTCACTAGTGTTAGAATCCATAGCCATCTTTGATTCAGAGATTCTTCCTTCAACAATTCTAAGTATATCTTTGTTAAGATCCAACAATCGTTTAAGTTCGAAATAAGTCTTCTGCAAATAGTTTAAATCTCTTAGACTTCTTTTTAATCTTCTTATATCAGACTCGTAATCTTCTTGTAATTGAGTCGAAGCACTTAATTCACCTTGGTATCTCGCTAGGTCTCCTTCAAATGATTGTAACAGATTATTAGGTCCCCAGCTTGTCTCGTCAGGAACCTCAGGATACTTATTTCCTTCAATAATCCTACGTTGTAAATCTTGGATTTCAAATAATGCTTTCTTTACTTTAGGATTTTCATCAGTATATCTTGTTCTTAATACATCAAGCTCTTTTTTCAGTTGGAGGAGTTTTGATTCTTCCGATCCATTGTAGATCCAACCAATCATAATCTCTTCTGGAACATCATTCATAATGTTATGAAGTTCTTCAATCTTTGTCTTCATTTCGGTCATAGATAGTTTGTTCTTGGTTTGTTCCAGTTCTATCTGATTAAGCTGTTTAAACTTCGCTTCTGTCTCATTTTCAATATCTATAATGCCATATCTAGTCCTGAATTTTTCCATTTCAATTTCAAGACTATCAATTCTATTTTTAGTTACTTCTCTCCGATCTATGTAATAATTGTAAATCTTGGATACGGAAGAGTTCTGGAGCTTAGTTGTATTGTCAATAAAGCATTGTGCCAAAGTATTAGCAAGAATGGCTGCAGAGTCCGGATTCGAGAATTGTACTGAGTAAATCAGAATGTTTGACCTACCACCACGCTTAGGAATTACGGTCCCTGCTAATTGTTCGGGAGACATAGACAAATTAAGTCGTTCAATTGCAGAGAGCATAACATCACGAGTTTTCATTGTCTCTAAAATAGTATTAATATCAAATGTCTGATAAAGGTATGGTAAATCATCAGGTGTTGCCATATTCTTACTATAACGAATAAGATAGCAATCTGCTTTCCATACTGGCTTAACAAACAGAAATGAGAATATTGCAGCAATGAACATTACGGCTAATGTAACAATTACAATTAGCCTAAAGTTCTTGAAAAACGAAGTTACAAGAACTTTTCTATCTAGAACAAATCTACTTGACTGTTCATTAATGGTTTGCGTACTTTTAATCTCATCTGACATTTATTATAACACCTCTGCTAATTAAACGTACTCCATATGGTTAAAAAACTGTCAACTTTAATTTCCCATTCAGTAATTAACTTTTTATCAATTTTATTAAAATCATATAGTCTATCTACAAATAGCAGACTAGGTAAATCCCTATATAAAAGTACTCGCGGGTGCCTTACAACGTCTCTTAACGCACATAGATGGAAAGGCTTAACACGTAACCAATAGAATATATTTTTGAGTAAGATTATTTTCCCTTTTTCAAAAAACAAATCATATTTTAAACTGTCCTGATACTCATTCATGGAATAATTTCCTTTTTTGGCCGAATAGGTTTGGAATAAATGATAATATACTTTTTGAAAAATATCAATCAACTTACTTGTCCAAACCCAGAGCTCTTCTCCGGTTACATATTTATAATTAGGACTCATCTTAAAATCAATTGCATCTCTATACAGAGTAATCAGATTCGTTTCCTTAAGTAGTGCTACGTTCTTGGGTTCGCAAACTGACTCTATCAATTCTTTTCTTTTAAGATAGGAATAATGATAAAGATGCTCACTCATTAAGATTGCATCACACATAGCCATCACAGCTTTGTTATTGTTTCTTGAAACATATTCAATTGATTCGTCATTAAAATGTAAAAGGGACTGCCGACTTTGAACAAGTGCCACTCCTCTATTTAATAATAACTTCAGTCCCTCTTCTAAATCAATCTCACTTCCATCCCAAGTAGGAAGATAATTAAGGACCCCTTCATCACCATATATAATTTTATGACCGTACTTCAGCTCATAATAGACTAACCAGAATGGAGCTTTCTTTAAAAAGTTAACAGTCTTGCATGGTCCAAAATCTACGTCTATGCCAAACTCCTTTGTTAGTTTCTTATGTACTTGAGTAAGCTTATAATTAACTAATTGTAATTTCTTTCTAGATATGTTTGGGGCGATAACAAATAAATCATAGTCATTAAAGAGTAATTCATTTTCGGCTTCATGAAGGATACCGCCTTCACCTCTACCGTAACCTCCACCAAGAATTATTGCCTTAATGTAATCATGAGGAACTGCGTTTAAAACTTCCTCTATTATTCTTTTCATGTGACTATCAATCAATGTATCGATATATATACTATTGTATGGAGTATACTTACCCATTTATAAACTCACTGCTCAAATAGTTGCAAAGTATTTTTAAAACTTGGTCGAATTTCTTCTCTCCGGGAATAATAATATCTGCATTCTTTTTACTAGGTTCAATATATAGCTCATGCATAGGTTTAACTTGATTAAGATACTTATCCAACACTGATTCTATGGTATAGCCTCTTTCTTTAATATCTCTTGATATTCTTCTGGCTAGTCTTATGTCATCATCAACAGCGACAAACAGTTTTAAATCGGCAAGATTCACAATTTGCTTATAATACAAGCAGAAAATTCCTTCCAGAATAACTACATCAACATCTTTTACCGATATGGCATTGGGAATCTGTTTATGTGTAATGAAATCATAATCGGGAATAGACACTTCTTCACCTTCCAATATCCTACGCATATCGTATAATAGTTTCACATGGTCTATTGAGTCTGGATGGTCAAAATTAACCTTTGCAGCTTCATTGGGAGAAATGTGACTTAAATCGCGATAATAGTTATCCTGCGATATGTGAATTACCTTACTATCGTTCAGAATCTTTTGAATTTCTCGTGTGATTGTTGTTTTTCCTGAACAAGTACCGCCAGAGATTAGAATCAAACTCTTTTTGGGAATCATTGAAATGCTCCCATAAGTCGTTTTAGTATTGATCTATAGAAAATAGACTGATCTCTAAGAAATGTAGGTTCACTTGAATAAACTCTCTCATGGAATTCAATCTCTTCTGGAATATCTCTTCCGAGACTCTCACTATAACTGAATATCCCAGGTTTATAAAAAGGTAAATCTCTTACAATATATCTGTTTTCCTTATTGTCCATTAAGACAAGATTTCCCATTAATAGCAAATCACCTTTGAAGAATTTCGGTAATAGTAAAAATTTATCAAGTGATAACCATAAAAAGATTTTCATTAAGAAAGGCTTTCTTCTGATTTTGAAGTTAAACATTTTAACAGAATTAAATGCTTTATCCATTAGGAAGTATTTCCTTAGAGAGTACTTCTTCTTCCAGAACAGAACGAAGGGAGAGAAAAAGATAAAAGGTATCAATTGAAAGAGAAATAGTATTGAAGCCATTACGTATTGAATCAGAAGCTGTAATGAAGAAATAAGATACTTCTTCTCTACACCTGACAATAGAAAGTTTTCATTCATACTAATACTCTCACCTGAACCAGCAGCTATAAGTATGTTCTTATAAACAATTTTATTAATAATATCTAATTCCTGACCAATGTACGTATTATCATAAATTATACTATTTTTCACTGTTGTCATAGAATCGATTATAGAATTGTTACCGACAATTGCCTTAGGACCAAGAATGACCATGTCATGAATTCTAACGTGATTACCAAGCATTATCGGTTTATCTGGAGTTACAGTTCTAGGATATGAAGTATCTGCTCCGATATATGCTTTTATTTCATTTGAATATCCCGGAAGTACAAAATGATTAGCTCCTTCATCTATCACCATCATACTAAGATCGTAATAAGATTTTATGCTATTTATTGCTACAACTTTAGGATTATCTTCTGTAATTTCGCAGTTAAATATTTCTTTGTAGTTATCCTCTTTTACTAATCTAACATTGCCAAGCTCTGTCTGACCAATCAGTTGACAGACATTGTCTTGACTAACAGAGTTCTTGTCATAATTAATGAAGTTATAGCCTTCAACTATAAGAAGCTCGTTATCTTTTGCAAATGACTTATTCTTTAGATATATCTTTTTTAAGCTATCTTCAGGTTTAAACAGGTTATAACTAAAAGTCATCCCCCACTTAGTTCCATCCCCGAAATAATCATCTATTTCGCAAGAAGAGTAGTCATAGACAAATCTTATTTCTTCAATACCGATAATCTGCATTAAATCGACGAAATACTCTAATAAAGGCTTATTCGCAATCTTTAAGAGATATGGATCTATACCTCTGAAGTATTTCTTAATCCATTTAGCAGGTTCTTCCCTGGCTATAATCAGACCTTTCATAGTAATACCTGTTTATAAATCAAAGCTTTCTACTGCTGCGTCCAAATCATCATAGATCTCAAAAATCTTAAAAGCACGAGTTATTTCGAAAACCATCCTTGGCTTATCAGCCATTCTTGCAATGCAGATATCTCCACCATTTGCAGTTGCGGATTTCAGACATGATACTATGCTACCAAGTCCGGTGCTATCTAAGAATTCCAAGGCATGCAAATCAAAAACAAAGTAGCGTGTTTCATCCATAAGGTCTTTAAATAAAGTTTTTAGATTTGGGGCTGTATAAGCGTCTAATCTTCCGGATATCTCAAGAATTCCAACATTATCTTTTTTTGTGAACTCAAACAATTTTTCCTCCAATCTAATATGCACCCTTGCCACCAAGTACTGCAGGGATGGTTTTTATCAATATTTTAATATCATTCCATAAACTTTTACTTTGAATATATTGTTTATCCAATTCAACTTGTTGACTAAAGGGTATTTCACTCCTTCCACCAACTTGCCATAAACAAGTTATACCGGGAGTAACGTGCAGTCTTTTTCTGTCTTCCAGTGTATATTCGGCAACCTCTCTAGGTAGAGGAGGACGAGGTCCCACAAGACTCATATCACCCTTCAAAACATTGAATAATTGAGGCAATTCATCAATACTAAATCTGCGAATAAATCTTCCTATTTTAGTTACACGAGGGTCTTGTTTCATCTTGAAAATTACTCCATCTTTGGACTCATTTTCCTGTAATAATTTATCTTTTAGCTTATCAGCATTTAGCACCATTGACCTGAATTTAATAAATCCAAAGTTTCTTCCGTCTTTACCAACTCTAGGGGCCACATAAAAAACCGGACCCGGATCATCAATGTATATTGCCAACATTGTAAAAATAAACACCGGAGCAAGAAGTATAATCAAAATTAATGAGCCGATAAAATCTACGGAATACTTAAGGAATTTGGCAAAACCTATTGTCCATTCCCAACCGGACATTTTGAGCATTATTCTCGTCTTACTTGCTTTTACAGAGTAACGAGCAATTCTATCCATTAATATCTGATGCTGTTTTGTTCTAGTTTTCACTATTGTAACCTTTCATCCAGTTTTTTACTCTTTTTATAAATAACGGATTACCAATAATGTATCGTTTCCACATTCGCCTTGGTTCCATTAACAACCTAAACATCCATTCTATGCCCATCTCTCGCATCCATTTTGGAGCCCTTCGAATGTTGCCGGAATAAAAATCAAACAATCCTCCGACTCCTATTCCTACATTTATTTTAAGCTCATCAATATGTTCTGCAATCCATTTTTCTTGAAGAGGTACACCAAAAGCCACAAGTAATATGTGACTATGTGAATCGTTTATTTTTGTTATAACCCTTCCGGTTTCTGTCTTTCTATCAAAATAACCGTCTTCAGAATCACTTATTATTAGACCCTTGTATTTTAGTACAAGATTTTTTTTCATTTTTTCTGCAATACCGGGAGCTGCCCCCAATAGGAATATCCTATATTTCTTCTTTTCAGCTAAATGACAGAGATAGGGTAGCATGTCTGTCCCGTTTACGTTATGAATCAATTGTTTCCTGATAATTTTGCATGCAAGATTAACTCCTGAACCGTCAGGAAAGATATTATTGCTCTTTTTCATTAACTCAAAATACTCTCTATCGTCGAAGAGTCTGTTAAAGCAATCAGGGTTCATAAATGCAAAAATCTCTTTTCTGCCGGAATCAATTACTTCGGCAATTCTGCTCAAAGCTTCATCCATTCTCATGTTCAAGAATTCTATATCAAGTAACTTTATTTTATCCGGCTTATCATAATCAGGATCAATTACCGGAAGCTTCAATATTGCTTTAACAAGAATCATCAAATCTTTCTTAAAAGACTTATTCGCCAGATATTCGATATCCATATCATCATAGCTCTCATAGTCAATTCTACTTATTCTACGTAGTAGAGCTATGCTATATAGTCCACTTTTACCATTATGGGAAGCAACTTTATTAACTTCTTTAACTCTAAGCGAAGTACCACAAACTGAAAGTCTACCGGTTAACACATGCACATACAATGATTGCACGGCTAGAATTGGGTAGTCGCTGTTAAAATAACGAACCCTACATATGTCTTTCCCTAAAAGAATACTTTCTTTTCGAAATATATTCTTACCGGTAAACAATCTTCTCAAGAAGAGATAGATTGTAACAAGGGGATTCACTACTAAAAAAATGAATAGAGCTAATATATATTCGATTATCTTAAACAATTTGCATCCTCTATAAGTCCTCTACTATCTCATTAAACCTAGTAAGGAATGCCTGCTCTGTGAAATTATCTTTAACAAAGTTATAGCCTTCTCTTCCAAATTCTGTAGACAATTGTTGATTACTTAGCAGACTCTCTATCTTCTCGGATAAATCTTTTACATCTCTTGGTTTTGCGAGATAACCGTTTCTATTGTCGTGAAGCCATTCGGATACCCCCCCCACATTAAAGCCAATAACCGGAGTTTGATAAGAGAATGCTTCCAATCCTACCAGTCCAAATGGTTCTTGCCATCTTGAAGGTACTACAACCAAATCAGCTTGTCTATAGAATTTTTCTACCTCTGATGTCCAACCGACAAGCTCCACTCTATCTTCGAGTTTCATAGACTTTATCAAATTCTTAATATTCTGTTCTTCATTACCGGTTCCGATAATCATAAGTCGTAAGGGCTGATATATTTTACTGATTGCTTGGAGTAAATAATCCACTCCCTTTCCTTTAATCAATTGTCCTACATATAGAACTATCGGTTCGGTATTAACAGGTTTAGAGGCTCTTTCAGTAACTTCGAAGATTGGATAAAGCTTTTTTACTTTGCTCATATCCCAACCATTCTGTTCAAGATTATGCATCATATAATCCGACATGGCTAAAGTCACATCACATCGCCTTATAATGTTTAACAAGCGAGTTTTATCGTTAATCTTAAGCGGAACGGGTAAGTCACCACTCATATCCAGCCCCAAAGAACACAACATGCAATAGTATTTGTTGAAGGGTAGTTTACAATTCTTGCGTTTATATAAGAAATACTTATGTCTTCTCAAACAATAATAATCATGGTCGTGGATAAAGCTTATTGTCTTAAAATTCTTTTTGATTATTTGAAGTAGCTCTGGATCGCTTATCTTATGAATAAAGGCAAGCTTACAACCTGTATCCCTTAGAATAGTCAGAACATCATTGCGGACTCTTTTCTCGTTTAAATAGACATTATCGAAAGCTTCTGCAAAACCTTCTTGTGTTCCTGCTTTTTTCTCGAAAAAGCCATACACTTTCCAACCGTTATTTTTCAATAAACCTGCTACTTTATGAATATATCTCTCTACTCCACCGACAAATCCGCAATTTGTATTTACGAAAACAATTCTCTTATCAATTTGCATTCATACCCCTATATCATTTTTTCTCTATTGCTGAAAATGTTGATTCATATAAACTGCAAAGATATTCATAAGTGTATTTCTCTCTTACCAGCTTCTCACCCTTCTTTGCCATCTCATCAAGCTTATCTCTGTTTTTAACAGCTAAAATCATCTTCTCACCCAAAGTATCAATGTCCTCACTTGGGAAAAGATACCCGTTACTACCCTCAATAACAAGATTAGGATCCACTACATCACTTTGAAGTACGGGAGTTCCACTTATCCAGCTTTCTACGACTACAGCTCCCGAATTCATGAATCGAACAGGTATAACATGGATATCCGAGTACTTAAGCCATCCTAAAACTTCTTCACGCTCTACCATACCGGTAAATATCACTCTCTCTTCCAGTGCGTTTTCAAAGATTAGAGCTTTCATCTTTGCAATGAATTCCGGTTCATAATCGCTTCTCCCAACAAACACTAGCTTTGCTTCAGGGATTTTAGTGGCAACATTCACAAAAGCCTGCAAAGCCAAGTCCTGTCCTTTGATATTGGAAATCCTACCTAAAGACAAGAACACAAACTCGTCTCCTATATCGTATTTAGAACGAGGATTCTCAACATCAACATCATATTCTTTTAGCAGAATCGGAACAGGAGAGTATCCCACATTGTCATTAAATCTACGATATAACTCTATTTCCTTATTGGAAATAGCAAATATGAAATCCATATACTTCATGAAAAGTCTCTGATGTATTTTGGGTTTAACTTTATCCAGAGCATCCTTAGGGATAAATCCCTTTTCTTTGATAATTGTAGCATAATCAAGATAGTCAAAGGAGCATAACACAGTCGGTTTCCCCGATAGTTTTGCAGCTTTAAAAGCCATCAGATTGTTATAGCTGAAAGCGGGAAACATCATAACAACATCAAATTTACCGAATAGAATTCCAAAGAATACTTCGGGACATAGAGTGTTTGTTTTTATGTTTGGGTATTTCTTCTCTTTATCAAGATAATCAGGCATCCTGACAACTTTAATCCCGTCGTAAATCTCTTTATGAGGACGCTCAATTCTCTTAGGGCAGAAAACAGTTACATCATGTCCTCTTAGCACAAGCTCTCTAGCTTGGAAATATATATTTGTTTCAGCTCCACCCACTTCCGGGTAGAACCTGTTTGTGACGATTGCTATATTATAGTTTTTACTTACTTTGTTAGCTTTTGTCGCTGTAATCATCTGATTAAGTTTCCTTCCTACCGAATCCCACGTATAATCATCCATACATCTTTTTTTGAGATTCTCCCCCATTTGTCTAGCTTCTTCAGGGTTATTAAGCAGATGAATAATTCTTTCCGCATTTTGCTTTGGATCATCAATGATGGAAATTTCATCTTCACTAAACTCAAAGCCTTCAGCTCCTATTGTTGTAGTGACAATTGGTTTACCAAGTATACCTGCTTCAAGAATTCTTGTTCTTGTGCCTGACGCTATTCTTATAGGCAACACAATAAGTTCGGCATCAGAGATTACTTGTTTTATATCCTCCACCGGACCCACAAGATTCATTCTATCTTTATAATAAGGCTCCATCTCTTTCAATGGACCTTTACCCACAATATCAATCACTAAATCATTCTCAACAAGATAGTCATGTAAATGAGGATATATGTTCTCACTCAGATTAACAATCGAATCCGTATTGGCAACTGAGTTTAGAGTTCCAAAGAAAAGAATCCTTCTTCTATCGTCCACTTTAGTAGGAATTTCAGTTTCATTAACTGTGTTAGGTAGAATCAGGTAATTATCTTTGGGCAAATCATTCGCATATTTTTCAATCACCGAATCTCTCTCTACATTGTTTGAGAAGAGGAATAGATACGGTTTTCTAAAAAGCTTGCTCTCAAACTTTCTGAGTTTTAGTCTCTCAAGATAATAATATCTGTTATCGATTGTAGGATTCTTTTCCCAAGATAACTCGGCAATTCTTGAAAACAGCATATCCACATCAACAATAATCTTAGTTGTAGGTGAGCATTTAGCAACTTCGCTCATAAGCTGAGCATGACTTGTAAACCTGAAGAAAACGTAGTCGAACTTATTATCAATTAGGATTTTTCTAAACTTACTCAATTGGTTCGGGCGATAGTTGAAAATTGCTTCCGGCATTAACTTATGGTTTTTCTCCGCAACAAGCTGGAAATCCATTGTTTTAGCGTCTGGAAACGGTTCGGTTAAGTTATGCCATGTTTTTACCAGAAGAAGTGAACAGTCAAAGTATTGATTAAGAACTGACCAGATGAAGTTGCTACGATTTTTATCTCCACCCTTTTCGCCAATAAACGGAATATCCACATATAATAATTTCAACTTAGTTCCCCTATTTGAAGTTAGTTATTATCTACCAGACATGTTAGAATTGCATATAAAAAATAGCAAGTCTTTTTTGGGAGAATTTTACGAAGCACGAATGTCCATAAATCCTTTACAAACAACAGTTATAGTTGATATATATACTTATACACTGTCATAAATATATTCGTGTAATACATGTCACGTTCTTAAACTATCCCCTTAATTCTCTCTAATTCGGCATCACAAGCTTTAAACAAATCTTGGACTATCTGCTTTATCGGTTTTACATCTGATATCAAACCAACGCTCTGTCCCGCCATTAATGAACCTTCTTCCACATCACCATCTTCAACTGCCTTTCTAAGAGATCCCGCCCAATAATTCTCAACTTCATACTGAGCAACTTCTTTGTTTATCGAGCCTGCTTCAAGCTTTTTCAGAAGATCCAACTGAAGTTTACCGAAGTTTTCCATACCTTTGTTCTTAAGAGCTCTAACTGCTACAACAGGCAACTTGGAATCATATTGAGGAGTAGCAATTGCTTGTCTTGCTCTTGCTTTTCTAAATGCCTCTTTAAAGTCAGGATGAGCAGTACATTCTTCACTCATCACAAATCGTGTACCCATCTGAATGCCGTATGCTCCCATCATTAAAAGATGAGCCATT
This sequence comes from Cloacimonadales bacterium (SeqCode), assembly GCA_963667035.1. Lineage (GTDB taxonomy): Bacteria > Cloacimonadota > Cloacimonadia > Cloacimonadales > JAFGVF01 > Zophobacter. The sequence continues at coordinate 2,519,253 of OY762964.1, forward strand.
ATTGCACCGGTAGCCAGACCTCCGGCGACAAATATCGGGAACTCTCTAAACTTAAACAAGACTTGTTGAAGTAAAACGATTAGGGACACATGTCCTATATGCCCTCCGGCCTCGCTTCCCTCCAGGATTAGAGCGTCAATACCCCATCCGATCTGTTTTTCTGCAATTGATGCCGTTGAAGCAAAGGATATTGTTTTCTTTCCGGATTGTTTCATTGTTTGCACATCTTTCTTTGTCGGAAAACTACCGGCAAAAATTACAAATTGTACTTTCTTTCTTAAAAGTATCTCGAAATGAGCTCTATAGTTTGGAGCTATCGTGATTAAATTAATAGCAAAGGGTTTATCAATATTTTCGACCAATTTGTCAATCTCTGACTCAAACAATTCAGGAGGCATATTCCCTCCTGCAATAACAGGAAAAGCTCCTGCATCACTCACAGCTTTTACAAGATTAAAATCGCTTATCCAAGTCATTCCTCCGGATAACAAAGGATACTCTACCCCTAAGAAATCTTTACCTTTTTTGTATATTTTGTGATTCATTACTCCTCCGATAGGCTTTATATATATAATATTAATGTAATTATTCCCATTTCCCACAAATTATCATAACATCTAATTAACTACGCTCATATAATCCCCATATCATTAAGAAAATTACAACATCTCACTTCGAATAATCTTCCGGATTACTATCAAAAAACCATCTTATTTTCCTGTAAAGTCCTGATGCAGGTAGACACTTTTTATCATGGATAAGTTCTCTAAAGAACGAAAGTTGTCCACAATATGGTTTTACTTGCATGACTAAGATGCAAGTGCCTTATTATAAAATTCATTAGGTGTTTTAAGCTTTAGTGCACAATGCAAGCGTTTATTGTTGTAAAGATAAACTGCATCGGCGACTACTTTCCTAGCTTGTTCTATATCTCTGAATTTATCTCTCAAATAAAACTCATACTTTAGAGTCCTATTGATTCTCTCGGCTATCGCATTGTCGTAGCATTTGTTAGGACCGGTCATGCTTATATCTACTCCACACTCTTGCAATCGATTAGTATAGATTCCTGAAGTGTATTGAGAACCTTTATCAGAGTGGTGTATCAAGCCGGGTGCAGGCTTGATACTCTTATAAGCTTTATTGAAGGTTGCAAGTGTACTTTCTGCCGTCATGTCTTTCTGTACTGTAAAACCAACAATCTTACGACTGTAATAGTCTGTCATTATTGATAGATAGCAATGCTTGCTATTTACTAACTGCAAATAGGTTATATCTGTTACCCAAACCTGATTAGGTCGAGTTACTGTCAGATTCTCTAATAAATTTGGATATACTTGATGATCCGGGTCAGAGACAGATGTATATACCTTACGAGGCTTATGTTTAAACATCAAACCATGAGCTCTGAGTATATCAAAAAGCTTATCGCGTCCAACTGTGATTGGAACTCCATATTCAGGGTCAAGAAGATGCTCCTGTAATTTACGACCTCCGGTCTCCGGTATTTCTGAACGTATAACCATTACTTTAGAGATTACCTTTTCTTCAAAATCTATCTTTTGCTCTAAGACTTTCTTCTCTTTGTAATAGCTTTTTCGGCTACATCCGAGTGCTTTGCAGGACGCTTGGACTCCGATTCGAGTTCGCTCTCTTGTTCTCTGATTCTTTGAAGTATCGACTGCCCTAATGCGCTCTTTTTTTTTAAGTCAATACCATATTTGTCCTTGGCTATATCTATCAAAGCTTCATAAACTACTGCCTTTACTTGGGCATCATCTAAGGCTTGCTTTAACATTTTTACTTCTCTTTTAAGTAATATATTTTCTGTCTCTTCTGTTTTTGACATAACATGTACCGTCCTTCCTATCCGATCATTTATTCCGTATTCATTAATCCAACGTTTCAAAGTAGAGGAGCCACCTATGTTGTAAATAGTTCTTGCTTGGGAGATAGTTAGAACTCCATCCTCAATCTCTTTAACTACTTTACGTTTAAATACTTCACTATAACATAATGCTGTTTTCTGTTTCATTTTCTGTAAACCTTTAATTTCTCTCAGTTATATATGTGTCTACTTTATTTAGGACGTTGTATCCTCTCGGGTTAGTCTCCCGTTGATCTCCCGTTGGTCTCCCGTTGCGAGCAACGGGATAGAAACCGGAGAAAAATGAGAGAAAAACTTCCGAAAAATCGGTAGTTGGAAGTATACCGGAAGGGGAGCAGAAAGAAGAAATTATTTAGGGAGTAAAAAAGAAAAGTGTGTAAACCTCACAATGCGATTAAGCATATTATAGATAATAAAAAGGAGGTTCACGCACATGAATAGTGATTAAAGTATTATGAATAATCCTGATTGTGAGATTACTATGCATTATAAGTGTTTATTTACACTTCTTCAGAAATAAACATATTATCAATAGGTAATCGTAGCTCCATTGATACTTAGTGAGTAATCTTTTGCTTGACATCTGTAATTCAAGATTTAACAAGTATTAAGTAATAATTAATGGAGGTAACATGCGGAGATTGTTGATATTAACAGCCTCAGTACTTGCTCTTTTTCTTGGTGCCTGTAGTAAATCAGGAGCTGATTTAATAGTGCATAACGGTACAAATAATAGATTATGGGTCACATTACAAGGAGAACAAACACTACTTAATGGAAACGAAACTATCACATCGCATTACTCTACTTCTACTCAAACGGTCTTTACCGGAGAAGTAAAGAAGAAAGTTAATATAGGTTTGTATGGTGAGACATTCAGAATTTGGAATGGAGTAACCGAGGAGTTTGTTAATGACACGACCGTTGAGTTAAAAGCAGGAGAAAAATCACATGTTTACTGCAACCCAATGAGTGCTTGTCTTAAAATAATTAACAATTCCACTGCCAATGTAAATACAATTAAATATATTTATGTATATAATAATGATGCTAGTGAACCTGTTACAGTGTCACTTGATGATCCGATTGAAGAGAACGAAGAATGGTTTATGCTTATAGATTATTACTCTGATAGATTCTTCTACTATGATATAGAACTCTATCTTGATAACGATATTGTCCTTCACTACGGCGATGAGAACACTACCAATTTGAAGATTGATCAGGTTTATACAATTACAATTGAAGAAGAGGATTTGGGGAGTAAAAATTAATGCTCGAAAGAATTGCAGATCCTGTTGAAAAGCTCAACGAAAAAGATTTTGATAGAGCCTTACGTCCGAAAACATTAAGAGATTTTGTAGGACAGGAGCAGTTAAAAGAACTTTTGGAAATCTCTATTCAAGCAACAAAGCTCAGAAACGAGCCTTTGGATCATATTCTGTTTTACGGTCCTCCCGGCTTAGGTAAGACGACCTTAGCAAACATTATTGCTAATGAGCTTAATGTTAGTATTAAAGTTAGCTCCGGACCGGTCTTGGAGAAACCATCCGATTTAGCGGGAGTACTAACTAATATGGGAACTCACGAAGTTCTTTTCATAGACGAGATTCACAGAATGAATCATGTCATTGAAGAGTACATCTATCCTGCCATGGAAGACTTTAAGATGGAGATTATCCTTGATAACGGACCTAGTGCAAGAAGTGTAAACATTGATCTAGAACCATTTACTATGATAGGAGCTACAACAAGAGCCGGACTCTTAACGGCTCCTTTAAGAGATAGATTCGGTATAGTACTCCGCTTAAATTACTACGATGTTGAATCCATTAAGACAATAATATTCCGCTCTGCCAGAATCATTGGAGTTCCAATTGATGAGGAAGGAGCTATGGAACTGGCTCGTAGAAGTCGCGGAACTCCAAGAATAGCTAACCGTCTTCTAAGACGTGTACGTGACTACGCTCAGATTAGGGGAGATGGAATCATCACAAAAGAGATAGCTTTAAAAGCCCTTTCAATGCTCAATGTGGACAGTGCCGGATTGGATGAGATGGATAAACGTATTTTAGCAACCATCATCGAAAACTATCATGGTGGACCTGTAGGCGTGAAGACACTTGCAGTTGCTGTAGGAGAAGATTCCGGAACTATAGAAGAGATTTTCGAGCCTTATCTGATTCAACAAGGCTTCCTTGAAAGAACCATGCAAGGGCGTAAAGCAACTCTCAAAGCATACAAACACCTTGGAATAGAGGTTCCCGGTGAACAAATGACAATCTTTGAGGACTAATTGTCGGAACACTCAATATTTAGTTCTGCTCGTTGGACAGTCATCTCTTCTATCATCAGAAAGCTGTTCACTTTCTCCTTATTCTTTGTACTTGTTAGAGTCTTGAGTAAGGATGATATAGGCCTTTTTAGAGAATTCAGTCTGATCATTGGTTTTGCTTCTATTTTTTCTCTAGGTAGCTTAAACTATCATCTGATAATTAGCAAAGAAGATATCAATTCGAACCTGAAAGCAATCTTTAATCTGATGATGATTGGAAGTTTGATTACATGTGGAGTTTTGTTTGTCATAGCTCCTTATGTGAGTGATTGGTATAATAACGAGATCCTTTCAAAAATAATCAGGCTAACCACAGGTCTATTGCTAATTGAGAACCTGCGAAAACTTCTTACTGCAATCTTACAAAGAGAGCTTAAGCTAAAACAACTGGCAAATGCCCAAACGGTTAATGTAATATTTTATTGCTTGCTAACTTTAGTTGTTTTGTTATTCAAGAAGAATGTTTGGGTTCTGATACTTGGATTTTATAGCGGGAATATAGTTGAATTATTGTTAATGCTCTGGTATGCAAAAGATACATTTACCAAGTACAAAAGCTACTCGGGAACAAGAAATTCAATACAATCCTACCTTAGATTGAATAAGCGGTTTTTAAGTGTTGCTTGGCTAAACAACGTTATAAATTATTTTTCGGGGAATCTACCTATCTTAGTATTAGGTATGATTTTTCCCGTTGCAAGTATGGGTGTATTCTATCTGGCTAATCAAATTATAATTATACCAGTAATTGTTATAACTACTGCCCTACTACAAGTATTCTTCCCTACATTTTCGAGGAAGGGAACAGGCGAAATTGCCAATCATTTCTTTGAGTTTAACAGCTTTATTCTATATGTAGCCTTCCCGTTACTAAGTCTGTATACTCTTTATGCCTATTCATATATACCCGTATTCTTCGGGACAAAATGGGCAGAAACCGGAGACTTTATATTACTCCTCTCGTTTACTGCAGCTTTTAGCCTGTTAATGACCCCGGTAAGCGGAATACCATACTCAATGCAAAAGCCGGGAATAGAGTTATTCTGGTCTGTTGGAAGCTCAGTCCTGAAATTGATAGCAGTGTTGATTTTATCAACATATGGATTCATCTATTCAATAGCGGGATTTGTCTTGGCATCAATAATCTCACAGATAGCTTTCCTATTCATTATAAGGAAATTGTTAAGTATAAATCATGGAAGTCACTTGAAAAAGTTTGTTCTTAAATTGATGCCTACAGTAATTCTTAGTTTTGCATCTTTTATATTGTACACATGGAATGCTCTTTGGGCCCCTCCGGTATCTACAGCACTTATAATATTATATTTTATAATACTTTATATGCACCCCGGATATAATTTGCAGTATGTTATTAATAAGGCTTTATCTGTTAATCGAAAAAACCATCAGCAAAGTTCTTAAAACGTGCAATTTCATTCTCAAGACTTTGAAATAAATCCATAAAATCATTCTTTCTTGTTTCTTTAGCAGCCATCTCAAGTTGCTTTGCAATATCAGAAATCGCATCTAAAGATAGATTAGCTCCAGTTCCCTTAACTGTATGAGCAATAATTCTAACGTTCTCAACATCATCCGAAATAATAGCCTTCTTTAAAGTACTCATATCATTAGGAATTTCGTTGTAGAAATCTTGAAGAAGCTCTTTAATGAAATCCATATCCCCAATTCGTTCCATAGCAGTCGCTTCATTAAACACCAATGTACTCATTCTTTCTCTCCGTAGAATAATAGTTTTGCGTTAAATTAATTCAGACAAGCCATTTGTAAAGATTTTTCTCATTTAGCAAAAGCTGTTATCTTTATGTTAGTACAAGTAATAAATAAATATGTGTATTTGTTTCATGATAAACCTGATTAGATTATCCCATACGTTTGTTCCCATAATAAGATATGGACGAAGTTGATTATTTGTTGACATCGGTGTTAATAGTAAATATACTTTATCGTGAGGTATCAAAATGAATTCAAAAATGGTAAAAGTAGCACAGATTCTAGAAAGTACCGCACCTCCGGATATTAAAATTAAAAAGATTATTGAGCATTTATTCTCCGAAACCTCAACAGAGGAAAAAAGGAGTTTGATTGAATTAGCAACAAGTAGTCTAGTTCATAATAGACCTACATCATCTTTCCTCGAGAGAATGAGCCATGAGATTAGAACTCCCCTTCACAGTATCTTAGGATTCCTGGAACTGTTAAGAGAATCCCTGATTGATACAGCTAAAAGAGAATATGTGAATGAAGCATATAAATCTGCCGAAGCTTTACATTCAACAATAGATGATATATTATTCTTCTCTAGAATTGAGAGCGGTCAGATTATTCTTAGAGAAACTGATTTTAATCTATCAGACTTAATTGAAGATATCGTTGGTGAGTTCCTTCCCATAACGGTTCAAAATAAGCTTGAAATAGTTTCCTACATCCCAGCATCATTATACAGAAACTTCTATTCGGATTATGAAAAAATCAAAAAAGTAATATACAATCTAATTGAAAACTGCATTGAACATTCTTGTTCCGGTTATATTTTCATTGAGTTAAAAGCATTAAAAGAGACTCACGATAAACTGGATCTTGAGATAAACATATTAAGTACTGAGTTGAATCTCGAATGCAAGAACCTAGATGAGCTCTTTGATTCATTCTCTTATTCCGGTAATTCTATGAGTGGATTCTCCTCATCTGGCTTGAGTCTGGTAATCAGTAAAAAGCTTACCGAGATTCTAAATGGAAATCTTATCGTACAAAAGAATGAAGAAAAAGGTTTTAGTTTCAGGCTAAACTTCCAATTGGCAAAAAGTAGAATAGATTCGGATGTATTAATATATCCAAATCTGAAGTCTTATGATGTATTGATTTTATCATATAGTCCGGCTCAAAGAGTAAGGCTAAGCCGGTATTTTAGCGATATGAAAGCAAATGTTTCGGTATTCTCACAAGAAATCGAGATGATTAACTATTTAAATGAGTCTAAAGCTAATAAAAGACACTTCATCATAGTTTCAGATATTATCTCGTTTCTATCTCCTAACATTGGCATATCCCAAAAATGTATAGATTACATTAAAAGATACAATATCATGACTATCTTTTTAAGCCCTCTAGGTATATCTTTCCCCTCTAACTACCCAATTAATGATGCGATTTACCTACATCAACCAATTAAAGTTAAAGAACTTGATTCTGCAATTCACAAACTTCTATCGGATAATTACAATCCTGAGATCCAAAATGAACAAATAGAGATATTACCTGATGAAGTCAGAATCCTGATTTGTGAAGATAACGCAATTAACAACAAACTTCTAGAGAACTATCTTATTGGTACATACCAGAATGTTGACTTTGCGAAAAACGGTAAAGAGGGCATTATTAAGGCAGAGAAGAATAAGTATGATATTATCCTCATGGATTGTGAAATGCCTGTAATGGACGGATATGAAGCCACAAGGTATATAAGAAACTCTTATGGTCTAAACTCCGGAGTTCCTATTATTGCACTAACCGCTCATGTCACAAAAGAAGATAGAGAAAAATGCTTTGCCTGCGGGATGATAGAGTTTATCTCAAAACCGTTTAGGAAAGAAAGCGTCTTAAAAACAATTCAGAAATACCTTAACTATTAACTTAGATAGGTTTAAGGACCTAGAAAAAACTTTACAAATAAAAGGGTTAATAGCTGTTGATTCATCTGTGAGGTACATCAGATGAATATGAATGGATATAATTTGGTAAAACGAACCGAGTTCAATGAAATAAGTATATATTATGATATATTGAACAGTCATGAAGAAATCGTCAGTATAATTGACTCCATGCCCTTATGGGTATTGCTTCTGAACGAGAATAGACAAGCTGTTTACTTTAATCAAAAACTATCCTCAGATATTAATGCCAAATCACCTCAAGATATAATAGGTAAACGTCCCGGCGAGATTCTCCAATGCCAGAACTCAGCATTAAATGAAGCAGGATGCGGTAATTCGGTTTTCTGTCAATACTGTGGAGCGGTTACGGCAATTGTTAACTCCTATAATGGTGGGACACAAATTGAAGAATGCAGAATAATAAGAAGTGCTGAAGGTCTCAAACAAGCTCTGGATTTAGAAGTTACTGTTTCCACCATCAATCTTAAAGATCATGAGTACACACTGTTTATAATCCAAGACATAAGCGATAAAAAGCGTAGACACTATCTGGAAAGAATCTTCCTTCATGATTTAGTTAACACAGCCTATGCAATTAAAAGTAGTGCAGACTTAATGCTGACAGAAAATGATGTGCTTGTGAAGGAAGAGATGGTTAGAATACTGATTCCGGCAGCTAATCAACTGTTAGAGGAAATTTCTGCTCAAAGGCAAATACTTCAAGCTGAACAGGATGAATGGGAACCGGTTAAGAAAGAATACTTTAGCACAATACTTATGAAAGACTGTGTAGATATTGCTACAAATTACATGAATAAGAATAAAGCCAACATTATTATTGATACAGATTCTGAAAGCTTCAAGATTAACACTGAGATTACTCTGTTAAAAAGAGTGCTGATAAACATGTTAAAGAATGCTATAGAAGCAACTGATGATATGGATTCTATTAGAATCTCCTCACGCATAATTGATGAGGGTATCGTACAGTTCTCGGTTAACAATAAGAGTTATATTTCTGATGATATCAGATACCAACTATTCCAAAGATCTTATACGACCAAAGGAAAAGGAAGAGGCATTGGGACATATAGCATGAAGCTACTTACCGAGCATTATCTTGGGGGAAAGATAACGGTTGAATCATCAATTGAGAAGGGAACAACTTTCTTTGTTACTATACCTGTAAATCTAAAGATTAGTTCTTAACAGGGTGATAATGTATATTCACTTTCCTTAATGTATCCTTATAGTTTTCGAAAAGCTTCTTTTCCAATTTTTCTGCTAATGAATGACCTAACTCTACGCTGATAGCTCCATTAACTTCAATAGTAAGATTTAAGATAAAATGAGTACCGAATCTGTGAACTCCAATATCGGTAACTCTAAATATACCCTCAACAGAACGGGCGATCTCCGTAATCTCCGAGGTAAAAACTTTAGATGGGATTGTATCAATCAAATCATGAGTAGCATCGCTAATAATTTCTATACCAGTTCTTAAAATGAAAGCAGCAACTAAAGCTCCTGCAACGGGATCAACCCAAGTGAAGTGTCTTCTAGCAAAGAAAATACCAATCACAACAGCAGAAGTAGCAAAAATATCATTTAAATGATCGGATTTCAAAGCCTTTATAGCAGGATTTCCGGTTGTTCTATACACTCTACCCGAGAACATGTAGAGCCCAATCTTTAAAATAACCGTAAAAAGAGCTATGTATATCGTCCAAGAAGATACGGGGTCAAATTCAGTATGGTTAATAACTGCAATAAATCTATCGATTGATTGCCAAGCTATAGCTAACGCAGTAGTAACAATAAAAGCTCCTATCACAATTGTTGCAATATTCTCAAACTGCTTATGACCATAGGGATGCTCTTTATCTGCCGGTTTACTGGCAGCCTTTAGAAGAATCTTAACTGATAGATAATAAACAATATCTGCTCCTGAGTTAATACCGTCAGCTATTAAAGAATAACTATGTCCGAAAATCCCACCAATCATTTTAAGAATAGTCAGAACAATATTACTAACTAAACCAAGGTTAACGGCCAGATTGTTTCTCTTATTAAATTGTTCCTGCATAATTTACCCTACTTTTTAAAGCAGTTCTCCAATTCATCAATTGTATCAACTATGAACTCGGGATGATATCTTAAAAGAATCTCGCGAGTGTTATATCCCCAAGAAACAGCAATCATCGGAATACCGAGTTTACGAGCAGAGACAATATCTCTCACTTCATCACCGATATAAATCGAGTTTGACTTGGTTGCGCCAAGGCTTTTCATGAATTGTTTAAGCTTTTTATGTTTGTTAAACAATCCGCTACCCCCATGAATATCAGTAAACAATTGCAAGTTATGATTCTCAATAAACCTGTTCACATTTTCCTCGGAGTTACTTGTTAATATGGAAAGGTTGTACCCTTGTTTTTTAAGATTAGTTAGAAATTCAGGAATACCAGGGAATGGATGAACTGCATCAATCTCTCCTTTAATCAGCATGCGAATTTCTCTTATCAACAAAGGAATTCTATAAAAAGGAACTTTTAGACGTTTCTTAAGAGCAAATACGCCTTCATTTCTGAACTCCTCAATATCGTCTTCAGTAATAAAGGGTAATTTGTACTTATGATGAATAGTATTGAATAGGTCAATACCTGAACGTAATGAGTCTGCTATGGTACCATCAAAATCAAAAATGATATTCTTCTTTTCTTTAAGGTTAATATTCTCCATTCTTCTGACTTCGCTAACTTTCAAGCTCCTTAGTTTGAGATTTACTTTGACAATACAATTGTCTCAATTTCATTTAATCAAAAGGATTTTAAGAAGGCTATTATGTCAACATATAACACAATTTCGAATCCTGTTCAGTTTGAACATAAACTAAACCGTTCACGATTCATTGCATCATTTAAATCTGTAAAAAATGTTGAAGATGCAAAAGCATTTATCTCAGATATTAGTATTGAACATAAAATGGCAAATCATAACTGTTGGGCTTTTATTATTGGCTATAAGGGAGAAATCTCACATAGTTCTGATAATGGTGAACCTTCCGGAACTGCCGGTGCCCCAATGTTGAACGCCCTTAGAAAGCACAATTTGACAAACATAGTTGTTGTTGTCACAAGGTACTTTGGTGGAGTGAAGCTTGGAATTAGAGGATTGATTGAAGCATATAATTCTACTGTTGATATAGGGATAAGCAATAATACTATTGAAGAGATTGTTCCTCATTCTTATTATAAAGTTGAAACTCCGTATGATTTCTATGAAATCTTTAAGCATCGTTTAAATGAATATAATCCACGTTATGATAAGATTGAGTATTCGCAATATATAGATTTTGAGCTTGTACTTAACTCGGAATTCAAAGTGCAAGTAGAGAGCCATCTGGCAGAATGGACAAAATCAGGGAAGATAAAATCCCAACACATCAAAGATACTAATGATTAGCTGTTTAATACTTTAGTTTTCTCCTGAATATATTGAGTAATTGAATAAAGCATAGTAATTCAATTTCTATAATGCAATTGAATCTTTTTTAAATGAATAGGGCTAATCTAGTTAACAGAAAAAAAGAGCTTTTCTTAAATATTCATACAATAAGTTTAATCAAATAGATGCTATGTTCCCTCAACAGAATGGCATGTTTACTCACAATTATCTTATGGCATGCCAATTGGCATAAGTATTGCATATTTCATTTATATCGAATATTTTAGAGCGTACAGGAGATTCTATGTACTATATGAGATTGGTGCTTCTATTGTTAGTTATTACTTCTTGTTTATTGATATATGCAGTTTCGGAAACAAGACCAAATAATAATGATCAAACTAACTTTGACACTTATCATTATCTTGGTGACTCAACAGGTATAAATCAATTAAGTTATTTAGCACCAGTTATGCCTAACATGAGATATTTAACGTCTCAAGTAAGCTATACTTAATCTAAGCTTGCTGTCCCCATTTTATTATAGTGGAATAGATAATCTTATTGTATGTGTATATGAACACACAGAGAGAGAATACTGATGGTAAAAATTTTGCTTTTAGCCAAACAGATAGTTTAGAACTATAAGCTTAGGCGGCATGTATCGATTGATTTAAACGGTATAGGAAACAATGCTAGCTTTTACGTAATTGTACCCAATACTTGATTTACAATTGAACGAAACTTGTCGGGAGCTTTAGTTTTTCCATACCCAAACAAGATAGACTGGGGTTTGGTTGAAGTTGATACAGGAAGTAGAGAGAGATTCAAACAATGAACAAGTACCTAGCGGAATTTATCTGTATAAACTGAGAAGTGGTACTTATACAAGAAATAGAATAAATATATTAATTAAATAAACTAAATCTTCCTTGTATGTGAAAAGATTGCCTCAAGTAGTATGGTAATGCTTGGGGCAATCGCCTTTTTGTTTATATTTTCTTTTTAAACGCCACTTCTAAATGACGTTGAGATTTCACTTCAAAATATATTAATCCAATAGCTGTAACTGTGCTAATAAAATCTGCTACGGGTACGGTTGCCCATACACCTGTAAGTCCGTATAAACGAGGTAGAATCATTAAAACAGGGAGATAAATGATAACCTTACGTAGTAAATTAAGAAATATTGCTTTTGCAGGCTTATTTACAGCTTGGAAATACATAACTGTCATCATGTGTATTCCTACTAATGGTATCATCATCATATATATCCTCAATCCGGAGTAACCAATCTCTATTAGATCGGAGTCGCCTTTACTAAAAAGTGATACTAAGAATCTTCCGAATATGTTAACAGCAAGAAACCCGATTATAGAGATTACTAGCGAATAGAGGTAAGATACTTTTAATGTTTTCTTAACTCTATCATATATCTTTGCACCGAAGTTAAATCCAATAATAGGCTGTCCTGCCATCATAAGTCCTCTAAGTGGGGTTTCAATCATGACAAAAATACTTTGGATGGCTCCCAAAGCACCTAAAGCAACAGCATCACCGTGAGCAATAAGAGCTCTATTGGTGAATACAGCTACAAGAGTTGTAGCCAGATTCATACTGAAAGGTGAAACACCGATAGCAAGCATAGGTTTAACGATATGCCATTGAGGTATAAGATACTTTTTTCTTAGTGTTAAGTACCTATGTTTGCTAACAGTAAAATGCCATAAAACACAACTTGCGGTTATAATTCTGGCTAATACAGTCGCAATAGCTACACCTTTAACTCCAAGATGAAACACAAAAAGAAATATCGGATCAAGTATTATGTTTATCAAAGCACCTGATACTGCAATTTTCATAGCCAGATGTGGATTACCTTCACTACGAATACTCCCGTTAGTTCCCATTGCCATAAAATCAAAAGCCATAAAAGGAAGGAACCAGACAAGATATTCATAAGCATAAGGCATAGTAATCTCGTCTGCACCAACAATCCTTAAAAGAGGTTTGATAAACAAGCTTCCCAGTACTGCTACTATTACTCCCAGAATTGTGTATAATCCAATGGTATTGCCTAAAGTTTTTTCGGCAACTTCCTTATTCTTCTCTCCTAAACGAATTGAGATTATTGAAGAGGATCCATTCCCGAGAAGTACGCCAATTGCAATAGAAAGAATAAATATTGGAAATGTTATGGTTAATCCGGCTAAAGCATCTGTACCTAATGCTTTACCTATGTATATTCTGTCGACAATATTGTATATTGCATGAACACTTGAGGCAACTATAGAAGGTATCGAATATTTAAGGAGTAATCTCCAAGGAGCAATAGTCTCAAACTCTTTAATTGCCTTCATTACTACCTCTTAGGTGGAGTTGTATTATAGCGTCAATTGGTATCTTTTCTACTTCTGATGGGAATCTTGATAGACCTATAATCTGATGAATCCATAATTCTGCGTATTGGTCAGCCGTAACATCCAGCTTTAAAAGATTATTATCCAGTCCATGTTGAAATACTTGTGCTATAGTCTGCCTCACTTTCCTTTTAAGTTCGCTTGTTCTCTCGGCATAGCATTTGGCAAGCTGGTCCTTTCTTTCAAGGGCTTCTTCCATAACTCTCAAAACCGGTTTTCTCCCTTTTGAAAGCTTTGCCAAACAATTACTAATCTCTATTATCTTGTCTATGTAATCCATATCTCTATCGACAATAGCTTTTAGCTGAACTTGGATATTAATGAATCCTTCCAGAGCTACTGCAATATAAAGGTCTTCTTTATCTTTAAAATATCTGTATATTGTGCCCTTTCCAACACCTGCTTCTTTTGCTACATCATCCATCTTAACTTCATGGAATCTCTTAGTTCTAAGAACTTTCTCAGCAGCCTTTAGAATCTCTTCTCTCTTATCTTTAGACATGATATGCTCCTTGCTTAAAACTGACCGGTCAGTTCTATTGTGAGCTATTATGGGGTCAAGCTCTTTTTCCGTATTGCATATCAGGTATTGTGGTGAACTTAAAGGGATTAAAGAGTTAACAAGCCTTCATCTATTCTAATAATGTAAGCTTCACCTCCTGCTTTGACAATAGATTTTGCTACTTCTTCAGGATTTTCCGGAGCATAAGCAAACATACAGCCTCCACCCCCGGAACCGTTAATCTTTGCCCCTAATGCTCCCGACTGCAATGATGCTTGAATCATGTTATCAATTTTGGGAGTAGAGATACCTAGATTTTCTCGAAGATACAATTGATGTTGATTGAGTAGATTTCCTAACTCTGTATGATTAATACTTTGAGCTTGTAAAAGTTTTAAAGCTTTACTAGTGATTTCTCTATTATAGATTACGCCTTTCATTACTTGTAATTCATGTTCCGAAAGCAAATCTCTATAGTTATATAACTCATTAATTGAAATGTTTCTGAAGTATACGGAAGAGTTTAAAGTTTGAATAGTGGTCATAGCCTTAATTGCCGGAGCCTTAGTTTCTGAAAGAATCTTTTCGGTATCCTTAGGTTCTTGAGTATCTCCTAGCACGAACGCACCCGGTTGAGCACTTAGCCTACTGATTGTGATTGGTTGTGTAAAATCCATGAAGTTTATTGACCCTATTGCTGTAGAAAGCTGGTCCATCATTCCGCCTGCCTCGTTAAACTCTAATACTTCAGCCTCATAGCTAATCATTCCGATTTCCTGATTAGAAATGTTTTTATTACCTTCCTGAGAAGCCTCAACTAAGAATTTACACCATACATTATTTAAGGCACTTGATGATGAGGTTCCTGAATTTATTGGTATATTTCCTCTTATAACGCAATTCCAACCATGCTCCCAATTATATCCTCTTTTCATAAGAACATTAAAGATGCTCTTGAAGTAATCTCTTTTCTTGCTGTAAACAAATTGAGATTGGGTGTACACTATTTCTTCCGATGCCATAATATCCGGTAACTCTATGCTAAAAATGTTATCAGAGCGTTTTGTAGCTTCAATTTGAATTCTTAGATTAATCGCCATAGGAATGACTGGTAGACCAAGATAATCCTGATGCTCACCAAATAGACATATTCTTCCTGGAGCTGAGACAATGATTCTTTCACCTTTATCCATTACTAATTTCCTTTCTTTTCAAGTACAACTCAATCATCTCTTTCTCTTCTATAGTGTTAACTCCATATACAGCTTCAATATCATTAACCTCTATTGTCTCCAACTCATAGTTCTCGGCTAGAATTCCAACAATATCCGAAAGGATATATTCCTTCTGAATGTTATTGTTCTTAATCTTTCCTAATGCTTCGAACAGTAACTTATTATTAAATATAAATTGTGATGGTATCAATTCCGTAATTTCTTTCTCTTCTGTTGAACAATCCTTATCCTCAATGACTCCGATAATACGACCTACACGATTTCTGATTACTCTCCCCCAAGGAGGTATATTCTCCTTAATATCAACCGTAAGGAATACAGAAGCCAAATCAGCAGATTCCATTTTATCTATTAGTAACCGAATATATTCGGATGAAATTGCAGGTGAATCTCCAACCATAACTATAGTATTGCCTTCAAAATCTTTGAGATAATCTTTTGCTTGCAATACTGCATGAGCAGTACCTAGTTGTTGTTCCTGAATTATATATTTACATCTGTTTCCCATCACTTCTTCTATCAAAGGTTTATTCTCAGTATTTACGATGAGGATAATCTCATCTACATTGCATTTTTCAAGAGTTTCAACAATTCTTGTCACAATAGACTTACCTGCAATTTCGACTAATACCTTTGGTAAGTCTGTTTTCATTCTACTGCCTTTTCCGGCAGCTAAAACAATAGCGTTTGTTTTTCTCATTTGTATTACTCAAGTTCAGCTTTGAAGACTTCCACAGTTGAAAGGGTCGGGGAAGCTATAGCTTCTATATCAATTCTAATCTGATTAGCTTTTATATCATCAAATCTAATAATCTTTCTTACTCCGATAGTCGTACCTTCACTGATTGTTTTCCATCCTTCGGAAGTATTTGCTTCAATTGAGAAGTTGGAAACTCTTTGTCCTAACTGTATATATTCTTGCATTCTGATTCTGTTAAAAGTAGTGAATTCTTCAAAGTCGATTGTTAAGCTGGCTGATGTCACATCATCATCTGTAGCCCAATATGTTTCTCTATTCCCATCGACTATCATCATAGGTGAATATTTATCAGAGTTCCCTCGGGTATCGGAAGCAGTAACTCTTTTATTCCCCGCTAAGTTCTTAGAAAATGTATTCTCTATTATCCTACCGAATTCCTTGAGTCTTTGAACATCCTCTTCCGGTATTAGTCCTCTCTTATCAGGAGTAATATTTAATAAGAGACACGCACCGTTCCCAACACTATTATAATAGATATCTAACAATCTTTCTATTGATTTGGGAGACTGATCTTCATGGTAAAACCAACCGTCTCTGATTGAGACATCAACTTCCGCAGGTCTCCAGACTTCACCTCCGGGAGTACCGGCACCAAGTAAGTTTTGGTCTGCTTTACCAGGGAACATTCCCTCCGGATTAATCGGAGCCCAACATGTCTCAGGAGCAAATCCCTGTTCATTACCAACCCAACGTACATCTGGTCCGGCATCACTGAAAATAACGGCATTAGGTTGAAGTTTACGGATTATATCCCAAGTATTGTCCCAATCATAATAAGTTTCTTTATCTATTCTTCTTTCCTCTTGTGCTCCCCCGTAATATCCGTCTCCACCATTAGCTCCATCATGCCATACTTCAAATATTTCTCCGTAATTAGATAGTACTTCTTTTAACTGGTTTCGATAAAGTGTAACATACTCTTCTGCCCCATAGTCTTTACTATTTCTATCCCATGGAGAAAGATAAACACCCATTTTAAGATTATTTTGCTTACAAGCTTCCGACAGCTCTTTTAATACATCTCCCTTCCCCTGTCTCCAAGGAGAATTCTTAATTGAG
This sequence comes from Cloacimonadales bacterium (SeqCode), assembly GCA_963667035.1. Taxonomy (GTDB): domain Bacteria; phylum Cloacimonadota; class Cloacimonadia; order Cloacimonadales; family JAFGVF01; genus Zophobacter. The sequence continues at coordinate 2,536,570 of OY762964.1, forward strand.
TGTTCAGTTAATTCTGTTTGCCAAAGGCAAAAACCATCATGATGCTTCGCAGTAATTATCAATCCTTTCATTCCTGCTTTAGTCGCAGTCTTAGCCCATTGATTAGCATTCAGCTCAGTTGGATTGAACAGCTCGGTAGACTCATCACCGTATCCCCATTCTTTCCCTGTAAAAGTATTTACTGTAAAATGCAAAAATCCGTAGAACTCCATTTTATGCCATCTGAGTTGATTATCATTTGGAGTAGCACCAAAAGGAGCAGGAGGCTCCACTTTGTTGTTACTAATTCCTTTTGCAGATAAGCATATAATTAGTAAAGCAAAGATAATTAATGCTCTCATCTCTATCTCCTTTTAGTCTCAAATTTAATTCTGAAAAAGTATTTATAATCTTGAGGTTGCAGTGTATATTCTTTGTAAGTCCGTGCTCCCCAACTATCATCACCACCTACTCCCATTTGCCCGTAATCAATATCAAGTTCTATATAATCCGATTTCTTTAACTCATTAGGATGCCGTTGTGTTTTAAATCTTTTTCTTTCCAATTCGTCATAGCTAAACTGAAGAGCTGCAAAAGAGAATGATGTATCGCTTTCAACGACCATATTATAGCATTCATCACTAAACTGAAGCCATTTAGTATCTGTCCTATAACCATTCTCTTGTGGTCTAATATAATCGTACCCTAACTCGGAAACACTACAGTTATATTTTCCCATGAAAGCAGAGTCTTTACGGTCAATATAGTTTTCATGAGGTCCTCTTCCGTAGTATTCAATCCAATTAAATTGTTTATTCAATTGAATGTGCAAACCTACTCTTGGTATCTCAGGTAAATCACTCTCCCTGTATTTAAAACGATATGCTACTTCTATCTCGTTTCCGCTTATGATTGTGTATGTTAATTTCAGATTTGAGTTTATATCCTCAAAAGCAAAATCAATTTCAACTACTCCATTTTCTTTATCCAAATCAATCTTCTTTAGAAATCTCTTTTCAGAAGCCATAAACCAGACATTGCATCTATTATGAAGTTGATTTCCTTCATCATTATCCGTTGTTGCTCTTCTGAAATTAGGAATGAATCCGTTACTTAGCATCTCTTTGCTATCATAGACAACTGAATTCAGTAATCCTGATTGTTTATCCAGTTTCAGAATAAGTAATCCCGCTTGGATTTCTAAGATGTTCTCATTTTCAAAGCTAACATCATAAGCAATTCCTGATTTTTTTACCTTTCGAGGTAATGATTCTCCCAATAGGAATTGCTCTCGTGCAACGACGTAATCCTTCTCTAAAAGCATTGATGCAATTGCACTCTTAGCATAAACATTAACAAATATCTCACCTGAATCCGGTATTGATTCAGTTATCTCAAATCTCTTTTTCTCTCCGGGTTTAATATGATCAAAATTAGGTTTACCTGTGATAATTACATTACCGTCTTGTAATAACTCATATTCAAAATAAACATCCGATGAATCTGTAAAAGTTCTTTCATTATAGACTTCTATTTCAGTTTGTCTTATCTGTTTAAATATGAAATCTTGATACACTTTTTTAACTTCATAATAGGAAGGATGAGGAGTTCTATCAGGATTCAGTATACCGTTAATACAAAAATTCTCATCAGAAGGAGTCATCTCACTTCCATAATCACCGCCATAAGCGTAATAATAGTTACCTTTATCATCCTTCTCTAAGAAACCTTGATCAACCCAGTCCCAAATAAATCCACCCTGTAATATCGGGTATTTTCTAATTGTTTCCCAATAGTCCTTTAAGTTACCGTTACTATTACCCATAGCATGGGCGTATTCACATTGAATTAAAGGTCTATTTCTGTTTTCATTGGCATATCTTTCAATCTGCTCTGTTGAGAAATACATAGGACAAAATATGTCGGTGTTATCACCACATAAAGCTCTTTCATATTGAATCGGTCTAGATTTATCCTTTCCCTTCAGCCACTTGTAACATTCAGTAAAGCATATTCCATCACCTGCTTCGTTCCCTAATGACCAGATAATAACACAAGCATGGTTCTTATCTCTTTCATACATCCTTTGTATTCTATCAAGATGAGCATCTATCCATTCCGGATTATTTCCTAGAGTAAGCTCGGATTCATAACTCATACCGTGTGATTCTATGTTTGCTTCATCTATAACATATAGCCCGTATTTATCGCATAACTCATACCAGATAGGATCATTGGGATAGTGAGAAGTTCTCACGGCATTTATATTAGCCTGTTTCATCAATTTAATATCTTCAAGCATAGACTCATAGCTTACTACATGTCCGGTTATCATGTCGTGTTCGTGTCGGTTTACACCCTTCAGGAGAACATATTTTCCGTTTATATGTAGTAGACTATTAATAATCTCTACCTTTCTGAAACCAACTTTTGTGGAATAATGCTCTATAATCACAGAATCTTTGACTAATACTAAATCCAAATTATATAATGCGGGATTCTCTGCTGACCATTTTAACGGTTTAGATACAGGTATTTCTATTGAGAACACTTCACTTTGTATATTTAAAACTTGTTCAAGGCTAGCATTTTTGCCTGATAATCTAATATTTAACTCAATGTTCTCTTCCCAATGATTCAACTTACCATCAATTTTCAGTATACCGTCTTGATATTTGTTGGTTAGGTCACCTTCAATTCTAATATCCTTAATATGGATTAGTGGTTTGGCATATATAAAGACATCTCTTTCTATACCGGATATTCTCCAGAAATCCTGACACTCCAGATATGATCCGTCACTCCATCTAAAGACTTGCAAAGCTATTGTATTTCTGCCATTTATTATATACTTGGATATATCCCATTCTGCCGGAGTCTTGCTTCCTTGAGAATATCCTACGAGTTTACCGTTTATCCAGATGTAAAAAGCTGATTTTACAGCTCCAAAGTAGATATAGTATTTCTTATTATCAAGTTCAAGATTGAAGGTCTTTCTGTAGAAACCGACTTCATTGTTAGCATCCGGAACTTCAGGTGGTACGGGCCTATGACTAGGAGCAGAAGATGATTTGCCATCCTTTTGAGGAATTGTATGAAACTCATAAGTAACATTTGTATAAATTGGTACTCCAAAACCGTTTAACTCCCAGTTACCGGGAACAGATATTGAACTCCATTTCTTGTCATCAAAATCAATCTCTTGAAAGCTATCCGGATATTGCTTTTCATTATTAGTCCAAAAGAATTTCCAGATACCGTTCAGATTCAATCTATATGTATCTTCCGAAATAAGAAGAGTATGAGGATTCTCTTTATTAATATTGAACACTTTGGGATTCATCAGGTCTTTCATCTTACCTCCCGAGAATATCAAAACAGATTTCACAAACTAATCTACGGAGTCTCTCTGTCAAAATATTACTGTTTTATTCATATAGGATTTAGCGATAAGAATGATGCACATAAACATATTTCAAAGGTTTGAGTTGGATTTGCTTTTCATTATAGAGTACTATAACAATAGTATGAAGCTACTGACATAATATCAATTGGAAGTATGTAGTCTTAATCTAAACTAGTTACAGAAATACTTAAGGCTGATGAATACATCAGCCTTTACATTATACTTACTCTCTATTTAAAATTAACTTCAATAGTTTCCTGGCTTCCTGTATACGTGATTCTAAATCGGGCTTATCAAGCTTATAGTCATTGCTATAACTATCTACGTATGCTGTATAACCGCTCATTATTGCAAGATCACCTGAGATTGTATAATTCATGCTACCTACTCCATAGTAGAGTTCTATATCTTCATGTGCACATGTTTGAGATATATCTACTAAACAATTTTCGGGAAAAGTATACTCTCTTTTGCTTATGGAAATCTCAGTTACGTAATCGTCGTAGTCATATTCCTGTGTCAGTTCATTGTAACCTTCAATTGATGCTATAGCATATTGGAATTGATTATTCCTATACAAATCCCATGAGAAAGTTATATCACTTCCATGCTGAATAGGTTCTAAGGGTTTGTGCCAAACAGGTACATACGGCATCCTAAAATTACCTGATACTTCTCTTGACTGATTTACCTTATTGTCATTACTAATGTCAAGTTTATACTTTATAAACAAATCTTCTCCAGGTTGAAATTGATATGGAATATCTAGTAAAACAAAATCCACATATCCCCTCTCAATGTATTGAGACATATCTTCACCATTAATACTGATAGAGTGAGCAAAGTATCCTTCAAAGTCTTCATTAACTATTTTATCACTTATTGTTACACATATCTCTGTTCCATTAACATAATCAAATATACTAACTAAAATATTACTTGTATAAATCTCATTAATTGGTTCAAGTTCAAAAAATCCTACGGATTCATTCCCGCACCCGACAAAAGCTAAGCAAATGCTAATAATCACTGCTATATACACTAATCTTTTCATACTACCTCCTAGTTCTTACTAAACAGAATTAAAGATTTATATGTGTCAAGAGTATTGTTAACTGGCATCCCCCCGTTTTTTATCATAAGCATGTCATCTGCTCCCATTCTGCATGACAACCTTGATACTTTGGAACAAAGTAATGCTTCCAATCTCTGAATAGATTTTTAACAACAACCGATAGTCTGTAGTAGATAAACTTACATAATTCCTTTAGATTACTCTTTTTACTAAGCATAATGTGTTGATACATTTCCGCAAAGTCGTATCGATACTTATCCAAAGAATAAAGATAACTGACTGCCAATAATAACATGCAGTTCAGATTTCTTAACCTGTCCAATGTCATAACCTGCATATCTTCCCACGAATACTCCTGCTTCACATGACGGTGTACTTCTTCTACTTTCCAGCGGAGACGATACCCTCTTATTGCAGTTGTTATCAACTCCAAATCACTAAGGTCTCGATTTGGAAAATCACAGTTCAAATAGAAAAAACCTTTGAGGCAATCTTTTCCTGATTCGTCTTTCTTAATATAACGGGCAACGACAAGGTTAGAATAAACAAGTGTTGCCTTTTTCTTGTGATGAGCATCAACTGGCACTCCAACTCTGATTACTCCGGCGATAAGAGTTGCATTACCGGATTGGATTCTATACTTCAATTTCACATGTTTAGTAGCTTTCTTAAATGATATTTCCTTACCATTTACATAAAGGTTACGATTACCTTTGACGCGAATGATATATGAAGCCTCATTCTCTGTTAAATAGTTGATTACTACCTTATCATCATAACCTCTATCCATTACATATATCCCTTTATTTCCTGAATACACCTGAATATCATTGATCCGATCAAACACAGACTGTTTCAGTATGCCCGGATCTTCGTCGTTAGTATGCAATTCAGACACAAGAGGACGTATCTCAAGCGAATGACCTTCTTTTGATACTCTGATTATATCTAATACTTCATAACCGTTACACCACTCGCCTGTACTGCCGTCTCTAACTCTGGTTAATCCTTCCATCTTCTTTGAATGGCTTTTCATTATGTCGCTGGGATCAATGACTATCAGGTCATAAGATGCTATCTTCTTGCTTTCACAAATCAGATGAATATTTGATAGATTTTTGTACAACTCAGGTTTTGATAAATGACGACGATATCGTTCGCAGAGCTTTTCTAATGAGATATTCACTTCATGGCTCATTGCAATCCTTCTGATTATACAACTACCGGATTTCAAAATGCCACTGACAAGCTCTTTTACAAATTTCTTCTCTTTGATAGTACAGCTATGTGTGACTTTGTTGATGAATTTTGAAAATTTAGCTTGCAGATTATGCTTTTTTATTATTGATAGTTCCATATAGTGAGTTCCTTTTGTTTTATTTTAAGCGTAACAACAATAAATAGGGACTCACTCTTTTCAAGCTTTTTCTTGACTATTTTTATACTTAAATTACCACTTTTTCAGTCACTTATTATGACCATTATTCTAAATTTCGGGGGGATGCTTGTATTGTTAATAATTGTTAAAGAGTAATGTAAGAGAAATCACCAAGTATAGCTACAGCTATTTGTTAATCCGATATCTTATTGATTACTAGCTCTTTAAACTATCTGATAAAGGGCAGTTATCCCACTAATAGTTTAATAGATACATTTGGGAGTCTGTAAATTGCAGACTCCCTTAAAACCTATTAGTTGTAGAACTAGATTATCAAATAAAAATCCTAGCGACATAGACAACTAAAGCTATAAACAATAATACTGTTAAAACCGTTAAGAGAAGGTGAAATTTATGATACTTCCTTATCACAATGTAGAGTATAATTTCTAAGCTTAAACCACCTAGCAAGATATATGTAAAAGTATCTCGCTTATTCATGAAGAGTTCAATTGATAAGCTTATGAACAGAATTATACTAATTAAAAACCTTATTCGTTGTTTATCTTCCATTAACTCTCCTAGTTAAGAACAAACCCTAATCTGCTATATGTTCTTTATCTCGCAGAATACTAACAATATCTTTTAGTTGCTGAATTCTGTGTGGTATTCTCTCATAAAGGCTATACCCATTTTCTACATAAATCAAATCTTGACTAATAATGACACAATCATCATCCATATAGTAATTTAACGAGAATATCTGATAGTATAAATTCCAAGAATTTGAAGACATTATTTCATCCAAATAGTTCTTGGGAAATGTAAAGCTTCTAGTACTTGTTTCCAACTCAAATCTCTGAAAATGATCATTATTATCTGTACTATATCTAACAACTCCACATTGAGCCATATTGCTTCTATTCAGACTCCAGTCGAATCTAATCTCATCATCAGGACTAATCGTGGATACAGGATTATCCCAGTGCATCAATTGTGCAGCTTCAAGTGTACCATTTACTTTTTTGCTAAATATACTTTTGCTATATTCTTGCAGGGTAACATCGAATTCAACTTCATAGTTATGCCCCGGTACCAGCTGAAAGGGTAATTCATATAAGTATATTGTACCAAGTGCAAAGTCGATAAAACTACTGTAATCAATGCCATCAATCTTTAGGGTAGGAATGAATTGTCCTTCATAATCTTCCAATTCATCATCAAGATTAACTAAAACCAATACCTCTTTATCCATAAAAGAGATATAAACATCTAGCGAGTCAGCTTGTTGCCAAAAATCTCCATCATGCTGATTAATTCCTCCAATTCCATCACTCCCACAGCCTGCAATAATCAATGCAAGTACAATTATGATTCCTAGAATAAACTCTGATTTCATAGTTCCCCCTCAATATGTTATAGATAGTCTCTTTTAAAGAGTAAGTAATTATATTTGTCAATATGTTATTTGCCTAATTACTCTTTTACTTAGTTCTTTAAATTATCTGATAAAGAACAATTATCCCACTGTATTTGCACTGTGCACGCACTGCGAACCCGGTGTTTCAGTGGGTGGACAGTGCATTCACACTGGCTGCACAGTGCAAAATCAGTGCGTTGGTAGATTGAGTAGTTATAGAGATGAAAATGGACGTAAAATATACGTAACTACTTGGTAAATGCACTGTAACCGTGAGATAGTTACATTTTATAATATAAGAAAAGACCGCCATGTAGCGGTCTTTAATTAGATTGGTTTTATTGGATTACAAAATTAGTTTTTAATTGAAAGCCTGGTTAAGGCACGACGTAAGGCTAATTCCGCACGTCGGAAGTTAAGATCTTTTGGTTGTTCTTTGAGCCTTTGTTCAGCTCTAGCTTTAGCTTCTTCAGCTCTTTTGAAATCAATCTCCGCTTCCGATTCAACTCTCTCCGAAAGAATTATCACTTGATTGTTCTCAACAGTTACAAAACCATCGTGAATAGCCATCTTCTCCTCTTTACCATCATAGATAATATGAAGAACTCCCGGGCGTAACTGAGTCATTATTGGAGTGTGATCTTTGTAAATTCCGAAGTCACCTTCAATACCAGGAACAATAAGATGATCGCATTTTCTTTCAAGTTTTATGCGGTCGGGCATGACAATTTCAATATTAACCATTTTGTCTCAACTCATTGGCTTTCTTCTCAGCCTGTTCTAAGTTTCCTACAAGTAAGAAAGCTTGTTCAGGCCAATCATCACATTCTCCTTCAAGAATAGCTTTGAATCCGGCGATAGTTTCCTTTAATGGAACATATTGACCGGGGGTATTAGTAAACTGTTCAGCAACAAAGAATGGTTGAGAGAAGAATCTTTCCAGTTTTCTGGCACGATTCACAACAAGTTTATCTTCATCTGAAAGCTCATCCATACCAAGAATAGCTATGATATCTTGAAGGTCTTTATATTTTTGAATAACTCTTTGCGTTTCACGAGCAACATAGTAATGGTCTTCACCAACTATTCTAGGGTCAAGAATACGGCTTGTAGATGCAAGAGGATCCACAGCAGGATAAATACCCATAGATGAAATACGTCTGTCTAAGTTGGTAGAAGCATCAAGATGTGAGAAAGTAGTTGCAGGAGCAGGATCGGTGTAGTCATCAGCAGGCACATAAACAGCCTGAACAGATGTTACAGAACCGTCTTTAGTAGATGCGATTCTTTCCTGTAAAGCACCCATTTCAGTAGCCAAATTAGGCTGATAACCCACAGCTGACGGCATACGACCCAAAAGAGCCGAAACCTCAGAACCTGCTTGAGTAAATCTAAAGATATTATCAATGAAAAGAAGCACGTCTTTTTTTGACACTTCTCTAAAGTATTCGGCTATAGTTAAACCAGAAAGACCAACTCGAAGTCGAGCTCCCGGAGGTTCGTTCATCTGACCGAAAACCATTGCGGTTTTATTGATAACTCCCGATTCATTCATTTCAAGCCAAAGGTCGTTACCCTCTCTGGTTCGTTCACCCACACCGGTGAATACAGAAAATCCACCGTGCTCGGTTGCAATATTATGAATAAGTTCTTGAATCAGAACTGTTTTTCCAACACCGGCACCACCAAACAGACCTATTTTACCACCCTTGAGATACGGTTCTACAAGGTCAATAACCTTGATACCGGTTTCAAGAATTTCTTCTTCGGTTGAAAGGTTCTCAAAAGCCGGAGCTTCTCTGTGGATCGGGAATCTAGTCTCCGTCTTCACGTCACCTTTCTGGTCAATTGGTTTACCTGTAACATTAAGAATTCTTCCAAGAACTTCCTCTCCTACCGGCATAGTGATAGGAGCACCGGTATCGATAACCGTCATGCCTCTTGTGAGACCGTCAGTTGTATCCATGGCAATAGCACGAACTTTATTCTCACCAAGATGCATCTGAGTTTCTAGGATGATTTCTCTGTCTTCATGTATAACTTTGAGTGCATTGTAGATCTCAGGAAGCTGTCCTTCCGGAAACTCCACATCAATAACAGCACTCATGATTTGTTTAATGATTCCTTCTGTCATTAAGCTACCTCTTCTCCGTTAATTGTTGATTGCTTCAGCACCTGAAGCAACCTCAATAATTTCGGTTGTAATTGAAGCCTGTCTTTCCCTGTTATATTGCAATTCCAGCTTACCAATAAGGTCTTTGGCATTCTCTGTAGCACTGTCCATTGCAGTCATACGACTACTCTGTTCTGATGCTGAAGATTCCAAGAATACCTGCCACATCTGGAAGTGAAGATAACGTTCAATCAGGTTGTCAATCACCATGTCTGCATCGGGTTCATAAACATAATCCACCATTGACACATTCTCCTCTTCCATTGCGGGAATCGGTAGTAACTGCAATTGACCTATTGTCTGTTGCATGACACTCTTAAATTCATTGAAGAGGACAACAACCTTACTATACTGATTGGAAAGATACAATTCTTTAATTTTATCAGCTATCTCCGATGTGATGTCGAAATTAAATTTCTCCATCATACCGGTATAATCTGCTATTACTTTATCTGTTTTCTTTCGAAAGTAATCGAAACTCTTCTTCCCTATACAGATAATATCACTATCGGGAGAATCCGCCAATAAACTGTCTCCTGTTCTTGTTATCTGTGAATTAAATGAGCCGCAAAGCCCACGGTCAGCAGTTACGAATACATAAAGTGTTTTTCCGGACGGGGCTGTTTCTTTAAGAAAGATATTATCTGACATTCTGTTCTTGAACTTAACGATTCTGGTCATTTCCATAATCTTATGTGCATAAGGACGAGCTTTAAACATGTTCTGCTGTGCTTTACGCATCTTAGCAGCTGCAACCATTTTCATTGCATTTGTGATTTGCTTCGTACTCTGAACACTGCCGATTCTTTCTTTTATATCATTTATGTTTCCCATTCTTACTCCGGATTAAACGGTTATTTGGCAAATTTACCGATTACCAGTTCACAGATTGCTTTCATCTGATTACGTTTTTCGTCATCAAGCCCACCTTCAACAAGTTTCTGGCATAACTCTTTATATTCGGTATCAAGAGTTAAATTAAGCTCTTTTTCAACCTCTGCAACCTGGTCTTTCTCAACTTGGTCAAGATAACCTTCATTTACCATAAACACAATCATTATCTCTTTGTAAACTTCAAGTGGTTGATACTGACCTTGTTTAAGCATTTCAACAATTCTCTCTCCACGTCTAAGTTGAGCAAGAGTTGTTTTATCGAGGTCTGAACCGAACTTAGAGAATGCAGCTAACTCATCATACTGAGCTAAAGCAAACTTAAGCTGTCCAACAACCTTCTTCATAGCTTTAATCTGAGCAGAGCCACCAACTCGAGAAACAGAGATACCTGCATTAATAGCAGGTCTGATACCTGAATAAAATAGCTTTGAGCTCAGGTAAATCTGCCCATCGGTAATTGATATAACATTAGTTGGGATATATGCCGAAACATCTTCAGCTTTTGTCTCAATAATAGGTAGAGCAGTAAGAGAACCCCCACCGTGTGCATCACTAAGCTTTGATGCTCTTTCAAGTAGACGTGAATGAAGATAAAAAACATCTCCGGGATATGCTTCACGTCCCGGTGGTCTTCTAAGAAGAAGAGATATTTCACGATACGCAACAGCATGCTTTGATAAGTCATCATAAATGATGAGAGCATGTTTTCCATTGAGCATGAAGTATTCACCCATTGCACATCCTGCATAAGGTGCCATATATTGAAGAGCCGGTGCATAATTAGCAGAAGCCATCACTATTGTTGTATACTCCATTGCCCCATGCTCTTCCAAGGTTTTTACGATTTTAGCAACTGTTGATTGTTTCTGCCCTATTGCAACATAAATACAATACATATCAGATTTCTTCTGATTAATAATAGTATCAATTGCAATAGCAGTTTTACCTGTTTGTCTGTCACCAATAATCAGCTCACGTTGACCACGACCGATTGGTATCATAGCGTCAATAGCTTTAATGCCGGTCTGAACAGGTTCAACCACAGGCTGTCTGTCAATAACACCTAAGGCTTTGCTCTCCATGTTTCTAAATTCAGTGGCTTTAATCTCTCCCTTACCGTCAACAGGCTGTCCGAGTGTATTAACCACACGTCCAAGAAGAGCTTCACCAACAGGAACTTGAAGAATTTTGCCGGTTCTTTTTACAATGTCACCCTCTTTGATTGATGTAGCATCACCAAAGATAACTGCACCGACATTTCCCTCTTCCAAGTTCAAAGCCATACCGAAGATGTCTCCGGGAAATAGTAACATCTCCATAGACATAACATTATCAAGTCCATAAATACGGGCAATGCCATCACCGACTTGAATAATCTTACCTGTCTCGGCAACATCAATGTCGAATTTAAAATTATTTATCCTATCTCTGATTAAGGAACTTATTTCATCTGGTTGAATTATCATAGTATCCTCAACTGTTTAGTTGTGATTTTGAGTAAATCTGTCAATATTATGCCTCAGCGAAGCATCAATAATCCGGGAATCTGTTTGAGCAATGAAACCTCCACCAATAGAAAGATCAATTTCATAGGTTGGTATAATCTTTTGATGCAGATACCCGGAAACTCTATCCTCGATTTCCGCCTTAAGATTATCATCAATCTCATGAGCTACTTTTATAGTTACCTTGCAAAGATTAAGTTGTTCCAGAAGCATTCTGTCAATCTCTTCAAGAATAGTTTCAAAATGAGATTCACGGTTGTTCTTAATAAGAAGTTGAACTAGACCGTTCCATCTCTCTTCAAAATGCAGAGTTGCTGAAATTTCTTTAAACAATTTCATCTTTTCGGTAGCTTTAATAAGTGGAGATGAAAGGAAGGAATTCAGTTCCACGTTTTCTCTTAAATCTTTCAATAGGAAAGATATATCTATTCTCAAATCGCGAAATTGAGGTAATGAGAAAAGAGAAATCATACCTTTAGCATAGCGATCGGCAATTATGTGCTGTTTCACTATTAGCTCCGTTCCTTTAACATGTTTTCAATAAGCTCTTTATCTTTCTTAGAATCAACCTTAGTCCCAAGAACCTTAGTAGACAGTTCTGCAACAAGATTAGCAACTTCTCCTTCGAGGTTCTTCATTGCTTTTTTTGATTCCATCTCAAGTCTTTTTTCACCTTCGGAAAGAAGCTTCTTATTTTGCAAATGAGCTTCATCAATAATCTTATCAGCTTCTATCTGAGCTTCTTTTTTTATCTTTTCACGAAGATGTCTGGCTTCACTTGTAGCCTTTCTATATTCTTCTTCTTGAGCTTGAAGGAGTTTTTGAGCTTCCTCTTTAGATTTCCCAGCCGAATCTATATCTTCTTGAATCTGTTTCTGTCTTTTTTCCAACATCTCGCGTAAAGGCTTAAATGCCACTTTATTCAAGACAATCAAAAGCAGAATAAAATTCAGGATAACAACGACTAAAGAAACATCAATACTAATCATTTTTTATCCTTTATACTGGTTGTGAACAAAATCGGTCTACTACCAAGTTAGGTTGTAAAAATAAGAAGAAGTGCAATAACTAATGAATAGATACCGGTTGACTCTGAAACAGCCTGACCGATAAGCATTGTTCTAGTTATAAGACTGGCATGTTCAGGTGAACGAGCGATACCTTCACAGGCTTTACCTGCAACGAATCCTTCACCGAGTCCAGGACCAAGAGCTCCGATTCCCATTGCGATACCTGCTCCCAAAAGAGCTGCTGCTTTAGCAATGTATTGTTCCATTTTTACCTCCGTATAGGTTTTTTTATTTTTGTTTATCTAATTTATATAAATATTAATAGAAAAGCTACTACAAGAGCATAAATTGCAGTAGATTCCGAGACTGCGGCTCCAAGAAACATTGTTCTTGTTATGGTAGGACCTTGTTTGGAAAATCTTCCTAACATATCAGTTGATCTTCCTGCCACAAATCCGATTCCGATTCCGGGACCAAATGTCCCGAATCCAATAGCAAGAGCAGCACCTATATAACCGCATATTCTCATTACAATATGCCCAGTTGTTACTGCTTCCGGTGTTATTGGTGTAGAATAAAGAAGTAGCAAGGATACAACAAGAGCAAAAATAGCATCTGTTTGTGCTAGTGCTTGCCCTATAAGCATTGTTGTAGTTATCCTGTTCTGTTGATCAGGCATTCTTCCTATTGAGCGACAAGATTGAGCTCCTGTATAGCCCGAGCCAAAACCCGGTCCTATACTACCAAGTCCAATTGCTAATCCGGCTGCCAATAGAGTTCCGAATCTAAACCAACCTGCGTCAGGATTATTCAAACCACTAAAAATCAGAAGAAGTGATACAACCAAACCAAATATAGCTCCGGTCTCAGTCACAGCCTGACTAATGAGCATTGTTCTTAAAAGACCATCTCCTGCTTTTGGCTGTCTCATTAACGCAAAAGAAGCTTCTCCTGCTGTCTGACCTTCTCCTATACCTGCACTCAATGAGGCAACACCTGTTGCAACTGCCGCTCCAAGGAATGCTGCAATGTTAAGAATTTCTGATGTTAATACCATAGTTCCTCTCCTATTCCTCAGCAATAGCTACTGCAAGGTAACTCATAGCAAGCATTGCAAACACAAAAGCTTGAATTGTTCCTGCAAAAATTCCAAAGAAACCGTACAAACCGATAGGTACGATGATTAATTTGGTTAAAGCTGACACAACTAAAATAATAATGCCTCCACCCATGATGTTTCCGAACAAACGGAAAGAGATGGAAACCACTTTAGACAGCTCACCCACGATATTTAACGGAGCTAAGAAGAACATCGGTTCTCCATACTCCTTCATGTATGCCCACAATCCTTTCTTCTTAATCGACATAAAATGTACAACTGAAAGGGCTGCAATACCCATTCCAAGTGGAACATTTAAATTTCTTGTCGGCTCAATAAATCCCGGTATAGGGATAATACCAATCAGATTACTAAACCATATAAACAAGAATAATGTCAGTAGATAAGGTGTGAAATGAATGTTCTCTTTACCCAAAGTATCTTTAACCATTCCCTCAGCTCCTGCGTAAAAGGATTCTCCCATTATCTGGAGCTTTCCGGGATAGAAATTGACACCCTTGCGAATCATGATAGCAAGAACAATGAAGATGATGTCTACAATGAGTAACATCCTTAGAAGTTTGAAACTGTTAATTGTACTGGCATCACCGAAGATTTTGTGAAAGGTTAAATATAGCCCAATACTCTTATAGGGCAGGAATTCGGCTATTTCGTGTAATGCTTCTTCGTCATTTTCTTCCTGATACAATTTAATTATTTCAGCGTTAGTCAATTGTTTTCCCGAACCATGTTTGACCTTCGCATGCATAACTTCAGATTCTCTGAAAAATGTATCCGGTTGAGTATCAGCAATAATCTCTTCCTGAAGCGAGGATTCCTCTTTCTCAATTTTGAGTCCGAATTTACCTGTTTCAGAATCCTTCCCTATTACAATTGTACTTGTAAGAAAGAAAGATAGGACTAATTCGATAACAAAGAAGATTGCAAATAGCTTTAACAATCCCTTTTTCTTTTTCGACATATTTACTCCGCTATTTCTTTGCGAATCTGCTTTTAACAACAGATTCTATCAAGCTTCTTGCAAAGATAACACCTTGAGCAGATAAAAGCCCAAGACCAAATATTAATATATCAGTTTTCAGGATCTTAACGGCAATTAACGAAAATGCTATTAAGAAAACGTAACGAAAATAAAAAACTTTCACCGTTTTTACCTGTGTACTTTTTGCTATCGGACCGAATGCCCTGGCTGCCGCCAGATACATCCATATAAAGTTGACAGCACTTCCAAAAGAGCCTAAAAACCAACTGTAAGCTCCTCTGAAATTTGTCGGTATCAATAGGAGTGCAGGTATATTTGTCAAGCAAATAATAACTACTATTTCTGCTACAAATCGCTTTGTTGTCAAGTCTGTTTTACTTCCTTTCCTGATGCTTTTCCGTTTTATAAAACTTAGTTATCAGTTTATATACTCCCCAAAATCCTGAGAAAATTCCAACTAAACAGAAAGTCGCTAAAAAAAGAGGAGATAAACCTGTTTTATAATCAAGCCAAATACCTATTAACACAGAGATGACTATGCAACCCGCCATATATAGTCCGGTTTGACCAATTAAAGTTAGATATCTGGATATCTCAGGGTCGCTATGCCATTCTCTTTTTTTCATTCTTCCTTTTTTTCTCATGAATCCTCTCAAGTCAATTTAATTCTTGGGTTGCTGTTATTATATATAGAACAATACGATGTTTATTTCCTAAAAATGTTACCATTTTAACTAAACAATTATCAACATCTACTTACTTCAAAGAATATAGTTGATAGTTGACTAATCGAAAGTATGGTCTCATGGTTGATTCAAGCACTAGCTTAAGTAAAAATTATGAATAGAAATAATATTGACATTAACATAATTCATTGAAAGAATAGAAATGGAGGTATTATGTACAATTGCCCTATATGTTCGAATGAGATGAAAAAGGTTCATGATAGTAGGGATATGCTATATCTATGTAATCATTGTGACTATTCCATCTCTAGCATATCTGCTTTGCTAAATGAGAATAGAGATAGAAACAAGATTTTATCCCTGAGATTTGACGTAACCAATAATGGAAAGCCTAGAGATCTATGCCCGGGATGTGGAAGAGCAATGAAGGCTAAGCAAGTGAGAGATTATGATGGAGCTCCATTAATAGAAGTATGTCCTCTTTGTAACTATTTTTTCATACCAGTGAAGACTTTAGCTGAGATCCCGAAAGTAAAGCAGAAAAGTGAGAGCATAAAAGATATAGAAACCGGAAATTTTAAAAAGAATTTCAGGAAAATAGACAGTAACGCCCAAGCTCAGTTAACTCTAAACAAAGCGTATCATGAAAATAAGTATAGATTCGGAAGATTGAAAGATCATGTAACGATAAAACATATGTTCTTCCCTGAGCTTATTGATGTTACCGTATTTGAAACACCTGCTTATGTTACATACGTCTATGCTATCATTCTGGCAATTGTAAGTATCCTTTATCATGCTACAGACTTTTTAAAATCAAATGCAGAATTTAACAGTTTTGGTTCAGTTGATATGATTCGTCAGTTGTTCGTTGTTGATAGATATACTACAATTTTTTCTTTCTTTTTTCTCATTGCATCAGGAAGAGTAATTGAGGGGATTGTCGGTCCATTTAGATTTTTCATCTATTTGCTGGGAATCTACCTAGTCCATATATTGGGAGTATTCTTTCTATTCGGAGATTCTGTAACTGCCCCCACAATGTTCATAACAACAATCTTTTTATCATTTGTAATTCTGTTTCCCAAACTGGACATGTTGGGAGCAATATGGCTATATATTCACATATTCCCTTATGTTATCAAAGTATGGTTCTTCGGTTTAATATACTTCAGTATATATATCTACAGAACTCTAAGTAAGAGCGAGCCAAACATGAGTATTATATATGTATTGGGAATATCATTAGTACTGGCAATTATCTTAATTTTAGTGTCAGGAGGTAGACAAAAAATGTATGAAGAAGGAGATATCTCTGCTTGATATATCAATCAGATAACAGTAGTTTTACCAACTTCTCTAGTTCTTCCTTATCAATATCATCAAAAGCATTAAGTTTGTAGCTATCTATATCAAGCACTGCGACAAATTTACTTTCACTGTCATAAATTGGTGCGACAATCTCCGAGTTTGTTCGACTATCACAAGCAATGTGTCCGGGAAATTCATTAACATCACTAACTACTATAGTACGTTTATTATTGATTGCAGCCCAGCATACTCCAGTACCAGTCGCTAGCTCTTGGCAAGCAACAGGTCCCTGATAAGAAAGAACTGTCAACTTACCATCAACTAATTGATAATAACCGGACCAGGATACATCTTCAAGTTTATGGAATAACAGAGCTGATAAAGTTGCCATTCTAGCGTAAGTATTAGTAGTTTTCTCAATTAATTCTCTGAATTGTGTATTTATTCTCAAGTATCTCGTTCTTTTGTCCATAATTAGCTCTTTTCTTAATTATTCTTTTCTTCTACATTTAACTTAATCCCTTCACCACAATTCCGACAAATCTCAAACCTGCTCCTGTCCTTCAAGATTGCATTTCTGAAACGATTAAATGAATCACTATGAAACAAATCATAAAAGCTATGATTAGCTATATTACCAATTTTAACTGAACCTTCTTTGTCAAAGCAGCATACAGCCATATCTCCATTCCAGTTGATTACCGGATTAATCCACACTCTTTTACACCTATTCTTGATACCGAATTTTAGTTCAAAATCTCCATTAACTACCTTGTAACGTCTAAACTTAGGATTTAATGGAAGATAAGTCGTAATGTCCTCTTTTGAATAAATTTGAGCTGTCTTTAGGCGTAGCTGGTCTACATTAAGCTCTTTAGCAAGCTTGCGAATGGATCCTATTTCATGCTCATTGTGCCTTAAAACTAAAAATTGAAGTTCAACTACAGGTGTAGAGGAATTCAGTCTTTTCTTGGCATCCATAATCGCTGTTATGTTAGTAATTACCTTATCTAAGACTCCGTTTACTCTATACTTGTTATAAGTCTCTTGAGTTGAGCCATCCATTGATACAATTAAGCGATCTAATCCTGACTTTACTACTTCTTCAGCATCTAAAGGTGCATTTGCATTAGTGGAAGAGAGAGTGTAAAGACCTTTCTCATGGGCATAGTGTATCATTTCAGTAAATCTGGGGTGTAAGAAAGACTCCCCTTGATTCCACAACACAACAATATAACTATATCTACTAATTTGATTAATTGTCCTTTTGAACAATTCGAAATCCATGAATCCTTTGGCTCTTTTTAATGAGCCATTCCCCGAAGGACATAATGGACACTTTAAGTTACATATATCTGTTGGTTCTATCATAACCGCAGTAGGATAACCCCATACGATAGCCCTCTTGAATAAATTAGAAAGGGTTAAAGATGAATAAATCTTTATTGCGTTAACAGACTTTCTAAGGTTGAACATTCTTTTGACTAGGAGTAGATTTGATTTTAGCATATTATTCCAGAAGTAATGAAAAGGAGGAGTGAGAAACTCCTCCTTTTTATAAATATTATTTATCGAAAATTACCAGTTTTTGAGTCTTTTCAAGACTTTTACCGGTTTCCTTGGATTTTGTTTTTAGTTTCAAGAAGTAAGTGTTATTAGCTATCTTACTTCCTCTATCATCTCTGCCATTCCATGGTATCTGTATATAACCACTACCGGAGCCTTTAAGAGTCTTAATTTTTTTACCTGAAATTGTATAAATCTTGATTGAATAATCGGAAAGTTCATTGACTCTGAAAGTCAAATAACCACCTGATTTTGGCATAGGATTAGGGTAAGGAAGGAAGTCCAATATTGAATAACCGACTGTATCGGTAGTAACAAAGTCAATAGCCTTAATTGATGGATTGTTATAGTTATCAAAGACCACAAGTGTTGCTTTATGTCTACCAGGTTCAAGATTTGATAATACCATCTCTAGTGTACCTTGCTTATACGAATCAATGTCATAAACAAAATAGTCAGTCAAATCATAAAGAGCTTCATTATCATCCATATCCAGCAAAATCTTGTGTCCCGGAGAGCCAAGTGTATTAACACCTGATTCATCGTTTATTGTAGCATGAAACAATGGTTCGTTACTCACTATATCGCCTGACACAAAACTTTTATCATCAAGCCAGATAGAAACTTCAGGAGCAGTAACATCTATTACTTGAATGTGAGAATCATCATAACTAATTGGGGAAAGGACACTAACATAATCTTGTTGCTTTACATTATCGTAGTAATAGGCAATTGTTCTTCCCAAGTCTCCTTCCCTAATATCATCGGGGACTATAAATGTTGCATTATATTCACCATTTTTGACACTCACTTCTCCATTGTAGAAAGGTAATCCATTAACTGAATAAGACTGTAAATTAGGAAGCTCACTTACTTTATCATTGTCTATAGCTCTGAATTCAGCATAGCCATCAGAAACATTGTTTAAGAACTTACCTTTAATACTGATCTTTTCTCTTGAATTGATTACTGTATCTTCTTTATCCACTAAAACAGTTTCAGTATCTCGTGGTGGAGGTACCAGATACAGCATCGGGTCACCTAAAAG
Source organism: Cloacimonadales bacterium (SeqCode) (assembly GCA_963667035.1). Taxonomy (GTDB): domain Bacteria; phylum Cloacimonadota; class Cloacimonadia; order Cloacimonadales; family JAFGVF01; genus Zophobacter. Next base: position 2,556,123 of record OY762964.1, read on the forward strand.
AACATACTTTTTATCATTTGTTGCATAAGGAGAGTCGTCTTTGGCTAACATAAGTGATTCTCCAAGCGATAGTCTTTCATTACAGTTATATCTTAGAAAATGCTTAATTAGTTCAGTGTTCTGAGTACCATAACATTCTCTTGTAGCAGAAATTGTGGCTATTGCCCCTCCGTTATTAGCAAACAACAATTGCTCTCCAAGACTATCAAAGTTATAACTATCAAATTCCCCGACATCACAAGAAGCCGCAATGAAAAGATTTAACTTATCATTATTGTTTAGTTTTGAAATATCTGTGATAGCATTGAAATAATCCTCTGTACCAAGTTTGTCATAAGAACCATGGCCAACATAGTACCAGATAAGTGTTCCATCGTTTATTGATTGCACAAATTTATCTCTTACTTCCGGTTTATTTTGATATTCATCCATTTCATAATCTATTGCAAAAATCTTTTTGGTGATTATACTTCTATCCAATGTTTCAGAAGCTGCTTGAATCTGAGCCGAATGATAGTATTCTCCTGTAGCTGATCCATTACGGTCATCATCAGCAAGTAACAAAGCTGTATTTCTCCACCATCCTGGATTAATCGTTTTATTCCAATTCTCAATTCTATCTATCTGTAGATTTAATTGTTCCACCGTCTGAGCTGGTATCCTGCCAATTGGTACTTCGGGCCTAGCATTTTGCCTTAACATGACAAAATAATCATCACTGGCAATAGACTCTTCTTGATATACCATCATCTTGTTTTTACTTCCGGCATTACCTGAGTTATTACGCCAATCATAAGTTCCTGAGCCAAGTAAAACAACAGCCATATTCTCAGCATTTGGATTTACTTCAGCTAAATGATAGATATATAACCTAATAGCTCCCGGATCATCCATGCCTCCGTTAAACTGATCAAGAATTCTATCAAGTGATGCTACTTTACAATTAAGATTTCTCTCTGATTGATAGATTTGTGCCAAATCATTAGCCTGTTCAATGAACTCTTGAGGAGTTATGATTAAATAGTCTATCGCTACAGACAATGAATAGTCTTCCGGATAATATGCTTCAATCGCATTAGGACTTATAAAATCCGAGTTTTGAGCAATAAAATAATTAGTTGGTTGAGTATAAGAGCTATTTACTATATTACAGTCAGCAATAAAGTTGAAACTGGTTCCATTAGAAGAATGAGGAACTAGCCATGTCTTGTTAAAGTCATCAACCTGCATCACATAAACATCATTGCTATTATCTTTCGTAAACTGAAAATCGGTAATCTGATTCTCATCGAAATCCATTATTGAAATCATATATTGCTTATTAGACCTCTTCATAAACAACTTATCGTAAGTCATCTGCATGTAATCTAAGAGAATATCATCACTACGAGATCTTACTACCTCAATTAAAATGGAGTTTGCTCCATTAATCGGATTATAATCCGATGAACTGATGAATCTTGCAGACTGACCGGTCCAAGAAGTATTAGCAATTATTTTATTATTCACTTCAAGATTAAGATGATGCCCATTACCATACTGCTCAGATGCTGTTTCTCTAACTGACATTTCAAATCGTTTATAACTACTTTGAGTTTCTGCTACATCTTGTAAGTCTATATTGAAACTATAAGAAGCAGTTGAACTTCCACTCATTAAATAATCATACCATTCAAAACCCATCTGAGTCCTTCTGTATCTTTCGCTCTCTCTTCTAACAACAAAAGGATATTGTGTTATTGTTCTCTCAACATCTTCTGAATCATAAGATGGAAGATATGAAAGCCTCTTAGGTGGCTCTGAGAAATTTCCTCCAAAAGTCAGCCAATAAACTGTTTCGGCTGAATAAGGATTTTTATAGTACGATTGACCAATCGCTAAATTCTTTTTCCTTAAGTCTCTGCTTTCAACATATAAAATTATTTTGTCCGAACTATCGAAAGAACCGTCAGCTTCACCTTCTATGAGAATAGGAATTTCCTCTAGTGGATCCCCCTTTTCTTCAACATTATAGCTTAATAATTTACCACCTGTTGAAAGAATACGAATAGTTCTTGGGTCTATATCATCCAGTGGCAAAGCACTTAAATCAGAGGCTGTAATTGACATTATTCCCTGTTGATTAGTTTTAAATTTATACCAATGGTTTGATAATGACCAATCAATAAAATTTATTTGAGATTCTTCACGATTCACTTTCCATTCTTTTGCGGTATTCAAGTTAACAAATAGATGAGAAATAAGCTTAGCTTCTTTTGAAGAATGATTTCTCTTGGCTCTAACATTACCTGATATATTAATAGTGATGTCAAACTTTGTGCCAATATCTAATCTACCTTTATCCGCTTTATAACTAACGGGATATATTCTTACTGGGAAAAATGCTGATGTTCTGTATTCAGTATATTCACCCTTTTCAATTCTAATATCTCCTCTATAAATCTCATAGCTACTTGCCTGAGAATAATTATATTCACTTACTTCTTTACCTTTAATAATAGAGGGTACCGGCATTAATGGTAGATTCAGGCTTTCTGATTCTATTTCTAATATCTGCATTTTTACATCTATATTTCCATTTTGCGGTACAGCTACTTTAAATTCGTAAAATGGTAACTCAGGTGTTCCTATAGGACTGTCCCAAGACACATTTTCTACGTTCAGGCGACTATAGTTATTGAATTCTTCAATTGTGTATTTATCAAGCTCATAATGGAGCTGCAGTTGTGTTTCACTATCTAATCTGACTTCCATCACTGCAAAGGCAGTAGTAACTACAAACAGTAATAGAAAGCAGAGTATATATCTTGCTTTCATCTTTCCTCCTGCAAAAAAACAAGTTCCTTAAAGTCTGGTAAAAATTATATTCGTCGCTTACATGCAACACTTCTACTTAAATTATCGTCCCTAATAAGATAACCAATATCCTCCTTCAAGGTAACTCAATCAAATATTAAATGCTTGACGCATCTATTAAAACTGCGACTCCGTCTTTAAGCATAAAATAAATATACAGGAGATTATATGAACTGGTACATTAACGCAGTCACAGCTCATCCCATATATATGGCTATGATTCAATTTGCCATTTTAGGTACTCTGGGCGATTTTATATCTAAATGGATTTTTGCCAAGAAAATATTTTTACCATTCTCGCCATTAATGACTTTATGGAAAATGATAGAATGGGCCATATTGGCTGTCTTAATCAAAGGAGCCTTTGTTGGATACGCAGAAGGACAAATCCCTGCAATCATTCATCATTTTTTCCCTAAAGCAATTGAAAGCATTATTCCGGGAACATTCCTATTCGCTTTGTTAGTATCATCTTTCATGAATCTACAATTTGGATTAACTCTAGTTCTCGGTCATAGAGTTCTAGATAACTTACCCTTAAAAGAAAAGAATTGGAAAGGTTTAGAAAAGGGTATTTTCAGTCTGATTTGGTTCTGGATTCCTGCTCATACAGTTACCTTTATGCTACCCAAGCCATACCAAATTGGACTAGCGGCTCTTTGGTCTGTTGTCCTTGGTTTAATTCTTGGTCTTAATAATAAAAAATAAAATGCCCAACGAATAAGCAAAGCCTGTTGTATTTCCAACAGGCTTTTCTCTTTTTTATGTTATTTCAATAATATCATTTTATCTGACTTAACTCTATCTCCCGTATCAAGTTTATAGATATATATACCACTAGAGACATGATGATTATTACAGTCAGTTCCATTCCATAAAACACTATGCTTCCCTTCTGAAAGACACATATTAACAAGTTGTTTTATATGCTGTCCCTTTAAATTATAAATATCAAGTTTAGTATCCCCTTGTTTCTGAATACTAAACTCTATAGTAGTTTCTGGATTAAATGGATTTGGATAATTGGAAAGTTCAATATCTTTAGAAGAAACTATATTCTCATTAATTGCCACTCTATCGTTCATCGTAAAAGGAACTTTTATAATACCATGTTCATGAACAATTCTCATATTCGCATAGATATAATAGTTTCTTACAGGAACATTTAGAGCTACTTGTAATGTTATCATCCCTCCATACTCTAGAGTAATCGGTAATGTATCATGAATCGCCATAAGATAGGATTCTCCTTGACCTTCAAAGAAAATATCTTCAATAGTAATTCCATTAATAGAGTTATCATTAAACAATGTGATTTCTAAAGGTTCCTCTAAATCTCCATTAGTCTCAATAATTATTTCTTCTGGATATGCTCCCAAATAATGAATAGGAGTAATATCAACAATTGCACCCTCGCAGACTGTCATACCATAAGGCATTTCATCTGGTATCTGATACCAGCCATCAGCACTTCCACCCCATCCAAAGTTTATATGAAAAAATCCCTCGGAGTTGTATCCGTCTAAAACAACATTATGTCCATTATCCCAATTTGGAGTCACAACTGCATAGTGAACAGGTTTCCCGGATATCATATTCGCTGTTATTCTCTCGATTAAATCCGGAGATGAGTTATTCAACAATTCCATTTCTTGAAAATTCATCCTCTGATATGCTGAAAAGGCTTGTCCTACATTAAACGTCCCTGAACCTCCTGAACTATAGACCTGCTCAGCCAAGACACCACTAGCAAAAACAAGGGCAGCTTTGTCGTTGTTAGTCAATTCTACTGAATGCCTCATGTGATACGAAGCAGAATCCAGATATGTATTTAAATCACTAAACGATGGAAACCCAAACATAGCATAATCATCATCAATCCTATAGGCATTACCTCCATAATTATGGTAATAGTCATCTACATCTGTAAACTCTTTTTCATTAAGGGTTGCATGATAGTTAACGATTTGTGCCATTGCTATAGCTGGGCATCCGGCATAGCTTCTACTATTAGATGTTAAATCCATAGGACAAAACATGTTGTAAGGTACGGACTGTGACCATTCTGTTTGTATCCATCCTCCGGTTGTTGTCATTGATTGTGGAGGCCAATATTGAACTGTCAAAGATCCCCTATTACTCAGAATGCTATTCCATTTATGGTTTCTCTCTCTTACCATTTGTTCCGGTATATTAGAAACATTTTGTAATCTGTATAAAATATCACTAGTAATCAATTCAATGAATTCACTGTTATCATTTATATTGTGTTCTAATGAATAAGCTATTATAGGTGGTAGGTCATTATCTTTCGTAACAATAATGAATCCTTGGGGACTTAGATTGTATATATTAGCAATTGTATGACCACAATCTGTAATTTCTCGACAAGATATAATTGTGTTATCAGCTGAAAGCACTTTTAGATGGCTATTAGCCACTGTTACCATCTCTGTATCAGAAACAGGAATTGCTGACAGTAAAGTAGCAAAAGCAAAAAGAATTGAATACAATAAGACCTTAAACATATTATTAACTCCTCATAAAGTATTTCTCCACATTTATGTAAAATAATAAGTATCAGGAATTGTTGTCAATATAGTTATTTTCTAAGTCTTAAAGCTTACTGTACCTCTCCTCAATTTGCGGTAAAGGCTGTTACATTTAAGTATAATAATGAAATCATGACCACCAGCTCAGCTGGTGGTTTGGACTCGCCCTATAAGGGCGGACACTGACCAGGCTCTCGCCCTCTGAGAAAATGTCAGCTGCACAACTATTTCCGGATACCCCTAAAGGGATTGTTTTAATGCCTTAGTTTTCTTGCTTACCCGTAAACGGGTCAATAAACTCTTTGATTGTCATCTGATCAGAGAGTACATCTTCTTGGAGTTGTGACCTGACATAATTTGCTATTCGCTGTTCATTTTTGCCAACGGTATCGACAAAGTAGCCTCGACACCAAAATCGACGTTGACCATACTTGTATTTCAGTTGAGCATGTCGGTCAAAAACATCAGGCTACTCTTACCTTTAAGATATCCCATTATTGATGAAACACTATATTTCGGTGGTATTTTTATCAACATGTGAATGTGACCGGGGCAAGCCTCTGCTTCAATGATTTCAATCTGTTTCCGTTCACATAATACTCGCAGTATCTCACCAATATCTTTTTTTAGTTTGCGATAAATTACCTGTCGTCGATACTTGGGTGCAAAGACTATGTGGTATTTACAATTCCATGTAATATGTGATAATGTACTATTATCCATTATTCCTCCTTTGTTTATTTTGCAGCTGACACTACAAAGTTACGATGGAGGAATTTTTGTGCATAGCTAAAGCTTTTGGGAACCACCTGCAGAGCAGGTGGATTTCGTTACACATGTAAAGAGCCTGTTGTATTACCAACAGACTCCCATATATTAAGCGAGTACTATTTCATCAGAATCATTTTTCTTGATCTTGTGTAAGTGCCTGAGTGCATCTTGTAGAAGTATACACCACTAGATACTTGAGTTCCATTGGAATCCTTACCATCCCATACGATTGAGTGACGACCGGCATTGTAATCTCCATCTGTAACTCTTGCTACTCTCTGACCCTTTATGTTATATATGTCGATTGTAACCAATGCATTATCTTTGAGATCAAAACTGATTGTTGTCTCAGGATTGAATGGGTTTGGATAGTTACCGCAAAGTGATGTTCTGTCGGGCATTACTACAGGATTCTCGCCTCCGAGTACGGCACCATCATTCATTATCTGTATATCATCAATCATCATGAAGAAAGTTTGTTCGGATACACAGTTAAAAGCAATTCGAATTAACTCTTCTTGATAATCACTCAAATCGATCTCAAAGTTTGTCCATTCAAGAGGTAAATCAAGAGGGTTATCTCCTGAAATAACTGTGAAGTCTGATGGGTTTGTACTACCTGAAGAAACAAGTACTTTTAGTTGTTCAGGACCAAATTGTGTTGTGTATGAACGAGCCTTAAAGGATAATGTCGCAACTTCATTGGACATCTGAATCTTAGGTGTAATCATCCAGTCATCATTTGAACCTGAATCTGCTGAAAAACATGCTCCATACCTATCTCCACTATAAGCATCGGCAAATTGAAGTGGTGGCACGGTTCCACTTGGATTGAAAACAATAAATGACATTGGATCCGTTTCTCCAGGGAAATTTATCCCATTGGTGAATCCAAATGTATCTTCTCCATCTACATCGAGAAGAGTCCAATACTGCATTTCAGTCGCAAAGTCTTCATAACCTTCAAAATCTTCGGCGATTACTGGTGGATCGACTCCTATGAAAGTAACCATGATTGAATCACATGCAGGTGACTCTCCGGTAGGACCACTATAAAGAGCTGTTACCTTATATTCATAAGTCTGATTGAGTACAACATCCTGATCAAGATAGAAATAAGTTGGTACAGTCTCAGAATTGATTACGACATCATCTCTATATACATTGTAACCGACAAGATCTCTTGTTGCTATTGAAGGACCTGTCCAAGAAAGTTCTACTCCTTGATATGTTATATTATAATCAAGAGATGTAGGAGGATCAAATCCTACTGGTGGTTCATGATTGTCTGTTGTTACAAAAAGAGCATAATCTCCTGTTGCCCAACGACTGGTTCTACCATTTTTCTTAACTGCTCTTTCGGATACAGGAACATTATCAAATCTCGATATTCTAAGATAATAGAAACCGGACTCTGTGATATCTGCATCAATATAAGGATTCATGCTATCTGACCAACTGTCATCATCAAAAGCAAAAGAAGCAAATTCATCAACATTTGCCCCCAAATCGTTATAAGGTCCATATAAGAAAGCTGTTAAATCTATTGTAGATCCTTCAATATTCTCTGTATGAATCTCAAGGTTAGCAGGAGCTGCCTGCCAGAATACATACCAGTCAACATCTGCTTCCGGTTCTATTACTGCTACATAGTCAACACAATCTAGTGTTATCTCGATTGCATCATCTGAGCTCTCATTATTGTCTGCCGTGTAAGCATAACCATGTAATGGAATCTCATGAATTTCTCTATCCTCTGTTACATTATCGACTATTGTCAACATTGCTTGTTTATGTCCTTCGGAAGTTGGAGCGAAATAGATGTCGAAGTCAACTTCTCCGAATTGTGGAATGTTGATTGGATAGGTATTATCATCAGATAATGAGAACTGATCAGCATTATCTCCACCTAAAACTATAGCCGGATCAATAACTGCATCTTGGTTGCCAAAGTTAGCAATTCTAATATTATAAGCAACAGAAGTTGAACCAACGTTTTCAACGCCAAAGTCAACATTAAGAGCACTGATTATAACATAGGGTCCATCACTTGGTGGAATCATAAAGAATCTAGTATTAGGAATTACCGAACTAACTGTTCCTGTTGGTGGTGCGTTAGGGTCAGGATTCGTTGTGTCGTCGTAGTAATAAATACTTCTTAAATCTGACACAGTTGTACAATAAAATTCTTCATCACTATCGCCATAACCACTCATATTCTCTTCAACAGCTATAACAAGATTAGACATTCCGTCATAGAAGAACATGTTATCTAGTGGAAAGTCTATCCAACCTGCCCCTGCAGGTGGATTAATAGTACCATTATAAACCATTGTTAGCTCATTGTATGGTACCCAATCTGCATTATTTTCGAAACTATCCTGATTTGTTTGTCCTATATAAATAACCCATTCTGTACTGTTAGTAAGAATACCGTTTCCATTGTAATTATATGCTATAGAGTTTATGAAACCTGCTGATTCCATTTCTTCAGCTGTGTAGATGGACTGAGAATATGTATAACCATAGTATGGTTCGATAGGTAAATGTTGATTAACTTCAGCTCCATCACCAACGATTACCATTCCTTCAGGTCTCGTAATAAAAGACCATACCGGACAATTTACTGCATCACCAACATAGTTGTATGGTATTATTTGCCAATAGTGTATAGTTTCAAAGTCAAGCATATCTGTAACACTGTAGGTTGTTGTAAATCCGGTATCAGTTCCGTTAACTACATTGGTCGGAGGGTTATCTGTTCCCATGTAAACTCTATATCCATCCGGGTAATTACCTCCATCAGCCCACTCAAGTATTGGTGTAATACTTTGATTAATTGACTCATTTAAAGGAGAAACCACATTTGCAGAATTAGGTATGTCGTTAAATGTTGTAAATGACCAAATAGGGCAATTTACTGCATTTCCAACCGCATTGTAAGGTGTAATCTGCCAATAATAAACACTACCCGCCACCAGACCTGAATAATCGAAACTATTTTCATTACCAGCATTAATCATGTTATAGGTATCCGTTGGAGGATTATCAGTTCCAATACTAACATAGTAACCTGTAGCTCCAGGAACCGGGTTCCATTCCAGTAAACCTGTCATAGGTATATCAGAAACAGCATCTTCCGGGAAAACTAAGTTAGTAGGAACAGGAACATTATTATTATCCCATATAGCAACATCATCAATTGCAACATCACCAGTCCAAGAAGGACCACCCAGATAACGGAATCTTAACTTAACAATACCAGTAAAACTACTTAAATCAACATCTGCACTTAACCAATCCATACCTTGATCATCTGAGAGAGCAGGTCTTACATCTTCATTCCACTGAGTACCATCCCATATATCAAAATGCAATTCGCCACAATCTACTCCATAAAGGGTATACCAGAAAGATAATAATGGGTTAGTAACACTTGTCAAATCAAACGGAGGAGTAAGCAAATCAAATCTATTACCATCTACACCATCCGATTGAGCTCTTGCAAAGTAACCACCGTTGCCTGTATGATCTCCATTTTGTGGTCCTGTCTCCCAATTAACAAAACTATTAAAACTCCACTCACCATTATCCTCGGAACCTTGTACCCAACCAATTGGGATAGCTTCTTCAAGGTCAAAATCCTGAATATATGGGTAGTTAATTATAGTCTGATTAAAACCTTCACCCGTTAGGTTAATAGGATAGGTATTGTTTTGATTGTCAGTAATAGTTACGATAGAAGATAGTTGACCTGAGCTAATTGGTGTAAAGCTAACTTCAAAAGTAGCTCTTTGAGTTGAAGCTATCGTAAGGGGATAAGTATTATTATCTGCTAAAGAAAAGTCTATAGTATTATCCATTGTCAACGATTGGATAACTAAGTCGGAAAGCCCTGCATTTACCATAGTAAATAAAACAGGTTCAGAACTAGTAGTAGTATACTGAATAGTATACTCATAATTCTCAGGATAGTATGATAGCTCAGCATTAGGATTAATATCTCCCATAGAAAGTCTCATATTGGGTATAAAACTTATAACCTCAGCGGCATCTGGTGGAGTAGAAGGATCTGGATTCGTCGAATCATCATAGAAATACAAACTTCTTGGACTACCTGTGGCAGCACAATAAAAATCTTCATTGTCACTGGATGAGTATTCCGGTTGATTTTCTTCTACTGCTATAACGAGATTATCAACATTATTATACACAAAAGGTGTCTGTAAATCAAATTCTATCCAACCATCAGCCCCAATAGTTGGTAATGGTCCATTATAAACTTCCATAAACTGAGAAATTGGAATCCAATCTGTAATTGAACTAAAGGATGAGTTAGTTGTATACCCCATATAAATAATCCATTCATTACAGTTATTTAATGTCCCGGCTTCATTGAATTGGTAGTATATCTTTTCAATTCTTTGATTTTGAACATTTATCTCTGATTGTAGCACTATAGATTGGGTATAACTATATCCATACCATGGTTCTAATGGTAAATGCTTATCAATCTCTGTTCCATTACTTACTTGTATTATACCAGCTTCCAGTTCTGTACAGAATGCTCCGGTTACTGAATTGTCATAAGGGCTTATACTATTTTTTGCAGTAATTTTCCAGTAATATGATGAGTTAAAGTTTAGTACTCCCGGGTCATATGTCTCACTAGGACCGGAAATGGTTTGATTTTCTATAACAGGCACATCTGGAAGAGAACCTTCACCAAAGTAAAAATCGTAGGTTTCGGTGTTAACTCCCCAATCCCAAGATATAGTTGTTCCGTTTACAAGTACCCCAAGAGCACCTGATTCAGGTACTATGCTATTAGGAGCTCCTGGCATATTGGGATCATTAGGAGTACTTCCGGTCAAACTTACCATGTAAGTTCCAATTGAAGTATCAGAAAATCCTCTTAAGTTAAAGTAATGCCAGCCTGTACTTGTAATTGAGTAAATTATCTCTGATTGAGCAGTATTTTGTGCATCATCGTTAGATGCCAATTCATTTGTCCCTGTTGAATCATAGAGATGCAAATACGTATCAAAAGAAGTTGAAGCATTAACACAGTTAATATTGATGCTATCTCCAGTTACTGCCCAGAATTTCCAGTAATCATGATCGTTGGAAGTAATCTCTCCAGTATGATTACCATCAACAACGGTTAACACACCTGTAGCGACGAATGAGTTGTTTGGTTCTGTCTCGACATCAGCCATAAGACAGGTAACGGATAAAATCAGAATCACAATTGAAAGCAACATCCTTTTCATACTTTTCTCCCTTGTTGCTTGAATTATTTTTTTTAAAGCAATGTTGAAAAGCTTTAACCCCTGAATATTATCCATAATATTAACTCCAAAATAATAATGTCAAATGCTTTCTATGTTAATTTATTTTTTGTAATTTGGAGTCCAGTTTAACTCTGGTTTTACCTGTCTTGAGTTCCAAAGATATTTTTCGATTCTCTCCCTTAATAAGCCATCAATCTCTTTCTTAACAGGATATATTGATGCAGTAAGTATTCTTTGCATCAGAATGAAAGAAGTTTCAACATAGTAGTTAAGACCTTGTGCAGTACAATGTTTTGCCACATCATTTTCAGTATGAATATGGAATGTTCCTTTACCTCCGAATCTTGCAATGTTTATGGAAGGTATCTCGTACACTGAGAAAGGAATTCCGTCACTGCTGTATATATCAAGTCTTTCATTAAAGAGATACCCGTTCTCTTTCATCATCCCATTTGCATAACCCATTAATTGTTGAGTTCCTATCACTGCCATCATATCCGTTCCAAGTACATCACCGGCAACATCAACATTAAGAACTAAACCGGCTCTTTCTTGAATCTCTTCTTTATGTGCTTCAACATAAGCTGATGATCCAAGTAAACCTAGTTCCTCACCCGAGAAGAAGCAAACCTTAAGCTCTCTCTGTAAGTTAAGTTTATGTAGCTTTTCTGCAGTCCTAAGTATACATACTGAACCTCCGGCATTATCAGTAGATCCATGAGATCTTGCAACAGTGTCATAATGAGCAACCATATAGGTTAAGGTATTATCAGCGACCGACTTACCTATGGTAGCAATAATATTATAGGCTGTTCTCTCTTCACAGCTCTGCTCAATTGTCATTTTTATTTGAGAACCAGACTTACCGATCAATTTCTCAGCAGTATTATATGTAACTGTCACAGCCGGAACTGACCCATCAATTTTGCTTTGCTGCCTATAGGAAAGTGAAGTCTCTGTTCTATATGGAGGAGATACTCTTATCATTCCGGCAACATTTTCTTCCTTCATTGCAAGCATAGCATTTCTTGTTATATTACTTGCCAGTATTATTTTACCACTCCAAATTCCTTTATTATAGATAATCTCATCAGCATTGCGAACAAAGCACAGCTCACCCTCAAAGCTTCCTGAATCAGACAATCCGAAAGGCATTGCACTGTATTCTTTATCATCTATTTTCAAAGTTGCTTTACCTGAATCAAAACTCCATAAACTGAATGGCTCTTCTACATAGGGGATTCCTGCTTCATCAAGATATTTTTTGATAATATTTCTTGCTTTCTCTTCATTTTCAGATCCTGCTAATCTTTCAAAATCAAGCTCTTTTAAGACTTGTAGTGGTTTAATCATTTTCGTCTCCTAATTATGGTGATATTAGTAAAAAATGTAGATGTTAAGTTTGAGCAAGATATTTTTTAGGTAGGGTTAATTTTGTGTAAAAGTACTGTTATAATCAGTATTCATAGATTAGTTATCCACAATTATCCACATTATCGACACATTTCTATCCACACCCGTATTTGCCTACATATTAGCAAGTTACACTTGTAGACCATATAATGAGCATAAGTTATCCACATCAAACGTGCATTTATCCACATCAAATATTCTTGGATTATTTTACAAAACTCAGTTTAACCCTCTTAAATAGATTATTGCCACGAATTGTTAAGAAATAATTACCTGTGGATAATTGAGCTTTTGTTATTTCTTCCAATGGAATTATTATTTCCCCTTGTTTCAAATTCGAATACTTTTTCTTACAAATCCTGTTACCTGAAATGTCAAATAAAGCAATTTCCACATAGCTTGAATCATCAGTTAAGTACACCCTTAGTTTGCTTTCTAATAAAGATGTTACCGGATTAGGAAATACATAAGCTCCGCTTAAAGAAAAGTCATATCTTTTAATTTCTGACTCTAATCTGAGCTCCGGAACTACTGCTTTAATTTCTACAAATCCCTCCCCCATTGTTCTTATATGGGCATTAACATCTTCTGTTTTAATAGATTTAAAAGCAATATTATCAGAATTATAGACATCGATATGATATATAACCTTACTGGGATAAGGAACAGGGTCCCAAGACAACATCAACGATGAGGAGTTTGTTCTTACAACAGGATTAGGGATTCTTAGGTTAATGTATTCCGGAGCATAGTAGCTGTTTAAGATCTTTCCCCAATGTGTTAATCTTTCAAATTGTAGATTATAGTATCTTCCGTAGCTACTCTGAAGGTAACCTCTATAATCGGGAAACCAAATTATTCCGGTTCCCACATTGGGACTTTCCAATGTGGAAGAGTAAGCAATGAACGCATTCTCTACAGCTTCCAATAAACTGCTCTTTCCTATATCATTTAATCTCATTGCTAACTCTTTGATATCAACATCCATTGACCTTGTATTAAAAACTCGCAGATCATCTCTGATGTTTATCCAATCTTCAGAATCAATTGTTTCATCTTCTACTAGCTCTTTAATACTATTGATGATTCCCGTTTCGAAATTATCACTCTTTACAACCGAACAAGTTACTTCAGGTGTATAACTATTAGGATTCTGACTACCCCCTGCCAAATATGAGTCTACATAGATTGTCGGTATTGCTTTCACAAATTCTTCAAAATCAGGAAAACTATCCCAAGCTGTAAAAAGGTCATCATAAGGCATTCCGTCAGCAGGTACATCATGAATAGAACCAACTATGTAGTCAGCCTGCTCAAAAACTTCAGTTATTACTTCCACAGTCTGCATGTTACATGCATCCAGAACTAATAAATCAAGTTTTGGTATCTCTTCAAAGGTCTTTCTTAAATCTCCCTTAGAAACGTAAAACTTACTTTCTGACTCATCATCAGGACAAATGTACTTTGATTTGTAATAATCAAGTTCATCCCATCCTTCCCCATGTGACCAGATAAAAACAGCTTTATGCTCTGCCGGATATCTGTCGAAACCCCACTCCATGAAATCAGCCAAGGTTCGCCAATCACCTGAATCTATCTCTCCCAAACTTCTAATAACTCTTGAATTAATCCCTTCTTCTTCATCATGAATGATCTGGTATCTGAAAGCTCTATCATCTCCAAAATCATAATCAGCAAAATCAGCCTGCACAATAACATTAATATTGTCAGGTATAAGAGCTCTCTCCATTTCATCAATGTCAGCTCTTGCAGCTTCAGTTAATCCGTTATCAGCAGCCATATAGACAAGAATTGTCCAATCAGCTTCTGCAAACAGAATTAATACAGCTAGAAACAGTAGAATTATCGTTAATTTTTTTATCATCTTCAGGTAAAGTAAAAGGGTGCTAACGCACCCCTTAAACTATTTATTATAGAACGATTACTCGCCGTAAATACCGGCTTCTTCTTCGCCTTTAAGAACTCGAACTGCACCTTGACTAAGAGCTTCCATCTCTTTTTCACCCGGGAAGAGATAGAAAGGAGCTAGGAATCCTGCTCTTTTCTTTATATTTTCAACTGTAAGCTCGTTATAAACAAGACCACCGGTTAAGAAAATAGCGTCTATTTTGCCTTCAAGAACAGCAGCACAAGCACCAATCTCTTTTGCAACTTGATAACACATTGCGTCAAAGACAAGCTCAGCTTTTTTATCTCCGCTTTTGATTCTCTCAGCAATTTCAATGCCGCTATCTGTACCAAGATAAGCCATAAGTCCACCCTGCTTTGCAAGATAGCCTGTTAACTCTTTCTTTGTATATTCTCCGGAGTAAGCCATATCAAGTAAATCACCTATAGGAAGAGCTCCGGCTCTCTGTGGAGAGAAAGGTCCCATTCCGAGTAAAGCGTTATTTACATCAACTACTTTACCGTTCTTGATTGCTGCAACTGAAATACCTCCGCCCATGTGAACGCCTATCATGTTAGCTTCGCCAAATGGTTTTCCTAACTCTTCGGCAAGAAGTCTCACAATGTAACGAATATTCAATGCATGAAATAAAGACTGTCTTTCTATCTCAGGGATACCTGAGATACGAGCAATCTCATCAAATTCATCAACCACAACTGGATCAACTATAAAAGAAGGGATTTCCAATTCCTTTGCAATTGAATCTGCAATATAAGCACCTAGATTAGAAGCATGCACACGACCCCAATTAGTAGGATCTTTTAAGTGATCAAGCATAAGCTGATTAACAGAATAAGTACCACCTCTGAGTTTGTTCATCAGTCCACCGCGACCAACAACTGCTACAAGAGATTCAGGAGTTACGTTGTTCTCTTCCATTGCTTCGAGAACAAGCTTCTTTCTATAATCATACTGTTCGATTATTCCACCAAACTTATCCAGTTCAACCGGGTCATGGCGTAATGTCTTCGTGAAAACAGGGGTTTTATCATCGTAAACAGCGATTTTAGTTGATGTAGAACCGGGATTAATTGCTAATACTCGGTAGTTCATTCAATTCCTCCATTCATTTTTATTGATTTTTGCCAAGTTAGAAAATTACCTTACGAAGGTCAATAATTTTATCTTTATCGGACAAACACTGAATAATCACCTCTGTTATTTTGAGAATATTGTACTATTCTAAAGTACATATTCATTTTTTATCTCATCAATTATCAAGTAGTTAAGTGAATATGAACTTTCTAATTTACGAGTCGTGATAACTTGATGATATACAGATTTAGAGGATGGGTAATGGAAATTGCCGATAGCTTTAAAAGAGTTAAGCCTATCGATAAACACCGATAGGCTTTTTGTTATTACTCTATGCTTTTCTGAAAGCAGGACATGTTCTAATACATTTCCCGCAATCAATGCACTTATCCTGATCTATAGTAGGTGCATTAAATCCGTTTTGCTTTATAGCATTAACCGGACATATCCTTTTTGTAGGACAAAAGTGATTCTGTGGGCAGAATTCTTTAATCACTTTAATCATCGCTATTCTCCTTATTTTCTTGAACGTTTTGTAACAGCATGTTAGCAAAACTTTCAAGTTTATCAGCTTTTATAATAGTAATACCTTTGTTTTTATCACCAAGAACTATCAGAGAGTCACCTGCCTGAATATTGAAATAATCTCTGGCTTTTTTAGGAATGACTATCTGTCCTCTTTCTCCAACTTTAACTGTTCCACAAATACAAGCTCCATCTTTGAATTCTATCATGATTACCTCCTAAATAAACAGATTTGAACTAGCTTTCTCTGCTTCTCCTAAGTATGAAGCAACACCTGCATATTCAATTCCATCAATAAGTTCATCTTTGGTTATGCCTAATACGTCCATAGACATTGTACAGGCAATAATCTTTCCTCCATTTTTAAGGAAACTAGCGAGATGAGTATCAAGACTATCCACGTTCTTTTCCTGCATTATGGACTTCATTAGGGCTGTTCCCATTCCACCCATATTCATTTTCGAAATCTTAAGTTCATCAACTCCTTCAGGCATCATTGCTCCAAACATCTTCTCAAGTAATGGTTTCTTAACTCTAGTTCCTTTTCTCCTTAATGCATTAAGTCCCCAGAAAGTGAAGAAGAGAGTTACATCTTTCCCCATAGCAAGAGCACCATTTGCAATAATCATCGAAGCAAGAACTTTATCCAAATCACCGCTAAATACAACAATTGTCTGACCATTTTTTTCGACCGTTAATCCTATATTCTTTGTCCTACCTGTTCCTTTCTGAAGAATGGCAGTAACGATTCCATTTTCAAAACTTGTTTCGATTACTTGATTACCAGTGCTATCCGCCCAATGATAGACATCTTTCTTAAAACCGGGGTCACTTGCCTTAACCTCTAAAAGCTGTCCATTATCCAAAGTCTCCATAGCTTCCTTAGTTTTCATTATGGGACCGGGACATTGTAAACCACAAGCATCAAGCTCTATACGTTTACTTATATCAATTGTTTTCTCTATATATTCTTTGTTTTTCTTCGCAGCAACTTCTTTAGGCTCAAAACTTGAAAAAGCATATTTATAGAGCTTATATCCACCTATCAAGTTGCGTACATTTAAGCCATATTGTTTAAGGATTCTGAAAGCAATATATCCTCTATGCCCCATAGCACAATATACGATGTACTCTTTGTCTTTATCAAGTTCGTTAATCCTGCTTCTGATGTCATTAAGTTCAATATGGATATCGTTATCTATATGACCTAAAGAGCGTTCAGCAGATGTTCTAATATCAAGTATTTGAACCTTGTCTTTTATCTCTGCCAATTCCTTCCACGTAATTGATTCTTCCATCCCTAACTTACGATTCTCAGCCATGTATCCTAATATATTAACAGGATCTTTAGCTGAATTGAAAGGAGGAGCATATGCAACCTCTATATCTTGTAAGTCCCAAGCTTTCAAATTACCTTTAATCGCAGTTGCTAACACATCAATACGCTTATCTACCCCATCAATACCGAATCCCTGTGCTCCAAGAATTGTACCGTCTTCTGCATAATGTAATTTGAGCATCATCGGAAGAGCTCCCGGATAGTATCCGGCATGATTGTTTCTGGTTGCTACTACAGTATTGTACTTTATGCCTGCTTTATCAAGGTTCCAGGCGTTTAATCCTGTTGATGCTCCGGTATAATCAAAAACCTTCAGTATAGATGTACCAAGCTGTGGACTGAATTTCTTGTCCATACCACAGATATTATCGGCACAAAGTCTTCCCTGTCTGTTAGCTCCCCATGCCAAGGGAACAAGTACAGGTTTGTTTCTTATCTTACATGTAACCTGTATTGCATCACCTACAGCATAGATATCGGGATCTGATGTAAGAAGATTCTCATTAACTACAATAGCCCCTTTATGTCCAATTTCCAGATCGGCATCGATAGCAAGTTTACTCTCGGGTATAACACCGATCGAGAGGATAACAAGCTGTGCTTCTAGGTTTGAGTCATCATCCAATACTACTTTTACACCATTAGGAACTTCTTCAAAGCCAACAACCGATGTTTCCATGTATATCTTGATTCCGTGGTCAGCCAATTGCTCGTGTGCCATCTGAGCGAAATCCCAGTCGAATTGACCTAATATCTGAGGAGCTCTCTCTACAATTGCTACATCTATGCCTCTCTCAAAAAGATTCTCTGCTGTTTCCACACCAATGAACCCACCGCCAACGACGAGAGCTTTCTTAACTTTATGTGTATTGATATATTCAATGATTCCATCCATATCACTCATATTTCTAAGTGAATGAACTCTTCTGGAGTTTATACCCGGCAAATCCGGTATGAAAGGAACTGAGCCCGGAGAAAGCACAAGTTTATCGTATGATTCTTCATACTCAACGCCAGTGTTGAGATTCTTAAGGATAACTGTTCTCTTCTCTCTGTCTATTTTTACAGCTTCAGTTTCAACCCTGATATCAACATTGAATTTCTGTTCTAAACCCTGCTCTGTTTCAACAAGCAGATTTTCTCTATTTTTAATTACCCCACCGATATGGTATGGTAAACCACAATTTGCAAAACTGATGTATTTACCTCTTTCAACCATAACGATTTCAGCCTTCTCATCAAGACGTCTCAAACGAGCTAAAGTACTCGCTCCACCTGCGACACCACCAATAATTAGAACTTTCATTAATGTCTCCTATAATAATATTTTTGGAGCCAATCAGCAGAGCCTTGCGTATTCGTCAAGATAAATATGATTTTTCATACTTATCATTTCTTGCACTTGTGTATTCAATTGCAGTGATTAGTATTCGTAAGTGTTTCTGGGAGTGAGGAAATAGAATATAGCAGAGACTGCAACACAGAACGTGGTAAGGATGAAACTTAGAACCGATATGTATTGTAGGATTAGTATGAAATGAACAATAAAGAGGGCAGATGAAATAACTCCGGCAACTTTGGGTTGTTTTATTGATAAGATGGAAGCCACTATCAAACCTCCGGCAATTAGGTACTGTAAATAATGATAGATTATTAGTGTAGACTCACTATATTCCTCGCTAACAATGAATATAAATGAAACAATGCTAAAAAAGATTCCTAATGTTGTTGTTTTGTGTACCTTCATAGTTACCTCGTATGATTACCATTAATATAAACAGTTAAAATCGATTGTCAATAATTAAATAATAGTTAGTAAGTTAAAAACATTAAAGGTAACTATATAAAAAAGCCCTGTACACTACAGGGCTTCAGACCGTTTACAAACCCAGTTATGAAAATGACTGGGTTTTTACATTGTAAGTTTATTTCTGATTAGTTGAGTACAATATCAGGATAATGAGATTTAGCTCTATATTCGTCTAAACCAGAGCATATATTAACATAAAAAGCTAATAACATTGATGCCACTTTCCCTGATATGCCATTGAAAAGGTATTTAACCAGTTTCTTTATGTTTTGAACTACTGATGTCATATATGCTTGTTCTCGAACTCGTTCTATACCTCGATATTTCGCATACCGATAACCATGAAGTTGCTTTGCATTTGCAAAGCTTCTCTCAATGGTTTCTTTTCGTTTTTTGTATATCTCTTTGCCACAAAAGGTTAACCTGTTTTTATGGATAATCTCTCTACTGTCTTCCCATACATGACGCATGATAACTTTTTGATGGTTCTTGCTCTCGGTGCATTTGTTAAGCATTGGACAGTTTTTACAATAGCTACTCTCGGATGCATATTCATCATAACCGTTACGGTTTGTTGTTCGATATTTAAGCTCTTTCCCTTCTGGACAGATGTATATGTCTCTATCTGAAATGAACTTAAAATCACGCTTCTTGAAAAGACCTTTTTTACCTCCAAGTCGACGATAACCTATTACTCCCATGATTCCCATATCTACTAATTCTTTGCATATATTAGCTGTATCATACCCGGCATCAAGACCTACTGCCAGGACATCAAAACCAAAACGCTCTTGCTGCACTTTTAGCCTATCAATATAGCAAGAACTGTCATTCACATTGCCGGCGGTAATATGAACATCTGTTATGAAGTTTACTTTAGGATCTACGGTTCTATGATCAAGATAGAAGAAACCTTGTGGTTTCTTGTCTCGCGTCATGAAACCACTGTCAGGATCTGTTTTACTAGACTTAATCTCTTTAACTTTGGGTGACGAACCGCCTTTAAAGTCATTGTCTTTAGGTGGGAGTGGCTTCTTACCGTGAGCTTTTCGGTTTTCATCCACTGTTTTATTTAGATCTTCAAGATAACTCTGAGGTGTGGTCTCTACTTTAATTGATTCATATTTGCCTTTATTAGCATTAGCTTTCAGATGAGTTGAATCGCTATAAAGAACCTTGCCATCTACCAAACCATTCTCGATACCAAGTTTTACAATATCAATGAAAATCTCTTCAAAAACAGTGCTATCAGTAAAGCGTCTGCGACGATTCTGGCTGAAGAGAGAATGACTCGGTATTTTATCAGTAAGCCCATACCCTAAGAACCAGCGATATGCTACATTGACCTGAATCTCTCTGATTAGTTGTCGCTCAGAACGGATACCAAATAGATAACCAATAAAAAGCATTTTGAAGAAAGTTATGGGATGCACTGGGGGACGACCGTTGTCGGGGCAATACAAATGAGCAGTTCGGTCCATAATAAAACTAAAATCTATTACCCTGTCAATCTTGCGTAGAATATGATCTTCCGGGACAAGATCATCTATTATTACAAATTCCATTTGGGACTGTGTGTCAGAAACTTTTTTAAGCATAACCACCTCTAATTATGATGGTTTAAGTATAAACTAAGGGGGTTTTTGTCAATGATTGATGTTCTTATTTTAAGCTAAAAAAAGACAAAGCTATGAAATCTTACTCATAGCTTTGTCAACAGTCTGAAGCCCTGTACACTACAGGGCTTCAATATTTATACCTATGACAGTACTACTCGTCGATAACCTCAACATTAGCACGAGGTATGATAATTTTCTAGCCGTTATCAAGCTGTGTTTCAAGAATACGAGTCTATGTTTCGGACTGTACTTGAGTAAGTTTTTCAGGTAATCCTGAATCTTACCAATACTACCAAAGTTTGGCTGTCTGATAACATGGATTAATCTGTGGCATTCGGGGTAGCATATATGAAATCCATTCCAACAATGATGATATTGGCGATATCGAAGTTATTGAGCAACAAGAGTTCAACTCAAAGGGAGATATTGTCAGTAAGCACTTGAAAATATATGACTTTGATGACAATCATGATTTTATAACAAAATATGAATATGATTATGCTGGGAACATCACTATGATTACTTATCCAAATTATAGAATTATGGAAAATCTGATACTTAGTAATGGGAATCTGGAAAACAACGAATATCTAGCAACAAGTTCAATCTCAGCCGGGTCAGAATCACACGGAGTCACTGTATCAGGGACAGATGTTGTGTTCAGGGCTGAAAATGAAATAAATCTACTACCTGGTTTCTCTTCAAACCCTGATTTTGAGTTTACTGCCCAAATAGGTAACGTAGAGAACACTCAAGCGAAAGTAGTAACATATGAATATGATAGATTTGGGAGACAAATAAAGGTTGGAAATGAAGTTGAAGATAATTATTATGCAGACTATCGTTACAATCTAAATGAAAAACTTGATTCTGAGAGATTAAATCCAGGACAAGTCCCAATTAAAACATCGAACACTTATCAAGTTTCCGGGAGACTCATCAATATTGCTGTCACAGATGACGGTGTTCCTGAACCATTTGAATATTTTAGTGAAGCGATTGAGTATGCTCCCAATGGTAATATTACAAACATAGCATTTGCTGACTATACATATGATTTTACTTATGATAATTGTGGAAGATTAACTTTCGCGGACCACGATAGTAACATCAATTTTGATTATTCTGGAATTACTTATGACGCAAATGGTAATTTTCTTAGCCTTACTAAAGGAGTTGACAACAAAAATTATAGCTATTATTCAGGAACTGATAGAGTAAAGAACACTAATGGAAGTACAAGTTCTGACTATCTATATGATTCCAATGGGAATATAGAAAGTTCTTTGCCAAAGTCATTAGACCTTGAATATGATAAGTATAGCGGGAAAACCACTCTGATCAATATTGATGATGCTAATAACAGCTCCTTAGCATTTGTATATAATAATTTAGGAGAGCGAGTGTATAAAGAAGCCAACCTACAGGATGGAATTTACAAAACAGCATATATTAGAGGATTATCTGATCGTCCTTTGATGGAAGTGGATGAATCAGGGCTCACAACTTTCTATATCTATTCTCCAACTGGATTGATTTGTAAAATCAAGAATGATAACGAGTATTATCTCATAAAGGACCATCTTGGTTCGACGAGGGAAGTATTTAACTCGCAAGGAGTAATTGTTTCCTCCTATAGCTTTGATGCCTTTGGAAATCTAATGAATTCGATGGTTTCTGAAGATGTTGCCTATCAATATACCGGGCAGGAATCTGATGATGAAATTGGATTGCTTAATTACAGGGCTCGTTTCTACGATAGTGATTTAATGAGATTCTATGCCGTTGACCCACAATGGCAAACAGCATCACCATATCTGTATTGTGGGAATTCACCTCTTATGTATACAGATCCAGATGGTGAATGGTTCGGTTGGGATGATGCAATAGTAGCAGCTGTTGGTTTTACTTTTTCCTATGTAGGATATGGTATTACAACTGGAGAATGGGGGGAAGATGCTTTAGTCGCTGGGGCTATTGGTGGTGCTTCTACTTGGCTAGGATACAATTCAGGAGGACTTGCCCTTAATGCGATGACTTCTGCAGGTGCACCTATCAGTGCAATAACAACAGCATCCAGTGCAGCAATTGGTCGGGCTGTTGGTGGAGCTGCTGGCAGCATAGGGAATCAGTTGTATTCAAATGGAGAAGTGAATTGGAGTGAAGTTGGAATTTCTGCTGGTGTTGGAGCTGTAGGTGGTTTCATTGGAGGGTTAGTTGGGTCTTCATCTGAAAGTACTTTTTTACCAGGAATTCTTGGAAGTGGTTTTTCAGGGGCACTAGTAAGTGGACTAAGTGGAGAGTTGCCAGCAAAAGGTTTTGCTAGAAGTGCAGGATTAAGTATTGCTAGTTCTTATGCAACGAGACAATTATATAATGTGTATGGTAAGTATAAAACTAATAAGTATTTTGGTGATGGTTCATATGGCACCGATATTGCACCATCAACCTCGTTTGGGATTGATGGAGGAGCACCTAATGAGAGTTATGCGTGTAGAGAATTTGTAAGTGATTTTACTTTGTCCGCAAATGGAAATCTAGAAACGGCAGTATTTGATCCAAGTTCAAACCACCATCTCATGTTGCGATAGTATTAGGTAGAGACCAATATCAAAGGCATATTATGCTATCAAAAGAAGGTACTGGGGGAGGTATATGGGTTAGAAATGGTACTGAGTTAAGAGTAGGTTCTTTTTTGAAACCAAATTTTCCTTACGGAGAATATAAAATATCATACATTCCAAGAATACCAAATTTGGACAATATAATATTGGAGAGATAAAAATGCTAGTAAATAAAAGTATCGTTGGGGTGTTGTTGCTATTTCTTATTTTGGGATGCACTACTAATAAAACTGAAATAAGAAACTTTGGTGATTATCAAGTATATTATGGAAAGCAAAATGTTAAAGAGCATTTCCCAGAATTCAAAGAGAGTGTTTGGAAAAAAACAGTAGATGGTTTGGATTTACGAGGTGCAATGCATAACAATGTATTAGTTTATCTTAGAGACCGTAAGACTGTACAATTAGATGTTGATAACCACGAATTCAAAATTCTTTTGTACCAAAGAAATATTGTTGGACTTGTTGTCATAAATCCCTGTATAAAAAAACGAGTTATAGAGATAAATCTAGATGAGTTTAATTCTGGAGCATATCAATTTTATGTCTACAAAGATAATAAGCTTTTAAGCTGGGAGATACATAACTTAATATAAAATTTTTGTTATTTAATAGGAATTTGAAAATTATATGCTAATCCTTGATAGGATTGACATATATGAGTTTGCAAATAATTCTAATCATAGGCATTATATCATAGTATCTCATAATAAAGCGATAACAGACTTTGAGAAAATTAATAAATTGAAGAGAACATCGATGGAGGAAATATGATAATTAATGAGAATGGCTTTTCTCTTATAGAGTTAATGATTGTTGTGATCGGGATATTTGCAACTTCATTAGTCTTGACAAAGGAACCGCTGACAAGGATTATACCTACTATGATGGTGCAGACAAAGTAAAGAACACTAATGGAAGTACAAGTTCTGACTATCTATATGATTCCAATGGGAATATAGAAAGTTCTTTGCCAAAGTCATTAGACCTTGAATATGATAAGTATAGCGGAAAAACAACTTTGATCAATATTGATGATGCTAATAGCAGCTCCTTGGCATTTATATATAATAATTTAGGAGAGCGAGTGTATAAAGAAGCAAACCTACAGGATGGGATTTACAGAACAGCATATATTAGAGGATTATCCGATCGTACTTTGATGGAAGTTGATGAAGTAGGCAATACTACTTCTTATGTCTATTCGTCCACAGGGTTGATATCTAAAATTAGTGATGAAGAATTCTACATTGTAAAAGATCACCTTGGTTCAACCAGAGAAGTGTTCAACTCTCAGGGAGTAAATGTCACATCCTATAATTACGATGCGTTTGGAAATCTAATGGATTCAGTTGTCTCAGAAGATATCTCCTACCAATATACAGGGCAGGAATTTGATGACGAAATCGAATTACATAATTTTCAAGCTCGCTTCTATGATTCTGATTTAATGCGATTTATGTCGGTTGACCCTGAAGAGCAATATGCAAGTCCTTATTTGTTTTGTGGAAATAATCCAATAAACTTGATTGACCCGGACGGTAGAAGTGCTATTTATGACCCATATGGCACATTGTTGGGAACTGATGATTTTGGATTGCAGGGCGATCCAATTTTTATGGATGTAGATAATTTTGATCAAGGAATGTCCTACGATGAGGCGATTGAATTTAATCTGGGGTATGGTGGTTTGGAAAATCAAGATGCAATAGATAAATTTACAACGAGCTTTCTGGGATTACCAGATCGACCTGATTGGGATGGTTACTTAACATTGGAAGAAGCAAATGACTGGTATCGTAATGGAGACGGTCAGCCTCTATTTGTTGCATTAGATAAAATAGATTTATCTAATCTTTATTCTTTAGGTGAGGAGTTTGTTGGACAAAAAAAAGTAGTCAATTTTATCTTTGGGAGCAAATCTTGGAATGATGGACTGGTCTATGGAAATGTCAGATTAATCCGTCATCCAAATCATTCTGTTAAAGCAGTGTCAGGTGATGTATATGATTTTGATATGCATTCAGGTAAAACACTAAAAACTTGGGGCAGAAATATTGAAACCAAAATTGCGGAAAAGATTGCCGGTAAAGGTACAGCATATAAAATCCATATGTATGGAGATAAAAAATTAAAACCTAGATACTGGTGGGTAAAATGAAGAAAATATTGATTTGGATTGGTCGCATTTTGTTGCTATTGTTTTTAATTCTATTTTTTTCACTATTTTTTTATACAGGCACTAAGAAGCTGGGCAATAATATTACTTATGACGAGGAAAGAAAAGATATTTTTGGAAAGGTTGATATTCCTCCGACAATTCTTTCTTATGACTATGATAAGCAGTTCATCATAGTTAAGCAAAAGCCGGAAAAATATCCTAATGCAGTGAATAGTGATAGAGGTATATATCCATTAGGACGAGATACCATTTATTATTGGTTAATCATAAAAGCTGAAGAAAAAATTTTAGGACCGTTAGATTTTGAGAAGTTTAAAGAACTCAAAACAAAATATAGTGTTCCTAATGAATTAATTTTGGAATAACGGATTATTCTGCACACATTTTGGTGGATAGTACAGTGTTTACATTCTTATATATAAGTATAAATCGTTAATGAAATTTGGGGCAGTAAGGTGCGACTAGTTATTAGCCTTAACTGCCCCTCCCTTCTTGGGATTGAACTTCTTTAGAAGGAGACTAGAGTAATTACGGATACTAACGGCCAACAAGGGAATAGTAAGTATAATCGCAGACACTTTTCTTAGTGATGTAATAAAGAATATAGTTTAAAAACCATTGCTTATTCAGCAAAAGAACGAAGTTATTCGATGACAACTTTGAGTAATTTTATTAATTGAAAAGAAAAAATCATTTTACACACGGAGGAAACATGAAAAGCAATGAGAAAGGCTTTTCTCTTATAGAATTAATGATTGTGATTGTAGTAATCGGGATTTTGGCAACAATAGCAATTCCACGATACTTCAATGTTACGAGAAAAGCTAAGAAGACAGAAGCAAAGATGATGCTTAATCAGGTAATATACTTACAGGAATCATATTACTCTGAGCATGATTTTTATGCCAAGACCTTAACAGAACTGGAATTTGAGCAAGAGAAACTGATTTCCGAAGACGGGAAAGCCAGATATGTAATCAAAATTGAGAAAGCTGACCTGAAAGGTTTTACTGCAACAGCAACCTCAATCGTCGATTATGATAAGGATGGAATTATGAATGTATGGCAAGCAACACAAGATGGAAAAATAACAGAAATTGTTGCTGATTAAACCACTTCGAAACTCTTCCGGATTTTCGATTGTTCAGGTCTTGATTCTAATTATTCTGATCAGTATTCTCTTCCTAATAGCAATCACTCGGGAAATGATATACTACAAGAATGCTAAAAGGATAGAGAATAGATATCAGGCGTCACTAAATACAGAATCAACTCTAAACCAGTTATTAGATAAGTTGGATGTACAAGACTTTTCTGAGAGTACATCCTCAAGTTACACATATCAAAATGGTGGTAGTTCTCAGTATGATGTGGACCTATGGGGATCTTTTTGGCGGATTGGAATAAAGTCACAACAGTCCGGACAAAAGCATTCAGATGAGTATCTTTTTGGTCAAAGAGTACCAGATGAGTACAACTATAGCTTTGTAGCTCTAAACCAAGATGCACCACTAAATGTTACCGGTGAGACAGTAATAACGGATTCGATTAAGACCGGGAAACGAGGATTGCTATTTTCTTCTTATGGAAATCAAGCTTTTATCGGTGCAGTAACTGATACAGTACTTTCAGAAACTTTTAATAAGCTACCCACAGAAACAGATCATCTTCTCTCTTTCCTGAATGCTTTAAATCACTCATGTACTTTAGGTAGTAATTTGACATATCCACAAACAAGGGTTGGTGAACAGTATGTAGCTCAAGATAGTTTGTTGATATCTAATTTTAGCAACTCAGACCTTCTGAATAATGAAGTTATATTATCCCAAAGAAATATTCGAGTTTGCGAAGATGTTGAGTTACCACCATTCACTATCCTTATAGCTGATAGTTTGATGATAGAAGGTGATGTAAAAGGTAAAAATCTGATTCTATTCGGTAGACGATATGTTTCAATAAAAGGAAATACTAGCATTTCAGCCCAGATATTTTCCAATGGTGAAGTAGTCATAGCTGATAGTGCCAGAATCAAATATCCATCTGTTATCTTCGGTGATCCCATTGACGAGTGTGAGTTTCTTGTTTCAATGGAGGATAAATCAAGTTTCGCAGGAACAATACTTTATCTTGAAAGCGAGAAGAAGGTTGGGAAGCTTCTCGTTGCTGAAGATTCCGTTATCGATGGATTTGTCTATTTCGAAGGCAAATCTAACATTCTAGGAACAGTAAATGGTAACTGTATTGTAAAGGATCCCTTTTTTAAGAAGAAAACAACAACTTATCTAAATTGGTTGAAAGAGGGGAATTATAATCTCACCAACAGAATGGAACCTTTTATTATTCCGCTAGTCTTTGATAAAGCAAATGAGATTGTAAGATGAAACATCGACAACATAAACTAAACGATACAGGCTCTACTCTATATGAGACAATGGTTGCACTAATCTTACTCACTTTAGTAGTAGGTTTTACACTTCGAATATATTTGAAGTTTAACCTAAAGAAAACCGGTTTAAAGAAAACAAGTGCACTTTCTATTGCAATGAATGAGATGGAACAGTCATTATTCAGTGAGACTTTTACGGATTCTCTGTTTATACAGAATGATTTCATTGTAAAAAAAGAGATAGACTCTAAACAGAATCTCTTTATGGTGAAGATAGTCCCCCAAAACAAAACCAAATCAATAGTTGAGTTAAGATGCGTTGTACGAAATCAGAATCCGGTTTTACCTTAATTGAAGTAATCATTGTTGCTACAATAACCCTTTTGATAGTGAGTTTTGTTATATCGTACTTGCTTTTCATTGAAAAACAAAGAGTAGTCTCTGAACAGGAGCATCAACAAACCCAAAGACTTTCCACTATTCACAATCAGATCTTCTTTGATCTGAAGAAGTCTGATTCTATTGACATTATCTCAGATTCTCTATTGGTAATAACCGATGAATTGAGAACAACTGAATATAACTTTAGTGATGTTATTAGGCGTAATGGAAGGTTGGGGCATGATGATTTTAGAGTGAAGTCCTCGAGAATTAGATTGGTCTTTGATAGATGGAAAAATCCTTTTATCATGATTGACTTGACACTAGTAAAAAACGATAAAGAGTTTGAGATCGCTATTAGAAGCAGAGTAAAGAAAGGGGAAAGGCATGAAACTGCCAGATAGATTAACATTGATCGTTAAACCTAAAGTAAGCTTTAAAGAATTGGTTGAATTTACCCGATTGTTATCAGTAATGCTGAAGTCACGAGTTCCCCTTTTACTTTCGTTAAAAACATTATCCAAGCAATCCGGGATTAAACTGGCTCGTGTACTTAACTCCCTAATCAGAAATCTTGAGCTCGGTAAAAGTTTCTCCGAATGTTTGTCAAAATATCCGGACATATTTTCTCTGCATTATGTTAAGATGATTGAAGTTGGGGAGAATACAGGTACTTTGTGGAAAGTTCTTCAAAAACAATCAGATTATTTAGAAAAAATTCACCAAGTAAGGAGCAAGGTTTTTTTAGCACTTCTCTATCCAAGTATCATTGTTCTGGTCTCAATTGCAGCAATCATTTTTGTTATCACCTTTATTGTACCGGCATTTGCTGACATCTTTGCTGAGTTTAATGCAGAGTTACCATATGTGACCAAACTTCTGCTTCAAATCAGTCAATATATTGGCTACACAGTAGCATTATTAGTAATCCTAATATTATTACTAATAATGTTGTTTAAAACTAAGAAAGCACTTATGAACAATATTATCGGCAATTTAGTTAGTAAACTTCCTTTCATAGGTACAATTCTTGAAAAGAATAATATGGCCCAGTTTTGTTATACTCTTGGTAACTTACTGCAAAGTGGAGTGAATATTTCAGATGCTTTATCAATCACTCAAGCATCAATATCTAATCCAGAAATTAAAGCTAAACTTTCAAAAGTGAGAAAAAAGGTTATTAAAGGTAAGGGGCTTGCCTATTCCTTGAAAGTTGCAGGGATTTTCCCTGAAATCATTTATCAAATGACCAGCGTTGGGGAAGAAACGGCTAAAACTGATGAGGTTTTGCTACATTTAGCAGAGCTATATAATGATGAACTCGAATCATTGGTTGATACCTTAACAACTCTTATTGAACCGGTAATCATAACAGTTTTAGGTATTGTTATTGGATCAATACTAATATTGCTTTACCTTCCGATGTTCGATCTCTTTACAAAAATCTATTGAGGTGATAATGGATAAAAAAAAGGTAATCCTAATTTTCTTGTCTATAGTTATTATTGTAGTATACATGAATTTTTTTAAACAACTTAGAAAACATAAAATCAATGAGAAGGAACTTACAATTCAAACAATAAAGCCGGTTGAAGAAGTTGAAGAGACGAAAAGAGATAGATTAAAGTTCACAGGTAACTATCCTGATCCATTCTTAGATAAGGATAAGAAGATTATTGCTCCGATTACAAAAAAATCCGAGAATAATCTAGATAACAATGAGAAACCACCCTTCATATTGAAAGGAATTATGGGTTCAACAGCAATAATCTCCAACGACGGTAGTACTGATTTTTACACATTGAATGAGATCGTAAGTGGTTGGAAAATAATATCTATGAAAGAAGACGAGATTGTTGTTAAGAAAAGTAAATCTATTCATACTATGTTTATACAGTGACTAATTTCTTAATAATATCAAATATGCTTAACTCATGAGTTAAAGTTTTTAGCTCAAGTTTACCGACAAATCATGCAATATATGAGGCATATAATCGCTGTATATTGAGTTTTAGAAGAGAAGTCTATCTATGATCACATAAAAAGCCCTGCACACTGCAGGGCTTCAATATATATACTTAATACCGTACTACTCGTCGATAACCTCAACATTAGCACGAGGTATAACAATTTTCTCACCGTTTTCAAGTTGTGCTTCAAGAACACGAACCCATGTTTCTGATTGTACTTGAGTAAGTTTCTCAGGTAATCCTGTAATCTTACCAATGCTACCAAAATTAGGCTGTCTGATAACACGGATAGTAGAACCGACTTCAAGGGAAGGCATTCTAGCTTCTTTAACCTGTAGTTCATCTTCCTGGAATTCAAGAGGAATAATAACTTCAGGTCTCATAACACCGGCACGAATCTGTGTTTTACCATGACATGAAGATTGCTTACCTTCAAAGCTCTTAAGTAAATCAAAGGTCTTGTGAGCCATATTAATAGGGCCAAAACCTTCAGTAACTATAATTGTAGTATTTATCTCTTCGTGACCTGTGATAGCAACACCGATATCATAACCAAGAAGTTCTTTGATATCCTGATCTTCTATACCACCGGTAATGATTGCGGAAACGCCAAGGTCATTTGCTTTCTTGATAGCATCAAGAGTAACAAGGTCACCGCCCACTACTATCTTACCTTTGCAAGCTTCTGTTATCATATTTGCTTCAAGAGTTTGATCAGGTTTGCTAACAAGAATTTTAATCTCACCGAAAGTTTCACCACCGATACCAAAGATACCTTGGATATAAGCGGATTTGTTTTCGATAACAACACCCTCTTCAGGGATAACTTCCGTTACAACGCCATCGATGAAAGCAAGAACCTGTATAGGAATTCTAGGCTCTCTGAGAAGCATCTGCCCTGTATGTTTAGAAATACTTTCAACTTCACCGTCTGTAGGTGATTCATAACTTGTTTTCCAGAATCCAAGACCTAAGAAACCTTTATTTTCGGCTAAAATCTGGTTTTTTTTAATCTCATCTCCCGGATTAACTTTAAGATAAGTCTGAAGCTGTTCGGCTGTACAACCCATTTTGTTGGCAAGTTTAACCGGAATGACGTTACCCGGTAAGAGTGTCTCAGCTACGAGATCTTCAGCTTTAACTTTATCGCCAACCTTAACAAGGACTTTACCCTTGATAGGAAGTATTCTTTCTTTTCTTAGTACAATACTGTCAGTTACAGTCAATCCTGCTGAATATGCTTGTGCCATTCTTTACCTCCTAATTCAACATTGTTTCCGGATATGCCTGGAATTCCTTCATCCATTTGAGGAGTCTAGGCACACGGTTTTGAGCTTCTACAGGTAAAACAAACGGTCTTCTGCCACGAGTATCAAGAACGATACCGACAACACCACCATGGAGTTCTGTTTCAAGGTGCTGATTCTTACCGGCACCGACATCAAGACCACGACCGGGTTTAAGAACAGCTTTAGCAGTTTCACCAACACCACAAGGAATAAGCCTGACTTCTCCGAATGGAATCTTCTCATCGAAGGTTGAACCGTCAGGTAGAGTAATGGTTGCTTCTAGAGCAATTGCATCTTCTTTAATCTTACCAACAGGAGCAACGCAAGTTCCAAGGTAAACCATACAGTCTTTATCAAATACTTCAGTAGCGGCTTCTTCATTAATAGAAGCAATCACACCAAGGTGAGGCATCATAAAGATTGAATCCACAGCAAGACGTGTAATACATTCAGGCAAGAATGCATCAATCATCATCATAACAGTCTGGTTTCTACGAGGAGCATGTGATAACACACCACCTGAACCAACAAGCAAATCGAGTGTAGACATGTTTACGATTGTAGCACCGGTTTCACTCTGACTAAAAGCTTGTGATATATCACGTTGCTGTTGAGCACCTTTAAGGGAGACTGCAAACTCTTTATGCTGAATCAGAGCAAGACGTAAAGCTTCTTTAGCAATAGCCTGTTCAAGAACTAGTTCAGTTGCTTTAGCCGGGATAGTTGTAGGACGTATCATCTTATTCTTGATCATGTTACGGAGTTCTTTCTTATCAATGTCAAAAGGAACCCAACGTAAGATATTATCTAGTCCTGCTGATGCAAGAACATTGGATATTGAATAACTCATACCAAGGTTAGCACTAACTGTACGGTTAAAGATATATTCATCAGTAAACACTGAGAAAACATCAGTAGTAGCACCACCAATATCAACACCAAGAACCTCAATCTGGTTCATCTTGGCGATAGTCTGCATAATATTACCAACAGCAGCAGGAGTAGGCATAATTGGCACAGTCTGGTGGTCGGGACCAATAGCCCAAGACATCAGTTTACTGTAACCAGGAGCCTGTTGCATAACGTGTTCAAGGAAAAGATCATGAATCTTGTCACGAGCAGGTCCGAGATTCTCATGTTCAAGAGTAGGACGTAAGTTATCGCTGATAATAAGGTCTACTTTCTGATCAAGAGTTTCTTTAATCTCATCTACTGCCTTATTATTACCTGCAAAGATAACAGGGAGCTTATAAGACGAACCCAAACGTGGGCGAGGGTCAGCAGCAGCAACCAACTCGGCCATTTCTACAACATGCTTGGTTGTTCCACCGTCAACACCACCAGCCATAAGAATCATATCCGGACGAAGCTGTCTGATACGTTCAATTTTTTGGTGATTCATTCTCTTATCGTTAGAAGCAATAAGATCCATAACGATAGCACCGGCACCTAGAGCTGCACGTTCAGCACTTTCTCCGGTCATTTTTGCGACAACACCTGTCACCATCATCTGAAGTCCACCACCGGCAGAGGATGTAGACACATAAGCATCTGCACCTAAATCACCATTACGTGGAATTATAAGACTTCCATCTTCGATGAATCTGATGTTATTATTATCATATTTTAATCGTGCAAGTTCTTCAAGCTCTTGCACAGCATTCAGGACACCTCTGGTAACATCGTTAAGAGGTGCTTCCACTGTTGTGGGTGACTCACCTCGAACGGTTTGACGATATTCACCGTCAATGTACTCAATGAGGATCGCTTTGGTTGTGGTACTACCACAGTCCGTAGCAATAATCCTGGTAAGTTTCTCTTTGGGATATTGCATACACTCCTCCGCTATTGTTTTTTTATTTCATCATTAATAATTATCTTTGGATTTAGAATTGCCAAATTACTGGCATAATCATAATCTACATCATTATCTAGGTCTGAAACATCTTTCTCAATGCTATCTAGTAATACTATCTTCTGTATTATTGCTTTTAAAACATTTACTGCAACACTATTACCAAACTGTTTATAAGCTTGAGAGGATGATTCATCAATAATAAAATCTTCAGGATATCCTTGGACTCTTGCACATTCTCTGGTACTTAGTTTTCTTACTTTCCCATTGATAAGATAAAGTCCCGTCTTAGAACCAACTCCCCCACCATAAGCAGAGAGAGTAATTGCATGACCAAAAGGACTATAAATTCTTTCTCCTTGCCCACCTTTGTTAACATAACCAATTTGTATAGGTTTATTTGGCAAGACTAAATTTCCAAACAAATCAGTGTCTGGTTTGTAATCTTTAGTAAATACAATATCTTCCCTTTCTACAACTTTTACATCTGAATTCGTACTCTCAATAATGTCCAAAAGGCAAGTTGGTTTATGTGAAATTTTGGGAAACTCAAAATATGTAACTCTAAGGTCTTTTCTAAAGCAAACGAAATATATTCTTTCTCTATTCTGAGGAAGTCCATAATTCCCGGCATTCAGGACTTTATAATAAACTCTATAACCAACAGAATCTAATAGTTTCAGTACTACATTAAGAGTATCACCACCGTTATGACGTATAAAGTTTTTAACATTCTCAAGTAGCATTAACTTTGGTTTATGGTATTGGGCAATTCTAATAATATCGAAAAAGAGTGTACCTCTAACATCCTCAAATCCTAACTGCTTACCTGAAATAGAGAAGGCTTGACATGGAAACCCAGCACAAAGGATATCGTGTTTAGGTATATCCTCTTCTTTGATAAGAGTTATGTCTCCTTCCGGTTTAATCCCATAATTTTTCTCATATAATTTAGCTGCGTGTTTATCCCATTCAGAAGCGAAAACACATTCAGCTCCCCAAGAGCTTAAAGCCTGATGAAAACCACCTATTCCTGCAAATAGGTCTATATATTTTGCATTATAAAAAAAATCATTCATCAAACAACTCTAGTGGATTTATTTTAAATTGCAAACTTCTTGGATCAGGAGTTCCACCCTTTCTCTGCATTGTAACTCTGCCAATTCTTAGACTACCACGAGGGCTAACCTCTGTATTACCTTGTGCATAATGATTGCAAACATTATTTATATCTTTCAATATCCATTCAACGGAATGCTCCGACTCTTTTTTGGTCACTAAAAACCATTCCACACTTAGAGCTCCTCGCCCTTTGAGTATATCATTTATTATCAATATTTTGTTATTATCTATGAATGCAATTAACTCACATACATCTTTTTCAGGTAGTTCTGTTAAGAACAATCTTCTTTTATCTTTTAATTTGTCAATCTGAGTAGAAGTATAAATATCTGAAGGACTCAACTCACCGGTAAACAACTTCAGAGTTTTCTCTATATTATTATTGAAGCCCCACATTTTCTTGTAATTACTAACCGGTCTCTTATCAACTTGGTTGTATCCGGCATCACTATTGGCTTTTTTTAAAGATATATTTTCTGTATAGAGTATGTTATCAATAAATATCTTCACTCTTATCTGTACATCTGCTTTTTTATATTTTATCGTTTGTTCAAATAATTCTTCAGTAACTCCAAGTTGAAGAGCTTTATTCATATTAATACGTGTTGGTATATGTATTGCATCAATATGCTCTATCTTTTTGTAATCATAACCCATAACAGAAAGCCAGTCTTGAGATACCGAATCATTCTTAAAGTTAGAAAACTTCAGGCAAACATCTCTCTCATTGATAAATCCACCCTTTGCAGTTAATGAGCCTATTTCCGATTGAGTCATTTAGAGTCCTTTCGATTATTAAACAATTTAGTCATATAGCTTTTAAACTTCTTACGTCGTTTCAATCTGATAGCACGCTTTTTCTCACGCTCTTCCCAATACATTTCATCATCAAGCTCTTCAATTCGTTTCACAAGTAAGCTCACATACTCTCTGTTCTCGATAATAACTGCAAACTCCTGATAACTCTTTGAATCGAAAATAAGCTCCATAACAGGAAGGGCAACATACATAGCAGAGCTGGTAATCCCATGTAGAGGTTTCAAAGACTCAATTGTCATAATTGCTGCCGGAGTCAGTTTTCTTTCCACAAAGAAACGTGCGGCTTTATCAATCAGCATCAGAGCTCTTTCTCTTGGTACTTCTACAATGTAGCTTTCTTCGTTTAGCATACCTTTCCTACTGTTAATACATATACTCTTTTAGGGTTACAATGATTAACGATATTGCAAACCTCTTTCATTGTTGATCCCGAAGTATAAATATCATCCAGAATCACAATATTCTTATCTTTTATAATCTCGGGCTTTCTTACACTGAAAGCACCTTTGACATTATCAGCTCTATCCGAATGCTCGACTTTTGATTGTTTTACGGTTGCTCTATCTCTTTTCAAAACCGAACCGTCGTACATCCAGTTCTGCAATCGAGCCAATCGTTTCGCAATTAAGGCTGCTTGATTAAAGCCTCTTTCTTTCAGTCTCACTCTATGCAATGGTATCGGTAAAATCAAGTTTGCATCCGTAAAAATCTTATTTCTATTTAACCATTCGGAAGCTCTTAAAGCCAAGAAATCAGCAATTCTTCTCTTGCTATCGTATTTCAGACTGTGAATCATACTTCTCAGACAGTCTCTATAGGCATATATTGCCTGTGCCTCAGTCCAAGGCACTTCCGGTTTACCACATTCGAAGCATTCACCTCGAATCAGTTTCTTCCCACAATATGGACAAAGATTAGGCTCTAAGAAATACAGTTTATCAAGACACTTCGCACAGAGATATTCTCCGGCAGTATCGATTCGTTCTCCGCAATGCTGACAGACAGGTGGGAATAGCAAGTTAAATCTACTCGATTCTCCTATCTTTCTCAGCGAGGAAAACAAAGCAAATACCTAAAGTCCCAAGAATTTCTCTATAGATTCAAAGATAATTTTTCCGTCACGACTAGGTACGACATCTTCAGCCGCTCTTTCAGGGTGAGGCATCATTCCAAGAACGTTACGATTTATATTACATATCCCTGCTATATTATCAATAGCACCATTAGGATTGGATTCTTCATTAACATTGCCTGATTCGTCACAATAACGGAACAGAATTTGGTTATTATCTTGAAGACTTTTTAATCCGGTTTCATCAATAAAGTAGTTTCCCTCTTTATGAGCTATCGGAATATCAAGAACCTGCTCTTTTGTGCAGGCATTTGTGAATGGAGAGTCAAGAGTTTCCACTCTAATAGTTTGGTGCTTACAGATGAATTCAAGGTCTCTGTTCTGCATTAAAGCTCCGGGAAGCAGCCCTGTTTCGGTAAGTATCTGAAAACCGTTACAAACACCAATTACAAGCCCACCGTTGTTAGCAAACTTTATCACTTCTTGAATGATAGGTGAATGCTTGGCTATCGCTCCGCAACGGAGATAATCACCATAAGAGAATCCACCGGGGAGAAATACCATATCCGGATTTTTTAGCTGAGTATCCTTATGCCAAACATACTCTACCTGATGGCCCCTAATCTTGCTGATATGAAAAGCATCACCGTCGCAATTGGAGCCGGGAAACATTATAACATTGATTCTCATTGTTTACTTACCTGTTTCAAGTTCGTAATAATATGTTTCGGTATTAGGATTTGCCAGAACTTTGTCACAAATCTTTTCCAATTCAGCTTTTACTTCGTTCTCGTTGTCATTCTCAAATTTGATTTCTATGAATTTACTCACACGAACTTCGTTCACACCTTTGTGTCCCAGACTGTGTAATGTATTCATTACAACTTTGCCCTGAGGGTCAAGAACGCTTGGTTTCAGGGTAATATAAACTTTAGCTTTAATCATTGTTCCTCTTCATTGTGATAATTATTCAGTTTCCCAAATTATAGACTATATAATTACCGTCAATTGAAATTAATCAATCTGCTTTAAAAACAATGGATTAGAGTTTCTTTTAATAATTGGTATTTTCTCAACTTGCTCTTATTGACTATTTCCTAAAACGACAAACATAAAACCACGTAAAAACAAGTTCAATTTATACGGATTTGATTCCATCACCATCCGAACTTTAGGATTATGTCTTTTATAATAGTAAGAGCATAATTAATAATCTTACTCAATTTGCCATACACCCTAATATAATAGTTAACGTATACAGTGCGATTTTCAACAACTTACGCTATTTTTATCTCTTCTATTTCGCTATTCAACAACGCACGATGTTCGCACTGTGCAGGCACTGTGATCTCAGTATCCACCCACTGAAACACTGGGTTAGCAGTGCTTGAGCAGTGCGAGCACAGTGGGAAAACAGAGCTTTGGTAATTAGCTTAAAGTATGTCAGGGGAATAGCCTATTTATTCTTAAGGGATTTCATTAAAGGATATAGCTTTCTGAATACTAAGTACTTGTTCCTATAGAAGGCTGCTTTATCTTGAATAGGTAAATAGACTTCTTTATCTTTAACAATAGAATCGCATGCAGATGTAACATCAGGATATTCTCCACAGCCTACAGAAGCAAGAATAGCAGCACCAAAAGCAGGACCCTCGGATACTTCTATAGTTGCTATCTTAAGATTGAAAATATTAGCAATCAATTGATTCCACACCCTACTTTTGGAACCACCGCCACTTATTCTAATCTTATCAATCGCAATCTTCATACTTTTAAGAATCTCAAGAGAATCCCTAAGAGCAAACGCTACTCCTTCCATTACGGCTTTACTCATATCGGCAGAATCATTGTTTATACCTATTCCAATAAATGCACCCTTAGCTGTAGGGTCGTTATGGGGAGTACGTTCTCCTATCAGATAAGGTAAAAATAAAAGTTCCTCTGAGTCTTGAGATACTTCAATGTCCTGATTAATTCTCTCATAATCATTACACTTCAAGACATCCTCAACCCACCATTTGAGAGCTCCTGCAGCTGAAAGCATGACTCCCATCTGGTGAAACATCCCATTCGCATGTGCAAAAGAATGAAGTCTGTTGCCTTTATCAATTATACAGTTATCCGTTGGTGCAAAAACAACTCCGGAAGTTCCTAGTGCAACAGAAACAACGCCCTCTCTAACAGCTCCGGTTCCTATAGCTCCAACAGCCTGGTCTCCCCCACCAATGATAATATTTGTATTAGCAGGAATGCTTAGTTCATCTGCAATATCTACTTTGACCGTACCTATTACCTCAAAGGATTCAAACAATTCCGGAAGCTGATTCTTTGTAACAC
This sequence comes from Cloacimonadales bacterium (SeqCode), assembly GCA_963667035.1. Classification (GTDB taxonomy): domain Bacteria; phylum Cloacimonadota; class Cloacimonadia; order Cloacimonadales; family JAFGVF01; genus Zophobacter. Next base: position 2,595,342 of record OY762964.1, read on the forward strand.
CAACCAGCTTTAGCATCTCGTCCGACCATGTTTTATTCTTTACATCCAGAAGCAATGTCCCGGAAGCATCGGAATAATCTGTAGCAAACACTCCGGAAAGCTTGAAAGCAATATAATCTTTAGGAAGCATTATTTTACTGATACGTTTAAAGTTATCGGGTTCGTTATCTCTCAGCCATAGAATTTTGGGAGCAGTAAATCCGGTTAAGGCAATGTTCCCTGTATAATCGGATATATATTCTTTTCCAATACCTAGATTTAAATAGTTGCATTCAATGACAGTTCGTTGATCACACCATAAAATAGCGGGACGTATAACCCTATCATCAGAATCAAGAGCAACCAATCCATGCATTTGTCCACTAAAACTAATACCCTTAAGATTACTCAAATCATGCTTGCGAACTAAATCTTTAATCACTGATTTTGTAGCTTTCCACCAATCATCCGGATTCTGTTCAGCCCAATTTGGTTTCGGGAAACTAAGCTCATAACCCTCCGTACAAGTATCAATAATAGTTCCGTCCGCTTTCATTAAAAGAGCTTTAACAGATGAAGTGCCAATATCAATCCCTAAATACATTTTTGTCCCTTAAATATCATAGATATATTGATTTAATATGCTTTCCAGCATCTCCTGTCGACCTGATTCAATTCTCCTCACTCCATACTTAAGAGCATGTTCTTCTAATTCCTTAAATGATGTGTTACCTGATTTGATTTTAGCACCTATACCATTCTCGTAAGAAGCATAGCGTTTAGCCTTAAAACTTTCAAAGACATTATCTTCAATCAACTTAGCAGCAACTCTAAGTCCTTTGGCAAAAGTATCCATGCCGACAATATAAGCATAGAATAAGTCAATAGGCTCAAAAGAACCACGTCTTACTTTAGCATCAAAGTTGAGTCCTCCGGTAGTAAAACCACCTGCCAACAAAACTTCATACATTGCTAAAGTCGCATCGTAGATATCTGTCGGGAATTGGTCGGTATCCCATCCCAGAAGCATATCACCTCGGTTAGCGTCTATGCTACCAAGAGCACCATTGATACGACAGAAAGCCAGTTCATGCTGGAAGCTATGACCGGCAAGAGTTGCATGATTAGCCTCAATGTTAAGCTTGAATTTATCTTGAAGATTATACTTTCTTAAAAAGCCCAAGACGGTTGCAGCATCGAAATCATACTGATGTTTAGTTGGTTCTTTAGGTTTAGGTTCTATATAGAACTGTCCCTTAAAACCGATCTCTTCAGCATAATTCACAGCTAAATGCAAGAATTTGGCAAGATTATCCAATTCAAGTCCCATATCAGTATTCAAAAGAGTTTCATAACCTTCTCTTCCACCCCAAAAAACATAGCCGGCACCATTAAGTCTATGAGTTATCTCCATCGCTTTCTTGACTTGAGCGGCAGCATAAGCAAAGACATCCGCCTCACAGTTTGTCCCTGCACCATGCATAAATCTCGGATGTCCAAAAGCATTGGTTGTGCCCCATAACAGTTTTATTCCCGTTCTTTTCATCTCTTCTTCAATAACGGGAATAATCTCATCCAGAATAGCATTTGTTTCTGCTAAATTCTTACCTTCCGGAGCAATGTCTCTATCGTGAAAGCAAAAATACTCTAGTCCTAACTTCTGCATAAATTCAAAGGCAACTTTAACTCTAACCTTTGCTCTTTCTATATCATTATCAGTTTCATCCCACGGACGAAGAGCTGTTCCCTCTCCAAAAGGGTCAGTCCCTGTTCCTGTAATTGTATGCCAATAAGACATAGCAAACTTCAAATGCTCCCTCATTGTTTTGCCTAATATGATTTCATCAGCATTGTAATGTTTGAATGCTAAAGGATTCTTTGAAGTTTTACCTTCGTATTTAATATTGTCAATATCGGGAAAATACTGCATAAAATATTCCTTTAAAATGTTTACAGCAAAAGTCAAGAAACCGGGACAAAATGTAAAGATAAAAATGACTACATTTGCTGGCTTTTTATGCATTTACTAATAATAGTAATATGAATAATAAACATTTTATAGATATGCTAGAAATTGATTGACACATTTGTTTAAGAACAGCATCCTTGAATTGGTTAGTTAGAATTGTAAGAGTATAAACTATGCATAGGGAGATTCAAATTTTTTGAAATTATGCATTCAATCGCAACCATTTCTGATTTCTTAGGAGGATCTTATGAGTAAGAAATTGCTAGCCATATTATTAGCAACTTTATTCATTTTTAGTTTATTAGCTGATGGTACTAATACAAGTACCGGAGCCCCCCAAATAACGGAGTTTCCATATTCTGACACTGGAAATTTATCTGACAATACAGACGAGAACACTGCAAGAGGAAGAGATGAGTGGTGGACACTCACAACTTCCATAGACCTGACAAATCTTGATATTCATCCAGTTTATAGTGGCTGGGATGGCTATCTATTTATTTATGATTCAAATTTAACTCTGTTAGCTTCCAATGATGACGGTCCGGCAGGAGAAGATGATTCTCGAGTCATAATGAATCTCGAAGCCGGAGAAACAATCTATATTTGCGTAGATGAATATGAAGCAAGTACTGAAGATCATCCATTTACATTAAATGTTAGTTCGGATCAAACAGGATTGTTTTACGACCCAAGCGCTCCGGAAAGTATCCAGAATTTCTCTCCTGAAACAGCATCTCTTGATGTTGAGTTGCTACCAACATTAACATGGGATTTTGGAGCTAACACCGAAACTTATGATTTCTATTTAGACACCGTAGACCCACCTGTAAATCAAGTAGTAACTAATGCAACAGCTGGGACAAGCGGTAGCTATACACCCGATATTAATCTTGATGGTACAACAACTTATTACTGGAAAATTGTAAGCAAAAATACTCAGAGTACAATTACAATTGATGCTACCGGCAATTTTTATACTACGATAAGTGAAGGTACTATTCAGATTGGGGATGGAACTCTTGTCGGGCAACATGTTCCAATAGAGCCTTATTTCGGCTACTCATATAGTCAGTCTATTTATCTGCAAAGTGAAATTGATGTTGCAGGAAGCAGAATAGAAAGAGTTTCATATCAATATAATTTATATAATAATCTACCCAACTGTGATGAGTGGATAATTTACATGGCTCATACATCTGAAAATGAGTTCACTAGCACGAGTGATTGGACCCCTATTGAGGACTTCCAAGTGGTTTATTCGGGACATCTTCCTCCAATTGGACCCGATGGCTGGATTGTTTTTGACCTAACATTCCCTTTCATGTATAATAATGTAGATAATTTAATCATTGCTGTTGAAGAGAATCAAGCAAGCTTTGGTTCAGATAATGAAGAGTTCTTTGCCGAGGCAACTACTAACTCCAGAAGTATTGTTTATTACAATGACTCTACTAATCCAGATCCAATATCGCCACCTACGGCATCAAACATTTTAAGTTCAATTCCTAACACCAGATTAGAGTTTGCTGAAATTACCGAACCAGCTCACCTAAGTGTTAGCACCAATGAAATAGATTTTGGCTATTGTTTTGTAGACTCATCAACAGATGCTATAACTATAACAATTCAAAACGTAGGTTTAGGAACTCTGAATATTGCTTCAGCTGTCCTTAATGACACTACTAACTTCAGTTTGGTTGATGAGAATACTTATCCCCTCTCATTAGGCTCATCTGAAGATTCATCGTTTAATATTGCTTTTGCTCCGACTCAATCGGGAGATATTGAAGGAGAAATCACCATCACAGATGATGCTACCAGACAAACAACAACTATTTCTCTTAGTGGTTCAGGATTAGGTTCAAGTATAACCAACTATCCTTATGTACAAACATTTACCCAGGATACTGTCCCAATTGAATGGACAATTAATCCTGAAGAGGATAGTTGGATTGTTGGTGATAACAACTTTGGTGGCTATGGTGCAACATCAGAAGCAACCGGAGACGGTGGTAATTATATTGGAGTAGATGACTCAACTCCAGATGTGTCTCCTGCTCATCTTTATTCACCTGATTTTGACTTTACTAATGTATCAAATCCCGTACTCAATTTCAAGTATTGGATTGGTAACGGTTCAAGCAATAACACTTCGGAACTTCATGTTGATGTAATTGTTGAAGGTAATACAACTACTGATTTAGTAGTATTAACTGATAATGATGGAGCAACCGAATGGACGACCTATGAAATCTCTCTTGCTGATTATACAAATCAAATTGTTAAGTTAGATTTTAGAGCCTTAGAAACAATCGACAATTTCTATGGAGATATCTGTTTAGACGATATCACCGTTTATGATAACTCCGTTCCTCCACCACCAACTACTCTTGTAGCTCCTATTGATCAAGAAACAGATGTCCCTATGACAGGAACACTAGAGTGGAATAGTACTCAAGGAGCAACCGGTTATAAAGTATCAATCGGTACTGACAACCCTCCAACTAACTTTGTTAACGGTATTGATGTTGAAGATGCATTATCTTATGACTATTCAGGTCTTGCTGCCGGTACTGTCTATTACTGGCAAATTACACCTTATAATCCTATTGGAGACGCAGTAAACTGTCCTGCATGGTCTTTTACTACATTCAATGATGTACCTTTAGCTACAACTCTAATAGCTCCGACAAATGCCGCAACTGCAGTTTCAGAGCTTCCAACTCTTTCTTGGAATCCTGCAACGAACTATCCGGATGGATACAAACTCTACCTAGGAACTGATAATCCTCCAACAGATGTTTATAATGGAATGGATTTAGGTTTTGTAACAACCTACAATATCACAGCACCACTCCAATATGAGACAACATATTACTGGCAGATTGTTCCTTATAACATTGTTGGAGACGCTACAAACTGCCCTATATGGTCATTCACAACAAATCCTAATCAAAATAGCGGTGGTAACGGAACTTTATATGGAGGTTATTATTATGCAAATAGTACTGCCGGAGGAAATGGACTTGGGCATCAACCTAGATTTGAATGGGTAGAAATATCAGGAACACCTACCACCTTAAATGGAACAAATAATTCTTCAGGAAGCTATGATGACGGATATTGGACAGTGCCAATTGGTTTCACTTTCAATTTCTTTGGAAACGACTATACTCAGGTATCAATATGTTCAAACGGTACTTTACAGTTCTCTAATTATAGTTCTAGTCATGTTGCACATACCGGTTTAGCGATACCAAATAGTACTGCTCCAAATGATTTAATAGCATTCTTAGCTATGGACTCAGATCCAGAAGATATCCCATCAACACTGACTTATGGTGCAGATGATGAAGGTAATTTCGTTTATACCGCTCTAATGTTTAATGATTTTAATGATCTCGCAGAGTACATAGATGTTCAGGTTATCCTTTATCAGAGTGGAAGAATTAAAATTCAATATCGTAACTATGTTAACACTAATGGAGATATAGATTCAAACTCCATTATCGGAGATACTTGTATAGGAATTGAGAATGCTGACGGAACAATAGGACAACAATATAGAAACAATGGAGTTGGAGGTCCTATTATCGATGAAATGGCATTATGTTATGCTATGACACCAGGAGACCTTTCTGACGGGAGCAACGGTTTATTGATGCCTTCCGAGATAGAATTTGATGTTGTAACTGTAGATGATGATTCTGATGCCTTCCAGTTTAGAATGCGTAACTTTACTGATAGTACTATAGTTATTGCTAATCAACCAAGTCTTTCAGGAGACAATTCCGATCAGTTCGAAATTACTGATAACAATACTTATCCTTTAAGCATTGATGAAGGTTCTGAAGCTACATTTGACATAGTTTTCTCTCCTACATCCGTGGGACATAAAACTGCTACATTAACTATAGTTGATGATTTTGTACCTGAAGAAGAAATTCGCAATACCTATGAAATTCCGCTTCATGGTTATGGATTTGTTCAAGATTCAAATGACTCGTCATCACAAGCAGTTGAATTTGCTTTATACGATGCCAATGTTGAGGGATATGTTGGAATAATCCAGCCTGAAACGGATATTGATTGGTATGTATTCTGGCAAACATCTCCTGCTGAGCTTAATATTCATACTGAACACGTTAACGATTCAACTGTGGATTTGGCTGCTTTCCTTTACGGACCATACGATGATGTTAATGAAACGATTGATGAAACATCTTCAATAGCCTTCGATGATAATAGTTGGACAGATTCGATTAATCCACACATTGTGTATAATGTACCCAACAGCACTGATGCTTCAGGATTTTATTATCTTAGAATAGCCAGGAGTGAGTATTCGCCTGCTACTGATCAGATAATAAGTTCAGTAAATAAGAAAATTTCTAATAATCCTAGGAAGAAAACCTTAACTTCTACAATCAGTAAAAGCAAAGTAGCAGATGCTCAGATTGCAGAACAAATACCGGAACCAGATCAGCCAACAACCCGTTGGAATACTGGTGACTATACTCTATGGATTTCGACAGATAATCCTGTCGAGCCAACCGGATTCGATTCACCTACAAATCTAACTTATAATATTAATTACCAAGGTATAAACTTAGTTTGGGGTGCTCCTGTTCCTGAAACAAGACAACTTGAAGGTTATAATGTTTATCGTGATGATACAGTAATTAATACTGAACCTGTTGTATCTTTATTCTATCTTGACACCACACCAACAATTGATGTAACTTATGAATATAAGATAACTGCACTTTACTCAGCACCTGCAGGAGAATCAGAAGCATGTGACTCCGTAATGGTAACATTTATCGGAGTTGATCCACCAATCATTGCAGAAAGTTTCGAAACATATGAAGACTTTGCAACAGAAATGCAGTATTGGACAATGCTTGATGTCGACGAAGAAGAAACAGTCAGCTTTACTAATGGGATTACCTTCCCGGGTGATAACGACCCAATGTCGTTTATAATATTCAATCCAAGCAGTACAACTCCTCCACTACAATTTGCTGATGCATATAGTGGAGATAAATATGCAGCTTGTTTCTCTAATTACTCAAATGCTAACAATGACTGGCTAATCACTCCTCAGATTCAGTTAACGGAAGCTTCAGCATATCTTGACTTCAAAGCACGTTCATATACTACTCAATTTGGTCCTGAACTTCTTGTAGTTGCCATCTCGGATGGAGGAAACTCACCGGAAGATTTTACAATAATTTCAGGTGATAATCCTCTTGAAATTCCACTAAACTGGAATTCTTACCACTATAACCTTGATGATTACGCTAACCAAGTTATAAGAGTTGCATTCAGATGTGTATCAGAACAGACATTCTTCCTTATGATTGATGATGTTCAAATCATGAACGACGGAGCTGAAGTTAGTGCTGATAATCCTGTTGTTATCCCTGATAAAACAGCTTTATGCAGTAACTATCCGAATCCTTTCAACCCTGAAACTACAATTAGTTTTGACCTTAAGGAGAATTCTCCTGTTACAATAGATATCTTTAATATCAAAGGCCAGAGAATTGCCAGAGTTGCAGAAGGAGACTACGAAGCAGGAAGTCATAGTATCGTATGGAAAGGTACAGACAGAAACGGTAAACAAGTATCCAGTGGTGTATACTTCTATAAAATGAAATCAGGATCTTACGTTAAATCCAAGAAGATGATTTTAATGAAGTAACTAGATAATAGATCCATTCTAGAAACCTCCTCGATATCGAGGAGGTTTTTTCTATCATAACAAAACAAATTGTTGGCAATTTCCTATAATATCACTATAATATTCCCACCATAGGAGGAAACAAATGGCTGAAATTAAAACTAGAGCTAATGATAATAATGTTATTGATTTCATAGAATCAGTAGAATCGGAACAAAAGAAAAAAGATTCATATAGATTGCTTGAAATCATGAAAAAGCTTAGTGGTGTTGAGCCAAAGATGTGGGGAAAAAGTATTATAGGTTTTGGTGACATACATCTCAAATACGAAAGTGGAAGAGAAGTTGACTGGTTTAAGGTTGGTTTCTCTCCCAGGAAAAATGCAATCTCCTTCTATTCCTTACAATATTACGACGAGCAATCAGATTTACTAAAGAGGCTTGGAAAGCATAAGCATGGTAAATCTTGTATATATATTAATAAATTTTCAGACATCAATGAAGATGTCCTAGAAGAGTTAATTAACAACAGTTTAGCTTTTAAGGGAAGTTTATGAAAAACCTTTTCCCTTATCTAATGTTTAATGGAAACGCAGAAGAAGCTATGAATTTCTATAAGGACTGTTTCAATGGTAAAATCCTTGGAATCGAGCGTTACCAAAATTCTCCGGTAGATGTACCGGAAGAATTCAAGCAAAAGGTAATGCACATGACTTTGGAGTTACAAAACGGAACAATTATGGCTTCTGATTCTTATGATAAAGTCGAAGCAACAAGTACAAAGATACAGTTCTGTGTTAATTTCGAGAATCTGGCAGAAATGAAAGATGCTTATGATAAAATGCTTATCAAAGGCAAACAGACCATGAGAATAGAGCCTCAATTCTGGGGCGACTACATGGGAGCAATAAGAGATAATTTTGGGATTAACTGGATGTTTATTTGTCCTCAATAACGTAAATACAATCCTCTTGCCATATAGCAAAAGAGACGCTTCAACAAAAGCGTCTCTTTCTATTTATCTATTACATTTTAAATACTATTCCCAGTATGCCGCCGGATATTATCAGCCATATTGGATTTATCTTGGTTTTCAGCATCACAACTAATGCTATTAAAAATAAAACAATTGATACCAAATTAACAAGAGATGACCTAGCGAGTATTAAGGCGGCAGCTCCTATTAATCCTACTGTAGTTGGTCTTAGCACACTAAAGATCGTCTTTATAACTCCGGCTTCAGCAAACTTCATCCAAAGCATTGCTACAATTGAGATAAATATAAAAGGAGGAAGTATCATTCCGGTGGAAGCAGCTAATGCTCCTGTTATACCTCCCATTTTATAACCAACAAAAGTACAGGCATTAATTGCTATTGGGCCCGGAGTCATCTGAGATAATGATACCATATCGATGAATTCGGGTTGGGTCATCCAACCCTTACCAACAACTTCTGATTTGATAAGAGGAAGCATGGCGTATCCACCGCCAAAACTGAACATACCTATTTTTAAGGAAGTAAGAAAGAGTTGCCAATATATCATTTACGACCTCTAAATAGTTGTAAGGAAACCCCAAAAACAATTGCTCCTAGAATTACGTATATGGGTGATACTTGTAAGAAAGAAACAAGTATGAAAGAGACAGCTCCGAAAGCCAATCCATATAGTTTTTGCTTTTTTGCCATTTTGATAACAGCAGACACAATTAATGCAGTTACAATAGGTCTAATACCTACGAAGGCATGAGCCAGAACTTCGGTTCCATATACTATTTTGAAGAGCGAAGCAATGGCCGTCATTATTATTATAGAAGGAAGTATTGCTCCTAAGGTTGTAACAATAGAACCGGGAAACTTCTTCAATCGGTAACCGGTAAGAACAGCTATATTAACAGCTATGGGACCGGGAGCGGATTGAGCTAGTGCCGTGCTATTTAAAAAATCATCTTCTGAAAGCCAATTATGCTTATCAACAACTTCATGCTGAATTAGAGGGAGCATAGCATAGCCACCACCAATAGTAAATGCTCCAATTCTAAAAAACGTAATAAAGAGATTTGCGTATATATTCATATATTATCGAATTATCCCTCCCCCAATCAAAACCTCATCTCTATAGAATACTGCTGATTGACCGGGAGTAACTGCTTTCTTTGGTTCTGTTATACATACTTCAGTTACAGTGCCTTTATCAGATAATGAAGAAACTCCTACAGGTGAACTGTTATAGCGAATCTGTACTTTTAAATCGGATAAATCCTCAGGCATATTCCCAAACCAGTTTGTATCTGTTATATAAAACTTATCTTCCAATAAATCATCCGGATTATCAGTAACAATCACACGATTTTTTCTTACATCAAGTTTCAGGACAAAGAGCGGAGCAGACCATGGAGTATTTAAACCTTTACGTTGTCCAATAGTATAAAGTGGCAAGCCGTTGTGTTGTCCAATAACTTGTCCGTTAGGGAGAACGATATCACCGGATTTCATATCGATTGCTTTAACAATAAAGTCCTGATATTTTCTCGGTATAAAACAAATCTCCTGACTGTCCTTCTTCGATGCTACAGGTATTCCTGTTTCAATAGCTATCCTTCTAATCTCGTTCTTAGTCATACATCCTACGGGAAACAATGTTCTTGCCAACTGTTCTTGTGAGAGTCTCCAAAGCATGTAAGTCTGATCTTTACCTTTATCAATACCCTCTTTCAGATACAAAACACCTTCATTATCTATTATTCTAGCGTAGTGACCGGTTGCAATTTTCTCAACTCCAAATTCATCTATGGCATCAAGGAAAGCTCCCCACTTAATAGTCGGGTTACAAAGTGTGCATGGATTGGGAGTTCTACCGTTTTTGTATTCATCCACAAACTGTTTAATAACAATCTCATCAAACACATCTTTTAAATCAATCACATGATGTTCTATCCCGAGAAAATCTGCAACTATCCTAGCATCTCGGATGGCTTGTTCTATTCCACTATTCTCATCATACTCAAATCTTTGATCATCAAATTGCCTCATAGTAAAACCGACAATTTCATGTCCGCTGTTCAGTAGCAATTTAGCTGCGACTGAGCTATCAACACCACCACTCATTGCAACTGCTATTCTCATAATAAATCCTAATCAATCCTGTTTGTAATACGGCTATGAAGAGATTCTCTCAATATCTGCTCCAATAGCCTTTAGTTTAGTCTCAATGTGATCATATCCTCTATCAATATGATAAATACGTGCTATTTCTGTTTCGCCTTCAGCAGCAAGTCCTGCTAAAACTAAAGCAGCACTTGCTCTAAGGTCTGTAGCCATAACAGGAGCTCCGCTTAGATTCTTAACTCCGTTAATCAGTGCTACTTTGTTTTGTATTCTAATATCTGCTTGTAATCGGTTTAATTCTGCTACGTGCATAAATCTATCGGGGAAAACCCTATCTTCTACGGAACAAGAACCTTTTGCAAGGCACATATAAGCTAGGAATTGTGCTTGTAAATCAGTTGGGAAAGCAGGATAAGGATTAGCTATCAAATTAACGGGTTTAACAACCTCTGCAGGTATTAAGGTTATATTGTTACCATTGATCTCAAATTTGCAACCGGCTTTCTTCATTTTATCAATAAGGCTTTGAATATAACTGACAATACAATTCTCAACTGTTATCTTACTTTTGGTAATAGCTCCGGCAAGAAGGAATGTTCCTGCTTCAATCCTATCCGGTATCATGTCAGCTCCGACCGGAAATAGTTCCTTTACACCTTCAATAACCAAATGAGTGGTTCCAATTCCTGAAATTCTTCCTCCCATTTTGTTAAGGAAGTCTGCGGTTGCTACAACTTCCGGTTCAGCAGCAGCATTATATATATTTGTAGTACCTTCTGCTTTAACAGCAGCCATCATTGCATTGATTGTAGCTCCAACACTGACTTTTTCAAAACTAATGTCTGCACCTACAAGTTTATCAGCTTTAGCATATATGTATCCGTGCTTTATTTCTATTGTTGCACCTAACTGTTCCATTGCCATTAAATGTAAATCAACAGGTCTGGTTCCTATTGCACAACCTCCGGGAAAGGAGACTTTTGCTTCTCCTAATCTTGCTAAAAGGGGACCAAGTACCCAAACAGAAGCTCTCATTTTACTAACCAATTCGTAAGGAGCTTCAGGATAGCACACATCCTTTGCGTCTATTTTCAAGGTTTCGTCATTATACTCTACTCTAGCTCCAATTACTCTGAGTAAATGAGCCATAGATTTTATATCATTCAATTTAGGAACATTTGTTAAAACAGATCGACCCTCAGCTAATAGAGTTGCTGCCATTATAGGTAAAACTGCATTTTTAGCACCGCTTACTTTAATTGTTCCATTAAGTTTTTTCCCACCCCTGATGATAAACTTATCCATTATACATCCTTTATAGCAATTTAAATAAATCAAAATCTTCATCTACATGATTGATTCTAATATATCTATCCTTATCACATAAATCCTGAAAAATGTCAATATCTGTAAATCCATTCTTTTCGGCAAGCTTCACAATGTCCAATGCTTGTTCTTCTCCAATCTCAAAGTAAATCACTCCTGAATCCGAGAGGTAATCTCGTGATTTTTCAATAATCCTGTCATAGAATAACAATCCGCTTTCTTCTGCCAATAAAGCATTTTCAGGTTCATAATCCCTTACTTCCATAGGTAATTCGTCATAATCGGATTTCTTAATATAAGGAGGATTAGAAACTATAAGATCAAATCCGGACTCATCAATTGGAAAAAGGTCTGCAACACAAAAAGTGATTTCAACATGATTAATCTCGGCATTCTTTTTAGCAATATTAATGGCTTCTTTCGAAATATCGGTTGCGTAAACACTAGCTCCAGGATACAATTTCTTAAGTGAAATTGCAATAGCTCCGGAACCTGTTCCAATATCCAATATCTTTCCGGGTTGCAAGGAATCATTCTTAATATAATCAACGAGTAATTCTGTTTCCGGTCTTGGTATCAAAACTTCAGGTGTTACAATGATATGATAATCAAGAAACTCTGTGTAACCGATTATGTATTGAATAGGTTCATGTTTCGCTCGACGTTCTATATACTCAAAGAATAACTTCTCTTTATCGGGAAAGATTGGGTCAAAACAATGAGAGTGCAATTCCAGTCGTTTAATACCGACAACATGCTCAAGTAATAATTCCGCTTCAAGAAACGGGTTATCGGTTTTGGCCTCTTCAAGTTTACTAATACCAATATTCAGTGTTTCAATAATATTTTGCATAAGAAATCAGAATCAAAATCCTATATTATTGGCAAGAGTTTTTATATGTTTTAATTGCAAAAGAATTGTCTCCCCCCTATTTCTATCCAATATTGTAAACACAAAATTTAGTTTCGTTTTCCCATTCTCAATACAGGATACTTTTAAGGGTTACCTCCCAATATTTAGGACGATGTAAGGGCGATGTAATCACTCCTTTTGCTCGTCCACCAACCACAGGTTTCTCTCGGGTTAGTCGCCCGTTGGTCTCCCGTTGCTCTCCCGTTGCTCGCAACGAGATAGAAACCGGAGAAAAATGGGAGAAAAATTCCCGACAAATCGGTAATTGGAAGTATTCCAGAAGGGCAATAAAAAGAAGAAATTATTGATAAGATTATAGATGGGAGTAAAAACAGATTTTAGGAAGATGTGTTTGAATCATATTCGAGATTATGTTAATGATATAAGAAAGCCTGCTGAAATTAATCAACAGGCTTATTTTTATGTATGCGATTTATTGTGCGAATTACTTCATAAGTATCATTTTCTTTGACGATGAATAATCTTGAGTATCAAGTCTGTAGAAATAGATACCTGAGGCGACACTAGAGCCATTATCAGAAGTACCATTCCATACAACACTATGATTACCCTGTGAGAGAGAAGTATTCAAAAGAGTTCTGACTTTCTGACCTTTAAGGTTGAAAATAGTTAACTGAACATCTCCTCTTTCTTTAAGACTGAAGTTAATGTTAGTTTCCGGGTTGAATGGATTCGGATAGTTTCCTTTGAGCATTGTAACGTTAACAACTGAGTGTTGGTTATCGTTAGCTGAAGCAAAATCCAAATCATTCATGTCTCTTGAAACTATAAAGTCACCTTCACTTCTTGTAGCCAGAATACCAATAATATCACCTTGTTCTACGGGAACAGGCATTCCAATATAGTTTACATCATAGAAATTTGTTCTGAAATCGAAAGAGTTAGTTCCATCAGAGAAAGGATATACTGTTCCGTTTTCAAAGTTACCGGTAGCATTTGTGAAATTAACATTATTGATTCTTACAAGACGAGCTTCATAAGCCTCAAAGTCACTTGTTATATCACCAATAGTAGCAACAACAGGATCAACTGAATTTCCACTTGATGATGTAGCGACATCTGAAGTTGGTATAAATTGAAGCATACCGTCATATTCGCTTAAATAACCGACAAGGTTAGTAATACCATCCCCAACGGCAAAAGTAGAAGTTAAAACACCATTATTGTCGTCTATAAGGACAGCACCGGTAGCATCCTGTATGAATTTTTGATTACGGAAGTCCTGCATAAAGGAAATGACAACTTCTCCGGTAACTACAAAGTCACTGGCTTGACCAAATAATGCACGCATTGAAGCAATATCACTAACTTGAGCTGTTCCACCGTTTTCACTGTTCTCTTCTCCCGGTGTTCCACCGTCAGCAGCACTTGCTTGCCAACTGGTAGGAAGATCATTGTTCATTGAAGGATCGATAAGTTCAAGTGAAGGTCCAACACCATCAGCCTGAGCTGGCCAACCATCAGTATCTGAATAAGCAACCGAGTCTACCAAAGTCATATTTGAATCGTAAAGATAGATAGTCTCACCACTGTTGCCAAGATTCCATGTATTAATAGCAAGAGCATCGAAATCAGGAGTAAATGGGAACGGTACAGCTTGCTCATCGTGGTCTATTGCTATTGTATAGAATCCGTGAGCCGTGATTGTTTGACTATCAGGTAATATTAACAAGTCATGATCCGGATTACCATCTAACATTGACCAACCACTGATACTGATATCAGTATCTGTAGTGTTATATAACTCAATCCATTCATTATCAAAACTGGCAGAATTATACATAATCTCGTTAATTATAATATCCGGAGCAGGAGTATCGTCAACAACCATATCCCAATCTAATGTAGCTTGCTGCTCAGCTTGGATTGTTACATCTGCTGTTTGTGAGAAATAACCGTTAGCCAAACAAGTAACAGAGTAGTCACCTGCAAGCATATTCTCTAGCAAATATGAACCATCAGCACCTGAAGTTGTGGAATAGTTACCTGTCTGGATAATTGCATCCTGAATTGGATTGCCTGTGTTAACATCAGTTACTAACCCTGCTAATGTACCATATACATTACCGCTTGAAGGAGTAAAATCACTTAAAGCTCTAGCACAAATCTGGATAGTACCGTTATATTCAAAAGCAACAGCAACAATATCCATTGGATCATTAGGTATAGTTGTGTCTATATAATCTACATCATAAAACTGGGTTCTGAAAACACATGATGCTGACCCGTCTGAAACATTATAGTTTGCACCTGAAGCAAAAGTACCTCCTGCATCAGCAAACAGAACATTGTTAACTTGGATTAACTCAGACTCATAAGAATCAAAGTTTGCAGATAAATCAGCTATAGAAATCTGGGCTGGAGTAATAGAATTTCCAGAGGAAATTGGAGCTCCCGGGTCAGCAGAAGGTATTAACTGTGTTAATCCATTATAATCGGAAAGATTGCCCATTAAGCCTGAAATTTCATCTCCTATTACATAAGCTGATGATATAACTCCGCTATTATCATCAATAAGTATTCCACCGGTTGCATCTTGGATATACTTTTGATTTCTATATGATTGAGCAAAACTTACTATTGCAGAGCCTGTGTATTCATAAATAGTCTCGTCCTGCATTCCCAATCTTAAATCAGCGATTGTTGAAACCTGAATTATTGAAGGGAAGTTGTATAAGGCTGATGTAATGATACTTGGGTTCATCCCATCACAATAAGCTCTTGCTCTAACTGTTGTTGTTGCAGTGATATTAATAGGTGTAGTGAATTGAGTACTGTTTTCGTCAGGATCAGTACCGTCAGTTGTATAATATACCACAGCACCGTCGGTAGCAGAAGATATAGTAACATTTACCGGATCAGTAAATATTCCGGCTGCAGGATCAAAAGTAGGCATAGCACAAGTAGGCTCTCCTGAACCACCTGTAAATGTATGCATACCTAAATCGTCAAAGTAGTTAGCTTGCATAACAATCCATTGAGAATCATCTGTGCTACTTCCTGCACTAAGAGCCCAATTAGTTGTTCCTTCTCCTACAACAGGTTTACGAATTAATGTATGATTAATAGTTCCAGCTGTTTCACCTGCCACTGCCCAGGAAGTGCCCGGATCTTCTCCTTGAACACCAATGACATCAATCAATACTCCATTATGGAATAAACCTAATGCATCATCACCATTAAAGTATGTGATACTGCTTGTTGCATCTGCAATAGCAAGAATAGGAGCATCCGAACTTCCATTAGCAATAACAAACACATCATTATGTGCAAGCATTGAGTCACCTGTGTAAGTGTTGTTCCAATCTCCACCATTTGAAGCTAACTTCACTTCATACTCAGATAAATCTACAGAAGCACCTGTTCCATTAAATATTTCGACAACCTTATTGTTACCACCATCACCTTCAACATATTCAGAGAAGAACAGTTCAGTAGCAAAATTCTCGTTGCCACCACCAAGTTCTTCAAAATATGCTACCTGGTTCTCACCTATAGCAACAGCAAAATCATCATTACCTGCGATGTAAGTCATACGTACAGGATTAAAGGTAGTTTGTGGAAGAGTTTCTTGTGCCCAAGATTGACCGTTGTTAGTTGATTTAAGAATTGCCCAGTCAGTGCCATAGTTTCCTGCAATAGCACTATATCCTGCTGCATAAATATCACCTTCGGATGTTGCAAAAAGATGATTAACCTCATCGGTTGCCGATTCAGTTGATGCAGACCAATCGGAAGCACTGCTTCCACCATTTGATGTATAATAGATATCACCATCGGCAGTAGTAATGATGCCTTCATTACTGCTAACAAAAAGAACATCTTTAATATCTGCTGTTCCTACAGTAATTGAAGTCCAGTTTACTCCACCATCGGTTGTTCTATAAAGAACTCCATCCTCTCCACCAAGAACAATGTTATTTTCATCGAAAATATGAACTCCATAGAGCTTAATGGAACTATTAATGCCACTATTTGCCATAACTGTCCAATTGGAACCACCGTCTGTAGTTTTTACATTCAAGTTTCCAGGACCAAAAGCAAAACCTACGTTATCATTGATAAAATCAATTTCATAGTAACCAAGCGTACTTGATACACCTGCTATTTGTTGTGGAGTCCAGTTTGCACCGGCATCAGTGGTATGATAAATAACGCCATCTGTTCTACCTGAAACCCAACCTTCCATAGAATCCTTAAAATAACAAGAGTATAGAGTTCTAAGATTAGTGCCGGCCATTGGTGGGATGTATTCTCTTTCTAAGGTGTTTCCACCATCAGATGTTTTGATAAAGAATCCTTTATCACCAGCTCCAAACCAATGAGCACTATCAACAATAGACATGGAGTATAAATCAACTGCTGTTGTTGTTAACTCATCCCAGTTAGCTCCATTACTTGATCTAATAACTGAGCCATACCAACCAACAGCAAACAGTTCACCATTGCTATCATAATCAACATTCTGTAAGTGGTAATTATAATCTGTATCTAATAATTGAGTTGTTGTCCAAGTATTATCTGTGTAGACAACTGTTCCATTCCAACCTATAGCATATCCTTCTGAACCATCCATAACAGCATCATACATTCTTGGTTCTCCTGAACCACCTGCTGTAGGATGATGAGTCCATGTCTGACCATTATCCGGACTGAAACCTACATAACCATCATCTCCAAGCAAGATAACACTATCACCATATTGAACTACATTATAGAGAGTGGGATTGCCTGTTATAGTAAGATTAACAATTTGCCAATTCGCACCAAAGTCGGTAGTTTTAAGAACCTTTGATTGATCAGGAGAGCCATTATTACAAGTTATATATCCTGTACCTGTAGTATCCATGGACATTCCATACAACCAATCTGTTAAACCTGATGTCTGAGTAGTCCAAGTTTGACCAAAATCACTTGAATATACTATATATCCGTCATCACCTGCTGCCCAGATTTTTCCATCAGCATGATAAACTACTGTTTCAAGATCCACACCATTAACTAATGTTGCAACTTGTGAAGCAGTTGTCCAGTTTTGACCACCATCGGTTGTCAATATCAGAAGACCGTCTTCTCCTACAATAACACCGTTATTACTATTAATGAAATCTATATCGTTACCATCAATATAAGTACCTGTAGATTCATTATAGAGTGGTGAAGGTAAAAATTGGAATGATCCACCATTATTACCTGAATAACCTAAAGCTCCGTCTGAGCCTGTAAACCAAACTTCGTTTCCAATAATCTCAAGACCATAGATATTAGCCGGGAACTCAGCTTGTCTGACAAGATCCCAAGCAAACATTGAAGAAATGAGAGCAAATAAACACAATAACACAATAAATCGTTTCATTACTGCCTCCATAAGTTTTACTTTATATATGTTCGCAACATTCAATATTAAAACACAGGATTAATATGCAAGCAAAAAAAATTGGAAATAGTATTATTAACGACTTCTTAAAACTGGTAATAATTAAAAAAGCCCCTCGATTGAGGGGCAATATTTAAGCTGTATAGCTTCTATCTGAGTCCTTGTGACATGGCTTGACCTAAGTCGAACACAGGTAGATAAACAACAATAACCAATGTTCCAACTACTGCAGCCATTAACACAATAAGTAATGGTTCAATAAGAGAAGTAAGTCTCTCAATAACCGAGTCAACTAACTTATCATAGAATTCAGCAGCTTTTTTAAGCAGTTTATCCATATCACCGGTTTCTTCACCAGTAGCAGTAAGCTGTAATAAAGTAGAAGGGAAAGCACCGGTTTTTCTAAAAGCACCGGCAACACTATATCCTTCTTTAACCATGATTCTGGAGCGTCTAACTGCAGACTCAACAACAGCGTTTTGTACAACATTCTCTGTTAACTCTAATACTTCCATGATTGGAACACCAGCAGTCATAAGAATAGAGAAAGTTCTAGCAAACTTACTCATAATACTGTTTTGAAGTAATGATCCAATAACAGGAATTTTTAGGAGTACGGAATCAATAATGAATCTTCCTCGGTCAGTCAAGCTTACTAAGAACACTCCAGCTATTACACCAAAAATCATCAGAATTGAGATAAAGATATTAGCTCTTATCCAATCAGATATATTTATAGCAACAACAGTAGGTCCTGGAAGTGAAGCATTGAAGTTTGAATAAACTTCTGCAAACTTAGGAATAATCCAAACAAACATACCCCAAGCAACTATGAAAAGGAAAATAACAATGAAGATTGGGTAAGTCATAGCAGACATAACCTTAGTTCTTGTATCTTCCATCTTCTCATAATAATCAGCAAGTTCAGAAAGAATAGTATGAAGAGTACCGGAAACTTCACCAGCTTTCACCAGAGATACAAACAGCGGTTGGAATACACCGGGGTGCTGTTCCATAGCTTCTGAAAGAGAAAAACCTTTCTTAATATCATCTGATATTTTATGGAGAACCTTCTTAAACTTCTTATTCTTTTCTTCTTTTTCAAGGTCTTGTATAGACTTCTCAATGGTAAGACCTGCTGATATCATTGTTGATAACTGTCGAGTAAAGAATACAATAGTTTTAAGAGAGACACCTGTTTTCCATTTATAGAAAGTCAGCATCAATTTGTCAAACATAGATAGTTTACCTTTAAATGCACCTTCAGAGGCACTTTTAATGGTAATGATTGTACTTCCTTCTTTGCTTAACTTATCAACTGCTTCATCCATGGTGTTAGCTTTAATCACACCTTCTGTGCGAGCTCCCTTGGCATCTTTTATAGTATATTGAAATGCAGGCATAATCTTACCTTTTTTCTTTATTAATCATCAATAACTGTCATCTTGATTACTTCGCGAATTGTAGTTATCCCGCGTTTCATCTTGCTGACGGCAGCATCATGAAGTGTTCTCATACCTTTCTTGATTGCTAAATCTCTTATCTGATCCTGACTTGCTCCGTCAAAAATTAACTGACGTATATCAGTATCAACTCTGAGTAGCTCAAAAATACCTGTACGACCAGAATAACCTGTGTTATCGCAATGTACGCAACCTGCACCGATTTTGAATTTGTACTCTGACAAATCTTCGCCTTCAAGACCAGCCTCAATAATTTCCTGTTCTGTTGGTGTATAATCGGTTTCACAGTGTTTGCAGACTTTTCTCATAAGTCTTTGAGCCATAACTAGACATAATGATGATCCAACCAAGAATGGTTTAATACCTATGTCAATTAAACGAGTCACTGTAGCTGGTGCATCATTAGCATGCAATGTTGAGAAAACAAGGTGACCGGTTAATGAGAACTTAATAGCGATATCAGCAGTTTCTTGGTCACGAATCTCACCAAGAAGAACTATATCAGGGTCTTGACGCATCACAGATCTAAGTGCAGCCCCGAAAGTAAGACCAATCTGGGCCTTTGTCTCAATCTGACACACACCTTCAAGTCTATATTCAACAGGATCTTCAACAGTAACAATGTTGTTTTCTACTGAATATATAGTCTTCAAAGCAGCATGCAATGATGTTGATTTACCACTACCGGTAGGACCTGAAACAATGATAATTCCATAAGGTCTTTTGATAACCCTTTTGAATATTTCCATATCCTCTTCTTCAAAACCAAGAGTTGCAAGTTTGAATCCAAACTCACCTTTATCAAGAAGACGCATAACAACTTTTTCACCTAAAACAGTAGGTGTCAAAGATACACGAACATCCATGCTCTTCATTTGAGTTTTAAGGGATATCTGACCATCCTGAGGAAGTCTTCTTTCTGCGATATTAAGCTTTGACATAACTTTAATGAGTGAAACAATACCGGAATGCATACCGATTGGTGGATTCATTACTTCACGTAATGAACCATCAATACGGAAACGTACACGAGTATGCTTTGTCATGGGCTCAATATGAATATCAGTAGCCCCTGATTTTATAGCTTCAGTAAAAATTAAATTAGTAAGTTTTACTACCGGTGCATCTGCATCCTTGCCACCTTCAATTGATATTTCGTTTTGATCTTCATCAACTTGAACGAAATCATAATTTCCAACAGCACTTTCTACTTCTGAGGTAGTTCTGATACTCTTATAATACTTTTCCAAAGCATCACTGAGAGTTGAGTCTCCAATAAGAATAGGTTTAATATTCATACCGGTTACTTTCTTTAAACTATCCAGAACTTCGATATCTTCAGGGTCTGTCATTGCAACGATTAGACCATCAGGGTCTTCTCTAAAAGCAAGAACTCTTTTTTCGTATGCAAAAGCCTCTGGAATAACACCAACAGTTTTTACATCCAATTCAAGAAGCTGGTTTTCATCAACAACTGGATATTCCAGTTGCTGACTGAGTGCTTTCATTAATGCTTCTTCCTTAAGATATCCAAGTTTTATTAATGTTTCACCTATTTTTAGTCCGAAATTATTCTGCTTTATAAGGGCTTCTTTAAGTTCCTCATCTGTAATTGCTTGATTGTGAATTAACACCTCACCCAATCTAGCAAATTGTGGGTTAAAAGCCATATTACATTCCTTTTTTTATTATCAAGCGGGGTAAATAAATCTTACCCCACTTGATTTGTTTATAAATTAGTTTGGTAAGGCAGCGTCAGTACTATAGTTATAAACCATAACCTGTGTAGTAGTTGTTGCAGCTGTACCTAGTAATCTGAAGGTAATCTGAGCCGGAGTTTGTCCAGGTGTAAAAGTTTGTATATCATATGGTCTAATTTCATATGCATTCAAAGCCCACCAGAATTCGGCCACGCCATGCTCATAGTTTCCTTCTTGATTTAGCCAGAAGTTTGTTACATCAACATCAGCTCCATCATTTTCAGGATCATTTATTGGGACAAATTCATCAAGTGTTCTAGGACCAAATGACCCTCCATCCCAAGGTGAATTTTGAGCACCAGCATTAACAAATATACCTCTGTCAGCCACTGCAGTAATAAAAGCACCATCAATAGGATTACCTTGTCCATCGGAGAGTTTAACCTTACACAAAGATGCCACTGATAACCATTGATAACCCGCACCTGTTGCTGGATTCTCTGGCCAGAATTCAAGTTCACCAGGCATGGCTACTGCTTCAATCTGAGGAGAATTAAGAGGTAATTGAAGAGTACTTTCTCCAGTAACTATTTCACCATCTGCTCCAACAGTAGCTGCAATAACAGTTACATTATCAAATGTATTAGTTCCATGGTATGTAAGAGTAGTATATGCAATACCTGCTAAAGAGTCACCTTCTATACTTTCATTTCCAACATAAGCTTCAGCAACAATACTTGCAGCAACATCAGCAGGACGTTGTAATGAGAAGGATACACTTGTTCCAAAATCTACAGGGTTACCCCAGTGATCTTTAACATTAGCACCAGCTATAATTCTCCAAATACCACCACCCATTTCATCTCCAGTATCAAAGTCGCCAATAAATGGTTCAATAACCTCTGGAGGACCTGCATGAATTACTATGTTAGATTTGCGAGCATAAATAGCTCCATCAAGAGCTGCTGCTGCATCGTTTATATATGTATTATGAGCTATTTTAGTAGAAACAAGTACACTTAGGATACCTGATTCATCACCTGCATTCACAGATACCTGAGCTATGCCACCACTTGATGTTACTTGAACAGGATCTTCATCCCAGCCAAAATTCTCATTATTCAAGTTTGCACCACTAGGAACATCAGAATTTCTTAACCAGAAATAGAGAACTGTTGGATTATTCAAGAGGTTACCATTAATATCTTTTAAATTAACACTCAGAATTGCAGATTCCTGTCCACCAGTTCCTGCAACATTAATGTCAATTTGGGTATCAGTAGTAAATGATATTGAATAAAGTTCATCTGAAGTAACTGTAAACACAAACTGTGACTGTAAAGTATCTTGATTTGCAGAAATAGTCATATTAGCAATACCAGCCTGAAGACCAGGAGTAAAATTGACCTTTGCAATACCGTTTGCATTTGAGTTTCTTATAATCTCTTCATCTTGAGATTCGAAAGTTCCGAGATCAGTTAAGAATTTAACTGCAGCTCCAGGACACATATTATTATATGCATCTTTTACTTTTGTTTGAATCTCAATATCATAAGGGCTATTTACAGGACATTCATCTGTTGTATCTTG
The DNA here is from genome assembly GCA_963667035.1 of Cloacimonadales bacterium (SeqCode). Taxonomy (GTDB): domain Bacteria; phylum Cloacimonadota; class Cloacimonadia; order Cloacimonadales; family JAFGVF01; genus Zophobacter. The sequence continues at coordinate 2,618,474 of OY762964.1, forward strand.
AATAGCACCTGAATCTTTATCTTTTAGGTAAGAAGTAATTTCTAAAACTGCGGGTCTACCGTTTTTAACTGTAAACTGATGAGATACAGGATCTACACCAAATATTGATGCAGTAACAGTACCGACATCTGCTCTAAGTCCAGTATTTAAAACTATAGAAGCAGTACCATTTGAAGTAGGTACAGTGATAGCATTTCCTAACACATTTTCAGAATCATCTTCAAAACTACCTAAAGTTGTTGAAAATGCGACTAAGGTATTGTCAGAAACATCATCACCATTAGTGTATTTAGCAGAAGCGGTTATTACAACAGTTTGAGCTACTCTAAATTCATCGGCTATAGCACTAAGAAAAAGAGATTCAACCGGTGGAACTTTCTTAACTTTAACAATAACAGAATCTCTTGAAGTTGATATTACTACATCTTCATTAACTTCTGAGTATGATTTAACAACTGCTTCGACCTTAGCATCAAGTTCATTTAAATCGTCTTTTAGACAGTTATCATCCCAAAATGCTGTAGTTGCAACACCTGAGCTGTCAGTAGTAATTTGTCCAATAATTCTACCATTATTAGTTTTAAATCTAACTGGAACTCCAGATGCAGCATAATCTTCATTGTCTTTAACAACAACTCTGATATTTGAGAAAGTGATATTATTATCTGAATAGATTTCACCTGGTGTTGCTGTTATAGAATCTATTCTATAAGTTGAAGCAATACTCTCAATAGTGAAGGTTTTCTTCTGTTGATAGTTACCAACTCTAATGTATATGTTACATTCACCTGATTCATTTCCGGTATTCAATGTAAGAGTTGCACTTCCATTTTGAGTTAATACCATTACAGAATCACCTAAAGCACCATTAGTAGTATTCTCAAAGAATCCCTTATCAGTTCTATAAGTTAAAACTGTGTTATCAGGAACATTCTCACCTTGAGAATCTTTTGCAGTAGATTTAATATTAACTTTTTCGTTAATAAACGGATTAGTTACTGCAACTTCTTGGTTATCGATAGTTTTCGTAATGTCTACTTTAATGTTAGCAACATCAGGAACTTCAACTATCTTCACATTTATACTAGCTTCGTCAACTACTACTGTGTTTTCTTCATTATCTACTGTTGGAGAAGTAACATAAGCAGTTACCGTAGCCATTCCATAATTACTGTCATCATAAAAAGTTGCTGTTGCTACGCCGTACTCATCTGTGGTAGAACTTGCAATAAGTTTACCGAGATCTTTCTTAAAAAAGACTGTAGCTCCAACTACTGGATCATTATCTTCATCTTCAACATAAACTGATATATCTGCGAAAGTACGACCACCATCAAGGTAAATTGAATCAGCAGTTGTAGTAATACGCACAATCTTCATCATAGTTGCTGGTTCATTAGAGGGCTCAACAGGTGAGCGATCATCGCAGCCAACAAATAATAAAGCAGTCAAAAGAAGAAGAGCTGATAATATTATTTTATACTTATTCATATCAAACCCCATAAAGTTTAGTTTTCTTCATCTTCGAACTTAATCAACCGATTTCCCATTCTTTCGTCTAACTGAATTTCTCTTTGCTCTTCATTGAGGTCAACGATTCTAGGTGTAATCTCAATAACAAGGTCAGTATTGGTAATGATTTCATCACGATGCTGGAAAAGTTTACCAATAAAAGGAATGTCTCCAAGTAATGGAAGCTTATTAGTGCTTTGTGAAATATTAGATGTTAATAATCCACCAACAATAATTTTCTTTCCACTTGGAACAGTTACGGTTGAATTTATTTTTCTAACTTTTGATCTTGGAACATATCCGCCAACTAATTCAGTAACTGAACTTACTTCAGGACTTAAAGTTGTAGTTATGTCTCCATCTTTATTAACGGTTGGTTTTACTTTCAGCTTTATACCGACTTCTTCTTTCTCAACTTGGACTTCTTTGTCACTATTTAACACAACATAAGGCACTACTTCACCAATATGTATGTCAGCTTCTTCACCATTAAGTGCTGTTAAGCGTGTATCGGTTAACATTTTTGCAGCATTATTTTCCATTAACCAATCAATTGTAACATCGAATGCATAAAGTTGACGACTGAAGTGTCCAAAATCATCCCAACTTTCCATTCTTTCAAAATACTGCTCTTCTGGAAGAACTTCAAAAGTTGTTGGATCACCATGCGGTAAGGCACCTGTTTCATCAGTATAACTATAAGGTAAGCCTGTACCATCAGCACTGCGTGTATCTTCGGCAAAAATAGTTGTTAAATGATTGAGTTTTGACCAGTCGATACCATATTTTTTGGAATCTTCTATAGAAACTTCAATCATTCTTACTCTAATTTCGATCTGTTGCTGTTCTGTGTCTAACTCTTTAATTCTTTCAATGATTTCATTGAAAGTCTGAGGGTTACAACGAACTAAAAGGGCATTTTGTCCTTCTACAGCAACGATTTCACCAGGCATATCTTTAAATGCTGCCTGAATTTTAGCTGCTTCAACATAATTTAAATAGATGGTGTAGCTTCTCTCTCCAGCTTCTTCTTGGATTTTCTGCTTATCACCAACTAAGAAAGTGTTTTCGCCAATTACTCTGTAAGTAAGACCAACTGATTTTGAAACAAGCTCAACAGCTTGTTCGATTGGTACATCTTTAAGATGTACGGTAATTTGAGAGAACTGATCACCCTCTCCAGGTTTTTCATCTCCCTTAGAATCTACTGCCAGAACTATGTTGCAACCACTCATTTTTGAGAGAGCAGTCAACACAGAAGACAGCGTTGCATCGTCTGTATCTATTGTAACTTTCTTATTAAGCATCTCTGATTCAGTGAATGTTACTGCAAACAGAGCACTAACACTAATCATTAAGAAAGTTACTATTAAGATAATCATTTTACGAGAAAAAATCGAAAGTTTCATAATTTCTCCTATTCTTTACCAGTTATATTCAGGTGCTTTATCTTGTTGGATTTCTATAGGTTTAGGTGGGATAGGCTGTTTTACCATTTCCTTTGTTTCACCATTCTTAGTATAGACTACTTTACCATCTTTGATTTCAATAATCTTTCTACCTTTAACTTCATCTCCAACGCCATAATAATGAGTCTCTCCATCGTGTGCAATTATAGCCATACTATTTCCATCTTCGTCAATTGAAGTGCCGGCAAGTCTAATCATTCTTTTAACTTGATCTTGCCATATCTTAAGCATATCTCGTTTGTCTTGGACAATCAAATCCTGCTTTAGCGGATCTTTTTGAACATTAAACGTAAAAAGCTTTCTATCTGAGATGGATTGTTCGATGGATTGGATTTGTGCCATTAATTCCCCATCAAGTTTTTGCTCTTTATACTTTGAGTCTTTTGGGACTTCTTCTACTGTCTTATAGGAAGTGACATTCAGAAAGACAAAAACAATGATTGCGATAAATGTTAATGTAATCGCAAAATCTTTTAAATATCTGAATTCCATTATGCCTCCTTAAGGACCTTAAAGACAGACAGTTCTATAGAAACTGTGTACATTGTAGCTTGACCGTCTGATTGTACTTTTGTCTTATCATATATAGGCTTAACTTCTAAATAAGTAATCTTTATTATATGATCAAGACTTTCAAGTTTAGATAAAAATCTTCCCATTTGGATGTAATTACACTGAAGCTCCATTGTATAATTTTGTTCCACAAGATTAGCTCTTGTAAATACTTCCTTCGGGAAAATGTTACTAACAGAAATCTTATAGCTATCAGCTAAAGCAGCTAAATCTTTCACAAATTTGTTTGTTTCTTCAGTTTCAAACTTCTTTGTTTTTGTTAAGCTGTTCTGAATTATTCTGGAGAATTCACTTAACTCTTCATTCATAATCTTAGCACTATTAAGTTTCTCTTGAGCAACTTTAATTTTTTTATCAACTCTTTTAATCTCTTTAAGCTCATTGTTAATCATCGAGCTTCTTAGAGAAATAAAACCGGCAACAAACAGAGCAATCACGATAAGGAAAATAAGGTACTTTTGTCTCATATTCATAATGTTACTCCTTATCTTCTTTTACGTTTCGAATAATCTTTGCCAACCGCATCAACTTGGAACCTCAAAATATCAGTATCCTTCTCTCTGTCTCTTGTGGATTTAACAAATTTGATATCAGGGAAATCAGTACTAATCTGCTTGTTTTCTTTCAAACTTGTAATGAAAGAATCAATAAGATCAAACTCCTTCTCATTTCTATCAATCTTTGTTATTCCATAAAGACTTAATGTCCCTCTTTTAAAAGAGAAATGAGTTATTGCAATTCGCTTTTCAGTTTGCTCAGCTAATGCTACTAGTTTTTTAGCCCAGAATACTCTTTCATTGAATATTTGAGCCAACCTATCTAGGTCATTACTTGATAAATAGTCACCACTGGTTTTATACGATTCTATTTGCTTATTAATGTCTGATAACAAATCTTTTCTGTTTTGTACTTTTTGTTGTAAGTTCTTTTGTAAGTATATAACAAAGCCAAACATTAACAAGGATCCTATAATGAATATTAAGAGAAATGTTGTGAAAACTTTTCTTTCATTCTCTTGTTGTAACCGCAACTCACCATACTTATTCAGGTTAATTTTGAAATAAAATTGTTCCATAACTTCTCCTTACTCAGCTCTCATGGCAAGTCCGATCGCAAGACTTAATTGAGGATCTTGTTTATCTTTAAGTTTCTCAGGCATCTCTAAACCTACAAATGGATCAAACACTTCTGTAGGAATATTTACTTTTGATTCGATATATTCAGGTAAACCTTTAAGCTTTGCAGATCCACCCATTAAGATAATTTTGCGGTAATCACTGTTTCCAGCATCTTTTACATAGTATCTTAATGATCTTCGAACTTCTTCAACAATCTGCTCATGGGTAGATTTCTCTGAAATATCTAGTAATGAGATTGACTGAGTATCCTCGTCAGAATCACCAGATCCAATACCATTCTCAAATTTGTATTCTTCAGCTTCATCAAAAGCAATATCTTTTTTGCGCATAATATCTTTAGTGAAATTCATTCCACCAAGATTAATGTCACGGGCAAAATATTTTGATTTTGGGCCAAAGATAACAAGATTAGTTCTGTGTGCACCAATATTTAAAATGATATAAACGCCATCCTCTACCATTGTATTTAAGGCAAAACTATTGGCTACTGCTAATGGGTCTACGTCCACCATATTAGCAACTAAGCCGGCTTGTCCTAAAATATTTGTATGAGTTTGTACCATATCCTTGGTTGAAGCTGCTAACAATATATTCATATTATTAGTGTTTTCTTCAATATTAAGGACTTGATAATCTAGCACCATTTCATTACCGGAAATCGGTATATGTTTCTTTGCTTCAAAGAATAGTGCTGATTCCAACTCTTCGTCAGGTAGGAATATTGTCTTAATCTGCTTAATACTGATATCGTCACCACCAATTGATGAAACAACGTGTTTCATTTTTCTTGGTTTAAGCTTTAAAGTTTTAAGCATTTCAGAAATTACCGGACCAAACCGATCATTCCTTAAATCAGATAAGATATATTCAATTCCCTGGGGAACTGTAGGTCTTATCTCATAGTTGAGAAGCTTAAAACCGTTATGGATTCTCTTGAGGTGAACCATTTTCACACTATGGCTACCGATATCAATTCCAAGAGACTCTTTAAATTTAACGGTTTTCTTTTTTTTCATATTGCCTCTTTAATCTTAAATAATATTAGAATGATGAAGGAGGTCTCTTGAATCTTGCCGATTCAGCGTCGAACGGACTTAAACCTCTTTCTACATGAACACTAGGATAATTAGGTGGTTGATATGATTCGAATCTGGTATCGAACATATAGACTTTATCATATCCTTCACCGGAAGTTGGACAATCGCCACCGTATTGAGCTACATTGTCGATATTTTGATTATCAAAACGCCAAATACCCTGCTGTCTATTTGCATTATCAAAGTTAGACCTGTGGACATAGCCGCGTCTTCTTTGAGCAACAGAACCAAATAGATATATGGATCCTCGATCACCAGCCATTGATGTTGTAGTGGCGTTTAACTCCGGGTATAACGGATTATAGAATGGATAATCCAAATCCCCGGGCCAGGAATTAGCCTCCCTTGTAGGACCATAATCAATTATATATCCATAGTCTGTAGGTTGGTAACCTAAAGCCGGGATATATGACATACCAACTAAATCCGGATATGGTATTTCCTGTTGAGTAAAAACAGTATCCATCTCTGGATCATATATAGAAAATAGATTACCATTATTATATGCATTATAAATCACATCTGGATGTGTAGAGAAATGTGGGTGCATATATTCAAATGTAAACACCCCATCATAATTCGGATTACCATCACCATCTCCCAAGGCACAAAGAGCTGCATATATGTATATATCATCACTATTAGGATGACGTCTTGGATATACACCATCTACGGCACTCTCCATTAAGTCGGGCATCCCATATTTGATAACTATATTTTTCTCAGAAACGATACCGACATAATCATTACGGTTCAATGTAAGTGGATCATCTGGTTTATCCCCAATCGCAGTTCCATCTAAAAGGATACTTCCGGCAAGGAATAAAGTATCTGAACAAGCCCAGGTTTGGGATCCTGCAAATCTTCCTTCAAGCCATAACTGAGGTCCATCAATCATGACAGAGCTCCCTGACGGACAAGTGGGCGAAAATGATGACCAAATCGTATCCTTTATCGTTACATGATTAACTGCCGTTCTATCTCTAACCAGCTGAAACGGCCACTCAGTACCTTCATAATCCGTCCAAGTACCTGGATCAGGAACTAGATTAATCATAGAATCAACATAAGCAGTTATATATCCTTGGTACCCTTGTGTTGAAGCACCCTGAGAGTTAACATATAATATTTGGCAATTCAGGTCTAGAGTGGTTCCAAATGCTCGAATTTCATCTGCTGTAGGATTGAAAACTAATTCACCAGCATTTTCTTCATATCCATCTCTGAATATCTGATCCATTGGACCTGCTGAATTCAACCATTCAATCTCACCAGAAGTCGAAACGTGACCGAAGAAACATGGCCAAGCTCCGTTATATTCGTTGTTACCACCATTTTGTATAACTATACTACTATTACTATGAATACGTCCATAGATAACGTCATTTCCCCAAAATCTCACACTAGTATCATTGGTAGACATTTCGTTATCAGTAAAGTAGTGATATCCGGCAAATGACATTTGTTCAAGATCCCATTCACCATATTTCTTTATACTAGATTCGTTTCTAGGAGTAAGGAAGCCACCTAACGCTCCCCTTTTCCCTCTAACGAGACTCTGAACTATACTACCAGATGCAACTGCGTGATCGCCTGCATTATATTCTGATTTAGGAACAAGCTTACTCTTCATGTAGTAGCTTCTTCTCATATTCTTTGAACTAATTTGAACTCTTTTTTCAGGAAAACTAAGAGTTCCTTGGTAATTAACACTTCTTTTAACATACAAGCCTCTGTCTAATTCTGATCTTAGAAGATGTAGTTCCTGTAAAGCGTCATACTGTTGAGAATAGGTAGCTGTATCCATGCTAGACATAACTGCCATTGCTATACTAGAAAGTACAGCTATTATAGCAACTACTATCGCAAGTGACAAGCTTCCATTCTGGTCAAGAATTCTTCTTTTCATGGTTACTTCCTTTTACTCATTAGCCCCAGAGTTATCACTTTCTGTGTTTTCTTGTTTGTTAATTATCGTTGTCATAGCAGTCTTATATCTTACAGGAAAGACTTTACCTTTATACCTCAACTCTGCTTCAAGAACTATTTCAATTAGCCTTGCAGGGTTTAACTGATAAATAGCTGTGTTAGCTTGATTTAGCATTGTTACACTAAAATTAGTAACAAAGATTCTATTATCATACTTCCCCGGAAACAAAATTATCGGAGAAGGAGGCCCAACAGATTGATAAAGGTAGGTACCTTTTATCTTTCCGTCATCAAGGTAGTATTCTGAAAAATCAAAATACCCCCCCTGTTGTATTGAAGGTACTACTCTAACACCCCTACCTTCAGCACTGCTAAATCCTCTTGTTATCCTCAGCTCGTTAGCACTGGCAACTCCATAAAAATAAGTCTCAGAACCTGATCCTAGAGGTAAACCATATTTAATGGTATCAAGAGTATTAAAGGCTTCTTGATACAAATAAGTCCTTAATCTGTATTCTTCATATTTATTGAAAAATGCGATTATGGCCCAGATGGCTCCAACGGTAACAATAACGGATATAAGCATGGAAGCAGCAAGTTCTGATATTGTGAATCCATTCTCAGATTTAAAATAATACTTTTTCATCTTATCCGCCTATTCTCTATAAAAATCTTCTCGTAAGACAATTTCTCGTTGTTCTCCACCTGCACGTTCCGTCCACTGAACACTTATTTCTATCGCAGTATATGGGATGTTTTGAAGAACGATATCCGGCGGAACAATAGCTAATTTCTCATAATGCATTGTTCCATCAATTCTAATAGGTCCTTGATCGTCTATAAGCACCGTTTTATCCTGGAAGGGTGATAGTTGTTTTCCATAGGTATTATATGAGAATCTTTGTTTATCAAGCTCACCCGCAGCATGCCATAAAGCAACGCGGTCATGATAGTTTCTCATTATATTCCTTTCAACATATACAATCCCAACGTATAGAGCTATAGAAGCAATCACCACTATAATTGCTGAAGCTATTACTTCTGCTAGTGTGAATCCGTTTTCGTTCTTATACATATCTTTTCTTTATTTAGAAGCCTACGCCAGTGGCGAACATCTTCTTGTTATCAGCAATCTGCTCTGCAAGCTGGCGATCAACATAACCGTTCATAACCAAGTTATACAGAGATTGATCTTTGGTCTGCATACCTTCCTTCGTTCCGGATTGAATAACAGATGGTATCTGATATGTCTTCTCTTCACGAATAAGATTTCGTACAGCAGAGTTTGCAATCATTATCTCAAGTGCAGGGATACGAGCCTTTCCATCCTTTGTAGGGAGGAGAGTCTGAGATATAACTGCCTCAAGAGATTCAGACAACATTGATCTAACCTGTTGCTGTTGTTCTTTAGGGAACATGTCAATAATACGGTCGATTGATTTTGTTGCACTTCCTGTATGAAGAGTTGCAAACACAAGGTGACCGGTTTCAGCTGCGGTTAAAGCAAGCGAAACAGTTTCAAGATCACGCATCTCACCCACAAGTATTACATCAGGGTCTTCACGGAGAGCCGAACGCAATGCTGCGGTAAAAGACCAAGTATCATGACCTAATTCCCTTTGGTTAATTAATGAGCCCTTACTTCTATGTACAAACTCAATTGGATCTTCGATTGTGATAATATGACAAGCTTTCTTGTCATTAATGTGGTCAATCATCGTTGCCAAAGTAGTTGACTTACCACTTCCGGTAGGTCCTGTCACCAGGATTAATCCCTTTTCTTTGTAACAAAGTTTTCTCATTGACTCCGGAATATGGAGTTCTTCGAAACCTTTAATTTCATTAGGAATTACACGGAAGGCTGCAGCCAAACCATTGATCTGATGAAACGCATTAACACGGAATCTTACGTCGTTTGAAAGTTTACAAGAAAAGTCGAATTCCAAGTTTTTCTTGAACAAAGCTTTCTGTGCATCTGTCATTACTCCAAATATCAGATGAGCAATTTCTTCATCCGATAATTGAGGAATGTTTAGACGCTTCATGATTCCGTTTACACGAACCATCGGATGAGAACCCGCACTTATGTGAAGGTCTGAAGCCCCGGCGTCAGATGTAAACTTCAGTAATTCTTGAATCGTCAATTTTTCCTCCAGTAGACACCCTAACTACGGGTATCTGGTTTCAGTCAATAATCTGCTAAAATGCTAGATTATTCTTGTCCGCCGGAATCGATGTCTGTCCACTCATCAATACCATAGCCATGATAAGCAGCTTCATCTTCGTCATACCATACCTGCTTGCCTTCGCCTGCAGGGAAATCAGCTGTAGAAGTAGCAAGATACTTCTTAGGTGGATTTCCAACTACTTCGAAATCCCAGTTAGTTGTTGTACCTTTACCAAGTTTAGCTTCGTCCATTGCATCTTCAATTGTGAAGTCATCTGTTGTTCCATAGTTTTGTAATCTGATGTCAAAAGCGTTTCTGATAGCTCTTAAAGCTGTCTGAGCTTCTGTTGATCTTGATTTCTCAACATAACGCATATAGCGTGGAACTGCAAACGCTGCAAGGATAGCAACGATGATAACAACAACAAGGATTTCAATAAGAGTAAATCCTTTCTGATTCTTAAGGTAACGTGACATGGTTTCCTCCTGTCTTTAGATTTTGATACGTATTTTATGTTTTGCACATTTCATGCCAAAAACACACTTTTTACTCATTATTTACATTTGGATAATAAAACGATAGTGCTTTATAAAGTCAAATAAAAATTTGCTACTTTCCTCTCTTTTACTTTTTTCGCTTATTCTGAGTCACACTATACTTATTCTTTATATACTTAAAAGTCATAACTTTAGCTAACTAACAAATCAATTTCAGCTTCTTTCAATATTGAGCTTTCTCATTAATTATTAGTTAGTTAGCAAATAATATCTATCAATTCGCAACTACCTACGATCTTTCATTTATCAGTCTCTAGTTAAATAGTCCGGAAAATGCCGACTATTCTCTAATTTCTTTGCTTACTAACAGATTGTTAACTTTGTTACTCACATTATAACTAAGTATGCAATCAGCTTATTTGACTTGTATAATGAAGGTTTTGGCTATTACACTTGTACCATTCTCATTATACGGTTCTACACTCCAGTAATATTCTACCCCGGATTTTACTTCAATCTCATACTCAGTTTCACTTATGTCAGCAATTTCTGTCATATAGTTAGAATTTACGCCAAGGTATAGTTTATATCCTGTTGCTCTATCAATATTCTCCCATTTTAACAGCACTACCCCTGCCTCTACTTCAGTTTCAGACAATAATGAACTAATTACAGGAGCTGGAGGTGCATTTTCTGTTGAAAGAATAACCAAATCTTTATAATATATAAAGCTAGTCTCTAGTTCAGTCTCTTGAGTCACATGGGCAATAGCTCCTGTCTTTAGATTCAAAATTAGTACATGAATTGTCTCAGTTTTCCCCATAGGAATTTGGAAATCAGAAGTCTGAATCTGGATAACAGATTCATTTCTATCTTCCATAATAAAGTATTTTGAGCCATTTGACGAGTTATTAGTCAAGATATCTCCAGGTGAGCTCTCCTTCCAAGCTTCCCAATAAAGTTCATCTTCTTTAATTGGTGAAAACTCACTTGTTTGACATCTTACAAGCACTGAGAATGGTATAGAATTAGGGATACACATCATTATATTCGAAATTCCTAAAATTAACAGTATTGTAAATAATTTCATGTTATACCTTTTCTGCTATAATTATTAGTCTATCACTACTACCAGTGAATAGATTCAAGTTAAAGTCACCATATATGTTTTCAATTTTAAATCCGCAAAGTTCCAACATATCTTGCATTTTGTTTACAGTTACTTCTTTCAATTTTAAAGTATGCAAAAATAATTTTTCTTCAGTATTCTTTATAACATATCTATCATTCCATGTAGTTATTTTAGTATCGCTGTCAACAAAGTGACTTGTATACATCTCAACTTTACATTCAAATTTAGGATGAAATTCTTCATACAGCTTTATTTCAGTCTGAATAATCGGTATGCTGCAGATATATGGATCTAAATCGAAAGCAATATGACCACCCGATTTTATGATATTCTTCATATTATTCAGTGCTTTCATTTGCTCTTCTCTAGTCAATAAGTATTGGAACGTTGTATATGTAACAATACAGAATTCGTAGCTCCTATTATCAGTGTAGTCAAGCATATCACCGACACAAGAAGTTAATCCGTTAGTTTGTTGTACTTCCATTCTGCTAATAAATGTCTCGGATTTATCAATTGCTTTAACAACACAACCGTTCTCTGCAAGAAATTTGGATATTCTGCCGGTTCCGGCTCCAAATTCAATAACATTTTTACCGTAACGCTTGCAAAGTGTCAACCACATTCGTTTGTCATTATCCTGCTCTTTATTTAGTAGCGATAATTCCCAATCATAGAAATCAACAAAATCATCCCAATTTGTTTCCACTCATTCTCCAATATGTAAAAAAGGGCAGGTAAACCTGCCCTTAATATATTCATTTTAACCTTATTTTACAACAACAACTTTCTTTGTTTGTGTATTAGAAGGTGATGAGAGTCTGAAGAAATAGATACCGCTTCCACAAACTTTACCGTTATCGTTTGTACGATCCCAATTAATTCTAGTGCTTTCATGAGCTGTAAAACTTCTTACAGCCTGACCAAGAATATTGTATACGGTAACATTAGCAACTTCACCATCTTTAACGGCAAGTTCAAGATTAGTTGAATTTGTAAATGGATTAGGATAAGCATTACCTAATATTGTGCGTACAACAGGAACAAACTCTTCTTCTTTAAGTTCAATAGAAACCGGACCATGATAGCTTATGTTTCCATCAATTGCAACTGTCTGTAACCAATAAGTATAAACCATATTAGTATCAAGTTCTTTATTATCGTTAACTCTATAAGAATGAGGACCCATAGCGTTTTGTGAGCCTATTTTAACAGCAGAATCGATATCTGAGTTATCTGATCTTAAAACGTTGAACAATAATACATCTGTTTCTGTTGCAGTTTCCCAAGAAATATCTACAGAACCTTTATCCATACCAATAGCTAAGTTAAGAGGTCTAGCAAATTCTACGTTTGTATTGGGGTCATTATCTTGGTAGATAACAAACTGCTCAGTAGACCTACCGGCTGTAAATGTCCAAGTAAAAGTAACTTTACCAGCTACATAATCAAAGACTGCTCCAGGGATAATACCTGAACCGATATGAGCAACAACACCATCAGTAGGAACTGTATTATTTAAAACAATAGTCAGTTCAATAGCGGCATTGATTGTTATATTGTATTGTTCGTTAAAAACATCTTCCGGATCTAATGGATAACCTGAACCATCACCCATGTCAACTGTAGGAGCCGGTGTTCCTTCAGGAATATCACCTTCAAAATCAACACCATCACCCGGATTATGATATGGTACAGTTGTGAAAGACCATACAGGACATTCGACTGCATCACCTTCGCCATTGAAAGGAACAACCTGCCAGTAATATGTTTTTTCATAATCAAGGGCAGGGTTGAAAGTTGTTTCAACTTGGTTAGCAATTTCTTCAACTGGTGGATTCTCTGTTCCGAAATATACTTTGTAACCTGTAGCACCCGGTGCTACATTCCAGCTAAGTTCTACATCAATTGCTGCATCAGCAGTTGCATCAGCTGGTGCAACCAATGTTGTTGGGTCTGGAACTGGGGTTACCCCGGCAATCATTGTGATAGGATTAGGAACTCCTGTCCAATATTGGAAACCTTCAGCAGCGCCAGTTATAGTTTCAGTGATTTCTAAGTAATCACCTGTTGAAATCTGCTCAACACGAATATCTACAACATGACCGGCAGCCCATGGAGTATCCCAACCTGCACATTGAATGTTTAATGCAGAAAAACCGTAACCGTTCAAATCTTCATTATAATTTGTTCCGCCAAGATGCTCATCACTTAATATTTCAGTTGGGAATTCAGCGGTTCTAACTGCAGACCAAGTAATATCTGCTTGAGGAACTGTTGCTCCTTCAGAGTTTACGAATCCAACCATAATTGTATAAGGTTGTGCGAAAACAACGCCTACAAGACCAATTAATAAAAATAATGATATAAGAATTTTTTTCATCATTTACCTCTTTTTACTTTATAGTTCTTCCAAATGCTCTTCCATGTGAAGATTGGAAATTACTATTACTATTTATCATTGTCCTGACTTCAGGAGCAGGCCATGTAGAAGCAGTAGTGACATTAACCATAAAAGGCATAGCAATATCAGTATCAAATGAACCACTCCAACCAAACATACCAGTTACATATTGATTCCAAGATTGACTTGAAGCATTCCAACTAGAAATAGATGTTGCACCGATTTCATCACCTACAGTGCTAGAGAGTAAAAGGTCAGATCTATCTAATGGAATCATAACCAGATTTGATCCAACTTCCAAATTGTAATTTGGTTGAGTTATCATAGAACCTGCACAATAGAAAGTACCAGCAGCAGTAACATTCAGCATTATACCCATTCCATCGGCTAATGTAAATGAACCACTCCAACCAAACATACCGGTTACATATTGATTCCAAGATTGACTTGAAGCATCCCAATTAGAAATAGATGTTGCACCAATAGCATCACCAAGATCACTACTAGTTGCATATCCAGACTGCATTGGAAGTGCAATTAAATTACTACCCGCATACAAGTCGTATTTAACATAACCGACTGTTTCGCTGGGGTCTGATTCAACAGCAATGAGAAAAGTTACAGCTAATAACAATATTAGCGGTATTATTACTTTCTTCATAATTCCTCCTAAAATTATTTAAGACCTTACCAAAAACATCCTTATTTTACACATTCCCACGTTCCCATAATGTTGAGTAATCAAATGTATGTCAAATAGTTTTTCTTTTTTCCTCTATTTAATTGATATGTTAATATTATGCGAACTTCCTTTAACCACTAAATTTCAATCAGTTACAGCTATTCCCACATTGCTTTTGATACTAATGCCTCATTCCCTTTATCATTTTCCACCAGTATGTTACAAGATTTTTACACTTTTTTGTATTTTCTTTGTTTTTCTAATTACATATCGGTTTTAAATTAGATTCGGTTATGTCCATATATGAATTATTACTAGCAACATATTTCTAATCATTTCTGAAGGGTCTGTTGTTCGATCTTGTAAAAGTTTCTATAAAACTCTATCCATATCGCTCTTTTTTGATTCACTATTCATGTGTTTGAACCTCCTTTTCATTGTCTATAATGTGCTTAATCGCATTGTGAGGTTTTCACACTTTTCTTTTTACTCCCCCAATCAATAATTTCTTCTTTTTGCTTCCATTCTGGTATACTTCCAACTACCGATTTCTCGTAAGTTTTTCTCTCATTTCTCTCTCGTTTCTCTCCCGTTGCGAGCAACGGGAGACCAACGGGAGAGCAACGGGAGACTAACCCGAGAGAAACCCCAGGTTGGTGGACGTGCAAAATGAGTGAATTAAGAGACAAAAATAGGAGAGAAATAGGAAGGAATAGGAAATTGATAAAATGAATTTAGGACAGAATCCGTTGGGTGCATCCCAGTGTAACAATTCAGGTTAAAAGAAAACAGTTTCGAGATGCATCTTAACTCTTTATAGAGTGCTTGATTATGATACTTAGCTAAATAATCTAGATGCTAACTATTCTCATTTATCATCTTTAAGTATTGTCTACTTTCTTCAAGATGCGGATTAATCTTAATTGCTGTATTAAAGCAGCTCTCAGCTTCCCCTATTCTTCCAAGCTTAAAGAGGCATATTCCCTTTAGATTGAATGCTTTCGCCAAATCTCTGTCCCAACTGAAGCTTTGGAGCATAAATGTTTTATCATATTGCAACAAATCCTCTTCAGAAACTCCTTTATCCAATTGACTCTTAAGCACCGCCTGTGTTTCAGGCTTATCATCTAATGTATAGTAGTCTCTTTTCAGCATACCCATATAGCGAGATACAAAATCCATTCTGTAATCAATACCTTCTGAAACAATAGTTAACGCTTTTTCATAATTTTCGAGCTCCAAAAAGATGCTTGCAGCTCTAAAAGAAGCATAATCAGGCTCAGGGGAAACCTCTGAAGATTTAAGGTAAAATTCAGCTGTTTTCGATTTGTCACCCATCTTTTTATATACTTCCGCTATGTTTAAATAATTCAGATGGGCTTGTTCAGGATACTTGTCAGCTAGTTTTGACAGTATATTCAAGGCTTTATTATAATGCCCAAGTTCTCTATGTGCCAAGGCAATATTGCCAATCGCATCTTTTATTTCAGGATCAATGCTTAGCACCTTGGCATAAAGATTTATAGCAGGAACAAACTTCCTATCTTTCAAGAGTAAATCAGCTTGTTCTTTTAGTGATAAAGCTTCTTCTTCCCTACCTTTAGATCCGACGTCTTTAAGCCACTGCGGTTGTAGCAAAGTAAGAATACCAAAGATTATAAGAACAACCCAAACACCAAAGATAGCCCCGGGAGTAATATAATCAAAAGCAAGCCTTTTTCTCTTATCTCTCTTATTCGGTTGTATGGATGATAAAAAGAACATTTTTCCCCTCTTTAGTTAGTCTATTAAACAATGCCACAGCTCTATCGTTTTTCAATCTGAATACTTGTATTCCTGTCAGTGAATGCTCATTATAGACAAAATCCCACTCTTTGAAGTTCTCAATCACACCTCGAGCACCTTTACCATTAGCTCCGGCACCGAGAATCAAGATATCAGGTTTCATCTCAAAAATAGTGTTTAAATCTCTCGCATTGAACGATGATTTCTTATCAACCGGTCTGAATGTCCCATTAGGGAATATCATGACATCGTAAAACGGTATAACGAAGCCTTTATAGATAGTAAGACCATTGGAAATATGAGTTATACCCTTATCTTTATTAAAAAAGAAGAATACACTCTGTCCGATTATCAAGGCTATTAACAGACCCAGGAAAAGTCTTTTGAAAAACTTGATTCTACTAAAATGGAAAACTATAAAGAATAGTACAAAACCTAGGATAGTAAGCCCTATTATCCTCATCCAGTAAATCTTATCTGTGAATAAAGAGCTATTCAGAAGTAAGAAGAATACGAATACTGCCTGTAACAAAAGCATACTAAGCGGGGAAGAAGAATAATCTTTCAGCTTCTCCTGCCTAAACTTCCAACCATTCTTAGCTATCTCTCCATGCTCAATCATAAAGAATACAAATGTGAGTCCAATGATTGCTCCCCACCCATCTTTTCCGATGTCTGATATGTCAAATATCCTACTTGAGATAAATACTTGAGCAAATTCATCAAATATAGAAGCACATAAAGCCATTATGAAAGTCCATTTTATCACTTGGACATCAGTTGCTCCTCTCTCTCTGAACAATCTGAAAGCAATAAAAGCAAAAATCCCATAGGCAAAATAGTGCCAATTGAACTGTAACTCATAGAAAGCATGATTAAAATAATAGTCTGATAGCTTCTGCCCTATACCAAATAGGATTATGATAACTCCCAACACTCCCCAACGCCACAAATCCATCTTCTTTCTAACGCTTATAAGCAGTGTAAGAAGGAGTATTACAGCTATTACAAGTACATTGGGTATAAAGTACTCTCCTACATTGAATCCTGACCTTGATAAGTCACCTATGGCTCTTTGCAGATAGTTCTGTAGCATTAAAAAAGGTGTTAATACTAACAAGGCAATGTATAGCACCATTTGCCATAACTTAGAAAAAAATAAACTCTCTTTATTCATCTGTTTCCCCTTGTGAAATAATCTGTTTAGCAGAATGTTTTAAGTCAAGAGATAAATTCGGATATTTATGAAGCATAAATAGTTAGTGTTTATTGCTAAAATGGCGACCGGTAGGTCGCCATTTTTGGTAGTTAGGGAGATCATTTATGAGAAAACATCTCCGGAACTGCCCCCTAACAGTAGTTCCGGATAATAATGATTATTTCTTCTTATTAACTTTAAGCTCAGGTTTGTGTTCTTTATATTCTGCCCATCTTAAACTTCTCAGATTTGTTCTTTGACTTAGACTGAATACAGGAGCTGCAACACGTACAGGAGCTTCGTCAGTTGCTGTCACTTTTACGAAGTAATGATTACCGGGAAGTAAAGATGCATCCATAGTAGCTGAGTTTGTTGGCCATGAACTTAGATAAGTTAACTCATTAGCTTCAAATTCCGGTGTTTCTTCTACATATACTTTGTAAAGTGTAGCACCGGAAACAGCATCCCATGTTAGATTCATTAAACTACCGTCATATGATAATGAAATGTTTGCAGGTATATCTAGTGGTATTGGAGGTTCAACCAAATCTTCTACTGAAGTAGCAAAAGCTATTGCCAGGTCATTTGATATAGGACCGCCTACACCGTTGTTTCTGTATTGGATACCAATTGTTCCGTCAGCATTCTCTATACCGATACAGGCATCGCCGGCAATTGATTCAACACCTGAATCACCGTTAGGATTTAAATAGTTCTGATATTGTATTTTTATCCTTCCGCTAGGATAAAGTATTACTTGAACATCAATGTATTCATTTAAATCACTGTAATCGTTGTACATCATTGCAGTATAAACAAAGTTGCCGGCTACATCATTTCCATAGTATAGTACCGATGGTATATCTTCAGGATCTGAGTCCATGGATGCAAATGCTATTACATCATTAGGTCCGGAAGAATTAGGAATAACCAAATTCTCATGATTTTGCCAGCCTGAGTCAACTGTGCCAAACTGAATTGTTCCGTTAGAACAGATAGACAACTCGGTATAATCATTACCAAAGTAATTGAAAGTAAATCCAATAGGAACATTCTGTGCAGAAGCATCATCTCCAAGTGAAATTACAGTACCGGTTTCACTGATATCTACCCACTCAAAGGTAGGTTGATAGCCTAAAGCACTACCTTCATCAGTATTATTAGCAAAGTAGTAACCATCATAAAGTGTACCGTCTCCACCATAGTTAGGATTAGATAAAGTAGTGTAACTATAACTAGCTTCCGGTGCAGGGCCTTCACCATTCTGATTATAACCTGTTACATACCAGTAATATGTTGTATCATAATCAAGAGGAGATGTAAGAACCACACCTGTATAGTCGCCAACATCTGTTTGGATAAATTCTTCATTATCCAAGCTTACGTACAAGTAATAACCTGAAGCCCAACTGTCAGCATTCCACTGGAATGTAGTGTATTCACTTATACCGGTAGCAAGATTTTCCGGTGTAGTCAAAACAATCTCTTCAGGAGTGTTTGCATAAGTAGTAAAACTCCATACAGGACATTCAGTTGCATTACCATTTGCATTGTAAGGGATTACTTGCCAATAATGTGTAACGCCACCGGCCAAATCAGTAACATCATAGGTTAAATCTGTGCCATTATCATTCATGCTAAGAATATTTGTTGGTGGATTATCTGTACCGAAATTCAAATAGTACCCATCAGCGAAGTTAGCAGAATTCCACTCAATAGTTAATGCAAATTCTTGATCAATAGCCCCGTCAGCAGGTGATACTGCTGTTGTAGCTGCAGGAGGTGTAGCTACTGTTGTAAAGCTCCATACAGAAGCTCCACTGGCATCACCGTTAGCATTGTAAGGTACTACTTGCCAATAATATGTAACGCCACCGACTAAACCACTATAATTATAAGTAGTTGCATCATCTTGGTTAACCCCATTTAGAATATTTGTTGGTGGATTGTCTGAACCAAAATACAATTTATAGCCGTCGGCATACAAAACACTATTCCATTCAAGTGTTCCTACTGCAAGCTGATCAACAGCCTCATCGGCAGGTGATACGAGTGTAGTAACTGCTGGAGGTGTAGTGTTATCAAAAATGTAGATGTCATCTATTGCGATATCTCCAAGATAGCTGGTTGATTCCATACCTCTAAAGTCTAAAGATACGGTTTGTCCTGCATATTCCGAAAGATTCACCAAACCCATCATCCATTCAGATTGTCCTTCAGGAGATGCAATAGTTACTACGGATTCATCAGTTGTTTCACCATTAATAACATCTATATGCAATTCAGTAGTATTAGCATTCTTTCCAATCCAATAGTAGAAAGTAAAAACCGGATTTGTCAAACTACTCAAATTGAAAGTAGGTGTATATAGATGAGCAGGAATTACGTTAGGATCTGAATCATCAAGGAACATCATATATCCGCTATTACCTGTATGCTCAGAAGATGCTGTATAATCATAAGACGTACCTTGATAAGTTTGCCAACCATTATTGCTTGAATCAGGATTACCTACCCATTCAAGTGGAAATTCAGCAGTGTCAAAAGACTGTGTATAAGGGAAAGCTGCAATAATGGGATCAAATCCTTCACCTTGTACCGGAATATTATGAGTTTCTCTCGTAACATTGTCAACAATCACAATATTGTCGCTGACAATTCCTTCAGAAACAGGTTGGAAAGTAACTTCAAATGAAGCAGATTGAGTCGGTGCAAGAGTTAATGGATATGAATTACTATCATTTATCGAGAAGTAAGTTCCTGTTGCCATTGCAATCGGATTATTAATTACCAAGTCTGCTCCACCATTATTAGTAATAGTAAACATTTGAGCATCACTTTGTATATTGATGTAACTCATTCCAAAATCTTTGGATTCTGGATTTATTGAGAACTCAGGTATTTCAGGAATATCACCGAACAGTATTCTAATATTCGGAATCGAAGTTCTAAGATAGGATGCAGTCGGAGGACCTGTTGGATCTGGATTAGTTGAATCACTTCTATAAATTAGAGAACGACTTTCCTCAACTGTTGTACAGAAGAATTCATCTGAATTAGTTTCGCAATTTGTTTGATTTTCATCAATGGCAATAACTAAATTATCAGTATTATTATAATTGAAAGGCATATCCAAATTTAACTCAATCCAACAATCTTCTGTTGGATAAGGGTCTAGGGTCACAGAAGCAACTTGCATCAAGTTATCGACTGAAATCCAATCAGTTGTTGAGGCAAACTCTGTTAAATTGGTATGTCCCATATAGATAACCCACTGAGTTGAATGTTCAAGATCACTATAACCATTGTAATGATACCAAATTTTCTCTATTCTTCTGCTCTCGACATTTACCTCACTTTGAAGATAGATGCTTTGAGAATATGAATAGCCATAATATGGCTCGATGGGGAGACCTTCGCCTACAACACTTCCATTACCAATAGCAATAACATCTGGACCCAAAGGAGTAGAGAATGAATAAACAGGAGATTCAGCTTGTAGTCTTACTACAGTATTCTTTGAAATCACTTTCCAGTAATATGTTGTTGTATAAGCTAGTCTTCCCGGAGAATAGTTACCAGCTTCTCCGGCAGTAGCATTATCTATAACCAAATTAGTTGGTGGATTATCTGTACCAAAATATAAGTCATAAGTCTCAGTATTAGCACCAAAAGTCCATGATATTGAAGTGTTTGTTGGCAAATCAAGAGCACCATCTGCAGGTGAAATATTTGAGATTACTTCAGGTGTACTAGGGTCTTCGATTACAGCACTCATATCGATTTGATAAGCACCTTCAGAATCATCCCATCCTTCCACAACTATGTAATAATCAGTATTAGCATCAAGGGCTAAATCTAATAATGAAGAAGTATTATTAGGAAGACTAGAGCCATCCGGGTAATATCCATCATCATTAGACCAAAGCTGAGTAGTTTGATCTGCAGCATAAACACGCAAGTATGTGTCAAAACTTGAATTATCAAGTAATATATCAAGATCAAGAATTGCGAATGGTGAATTAATCACATAGAATGCATCTGCACTAGCATTATCAATAGTATTTGTTAATGTAGTTGTATCCCCAGTGTCGGTATAGGGAAAGTCAGTATTTGTAATCGGGACAGCAGTAGCAAAAGTATCTCCCCCAATAGCAAACAATCCTAAAACCAAAACAAATAACATAAGGGTCAATATACTTTTTTTCATAATTGGATAACTCCATATATATTGTTGTTTAGTATTAATTTGTTTGAAAAGCTATTTATGAATACAAAACTCTCGTTTCGTATTCTGAATAGAATTCGAATATTCTCCTTGTTGTCCTGGTGCATTTCCTTTTACACCACCCCTTTAGATAATCCTTTCATTGTTTCTTAGAGCTTTGTGGTTATGTGGATGTGTTTTGGTGTGTTCAGCTCTTCAAAACAACTATCTCAGATCATTTTTTGTTTCCGGTATTTTATTTCTTCCGGTACGAAATTTCCTTCTTTTTACTGTACTTCAGCCACATTTGTCCTACCTCCTGTGGACCAAAATACATTGATACAACGCAAATTTGGTTTAATATCAATTTCCTTGTCAAGAGTTTTTTGAATTCACTAATTGCTAAAAAGATTATTTTGATTCTGTAAAATGCTTAGATTATTGAGTAGATTTAAATTATGAATTTGTTTCAATAAGTGTTTTTATTATTGTTTCTTTACCATTAACAAAAAAAGACGACTCCTTACGAAGTCGTCTTGATTTTCTGATAGATTTATGTTTATTTAACTATCTTTTTACCCAATTCCGGTTTAGGCTCAATGTATTCTATCCATCTTAAGTTTCTGAGATTTACTCTTTGACTAATACTGAATACAGGAGCTGCAACACGTACAGGAGCTTCGTCAGTTGCTGTCACTTTTACGAAGTAATGATTACCGGGAAGTAAAGATGCATCCATAGTAGCTGAGTTTGTTGGCCATGAACTTAGATAAGTTAACTCATTAGCTTCAAATTCCGGTGTTTCTTCTACATATACTTTGTAAAGTGTAGCACCGGAAACAGCATCCCATGTTAGATTCATTAAACTACCGTCATATGATAATGAAATGTTTGCAGGTATATCTAGTGGTGTTGGAGGTTCAACTAATTCTTCTACTGAAGTAGCAAAAGCTATTGCCAAGTCATTTGATATAGGACCACCTACACCGTTGTTTCTGTATTGGATACCAATTGTTCCGTCAGCATTCTCTATACCGATACAGGCATCGCCGGCAATTGATACAACACCTGAATCACCGTTAGGATTTAAATAGTTCTGATATTGTATTTTTATCCTTCCGCTAGGATAAAGTATTACTTGAACATCAATGTATTCATTTAAATCACCGTAATCATTGTACATCATTGCAGTATAAACAAAGTTGCCGGCTGCATCATTTCCATAGTATAGTACCGATGGTATATCTTCAGGATTTGAGTCCATGGATGCAAATGCTATTACATCATTAGGTACGGAAGAATTAGGAATAGCTAAATTCTCATGATTTTGCCAGTTTGTGTCAACTGTACCAAACTGAATTGTTCCGTTAGAACAGATAGACAACTCGGTATAATCATTACCAAAGTAATTGAAAGTAAATCCAATAGGAACATTCTGTGCAGAAGCATCATCTCCAAGTGAAATTACAGTACCGGTTTCACTGATATCTACCCACTCAAAGGTAGGTTGATAACCTAAAGCACTACCATTAACAGTACTATTGGCAAAGTAGTAACCATCATAAAGTGTACCGTCTCCACCAAAGTTAGGATTTGCCAGAGTTGTGAAGCTATATGTTGCAACAGGTGCAGGTCCTTCACCATTACTATTATAGCCGGTTACATACCAATAATATGTTGTGTTATAATCAAGAGGTGATGTAAGAATCACACCTGTATAATTACCAACATCTGTTTGGATAAAGTCTTCATTATCCAAACTTACATACAAATAATAACCGGTAGCCCAACTGTCTGCATCCCACTGGAATGTAGTGTATTCACTTATACCTGTAGCAAGATTTTCCGGTGCAGTCATAACAATCTCTTCAGGAGTACTTCCATACGTAGTAAAACTCCATACAGGGCAATCAGTTGCATTACCGTTTACATTGTAAGGAATTACTTGCCAATAATATGTTATCCCGCCAGCTAAATCACTATAATTATAAGTAGTTGCGTCATCTTGATCAACTCCATCTAGAATATTTGTTGGAGGATTATCTGAACCAAAACTCAAATAATAACCATCAGCAAAAGGCACACTATTCCATTCAAGGGTTCCTGCTGAAAGCTGATCAACAGATTCATCGGCAGGTGATACTAGTGTAGTAACTGCTGGAGGTATAGTGTTATCAAAAATGTAGATGTCATCTATTGTGATATCTCCATAGAAACTTGTTGATTCCATAGCTCTAAAGTCTAAAGATACGGTTTGTCCCGCATATTCCGTGAGATTCACAAAACCCATCATCCATTCAGATTGTCCTTCAGGAGATGCAAAAGTTGCTACGGATTCATCAGTTGTTTCACCATTCACAACATCTATATGCAATTCAGTAGTATTAGCATTCTTTCCAATCCAATAGTAGAAAGTAAGAACCGGATTTGTCAAACTACTGAAATTGAAAGTAGGTGTATATAGATGAGCAGGAATTACGTTAGGATCTGAATCATCAAGGAACATCATATATCCGCTATTACCTGTATGCTCAGAAGATGCTGCATAATCATAAGACAAACCTTGATAAGTTTGCCAACCATTATTGTTTGAATCAGGATTTCCTACCCATTCAAGTGGAAACTCAGCAGTGTCAAAAGACTGTGTATAAGGAAAATCTGCAATAATGGGATCAAATCCTTCACCTTGTACCGGAATATTATGAGTTTCTCTCGTAACATTGTCAACAATCACAATATTGTCGCTGACAATTCCTTCAGAAACAGGTTGGAAAATAACTTCAAATGAAGCAGATTGAGTCGGTGCAAGAGTTAATGGATATGAATTACTATCATTTATCGAGAAGTAAGTTCCGGTTTCCATTGCAACCTGATTGTTAATAACCAAGTCTGCTCCACCATTATTAATAATAGTAAAAGAGTGAGCATCACTTAGACTATTAATATAGGTCATACCGAAATCATAAGAGTCAGGATTTATTGAGAACTCAGGTAGTTCAGGAACATCACCAAACTGAATCCTAATATTTGGGATAGAAGTTCTCAGATAAGATGCAGTCGGAGGTTCTGTTGGATCAGGATTGTTTGAATCACTTCTATACATAATTGAACGACTTTCCTCAACTGTTGTGCAGAAGAATTCATCTGTACTTGACTCACAACCTGTTTGATTCTCTTCAACAGCAATAACTAAGTTATCAGTATTGTTATAACTGAAAGGTGAATCCAAGTTAAACTCAATCCAACCATCATCTGTTGGATAAGGATCTAGTGCCACTGAAGCGACTTGCGTCAAGTTATCGATTGGAATCCAGTCTGATGTAGAGGCAAACTCTGTTAAATTGGTATGACCCATATAGATAACCCACTGAGTTGAATGTTCAAGATCAGTAGAGCCATTGTAGTGATACCAAATTTTCTCTATTCTTCTGCTCTCGACATTTACCTCACTTTGAAGATAGATACTCTGAGAATATGAATAGTAATAAAATGGTTCGATGGGGAGACCTTGGTCTACAACACTACCATTACCAATAGCAATAACATCGCTACCAAGATTTGTAGTAAAATTGAATAAACTCTCTGTTCCAATAGAGCTAATCTCATTTTTAGCAACTACTTTCCAATAATATGTTGTAGCATTAGAAAGTCTACCCGGTATATAAGTTCCACTTGCACCGGCTATTCCATCAGTTATAACTTGAGCAACTGGAGGATTAACTGTATCAAAATATAAATCATATGTTTCAGTATTTACACCAAAATCCCAAGTTAAAGTTGTTCCAATACTTACATTCATTGCATTATCATCAGGGCTTGGTGATGTTGCTAATCCGGGTGTTAAATCAATAGTTGTGAAACTATAAACCTGGTTGTTTGTATCTTCACTAACTGAATTCTTAGAAACAACCTTCCAATAATAGGTAGTATTATCTAACAAATTACTACTAGGTGTATAAGAACCAACTGAAGCTGTACCATCAGTCACAACCTGAACAACAGGTGGATTAACTGTATCAAAATATAAATCATATGTTTCAGTATTTGCCCCAAAATCCCAAGTTATACTTGTTGTAATTGGTTGATTTATTGAGTCATCTAACGGACTTACATTTGATATTAATTGAGGAGATAATGCGTCTATATATATCTCCGGTCCTACGATTTCATCAAGAAGTGTTGGATAACCATAATCATCGATTGCTCTAAATCGAATGTATGCATTGTTTGTTTGTGCATAGGTTTCAAGATTGTAAGTATGCGACTCATATTCTTCTGCATTTAGTAAGTGATCAATTTCTATCCAAGTCTCTGTACCATCAGTAGAAATCTCAATGTATAATTCATTCTGATCTTCAGACCAATCAGCTGCTTTATACCAGAAACTCAATTCATCTGTTTCACTAGCTGTTAAGTCTAATCTAGGGGTTATCAAAACACCTTCTGAGCCACGATTAGATGTGCCATTGAATCCAGCAGCATGATAACCGGTATAAAAATTAGTGCTTTGTACCCAAGCATGACCTGAAATTATTGTATTTTCCCAATCTTGTGGAGGGAATCCGTTTTCAAACCCTTCGTTTAATTGCACAGCAAAGATTGAAGTTGCAATCAGAAAAAGAATGGAAACAATTAATGTTAATCTTTTCATTTGTGAATAACTCCATAATTAATAATAATTAAAGAAGTTGAAATAAATAGTTGAACGCTTCTCCGTACTACACCTTTATCTCATATCTCCTTGTAACTGCGGTACATCAATAAAGATATACCAATCTTGCAATTTATCTGAAGGTGTCGGTGAATCTTGTGGGTTGTGGATGTGTTTGGATTATTTTTCCCCCTGACAACCTAAACAGATCTTATTCAATGGGAAACATAATTTTATAAATTTGTGCATCTCCTACCATGTTAATACACAAAATATATCTCCCATACTAAATAGAGTTTTGATTATCCTATAAAATAATGTCAAGACATTTTTTTCTTTATCTATTATTAAAGCAATATGAATGTGTAATATACTCTTGCAAATGAGTATGCACAAAAAAAAGACGACCCCTTGCGAAGCCGTCTTAGTTGTAGGTTTATCTTTTTTTCTTATTTTTCTTTTTTCAGATTCTCTTCAAGCTTTGGTTCTTTATATTCCATCCAGCTTAGATTTCTGAGATTTGTTTTTTGACTTAATCTAGAAGAAGGTGCTCCTATGGGAGCAGGAACTTCTTCATCTGTTGCGGTAACTTTTACGAAATAGTGACTACCAGTAAATAAAGATACATCCATAGATGCAGAATTTGTAGACCATGAACTTAAATAAGTTAACTCATTAGCCTCAAATTCAGGTGTTTCTTCTGCATACACTTTGTAAAGAGTAGCACCTGATACTGCATCCCATGTTAGGTTCATAACACTACCGTCATAAGAAATAGAAACATTTTCCGGAGTTGTTATAAGTCCGGCAGGTTCTGCAAGTCCTTCGAGACTACTAGAATAGGCAATTGCCATATTCTCTAACATCGGTCCACCTTCGCCATTGTTTCTATATTGTATACCAACTGTTCCATCTGCATTCTCGATACCTATACATGCATCTCCTGGTATTGAAAGACTTCCGGTATCATCGTAAAGATTCACATAGTTCCTATATTGAACCTTGATTCTACCGTTAGGGTAAAGAATAACCTGCATATCCATGTATTCATCATAATCATCGTAATCATTCCACATTTCTACAGTGTAAACAAAATTGCCATTGGCGTCATTCCCATAATAGCAATTTGATGGAATATCAGTTGTATGCATATCCATTGCAGAAATCGCAATTACATCATTTGGAGTAGATGCATTAGGAATTGTCATATTAGATCCTGTCGAGGTAGCAGGATTAGAGAACATTACATATCCATTTGTTCCAAGGTAAATCTGAGTATAGTCATTACCAAAGTAATTGAACGTAAATCCTATATCAACTGTAGCATAACCATCATCAGCACTTGTATATGATGGAGAAGTACCTGTTTCACTTATATCAACCCAACCAAAAGAAGGTTGATATCCTAATCCATTTCCACCGGCAGTACTATTAGCGAAATAGTAACCACCATACAATACTCCATCACCACCGTAATTTGGATCTGATTGAGTTGTGAAACTAAATGTGTTAGTCGGAGCAGGGCTTTCACCATTAGGATTATAACCTGTTACATACCAGTAGTAAGTTGTTTCATAATCTAAAGGAGAAGTCAACGTAACACCGGTAATATCACCAACATCAGTCTGGGTAAAATTCTCGTTATCCAAACTTACATACAGATAATAGCCATCAGCCCAGCTATCACTGTTCCACCTAAATGTTGTATATCCATCTACATTGGTTGCTGCATCAGTAGGTGTAGTCATTGTGATTTCTTCCGGAGCATTGCCATAAGTTGTGAAACTCCATACCGGGCATTCATTAGTATTACCATTTGCATTATAAGGAACTACTTGCCAATAATATGTAGTACCACCATTTAAGTTAGTAGCATTATAGGTTAAGTTAATACCATTATCTTGCATATTAAGAATATTAGTAGGTGGATTATCAGTACCTAAATTCAAATAGTAACCGTCTGCAAATGCAACTGTATCCCATTCAAGTGTTATTTCAAACGGTTGTTCAATAGCTGCATCAGAAGGAGAAACCAGTGTTGATGTTGCTGGAGGATTGGTATTATCAAATACGTGAACATCATCCAAACAAATATCACTATTGTAATCGGATCCGGTTATTGCTCTAAAACGTACTCTAACCTCATCTCCATAACCGCTTAACAAGAAACTATGCAAGAACCATCCTGTGCCTTGATTACCAGAAATAGCAGGAGCTACATCTTCATTCCAAGCAGTTCCATCCCATATATCAAAATGTAACTCACCCATTGTACTACCATACATGTTATAATAGAATGAGAATGTAGGATTAGTTAATGATTCAATATTGAAAACAGGTGTAAGTAAATCAAATCTCTCATTTGGATGACTTGTAGCTTCTGTAAAGATAAACAAGCCATCTCCGGAAGTATGGTCACCAGATGTCGGGCCTGTCGATGAAGAAGGTGTTGAATCACTGATAGTCCAGTCACTATCATCTTCTGTACCTTGTTCCCATGGAACTGTAAGTTCTCCGCCATTTTCAAAATCTTCGTCATAAGGATATGAAGAAATTACCGGATCAAAACCTTCTCCTTGAACAGGAATACTGTGCGTTAATCTAGTGATATTATCAACAATCACAATATTATCATTGAAAACTCCTACAGAACTAGGACTAAATGTCACTTCAAATGTTACATTATCAGTAGGAGCTATTGTGATAGGGTAACTATTATTATCGGTAACATTGAAGTTTGCTCCGTTTTCCATAGCTATCGGATCATTAATAATTAAATCCGCTCCACCATTATTAGAAATTGTAAATGTTGGTGCATCGCTAGAAGTGTTAATGTAAGTAATTCCAAAATCATAAGAATCCGGATTTATGAAGAACTCAGGTTGCTCCGGAAGTTCTCCGAATTTCATTCTAATGTTTGGAATATAATTATATATCCCGGCAGCTACCGGAGGAGCTACAGGATCAGGATTTGTGTTATCATTCCTATACATTATTGAGCGACTTCCTGTAACTGAAGAACAATAAAACTCATCACTACTTGTTTCATAACCGGATTGATTATCTTCAACTGCAATAACTAAGTTATCAACATTGTTATAAACAAACGGTGTATCTAATGCAAACTCAATCCAGCCCTCTTCAGTAGGATACGGATCTAAAGTTACAGAAGCAACTTGCAATAAGTTATCAATTGATATCCAATCAGTATTAGTAGCAAACTCAGTCAAGCTTGTGTGACCCATATAGATTACCCACTCACTGGTGTTGTCAAGATCACTAGAGCCATTATAATAGTACCAAATCTTTTCTATTCTCTGGTTTGCAAAATCAATTTCACTTTGCAGATAGATACTTTGTGAGTATGAATATCCAAAGAATGGATCAACAGGGAGACCTTTATCAGTGATAGTACCAGTTCCAATGCCAACCATATCAGGACTCAATGCTGTTGTAAAGCTGAATGAATTCTCAGTTGTTCTAACAGTATTTGAATTCTTGGAAACAACTTTCCAGTAATATGTAGTATCATAAGCGAGTCTACCCGGATTATAGTTTCCAGTGCCACTACAGATTCCATCTGTAACAACTTGATTAACCGGAGGATAAACTGTATCATAATATAGATCATATGATTCCGCATTTTCTCCGAAACTCCATGAAATTGAGGTGCCTATGCTTTCACTAAGTGCACCATCTTCAGGACTAAGTCCGAATATATCTGCAGGTAACCAATCTTTTGTTGTAAAACTATATACTGGATTAATAGTATCATCTCTAACAGAATTCTTACAAACAACCTTCCAGTAGTATGTCGTGTCGTCATTTATAATACCACTTGGAGTGTAAGCTCCAATAGAAGCAACACCATCTGTTACAACTTGAATCAATGGAGGATTCACCGTATCTAAATACAAATCATAAGTTTCTGTGTTTACTCCAAAGTCCCAAGTTATTGTCGGTGTAACGGATTGATTAGCTGATTCGTTTTCCGGACTTATGTTTTCAATGTATCCTGGAGCTAATGGATCGATATAGATTTCAGAAGCTACAACATCATCAAGAAGTGTTGGATAACCATAATCATCAATTGCTCTAAATCTAATATATGTGGTGTTTGTTTGTGTATAAGTTTCTAGATTGTAAGTGTGTGATTCGAAATCTTCTGCATTTAATAAATGGGCGATTTCTATCCAATTCTCTGCACCATCAGTGGAAATCTCTACATAAAGTTCATTCTGATCACTGGACCATATTGGCGCTTTATACCAGAAACTCAGTTCATCTGCTTCACTTACAGTTAAATCTAATCTCGGTGTTAAAAGGACGCCTTCAGAGCCACGATTAATTGTACCCATGAATTGGGCTGAATAGGAACCGGTATTAGCACTAGTTCCTTGAATCCATGCATGACCCGTGACTATATTGTTCTCCCAATCCCGAGGAGGGAAATCGTTTTCGAATCCTTCTGTTAACTGCAAAGCAAAGATTGAAGTTGCAATAAGAAAAAGAATGAAAACAGTTAATGTTAATCTTTTCATTTGTGAAAAACTCCCTAATAATTAATAATTAAAGAAGTTGAAATAAATTGTTGAATAATCTCCGCAACTACACTTTTTATCTCAAATCTCCTCGTAACTACAGCATATCTATTTAGATATACCAATCCTGTACTTTATCTGAATGTGTCGGCGAATCTTGTGGGTTGTGGATGTGTTTGGAATTACATTCTCCCGACTACCAAAACAGATCAATATTAATGGGAAAGATTAAATCTAAAATGCATTAGCGTATTCCTACCAAGTAAATACACAGAAAACATCTCCCATACCAATCTAAACATTGTCAATCGAGTGTAATAGTGTCAAGGAATTTTTACTTTATCTATCATTATAAATAATTGAATGTGTATAATTAGACTCCAAATGGGCATCTAGTTATTGAAAAAAGCCGGATTTAAAAGTCCGGCTTTGCTTTATATTCTCAATTCTAAGAGAGAGGGTTATTTACATCCGCCCATATTCATTTTATGCATTCTACCGTTAGGGAATGTCTTTATTGTTTCTTTAACTTCATTCTTTTGGTCGTCTGTTAGCTTATTATAGATGCTTTGAATCATCTTAATTCTGCTTTCATGCATTTTACCTTTTGCATTATTAATCTGCTCTGAAACTTTAAGAGCTTTGTTGAAGTCTGCATTCTTCATGTAGTTGTGCATATCAATTTCAAGGTTTTCAATTTCAGCTTTCTTGAGATTAGCTTCTTTTCTGTGATTTTCCTTAATTAATGTAATGTCATCTTCCTGAGCATCTGTTAAGTCGAGTTTATAGATAGCCATCATCATTCCGTCACCATGCATTCCTTTGCCACAAGCATTGTGCTTCATGCCTTGACCTTTCATTCCTTCGTGCCTCATTCCAAAACCTTCACCTCTCATTTCACCTTTACCCATCCTGCAATCGTCGTCTTTCATCATTCCGTTTCTGTGCAGTCCTTGAGCAAATACCGAGGCAACTAACATTGTTGCTATTGCTAATACTAATACTATCTTTTTCATTTTTCACTCCTTTCTTTTGGTCTCCTATGCGGATACCTTTTATCAATGTGCCCATCAAAGGCATCTCTGTATTTTTTTGTTTCCTCAATTGAGGATGATTTTCTTATTTCTATAAGTTTACTTGAAAAGCTTTCACTTAAGACCTGTGATCTATCTGACATCATAGTTTTAAGAGAATCCAGTTTTGTATAGGATGGATTATCTTTCATTAACTCTTGAAAGAACTGTTTCTTCAAACCCTCAATCGTGCAGATATTATCTTTAATCTCTGTACTCATGAGCTTCTTCTTCATTTCATGAGGCAATCTATGTTCCGGTCCTCGAGGTCCTTTGAAATTTCTTACAGGAGGTCTTTCAAAAGGACGAGGAAAAGGACGTCCATCATACTTGGCAATCTGAATACCTCTAAAGATAAATGATGATATAAACGCCAGATTAAATACTAATGATATAATCAAGAGGATATGATACTTTTTACTTATCATTTTAATCTCCCAGCATTGAACTATACAAGAAAGTATTTTCAACCGTATCGAGTGCAGACACATCGGTTGCACCAATTGACGCTGTTGACCAAAAAGCCGTGAAAATACCAAGGTAGAGGGATAGTGCTACTGCAGCTCCATAAGTTATAAACTTAAGATTAAATCCACGTCTTGTTTTTTCATCCATAGCTCGGGCTTCTGCCATAATCCTGACTGACAAATAATCAGGAGCTTCTACATCCGGAGTTGATTGCATGATTGAATCCAGTAATTCAGCTTTCTTGACTTCCGCTCGACACAGAGGGCATGCCTGAAGGTGAGTTTCATAACTCAATCTTTCTTCTCTGTCCATCTCGTTAGCAAGATATCTGTTTACTTTCTTATAGTTGTTTTTGCAATTCATTTTAAAACTCCTTCAATCATATTGACATTGGAAACTTCAATTTCCTTCTCAATAATTTTTCTTAACCTCTTTTTTGCTCTTACAAGCTTGGATTCCAAGGCTTTAACAGAGCATCCAAGAGTATCCGCCATCTCTTTATAACTGAGCTTTTGGTAATATTGTAATTCAATCAACATTGCCACTTTGGGCGGTAACTTTACTATAGCTTTTTTCACAACATCCATATAGATGTATTCTTCTTCCGATGGAGCATATATATTATCAATGACAAAATCCGGTGCAGACGTAATTTTCTTCTTTTTGTTCAAATAATTAATCGCTTGATTTCTAGCGGCTCTGTATAGATATGCAAGTTCTTTCCCATCTTCCACATCATCCATCTTCGCATAGAATTTCAAGAATACACTTTGAGTCAAATCCTCTGCATCTTCTTTTTGTCTTACAAACTTCAGAAGATAATTAAACAATCTCGTCTGATTATCTCTCACTACTTTTTCGAATAACTCTTTTTTCATATACGCTCCGTCTATATTGACAGCTAAAATTAAATTCCCTTCATTTTTTATATATTATTCCTCATATTACTATTTACAAAGTAATTGTACCGTCCTTATCATGCAATCCTTTAATCCGGCATCGAAGAGTAGAGAGCCTTCTTTGTTGTAAATAGTTCTTGCTCGGGAGATAGTTAGGACTCCATCCTCGATCTCTTTAACTACTTTGCGTTTAAATACTTCACTATAACATAATGCTGTTTTCTGTTTCATTTTCTATAAACCTTTACTCTCTCTCATTTCTTAATGTGTCTACTTTATTTAGGACGATATATTGGTTCCTTTTACTCGACCTCTAACCACAGGTTTATCTCGGGTTAGTCTCCCGTTGCCCTCCCGTTGGTCTCCCGTTGCTCGCAACGAGATAGAAACGGGAGAAAAATGAGACAGAAACTTGTGAAAATTCTCCGGTTGGTGGACGAGTAGAAGGATGCAAAATAGATTGTGAGGAATATTCTGAAGTGAGCATTTAAGCGAAAAATAGTTAAAGAAATACTACATAGCGGATTATGAAGTTTAGTCAGTGAATAATCTTAGAAATTAAGATGGGATAAATAAAGATATGGTTAAATATTATCCGATAAGTATACAGCAATTACTTACATAATGGCATAAAAAGCAATTAAATATGCCTTTCAAGCTAGATTTCAACCCCAACAATTCTCTTGACATCAATGCTAAGCAGAAGTAATTAGAATAAACTCAGGGGTGAGTGTGATGGTATTTCTTGTGATAAGCAGAAAACAGATATCAGTCACAGCATTATATTGCATATAGGAGAAACATGAGAATAAAGATTAAAGAGGATAACGTACTGATATTCATACAGATGCTCATCATGATAGTAGCGGCTATTTTTTTCTCCTATAAAACAAGCCCAATTATTAATAAATTCTTTTTTGCAATTTGTACAGCTCTATTTTTGTTCACTAAAAAGAATAACTATTTCTGGATATTCTTCACATTGCTGTTATTGGATCAATTCGGAGGCTTTTTCAGACAGGGTTATTATGAGTCTGATTTCGGTATACCAAGATTTAGACTGATAAGTGGATTTACTTTTGATTATTACGATATTTTTATAATTATCTGTTTTGTAAAGGCCCAGACTTGGAGACATCTTAACATCGCTAAGTTTATCGGTTCCATAAAAGTGCTAATTTTCTATTTTATAATGCTGTATGTCCTGTCTGTCTCGATTGGAATGTCCTTAGATAAACATACAACAATGATGAGAATTATCTTCTTCTTTAGTAGTTTCTTATCATTCCAAGTGCTGATGGATGAAAAGCAATTAGAAAAATTAGTAGCATTGGCACATAACTTTATGCCTATTGTATTGTTATTGCAGATATTTACTCTTGTGATGGGTAAATCGCCTTACAATATGGTGATGGGTAGTGATCATGTTTTTGATTGGGATAATGCCGGTTTAGGCGGATATAGAGTTATCTATTCCGGTTTCTTAAATCTATTTAGTTATATCACTTCGATATTTTTGTATAGATTGAAAGATAAAAACTTTAGTCAGGATAAGTTACTTTTAGTAATGTTAACTTGCTATATGTCAATACTTTTAACAGCTACAAGAGGTTGGATTATATCCTATTCTTTCCTAATGCTCTATTTCTTCTTCTCAGAGTTGAGATTAAGATCCTCAAATAAACTTAGATATCTGCTTGTTGTTCCTATTTTCTTTATTATCTTACTGCAAATGTTCCCAATTCTTCAAACTCAGATAGAGTTGTCATTTAACAGGTTTCTCACAATTAGAGACATTGCAGGGGGTGATTTAACAGCCGGAGGAACTCTAAGTAGATTAACTGATAGAAGTGCTCCTGTTATGGATAAGTTCATGGAAAGTCCGATAATCGGATTTGGTTTCTCTAATCAGTATTTCGATAATGCTGACCAACATGTAGGGAATCAATCTCTACTTTTAAATGTGGGTGTAGTAGGATTCATCTTCTTCATAATGCTGATTTTAGAGATTTTATATATATTGAGTAAAACTCAGAGAAGATACTACTATGAACCTGATAAGAGGTCTGCCTTAAATGCCCTAAAGGTTAGTATAGTCTCTATTTTGTTAATTCATTCAAGTTCAACTCAATTGTTGGGTTTTCATGTATTGCAGCATCAAAAGAAATTTATATTAATTACAGCAATAATAGTAGCTTTAATACTGAAGAAATTCAGAATAAATCAAAAACAACAACAAATAAATATTTAGGATAAGACGATGAAGAAAGCAATAATTACGGGTGTTACAGGTCAAGATGGAGCGTATTTATCAGAGTTACTACTAAGCAAGGGATATATAGTCCATGGATTAAAGCGTAGAGCATCTCTGTTTAATACACAAAGAATTGATCATCTTTTCAAGGTAAATCGAGAAGAGCAGAATAAGTTTATGTATTATTATTGTGATCTTACTGACTCAACAAATCTGATACGTTTAATCCAGGAAATTCAACCTGATGAAATATACAATCTTGCAGCTATGTCTCACGTAAAAGTGTCTTTTGATACTCCTGAATATACTGCAAATGCTGATGGAATTGGAACATTAAGAATATTGGAAGCTGTTAGAATTCTTGGTTTGGAAAACAA
Source organism: Cloacimonadales bacterium (SeqCode) (assembly GCA_963667035.1). Taxonomy (GTDB): domain Bacteria; phylum Cloacimonadota; class Cloacimonadia; order Cloacimonadales; family JAFGVF01; genus Zophobacter. Next base: position 2,654,529 of record OY762964.1, read on the forward strand.
AACAAGAATATATCAGGCTTCGACCAGTGAGCTTTTTGGTAAAGTTCAAGAAATACCACAAAAAGAAACAACTCCTTTCTACCCTCGTTCTCCCTACGGTTGTGCCAAGATGTATGCTTACTGGATTACCGTTAATTATAGAGAAGCTTATAATATGTATGCTTGTAATGGTATTCTATTTAATCACGAATCACCCTTAAGAGGTGAGACCTTTGTTACCAGAAAGATAACAAGAGCCGTTGCAAATATCGCTTTGGGTATTCAACATAAACTCTACCTAGGTAACTTAAATGCAAAACGTGATTGGGGTCATGCCAAAGACTATGTTGAAGCGATGTATTTAATGCTTCAGCAAGATACACCTGAAGATTTCGTGATTTCAACCGGGGTTACAACTCCCGTACGTGATTTTGTTAAAATGGCTTTTGCCAGAATAGGGGTAAATCTACGTTTCAAAGGCGAAGGATTGGAGGAAGTTGGTATTATTGATACGATTGATAACGATATATTCTTCTCTAAGGTTGGAATTAGCCCCGATAGTCTGTCAATCGGGCAAACAATCGTTGAAGTTGAACCATATTATTTCAGACCTACTGAAGTGGAATTGCTTATAGGAGATTCAACCAAAGCAAGAGAAAAACTCGGTTGGAAACCTAAATATGACTTGGAAAGCTTAGTAAATGAAATGGTTGATCATGATATGAGGCTGATAAAACAAGATACTTATTTGAAGAAAGGTGGATTCCACATTTCTCCTCAGATGGAGGATATTTTTTAAGCAATATGTACCCATTATTGAGTTCTAAACGGAGGAAGTAATGTCATTTGATGCAAAAGTCATTAATTCAAAGGTGTTTAAAGAAGTAAAAATATTTGAGCCGTCAGTTGGAAGAGACTCAAGAGGAACTATTTTTACAACTTACGACCATAAGATATACGATAAATATATACCTGAAAACTTATCTTTTGTTCATGATAAGTTCTCAGAATCTAAGCAGAATGTGCTTAGGGGATTACATGGAGATGCCAAATCTTGGAAACTTGTGTCATGTATTCATGGAGAAATATTTCAGGTTATAGTTGATATGCGGCCGGACTCTCCAACTTATCTGCAATGGGAGTCGTGGATAGTTAATGATGTTAATAAGCATCAAATTCTCATACCACAAGGTTTTCTGAATGGGTATTACGTCATGAGTGAGAAAGTTGTTTATCATTATAAATATGCTTATGCAGGAGAATATTTGGATGTAAAAGACCAGATGGTTGTGAAGTGGGATGACGAAAGAATAAATATAAAATGGCCTTGTCAGAACCCGATTCTGAGTGGAAGGGATAAATAGGAGTTGTTATGAAAAGAGACAAACAAATAGGTGTTGGTGGAATTGCCTTAGATAAAGAAGAAAAGAGATATTTGAACGAAGTAATCGAGAGCAATAGATTGTCCTATGGTCCAATGACTAAGAAGTTTGAACAAATCTTCTCAAATGAACATGATTGTAAATATGGTGTTTTTTGCAATAGCGGGACTTCAGCTCTTCATATAGCTTTAGCTGCTCTTAAAGAAAAATACGGATGGAGTGACGGAGATGAAGTGATTGTACCGGCCACTACCTTTATAGCTACTTCAAATATAGTTATCCACAACAATATGGTACCTGTTTTTGTTGATGTTGATAGTAGAACATATAACATAAATCCAAGCTTAATTGAAGAAAAAATTACAGATAAAACCAAAGCAATGATTCCGGTTCATCTGTTTGGTATGCCGGCAGATATGGACCCGATAATGGAAATTGCTGAAAAATACAATTTGAAAATCATTGAAGATTCATGCGAAACAATGTTTGCCAGATACAAAGGTAAAAGAGTTGGCTCGTTTGGTGAGATTGCTTGTTTCTCTACCTATATTGCTCATTTCTTAGTTACAGGCATTGGCGGTCTTTGCACAACAAATGACCCTGACGATTTCATAATGCTGAGAAGTTTGATGAATCACGGTCGAGATTCAATCTATCTGTCCATAGATGATGACCGTAATATTACAAAAGAGAAGTTACACGAAACCATAGATAAAAGATTTAAATTTGTACGTTTAGGACATAGCTTCAGGGCAACAGAGCTAGAAGCTGCAATCGGTTTGGGGCAATTTGAGAAACGAGAATCGATTATTGCGAGAAGAAGAGAGATTGCGAGGAAGTTTATTCAGGGACTAAATGATTTGAGTGATTATATTCAGTTACCTTTTATACCAGAGAATGTTGAACACAACTTCATGATGTTCCCAATTGTCGTCAGAAAGGAATCAAAAACAGAGTTAATCAGATTCTTAGAAGATAATAATATTGAAACCAGAGATATGGTACCGCTACTTGATCAACCTGTATATGAAGAGATATTCAATATAAAAAGTAGTGATTATCCTGTTTCAGATTGGATATTGAAATCTGGTTTCTATATTGGTTCTCATCAGTTTATATCAGATGAAGAGATTGATTATGTGATAGAAAAATTCCATGAGTTTTATAATTAAAGAAGTGATAAATTTGGAGGAGAAATGAAAGACAATAAGGATTTAGCTATTAATGGTGGCAAACCTGTATCAGAGAAATTTATTGTGATACATAAGCCATATATGATTGAAGAAGATTTTAATGCAGTTGATACCGTAACAAGATCAACTTTCATCTCGGGTGATGGACCGGATTGCAGAAACTTTGAGAAAAAGATAGCTGAATATCTTGGAGTTAAACATGCCTTCTTCATGGTTTCTTGTACTGCAGCACTAGATTTGGCTCTTAGAGTTAAAGATTTTCCTGAAGGAAGTGAGGTAATTGTACCTAACTTTACATATACTTCTACTGCTTTAGCTCCTTTATTAAACAACTTAAAGCTTGTATTGGCTGATGTTGATCCCCAAACAGGTACAATAGATACAGATAAATTAGAATCATATATTACCGATAAAACTGTTGCTATCATGCCAGTAGATTATGCAGGTGTTCCTGCAGACTTAGATCCTGTGCTAGAGCTTGCAAAGAAATACAATTTGTTTACTGTTCATGACACTGCCCAATCCTTTGGTTCTGAATACAAAGGTGTTAAAACAGGTAATCAAGCGGATGTCTCAACATTCAGTTTCCACGCTACTAAGAATCTGGTAACCGGTGAAGGTGGAGCTTTAGTTACTAATGATGATGAAATAGCCGAGCGTATTAAACTTATGAGAGAAAAAGGAACTGATAAATATTCTTATCTTACTAACGCTACTAAGCTTGGATACTATGAATATGTTGATATTGGAAATTCATACGTAGCCTCCAATATTCTTGGAGCTCTTGGTGTTACTCAGATAAAGAAAATAGACTGGATGAATAGTGAAAGAGATAAAATAGCTCAGTATTACATTAAAGAATTATCAGGAGTAAAAGGAATATCTATGCCGGTAATTCCTGAATATGCTAAAACAAACTGGCACGTATTTTACATAAAACTTGAGACTTGTGATGTAAAATGGGCTATGGAAGCTTTGAAAGCAGAAGGTATTCATACAAATGTACACTTCTCCCCATTACATCTCAACAAGTTCTATAAGAAATACGGAACTGATAAAGACTTCCCAGGGTCTGTAGACTTCTTTAAAGGATTGCTCAGACTTCCTATCTATCCTTCATTAACAAAACAAGAGCAAGAATTAGTAGTGAAGGCAGTTAAAAAAGTTTTTGGTGCATAATGAAGAAATCTGTACTCGTATTTGGAGCCGGATTAAATCAATTGCACTTGATTCAGGCTGTAAATAAATGCGGTTATAATTCAATTGCAATAGACCCGGATCCCAATGCTATAGCTAAAAATGAAGCGACAAATTTTGTTGTTGTTGCTCCTAAAGATTATGAGAAAACTAAAGAAGTAGCAGAGAAATATAATGTTGATGGTATTGTTACTGCTCAAATGGAAAATCCTCTTATCTTGATGGCAAGGCTTGCTAAAGAGATGGGATACATTTTCCCATCACAGGAAGCAATTGAATGTTCTAGAAATAAGTTCTTAATGAAACAAAAGTTCATTGAACACGGTGTACCGTGTGCAAAGGGATTTATCTCGCACGATTTAGGTGAAATTGAGAAGATGGATATTACATTTCCTGCGATTTTGAAACCGGCAGATGCACATTCAAGTAGGGGTGTTTTCAAAGTAGAAAGTAAGCAGGAACTTAGGAAATATTACAATATTACTTCAGATTGGTCATCAGATAATTCAGTTATTATTGAAGAATTTATGACAGGTCAGGAATATAGTGTTGAAGTAATTGTATATGATGAAATTGTTACAGTTGTTGCATTTACTGAGAAAACAATTACCGATTATCCAATGGCAGTAGAATTAATGCATATTCAGCCTTCGGAGTTATCTCAAGAAGTGAAAGACAAAGCTTGCAAGATAATACAAAAAGCGATAAAAGCATTAGGTATAGATAATTCGGGATGTCATGTAGAGATTTTTATAGATAAAGATGATATTCGAATAGTTGAAATTGGAGCCAGATTGGGAGGGGATTTTATCTCTTCATATCTTACTCTTGATTCATGTGGTGTGGACATGGACAAAGCTATTGTTGAAGTCTGCCTTGGAATAGAACCGGATTTAGTTCCTAAGTTTGATCGCTATAGTATTGTAAAATATATTGTTCTGCCGGAGGGAAAAGTCATTAATAAACTACCTTCAGAAGATGAGTTAAGCTTTGAGTGGCTCAGAATGGTGCACTTCTTTTCGAAAGTTGGAGATAAGGTTGGAGAGATTACTAATAGTGCTATGCGAACTGGTTTTTATATCCTTTCAGCCACAACAAAAGAAGAACTGTTAGAAAGAATTGATATTCTTGATAATCAATTAGAATCTCTTATTGAACTTGGAGAATAGAAATGAGAATATTATGTGTCGATGGAGGATGGGTTGGTAATTTAATGAGTTATCTGATGAAAGGGCTTCAAGAAAAGGGTGATACTGTTAAGATGTTCAAATACAAAGAACGAACAAGTATGCTCAAGAAACTTCATCTGAATCAGCTTACAAGAGTGAAGACTCTGATACATGAAAATTATATTAAAGTTCATAATGATGAGTTCATCAAAACAGCTTTGGAATACAAGCCAGAATTGATATTTATTTACAATGAATCAAAAATATTACCTACTTCAATTATAAAAATAAAGCAGGAATTAGGGTGTAAGTTTGCATGTTATCTTGCAGATAATCCTTTTTCATCAGCGAGTGCAAAGAATCTTTCTTATAGCTTACCTCGCTTTGACATAATATTCTATGGAGATAGGATTTGGAAACAGAATATTCAAAATGTAGCCCCGGACTCAAAACTTTTCTTTTCAGTAGATGGTTATGACAAAGATTTGTTTTATCCTATAGATCAATCAACAATTACAGATGAAGATATTAGAAAATACAGTTGTGATATATCTTTTACCGGATCAGGGTATGGTGGTCGAGCAGAAGGAGCTTATAGGTCCGGGATTATCAGGCATCTCAAAGAGTATAATATAAAAATATATGGAAATGGAGGGTGGGATAAGATCGCAAGATACTTTCCGGAGATAAATGACTTCTTCAGCGGTGATCGGTTAAATTTTGAGGATTTGAAGAAGCTTTATACCCTTTCTAAAATTAATCTTAATATTCCTAATCCTCAGGTCTTCACAGCTTTCCAATCAAGGATTTTTGAATTGGCTGCTTGTAAAGCCTTTCAGATTATTGATTACAGACCTGAGTTATCAAACTATTTCTCTGATGATGAGATGGTAACTTTCAAGAATATTGATGAATTGAAAGAGAAAGTTAATCACTATCTAAGTCATGAAGATGAAAGGAAGAAAATAGTTGAGAAACTTCATAATAAAGTTGTAGATTTATTCTCTTGGACTGATAGGGCTGAATGGATTCAGAAGGTGATTTATGAGAATTGTTAGGGTGCTAAAAGAAGTCATCATTTCTCTAAGAAAACTTTATAAATTGGAAGTCATAAGAGATAATAATAAAACCTCTCGTATTGGTTCTGATTTGAGAATTCACAGTAGTGTTGTAATTGGTAAGAATTGCAAGATAGGTGATAATGTTAGACTTGGAAAGGGTGTGGTATTAAAAAATTACTCTGTTATTGGTTCAAATGTCTCTTTAGAGAACATAACTGTAGGAGAAAACTCAAGAATAGAAAGTAGAGTTGTTGCTGTCGGAAAAGGAACAGGAAGAATTACGATAGGAACAGATTGTTATATTGGAATAGGTTGTATGCTCGATTTCAGTGACAGCATCAATATTGGAAATTTTGTGCACTTTGCCGCCTCCACAGGAGTATGGACACATAGCTCTTATAAGATGGTACTGGCAGGACAAAGTGTTGATGAGGAAAACTCTTCATTAAGAGAAACATCTCCTGTAGAGATTGGCTCAAATGTTTATGTAGGTGCAAATTGTGTTATTTATCCGGGAGTTACCATTAAAGACTATTCAGTGATAGCACCTTGTAGTGCTGTAGCAAAAGATATTGATTCTAGAGAAATGGTAGGCGGAGTTCCGGCTAAATTCATTAAAAGGATATCAGAAATTGATCGCTAAGAAGTTAACTTTTTCAATTGTAATGAAATTCTTACAACAGGGAATAGGTTATATTTCCCTATTTTTTGTTTCTAGATTAATGGGTCCGGAAGCTCTTGGAATTGTAGCCTTTGGTCTTTCCTATGTAGCTATGTTTGGAGCTTTTGGTATTCCCGGTATAGGGGCAGCCCATTTGAAAAGAGTTTCTGAAGGAAATGACTTTGCCACTTGCAATGGCGTATATTTTACTTTAAAGACCTTGTCTGTTATGCTGGTTGGTTTGTTGATTATTGGTTCAATATTTTACTCGAAATATATTAAAGGTGAGGCTTTTATAAGCCCGATACATGAGAAAGTAGTATATGTTTCACTAATAGTCTATTTAGTAGATCAATTCTCTCTTATGTTCATTAACACTTTTACGGCAAGAAAAGAAGTAGCTAAAATAGATATAGGAAGAGTTCTCGGTAAATCTATAGCTGTTATCTGGAAAGTGATTGTTGCATTTACCGGTTTAGGTATAGTTTATTTAGCTGTTGGAAATCTCTTGAACAGTATTGTTATTCTACTATTTTGTCTATACTTCTTTAGGAATTATCCGGTTGCTAAACCAAATAAAAAACTTTTTGTAAGCTACCTAAAATTCGCATTAGCAATAATGTTTATAAGTTTTTTAGAGACTTATCTAAGAAATTTAGATAAGGTTATGATACAATTCTTTGCCAATTCTACTCATGTTGGATATTATACGGGAGCCAAAAGTATTTCTTTATTGTTGTCATCCATTACAGTTGCTACAATAGGCTTGTTGTATCCGACAATCTCGTACTATTGCTCGAAGAAGAAGTTCGAAGAAGTGAAGATATTATCTTTGAAAGCTGAAAGATATTTAACAATGGTTGTTTTGCCTATATGTGTACTAATGAGTATTTATGCGAAGCAAATTGTTACAATTATTCTAGGAGCAAAGTTTGTAGATAATACTCCGGCAATATTGATACCACTTTCCTTTTTAGTGTATACTCAATCAACAGTGATCTCTTTTAAATACCAGATAGTGGGAGTCGATAAAATGAGGTTAGCTTTAGTGCTATCGGGTATAATGCTAATACTTAACATTATTTTCAACGTTATCTTTATTCCTTCTGAATGGATGGGAGTTAAGTTGTTAGGTTGGGGGGCTCAGGGTGCTGCCTATGCAACTCTAATCTCATCAATCCTTGGATCATTAATGTTTAGATACTATTCGTGGAAAATCTCAGGGGTTTTTGGCAACAAAGTTGTAGTAAAGCATTTCATTGCAGCCCTTCTAATGACAGTGACTTTATTAATATTAAACAGATACATACCGGGTAAATACTTCCTTGATATGATTATTGGCAGTGTTATAGGAACATTGATTTATTTATCAATATTATGGGTATTCAAAGAGATAGATAAAAATGAAGTAAAGTTTTTCCTAGATTTAATCAACCCCAAATCATTACATTCTTATGCAAAAGAAGAACTTAAAGAAGGGTACATTGAAAAGTATAAAGACTAGTACTGGAGCAAATCGTAATGAAGCATAGATTTATTTATATTTTACCACAGTATTGGAAAACTATTACTGAATCCCAAATTATAGGTTGGTTAGAGAAAGACTATCAAAACGGCTGTCCTTTTTCCTGCATTAGCTTAGTTAGTGATGAATCGAAACTGATAGATAAGGATAAGAAGAAGAGTATCGAAGTAAGAATCGGCGGTACCTACTCTGAATTTGTTTTCGGATCAGGTTCTTTTATAGCTAGAGATCGAAAGATTTATGCTTATTTAAAGCAATTACTTGAAAAATCTAACAGTGATGGAGTTAATATCGTTTTCATCTCTAGAATCTCTTATGTTGGTAGTGTAATGAAAAAGCTTAAGAAGTTATTCAATTTTAAGTATATTTATGATGAAAGAGCATCATATATAATTGAATACGATTATAATAATCATAGTCCGAAACTTAAAAAATTCCTAAAGATTAAGCTAAAAAGAATGCTTGTGAAGAAGTATGAAACAAATTGCCTAAAAGCTTCAGATTTAATATTTTCAGTGTCTACTAAATTAATTAATTACGCTGCAAGAGAATATAAAGTTGATAAAGCTAAGTTTGTACTTATGCCCGGTGCTGTAGACTCTGAGCAATTTAAGTTTAATAATGAATTAAGAAGCAAACTAAGAGCAAAATACAATATTGAAGATAAAATAGTTGTTGTTTATGCTGGGAAATTGGCAAGGCAATGGCAAAAATCGGAGACTATGTTTCAACTCTTGAGTAATCTAATTGAGCAGGATAGTCGCTTTATGTTTTTAGTTTTAACTCCAGACTTAGATATTAGTAGTAATCTTAAAGAAAGATACGGTATCCCGGATGAAAATCTTCTAGCATTCAGTCTTGCTTATGACCAAGTTCCGTCATACTTAAGTATTGCAGATTGTGGATTACTACTAAGAGATAATCTTCCGATTAATAATACTGCTTCACCAACTAAATACTGTGAGTATATTTGTAATGGGTTACCAGTGGTTACCTCTAAAGGTGTTGGGGATTACTCAGATTTTACAAAACTAAATGAGTTAGGATATGTCATAAGTGACTTTGAGTCAATTGAAGAAGAAACCAAGAGCATTTTACAGTATATATGTAAAGTTTACAATGATATGGAACAAAGAAGACGAATTGAGAATATTGGAAGAACTAATTACTCAAAAGAGATATTTATGAATAGAAGAATTGCTACTTATAAGCGACTAACTAATCAAACAGATAAGGAATGAATATGAAGAAAGTGCAGTTAATTGTTGGTGCCAGACCTAATTTTATGAAGATGGCTCCCTTATATAAAGAGCTAGAAAGGTCAGACAAATTTGAAGTGAGTCTTGTTCATACAGGACAACATTATGATGAAAGAATGAGTAAACAATTCTTTACTGAGTTATTGTTACCGGAACCTCATATTTATTTAGGAGTGGGGTCAGGAACACATGGCTATCAAACAGCAAAAATAATTGAAAAATATGAAGCTGCAATCATAAATGACAGACCTGATTTAGTTTTAGTCGCCGGAGATGTTAATAGTACTATAGCTTGTGCACTAGTGGCAAAAAAATTGAACATAATGGTTGGGCATATTGAAGCGGGACTAAGAAGCTTTGATATGAGAATGCCGGAAGAGATAAATAGAATACTGACTGACTCAATTAGCGATTTATTGTTTACCCCATCACTTGATGGCAATGTAAACTTAGAGAAGTCCGGGGTAGATAGAAATAAAATCTTCTTTGTTGGTAATATTATGATTGATTCTTTAGTTAATTTTATGGATAAAGCCAATAATTCTTCAATATGCAAAGATCTGGGACTTAAGAAGAATCATTTCTGTTTAGTAACTCTACACAGACCTTCAAATGTAGACGATAAGCATAATTTAGAATTAATTTTAAATGCTTTAAAAACAATATCTGAGACTATTGATGTTGTTTTTCCAATGCATCCAAGAACAAAGAAGAATATTGAGAAATTAGGATTATCTGAATTGATTGAATCAATTTCTAATATGCACGTAATTCCTCCTGCTAGCTATCTTGATTTTATGAAATTGCAGATGGATGCAAAATTTATTGTAACGGATTCCGGAGGAGTACAAGAGGAATCAACATTCTTTAATATCCCATGTTTGACATTGAGAGAAAATACCGAGAGACCAATTACAATAACTGAAGGTACAAATAAATTGGTCGGATTGGATTATGACAAAATTGTGTATGAGTTTAATCAAGTTATTAATAATGAGTCAATACAGGCAACAAAACCAAAATACTGGGATGGCAAAACTTCTGAAAGAATTGTAAAGATTCTTGAAGATTTGATGTTTGTATAGGATAATGTACACTGGAGATGGTTTGAAAGTTCTCATAATTATTAGTAGTCTGCAAGCAGGTGGAGCAGAGCGACAATGTGCGGAATTATTGAAGGAATTATCGAATGAGCCAAGCATTGAGGTAACTCTTATTCTATTCAATAATATCATTGAATATGAAGCTGTTAAATCGTTACCAATAAACATTGAAGTACTTTCTAAGCAAGATAAGAATATTGTAAAATTGCTATCAGAACTTAGACATAAGATTAATAAAATTCATCCTGATGTAATTCATACATGGTTACCAACTGCTACATTATATACTGTAATTGCTAAAATGTTAATGAGATATAAACTTATAAATGGGATGATTAGGTATGGTAAGCCGATTAAAAGATTCTCTAAGTTATGGACTTATGGTTTAATAACTTTTCCTTTATCATCACATGTTGTGGCTAACTCTTTTGCGGGTTTGAGAGCCCATAATTTGATAACCAACAAGAAAAATTGTGTTATATATAATGGACTTGATATGAATCGGTTCAAAATTGATAAAAATAGTTCTAGTATAAGAAAGCAACTTAATGCAGAAAATAAGATTATTGTTGTTATGGTCGCTAATTATGGAGATACTAAAGATTATCATTTACTGGTAAAAGTAGCAGAAAAACTAGAGTCAGTTAATAACGATATTTTGATTATGTCTATCGGAGAAGGGAAGAACTATAATAGTATAAAAGATTTGATTCTGAGTAAGAAATTAAGGAATTTTGTTCAACTTGGGCGTAGAAATGATATAGAAGAGATAGTCGCTACTTCGGATATAGGTATTCTACTAACTAATACTAATTCAGGAGCTGAAGGACTATCTAATTCGATGCAAGAGTATATGGCTTTAGGAAAACCTGTGATAGCTACTAATTCAGGTGGCAATCCGGAGTTAATAAAGGATGGAGTAAACGGGTATTTAGTAGCACCATTTTCAAAAGAAGAAGTTGTAGATAGAATCCGAATTTTGACTGAATCAACTGAGCTTCGCAAGAAGATGGGTGATACTTCGATTCAGATAATCCAAAAAGATTTTAGCAGTTCATCAATGGCAAAAAGATATATAGATTTATATGGTAAATAATAAGAGTAATAACAGGATAAGCTTTCTGGGTGATATAAGCCTAAACGGTGAATATATAGAATTACACAAAAGGAATAACACTCCTTTTGAGGCAGTAAGGGAAATCTTGAATGAGAGCAGTCTTGTTGTAGGTAATTTAGAGTGTCTGTTAGAAAGTGAACAAGGTGAAAATGTTTTAAAAAAACCGCGATTGAAGACATCTAAATCTACTTTTAATTTTCTAAAAGATATTAACTTAGGCTTAGCACTATTAGCACATAATCATGTTTACGATAACCTTGAAGAGGGATTACGAAATACACTCGATTTTCTTGATGAAAATAATATCCCCTACATTGGTGCAGGCTTTACTGAGGAGCAAGCTAACAAAGAGTATTCTACTATACTTAATGATCATAAGGTTTGTATACTTAATTATGTTGATAAGGATACGAATCCAAACATACCTGCGGATGCCGGAGTTTTTGTTAATATCTTCGATGAGACAAAGGTACAGCAAAGACTAAGTCAGTTAAGAGATAAATATGACATAATTGTTCTGTGTCTTCATTGGGGAGGTAGATGTGAAGGTGGTTACTATCCTGATTGGCATCAAAGAGGTTTAGCAAAGAGATTATTTGAATATGGTGCCGATTTAATAGTAGGAAGCCATTCACATACCTTACAACCTTATGAGATAATCAATGATAAATCCATATACTATAGCTTAGGAAACTTTTGTTTTGCCGATATTTCTAGTGATGGAAGACATATAGAAATTGCAAATGGCAGGCAAACAGAGTCATGTATTGTTAGTATTGATTTGTTTGACAAAACATATAAAACAAATATTGTTCCGATAGTGAATGATAATTTACATGTTAAAGTTGATGCAAGTGTATTAAGAAGATACAAGAAAAGAATGATTTGGTTTAAGCTAATAAACGGTAACAAAATTGCCTGGAAATTGTACTATTTAAAGCTTAAATTTCTTAATCCTGTATTCTTCTATTTCTTTGGAAACGATAGGTCGTTTATTGAGCAATGTAAAAAAGTGGATCTAGGTAAGGCACAACGCTATATAAGGAGTGCATTATGGAAAAGAAAATAGTTTTGCTTGTTGATTATAAAGGACATTTTGGCTCGAAGCAAAAAGCTTCTGCTTATAGAGCCGGTATGGATAAAGATTTATTATCAAAATACTTCAAAGAGCTAGGGTATGAGACTACTTATTTACCCTTCTCAGAAGTTGATTACAGTAACAATTGGAAAGATATAATTGTGCTTTACACTTCTCAGGAGGATGTCGGATACCTATACAAAAGCTATATAGAGGATGTAGTGTATGGATTGGAATTGGCTGGAGCTATCGTAATTCCAAGCTATAAGTTTTTAAAAGCCAATAACAACAAAGTATTTATGGAGATTTTGCGAACTCAAAATATTAAAGAGGATTATACTTCAATCACCAGTAAGCATTTCGGAGCTTATGAGGATTACTCGAAAATAGAGATTGAAGAATATCCGGTTGTGTTAAAGAAAGCTGAAGGTGCAATGAGTTCGGGAGTTTATTTAGGTAGGAATAAAGATGACCTTGATAGATTAGTAAAAAAAGTTAGTTCTTCACAGGTAATAAAAGACCAATTAAAAGAGATAGCTAGAACTTATAAGCATAAAGGATATAAAGTAGAATCTAAATACAGAAGAAAGTTTATAATTCAGAATCTTATACCGAATTTAAAGAAGGATTGTAAAATATTGGTCTATGGAAACAAGTACTATTTTTTATATAGGGATGTTCGAAAAAATGACTTTAGAGCAAGTGGAAGCGGAAATTTCTATTTTGACCATAATTATCAAGAAGGTATGTTGGATTTTGCGAAAAGTATTTATGATAGGTTACAGATACCTCAATTATCAATTGATGTATGTTTTGATGGAAAGAACTTCCACCTAATAGAGTTTCAAGCAGTTTATTTCGGTACAACAACATTGGAGAAATCGGAGTTTTTCTATGAGTATAAAAATAACGTTTTCAATCTTGTTGAGGAAAAATCAATTCTAGAAAAAGTATATGCTGAATCAATTAGCAGTTATTTATCATCTTTAACCAGATAACTAGTGGAGAATACTATGAAAAAATATTACTGGGGTTTATTAATAATACTAGTTCTAAGTATAATTGCATGTGATAATGATGTAGTTGAAGTTACTAAGTATAATCTTTCAGGAAACATAACTTTTCAAGATGTGAATGGAGACCAGATAGATGAAAATGATCAAGTAGGAATCGTTAGATTGTTCTTAGCTAATAGCGATTCCATAGATTATAATGATTCAGAGAATGATTATGATTTTGTTGGAGTTGATTTCTCATTAGATAATGTTTCAAGCTACCATACTAGAACTGATTGGTTAAGGGAGACTGAGGTAAGTAATTCATACAAATTTTCAGAAGTTACTCCTGATAATTATGTCATCTATTATGAGTTCGATGATTATGGCTGGGGATATCAATTAGTAAATTTAGCTAATAATGCTACTAAAGATATTATCATAAGAAAGAGTTTTGAGTTATTCGGAGAGATTAATGAGCCTATAACTATAGGTCCTAATCAACATGTAATAATGGCAAATGATATAATAATCAATCCCGGTTCCGGTTTAACTATATTAGAGAACTCTATTATTGAAATTCAGAACGGAAAGATTGTTAACAATGGTGAGTTAAACATTGAAGGAAGTATTGATAAACCTATTCTTATTACTCATTCTGAGGGTGTTTATAGTTGGGAAAGAATTATTCTTGAAGCCGGTAGTAATACTAACATTCATCATGCTATTCTACTTGATTCCCAAAATGGTTTTGAAATCAAATCATCCAGCAACAGTATTAGCAATGTAGCAATAGTGAACTGTTTCGGTACAGCTGTATCTTACAAAGATTGTGATGGTAGTTTCACTAACAATTTGATTCATAATGCAAATGATGGAATTGAGATTAATGGCTCAGATATTATTTGTGCTTCTCCGGATATAATTCGTTGTGTTATAAATGATTTAAAGAGTTCTGAAAATAGAGGTATTAGAATTTGTAACTCATCACAAGCTAATATTACTGATAATATTATTAATAATTGTTCTTATGGTATTGAGTCTGTTAGAGAAGTTCATAATGTAATAAGTACTGAGATAGCGATAAAGTACAACTTGATTACTAATTGTAGCATGTGGGGATGTAATTTTAGCAGAACAACACCGATACTTCAATATAATACAATAAGAGATTCTCGTGCAGGTGTTAGGTTTTTGAATGTAGATTTAAGTTTTGACCATAACAATTTTGAGAATTTCACATTTTGGGCTGTAGGATTGTTTTATAGAAGTGGTGGTAATACTATTAATGCAAATAGGAATTGGTGGGGAACAACAGACATTGCTGAATTAAGTCAATTGATGTTGGATGAGTCAGATGAACCACAAGGAGATCCTGTTGGTATAGTAACATACGATATTGTCTTAACCTCAGAAGTTAAAACAGCTTTTCCAAGAGTGAATAATGATTAAAAGAGTTTTTATACTTGGAGATCATGTCCAAGGTCTTGGAGTTATTCGTATTTGTAAAAAACTGGGAGTTAAAACGGTTCTTTTTAACTCTGAGAGAGCAAGCATTGCCAGATTCTCAAAATATCTAGATGTCTTTATATATTATAAAGATGACAATGAGTTGCTATCACAGTTGGTAAAAAGAATGTGCTCTATCGAAACATTAATTATACCTACTAACGATACTTTGGTTAAACTTGTTAGTGATAACAGAGAATTACTTAAGGAATACAAGTTTAACTTACCTTCTCACAATACTACTATGCTATGCTTTGATAAAGTATTGACATACAAAAAGGCAGAAGAACTTGGAATCCCTTTTCCAAAATCTTATTATCCTGAATCAATTGAGGATTTAGTAAAGATAATACCGGATATACGGTTTCCGGTTATTATTAAACCGGCAGTTATGACTACATTTCTGAAGTATACAGGTAAAAAGGCTCTTCTTTGTAATTCTATTGATGAGCTAACTGAAAACTATGAGTTAAGTCTAAAAGCTGTTCCCGCTAAAGAGATAATCATACAAGAGTTCTTACCTGGTGGTCCTAAAAATCTATATTCATACGGTTCTTTTTTTGCCGAAGGTAAATCATGGGCAAGCTTTATTGCTAATCGATGTAGGCAAAGACCTTTTACATTTGGAAGAGCAACTACATATGCTGTTTCTGTTGTAAATAAGGAAATTGATGCCTTGGCAGAAAAGCTGTTAGCGGAAATAGATTACTTTGGTGTATCGGAAACTGAGTTTATGTATGATGAGATTACAAAAGAATTTAAACTTCTAGAAATTAATCCAAGAACATGGAAATGGCATTCAATGGCTAACATTATTGGTATTAGCCCTTTAGAATCTTTAATAAAGTATCTGAATAATGATCCAAATTTAATACTTCAGAGAAATGAAAGAGAGGATTTGGCATGGATAGAAAGAATGATAGATACTTTTATTGTTCTTAAAGAGCTTAGTAAGGGAAACAAATCCAGAATAAAACTAAAAGATTACTTGATGAGTTTGAACAAAAAAAAGGAGTATGCTGTATGGAGTTGGAAGGATCCTTTACCGGCTATAATGTATGCTTTGTTAACTCCTTATCTGAAATATAAAAGAGGTTAGAATGATATATTACTTAATAAATGCGACTATTGCTATGGTTGTTCCTTTCTTGATTTATGCTTTTTTACATAAAAAAACCAATGTAAACTATTCACTGATAGTAAAGGATTTACTGATTGTTCAGTTTGTATCTCTTCTCTTCGGATTCTTGTTTGTTGATAGTGTTAGTTGGCTGAGTATTGCAATCACGATTGTTTGTATCCCTATCATGGTATTTGGGGATTTAATGGTTAGGTTTTTCAGAAAACCAAAAAGAACTACTGATGCAGGTATCGATGATGTTGTTTCTGCTGCTGATGGAAATGTGATTTATGTTAAGCATATTGAAGCTAATACAACACCAATATCAATTAAAAAGAGCAATATCTCCAAACTATCAGAGTTAACAAAGACTGACATTTTAACTCAGCCATGTTGGTTAGTGGGTATTAACATGACCCCTTATGATGTTCATAACAACTGTGCTCCTGTTAGCGGAGAGATAATTTTAAATAAACATTTTGATGGCAAGTACTTATCTTTGAAACTGGGAGAAGCACTGATAGAGAATGAACGAAATACTATGGTCTTTAAAAGAGATGACGGACTCATTTTTGGGATGGTACAGATTGCCTCTAAAAGAGTAAGAAGAATTGTTACGTACAAGAAAGTCGGTGATAAAGTTAAAAGAGGTGAATACGTTGGAATGATTAAATTCGGCTCTCAAGTAGATTTAATAATACCGGATAACTATGAGATAATGGTTAATCTTAAAGACCAAGTATATGCGGGTAAGACAACAGTAGCGAAAAGAAAATGAATATTTTAATTGATATTGGGCATCCCGGTCATGTGCATCTCTTTAGAAATTTTGCTTTGAATATGCAACAAAAAGGACATAAGATATTGTTTACGGCTAGGCAGAAAGAGTTTGAAATAGAGCTATTATCAGCTGCCGAACTAAATTATGTGTCATTTGGAAATCATAAATCAAGCAAAGTCGATAAAATAATAGGTTTGTTTGATTTTACTTTCAAAATGTTGAAAACAGCTATAAGCTTTAAAGCAGATCTTTTAATGAGTCACGGATCTCCGTATTCTGCTTGGGTGGCAGGAATCATAAACAAACCCCATATTTCTTTCGAAGATACTGGTAACTGGGAACAGATAAAATTATACCTTCCCTTTACGAAAGCAGTACTTACTTCAGATGTATTTCCTTATAATTATCCGGGTAAGCAGATAAGATATAGGGGACATCATGAGCTGGCATATCTTAATCCAAAGTACTTTAAACCTGATGCGAGTATATACGAATTCTTAAAAATAAGTGAAGATACTAAATTTGCTATCCTAAGATTTGTTTCATGGAATGCAACTCATGATGAAGGGCAAAGTGGTATGAGTAATAAGCTCAAAAAAGAAGTGCTTAGATTGTTACTAGAAAAAGGATATAAAGTTTTTGTATCTGGTGAAACACAGCTTCCTGAAGAGTTTGAGCCTTATAAAATAAGTATTCCTCCTCATATGATGCACGATGCGTTGTATTTTGCAGAAGTCTTCATTGGAGAGGGAGCTACAATGGCGATGGAAGCAGGTGTTCTTGGAACAGCTTCATTCTACATCAATACTTTACAAAGGTCATATTGTCTGGATTTAGAGAAATATAAACTTTGCTATAACTTCATTAACTCTGATGGAGTCCTGGATAAGTTGGAATTAGTCCTTGCAGAAAGTAATTATAAGAATTTATACCAAATGAGAGCTCAACAGTTTATGAAAGATAAAATTGATGTTACTGAGTTTACGGAATGGTTTGTGGAGAATTATCCCGAAAGCTTTAAAATTATGACCGTAAAACCTGATTTTCAAGATAGATTTAATAATGAATAAAGACTTCTCATTTGATCAGTACGAGTTATTGCTGAAAACCGCAATAAAGCAGGGATATCATTGTATTGGAGTCTCTGAATCAATATCAGATAATCACAATAAAGTTTTAATTATTCGACATGATGTTGACAGGAAGCCGTCAAAATCGTTGAAGATGGCTAAAATTGAACAAATACTATTTTGCAGAGCAACCTACTATTTTCGAGCAAAACCAGTAAGCTTTGATGAGGACGTTATCCATGGAATCAGTTCATTAAATCATGAAATTGGATTTCATTATGAGAATCTATGCGATACAAATGGAGATATTGTTAAGGCATTCTCAAACTTTAAAGAAAATCTCTCAAGTTTTACCAATCTGGGTTATAAAATTAACTCAATTGCAATGCATGGTAGACCTGCAAGCCCTTACGATAGTAAAGATATTTGGAAAAAGTACGATTATAAAAAATTAGGGATTTCTAATGAAACATTCTTTGATTTTGATTATAATAAAATCCTGTATGTTACAGATGCCGGGAGAGCTTGGAGTAATGACTCGGTTAATAAAAGGGATAGGGTTGAATCAAAGCTTAATTTTAAAATTGATAGTTTAAGCATGTTTATAAAAGAGCTAAATCAAGGAAGTCTTCCTAACACGATTATGATTAATATACATCCAGAGCATTGGGCAGAAAATGTATTAGAATGGTACATTATCCATGTAAAGAGAACTCTAAGAAACATAGTAAAGAAAACATTGTTAAGGCTAAAGCTTATATGAAAAAAAGATTCTGGTTTTTAAGTTATTTTGTCCTAGATATGCTACTTATCTTTGGCTCTTTTGCATTAGTAGCATGGTATATGAAAGGAACACGTAATATCCTAAAAGACTATAGTAAACCATTCTTGGGCTATCTTTTTACTTGGCAACTTGCCGGATTATGGGGTGGAAAATACACTATTAGGAAAAAGAATTCAGTTCAAGATATTTGGAAATCAATCGTTGTTAATGATGTATTTGCAATAGCGGTAATAGTTTGTGCAATACTCTTCTTTAAAAGATTCACATATTCTCAGTCGTTAGTATTCGGTACAATGGTTCTATCTGTAGGATCTGAGTTAATAATTTTCACTCTACTATATTACTCTTTCAGATTCTATCTTGATAACCCGAGTTTTGCAAAAACGACCTTAGTAACCAAATCAAGAATGCTGGAAGAGATTCCTTCAGGTATTGAGAACAAGAAATACAATCCTATATCTGATCAGGATAGTCTACCTACTGACTATTGCTCAGATAATAAATATGCACCTTTTACAGATAGAGGTGATTTGAGCGTTAGGACTGATTTAAAGAGAAACTATTTATCCGGTAAAGTAAAACTGTTTAATTTCTTGGATGAGTTTGTTGAGTTGAAAAACATAAGTAAGAATGATTCTCTAGTTATTAATAGTCAGACATTCTATAATATAGAGGTGATTGAGAAAGATTCAAAAGAGTTGTTTGTTAATCTACATCGAATTAACGATTTTAGGCGTATAAACAAATTCTTGATTCAATTAAATGAAATTATAAAACCCGATGGTATATTGGTTGCTAATGTTGAAACATTTCAGGAGCAAAAGCATCAGTTAATGAAGAAATATACTTCTTTTTTTGGAAGTATAATATACATGTTTGATTTCTGTTTTAGAAGAGTTTTCCCAAAAGTAATGCTACTTAAGGGTCTATACTTTGCATTAACAAAAGGGAGGAATAGGGCTTTATCCGAGACGGAAGTATTGGGTAGATTATATTACTGTGGATTTGAGCTAATTGAAAGCAGAAAAATAGGGACAAGACTTTATCTCATCGCCAGGAAAATTCAGAATCCTAAGAATGATGATAACCCTTCCTATGGACCGTTAATCAAATTGCGTAGAAGGGGAAAGAACGGTAAGACAATATTTTTATACAAAATTAGAACAATGCACCCATATTCAGAGTATTTACAGAATTATATCTATAAAAAATACAAATTACAGAAAGGTGGCAAGTTTGCTAATGATCCTCGTGTTACAAGTTGGGGAAAAGTTTTCAGAAAGCTTTGGATTGATGAGTTACCTCAGTTTATAAACTTCTTCAAGGGTGAAGTTGGATTAGTTGGCGTAAGAGCCTTAAGTGAGCACTATTTTAGTTTATATCCTGAGGATGTACAGGAACTAAGGATAAAGGTTAAACCTGGATTGCTACCCCCATTTTATGCTGATATGCCAGAGAGCTTTGAAGAGATAGTGCAATCGGAAAAACGATATCTGCTTAAAAAGTTAAAGCACCCGATTATCACAGATTTTACATACTTCTTCAAGTGCATGTTCAACATCTTGATTAAAAAAGTGAGAAGCCACTAATGAGAGTTCTTTTTGTTAGTAGTGGCTCTAGAATAGGTTTATCCCCTATCATTAAAAATCAAGGAGAATCACTTAAAAGAGAAGGAATTGATATTGAATACTATTTGCTAAAACATAGTGGGATAGTTGGATACATCAAATCAATACCGGAGTTAAAGCAATACCTAAAGAATAATAAATTTGATATTATACATGCTCATTATGGTTATTGCGGAATTGTGTCGCATTTTGCAAGGTCAAAGGAGAAGCTTGTTGTTTCAATGATGGGCTCAGAATTCTTATGGAGCAAAATCTCAAAAAAGAAATGTGCCGGTTTTATTCATAAGACCTTAAACAATCTTTTTTGTCGATATTATGACCATATTATTGTTAAATCAAGAGAGTTGTTTTCTTACCTTGACAAAGAAAATGATAATTCTTCTGTCATTCCTAATGGTGTTTCTTTTGAAAGATTTAAACCGATAAATAATGAGATAGCAAGGGATTTCTTGAAATGGTCTAAAGATGAATATTATTTTGTCTTTCCCGGAAACGATGAAAGACCTGAAAAGAATTTTAAATTAGCTAAAGAAAGTGTATTGAAAACAGGTTTAGATATAAATATCATTCCTTTTAAGAATATCCCCAATGAAGACCTTGTATATTACTATAATGCAGCAGATTTAGTATTATTTACTTCTGTTTATGAAGGATCACCGAATGTGATAAAAGAGGCTTTGGCGTGTAATGCCAAAATAATATCCACACCATGTGGAGATGTTCCGGAGATATTATCGGGATGTACAGGTTGCAGATTAGTAGATTATGATAGCGAGTCAATAAAAAAGGCAATTGTTGAGCTTTTAAATAGTAATGAGCAATCAAACGGTAGAGAAGTCATCGTTTATCTACAAGATAATATTATTGCTTCAAAGATAGTTAAAATTTATGAATCATTATTAATAGCGTAATCTCTTTTATAAGGAGTAGAAATGAAGATATTAGTTACAGGAACAGCCGGATTTATTGGATATCATTTAGTAAATAGACTTGTTAAGATAGATGGTATTGAAGTTGTCGGATTGGATATTATCAACGATTATTATGATTTAAGTGTCAAGTATGGTAGGTTAAATAATGCAGGTATTGAAATGGAGTTTATTAAACGAAATATACTGATTCAGAGTAATAAATATCCCAATTATAGGTTTATTAAGCTTGATTTAATTGATCAGAAAAACCTATATAAACTATTTGCTGATGAGAAATTCGACATAGTTGTTAATCTTGCTGCTCAGGCTGGGGTTCGTTACAGTATTACTAATCCTGATGCTTATATAGAAAGCAATATTATTGGTTTCTTCAATATTCTTGAAGCTTCAAGACATAACAAGATAAAACATCTTGTTTATGCTAGCAGTTCAAGTGTTTATGGATGGAATGAAAGTATGCCGTTCAGTACTTCTGACAATGTAGATCACCCAATAAGTCTTTATGCAGCAAGTAAAAAATCTAATGAGTTGCTAGCTCATTCTTACTCTGCACTTTACAATATCCCGACTACAGGTCTGCGATTTTTTACTGTTTACGGTCCATGGGGAAGACCTGATATGGCTTTGTTTATATTTACCGAGAACATCTTAAAGGGTGAGCCCATTAAGGTCTTTAATTATGGCAAAATGAAGCGAGATTTTACTTATATTGATGATATAGTAGAAGGAATTAGAAGAGTAATTTTTAATCCTTCAGAACCAAACAAAGATTGGTCGGGAGTGGACCCTGATCCGGGTAGTTCAAAAGCTCCATATAAGATTTATAATATTGGAAATAATTCACCTGTGCTACTTATGGAGTTTATAAATGCAATTGAAGAAACTCTTGGAATTGAGGCAAAAAAAGATTTATTACCTCTTCAACCTGGAGATGTCCCTGCAAGTCATGCGGATGTTACTGATTTGATTGAGAATTTAGGTTATAAGCCTGCAACCCCTATTAAAGAGGGTATTGAAAAGTTTATATCATGGTATAAAGAATTTTATCAATAATCTATAAGGGGATATTTATTATTCCCTTAGTTATAAAAAAGCCATTTATCACCGGGGAGTATGGTGATAAATGGCATGTCTATTAGTAAACCCTCTCGCCGACATTATATTACATATCTAATGTCATAATATATAAATGCAGAAAGCGTTCCAATTACAAATGAAAACTTAATTTCTTTTATGTTAGGCAGTTAGCTGTTTACGTTAAATTTATTCCTTTTATTTATAATGATTTATTTTGGCATGATATCTATTTTAATGGAAAATGCTCCAATTATTCTAAAAGGCACTATTACTCAAATATAACTATCGCTAATCAATCACTATATTTAGTTTTCATATACTAATAAAGCAATCGCTCCAAATTATGAATTTGCTCCATTTTGCCATAAATCTATAAATACTGTAATACCTACATTTTACGCATAATCAGAAAAAAGTTTATTCACAACTTCTTAACTTATTTGTTTACAATATGAAGTTTGTTCATTTATTTTGACATACTTAGCTTGTTACAAATAAACAAGTATCATAAAATAAGGAGTTAATTCAATGAAGAAAACATTATTAGTTTTACTAACAATCACTGTATGCTTCTCCGTATTTGCTAATGGTTTTAATCTTAATACCGTTGGAGCAAGGGCTTTTGGTTTAGGTGGAGCAATGGTTGGTTTGGCTGACGATCCAACTGCATTTCATTGGAATCCTGCCGGATTAGCAACTCAGGATAGTTCTATTCAATTACTTGGTCATGACATTATACCTGCTTTAAGCTATGAATATAGTTTGGCTGGAATTGATGCGGAATCAGAGACAAAACATTACCCACCACCAGCACTTTTCTGGAACCATAAGGTCAAACCAACAATGGCAATAGGTTTTGGTATGTGTGTTCCTTCTGCTATTGGTGCAGCATGGGACGGAAAGGATTTAATGGGGTTCAATGGCCCTGCTCATTATCCTGTGCCCGGAACCGGTATTGTTTTAGACAATATTTTGACTAGTCCTCTTGAGTGGGAAAGCCAAGTAATGGTTGCTCATTTTGGTCCTTCTATTGCATATCGAGCTTCAGAAAAACTCTCTTTAGGTGCTACTGCGGAACTTAGTTACGGAAGCATGAAGCTTAACATGGGTGATGACCTTACGAACAACTTTGATGCTACTGATCAGACTCCTGATGGAATGATGGATACTCAGTATAATGAGGACTCATCCGGACTTGGTTTTGGTGTTAATCTTGGTTTAAAATACGAATTCAATGATGAATTCAGTATTGGTGCCGTATATCGTTCACCGGTTAGTTTTGCTTTTAAACAGGATGATGCTGAACTGGTTACTCCCAATGGTACATTGAATGCTGAAATGACACGTTATATTACATGGCCAATGATGTTAGGATTTGGTACAGCTATTCAAGTTAAACCATATTGGACTCTTACTGCTGATGTTCAATATACTGAATGGTCAATTATGGATGAACTAAAGACAGAGCTTGATTTTGATAACGATGCTCTGGACAGAGTTAAAGTTACTCATCTTGACTGGGTAGACGCTACTCAGTATAGAATTGGTAACGAATTCAAAGTGCATAAGATGTGGGATGTTAGATTAGGTTATTATTATGACCCTTCACCTGCACCAAATGAGACAATCAATATTCTTTTCCCTTCACATACTTATCATGCTGTAACAACCGGTTTTGGTTATCATAATGATAAATTTGCCGCTGATTTAGGTTTTGAATATCTGATGGGAGACGAAAGAGAAGCTGTTGGTGTTTATGGAGCAGAAATGCCCGGTACATACCAGATGAATATAACTTCTCTGGCATTATCTCTTACCTATAAGTACTAATATTACAGAATAACTATTCGCAGGATATATGAACTGCAAAAGGCTGATGAATCATTCATCAGCCTTTCTATATACCCATTAATCTTATAATTGGTTTATAACTCTAAATTATATTCCAGTATCTTTGTACTAATATAACACACGGGAATCTCTCGGGACTTTACACGAGAAATTCCCGAACAATTCCTGAGAAAGTCCTGTCTTATTCCCGAGGATTGAATATGGCCAGAGAAGATGCCGTGATAGTAAAGATAGGATTATTGGTGTTGTTAGGTATAGCTATTGCATACTATTCTATCAATACAGTAGGGCTAAAAAACAATATAGGGCTTTATAATGTTATCGTTGAAGTTGATCTTTATTCTTTCAACGCCTCAATTTCTTGCATCATAACATCAAAGTAATTGCCAACCCATTCCGGTTTGACATCTACCTCCTTACTGCTTAAAAAACTGGCAAATGAATCTTCATGTTCCGGAGAAAATCCATGCATTCCCGGTAAAGCATTCCTTCCCATGTCAGAAGGTGCAATTTGTACACCCGGTTCCATTAATACTATATCATCTCCGTACATATTGTCCGGGAAGTTTATTCCATATTTTATCTTATCATTCTCGTTCAATAATCTTGAATATGGAATAGTTTTTATTACATCCTTTATTGATTTTCGGGCATTGTCGTTGAAGTAATAAAAATGAATCATTGTAGAATCATAGACTGCAATGTAATCCTTACCGAATTTAAGAGGTAGTGCTTCCACTATCTTTTTCGCATCAACAGTCTGAGTTAGTGTTGTCATACCATGGTCGGAAATAATGAAAAGATTATATTCATCATAATTCTTTTCCATTTCCTGCTTTAGTGTAAATATTTTCTCAGAATACCAATCTAACTTCTGTCTAACTTCTTTACCATCCTTGGTAACCTGATGTAACAATCCATCCATGGCAGCAGTATATAGAAAGGCAAAATCAATACTTTTATTAGAAACATCTTTAATCAGACTATTAATGTTTTCCTCTTCCGATAATCGCCAGTTAGATATATGATACTTTAATCCTGCTTCCTCAAGCTTATCTGCCAAATTTGGCACAGGAGACAAACCATTAGGAATGAACATATCTTTCTTCTCTATGTAATCAAAATAGGGTAATCTGGCAAAAGGCATGGCGTACATCTCAAAATAGCCTGTGAAACCATAAAGTTTAGCAATAATCTTTGAGAATAGATGTCTGAATCTCCATCGATCAAAGATAACTCCGGGTAGAAACTTTAGAAGTTTAAAAAGCTTAAACGGTGATTCTTGAGGATTGTAGTAGTAAAAACTGAGATGCTTATGTACTTCCGGTTTTTGTCCTGTAAGTATGGTTGGAATTGCAGTGCAAGAGTAACCGAATTGCATCTTAACTTTGTTTCTATATGGTAGTAATTCTTCCAGAAAATGGTGCTTTTGCACGATTTCCCACCCTAAGGCATCTATAAACATAAATACAGATAGTTTTCTCATCATAAACCTTTCCTATTTCTCTCACTAAGAAGAACTAAGTCCTTCAGTTCTTGGTTTCCACGAGCAGCTAGCCATCTCTTCTCAAAATCCTTATGATGAACCACTTGGGCAATAGATGCTAGAGCTCTCAGATGTTGATTTCTTCTGTCAAGAGTTCCGGCGAGAACAAAGATAGCTTTAACTTCTTGGTAAAGGTCCGTATAATTAGTTCCTTTTCTCGTTCTGATTAACATGATCTGGAATCTGTCCTCTCCTTCCAGAATCAGGTGAGGCACTGCTAGGAAAGGAGTCAAAGCTGTCGAACTCTGTGCTTCTCTTTCCTTTAATGATTTTAAAACATCAGCTTCTTCCAGATTTAGATGATTACTCATCTTAATAGATATTCTATGGAATAATTCTTCTACGCCAATTTTTTCATCGATATCCAAGACAAGAGAGTTCTCAATTAAATAATCAAAACTGTCTTTATCAATCTCATCACGTTGATACAAAATCTCTTTTAATTCAGATTCAAGATTGTAGCTAGTAAGCTTTTTATTCATCATTCTTTCAGCAAGGTGAAGAAGTGCATATTCTTGTTTTGAACGCTTTCTACCATAAGCCATATAGATGATAAATCCAATCACAATGAGACCAAGACTAATTAGAATTGCTTTTAATCCCATATCACTTATCAAAAAAATGAAAGCAATAATTCCTACAAACTGTACCCACGGATATAAGGGAGACTTGAAACTGGGTCTGTAATTCTGCATTCTGCTTTCTCTTAAAATCATAACAGATATATGTGAAAGGATGTAGTTCATAATTATTACAGTCGAGGCAGCTTTAACAAGTATCTCTAAGTCGACCAGAAGTGCCAAAACAATAAAAGTACCGGTTAGTATGATTGAAACATACGGGGTACTTCTCTTATCGGTTTTAGCTAAAAGAGTAGGAACCAATTCATCTCTACCTAGAGCAAGAGGATACCTTGATGCTGCCATTATTCCTGCGTTTGCAGTAGTTATAAATGCCAACATAGAAGCTACAGTAATTGCCCAATAACCGAAGTTTCCTAAAATCATTTTAGATGATTGAGCAATAGGTGTTTCTATGTTACCCGGAAGGATTAGTTTGTCTCCCATAACCCCTACTGTCACAAGTAACATAAAAGAGTATAGTATAATAGCAACAATAAGTGAGCTAATCAAAGCAAAAGGAATGTTTTTCTTAGGATCTTTGATCTCTTCACTCATACTGGCAATTTTAAGTAATCCGCCATAAGATACGAACACAAAACCGGCTGTTGTGAAAATGGTATTATAATTCTTGCCATCAGGAATAAATGGAACGAAGTTCTCTACATTAATCTTACCTAAACCTGCCAAAATATAAGTTAGCATCAGTAAAAAAAGGAATATGACAAGGATAGCTTGGAATTTACCGGCTTCTTTTACCCCCACCAGATTCAAGCCAACAAAACCAGCCGTAAACAGTATTCCAAAGAGCTGAGTATTTATTCCAGGTAACATCATCTTTAGTACAAATACAATACCGATAATACCGAATGCACTTTTAAGGGAAAGGGCAAACCAACTTAACAATCCTGATACCGTACCAACTGATGATCCCAAACTACGAGTTATAAAAAAGTAATCTCCTCCTGCTTTTGGCATTGCTGTTGCTAATTCTGCTATGCTAAAGACACCGGTCATTGCAAGTAAACCGGCAAGAAAATAAGAGATAAAAATTGATGGCCCGGCTAGTTGATATGCGATACCGGGAAGAATGAATATTCCTGAACTAATCATTGCTCCGGAAGCAATACTAAAGACTTCGAAGAAGCCCAATTCCTTTTTTAATTCCATCTGCTCTCCAGTTCTGTTTTTAAATAACCTTCAATTTCAACGGTTCGCTCTTCACCATCATAACTGAATGATAGCTTTATTGCCGGTAAGGGTAATACTTCTTCTGCAAGAAGAGGCCACTCTATTACAGTAATATTACCCTCGATAAAGTCAGTAATACCCAAAGCAAATACTTCATCAATGTCACCCAACCTGTAAAAATCAAGATGGTTGACGATGAATCCTTCTCCGCTATACTGATTTAAAAGTACATAAGAAGGACTACTAACATTTTCAGAAATACCTAAAAAACTACAAAGGTGTCTTGTATAAAATGTTTTTCCTGCTCCCAGCTCACCGTAAAGGAAAACAAGTTCTCCCTTTTTTAAAATATCTGCAGAAAGCTTTGCCAACTTAATAGTATCAGATTCAGTTTTTAACTTTAACTTCATTTTCACTCTCATAAATAATTTAGTTCAAAATTCTATCTTTGAAAATTGAAAGGCAAGATAAATGTTCTATTTAGCTATAGAAATGTTACATTGTTACTAAAACCGTGTTGTAAAAAAGATAATGTATATTAAATAAAATGGTTACTGTAAGATATACTAAGAAATCACTTGGTTATTGTAAATTTTACATCTCTAAAACTTATGATAAGGCTTTATAAGAGTGAATAATTCAGATGAGAACAATCATTAGGGGCATTTTTTCTTACTTGACAAACAATTGTCTCAAGGAGTTTTATAGCATATAATACCTGAATTGTAAACTAATGATTTGAATTAAATAGAGGAGATAATATGAAAAAGATTCTTTCAATTGCCCTATTACTAGCAATTTTAGTTAGTTTAGCGGCATATGTTCCTTTTGAGAAGGGACGTTATTATGACAACATAATCCATGCTTGCTTTAAGATGGAATCTGTAGGTAATATGGCTGGTGTTATTGAATATAACCTTTCCGGTAACAGTACGGTAGTAACTGGAATGGAAAGTTTCGATAAGATCGCAGAAACTTATAAGTTTATAGATATGAAACAGCTCTACACACCTAAAGATAAGAAATGGAATAAAGATGGTCATTATTTACAATGCATCTATGAAATCAGAATTTCTGATAATGATTTAATCCAGGAAGCTGTAGAAGCATTAAATAAAAACGAACATATACATTATGCTCAGTACGATGTGATTATGAGAGAACGTTATGTACCTAATGATCCGAGTTATTACCTCCAATATTATATTCCAATTACTCATACAGATGAAGCTTGGGAGTTTGGACAGGGGTCTGAAGATATAGTAATTGGAATCTCAGATTCAGGTGTTTATTGGAATCATCCTGATTTGAGAGATAATATCTGGATTAATGAAGCTGAAATGACTGAAAATGTTGTGATAGATTGGGATAATGGTGAGATTTATGGTGGTGACGGACTCGATAATGACCAGAATGGTAAAATTGACGATGTCATCGGTTGGAACTTTGCAATGAATAATAACAACCCTCATCAAGACTTTCCCGGTAATGAACACGGAACACATGTTGCAGGTTGTGCCGCTGCTGTTGGTGATAATAATATCGGTGTTGCCGGTCCTGGTTTCAGAGTAAAAATTGCTTGTGCAAGTGGAAGGTCTAATATTGAAGCCAGTAACGGAGTTCTTCATGGTTATCCGATGTTGCAGTATTTTGCTGACCTTGGTTGCGATATAGGTAATGCAAGTTGGGGTGGACTGGCACCCGATTATTATTTCAATGAATATAGAGAAGTAATCCAATATTGTTCTGCACAAGGAATGCTAGTTGTTGCAGCTGCAGGTAATGATAATACTGAGCATAACGCTGATTATCAAGATGCACCAAGTGATATCCCTGAAGTACTCTGTGTTGCTGCATCAACTAACAATGATACAAAAGCCGGTTTCTCTGATTTTGGTGTACCGATTGATATTACAGCACCCGGAGCAGGTATTTATTCAACTTATTATGGAGATGAATTATATAGTTCATTAAACGGTACATCAATGGCTTCTCCAATTGTTGCAGGTATTGCTGCTCTTGTTAAATCTGTTCATCCTAATCTTACTCCGGAACAATTAAGAGCAAGACTTGAAACTACTGCTGATGATATATACCCTATGAATGAATCTTTTGCAGATGTTGCTAGTGGAGAATTTCTTCTTGGTACAGGACGTGTAAATGCTCTTGCGGCTGCATATTATGATGTTTTACCTAATATTAATATAGAACAAGTTCAGATAGATGAAATTACGGGTGACGGTGATGGTATACCAAATCCCGGAGAAACTATTGAAGTTACTGTTCAACTTAACAATCTTATGTATATGGGGACAATGACACCAACTTTCTATACCTGGGCAACTGCATATAATGTGCAAGCTACATTATCAAGTCCTGTTGCAGGTGTTTCTATTTCAAATGAAACAAGTGATTACGGTATAATTTCAGGTGGTTCTTCAATCTCTAATTTTAATGACAAATATGTCGTTACTACTACTTCAGATTTAACTCCGGATAATATTCCTATGGAATTGACTATAACAGCTAATCTGGATTCAGAATGGCCTTATACAATCACAAGAACATTTAATTTGGACCTTTCACTTCTTCATACCAACTACCCTGTAAACATAGGTGGTGGTACTGTTTCATCTCCAACAATTCTTGATTTAAACAATGATGGAACTAATGAAGTTGTATTTACACGCCCCGATGGTTCACTTGATGCTTTGTATGCTGATGGTACACATTACATGCCCGGAACTTTCCCACTTAGTTTAGGTGGTACAATAACCGGTTCCCCTGCTTTTGCTGACTTAGATGGCAATGAAACAATCGAAACCGTTGTTTGTATGCAAAGCGGACAAATCAGATGTATTGCTAGTGATGGTACAGATTTCTTTGCTCCTTATGATAACATAGGAGCTACTCGTTCTAATCCTATAATAGCTGATTTAGATGATAATGGTACAAAAGAGATTATCGCAGTATCACAAGCTCGTGAATTAGTAATTCTAAATAGTGACGGAACAACCTATTCTGATACATATCCTCTTAATATCGGAGAATCAGCATTATCACCAAGTGCAATTGGCGATGTTAATAACGATGGAGTATTAGATATTGTGATAGCAACAACCTCATCTAATCTTCATGTTTATAATCCATCAACTGGTACTGAGTTATCAGGATTCCCTGTAAACTACAACTCTTATTCATTAACAGGTCCAACACTTGCTCAGCTCGATAGTGACATGAACATGGAAATTCTGGTTGCTTCAACAGCTACCGGTGAGTTTCATGCTTTTGATGACGATGGCTCAGTGATTTTTACAAGAACACTTGATTCACAAATAAAAACTTCACCTGTTGTAGGAAGAGTTAACGGTAATGTAGGTAATGCACAGATTGTTGTTATTACTACTAGTGGAACAGTTTATGTAATGGATGAAAATGGTAATGATATTCCAAACTTCCCAATTTCAGTTAATGCTGAAGTTGAGTCATCTCCAATTCTTGCTGGATTGAATGAAGCCGGTGATGCAACTATTATCTTTGGAGATAATGACGGATATATTCACGGTATTAAATGGAATGGTCAGGAAAATATAAACTTCCCAATGCATTTTGAAAGCTCAATCAAAGCAAGTCCTTCAATTGGTGATCTTGATAGTGATGGACATATGGATGTAGTATTTGGCGATCAATACTCAATTTATGACCTTGATCTTAAGTATGCTTTAGGTAATGATAATAGTGCTTACTATCGTGGTGATATTGCCAGAACAGGTAGCAGAGGTTACTTAGTTGTTGATAATGATGAAGAAATTGTAAAACCTTTAGTTAATAATATTCTTCATAACGCCTACCCTAATCCTTTTAATCCTGAAACTACACTTTCATTTGAGTTAAAAGAATCTGCTCAAGCTAAATTGGAGATTTTTAATATCAGAGGTCAAAAAATCAACACTCTGATTAATGAAAGAATGAATAAAGGATCTCACTCTATAGTTTGGAAAGGTAATGATAGAAACGGTAACACAGTGCCTAGTGGTATTTACCTCTATAAACTTTCAGCCGGTAGTGAATCTCAAACTAAAAAAGCAGTTCTAATGAAATAATTAATAGTATTCTATAAAGAAAGGCTAAAGCTTAACTGCTTTAGCCTCAGACTGTTGACAAAGCTATGAGTAAGATTTCATAGCTTTGTCTTTTTTTAGCTTAAAATAAGAATATCAATCATTGACAAAAACCCCCTTAGATTATACTTAAACCATCATAATTAGAGGTGGTTATGCTTAAAAAAGTTTCTGACACACAGTCCCAAATGGAGTTTGTAATAATAGATGATTTAGTACCGGTAGATCACATACTAAGGAAAATCGATAGCGTAATAGATTTTTCATTCATTTTAGATAGAACAGCGCATTTGTATTGTTCTACTACCGGTCGTCCTCCAATTCATCCTATTACTCTTTTCAAAATGCTTTTTATTGGCTATCTATTCGGTATTCGCTCGGAAAGACAATTGGTCAAAGAGATTGAGGTCAATGTGGCTTATCGTTGGTTCTTAGGCTTTGGACTAACTGATAAAGTACCTCATCACTCAGTCTTCAGTCAAAATCGTAGAAGGCGATTTAATGATAGCAGCGTATTCGAAGAGATTTTTATAGATATAGTGAAGTTAGGCATTAAACATGGATTAGTTGATGGGAAGATACTTTATAGCGACTCAACCCATCTAAAGGCAAATGCTAATAAAGGTAAATTCGAGGATATTGAAGTTGAGGTATCCTCCAAGAGTTACTTGGAAGATCTTAACACAAGCGTTGATGAAGATCGGAAGGCTCATGGTAAGAAACCTTTACCTCCTAAGGATAACAATCTTAAAGGAGGAGCATCACCTAAAGTAAAAAATATCAAGTCTAGCACAACAGATCCCGATAGTGGTTTTATGACCCGTGATAGAAAGCCTCAAGGCTTCTTCTACTTAGATCATAGGACAGTCGACCATAAAACGAACTATATAACCGATGTTCACATTACTCCCGGCAATGTAAATGATAGCACCTGCTATATTGACAGGTTACAGTTCCAACAAAAGGTTTATGGTTTTAATGTTCAGGCAGTAGGGCTTGATTCAGGATATGATACAATTAACATTTGTAAGCAACTGGTAGATATGAATATTATGGGAGTCCTTGGCTACAAAAGACAGGGAGGTAAGAAAGGTCTATTTAAAAAGAACAAATTTACATATAATTCCCGGAAGGATGTTTACATTTGTCCATGTAATAAAGAGTTAAATTATAGAACAACGAGCCGTGATGGCTATAAAGAATACAAGTCGAATCCTAGTGAATGCAAGAATTGTCCAATGCTAAGTAAATGTACAGAAAGTAAGTCTTCTCAAAAAGTAATCACTCGTCATGTCTGGGAAGAGAGCAAAGAGATAATCCACAAGAATAGGTTAACATTATGTGGGAAAGAGATATACAAGAGGAGAAAAGAAACCATTGAGAGAAGCTTTGCCAATGCAAAGCAACTTCATGGCTACCGATATGCAAAATATCGAGGAATAGAGCGAGTTCGAGAACAAGCTTATCTAACAGCTATCGTGCAAAATATCAAGAAACTCGTAAAATACCTTTTCAAAGGTAAATTAGGGAAATTAATAGCAAAATTTATCATCAATTACATGATTTTCAACTCCAATTTACACGAAAATAGAGCTAAATCTCGCATGTTTAGGTTTGGGCTCAGTTAAAATGAAGAAAAATGACTTTCAACAATATATCCATGTAAATTAGAATGTTTTTGTCAACAGTCTGAGGCTAAAGCTTAACTGCTTTAGCCTTTTCTCTTTCAACACAATTCATCTATCTTCTTAATCTGAAAATGCTATTGTTCCTTTTAGTAACTTCTTCTTTAACTGCAGCTACTCGATAGTATTTAACTTTATCAGACACTGAAACACTCCAACTATTAGTTGTTACTGTTACATAAGTTGCTTCAATAAAATCCTCTGTGCCTGAGAAATATACTTTGTATCCTGTAGCGGAAGGTATTACTGTCCATGATAATACAAGTATATCTTCCTCAATATTAAGAGTAAGGTTTTGGGGTATAGGTATTGTAGTGATTGCATTAAGGATTTGTGGTTGAGATGCATTTCCAATAACTACACCGGGAACTATTGTTACTGTGTTCTCAATATCATATATCTCGTCACTAGATGTATCATAGATTTGGAAATTAACTATCTCGGATGTGCCTGAAGTTTGGATTAGGAGAGTGGTATAAGCGTTATTTCTTGATACAAGCGTAATCTCTCCATAGCCTCTACATTCTTCGTCAACAAAAGCCCCGATTTCATCACCTGTGGATGCAGGAATGCCATCAATGTTCACTTCACAATACACGGTAGCAGTATTATTGGGATATATTGCCACTTCTTCATTCCAAGATGGATTATTCTGTGATTCAATAACAGTTAGAGTAACAGGAATTGTGATTGAACTCTCATCGATGTCATTGCTGGTAAGTAATATGTTCTTGTTGTAGTTTCCTACTTCTAGACCTGTGGTATTGACTTCAATATTTATCTGGTAGTTACTTCTTGGAGTGATTGTTCCTGACACTGATGAGCCATTATCTATCGTTAACCAGTCGGTTACGCCACCTGTCGCTGTAATAACGACATTATCCATAGCCCAAAACCAATCATATTCGGCATCATAGTATCTAAATCTAACTTTTAGGCTATTGTTTGCATATTCTGATATATCAATAGATTGATGATCAGGGGTAGACCAAGCTCCATAATCTGCTGAACTCATAGCAAGTACATTTACCCATTCGGTTCCATTCCATACATCTACATCCGCTTTTTCTTCTCCACCTGAACTATAATAATTGTAATACTGATCAAAATCCAGATAAAGAGATTGAGCTCCCGAGCATGGAATAGTGGGTGTAATGAGTTCATCATCAAAGTTAACACCTGCTCCTGCTTGATCACTATCAATAAACATGAAACCGGTATCGTCAATTGAGTTACTATTGTAATCTGTACGATTCACCCATGTATAACCTGTACCTGCACCATCAATGATTTGCCAGTCTGAAGGTAAGCCTGAATCAAAGTTCTCATCAAGCAAAACTCCGGAATTAGCTTGTATTGCTATGAAGTAGCTTAAGTCTTCTCCTCCAACATTAGTAATCGTTAGTGATTGATTCTCAATATTGTTAGTAAGCGACGAGAAGTATAAGCTTTCCGGATTGATTTCGATATCAGCAGGAGTATAACCTGTTCCGGTTACAGGAATATTAAGAGTAGGGTTTGAGATGTCATTATTTGAAATTACAATACTTCCGTTATAAATGTTATCTCCTAATGGAGAGAAAGTTATCTCATACATAACACTATTTCCGGAACTAATATCAAAATTTAAACTGTTACGAATAAACTGTTTTGTAACTATTGATGCACTATAACATGCTGGAGTTACCAGAGTTCCAATTAAATTGTTATTACCTTGATTGCTTATTGTTAGAGTTCTTACTTTGTTACCGTTTATAGGTGTTGAACCAAAATCAAATTCTGTATTATCTATCGAAATAACAGGTACTTGGGCAGATGAATAGTTTAATGTACAAGGAATAGTTAAAACGCTTTCATCTGGGTCATTACTAGTAATAACCAGATTCATATTATAAACGCCATAATCAAGGTTATTCGTGTCAAAACTGACTGTTAAATCATCACCGGCTCCCGGGGCAATCGTACCACTCGTTGATGAGCAACTAATCCAGGGGTTACCGGTCGAGTTCTGTATTAATACTGCTAAGCCGTTACTGGTGTATCCGCTTGCTGCAATTTGAAGTCCGTCTGTTCCATCATAATTCTCAATTCCTATATGATGATCTGTTTGAGTTCCAACACTTTCATATTGGAATAGAATACTGCCGTTAGGATAGAGAACTACTTCAAATGTAACCGGATCTGTAGGGGTAGATGAATCCCAATGAGATACATTCTCATACTGTACGACGTAGTTTCCATTGATAGTCTGTGAATATACAGTTCCCCAAATTGTTCCCGTAGGTTTTAGATCATTCCATAAAGGGCAAATAATATTATTAGGAAACTCACTATTGGGGATATGGGTGTCTTCATAATTTGTTGTACCTGTACCAAATGAGAGCAATCCGTTAGAACCAACATAGATTGAGTTATAGGTGTTTCCATAGAATTCAAAACTAAATGGGAGAGTCTCTTCCGTATAATCATCATCATTTAAAGAAAGAGCAGTTCCTGTAGTAGATATATCAATCCAAGAATAGACCGGTCCATTCATTTCATTACTATCAATCCAGGAATATCCGAAAGTATCAGGTCCTCCGGCTCCACGAGTAGTATTCTCCAGACTAACATTGTATGTCAGATCATAATTACCATTATTAGCAATATGGAAAGTTCTATTTGTTATGGTTTCTATAAGGCTATCAACAGTAATAGAAGTAGGCGTAACATCTATATCAGGAGTTACACCATAGCCGGAAACGGATATATAATTACTCTGATTATTTACGTCGTTTGAAGTTATGGTGATATTACCATTATATGCTACGGCATTTAATGGTGTAAACTCTACGTCGAAACTTGTAGATTCACCGGGATTAACGTTATAGTTTAATGTATTTCTTTCTTGAGTTTGTAAATAATGTTTATCAGAGGAAGATACCTTCTTTGTTTTTTTACGACTTAGAATATTCGTATCTCTGTCATGATTACTGATAACATAAGCATAAGGCGTTATAATAGTTCCGGAAAGAATTGCTCCCCCTGAGTTACTAATAGTGATAGTTTCGGTTTCAGTATTACCTATAATGATATTACCGAAGTCAATGGAGTTAGTATCTATAGAGAATATTGGCTCAGAGGAAAGTCCTACACTTATTGATACCGGTACAGTTATTATCGGATTATTCGGGTCATTTGTTGCAATTTTAATATCTTTCTGATACAATCCTTCTGAAAGACCGGTCATATCAAAACTTACATTCAGAGTGTCTGCTGAGTTACTTGAAATTAAACCACTAATAGGTGAAACTGCTAGCCACTCAGGAATAGCTTCACTATTAGTAAATTCGACTACATAGTTATCTGTTATAGTAACACCGGCATTTCCTGATGCAACGGTTAATCCGTCAGTTCCATCTGAATTCTCAATACCAATTGTTTCCGAGCTTAAGTCTAAAGAAGAACCAACATAATCGTATTGAATTCTTATTTTACCGTTTTCAAAAAGAATAACTTGTGCTTGGATACAATCATCCGGGGTCGAAGTACCGTCATATTCCATGTAATCCTGGAAGCTTATTATGAAAGCATTCATTCCGTTTACAAGCTGATTTTGGTAGTAAACATGACCAACATAATTGCTTTCAGTAGGATTCATATCATCCCAAAACCAGGCAATCATGTTATTAGGCTCACTAGAATTTGGTAATGATACGTTTGCTAAAGATGTTGAACCTGACCCAAAAGTAATGTGTCCGTTAGAATTTACATACAATGAATTATAAGTATTCTCATAGAAAGGAAAGCTAAATCCTATAGGTATTTCCGAACCTGCACTATCATCGTCTAGTCCAACAATTTCATTTGCAGTATTGGGAGTAATCCATAAGAAATCAGGACCATCAGGTTCATTACTATCTTGCCACGTATATCCGTAATTATCAGGTCCACCTGAGTTTCTTGTGTGATCTACAATATTGACTGAATAAGTCATTTCAAGATTACCTGAGTTAAACAGTACAAGATTTCTTGATGCTGTTTGCCCAATATTCATACTACCATCCATAGATGTAGGATTGACACTTGCCTCAATTGTGGATCCACATCCTGAGACGGGTAACAGATATGTCGAAGTATCTAAATCATTAGAATTAATGGTAATATCATAATTGTAACAGGAAGAGGATGTAGGAGCAAAAATAACTCTAAAGTCTTTTGAAGATCCTGATAAGATTGTGTAGCTAACAGTATTTCTTTTGGCTTTTGTAACTAAATGCTCCTTAGAACGTGTTGTAATCTCTTGTACCGAATATCCGGAAGGTGTAACTATTGAACCGGAAAGGGTCAATGTACCTGTATTTGAGATTGTAAAAGTTTCTTCATTTGTAGCTCCAATGGCTACATTACCAAAGTCTAATGAAGTTGGTGATACACTAATCTCAGGCTCAGGAACAACAATCTGACAAGGAGGGAAAACAATGTTATCAACCCAAGCACAATCCGAACCATCAGATTCAGAACTGTCTTTTTCATAAGCCCATTTAAATGTATGATTACCAACTGTTACAGGATATGATACTTGAGTCCAAGAAGCTATTCCTGCCCATTGACCTTGCCTGACATCATCAATATAAAATCTCAGATAGTCATATCCTGATTCGGAAGAGACATTATAATAGAAAGATATATTATCTGCAGAAGTAACATCTACATCAATTGAAAACTCTGAACTCTCTGAATGGTCTATTGTACCACTCTGAGCACTATAGTTTCCTTCATAAGCTGATGTTGAAATTGTCCAGTCTGCTTCACCACTCATCATCCAAGTTAAGTTGTCAAAGTTTCCGGATTCAAAATCTTCTTGAACAATACCTATAGCTAGAGTAAAATTATCACTATTGCTGTAACCTGTACCATTAATGGTAAGTGTGAAAATAGCATTATCGCCTATCTGAGCTAATGAACTGACAGTTACCGGAAAGCTAATCGTTGAAGATTCACCTGCTTCGACAGTTGTGACTTCTGTATCATCATTTATCGAGATATTGCTATAATTAGTGTTCAGTACGAAACTAAAGCTACCGGCGTCGGCTCCTCCACTGTTAAGTATGGATAACTGCAAGACAGTGCTCTCATTTGGATCAAGATTTCCATTTGCTCCATCATTTACTATTACTCTACTTACACTCAAATCAGGAGCATAGGACATGAGAGTAATTGTACTTTCCCATGTCTCTCCACTTCCGGTGATAGTTGTATTCAAAACAATTGTATGATTATCAGGGCAATTAGGTGATACATTAAAAGCAATGCAATTAGAGGATGAAACTGTTGCCCCGGAAGCAATCGTACCAAAAGATTGATTGCTATCAATAAGAGATATATAGCTATCAGACTCATTTACATTTAATACAACAGAACTTGCTGAGGATGTTCCAACATTTTCAAGATTAATAGTAAGATATACTGTTTCTCCACTAGCAATAATATTGTCATCACCCGCACTTACAATTACATCTTCTATAGAAATATAAGGACCTGAGAGAGGTTGAATAGGAAGAGTTGTAACAACAGGTTGTCTTTGTGGTTTCGTAATAACCAAATCTGCAGTGCCTGTTACACTAAAAGCTACTATAGGAACATCAACAGTCCCTGTGGAACCTACAAGAGCTGCTCCATGAAGCTCGCCATTTTGGGATATGGCTACATAAGATCCCGGCTCTGCGTTAACAGTGAAAGTATTAGCACTTATCGGAATGAAAGCATTAGTACTGTATGTATTAACTGTACCTTGACTCCAATACGGAACTATTGAAGGGTCTCCAAAAAGCATATATGCTTGCCAGTAATAGATATCACTTGAATGGGTTGGGAAGTTTTGGGCATGAACTTCAGTAACCGCAAGGTTACCCAGATATTTAGTTGCGTCTGTAGTGACGTAATCTGTCATGAAAGGTCCGTCATAAGCACCCCAACTTGTTTCATCATAGGTTGGAACATAACCGTTGTTATCTCCTGAAATCGGGAATGCTCCAACTGACCAATAGAAATCTTCAAACCAATATGTATTAGGAGCGGAACCAATATATGAATAAGCTCCTTTATTGCCGACTCTTATAAACTGTTCAGCGAAACAAGTACCTACTTCTGCATACTGACCGGTAACACAGCAGTTACCAATAGCAAATGGATACTTGCCTGTATTCGTCATGCTACTTATATTAGATGTGGAAAAAGAAGGACCTGACCAACTGGTTGTAGAACCATGTGCTGTGTAATTAATAAAGCCCACTCCACTGTTCATAGTATCATAACAACCGGAATATGATGTAAGATAATCATATACATTTGCATATCCGTGGGCAGAATTGAAATACTGATTCATTCCGTATTGTATGGTTGCTTGAGCTACATTGGGATTCCAAGTGCTATCCTCACCGGCTATCAAGGTTACATTATCAAGATACGAAGGTGAGGTAAACTGATATTGTTCGTAATAAAGGGTTTTATCTATGATGTTTTGGAGTTCGGTTGTTGTTGTTACTGACCAACGACCGTAGTATATATCAGGTATATAATCAGAGCCCCCATCATAACAGTAATAGTATAAGTCAGTACCTTTGTTACTATTGGAGCCTGTTCCATATTCTGTAACTTGAGCAACATCACCTACTATAAGAGCAAATGATGGTGCCGGATTGGTTGGAGTTGCATTATCGTAGTAGCTTTGTAGCCAATTCTTGATTTCTGTAGCAGAACTACCTATTGTGTCAGTATAATCGGCAATGACTTCAAATCCTTTCTTAGTTTTCCATTCTATGAATTGTTGTAGGGTATTCTCAAACATTCGATTTGCTACGATAAGGTATTTAATGGGGTATCTTCTCATATCCGGATTAGAAGGATAATCATGATTGGGGTATGTTCGATTTACTCTGTTATAAATAACCTCATAATACGGAGAATAAGCTTTATCTTTATTGTATTCTGTTAGAGTCATATTGCTACCGGATAACTCAATATTGAATTCAATGTCATTTATAACTTGTATAGTATTGGAAACAGGATTATACTTAACCGGATTGATCACAAGCCGGGCAATTCTGACACCTCTCATTATTCCTACTTCTTCAAGTGAGACAAGTTTTTCAGTATTATAGTTGTCATCATTATAAATAGCATTATTAATCTCAAAAGGAATGTCATTAACATCTACATTCTTTGCAATTGACGGTTGAACAGGGTAAAGCTTTTCCCCTTCAAGCTTTATCTTATTTGTTGTATAACTCTTAATCTTAATTGAATACTTTGCTTCCCAAGGTATTTCAATCAACTTCTTCCTAACTGGTAAACCCGGATTCCCAACTTTACCATCTATAACAGTATTGGAAATGATAAGTTGTGAGTAATCTCCATTATCGGTTTTCAAATCTGTAACATCAATTTTACTAATCCCATAAGTATAGCTAATCTCACTAAGGGAAGAACGCACTAATAGTAAATCTTCATTATCAGTATTAAGTTGGATTGGATTAGCATTAAGTAATGCCGTTAATCCTAATAATAGTAGTACTACTAACCCCACTCTTTTCATTTAATGTCTCCTTCAATATCATAAATCAGTTTGTAACTTCATTGATGATAGCATTTTGCTAATAACTGTTATCAATGCAAGAAAAATATCTTTTCTCCAACTC
Organism: Cloacimonadales bacterium (SeqCode); assembly: GCA_963667035.1. Classification (GTDB taxonomy): domain Bacteria; phylum Cloacimonadota; class Cloacimonadia; order Cloacimonadales; family JAFGVF01; genus Zophobacter. The sequence continues at coordinate 2,695,842 of OY762964.1, forward strand.
ATTTTGTATCATTAACATGAATATGTGATAGCTCTTTATACTATCATTATATCAGTTTTAGTAACATAGAGACATTTTATTGTTTTATTTAACTTTGTATTAACGAGATATTAATATGAAGAGTCGGGTAAGAATTATCTTGCCGTGAATCAAACTCATAAATTTATTGTTCCTCATTAAAGGGCTTAAATAAAAACAATAAGGAGCATTCATGAAGAAAATAATCCTAATGCTTGCTTTAGCTACATGGGGAATACTATACTCAGCTATAGTAAGCGGATATATTTATGATGCGGCAACAGGAGAACCGATTAGATATGCCAATATAATGGTTCGTAAGTCAAGTATGGGAACTCAGACTAATAGGCAAGGCTACTTTTCTTTATCCTTTGCCAATAGAGGTAAGAGAGTTTTACAATTCACACAGATTTCTTATAAAACAGTATTACAAGAGATTAATATTGATGATAAAGATAAGGATATTGAACTGAGAATTGAGATGGAGAAGAGTTCTGTGAAAGTAGATGGCATTCAAGTTATAGGTGAGATAACAACTGAAGTTAATACAAGGGAAATAAAGGTTGGTACAATCTTTACTCCGGCCCAAGAGTTGGCATCTTTACCACAAGTAGCTGAATCAGACCTCATGCGTTCATTAATGGCATTACCGGGTGTAACTCCGGTATCAGATTTCTCTAATGGAATGTATGTAAGGGGTGGATCACCCGACCAAAATCTTATCAAGCTTGATGACACTGATATCTATAATCCCGCTCATTTTGGCGGTGTTTTCAGTACTTTCAATACGGATGCGATAGATACCGTGGAGTTAATGAAGGGAGGATATCCTTCTTATTATGGTGGAAGATTATCCTCAGTTCTAAACATTACTAACAGAGATGGTAATCGTAAAGATTTCACAGGAACTTTGAAACTAAGTATGATTAGTGCAAGTACTACTTTAGAGGGTCCTTGGAGGATTGGTAAGCTTAAAGGGTCATGGATGGGTTCTTTTAGAAGAACTTATATTGATGCCTTAAAACCTTTCTATGATGAGATTCCTGATTACTATTTCTACGATGGACACGGGAAAGTAAACTTTGACTTGAGTAATAGTAATAAAGCTAGTGTTAGTTTCTACAATGGGAAAGATAATCTGTTAATGGATATCGGTGGAGACTTTCTTATGTCATGGGGTAATTCCGCTTATACGGGACAGTGGACTCATATTTTTAATCCAGGTGTCTTTGGGCATTTTGTTCTTTCTCATAGTCATTTCGAGTCTTCTATGGACTATTCAGATGACGGTTCCCTCATATTTCTGAGAAGTAATTACATCGATGATGTAACTTTTAGAGCTAAGATTAGCCACAGATTCAATGATAAAAACACAGCTGATTACGGGTTCGAATCCAAGTTCATGGATATCTTCTTTGTCACTGATTCGGATGAGCAGTATGATGAAGATGGTATGCCATATATTGATAGTAAATCTATTACTAATTCAATTTTCTATCATCATAATTATACAACCGATAACTTCTGGACCTTTGAGCCGGGAATCCGTTTTAATCATTATAGAAATATGGAGATATCACTTCCAAGCTCAAAATCAAGTGATAACTTCAATATCTCACCAAGATTTTCTATACGTAGACAACTTGATTTTAACAGCAATGTTTATTTCAGTACGGGACGTTTTTATCAGTATTTGGCTTTAGCATCTGCGGATGAAAGTTCTCCTCTTGATATATGGTTCCCGATTGACAATACGGTAAAGCCGGCTGTGTCCAATCATTTTATTCTAGGTTACAAACATCAGATTTCCGATTATTTGGCATTTGAATCAGAGGCTTATTACAAGACTTATGATAATTTGCTTGAGTATGATATGGCAACCGATGCAACTTGGGATAACACTATCATGACAATGTCCAATGCTTTCCACGAAGGCAATGGTGAATCGGTTGGAGTTGATTTACAACTAAGAAACGATTGGAATGGTATTCAAGGTTTTGTTGCTTACACTTTTGGAGTTACCAAAAGGAAGATGGATGGCTACAATAGCAATCCTTATGATGGTTCATTCCGGAAGTATTATCCAAGATATGATAGAACTAATCAGGTTAACTTAGTTGAAAACCTTAATTATACTCAATTAACGGGTAAGGAAGTGTGGGGAGCCGAGTTCAAGTTTGGTATGAATCTATCATACTATACAGGTCAGCCATACAGAGAACCTGAAAGAGTTTTCTCTGATGGTGAAAACTACTATTTTCTTAACAGCTATGCCGACAAAGTAAGGCTACCCGACTACTTACGTTTGGATTTGAACTTTAAGCTTAAATGGCAAATGAGAAGATATAGTCTTGAGCCTTATATTGAGATTATTAATGCTACAAATCATGCTAATACTTGGTATAGAATATATACTGCAGAAGAGAATGATGGAATCTTGAGTGTTGAGCATGAGGATGTCTCAATGTTTCCTTTCCTTCCATTCTTGGGACTTAACATTGAGTTTTAAGGAGATTTGAATGAAAAGAATAATACCAATATTGATGTTAGTAGTATTTATAGCAGGTTGTAACCTAACATCAGGAGATAGATGGGGCAATAATACCGTAGTAATTGCCGGAGCCCTTCCTGCAGGTGGATATGTTGATGAGATGCATCCGATAGTGATTGGAAAAGCAATTAAAGCTGATGGGGGAGATATCTCCGATTTAGTTTCTGACGATGCTATAGTCAAGTTGATTAACGTCACTCGTCAGGACACAATTTCTCTGCAATTCTATCTGGGATTTACAGCTGACAATAATGTTAAATACGGATATATAGATGCAGGACTTGAAATGCTTGTCAATTATGGGGAAACATATAGAATAGAAGCTTCTGTAGACAGTAGTTTTGCTTATGGTGAAACAATAGTTCCTTTAGAAGTATCTGTAAATGTTGATGCTCTTGGCAATCAATCGGAAACAAGAGGTTACTCTACGATTTTGAGTGATCCTCTTCCTGAGATTGTTTATGACCAATGCGATGATGATTTTCCTATTGAGATTACGACAGAAGACAGTCAAACTCAATATGTTAGATATTTACACTATTGTCTCGAAGAGTTTTCTACCGATATTGAATACACTCTCCAAATTTTAGGTATGGACCATTTGGAAGAAGAGGATGAGGATAACTGGGATCCTGTCATTGGAAGTGGCATTCGAGAGAATAGTTGGACATCGAGATATACTCCCATTATGAGTAATGACGGAGAATATATCATCATAGATGATTTCTATGCAAGCGGTTTCAGTTTTTATGGTCGCTATAAGTTCGATATTATCATAATGGATAGAAACTACTATATGTATAAAACTGTCCCTGAAGGATTCATTAATGGTGGTATTAACGGTGGAGTGGGATACTTTGGCTCATGTATCGTTAATACATACTACACAAATATTGTTAAAGAATACAGCAATTAATAATTACTATTAATACCCGACTCCGATTAAAATCGGAGTCGGGTATTAAATCAGAACTCTATTTAAGTATAGGATTTTGTATGCATTGACACAGATGATGCAGTTTAACAAATGTACTGCAACTCCCCTTAACTGCTGTAACGACAAAATCATTAGAAGTTTTATTCATGTGCTCAGCTTGTTTATGAATAGGAGGGAATCTCAAAAACATATAGCTCTTCGAGCTATGTGGAGATACTGCGAACTCTTACTCTCTTCCTAATGTTCTTTTATAACACACGGGAATAATGCGAGATTTTCTCGAGACAAGAGCAGGAATTTCTCGGGCAAAGCCCCGAGTGATTCCCGAGAGAGTCCCGGGAGATTCCCGAGTAAGTCCCGAGAATTATAAAAGAGCAATGAATAGTAGTATACTTGAGTAAATAGAGGTAATTGCCATTTATTTAAACTTGACAACTAAATAGTTTTTTAAATGGTTATGTAGTGAGGTTCTAATGAAATCTAAGAATAAAGAATACTTTGATCGTGTCTTGTTAATTACTAACCAGAAATTGTCTGAAGAAATTTTTAGTAGCATCGTGAGTGGTACGGGAGCAATATTAACAGTTACTGCCATGGTTCTGTTAATAGTTTATTCTGCCCTCAAAGGTGATGCAAATAGAGTTGTTGCTTTCTCACTATGGGGATCCTTCCTGTTTCTGGCTCATATGTTTAGTGTATTAAACCATGCTTTAACGCATAGAAAAGCTAAGAAAGTGTTTCGCATTTTCGATAGCTTTTCCGGTTACTTAGTATTAATAGGAACTATTATTCCACTAACCTTAATAGGATTCAGTTCTACCTATAAATGGGTAGTTGCAGGAATATTCATTGCCTACGGTTCGTTGGGAATAGTCCTTAAAACAACTCTTCCTAAAAAAGAACAGCTATATACGGTAGTTTTAAATACTTTGATAGTTATAACATTCGGTATTTTTGCAAAACTGTTCTATAGAGAACTTCCCATACAAGTTATTCACTACTTTCTTTTAAGTATCGCATTCTGTTTGGTAGGACTTGTTTATAGAGTAATGGCAGGGATTAAGTTCAATCACGGCATCTATCATTTGATGCTGATATTTGCAAATCTATTTCATTACTTTGCCTTTATGAGATATATGCTGTAGGACGTAAATGAACAAAAAAAAAGATAAGAAACTGATTTCCCACAAAAAGATAAGAATCAGAAATATTGAAGTTGGGGATTTGAATGATTATGATGATATCACCTTCGTTAAACAGGTGAAAGGTATAAAAAAGCATTCTGATAAAAATGTATCCAGTAAATCCGACCTTAATCTGAAAACAGGTCGGGTAATAGAAATCCAATCAAACCACAAATGCCTTGTAGAATTCGAAGACTGTAGTGTTGAAAGCTGTGTGATTGGTGGAAGATTAAAGCAATACAATTTCTCAACTCATGCTTTAGCTGTTGTAGGTGACCTTGTGAAAGTCGATATGCTAAAGAATAAGAGTTTGAGAATTGAAGAAATTATACCTCGCAAGAACTGCTTTTCACGTTTTTCAGAGGGAGGATTTCAGAAAGAAATACCAATAGCAAGTAATCTGGATTTAATAGTAATAACTACGTCATGGGCATATCCGATGATAAAATACGGTTTGATAGATAGATATCTTTGCCTTGCAACTAAATATGAGATTACACCTTTAGTCTGCTTAAATAAAATAGATTTGGCTACAGACATAGATTTCGTAAAAGAAGATGTAGCATATTATGAAGAAAGCGGTATCAAAATAATATTGACCTCCTGTGAAACCGGATTGGGTATTGAAGAACTAAAGAACGAATTGGCTGGAAAGATTTCATTGTTTAGCGGTCAATCCGGAGTGGGTAAAAGTTCTATAATCAATCAATTACATCCCGGGCTTGAACTTAAAACGGCAGAGATTAGCGATTTTAACGAGAAAGGACGACATACAACAACAAGCTCCACACTCATTAAATGGAACTTTGGGGGGTATCTTGTTGATACTCCCGGTATTAAAACCGTTACACTTCATAGTACGGATTATGAAAGCATTCCGAACCTGTTCCCTGGGTTTGATAGATTCAATGATAAATGCCAGTTCAGAAATTGTACACATACCCACGAACAACAATGTGGAGTCAAAGAGGCGGTAGATGCTCTTGAGATTCCTTTGGAACGCTATGAATCATATCTAAGGTTGTTGGATTCCTTGAAATGAAAAACATAATCGCCTATATAAATCCTGAAAGAGGTAACATTCCTGAAGTTAAGAATATGATTATTGCAATGCACAAAAAGCATAAGATTAACTTCTGGTCACTTCCTCAACAGACAAATCTCTTCCCCGATACAATTAACTCAGCTACAGAAAAGGAATTGAGAAAACTGAAATGCGATTGTATACTCGTATTCGGAGGAGACGGCTCTATACTTCAAGCAAAAGATGCTGCTTTAAAATTTAATACGCCTATTCTTGGAGTTAATCTCGGTAAGCTAGGTTTCTTGGCTGAGACAGATATTGCGGATTTAGAAAAATCGATAGATGAATTAGTTCAAAATAAGTTTCGCATTCAATCCAGAATGTTGATAAGTGCTCAAGTTTGGCGTAAAAAAGAGATGATATTCTCCGCTCTTGCTTTGAACGATGCTGTAATCTATAAGTCTGTATCACCAAAGCTTATTGAAGTAAAGATTCTGGATAATAATCGGCATGTTTTGACTTCCAGATGTGATGGTTTTGTTGCTGCAACTCCAACAGGTTCTACAGCATATTCTCTTGCGGGTGGAGGTCCGATATTGACTCCCGTAATGGATGCTATTGTAATCACTCCATTGAATCCCCATATTATGGCAATAAGACCTATTGTTTTTCCCGCTAGAAATAGAATCAACTTTAAGATGATTGATCAAGAACACAGTTCTATGCTTCAAATAGACGGAGTCAATACTATTGAATTGATGGAAGGAGATGTTGTTAGGATAAGAGGAGCTCGCAGAAAAGTGAACTTTATAAAGATGTCTAACAGAACCTTCTACCAGATTCTTAGAAATAAAATGCATATGGGAAGAATATGATAAAAAAGATTATACTTTCCAACTTCATCTTAATAGATAAACTAGAAGTCAACTTTAACAAAGGCTTCAATGTTATTACGGGTGAAACCGGAGCCGGTAAATCTATTTTAATGGGTGCAATTGATCTTGTGCTTGGCAGTAAGCTTAAGAGTACTGTTGCTTATAATCAAGAAGAACCGGTTTATTTGCAGGCTGACTTTAGTATCGATAATGATAATCCGGAGCTCATGAGTTTGATAGAAGAGCTTGACTTAGATACTTCCGATGAGGAGCTCTTCTTTTCCAAAAAGATTAACACGCTAGGCAAAGCAACCAGTTATATAAATGGAATTCGTGTTACAAACAGTGTAATTATAAAGTTTCGTGACCAATTGATAGATTTTCATAATCAAAATGATCAGCAATTACTTCTCAAACAGGATTATCAGCTTGATATTCTTGATTCTTATGCTAATATACTCAGTGAAAGAGATGAGTTTAATAGAGAATTAGACAATCTCAAAGATCTTAGAAAGCAGATAAAAGATTTGATTTCAGAAGAACAGGCTAAAAGAGAGAAACATGATTTATACATGTTTCAGATTAATGAAATAGAAAGCTTTAGCCTGAAAGAAGGTGAAGATACTGATTTAGAAGATGAGATAGAATTGCTTGGTCATGCAGAAGATATTATAAAGTACAGTAATGAACTCAGAAATGAAGTTTATGAAAATGATAACTCAATATATGATAAGCTCCAAACAATTACCCGAAGCTTGGGTAATATAAAAAGCGAGCATTCAGGAATTACAAATCTACGTAAAACTCTTGATGAGGCTTTGGTGATTTTAGATGAGTTGGCAGCGATTGCCGGAGATATACCTGATTCCATTGATAGTGATCCTGCTAGATTAGAAGAATTAACTAATCGCTCCGATGCAATCAATGAACTTAAAACTAAGTATCACCGGAACTCTATAGCCGGAATTCTTGAGTACTATAAAACCATATCACAAGAAGTCTCAAAAGATGTGGCTAATAAAAAGCAATTGGAAGATTTACTGAAGAAAGAGCAACAACAGGTAAAGAAACTTAATAATCTGGGAGAGAAGTTGTCCGAATTAAGACAAAAAGCTTCCATTAAGCTGGCAAATGAACTACAAACTCAGATAAGAAAACTAGCAATGCCTGATAGTCACTTTCAAATATTAATTGACAAAAAATCCAAACTGCTGACTCCTAATAATTCAGGAGAGAAGGAGTTAGTGAGGAATGGTTTTGATTCAGTAAATTTCTTCTTCTCTTCTAATAAGGGAATCGATACTAAGGTATTGAAAAAAGCAGTATCAGGTGGTGAGTTGTCTCGAGTAATGCTTGCTGTAAAAAAAGTATTATCGGGATATATAATGAAAAGATTGCTCATCTTTGATGAGATTGATTCCGGTATTGGCGGAAAAACCGCAGATACCATATCCGGTATATTATTTGAAATGAGTAGATTTCATCAGATATTATGCATTACTCATCTCCCCCAGATTGCTTCGGTAGGTGAAAATCATTTACATATTAGTAAGGATTCGTCCGGAGAAAAAACAATGACTGTTATTAGTACTTTGAATGGGGAAAAAAGAGTTGAAGAAATTGCTCGAATGCTTTCAGGTATTGAAAGCTCAATAGCTTTACAGCATGCTGAAGAATTATTAAAAAGAAATAAATGGAGTAATAATGGCAATAAGTAGAAAAGTTAGTAGAAGTTTAGCTATCTTTATTGTAGGCATTTCAATTGTTATCGCATTCTATCGTAATCCGGAGCAACCGGTTAATAGAATTAGTAAGGAAAAAGCAGAAACTGTTTTTGAAGAGAATATGAGTCAGTACCATGAATCAATTTCTTTCGATGTAATTATGGATAGTACCGGTATTGACCATCCTGTGTTTGGGGAAGACTATACAATCCTTTTTCAAGAAAACAAAGGAAATTATCTTAATTACGTAATTGAGTCTCCCACAGCTTCAACACCTGAACTTCTTAGCCAAATCAAAGCTGCAGGGTTAACCCAAGGAGAAGAAAGACTAATTGTCAATGCAATCCCAAAGCAAAAAGCTCAAACATTGCAACGTTTAAGAAAGAGATTTAAAGAACACGAAGAAGCAAGAGCTAATTTCAAGAATAAGCTAATATCAAGTCAATATGGCTTAGACAAGTATAAAGAACTGGTAAAAGATGAAGAAGTTAAACTCGATAGTCTTCAAAGACGTATCGATGATCTTGATGAAGGAACTTATGACATAATCATGGTTACTTTCATGAAAAAAATGGCTGAAAAAGTAGGGACGAAAACTAGAGTAACTAAGATGATTATTGATACCATATTCAATATCGCAGCCTTATCAATTCTCATTATTGTCCTATTCTATGGTGGTAAACTGTTAAATATGTTCCTTGATTGGTTTGGAGTAGGTTCAAAGAATAAGGGTTATAACTATCGCGGTTACTATAACGGATATTACAGCAAACCTGATAGTAAGAAAAACAAAGGTAAGAGAAAAGTTAAAAGGATTTATAAAGATAAAGTAGCTTCAGATTCTGATAAGAAGCAAGAAGATTAAATATAATCCCTAACAGGAGGAGCTTATGAGTTTGTCTCCATGGAATATATGGATGATACTCGGTATAATCTGTATAATAATCGAAATACTTGATCCTGCTTTCTTTTTCTTAAGTCTGGGTATAGGATGTATCGCAACGGGATTATTCTCATTGTTCCCGTTTATTTATAATTCAATCCCTATTCAAATTGCACTGTTTGCAGTATTCAGTTTCATTGCATTCCTGCTAATGAGAAAGCTTGGTAAAAAAGTCCTTGAGACATCGGGAGAAGAAACAAATGTCTACGCTCTCAAAGGTAAAATTGGTGTTGTAACTACCGAGATTATAGCAGAGGGAAAAGGATATGTAAAGATCGGAGGAGAAGAGTGGTCGGCAGTAAGTGATGATAGATCACTAATCCCTATTAACACTAAAGTGGAAATTGTTGATATTTCCGGTAATAAACTTATTGTGAAGAAAATGGAGGTTAACTAATGGAAGTTTTTCTTATAGTTTTAGCAGTTCTAATTATCATCGTTATTTTGAAAGGACTGATTATTGTTCGACAAGCTGAAGTTGTTGTAATAGAACGACTCGGTTCATACAATAAAACTTTTAGTAGCGGTTTACATCTTATTGTTCCAATATTTGATAAACCACGCTCAATCACATGGAGGTCTGTAAATACTGACGTAAGAGGTAGAACCATAATAAATCAAAAAACAGTATCTCGTATTGATTTAAGAGAAACTGTTTATGATTTTCCGCGCCAGAATGTTATTACAAAAGATAATGTTACAATTAACATCAATGCACTTCTTTATTTCCAAGTAACCGACCCTTATAAAGCGGTTTATGAGATTAGGAATTTACCTCATGCAATAGAGAAACTCACACAAACGACTTTGCGTAATGTTATCGGTGAGCTTGAGCTTGACGCTACGCTTTCATCCAGAGATACTATTAACTCCAAGCTTAGAGATATTCTTGACGAAGCTACCGATAAGTGGGGAGTTAAAGTTAACCGAGTTGAGTTACAAGATATAGACCCACCGGAGGAAATCAAACAAGCAATGGAAAAACAGATGCGTGCTGAGCGCGATAAACGTGCTAAGATACTTGAAGCAGAAGGTGAAAGAGAGTATAAAACAAGGACTGCTGAAGGTATCAAACAAGCAGCTATACGTGAAGCTGAAGGTAAAGCTCAAGCAAAGATACTGGTTGCAGAAGCTGAAAAGAGAGGGATTGAGCTTATTGAGGAAGCACTTAAAAATTCCAATATAGGTCCCGCTCAATATCAGTTAATGTTAAAGTATATAAGTGCATTTAATGACATTGTTCAGCAAGGCGACAAAACTGTTGTTATTCCTTACGAATCATCCGCACTTCTCGGTTCAATGAAAACAATAAAAGAGTTATTCAACCAATAGATTATTATTCAAGAGACCTTTGCGAAAGCAGAGGTCTTTTTTATCTTACTTCCAGTTTAATGGATTTTGCTGAAGCATAATTATGCAATTCGTCAATTATTAAGCTATCCAGACCGGTTCTTTTCTTATATTCAGGATTTAATGTTGCTATCGACTGGAATTGTTGAAGGTAGTATTTTTCTTCTTGTAGGAGTAAATCAATACAGTTCTTTATTATTTCTAGAGAATGTAATCCCGATACGATAGTGGTTCTAAATTCATAATCTTTGGCATATTCCCTGATAATCTCCATAGACTCTATCATTTCATTGTAATAATCGAAACCTCCCGAAGCCATTTTGAATGACTCGAAGTCAGCTTTAATATCCATAGCTACATAATCAATAATGCCCTTTTTAAGGATTTTTTGTAGCAATAAAGGTCTAGTGCCATTTGTATCCAGTTTTACTGAAAAACCAAGCTTTTTAATTGTCTCAATTAATTCTAGAAGCTGTTCATGAAGTAGTGGCTCTCCTCCTGTGAAGGTTACGGCATCAAGTTTCCCTAATCTTGTTCTTAAAAAAGAGAGTAATGTTTCTTCATTGATTAACCTGCTATACTGTTCAGGCAGAACTAAAGACGGATTATGGCAAAAAGGGCATCTGAGATTACAACCTCTGGTAAAGACTACTGCAGTTAATTTCCCCGGATAATCTATCATTGAGAATTTCTGGATTTGAGATATATACATATTTTAAAAAGACAAGGGAACTGTCTCCAGTCCCTTGTTAACGAAGTTTGATTAGTTAGAGCCGATGGCTTCTACAAAGCGTTTCTGTTCATTTGCAGAAGCTAAATCGTTATCAGGTTCTTCAATCATAGAACCGTTTTTAATAGTTGGTGAATCCTTAAATTCGAATGTAGTTCTTATATCAAACTCAGCTTGCTTACCTTCATTCCATTGTGCAACAGGTCTAAGATAACCGACGACACGAGAATATACCTCACATATGCTCTCACATTTAGGGCAAACATTGTGCTCACCGTTTAAATAGCCATGCTCAGGGCAAACGCTAAAAGTCGGAGAAAAAGTAAAGTAAGGCAATTTATAGTTAAAGCAAACCTTCTTTACCAGAGATTTGATAGTATCCAGATTGTTGATTCTCTCCCCTGCAAAAATATGCAGCACAGTTCCACCAGTATATTTTGCTTGTAGTTCGTCTTGAAGATCAAGAACTTCAAATACGTCATTTGAGAAGTCAACCGGCAACTGAGTAGAATTAGTATAGAAAGGTTCTGCATTAATACCACTGTTTGCAACTTGAATATCAGGATGGCTCTTCTTATCAAGACGAGCAAGTCTATAAGTAGTTCCTTCGGCAGGTGTCGCTTCCAGATTATAATTATTACCTGTTTCCTCTTGGAAACTAACCAATTTACTTCTCAGATAGTCCATTACTTTAATAGCAAAGTTGTTTCCTTCCTCACTGGCAATATCGCAGGACAAGAAGTTCTTACAAGATTCATTCATGCCGATAATTCCGATAGTAGAGAAATGATTCTTCCAGAATTTATTGAACCTGTCTTTCACATTCTTAAGGTAGAATTTAGTATAAGGGTATAAACCGCTATCGGTGAATGTTTCAAGTACTTTACGCTTAATTTCCAAACTGGATTTTGCCATCGATATCAGTTTATCCAATCTGTCGAAATAATCCTCTTCATCTAAAGCTAAATAACCTATACGAGGAAGGTTAATAGTGACGACACCGATAGAACCTGTTAGCGGATTAGCACCGAAGAGTCCACCACCACGAGCTTCTAGTTTTGATGTATCCAATCTCAAACGACAACACATTGAGCGAGAGTCATCAGGACTCATACTGGAATTTACGAAGTTTGAGAAGTAAGGGATACCGTATTTAGCGGTTGCTTCCCAAAGATAATCGAGATTCTTGTTATCCCAATCAAAGTCTTTAGTGATGTTATATGTAGGAATCGGGAAAGTGAATACGCGTCCTAGTGCGTCACCTTCAACCATAACTTCCAAGAAAGCTCTATTCAGCATGTTCATTTCGTTCTGGTAATCAGAGTAGACTTTGTCTTGAGGAATTCCTCCGATAACAACAGGTTGATTTGCATAAGCTTTAGGAGGAAGTAAATCAAGTGTAATATTAGTAAAAGGAGTTTGGAATCCAACCCTTGTCGGTACATTAATATTGAACACGAACTCTTGTAATGCTTGTTTTACTTCGGTATATGTAAGTTTATCCTCTCTAATAAAAGGTGCGAGTAAAGTGTCAAAACTTGAGAAAGCTTGAGCTCCGGCAGCTTCTCCCTGTAAAGTGTAGAAGAAGTTTATGATTTGTCCTAATGCCGATCTAAAATGTTTCGCAGGTCCGCTTTCGACTTTTCCTTTAGCTCCCTTGAAACCTTGAACCAGTAAATCCATCAAATCCCAACCGACACAATAAACAGATATTAAACCTAAATCATGAATATGTAAGTCTCCTTCAGCGTGAGCATTCTTTATCTCAGGAGGATAGATTTTATTCAGCCAGTATGTTTTACTAACTTCGGAAGCAATGTAATTATTCAGTCCTTGCAGTGAGTAAGCCATATTACTATTCTCATTCACCTGCCAGTCAAGTTTCTCCAGATATTGGTCTATTAAGTTAACATTTGAAGTAGAGATAATTTCTCTAATCTTTGCATGCTGGTCACGATAGATAATATAAGCTTTTGCTGTCTTTTTATAAGGAGAAGATAACAGTATTTCCTCAACTATGTCCTGTAATTCTTCCACGGCAACAATGCTTTTGTTGTATAATTGTTGTGAGAGATTAACGACTTTCAAAGTCATCTTAATTGCTTCTTTCTTTCCGAATTCTCCTGTAGCTTCACCTGCTTTAGCAAGTGCTTCAGTAATCTTATTACTGTCAAACCTGGCTATTAACCCATTTCTTTTACGAACTGCCTCGAACATTGTACTCCTCGCTGAAAGTGATATTTATAATTACATAATTTTCAATAACTTATGTTTTCATTGTAAATATTTTCAATAACGTTTATGATTGTTTTACTGTGCTAAGAGACAGTCATTTCTGAAAGTTGTCAATAACTCTTTTTCTCCAAGATTTCTCAGATAATTCTAGTTACCTTTGTTTAGCAATAATTGTAGCTTCGAAAAAAGTTTTCTCCCCTATATTAGGAATAAATATACTTTTTTGGAACAAAACTTACAGTCAATGAGTTACCAACATCTGACAAAAATTCATCTATTCACTCGTATCAATTTTCCCTTGGCGAGCCACCCTTAAAAGTATCCATCCTAGGGAGGTCAAAGTTCAACAAAAAAACTACGTAAATTAAATGATATAATATCATCAATAGTGACCGGTGTCTTTATGGATTATATACTTGATAAAAATGCAGAGTAAATGTTTCATCCACGCAAAGAGCGTAGCGAATGGAGGGGATGAAACATTCGCCTTGAATACTTGGATTATATATATCCTACAAAAAAGAGTGTCAGCAATCTTTGCAGATTACGTAATTGTTTACATAAAAGGGTTACCTTCCGGGTGATGAAAACAATCTATTCTTCTTTACTTCTCCTTCATCTCCCTGCAGTAATTCCTGTGAAACCCTTGTGAAACACTTGGGCAATCCTTAGGTAATCCTTGGGTTAATTACCAAGAAGTAGCTAATTTATTAATAAGTTAGAATTGATTTTAAAACAATTGTTACTGCTTAGAGTAGAGAGAGGAATATGAATTAGGGGGAGTAAAAAGAAAGTGGCGAGTCACCCTGAGCGGAATGACAAAAGGTAAGAATATTCTAAAAGTGTGGGGAGTAAAAAAATATTGCTATAATAGAAAAAGTCTGAATAATTGAATTTATGAGAATGTAATAGTGTGAGTTAGCTATCACTATTCAGAAGGAGGAGAATATGAAAAGGCTGATATTATACATAATTTTTGCTACTTTAATAACCTTTTGTTTTGCCGAAATAATCCATATTAGCGGAGCAGTAGAGACATTAGATAATTCCGAGTACATGCCGATACCAATAGAAGGAGCAACAATCCATATTGATAATGTGGAAGATGATATTCTTACTAATGAAAACGGTCACTATGAAGTAGATGTAAATTGGATTTGGAATGGACCTATTGTGATAACTTGTTCTAAACAGGGCTTTACAACAGTAACAGAGACTCTTTTCCCAAGTCATCCATACGAATATGTTAACTTTATTCTTGAAGTTGAAATTCCAACAAATCAGATTATCGGAAATGTATTTTATGTAAACGATGTTAATGAAAACGTTCCGATACAAGGAGCATTCATTCAGATCGCTGGGGTTGAAGAATGTGTTGAAACGGATGCTACGGGTAACTACTCAATTGAATTTGTCTGGAATTGGGATAGTGCGGTAGTTATATGTTGTGAGCATATTGATTATGAGACAGAAACATATAGCTTTTTCCCTGATGAGAATCCTGCTACAGTTAATTTTGAGATGACTCCTGTTCCGGGACCTTTTACAAATATGATTTACGGTTATGTATCAGATGTTAACTCGGGAAATCCCATAGAAAATGCTTTGATAAGTATAAACTCGACACAAGAGACCGAGCAAACGGATTCATCAGGCTACTATGAAATATGTTTTAATTGGAATTGGGATAGTGCAGTCGTTATTAATTGCTCTTATACAGGCTATGAGCAACAGACAATCAGTTTGTTTCCTGACGATTATGAAACTCAAGTGGACTTCTATCTTTCAACTCAATCATCTCCTGAACCAATAACTATCCAAGGTACTGTTTTTTGCAGTGATTCAAGTGACCAGCCTATTGAAGGAGCAGTACTTACTTTTGGAGCTCCTGGAGAAGTGCCAAGTTCCGCTACTAATAGTCAAGCTAACGGCACTTACTCTGCATCACTTGTATGGAATTGGTATGGTCCGATTGAGATTACTTGCCATGTTCCCGGATACTATCATAGAATAATTGACTATCTTCCTACTGACGATATCTATAATTATGATATCTGCATGCAGGCTCTTCCTGCTTCATTTGAACCGCCGATTGGATTAACCGGATATTTGGTAAATAATGACAGAGTTGTTCTTGATTGGGTTGAACCAACGACATGGCCGTTATCATATCCCTTAACATATAGAGTGTATATTAGGGAAAATGATAACCAATATTTTCACCCTCTGGAAAGCATCAGTTACTCTGAGACAACTTACGATTTTACTCTTTCCATGACCGGAGATTGGGAAGCTGATTTTGCTGTGACAGTATTCGAAGATTCTACTGAAACTACTTTTAGCAATATCTTCCACATCGGATATTCTATCTCAACAGATGATGAATTTCAGATAACTGTTGAACCGCAACTGTCCGTATACCCTAATCCATTTAATCCTACTACGACAATAAAGCTGGACCTACTCGAAGATGAACAGGTTAAAGCAAATATCTACAATATCAAAGGGCAGTTAATAAAAACTCTGATTAACGGTAGGCTTGATAAAGGTGAAAACAATATTATCTGGGACGGAATTGATAACAATAACCAAAGCGTAAGTTCGGGAGTTTATCTGTTAAAAGTCGAGACGCATGGAAGAAGTTATATAAGAAAATTATCCTTAATGAAATAGAGTTTACTGAGCGGGATGCTGATAGTATCCCGCTTTTTTTACAGATTGACTCGAGCAAATAAATCTAAACTACTTAACTTACTGTAAAACAGGATTGCTTTTCAAAGCAGAGTAACGGCATTCACAAAAATAGTAAAAATTTAGTTTACAGTCATTGCAAAGTTAAAAAAATCACTTCATTATTAATTGCTCTGTCCTTTTATGGGAGAAGAGCGAAAATTTATGAATGTTTTCAAAAGTATTTCAGAACTTGGATGGTCTGAAGAATTAATCGCATAATGATTTCTTAACTATAAGTAAGAATCACTTATTTCATTTTAAAAGGTTGTTAGGTAACTATTGCAAACAGAAAGATGTTGATTACTCTATCAATGTGCAGAGCTGTTTCAATCAATCTTTACTTCCGGAGAAAATGATGAAAAATTGGATTATAATATGAAAAGCAAAAAGAAGACTAAGCAGTTTGCCCGTGTTATTCCGCTACTAAAGAAATCTTGGCACAAAATAGCCCTCGGTATTGTAACCCTAGTAATTGTAGACACAATTCAATTGGTAATACCTAAGTTTACTCAAAAAGCAATTGATGGTATTCAAACCGGTGTCCTCGACAAATCAGGATTAGCTTTGATAGCGATGCATATCTTGCTTCTTACTTTAGGAATTGTTGTAATGAGATTCCTGTGGCGATACTTGATTGTGGGGAATTCGTTTTTCATTGAAACTGAGTTAAGACAAAACTTCTATAATCATTTGTTGAAGCTATCTCAGAATTTCTATAATTACAACAAAATCGGTGATTTGATGGCTCATGCAACTAATGACCTTAATGCCGTAAGAATGCTTTTCGGATTCGGGGTTATTGCTGCTTCCGATATCTTTCTTATGTTTCTGGCGTCATTAGGATTTATGGTTAATATTGATGCAAGATTGACCCTGCTAGCTATCATACCATTACCAATCTTAACAGTGATAATCCTATCATTCGGAAGAAGAGTTCACAAATACTTTGGACAAGTACAGAACTCATTTTCTCAATTAAGTGGTATGATTCAAGAAAGCATTAGTGGAGTAAGAGTGATAAAAGCTTTCTCACAAGAAGGTAGTGAATTACAGAAGCTGAGCGATTATTCTCTGGATTACGTAAAGAAAAACATAACAATGGCTAAATTGCAAGGGGTATTCAATCCTTTGATGACAGTTGTTGTAAGTTTAAGTATGGTGATTACGCTTGTTTTTGGTGGTAGAGCAGCAATTGCTGGTGAAATTACTATTGGTGAATTCATAGCTTTCTATTCATATCTTGGTATGCTTGTGTGGCCTATGATCGCAGTTGGCTTTATCATCAATATGTATCAGAGAGGTACTGCTTCACTTGTCAGACTTAATAAGATTTTTGAATCAGAACCTGAATTGAATAATAAGAATGCTGATAAGAATATAAAAGAACTTAGGGGAAAGGTTGAGTTTAAAAACCTAACCTTCTCATATAAAAAAGATGAACTTCCGACAGTTTTAGAGGATCTTAACTTCACAATTAATCCGGGTGAGACCTTGGCGATTGTTGGACCAACAGGCTGCGGGAAGACTACGATAATTGATCTCTTGGCCCGTGTCTATGATCCGGATAATAACTCAATATTGCTTGATGATAATGACATTCATAAAGTACAAACAGACATCCTTTACAGAGATTTATTGACGGTCCCTCAAGAAATATTCCTATTCTCGGATACAATTGCAAACAATATTGCTTTATCAAAACCTGATGCAACAAAAGAAGAAATCATGCAAGCTGCTGAATTAGCTCAAGTTCATGCTGATATTGAAGGATTTGAACAGGGATATGAGACCATTGTCGGCGAAAGAGGCGTGACTCTCTCAGGTGGACAAAAACAAAGAGTTGCAATTGCAAGAGCACTATTGGGTAATCCAAAGATACTTGTATTGGATGACGCGTTATCTGCTGTTGATACTAAAACGGAACGCTCCATTATTAATCATTTGGTAAGAATCAGAAAAGATAAAACCACTATTATTATAGCTCATAGAATCTCTTCAATCCAACATGCTGATAACATTATCGTAATTGATAATAAGAGAATTGCTGAAAGTGGTACACATGGGGAGCTGCTAAGTAAACAGGGACTCTATTGGGACTTAAATGAGAAACAGAAATTAGAAGAGAAATTAAGTGGAGGTCATGATGCCTAGAGGTGGTGGATTCGGAATGAATGTTGATGATCTGCAAGGTAAGATTTATGATAGAAAACTTTATGGTAGACTATTCCCATATATCAAGCCTTATATGCATATCATTGCAGTTGCCTTCATTATCATGCTTGCCTTAGCTTTTATTGAAATATATCTTCCTCTGATTACAAAAACGGCTATGGATGATCATGTTGTTTCAAACAGGTCTATTCTAATTCTCGATACGAAAGCAAAACAGGATGAATTTGATAAGCGTTATGGAAAGCTTAAGTTTACTAAATATCAAAACAATGATATTGAGTATGTTATTGTCCCTACTAAGAAGCGAAAACATCTAGGTAAAAAAGAGATAGCTGCCTATACCAAAGCAGGTACATTGACAAAAGAGAACTATTATTTTACACAAAGTAGCCCTGAATATATAGAAATATTGAATAAATACAATCCGACCGGAAATGAAGTAATCCGACTTTCTAATCAAGAGTTGGCTTTCTCGGAAGTCATTTCTAAAAGATTTGATAAAAAAGATTGGCTTCATCTGCGACAACGAGATGCGGATAAACTTATGCATTACGGATTGTTGTATTTAGCATTTATATTGCTTCAATTTGTCTTTAACTTTCTACAAGTGTTTTTAACAACTTATTCATCACAGCATGCGATGAATGACTTAAGAAAGGATTTATTTGGTCATCTACAAAGAATGCCTGTATCCTTTTTCGATAAGAACCCTGTAGGAAGACTTGTGACCAGAGTGACAAATGATATACGTACTCTTGATGAAATGCTTGCCACAGGTGCAATAACAATTATTCAAGATTTCTTAAAGATAATTGCTATTATGATTCTTATGCTGAATTTGAATGTTGAGTTATCCCTTGTATCATTCAGTTTAATCCCTATTATAATTTTACTGATTGTGCTATATAAAAGGAAAATTAGACCTATTTACAGGGAAGTTAGAAAGAAAATAGCATCACTTAATGCTACTTTAGCAGAGCATATGTCAGGCTCAAAGATTATTCAAATATTCAATCAGTATGATAATAAGAGGAAAGAGTTTAGTGAGAAGAACGAAAGCTATTATAAAACAACACTTCAACAGTTGACTCTGAATGCTTTCTTCAATCCGCTTATTCATATCTGTACTCATATAGCTATTGCTCTCATTATCTGGTATGGCGGTGGTAAGATTCTTGATAATGTTATTACAATAGGTCTGTTTATGGCATTCACGGAGTATGTCAGAAAGTTGTTTGAACCAATCAATCAGTTTAGCCAGAAGTTTGATATCTTACAAGCAGCCCTTACAGGTGCTGAGAGAATATTTGGATTGATGGATGAAAAACAAGATGATTATAGAGAAGGGTTAACTAGTAATAAGAAGTTTGATGGCAGTATAGAATTCAAGAATCTTTGGTTAGCTTATAATCCTGAGGAATGGGTACTGAAGGATGTCTCATTCAAGATTAATCCTGGTGAAAAAGTTGCTTTGGTTGGTCATACAGGTTCAGGTAAAACCTCCATAGTTAATCTTATTCTCGGTATGTATCCCTTCCAGAAAGGACAAATACTGCTAGATGGTAAAGTAATTAAAGATTACTCTTTAGCAGATATTAGGAGTAATATCGGTATTGTTCAACAAGATGTATTCCTTTTCTCAGGTACTATTAAAGATAACATTGTTCTGAACAATAATGCTTTAACTCAAAGAAGGTTGGAAGAAGTATCACACATGGTAAATGTGGATAAGTTTATAAACTCACTTCCGGGTAAATATGAGGAACCTGTCCAAGAACGTGGAGCTACATTCTCTGTTGGACAAAGACAGTTAATAGCTTTTGCAAGAGTTCTTGCTTATGATCCCTCTATCTTTATTCTTGATGAGGCTACTTCCAATATTGATACCGAAACAGAGATACTAATCCAATCAGCTCTTGAGAGGGTGATGGAAAATAGAACATCAATAATTATTGCTCATAGACTCTCTACAATCCAGCATTGCGATAGAATTATAGTTCTTCATAAAGGAAGAATTATTGAAGAAGGAAACCATCAGGAGCTCCTTCAAGAAGAAGGATTGTATTACGATTTGTACAAATTACAATATAATTAAATAATTAATGTTAGTGTAAATATTGCTGATTATACTGTATGACAGAAACAAAAATGATGTAGTACACGGCTAATAGAGCACTTTAGCCTTACATTTATAGTTTGACAGGAAAAACAGCAGATATATATTTTGAAATTAATGCAATGAAGAAAAAGAATAATAAACGGATTAACCGTATAACAGAGGAGGAATTATGAAGAAAGCTCTAGTAATTGCAAGCATTTTTATCTTTGCTTGTAGTTTATTTGCTTTGGATTTCCAGCAAGATAACTACTCAACTCAAAGCTCTCAGTTGAATAACCGTTATGTTGAAGTCTCTTATTCAGAAGACTTCGAGAACGGTATGGGAGACTGGACAACATTTGATGGTACAGTTCCTGCTGGAATGTGGCGTACTTACGATTACAATGGTGAAATGGTCTGGTGGATGGGTGATGAATCTTTAGCCAGTGGTAACCATATTGGTGGTTACTTAGATCAGACTTATGTTGTTCTTGATACTCCGGCTTTCACTGTTGACGCAAACACATTAACATTTGATTTAAACTATGAAATCGAAACTCCAGGTGGAGAAGACCCTCCTTACAGTGGTTGGGATGGATGTAATGTAAGAATTTCTACAGACCAAGGTGCTACTTGGACTGTTATAAACCCTACAAGCCCTGCTTATAACTGTTCTGCTTTATTCTCTTTTGGTAGTATCCACGGAGAAGGCACAAGTATTGCAGGTTGGGGGGGATCATCTAACGGCTGGCAACAAGCTTCTGTCGATATGTCTTCTTATTTGAACCAATCAGTTATGATTCGTTTTGCATTTGCTTCTGACGGTGCATATTGTACTTCAGATAACGCTAGCTTATTTGGTATGATGGTTGACAATATCTCTTGCGGAACTTTCAGTAATGATGCAAGCACTAATACAGGATTTGTTCCATCAAGCATGGTTCCATTAGGTGGAGACATTTGGAATGTTAGAACAAGTACTACCGCTCCATCAGGAAGCAATATTTTAGCTTGTGTTAGTGATAACAACCAATACCTTCCAAACTTATTAAACTATGTAATTAGTCCTACTATTACTCTTCCTGAAACAGGTGAGATTTGGGCTGATTTCAAGGTTAAAACAAACTTCAGAGACCCACAATCATCTGAAACTAATCCATCACTTTCCGTACTTGATTATTTCGGTTTTGAAATATCACCTGATAATGGATCTACATGGTATGCCATGAACAATCCTTATCATGAATCTAATATTCAGGATTATGTTTACACCGGACCGACAAATGGCGGTTTAAGTGATTGGGGTTCAATGATTGATAGCTATTCTAGTATCAATGGTAGAATCGATGATTATGCAGGTCAAGACGTTAAATTCCGTATTTATTTCCGTTCAGATGCTGATACTCCTGGCGGAGATACAGATACTGACGGTTATGGTATTTTTGTTGATGACTTCACGATTTATAATGATATCTACTTACCTCAACCTACCGGTATGAACGGTGAGTTTGATCAATCTACCGGTGTTAGTCTTAGTTGGAATGCTCCAGATGCAGCTTCTCCAATTGATATTACATATACAAACGGTAGTTGGGCTAGCTATGTTAACGATTCTCAGCCTTATGCAATGAAGATTGAAAACACATATGATATAGCTTTACCACTGCATACAATTAATATTGCGATGTATGATACAAGTTCAGAGTTTACTGGAACAGTAGATTTATATGTATATGAAGATTCAAATGGCGAACCTTCTACTACACCTCTTTTCACACTTGAAGACCAAGGAAATATCCTTCACAATGAATGGACATCAGTTAATGTTTCTGAATTAGAGTATTCAGTTCCTGCCGGTGCAACTATTTGGGTTGCAGTTGGTGGTTTCGATACAACAACTCAAGGTCTGTTGTGTGATGATTCTTCTCCAACTTCTGGAAGTGCATGTTATACAAATGGAATGTGGGTTGATTTTAACGAGAGTTATGAAACTTTAGTTAACTGTGGTATTAGTGCAACTTTACTTGTTCCTAATCCTGATGTTCCTGTAGCCGATGGCTACAATGTTTACCACTCACTTGATCAAGATTCTTGGTCAAATATTGGCAGTGTTACCGGAGCTACAACAACTTCTTATATCCATACAGCTCCAACAGCCGGTCAATATAACTATTATAGAGTGACAGCTTATTATGGAAACAATGAATCTGAAACTTCTAATACAGCTTCTGTATTCGTAATTACTGATGATTATGTATATCTTAATAACACAGACGGAACATCTGAAATGGGATATACTGTTGGTTTCAATAGCTCTATGGCAACGTATTTCGAGCATGACTATGTTCCTGAAATAGTTAACATAGGTGTTTATGTTGAAACATTAAACACAGCTCCGCTTGTAATCAGAATATATGATGATAATAATGGCGTTCCAGCAGATAATTATACATACCAGACAACTTATGCTAACGCATCAATTGTAGCTGGTCTTAATGAAATTGTTGCACCGGAAGGAATGAATGAACAAATTAGCGATATAGTTGACGACGGAAAATTCTGGATTGCTTTATTCGAATTTCCTAATGCATCACCTATAGGAGTTGATACATCAGCATCCGGTAACTCTATGAAGAAATTAGGTACTGGTGCTTGGGAAGCAATTACAGAAGGAAATATTATCGTTCGTACTCTTGTACGTAATGGAACTCAAGATACTCAAGAAGTAGTTAATCCAACAATTCCAATGACAATTAATAACTACCCTAACCCATTCAATCCTGAAACTACAATTAAGTATAATTTACCTACATCAGGTCAAACAACACTTAAGATTTATAATATGAAAGGTCAACTTGTTGATACTTTAGTTAACGAAAATCAAGCTCAAGGACCACAAGAAATTGTTTGGACAGCAGACAATCACACAAGTGGTGTTTATTTCTATAAACTAGAGAATGGCGGAAAAACAGTAGTTAATAAAATGGTTCTTATGAAGTAACCATTCTATTATAGAATAATAAAGGCTGATGAGTTATTCATCAGCTTTTTTTTTGTGTAACGAAAACCACCTGCTATGTAGGTGGTCATGATTCTATTTTGAAGAATTGATAATGTATGAAAAATAGCTTGCCACAATGAGCTTAATGAATCCTTAGTTTGGTACTAAACAAAGATAGGTATTTATGAGTTCATTTTTTGTTAAAATCATACCGATTATATTAATATTTGCCACTGGTTATATCAGTAAGCTTATAGGTTTATTTAAAATCAAAGATGGCGATTTATTTCTTAAACTTGTTTTAAATATTACTCTACCGGCACTAATTATTGCAACTGCTCAGGATATTGTTTTCGAAAAGGAATACTTATATTTACCTGTAATAGCAATAGCTGTGATTTTACTAACTGCTATTGTTGCTTATTTAAGTGGTAGATACTTGAAGCTTTCAAAGAGAGCTCTGGGAAGTTTTCTTTGTGGTTCAATGATAATGAATACAGGATTTTGCTTACCCTTTTTTCAGGCCGTTATGGGTAACAAAGGTGTGCTTTTAGCTAATCTCTTTGATCTCGGTAACACATTCATGATATATACTTTTATCTATTTGCATGCTGTTAAATTCGGTGATTCTGGAAATGGTAAGGCAGACTGGAAGAAACTTTTAAAGCTTCCTCCTTTATGGGGATTGATTATAGGATTCGGACTAAGTTTTGTCGGTATTGGATTACCTGAAGTATTAGTAAAGTATTGCTATGATATAGGTTCTCCGACTACTCCCTTGATAATGCTTTCTCTAGGCATTTATTTTCATCCTCAACCTGCAAGAATTCCTAAGGCTTTAGTCGCTGTTGCTATTAGAATGGGAGTAGGATTATTACTTGGATATATAGCAGTTAACTTATTAAACATAAATGGAATTGCAAGACCGATAATAATAATAAGTTGCGGGGCACCGATTGGATTCAATACTATAGTCTTTGCCAATATGGAGGGGCTTGATAAAGAATTTGCTTCTACAATGGTCTCAATATCACTGATTTTAGGACTTGCTTTAGTACCTCTTTTTCTTTATCTTTTATAGACTGACTTAGTAATTAAGTAACATTTAAATTTTGTGAGGAGAAACAATGAGACGACTAATATTTATTTTGCCTGTACTAGTTCTATTAGTAGCATGTAATAAAACTGAGAGTTCTAAAGAGAGTATTTTTGTAAGTATATTACCTCAAAAGTATTTTGCTGATAGAATTGTTGGAGATCTGTTTGATGTTGAAGTAATGGTAGCTCCGGGAAGTAATCCTGCAACTTATGAACCTACCCCTCGTCAGATGAGTAAATTAGGTAGAAGTAAGCTCTTTTATGCTATTGGCGTGCCTTTCGAACAAGCTTGGATTCCAAAAATACAGAAGAATTATCCGGAATTGTTTATTGAAGACACATCAGTTAGTATCAGAAAAAGACCAATGGATGAATCTGCTTCTATAACAGAAGAAGAGCATCATGATATTCACGAACAAGATGGACATCATGAGCATGGACATATCCATAAACCAGGGTCGAGAGATCCGCATGTATGGTTAGATCCTGAATATGCGAAAGTTATAAGTAGAACAATGTTCCAATCTCTTTCAAATAAGTATCCTGAACATAATGCAGAGTTTAAATCGAATTATGATTTGTTAGTTAAAGATCTTGATAGTTTATCGAATGACCTTGCTGAGGTGTTAGACGGAGTTGAGAGCAGAAATCTACTAGTATTCCATCCATCTTGGGGTTATTTAGCAGATAGATATGGGTTTCGACAGATTCCCATAGAGATTGACAACAGAAATCCAACAGCAAAAGAAACTGCTCAAACGGTTGAATTTGCTAAGCATAAAGAGATTAAATATATTTTTATAAACAGCCAAGTCGATTCTTCTCAAGCAGAGAAAATTGCCGAAGAGATTGGTGCAAAAGTTATTTCTATAGATCCATTAGCTTACGACTATATCGACAATCTAAAAAAAGTAGCTACAGTTATTTCAGGAAGAATTAGTGAGTAGGATTACTCCTGTTAGCTTCAAGAATGTTAGTTTTGCCTTCAAGAATAATCTGGTTCTCGAAGATGTCTCTTTCGAACTTGAAGAGAAAGACTTTGTAGCAATTGTTGGACCGAATGGTGGTGGTAAAACAACCTTAGTTAAGCTTATGCTTGGATTATTAGAAGTCGATAAGGGTGAAGTAAGAATATTAAATGAAAAGCCAACCAAAGTAAGTCAGAAGATTGGTTATGTTCCTCAGTTTTCATCATTTAACAAACAATATCCAATAACAGTTAAAGAGGTAGTATTGAGTGGTTCCTTGCATAGTAAGTCAATTCTACCGTATTACAGTAAGGATGATAAAGAGAGAGCAAAGAGGCTTTTAGAGGAAATGAAAATTACTGCTTTAGGCAACAATCAGGTTAATGAGCTATCGGGAGGACAAATGCAAAGAATGCTTATTGCACGAGCTATGATGACGAATCCTGATATTCTCATTCTTGATGAGCCCACAGCAAGTGTTGATATTGCCATGGAGATAGATATATTTGATCTATTGCATAATCTAAACAAAGATAAAACTATATTAGTTGTATCTCATGACGTTAATTTTGTCAGTACTTTCGCCAACAAAGTCATTTGTCTAAACAGAAAACTTGTTATTCACTCTACTTCTGAATTAACTAAGTCTGATAGTAATACAGAACCAAGAACTACTGAAATATTTCATCATTGTCATTTGTAGGAATCTATGGAACAACTCTTTTATGATATAACTCATTATAAGTTCCTGATCAATGCTATTCTCGCAAGCATATTTGCAAGCATTATACTAGGTTTACTTGGTCCGTTGATAGTAGTGAAACGAATCTCATCAATATGTGGCGGGATTGCTCATTCAGCACTAGGCGGTATTGGATTAGCAGTGTTTCTTGGTCTCTCTCCTGTAGTTGGGGCATCAGTTGCCTCGGTTGTTTCAGCTTTGATAATTAGCTATACTAAGCTTAAAGGGGCTCAACATGAAGAGATTATTATAAGTGTTTTGTGGTCACTGGGAATGGCTATAGGTCTTATTTTCATTGCATTAACTCCTGGTTATAAAGCTAATCTCATGACCTATCTCTTTGGTAATATCCTTCTGGTTACAGATTCAGAAATTATTACCGGATTTATACTTAGTCTTAGTGTTTTTGTTGCAATATTCCTCTTTTATAGGCAATTTATAACGCTTACTTTTGATGAAGAGTTTACTTCTGTCAGAAGATTAGGTAAAGATAGTTTCTTTACATTGCTACTTCTGTTAGTTTCAATTGCAGTTGTAACACTTATAAAGATTACAGGAATGATATTAGTTATTGCTTTAATGACTCTTCCTTCGGCAACATCCCTTTTACTTGCAAATAAAATGAGTATTGTTATGCTGTTATCAGTCATATTGAGTCTTATTTATTGTCTATTGGGAATTGTAATGGGATACTTGCTTAATCTTCCTATTGGGGCAACAATTATAGTGATAAGTAGTCTTAGCTATTTTATTGTTTTGATTGTAAAAAAGATTCCATATTTACAGGGAAGTAGATTGTAAACTCTGAGCCTTTTCCTATTTCGCTTTTGACTTCTATTTTTCCGCCTGATTTTACAAGATAGTCATGGCTTAAGTACAACCCAAGCCCTGCTCCTTTCTCAGCGTTTGTTCCATAAGTTGGCTTACTTTGTTCTAGTGTGAAAAGTTTACTGATTGCCTCTTGTGGCATACCAATGCCATTATCCCTAATACTAATCTTTATAAAATCTTTTTCAGTCTTTTCTGTAATTGTAATATTTCCTTTATCGGGAGTAAACTTAATAGCATTTCTGAGAATATTTCTTATGACAAGAGAAGGTACATTCTTATCTCCATATAAGAATAAATCCTTCTTAACAAGATTTTTAAGAGTTATATCTTTCTTCTCTATGAACGACTTATTGAGTTCAACAATCGAATCAATAATCGGAAGTAGATTTATTTTCTCAATTGAAAACGAATCTTTCTGTAAGCTACTCTTACCCCATTGAAGAAGGTTATCAAGTAGAAACATTGTTGATTTTGTGTCATTGTAGAGTTCATCAATCAAAGTACTCATTTCCTTTGGAGTTGTTTCGTCTGTCATAAGCAACATCTCAAGAACTGAATACACGTTGTTGATTGGTCCTCTTAAATCATGAGCAATAACAGAATACAGTTTATCTCTAACAGCTATAGCATTAGCTAACTCTTCATTTTTGATTTTATAAAGTTCTTTATCCATCTCATGTTCTTTAGTTTTATGCTTAACCTGTAATTCAGCTAACTTCTGCTGATGAAGTTTATTGTTATACTCATCGTTAGCTATTTTTTGTTCTTTAAGATAGTGATATGCATTCTCATAGTCTTTTAGTTCTTCATAAGTTCTGGTAATAATCTCTAATGCTGTGTATATCAATTGAGTATAGGAAGAGGTTTTAGCCATCTCCAAACCACGGTTAGTTACTTCTAAGGTTTCTTTGTAGTTCTTTAACAGTAGATTACATTCTCCAAGGTTTACATAACTTCTAGCTAGAGACCTCATATCCTTAGAGTTCTTCTTAATCTCAATTGATTTTTCGAAATATTCCTTACTCATATGATAGTTGCCAAGTGATGCTTCAATAATTCCCAGATTATTGTAAATATTGGCAATACCGCTATAGTCCTTTAATTCATTGAACTTTGATAATGCTTCAAGGTATAGTTGTTTGGCTTTATCATAATTATTAGTTCTGTTGTATATTGAACCAAGGTTTATGAGAATGTTGTTTATGAAGAGGGTTTTATTTTCATAGTCAATATCATTTATGTTTAAGAGGGTCTTCCCTTCATCAAAGCAAAGCTTGAACTGTTCTTCAGCATGTTTATAGTCATTTAAATAAAAATAGATTATCCCGAAATCATTCTTTATTAATAGACTTATATATTTCTCTTTTGGAGGACACTTAGCTTGAGCTTTATAAAGGTTACTGAAAGAGTCTTCATAATTTGCTTGTTGGTATTCAACAACAGCCAGTTTCCTGTAAGACATAGCAATATGGGCATTCAATGTATCATCAATATCTTTTTGCTGTATTGCAAGATTCAGCAATTTATAAGCAAAATCGAATTTTGCATAAGATATCAACTCATCGGAGAAATCGTGTATAAGATACCAATATTCATTCTCGACGGCAATTTCTAATGCTTCGAGAATTTGTTTATATGCATCTTCAGGATGATCCACTAAGTTTTTTTTAGCAAAATCATAACAATTCTGAATAGCTTCATTGTCAAAGCTTCTTCTCATCCCCATATTTCCTTCCTGAAACAGATTATTTCTTCTTTTCCAACTCCCTTAAAAGTTTCTCCTTACTAATATCGGGATGTTCAAGCCAAATCTCACGAGCTTGTTTTAAAAACTCCCCTATAAGCTCGCCTTCACTGATTTCAAATGTATTCATTATATCATGTCCACTGAGAGGAAACGGAGTATCATTATATTCTTCTTTTATTTTATCTAAACGTTTCCTAATGAATTCGACTTGCCTAGGCATATTAAAATCAGTTGCATGAGATACATTATCAGCATGAACTAAATCGAGTAACTTGTCAATTAAATCCCCGATATGGTAGTAGATTTTTCTTAATGTTTTATTTGTCAAGTTTTCTGCTAGATACCCACTATTTTTGAATTTCATGTGATTCTTTATCAAATTACATACATTTACAATAAACTGCTTTGAGTATCTTAAATTGGTTAGCATTTCAAAGGCAATTTCAGCACTATAACTTTCATGTTTGTAAAAATGAATTCCTTTGCTATCCTCGGTTCTACTTTTGTACTTACCAACATCGTGTAGTAGTGCCCCCATTCTCGTTTCAAGATCAATCGGAGTATTTTCTACAACGACAACAGTGTGATTCCACACATCTCCAAAATGGTATTTGTTTTGCTCAAGATTTCTTAAATTCACTAAATCAGGAAGTATATATTTCATAACACCAGTATCCTGTAGTAAGTTAAGACCATAACCAACGTTATCACCTATTAGTATCTTCGTTAATTCATCTTTAATTCTTTCTTTGGATATATATTCCAGTTTATCAACATGTTCTTTCATTCCAAACTCAGTATTGCTCTCTATTTTGTAATTGAATCTTGCAGCAAATCTGATAGCTCTCAATATTCTCAAGGGATCTTCAACAAATATAATTCCAGGGTCAGAAGTTGATCTGATAATTCCTTCTTCTATATCGGAATACCCATATCCGCTAATATCAATAATCTCTCCGCTGACAACTTCTTGTAGTAACGAGTTAATAGTAAAATCTCTTCTATAGATATCATCTTCAATTGTACCTGCTTCAACATCCGGTTTTCTGGATTTATCTCTATAAGACTCTTTTCTAGCCATAACAAATTCAATTGAATAGCCATTGATTTGAATCATTGATGTGCCGAAACTCTCAAATATAACTGGCTCGGAGCTAACACCTTTTTCATAAAGGTATTGTGAAAGAAGTACTCCTCCATTTGGAATAGCTACAACAATATCCATGTCATTGGAAAGGTGTCCTTTATCCATTACTAAGTCTCTTACGTAACCACCAACAAGATATGTTTTCCCATCAAACTCAGTTCCAAGTATACATTTTTTGATTAGTTCTCTAATCTTATCCAAGATTCCACCTTTAAATAATTTATATTTATATAATAGGACAAGCTCAAATAAGTCAATGATAATTAACAAGAAAAGACTAGAATGAGAAAAGGAGTGAATGCAATTAGCAAGCACTCCTTAAAAAAATACACGGATTTATTACTTCTCTGTTGGTACTACAATTCCCTTGATAATAATGTTCTGGAAGAATATAAACACCAAGAATGTTGGAATTGCAGCAATAACAAGAGCGGCAAACCCAACCCCTGGAGCTGCTCTTTGCATTAATTGGTAAATACTTACCATCATCGTCCACATAGATTTATCTTGGCAGACAATAAAAGCAAACATGAAGTTTCTGTATGCTGCATTAAAAGCACTTAAGGCAATAACAGCCATTATTGGTTTTGAAAGTTGCATAGCTATCTGCCAGAAAAGTCTACTCTCACTAGCTCCGTCTACTGTGGCACTTTCAAATAATTCTTGTGGCAGAGAATCGAAAAATCCTTTTAAAAGAAAGATAAAATAGCCATCGGCTAGCCCGGGTAAAATAAGAGCCCAAAATGTGTTCAGCATACCCAGTCTTTTTAATATAAGGAAATTTGGTATTCCCATGACCATTGGAGGGAAAGCCATAGTTAACATCAAAACAAGAATAATCTTATATGCAGAAGGAAGTTTGAAGCGACTAAGGGCATAGGCTGCTAAAGGATTAACTATTAAAGCAGAAATGATAGCTAATGAAACATAGATAAATGTGTTAAACATTGCTCTTCCATTATAGAACATTTCATTTAGAACCATAGCATAATTTCTTATAAGATGTTCTCTAAAGATAGCGGGTTTAGTATCTTTGAAATTAAGATAATCTATTGTTTGCCAATCAATATTAACATGAGTAAAATCAGAATATACCAGCTTATAAGTTTGATTAATAGTCTCAATGTCTCCGTATTTTTCCTTTAAGTAACTAATCCAATTAACTTGCTCCCTGTCTACGTTAACCTCTAAGAATAGTTCAGGCATAGCATTTTTTATAAAGAAGAGCCATTCTCTTTTGTAACTCTCTTTAATCGGTACGATTTGACTTGGATATATATCATGCTCAGATTTATAACTTGTCCCAAACTCTTTATTCATTCGCTCCAAATCTATTGAATTCCCGTCTATAGGAAATCTCTTCTTTATATAGTTTATAAAGCTGATTTGAGCACGAGGATTAACGCTTATATTGTTAACATTTGCATAGTTTTTCACAAAATCTTCCCAGTCTGCAGATATGAATGTGTTTCCGTTAGGGAATTCAGAGCTTAACGCTATATCATTAAAGCTATTAAATCCCTTTTCATACCGTTGATTCAGTTGGGTAATATTGTCATATTTGTTCTTCAACCATTCACGATATCTGTATTCAATACCGATAATGTAAATATCATCAGGAGAGGCTATTGACTCAATAAAGAATGTCCAATCTACAAGTAATGCTCCTGATGTAGGAAGCTTATCATGTATTGTTATCTCTGAGAATTTTGCATAATCAGATGAATACGTTCGATTAAGTAGTTCTATATCATCATATTTTTCTTTAAGAAAGTTCTGATATTGAGAGATTGCAGAATCCTTAACTCTAAGGTGATGTACATTGAGTGATTTCTTAACAAAATGATCCCAATACTTTTGGAGTTTTCCGCTTGGTCTATACATTGGAGTCACGAATTCACCCCATTCAGAAAGATTTAGTCCTAACTGAGCATTGGTGTGTTCAAGGTCATTTTGGAAGGCTGGTATGAGTTCATTTGAAACGAAATAACCGTCTATATCAGCATATACTCTCTGCTCATAAGGAACTGCTTTACTGAATTCATTAAATCTTTGCGTAATGCCTCTAAAATCACCTGAAAAGCTTCTAGAAAGAATGTCTTTAATCTCAATATTGATTTCATCCCATGATTGAACGGAGGAATTATACTTCTTATTGTATTCCTCCAGAGAATTGTTATTCTCTTTTTTCACAGTTTGCCTAAATCTTCTGTTATTGTATGGTTCAATACTCCTTCCGAAGGATTCAGACAAATAGTAATCAAATTGATCATGATTCTTTCCTTCAAGTTTTAGAAACTCATTCCAATCATCACGCTTAATATTGATTGGATCGCTAACTGTTTTAACAAACTCAAAGGAAAGAAATCTGTGACCATATACTTCGTTCATGAGATTGGTCTCTTCGTTCATTCTGGACTCAATATGCTTCTTATAGAGCATTTCCTCATTATAGAAGTATTTTGGGATTATACTGAAGTATTTAGAATCAACATTGCTTTTAAAAGAAGCAGAAACCATTATCAGAAACGGATATATCATAGTAATTGCTCCTAAAAGCAATATAAAATGTATAGTTCCGTTTAAAGCTCTAACTTTAAATGTTTTTCTGCCGACTCTTCCTATTATGGGCATTATCCAACCTTAATCTCTATTTTCTTTGAAAGACTCCCTACCATCAGGTTCAAAGAATTGTGAATATTTAAATCTGTCTTCACTGTTAATAACATCGATGAATTTTCTCATTTCTTCTTTTGATAACTCTGATTTCTTACCTAATTCATCATATGCGGTGCTGTTAGGAACTGAATTCTTATAGAAATACAGATGTACTCTTGCATCACTATGAAACTCATGTTTTTCCCTTCCGAATTTCTTCAATGTAGTCTGAGGGAATTCCTTCTCTCCATCATATTCAAAAACATAGATATACATTTCATCGCCAGGATAATGATAATCACTCATTCCATGCACATAATAGACAGTATTAACAAAATCATCAGAGTAATAAACATCTTCTTTTTTACTGCATCCCACCAATAAAACCATTACGACGAATACTAATAATAGTAATTTTTTCATAACCAAATCCTCCTGAATTGATTCAATTTATTTAATGAATCTGCCTGTATTAAATTAATTTTTAGATGTATCTACAGTCCTAAATTCCATATTCTTCAACTTCTTAAGTTGAATAATTGTGAATCCCATCAGCATCATTCCTAGCATCCAGGCCATTGTAGTAGCGATACCGAATTTCAGATATAGATATGCTCTTTCGAAGATTAATAGATCTGCTACTTTTGTGGCTTCATTAGGTCCACCAAAAGTCATTACTAATATAAAACCACTTTGTTGAGCCGAAGCGATAAATGCAGCAATAAATTGCATTATTATCAATGCTTTTAAGCTAGGAACAACAATATGAGAAAGTTTCTGGAAAAAGTTTGCTCCATCAATATCAGCAGCATCATAAAGGTCATCAGGGATACCCTTTAAAGCTGCTAGATAAATAAGACATCCCGGTCCTACTCCTGCCCAGATTGACGGTATTACCGTGCAAAGCATAGCTAAAGATTCATCTTTAATCCACTTACTTTTTTCAAGTCCAAGCCACATCAAAATCTGGTTAAGACCACCGGCATCGGAGGGATCATAAAGCAATTTCCACAAATATATAACGATCACACCGCTTACAACAGCAGGCAGATAGTAAATAACTCTATAAACTATTTTCCCATGAGAGACTTCTTGAAGAAGAATAGCCAATATAATTGGAGGACAGAATCCCAATCCAAGAGATAAAGCCATATAATAGAGAGTTCTCCATAAAGAAGCCCACCAAACTGGATCAAACAATACGTCCGCAAAGTTTTGTAATCCTATCCATTCGGATGCTCCGACAAGTTGATAATCTTGGAATGCCATCATAGAACCCATTAGAACAGGAATATATTTCCAAAGTATTATAGATACTAAAGCTGGCAATATCATTAAATACGGTAACCATCGCATGCGGTTTTTCTTTTTTACAGACCAAGTCTGATCTGGTGTAAAGTATCTCCAAATGTGGATTAAGGCAGCTATAAAGGCTGCGAAAATAATTATGGCAATGACAACTGCTATATTGTTTCTTTTCTTTCTTTCTTCCAGAGATATCTTACCGATCATCTCCTTATTAGTTCTCATTGCACCTTTATCGAGAAGCTCTTTTATCTTTTCTCTTTTTTCTTCTGTATTATTTCCAAGTTCACCGTTTTCTTCCAAAGATATACACTTTTCAACAGGCACGGTCATGAATTCATATACTTTCTGAGTATTACGTCCATAAGGCTCAGGTTTACCGTTTTCAATCGCTTCTTCAAATGTTTCAATCCAACCTTTCGGTACATACTTTAAGTATTCGTCATAGCCGTATCTCTTTAAATAGAGTGGATTTTGAAGTTTACCGTATCCGGCTTCTATCATCACTTTGATTCTTATCTTTCTAGCTTCTTCACTATCAAAGAATTTTATGTATTTGAAAGCGGCATCTTTTACTTTGTAAGAATCTCTATCGCCTAGACCTGCATTATTACTTTCTCCTGCTCCTGCAAAAATACCCATCATTCTGCAATTTATTTCAGACCCTCTTACGCCTGTTGGACCTAAAGGGCATGGTGCAAGCCCATAAAGATTAGGGTCAAGATTTCCACCTAGGGATTGTTGATTCATATATCCCATCTTCATCCCTATTTTCCCTTCATCCCAATTACGAGCCCAATCACCTTCTCTTATAACAAAGCCTTTTTGAGGATTGCCTGAAGAATCTGTCCATTTAGTAGTAAGAAGCTTTAAGTAATACTCCATTGCCATTACACCGGCATCTGAGTTAAAAGCAGCTAGCCATTCTCCTGAGTCAGGATCTTGAACAACGGCTTCTCCTCCTGCACTCCAAAGATATGTTATCCAGTCATAGGCTGCTTGAGGACCAGAAGCTAAATACATTCCGAAAATTCCCTCTTCGGGAATTGTCATTTGTCTGGAAAAACTAAGTAATTCATCCCAATCTTTGGGAGGATGATTAGGATCAAGACCTACACGCCCGAAAAGGTCTTTTCTATACATTAAAACTCTTACCAATGTCTCGTAAGGTAGACACCAGAAATGCTCTTCAGTTTCACCATATTTTTTACGTTTTACAACCGGCATTACAGGTTTCTCAATTCTTAGTTTAAGTTCTTCTTCCGTAAACTCGTCCATGAACTCGTCTAAGGGATAGAGAAAGTTACTTTCAATGTAAGTAGCTGATTGTCTAAAGTTAACGTATATGATATCCGGAGATACTCCTCCGGCAATAGCCATCAATGGTCCGGCATCCAGATCCATATTCTCGATTCTTATTCCTGAATATGAACGTAATTCTATCCAAGGATACTTTTTCTGAAAGGCTTTTACAACTTCTAGATTGGCTTTATTGTAAGGACTATTGTCTCGTGGGTCGGGAAGGTCAAAGACTTTTACAATAACTTTGTTCTGCGAACTGCCGGTTGTGGCTGAGAGAGTTGTAAACAGTATTATTATTACAACCAGGGCAAGAACTGCCTTGGAAATCCTCATCAATAAATCCTCATTTTAAAATATTTGACATGCAGAATATTAAGTTTATAGTAATCAAGAGATTATGCTTATATTCTCCAAATTGCTCTAAATATGTTTATTGTTTTTATTTGTGTCAACTAATATCTGGGATTTTGTTCCAACTTATTGCATGAATACTATAACATATTCCAAAATATACAATTAGAAGTTGATATTAATTAAAGAATCAGTTAGATATTGTAGTATAATTATTGAGATTAATTCAATATGAGTTAATCAACTACTTTTATAATCTCTATAGCTTTATCCAGATCATGTTGAGTATCAATACCAATGCCTTGGTAGTCGGTCTTCACCATACGGATTTTTATACCGTTCTCCAATAATCTTAATTGCTCTAGTTTTTCAATTAGTTCAAGTTTGCCTTGATTAAGCTTAACAAATAAGCCTAGAGTATCTTTTCTAAAAGCATATACTCCAATATGTCTATACGAAGTAAACTCGACAGCATCCCTAGAATAAGGCAATGGTGAGCGACTAAAGTATAGTGCATTGTTATTGTTATCGCAAACAACTTTCACACAATTTGGATTTGAGTAATCCGTTTCATTAGCAATTTGTGTCATTAAGGAAGCAACTTCAACTTCAGGGTCTTTAAAAGCTTCAAGTAGTTCCGAGAGAGTTTTATCATCTATAAATGGCTCATCACCTTGCACATTCACGATAACATCGCAATCTTTACTTCTTGATGCCTCAAACACTCTGTCTGTTCCGCTTTTACAATCGGAAGAAGTCATTACGCTTTGACCATGAAAAGAGCTTACTTCATTTGCAATTCTAGTGTCATCGGTAGCGACAATTATTTCATCAAAGAGCTTTGTTGATACTACAGCTTCATATACTCTATGAATCATAGTCTTACCACAAATATCCTTAAGGGGCTTACCCGGTAAACGAGTAGATTCATATCGAGCGGGAATAACAGCTATTGCTTTCATTGCGACCTCATTATTTCAAATGCTTTTTCTTTTTAAGATATATCATTAATGCAGACACATCTGTGAAATTAACTCCTGAAATCCTCATCACTTGACCCATATTTCTCGGTTGTATCTTCATCATTTTCTCTCGTGCTTCATAGGAGATTGATTGTATTTCCATGAAATCCAAATCAGGGGGGATATCCATGTTTTCCATTTTAGTGTATTTATCAATATCGGCTAATTGTCTTTTAAGATAGCCTTCATATTTACATTCCAATGAAAGTTTTCTTATGACTTCATCGGTTACATCATTAGGCTTTTTATAGCCGAATCTCT
Organism: Cloacimonadales bacterium (SeqCode); assembly: GCA_963667035.1. GTDB lineage: Bacteria > Cloacimonadota > Cloacimonadia > Cloacimonadales > JAFGVF01 > Zophobacter. The sequence continues at coordinate 2,732,849 of OY762964.1, forward strand.
GTAAATCGTCAAAACTATAATCGGGACGTTTGAGTATTTGATATAGTTTTACGGGCTCTGCTAATTCAGCTGATTTTGTAGACTTCCTGTTTCTTAGAAACTCCATTTCTCTATTCTTAACTTCCATCACTTTTTTGTATCTGTTCCATCTAGTATCTGAAACAAGTCCCAGTTTATAACCAGTTTGCATCAATCTTTCATCTGCATTGTCTTGTCTGAGGAAGAGTCTATATTCAGCTCTGGAAGTGAATAATCTGTAAGGTTCGGTTGTTCCTTTAGTGACGAGGTCGTCAAGTAGAACTCCAATATAAGAGTTGGAACGGTCAAAAATCAAAGGATCTTTTTTATCTAGTGATAACACTGCATTTATACCGGCTGAAAAGCCTTGTGCCGCAGCTTCTTCGTAACCGGAAGTTCCGTTAATCTGCCCTGCGAGATATAGTCCTTCAATTTTCTTTGTTTCCATAGTAACTTTGATTTCTGAAGGAACAACATAGTCGTATTCTATTGCATAGCCATAACGCATAATAGTAGCTTTTTCCAATCCCGGTATAGTTTGAAGCATTTTCTGCTGTATATAGGGAGGAAGACTGTTTGAGACTCCATTCACATAAGCCTCAAATGTGTTTACACCTTCCGGTTCAATAAACACATGATGACGGTCTTTTCCTGTAAACTTCACAATCTTATCTTCAATAGAGGGACAATATCTGGGTCCTGTTCCGGATATAAAGCCACCGTAGAGAGAGGAGTACTTAAGATTATCAGAAATCACTTTATGTGTTTCCGGATTGGTCCAACTTAAATAACAACTGATATCATTTCTTAATTTTAAATCTCTATAATATGAGAAGCCTTCCGGGTTTTCATCTCCCGGTTGCTCTTCCACTTTACTTAAATCAACGGTTCTCAAATCTACTCTAGGCGGAGTACCGGTTTTAAAACGCTCAACCTGAAAACCTTCTTTTAATAGCCATTCAGATAAACCGTCAGAGGATGGTTCACCGGATCTGCCACCCGGTACATTAATTGATCCTACATGGATAGTTCCCCTAAGGAAAGTACCGTTTGCCAATATTACTTTAGAAGCATAATATCTTTCACCAATTGATGTAACAACGCCGGCAACTTTCTTGTTATCCAAAATCACTTCCATAACATCAGATTCAATCAGATGCAGGTTCTTTTGCTTTTCCAAGAATTCTCTCATAACAATAGAATACATTTGTCGGTCATTCTGACTTCTAGGAGCCCAAACTGCAGGTCCTTTACTTCTGTTCAACATTCTGAACTGGATACCTGTTAAATCGGCAACATGTCCTATCACTCCTCCAAGAGCATCAAGCTCTCTTGCCAGATGTCCTTTAGCAGGTCCTCCGACTGTCGGATTACAAGACATTCGACCTATGGATTCCATTTTTAGTACAAAGCAGGCAGTGTTTGCACCCATTTTGGCACTGGCAAGGGCTGCTTCACACCCTGCATGTCCGGCACCAACAACTATTACATCAAATTTATTGCTCATCATCAAGTTATCCTTAATAAATATATTTATTACCTATTTAATGATTCTCATTTTATGTCAAGCCGATAGTAAAATACTAGACATCGGTTTGTTACATACAATCTTTAAGGAACAGATACTAATTTGGTTTTAAATCCGATTTCTTATAATAGTTGTTTTGCTTAACTTTATGTCATAAGTTATATTCACAAACTTTGAGATAGCTTGCATGTTCATGTGTGTAACCTCCTTTTTATGGTCTATAATATGCTATCATCAAAGAACGTAAAAATCGTGGCAATCCTATGTTTCAGATTACTATCGGAGATAACAAAACTGGATACTTTAAAGGGTTACCTCCCATATCTTTCTCTGGATATTATGAACATGCTACCCCCTCTTTCAACACTCGGGACTCACACGGGAATCTCGCGGGACTCACACGGGAATCTCGCGGGACTCTCTCGGGAATCACTCGGGACTTTACCCGAGAAATTCCCGCGAAACTCTCAAACAAATCCCGAATAATTCCCGAGAGTTAAAAGGAGGCACAGAAAGTTCTGGGTAGATGAAACGAAAACGAAAGCTGCCTTCAGAATAATCATCTTTCTTTTATTCTTTAGATATGATCTGATGTTAAAACGGTTAAAGAGTTTATGGAAGAAGTATTAACGTCTATATCCTTAACCTCGAGCATTATGTTTTATAATAATCAGGTTGACATAAGTTAAGAGAGAATAATCTTAGATTTAAGTTCTTTGAGAAAGCAAACACGTATTTTGGGGTACTGCTGTTAATCAGTGGTTGAGATCAAACCCATCATACCTGATCCGGATAATGCCGGCGTAGGGAAAATATGTTCGAATAATATTTAAACCATATCGTCCACGGCGTTATGGTTTTTTTTATTCCGCATAATTTTCTCTTCAATTCTCAATGAGAAATTGATGGAGGAAAAATGAAAAAGAAACTCTTAACTCTCGCAATGCTGTTAATCGGAATAATTTCCGTTTGTTCAGCAAAACAACTCAGTGGAACCGTAACTGATAAAACTACGGGTAATCCGATAGAAAACGCAATTGTTTCCACTGAACAATCAACAGTTACAACTGATACTAAAGGTCATTTCATAATTGAGACATCAGATAATGAAATCAATGTTAAAAGAATGGGCTATGAAGAGCTTGAAGTTGCCGTTAATTCAGATTATCTTAAAATTAAACTGGAAAGAAAATCTGTCGAACTTTCAGGAGTGAAAGTCTCGACAACTCGTGTAAAGACAGAAACTTCACCTATTACTATCACTAATATTGACCAGGAAGAGATTCTCGAAGTTAGTTATGGACAAGACATTCCACTTCTTCTTGACGATGTACCAAACTTGCACACATACTCAGAGGCCGGTTCAGCTTTAGGTTACTCTCACATGAAAGTTCGAGGATTTGATGAGAGGAGAATCGGTATTATGGTTAATGGAATACCTTTCAATGATCCTGAAGACCATTCCGTATACTGGGTTGATATGCCGGACTTGGCAGAAAATGTTGAAAATATTCAGTTCCAAAAAGGTGTAGGTAATTCTCAATATGGTGTTTCAACTTTTGGTGGTTCACTTAATTTAATGACAAACAGCCTTAACAATCCTTATCTTGCTGAGATTAGTTCCAATTACGGAAGTTTCAATACATGGAAGTATAGTGCAAAAATAGCAAAAGACCTTGGAAAAGGTTTTATCTCATCATTACGATTCTCACAAATGGCATCTGACGGTTATAGAGATAATACTGCTTCCAAGATGTGGTCATACTTCTATAATCTTTCTTATATAGGTAAAAACTCGGTAACCGAGTTTAACACTTATGGAGGTAACGAAGTTACTCATGCGGCTTGGTATGCTTCTCCGATAGCTGAATTGAATGATAACCCTCAACATAATCCCAAAACTTATGACAATGAAATAGATGATTTTTCTCAACCTCACTATGAGCTTCATAATCGTTGGAGAATAAATGATAAGTTGCTTTGGCAGAACTCAGCCTTTTACATCAGAGGTAAAGGTTTCTATGAACAGCTTAAGGATGAGGATGATTTATATTATTACTCACTTTCAAGCGATGATAACGACTCTGTTGCAGATGTTGTCAGACAGAAATGGGTTAAAAAACAGCACTATGGTTTAGTTTCAAACCTCACATGGTCACATCTGATGGGAGAGATTACATTCGGAACTTATCTTGCTAAGTTTGATAGCGACCACTGGGGAGAAATTAAGAATGTATCCAATGCTGTAGATGCTGATGGAAATTCATTAGATGTAGATTATAGTGTAGGACAGAAGTATCACCAATACAAAGGTAATAAGGATTACATCACATTCTATGTAAATGAAAACTTTAATCTTAATGAATCCCTTTCTATGGTGGCTAACCTTCATTATCAGGGAATCAAATACACATTTGAACAGGAAGAAGTAGGTAACTTCACTGGTGAAAACCTTCATAGTTATGATGTTGACTATGAATTCCTCAATCCGAGATTTGGTTTAAACTATAGAGTATCTGAAGATATGAACTTGTATGGTAATGTTTCTTTTGCCGAGAGAGAGCCTGCTGATCAGGAACTCTATAACATCTGGGACGATGCTTCAGACCTTGGAACAGCTCCTCTCTTTGAAACAAGCCATGAAGTTGTTGATAGTGAAGGAAATGTTGTGAGAATAGAATGGGAAGATCCTGTTGTAAAACCTGAAAAGGTTATTAACTATGAGATCGGACAAAGAGTTAATATTGAAGGTTGGAACATCGAAACCGCTATTTTCTGGATGGACTTTGATAAAGAAATCGTTCGTTACGGTGGTGTAGATTCCGATGGCTATCCTAACATGGGTAATGCCGATAAAACAATCCACAGAGGTGTTGAATTAGCTATTAAGAAAGAATTCTTTAATAATTTAGGACTGTCGGCTAACGTAGCATATAATGATAACTATTTCAAGAATTTCAAAGCTTATGACACTAATTGGGATACTTACGAAACATTCGTTGTTGACTATTCAGGAAACAAGATTGCTAACTTCCCTGATGTAATTGCCAATGCCAAGATAAGCTATAATTGGAGATGGTTAACCGCAACTTGTGAATATAAGTATGTTGGCGAACAGTATCTTGATAATACTCAAAATCCTGATAGAACAATACCTGAATATAGTCTTGTTAATGCAGGGTTGAAATTTAAACTCACTAACATTGGTTTATTGAAGACAACAAGTATTACATTTAACGTTAATAACTTGTTTGATAAAACTTATTATACAGATGGTTATTATGATGCTTGGGATGGCGGAAATAACTACTGGATAGGTTCAGAACGTAACTTTATGATAGGATTTAGAACCGGTATATAAATAATTAATAATACCTGTGCCACAATTAAGTGGCACAGGTTATTTAATAGAGGATACAATGAAAAAACTTAAATTATCCGAGATAATCTTTATTACTGTAGTATCAACAGCTATGGGTGTATTCTGGTGGGGATATACCTTCTTGTACGATATTGTTTCACCTTTTTTAAAACCTCTGGGAATTGAAAATCTGATGTCCGGTGTTTGGTTAATGGGAGCAGTATTCTTTCCATTTATCATTAGAAAACCGGGAAGTGCTATTCTTGGAGAAACTGTTGCAGCATTTGTCCAAGGCTTCATTGCTAGATGGGGGATTACCTCAATTCTTTTCGGATTTGGTCAGAGCGTACTTGTTGAACTGTTTTTCCTCTCCTTAGGATATAAACGTTGGAACAGAGCGGTAATGATGATAGCTGCCATGCTCTCGGCAATAAGCTCATACCTTGTATCATTGTTTTACGAAAAGTGGTATACCTACTCGGTTGCTTTCAATATTAAACAAATAATATGTTACCTTATTGGGGGTGTTTTGTTTGCGGGAATTCTTAGTATCTTTGTTGCTAACAGATTAAAGAAGACAGGTATATTAAACCAGTTCGAAATTGTAATGGATGATTTGAAATAAGTTTATTTTAGAGCAGTATATCTGCTTCCGGCTATTCTTCTAATCATCCCGTCCATCTCAAGCTCCAAGAGATTTGCGGATAACTCACCGAAGCTTTGACCGGTTAATTCAATCAAAGTATCAATATCCAAAGGCTCGTTAGCTTCAGAAATAAACTTGTAAATTGGATTTGAAGAATCAGGTATATTTGTTTGTTTTAACCTCGTAGACTTTATCCCGAGTTCAACCATTAATTCATCAATATCAGTAATCGGGGTTGCACCCATATTGATAAGCTTGTTTGCACCTTTTGCCGTTTCTCTTGTAATATCACCGGGAACGGCAAACAAGGCTCGATTCTGTTCAATGGCAAATCTTGCAGTAATCAGAGCTCCGCTTTTCTCTCCACCTTCTATTAGAATGACAGCTCTGGAAATACCGCTAATCAATCTGTTTCTTTCAGGGAAATGCCATCTTTCAACTTTCTCTCCCGGAAGGTATTCCGATAACAATAATCCTTTTTGTGCTATTGCTTCTGCCATTTCTCTATGTCCAGGAGGATAAATGAGGTCGATGCTTCCCGGTAGTATAGCAATAGTGCTTCCATTTTTCTTGAGAGCTACCCGGTGGGCCTCGGCATCAACTCCATAGCTTAATCCGCTAACAATCGTTACACCCGCTTCTGCTAGTCTTTCGACAATTGAATTTGTAACTCTAACACCATAATTGCTAATCTTTCTGGTTCCAATGATAGCTATACAATCATTAGTGATAGAAAGATTACCTTTATAAAATAGAAATAGAGGAGGACAATACAAGGATTTGAGAATTTCAGGATACTCAGGATCAAGGATAGAGCAGAAGCTCATGTCCAATTCATCAAATATTCTATTCTGATGTTGGTCGAACTCAAGATCGGTTTTACTCCATATCTTTGAGACATTGTAAGGAATGATACTGTCTTCATGAATAGAGGAATGGGGTGTTCCTATATAATTATAAGGTTCACCCCATTTGTTAATAATCTTATATTTATCAATTAACCGGATTCCCTTCTGATTTCTGAGAGTAATCCAGGCTTTGATTCTTTTATTCATGCTTCTCTGAAAGAGTAAACAGTTTTCGTTTTAAGATATTAATATTCTTCCCGGATACGGATGATATTGCCATTATCTCTTCATGTACTTGTTCTGCAAACACTTCTTTAAGCTCTTTGAGTCTTTCGTCAATATCATCTGCAGGAATCGTATCAATCTTACTCATAACTATCAAGTGAGGTTTTCTATCTAAGAATTCATCATAGTTATGAAGTTCTGACTTTAAAATCTGATAATCATTAAGAGGATCAGAAGAGTTAATATCCAATAAGAAGAGCAATACCTTCGTTCTCTGTATATGCTGAAGGAATTGTATTCCAAGACCTTTGCCTAGATGTGCACCTTCAATAATTCCGGGTATATCAGCCATAACAAAGTTCTCATATTCACTAACAGAAATAACACCTAGTGATGGTTCAAGAGTAGTGAACTGATAATCGGCAATCTTAGGTCTGGCGGCAGAAACAGTGCTAAGCAAAGTAGACTTACCGGCGTTAGGGAATCCTACCAAACCGACATCAGCCATAAGTTTGAGCACTAACTCAAGACTTTTGGATTGACCCGGTCTTCCATCTGTTGCGGTTCTAGGAGTTCTATGGGTAGCAGTTGCAAATCTTGTATTTCCTTTACCTCCCCGCCCACCTTTAGCAATGATTATCTCTTCATCAGAATCAATAATATCTGCAATCTTAATTCTCTCTCCGTCTATCATTTCCCATATCTCTGTGCCAATAGGAACTTCAATGACCTCATTTTTCCCACTTCTACCAGTACGATTACCACCTCCTCCATTCTGACCGTTCTCCGCATTAATAGTTTGAACATGTCTAAAACTAAGTAGTGTATTTATGTTACTGTTTCCTTTGAAAACAACATGACCACCATATCCACCGTCTCCCCCATCGGGCCCACCTTTGGGAATAAACTTTTCTCTTCTGAAACTAATACAACCGTGTCCTCCGTTACCTGCACGTACTCTCACTTTCGCATGATCAATAAACATTCTATTTCCTTTATTTCTTATTCGTATTATTTTACTTCAACATAAAAATATCTCTGTCATGTAAAGTCAATTGTAAATTTTCATTGACGTATATTGTTAAGATTTAATACTCTTAGTAATAACAGTAGGTAATGGGAAATTCATGAACTATAAATTATTTTTGGTGCTGATTAGTTTGGTCTTGCTATCAGCATGTTCGTTAAACAAAAGTCACAGTAAGCGGAGTAGTGATATGGAATTAAGATTTCCGCAAGATAAGATTGCATCTGAAGAAATTAATAAAAAAAAGAAACAACCTTATGCAGAAGAAAAGGGTCATTATATATTAGTAATCAAGCACCTCTTCAAACTCTATCATTACGAGAATGGTATTCCGGTTGCAGAATATTTTGTTGCTACCGGACTAAATTCAGGAGATAAACAATCAGTAGGTGATATGAGAACACCTGTTGGCAGATTTCCGATAGTAAGTATAGAGGATTCATCAACTTGGGAACATGATTTTAATGATGGGCATGGCTCAATAAAGGGAGCTTACGGACCTTGGTTTATAAGACTTATGACTAATAGCGATACAACAGTAAGCAAGCAGACTTGGACCGGTATTGGTATACACGGTACTCATGCACCTGAATCTATTGGAAAAAGAGCAACAGAAGGTTGTATAAGATTAAAAAATAAGGACATCAGAGATTTAGTTAAATCTTTACCAGATAATGGGATTAATACAATCGTAGAGATTATTGAGTAATTTTGTCTATATGTAGCTCTTTAATAAAGCTATTTCATTAGCCCAAATGTCCTCATTGGGAGTTTCCAAGATAAGAGGAATTTCATCGAATCTACTATCTTGCATAATTAATCTGAAAGCTGTTAGACCAATCTTCCCTTCACCAAGATTCTCATGTCTATCTACATTTGAGGAAAGCTCTTTTTTAGAGTCATTCAAATGCATTCCTTTGAGCATGTTAAAACCTATAATACGATTAAACTCACTAAATACTTTATCAAAACCCTCTTCCGAGCTTAAATCATAACCTGCTGTATATGCATGACATGTATCAATACAGACACCTACCCTTGAAACGTCAATCACACCATCAATAATCGTTGCAATCTGCTCAAACGTATAACCCAGATTAGACCCTTGTCCAGCCGTGTTCTCTATTACAGTTATAACATTACTGCATCTTCTATGGGCTCTATTTATTGATTCAGAGATTAATTGAAGTGCACTATCTTCTTCAATTAACTTAAGATGACTTCCGGAATGAAAGTTAAGTAGCTTTAAACCTAACTGATTACATCTTTGCATTTCATCAATGAATGCTTGTAAAGATTTCTCCCTTAATTCACTATCAGGATGTCCTAAGTTTATTAAATAGCTATCATGAGGTAGAATTTTGTCCAAATTAAATTCGTTTGTAATACAGTTCTGCTTAAAATTTACAATAGACTCGGTAGTTAATGGTTTACTAACCCATCTTCTTTGATTCTTAACAAACAAGGCAAAAGTATCTGCCCCTATCTTTTTTGCATTTAGTGGAGCCTTATCCACTCCTCCCGATGCACTTACGTGAGCACCAATATACTTCATTGAAAACTCCAGAATGAATTTATGAGCATTCTATGAAGCAACTGATAATGTGCAAGTTTTTTAACATAAGTTCGTATTAAACAAACAAAAGGAAATGAGATGACCTTGGAAAATAAAGCTTAAGTTATATATAATAACAATATCAAACAAAAAAAGAATTGCAGAAAAACCCGATTTAGGATTAAAATGAACCAAATCTAATATCTTGAGGTTAAGAAAGAGTGAGTGAATCATATACATCTAACACTATTATTTCATATATAAACTCATTTTTGAGTTATCCCAATCCCGTTTTACCGGAAATGGAAAGGAAGCATCAGACAAGAATAAACATTCAACCTAATATGAGTTTACAGGGAGCTACATTATTACAGTGTCTTTTAATAATGAACAATGCAAAACATGTAATCGAGATAGGTGCATGTATAGGTTACTCGGCAATATTCATTGGTGAAGTAATGAAAAAGAACGGTGGTAAGTTGTACACTATAGAGATTGATGAAAGATTTATCCCTGAAATCTATGAAAACATCTTATCTGCTGATTTATACAAACAGATTGAAGTAATTAACGGAGATGCCGAGGAAAAACTTGATACAATATCCGGAGAAGCCGACTGTATCGTGTTGGATGCTAATAAACCTTTGTATCCGAGAATACTTACAAAATGTATTGATAAACTTAGGGTTGGCGGTTTTATTTTTGCAGATGATACCCTCTTTAAGCCTATGGGATTAGCAAAAAGACTCAGTGAGCCCATGGACGAATACAATAAGCTGGTTTTTAATCAAAGCAATCTGATTAGTACAATATTGCCTATAGGTGATGGAATTACTCTAAGTATAAAAACAAGTTAAGGAGAACTAAATGATAAAAAAGAGTATTTACATAATTGTTGTTATAGCTTTAGCTATTGTAATGATGGCAGCAGACAGTGATAACGAAGTTAAGAAGCTATTTAGAAAATCAAGAATTAAACAGTGTGGCGGCACTCTGATACAAAAAGAAGACGGATGGTATTTAAAAGCAGATAATAATCAGGAACCAATGCTTTATATTGACTCTGCTGATATTGAGAACAACGAGAAAGTGAATTGGGTTAATGGGGCTACAGTAAAATTAGTAGGTCTTGCTCATCAGGAAAAGCTCTTAGTTACTACTGTCATTACTGAAACTGATACAATATTTGTAAGGGACTCTAAAGGTGATAAATATACGGAAGAAGGTCTTGCTTCAAAGTGGAGTGTCATTCCTGAAAAATGTATAGGTTGTGGACTCTGTGTAAGATTATGTCCTGTTGATGCAATAACTATGGTTAAAGGCAAAGCTTTGATTGATCAATCAAAGTGCATTAATTGCGGTAATTGTGCTCATGGTGGAATCAGAGGAAGAGGTTGTCCTACAAGTGCAATTAAGAAATGAAATTATCCTATTCATATTAGTAACTGTTTTTTTACTATTAGTCGGATGCAACGATTCCATATCCAAACTTTCTGTTGCAAGCAATATTGCACCCGACCCAATATCCGGACTTACAACACTTAAAGTAAATGACAATTATATTCAAGTTATTTGGGATATACCTATTAGTGATTACTTGGACCATTACATGGTTTATATATGTGAGAATAGCGATGTATTGACTTTAACTGATAACTTATATACTGATAAGCTCCTCGGATTTGCAGGAAAGAATAGACAGGGTATCACTATTAGAAATCTGCAAGCATCTACAGAGTATAAACTTGGTGTTATTTCTGTTAACAAGTATGGAGCAAATAATGGACTTCAAGATTCAATTGTAGTTACAACTACCGACTTGCATATAAATGATACTGAAGTGCCACAAACACCGGAGTTAGTTAATATCTCAGCCCATTTAACAAAAGGTATTGATTCCGCAGCTAATACTGAGATTGAAATAGAGTTTACCCCTGGGAATGGAGAAGAGTTAATTACACCTGATATTAGGTTTTCTCCTATGCCTGCTTTTGCGAACTGGGATTCAGCTTTTCCAATCACTAATTCGGAATTATTTGTTCCTGAGGTTTTAAATGGAGAGACAGGTGTTATAAGATTTAATTTTCAAGATGCAGCTTGGCCTATACCGTTCCAAATGAATGATTTTGAGTTTATGATATTACTTAAAAGCAAAGATGCAGAAAACAACGTATCAGAAAACTCCATAAATACTATGGGTATATTCAAAGTTGAAGTTCAATCAGGCTGTATAAAATGCTGGAACTGCATAAATATTTGTCCTGAAAACGCTATTTCTAAATCAAGTTCAAAGGCCGTAATTGATATAACAAAATGCACCAGATGTGGCGATTGTGTGTTGAAATGTGCAGATAAAGGTTCTGAAGTAATCTTCTTCAAGACTGAAGAAACCGGAGGCTCCAAATGGTAAAGAAACTGGTATTGCTTGGCTTAATACTTATAACGATTCTTCTTGCAGTAACTATTGAAGACAAGCGTAGCCCACTGGTTCTCAAGAATAAATGCGTAGGATGTGGAGACTGTATTGAGGCATGTCCGGTTGAAGCTATTGAGCTTAAAAAAGGTAAAGCTACTATAGACAACCAAATATGTATAAATTGCGGAATATGCTTCAAAACTTGTACATACAGTGCCATCAGGAGTGAGAATGAATAAGATAGTTATCGTTCTTGTCATAATGGTTGTTGCACTTGCTATCGGTTGTGATAAAGTTACAAAGCCCGAATATAACGTTGAGAATTCAACATGTAATGCTTGTGGTAACTGCATTGATGTATGTCCTAACGATGCTATAGAGTTTGATAAAAATGGAAAAGCAATTATAGACCAAACTAAATGTATTCAATGTGCCAAGTGCATTCCGGTTTGCCCTCAAGGAGCGATATACTAATGAAATACTTAACTATAATTATACTTTTGTTTGTCATTAGTTCCGCTTTTTCTTTTGACCTTAAAAATCTCAATGATTTCTCGATAGGATACTATAGTGTTGATGGAAAGAACTTAATGAATTCTAGGGAGAAGCTCTTCACGGACATATCTTTTAATAGCTATTTCGCCGGTGGTATTGAGCTTGACCTTTTGATCTCAGAAAATGAATATAAACAAAAGAATTTCTATGTTTATGATAGATTTAAATCATATCTAACTTGGAACTATGAGAGCACAACTCTCTCTACTTCTTTCAGTAACACTCTTTTTGATAATGCTAAAACCAATGAGATAATTTTAACAGGTTTGTTCGATCCGGTAATAAAACCTGTTTCAAAAAACAGTCTTACTTTTGCAGCTACACATAATCAGTGGAATTTTAACATTGATGGAGCAATCAGGTATAGGAACCTTAATTATGATTATCATCTATCTGAGGAAACAGAGCATGAGAACGACCTATTTATCGATTTAACGCTTTCAAGAGATATTATTGAGGGATTAGGAGCCTTTACAACAATATATTATAAGAATGATTTGAATGATATACCTAATTCGGAGATTCCGGATAACTTCGAGATTAACGACCCGAGTAAATATTATAATGAACTTACACTAGGGGGAGGAGTATACTGGAAAAAACGTTTTAGTAATAATCAAGTGATTAAAGTATCAACAGCATATCTACATAGAGACGGTGAAACAATTCCTGATTATCTAACTCACTATTTTATAACGGATGTACGCTACCCATATTCATTATCACCACTTCTATATGGTTATATCTCAGGTATTAGCAGAGGATGTTATAATGAACAGGACGATAAGTTTTACAGAGTTTCCAATCTTATTAGAGCTCAATTAAAGTATTCACTTAATCCTTTTGATTCTCGGGCTTATATTTGTGCCGGTTTTAAATACAATCCGGAGAACAAAACAGATAGATATTACGGGGAAGTTTCGTATCCGATTGATAGATTCTTAACTCTAAGGGTTGCCGATTATATCTCTCCTAAATATTACAATAACGTTGTTACCGGAATAGAATACTCTTTTGCAAAATACAATTCGATATATTTGGAGAACACTTATTCTATCGTCAAAAGTGATGTACTCGCATTAGCTGATAACAATGAGTTAAGATTAGGTACAAGGATAGCATTTTAATGTTTAAAACTTTCACGGAAGGATTTATTCTGGGACTAACAACCGGTACTGTGTGCTTGGTTAGCTGCACTCCCATATATCTACCTTTTATAATTTCAGAAAAACGTTCTATCAGTAAAAACTTTCTGAAAGTAATGGAAATCTCTGCAGGTAGATTCTTTTCTTACTTGTCATTTGGTGCCTTAGCAGGATGGTTAGGTGGAAATATTGCTACGATAGATAGAAATCTGTTCACGGGAATCGCCTATATTCTTTTAACGGTTTTTATGCTTCTATCGTTCTTTAGATTAACTAGAAAAGAGAAGAGTTGCCATATACCCAAATTTGTTAATGTAACTAGAAGTGCATTTTTATTAGGCATATTTACCGGGATTAACTTTTGTCCTTCCTTTTTAATTGCATTATCGAAAGCAATTGACTTGGCAGGTCCTTTGAGTGGAATCTTGTTATTCTTTGGTTTCTTTGTCGGCACTTCACTTTTCCTAATTCCTTTAGCATTTACCGGATTTCTTTCAAAGATGAAGCTTATGAAAGTAATTGCAAGATATGCTTCAATTGCAATAGCTCTCTACTTCTTATACTCAGGTATCCATAAGATAAAGGATTTTATTGTTTCATCTCAAGCCAGAATTGTAGATCCGATATCAGTTGAATACAAGTTAACTTTGTTTACTGATGATCCTAATTCTGAATTTTATAAAGTACTTTCAGATTCATTAATAGCAATTAAATCTAATCAGTTCACATTTGTAAGTACTGATAAACTAGGAATATCAACTTTAGCATCTGTTCAGAAAGGGACAATTCTATTGATAGCTCCGAATTTGGTAAACGATACAAACATCAAAGCTATTAAAAATACTGACCATTATATCATGAATCCACAGCATTCACCAGCCGGCGTGATTAATTTCATGAGGAATTATAGTATTAAGGTTGGAAAGAACCAATTCTTAGAATGGGAATTTTAAATACTGCCGAACTATAATGTAATGACTGTTAATTTAGACAGCCATTCATGTTTTATAATAGAGATTGAATACCAAAACTGTTTATCCTATACTGAGATTATTGAGTTTCAGATTATCCAAAAATGGGTAAATACTCAAAAAAATGGGGCAATAAATAAAAAAACTTGATTGATTTAGGTGTTATCAGAATATGATTTAAAGAAGAATTGGTGGAAAACTTGCATAACTGTATTTACATTTTATAATTAATATAATAGTTAAATAAATCTACGGAGGATTTGATGCGCAAGAGCTTACTAATTGCCGTAACTCTCTTAATGCTACTTATTAGTAGCCTGTTAGCTCAGGCTAGCCCTGAAGTTGAGTTCGAGTTCCAAAGGGGAGATGGAACCGGAACACTGTTAATGAAATTCACTATTCCTGAACACTATTATCAATCATATGTTGTTGGCGATGATATGCCAATGTTCTATATGGAGGCAAGTGCTGAAGGTTTTGAGTTTGAACCAGCTAACTATCCTAATCCTGACAATGTTAAAATCGGAGAGACAGTTAAGTATAAACATGAAGCAGTATTATCTCAAACTTTCACTTATAATCCAGAGACAAAAGATGGTAAGATAAAAATTGCTTACGGTTATCAGTTATGTGAAGCAGGAGCTGCTTGCGAGTTACCTATAGATGACGAAGTAACTCTTTCTTTTGCAACCGGAAAACCTATACAAAACGAAGAAGTTGTAATGGAAGAAACTATCTCTGAAGGAGATGCCGAAGAAAATCAAAAAATCATTGAAGCTTTCACAAAACTAAATGATAGATATGTTGTAAAAGGCTCAAAAACAGGATTTATTAAAGCGGAAAAGTTTATTGCTTTCCTCGAAAATCCAAGTGCAATCGGTGATTCAGGCTCAGAAGTTTCTGATAAGAAAGAAGGATTCGAAGGCAAAAGCATCTGGCTTATACTAATATCCATTTTGATCGGTGGACTTTTAATGAATCTTACACCATGTGTACTGCCAATGATACCGATAACAGTTGCTATAATCGGAGCAGGTTCACAAGGGCAATCAAAAGGCAAAGGCATAATGCTGGGGACTAGTTACGGACTCGGAATGGCAATCGCCTATGGAGCTTTAGGATTAATAGCAGCGTTAACCGGTTCTGCTTTTGGACAACTTAACTCTTCATGGATCTTTAATGCAGTTATTGCATTAATCTTTATATTGTTAGCTCTAGCCATGTTTGATGTATTTGCAATAGACTTTTCAAAATATCAGAATCCTAACAAGAGGGCTCAACAGCGTGGTAAAGTAGCAGGAGTTTTTGTAATGGGTATCTTTGCTGCTCTATTAGCAGGAGCATGTGTTGCCCCAATCCTCATTGCTGTTATTATTTATGCCGGGAATTTATACAGTCAGGGTAATGTTCTCGGATTGGCTCTTCCTTTCCTTCTTGGTATTGGAATGGCACTACCTTGGCCATTCTTAGGTGGAGGTATGTCTATTCTTCCGAAACCAGGTAACTGGATGAAGTGGGTAAAGATTATATTTGGTGTTTTCATACTATTTATGGCATATAAATATAGCTCTAATGCTTACCATATCCTCAAGCCCAAACCGGTTGTTGGAACAATATCTCAAATTGAGACAGCTATAAAAGAAAAGAAACCCATATTCTTAGATTTTACAGCGTCCTGGTGTAGTTCATGTAAAGAAATGGATAGGTCAACATTCAAAGATGATGGTGTTATTGAGACTCTTAAAAAATATGAGTTTATTAAATACTATGCCGAAAAGCCAAGTAACTCACCAGCAAAGGAAGTTATGAATTTATTTAGTGTTAAAGGTCTTCCAACCTATATTATTTTAGAGCCTAGGGAATAGATATGAAGAGATTTTCAATTATAATTGCTTTATTACTTACAATTAGTGCTTGCGAGAGATTTACAAAACCGGAACCGGAACCTACAATAACTGAAAAGGTTACCGATTACTTTGATAATTACGTTGAATCAGCTTTAAATGATATGACAGTTGACGATGTAGGTAGTATTATGGCTCTATACAGCGATGATTACCTTAATAATGGTCTTGAAAAAACAGATATTAAACAATCATTCTTGGATTATGCTAGTCAGAATAACATTAATAACTTAACCATTTCATTTACTATTGAGAATGAAGATTCACTAAAAGTTAGCTGGTCTTTCAATAATAGTAAAAACATACCCCAGATAGATTACTTAATTCCTGATTCAACAAGTAAGTACAAGTTCTATGGAAATCAAGTATCCTCGATGCAAGATATGATATATACTTTCTTTGAAGAGGAAATCTTACCTGCAATAGAACAAATTTCAGAGTCTGATGTAAGTAGTATAATGGCATTTTATTGTGATGACTACTTAAACAATGGATCTGTAAAATCAGATGTTGAGCAAGAATATATTGATTTTTTGAGTAATGGTAATGTAGTCCAATTCTCAATGCATGTAACAATTGTTAATGAAGAGCAGATGAAAGTTAGCTGGTCTTTTTGCCAAACCGAAACGATGAAGAGAATTGACTACCTGATGGAGAATGGTGATAGTTTCTTATTCTATGGGGACCAACAACAACTTCCACCAACAGAAACAACTAAAGCTTTCATTGAAGTTCTCACAGCAACTTGGTGCCCTAACTGTCCCGAGTTAGAGCACAAGATAGAAGAAATGAAAGAAACTTATGGAAATGATTTGTTCTACGTTGAATATCACTATAACGATAACCTTAGTGGTGATTTTAGTGACATCCAAAGCTGGTATAACATATATAGTGCTCCTACCGGAGTATTGCAAGGAACCAACATATTTGTTGGCTCGGAAAGTACTACGCTTAACCAGTACAATAATATTATCAGTAGCATAACCGCAACAAATGCTGATATTGTACTTAATAATTTAGAATACACTCATGAAGGTGATAAATATAGTTTCAGCATAGATATTGATAATCCCGGTATGGTTGATACAGAAGATTTGTATTTAAGATATCTTATTGTTGAAGATACATCTTCATCACTTAACAATGCAGGGAATCCATGCAAAAATGTAATGTTGGAACAGAATAAAATAGCATTATCCGATGTTGATTTTTATGGAACTTATGAGTTTGATCATACATTGTTAAATACTTTACCGGAAGATGCTAAGATAATTATATTTGTTCAGACTATGCCTGAAACATTTAATGAATCAACATGTAAAATCCATAACGTAATGGAAGCAGACCTAAACTAATAGGAGTAATAATGAAACATAGACTTATATTAATAGCAATCGTACTTTTACTTGCCGGTTCTCTTTTTGCAGAGAAGAAGTTTGCAGATTTCAAGCTCGAAGATGTTAAAGGTAATAAAGTGTCATTAGACACTTTACTCAAAGATGGTCCTATCGTAGTTGATTTTTGGGCAAGTTGGTGTGATCCATGTAAAAAAGCTCTTCCGCATCTTGATGAGATTGATAAGAAATATGACGGTATAAAAGTTGTAGCAATCTCAATAGACTCTCCAAGAAAAATGACCCGAGCAAAAGCCTTTGTTAAAAAGAATAAATATGACTTTATTACTCTGTTTGATAGTGATCAGATGATTTCAAAAAACATGGGTGTAAAGAATATACCACATACATTTATAGTTGATAAAGATGGTACTGTTGTGTTTGAGTTTATGTCAGGTAAACCCGGAGGGGAGAAGATACTTGAAGCTGAAATCCAGAAACTTTTAGGTATTGAGACTTCTACCGAAGAAGTAGAAGAAGAAGTGGTTGAATAGGAGTTGTTAATGAAAAAAGTTTTTACAGCTCTACTTCTTCTCATATCATTATCGATTATTCTAGCTGATGAATTTGAGTTAAGCGGAACAAATGAGATGGAAGTCATTTACAAAACGGTTGATGACTCTCTGAATACCTACTTCTACAATGAGTTAAGTCTTTTAGCTAATTACAAAGACATAGTATTCGGAATGAAATTCCTAGCTTCAATGCCTAAATATGAAAGCGATGCTCCTATTGATGAGTTAGACACAAAAGATGTAGAGGTAGAATGGGACGAAAGATACCTAACTTTTGAGAAAGATAACCTAGCACTTCATGTAGGAACAACGGAAGACTTTGTTGGTTCAGGTATGCTGTTTAGAGCTTATCGAGATGATGATGTGGATGTAGATACAAGATTAGAAGCTGCTCTTGTAAAAGCTTCAACAGATTATTTTGAGGTGAAAGGTTTATATGGTGCAATGCCAAGCGAGGATTATGAAGGTAAAAAAGAACTTGCAGGTCTTTTTGACATACAAAGCAGTTATTTCTCTCATACGAAAATTGGAGCTTCTTATTTCGAAAATCAAAGACTTGCAACTAGTACTGAATACTCTCTTACTCAAGCTTACGGATTCCGTATGACACAGGAATGGGATTTCTTAGATTTCTACGGTGAATACGCAAGAACCTTGAACGACGATAGCGGAATCAATGGGGAAGGTTATTATGCTAATCTAAACACATATTTCGGAGATTTTAGCATTGTCGGTACATATAAAAACTTTTGGAATATGAATTATGACCTTAATGATACTCCAACTGCCAACTACCATGAAGAAACTCTATCAGATGATTTAGCCAGTGGTGCAGATGAAGAAGGTTTCATGGGAGAGTTTGGATGGGACCCGGAAGGCTATCATCTCCTTCTAAGCTATGCAGAAGCCTGGGATTCAGATAATGAAAGAAAAATGAACGATTTCTTCGGAGCAGTTGGTAAGATGATTGGTGAAAAAGAGATTACTGCAGAATTGGGTTATTGGGAAAAAGTTAATGATGAGGCAATCTCTTGGAAAAGAGAGATAACTCCAGCTTTAGTTTTTGATATACCAACAGAAACTTTAGGTTTCCATATAAAAACAGAAATGCAGAGAATTGAAAAAGAAAACCAGGGAATTGAAGCTAATCACTGGGAACCACTAATTCAGACTGATGTTAGTTACGGTAATCATTCTATTTCAGTTATTGCAGAAACAAATGTTGAGGAATTTGAGGATGCTACCGATAGCAGATATTTCCTTAATGCTGAGTTTAGAACAACAATCTATAATAATACTGATGTAGTGCTTTTCGCCGGTAGTGAAAAAGGTGGTAAAGTATGTAGAAATGGTGTCTGCAAGACTAATAAACCTTTTGATGGTGTTAGACTAGAGTTGACAACCAGATTTTAAAGGAGCTTATAATGAAAAAAACGATATTGTTACTTGTTTTTATTGCTGTATTTGCAATGCTTGCAGCAGAACTTGTGGTTGATATCCCATTCTCAACTGAACTTGTTGGGCCGGAACCACATGGCACCACTAATTGGACTTCTGAATACTTTTCTATTACCAATACCGGTGGAGAAGGGATTTATCAGATAGATTTGGTACCGATTAATTTACCAACCGGTTGGGCAGCAATGTGGTGTAATGAAGGATTATCACCTTTAGTTGCTGATGGATGCCATCATTATGCTTCTCCAGCTTGGGAGTTCACATTCCCTGCCGGAGCAACTCTCAATCTTGATTTTCAAGCTAGTTATGATAGGACAGGATATTTCTATTTAAACTATGTTATTACTTCTAGCGAGCTAAATGAACCAATGAACTTACCATTCTTGTTTAGAACAGAAGATGCTGTCGCTAATGATGAAGATACTCAACCTATTTTAAAACCAAGTCTGATTAACAATTATCCGAATCCATTCAATCCAACTACTACTATTAGCTATAATCTTACTAAAGACCAAGCTAGGAATGCTAAAATTGAGATATTCAATATTAGAGGTGAACTTGTACAAGTTTTTACTGGCCTAAAAGTTAATGAAAACAATGGTTCAGTAGTTTGGAATGGGGAAAATTTAAATGGAAGAATCTCTTCAACCGGAGTTTATTACTATAAACTATCAAGTGGTAAATATACCGAAACAAAGAAAATGTTGATGGTAAAATAACAGATATTTTTAAGGTTAAGGGTTGAGTTATACTCAACCCTTTTTTATTTTGATTCCAGGCATAACTACAAGATATCATTATATTCATTGCTTGACTATAAAACCATTAGATTAATGCTATGATTTAAGTGAGGAATGGAGTCGTATTTTGGTAATAGAACCCGAAGAAATATTCACAGTAAGTGAAATTAATAAGCATGTAAAAAATATTATAGAAGGTAATATCTCGAGCCTTTTTATTGAAGGAGAGATAGCAAACTATGTTCATCATAGTTCAGGACATATCTATTTTAGCGTTAAAGATACAAGTAGCACACTAAAATGCGTATTCTTTCGTAATGCAAATCGATATCTCGATTTTTCCCCTAAAAACGGAGATAAAGTAATATTATCTGGAAAATTAACCGTGTATGAACCAAGTGGTCAATATCAATTCAATGTAATGAAAATGTTCTCATCAGGAACAGGGCTACTTCAATTGGAGTTTGAGAAACTAAAAGTAAAACTTATGACCGAAGGTTTATTTCAAGAAGAGCATAAAAAAGCGATTCCTAAGTATCCTGAAAAAATTGGAGTGGTAACTTCTCCTTCCGGAGCTGCCTTTCAAGATATATGCAATGTTCTTAAGCGTAGATTTCCCATAGAATTGTTTCTTTATCCTGCTTTAACACAAGGAGAAATTGCTCCAGAGACATTGATAAAAGGAATAAGATACTTTAATGAATCTAAATCCGTAGATTTAATACTATTAGGGAGAGGTGGGGGTTCTCAAGAAGACTTATACTGCTTCAATGATGAAAGGCTTGCTAGGGAAATATATAAATCCAATATACCGATTATTGCAGGTATAGGTCATGAAATTGATTTTACAATTGCAGATTTTGTTTCTGATTTAAGAGCACCAACACCATCAGCAGCTGCCGAGTTAGCAGTTCCGGATAAAGAATCTCTAATTAGAAACCTTAAAGATCAGCAATCTAGAATTGATACTGTAATGAAGCGAGAAATCATGAAACTGAGAGTGCTTATAAGTGATTTAAGCCGAAGAACTGAAACACAAAGCCCTGCCAGAAGGCTCCAAACGCAGCAACAGAGATTAGATGAAGCAGTGCTAAAGCTTTCATATTTTGGAAAAAGAGTTACAAGTAAAAAGGAAAATATTGAATCAATTGGAAAGCACTTCAAATTGCTAGGATTAAAGGTAGTTGATGCTAGTCTAAAGAAACATGCTTATAGTCTATCAAATCTAAAACAAAGAATTATAAGAGAAAAGAATGAGATTGTTAAGAATAATCGTATAAAGTTATCCAAACTTGATTCTGAATTACTGTCTCTTTCTCCTCAAAAGGCTTTTGATAGAGGCTTTGCTATGATTCGTAGCAAGAATAAATTGATGAAATCAATAGATGAAATAAATGTTGGGGAGTCTGTGAGAGTTACATTAAGTGATGGAGAATTAAGTTGTACTGTAGATAGTAAGAGTGAGAGGCAATGAGATTTATTGTACAGATTGTATTTATTCTACTAAGTGTAATGGCAAGCTTAAATCTATATTGTCATGAAATTCGAGCAGTATGGGCAACTTCATGGGAAATTGATACTCCCGGCAAGATTGATAAATTAGTAGAAGATATGGTATCTAATAATCAGAATACTATTCTTGCTGAAATACGCTATAGAGCTGATGCTTTATATATACCTAATAAGTCCAATTGCGAATATACAAATCCTGATCCCAGAAGTTATATTCTTGATAATCTAACATTTGATGCACTGCAATACTTAATTGACTCTGTATCTGGTAAAGATATCTCACTACACGCTTGGCTTCCTGCATATGTAGCTGCACCTGTTGATTTAAGTCGATTACCACAATCCCATATCTACTTCACTCATCCTGAATTGTTTACATGTAAGCAGAAAAAAGATTCTGACAATTGTATTAATGATGAAGGATACTTCTTAGACCCGGGAAATCCGGAAGTGCTTGAATATCTTAAGAATGTTATTATGGATATTGTTTCAAACTATCCTCAGATTGATGGTGTACACTTAGATTACTTTAGATATCCAGGCATAGATTTTGGTTATAATGAAGAAGCATACAAGGGCTGGTTAGATTATAATGAAAGGAAACCAAGCTCCAGTTTTTCAGAATGGAAACGACTTCAATTAAACAAATCTTTGAAAGAAATACATAATCAATTATCCATAGTGGATTCTAACAAGGTTTTATCAGTTGCTGTTGTTTCGGATTATCAGAGAGCAATCACTGATTATTCACAAGATTGGCTTTATTGGCTTGAGAATGATTATATTGACTACGTTTACCCAATGGTTTACTCAACTAATACTATCATAGTATCATCATTTTTAAGTAATAAGAATTATCTCGAATACAAAGACAAAGTGGTAATTGGTTTAAGAGCTTTTAACTCATATCCTAAACAAGATTATCCTCTGTTCAAAATCAAACAAAATATTAATGAAGTTAGGACTAACGGATATGTCGGCATCTCTTTATTTTCATATAGTGAGCTTTTACAGAAGTACTTTACTGACCTGAAAGAATCATACTATCAACAGGGAGCAATACAACCTATAATTCAACCTCATTCCAAAGATGAAGCAACAACCCAAGAGGTTGAAACAATACTTAAAACCAAAGAATTAACTCAAATCGATTCAACTGAAGTTGTTTGTGAAGATTTCACTATAAAACTTCAACAGAAAAACAACAAATTTGTTGTTATAATTGAAACAGATACAAGTTGTCATATTGAGTGGAAAATAAAGTCAAAGAATGGCTTTACCTTATTCAACAGATTTAGATGGTATTCAAAAGGTAAGACCATTGAGAAATGGGATGGACAACTTGATAACTCAGATTATTTGCAATCAGGAGATTACATTCTGACTGCATTTTCTGAATTACATCATAAATCAGTTATCAAAAGAATACGAGTTAAGTGAAGAAAGGTGCAATAACTCTATCTAAAACTCCATGCAACTTAGATATTGCAATCCCATAGTTTGTGATATTAACTCCTCTTCTTTCACACTCAAGTATTCGCCTTTTAACTTCCATTCGATTAGTCATACATGCTCCACAATGCATGACAAGGGCATAAGATTCTAAGTCCTCTGGGAAGTCATGACCGGCTGCTATGTCGAATTGTATATCTTTACCTGTATATTGTCTAATCCATCTGGGAATTTTAACTCTACCGATATCGTCAGGCTGAACGTGATGTGAGCAGGATTCAGCAATCAAAACTTTATCACCATCTTTCAAATCGTCAATCTTCTTAGCTCCATCGATTAAGGTCTCGAAATTGCCTTTATATCTAGCAAAAAGAGTTGAAAAAGTAGTAAGTTTGACATCGCTTTCTAAATCACCTACCACCTTTAATACAACTTGTGAATCAGTAATTACAAGGTCAGGTTTAGCTTTTAAGGCTTGGATTGATTTTTCAAGCTCACGTTCTTTTACAATTAACCCCATAGCGTCACTATCAAGAACTTCTCTAAGTACTTGAACTTGAGGAAGAATAAGTCTTCCTTTAGGAGCTGCCAGATCAATTGGAACCACAAGCAGTACTGTTTGTCCGGGACGAATCAAATCACTAACAAGGACTTGTTCATTAAGCATATCAGAAGGAGCAAGAAACATAAGTTTTTCCTTAAGCATCCTTATTCCACTAACAGTACTACTGGACACAGAGATATGATTGATTTTGTTATCTTTACAGTATTCCTTTGTTTGATTAGGTAAAGTATGAATATCAGACTTGTTAAAAACTACAATATAGGGTATTTTTAACTCGGTTATGTCATTAATAATCTTTTGTAAGTCTTTATCAACTTCCTGTGATTCAGTAACAATGATTGCAATATCTGTTCGAAACAAGATTCTCCTAGTTCTCTTAACCCTTTCTTCTCCAAGCTTTCCTTCATCATCAATACCTGCTGTATCATAAATCGTCACAGGACCCAATGGAAGTAATTCGTATGATTTTGCAACAGGATCTGTAGTTGTTCCCGGAGTATCTGAGACTATTGAAATGTCCTGTCCAACCAGTGCATTGATTAAAGAGGACTTGCCTGCATTTCTTTTCCCTATTAATGTGATAACAATACGCTCACCACGTGGTATCTTAGCCATTATTTATCCTTTAAAAACCTAATTTGTACATTCTACCCGGTTCAAACAACTTATCAAGTTCATCTTGAGTGAGTATATTCTTCTCAATTATCAACTCTGTGAAATCAATACTTCTTTTCTTTGACTCAATAAGTAATTCTTCTACTTTTTTGTATCCCAATTCCGGTACTAATATCGTTGCCATAATTGATCCATTTCGTAAATGATTCTCACAATTGATAGCATTTGCTTTAATACCACTAATACAATAATCAGAGAAGATGTTACAACAATTATTAAGAATCTCTGCCGATTCAAGAATCGAATAGGTTATAAGTGGCAATAGATGATTTAACTCTAAGTTTCCAAGGGCAGCAGCTGTAGATATTATGGAATCATTGCCCATAACTTTTAAAGAAACTTGTACTACCATTTCAGGAATTACAGGATTTACTTTAGTTGGCATTATTGATGATCCAGCTTGTCTAGGAGGTAACTCAAGCTCTCCCAGACCTCCTTTCGGACCCGAAGCCATTATCCTAAGGTCATTAGCAATTTTCATAAGATTTACCGCTAATGCTTTTAACATACCTGAAACTTCTACAAAAGCATCAAGATTCTGCGTAGTTTCAATCGGGTTTTCACTTCTTGCAATAGTTAACCCGGTTATTTCTTTAAGAGTCTCAACTACTTTAAAAATGTATTCTCTCGGAGCTCCCAAACCTGTTCCGATAGCGGTTCCTCCGAGATTTAAAACTTTAATCCTTTCTCTACATTTAAAGACTCTCCATCTGTCTCTAGCCAAGGCTTCAGAATATGCACTGAATTCTTGCCCCAAAGTCATTGGTACAGCATCTTGAAGTTGAGTTCTTCCAAGCTTCACAATATGATGGAACTCTTGTTCTTTTTCCTGTAAGACTTCTTGAAGTTTACCGGTAGATAGCTCAAGCTCTTTAAGCATATAAAGCAGTGCTATTTTAGTAGCAGTTGGGAATACATCGTTAGTTGATTGATGCATGTTTACATCATGTAATGGATTAACTATTGAATAATCACCTTGCTTTTCTGAAAGGTACTTAATAGCTAAATTTGCTATTACTTCATTCATATTCATATTTAATGAAGTTCCTGCCCCCCCTTGTAAAGCATCAAGAGTGAACTGTTCTTTATACCTACCTTCGATAATCTCCAAACATGCATAGGAAATTGCTTCATACTTTTCTTCATCCAGAAAGCCTAATCTATAATTAGTCATAGCTGAAGCCAGTTTAACTTCTGCCATAGACTTATAAAATACTCCAGGAAATCTAAGATTAGAAACTGCAAAATTCTCAATCGCTCTTTCTGTATTTATTCCCCAAAAACTACCTTTTGATATATATTTCTCACCTAAGGTATCTTCTTCTTTACGCATATTTATAACCTTTATCATTGATAATTACATTTTATTTGCTAATCAATCTCTAACAATATTTTTCTGCTATTTTTTAACTATAAAAGTATCATGATGAATAGATAGTCCCACAATGATAATCTATGGTGAAATCACGACTCTTTTAATCAGATAGAATTTTCTATTGTTGATAATAGGATTAACTATATAGTTATCAGTAGTATATTGATAGAAGTTAAACTCTTCATAAGGGTTATCACTTGAGTATATTAAGTAATAATCACAAGCAGGATTGCCATTCCAATTCAATTGTAAATTATTAGAATCGATTGTAATTAACGGATTATCTATATAATCAAGTTCATTATCAGTAACAACAATATAGTCGAGTAAAGTAAGGGTGTCGCTCCAAGCATCCTTCTCTAAACGCAGAATCACATCATAACTCCCAGCCACTAAATAAGTATATTCCGGATTGTTTCCTTCTGCATCCCAAATATTGTCACCATCAAAATCCCATTGTATTCGATCTGGAACTCCTCCTGATTCATTTATAAATGGAATCCTTAATGGTGCATCCCCAGTAAGATATTGAGCAGAGAAGCTTATGGGATGATGATAATATATAGCACCCATATCAGGTATCGTATCATCCGGATCAAGATTATCGTAAACATATCCTGCATCAATACAAGGAGAACCTTCACTCAGAGAATAATTATACTCATTCGGATTAACAAACATAGGATTAACATCTATGTTCCCATTTCCCGAGTATCCTCCTTGAACATTACTATATTCAATTGTAATATTTGATCCACTACTACTTATAGTTCCATTCAATTCTCTTATTATACTGTTTCTAATAAAAAGCTCGGAATTGATTACATTGAAGTTTGCCAAACCATTTCCGTAAAAAGTAAGGTTATCAATTATCGAGTTAACACCTTCCATGTATAAACCTTCATCGGCAGTTGATGAGCTATTATAAGCAATAACCACTCTATCAATGTCCTGTTCACCGTAATAACTATTCAATCCATTATCAGGGCAATTGATAATCATACAGTTAGAGATAGACACAACTGCTGTAGAATCAATCCATATCCCTGAATTCGAGTTTTCTAATATACAATATGAGAGTATGTTCCCAATTATCGCTGAATCTCTATAGAAAGTAATATCAACCCAGTCTCCCTCACTATCTGAATCAGTATTATATCCACTGAATACTATTGGATTATCTTCAGATCCCTCAGCAGATAAGTTACCATTATCATGAATAAATATTCCTACGTCATCATTTATTCTAATCTCAACACCGGGTTCAATATTCAAAGAATTGTTAACAAAAAGATATTTATAGATGTAATAAGGACTATTGGCTACTGTCCAAGTTTCATTTGTAATGACACTTAGCTCTCTGATATTTGATAGCATCGAGATAGTTCTTACTAAAGTTCCACTAACACCTGTAATGTTTGAGATTTCTATTGAATATGGAATCCCGTTAGGAATATCTTCCGACAGAGTAAGAATAATGTCATTTCCAAGAACATTGATTGCTGACACAGGAATCGAGGACGTGTCATTATCCCTTTGACGTACTGTATAGGAACCTGAATATGCTGAATTATCAGGATTAAAATCTTCAAGATGCAAAGTTATCTCATTATCAAATGTCTGTTCGGCTTTCAATGTTGCTACATTCTTATGAAGAGAAAGAATGGGGTCTCCTAAAAGGATAAGTTCAAAGTATGTCTGACGCATTGTTCCTACAGTACTAACAAGATCAAGAATGTCTTCCTTTGAATCTGTGTTTGCTCTACCAATCTCTTCAATACCTTCATAAACTACAGCATCAAAAAACTCTCTGTTGTAAAACTGACTCGGTCCTTGATTGTAAAAGCTACTATAGAATCCGTAGTTAGTATTTCCAATATAGGCGAAAGCCCCATGAGGATACTTAATCAGAACTTCTCCTATAGCACTAACACCAGCAATATTGGCAGTCCCACAAGCCTGTGTGTAGATGAAGCAATAATTATCATTTATTAATAGGGTATCAACATCAGATTCGTATATATCCATAACATAAGCACTTCTTCCATGGCCAATATGTGATATTATATTCACACCATTATTGATTAGATTAGTCACCGTTGCTTTACTAAAATTACTCTCTCTTTCATATAGTTTTGTAATGTAAAAATCGTCCAGATAAGTTCCAATCTCATTTTGATGACTACTACCCCATATACCGCTTCCGAGATATTCTCCAACTAATCCTACACGTTTTAGATAATTAGCTTCAATAAGACTATTCTCATAGTCAATAGTTTTGGAAATCCAATTCTGAAGATAGGTAATACTATCGCAAGAAGCTCTTCCAATAGATAGTTCAGATAGATAATCAGCTTCATCTCCTGCCATCCCTCCGGCTTCATTATGGATAGAATAATCTCCTTCTCCGAACAGATTGTCTTGATCATTATCCCAATCACCATCAAGTGAAGAATAATAGTGATCACTTATCACAGAATTATTATACCATGATGAGTTGTAATATGCTGTAACTTTCATATATCTTTCAGGAATTTGCACTCTATCACCTCCTAATAGTACATATTGAAGAGGTTCATCTGTACTGGACCAAGTACTGTAAGCGTCGATAATGAAATTTCTTAACTTTTCAGCATTATCCCTACCTGAATAGTTGGAATAAATATCCGTAGTTACAAACAATCCTACATTTACTCCCATTCCGGTTTTATGGTTGATAAACTCGGTCCATTCATTGCTATAACCTAACGATGATATAATTATGTACTCATAAGGGTTTGAGGGGGAGACCAACGAAGTTCTTGGGTTATAAGAAATATTGTCGCGATTAAAATAACTACGTATAACTTCCGGATTAGCCAAGTCCATTGAAGCTATGATATTCTGAAGGAAGTTTGGCTTTAATAGCTTCATGCTTTGTTTATTTGCTAATTCTTCATCATAGTTTGTAATAACATTTAGCGATAATGATTTATTGATTATTACTTTGTTTTCAATAGGACTATATTGAAATGGGAATAATCTAACAATTGCAATATCTACACCATTTTTCCTATGAACTCCTACTATTTCATAAGGTTTTGCAGGATAGATCTTGTTACTAGAATAGATTTCATTGTTAATTGTATAAGAAATCTGTCCATCGGTGTAAGGGATGTTAGGTTGTATAGAGGGAATTTTAAAGGGGATACTAATAGAATCACTAGTCGCTGTATAATCACATTTGCTTATCATGTTACCATAAGGGATTACAATCATTCTGGAGACAAAAGGAAGAGCCGGGCTACCAATATCTTCTCGATATTTACAATTCTCTTGAATATCCCTTAAGTCATTTACAGAAAAGTGATTTAAATCAATATCCAATTGTATGCCGGAAAGTAAAAGAGTAAGAGAGATTAGACAATGGATTAATATCAGCTTTTTCATACTACCATCCTTTTGGATATAACAATATGATAGAGAATATTATGCGTCAAGAAAAAGAGGGATAAATAATAAAATCCTCACCCCCGGGGATGGAGATGAGGACTTTAGGAAAGAAAGAACAGCCAGAATGACTGTTACAAGGAGGGAAGCGGGTATTTTGGGGTAAAATTTGCGAGGATTACCCTAAATTTATTTTGAAACTTAAAAAACTTAAATCGAAAAGCAATAATGCCTCCTCTAGTTTCCGGACAATAGAAGGACATTACGCCAAAAAACGAATCATCACCCTTAATTTGTTTTTCCGATAGGGTAAATCGGTACACGATATCATCACTTATGCACATTAATTCTGAGGTATAGGGAACCTCATCTATATGGTTTCGTAAAAAACTTTGGTAGCTAATAAGGAATAAACACTTATAATCAATGTATTACATCTCTAAAGATAATACATCTTTAAAGCACACAAAAAAACAGGGTGCTTAAATCAACACTGAGACCTTAAAGAAATCTTACAGAAGTACAAGAGTACAACTATCTGAGATAGCTGATGGGAAAAAATCTATTTCGTCGGCATTTAAACGATCGTCTCTAACAAAAAGCAGTTGATTATCCTGCTTACTCCCACAGTCAGATTCGGTCCAGAATTCAGTATTAAGTTTTTTTACTTCTGCATTTCTCATTTTACACTTCCTTTAGCTTAAAAATCTTGATTTACGAAACTTCATAAGATGTGCTATTTAAGTGATTCTATGGAATTATTTTTCTACTACGTAAATGATTCCATCAACCTCTATGTATTCAACGTCGCCTTCTTCAACTTCGGCTTTGTAGATTACTACTTTGTGATCTAAATTTGCGATATCAGCGGTAGTAATTATTGGTGTTGTTTCAACTGCTGCTACTTTTCCGCTAACTGTAGTAAATGTTTGACAAAAAATTCCACTTACTAAGACTACGACCATTAGGAAAGAAAGAACTAACTTTTTCATTTTAAACCTCGCTTTTCGATTAAGTTTCATAAAGTAAGACTGAGTTTTTTTAAAACGGGGACGCAAAGTAATGAATAAAATTGATTTTACTACTGTTCAGAATGTAGCTTTTCGTATAGCTTACAAGAAGTTAGGAACAAAAGAAGACGCCGAGGACATAGCTCAAATTGTTTTAATGAAACTCTATTTGAACATAGAGAAGGTTAAACCTGAAGCTATCAAGTCCTGGGTTACCAGAGTAGCCAACAACGAAATTGCTGATTTTTGTAAGAATAATAATATTGCTCTTACAGGTCAGGATTTCGATGTGATTCCTGATGCCTATCTTCCTGAGATACATGATCAAAAGAAAAAACAGGATCCCATTCTGAATGATATTATTGATACATTACCTCCTGAGCAAAAGCGATTAATAAATATATACTTCTCGACAGGCGAAAAAATAAGAACGATTGCAGAGCGAGAAGGCATTGGATATGACAAATTAAAGAAATTATTGTATCGTGTCAAAAAAGATATTTTTGCTGAGTACCATATTAGGACTGGTTATAACTGCTCTAAAGAGATTGTTAGTTCCAAATTGAATGAGAATATCCAACGCTTTATGAAGAAGTTCAAGAAATGTGTAGAAACGGACTCTTTAGAAAAAATGAGGATATATTTCGGCAAAAAAATTTCTTCCGAGGAGATTCCAAAACTCAATATCAGATCAATTCACGACTACACAATCAGACTTCTTGAGAAAGACTTGTATAGATTAACAATGATTTTCTTTGAAAAGGACAAACCAAGTCCCAGCTTTCTTTTCATGGAGTTTGAGATAACGGATTCAGGGAACATCAAAGTAGTAAAACTTCCTTTTGTCCCTTCCAGAGTTACCGCCTGTAATCCTGAAAAACTACCTAACAACGTTGCCGATCTGGTTACTAAGAGAGAGAAGGGTAGACCGGTGATTACCGATGCCCAATTCAGCGATATTGCTAAAACCTACGGTACCCCTGTACCCCCGACTGCAGCAACAGAGATTAATAAAGAAGAAGATAAGAATAAAAAATAATAAAAAGGGACAGCTTTACACTATCCCTTGTATATAATACTTATGTTTATTTACTTGTTAACTTGGAAGGTTGTATCACCTCTTTCGAAATAAGCAATTATCTGTTTAATTGCAGCCATTCCGGCATTGAAATTAGCCTCGCTTGTTTGAGCACCCATTTTCTTAGGAGTAAACAGTACTCTATCAGCAAATTTAGCTTCAATCTCTTCTTTGCATGCAGGTGCAATGTCAGATAAATATTTGAAATCGTTTCTTTCTTCCATAACCCTTAAGAGGTCTTCTTCATGAATAACTTCTTTACGAGCAGTATTTACTAAAACAGCATTCTTTGGCATAGAATTAAGAAGAGTGTAATTAATAGATTCTTTAGTCTTCGCATTTGCCGGTAAATGAAGAGAAATATACTGACAAGTTGAATAAAGTTCTTCAACAGAACTTACCGGAATAACATTATCCTCTTTCATTATACAGTCGCATACAAATGGGTCGTATGCATAAACTTTCATACCGAATCCATGTGCTATTTGAGCAATCAAGCGTCCGATATTACCATAAGCGTGAATACCTAGAGTTTTTTCTCTAAGCTCTGTTCCTGCTTTTGGAGTAAGCTTATTACGGGCCATAAACAGCATCATACCGAAAGCAAGCTCTGCTACAGCATTTGAGTTTTGTCCCGGAGTATTCATAACAACAATACCCTTCTCATTAGCTGCATCAAGGTTCACATTGTCATATCCTGCACCGCCACGAACAACTATCTTCAGATTTTCTGCTTTTGCAATAACTTCAGGGGTAACCTTATCCGATCTGATGATTAAAGCATCAACATCTTTCACTGCATCCAAAAACTGGGCATTGTCTTCATATTTCTCTAACAATACAAGCTCATAACCTGCTTCTTGGCATTCTTTCTCAATAGCAACTACCGTGTCTTTTGAGAAAGGCTTTTCTGTCGCAACAAGTACTTTTTTAGACATAACGTCCTCCTGTTTCTATTTTATAATTTATGTGTTTGAAATAAGCAAATTGTTCTTTCATGTCAAACAATTTAGTGAGGAGATATTCTTTTATTTGTTTATAATATCCTTAATAGGTTAATATCAGTAACCGGAAAGTATTGGATTACATATCTTCAAAGAATGGATTCATCTGATCAATTTCTTCATTCTGAAGAATTTCAAAGACTTCTTCGGCACTCTTGGATTCTATAATCTGGTTTTTAATCTGTTGATTGTGTCCAAATATCCTTGATATTGTAGCCAAGGCTTTAAGATGGTATTTATAATGCTTCTGAGGAGTTGCAATTAGAATGATGATATGAACGGGTTTATCGTCCAATGATTCGAAATCAATTCCTTTTCGAGAGACACCGATAACGCCCTGAATTGTGGGGCCTCCCTCAATAATTGCATGAGGAATAGCAATGTTATTACCTATACCGGTAGACATTTCACTCTCTCTTTTCTTAACTCCCTCTTTAAGTTTCTGGAGGGAAATAGATCTTATATGGTGAGTTTTATGCATCAATTCGGTTAACTTATCCAATGTCTCCCACTTATTCATATTCTCAAGATCAAGCATAATGTACTCTTCTTGCAGGAAATCTAGAAGTCTTAATCGGTCTTTATTAACTTCACCTGTTTTCTTAAGTATCCATGAAGTACATAAAGGTCCTAAGAAATCAAATACTATGATTGCAGTAAGAGTTATTGAGTTAATCTCCTTAGCATATTGATGGAACGACGGTTCATTTTGAGTGAGTGTAACAAGACCTAGAGACAAAGCAGCCATGGGAAAAAGAGCATATCCGATGTTATTCTTAATTGTATTAGCCGATCCGGCAATTACAGCCCCTAATCTAGCTCCGGTAAATTTACCTATCAGCCTTACCAAGATTACTACAATTCCTATTAGTCCGGTAATTTTAAATATTTCAATATCAAAATGCACACCTGCAATAACAAAGAACACATAGAAAATCTCTTTTTCTATCTCTGATAAAGCATTAAAAATCTCATTCTTATAACGTGATTTATTAGTGAGTATAACACCTAATATCAGTGTTGAAAGAATACTTGAAAAGTGGAATGTCTCAGAAATTCCAACAGTTATGAGAATAGCAATAAGTACCATTCCTGTAAAAGAGGAAGGTTTAATCTTTCTTTTATTAAGCTTTATAAGAAGATATCCGGTCACTCCTCCTATTAAGACGGATTCAAGTATCATCAGCACCGGTTTTATCAATTGGTGAAGTAAATCTGTTTCCTGATTCAAGTGACTAACAATATAACTATAGGCGAAATAAAAGATAGTTATAATGACAACATTGTTAAGAGCTATACTTGATAACACAGTCTTCGTTAGAATGCCTTTAGCTCTTTCTTTTCTAACCTCATGGATGATCGATTCAGGAGACGTTGCACTTATTATCACAGACACAATTAAAGAGATTTCGACCGGTTGTTTCAATATCCAGTGCATTACGGTAAAAGTCAAGCCGCTTACAATGAATATATCGGAAAAAGTAATCCAGAAGATTCGTTTACCGGCATTGTGTAATCTATTATAATCCAAATGACTACCTATAATAAGACCAAACAGTCCAATTGCAAAGTTAGTTATGGGATTAATTGCTTCAAAGTATTCTTCGGAAAAGATGTTTAAAATGTATTTACCAATAGCTATTCCACCAAGAATCAAAGCAATTTCGGTTGGTACCTTAATTTTCTTCGCCACCCATGAGAAGACTATTCCTGTTATTAGAATAATTGACAGAACCAACAAGCTATTGGGATGCTCAACTAGCGGTCTCTGATGCTTGATATAGTTCATGGCTGTATAAAGAAATCCATCCATTACTTGTTACTCCTTTGATTATGGGATTTATTATAAAAACTATTGGTATTAATATGTACTGATTAATTTTACGGTTCAAGATTTATGTTGTCAATATATAAATCTGCAGTAGCGAAACTGCTTAGTCTAATTTCTCGGTAAACTTCTCTATTCATTCTGTAGTGTCCTGAATAAGTTTACCATAGTTTTAGTTACTCAGTTTACTTCATTTGATTGAAATAATTCTATCTTTTCTAAATTGATTAACTACGAAGCATATACACTTTCCGGAGTGTTGTAGTCAAGTGAAGAATGATATCTTTTGTTATTATATATATCTATTGCTTCTTCTGTTGCTTGTAAAGCAACTTTCTTGTTTGGGAATTTCAATATCATTCCCGGATCATGCTTCAATGTTCTATTTACTCATCATTTCTCCTGTTCCTTTTTAGGGTAACCTATCCAGGACAGTACAACCTCTTTTTGCTCGGTTAATCAACGCACTGCGTTCGCACTGTGTCTGCAGTGTGAATGCATTGTCAACCCACTGATTCACCGGGTTCATAGTGCGGGTACAGTGGAAAAACAGTGGGATGATTATGCTTTGATGGAGTTTGCCATGAAACCTTCACGTTATTATCTCCCGTTTTGCCCGTGATTAACAAGCACAAAATCGAGGCATGCATGTCACAAAAAACTCGCATCGTTCTTGCATAGTTATGCAAGATTTATGCAAGGGTTATGCAAGAGTCTCGTAAGTTGGATGTGGTTATTTGTCATGAGAGAATCTGGAGATTGGAGGGTTACCTCCCATGTAATACTCCCAATGGGAGTAAAAAGAAAAGCAAGAGCATAGTTTTAAGAGCTGTGTGAGTAAAAAATGTAATGCTTATGATAGTTATTGGATTAACTCTTCAGAATAGTATAATTGTTAACTACCTGAAAAAACTTGCCAAGAATTTGAAAGCGATAATAGCTTGGCTCAACTATTTGAAAGAGGTAAAAGTATGAAAAAAATCATAATTATTATGATACTAGTATCTGTTGGATTATTACTTGCAGAAGGATTCTCAATAAACACACCCGGTGGTTCAATTTCAATGACTGTCACTGATGATGCTTCCGGCACCAGTATCTCATCAAAAACCGTCTCGGTTGAATCATTAATTTCAGAGATTGTGAAAGAACTCGAAAGCCTTGAAAGAATACACTCAAAACTAAACAAGTTTGATCAGAGAAAAGCCCAAAACATAATCAACGACATATATGAAAAACTTGCTATGTTACCGGATGATGGAGCAATCACTATCAATGCTAAAGTTACAGATTCTCCTCAAGCTTCAGATGCAAATGTAAGCATAAATGTTAATGTCACTGGTGACGTTAATGAAACTGTAACTCCCAGACCAGAACCGGTTGAAGATAGGCACGTACCGATGAATAGAATCGATTTTAACAGTTGGAAAAAGAAAATTGCTAATGAGAGTTTTGCCGATGATCAGTTACGCATAGTTAAAATGGGTGCTAAAAATGGTTGGTTTGACTGTGGACAAGTAAAAGAAATTCTTAGTCTTTTCAACTTTGCAGACGATAAATTGAGTGCCTTAAGAATTATGTGGCCTAGAGTTACAGACAAAGAGAATAGTTATTCTGTTATAGATAGCTTTGAGTTCTCAGACGATAAGGAAGATGCTGAGACAATCATGCAATAAATAAAACACTTGATTTTAAAAGACTGTTGACTAGCTCAGCAGTCTTTCTTTTTATAGGTTTTATGAAGATAAACGGAATAGAAACCAGAACAGTTTATTGCAAAGACAATAAGTTGGTAATTATTAATCAGAATAAACTTCCTTTTGAAGTAGAATTTCTGGAGTTAGAGAAGATTGAAGAAGTTTTGCATGCCATTAGTACAATGCAAGTTCGCGGTGCACCTGCAATAGGAGCAACCGGAGCATTTGGTCTACTTATAGCACTCAATAATATTGATAAAAGCAATTGGAAAATTGAACTGCAAAAGGCCTATAACTCCTTATTGGCAACTAGACCTACCGCTATAGATTTAAAAAACTGTATGGACATAGCAATGGACTCTGTCAAAGAAATTTCTGACTATGATACAGCAATGGAGATACTAAACTTAACGTCTAATCATATTGCTGACAGTAGCGTTGCAGCATGCAGAAAGATAGGTATGTTTGGCAATTATCTTATAAAAGACGGAGAAAGAATATTAACTCATTGTAATGCCGGAGCATTGGCGACAGTTGATTATGGTACTGCTTTAGCTCCTATTAGGCAAGCTTTTTATGAAGATAAGAATATCTTTGTCTATGTTGATGAGACAAGACCAAGATTACAGGGTGCCAGATTAACTGCTTTTGAATTAAGTCAGGAAGGTATAGATTATAATCTAATCGCTGATAATGCTGCAGGTTATTTCATGCAGAAAGGTAAAATATCAATGGTAATAACAGGAGCCGATAGGATTGCTTTAAACGGTGATGCTGCGAATAAAATCGGAACTTATACCAAAGCCGTTCTTGCAAAGGAAAACGGAATTCCCTTCTATATAGCCGCTCCCTTAACAACATTTGATTTATCATTAGAAAGCGGAAAGGATATTCCAATCGAAGAGAGAGATGGAAAAGAACTTATTGAAGTAGGAAATGCAAAGCTGACCTTTGATAATGCAAAGACGGCTAATCCCGCTTTCGATGTCACACCTGCACAATATATAACAGGTTATATCACTGAGATAGGAGTTATTCCATCCGGTGAGATAGTAAATATTAAAAAGAGTTAGCGAGCTTTAAAATCTGCTAAAACCTCTGAAATAGCTTTAAACAATTGTTCTTTGTAAAATGGTTTGGTTAGATAATAATCCATACCTACGTCAAAACATTTATCTTGGTCGTATTTCTCTGCTTGAGCTGTAAGGGCAATAATAGGAGTATAGACATTCAATTCTTTCTCCAATTCACGAATCTTTATGGTTGCCATAATGCCGTCCATAATAGGCATTTGCAAGTCCATGAAAATAATATCATACTTATCTTGTTGATATTTCTCACAGCCTTCAAGACCATTCTTAGCCCAATCAATGAACGCTGCATATTCATTTAGATAGCTTTTAGTAAGCTTCATATTGATTTTATTGTCTTCGACGATCAGTATTTTCAAAGTAGACGTATCAAAACTCCCCATGATTATTCTTCTTATTATCAGTCTCCCTGAATAATGTGAATATTTATGCAGATATGAAATAATCTGTCAATCTAAAATTGTAAAAGAAGTATTCATGGCATTCTAATTAGTATTCTTAGTATAATATTGTGAATAAGTTAGTAAAAATTCTAACAGATAATTGATTTGGAATTAATTCAAAGCTTTTAAACATTGCCAAAAATAACCGAAATATCAATATGTGATTATCTTTGATACTGGAGATTTATGATGAAAAAAACTTCTTTATTGATTGTTTTAACAATCTTTCTTATGTCGCTGAATGCAGTTTCCTCAGATACTATTAAACGTATTGAACAATACTCAGGAAAGAATGCATTAGAGCTTATTGAATACGCAAACAGTCTTTCCGGTGATAAGGAAAAGTATTGTGATTTCTTGTTAGAGAATAGTTCTGACGGAGATTTAGCCGCTATTACTCCCGGATTTCTTGATGAAAATCTGGAATATGCTATACTTGCTAAGGATTTGCCATTTAACGAAAATGTATCGGAAGAACTATTTTTGCATTATGTGTTACCTCCACGTATAAGCCAAGAACCCTTTGAACAGTGGAGAAAGCAATTTTATGAGACATTATATCCCAGAATAAAAGATTGCGAAACAATCAGAGAAGCTATTTTAGAAGTAGATTTGTGGTATAATGAAGGAATCTATTTTAAACAAACAAGCGGCAGAGATATGCCACCATTATCATGTATAAAATGGAGTTGGGGCAGATGTGAAGAGATGATGATTCTCTTTATGGCTGCTGCACGATCTGTAGGTATACCGGTAAGATCCGTATCAGCTCCATATTGGAGTTTCACAGATAGCAACCATGCCTGGGTTGAAGTATGGACAGAAGATGGCTGGAGAGTTACGGAAGAAGGTTATCCTCTTGAATATGGACAAACAAACTGGGTTACGGACACGGCTTTAAGAGCTCCAATAGTAACATCAAGATGCTTTGGTGATCTTGAGCATGAACAAACTATTAGTATTAATGAACATGCAACAAAGCTTAACATAACTTCAAATTACGGTCAAACTTCAAAGGTAACAATTACTTTACATGATGAATCGGGTAATCCTGTTGATGATGCTACTATTAGTCTTTATGCGACGACATTTGGCGGATTGTTTAGTTTCTATCAGGATGATTCTGATGAACAAGGTAAGGTTGAAGTTGAATTAGGCAGAACTACTGTATGGGTAACAGCCAGAAAAGATTCATTATTCGGAACAGGACTTGTCTCAACTGTAAAAGGTGAAAGTGAGTTAGTTATAACAATGAAGAACAACTATTATCTGGATGAATCATTTGTTAACTATTTCCCTTTAGCAGGTCATAAAGAGCGTAATTTTAAGAAAGATGAAGCCATGATAAAAAGACTTCAAGAAAGAAGAGAATTAGCAAACTTAAGACGTCAAAAACGTTATCTTGAGAACGGTAAAACCGATAGCTTTATAAAGTATTATCCTTTACCTGAAGAGGGTGAAGATATTGAGAAATATAATCTACGTCGGGACAAGTATATAGAAAACAGTAGTGATATTTGTGATAATGCATCTGCATTTCTATATGTGTATGATAAGATTAAGTCCGAAGAGGACGGTGACGTAAAACAAAATGTGCTGACAGCAATGATTACGTTATGGAATTCAAAGGACTTAGCCGAGATGCCTGATACTACTTCAATCATAGAAACGGTTAACGCTTTTTCCGAGCGTAAAATAGCTTTTGAATCCGCTGTGTCAGATTCTATATGGAGAAGACATGTGGTACAGCCTTGCTTCGGTAGTAAAATAGTTCCTGAAAATGGATGGGAAGGTGAGCTTTATGAAATGCTTAAGCCTATACTTGCAGACGACATTGAAACTACTTATCAAAATGTAACCGATTGGCTTAATAAAGTTATTGTGATAGACGATTCAACTTCAATGAGCTACTTCTCAGGTTCTTTAAATCCTGTGCAAATACTCAATAAACGCAATATAAACGGTTATCATAAAACCGTTCTGTATGATTCGGTTTATCGATTAGCAGGTATTCCTCTTTCATGGAAAGGATTTATGGAATATTACGATGGTGAAAAATGGAATCAAATAAAAATAAATGTTGATGAAGACGAAGAAGAAAGCACTACTCCAATTGAGATGGAAATAACTCTGGAAATCATACAAGATGGTTCTCAAGTTAAAGCAGACCCATATAAAAACTTCTTACTGGCATCAATGCGTGAAAACGGAGACATTGATAATTGTTACTTTGATAGCACACCGGATGGTAATAAAGCTAGTATTAAATGGTTTAAATCTAATCCCGATATTCCTTACTATCTGGTAAGCTTTATTAGGAATGAGAATGGTGATGCGGATGTACGAGTGAAAAGCGTTACTGATGACATAAATGATTATGTGTTGGAACTGAATACTCCTAATCCTCTTTTTGACTTGAGTGCTGCTTGGAGTAAGAAAACTAAGAAAGAGCTGAAGAAGCTAATCAAGGATTCTGACTCTAATGATAGATACACTCTTGTTTTTGTAAGAGGCAAACTAGGTACTGAACCACAGGAGAGAATGGTTGAACAACTGTTCAACAGAAAGAATAATTTCTTTAAGAAAAAAGCTAATATAATAATTGCTACCGAGTATAGAGATAACAAAGATCTGGATCTTTATGAAAAAGAAGGTGTCAAGATAATAGAAGCTAAGAAGATTATTCACGAAGATTTCCAAGCTGCTGATTATCCATGCATATTCCTTGTTAATAAGAAAGGAAAGATTGTTAGTTCTAGTAAAGGTTATAACCTGAGCATTATCGAGTATATGCCTAAATTAATTAAATAGAAATTACAAGGGAAGCAATCGCTTCCCTTCCTTTTTATCATGAATAAAATACTTCTGGTAGACAACTACGATTCTTTCACTTATAATCTTTTACACTTGGTCCAAGAAGAGTATGATGGAATTGTTGACGTGATTCGAAATGATTCAATTGATAGATATAACTTATATAAGTATGAAGCTGTAGTTATTTCACCCGGACCTGGAAGACCTGAAACAACACCTTATACAATGGGAATAATACATGAGTGCTATGGAAAAATCCCTATTCTTGGAGAGTGTTTAGGAATGCAATGCCTGAATGAGTATAAAGGTGGCAAAACGGTTCCCGCTCCATATCCTGTACACGGTAAACGATGTAAGATAGACGTTGTTTCAAAGAATAGCATTTTATTTGATAAACTACCTACATCATTCTATGTTGGAAGATATCATTCTTTACAGTGCTCAGATATTCCTACTTGCTTTTCAGTTATAAGTATCACTAAAGATAAT
Source organism: Cloacimonadales bacterium (SeqCode) (assembly GCA_963667035.1). Classification (GTDB taxonomy): domain Bacteria; phylum Cloacimonadota; class Cloacimonadia; order Cloacimonadales; family JAFGVF01; genus Zophobacter. Next base: position 2,773,617 of record OY762964.1, read on the forward strand.
ATTCCTATGGCAATTGAGGATAAGGATAATAAAGTCTTTGCAGTACAGTTTCATCCCGAGTCATTTCTCTCGGATAATGGTGCCATAATAGTTAGGAATTTTCTGGAGCAGTTGTGATGAAGATACTTTCGGTTAACATAGTTCCTATTGCATATTGCGAGCCTATTGATTACTATAAGAATCAAATTACATCAGTCCCATCAATATTATATACCGGCAAAGGAGAGAAAGATTTATCCGAGTTTTCTCTGATAGGATGTACTCCAGTAGCAATTATTGAGCTATCTCCGGGCAGAAGCTGTCTGAAAACACAGAGCTATGAGAAAAGTATTGAATTTAGACCTTGGGACGAGTTGTCGAAACTTATTACAGACTTAAAATTCGATAAATATGAATATCCAGCTAACAAATGTGGTGTTTGTGGATTTTGGAGCTATGAGTTAAGGCACACTTTAGAATCGCTTCCAAAACTTAATAAGAATAGCTACTCCTTGCCTGATGCAATTTATACCTTATTCTCTAACTTCTATTACTTTGACCACGACAGTAAGCGATCTTGGAAAATAGATTTTGAATACAACTTATCTCCTATACATGGTATTCAACAATGTAACGATAACCATTATAACATCACTAATCTCAGAGCAAATTTCAGTAAAGAAGAATACTGTGATAAAGTAAATAGGGTAAGAGATTATATTTACTCCGGAGAAGTGTACGAAGTTAATTTATCACAACAGTTTGAAGCAGATTTTGAAGGTAACTCTCTCCAGTACTTTTTAGATTTATATCATAGGAATCCTGCACCTTTTTCTGCTTTTATGAATTATAGTGATTACCAAATTCTATCTCTTTCTCCGGAACAATTTATTAAATGTGAAGGGGATAGAGTTGAAACAAGACCAATTAAGGGTACTGCTCCTAGGTATGCCGATAAATTAAAGGATAAACAATCTAAAGAAAACCTGATCAACTCAGAAAAAGATAAAGCAGAGTTGCATATGATAGTTGATCTTCTTAGAAATGACCTTTCGAAGAGTTGCAGAGTAGGATCCGTAGATGTTGTAAATCCCCATAGGCTTGAAAAGTATGAGAATGTATGGCATCTTGTTGCAATTATAAAAGGACTACTTGATACAGATTCAAGCTATATAGATATTGTTAAAGGAGCTTTTCCGGGAGGTTCAATAACCGGATGCCCAAAGATTCGCTCTATGGAGATTATTGAAGAGTTGGAAGTGAGCCAACGAAATCTATACACGGGTTCCATTTTCATCGTCAATAAAGCATTTCTACAATCTAGTATTGTAATAAGAACAGGTATTATCACAGAAAGTTTGACAACAAATAACAGAAAGCTATTTTTTAATAGTGGAGGAGCGGTAACTATTGATTCTGTTCCTGAATCTGAATACGATGAGATTATTCAAAAAGTAACTCACTTTATTGCAAGTGAGAAGGAGGACAAATGATCTGGTTCATAGACGGCATGTATGCTAGTCCCGAGAATGCTGGATATAACCTCAACAATAGCGGATTCTTGCATGGTTATGGTGTCTTTACTACTTTACTTTATTCAAATAGTTGCAGAATACCATTCTATTATCATCTTGAAAGATTGAGAAATGCTTGTAAAAAGTTTAATCTACTATTCCCTGAAATAGACTATCGAATGATAATGAGAAAACTATTGGAATACAATAAAGTAAACTTGTTACGAATTAGAATCATCTTACAAAAATCTGAAGATAGAACTACGAAGGTGATAGTAACTGCCGATAATTTTAGTCCCCAGAAGAAGAGATTCAAGCTGGTTTCATGTAGCGAACCGAGACATTGTAGTGTTCTTAATAAATATAAAACGACTAACTACATGTTACCAATGTATTATAAGCAAGTTGCAATGGAAAATGGATTTGATGAAATGCTGTTTCATGATTGTGAGGGAAATGTATTGGAAACTTGTTTTGCAAATGTTTTCTTTGTTAGAAACAGACATATCTACACTCCTCCGGTAACAAACGAAATATTAGCAGGTACTGCAAGAAGAACCATTCTTGAGAAAGGTGAAATCGAAGGTTTTCAAGTTACTGAAGCAAACATTTCAATGAAAGAGATTGGAGATTTTGAATCTGTTTTTCTGACAAATGCAGTTCATGGAGTAATGCAAGTAGATTCAATTGATAATATTAAGTACACTCCGATAAGTTTTACAGTTAAGTTATAGAAAAAGGCAGTTGGATTAACCAACTGCCTTTAATAATTAAATTATCCCGCATCTTTTCATGATAAAATCGACATTTTTCAAGTAGCGTTCATAAGAAAAAATCTCATCAATTTCATTTCTTTCCAATATGTTGCAAATATCTTCATCAGCAAGAATGAGCTCTTTGAATGGCTGTTTAGTCTGCCAGCATGTCAATGCATTTTTCTGCACCATTGCATAAGCCTGTTCTCTTGATATTCCTTTATTTGCTAGATGTAGTAGAATAACTTGAGAGAATACTAACCCATTCGTTAGTTCAAGATTTCGTTCAATATTTTCAGGATATACAGTCAGATTATCAATAAGACGCGTCATCTTCTTAAGCATATAATGCATAAGAATGCTAGAGTCAGGAAGAATAATTCTTTCAACGGAACTGTGACTAATATCTCTTTCATGCCAAAGAGCATTATTCTCGCAAGCAGCCAATGCATTAGTTCTCAATAATCTGGCAAGTCCGCTCATCTGTTCACTAACAATAGGATTCTTTTTGTGGGGCATTGCGGAAGATCCTTTCTGACCTTTAGAGAAGTTCTCTTCGGCCTCTAAGACTTCAGTTCGTTGTAAATGCCTAATCTCAATAGCAACCTTCTCAATTGTTGCACCTGTCAAAGCAATAACGTTCATATATTCTGCATGTCTATCTCTTTGAATTACTTGAGTAGCAATATTAACAGGTTTAAGACCTAAGAAACCACATGCCAATTCTTCGATTTGAGGAGATAAATGAGCGTAGTTACCAACAGCTCCTGATATCTGTCCGACACTTACAGTATTTAAAGCTGCTTCCATCCTTTTGATGTTTCTATTCATCTCATCATACCATAGGGCAAACTTTAAACCGAATGATGTAGGTTCTGCATGTATCCCATGTGATCTACCAATGCAAAGTGTATCTTTATACTGTTTAGCTTTATCTTTTAAGACCACACTGAACTCTTTCATCTCTTGGAGAATTAACTCAGCAGCTTGTTTCATTTGTAAAGCTGAGGCCGTATCCAGTACATCAGAAGAAGTCATTCCATAATGAATCCAACGAGAAGATGGTCCAACATATTCAGCAACATTCGTTAAGAAAGCAATAATATCGTGTTTTGTAACGAGTTCAATCTCATCAACACGTTGAGCATCAAAATCTGCTTTCGCAACTATATTTTTAAGGTCTTCATCCGGAATTATACCAAGCTTATTCATTGCTTTACAAGCAGCTATTTCAACATCAAGCCAACATTGATAACGGTTTTGTTGACTCCAAATATCACCCATTTCCTTGAGAGTATAACGACTAATCATATTTCTTACCTTTATCTCTTTTTATAATTATCTATATCTATTACCAAAAACTCTGTATTATCAATTACAAGAGTAATCTTTTGAGGCTCTCCATTAAGTTTATATTCAAATAGGACTTTGTTTTCATCAGTATTACTAATTGAAGCCAATTGCATTTTATCGTTAAAGGCAAAGTCCAAACCAAGTTTGTTAACTGATCTGTTCATAAATATTTCTTCCGAGTGAGGAAGCAAATATTTCGAAAGTGAGAGATCATATTGTATATCATCCAGAAGCATATTAGATGGGATTAAACTGTCTGCACCGGCAAAACCACTAGCATCAACAGTTAGTGAGTCATCATAACTAATTGAGACCAGAGGCTTTGGGTTCAAACCCATTAATCCGGAATTAAGGACTTTAAAGTTAAATCGGTTACCGTCCTTATGCATAACGAAATTCTTTCTAAAGCTAAAAGCTTTATAATGAATTTCAACAATACCTTGCATATTGAAATTATCCCATAATGATAAATTTGATTCAAGAGCTTTATAGCTGGCTTTGTTCCCTGTTGAAAATACTGAACAACCGTTTACTATAACTAATACAAGGATTACAATTGCTATAAATATATTTCTTTTCATAATCTCTCCTCAAATCTACAATTTAACGAAACTGATAATTGTAAACTGATTTTTATAAGTTGAATTTCTGCAATCTTCTAGTCATTGCACTAGGCGTTATTCCAAGCATTGCTGCGGCTTTACTCTTCTTATTCCCAGAAAGCTCAAGAGCTTTCTTTATTGCCATCAACTCCAAATCCTCCAAGTTTAGTTTATCAGTTGAAATCAATGCTGATTCATTTATTTGTACTTTAGCATATTCATTGTCTGACTTTAATCCTGAGTTTGAAAGTGCATTTAGAAGATTCAATCCATTTCTTAGGAATAAAGTAGCTCTTTCAATTATGTTTCTTAATTCTCTTACATTTCCCGGATACGAATATGACTTGATCATCTCCATAGCTTCTTCCGATATGTCAGGTTTAATAATACCCATTCTAGTGCAATACTTATCCAGATAGTATTCTGCAATTACTGCAATATCTGAATGACGTTCACGTAAAGGTGGAATTTCTATGATAAATGTATTAATTCTGTTGTAGAAATCTAATCTGAAATCACCTGAACTAATTAACTCTTCAAGGTTACGGTGTGTTGCACATATTACTCTGAAGTCTGTTGTCTCAGGTTTGTTAGAACCAAGAGGAGTAAAATTCTTATTCTCAAGAACTTTTAGAAGCTTTGCTTGAAGAGAAACAGGCATATCTCCGATTTCATCTAAGAAAAGTGTACCTGAATCAGCTTCTTTAAGAAATCCCGGATTATCTTTTACCGCTCCGGTAAAAGCACCTTTTTTATATCCGAAAAACTCACTTTCAGCCATACCTTCCGGGATCGCAGAACAATTAACCTCACATAAAGTGCCATCTTTTCTTTTGCTGTTTTTATGAATCATATCAGCAATGATTTGCTTACCGGTTCCGCTCTCGCCTAGAATCAAAACATTTATATCAGAATGTTGTGCAGCCATTTCAACTTTACTCAGTACAGCTTTTATTTTTCGGCTAACACCTATAAATCCTGATTCTGTACTACTCTCTAGTTTTCTATTTATTGAAGATATTCTGCGGTCCCTTTCAACAAGTTTTCGTTTATCATTAGCAATTTCTTGCTCTAGTGTTTTGACTTTTTTCTCTAATTCGGATTTTTGGATAATTGATTCAAGCTCTCTAATCTTTTCAGCAATATCTAAGGCTTCTTTATACCTCTCTTGGCTTTTAAGAATCTTATAATAAAAACTGTATGTCTTAGTAATATAGAAATATGAAGTATCATCTTTAAACAACTCTATGTTATGTAAGAGAATCTCTTCGGCAATATCTATCTTCTCCAGACTCATGAAGAAATCTGCAACTTCATCTGTTAGAGCTATGATCTGTTCTTTAGTTCCATGTTCTCTTATATGATTCAAAGCTTCGAGATATGATTTTTCAGCTCCCTCCTGATTGCCTGTCAACTGCAAGTAGTTTGCTCTTCGCTTTAAATACAATGAAGTGATATAGGGATTTTTTTGATGAGTACTAACTAATTTTAAGATTTTGAGATATTTATCCATTGTAGAATCATCTCTATCGTATAAGGCATAAATTATCAAAGTAGATAATGATGTTACAAAACAGCTAATACCGAATTTATCAAGTTGTTTCCATTCTTTCAAACTAGCATTTTCTTGTAGGAATTTAACAGCTTTTTCTCTATTCCCAATCTCTGAATACATTTTCCCAATATTCATATTTACAACTATTAGTCCTGAATAATCAGGTTTGATTGTAAACTCTTTTGATTGGAAGTAGCAATCAAGAGCTTTATCTATTTTGCCCTGTTTACTGTATAAATTTCCAAGGTGCAGTAGGAGCTTACCTTCTACAACCAAATCAACTTTATTGTTAATAGATAATCCCATTAACAAAAATCTTTCTGCTTCTTCAAATTGATTTGACCTCTCTAAAGCAAGACCTAGGTTAGAATAAAGGAATTTCATACTATCAGGTAAGTCATTTTCTTCAATGTGCTCTATTGCTCTCAGACCTGCCTGAGCTGCATTGCTATTCTGTCCAATGGAAGTGTATAGTACAGTTAACAAGTACTCCATGTAAGCTTGGGTCATTTTTTTCCCATTTCTGTTAACAAAAGAACGGTAATCATTAAGTGCATCAAAATCAATTTGTTTAACATCATGCATCATGATTTGAATCTTACTACAATAGCATTTAGCAATGGCATCCTTTATTTCTTCCTTAGGATTGGATTCGTAGTTAAGATATTCGTTATAATACCCAATGGCTATATCTATATAGTTTGATGCTTTCTTACGTTCATTAAGTCCCATTTTAGACACTTCATCTACAATAATGATTATTCTATCAAGTTTAGACAGATTCTGTAGATGCTTGTCCAGTTTTGTAAAATTATACATTTGTATCTCCTCAATAAGCTAAGACCAAAAAAGAACTAATAGTCATCTATTTCAAGTTAATTCTTTGCGAAAACGCAATTTTATTCTCAAAATTAGTATCAACTTCGCAAATACGTTTTGTTGAAATCTCATAATTGGAAATAAATCCAACCCGTATTCGGCTGTATAACAATGTTTTAGCATTATCTTATGAATATCTAATCATGTGGAACACAAAATGGTAATAATAGATAATAGATTTCGAAAATATGTTTATGGAGAATTGATGAAGAGACTGTTATTTGTTGTTACATTTTTGATGCTTATAGGTTTGCTTTCTTCAGCACCTATAAAGGGACTATTAAATTCAGGGAAAGCTTCCAATAGTGGAAGTTACTTTGATCAATCTAAGTTAAAACAAATTAGTAATACAACTGAAGTTGGGAAAGTTCCTAACTCATCACCGTTAAAACAAGCTAAAAACTGGATTTTAATAAAAGAAGAATCCTTCGAAGGAGTCTGGCCAAATCAATGGAATTGTTACTCTAAGACAGATGTTGATGCATATTGGTCTGACAACAATGATATGGCTTATGAAGGGAATTGGAGTGGTCACTGTTGCGATGGTGGAGAGGACTCTATTGAGAATGGTTATCAGAATAACATGGAAACATGGATGGTTTACGGTCCTTTTAGCCTTGCAGACTGTGCTGATGCCGAGTTAAACTACAACGTTTGGTATCATACCGAGTCTGATTACGATTACTTTAAAGTCTACGCATCTATTAATGGTTCATCATATTGGGGTTATCGCTATGACGGTCAAAGTAATGGTTGGGAGTCAAAATCTTTTGATTTAACAGATGTTTACGAGATTGGTAACGTAACAGGAAAGAATAACGTTTGGATTGCTTTTGTATTTACAAGCGATTTGTCTAACACATACGAGGGAGCTTATATTGATAATATAAACCTTACCAGAAACTATGTTGCTCCTGATGCATATGTTTCTCCGGTAATGTTTAACTCCTACATAGCTGATGAAATAGATAGTAATCAAGACGGATATTACGAATCCCTTAACTTGCTTGTTGATGTTGATGCACAAAGTCCGAGTTTGAAAGATGTAATAAGAGCTCAAGACTGCACTATCAATGTATACAACCATGCTACCGATGAAATGATTTGTTCAGGAGGACCATTTCACTTCACAGGTTCTTCAACGGAAGACAATGCAATAGTTGGTCCAATCACTATGCAGGAATGGGATGATAATGACGAGTTTGTTCTTAGAGTGGAAGTTAGTAACGAGTTTGGTTCTGACACAAAAACGCAAGTTGTGTCTTTACAGGGACTCTATACTCCAAATGCTGATAATGTAAATCAAGTTATCAAAACTGATTTAAACAACTACCCTAATCCATTCAATCCTGAGACAACTATCTCTTTTACATTAAAAAAGAGAGAAAGAGCTACACTAGAAATCTTCAATATGAGAGGGCAATCGATAAATAGACTTATATCTGAAGAACTAAGTGTAGGCTCCCATCATGTTGTTTGGGACGGAAATGATAGTAATGGAAAATCCGTTGCTACAGGTGTGTATTTCTATAGGCTAATTACACCGACAATGTCTCAAGCAAAAAGAATGCTCCTAATGAAGTAGTTACCCAAAACTACTCACCAATAAGCTCATCGCCCGATTAAGATAAATCGGGCTTTGTTTTTTGTTAGCAATTAGTAATTATATCTATTAAAAGGCTTACCTCTCTAAAATATTTGACTATTTGAGAGCTGACTTTTAATTTGTATCAAAAATCTTAAGGAGTTTTCAATGTTCCAAGGTGGACCAAATATGAAAGATCTGATGCGTAAAGCTCAGAAAATGCAACAGGATTTGTTAAAGGCTCAAGAAGATCTAGCTAACCAGGTTGTTGAAACACAAGCAGGTGGCGGAATGGTTAAAGTAGAAATGAATGGACGTTATGAGATTAAATCACTTAAGATTGATCCGGAAGTAGTAGATTCTGATGACGTTGAGATGCTTGAAGACCTTATTATTGCCGCTTTTAAAGAAGCACTTGAGAAGATTGGTAAGAATAGCGAAGAAAGTATGAGTAGCCTTACAGGCGGAATGAAAATTCCAGGTCTATTTTAAACTGAATGCTCAGTCCTAAATTTAAAAAACTGGAAGAAAATCTATCTACTTTACCGGGTATAGGTAAAAAGACTGCATCAAGACTTGCTATGCATCTCATTACACAGAATAGAGCTAACTCCATTGAGCTTTCTGAGTCTATCGTTGACGCTGTGAGTTCAATTAGATCTTGCTCAATTTGCAACATGTTATCAGAGGAAGATCCTTGTCCTGTATGTCTAGATAGTGGTAGAGATAATCATATTCTATGTGTTGTTGAGAATACGCAAGATGTCTTTATCTTTGAGGAGTTACACTCTTTTAAAGGTAGGTACTTTGTACTTGGACATCTGCTTTCTCCAATGCACGGGATTGGGCCTGATGAGATTAATTATAATCTTTTACTGGATTTTCTTAGTGAATATCCTGTACAAGAAGTTATCCTTGCTCTCAGCCCTTCAGTTGAAGGGGAAACAACTATCAGTTTTCTTGCTGAGCAGCTTGAGGACAGAGGATTAAAGATATCAAGACTTTCGACAGGATTACCTTTCGGAACCAATCTCGAGTATGCCAACAATATCACCCTTGCCAATGCTTTTAAAAACAGGACTAATATCTAATGAGATTCTTTAAAGCTCTATTTGTTTCAACGACACTTCTTTTTATCTTTGCTTGTGGAAGCAAGGATACCCTTACAGGAGGTCCTGAGGATACTGTAAAACCTGAAATAGTTTCGGTATATCCTGAGGAGAAAGAGAATATAAGCAACGGTGAAATAGAGTTAGTATTCAATAAGAATCTTGATAAGGCTAGTGTAGAGAGAAGTATCTATTTCTATCCTGCAGTTGAAGACTTAAGAATTAAGACATCCAAATCTGTAGTAAGCATTACTTTTAATCCCGATACACTGGAAGACACCAATTATTTTCTTACGATAAACAAAAGTCTTAAAGACATTCGTAATAATAATATGTTGGAGAATCAGACTTTAATCTATAGTAAAGGTATTCTAAATAAATACAAGATACGGGGAGTAATTGAATATGAAGATGATGTTGAAAAAGGACACAATACATATCTCACTGTTCTTACTGCAGATTCACTCTATATTTTCTCTAAGAAACTTACAAGAGATAGATTCGAGGTATCCAATCTCAATCCCTCTGATTATTTTTTGAGAGCATATTCCGATATAAATGACAACGATAAGTATGATTTTGGTAAGGATCCATACTTTGAAGGACCATTTACTCAAAAAATGAGATCCGTTAAACTTGAAATGGCTGTTGCTGATTCAACTCTGCCAAAACTAAGAAGTGGGAGATTTAAATATGATAACCAACTTAGTTTAAACATGAGTGAAGAGCTTAAGCGTTTTGAGAGTATTTCAATAATAGCTGTTGAGGATAGCACAGAAGTTCCCTATACGTATTTTGATATAGATGGCAGTAATGTTAACCTGATTACAGAGTCAGTAGATACACTTACTTATAAGGTTATCATTGAGAACATGGAGGACCTTAAGGGTAATATAAGAGAAAGGATGGCGGTAGAAGTTCAAGGAATAGTTAAACCTGACACACTTGCTCCCATAGTAGTAGAGACTATTCCACAAGATGGTCGTACAATCAAGACATTGAATCCTGAGATTGAGATTACTTTCTCTGAGATAATTCCTAAATCATATTTGGTTTGTAAACTTGTTGAAGTTGAATCGGGTAGAGAGATTAAGTTAACCAATCTTGGTAAAGATAGTCATAAAGCAGTGTTCATGCCTACTCAAAAACTAAGACCCTATTATTCATATAAATTTATAGTCAGTAAATCAACAGCTGATGCTAAATTCAACTTCTTGAAAGAGGATTACATAATCAATTTCTTACCGGTTGCTGAAGAATAGATACTTCAATTACAAAGAAAAAAGGTCATCGGAATTCACCGAAGACCTTAAAGATTTTTCTGGATTAACTTATCAATTCAATTGCATCATCATTTCTTCGTATCTTCTACTGTGATACAGTAGGTTCGCTGGAGGAGATATCTTGGATATAGATCTGTCAATTGCACCTAATCTTCTTTGTGAAATGTTACCTTTACTAAAATGTTTATTAGATGCATCGTTAATCTGAGCCTGTATTTTTAATAGCATTGATTTGTATCCGTCAGGGCTATAACCTGCTCTTACAGTAAATATTGCGCCAAGATAATCAGCTTCTATCTCAAATTCATCCAGCATACCATCAACAAGTAGATTGAAGTATTTTTGAGTATCAGCAGTAAGTTCTTTTTCAATCCTATCAGAATCGTCATTAACTCCAAAGTTACTTTCCATTTCCATATCTAATCTGCTAAAGGCATCTTGAGCAGAATTATTTGATTCTTCCATTTCATAATGTGACATACCGTGCTTTCTTGATATGTGGGCGACTTCATGAGCAAGTACACATGCTAACTCTGCTTCATTACTTAGAAGAGATAGTAGTCCCTCAGTAATGAACACATATCCTCCCGGACATGACCAAGCTCCGAGTTTACTGCTACTCAAGATAAAGAATCTAACTCTTTGATTAGGAATATCGGAAGCATCAACAATACTATTACCAACAAAGTTTATATATTCATTTACAGCATAGTTTTTGTTTAATCCCATTCCGGCTAAGTGTCCTGCAACTGCTAATCCGAATCCCTCTTCTGTTTTACTGAATGTTACTGAGCAATTACGTGGAGGAATAGTTACGCTTTTTCTAATACGCTTGAGATTGATTCCTTTATAGGTTTTCTTGCAGAATTTCTTATACTCTTTCGGGTCTATGTTAAAACCCGCTAGGTAGTCTATTTCATGAATATCGGTATTGTACATCTTACTGAAACTATTGGCTAAACCTTTGATTCCAACAGATTCAGATGCCGGAGATGTTATCATGTCCGTTTTAGCTTCTGCTAATTGACTTATCGAGCTGCTCATTTCAGTCATGGGAACTAACGCATTATCAGCAATAAAGCCTTCAAGTCCTAAGCTTGTAATTTTTAACCAATTATCTTCAGTAGCTATCACATCAATCGAAGAACCATCCTGTAATTCCTTGATTGCCTGATAATAAGAACCGGGACCATCTCTTAGGATAACCCCTGCTCTTTCAATAGTTGCTTTATAAGCAAATAATGATAGAGTTAAAATTAATAATAGTAATGATATATTTAACTTCTTCATTTAACCTCCATGGTATAAATACCGTCCCACTCCCCGGGAGGGCTGTTAATTAAGCTCTCACATCTATTCAACATAATTCTTGAAGGTTTATCATTGATAGAATTGCTAAGCCTTTTAAAAATATATGAAGCTTTATGAAACTCACTGTTGAAATACAGTTTAAGAGCTTCTTCGTAATCTTTTATCCATTTATATTCATCTTGAAAATCAATACTTTTATTGTCAATAAGTTCATAGATTGTGACAGCTTTTGACTTACCCTTTAACCTGATTCTATCTAGCTTACGACAAATAAAATCATTTGTAGCTAGTCTATGTACATTTTCACAGATTATGATATTGGTCTTATAGTATTTATTAATACTTTCGAGTCGAGAGGCAACATTAACAGGATCACCAATTACGGTATAATCCATTCTAGTTGGAGAACCTATGTTACCTGCTATCACACTTCCTGTAGCGATACCGATTCTAGTGTTGAGATGTAGTTCCTCAACCGGGTTTATATCTTTCTTTTCAATAATCCTTTTATTGTATTTGTTATGTTCCAATGCCATCTTGCAAGCATTAAGGACATATTCGGAAGAATTACTAGGCTGAACCGGAATTCCAAAAACTGCCAGAATCCCATCACCAAGATATGCTTCCAGCAAACCCTTATTACCTGTAATAAACTCACTCATAACAGTGAAATATGCGTTTAAATTCTCCACCAATTTCTTAGGATTGGTTTTCTCTGCAATACTAGTGAAATCATATATATCACTAAACATTACCGCAGCTTCTACTTCTTCTCCCCCTAAATCAATAAGGTTAGGATTCTTCTCAAGCTCTTTCAGAATCTCTTTACTTATATATCGACTGAACATGTTCCTGATTCTAAGTCTTTCGTTGTACTCTTTAGCAAAAGAGAGAAATATGTAGCTGAGAGTATAGCAAAGGTAGGTGAAAATAACTAGCATAATAGGCATAACAAGACAAAGCTTAATCCATATTAGATAAAAAATAGCTATAGTCAAAAGAGTAATACTTATGCTTATGAATAAAGTCTTAACAAAACCTTCACGATTAGTTATAAAGACAAGAGCAAAGAGGAATAAAGACGTTAAAATTACTGTCAGAAATGGAGACAGAAATCTCACGTGGTCATTAGTGATTAGGTTAGTATATAACGTTGCCCAAGCCTCAATTCCAGGTCTCTGAGAACCTACAGGTGTATGTTTGATATTATTTAAACCGTCTGCTGTTGCACCAATCATTACAATAGCATCTTTAAAATAACCGGAGGGGATTGTTGCCTCTCCTCCATATTTCATAGCAATTGAACTTTGTAAAACAGCTTTTATAGGACAGTAAATAAACTCTTCATTGTACCAATTAAGATGATACAATCCGTCCGTTAGGGGAATTGCCATGATTTGGTCTACTCCAATCTGATTCTCTACTAACTTTATCGGATAAGATGGTATCATGTAACTTTGCCCACCACTTTTTAAAACGTTATACACAGGTATTTTACGCAAGATTCCGTCCTCATCACTTTGAACATTGATTGCTACCGTACCTGTAACTGCATTATAAAGAGTATCTGTCGGCATGTTCACACTATAGAATTCAGGATAGTTGTTTAGATTACTTTCAATCTTGCTGTATTGATCTAGAGGTGCTTCTGTTTCTTTCTCCTCTTTTGATAACTGAGTTGCAATATATACATTACCATGTTTGCGTATGGAATTTGCGAGAATACTGTCATATTCACCTCCGACAGCTTCCGAAGATTCTCTGCTTCTATCATGGAATAGAATATCAAATAGAATAGCTTTGCTTCCTTCAGTAGTAAGATAATCAACTATGTGAGCATAGAAATCTCTAGGCCATGGATACGAATATCCGGTGTTTTTTCTTACATAATCCAGACTGCTGTTGTCGATTGTAGCAATAATCACTTTTGATGAGTCCGGTATGTTATGATGTCTCATTCTCTGAAGTAAATCAGCTTCAGAGTTTTTTATGGAATTGTTTAATCCAAATCCGAAAAGGAGTAATAAAACTCCAATAGTTATCTGTAACGCTCTAACGTTTATGTGCTTTATCTTAGTTTTTTCCACCATAACTACTCAATAAATGACTCACATTTAAATGGCAATCTTTTTTAGTTAAGTTGATGATATTATATTATGTAATCCCAGTAGTATTTTTTAGGTAAAGTTTTGACTGTCCTAGGGTGGATACTTTTAAGGGTGACTTGCAAAAGAATTCTTCCGTTTTTGTCTCGTGATTCTCTCATGACTAACAAACAAATAATTAATATTAATAGGTCACTTTCATCTTACTAAATTTTCACTTCTCAAGTGGGTGTTGAGTAAGTGTTGAGTAAGTGTTAAGTGGGGATTATGTAAATATTATGCGTTCGTTGGTCATGAGAGTGACGAGGGAGTGGAGAGATAAATATTGAAATCCGTTATTCTAGATTTCGGGTTAGTCTGAATCCATGATGTAGAAGTTAATGATGTTTACTCACTATAAAGTAAAACCGCTCCTAAATTAGGAACGGTTTTTTATTTAAGGTTAACAATATGTAATCAACTATTACTTGCTTTTATCTATTAATTTGCTCAATCCAAAAGTTGCCAAGATTACAGCGATAGCACCTAGTAAGAAATACATTTTTGCACCAACAAAACTATCACTCATAGACATTTTCAGTACTTTAAATGTAACATAAAGTCCAGCTATCCAGATTAAAGATAATCTATTTGTAGCGACTAGTTTCTTAACAAATATATGAACAATAACTGTCATAACAACTGTTACAACAAGCCAAGTTATGATTTGTGTGGAATCTAGGTACAAGAAAGTCGATTTCATTGATAGTGATGCTGTCAAAAGAAGCAACATTATAAACATTAGAATATTTCTTTTCTTAAAGCCATCCGTAATTTTGTCGATAACAATAAAAACCGGCATAATGAGTGTTAATGAACGCACAAACATCTTTAATGAATCTATTATCGCTCCAATAATTGGTACACTATTTACCATTACCGATGAATCAGGAATAGAGGCAGTAATCTTAGGTAATAGTTCCATTACAAGCAGATAGAATCCTATTGCAATGAAACCTATACTGATACTGTTTAATAATGTACCGGAAACATTTTTATCCTTAGCATAGTAAGCCATAACGATACTAACAAAGAAACCGACGACAACAGTTATTAGGATTGTTACGAGAATGCTCATTACATTTTGGTTACCAAGGGGTTGTGAAGTTGAATAACCCATTTTCATATTACTGTATTCCAATCCAAAACCAATGAAAAATATAATTAATATGAGAATGAGCAGTATAAAAAATACTTTCATATTCAACAGCTTCTTGGTCCAGGCAATGATGATAACAATTAATGCTCCTAAGTACGGTAGCATTGTGACAATGTCAAGGATGCTGAAGATTGCTTCTCTAGTTCTATAGCTATTCCAAAACCTTAAAGACTCTTTTTCGGGAAGCTTAATTCCCTTGTAAATAGTGCTTAGCTCATCTCCTGCAAACCCGATTCCATAGTTTATATAGTTATCCCCTAAGCTATAATTCACAGTATCTTTGTACGTAAAATACCAGTCTGTTCTATTATCTCTAAGAGAAGGAATAGCTTTTACAAGAGTTAAGTCATTGAAGTCAATCTGATGAATCTTCTCCAATTGTTCTTTTGCTAGTACAGTAGCTTCAGGTTCCGTTAAGTTTACTCCTTCACTCTCTTCATGAAAATCATGCCTATAGTTTTGTAGCATTCCATCTTTAGTGTAGGTAACCGAGAATTCTTCTGCTCTTTCTTGTAGGTCTCCTTGGAATTTTGCAAAACGAACAGCAATAGCATTACATTTTACAAAATTGTCAGAGAGATTGTTAAAGTTTTCTTCACCAAGAAAATGCCAAATCTGACTAACAACAATTTTATGCCCATTTTGAGCTTCCGTCATTACCTCGTACTGATCAAGATCTTCTACACCTAATGATTCAATGAATTCAGTTGCTTTAGCAATTGCCTCTTCATTCGTAATTTCAAGTTTGGACGCATTGTAGTTAACCCTGAAGAATAACAATGCCAGAATCAATCCTACTATACCAAGAATTGGGATTATCTTTCCAAGTTGTTTTGAATTATCATTCCGGACTACAGATTTACTTATGGTAGATACTTTTTTTATCTCCGGTTGCCAGTCTTCATTGTAAGATCCTGATAAATCGTCTTGGCACTTTCTCTCCCTTACTCTTCTGTAGACAAGAATTAGAATCGGGAAAAGCATTACAAGTACAAATAGTACTTTATTACCAATCATCTCATTTGATTCAACCATCCAGATAGGAAGCCCCATTAAAACAGCATCAAATACAAAATGAATCATCACACCTGTTATAAGACCGAATCTAACATAAGCTACTGCAAAAACAAGTGACGGGAGAATTAGCTCAATTACTCTTGCATAAGATGGTTGAGCAGCGTAATTAGCGTGTCCCATACCGAAAATTATGACTTGTACTATCATTCCTATCCAAAAGAAAAGCTTCTCTTTGCCAAGTTTTCTACCTATTAAGACAGCACCGGCAATCGGAATTGCTCTAAATAGACATTCTTCCCAAAATCCGGCATGTAATGCCCTTGCAATAGATCCCAACCAAGGAAATGATGTTGCTAATGTGTTT
Organism: Cloacimonadales bacterium (SeqCode); assembly: GCA_963667035.1. Classification (GTDB taxonomy): domain Bacteria; phylum Cloacimonadota; class Cloacimonadia; order Cloacimonadales; family JAFGVF01; genus Zophobacter. Next base: position 2,790,226 of record OY762964.1, read on the forward strand.
GGATCTACACTAAGAGATGAAGAATTCCACCAACCAAAGTACTTGGTAGTAATCATATAAAAAACAAGTATATATGTTAAAGAAATGGGTACCCATAGATAACCACCTATTGTATTGCCTAGCAACTTCTTTGAGTTAGCTACCCCGGGGCTCCAGCTCTTCCATAACTGAGTATGTTTACCAAAAGCTTTCCTTGTGAAACCTTCAGCAACCATAAAAGACGCAGAAAGTATAATCGTATTTGAGAAAAAATTGACAAGTGAAGATGAAACATAACCGAAAATATGCTCATTGACAGATGATGATGTTTGATACCATAACCAGGAAAGGGATAAGTCATTAAAAGATGCAATAAACTCTAGCAGAGCAACAAGTATACCCCAAAATAAAGCTCTCTTCCAGAGTAACCATTTGATTTTAATAAGAAAAAAAGCCCCTACAACTATTCCCAGTGCTCCGTATAAAATTATCATAAGCACAGAACCAACTCCGGCAATTGTGTTATTAGCAGAGCGCATCTCGGAATATCTTCTTTGGAAAGCTTCAGGCGTCTTAAGCGAATGGTATAATCCGGTAAACTTATTGCCTCTAACAGATAGATTTATTCGGAACTTAGCTTTTGCTATTTTCTTGTCTGTTCTTTCGAAAATGAAAGTGTAATCTTTTCTACCTTTAGGAGTAGTAACTAATTTAGTATCATTTAGTTTATATGGTGTGAAATCAATCCCCCAGTCAGTTTCAGCTCTTGTTTTTGCTAGCTCTAAAGCTTCCTCAGAGGTTAGATTCGGTAGTTCAAGATCTTCAGGAAGCTTTATGTCAAAACCATAAGGTTCTCCTGTTGGTTTGAAATAAGTATCGGATTCGAGTATCTCTCCCGGTTTATAACTTCTTACCTTCCATATATAATAAGAGTAGAAGTCACTTTTTAACAGCTCATTAAAGGCTTCCTTACCCCCTCCTTCTAACTCAATATAAGTTTGACCGCTAGAACCTCCGAACATAGCAACTTGCCTGAAATCATCTAATCCCCAGTCGTATTTTACAGATAACTCTTTCGTCTTTTCGAATGCCTCTTCTCTGTTCATCGTAATATCAATATTAATAAATGACATTACTTTAGGGAAATAGTTAACAATAAAAAAAAGAGATGAGATTGAAATAAGTGTAAACACTATCCAAAACCACATTTTCTTGAACATTATACCTCCGATTAGTTTTGCTAGTCACATAAAACCATAAATAAACCTTTTCATGTTCATCTTTTCTGATTAAGTTTTTAGTAATCAAGCTTTTTCTACAAATCGTTAGCATTTTAACGAGGTGATGCTTGATTTTGCTACTTAGCTGTTAAGAAAAGACTTTGACAAAAGAACTAGTAGTTTACAATAGAAATTGAAACTCGTTCCGGAGGAAAAATGAAACGTTTGTTAATGATTATAACAGTATTGTATTTAATGTTATCAGGCTGTACTGAAGACATAGATAAGATTGACTATACTATGCTTGAAGATGAAATATTCTTTCAACTTGATGAGATTTACAAGAATCCAGAATTGGAGAAAAATATTCCTAATGATAATTTCGAACATCTCTTAAGTCAGAAAAGAGTAAAACTGTTTTCAAAAAGATTTGAAGCACTCCAAAAAGCAAACAACAAAATTGGTGCATTTTACGAGGAATACTACTACAATAGATTTGGTGAACTATTCGGAAATAACTATCCTTTAGAAAGCTATGAGCTGAAATCCTTTGTGAGACTTAGGGAATCAGAACTTGGTTTGGCTGAATATGATAATGTTACTGAAGCAGTAGTTGCAGAAGAAACAAAGAAAGACTTCGAGACAGGACATGCAGAGTATAGGCTCGAGACTAATGATGAATATGTTGTTTACATGACTACTGACGATAATACTGTTTTTAGAGATGATGAAAACTATTATTATACCGGACACATATATTTTGGTGGAATACCTAATCCGGTAGGCATGAGAGTAAGAATTCACTATAACAACATATCTGTGTATGACGAAGACAATGAAAAAGTAATCAAAGCATTATTAATAGAGCAACTTGACCCTAAAAAATAGCTACAAGTCAATTAGGTTATTTTTACTCTTTAAAAACTGCTTTCAATTCAGGATTGTTAGGATCAATAGCCTTTGCTATTTTCCAATTATCGTAGGCTTTTTTACTATCTCCCATTCTGTAGTATATGGAACCTAACTTGATATAGGCTAGAGCCATATTGGGTGCTAAACGGATTGCTGCCTTGCACTCTAGAACAGCTTCTTCAAGCTTGCTTTGATAGTAGTATTTAGTTGCTTTAGTTATATGAATCAAAGCTTCATTTAAGTCCTTGTAATCCTTTAGCTCAAGCCGAACTGCATCAAGCTCTTTTGATTTTCTTAAATACTCATCCGTTGAAATGCCTGTAAACACTTTAAGTGTGTCTACGACATAAATAGTATCTTTGATAATCTTCTCAACTTCAATATAAAGAGTGTCCATTGAAACCGGTTGCATTGACTCAACAACCTTCATAGGTTCTCTGATAATTTCTCTTTGAACTCTTGGAGGTATATGAGATGCAAGTTTATATTCCTCTGTTGTTGAATTACCGAGTTTAACTTCAAGTCCAATGAAGTGATTGCCATATGGAATCTCTAAATCAGAAAAGAGGGGGTAACTAAAGCCGTAATCAAGAGAAAGGTCTATTGATTTGGTATTTATCATTTCTCTATTGTTTAACGGATTTCTATACTTCTGAATATACTCTTTCCGTAGAACTAATAGACCTAATCCAAAACTCATTTCATTGTTATTTACACCACTTCTAAAAGCTAGATTTTCAGTAAGTCTATATTCTGTGCCTAATGAATACGTAAAATCATTGAAGTCTTTTTCCTTGTAGCTGTTGTACGTTACATCAGAGGCTATTAACCATTGAGGAATAATGTTATACGTTGCACCTAATCCAAACTCTCTTGGCAGGGCATCATCTGCCTCTATTGCTAACTTTGTTTGAAATATATTCCTACTAACAAATCCCATTTGAAAACCGGTTGAGACCAGATATGCTACCCCGAAGTCCATATCAATAGCGGATTTACTTGTGTCATTGTTCACAAAGAAAGGATCATTAGCTGTATATTCATTTGTTCCGTAGTCGATGTTATATAGATTAAGTCCAAAACCAGCTTTCAGTTTGTCACCAAATAGATACGAACCAGCATGAAGGCCTACATGGATTTCGTTATATAAATCCGATTGGAAAATAGATGAACTGAATGCCGTACTGAATTGATTGCCAATAGGGATTGTTAGAATAACAGCATTGTAATCCAAATTGTCGTTTTCGATACCATAAAGATATGCTCTATTATCTGTTAATAGCGAGAAGTCACTCAAATGAGCCAGTAAAGCAGGATTATAGACAGAAGCAGAACCATCATAGGATTGAGAGATTCCTGTTTTTCCCATAGAAAAATTTCTTATTCCGGCTTTCTCAAAAGTATAAGCTATTAGGTTAGAAATGATAAACAAAGCAGAAATTATTATTACTATTCTTTTCATCACTTCCTCCCTACTTTGCAACCGTTATTGTGTTTAGATGAACTTTGCCATTAACTTTTACCTGACACAGATAGATTCCCGGAGAAACTAATTTCCCACTTTGATTTACTCCTTCCCAAACTGCTGATTTGCAGTTATAAGTCTGATTAGTTTCAGGATTTATATAATTGTATGTGCTACAGGATAACTTCTTAACCTTCTTACCACTACGATTAAAAACTATACAATCAACCTTATCATTCTGAGAATCAACCGGGATTATTATGCGAGCCTGATCGTTGTAACCATCCCAATTAGGAGTTATTATATCCGGTATTACTGTTACTCTATCAATATCAGTATTTTTAAAAATGTTTATCGAGAACTGAGCCTCAGCTCCTAATGGTTCAGGCTTTGATTTATCATGGGCCGCAATATCAATACTTAATTGTTGTCCCTCATAGTAATAGTTATCAATTATATAAGTTAACAGATAGCCTAAAGAATCAGGATTTGAATTATAAGTAGAATTATCAAGATTAAAACTGTTTATGTCTCGGTTGTTAATTTTAAGACTAATCGAGGTTGAGTCTATTCCAGTTCCTTTATCTAGGATAGCTATTTCTAAAGACTCATTAATCTTAATTTCGCTTTCAGGATATTTAAGTATAAAATATGGTTCAAACTCATCCTCTATTAAGTTAAAACTATACTTATCTTCAAGAAGATTACCTATATTATCAGCAATAGAATATGAGACTTCAACGGTTTCAGCCCCATTCAAATCATCTGTAATATAGCGTATTTTACACCCATTGTCTGATAACTCTGTATAAAAATCAAAAATCGGTGTACTATTGATGTTGAAGGAAATGTTGTTTGGATTAACACCGGAAAGGTCATCGTAAAAGTGGAGATATATAAGAGAGAAAGGATATCCAAACTCTCCTTCGGCAGGATTAGACATTACAAGATAAGGAGGATCAATATCATTGATTGTAGTAAAGTGGTAATTAATGCTAGCTTCATTATGATTTGAAGAGTTGTCTATAGCATAAATCTGAATATTGACTGTCTGATTATAATTGAATTTTGATTCCGGTGTGTAGAGAATGGAGTAACCTGTTGCTTCATTTTCTATAACTTCCTCAATCAGATAATCCTCAATCTGTTGATTATTGATATTAAATAGGATGGAGTTTGGATTTACTCCTGTTTCTGTATCCATGATTCTGAAAGATATAGAAGTATCAATAGGTATTCCAATGCTTTGTTGAGCAGGATTAAAGCTTTCAAAATACGGTGGAATCATATCATCATCTGCAACTACAAAACTAAAATTATAATTAGAGAGTGAATTAGGTATCGGAGCAAGGTCGGAAACAGAAACAACTATTGTGACAGTTTCACCATATTCATACGGCTCATGATTCCATGTAATCCTATAATTACTTTCATTTTCTATTTGCTCTGTTACAGGTATAATCTCAACGTTATTCTCATGAATAACTAAAGAATTAATATCCACACCTAATCCTGAATCATGAATCTCAAATGACACATTCTCTGTTGCCGGAACTCCAATATCATTATTCTCCGGATGTAAGTTGCTAAGAAACGGTGGTTCAATATCAGGTATTACTCTAAAAGAGTATGAAGTATCCATAGAATTGGGAACAGAAGCCAAGTCTTCACAAATAACTCTTACTGTAACCCATTGGTTGAAATCAAAATTGACACTTGATGTGTATAGAACATCGACTTGCTCTATGGTTTCATTAACTATTATGTACTCGGTAATATCATTTTCATTTATATATAATCTAACGGATTTAGGATTGACACCGGTTAACTCGTCTTTCAAAGATAAGGTAATATCTGTATTAGGCAATACGTTTAACTCTTGGTCTGCCGGTGATGTTGAAGAAATGTATGGTGTTCCCAAATCTTGAATACAGGTAAAAGTGTATTCTTCCATATTCATAACATTTGCAGGTATATTATAATCTGATGCATTAATTTGTACTGTGACAATATTGCTATAATAGTTCTCAGGAGTATGAGAGATTCTATATCCATTTGTGATTTCATCTACCTTTGTTGAGTTCAATCCAATAATCTCTACTCCATTAATTCTAATAGAGACGGTTTCTAAATCAATTCCTGAAAGAGTATCAATAATATCTACACTAAATGATGTGTTTTCAGGATTGTCCATACTGAACTTCTCCGGATGATGATTCATAGTATAAGGAGGTTCCAGATCAGCTTCTACAGTAAATACGGAAAGAGTATCGATTGAATTTTTTAATGCAGACCTGTCTTCAATATAAAAGTGTATTAAATGTTCTCCAATCTCAAATATATTATCTGGCATTGGATTCCATGATAATCTTATTCCTTTATCACTCTGAATAGGTATTATCTCAGTTTCATTGATAATTGAATTGTTATCAAGCTCTAGGATTAGGGAATCTATATTCAAGCCTGATTCATAATCGACAATCTCTATGGTGACGGGATGATTTCTTGCAATTACTTCCTCATAGGTTGGATCAATATACAAAATAACTGGAGATGAAATATCCTCTAAACATTGAAAAGAGTAAGCAAAAGTACTCATAGCATTCGGACTTTCAGCAAAATCAGAAGCACTAATTAAAACATTTACCGTTTGTTCATAAGCGAAGTTTGCTGAGGGATTGATTTCGATAAAGTAATCGTTAGGAGTTCCATAATAAGAAAATTCAGAATCATCCTGAGTATAAATATTCCCATCAATATTGACTTTGATAGTAGATAAATCTACTCCTTCACCTAAATCTAAAATATGGAATGATATATTTGTATCTACACTTACGTCAGTATCTCCCGGAGCCGGATTCCATGTACTAGTATAAGGAGGATCCGTATCCTGACGAGTAAAAAAACGATAAGCTGTTGTAGGAATTGTGAAGCCATCATTATCATTCGCTACAACAGAGACATCAATAACTTGATTGTAACCAAAGAATTCTTCAGGATTTATAGCAATTCTATAACTATTTAGAGCTCCTGAGTAAGTGAGATTAGGAGAGTTTATGTCATAGATTGTTCCTGCAATGACTACTCTTATTGAGTTGATATCTATCTCTTCATCATCTGTTAATGAAAATGATACTGGCTGAGCAATATCTACATCACTAGCTCCATTTGATGGAGTTGGATTGCTAAAGTAGGGAATCCCTCCAAGTATTGTTGTGGCACTTCCAAAGTTATTATATCCTTGAGGTGCAGCAATAGTGATGTCCATCTTGTCATCATTATTAAAGTCATGAACTACAAAATCAGAACCAAGCCTATCATCTACAGAGTTTCCAATTATCCTCATATCAGGATTACTATCTTCTATGTTAATGTTTATAGGAGGATTGTCTTGACCATAAAGAATATCAACTTTACCACTTCCAATACCATTTATTGTTGTTGCCCCAGAAGTTCCGATTATTAAATCTTGAATTTGGTCTCCTGATAAGTCTTTAATTAACAAAGTACTTCCAAAATTATCATCAGTTTCTTCTGCCGTTATAACCATATTGGCATTATTCTGATTCAATTCAATACTTGAGGGTAGAGAGTTACTACCAAACAACAGATAGATTCTACCCCGTTCCAGATCTGTAGAAAAATCCGTGATTACTAAATCATCGTTGTTATCATGGTTATAATCTCCACAAGCCATTGAATTCCCAAAACGGGAATTCTGCTCTCGTGCCTTTATCGTTAGATTAACATAATTGGAATTACCAAGTGATATCTCTTGGTATGGCATACTGGTTCTACCATAAACAACATATATAGCACCACTATTATTGTATATACCATTATCATAACCCGGAGCAGATACTAAAAGATCATTAAATAAATCATTGTTTATATTACCGCTAGAAAAAGAAAATGAGGAATTGTCATTAGAGTTTAAACCTAGAAATACAGTTATGTTATCCAACTCATTAATAGTACTTTGTTGAGGATAAGTGGAATTGCTCCACAGAATATAAGTCTTTCCGCAATTATTTGCTACATTACTATCAGCAGTCGGAGCACCAATAATTATTTCGGATTGTGAGTCATTATTTATATCTGTTAGTATTAGACTTGAGCCAATTAAGTCATTTTGAGAAGAGCCGATAAAAGTTTGAGTTTCGTATTCAGCCAAATCAATAAGTGAAGGAAGTTGATTACTTCCCTTTATAACATAGACTTTTCCAGTTTGGTCCAGTATATCAGTGCCTGCATAAGGTGCTCCAATAACCAGGTCTGAATATATATCCGAATCAATGAGGCCGGAATCTATTGATTTTCCCAATTGATCGTTGTTTTCTGCTCCGACTATAGTTACATCTGCATTTGAGATTGATAGATTAATGTATTCGTAATTAGGAATTGATTCATTACCAAAAAAAATGTAAACAGCACCGGCTGAATTCCTTCCTTGAAAATCAGAAAAAGGAGCAGAGCATATCAAGTCGCTTATTCCATCACCATTAATATCACCACTACAAATATCGTAAGAAAAGAAATCAAAGGCTGTGTCTCCAGATACGCAATGGTTACCATTCCATTGTGATAAGTCATAATTTACAAATGAATCCAAATCAAGTAAAGCTATGAATACGATAAATATAAGTGCGTAAACTTTTTTTGTGCTCATGATAACTCCTTAAAAACGACTTTAATAAGTCCTGGAATGCATAAAGTCAAACAAAAAAAATATTAATTTTTTACTTGCCACATAAAAGAGAATTGAATTTAATCCAATTATCTTGGGAGGATTGGATGATAAGGAAAACTGTTATTTACTTGTTGATTATCTCTGTGCTCTGTTGTGTCGTTGAGTTATATTCAGAAACAACAAGCTCTTTAGCAGAGTTAAAAGCTGAAACTGAACTTGCAAAACGCATTGAAGACCTAGTGAAACCATTTACTGAAAAAGTTATTGTTGGAGTTGATCTTGATTTAAGATATAATCTATTTGAGACTAACACTTCAGATTTCAAGTTCGATCCCAATATGAGCCTACCCGGTTTACCGGTAGGTAAAACAGATAATAGAATAGTTGAGAATGATCTTGAAGATGTAGTACCAACTGAAATATTAAGAAAGAAAATTAGTATTAAAGTTCCATTAGATACTTCCAAAGAAGTAATCGAATTTCTCAATCAAGAAATACATAATATTATTACAATAGATGAGAATAAAGGGGATATATTGCAGATAACCCCTGAATCTAATCTAACCAAGTATATCCGTTCAAAGAATAACAGGTTACAGACTTACTTTTTTCTCACCTTAATTGCAGTTATGATTTTAATGCTGAATAATATACGTAGCGGTATGAGAATAATTGCCAAGTCAATGAGAAAAATCAAAATCACTAACCTTGAAGTTCTAAATAAATCAAAAACACCGGAGATAATTAATAATAGTACTTCTGAACAAACTCATCCCAGAATTCCTCTTGAACCTATAAAAGTAAAAGTTCTTCAAGATGAAGAAGAAGATTTGATGCCAACGAGATTCGATTTCTTAGAAGATCTTTCGGATGCTAACTTGTTAGAAGTTTTAAGAGAAGAGAATCCCGAGGATATAGCATTTATTGTTTCTCAAATCTCTCCAGAAAAAGCAGGAGCTGTTTTCCAGAATCTAAAAGAGAATAAAGAACAAGTAATAAATGCAATGTTAGAAAATCAATCAAAGCTGAAGCTAGACCTTAAAATCCTAGTTGTTAATTTATATAATAAGTATCTGGAAATTATGGAGAAAGAAGCAATTCAGTTAGAGGGTGTAGGTCTACTCGCAAAAATAATAAACAGTTCGGATTATGAGAGTTCTAACATTCTATATGAATCCATAAATAATCTTGATAAAGATAAGGCTAAAGAGATTGCGAAAAAGATATTCTTATTGGATGATGTCTTATTGCTGTCTAATATTCAAATTGAACAGATTTCTCTTGAATTTACTCATCTAGAGTTAGTTAAATTCTTAGCCTGTGTGAATACAAGAATAAAGAACAAATTCTTCTCTCAACTTTCGGAAAGAGCAACAATGATTTTTAAAGAGGACATAGAATCTCTAGGTAAGCTTTCGGAAGGAGAAAAGAGAGTTATATTGAATCACTCATTGAGAAAAATTCGTAATATTCTAAATTTCTAAAAGGTTTTTTATGAAAATAAGTACACTATTAGGTATAGTTTTAAGTATAGTGATTATTGTTTTTGCCATTAATGCAAAAGGTAGTTTAGTAGAATACTTTGATCCAATAGCTTTGATGGTAACATTAGGGGGAACTGTTTCAGCTCTTTTGGCAACTTACTCGTTTTCTAGCCTTAAAGATGCAATAGAATCGTTGAAAGTAGTTTATTTTACACCGCCCATACCGCATGACGATATGGTCGAGATAATGATTGGAGTGAGTAAGGATTCTCGTTCATTAAGTTTTATGGAAATTCAAAGCTATGAAGAAGTGCAAAATATCCCATTTCTTAAAACAACTATTACAATGTTAGCTGATAATCTTCCCAAAGACAAAATTACTGATTTTCTTGAGTCTGAAAGTAGATCAATACTTAGAAGAAGAATTCGTTCAGCTAAGATATTCGGAGTTGCTGGAAATCTGTCACCAATGTTTGGTATGATTGGTACAGTAATTGGACTAATAGCTATGCTTGGCAATATGAGTGATCCTTCTGTTGTCCCTAGAGCTATGAGTCTTGCTCTCGTTACAACTCTATATGGATTAATTCTATCTGTGATAATTTTTAGACCAATAGCAGGTAAGATATCTTCAGGAGCAGAATATGACTATATCAACAGAGAAATCATTATTCAAGGTATCTCAGGAATTATTGAAAAACGCAACTCGGAGATAATTAAGACTGAGTTGACTAAAATTTATGCATAATAAAGACAACAATAAAGTTAATCAAGTTTTGTCTGATATCGAGGATAGCCTCATAAATACTCCAGACAATGATTTCTCAGGATTTTATTCAGCTTTAGTTCCTTATGCTGATATGATGACTTTACTACTCATTTTCTTCGTTTTCTATTTTGTCATAGGAGATACAGAAACAGGGTGGAAGGCTATTGCCGAGATACAAAAGAAGAAACTTAATAACAATATCCAATCAGAATCCATAGCAGAAACTGAGATGTATGAAGGTGATATTAGCGAAAAGGTAATATCAATACCGGGGAATATCCTCTTTGAATCTGGTGAGGCAAACCTTAGATGGTTGTCTCAAGATACACTTATTAAAATTGCTATGGATATAAAGAAGATCGTTAAAGACGATGATAGCTGGCAAATTCGTATAGAAGGACACACAGACAATGTTCCTATTGCCAATAATAAATATGCTTCAAACTGGGAGCTTTCTACAGCAAGAGCTTTGAGCATTGTGAAGTTTTTTATTAGAAATGGCTACTTTACTGCAGATCAACTACAGATTATGGGGTATGGAGAATTCAAACCTCTAGTACCAAATGATACAGAAGAGAATCGAAATAGAAACAGACGCGTTGAGATTAAAATCAGTCAGAAAAGATAGGAGGGATATTGATAGATTATTATAGTTTTTGGGATATCAAAGAACCACCTTTTGAAGATAACAATGATCCTAAGTTTTTCTATAAAAGTATAGATCATTATGAAGCACTTGAAAGACTGAAGTATGTAATTAACTCAAGAAGCATGAACATTGGACTGCTTAGTGGAGAAATAGGAACCGGAAAAACCATTACAAAAATGGTTTTGATTTCTGAACTTAAGAAACAAAACCCACATAATGTTATTGTAAACATTAACTCATCCTTGTTCACTTTTAATGAGATTATTACAGAAATACTCTCTCAAATCATGGATATAGATCCAATAAATTTACCAACTAAGAGATACTATTTGTTTAAGAAACTTGAAAGATATATTGAAGACGAGTTATTATACACTAAAGGATTAATTTACATATTTTTAGATGAAGCTCAGAAGATTACTCCTAAAGACTTGGATTTACTAAAAGATTTAACTAACATTAACTATAATTATTTCTGTCCTGTAAAGCTAATGCTTATTGGACAACCGGCTATATTGAGAAATGTGAAAAAACTTCCACAAGTTGATCAAAGAATTGGTATAAGATTTCATCTAAACAATATGAATGAGGAAGATACTAATGCATATATTGATTACAGGCTTAAAGTATCCGGATCTCAAAAAAAGATTTTTAGTGATAGTGCCCTATCTTTAGTTTATAAAAAAACTTCAGGAATTCCAAGAGAAATTAACAGAGCATGCAAAATTGCAATGGATGTAGCCTCTGCTGAAAAAGAAAGCCTCATATCAGGAGAAGTTATGGAAATGGTTTTTAATGATTTATCTTACCATGGAAGAGAATGATAATGCCTAAGAAAAGACTCTCTATTTCAAATATTAGAAGTAAGAAAAGCGAGAATGAATCAACTGAAGTTATACTTCCTGAGTTAGAAGATAATCAGGCTGATTCCGACACTAAACTTGTTAAAGAAATTCCTAAATCAGCAAACCAAGGTGATGGGAATATCGATAATCCAAGAGTGAAAACAGAAACTCAAGATGATCTAAAATCATTAAAGCATAATCCAACAGGATTTATCTCTAATCACAATGAGGAAAGCGAACCTTCGCTACTAGAATATCTTGAAGTTGGATACCGAAACAAATGGTTAATTCTAATCATTACTCTTTTGTGTATTATTGGGGCATATGTTTTACACATTAGAAAAGTTCCTTTATTTAGAACTAGAACTAAAATATTCATCCATGATGATTCAATGGAGCTGGAAGTAATTAATAATAAGCCATTCATAAAAGGGAAAATGGATGTTGCTACTTGGATGGAAATACTAAAGACTAGAGATGTCTGTAAAAGAGTCTCTGCATACATGAATAATACTATATCTCCCCAAGAAGCTAAGTTGATGATTAACTGTACTAGCTCAAAAAATGAAGAAAACATCATTTCAATCACCTCAACTAATCCTAATCCAGTTATAGCTACGGACGTTGCTAATAATTTCTATCGTGCACTTAGAGATTATGATACGGAAGCCAACAAGCGTAACATTAACAAAACCATAGATTATCTTGAGCATCAACTAAGAGACAAAAATCACGAGCTTGATTCCTTAAACACAGCAGTAAAAGCTCTTTATGCTAATATAGATTTTAAAAACTACGGTGATAATTTGCATGAAAACTTAAAGCGTTTAAATGCTTTCAAACATAATTTAACAACTGTAGAAGTAGAGTTAGAAGCTGAGAATGCAAACATAAAAGTTTTGAACTCCAAGCTTAAAGAGGAAGATTCAACCTATATTACTGAAACAACTTATAGTGAACCACTTAAAATTAAACTGATGAATCTTGAAGTTGATTTAGCTAGAGCTTTAACTACCTATGGGGAGAATCATCCAAAAGTTATAAGTCTACGTACTAACATAGCAAACATTAAGAAACTTATTTCAGATGGTGTTGAAGAAAGCATTCAAATGAGGAGTATTGGTCAAAATCCGTTAAAACAACAGATTCTAAAGGATCTCGTTGAATCTCAGACCAGGTCAATATCTTTAACCCAAAAACGTAATGCTTTGAGAAAAGTAATAAAAGAAATGGAGTTGTCTCCTAAAGATAACTCTATGCTGGTAAATAAGCAAAGAGAGAAAGATGCTTTAATACTTACCATCACTAACCTTCAAAACCAGATTAATAAAGTCAGATTGAATGCTAACATAGATTTTAACAGAATAGTTCAATTGGAAGAGGCAACTATTCCGCAGAAACCAATTGGTAAAAATCTACTCTTAATGCTTCTTAATGGATTAGGATTGGGTGTTGCTTTAAGTAGCATCTTAGTTTTTTTACTTACTAGGTTTGATAACAAGATTAATACTATTAATAAACTTCTTCATGTTTATCCGAACATTCCTATCATAGGTACAATACCTAGGTTCAAGTTTAGTCCTATTAAGATTGATGCTCAAACTTCTAATCTAACAGAAGAGGAATTACAGAACAAGGATTTGGTAAACAGTGTTTTCAATGAAATTGCTTTAAATTTCCGATACCTGATTCTTAACAAAAGGAATAATGCTATTGCAGTGGTGAGTTCTTTAAAAGGCGAAGGCAAATCAACTATAACGAACTATTTAGCAGTTGCTTTAGCTAATAATAATACTAAGACTCTTCTTGTTGATGCAGATTTCTATAATCCTCAGATATCTCGATATTACAGTAAAACTAAAGCATTCGGATTCTCCGAAGTTCTATCTGAACAAATACCATTGCATGAAGTGATAATAAATACTAAAATTGATAATCTTATGATACTGCCATCAGGCAAGTGTCCTCCAAGTGTTGGACATCTTTATCACAGTGACAGATTTAAAGAGATTATACAAGAAGTAAAGTCTGTTTGCGATATCATAATTATTGATACTCCTGCTTCAATGTATTTCCCGGAGACATCAGTACTTGTTAATGAGATGGATTGTGTTCTCCTAACTGCAAAGATGGGATTTACTACAACAATCAGTTGTAAAAAATTACTAAAGAAGATACAAATCCTAGATACCAAAATTGGGGGAGTAATTGCAAATTCAATGTTAAAAGAGGTTTTCGATAAAACCTATAGTGATTACTACAATTATAGTTATGAATATTACTCCCGATACCATAACTACACAAACAATCAAAAGCAGAATTCTTTAACAAAACATATACCTACAGATTTGTTTAAAGTAGTAAAAAAGAAGGATAAGTTGGAAAGAACATTCTTGCAGGAAGGTGAAATTCTAGACTATGAAGCTCAATCTGAAACAAATTTCGGAAGAATAAATAAAGATAAAACCTTTGGGCTATTTCTAAAAAAATTAAAACGTTTCCTTGGTCTTGATGATGACTTTGATTTAGGAGAATAGTGAAGATAAAAAAAGATAGAATTAAGCGTAAGCATATATATGCTATAACATATCTTTTGATTATAATAGCTACAATCATTATACTTTTATTATTACCTAGGTCATGTAGCTATTCAGGTACTATTTATGCCGGAGTCGGAGGATGTGTTTATGATCCCGGTGTATATCCTATGTACAAAGGTATGACTTTATACGAGTTGATTCGTAAAGCAGATGGTATGAAACCTAATGCTGACTTAGATCGCTTTAATCCGGATATGATTATTGAGCCATGGGAATCATATTGTATTCCCTGCAAAATAAAAAAAGACCCTCCTGTTAAACAAATTATTGCAGAAGTAGCTCCTTATGCCCCTAAACGAGAGCTTAATGATGTAGACCGCTTCACGATTATCTATGCAGGTTTACCAAGAACTTTTATACTTCTAGATGTTTATCCGAATTACGGACTCATATCAGCAACACATATTCCTTGGTTTACAGCAGTACATGATTTAGTCGGAAATGTAAAGACTCTCTATGAAATGTATTTAATCGGAGGAACTGAAGCATTGGTAAGGTCAGTGTCTGATGTTACCCAGACAAATATTGACTACTACTTCGCTCAGGATAGACCTGCTTGGATTAAATTTATTGATTATCTTGGTGGAGTAAAAGTAGACATTCCGGTTGAATTTGCAAAGCAATACAGAGTAAATAGTGGTATTCATATAATTGATGGATACACTTCTTGGTTCTATATTACCTTTATTTCCAAAGAAATGAGAAGAATAGATTATAAAACCGGCTCAATGAATAGAATCACTCGTCAAAAACTTTTTATGGAAGAGCTATATGCCAAATTTAAGAATCTGGATTTCTTTAGAAGTAGTCAGATTGGAAAATCCATATTAACAGATGCTGAAACGAATCTCTCTGCAGCTCAAGCCATAGAACTATCAAACAAAGTCAGGAAGATGTCTTCAAACAATCTAAAGCTTTTCACTTATCCGGGCGTTATCATTAATTATAATGGAGAGAACTATTGGGAAGTTAATCCTATCAGATATAAAAATAAAATCTTTAATGAGATAAATAATTGAGGTATTCATGCGTATTATTCTTGTTACTTTACTTTTTTTAACTACATTTTCGGTATTTGCCCAACAAACTTATATTCCCCGTATGGCAAAAGATGACTTTTTTAACGGTGAAACTGATCTATCTAACATACCTGATTCGCTATTGGTCAGTACAGAAGATGAATACATTCTTAGAAAAGGTGACAGAATATCAATTTATGTAATGGATCATTTAGAGTTCTCAAAGCCTCAAATAATGATATTACCTGACGGAAGTATTGAGTATCCTTTGATAGGAACTCTGAGAGTTGCAGGACTTAACTCTGCTCAACTAAGGGCTATTATTGAAGAACGTTTACGTCCTTACGTGACTATACCCATTGTTACTATCTATATTGAAAAAATATTCGGAGAGAAACTCAATATAATTGGCTATGTTAATGGACCTGGAGAATATCAGCTTTACGAACCTATAAGAATCACTGATGCTATTGCAATGGCAAAAGGTATTATAAACATTAGAGAAGTTAAAACTATAAGAGTTATTCGTAAAGATGGAGACGTGTTTAACGTAAGCCTTAAACATATATGGTTTAATGATGATGATGAGACAAACTACAGAGAAAATCTTCTTCTTAATCCGGGAGATACGCTTATTGTACCTCCTCCTCGAAGATTTAACTGGAGAATGTATACTGCAATAATTGCAACTCTATCACTTATTCTTCAGATATATATAGCTACTAACTAAAGTTTTTTATTCTTTTCATATAACTAATCGTCATAGCTAATGAAAGAATGAATGATCCTGCATCAGCAATTGGGAAACTCCACCAAACACCGTTTAACCCAAGAATTCTTGGAAGTATAAGTATGAGAGGTATCATGAACATTATCTGTCTGGCAATTGATAATACGAAAGAGGGAGCGGCTTTTCCTATGGCTTGGAAAAATGATCCTGACATTACTTGAAATCCTACTAAGAAGAAAGCTGTAACTATAATCCTAAATGCTGTTGAACCTAAAGCAAGCACTTGTAAATCAGTAGTAAACATTCGAATCAAAAAAGATGGAATAGCTAAAACAACTAACATTCCTGTTATAGATATAATAGAGGCTCCTATTGTCGCATCTTTCATAACCTTTCTAACCAAATCATGTCTTTTCCTTCCATAGTTAAATCCTACAATAGGTTGCAGTCCCTGACCAACACCAAACATAGGCATCATCATGAATGACATAGCTCTGTTGATAACTCCATAGGCAGCTATTGCTAAATCTCCACTATATGTTTTTAAAGTTTGATTGATAATAGCTATCAGAACGGATCCTCCAATTTGTCTTACAAATGAAGGCATTCCAATAATTATAACTTCTTTAAAAATCTGTGGATTCCATCTATATTGCTTAAACTTAAGTTTGAAAATACTTCTACCACTTATGTAATAGTAAAACAGATATATAACTGTACATATCTGGGATATAACTGTTGCAATTGCAGCTCCTTTAATTCCCATATTAAAAACGAATATGAATATCGGATCAAGAATAATATTCATACCTGCAGCTAATAGCATACTTATCATTGCCCATTTAGCATTACCTTCAGCTCTAACGACGTTGTTGTTGACCTGCATAAAAGTTAAGAACAAGGTTCCCATAAAGATAACCCTCATATATTCTTTAGCATAAGGCATGATTGCCTCAGTTGCTCCAAAGACTTTTAATATAGGCTCAAGAAATAGTTGTCCGCAGATAACAACAATTGTAGTAAAGAAAAGGACACTTATATGAATAGTATAAAGGGTTAATTCCGCTTTCTTAAAGTTATTCTCACCCAAAGAGCGGGATATAAGTGAAGCTCCTCCCATTCCAAATACGAAAGAAAATGCCATTATAGCCATCTGTATGGGGAAAGCTATTGTCAGTCCGGCTAAACCCATTGTTCCTACTCCGTGTCCAATGAAAATGGCATCAACAACATTGAAGAGGGCCATTACTATCATTCCCGTCATTGCGGGAACAGAAAGTCTTATAAGCAATCTACCAACATGTTCATCTGCTAATATATGTGTATCGTTTTGTTTCATTACGTTCCTTAATCACTTTATTTAAGCTCAGACAGATTAAAGTCAATTATCCTGCAAGCAAAAAGAAAACTTTAGATTGTTTAGGGAGAAATATACAATAGGTATGATTCTATTGTCTACTCCAACGCTATCAATTGTTATTGATTTAATTAGCAATGTTTAATTAGGATACAAATCCTATAATCTCTTGCCAAGAATAAATCTTCTATTTTACTTGAAATTAACAAAATCATGGAGAGAGAAATGAAAAAGGTTTTAATTATTACCGGAATTGTAGTCGTAGCGATAGTTCTAATTGTAGTACTTGGAGGCTATTTCACCGCTAATCGCTTCTTTAATGCCAAAAGCGGTTTCTCATTAAGATCAACTTTAACCGAATCAATGGGTAAGAGAGTTGATTATACAGATTTAAAAGTTAAATTGGGATTAGGAGTCAAAGTAGAAATTAATGGTTTCTCAATAGTTGATTCAGATTATCCGGATAAACCTTTGATTCATGCCGGTAAAGTTTATGCTGATATGAAACTACTTCCTCTTCTTTCTAAAAAAATTGAAGTCGTTAGGATAACTATAGACAATCCTGAAATATATTGGAATGATAAGATTAAGTTTGAACAAAAAGAAAAAAAGCCTAACTCAACGACAAAGAGTAGTAAACCCGAAAAATCCAAAAAAGAAAGTGCTATGTTTAGTTTATCAGTTCCTGAAATTGGAATCAATAAGGGTAAGTTTACCTTTGAAACTGAAACTGATACACTTTTAGTAGAAAACATTAATCTAAACCTTCAAGTAAGTGTTAATAACTTGGATAAGGATAAAGAAGATTATTCCGGAACGTTAGAAATAAAGAATATTGATGGCTCCTATGGGCCCTATAACTGGCAGAGAGCATCAGGTTCAATATCATTGAATCAGGACAAATTATCGTGTGATGAATTGATATTTGCTACATCGCTTGGTAGATATTGGATGAAGGTTGATTTGTCTGATTGGAGTCACTTTGGTGTTAAAGATGTTACTCGTCCTAAACTTACATTCCATGTTATCTCTCCTCTTGCTGATTTTTCTAAGCTTCCAAAACAGGAAAAAGCAAATACGGAACCGGATAGTCTAATCGCAATGGAAGAGATTGAAGTTGAGCAAAAATCAGACATCAATAACGATAAGCTAGAACTTCCTTTGGATGTCCAAGGCATAATAGATTTTAAGAAAGTAAAAACAGAATTCATTGAAATTAATAGTCTTAAAACCCTTATTGGGGCAAACAACGACAAAATATATCTCAATGTTGAGACATCAATTGCAGGTGGAAGAGTTAATCTGGAAACTACTCTGATCAACGGTAAAACAAAATCATTGAAAGATTTAGGATATAAGGGAGAATTAACTATAAGTCATATGAGCTTACAGGAAGTCTCAAAATCTCTTATCAAAGATGATTTCTTAGAGGGTAATCTTTATGCCTCTTTTGATGTACAAGGGACAGGTGTGAGTTTACAAGATATGGTTAGCACTATGGAAGGTCAGGGTACAATATCTTTAAAAGAAGGTTACTTCTATTTACCTGATAATGTAAGAGAGTTTGGTAAATATGCTAAGACTCTTAAGAATGATAAGATTAAGGTAAATGTAGAAAATACTTCTACATACAAGAAAGGTATTCTAAAGCTCGATAATCTTGTTGCTGAATCTGATGTGGCTGATGCTACAATATCCGGTTATATTAAACTTACTGGTTACATCAATACAAAGATAGTAGGAAAAGTCTCAAGACAAGTTAGTAAAGAGCTAAAAATACCTGGAAAACAAATGTTCTTTGATGAAGAGAAGAGACTTGGATTTAAAGTTACTGTAAAAGGCTCGTTTGAAGAACCTGAGGTTAAGTTCTATTGGGCTAAACTCACAGGACAGATATGGAAGAATGTAAAAAGGGGAGTTGGTAGCTTAATAAAAGGATTATTCTAGCTCTTGTAAAACCTTCTTATCAAGCATAAACACTCTATCTGATATAGATTTAACAAATGGCATGTCATGACTAACAATTATTATGGCATGCCCTTTCCTTTTCATTTCAATAATGATATCCAAGAGTTTTAACTTGTTATTATAGTCTTGTCCAAAAGTTGGCTCATCCAATAGAATCAACGATCTATTCATAGATTGTACAATTGCTAGTGAAAGTCTTCGTTTTTCTCCAACAGATAAAGTAAAAGGATTTTGCTCTTTTTGTTCATCTAGATCTATCATTTTAAGTAATGAGATATCTCCATTAACTTCATCGATTACTCTAGGATAAATGAAGTGGTTTTCAGGGTTCTGGAATAGAAGAGCAATTTCCATAAAGAGTTTCTTTCGTTTCATTCTAACTATATCGGTATCTTGAATACGAACATATCCGTTGTATCCCTTCTGTAATCCTGATATTATTCTTAATAATGTGCTTTTCCCTACACCATTACTGCCTATTATAGTAATTATCTCACCTTTATGGAGATTAAGGTTGAGGTTTTCATACAAAGTTTTTTGCTTGAATCCAAAACTTAAATTCTCAATTGATAAAAATTTCATGCTTCCTGGTTTTTGCTCAAGTTGTGGGAATTCTTGTTCCCACTTTATATTATTTAATCCTGATTCAGTCAAAAAACCATTATCATCAATTGAGATTACTCTGTTTATATAAGGTCTAAAATATTGTAGATTATGTTCTACAATGATAACAGTCTTATTCTCTACTTGCTTGCTAATAATGTTTAACAATTCTTCAGCTGATTGCGGGTCCAGAAAAGCTGTAGGCTCATCAAGAAGTAGTATAGACGGATTTGTTATGAGTATTGATAATAGAGCAACTTTTTGTTTTTCACCACCTGATAAGGATAATACTTCACGCTCAAGCAAGCTTTCTATTCCATGTTGTTTTGCCAGTTCTATGATACAATCTTTGATTGTATCAGGTTCATATCTAAGGTTCTCCAATCCAAATGCCAGTTCTTGCTTAACCGTCTGGTGAATCATTTGAGAAGAAGGATTCTGAAACAGTAATCCGGATTCTATTTTCTCTCTTTCCGAAAGTTCAGAAACGGATTTACCTCTATACTCAATTACTCCCGAAAGAGTGCCGTTTATTTGTTCGGGGATTAGTCCTTTAAGTGCATATAAAAGGGTTGTTTTACCTGATCCTGAATTCCCTTTTAAGAGAATGAAGTCACCCTGATTAATCTTAAGTTCACCCTTCCAGCCAATACCGTTCTGTTGAAACGGGTAGTTAAAAGAAAAATCTTTTATCCTGTATATTAATTCTCTTTGCAATTACCAATCCTTTATAGATTCATTCCTTGATAAACATCATCTTTGTACAAACGTTCTAACAGCTTATTTAGCCACAACTTCTTATCTCCATTTATGTTTGTGGCAATTCCGTTTCTTTGTAGATTTGATGTAAAAAGTCTACTGACGGTTTTTTTTAGAGAAAGCTTCTTCAGAATTTCAATCAGCACGTCAATATACTCATCTATGTTTAACAATTTCACATTCAAATCTGCTAGTTTTGAGCCTTTAAAAGCTACAAGATTATGAAACTTAACATCAGTTATAACTCTTTGACTATTGATATATTCGATTGTTAGAAGCATATCATCGTAAGTTTCGTTTGGAATCCCGATTATCAGATGTACTCCGGCCGTCAAATTTTTGTCTGCAATTCTTTTTAGTGCATCTTCTACTTGAATAAAGCTATGATTTCTATTGAGAAATATAAGACTTTTATCGTTTATAGTTTGTAGCCCAAGCTCTAAATGTACATTAAATTTCTTGCAAAGCTCCAAGAACTGATCTGAGCAATAGTCAGGTCGTGTGGAAACAATTATTCCTTTTACTTTTTTTTCGGAATAAACTGTCTCAAACGCTTGTTCTAGTATTTCTAAAGGAACAGCTCCAGTTGTTTCATCCTGAAAATATGCAAGATAACTCAATTCTTTTCCTACCCCTTTACTAACTTTCCTTATACCGATATCCAATTGCTCTTTTATCGGAATAAAGCTATGATTTTCCGTGAAAGTCGAAGGAAGGCAAAAGATACATCCGTTTCTTGCTCTGTTTGGGCATTGCAGACCAAGAGATAAACCTACTTTAAAGGTTTTACCGTCGTATTTTCTCTTGGCGTACTCACTCCAAAGATTTATTCTATATTCGAGTCTTTTCCCCTGTCCTTTAACAAGCACCTGCAGATCCTCCACCTGCAGATCCTCCACCTGCAGAACCTGAGCTTGAACCTGATGCACTACCTCTGGAACCAGATAGATGGGATATAAAAATTGCATAGAAAGCTGAGAACTCAGCAAAGTCCTTGAAGTTAAGTTCAGAAAGTATATTCGGAAGCTCTATTTTCTCTTTTTTACAATATCTTATGAGTTTGTCATTCAGTCCCAAGACTGAAAAATAAGGGAACACATCTTTTACATAATCTTCATCCACTACGAGACTCTTATCTCTTATGGAAGATGAGATAAAGTGTTTATAAGCTCTCCATGTTGCTTTCACGTTCTTGCCTTCCGGAGATAAAGTGTTGATGAGAGAGGCAAACATAAGAGAAAGAAAAGCAGTATCAAATATTAATATAGGTGGTATAAAGCTCCATCCGGTTCCTTTTTCCCACAATATCAACATTGGTATAAAGAGGATTATGGAAAAAATCAATGTTATGGAAGAAAGAATAAGCTTTCTATTTAATGTTTTTGTCAGCTCTTCATATCCAAGTCCTTCATTAAAAAACTCTTCGTGAAGCAGTTTTCCAAGAGTCGCCTTGCTATCCTGAGTCATTAGTTTCACAGTGGAAAGTAGAGGTTTCTGTTTCTCTTCTTTCAGTTTCCTGAGCTTATCAACAAACTCCATATCAATAGTGTTATCAAGTTTGATTGATTCAACAATATGCCAATCGTAGTCTTTCTTAAATGCTGATTTTATCTGACCATCCACAACAACAACCTTCTTCCAAATCAAGTTTAGGAGTTCTCCTCCATAATTATATTCTCTGGATGTCGGGTAATAGATAGTTTTCCATATTAAAAGGGGGTGAATACTCTCAGGTAAGTCTTGTGATTCATAAGGTAGTTTCTTGTCTCTGTATACAACTAATGCAAGAACAGTAAAGACTGATCCGAGAATTAATATCACTGAACCGAAACCCAAGATTGCATAAAGAGTAGTAAACTCAGACTGGATTAGTTTTATTTTGCCATGCTCCGATTGAGGTAAATGAATAACTTCTTGTGGTAAATCCAGATTGACTGTGAAGTTCTTTTCTTTTAAATTATTAAATGAGTATATGTAGTTTTTACCATCTTCCGATAGTACAGGATTAAACCTTTTGTTACCCTTGGTACTAATTCTAGTGTGATCAGATTGGTTGATAATCTTTACTGTCCCTTTTTTAATAATGAAATCATATTCGTCCGGTAACGGTGTCCAACTGAGAATAACGGTATCATCTTTAATTATATAAGGTTTGTTAATTAGATAACGCCATACAACAGTTGTTTTTCTATCGTAATAATCGGATAGAAAAACAGCCATCTCTAAGTCTTTTTTATCTTTAACTTCACATAATTGCGGATTATTAGGATTTAAAAACTCTCCATCATGAATAATCTCAATAAACCTTATCCCATCACTATGCTTATCTGGAACCTCTCTGTATAGTTTTCGAAAAGGACCACCCTCTAAATTATATGTCCATTCCTCTTCAATAAGTAAATCGCCGCTTGGCTTTAACTCCGCTTGTATTTTTAAGTTCTCAATATCGTAAGATTTAGCGTAAACTGAAGCTAATGTCATCAACGTAAGTAGTAATGGTAGTATTTTTTTCATAAACACCTCCTTTATTTTCATTACTTCATTACTTCATCACAATAGTAATGTCAAGTTCAAACAGAATTTTAATGTGTTAAGATTATGGTATATCATATAAGTACATTGAAACCTAATATAATTAGCTAATCTATAGCAGATTTTGTTATGTAAAATTGCTTATTATTTGTCTCTATGCTCTGTCACAATTGATAAATGTAACATAAGAATTGATTCAGAATTACATGTCCATTTCTTGATAATTTGCTCAAGTGTTACTCAAGTGTTACTCAAGGAATTCTCAGGTTATGAACAGGAATTGTAATAGAGTAAACAAAGTGTAATGTTTCTGCCATAATTTAGATAGTATTAAGACAGCAACCGGATTGTTAAAAGGGTATCTAAGGTTAATGTAACAGTTGATCTATAAATCAATGTTAGCATTTTACCTGCATAAAATCTAAAATAAGGAAAGAATTGGTAAGCTGTTTATTCAATAACTGAGAATTGAATAAGATTGCATTTTAATCAAGTAAAATGCTTTGAGTTATCTGAATAAGTCAATAGGCTAGAGGTAAAGATTATTTTTATTTGACATAAGATTTTAGAATTCTTTAAATTGCATCAGTGCTAACCTGCTAAAAGAGGTAGGATGCTTTATTGCAGGTTATCATGGGAAGCAGTATGATATTGATAATTTTAAAAAGTAAAGGGGACTAAAGCTTTTTAAGCTTTAATTATCATTGAATAACATTTACTAATTCCATACAAGGAGTTTCCGAATGAAACAATTAACAATTATTGTGTTAATGTTTCTGGCTCTGAGCAGTTTGATAGCTGTAACAGAAACAGAACCAAACAACACATGGAACGCTACAGGCGTTCTCACAATTATTGATGGCGATCATGACGGTAGCATTAGCAGCAATGATCACGATTATTGGAAGTTCTGGTCAGTTGCAGGGGATAACTTAGATATCAACTGCCTAAACACTTCTACTTCTTTCGACACTTATTTATATCTTTACGATTCTACCGGAACTAATCAGTTAGCATCAAACGATGATGCCGGTGGAACAGCTCAATCTCAAATCATTTTCACAACTGTAACAACCGGATGGCATTACATCGATATGAGAGGTTATTCTGCAACATCAATAGGTTCATACTTGATGACATTAAGCGGATCAACCCCTAATGACCCTAACATGCCAGGCTTACCTCATACTCCAACACCGGCACATAATGAGCTGAATGTTGTGATTACCAATAATGTTCTATCTTGGCAATGGGGTGCTAACACAGAAACCTATGATTTGTATTTCGGAGCTAACGCTCTGCCGGCAACTCCGACTGTGGCTGATGCTGTTGCGGATACTGTTAACGGAAATACGTTCAACGCAGGTCAGCTGGAATATGCCACAACTTATTACTGGCAGATTGTTGCTAAAAATGCAAACAGTATTTATACAAACACAGCAACATGGTCCTTCCAAACCGAGCTTGGAGCAAGCACTATTCAAATCGGTGACGGAACAGTAGTAGATCAGCATACTCCTATCGAACCTTATAGTGAATATACTTACTCCCAGGTAATATATCTTCAGTCTGAAATCAATATGCCAACTCAAAGAATTGAAAAAGTGTATTATCATTATACTGGCAATGGAACACTTACAAGTAGTTTAGATTGGACTATTTATATGGGACACACAAATCAGACTTCTTTTATGGGAACTGATAGTTGGATTCCATCAAGTTCGTTAACTACAGTATTCGATGGTACCCTCACAACTCCAATGGGTGAAGGGTGGATTGAGATTAACCTCCAAACTCCATTTGTATATAACAACTCAGACAATCTCGTTATAGCCATAATGGAAGACACTCCAGGCAGAGCTACAACAAATGAAGACTTCTATTGCGAAACCACTTTAGCTACAAGAAGTTTAACTTATTATGATAATACAAATGCTCCTGACCCAATGAATTTACCAACAGGTGAATTAATGAGTAGTATCCCGGAAACCAGACTTTTCTTTGGTAATTTACCTACTACTCCTGAATTATCTTATTTCCCTGCTTCATGGGATTTCGGTACAATATTCTGTGACCAAGCTTCTAATCCTACATTATGTACTGCACAAAATACAGGAACCGGTATTTTAAATGTTCAATCTATAAGCATTAACGATGCAACAAACTTTACTTTAGTAGATAATAATACGTATCCTATGTCATTAGACTCTGCAGAAAGCATGAATTTTGAAGTAATATTCAATCCGGAAGATGAAGGACAGTTGTCTGCAACCGTATCTATTACTGATGATTTACGTCAGGTTCATACAATGACATTTACAGGTGAAGGATACTATGCAACTATAGATGCCTTCCCATTCTCTGAAACATTTGAAAGTGCAACTGTGCCTACCGACTGGACTATTGACCCTGTAGTTGCAAGTGATAGCTGGGAAGTAGCAAGTAGTAACATAGGTGACCATGGAGCCAGTACTGATGCTTCAGGTACAGGTGGCTATTGGATGGTTGTAGATGACTCTACACCTGAAACAGTACCATCACACTTATACACTCCTCCTTTTGATTTTACTAACTTATCAAACCCACTGTTAACATTCAATTATTGGATTGGTGATGATACCAATACATCAACACTTAATATTGATATTATATCTGGTGGAGTAGTCACCTCTGATGTTGCTATAGTACAAGAACCTAACGGCTCAACAGCATGGACTTATACAGAAGTTTCTCTAGCTACTTTTGCCGGTCAGAATATCATGATTGATTTCAGAGCTATGGAGTCAGAAAGTTTCTATGGAGATATTTGTATTGATGATGTTAGTATTTATGATAATTCACTTCCTCCTGCAGCAACTACTTTAATAGCTCCTACAGATACAGAAACGGGTGTTCCAATGACAGGAACATTAGATTGGAACTTTGCTCAAGGAGCTTCGGGATACTATGTTAATCTTGGAACCGATAATCCTCCATCAAATGTTTATAACATGAGTGATGCCGGTAATAACACTGACGTCAACTATTCAGCATTAACTGCAGGTACAACTTATTATTGGCAGGTAATACCTTACAATATTAACGGTCAAACACCTAACTGTCCCGTATGGTCATTTACAACCTTTAATGATATTCCAAATGCAGCAACTACACTATCTCCGCTAGATGGAGCTACATATCAAAGCAGTTATCCTACATTTGTATGGGAGAGTGGTGGTAATTTCCCTGACGGTTATAAACTTAATTTGGGAACAGACAACCCTCCAACAAATGTATATCTTAATCATGATTTAGGATTTGTTACGACTTATGTAAGTGAAACCGAACTAGCTCCCGAGACAACTTACTTTTGGCAAATAGTTCCCTATAACTTCGTAGGTGATGCTCTAAACTGCCCTATATGGAGCTTTATGACTGCTCCTGAAGGATTAGTTGTTGTTGGTAACGGGACAGAGATTAATCAACACCTTCCAATTGAACCATATTATGGGTATTCATACTCTCAGACAATCTATCAACAGAATGAGCTCAATGTACCAAATCAAAGAATAGAAAGTATACTTTATTACTACAATGGTGCAAACACTCTGGCTAACTGCTATGATTGGATTATTTACATGACCCATACAACAGAAACTGAGTTCAGTAATAGTACATCTTGGATTCCTATTAATCAGTTTACTGAAGTTTTTAATGCTACTATCCAACCTCCAAATGGAGAAGGATGGATTGAGTTCATTTTAGAAACACCATTTATTTATAACAATACTGACAATCTTGTTATAGCAGTGGAAGAAAACATGCCTAATTTCGGTACAACTAATGAGGAATTCTACTGTTCAGCTACTTCTAATTCTAGAAGTATCTATTATTATAGTGACAGTACCAATCCTGACCCAACAGCTCCTCCGGCAGGCAATCTTCTATCTATGATTCCTAATACTATGTTCTATTTTGACGATTTACCAGTAGGACCGGAACTATTTTACCGTCCAATGCATCATAACTATGGAACTGTTTATACGAACACTCAATCAGATCCTGTTACATTTACATTACAGAATACAGGTATAGGAACTTTAGTTATCAATTCATTAGGTCTTGCAAACACTACTGATTTTGATTTAACTGATAACAATACTTATCCTGTTAGCTTAAACACATCTGAAACAATCACTATCGATGTAGTTTTTAATCCTACAGTTCAAGGGTTGATATCAAGTTCAATTGATGTAACAATGCCTGATAGTGTAGCTCATATTCCAATTTCAGGAACTGGTTTCGATCAAACAGTTTCTGTATTCCCTTACACAGAGAATTTTGATGTTTTGGAATTACCTATAGGATGGACACAAGGAACAGAAGATCAATTTGATTGGTCATTTGGAATAACAACACCTTCCTCTGATACAGGTCCACAAAACGGCGACCACACTTCAGGAACAGGAGGATTTGCTTATACAGAGGCTTCAAGTCAAGTCAATTCAAGATTTGACCTTATTTCTCCACCACTAGACATAACTTTACTATCTAATCCTTTCTGCACAATCTGGTACAATATGTATGGTCAAACAATGGGCTCATTACACTTTGATATCTGGAATGGAACAGAATGGGTAGAAGATGCTTTCCCTGAAGTAGTTGGTGACCAAGGTCAAGACTGGCATTTTGCTGATATAAGTCTTGGTGGTTATGGTTCCATTGTTCAGGTTAGATTCAGAGGATTAACCGGAACAGACTATTATAGCGATATAAGTATTGATGACTTTAGTGTTTGGAATAATAATCAACCACCTGTAGCAACAACGTTGGTATCTCCTGCAGACGCTTCAACCGATATTCCTATGACAGGAGCTCTTAGTTGGAATCCGTCTTTGGCATCTAGCGGTTACTATATTTCTATAGGAACAGATAACCCACCAACTGATGTCTTTGACATGTTTGATGTTGGTAATTCATTCACTTATAATTATTCAGGATTACAACCAGGTGTAACATATTACTGGATGGTAACACCTTATAACTCTATCGGTCAAGCAACAAACTGTCCTGTTTGGTCATTTACAACCTTTAACGATATACCTAATCCTGCTAATGTAGTTTATCCTGCAGATGGTGCATTGAATTCATACGTAACAATGACACTTGAATGGCAAGACGGAGGTAACTATCCTGACGGTTATAGACTATACTTAGGAACAGATGTTCCTCCTACAAACGTATTCGATGGATTAGACGTAGGATTTACTACTAGTTATGATATAACAGTTCCACTTGAATACAGTACTCAATACTACTGGCAAGTTATTCCATATAACTTTGTTGGAGATGCTCTAAATTGTCCTATTTGGACATTTACAACTCATCCTGAAGGTATGGTTATCCTTGGTGATGGAGCAGAAGAGAATCAGCATCTTCCTATAGAACCTTATTATGGATATACATATTCTCAATCCATTCATACTTTCCAAGAAATCGGAACTCCCGGATTTATTACTAGCATTAGCTATTATTATAATGGGTTTGCTTCATTAACCAATTGTAACGATTGGATTATTTATCTTGGTTTAACAGACCAAAATGAATTTACTGATGGAACTTCTTGGATTCCTTTAACAGAGCTCACTGAAGTTTGGAATGGAACTATCACATCTCCAACTGGTGCCGGATGGATTGATTTCCCTCTTATTGAAGAAAACTGGTTCTTGTATGACGGGAGCCAAAATCTGGTAATAGCTGTAGAAGAAAATCAATCAAACTTTGGTTCTAGTGACGAAGAATTCTACTGTACTCAAACCACTGAAAACAGATCTATCTATTACTATAGTGACAGTACTAATCCGGATCCTTCTACTCCACCAACAGGTACAGTATCAAGTTATATACCAAATACTCGCTTGTTTACATTACCTACCGGCGAAAATCCATATCCGATTATAACACCATCTTCATTGAGTTTTGGATTTGTTGATGTTGGAAGTAGTTCTGATACTAGAACTATTACAATACGTAACGTTGGTCAGGACTCATTATATATTGATGTCAACATTGCTATTCAAGGCGATGATGCAGCTGACTTTGTTTTGGAAGATAATAATACTTATCCTGTACAAGTAAACTATCTGGAAACTGTAGATATCGAAATCACTTTTGAACCGGGAACTGAAGGTTTCAAAACAGCAGAAATTGTGATTATTGATAATGCTCCGGATGACGCAAGAATGGGTAGATTACCTAGACAAGTACATACTTTACCAATTTCAGGTAGAGGATATTTCCTTGATGGTAATGACGATCCAAGTGATGCAACTCAGTTAGCATTAAATATTTCAAACTATGAAGAGATGATATATCCTGAAACAGAAACAGATTGGTATTCATTCTGGATAACAGCTCCTGCTACACTTACAACTTATACAGAGTTAATCAATGGTTCACAATTAGATACATACATGTGCCTCTACGGACCTTATGATAGCCCAAGTGAAAACGTTAACGAACAAATGTATATCATGGCAGACGATGATAGTAATAATAATAGTCAGCCAAGAATAGAGATTCCTCTTACAGATAGTGGTTTCTATTACATTCGCTTATCTCAATTCCAAAACGTTCCTGCAGGAATGAGACCATTCAAGAAACGTGATTTTGTTGAGAGTCAGAGAAATGTAACAGGTGAATATTCATTAACTGTTCATTCAACTAACCCTGTTCCACCTGAAGATTATTATCCACCGGTAAATCTATTAGCCGAGAGCTTATTTAATGGTATTGAGTTAACATGGGATGCTCCGACAGTTCCGGCTAGATCTTTGGATGGATATAATGTATATCGTGATGATGTAATGATAAATACTGAGACAGTAAATTCTACTATATTCATTGATTACGATGTAACAGTTGGATCAACTTATGAATATAAGGTTAGTTCAGTATACAACAACCCTCCCGGTGAGTCTGATCCATGTGATTCTCTTATGTACACTCACGTGGAAGTTGATGCCCCTATTATTTCTGAGAGCTTCGAAAACTATGAAGATTTCGCAACAGAAATCTATCCTTGGTTTAATATGGATGTTGACGGGGAAGATACTTTTGGTTTCACTAACGGAATTAACTTCCCCGGTGAAAGCAATCCTATGTCATTTATAGTTTTCAATCCTGGTAGTACAGTACCACCTCTTCAATTTGCAAATGCTTATAATGGTGATAAATATGCTGCTTGTTTTGCTGCTGAATCGAATACTAATAATGACTGGCTAATCACTCCTCATCTTGATTTAGGTGAGAATATTACTGAGTTATCTTTCTGGGCTCGTTCTTATACTACTCAATATGGTCCCGAACAACTTAGAGTATGTATATCAACAACCGGAAATGATCCTAGTAACTTCACACCTATAGTAACAGATGAAATACATGGTGTTCCTTTAGATTGGACATATTATCAGTATGATCTTTCTGAATATGCTGATCAGCTCGTTTACATTGGTTTTAACTGTATCTCTGAGCAAACTTTCTTCTTAATGATTGATGATATAATTGTTAGTAGTGATGGAGGTTCAGTAGGAAATGAACAACCGGAAGTAATTCCTGCTGCTACTGAATTGTGTGGAAACTATCCTAATCCATTTAATCCAACAACAACAATTAAATTCAATATCAACGAAGGTAAGAAAGTTAGTGTAAATATCTACAATATACGTGGTCAAAAAGTTAAATCATTAACAAACGATTACTATAATGCTGGTACTCATACATTAGTTTGGAATGGTACGGATAATAACAATAAGAATGTAAGTAGCGGTATCTATTTCTTTAAAATGAAAGCCGGATCTTACACAAGAACCAAGAAAATGATACTTATGAAATAGTATCAAAGATAATAAAAAAGAGCCGACATTTATGTTGGCTCTTTTCTTTTATATTCTAGTTTAATTGGCATTTCCAATCAATTTTTACTCCAGATTCAAATATAACAATAAATAATCTATTTCAACCATTATAAGTTATACCGGAAAGAGTTATAGTGCCTGTCTACAAAGTATTGACTAAAAATTATACACGTAATCTTAATAAATCTATAACTCTTTGCTTTATATGAAACTTATAACTTATTCACATAAGTGTGTATATTTAATACAACTTTATAACTACTTATTTTTAAATAAATTACTAGTAAAGTAAACTTAATTAACAAGGGTTTTATGCGAGTTATCCACACTTGACAAAACATAATAAGAAGCAATTTTTGAGTCATCATGGCATTGATAATAATCCAATGAATTACAATAAATTTTTTACGGCGGTATCATTAAATGAATAGTGAATTGTGGAACAACGTACTACAAAAGCTCGAAGAAAATGTTAAACCTCAAACTTACAGAACTTGGTTTAACGATTCTCAATTTGTTTCTCTTAAAGATAACTTACTAATAGTAAAAGTTCAGACTGATTTCGCAGCAAATTATCTTAACAAGAACTATGAAAAACTAATAAGGGAAATACTTACCAGTCTTTACAACGAAAAATATCAAATCAGATTTGTCAGTAAAATAGCTCAGCCTAAGAAAGAGATAGCATCAGAAAAGGCTAATGGGATTGAAATTAACAGTCCTAATCATAAGTTAAGAGATAGATACAATTTTGATGAGTTTGTTGTTGGAAAAAATAATAACTTTGCTTATTCAGCAGCATTAGGTGTTGCTGAAAACCCTGGTAGAAACTACAACCCATTGTTTATATACGGTGAATCAGGAATGGGAAAAACACATCTTATGCAAGCAATCGGTAACTTTGCTTTGGAAAATGATCCTGAGTTAGTTATCTATTATACATCTACCGAAACCTTTACTAATGAAATGATTGAAGCTATTCAAACAAACAGCATGCATAAATTCAGAGCTAAATATAGGAATGTTGATATACTTCTGGTAGATGATATTCACTTTCTTTCCAGAAAAGAGGGGACTCAAGAAGAATTTTTTCATACCTTCAACGCTTTATTAGATAATAAGAAACAAATAGTTTTAACAAGTGATAGACCTCCAAAAGACATTGAAGATTTGGAGAAAAGACTTGTAACTAGATTTGAGAGTGGATTGTTAGCCGACTTGAAAAGTCCTGATTTTGAAACTAGGGTTGCTATATTAAAAAAGAAAATCGAAACAGAATCATTCTTTTTACCACAAGATGTAATATCATATATTGCTGAGAGCATTTATACAAGTGTAAGAGCTCTTGAAGGCTCCTTAGTCAGAATTATTGCTCATACTTCCTTTAATAAAATTCCTCCGGAAGAAATTACAATTGATATGGTAGGATCAGTATTATCTGATTTAATATCTCATAAAAAACAAGAGATAACTTTAGACAAAATACTAGAGACTGTTTCACTCAAATATGGAATACCTCAACAACAACTACTCGATAAGACCAGAAAGAAAAATATTGCCTTCCCTAGACATGTAGCAATGTATCTTTCGAATATTCTTATACCATCTTTATCTCTCAAAGAAATAGCGACTTTTTTTAAAAGAAAGGATCACACCACAGTTATTCATGCTAAGGTAAATATTGAGAGTAAATTTAAATCAGACCCTGATTTTAGAAGCGAAATAGAGACTATAATAGCCGATATTAGAGATATTTAAAGTCTTGCATAGCATGACTTTATTTTTTTGTCTATTAAGTTATCCACAAGCTAAGAATAATTAGTGTCAATAACTGTTTATAAGTGATGAATAGAAGTTGTTATCAAAATCTATGTGGATAGATTGTGTATAAAAGTTAAGTTATCCACTGACTACTCACATTTAAGATATTAATGCAACTAATGAAAAATAAAGCTTTACAAAATTCAAATGTGACTTTTCAACAAATTCACATACCCTACTACTACTACTGTTTTTTTTATATTAATAGGAGAATTAATAATGTATAGAATTAGGATTATTTTTAGCCTGTTAGTAATGATACTGTTCATTACTGCATGCCAAGATGATAGAAATACTCTAGGAACAGGTTTAGATACACAACTTCCCATTGTAGCAAAAACAAACATTGATTCATTATTGTACTTTAGTTATGATAGTGATTTGAATATTGTAAGCGGAGAAACCAATATTATTTGTGCAAACAATAATTCTTTAGAATCAATTATTCTTATGAATTTTTATAACATGCCCACCGAAACTGATTCTCTCAGTGATGCAATTCTAAAAATAAGTATAATCGAAGAAAAATCAAGCTTCAATGCTGAAGATCTAAAATTGGGATTAATAAAGCGTAATTGGAGAGAAACTGCTACCTGGGAATCACCTTATCCTGATTCCACTAATTCTGTCTGGGATGTAACTTCAGATTTAGTTATTAATGGAACATATTGTACAAATTCATTTCATGTAGATGGCGATAGTTTGGGTATTACTATACCAAAAGATTTGATAGATAATTGGGTAATTGAAGATATTAATGGCTACAATCTGGCATTAATAATACAAGACGGTTATGTTGCAATTAAATCATCAGAGACATCTTACGGACCAAAATTAAGCTTTGATTATAAGAAAAATGATGAAACTAATAAATATAACAGTGAATGCCTCTATGATACATATATAATAGAGAACAATAACGATAAACAAGTTTATGATAAACAGGTTTTTCTTCAGAACATCAAGCCTGTTCGAAGTTTTGTGAAATTTGATATTGAAGAAACTATACTTAGTATGAATGGCATTAACCAATCTAACTTAAATAAGCTTTTATTGAACAAAGCTGAACTAGTTTTTCATATCGATAAAGATAATACGGAATACTATTCGGAAGAAAATGAAGATTATAATGAACTAGAAATAGATCTTCTTTGGCCAGAAAATGAGATAAATGAACCTATGGTAATCGAAAATGACGATTTAGACACAAATATCGATGATACCCCTTATCCATATTACCTTTTAAGATCATCTACCGTAGAAATAGCCGATTCTTTAGCTACAATTGATATTTCGCCTATAGTAGAAAACTATTTAAAAGGAAGAATGGCTAATCATGGTTTTGTTATGTATAACACAGAAGAAAGTGTCTTCTTTGGTAAGATTACCCTTGATGATTTCGATGTAGAAGATTCATTAAAACCATATTTAAAGATAATTTATACTATACCGGAAGAGGAATAGAGATGAAGAAATTCATCGGTTTCTTTCTTCTTGTAATTCTTTTGATTGGGTGTGACAAAACAGATTCGGAAGTTATAGCCAGAGTTGGTGATAAAAAGCTAACATTAGAAGAACTTAAATCTTTCTACAAAGATAATGAATGGGATTTTACGAGCAACGAAGAAAAAAGAAAAGTAGTTAGAGATTGGATGGATTTACAAGCTTTAGCTAACTATGCTGACGAGATAGAACTAACTGAAGAAAAAACTGTTAGGCTTAAAATTGATTTAGCTGTAAATAAAGCAAAAGTTAATGCATTACTCTCAAGCGAAATGAACAAGATATCAATTACTGAAGATGAGCTTTTTAATTATTATAAGATACATCAAGGAGAGTACAAATCTCAAATTGATGCTTTCAAAATACAAAGGATTTTTGTTACGACAGATTCATTGTTAAATCATGTGCATACATTGCTAAAAAATAAAGAGAACTTTACTGATATAGTAAAAGAATATTCTGAAGAAAGAATAGCAGATAATGGTGGATACTATGGCTGGGTACATGAAAATGATGATGATTTGACAATGTATGAATGTGTAAAAAACTTGAAACCATATCAGTATAAGACCGTTAAAGTAAGAAATGGTTATTATATAGTAAGGTATTACAATACAAAGAAGATTGATATTGATGTTAGATATGAATCAATTAAATCTGAGTTAAAAGAAAAACTATTAAAGGAAAAAAAAGAGAGGGTATACAATGAACTCTTAAAGTCATTGAAGAATACTTATGATATGTCTCTCTCATTTTAAAACAGGATACAGAATGAATAAGAAAATTATTGTTATCGGATTTCTTTTAATAAGTCTATTACTTTCAGCGGAAGTAGTAGACAGAATAGTTGCTAAAGTAGGTGATGAGATCATACTTTATAGTGAAATGATAATGCAACGAGACCAAATGAAAGAAGCAAACATTTTACCTGAGAATTATACTTTAAATGACGTGCTAAATGATATGGTAGAAGCTAAGTTAATAATACAAAAAGCCAAAATGTTAGACTATAGTATCGATGAAGAACGAGTAAACTCTATGGTAGAACAAAGAATGAAAGAAATACAACGTCAATTCGAAGCAGAGAGTAAGTTTAATCAATGGTTGCGAGAGAATAATTGGACAAAATCTGACATGAAGAAGTATTTCTATGATATGTTTAATGAACAGTTTTTAAAAGAGCAAATTATTAATAGTGAAATTAAAAATAAAACTGAGATTTCTGAACCTGAACTTGAAGAATACTTCGACAATAATAAAGACCAACTTCCTGAAAGACCTGAAATGATTGAGTTGGGAATGATAATGAGAACTATTAAGCCTAGCGAGGATACAAAAAAGAAGAAACTTCAGGAAATTAATAGAGTTATGGATTTACTCAATAATGGAGCTGATTTTGCAAGTCTTGCTAAAATAGAGAGTGAAGGTCCCAGTGCTCCAAATGGGGGAGATTTAGGATTTTTCGGTAGAGGTATGATGGTTAAGCCATTTGAAGATGCAGCATTTGATTTACAACCAGGTCAGATTAGTAATGTAGTTGAAACAAGATTTGGATATCATATCATAAAAATGGAAGAGAATAAAGAAGATGAGATTTCTTGTAGACACATATTAAAAATTGTTGAACCTTCGCATCTTGATTCGGTTGCTACTACTCAATTGATGTTTGAAATAGTCGATAAATTGGATTCGGGAGAGAGTTTTGCAGAAATGGCAAGAACATATAGTGAGGATGATTCTTCAGCAGTTAAAGGTGGGTCAATAGGCGAATATCCTCCCGATCAGTTTCCTGAATTGTTTAAGGATGAATTGAGTAAAATTAATATAGGTGATCATACAAATGTTGTTCAAAATGGAGATATTTTATATATATTTTCAAAATTAAAATCTGTTCCTCCTAGAAAGTATAACTACTCAGAGATAAAAGAAATTCTTAAAAAGCAAGCAATGAATGAAAAGATGCAAGATATGTTAAATGATTTTATTAAGAAGCTGAAAGAAGAGATTTATGTGGAAACGAGTTTATGAAGAGTAAAATAGCAATCCTTACTTCTACACTATTGGGATTAGGATTCATTCCTTTTGCTCCGGGAACATTCGGAACACTTGCAACAGCTATTTGTTACTTCTTTGTAATGAAGAAGTACTCATATCAAATTCCAGATGTTTGGATTAATTTATCCATTCTTTCTGTTGCAATTTTACTTTTCTTTTTAGGAGTTATTATTTCTTCAATAGCTGAAAAAAGATTAGGACACGATAGTGGAAAAATAGTTATTGATGAAGCTGTTGGATATTTAATTTCTATAGTTTTTTTACCTTCTGTTGTGGTAGGAAGATTATGGTTAGTTGTTATTTATACTTTTGTATTGTTCAGAGTTTTTGATATTGCAAAACCTTGGCCAATCAATAAATCACAGAACATTAAATCAGGATGGGGAATAATGATAGATGATGTTATTGCAGGTGTATATGCAAACATTTTAGCTCAAATCATTATCAGAATTTACCCGAATTTCTTTGGAATTTATTAATTAAGGAGATATAATGGAATTTATATTATTACAAGCAGCACCAGCTAATGGTCAGAATCCAATTTCTTTTCTATTGTTTATGGGAATGAGTATAGCTGTTTTTTATTTTTTATTGATTAGACCACAGCAGAAGAAGCAAAAAGAGCATCAAAAAATGATAGATGATGTTAAAGTACATGACAAGGTTGTAATATCAGGTGGAATCTATGGTAAAGTAATGACAATTAAAAACGATAAAGGAACAATTGTTGTCGAAATAGATGAAACAAACAAAACTAAAATAGAAGTTCAGAAGACTTCAATAATAACAGTATTGTCTTCTAAAGAATCATAGGTGAAAAATGATTAAAGCTAATCTGCTACCAATAAGAATTGTTGGTGATAAAGTATTAAAGCAAATAGCTGAACCGGTTAAGATTTTCGATGATGAGTTAAAAGAATTTATTAGAGATCTTGTTTATACTATGTATGAGAGAGATGGTGTGGGTTTAGCTGCTCCTCAAGTTGGAAAATCAATTAGAGTATTTGCAATTGATCCATATTGGGGTGATGGTAAATCAAAAAAGAATCCTATAGTCTTGATTAATCCTGAGATAGTATCGAAGGAAGGTGAACAAGTTTGTGAAGAAGGTTGTATCAGTGTTCCAGATATATTTGATAAAATAAATAGATTCGATGAAGTTGTTGTTCATTATCAAAATGAAGATGGGGAACAAATGGTAATTGAAGCAGAAGGTTTTATTGCTGATGTATTGCAACATGAGAATGATCATTTGGATGGTATCTTATTCATAGATAAACTCAGCAAAATAAAACTTTTACCACATGTACCAAAACTGAGAAAGCTAAAAGCTTCTGTGGATAAGAATGGAGAAAACATTAAATATTAATCGAATAGAGAACATCATTTTTATGGGTACGTCTGACTTTGCCGTACCCGTTTTTTTAAAGCTTGTTAATTCAAAGAATAAGCCAAAACTTCTAATTACTCAACCAGATAGAAGAAGTGGAAGGAAAAAGAATAAAACTCCTGAATTGATTAAAATTGCTAATGAAAGAAATATTCCTGTTTATCAGCCTGAAGATGTAAATGTAAATGAATCAATAGATTATATTAGTTTATTTAAACCTGATTTAATTGTAACAGCTAGTTATGGGGCAATTCTTAAAAAGAGGGTCAGACACATAGCTAAGTTTGGATGTTACAACATACATCCCTCATTACTACCTAAATATAGAGGGGCTACTCCTGTAAATGCTCCATTACTTAATGGAGATACTAAAACAGGAGTTACCATTTTTTTAATGAAAGCAAAGATGGATACAGGACCAATTCTGATTCAGGAAGAGTTTGATATTGATGAAAATGATTGTTATACTATTCTTCAGTTAAAGCTGGCAGAGATTAGTGGAGATTTGTTACAAAGAGCAATTGATATGCTTAAAAAAGGGACTTTTCATTTAGTACAACAAAATCATTCAATAGCAACTTATACAAAAAAAATAACAAAAGAAGATGTAATCATTAACTGGGATAATACTGCAGAAGAGTTAATTAGGAAGATTAGAGCTTATGCTGTAAATCCTGGTCTTAAAGCAAAAGTTAAGGATAAGGAAGTTAAAATATTATCGGCATACAAAGGTGATAAATTTTCTGATGCTAAATCAGGGACAATAGTAAATGTAGTTAAAAATATAGGATTTGAAGTTGTCTCCGGATTTAATGAAACTATCATCATTACTGAAGTGCAACCTGCAGGTAAGAAAGTTATGAATTGCTACGAATTTAATCTTGGAGCACGGTTGAAGATAGGGGATAGGTTTGACAGTTAGTTTTATCTACTATACTGTTATAGTGGATACGATAATTACTCTACTAATCTTTATTTTCTCAATGATAAATTCGAATTTCTACATTGCTTTAATTATATTTGTGGTTTTACTAGTGCTTAAATATTTAATTTCATTTAATATAAAGAGATTTATAAACACTAATCGATTGATATTGATTCAATACTTAAATTTACTTTCAATACCTACTCAATTTGGGATTGTGAATAAAAGGAAATTAAGATTTGCTTTTATTAAAGCAAACAATGCTATCATTGAGAAAGTTGATGCAATTGATAGAAATGAGTTAGTAGTTTTATTACCTCATTGTCTGCAAAGGACGAGTTGTTCTATAAGAATAACCAATAGTATTGATAATTGCAAAGAATGTGGAAATTGTATAATCGGAGATATTAAGAAAGTTGCGAGTAAATACAATGTAAAATCATTTGTAGTAACTGGTGGAACACTTGCAAGAAGTATAGTATCAGAATTAAAACCAAAATTGTTAATTGCTGTTGCATGTGAGAAAGATTTGGTAGAAGGTATAAAAGAAGTGTATCC
The DNA here is from genome assembly GCA_963667035.1 of Cloacimonadales bacterium (SeqCode). Lineage (GTDB taxonomy): Bacteria > Cloacimonadota > Cloacimonadia > Cloacimonadales > JAFGVF01 > Zophobacter. The sequence continues at coordinate 2,829,954 of OY762964.1, forward strand.
TTTTAGAGTTTATGGCATTATTAATTTGAGACCGGAAGGTCCATGTAGGAATACTTTAATAGATATTGATGAGTTTCAGAAATCATTGAATAGACTAATAAAATAGGGTTATTTTGCCTTATTAGCATGAACTGAGTATATTTCTTGGGTAATACTATTATAAGTAAAATATACACCTTTCTTGATTTGGAGGAAAAATGAAGATTAGAATTATTGTACTAATAATTGTAACAGTATTTACAGTAAACATATTTTCATCAGAAATGTTTCTTTATAGAGATAGTAATGCATCTGATAGCAATAATATAGATGTTCAAAGAAATAATGCTGTAACTCATGCGGTTCAGAAAATAGAACCAGCAGTTGTAAGTGTTAATGTTATTAAAACAGAAATAGTTAGGAAAAGAAATCCTTTTGCGAATCCTTTTTTTGATGCATATCCATTTATAAAAACTGCTCGACAAGTTAAAAGCTTAGGTTCGGGAGTTATTATAAATCCTGATGGATACATAATTACTAATGCTCATGTAGTAGAGGGTGCAACCCAAATTAAAGTTACCACACAGAGTAATGATATTTATGAAAGTGAGATAATAGGAATTGATTCTGAACATGATATTGCTGTTTTGAAAATAGATGGAAAAGATATTAATTTTGCATATTGTGGAGATTCATCCGATTTAATCATTGGTGAGTGGGTAATAGCAGTAGGAAATCCATATGGATTTCTGATGCCTGATTCTAAGCCAAGTGTATCAGTAGGTGTTATTTCAGCTGCAAATCGAAATTTCGGAGGTAGGGATGATCAGAAAGTATATAAGGGAATGATTCAAACTGATGCAGCAATTAATCCTGGAAATAGTGGAGGACCTCTTGTAAATGTATATGGAGAGATTATAGGAATTAATAGTTTTATTTTCTCTGAATCAGGTGGGAGTGTAGGAATTGGTTTTGCTATACCGATAAATCGTGTGAAAAAAATAGTTTCGGAGCTAGTTGAGCATGGTAGAATAAGACAAGTAGAATATGGTTTTAGAGTTCAAGACATGAGTAAATCAATTGCACAGTATTTGAATATAGATGATATGCAAGGTGTACTTGTTTACGAGATAGATAAGACTGGACCTGCTGCGAAAATGGGATTACAATTAAAAGATATAATCGTAAGAATTAATAATACTCCAATTTATAGTACAGACGACATAGATTTAGCTATAACAGATATCTTTGTGGACGATTTAGTGGAATTTGAGATTGTTAGAAATGGGAAGAAGAAAACAATACTAATGAAAGCAAAAACTAAGTAATTTACAATAGATTTTCTCCTGCAAAACTAGTATAATTGTCGTTAGTAATAATGAAGTGATCCAACACTCTGATATTGAAATATGATGCAGCTTTCTTTATTTTGATAGTTATATCAATATCTGATTGAGAAGGTTTTGTAGAACCTCCAGGGTGATTGTGTACTAAAATTATCCCAGATGAACCGTAATCAAGACATTGCTTGATAATATTTCTAACGTATACTTTAGCTTCATTAACAGTACCTTTTGAAATAGAGTTTATTCTTTGTATAATATTAGAGTTGTTTAAGAATATTACTAAAAACTCTTCGTTACTTTTGCCTTTAAGATATGTGTTTAAATAGTCAATAACTTGTTTAATTGATGTAAGACCATCTTGATTTAGAATAGTTTCTTTTTTAAGGTAAGTACTAACATCTTTGAATAGTTTAATTTGAATAGCACACTTTTCACCAATACCTTTGACTCTGCATAGATCTTCAACATTAGCATTCATTATAGCATTTAAGGAACTGTATTTGTCTAATAAATCTTTGGCAATTGAGTAAGTGTTTGTTCTTTGAATTGATGTGTTTAAAATTAACTCTAATACTTCATAATCAAGGAATCCGCTAATCCCAGATAATAAATAGCGGTCACGTAACCTTTTACGATGACCGCTATAATCTTTTATATCCATAATTGTTCCACGTGGAACTTAACTTGATTGTTGAATTCTGAATTCCAGCAATCGTTTTGCAACTGATTCGTCAAACAGACCAATTATCTCTGCAGCTAAGATAACTGCATTTTTAGTCCCATTAATAGCAACTGTTGCAACTGGAATACCTGTTGGCATTTGAACTATACTGTATAAGGCATCTTCTCCGGATAAAGTTGCACCCATTAAAGGAACACCAATAACCGGAAGGTGAGTATAAGCAGCAATGACTCCTGGTAGATGAGCAGCCATACCGGCTGCAGCGATGATTACTTTTATCCCTTCTGATAGTGCACTTTCTACTAACTGTTTAGTTTTAGCAGGATTACGATGAGCAGATGAAATGTGAAAATCATGTTCAATACCAAATTTATCAAAGTATTCTACCATTGGTTCATAGTATTTCAAATCTGATTTGCTACCGAAGATTACTCTAACTTTATTCATAATGGTCCATCCTACTTATATTCTACACTTGTTAGTACATCATAAATTTCTTTAGGAGTTGATGCATTATTAATAGCTTCAAGATTACTATCATTCATCATCATTTTCGAAAGGTATGAAAGAGAAAAAAGATGTTGCTTATCATTATGTAACAGTAACATGAAGAAAAGATTAACAGGTTTACCGTCCTGAGCATCAAACTCAACACCTTCTACTGATCTTCCAAGAAGAATTGAAGGTGCTTTAATTTTGCTTGGATGGAGGTGGCGAGGGTGTAGAAGAGCTACTCCATTTCCTACAGCAGTTGATACTAACTCTTCTCGTGCTACGACCACTTCATACAACCATCTGGCATCTTTTACAATTTTATTAGACTTAGCTTTTTCAGACATCATTCTAATTGCTTCATATTTGTTATCAGGGTCTAAATCTAAGAAAATCAATTCTTCATTAAAGTATTCTTCAAATCGGCAAATAGTCTTCTTGAGAGCTAACTGCTCCTCCTCTGATTCAGAAAGATTTGAAAGCCATTCTTCTATTGATGGTCTACTAATTCTAACATCCTTACCTTTATTCTCGACCTCAAAAAGATTGTCTTCAATCATTTCGTTAACGATTTTCTCACTTAACTTCAGATACTTAGCAGTTTCTTTAATCGTTAATAGTTTTTTTACCATTTCTTCTCCATTTATGTAAATTTATTCAAAATCCATACTAATACAGAGTAGATTTTTAGTTATAACTAAATTCTTGACAAGAAAAATCGGCAAAAATATCTAATTTTATGTTATGAAATATTCAAAATCTATCTTATTAATCCTGATTTCCTTTGTATTATTTGGTTGCACATATTCTGTGTTCTCTAACCAATTACCTCATTTAAAGAGTATTTACGTGTCTCCAATATTGAATATGACAGAAGAATCTGAGTTAGAAACTGAGATGTTTAACTCAATTAGCAATCAATTTATTACAGATGGAAGATTGAGAATAGTATCTCAAAAACCCGATTGTTCTCTTGACATTGAAATTAAATCATATCAGGATAAAATTTATACCTATGATGAGTCTAATAATGTAAAAGAGTATCAAATAAGTATGACATTTTCTGTTAAATTTGTTGATAATGTTAATGAAAAAGAGATTTATAGTCAAACAAGTTTACTAAAAACAGAAAGATATCCTGCAGATATATCTGATCCAGATTATTCGGAATCGACTATATTAACAAAAGAAGAGGCAAGAGAAGAAATCTATCTAGACCTATTCAAGACAATAATGTCTAACACACTTGAGGCATGGTAAATGAATGATGAATTGATTCGTATAAACAAATTTTTAGCAAAATGTGGGCTTGGATCAAGAAGAAAAGTAGAAGATTATATTCTTGAAGGTAAAGTCTCAGTTAATAGCATAGTAATAACTGATTTATCCTATAAAGTAAATCCAGAATCTGATCTAGTCAGGTATAATGGAAAACTAGTACGAATAAGCAAATCGACTATTTATATAATGCTAAATAAGCCAAGAGGGTATGTAGTTACTAAAAGTGATGAGTTTAATCGTAAAACTGTTTATGATTTAGTTCCGGAAGAATTAAAAGACTTAAATCCAATAGGAAGATTAGATAAGGAATCTGAAGGTTTATTGTTGCTAACTAATGATGGCGATTTTGCTAACAAGATTATTCATCCAAGGTATAAACTTCCTAAAACTTACTATGTGAAAGTTAAAGGAAAGATAAGTGATGATAAAATAGATAAGTTAAAAAATGGCGTAGAGATAGAAAAAAAGATGACAAAACCAGCATTAGTCTTTTTAATTGAGGCTAATGAAATAGAAGCTTATATGAAGATGATTATTTCCGAGGGAAGAAAGAGGCAGATTAGGCTCATGTTAAAAGCTGTTAACTGCGAAGTTATTGAACTCAAACGAACTCAAATAGGAGATGTATCTTTAGGTAATTTACCACAAGGAATGTGGAGATATATGCTTCCAAAAGAAGTTTTAAGTTTATTAAACATGAGCAGAAGTAAGAGTAGGAGAGATAAATGAAGATAGGGATTATTGGATTATCTAAATCAGGTAAATCTACAATATTTAATTCTTTAACTGGTCAGTCGGTAGATACAAATAGCTTTACGGGTAGTTCTGATGTTAATCAAGGTGTTGTTGAGGTCTTTGATGAGAAAATTAGGGAGTTTTCGGAAGAATACAAACCTAAAAAGACTATTTACGCAACAATAGAATTTGCTGATTATCCGGGTATGGAGCAAGGTAACGATGTATCTGATTGGATTAAAGGAACAACGGGTAGCCTAATCAAGAGTTCAGACGCTTTTGCTGTTGTTTTACGTAATTTTGACGATGATATTGTTAATAGTATGCTTGGAGAGGTAAATCCAATTAGGGATCTTTATTCCATCGATTCTGAACTTGTATTAAACGATTTGATAATCATAGAAAAGAGATTAGAAAAAATATTATTGGGATATAAAAGAGGGATAAAAGACAATACTATACTTCTTGAGGAAAAAATACTTAACATGCTCTTGAATAAACTTAATGAAGAGATACCTTTAAGGGATGTTCGGTTGTCTGAGGAAGAAAAGAAGATAATTAGAGGTTTTCAATTTTTAAGTCTAAAACCATTGATGATAGTTATCAATTCAGATGAGAGAAGTTTTGGACATAATGATACTTTGATTGAGAAACTTTCAGTTAAATATCAAACTATAGAGTTTGCCGGTAAATTTGAAAGTGAGCTAAATGGTTTAGATGATGAAGACAAACTAGTATTTATGGAAGATATGGGTATAGAATCGTCAGCAAAAGATACATTGACTAAGTTATCATACGAATTATTAGGATACATTAGTTTTTTCACAGTTGGATCTGATGAAGTCAGAGCCTGGACAATTGAGAATGGAACTATTGCTGTTGACGCTGCAGGTAAGATCCATAGTGATTTAGCAAGAGGATTTATTAGAGCCGAGTGCTTTAATTATAAAGATTGGAAAGAGTTAGGCTCAGAAAAAGCGATTAAGGAAAAGGGATTGTTTAGATTGGAAGGTAAAAACTATATAGTTAAAGATGGAGATGTTTTAAACATAAGGTTTAATGTATAATGCCTAGTAAAAAGAAGAAAGTAAATAATAAAACACCTAACAAATTTGCTACCAGAGTTGAGTTTACAATACTAACATTGTTTGCTATTCTTGTGATAGTATTAGTTTTTATATCATTATTGCAATCTCATAACTCAGTTCTGATGGATTTCTCAAATATTGATAATGAATCATACAACCTTATAAATCCGATCGGAAAAATGGGTGTGTATGCTTCGTATGGAATATCTTTGTTTTGGGGACATTCTTATAGTTTAGTTCTGATTTTGAGCTTGTTGATTATTATGCCAATATGCTTATTCACTAAGACTATTAAATCTCCTTTAATCAAACTTATAGCTAAATTAAACATTTTTGCTTTATCATTACAGACTCTTGTTGCTATAGGTAATCATAAGCATTCAATTGTTAATGGATTAATTAGCTATAGCATTAACACTTTTTTGAAGAATACTTTTAATGTAATCGGTGCTATAATTATTTTAGCTTTTGTAAACATTGTAGCACTAGGATTTCTAGTAGGATTTGATAGGTTTGTAAATATCTTGAATTTCACAAAAAAAAATGAACCAAAAACTAAGAAAGAGAAAAAAAAGGTTAAAAAAGAGAAAGTAAAGGTAGTTGATGAGTCCGATATAGATTTGCAATTAGATAAAGTTGAAATACCTGAGATTGTTATTAACAATCATAAGGATTATAAAGAAGAGACGAAGTTAACAGAATCAAAGATTGTGAAAGATAGCAAAAATGACAACTTTGAAATAGTTGATTATGTATTACCGGATGTAAATGAGATTTTAACTTCACCCCCAAAAACCAATAAGAAAACTAAAAATGCTACTGAAGCAGAAATAAAGCGAATTAGTTCGGTTTTAAAAGAAAAATTATCTGAGTTTGATATTGATTGCGATGTTATAAATGTGAATGTAGGCCCGATAATTACTCAATATGAGTTAAGGCCAGCCCCTGGTGTTAAAGTCAATAAGTTTACTCAGTTAGTAGATGACTTAGCTTTAGCATTAAAAGCGAAATCGATAAGAATACAAGCACCTATTCCTGGAAGAGGTTTGATAGGAATTGAGTTACCTAATGAAGATAGAGATGTGATTTATTTGAAAGATGTGATAATGTCGGAATCAGTTAAATCATCTAGTTTTAAACTTGGAATTGCTTTAGGTAAGGATATTTCCGGTATGCCTGTTATGGGCGATTTAGCAAAGATGCCTCATTTGTTAGTTGCAGGAGCTACTGGATCGGGTAAAAGCGTTTGTGTTAATACAATTATTACAAGTTTAATTTTTAAAAAGCGACCTGATGAACTAAGAATGATACTTATAGACCCTAAGCGTGTTGAACTTGCTCCTTATGCCACAATTCCTCATTTGATAGGAGATGTTGTAACTGATCCTGATAATGCTTTGGAGAATATGCAGTGGGCAGAAAATGAGATGGAGAGAAGATATTCATTACTCCAAGAGTTGAGAGTAAGAGATATAATCTCATATAATAATAAAGTAACTAAGATAAATCAAAGTTTAAAGGAAGATGAAAAAAAAGAGCACTACAATTTACCCTATATTGTTATTATTGTTGATGAATTCGCTGATTTAATAATGACTGCAGGGCGCGATATAGAACTTCCAATAACAAGATTAGCACAAAAAGCTAGAGCTGTAGGGATACACTTAATACTAGCAACTCAACGACCTTCAAGAAAGGTAATAACAGGATTAATAAAAGCAAATTTCCCTTCAAGGATATCTTTCCAAGTATCTTCAAGAGTTGAATCTAGTATCATTTTGGACACTACAGGGGCAGAAAAACTTCTTGGAAGAGGTGATATGCTTTATTTACCTGCTGGAACAGGTTTCCCAGAAAGAGTGCATGGGTGTTTTGTTTCTGATGAAGAAGTTGTTGAACTATGTGATTATCTAGAAACTCAACCTAAACCAGTTGAGATTGTTGTAAAAAAAGATATTGGTGATAATGAGATAACTTTGGATTATGATGACGACATATTCCCTGAAGCAGCTAGATTAGTTGTTGAAAATAATATGGCTTCGGTTTCAATGTTACAGAGACATTTTAAAATTGGATATGCACGAGCTGGTAGACTAGTTGATATGTTAGAATCTGCTGGAATTGTCGGACCTCATTTAGGAAGTAAATCACGTGAAGTAATAGCAAAGCAAGAGGATTTAGATAGATATGGATTATAGAAAAATTGTCGTTTTCACACTATTATTAGTAAATAGTGTTTTGTTTAGTATCTCTGATAATGATGCTTATTTAAACATAAGAAATGCTTATAATGATTTGAGTCACTTTACTGCGGACATATCTCAGATAAACACATTTCGTAGCGAAGATATAAAAATTGAATCACAAGGTGTTTTCTATTACAATAAAGATAGAATTGCAATTAAATACACTAAGCCTCAGATTCAAGAAATATACATGAATGGTAACAAGGTTCTTTTCTATGATAAAGATTCTAATTCTTGTATTGAACTACAAAATAATGAAAGCCAAACGATGCTAAATCCATTGTACATGATTGATAAGTATTGGAAGTATTCCGATAAGAAGATTGAAAAAAGAAAGGAAGATTACAAAATTGTTTTAAGACCATTACAAGAGAAGGATTTTACTCAAATTGATGTTTATATTGATAAGAAAACTTTTCTTGTTATTAAATTGGTTTATACTGATATAGGTGAGAATATTGTGGAGATAAGCTTTAAGAATATTAACACAATAGATGAAGTCAGTGAAGACATCTGGAAGCTCAATCTTCCCGATGATGTGAAATATATTAAACGATAAGGAGAATTAGTATGATTGGGCTTATTATTGCTGGTGGAACAGGTACCAGATTTTGGCCGGCAAGTCGCAAAAGTTTACCTAAGCAATATCTAAATATTTTAGGTGACGACAGCATGATTAAAATGACAGTTAACAGACTGTTAAAGAAAATTCCAATTGAAAAGATATATATCAGTACAACTTCTGCCCAAGTAGAATTAGTCAAAAGGGAGCTACCTGATTTACCTAGACGCAACATAATAGTTGAGCCAATGGGGATGAATACAGCTCCATGTATAGGTTTAAGTGCTAAATATATTAAGAGATTTGAAGACAAGAACGAAACAATGATTGTACTACCGTCTGATCATCTTATAAAAGATGAAGAAGGGTTTATTAAATCTATTGAAATGGCAACTAAACCGGCTACTGAAGGATATCATGTAACTTTCGGTATAATTCCGGCATATCCGGCTACAGGGTATGGCTACATTGAATCTTCCGATTTATACGATAATGGGATGTTCCACGTGAAACAGTTTAAAGAAAAGCCTGATCATGTGACTGCAAAATACTTCATAGAACAGGGGAACTTCTACTGGAATAGTGGTCAGTTTTGCTGGACTCTAAATACTATTGATAATAGCTTCAAAACGAAGCTTCCCAAAGTTGAATCTATATTGAACATGATAGAAAACAAATGGCAGGAAGAGGGTGTAGAGGCAGATATCAGTGAGTTGTATAGTCAAATGCCTAAGATACCTGTTGATATCGGTATTATGGAACAAGTAGAAAAGCGCATTGTAATTCCAGTAGAATATGGATGGAGCGATGTTGGATCTTGGAGGGCTCTTGCTGATATTACTGATGCAGATATAAATGGAAATACATTCTTCGGAGATCACATATCTTTAGATAGCAGAAATAACTATATAAGAACTAAAAAATTTGTGGCTTTAATTGATATGGATGATGTTATTGTTGTAGAAACAGAGGATGCAATACTTATTACAAATAGGAAGAAAGCTGAGTTAGTAAAGAATGTAGTAACTAAACTCAAGGATGATAATAAGGAACATCTGCTTTAATGATATGGCTAATACTTAGCATAATCTGTTCTGCAAGTATAGCTAACCTTCTAAAGTTTTATAAAAAAGCAAGAAAAACTACCGATTTTGGTAGTTTTTCTTGCTAATTACATTCTTGCAACAATTCTAAGTGGCTATTTAGCTTTTCCCTTTCCAACAGTTGTTTCAGCACCTGTCATTATACTGGGTACCTCTATTGGCATCCTATTTGTTATTAGCTTTCTATTCTATCGGTATAGCATTATGATAAATGGTTTTCATTAAGTGTTTCTGTCATGAGAATGTCTCTTGTTATACCTGTATTTTTTTTTCTCTAATAGTATTTGATGAAAGGCTCAAGCTAATTAATTATTTATGAGTTATATTATCTATAAGTGTATTTCTCTTCATGGGAAAGAAAAATAGATTAGATAATTATATGTGGCTTGTAGCTTTATTTGTTACTATTGACTTAAGTGATTTAGGCATGAAATTTTTAAAGAGATTAGTAATGAATCTGACACTTTTTTTCTTAGTAATTGTATTTGGTGCAGCTCTATTAACAGCTTTAATTATAAACATTGCAAAAAGGACAAAGGTTGAATTTAGATTTCTATTATGGGGATTGCTACTTGGAATTCCAAACCTGTTAACATCATTATTCTTCTTAAAAGTTTAAATGGATTACCTGCTACAATTGTTTATCCGATCTTTGCTTCCTGAGTCATAATTATTGGGATAGCGGCAGATATTTTTATTTGGAAAAGTAGAATTGACAATAGGAAAGCTTTTTTTAAATTGTAAATTATCATTGGTGTTATATAAATTAATATTAAATAGAGGTGATTATGTATAGAATTAATGTACGATCTCATTTTTCTTCAGCTCATAAGTTGAATGGCTATGAAGGTGCTTGTAAAAATATGCATGGACATAATTGGAAAGTAAGATTAGAGATAAGTTGTGCAACTGTTGATGAAATTGGTATGGCTATGGATTTTAATGATGTTAAAAAGTATCTTGATGAGTTAATGGAAATGCTAGATCATAAAGTGTTAAATGAGTTACCGCCATTTATTGACCAAAACCCAACTTCGGAGAATATAGCAAAGTGGTTATTTGAAGAGTTTGAAAAGAGAATCAATTCAGATACAAGAAGTATTCATGAAGTAGAGATATGGGAATCGGAAAAATCATCTGTTATATACAGTAAAAATTAATTATGCTTAGGATAGTTGATTCCAGTTTTATTAAGAGTTGTACAAAACCTGAGCATTATCCGACAAATCCTTTTGTGGACATTGCCTTTGCAGGTAAATCTAATGTCGGAAAATCTTCTATGGTTAATACTCTTGTGAAAAGAAAGCTTTTAGCTAAGAAGAGTAATACTCCAGGAAAGACAAAGCTGATAAACTATTTTCAAATCTCACTCAAAAAAGATGATATTGAAGAAACTTTTTACCTGAACTTTGTTGATTTACCTGGTTATGGATTTGCAAAAGTCGGTAAATCCGAAAAAGAATCATGGCGGAGAATGATAGAACAGTACTTCAGAGAAAGAACTCAGTTGAGAGCTGTCTTCTTACTGGTAGATATTAGACATAAAGCAGATTCTAAAGATATTTTAATGATAGAAATGCTTGAGAGTATGGAGATACCATATTGTCTTGTTGCTACTAAATCTGATAAAATCCCAAAGAATAAAATTCCTGCTACGTTAAAAAGTCTTAAGAAACAATTGAATAGTAATACGGATAAATTATTTGCTTTTTCAAGTTTAAACAAAACCGGTACACTTCCTATTTTGGAATGGATTGAATCTGAGGTTCTATAATTACTGCTTAATACCGGACTTAATTCGAAGCTCAAAATGAGAATAAATTTCAGCGTTATGTGTCTTGTTGATGTTGTGGGTAGGGTTTGTTGCTAAAATGTAAGAATGAGCGTTTATGGAGCTTTGGGGTGTTGGTTGTGTATGTTAGCTATCTATCCAATGTATAAAATGAAAAGCCTGTCAACTAGACAGGCTTTTATTATAACTATTACTTTGCTTAGAAATCAAAAATGAAATTGATATTTCTTTTTTGTTTCTTAGCTTTTATTTTCTCTATCTTTAACTGTTCTTTTTCTTTTTCGTGATCAAGAACCATTTGCATAGTTTCTTTCTGATAATCAAGTTTAGCTTTTTCAAGTTCAAGTTGACGCTTCTTTTCTCTTTCGGCAAAAGCAGCTTCTCTTCGAGCTGTTGCTGCAGCTGCGAGTTCCTTTCTTATTTTAGAAATCATCTGGGCAGCTTCTTTAATTTCGGAATCTCCATGAGTAACTGTTGTTAAAACAGCAAGAGCATCTCTAGGATTACCTGTATTGTAAAGCTTCTTTGCTTCGGTTAATCTTTCTCTGCTATTAGTAGCAAGAATTTCATCTATATTAGCATCTGCTATCATTTCATCAAACTCACGTTTCTTAACGTTGACTTTATTGTATGATTTGATGATGGCGTCTTTTTCATTCTTCTTGCTTAAACCTTTAGCTTCCAGAGTATAATTACCAACAACTTTATTGTTGTATTTTGTACTAAGACTAAGAGAAACTTCAGTAGTTACCATGGTTTGCATGGCTCCTGCACCTTCTATTTCCTTAGTATCAATAACATCAACAATACCTTCCAGTTTTAAAGGTGATTTATCATTTAAGACATAACCAAGTTTAGTTAGTCCTTTAGATACTTTATCAAATACTTTTGGAACCGGTTTTCCTTTGGTGTCTATAACTGAGAGAGTGAAGTTAACAGGTGCTTGTTGAACAACTTTATAGGAGGCTTTATCTTCAAGTCCTTTTGCTTCTTTTGCATAAGCTCTTGGAATTTGATATAGGTTGATTTTTCCTCTATATTCACCGCGTTCTTCATTTCCTAAAGCTTTAAGATATGCCTCATACTTACCATTATCATCAGTATATCCTCTTTCGATTACTTCTTTATTCTGATAAATGGCGATAGGAATATTAGCTAAAGGAACTCTATCACTGTTTTGTTTTGTAGTTACTTCAAAAACAATAGGATTTAAAAGCATTGAACCTGACTTTGCTACCTGATTGTCACCATCAACAACCTTAATATCAAGACTGGCTACTAAGTTTCTAATTTCACTATCAACGATAGGGAAAGTTATTGTTTTGTCCAAATTATATGTTGAAGAAGATAGATTATCATAAAGAGATTTCTTAGAATAGAAAACTGTTAGCATCTGTTCACAGCTGACATAATCCTCGATAGCAACAACAAGATTTCCCTCTTGAACGGCATTCTGAGCATTGTTATAAAGAGATGTTATTGATTCCCATAATGGATCAAGTTCTTCTTTCATTGCGTTGAGCAATTTATTCTTTTCAAGAACAACTAAAATATAGTGTAAATTACCTTCTTGATCTCTTCTAACTATTTCAGCACCTCTGAGGTTACCTTCAACAGTTACTTCACTAGCACGTGACATTACTTCAGAAAAGAATTCGTCGTTATCAACTTGTAAACTGGTGGTCAATACTGAAATTTGGTCTTTTACAGTTGTTTCCATTTGACCGGCAATGTTAGAAAAAGCATCCATTCTTGCTTCTTCGTGGGTAGAGCCAACACCACCACCAACGTAATAAGCATTTTGAGGATAGCCAGCAGCTTGGGGATTATCATACCAAGTTGGTGCTGCAAACAGCATTGCTATCCCGCAAAGCAATAAGAAAAGGGTAAGTTTCTTCATTAAAAACCCCTTTGTTTATTCATAAACAACTTTGAGAAGTATAAGCTTACGATTTATGTTTACTCTTTTCAAACCTCCGTCAAGACCTGCTTTTTTGAAAGCTTTCTTAATTGCACGGTATACTTGGCTTGATTTATCATATTCACTTGCATCAGCCCAAATAAGGTAGTCAATAGTCTGATTTGTAACGATATTCTCTTTTGATTTCTTAGCCATTTCATCAACTGCATCCATGAAAGCAAACTGAATTTCTTCTATTTCATCTTCATCAAAACCGGTGTCTATTGCCACAACTATTTTATACTGAACACCCTTGTTGAGATCTTCTTTCCAGTAATTATTAATTCTGTTAAGAACATTGGCTATAGGCTGACTTAAAGCTTCTTCAATAGAAACCATGATGTCACCCTTGCGTTCTCTTGAATAACCTGTTTCAGTACCAAGTAAACGACCTGTAGTTGTTTCATAGGCTCTAACTTGTACAGCAAACTTCTGAGCACCGTAACCGGCATCTTCAACTGATCCACTATAAGTAATATATACATCTGAACCAATAGATAAAGCTAACTGGTATGCATAATCTTCTTCTTGTCCGCCTAAATCCATCTGAGCTTCATTAAGCTGATTGATTTGGTCCATCTGTTCAGGAACAGACACTTCATATTGACGAGCAGTAAGATAACTTTCAATAACTGAAGCAGAATGTTTTACAGTAGGGTCATTTCTAAGCATTTCTACAGGATTTTGACCTTTTGTTGTTGCAGGAAGAACCATGATTATCGGGTTACCGACGGAGTCTGCAAGTTCGCTTCTACTTGCAACTACGCCTTTAGCAGCTAAGTTTTGTTTTAACAAACCAACGTTTACTTTGTAAGCTTTAGTAATCTTACGGCCCTTTCCATTATCCATTGAAACGCTTTTAAGCATTTTGGGAGATTCCCAAGCTATGTATTTTGTAACATTTGCATTTGATAAGAAATCTTCTACGACTGCATCGAATTTTGCTCTTTCATCTGCATTGGAAAGAAGAGGATCCGTTCCGCCAGTTAATACAAAATAAACAGCAGATTTTCTTCCATCTTCAAGAGCCTTTGTTACACCGTTTTTCTCAACATCTTTTTTAGCTTTTCTGTCACTGGATTCACTTGATTTGTAAATACCACTTGCTTGAACCATAACTTCTGAAGAAGATATTTGCTCAACCATTGTAGCTTCCTTACAAACCGGAATTCCGGCCCATAAACTAAGGGACATTAAGGCTGCTAATAACACAGCTAAAATTACTTTTTTCATTTATAACCTCCATTGATATATACAGACAGTGTTAATTTACTCTTATAAGTATTAATAATAGTTTTTGTCAAGCTTTCTATAACGCATTGGATATGCTCTATATTTATGATATTGCAAATGAAAAAGTAAAGTATCCCTTCTTGTATATAAAATTTGAGGTATTCCGGATATATTATTTGCGGTATCGCAAAAGCTATTCGGTTTTTAATCACACATTTTGAGTTAATTACCTCAATTGAATATTTTGACCGTAAGTATAATCATTCTCTAATTCTTACTTCTACATTAATGCTAAATTGTAATTGACGCTTTTCCACAATATGGGAGATTAATCCGATAAAAATTGTTTCGGAGGTTATATGCGAGAGATTAGAAAGCTGGCAAAAGAGCAAATTCGTGAAGTTTTAGAAATAGTTAGCAGGGCTTATCCGACGATTGATTTAAGCTCTGAACAGAAGATAGAAGATTTTGAAAGAAGAGTTCTGGAAGGTTTTGATATAATCTCTCGTGAATGGTTTGGTTTGTTTGAAGATGACGTATTGTTAGGTAACATGGTACTATATGATTTCACGATTAACTATTATGGTAAAGATATTAAGGGATGTGGGATTGGTTTTGTTGCTGTCGATTTTCTGCATAAAAAGCAGAAGATTTGTAGAGACATGCTTCAGTTCTATTTAAAGCTATCAAAAGAGAGAGGATATCCACTTGCTCTTCTTTATTCATTTCGTCCTGATTTCTATAAGAAAATGGGCTTCGGTTACGGCACTTCATGTTTCAACTATGTAACTTGTCCGGATAGATTACCTAAAACAGATAAGAATTACCCATTCAGATATTTAAGAATTAGTGATTTGGAGTTAATCAAAAGTTTCTATGGTAATCTCTATAAAGATAATCATGGTATGATAGTCAAGAATCCCAAAGAGATAGAGACTATGTTAAAAACACCAGGTATCACGGTTGTCGGTTATGAAGAGAACGGGATTCTATTATCTTTATTATCTTTCAGTATGCATGAAATTCACGGAACCAACGAAACTTCCAATATGGATTTAGAGATGCTATTCATAAACTCAAAAGGATTGAAAGCTTCTTTGAATTTTCTTCGCAATCAAGCCGATCAGGTAAGTAAGATTGCTTTCTCCACGCCATTTAAGAGCTTCTATTTTAACATGGAAGATATTAGGCACATGGATAAAAGAATCCTTAGAGAACCAGGTTTCCATCATACATTTGATTCGGGTATGGGAATAATGTATAGAGCTTTAGACCCTGTTAACTTAATCATCAACAGACCTGTTGAAATAGATAACATTAAGATACGTTTTCTACTTACGGATAGTTTCATGCCTGAGAATGAAACCGATTTTATAATCTGTTGGAATGATAACAACCCTTCATTATCAAAAGATTCCAATTATGAGCTTGAGTTAAAGATGGATATATCGGATTTCTCATCATGGATTATGAATTCAATAGATATCTCGACAATGCATCAATACGGTCTGGTAGAAATATCAGACGAAACATATCTCGACACTTTAATTAAAGCTTTCTTTTATAAACAACAACCGATCTGTTTACAGAGATTTTAAAACTGCTTAATCACCTAAACAAATACCAATTTTACGAGCAGTATTAACAAGATATGAGTTAACATCTATTATGTTATACTGCTCAATTGCGTCCTTAATAGGAACATCAATCAAGTCGGGATGTCTGTAAGCAACCATGTGTCCGAATTTTCCTTCTTTTGCAAGTTCGAACGCTTTAACACCATATTGAGTAGCAAGAATTCTATCAAACGGATTAGGTGTTCCTCCTCTTTGTAAATGACCGAGGATTGTTTCTCTAATCTCATAATCATAGCCTGCAGTTTTTATTCTATGGCTAAGTTCGAGAGCTGCTCCAGCAAGTTTAACTTCATGTCTTCCGAATTCCACATCTTTATCAATTGATAATGTGCCGTCTTTTGCAACAGCTCCTTCGGCAACAATGATATTCGCAAATCTTTTCTTACTATTCATTCTTTTGTGAATTTTAGCTATTACCTTGTTAACGTCATAGGGGATTTCCGGGATTAAACAGACTTCTGCTCCACCTGCTACTGCAGCACTAAGGGCTATCCATCCGGCATACCTTCCCATAACTTCCATTATTTGAACTCGATGATGACTTGCGGCTGTAGTAACTAGTTTATCAAGTGCATCGGTTGCAGTTTCAACTGCCGTTTGATAGCCAAAAGTGTAATCTGTACTACATAAGTCGTTATCAATTGTTTTAGGAACTCCAATAACAGGGCAACCCTTCTCAAACAGTTTTTGAGAGATGCGTTGTGAGCCATCTCCACCTATGCTTATAACAGCATCGATGTTTTGCATTTGAATTTTACGAATAAGTTCATCGGATCTATCGACAGTATCCCATGAACCGTCTGCTTTCTTCACAGGCCAGGCAAATGGACCGCCTTTATTGGTTGAACCGATTATCGTACCGCCTTGAACATGAATTCCGGCAACTTTCCGAGGAGTTAATTCTACTAATTCCATTGGCTCAAGTAACAATCCGTTAAATGCATCTATACTTCCGAGAACTTCCCATTCATTATCAGGGTCTAAATAAGCGCTTTTAACAATAGCTCTAATTACAGCATTCAATCCGGGACAATCACCACCACCGGTTGCTATCAGTATTCTTTTTTTCATGCATCCTCCTATGCCGAAATTATTCTTGCTTACCATTAGTTATTATCCTTTAGAAACAAGCAAGCTTAATTATAACAGATTCCCATAGGGGGTAGATAATTCAAACTTTTAATCAGATACTACCTGAAGATAGTTTGGGTATAAGCAATGATTATTGAATCTACATACCTCTCATATTCTATCAGCGTACGAAATCATATATCTTAACAAAATCAAAATGCACCATCCAGTCAAAGAAATCTTGATGATAATTGATATTATCCCAATATTCTCGAGACCAATTTGCTTCGAAAGCAACAATATCTTTGGCACTAATTTTCAGTCCGAATCCATTTGTTTCATTTGAAACATGACCATCATGATTAGAATAGTGTCCATGCCTATAGAAAAAAGTGTTAAGTAAACCGATTTCTCCACCGTGTCCGAAGATTCTGGAGTTTTCATCTTCCCAATGTTCATTGCCATAAGAGTAACTAATTGAGACTAAAGTCGGAAACCATTCAGCAATTGGTTTGGTTAAGGAGATTGCTTTTGTCGGGTATGATCCATATACACCGAAACCATATTTAAGATATTCGGGTAGCCTCTCTTCATCCCCTTGACCTGAAGAAATACTTCTTCTCCCAATATTTTTGTACGTGAGACCCAAACTTGTTTCTATTTTATAATCCTTCCAACCATAATAATCGCTTAAGCGATATTTAAGCATTGTTCCGATATCCCATCGTGAAGATTTATAAGAGCCAAGTGATATGTTTGAATGAACATCAATCCATGTAATTCCCAAACTATAATCGAGGCTGTTTAAGAAAGAATTATCATCTATAGACATATATTGTGATAACTTAACTGCAATAGTATATGCCTTAAATGTTTCTTCAGATTTTAATCCATGAAAAACGGGATAATCAAATTGACCTCCTACATTAAAGTCATCTGTCTCGTATGGCATGGGGAAGTTAAAACTTATTCCATTATATCCTATATGTCCATAAGCTGAATTAAAATGATCATCTTCAATAATTCCCTGAAACCAGTCTTGAGTCATAACACTGTATTGAAATCCTTCATGAAAAGCTCCAACTGCAGGATTGCTCCAACTGCAGGATTGCTCCAACTTAGCAAAGGATTTCTATCCCAAACATTTGCTACACTGTTAACTCTTCCCATTGCCCTTGAAGTTGTTGATGGGTCAATTTCAAGTGTTAATACACCATAGTTTGCTGAATGTAGTTTCGAGATCTGTAATATGACCATGCAAATGATAAAAGTTATTGCAATAATTTTCCTCATAGTTTCTCCCTTCATCTTTTTTTTTGTTTGAATATAACTCTAATTTCAAGATTGAGTTCATTTTGTAGTCAAGTTTATAAAAGGCTAATTTTATTTGTCAAATATTTTTCTAACATTTATTTAATCAAGTAAGTAAACCAAACTTCATATAAGTTTTTATTCAACCGTAAAATTTATGTTAAAGTCTTATAGCTACCCCAATACTTATATAGCAACTAAAACATTCCTCTTTATTCCTGATTGGCGACTTCCAACTACCGATTCTTCGGAAATTTCTCACCCATTTTTCTCTCGTTTCTATCCCGTTGCGAGCAACGGGAGACCAACGGGAGAGCAACGGGAGACTAACCCGAGATAAACCCCAGGTTGGTGGACGAGTAAAAGGAACCCGGAAGGAACCAAAATAGGAGAGATATAGGAGAGTAGTGATACAAAAAAAGTTATAATATGTTGTGTTACTATAAAACCAAAATTACACTTATATGGAGTGGAATATGAAATAACTGTTATCTTATGTTAAAAAGGGTGATACAAAGATGTAAAACAATCTATTTGACACAAAGATGGTAGAAATAATACTAATTATTCTTAACTAAACTAATTAATACTGGAATGATAATGAAATATACAAAAGTAAACTATGAATATCTACTTCCTAAAGTAGACAAACCATCTCGTTATATCGGGTATGAACTGAATGCCATTAACAAAAAAGTAACTGATAAGACCATTAACTTCTGTCTTGCTTTTCCCGATGTATATGAAGTGGGTTTATCTCATCTTGGAATCAAAATACTATATACCATATTGAATAATGAAGATAATACCGTATGTGATAGAACCTACGCTCCTTGGCCGGACTTCACAAAGCTGATGAAGGAAAACGAAATACCTTTATTCAGCCTTGAAAACAAAATTCCCGTAAAAGATTTCGATGTGATAGGATTTACTCTTCAGTCCGAGCTTAATTTCTCAAATGTACCATATATGTTGGACCTTGCCGGTATAGAATTGGAAGCAAAAGATAGAGGAGAGGATGATCCGATAATCTTGGGTGGCGGTCCTGCAATTAGTAATCCTGCACCTTTATCACTGTTCTTTGATGCTATCTTTATCGGTGAAGCGGAAGATGCTATTGTAGAGATAAAAGACTGTTTATTTAAGTTAAAAGATGCTTCCAGACAAGAAAAGCTTGAAGCTCTTGGAAAAATAGAAGGGGTATATGTACCTCTGATTCATGATGATTCCGATGAGATTAAAATCAGAAAGTATTCAGGCTTTTCCAGTTATGAAAAGAGTCATGTTAATCAGTTGATTCCTTGGCAACAGACAACTCATGATCGTTATATTGCAGAGATAATGAGAGGATGCTCCAGAGGCTGTCGTTTTTGTCATGCCGGTTTCTTCTATCGACCTGTAAGAGAGAGAAATCCCGATGAAATAATTGAAAGAATTATCGATGAAGTGGAAAAATACGGTTGGGAAGATGCAGCCCTAACTTCCCTTTCTTCAAGTGATTATTCCCAGATACGCGGATTGTTGTTTAATATTTTTAAAAGATTAAATGAACACAGAGCGGATATATCACTACCATCACTAAGGGTTGATACTCTTGATGATAATCTCACTGCTCTACTGAATGTTTTGGGGCAGAAAGGATTGACTATTGCACCGGAAGCAGGAACTCAAAGACTTAGAGATGTTATAAATAAAAATCTTTCCGAAGAAGAAATCTTGGAAGGTGTTCGAGTAGCTCTGGCAAACGATTGGAGGTCTATCAAGCTTTACTTTATGATAGGATTACCTTTTGAAACCAGAGAAGATGTGGAAGGAATTGTTGAATTGGTAGAGAAAATGATCTCTATATCGGGTAAAAAGATACAACTGAATATTACCCTTTCACCGTTTGTACCTAAGCCATTTACTCCATTCCAATGGTCCGGGATGCTTGATAAGGAAGAACTGTTCCAAAGAGTTTCAATTGTTAAAAATGCCCTGTATAAGTATAAATACATAAAAGTTCGCTATCACGAATTACAAAGCTCAATGCTAGAAACAATCCTTGCTAAAGGGGATAAGAGAATAGGCTATGTAATGAAAGAAGCCTTTAAGCTTGGGGCAAAATTCGACGGATGGAGAGAATACTTTAACTTTGATATTTGGGAACAAGCTTTGGAGACTGTTGGTTTACAACTTGAAGATACTATGAAGGGTTATGCTCTTGATGATAAGCTTCCTTGGGATAATATATCCATTAAAGTAACAAAAGACTTCCTGAAATCCGAATGGCTGAAAGCCAAAGAAGAACAAACAACTCCATCGTGTATAGATCGATGTACAGGTTGTGGTGTTTGTGATAATGAAACAAAACTCGATTTCTCTACAGTAGAAATGACAGAGGTTATTGAGAATCTTAAAAGAGAAGAACCTGACAATAATATAGAACTGTTCTGGTATAGAGTATTCTTTAAAAAACAAGGTGGATTGCAGTATGTGGCTCATCTTGACTTCTTGAGAATGATACATAGAATATTGAGAGGAACATCTCTTAATCTAGCTTATTCTCAAGGTTACAGTCCACATCCTAAAGTAAGATTCGGTCCACCGCTATCTGTTGGTGTTCAGGGTATAAATGAGTTTATGGAAGTTGCCTTCTACCAGAAATACTCTCCTGAAACCGTTTTAGAGTCTCTAGGGAGACTTATGAAAGGTGACTTGGCAGTGAACAGAGTTATAGCTCTTGATAAACGAAACAAAAGTACAATTGAGGAGTCGGGTCAAGAATTGATACAGATTACACCAAACGAAGATTGTAAGGTTGATTTTGAAAAGATTATCGAGAGTTATGACAACACAGAGAGCTTTATATTCGAAAAGTTAAGGAAAAAGAAGATAAGAGAAGTGGATTTGAAAAAGATAATCTCAAGAATGGAATGGAACGGAAAAAGTCTACTGATACAAAAGAAATTGCAAGGAGCAAGTTTGTTTGATATTCTTGAATATCTGTTTAAGATTTCGCGAAACGAAACAAGTAGTTTTATAATAATCAGATTGGATTTTATCTTCTAAGTAATATGACCGGTTTCATTATATCCGAGATATTAATACTAGCTGTGGTTTGCTTTGTCGTAATATTCTTTCTCCGAAAGAGTCGCAGAGCAAAGAAAGAGCTTATGGAGAGTCGCAGGGAGTTATACGAGATGCAGATAAAGCTTCAAAGCAAAGTACATAATAAGCATATTGAGACGGATAAGGACATTGGGCAATGATAATATACATTATATTGGGAATAGTGTTAGGTCTTTTGGTCGTGGTTAGCTTTTTTAGAGAAAAAAGACTTAAGGATGAACTTGATACCAAAAATGAACTCTTAGACGCTAAAAATGAAAGCATAAGATGTTTGGAAATAGACAAAACCAGACTTGAAACGGAGAATACCGAGTTAAGACTGAAGGCTGAAAGAGTTGAAACACTTTCAGAATCAG
The DNA here is from genome assembly GCA_963667035.1 of Cloacimonadales bacterium (SeqCode). Taxonomy (GTDB): domain Bacteria; phylum Cloacimonadota; class Cloacimonadia; order Cloacimonadales; family JAFGVF01; genus Zophobacter. Next base: position 2,851,939 of record OY762964.1, read on the forward strand.
AGAAAAAATTAAGTATTAATCTACAAGATACTAAAACTCAGCTTGAAAGTAGTCAGAAGAGACTTGAGCAAGTTTCGGAAGAACTGAAAGTAAAGAACGATGAGATTAGCTCAATGAAAGACAAGATGACTTCTAAACTGGAAGAATATGCAGTTCTTGAGACAACATTAAATAAAGAACGTAAACAAACCGAAGAGAAGTTGAAACTTCTGGAAGAAACAAAAGAAAATCTCAAACTCGAATTCGAGAATTTGGCTAACAAAATCTTCGAAGCCAAAAGCGAGAAACTTACCATAACCAGCAAAGAAAGCCTAGATAAAGTATTAAATCCATTTAAACAACAAATTACCGACTTCAAGAAGAGAATCGACGATGTATATGACAAAGAATCCGAAGAACGAGGATTTCTTAAAAAAGAGATTGCTGACCTTAAGAAGTTAAACGAAAGACTTAGTGAAGATGCTTTGAACCTTACTACAGCTCTTAAAGGGGATAAGAAATATCAAGGGAATTGGGGAGAAGTACAACTTCAAAGATTGCTTGAGTTTGCCGGATTGACTGAAGGGATAGAATATGAAACACAAGCTACTCATAAAGATGAAGAAGGTGAAACATTCAGGCCTGATGTGATTGTTCATCTTCCTCAAGAGAAAGATATTGTGATAGATTCAAAAGTCTCTCTTGTAGCTTATTCCAAATTCTGCTCCGAAGACGATCCTATCTTAAAACAAAAAGCTCTTGATGAGCATGTCAGTGCGATAAAGAACCACATTAAACTACTTGGAGCAAAGAGCTATCAAAACTTGAAAGGAATCAATACTCTCGACTTCGTTATTATGTTTCTGCCTATTGAAGCGTCTTATTTTGTAGCTATCAATGAGAATAGAGAGCTCTTCCAAGAAGCTCTGAATAAGAATATTATCATTGTCTGTCCTTCAACATTACTAATGACTCTTAAGACTATCCATAATATCTGGAAATATGAACACCAAAACAGAAATGCAAAGGATATTGCCGATAGAGGTCGCTTGTTGTATAACAAATTTAGAGGTTTCGTTGAAACACTGAATGCCCTTGGGAACAAGCTTGAATCTGCTAATAAAGAATACGATAGAGCTATTAATCAGTTATCTGAAGGGAAAGGAAATCTGATTACTCAGGCAAATGAGCTAATTAAACTGGGAATTCAACCTGATAAGATGTTGGATAAAGCCTTGGTTGAGAAAGCGGAAGCAAATTCAATAGTAGAGGGAGAAATTGAGAATGGGTCGTATTAAGAAAATATATGTTCTGCACCATAGTCATACCGATATAGGTTATACCGAACAACAGCAACAGATAAGAGCTTGGCATATCGACTTCATAAAACAAGCTCTCGAGTATACAAAACAAGACCCTGATTTCAGATGGAATTGTGAAGGCTTTTGGGCTGTTGAAAGGTATTTACAAGCCATTCATAAAGATGAACGTGAAGATTTCTTTAATGCAGTTAACAAACATCTGATAGATATTTCTGCCAGCTATTTAAACTTTAATGAATTGATTGATGAATATACTTTAAACTCATTAGTGGAAAGAGCAGTTACTACAGCTAAAAAATACGGCTTTGAGCTTGATAGTGCTATGACAGCCGATATTAACGGAGTCGGATGGGGATTTGCAAAAGTACTTACAGATAACAATGTAAGAAACTATTTTGCTTGTGTACATACTCACCATGGCATGTGGCCTGTGAATAGAAAACAATATCCTTTCAAATGGATTGCCCCTAACGGTAAAGAATTACTGGTGTGGAACGGTGAGCATTACCATTTTGGTAATGAATTAGGTTTAGCCCCAAAAGCAGGCTCTAGCTATACGATAAAAGATGATTGCGATGCTCATACTATTTATTACGATTATTGGAAAATGGCGGAAACTCGTATTCCAAGGTATTTAAAACTTCTCGAAAATGAACAATATGAATTTGACTTTGTTCCTGTAATGGTTTCAGGATTACGAACTGACAACTCACCACCTTCACTTGAGATTTCCCAAATGATAAAGCGTTGGAATAAAGAACATTCCGATATCTGTGAAATAGAAATGACAACTCTTAGTGAGTTCTTTAACAGAGTCAGAATCTCGGAAGTAAGTATACCTGTCTATAAAGGGGATTGGCCTGATTGGTGGTCGGATGGTTACAATTCAGACCCGGATGGAGTTAAACTTTTCAGAGACGCTCAAAGAACTTTTGAACTGGCAAGAACTATGGGGGAGTGCCCTCACTCATACTCTGAAGTTGTTCTAAATAATCTGGCATTGTACAGTGAGCATACCTTCAGCCATTGCGATTCAATGAGTCGTCCTTGGTGTAACGAAGTTAAGAATATAGCTTCAAGAAAGAGATGTTTTGCTGTTACTGCACATGAACATGCTCACATGCTCTTGAGACATAAAATGGAAGATTTGGGTCACACTAATTTAACTTACGGGAGACAACCTAATTTTAAGATAGTAAATCCCTTTGATTGCATTACTACTAAACAATACAGACTCTTTATCGGATGGTATGAGTGGAATGAGTTAGAGTTAAACAACGGTGCTAAAGTTGTTAATTCATTAACGGGAGAGGCAATTGAATCCCAGATGCAATATGTCCCTTGTGGTGTTGAGTATGTGGTAAATATGAATCTTAATCACCAAGAGGAACTAGATATAAAGTTGATTCCCGATAATACTATGCCGATTAGATTTTTCGATAGTTTTATCCATAGAGGTACAGACCAATCGATTGAAGATATAGAAACCGACGTTAATCAAATTGAGAATGATTATTTTGTTCTGAAATGGGAACAAGATAAGGGGATTACTTCTCTATTCAGTAAAGAGTATTCCAGAGAATTGATTACCGGAGAATTTGCTGCCTTTACCCCTGTTTATGAAATTACTCCTGTGAATGATAAAAGAGATATATGCTCCGTTAGAAGTCAAATGGGTAGAAATAGAAAAGGATTCAATGTTAAAAGATCTATAGGGGAACTGGTTAACGTAAAAAGACTAAATGACGGAGTTCTCTGGAATGATATTGAATTGAACTATGAATGTAATGGAATGGAGTTTTATAAACTTGAATTGCGTTTGTGGAAATGTATACCTAAAATAGATGTGAAAGCGATATTCCATAAAAAAAGTGTTTGGGAGCCGGAGAACCTCTATATTGCTCTGCCTTTTACTACAGGGAAGAACGAGCAACTATGGATTGATAAATGTGGTAGCATTCTGAGACCAATGAAAGATCAGATTCCTGGCACACTTACCGATTTCTATACGGTTCAATCGGGTTTTCGACTACAATCTAAACAATTTGGACTTTCAATTTCCATGCCCGATACCCCAATTCTTCAACTGGGAATTTTAACATACCAGAGAAGAAAACTTTCAACTGATGAAGCGATACCTCAAAAAGGACATCAACTCTCTTGGGTAATGAGCAATTACTGGGAAACAAATTTCAATGCATCTTTAGCCGGTTTCTATGAATTCAATTACTCAATAGAACTTAACAACTATAATCCGGAAGCCTCTTTTAATAAACTTAGAAGAGATTCTTTGGAGTCTATTACATTGAGGTTAAAGTGAGTTACACTTGAACAACATTTTTCTTAATTTGGCACTAATAATGCATAATAATTAAAATAGTGTTAGGAAGTGAAGCTATTCTTGAGAGTAAGATAGTGAGATCGTTCAATATGAGAGTTTTGGCAGTTAGGGAGCATTCTTGAGTGGGATGAGGTTATATGCCTGTATTAATGCCAGTTTGGCTCTTAAGAATTAAGGCAAAATTATATGTTAACAGATAATTAGTAATATTATCGGAACAAAAAATGTAGCTTTTCTCATCTGTAAACTATGTTTACACTTGTGACCTTTGGTGTCAATTTTGAAGTCAACCATAAGACATTGGTTTAAAGGATATTGTAAAAAAAAACAACAAAAAGTCACACTTTTTATACGCATTGGAGGATTTATGAAGAAGATTATCATACCGGTAATTCTTTTCACACTATTTTTATCTTTATACGCACAAGTAGAGGAATATTCCCCTATCGGCAAAATGTCCGATATTGGAAAAACTTTTAGAAACAGCTCTCGCCCTGCATTAAGAACATCAACTTATGATTGGGAAATGGGATTTAATCCAATAATAGCAAACGATGCTAGTTATTGGGATTATATGGTTGGTACATATAATAGTACTCCTTTCCATAAACAACCTGATAACATAGGTGGTGGTTATTACTATTCATATATGGGTAAATCCAGTTCTACAGCAGTAGGTAGAGCTCATTATGGTTACATGGATAGTGACTATAACATTCAAAATGATGATACTTTCTCACTATTCAACCGTTTAGAATGGTTTCCAGATAGCGTAATAGACGCAAATGGAAAGATGTTAATCTGCTATCACTCAGATTCTGATAATGACGGTTCTTACGAGCAACATTATGGATATGACCCTTTCTTTGCTAATATTCCCGGTATTCCATCTTCTGAAATAGATCTTATAGATAATCCTATTCAGTTTAACGGTGTAAGTGATAATTATTTTACTTGGGGACAAATCAAAGTTGGAGAATCACCCCTTGGAAGTCCATATCAGAGAGTATATATTTTAACTAGAAATAGAGTATCTCATTCAGTAATTGATGAGCAAACAGGTTCTCCAAAACCAAGTGAAAACCCATATATAGCTTATGCAGATTATGTACCGGATGATCTTGATTTCGGAAATGCTCTTACTTGGAGCTATACTTCTATTCCTACTCTCAATGCTTGGAACGTTGATGATGTAGAATGGAGAAGACCTCTCATGGCTTTCTATTTAGGTACAGGAGCTCTTGAAGGTAAACTTTTCTACATGGGCTCTGCTGTTGGTGATTTAGAAGATGGAGAAGATAATTTTTACGTCTTTATTCACGATAATTATGGTAATCCGGATACTGAGTGGAGACAGTTAACATTTAACACTGACTATCCTCTTGAGAATCCTCAAGATATTAATAACAATTATTATTTTGTTGATGAAGATAACAATAATGCACCTTACACTCTCCATTGGGGTATAGTGAATACAAATCACTTCAATATTACTGTAGATCAAGATAACAATTTGCACATGCCTGCAACATTCTGTGTTAACTCACAAACTGGTTCATATTTCATCTATTTCCACAATGTAAAGGATATTATTTTCAATACAAGTACAGAAACCTTAGATATTGTGGATGTATTCCCTCAGAGTAGTAATCCTAATGCCATGTACAATCCTTGGGATGAAGATGGAGATGGAAGTGTTGACCAGTATTGGGATGATGGGACCTATGATGATATTGATGATGGTATTACTCCTGATAGTGAGGACTACGGTAAGATTAGAACAAATACATTATGGCCTTTCTTGTACTGGGATAAAGATAGTCATGAAGAAGCAATGTTCTTCCATTTAAATCTCCTTAAGATGACTAATGCCAATGAACATGGTGTTATGGCTATGATGTGGCATGATTCCAAAGCTGCTGTAGATTATAACGAAAGTGATTTATCATATTGGGAGCCTTATGCTGAGCAAAGTGAGTTATATGTAGCTGTTAGTGGAGATAATGGTCATACATGGCAACCACCTTATGCTTTAAGTAGTGTAGATGTTGCTGATGATTTCTGGTATACTGATGATGGTCAATACCTTGGTTTTAGTGAAACTCACGAATATGTACCTGAATGGGAAAATATGAGACCACAGTATGTTACTCCATGTCCTGACATCGAATTCATGGGTACTGAAGACAATAACATTGAAAGACATAGAATGTTAATGTTCTTCTATGATGATCCTATATGGGGTTCTTCAGAACACGCTGTAGGATTAAGTGAATCAGGTCAGGTAGTTATTAATGCAATAGATTTTCTGTTACCTGAAAGCGTAGATAATGATGAAGAAATAAATACATTACCTGCAATTACTGAAGTATCAAACTATCCAAATCCGTTCAATCCTGAGACAACAATCAAGTATTCTATTAAGAACTCTGGAAATGTTAAGCTTTCAGTTTATAACCTTAAAGGTCAGAAGATTGAAACTCTTGTAAATGAGAATCAAAACCCCGGTGAACATACTATTGTTTGGGATGCTGCTAATCATGCAAGTGGTATATATTTCTATAAACTGCAAGCAGGAACTTACACAAGAACTAAGAAAATGATTCTGATGAAATAAGCGTCAGATAATAATCTTATATAAAGAATACAGGCTGTTGGTCTCCAACAGCCTGTGTTTTATTTCACTATTACTAAAGTTAATAAACTAATTTATAGTAACAATCTTAATGTTTCAAGTGAGTTCTTTGGGTACTTCTCATCAAGGACATAGTGGTTTATTTTAAAATCAGCTTGATTTAGAAGTTTTTCTAATTCCTGTACAAATATACCCTTTCCAGGTATTTTAGTTGATTCTTCAAGTAGTTTTGCGTAACCATCGGCACTATTCACACCTTTCCAGTTCTCTCCCTTTGTTACTTTGGTTAGTCCACAGCTTGGACTTCCCTCTACAAAGATAATCCCTTCGATATGATATCCGTTATCACTATAGTCTTGAATCTGATGCAAAATCGGTTTAAAAAGCTTTTGGCAATGCTCCCTGAATGCAGGGAAGTCGAACTGATCCCTCACATGAGCCCATCTGCTTATTCCGAAATAGGTCATTTCAGGGCATGGCAGCTGAATGATTCCATAATCCTTTTCAACCAGTATCTGTAAAAGCTCTTTATGAACTCCGGGGAAGGGATTTATCCCTTCCACTTTAGAGTTAACATTTAAAAGACAATGTGATATAAGTATTATCTTACGAGCTCTGTCCGACATTTACAGTTCTTCTCCATCAAGAGGTTTATTGAATTCTTCGGTTCCGGGAACAACAAATCTACCGTCTCTGATGATATCCAGTTTCTCTCCTGTTGGTGTAATAGCAGTAATGAATCCCAATTCTTCATAAGGAAGAGTAATATCGGTATGAACTCCTGTATATGCTTGTTGAGGGTCTTCTTTACGCTTAGCGGACATTTCATTATCTCTGGCAGTAACTTCTTTCTTATCAATTGGATTATATGTTGGGAAATCTTCTTCCCAACTGAAACAAGTATCACCAATCGCAAAATGAGGTCCCATTTTCTCAATAATGAGCACCGGAAGCACATCAAGAATGTCAAACTTCTTCGCCATTACGTGGGCTAAAGTATTTGTGCCAATAGCAAACTCACCGATAGGGAGAGTTTTATGTGGGAAGAGTAGATTCTCTTCTATATATTTCTTATTCTTAGTTTCATCTTCATTATTGGTACAAGTGTAATCCGCAACAAATCCGTCTTTAAAAGTAAGCTTCAGGTTTTCAAACTTTAGTCCGTTAAGGAAGGTTTCTTTTATATGCAAGACACCGTCGGTACCTGTAAGTTTAGGGGATGTAAACACTTCACCAACCGGTATATTCACATCTGCACCACAATTCACAAAGTTAGAATGCTTGGATGGATCTTCCAAGTTCTGCATCATAACCATAATATCGGTTTCATTCCCGTCAGTACCTTTAACATGAACTTTCTCAGCTAAGTCAAGTCTATCAATAATCTTTTGTTGAATGCTTTCCCATTTCTCTGTATCGAGCATATTAACTTCAGCAGTTGCTTCATATATCTCCTCGAATCTGTCACCAATTTCAGGGGTTGGAAATCCAATAATACAGAAACTGGTTTCTTTACGTGGAATGTATTTCTGCATAATCTGACTTGATTTTACTCTACTTGTTTGGCTAAGCTTGGTTTGTTCCGGAGTAAACTTGAGACATTCAGGTTTCTGTTCAGGTTTGAAAGGCTTCTCTCCAAAGTTATCAAAGTATACAGGTCCTGCATATAGAGATAAAATTTCTGCATTAGCTTCAGATCTTATTGCATAACGCTCAATTGATTTATTAACGAATTCCTCGTTATAGAAGAATGCTGAGCTGAATCTATGATCATAATTGAATTGTTTATTTGCAGTAGTTGAGGACACTCTTGAGAAGAATGGCTTCAAATCATATTTTTTAAGACATTTTAATACAGCCTTTGCGAGTCTTTCTTGTCCTATGCTATAAATCAGATTATAGGTTTTCTTCTTGGATAAGTCTTTGTTAGAAAGAGTGAATCCTCGAATAAAACCTTTTGCTGTGCATTCTGCTAGTCTTTGGAGTTTATCTTCCGGATAACTACGCATAAAATCAGCTATCTTTACTTCATTTTCAGAAATGTAATTACCATACTGATAAAGGTATCTGTTATCGGAGAAATCTGCGTTGTTAATAATCTTATAATTCTTTCCATATTCAGGAGTCCACATAGCTTTATGGCTTATGATATCAAGTTCTTCATCAAAGATGTCTATTGTTGCAACGATATGATTTTTAATACTATCATAATCTTCTTTTCCGCTTCTAATAAGCTCATCAAGTCCAACAAGGTTCTTCATCCATTTAAGGTTAAGGAAGCATTTATTAGAGAAGATATAGCTTTTAAAGCCAAAGAAAATGTTGTAGTAGAATGAGAGCATTTGTCCCATTCCATCGCCAAATTCAGAAACTGCATAAGTTGGATTCAATATACTGTAGTTATAGTTATCTCCCAATATCTCAGAGAAAATAGTTTCATTGGTTTTTTGAAGTTGTTCAAGAGTATATTTCTTGTAATACTCATCATCAAATTTTAACTCAAGTTCCCTTGCAGCTATGGCTTTAACTGCACATTTGTTAACAAACTGGAGGAGCTTATTATCCGTCTTTTCGTTTTTAATAATGATGTTTTGTATTTGTTCCCAAGTTTGGGTATACTCGTTTAATGTTTCTTGTCTTTTCTTATCAAAGATTTCCTGTAGTTGCATATAAAACTCCAATTAGTAGTATTTTTCTACTCCCATTCAATCATATAGTTCTAGCTGTAAAGCTTTTTTATTAATTAGTGCAACATTATGCTACAAAATAACATTCCATTGCTTATGATGTGTGTATATTCGTATATTTGATAAATAAAAGGCTGATGATATAATCATCAGCCTCCAGTAAACAATTTACACTTTAATCTTTTGGAGTCAGAATAGCAACGGGTAATATCATTTCCTCCATAGAGATTCCTCCATGTTGGAATGTTCCGTTGAATTGATTCTGATAGAAGTGAAAGGAATTAGGATATACAAAGAAGTAATCATCTTTTGCAAAAGAGAAATTATCCACAATGCTTCTTTCAGGTAAACCAAGATCACTTGGATTCTTTATGAAATAGGCATGTTTAGGATTAGCAGTTAAATTCTTACCCTCTTTGTACCTTAATGTTACCGAGGTTCTCTTATCTCCATAGATTTGAGTAGCCCTATTAACTTTAATTGAGCCGTGATCTGTAGTTATAATCACATTGGCTTTTTGCTGACTCATGAGTTTCAAGGCTTCATAGAGGGATGAATGCTGGAACCAGTGTTTTGTAAAGGCCCTCAAAGCTTCTTCATCCGGAATAGTCTCTTGAAGGATAGTATCTTTAGACCTGTGATGAGCAACAAGATCCAGAAAATTATACACAAGGACAACCAGTTTTTCTTTATTCCAAGTGTTTATTTTTCTGAGAACATAATTCCCTTCTTCCATGTTGAATATCTTAACATATTTGGTTGAAGGAGAGACTGAATTCCCCAAATCTTTCAGAAGTTCATCAAGTAACTGGTGTTCATTTCTATTCCTACTGTTGTCAGATTCATTATCTTCAGCCCAATAATCAGGGAATCTATTAGCAATATCTTCAGGTAGAAGACCGCTAAATATAGAGTTTCTTGAGTAAGGGGTAGCAGTGGGCAGTATACTGAAATACTTCTTCTCATCAACATTAAATAATTTTGAAATGTATGGTTCCATAACCTTGTATTGATCCAATCTCATACAATCAAGAATAATAAAATAAGTAGGACGATTAGAATCTAAAAACGGAACAACATATTCACTTATAATATCAAAGGAAAGGTTCGGTCTATCATCAGATTGTAACCATCTTTTATAGTTATATTCAACGAAGTTACAGAATTCGGAGTTGCAATTTCTTTTTTCAAGAAAGTGTGTTTGCTTAAGAACTTGATCGTTAACGGTATCGAGTTTCATATCCCAATCAACAAATTGGTCATAAATATCATACCATTCTTCATAGGTTGGAGACATATTAATTCTACCATTAATCTGAGCTATGAACCTGGCATAGTCTTCCCCAATCTTGTTTTGGCGAATTTCATCAGATTGAAAGATTTTCTTTATTGCCATGATAATTTGATTAGGATTGATAGGTTTTATAAGATAATCGGCTATTTGACTTGCAATAGCCTTATCCATTAAGCCTTCTTCTTCACTTTTAGTAACCATTATAATCGGTAAATTGGCATTTATATTCTTAATTTCTTTAAGAGTTGTTAAACCATCAAGTCCCGGCATCATTTCATCGAGTATTACCAGATCGAATCTATCTTTTAAAACTAAGTCAATAGCATCGGAACCGTTTGAAGCGGTTATGGTTTCAAATCCCTTTTTCTCTAAGAAAAGAACAAAAGGTCTTAGGAATTGAACTTCATCATCTACCCATAGGATTCGCATTTTTCGCATTTACACCTACCTTTAACATTTAGTAACTATACTTTTCAAGTGAGATAAGACATTTTTTAATGTCTTTTATAATTAGCACTTGATATTAATAAAGGTAAAATCTTTTTCACAGCTCAAATTATACGGGTTGACCTCCTTCAGAAGCTTCATCTTCAAAACGACGTTGACGCTCTTTGACAAGTAGTTTGATCTCATCTAAATCTGCATCCTGGAAATACAGAGCAAGTTTAAAATCCAGTTCTTTTCTTGAGCAATTGAAGAATGTGACCATATTCTCAAGATATTGTTCAATCAACAGGTCTTTAAAAGAGCGTTTATTTTCTTTCTCATTTTGTCTAATCTCTTTAATCTTCTCTTTTAAATCGGCTGTATTCATTGCTTTTGCAGTTTCAATCCATTCTTCCTGCTCAGCATAATTCTCTGCTTTATCAACAAAGGTCTTAACCATGTTCATTCTATCATGTCCGATTTCTTTAACTGTTTCTTCGTCAATATCAAGCTCTTCCACGAATAACTCGTAATTGTTTATAAGCTTTGTTGCAACAGTTGAGGACATGTTATATTCACTCTCAATGAATTCTTTGAAGGTCTTGTAGCCTTTAATTTTAAAACTGCCTTTTCTTTTAACATCGGAGAGAATCTGACCAAGCATCAGATAGTTCTCTTCCAATGATTTTTTTAGATTATGGATTGAATCGAATTTTTCTTGCGGAGTCATCTCCATTGAAATCTCTTTGTTTTCCATTTAAACCTCTTTATCTACTGGAAAGTAAACATGCTTTTGTTCCGGGAAACTATTACTCTTTACTTCCTTGTTGTATTCAGTGATTGCCGATTTTATTTCAATGCCTAAATCAGCGTACTTTTTTAAAAACTTTGGTGTCAAATCTGTCAACCCGAGAATATCATGATACACCAATATTTGTCCGTCAGTGTATCTTCCAGCTCCTATTCCTATAGTGGGAATCGTCAGTTTTTCTGTAATTTCTTTACCTAACTTTTCCGGTATTCCTTCAAGGACAAGCATGAAAGCACCTGCTTTCTCAACCTCAATTGCCTGATTAATCATTTCATCGTAATCAGCTTGGTTTTTACCTTGAACTTTATATCCGCCGAATTTATTAACCGATTGAGGGGTGAGTCCCAAATGTGCTACAACAGGTATCTCACAATCGACAATTGCTTTGATTGCTTCAAGGCGTGATTCAGTTCCGCCTTCCAGTTTAACAGCATTAGCACCTGCTTCTATAATCAGTCTAAAGGCATTCTCTTTAGTTTTTTGATTGGAAATATGATAGCTTTTATAGGGCATGTCTGCTACTATAAATGTATTTTTTGTGCTTCTTTTTACTGCTTTGGTATGGTGTAAGATATCCTCAATTGTAACTTGTATGGTTGAGTCATATCCCAAGACTACCATTCCAAGACTATCTCCAACAAGGATAAAATCAACTTCTGCTTCTTCGGCAAGTTTTGCCGAGGAATAATCATAAGCGGTTAATGATGATATTAACTGCCTTTTTTCTTTCATTTTAGGAAAGTCTTTAACTGTTAACATTTATTTACCTTTTACCTCATTGTCCGGTTCTGCATCAAGCTCAGCATCTTCAATATCACTTTCTTCACGACTATCATCATTGCTTAATTGAGTGTCGTAATTGAGCTTGCCATCCTTGAACATTAGGTTATAAATATATACTCCATTCTCATACCATGCTGAGTAATTACCATTAAGCTTACCCAGTTTATAATTTGCAGAAAGCAGTTTTTCTCCACTTTCATACCATTCAAATGTCGGACCGTTTAACATGCCTTTTTTGTAAGAAACCACAGACTTAAGTTTGTCATTTTTATATCTTTCGTATGAAATCCCGGTAAATGGATTAGCATTGAGAAAAACTCTTCCATCGATCATATTCAATGTCTCTGTTTTTATTGCTTCATCAGGTAACTCATAAACATCAATGGGTAAATCTTCAGCAATAATCTTAACCGTCACTAACAAAACCAGCAATATTAAACAATGTTTTAACATGGTTCCTCCCCGATTAATCGAATAATCAAGATAAATCCTTATGCTGTAAATAATAATCCGATATAACTAATGGTCAACAATAGATTCTAATATTGGCACCATATCGTTGGCAAACTGATCGTATTTATCGTCAAATATAGCTTGGCGAGCCATCTTCATCAGTTCAAGATAAAAGTGTAGGCTATGAATAGTAGCTAATCTCATCCCAAGTATTTCCTGCATTTTGATTAAATGTCTGATATATGCTCTGGTGAAATTCTTACATGCATAGCAATCACACTCAGAATCCATGGGAGTAAAGTCTTCGGCATATCTGGCTGATTTTATGATTAGCTTACCATGTCTGGTGAACACACTTCCTTTTCTGGCATTTCTGGTTGGCATTACGCAATCGAACATATCGACTCCGTTTCTTATGTTCTCAAGCAGATTAGCTGGAGTACCAACACCCATCAAGTACCTTGGTTTGTCTACAGGTAGGATGTTGTTTAAGAATGAGGTTATTCTGTACATATCCTCTTTTTTCTCTCCTACAGCCAGACCTCCGATTGAATAGCCGGGAAAATCCAATTTCATTAATGCTTCGGCGGATTTCTGCCTTAGGTCTGTATGAACTCCTCCCTGAACAATTCCGAATAAAGCTTGTTCATTAGGTCTCTTATGTGCTTCCAAACCTCTCTCAGCCCATTCCAAGGTAACATCCAAAGATTTTGCAATGTATTCCTTCGAAGCAGGATAAGGAGGGCATTCATCAAAAGACATTATAATGTCAGCACCGATTGAGTTCTGTATTTCCATTACTCTCTCAGGAGTGAACATGTGGTAGCTTCCATCCAAATGTGATTGGAACCTAACTCCTTCTCTAGTTATCTTTCTTAATCCTGATAGACTCATCACTTGAAATCCACCGCTATCGGTTAACATTGGTTTATTCCAGTTGGTAAACTTCTGTAAACCACCGGCTTTCTCAATAATCTTATGTCCGGGTCTTAAGTATAGATGATATGTATTGCCTAAAATGATTTGTGCTTTCACGTCATCGCGTAATTCATCAGGTGACATAGCTTTAACAGAACCAACCGTTCCAACCGGCATGAATATAGGTGTCTCTATCGCTCCGTGGGGTGTAATGATTCTTCCTGCTCTTGCGTTTCCACTTTTTGCTTCCAATATATATTTAAAAATAGCTTACTCCTTTATCTCCATAGGGGTTACACTCTGACTTGAATCTGATTTTATGGACATGTTACGTTTAAAAATCTGACTAAAATCACTGTAGAAAGCAAACACCATTAACGATAACAGCAAGATTAATCCCATTTGTTGGAGGAACATTTGTACTTTCACTGATAATGGACTTCCTGTCAGACCTTCTATTAAATAGAAAAAGAACTGACCGCCATCAAGTATCGGAATCGGTAAAAGGTTCATGACCATTAAAATGAGACTTAATGCAGCCACAAATCCTACCAGACTATCTATTCCCTTACTGGTAGATCTTTGGGCAAGAGAGTACATCATAACAGGACCGCCTACACTGGATTTAATTGTTTGCGGATTTTTTATCAGATAATACATTCCGGTATAGTTAGCTGCTATGAAATTCACTGTCATATTTCCTGCATTTTTGATACATACCAATGGGGTATATCTTTCTTTATACTTTACCGGCATAAACTGAGTTATACCAATCATTTTTTGTCCGTTCGAGAGGGCATTCTCTTCAAGATTTATTGTTTTCAGAAGTAACACGCTATCTCTTTTTACCTTAAAGTTTAGAAATGATTTGTCACTATTAACAATCGCAAGTCTCATCTCAGCCCAATTGTTAACTTTCTTACTATCAACTTCAAGTATCTCGTCTCCGGTTTTTAAACCTGCCCTAAATGCCGGCATACCCGGAGAAACTTCTCCAACTTTAGGAGGTATGGAAGGACGAAGGAAGGTAACCCATTTTTCCGATGAGATAGGTTCTGTATCAATATTTAGTTTTTTACCGTTTCTCTCTAAAGTAAAATGGTTAGGCTTATCATCATTAAGAAACTCCAAAACCTGGTTAAATCCATTAATACTATGATTGTTAACCGAAATGATTTCATCACCGTTCTTGAAGTATGATGAATAGAGGGAATCAGCTTCTGATATAACGGGATAGTGGTCCTCATAATACTTACCCATACCAAACATTAAGACAAATAGTAAAAATCCAAAGATAAGGTTAAAAAAGGGACCGCCTAAGGTAATTAAAGCTCTTTTCCACCAAGCTTTTTCAGAGAAAGAATCTTGATCTGCTTTTTTCTCGTCAGCATTCTCTCCTTTCATTTTTACATATCCACCCAAGGGTAAAAGAGAGATTCTGTATTCAGTTGTTTTAGTCTTATAAGCAAATATTTTAGGCCCGAAGCCTATGGAGAACTTTTCAACATATACCCCAAACAGTTTTGCAACTATTAAATGACCGAATTCATGTACTGTTACCAATACTCCTAATGATATTCCGAAAATAAGTAAGTTTATGATAGTCAATTATTCACCTTTTGATTTATTATTCTTTCACTAATTTAAAAACTTATGAGTGGGTCAATCAAAAAAGATTATGATACCCTGTTTTAAATATGACACATTATGGGATAGAGTCCTTCACTCGAAAATATAATTACAGGATAATTGATAGTTACCTAACATATCGCTTCGCATTTCTAATTTTTTATGATATAACATCTATTGGATTAGTCTTTTGCTCTAAGATTTAGGTTAGGTCAACCCTTAATAATACAATGCAAAATATCTCAATAGTAATAATCTGTATATTTAAATCTTCAATTGCACTTATTGTGTTCCTTTTTAATACTCATGAAACTGGCGGGATAATTTAGACAAAAAGGAAGTAAACAATCTTCGGTAGTTTCCAGAACGAATCCATAGCAATTCATGTGAGTTGTAAGTTGAAAATGAGAGATAGTCCCTTATAATTGTAAATTGATTAAATTTTAGGAAGATTAATCGTAAAAGTTGAGCCTTCCCCCACTGTGCTTTTAAGACTTATTGTACCACCATTCTTCTCAATAAAATCGTGAGATAATATCAATCCTAAACCTGAGTTTGAGTTATCTTTGGAACTTGATTTTATAGTGTCCTTTAACTGAAAAATTGATGATAATCGCGATTTGGGAATTCCGATACCTGAATCAGTGATAACAATACAAACATTATCATTGTGATAATAAGCAGATACAATTATTGAGCCTTTAGAAGGTGTGAACTTTATGGCATTATTCAATAGATTTCTCAAAACCGTTTCTATTGAATGATAATCAAAGTAACCTATGAGATTAGGTTCAATATTTGTTGCAATTTCGATTGATTTCCTTTGAGCAATACTGTAATATACTTTGAGAGTGTTTGCGATAAGCTTTTTAATCTCTACTTTAGTAGGATTGATAATGATACCGTCTCTCTGACTCCTAGACCACAATAACAGGTTTTCAAGAAGATTGAAAGTCTCACTGGCTTCCAAATGGAGTTCTCTGATAAAATCAGATTTCTCTTCTTCCGTGAGAGAGTCCTCATTGTTGCTTATGAATTCCAGTACTGACTTAATGTTGCCTAGCGGAGCTCTCAAATCATGAGCAATTATTGAGAAGAATTGATCCTTTGTTCTATTTGCTAGTTTCAATTCTGTCTCCGATCTCTCCAACATTCTCTGAGTATTCATCTTATCTGTTACATCTACAGTATAAATTGTAATCCCCTCAACTTGATTGCTATCACCGTAAATGGGACAATAGAAGTATTCTAATATCTCATGTCTTGACTCGAAATTATATTCTCTAATCCCTTTATGTATCTCACCTTTTAAAGCATTTTCTAAAATCTTTCTGTGAACATCTTTATCTTCTGCATCCGTATAGTTATCTAGGTAATAGCGTCCGGTCTTAATCTCTATACCCCGATGTCTTAGAACTGCCTGATAATAGTTTTTATTAAAAGAGGTATATCTAAAGTTTCTATCTAGTGAAGCAATATATATTTTATAAGGACTGTTCATTACTGATTTCAATAAACTGTTTAGTTGAGAGATAGAGTCCTCGTATTGTTTTGCTTCAGTGATATCAGAGAATACGCAGATAAAGCTATCCGGATTATTGAACTCATCGTGAAGCATGGAAATTGAGATATCTCCCCAAACAACTTTGTTTTGCTTGGAAATCATCCTATATACCTTTCTTATGTATCTGGCATCAGTCTTAGTTAGCTCTGCAAAAATCTCATCAAGAACAACTCGTGACTTTCTGTTTGAGAAAACTTTTTGTTTAAATTTCTTGAGGTCATGAAGTTCAAAACCTAATAACTCCTTAAGATATGTGTTGATAAACAACGGTTCCCATTTCACAGAAAAGACTGCTATACCTACAGCTGCATGATGGAAAACAGCTGATAGCTGTTCTTCGGATTTGTGTAGAGATTTAATGAGCTCCTTCTTCTCTGTAAGGTCAATAAATGAACCTAGTATGCCTGCAATTTCCCCGTTGTTATCAAAGAATACATTTTTAAAGAACATTACATTAATAATCTTTCCTTCGTGATTATACAAGGAAGTTTCATATACTTGTAAAGTTCTCTCTTTAAGTAATTTTTTATCCATTTCCAGATACAGTTCTGTCTGACTCATAGAAGAGGATACTCCAACTTTTTTACCAATAAAATCTTCCCTAGTTCTCCCAAAAGTCTTTGCAAAGGCATCATTACATTCAAGATAAATTTCGTCATTGTTTATAACAAAGAAAGGAATTGGGATTGTATAAATAATCGTATTCAAGAAAGTATTCTTATCCTCCAGGGAAGTTTGAAGCTCCATCAAGTGTTGGTTCTTAATTTCCAATTCATGTTTTTGTTTCTTAAGAATTTCCAATTCTTGCTTCTTGAGGAAAAACTCAGACTGAAAATCTCCCATTATCCGTTTTTGTTGCTCTTTGAAATCACTAAACTTAATATAGTATTCCAATGCTTTCTGAAAATCACCTTTCAAGCGATAGTAGTTATATGTATTTCTATAATGCAATTTCAACATATTAAGGTCGGCACATCTGTTGATATTCTCTTTATTATCTTCAATCCAGATATTAGCCTCTTTGAGCATTCCTGTCATAATGAAGCTATCCGCTAAATTAACCTTCATCAGACATATCATCATTCTATCTTGTTTGTTCAAAGTTGAATTTAAAACTTTCTCATAGATTCTGATTGCCTTGTCATGTCTTCCGATGTTTCTATATATCTCACAGATATTATTGTATATTACTAACTGACCTTGCCTGTTCCCAATAGTTTCCTGTATCTCTAATACTTTCTCAAGTTGTTCAATTGCTTTGTAGCTTTCTCCCCTACTATTGTAATATAGAGAAATATTGTTTAGGATATTGCATTGCTCATTAAGATCTCCAACTTTAGTGAAATTATTCAAAGCCTTTGTAAAATATTTATAAGCTTTATCATATTGCTTAATTGAGAAGAAAATAATTCCTCTGAATTTATCAATATAGGCTTTTGCAAGGAGATCTTCGTTGAATCCTTCCAAATTTATAATATCTTGAATTAGATTAAGTGCCTCAGCAGGAGACTTTTGGACAATTCTTCCTAATTTATGAATCGCCTCTTCCAGTTGAGGAGTCGAAATCTTAAAACAATTTTGTTGCATGTTACAATATCCTAATAATGGTTTAATAGTAGGTTATCAAATAACTCAGCTGTTATGTCAATATAAAAATGCACTTGACAACAGCTACCACATATATATAAAAAACTAAATATTCATCAGGGGGAATTGTGGCTCATATACCAAGATTACTTATTGTGGATGATGATAAAATAATTGTTAAAACCTTAAAATTCTACCTACTGAAAAATGATTATATCATAGATAGTTGTCATAGTGGAATGGATGCTATGAAACTGGTAGAGAAAAATGATTATGATCTAGTACTTCTTGATGTCGTTATGCCTATTATGAACGGCTATCAAACTTGCTTAAAAATACACGAAATTAATAAAGAGCTTCCTGTAATTCTCATTACTGCAAATACTGAAGATGAGTCCTTAAAAGAGGGATTTGAAGTTGGTGCTATTGACTATTTAAGAAAACCGGTGAATAAGGTCGAACTTCAAGCTAGAGTAAAGAATATTCTCAGAATAAGGGCAGCAGAAAAAGAGAAAGAAGATATCTATCAGAAGCTTCATAAAGAAGTTAGACTAGCAGCAAGAATTCAGGAGAATATGCTCCCGAAGTGGGTTTACTTAGATGACCAGATAATATTCTCTTCCCATTATGTTCCATCAGGTGACGTAGGTGGTGACCTCTTCGATTGGATTAAACTGGATAAAGATAGATATGTAGTTTATGTTGCTGATATATCGGGACATGGTGTGCAAGCAGCTTTACTAATGACTGCCATTAGAAGTATAATCAAGATGTTCGTCGAGAACATGCGTAAAGATATGCATATTCCTACTCTGTTAAATCAACTTAATCAGCGATTATCGGATGAACTATTTGAGACAAATTACATGACACTTATTCTAGGTATCATCGATGTTAATCAAAAACAGTTTAAATTTCTTAATGCCGGTCATCCACCTCTAATTGAATATAATACGGCAACAAAGAAAACTTTTATTTATGATAAGAAGGGCTCCGTTCCTATGGGATGGGATACTCAGATTAAATATACCGATAATGATATTGATGTTATACAATTACGAGAAGATTCCGTATTCCTTCTCTACACAGACGGTCTAAACGAGTCTGTTGATGAGGACGGTAATGAATTCGGAATAGAAGGACTCAGAAGAATAATTGAAGAAGAGATAGTGGTTGATAGTTGCATAACTTTCCCCTTCCGCTTAAAAGATTACATGAGTAAGAATAACTTCAATATTCGACAGGATGATTTCACTCTCTTCAGCTTTCAATTACAAGACAATATTAACAATGTTGAAGTGGATGGTGTCTTGAAAAAGAAGATTCTGTTCAAAGTTCGCTCCATGTTAAAAGATGTTGGATATACAGCAGGAACTTGTGAAAAGAAAGTATTGGAGTGGACCGGAGATGCTAGACTGGCTTCAGAAATAGAACTTGTAATTGATGAATTTCTTAATAATATTATCATACATGGCTATAATTATAAACATGATGCAATCATTGTGATTGAGTTTTCTTTCAGAAAGGATAGAATCTCGGTAAGATTCTGGGATAAAGGTATTGAATGGGTGCCTGCCAGTATCAATTACTCCCGAGATAATCCTTACAGCTTTGAAGACGAAGTATTCATGGAAAGTGGCAAAGGTATTCATCTTGTACTTTCAATGGTAAACTGTTTCAGTAGAATGAGATTTGAAGATATTAATGAAACCGTAATGGAAATAGATTTATAGAGAGGAATTAATATGAAAGTAAGTATCATAATGCGTTCAAAGAATGAAATGCCTTATATTAAATATAGTTTAATGATGCTTACAAAACAAACTGTTAGAGATTTTGAACTGCTGGTGGTTGATTCAGGTTCTACGGATGGAAGCTGGGAAACAGCTTTAGAGTACCATCCTCAAATAGCCTATCAAATAAAACCGGAAGAGTATATACCGGGAAAGGTCATGAATGCAGCTGCTAAGAAATGCAGTGGAGACATTCTTGTTTATAACAATGCTGACTGTATCCCGCAGAATGAGTATTGGCTGCAAAACTTGATTAAACCTTTTGAAGATCCGGAAGTAGTTGCAGTATTCGGTAATCAGATTACTCGCCCAAACGCAATCCCGATTATTAGAAAAGATTACGAAAGAGCTTTTGGAGATGGAGCTATTCACTCTAAATGGAAACATTTCTTCTCTATGGCTACAAGTGCAGTAAGACGTTCCGTATGGGAAGAGTATCCCTTCTACGAAAATATCCAGTATTCTGAAGATATTGAATGGTCTTGGCGAATGAAGCAAATGGGTAAGAGAATTGTATATGTCCCCGATGCTATTGTTGAACACTCACACAACTATACTCTAAAACAAACAGTTAAGAGATTTAAAGGTGAAGGAAAAGCCGAAGGATACATATACAAAGAGAAACCCCGTAATATAGTTTCCGAGATTGTGCTTCCGGCAACTATGGAGAGTCTGAGAGATTTTGCATATCTAATCAAAACAGGTGAAATTGCTTGGATTCCTAAAGCTCCACTTTATAGATTCTTTCAAAGATATGGCGTCTGGAAAGGTAAAAAGGAATATTTTGAAAACAAAACAATATAACATCTTTGTATCGGGATTAGCTTACGATGCCGGGAAATCAGGAATTGCAGATTATACCAACAATGTAGTTAGAGAGCTTTCTAAAAACCACAAAGTAAGTATCTTACTCTTACCTGAGGATGTTAAGATTTTCCCGATAAAGAATGCAAACATATCTTTTGTTATTGCACCTGCTTACCTTAGAAAAGCATTTAAATCAATGTTCTGGCATTTATTCTTTCTTCCTTTCAGGATTATGAAATCTGACTATGACTGTATATTTCTTCCTGCAGGGAACAGACGTCTACTAAGTTTTTATCCTAAACCAACTGTAGTTACTTTTCATGATTTATCTCAGTTCCATATAAATAATAAGTATGACGATTTCAGAATGTTTTACATAAAGAAAGTGATACCTTTCTTCTTAAAGAAAGCACCTATCGTTATGGCTATCAGCAAGAATACTATTAAAGACATGAATATTCACTACAAGATGAATCCGGCACAAATAGTACTTAATTATAATGGTTATGATAAGAACAGATTTTTTTCAGGACAAGATCCTACTGATGTCAGGAATGAGTACGGACTTAAAAAGGATTACTTCCTCTATATTGCCAGAATAGAGCATCCCGGTAAAAACCATATCAATTTGATTAAGGCATACAGCTCATTACCTGAGGATATAAAAAACAAATATGACCTTGTATTTGCTGGTAGTGATTGGAATGGTGCCGAACAAGTACACTCTTTTGCGAAGCAATCAAATGTTACTGAGAACATTAAATTCTTGGGATTTGTACCTGACGCAGATATTCCTAAATTGTACTGCGGAGCTTCTTTATACGTGTTTCCTTCTTTTTATGAAGGATTTGGAATTCCATTAGTTGAAGCAATGGCTTCATTGGTTCCGGTAGTCTGTTCAGATACATCCTCACTCCCTGAAATTGGTGGAGAAGCTGTAGTTACTTTTGACCCTAGCGATCCTACAAACATAGCATTAACTATACAGAGAGTTGTCTCAGATAACTATTTAAGGTCAGATATGATAACAAAGGGATTGGATGAGATAAAGAAATACTCTTGGAAGAAGCATGCTGAAACTATCATTGATTTGTTTAATAACTATGAAAAATAAAAGAGGTTTTTATGGAAAATTATGTAAATTATGCTGTTGACATGATAAAGCAACTTTGCCTTACCCCTAGTCCATCGGGCTTTACGGTAAAGATAATAAATGATGTAAGTAATGAATTGTCTCAAATGGGATACCAACCGACCCTAACAAAGAAAGGTGCATTGTTATGCGACCTTGGTGGTGAAGGCAACCCCATTTTGTTTGCCGCTCACGTTGATACTTTGGGTGCAATGGTAAGAAGTATTAAAGGCAATGGTAGAATTCGTTATACAAGTATTGGTGGGTATGCTGCCAATAACATAGAGAATGAGAATATAGTGGTTCACACCAGAGAAGGTAAAACATATCATGGAACCGCTTATTTAACTAATCCTGCCGCTCATGTTTATAGAGATGTAAATTCACTCACTAGATCTGACCAAACAATCGAAATCATTCTTGATGAAGAAGTAAGTAATGCAGAAGATGTACAGAAACTAGGTATTAGAGTTGGAGACTTCATTTCTCTTGACCCACGCACAATAGTCACCGAATCAGGCTTCATTAAAAGCCGCCACTTGGATGACAAAGCCAGCTCAGGAATTCTCATTGCTCTGGCAAAGCTCATTGCAGAAAAAGCTATTACACCTAATCGTAAAGTTTATATTATGTTTACTACATACGAAGAAGTAGGTCACGGAGGTTCTTCCGGTATTCCTGAGGATGTAGTAGAAATGATATCAGTAGATATGGGAGCCGTTGGTGATGATTTGACCACAGACGAGTTCAAAGTCTCTATTTGTGCTAAAGATTCAGGCGGTCCTTATGATTATGATATCACTACCAAGCTTATTAAATTAGCTGAATCAAATGAGCTTGAGCATGCAGTTGACATTTATCCTTATTATGGCTCTGATGTTGAAGCAACTCTCAGAGCAGGATATGACATTAAACATGGATTAATAGGACCGGGTGTCTTTGCTTCTCACGGCTATGAAAGAACCCATAGACGAGGAGTAGAGAATACTCTCAAATTGATAAACGCTTATATAACAAATTAACAGGAGGACTAAATGGTTTATAAGATAATGGTAATCAAAATCGATCAGAGAAGTAAGTATGCTGTTGAAGCACAGAAGATTCTCACAGAATACGGTTGTTACATTAAAGTTCGTTTAGGATTGCATGAAGCTACTGTTGATGTTTGTTCAACCGACGGACTGATAATTCTTGAAGTACGCGGTGAGAATGAGATTCTTGATGAGATGAGAACAAAGCTCAATAATCTTGATAATGTAACAGCTAAGATAATGGAAATCTAATTACTGGAGTTTTAATAATCAATAAAAACAGGCTACCTCAAAGGTAGCCTGTTTTATTTAATACTATTTTATTACGGTCTTGTATAAATCTTTTCCCAGTTTCTATTTCCCGGAGAGTCCTCATACCAGTCCTGATTTACAGTTCCATAACTCTCTGCCCAAGCTTTAAACTTGAGATAACCCTTAGTTATATCTGTCTTTTCGTACATTGGATCCCATTCTGTAGCTATGTTAAGAGCCCAAGGTAGATTAGTAGTGTTACGATAGTATCTGTTAGTAACAAAATCACTATCATCATCACCGATATTGAAAAGACTATTATCAACGAGCGATGTTGGAGGATAATCAGCTAAATGCACTTCTTGTCCTCTTTCTCCATTAACAAATATAAAAGGATTGTATGGTGGTTGCCATGACCAGTTTTCAGCATGGAAATCTGCTGTAACAAGCTTGATATCCAAAGCTATCTCACTCGGTTGAATATATGGTTCTCCATTCTCTGTGTTTACAAAATGGTCTTCAGGCTGATTTATAAGTGTGTTAGTATCACTAAACAGCACTATTACACCTTCATTACCACTTTCAAGATACGGATTAAAATTAGGATGAGAAATTATATTAGAGTAAGTCAATGGGTCTGAACCGTCAACTACCGTGATGCTTTCAATAAGGTTGGAATCAAACGGTAATTGAATAGCAAAACCGTTATTGAAGCTTGCACCAACAGCTTTCAGTTTGAACTCAGCAACTATATGTCTTATAACATTTCCTGGAGCTGTATGGTAAAAGAAGTTGTAATCAAGTACCATATCGTTGAAGTCATAATCACCTGTATCAGGCCATAAGTCTTCATAAGCAAGAGTAGAGAAAGAGTGGTCATTTGTTTCAAATGCTCTATCAGGGTCTTGTGGGAAATCATCGAATATATTGGATATTCCGTCTCCATCGTCATCGTCAACAACATCGATAGGTGGAACATTTGAAGTATCAATTGTGCCTAAAGGGTCACCGGTCAGATAGAAGATTGTATCGTTGTAATCATTGTCACCGGTAGGAACTTCAATATCTTCGAAACCAAACAGAAGCTTATCATATTCATCGTCCCAAACCTGAATGCTTTGTTGACGATTGTTATGATTGAAGTGGTAATTAGAATACCAAGTATTAACTCTGTCCTGAACCATGTTGTTATGCCATCCGTTTGCAATTAAAACCCAACTTAGAACCGTTCCGGCTTGGAAATGTCCTAAATATACTCTGTCTCCGGTTACAAGTCCGCCACCGCTTCCTTGATATGATACATTAGGGAATATTACTTTAAGGGTATCTATATCATCAGAGGTTGCGGGAGCATTTCCAACAGGATAGCTGTAATAAGCAAGTGTGTTATTGTATCCGGCTCCTTCGTGTACGAAGGTGATCCAGATATCTGTTTCTTGATTTATAATTACGGCATTAAGCTCAACACTAGGTGAGAGATAATCAGGATGATAGTTAAATAAAGACTTCTTTTCCGGTAAAGTAGCATTAATTTTTGACATGAAACCTGCCGGAATAGTATCTCTAGTCATTCCTATCGGGGTTCCATCGGCATCATAAGGTAACACATATTCCATTGATGTCTTAGGAGTTTTAACTGCTTTTCCTACAGGTTTGATTCTCTCTGTTGTACCGAGTGTTAACTCCACTTTGTTGTTAACTACAGGTACTTCTGTCTCAGACATAAATCCTGACACGACAACTTTATCAAGATAGTTTGGTAATGGCACTATTGCTTTAAAATTACCCTCGGAATCAGTTGCACCTCTATAGATGATTTCTCCTCCCTCTGCAGGGAAGTCATCATATATATCAAATACAACATCTGGTAGGTTTTGATTTACGGTAATATCAATCTCTACATTGTTTATTGTATTGAAAGAAAAGTCATCAGCAATATTGAGTTGTGAAAAGTTATTATTTTCCGGTTCCGTAACATTATTATTATCATTATCATCAGAGCATGCTACAATAATTAATGAGATAATAATAACAATTATAGAAAGCCATTTCTTTTTAATCATACTTCTTCCTCCATAGCGAAGAATAATATTTATAATTCTTCTAGATAGCAATAATTTATATTCGCTGTAAAATGGCAAACTTTTTTTATTTATTCTCGCAATCTATTAACAAAAATAACATTTATCTAACACTTATTCCATAACTATTAGCGTACAAACAAATTATAACTACTCATAGAAAGCTTGATTACATAATCATTTTATGTAATGCACACACAAAAGACCCGACATTTCTGTGGGGTCTTTTAAAAGTTAAACCTATATTCTAATAATTTACAATAATATCCTTAACTTGTGGATATTTTTCCAAATGTTCTTTTATCTCTTCTACAACATTATCGCGATATGTATCAAATTTAGGTACATCCAAATCGACTGTTGCTATTCCATCTTCAAGTCCGATATATTTTACCATCTTGAGGCTGACTATGTCTTCTCCTACCTGTGGATAAATTACTTTTTTAAGTTCATCGACAATTGTCTCCTTTGTAAACTCGGGAGCTTCGATTAAGCCTTTAGCTATTTCATAATTCTGGATGGCAGATCTCAAAGTATCTACTGCTAATACAGAACAATGCATTTTTACCGGAGGCAGACCGTCTAAAGCTGATGCCGCTTCTTTCCAAGTTATATCCTTTGCATCTTCAATCGTCTTACCCATAGCTAAATCAGTAATTATGGAACCGGTTGCAATATTGGAAGCACAACCATAGGACTGGAATTTTATATCTTCTATCACTTTGGTATCTTCATTGACTTTCAAGTAAACCGTAACCTGATCTCCACAAGCAGGGCTACCCTCAGTTGCGACAGCATCCGGGTGTTCCATCTTCCCAACATTATGGGGATTCATGAAGTGATCAATCACCTTTTGTGAATATTGCATTTTTACCTCTATATTATTTATTTTCTTTCAAGTATAAGGGACTGCGAGAACGTAGTGTCTCGACTATATTCTTTAATTTATCTACCATGTAGTCGATTTCTTCTATAGTATTGTAACGGCTGACCGTGAACTTTATAGAACCATGAGATTGGACATGAGTCTTCCCCATTGCCATAAGAACATAGTTAGCTTGAAGACCTTGAGAAGCACAAGCACTACCTGTAGCAACAGTGATTCCGTTTATATCAAGCATCATGGTTATTGCTTCGCCTTCGATGAAGTCAAATGAGATATTCATATTATGGGGAGCTCTTCTTTCACCCATTGCTCCATTCACGGATGTATACTTAATCTCGGCTTGGACTTTCTTAAGTATATAATCTGAAAGCTTTCTCAGATAGTTCGCATTCTCGTCAAACTTACTGAAATTCATCTCAATAGCTTTAATAAATCCGGCTATCCCGGCAATATTGATACCACCCGTATTTAAGCCGTCAATACGCTTTACTCCGTGTATTGTTGAAGATAAGGGAGTTCCTTTTCTCACATACAATGCACCGACACCTTGCGGTCCATGAATCTTATGAGCTGATATTGCCATAGTATCAATTGCAAGTTCGTTCATATCCAGTTTCACTTTTCCATAAGCCTGGCAAGCATCCGCATGAAAGAATATCTTATGATCAGCTTCTTTCAGAACTTTTGAGTAATCCTCAATCGGTTGTAATGTACCGACAACATGGTTTGCTACTGAAGTCAGGAACATGATAGTATCCGGTCTAATTGCTTGTTTAAGCTTTTCAGCACTTACAAACCCTTCTTTGTCAGTTTCCAGATAAGTGACTTCAAATCCTGTGTTTTCAAAGAAGGCAAGGTTTGTCAGTATATCCGGATAGTCCACATTTGAGGCAATAATATGTGTTCCCCTGGATGAGTTAGCCATTAATACGCCTTTAATGGCAATGTTGTTGGCTAAGGTTCCACCGGAAGTAAAATGTATTTCATTTTCTTTAGCACCAATAGTGTCTGCTAATGTATTGGCAAAAGATTTTAAAGCTGAAGCAATCTCCTCGGATGTACTGAAGAAATTACCGGGAAACCAATATTTTTCTTCCCAATAGACTTTCATTGCATCCAGAACTTCCGGAGCAGGTTTAGTCGTTACGCAATTGTCCAAGTATATTCTTTCCAAATCCATCTTTATCTCCTGATATTCTATCTATCACATCGCTGAGTTTAATAGAATCCATATAACTTCTTATGTTTTTGTATATATCTGTCCACAGAGCTTCAATCACACATGGATGACCTATACAGAATTCATGTTCTTTGCTTTTCCTCTGACAATAAACCATGTACGGTGCATCTTCAACGGCAGTGATTAACTCATGCAAAGTAATTTCGGAGGCATCTCTTGCAAGCCTATATCCACCTTTGGAACCGGGAGAACTGGTCACTATACCATTCTTCTTCATCTCTCGGAATAGGTGCTCAAGATATTTTGCCGGTAACTTCTGGTTATCACTAATGGAGCGAATCGATAATGGTTCTCCGTTATTCCTCGCAATCTCTATCAGTGCTCTTAATGAATACTCTGTTTTAGATGTTATCTGCATACTTCCTCCCGTAAATAACATAGTACTAAACTAGGATATTGCAAATAATGACAAGCTTTTTTTTCGATTTCTATTAAATTAGGGTATTTCTAGAGGGGAGTAGCACACATTATTACAACCGGAATCTTTGAATGTTCCCCTATCATATTAAGTTTGATGTCTTCTTTACTGCTCCTTCATCTCTCAGCATCAATTCTTGGGAAACACCTGTGAAACACCTGTGAAACACTTGGGCAATCCTTGGGTTAATTACCAACAATTTAGCAATATATGACCAACCAATTGCTAGGCTCAAACCGGTTGTTAATCGTGGGGATAGAGGGGGAGCAGATAGTTCATAAAGATATTCCCCACAATAAAGAATTGAGCTAAACTGTCAAATTTCTGTTCCTTACTCATTATTAGCTCCCCGTTAGAAACTCGTTATGGGAATCGGGAATTGGATTTGGTTTTAATGAGGAGATAATCTAAACTCAACTTGTTATAAGATACCGAAAAGGAAGAACATAGCTCTAAGGGCTATATGCAAGTGGGGTACTCGCACTACAGCTTGTAATTTATAATTTAGGTATTATTTTTACTGAATAGTGCATCGTCACAAAATGTTTAATTGACTAAAAGAATAATTACTCGATGTATGGTAGTATATAATAAGTGTTTGGTACACTGGGTACGCCAGCATCTTGCTGGCACATACCGGGTACGCGAACATCCCTGTTCGCTATCTTCCCTATAAGATGCCGGTGGGAACTAGCGTGTGCGAGCTAGAAGCTCGCGTACCCAGTGTGAATTATGAAGAGATATTAGATGCAATTAGGGATGAATCACTCCAGAAGCTTGGATATTTCCTCAAACCTGAAAAGCTGTTCTCAGTAATAGCTGCTAAAGGTAACTCTGATAAAGCGGATGAAGATAACTATATCTTCCTGTATTGAGTAGACTAAACTCTTAACTTATTTGTTTATTGACATACTGCCCAGATGTTTAATATTACCTTGAGTGAAGTTTTTAAGGAGTAAAATGATTTACTTAGATAATGCGGCAACCTCATTTCCTAAAGCTCCCGGAGTTAAAGAAGCCATATTGGATTCTCTTAACCAAGCTTGTGGCAATGCCAACAGATCTTCTCATATAGCTGCTCAGAGAACTGCAATGATTTTGTACGAATGCAGAGAATCCATTGCAAAACTATTGGGTATTCAATCAGAGGAAAGAATTGCTTTCACAATGAATGGTACAATGTCACTAAATATGGCAATTCTAGGAAGTGTACAAAAAGGTATGAGAGTATTAACTTCCACAATTGAACATAACTCCGTTATGAGACCATTAAGACAACTAGAGACTCAAGGTGTTATAGAGCTAAATCAATTTATCTTAGACAAATCACTTCAACCTGAATGGAATTCTTTTGATAAAGCCTTATCCATGAAACCTGATATTTTAGTTGTTACTGCCGGCTCAAACGTGATTGGCAATATAATGCCTTTGAAAGAAATTACCGATAAAGCTAAAAAGGTAGGATGCAAAGTTATTGTGGATGGAGCTCAGGCTATTGGACACATACCGCTAGACTTTAGTGAGATTAAAGCTGACATTGTATGTTTCCCCGGACACAAAGGATTGTTAGGTCCATCAGGGACAGGAGTAATTTATGTGTCCCCCGATACTAATATTAGACCGGTTTTATCGGGAGGTACGGGAAGTTTATCAGAAGACGAAATGCAACCCGACTTTTATCCCGATATGCTCGAAAGCGGAACTCATAATATATTAGGAATCTCCGGTCTTAATGCTTCTGTTAAATATATTCTCAAAGAAGGAATTGATAATATTGAGAATAAGAAGAGAAAACTGATTAATCTATTATATAATGGATTGACTGATATAAGTGGCATTAATATTGTATCATCAAAACCGGATAGGAATTTGGGAATTGTTTCCATTCTCCCTGAAAAAGGGTCTATATCGGACTTAACGGCTTATCTGGATAGAAATAATATTGCTGTAAGAATGGGTTTACACTGTGCTCCTTCCGCTCATAAATTACTTGGTACCTTTGATGAGGGCGGCACGGTAAGATTGAGTCCCGGAGTATTTACTATAGAATCCGAGATTATCAGAACAATAGAAACTATAGAAAAATATACAAGAGGTTAATTTGGATAAGATACATTTAACCAGACATACAACGGCTGCAGGCTGAGGAGCTAAGCTGGGACCGGGGGTCCTAAGCAAAGCTCTTTGCGGTTTGAAACAACCTGAATACAAAAATATGCTTGTTGATTATAAGCATTCTGACGACGCAGGAGTCTATAAAATAAGTGATGATATAGCTTTGGTTCAGACTGTTGATTTCTTTCCACCGATTGTTGATGATCCATACACATTCGGTCAGATAGCTGCAGCAAATGCACTTTCTGATATCTATGCAATGGGTGGTACTCCAATAACAGCTCTGAGCATAGTAGCTTTTCCTGATAAAACTCTGGATATAGAAGTGCTTAGACAGATAAATGCCGGAGGATTATCAAAATTGGTGGAAGCCGGTGTGGCATTAGTTGGCGGTCATAGTATCTCCGATGAAGAACTAAAGTATGGTCTATCAGTAACCGGAACAGTACATCCTGACAAGATTAAACTCAACAACTCGTTGGAGGCAGGCGATGTTTTAATCCTAACAAAACCATTAGGAAACGGCATAATCAACACTGCAATGAAAGTTGATATGGTTTCGCAGGAAACCGTTAAACTCTCGGAACACTACATGTGTCAGCTAAACAAAGTTGCCTCTGAAGTAGCTTCTGAATTTGAAATTCATGCTTGTACGGATATAACCGGATTCGGACTTGCAGGACATCTTTGTGAGATGCTGGATGAAAGTAATCTTGGTGTAGAGATTGATTTTAAATCTCTTCAGCTTCTTCCTGAAACACTGGAAATGGCTGAAATGGTTATGGTACCCGGTGGAACATATAGAAACAAGACTTACAGAAAAGAAATGATTGTAGATTTTGATTCAATTAAACCCGAGTATCTGGATATAGTCTTTGATCCCCAAACTTCCGGAGGTTTGATATTCTCACTTGAAGCAAACAATGCCGAGTTATTATTAAAAGCCCTGAAAGCTAATGAAATTGATGCTTTCTATGTAGGTAAATGTGTAGATAACTTTAGAGGAATAAAGATTATTTGATGGATATTGTTATAACCTTTAAATCAACCCATGAAGCAATGAAAGCAAAGAAACATGTCATAGTCCAACCATTAGAAGGTGAGATTATACCAACACCAAGAGAGATAAGTAAAGAATGTGGCTTTGCAATATTAGTAAAAAACTCTTCTGCCGATAAGGTAATGAAGTTTTTTGAAGACAACAGGCTTATCTATAGTCATATATATGAAGTAATAAATGAAGGAGGTAAGAAACGTTATGAAGAAAACAATTGATACATCGGGACTTGAATGCCCTAAACCTGTATTGAAAACTAAGGAAGCTTTATCCGATGGAATCGAAGAGCTGATTGTGATTGTTGATAATCCCGCAGCAAAAGAGAATGTGAGTCGATTTGTTGAGAAACAAGGTTATAGCATTCAAGATGTAAAATCTATTGGAAGTAAATTTGAGATTCACGTTAAAGGTCATGGGGATTCAAATGCCGAAGCTTTTAATGAAGATGATTACCAGTGTGCTATACCAATATCAAACGGTAAAGCTGTATTTATAAATAGTAACTGTGTAGGACGTGGTGATGATGAGCTCGGTAAAAATCTTATGAAAGCCTTTATCTTCTCATTAAACGAAGTGGATAATATACCTGAGTCGATTCTCTTTATGAATTCAGGAGTCAAACTATGTGTTGAAGGAGCCGAGACCTTAGAGAATCTCCAAAACCTTGAAAGCAAGGGAATTGAAATACTGGTATGTGGAACATGTTTGAACTTCTTTGGTATAGCAGAGAAACTGAAAGTCGGGAAAGTTTCCAATATGTATGACATTGCCTCAGTTCTGACATCAAAGGCCACTCTTACCATATAATGAGATTCAGATTCAATGAAGCGGCAATTATAATAGTTGCTTTCATATTTATAATACCATTGCTGTTAGGAAAATCAAGCATAGTTTTTATCGCTATGCTTATCATTTCGCAGTTGTTTCTTTTACTTCACGGAAAACCTAACTCCGGTCTTTTTTTGAAGCTTTTCCTGTTGCTGATGATTCCAACAATATCAGTGTTTATCACAGCTATAGTAAATACTGCAGATAAAGAGCAATCAGAAGTAGTCTACAGGATTGCTAATTATCCTATCTACAAGTTAGCTTTTGATAATGCTATTCACCTGACATTAAGAAGTTTCTGCATGTCAATCATCTCACTAACATATGTAACATCAATTAAGTACAACAAGCTTGTGCTTTCTTTAATGCAAAACTTCAAAATGCACACAAATATAGGATACTCTTTACTTGCTGCTTTCAACGCTTTTTACCACCTGAAATCAGAATTTTATAGAATTAAGCTTATAAATAAATTCCGTTCCGGTAAAAACGTAAACTCAATTAAGATGCTGTTTCCACTCTTAGTGAGTGCAGGAAGATATTCTTCTCAAGCAGGACTAAGTCTAGCTTCCAGAGGATTAAATAAAGATAAAACCTTTCTAATTGAAGTAAAATGGAGAATTACAGACACTTTATTGATAAGCATTGCAATATTATCTACAATTGCAATACTGTTATTGTTTTAAGAGGTGAATAATGAAAATTTTAGCTATAAACGGAAGCCCAAGAAAAGACGGAAACACCGCATCCATACTCAAATCAATACTAAATGTAGCTTCAGACAATGGGAATGAAGTAGAAATAGTTAACATATATGATTTGGATTTAAAAGGTTGTCTTGGATGCAACAAGTGTAAAAATGAAAAGAAAAGATTCTGCGTTATAGATGATGGATTACAATCTGTATATCCTAAGATAGTCGAATCAGATGTATTAGTTTTCGGATCACCGATATATATTGGACACGTAACCGGGCCAATGAAGATATTCATTGATAGATTATATACCTTTGGGAAAGTAGATTACACAATGACACATCTGCCGGGTAAAAAGTTCGTTACGGTTCTGACGTCTGGAGCACCAAAAGACACTTATAAAGCAGTTGAAGAGTATCTGCAGTCCTGGTTTATAAAGTTTTTCAAAATGGAAGATGCAGGATCAATTATTGCCGGTTCGATGATAAATCAAAGTGATGCAAAGAATAATAAAGAGCTTCTTTTAAAGGCAAAGGAGATTGCTGAAAAATTATAGAATTGTAACTGATTGTAGTTGTTAAAGTTATTATTTTTCAAGCATCCCCCCGAAATTTAGAATAATGGTCATAATAAGTGACTGAAAAAGTGGTAATTTAAGTATAAAAATAGTCAAGAAAAAGCTTGAAAAGAGTGAGTCCCTATTTATTGTTGTTACGCTTAAAATAAAACAAAAGGAACTCACTATATGGAACTATCAATAATAAAAAAGCATAATCTGCAAGCTAAATTTTCAAAATTCATCAACAAAGTCACACATAGCTGTACTATCAAAGAGAAGAAATTTGTAAAAGAGCTTGTCAGTGGCATTTTGAAATCCGGTAGTTGTATAATCAGAAGGATTGCAATGAGCCATGAAGTGAATATCTCATTAGAAAAGCTCTGCGAACGATATCGTCGTCATTTATCAAAACCTGAGTTGTACAAAAATCTATCAAATATTCATCTGATTTGTGAAAGCAAGAAGATAGCATCTTATGACCTGATAGTCATTGATCCCAGCGACATAATGAAAAGCCATTCAAAGAAGATGGAAGGATTAACCAGAGTTAGAGACGGCAGTACAGGCGAGTGGTGTAACGGTTATGAAGTATTAGATATAATCAGAGTATCAAAAGAAGGTCATTCGCTTGAGATACGTCCTCTTGTGTCTGAATTGCATACTAACGACGAAGATCCGGGCATACTGAAACAGTCTGTGTTTGATCGGATCAATGATATTCAGGTGTATTCAGGAAATAAAGGGATATATGTAATGGATAGAGGTTATGATGATAAGGTAGTAATCAACTATTTAACAGAGAATGAGGCTTCATATATCATTCGCGTCAAAGGTAATCGTAACCTTTATGTAAATGGTAAGGAAATATCATTTAAGAAAGCTACTAAACATGTGAAATTGAAGTATAGAATCCAATCCGGTAATGCAACTCTTATCGCCGGAGTAATCAGAGTTGGAGTGCCAGTTGATGCTCATCACAAGAAAAAGGCAACACTTGTTTATTCTAACCTTGTCGTTGCCCGTTATATTAAGAAAGACGAATCAGGAAAAGATTGCCTCAAAGGTTTTTTCTATTTGAACTGTGATTTTCCAAATCGAGACCTTAGTGATTTGGAGTTGATAACAACTGCAATAAGAGGGTATCGTCTCCGCTGGAAAGTAGAAGAAGTACACCGTCATGTGAAGCAGGAGTATTCGTGGGAAGATATGCAGGTTATGACATTGGACAGGTTAAGAAATCTGAACTGCATGTTATTATTGGCAGTCAGTTATCTTTATTCTTTGGATAAGTATCGATACGACTTTGCGGAAATGTATCAACACATTATGCTTAGTAAAAAGAGTAATCTAAAGGAATTATGTAAGTTTATCTACTACAGACTATCGGTTGTTGTTAAAAATCTATTCAGAGATTGGAAGCATTACTTTGTTCCAAAGTATCAAGGTTGTCATGCAGAATGGGAGCAGATGACATGCTTATGATAAAAAACGGGGGGATGCCAGTATTATTTTTTACTTGACACCCGTCCTTGATAACGGAATTTGTACAATCTCTATAAAACATGATTATTTTAAGGAGTATATAAATGAAGAGAACATATCAACCACACAACAGAAAAAGAAAAAACAAACACGGTTTCCGTGAAAGAATGAGTACAGCTGCCGGTCGCAAAGTCTTAAGTAGAAGACGTGCTAAAGGTAGAAAAAGTCTTACTGTATAATTTTATTAATGCATTTTTTAAAGAAGAGGAGCGAATATCTTCTATTCCATAATTGTGATAAGACTATTCGTTCCCAATTCTTTATTTTAGCAATTTTAGAAAATCGAGAGCAAGCTGATTTTTCACTCGGTATAACCGTAAGTAAAAAAGTAGGAAATGCAGTCACAAGGAACCTGGTTAAAAGAAGAGTAAAAGCTTGGTTGCGTGAGACAAAGAAAACCTTTCCGGTAAATACAGCAGTAAACATTATAGCTCTCAACAAAGTCAGTAGTGCTTGTTGGAATAATCTATATGATGATTTGGAAAAGCTTTTTAAACGTTTAAGTCCAGGTGTATGAATGAGAATCATTAATAACCTGTTCATCTTTTTTATAATTATATATAAACGTTTTTTCTCCCCTATATTACCACCTTCATGCAGATTTACACCAACATGTAGCACCTATTCCTTACAAGCTTTCAGGAAATACAACTTTTTTAAAGCGTTATACTTATCAATAAGACGCATTCTTAAATGTCACCCATTTCATCCGGGCGGTTTTGACCCGTTACCCTAATTTTATGCAGGAGTATTATTTTGGAAAAACGAACTTTATTAGCCATTCTTATAATGGTAGTACTATATTATGTAAGCACTCAATTCATTTGGAAGAATAAAGCACAGCCGATAACTCAGAATTCGGCTATAGAAACCGAGGTAATCACGGAGAAAGCAGAAACTCCGGTCGTGCCTACCAACACTGAAGAGATTACAATACAAACAGACCAAGGAATTGAGATTTCCAATGATATTTTTATTGAAAATAATAAAATGAAAGTCTATTTCTCCAACCAAGGAGCAACAATACAGAAAGTATATCTAAATGATTTCCATTTAAGTGACGATACTCCGGTGCAATTGATACCGGAAAATTCAGAGCTATCCGGAATCACATTGATCACCGATAAAGGTGTTACTTCTTTATCTGACCTAGTGTTTAAGCATAGCATTGCAGATAGAAGTAATTCAGTGACCTTCTATTTGGAGAATGAGAATACACGTATCTTTGAAAAAACCTATACAATTATGGATAACTACTCTATAGGCATGTCTATCAATATGAATAGTATGGCCTCTGTTCAAGGTTATGATATTGATATGGGAAGTGGAATAAAAGATACAGAGAATTATGTAAAAAACAAGCGCATGGACTACAAATTCATAGCTCAGATTAACAATGCTATGGAATCTCTAACCTTAAGCAGAATCAAAGCTATCAAGGAATATTCCGGTAAAACTGATTGGGCAGTAACGAGATCTAAGTATTTCTTGTATGGAATCATTCCCGATAAGGCAATCCAGTCAAATCAGGTTACTGCTTTTAAAGAGAATGAAAGTCCCGCCTTTGTTTTAAAGATCCGAAATGTTGATTACAGTAGAAGTTTAGCAGATGATTACAGACTCTATTTTGGACCCTCAGATATTGATGAATTGAAAAAGTTTAATGTTGGTATTGATGCAGTTGTTGAAAGGGGTTACAAGTGGTTAAAGCCACTGGCAGGTGTATTTGCTACATTCTTGAAATGGTTGCATAAATATATACCAAACTATGGTATAGTGTTAATCATATTAGCTATTCTACTTAAAGTTGTACTCTATCCTCTAACTCATAAGAGTTTTGAATCAGGACAGAAAATGCAGAAAGTTCAACCACTAATCAAAGACGTTCAAGCTCGTTATAAAAATGACCCTAAGAGATTACAGGAAGAGCTCCAAAAGGTCTATAAAGAGAATGGCGTGTCTCCATTCGGTGGTTGTCTACCCTTAATTTTACAAATGCCAATTTTCATCGCCCTTTATAATGTACTTCGCTATTCCCTTGATATGCGTCAGGCCGGCTTCGTAGGTTATATAACCGATCTTTCCGAACCTGACAAATTCTACATCCTGCCAATAATAATGGCAGTAATGATGTTCCTTCAACAGAAAATGATGACCCCTCAGCCAATACAGAACGAAAAAGGTGAGGTGGACGAAAAGCAGGCAGCTATGATGCAGTCTCAGAAAATGATGTTATACGTTATGCCTATCATGATGTTTGTTGTTTTCCGTAACATGCCTGCAGGTCTAGTATTATATTGGACCACTATGAACATTCTTTCAATTGTTCAGCAATTCTACATTAAAAAACGATTACAGGGATAGCACTATATGAAAAATATTACGATGAAAGGTAACTCCGCAGAGGAAGTTATCAATGATTTTATGAAAGAGAATAATCTTTCAAAACGCGATTTTAATTATGAAATAATTCAAGAATCAGCGAAGGGATTTTTAGGTATATTTGGAAACAAACAGGCAGTTGTTAAATTTACGATTCAAGCCCCTGACGAATTAGTTGAAAGTTTTTTGATTGAACTATTTGAAAAGATGCAGATTGAAAAACCGGGTATCGAGATGTCTATGGAAGACAAGGCTTTCTATGTCCGTATATTCCCTCGATCCGATGTGGGTTTACTTGTAGGAAAAGACGGACGCTTTATCGACCAATTGCAATATCTTCTTAACAGAGTTTTTGAAGAGCATAAGAGTGTAGGAAAGATTCTTTTAGATGTAGATAACTACAGAGAAAGGCAAAAAGAACAGTTTAGACAACGTATTTCCAAGCAAATTGCTAATTTCCAAGCAATGGAAAAGAAATATATCACTATTTTTAATCTGGATGCAGGAAGCAGAAGAATTGTTCATAGAGAAGTTGAGAAGATTTCTGGTCTTTCAACACTAACAATAGGTGATGGTAAACTAAAAAATGTTGTCGTTTTCAATAAGGAACAAGCCTCTGAAGATGACTTCAAGCACATGACTTACAGAGAGAAAAGAAAACCTCGTAGAAAACCTATTGATGGTCAGAAACCTGAAAACAATCATCGCAGAAGAGACAATAGTGAGAGAAGTACTTCTCCTCGTAGTGAAAAAAGAGATAGTAGATCACGTAATGATAATACAAGAAAACGCTCAAACTATCGTCCTAGAAGAAGTAATGTAAATAGGAAACCACATACAGGTGAACAAGAATAGTCTAATCCCAATCTGTGCAGGCTTTTATTCTACTGATGCAGGAGCATCAATGGGTGTAATGCCTAGAGCTCTTTGGGAAAAGACGATTGAGATTGATAGATTACACCGTCAGAGAATCCGAATCAATCTTCTTTTGATTAAGCATAATGAACGCCTGATTCTTATTGATTCAGGGATAGGTAATAAACTACCTGATAAATTAAAAAAGATATATAATTACTCAGATTTCATTCTTCCTGAATCGTTGGAATCTGAGGGTTATATACCTGAAGATATTACTGACGTTATTCTAACTCACTTGCACTTTGATCATGCAGGAGGTCTAATCTCTATTGATAATGAAGAGAAAAGATTGACATTTCCTAATG
The DNA here is from genome assembly GCA_963667035.1 of Cloacimonadales bacterium (SeqCode). Classification (GTDB taxonomy): domain Bacteria; phylum Cloacimonadota; class Cloacimonadia; order Cloacimonadales; family JAFGVF01; genus Zophobacter. The sequence goes on from OY762964.1 coordinate 2,890,409, forward strand.
CAGTACATTGGATTCAAAAAGATGAGTGGAATATTGCAAAAAATCCCGATGCTTTAAATAAAGCTGCATATAATTATGAAAGAGATCTTTCACTCCTAGAGGATGAAGGTACCATTAATCTTGTTAATGGAGATTTAGAATTGTATAAAGGGATTGAAGTAAAAAAGGTTGGTGGTCATACAGAAGGATTTCAGATTATTGAAATTGAAACGGCTACTCATAGAGCGATTTATGCAGGAGATATAATTCCGACTCAACATCATATAGATCTACCGGTTATTTCTGCTTATGACATATCAAGAAAAGATTCATACAAAGCAAAAGAATATATTTTAAATTCAAATTCTACTGTATATTTTAGCCATGATCCTGAAATCTGGTTTATATAAGTGAGGTGTCTATGAAAGATTTGATTATGTATCCATTTGTCCAAGGTTTATTAATTGGAATTATTGCTGTTGTAATAGTGCTATTGAATACTGCTTTCAAAATTGGCAACTACAAACGCGAGTTAAAAAAACTGAAAGATTTTTTAAACACTCAAATGGAAATCAATGCAAAAGGGAATGAATCTATTACTAAAGAACTTAATCATCTAAAAGAAGTAAATCTAAACTTGAAAACGACAGTAAAAACATGGCAAACAAAACCATCTAAATCAGAGCTAAGATCTTTAATGGTTTATAACAGAGCTTTAGAAATACTATTTGAAAGAGAAAGAGGATTTACTACCTATTGGCAGCAAGCTGTTAAAGAAGCTGAATCTGAAATTGATAAGGCAGATAAAGGTGTAATTCCTTTAGTGAAAAAAATGATTACGGGACAGAAGTATACTCCTGACAGCTAGAAGTTTTAAACTACTATAAAAGCAGAGCTTATGGCTCTATTTTTTATTGTATCGTAGTCAGAGTATTTGTATAAGCTCGATTTGCATTCTAAAAAGAATAGGATATTTGTATAAATTGAAGTATCATATCATTAACTAAGTAGATATTCATCTCATCATCATTGTTGCTATTGTTTTGTGAAAAGTATTATTATTGACATAAAAGCTGAGGCAATCTGCTTGACCGAAAATGATATTATAGGTGGAGTTAATGAAGAAATCTAAGTTTTTACAGAAACGACGATATGAAGCATTTGTATTCTTACTTATCTCTGGAGGTATACTCTGGTATTTAGGTAGTAAGATGTCAGCAAGTAATCTATTATCCTCAATAATGAATACTGCCCACGACTTACTATTGAACACAGTTTTCTATATTATGGCAATAACTGTTCTAGCAGGAGCATTTGGTAAACTGATGATTGAATTCGGAGTTGTAAGGTTACTGGAAGTAATTTTAGCCCCATTGATGAGACCTTTGTTCAACCTTCCAGGAGTTGCATCAATAGGAGCATTGATGACATTCTTTTCGGATAATCCGGCAATTATAAGTTTGGCTAAAGATAAGAATTTCAGAGCTTATTTCAAAAAATATGAACTTATATCCTTAACAAACTTCGGAACCGCTTTCGGCATGGGACTAATCGTGATAAGTTTCATGATTGGAAAAGGTTTTTTTACAAGTGCTATTATTGGACTTGCCGGAAGTATTGTTGGTTCTATTAGTTCTACTAGAATTATGCAAAATCTGATTAAGAAACAATTTCATGAGATACCTCTCAATAATGATATAAACAAAGAAGATGATATCTCATTTAGTACTGAAGGCTCTGTTTTTCAACGCTTCTTAAATGCAATATTGGATGGTGGAAAATCGGGAGTTGACTTAGGATTAGCGATTATACCGGGTGTTCTTACTATTAGTACTTTCATCATGTTGATAACTTTTGGTCCTAAGGACTCTTTAGTTGGTTATCAAGGATTAGCTTACGAGGGAGTTCCGCTATTACCTAAAATTGCCGGTATCCTAGCAATTCCCTTCAAATACCTGTTTGGTTTTGAGAATCCTGGAGCAATTGCTTTTCCGATTACTGCTCTTGGTGCTGTAGGTGCTGCACTATCTTTAATTCCTCGCTATCTTGAGACAGGAATAGCCGGAGCAAATGAAATAGCGGTCTTCACTGCAATGGGAATGTGTTGGAGTGGCTATTTAAGTACACATACCGCCATGCTTGATGCTTTAGGTTATCGAAAGCTTACTTCAAAAGCACTGATTTCTCATACAATCGGTGGTTTGGTTGCAGGAATCTGTGCCCACTATCTGTTTTTATTAGTGAAACTATTTCAGTAAATGAATCAAATTCTTACAGTCACCTCAATAACTAACTATTGAGGTGACCGTGAGCTTAACAAAGTTATACATTAACCTCCTAAATGCCAATTAAGTAATTATATCCTGACAATCAAATAAGTAAACATTGACAATTCATTTTCTAATGCCTTTTCTGACATAAAAATATCAAGGAAGGAATAAAATGGGAGTTACAAAACTATCTGTTCAGGAAAAAAAGTTAAAGAAAAGAGATGCAATCATTAAATCAGCAATAGAGATATTTGGTCAAAAGGGCTTCTATAATGCCAAGATAGGAGATATAGCAAAAAAATCCAAAGTTGCTGACGGTACTGTTTATCTGTACTTTAAAAACAAAGATGATTTGATGATTCAAGCCATGAAAGAATTACTTCATGAAAAATTGGATAGAATGAAAAGAAATCTCTCGGTCGAAAAGAGAGGTGTTAAAAAACTTTATAAATTCTATAAGATGCATGCTGAAATGCTTACTAATGATATTGATGTAGCAAGATTTATAACTGTTGAGTTAAGACAATGTAAAGAGTTTTACGAGAAGTATCCCGAGTTTACTCCTATCAACGAATACATTGATTTTGTTGAGGATATCATTAAACAAGCAATTGAAGAGGGTGACATAGTGCGTAGTATTGATCCAAGGATTTATGCTATGATGTTCCTTGGTACACTAGATTTTGTTGTAACTCAATGGGTTTTGGATAAAAATGAAATCAGCTTAGATGATGTAGTAGAACAAATTGCCCATCTCTTTAGGTTGAACATTGAAGACCTTCAGTTATAATCTCAATTGTTATAGACAGATAATTGAATATATTATAAGTTGTATATCTAGATTTATTAATATAATACGTGCACACATTTCTTCAACTTAGGAATTGTAATTGCATAAAAATATTTATTAAGATTTGTAATAGTAAAAAGTGATATAAACATGGAGGAAGAATGAAAAAATTGAGCCTAGCTATAATGTTAGTTTTGCTAACAGGGCTACTTTTAGGTGAAACTGTGAAGATTTCATCGGGAATGAATTCAGTTCGTTTAATATCGTCTGATCGAAATACTACTGTACTCTCCCTAACAATAAACGAGTTTGAGAAAAGCAGTATAAGAATTGCTGGAGAAGATTATAGTGTTATCAGCTTAGATAAAGAGCCACTTAGTCAAGTTAAGGGAGCTCCTATGCTACCCGAAGTTAATAGAAGTATAGTTATCCCTGCATTCACAAATTCTGAAATTAGAGTATTGGAAAGTAGCTATAAAGATTATGATATGAATATTGCACCATCTAAAGGTCCGATTACAAGAGATATTAATCCTGAAGACGTTGCCTATACTTTTGGTCCTGCATATAGCATAAATTCATTTTATCCCGCTGATATAACCGAGTTAAGTGAACCATATATTCTGAGAGACATGAGAGGTATTGTAGTTAAGTTTAAGCCTTTTATCTATAATCCTGTTACAAAGACATTGAGAGTTTATACTAATTTACTGGTTGAAGTTGAAAATAGCGGTATTAACATGGAGAATTCACTTTCTAGGGAAACAAATTCCTACAGCAAAGAGTTTATTTCTTTATATGAAAACCATTTTATGAATTTCTCAACTCAGAGATATACTCCTGTTGAAGAAACAGGCTCACTTTTAGCAATTGCTCCAACCCAATATATGGATTTAATGCAAGAATATGTAGATTGGAAGAATCAAAAAGGTATCCCCTCCGAACTTGTTGAGCTTTCAACCATTGGAACAACTGCAACAGAGATTCAGTCCTACATTCAAAACTATTATGACAACAATCCTAATCTAACATTTGTTCAATTGGCTGGAGATGCACCTCAATTACCTGCATTAAGTCATGTATATCAATATCAAACAGGTGGGGCCGATCCTATCTTAGCTTTGGTAAATGGTACTGATTCTTATCCGGATTTGTTCGTAGGAAGATTTTCTGCGGAAACAGTCGATCAATTAGAAACACAAATTGATAGAGTAATCTGGTATGAAAGAGATATAGATGAAACTGCAGAATGGTTGAATAATGCTATGGGTATTGCTTCAGATGAAGGTGGTACAAATGGTAATGGCGATATGGGCGAATCTGATATCATTCATATGAATAATATTAGAACAGACCTTAATGACTACGGCTATCAGACAATTGATCAAGTATATGATCCAAGTGCTAGTTCATCTTCAGTTGCAAATAATGTCAATCAAGGTAGAGGTTTTATAAATTATGTGGGGCATGGCTCAACAACTGCTTGGTATACAACAGGTTTTAGTGTAAGCAATTGTAATCAATTAACTAATAACTATAAACTTCCTTTCATTGTTAGCGTTGCGTGTATAAATGGTAACTTTGTTTCGAATACATGCTTTGCTGAAGCCTGGACTAGAGCTACTAACGGTGATGCTCCTACAGGTGCTATTGCTTTCTATGGATCCTCAGTTAATCAGGATTGGAATTCACCAATGAGGGGACAAGACGAAATAGTCGACTTACTTATTGCTGAAGAGAAAACCTCGGTAGGTGGATTATTCTATAATGGTTCTTGCGAAATGATGGATAACTATGGCTCTGTTGGACAAAGTATGTATAAAACATGGAATATTTTCGGAGATGCATCTCTGATGGTTAGAACTAAACAACCTAGTGAAATGACTGTATCACATATGCCGACTTTCTTCTTAGGTGCAACTTCATTCAATGTTTCTGTCTCAAATCTCGACAACAATAATCAAGCTTTAGTTAGTATCTCTGAAAATGGTGTGATGCTTGGATCAGGATATACCGATAACACTGGCATTGCAGAGGTTGAACTTGATTCAACACCTTCCGAACCTACAACCCTTACTATAACAGTAACTGCTTTTAATAAAATTACTTATACTGCTGATTTGTTAGTTACATCAGCCCAAGGTCCTTACATTGTAGTGAATGACTTAGCTTTCACAAATCCTGATGATGCTCAATTCGGTAGAACAGGTATCTTGAATATATCTCTTGAGAATGTAGGTATAGATGATTCTAGTGAATTAAATATTAGCATTGCTTCAGATGATTCAAATATTGTTATCTCACAATCAGAAGCTACATCAAATGCAATTGCTACTAATAATGTTACTACTATAGATAATGCTTTCACTGTTCAGATTAGTGACTCAATTACTGATCAATACATTATTCCGATAACTGTCACAATTACCGATAATGCAGATAACTCATGGATTACAGAAAAGCAACTTCTAGTTAATGCCCCATCGTTAACTGTAGAATCAGTTAATTGGACAGAAATAAGTGGAAATGGTAATACACTAATTGATCAAGGAGAGATTTGGAATTTACAGTTTATTGCTGTTAATAATGGACATGCAACAACAAGAAATGGTTATACTACTCTTACATTTGAAAATGATATGGTTAGCTACATACCTTCAGAAATCCCATACTTCACAAGACTAGGTATAGGAGCTAGTGTAATTGGTAATTATAATGTTGCCTTTAGCAGTCAAATTGCTACCCCTGAAACCATAGGCTTTGAATATGGTATAGTTGCAGGAAATTATGTTTATGAATCATCTGATTCCATTATTCTTGGACTAACTATGGAAACATTCGATAATAGTTTCTATAACTACGAGTATACATTTAGTGGTGGTGATTGGACTATCGATTCCAATGGAAGCCATGACGGTGCTGCAGCAAAATCACCAGATATTGGTAATAGTTCAGTGACTTCTATGCAAGTCACTATGAATGTTGTGCAAGCAGGTCAAATATCATTCTGGAAAAGAGTATCCTCTGAATTGAGTTATGATTGTTTAAAATTCTATATTGATAACCAAGCCCAAGATGAGTGGTCGGGTACTGTGAATTGGTCACAGAATACTTATGATGTTACTGCAGGCAATCATACATTTAAATGGGAATACTCAAAAGACTGGATGTCATCAAGTGGAGATGATTGCGTTTGGGTTGACGATATTATTTATCCTTTCGTCCCTGCATCTCAAGGAGCTCCTGATTTTTCAATAGACACTTTAAATATTGATTTTGGTGAAGTTTCTGTAGGACAAGAGAATTCGCAGAGCATCACGATATCTAACTCTGGCGATGGTATAATGATAGGCCGAATAAATTCTATAAGCCCAGATTTCACTATAAGGAAAAATGAAGTCAATTATGATGAGCTTTCTTATTACATGGAATCAGGTCAGTCATTTGAATTTGAGATTGCTTTTACTCCAACAGAACTCGGTAATCTATCTGAGCAGATTATTGTATTTAGCGATGATCCAAATAATTTGGAAACTGGTATTCTAGTATACGGTGTCGGAAGACCAACTGATAATAATGACAATGTAGCCGTTTATTCAACATCGCTTAAAGGTAATTATCCTAATCCGTTTAATCCTGAAACAAATATTTCTTTCTCTCTGAAAGATAACAGTAACGTAAAAATAGAAATCTATAATATACTTGGTAAAAAGATTAACACTATCATGAATGCTGAGATGACTAAAGGTAATCATACAGTCGTCTGGAAAGGAATTGATACTAATGGTAAGCAGGTATCTAGCGGTATATATTTTTATAGAATGACTGCTGGTAAATATAAAGAAACTAATAAGATGATACTAATGAAGTAAAAATAGTAATAACTCACACAGAAATAAGGCTGTTAAGAAAACAGCCTTTTCTTTTTACCCTCATAATTCACTTCATGTTAAATCTATAATTAGACAACTATAATATAAATTGATTGACAATATGCTAATGTTAAATTTAACTCTGCAGTATTAATATATAATGCTTTGTTAAAAACTCGCAAGAATGCGAATAAGGTCAACCTCGTCAAGCATATAGACGAGGTCAGTTAGTAGCGGATGTCATTAAGTATCAAGAGTATGGTAAAAGTATTTTGCATGGAATGGAATAATTATAGCATGGGAAGACCATTCTGTGTAGTGGCAAATTTTACCTGCTCATTACTCCCCTTGGTACTAGGACATAATTATTGTTACTACTGAAATAGTGCAGTAGGGGTAGGTCTTTTCTCCCTACCCCTAATTACTAGTAATATGATTTTATGCCTCTAATAGTTTATTATTGAAACTCAATATAATATGCTCCTCTGATTAACAGCCATTACTTATAGCGACAATTAACTTGACCCTAATACTTACTATTTTAATGATGATTAGTTATGGATAATAAAGAATTAACAACTTATGAGTTCTACGAAAAGAATTGGAAGGACTACGGTAATAAAACTGTCAATATTATACCGTATAGCTTTATAAAAAGCTTTTTAAGATTAATTCCTGATAAAAAAGATCTTATACTGGAATTAGGGAGCGGTTCTGGCAATTGTTTAAAACACATTCAGGAAGAAGGTTTTAATATCTGTGGAAGCGATTATATTATTGATATAGTGCTAAATCTAAAACAGAAAGTTGATTGCTGTTCTTATGTTATTGATTTCTCTGATATTGAGTTCTTAAACTCTTTTATTGGGAACACGACAGTAAAACATGTTTTTGCTAACGCAGCTTTGCAACATCTTGATGTTTCAAGTTTGTTAAATTTATTAAGGAATATCAATATTGAAGGTTTTCTGGGATTTAACCTAAAGGAAGGTTCTGGAGAAATCTTACTTGAAGATGGAAGAAAAGAAATGCGTTATCAAAAAAGACAGATTGAACGAATTCTTAATGAGAAATATGATATTGTTTATTTTGAGAAAACTGATGATTTGATGGGAAGAAATTTTAGCTGGTTGAACTGGATTACTCAAATCAAAAAGTGAATTTAGGAACTAATTTTGCACGTGGAAATATAAACACTAGATTTTTATATAGATATATAAGGAGATTAAATGAAGAAGGTATTATTAATTATTACGGCAATGTTTATTATACTTTCAATAATTGCTAATCCGCAGAGTATTCAACTTGATTCGTCGAGAACAGAATCAAATCTGCTGAGTTCAAGCAATAAAGGTATTGACATTGAGTTTAATGTTTCAAGTTTAAATTGGTTTGAAGTTGAAACATCAAAGGGTCTTTTCACTGAAATTAACATCGATTCATACACTCATACTAATAAGGTTGGTTTCCCAAAACTTCCTATGGAAAGAAAAATTATTGAGGTGCCTTTAGGTGCCAAGGTAGTACCTGAAATTAAAGTTATCAATAGTAGGACTTTCAATCTTTCTGAGTATGGTATAAACAGCAGAATTATTCCGGATCAACCCTCAATAGCAAAGAGTGTAGATCCTACTTCAATAGAATTTGTTATCAATGAAAATGCTTATACTGTCTACAATCGTAATCAGGAATTAGTTCAAGTTAAAGAGCTGGGAATATTGAGAAATGCTCGCTTGTTTACTGTAGACTATTATCCGGTGGATTATAATCCAGTAAATGGAGATGTAACAGTTATCACAGAATCTGAAGTACATATTGAGTTCGTTAACAGCGATATGAATAGAACTAATGCTCTAAAAGCTAGAACAGCTTCCTATCAGTTTGAAAATCTAATAAAGAACTTTGCTTTTTCCACCCTCGAGACAAGCAATAGAAACACACTTAATAGATATCCTTTAGGATATATCATAGTAACCCCTGCAAACTTTGTTTCTACTCTCCAACCATTTATTGACTGGAAAACTGAGCAAGGCTTCCAGGTTACGGTTGCTACTACTGATGTTATTGGAACAACAACTTCAGCAATTAGCAACTACATAAGTGGAATATGGAATGCTTCAACTACCGAGCATCCTGCCCCAACATATCTCTTGATTGTTGGAGATGTTGCACAAGTTCCTGCTTTTAACGGTCAGACTGAAAGTCACATTACCGATTTGAACTATGTAAAACTTCAGGGTAATGATTACTTACCTGAGATGTATTTTGGTAGATTCTCAGCTCAGAATGTTAGCCAATTACAACCTCAAGTAGATAAAACTCTTATGTATGAAAAATATTTAATGCCTGATCCAAGTTACCTTGATAATGTTGTACTTATAGCAGGTATGGATGACAACTACGGTCCATCTCATGGTAATGGTGCAATCAATTATGGTTCTCAAAACTACTTCAATGCATCACATGGTTTAAATGCAACAACATACTTTTATCCTTCATCTGGAAACTCTGCATCATCAATCATTTCAAATGTATCTAATGGTGTAGGATATATAAATTATACAGCTCACGGAGATACTCAAGAATGGTATAGTCCTAATTTCGATAATAGTGATATTAATGGACTTCAAAACTCAGGAAAATATACTTTTGCCGTCGGTAATTGCTGTCTGACTAACCACTTTCAAACAGATACTTGTTTTGGAGAAGCTTGGTTAAGAGCAAATGATAAAGGTGCAATCGTTTATATAAGTGGCACTAACTCAACTTATTGGGATGAAGATTATTGGTGGGCTGTTGGTAATAAACCAATAACCGGTAGTGGAACTCCATGGATTGCAAATCATATTGGTGTTTACGACGGCATGTTTCATGAGCATGACGAAGCATATGATAATTGGGTAACAACTGCCGGATCTATGACTTTTATGGGGAATATGGCAGTTGTTCAAGGTAATGGTTCTTCAAACTATTATTGGGAGATATATTCAATAATGGGAGATCCATCATTGAGTCCATACATAGGCCAGGCTGAAACACAGACAACTTCAGTTCCTTCACAAGTCTTTATAGGACAAACTAATATGTTGCTTAATGTTGCACCACACGCCTACATCGCCCTTACTAATGAAGGTCAAATTATTGCAACAGATGTAGCAGATGGTACAGGTTATGTAAGTTTTGATTTCCCTGCAATTACAACTGCAGGTAATGTAAAGCTTGTTTCAACATCTTTTGGGTATCAACCTTACGAAACAACCATCCAGGTAATTCCTAATGATGGTCCTTATTTAAACATTTCTAGCTTCAACATTGACGAAGCTACTTCTATAAATGCCGGTTCTGAAGTAAGGATTGATTTCACAGTAGCCAATATTGGTAATGCAGGGGTATCAAATATTACAGCTGTCCTATCATCTGAAGATCAATATGTTACAATTACTAATAATATCATTGATATTCCTATAGTATCAGCAAATGATGAGTTTTCAATTGAAGATGCTTTTACAGTAAGAGTCAGTTCCAACATCCCTGATGGACATAATATTCGTTTCTCTGTTTCAATGGGAGATCACAATAACTCATGGATTTCAAATGTTACTCTTCAAGGTATAGCCCCTAAATTTGAACTAAGCAACTTCTCATTCACAGAAAGTAATGGTGATGGTGCTTTAGATCCTGGTGAAAATGCAACTATAAATATAACTGTTTCTAATACTGGTCACATGGTTGCTGAAAATGCTAGGGTTGACTTTATAGTTAGTAATCCGCTAGTAACTGTTCCAGTTACAAGTAATTCAATTGGGAGTTTAGCAGTTGGAGGTGACAACACAACTTCATTTGCTATCCAACTTGACGATTCATTCGACTCTGCCGGTATAGTATTCGGTATATCCGTATCAGCTGATTGTGGCGACTATATAGAAAACTACCTCATTCCTGTAGGACTGAGTGGAGATAGCTTTGAATCAGGTGATTTCTCGACTTTAAATTGGACAATGAATGGCAACTCTGATTGGCAAATTAATACTCAAGAGATACATGACGGAAACTATAGTGCAAAATCAGGAACTATTAGTAATAACGGTTCAACATCTATGAGTGCTACTGTTGATATCGTTGTTGCCGGGGATATTAGCTTCTGGTATAAAGTGTCTTCTGAAAGTAATTATGATTGGTTAGAGTTTTATGATGGAACAACTAGAGTCCAAAGGTGGTCGGGAGAAGCTGGTTGGAGTCAGTTTATCCATCCAGTATCAGCTGGTACTCATACTTTTACTTGGAAATATGACAAAGACTGGTCTGATAGTGATGGTACCGATTGTGCTTGGATTGATGATATCATTATGCCTGGTAGTGCAACTGGCGGTACAAGCATGCCAATCTTGTATTGCACTCAGAACACTATTGAGTTTACGGACATTCCCGCTAATGAAGAATCAAGTCGAGAATTTGTTATACAGAATGCTGGTAATGAAGTATTAAATGGCTCAGTAATTTTACCTCAAGGATTCGACCTTGAAGGAGAGCAAAACTATACTATAGAAAGTGGAGAATCAAAGGTGTTCTCAATAAGTCATACTCCTGTTGCAGGTGAAGAATTGACTGACACTATCACAATAACTTCAAATGATCCTAATAACAACTCGATGACTATCACCGTAACCGTTTCAAATGTGACTGGTATTGATGGAGAGGAATCTTTACCATTACAAACTGCTTTGAATGGAAATTTTCCAAATCCTTTCAATCCTACAACAAATATATCCTTTGCATTGAAGAAAAGTAGCAATATTTCAATTGATATTTATAACATCTTGGGACAGAAAGTTACAACTCTGATTAACGAGTATAAACTTGCCGGGAACTATTCAATTACTTGGGAAGGAACTGACAGTAATAACCACAAAGTTGCCTCTGGTGTATATTTCTATAGAATGAAAACAGATAACTATACAAACACAAAGAAGATGCTTCTTATGAAATAAGGATTGATAATTAGTTAAAGCCTATCGATAATCGATAGGCTTTTTAAAAATTGTTTATAATAGCTATAACAATCGCTGTATCATTTACTAGTAGCAGTTTAACTTCAGCTAATGCATGTGAAACTATAATAAAGCCTTTAATAATTTTAAACTCAAATCAAAGTAGTTATGTAACTGAATCTAAGTCCCTTTGCATTACTTCTTCTATTTCTACCCTATTATCATCATCTTCTTCATTGAAGATGTTCTTTCTTACTCTCCAATCAGAGAGAAAAAATATTAAAGAAAAACCAACAAGAAATATAGTCCATCCTATTCTATTCCAATGGAATCTATTACGAGAAAGTATCCAGCAAATGCAACTTACGGAAGTTATCACAATCGAATTAACAAAAAGATAGAAATTTCTATGCTTTATATTTGTTAATAGTAGATATAAAGTGATAATCATAAAATAAATTGCAATAATAATCGGAAAGTATAGCACTGCATATATTAAATGAGTTGTATTACCTGCCAAAATAATGCCAAGAGAGGTAAAAGTCAGAATATAGGGAACTAAATCAGTTATTAATCTTCTAAATCTAAGCAAATAGCCAAAAAACTCTGTCCAAAGTATGACAGCCATTGACATTGTAAAGAGATGAAATTTAAGTCGACTTATAATGTCAAAAACACCAACCATTGTATAAAATACATAGATACCTATCAAGATGCTTAGCTCTCCTGCAATTCTAACCTTGAATTGAAGATAAATAATAAAGAGAATTAATCCCAAGCAAAACAGAAAGCCTGAATGGAAGGCAACTGAAGGAGAGAACTCAATCTCAGGTTCGTTAGCTAAAACTATATTGCTGACTGGATAAGTATAATCTTCAACCAGATAAATATTATGCATTATCAAAGTCGCTCCAATTGTACCTAAAATGAAAAGTATGAATACCACAAAACCTTTAACACTAATCATGATTTATTTCTTCTATAGCTTTAGATAACAATGCATTAAGTCTTTCTGATAGATTTTTAAGATTTTCAACTTTTTCTCTTATTAACTCACGCTTTGTCAATGGATTGTCACCATAATTGAATTCAGGTTGTTCGCTTTTTTGTGCTTTTCTATGAGAAGAAAGGACCTTCTTAGCTCCTTCTATGGTGTATTTCTGAATATAAAGCATCTCTTTTATGGTTCTCAAAAGTTGAATATCATCTTGAGTATATCTACGGTTATGACCTTGTTTCTTATTGGGTTTTAGTTGCGGAAAGACAGTTTCCCAATACCTTATCACATGAGTTTTTAACTCAAGTAGATTTCCAACTTCTCCGATTGTATAATAATATTTACTCATAAAATTCCCTCTTTTTCCTCCTTTTCACTCTTCACCAAAGAAACAGCAAACAGTATCAGTGAAAAGATTGGGAGAATATAAATGAATTTATAAAATCTAGTATAGTAATATGAAATAGCTTCAGTAGTTTTTAACTGCTTAACAATTCCTGTAACATCAAACAAATCAGTCTTTGCCACTATTCTTCCGATAGGATCTACAACTAATGATATACCTGTGTTTGCAGCTCTATATATCTGTTTTCTAGCTTCTACAGCTCTAAATCGTGTTAACATTGCATGCTGATAGGTACCTGCTGAATGACCGAACCATGCATCATTGGTGATATTGACAATAAAATCTGGATTCTTTTTATATGCTCTATACATATGCTCGGGGAAAGCAACTTCAAAACAAATCTGTGGAACAAAAGTAAAACCCATAAAATGAAATGAATTAATCTCTTTCCCATACTCCCAATTAGCTTGCCCGAAATCAAGTTTTCTTAATGAGGGTATGAAATCTAATAGTATCATTCTCTCACCAAATGGAACTAGATAATTCTTGTAATACGGTTTATCTACATTTCCATCCGGATGGATTAAGGAAGCAGCATTATAATGCTGCTCACCTTCCTTCGAAGATGTGACTCTATCTGGAAAACCGGCAAATATTGCCATATTAGTGTTCATAGCAATTGTGGTAACCATACTTTTGTAATAAACATTTCTTATTATTGGTACCGGCACACATGATTCAGGCCATATAACCATTGAAGTAAGACTGTCTGCAACACTATAAGTAATATCTTTATATTTCTGGAAATTATCTTTTAAATACTTGAAATCCCATTTCCGGTCTTGATGGATACTTGGCTGAACAATTGCTATTGATAAAGGCTCTTGCTTCAATTTTATGCTACCTATACGTATCAATCCATATCCAAACCATAAGAAGAAAACTGCCACTATTAAAATAATTTGTTCAGACTTTCTTTCTGCAATGAATCTATATAAAAGATAGTTTATCATCAGGATAATGGCAGAGATTAAGTATATTCCGCCAACATCCGCAATTTGAATTAAAGGCAAATAATCTGCAATGGCATAACCAATATCATTCCAAGGGAACCTTAGTTCGGAGTAGTTCTGCAATAGCTCAAGAGAAAGCCAAACTGATACTAAGCTTATCAGCTTAAGTTTTGGAAATCTTTTCCACAATCGTATTATTAAATAGAATGTAATAGAAAAGTATATTGTGAATAGGGGGATAATCCCTAAAAAACCTGCAACTGTAACCAGAGATATCCAATGAAGACCAGTAAAACAATAAACTATAGAGAAAAGGAATGCCGCTATTATCGTATTGGTTATTTTAGTTTTATGGCTATCAAAGTAATAGAGTAAAGGTATTAATCCAGCAAATGCTACAAATCCAGTGTGTAGAGGTAATCTTGATAATCCTATCAAGAATGCTGATAGCATTACAAGTAATAATTTTTTATCTTTCATAATTATCTGAATAATGAATTTCAACAACAATGAATCCGTTAGTTTGGGAACAATAAACAATTTTGTTAGTAGTTCTTAATGATAAGTATTTATCAACTGACAAGCAGTACTTCTCTTCTAAATTATCCGTTTCTAACCAATTAGGCATCATTTTAATATGATTGCCGTACTTATCAAAAGTAAACTCTCCAGTTAAACTACCTATTCGCTTGCCAATTGTATTATAAACATAAGTTTTCTCAGTTTGCTTGTCCCTAATTAACAACTGACTATCTACCAAATCCAGACTAGAGATATTGGAGAAAGTAAATCTTCCGAAATCAAAGTCAACCGTATTGCTTAATGCATTATAAAGAGATATAGTACTTCCAAAAAAATCGAATATATAGAAATTATTCTCATTATCTGCTACAAATCGTTCAGGGCGTTTAAAGCTTTCAAGCTTCCATTCCGAAACAAATCTCCCATCTCTGTCATACTTCTTAACAAGTTTTGTAGCACTATCCAATGCAAAAACACCTCCATCAGTTGCGAGTGTTATATCTGACAGTCTTTGAAATCTTGTTTTGGATGAACCGATTCCACCGATAAAGTTTACAAAAATCCCATCTCTGTAAATGTGTATTCTATTCTGATTTCTTTCCAGAATATAGTCTGTTTTATAGATATCATCAATACAGACTCTATCCGGAGTAAATCCCAGAGAGACAACCCTCTTAATACACATTGTCGAGATACTCTTTCTGTTTTGCATTTTATTAGTCGAGCAAGCAGATACTATAACAACAAAGAGAATAAGTAGTTTTCTCATTTATCTAACTCTTAGATCCTTCAATTTGCCTTGAATTGTTTTTTTACCAAAGAAGTTATTAATCTCAAGAGTATAAACTATATCAACAACACTATTCTTTCTCAGTTTAACTAGCATATGTCCAAGATTATATCCAATAATATCAAGAGTTACTCCATCCTTGATAACTTTCATCTTTAGATGATTACGTCCTACAGTATATGGATAACTACTAATTGTGACTTCTCTGGTAGAAAAAACAGGTCTCATATTCTCTGGACCAAAAGGTGCAAACTTCTCTATCCAATCTAACAAACCAAGATTGATCTCATAGAGCTCAATTGTTCTGTCTATAGTAACACATTGAACAAGATTATTTAAATCGAGATGATCCTTAACATATTTATCAAGCTCTACCTCAAATTTATCAATTGATTCTTGTCCTATTGTTAATCCAACAGCATACTTGTGCCCTCCAAAACTATATAGATTGTGTTCAACATTAGTAATTGCCTCAAACAAGTCAAAACTTGCTATTGATCTTCCTGAACCACTTCCGAGTCCATCTTTAAACGATATCATAATCACAGGTCTATAATATCTCTCTACTAGTTTTGAGGCAACAACCCCAATAACACCTGGATGCCAACCATCTGATGAAACAACAATACAGTAAGTACTATCAAGATTCTTATATTTAGCCTTTATTATATCGCAAGCTTCCTGATATGTTTTCTGGTCAGCTTGCTGACGAAGAGAGTTTTGTTGCTCAATAATCTCGGCAAGCTCATAACTTCTCTTCTCCTCATTGGAAATAAGCAATTCTACTGAGATTGCTGCTGAGCCCATTCTACCTGCCGCATTAATTCTAGGAGCAAGTACAAAAACAATATTGGAAGTGTTAATGGTTTTATCATTCAGGTTCGCAATATCTATGAGAGCATTTAAACCATAGTTCTTCTTTTCTGCTAAATGTTTTAGACCTAAAGATGCAAAAACCCTATTCTCACCTTTAAGCGGAACAATATCAGCTATTGTTCCCAATGCAACTAAATCCAAGTATTTGTTTACATTCTCTTTGGTTGCAATACCTAACTTTTTATATATTGCCATCAATAGTTTATAAGCAACTCCTACACCGGCTAACTGCTTGAACGGATAGCCACAATTCTCAACTTTTGGATTAATTATAGCATATCCATTAGGCAAAGTTTCTTTGGGATTATGATGATCGGTGATTATAACTTCCATCCCCATATCATTTATCATATCCACTTCTTCTAAAGCATTTATGCCACAATCAACTGTAATTATTAGCTTTGTTCCATCTTCACTAATTTGTTGAAGACCTGCTTTTGAGAGTCCATAGCCATCAATCATACGATGAGGAATATAGAATTCAACTATAGCATCTAGTCTCTTAAGCCCTAGATAAAGCAAAGATGTTGCAGTAGTACCATCAACATCATAATCTCCGTAGATTGTTATTCTTTCACGATTATCGATTGCAGTAAGTATCCTTTCTACAGCTTTCCTCATATCATTAAACATGAAAGGATCAATTATCTCGTCTGCAGTCGGTTCAAAAAACTCAGCAATCTCTTCTGCATTGTAGAGACCTTTACGGACAAGAAGATCAGCAACTAATCGAGGGCATTTAAGCTTATCTCTGATAAGTTTACGTTTAGCCTTCAATTCAGGAGCTAATTTTTCTTCAAACTCCCATTTTTTCTCCATTTGATTTCCTTTATTTATTAATATTCATATAATCAGCATTAGAATCGCATAGCATCTATCCCCCTCTATTCTATTAATTTAGCAATACACTATGCAACTAAATTCTAATATCACTTTAAATTGTATGATGTAAAGGATTTATTTTTATAAATATGCTAATGTGATTTAGTTTAATGTAAAAAGGTAAGCCTGCTTCATTACAGACTCACCTTCCAATTGATATATCATATACTACTTTATCATTATAGTTTACATATTGTTATTCATGTGTATGAACATATTTCATATAATAGTTGATTGAGTTTACGACATAAAAGTATGAACTAAA
Source organism: Cloacimonadales bacterium (SeqCode) (assembly GCA_963667035.1). Lineage (GTDB taxonomy): Bacteria > Cloacimonadota > Cloacimonadia > Cloacimonadales > JAFGVF01 > Zophobacter. The sequence goes on from OY762964.1 coordinate 2,907,999, forward strand.
TAAATATTGACTTTTTACCATACATAATATCTTCTATAAAAAAATCAATATGAGGATAAATGAAGCAATTTTACGTTACAGACAGTATTGAGAAGAGAAGTGAATGTTACCTGGAAAATCAATTTGAAGTTATTTCTCGGTCAGGTTTAAACCAATCGGAAAAAAATATTATTGATCAGCTAGTATTTCTAAAAGATCCTAAGAGATTGCTCTTTGCTGAAAATAGAACTGGTGCTGCAGCTATGATAGCAAGAGAATTGTATCCCGAGGCTGAGATATATGTGCATAATATAGACATGTATTATAGTGAAAAGATTAAGCATAATCTGAGTCTAAATAATGTTAGCTCTATAGAAGTACTTTGCACTCCCGATTTTCCTGAAGTAAAATTGGATGCAGTCTTTCTTCAGTGCTCTAAAACTAACATTATGAAAGAGTTGTTTATGGAATGGGTTGATGAATCATATCTTAATCTGAAGAAGAAAGGTAAGCTTGTTGTTGGTTTGGAAACTAGATTTAAATGGCTAGAGGAGCATATTAAACTTCACTTCGAAAGCATGACCTTTAAAGATTACAAACTAAAAGGACTTTGTTTAATTTCCAGAAAATCTATTGTTAAAGATATTTCTTTAACCAAACGAGATGTTTTTGACTGTGAAATTAATGAAGGTTTCGCTATTCCATTAAGCTCTCGTGCCGGAGTATTTGCACACCATCGTTTGGATGACGGAGCTTATGCATTGCTTAAGAGCGTAGAAATAAAAGAAGGACAATCTCTTTTCGATATGGGAGCGGGTATAGGTAGTGTTGGCGTCGCTCTTGGATTACAAGAGAAATTAGAGAAAATCACTTTTTGCGATTCCAATGCAAGAGCAATTGATTCCTGTAAATTCAACTGCGAAATGAATGAACTGGAGAATGTAGAGTTTCTTTTAAAAGCAGACGGTGTAAGTGATAAAACTAATCAATACAATGTTTTTGTAGCAAATCCTCCCTATTTTTCCAACTATAAAATTGCAGAACTATTCGTAATGACAGGATTAGCTGTTCTGAAAAGTGGTGGAGAAGCTTGGTTTGTAGCAAAGAATCCTGAGATACTAAAAACTATCATGATGGAAAATTTCGGAAATGCTAGAAGCTTTCGCAAGTTTGGCTATGAAATAATTGTTTCAAAGAAAAAGTGAGGTTCTAAATGCAATTTACGCTTACTAAGCTAAAAGATCTGATTAAAGTCTTTAGTAATTTTGAACGATCTAAAATACTTAGTATAGCAGTTCATAATATTGCTGAACTTTTAGATTCTAAAGGTTGCTCTATATTCCTTTATGACGATATTAGTGATCGTATTACATTAGCTGAGACAACAGGTTTGTTAAACACCAATGGTAAATCAGTATTCTATGAGAAAGGTGAAGGATTAACAGGTTGGGTTTTTAAACATAGACGTCCTCTTCTTCTCACAAACTTATTGGAGCTAGATCAAACTAAGCTAAAAGAGAAATACGGTAATGATATCTACTTAAAGAACAAATACACAGAAGGGAGAACTTCCGAGATTTGTTCATGGATGGGAGTTCCGATAATCTCTGATTCAGAAAGATTTTATGGTGTATTGAGAACATCATCTATGGAAGATGATTTTACTACTGACCAATTGGAATTACTATTTGATATTGGTAACTACCTTGGAATTGCTCTTGAGAATAGTGATCGCTACCTTCAGCAACAAAAAAAAGCGGACTACTTTAGAATGCTAACTGAAGTAGGAATGCTTCTTCATACATATTATAAACAAGATGAACTCTTGAATTATGTTTCAAAAGCACTGGTAAAAACATTTTCGTCCGAATCTTGTGAAATCTATTTAAGAGAGGACGATAACTCAAATAATCTAATCCTAAAATCAGGATATGGAGTTCCTGAAGAGCTTATTAATAATGCTTCTCATAAGATTGGTGAAGGTCTTACCGGGACTCTTGTAAAAGAAAACAAGATTATAAGGTTAAAAAATGTACTTACATTCAGTAAATACAAAGGTAAGTACAGGAATAAAATGAAAGAGAATTTAAAGTATGGAGACAGACTAGCATTTCTAGGTATTCCAATTGCAGTTAAAACTCGAGTTATAGGTTGCATTAAGTTATATAATAAAATTCCTAAGTATCCGGGAGAACAAAACTGGTTTACTGAAGATGACGAAAGATATTTAGCTGTTCTTGGATACATGCTCTCAGTTGCTCTTGAGAATATACAATACATCGATAGTATGGAAAACTCCGCCCGACAAATAGTCAAAACTCAACGTTTAACTGCATTAGGAACAATGGCTATCCGATTACCTAATGAAATTACAAACTCACTCACAACAGCACAACTCAATATTAAGAATATCCTCAATAGAATTGAATCTGACCAGTTAACAGATGAAAAACTTCTGAAACTTCTTAGAAGTACGGAAACTAATCTTCGTGAAGTTGCTTCGGGAGTACAGAATCTCCATGAGTTCTCAACAAAAGCCGGATTTACTAAAATAGTGAAGAATTGGCAAGAGTTACTGGATGAGAGCTTGCTTTTCTTAAGCGAACATATTCTTCAAAAAAAGATAAACCTTGTACGTAACAAAATAAAGGACAATAACATTCAGATTCATGTAGAGCCGAATGAGATTACCGAAGTACTTATAAATCTTATGATGTATGCCATAGCTCATATTAAGCATTTTGACAGTAAGCTGTTTATTACGGTTCAACACAACCAAGCAAATAGAGTAATATTAACTACAATTGAGTCCACAGATAGTACTGGAAAACCGGAATTCGATAAAACAGAAGTAGGAGTAGAATATGAAAGTGATATTGTTACTCCCCAAAGGTTTATGCTTGATGTAGCAATGGACATTGTGAAAAACAACTATAATGGTAAAGTGATGTTGGAGCAAAAAAATAACGGGGTAGTCATTCAATTACTCATTCCTCAAGGAGAGACAGGAGTATAAGCATGTTTAAAAAAGACATTTTAATCATAGATGATAGTCTTTCTTTCTCGGAAAGTATTTGTGATTTACTTGAATTCGAAGAACCTGATTGGTCAATAACTAGAATTCATTCCGGAAATGAAGGTGTTGAGGAACTAATTAACAGCGAATATAAAGTCATACTTCTTGATTTGAAAATGCCTGGAATGAGTGGTTTGGAAGTGTTGGAAAGTTTAAACAAAACAGAAGTGATTAAACGAAACTATATAATCATTCTTACAGGAGAAATTACTATTGAAAATGCTGTCAACACTCTTAAATACGGAGCAAGAGACTTTATTCAAAAAAATACGGTTGTTGATTATACTGAATCATTTCTGACAAGTATTAAAAAGGGTTTCGAATGGCAAAAAGAACGACTCCATAATGAAGAACTTGTAAGAGAAAAAGAAAAAGCTATTGAGGAATCAAGATTGTTAGTTAAAAGTGTCGGACATGATATGTCCGGTTCTTACTATGCATCTTTGATGCTAAAACTTCAAATGCTAAAAAAGAAAATGCAGGGTATTATAAATGTTTATCATAATCAGATTTTGCCTGAAACTGAAAAATGCGAAATCAGCAACGAACTAAAAGCTAGTTTCGAAACAATGGAGAAAGCTATAATTGATGCTCAGGATAGAAGTGAAAGTGTTATACTTCTACTTTCCTTTTTCAAAGAACTTGGCGAAAATCTGAAACAATTAGGGGATGCAATTGGCATACCACACCGTCCAAGAAAGAAAGTTAATCTTAACGCAATAATTCATACGGCACTCCATTCCTACTCCGAATCCAGAATTATAGAGAAACCTCAGATTCAAGTTTTTGAATATTATTCCGAAACTCCTGTTGAATTGGTAGCTTCCGAGGAAGATTTAACAAGAGTGGTTATGAACTTAATTGAGAATGCTTTCAAGGCAATGCCTGAGAAAGGAGAGTTAAAACTTAGAACATGGTCTGATAAACAATATGTCTATGCTTCAATTGAAGACACCGGATGTGGAATCCCGACAGAGAATCTGGAGAATATATGGAGACCTGATTTTACTTCTTGGAAAGATGCTCAAGGAACCGGATTAGGCTTGGTAATATGTAAAAAAGCAGTAGAAAACTCTCAAGGTGAGATTTCTGTAAAAAGTAAAGTTGACAAAGGTACATGCTTTACTTTAAAATTTACTCGGATAAAAAACTAATATAGGAGGAGTTATGAAAACTATTCTCATTGTAGATGATAAAAAGGTTTTAAGAGATGCTCTAATAGATTATCTCGGAAGTAATGAATATGAATTTGTTGAAGCTGAATCAGGAGAAATTGCCCTTGAAAAAGCAAGAGAAGCCAAAATAGACCTAGTTCTCCTTGATGTTAATTTACCAGGAATTGATGGCATAAGAACTCTTAAACTTTTAAAGAAAATCGACCCTACACTTATCATCATTGGACTTACAGGTGAATTAACTATTGATATACGTAATGAACTAATTAGAAATGGTGCTGTCGACGTTCATGCTAAATCTGCTATATATGAAAAGCTGATTCCGGCAATTGAAAAGGCATTGGATGGTTCAATTGAATCAACCGTATTATCTGATGATCTTGACCTTGTTGCTGTTGCTGATAAGCTTAAGTCCGAAAACAGATGGGAAGAATCTGCCATTTATCTAAAAGAAGCTGGTTTCGAGCAAAAGTTAATGGGTAACATTAGCATAGCTAAAGAGCTCATGAATGAAGCAGTTGCAAGGTTTGAAAGAGCAGGCAGAACTTCAAAAGCAAAACAATTACGAAATTTACTGGAAGAGTTATTCATTTAATCTATCCAGATAGTATACAAACAAGACCTAATCAACAAGAAAAGTTGTACAGAGAAAGATACTACGTAAACTACATGATATTATATCCTACAAAAGAGCGTCAGCAATCTTTGCGGATTACGTAATTGTTTACATAAAAGGGTTATCCTTCGGGTGATAAAAACAACCTATTCTTCTTTACTTCTCCTTCATCTCCCTGCAGTAATTCCTGTGAAACACTTGGGAAACACTTGGGTAATCCTTAGGTAATCCTTGGGTTAATTACCAAGAAGTAGCTAATTTATTAATAAGTTAGAATTGATTTTAAAGCAATTGTTACTGCTTAGAGTAGAAAGAGGAATATGAATTAGAGAGAATATTTCGAAAAGGGTGTAAATTGATTTAGCTTTGTTAACAGCGTGAATTAAAGAGAGTTACTTAAGTAACCCTCTTTAATCTATTAATAACTGTATTCCTATAATTACTTCTTTGTCTTTAATTCATCTATTATACTCTTGAATTTACTTAGGTAATTTGTACTTAGATATATACTATCCTTGTGACTTGCTACTTTCTTATCAAATTCGATTATTATTCTTAATCCTTTTGTAGTGTCAAATTTGACATTAGATGTAACTTGTGTAATGAACTTACCAATTGCAGCTTGAGGAGGAAGTGTTTTCTCATCAAAATCCATTATCAATGCTTTATCTCTTACCTTTACAGAAGCTAATCCTGCTCCTGTGGCCATAAATTTCAGTTTGTGGAAATCAACTGTCTTTTCTGCTCTTTCGGGAAGCTTACCAAATCTATCTTCCAGTTCAACCTTAAACTCATCGAATTCTGCCGAACTACTAAAATCTCCCAATCGTTTATACATCTGGATTCTCAATGTATCATCTTTTATATAATCTGTTGGGAAAAACACGTCCTGTTTCACAGATATTTTCTTTAATGGTACAGCCTCTTCTTCAAAAGCCATGTTACCTGATTCCAGATGTTCTACTGCTTGTTGTAATAGTCTGTTGTAATAGTTTATACCCACAGTATTAATCAATCCGCTTTGCTTTGTTCCAAGTAGATTACCGGCTCCTCTTATCTCCAAATCTCGCATAGCAACTTGAAAACCAGCTCCTAAATAATCATACTCAGCAATTGCTTCAAGACGCTTCATTGCTATTGGAGTCATACCTTTGGGGACAAGAAGATAAGCGTAAGCTCTCCTTGAACTTCGTCCAACTCTACCTCTCATCTGGTATAATTGAGCTAATCCGAATCTATCAGACCTGTTAATTATAATAGTGTTTGCATTAGGTATGTCAATTCCGTTTTCTATAATAGTAGTAGATATCAATACTTGAAATTTATTATGAACAAAATCATTCATCAACGTCTCAAGCTGTCGTTCCGGCATCTGGCCGTGTCCAATTGCAAATGACACATTAGGGAGCAACTTCCTAAGTTTTTCTGCTTCTGAATCTATAGTCTGTACTCTGTTGTGCACATAGAAAACTTGCCCACCTCTATCAACTTCCCTTTGAATGGCCTCTTTTACTACTGAATCATTGTAGGGTGTTACAACTGTTCTAACCGGTAAACGTTCTTTTGGTGAGGTCTGAATCAAAGAAATCTCTTTTAACTTTGATAGAGCCATGTTGAGAGTTCTCGGAATTGGTGTGGCAGACATGTAAAGTGTATCAATATTTGCTTTAAAACTTCTTATCTTATCTTTTTGTCTTACACCGAATCTATGCTCTTCATCCACAATAAGCAAACCGGCTCTCTTAAATTGAACATCTTTGGATAACAACCTGTGGGTACCAACAATTATATCTACTTCACCAGTTGCTAAACCGGCAAGATCATCTTTGATTTGTTTAGGTGTTCTGAATCTTGATAACATTGCTATTCTAACCGGATACTGGGCTAATCTTTCACGGAATACATTGTAATGTTGCTCAGCTAAAAGAGTTGTAGGTACCAGCACTCCAACTTGATATCCCGACATTACGACCTTGAAAGCCGCTCTTATAGCTACTTCTGTTTTACCAAACCCAACGTCACCGCATAATAATCGCTCCATTGGATAAGGAGCCTCCAAATCGCTCTTTATCTCTGCAGTAGCAGTCTTTTGATCCGGAGTGTCTTCGTAAATAAAAGCATCCTCCATTTCCTCCTGCCACACAGTATCTCTTTCAATACTTAAACCCGGTCTCATTTTTCTTTCAGCATACAAATTAAGAATATCCTCAGCTATTTCTTCAATTTGCTTTTTTACTCTCTCTTTAGTGTTATCCCAACGTTTACTTCCGATTTTATTCATCTTTGGAACGACACCTTCATCAGCAACAAATCTTGTTACCAGCTTTAACTGATGAGTTGGTACATAGATTTTATCACCAGCTTCATATCGTAAGGCAAGACATTCAATCTGATTCCCATCAAGTGTCAGAAGCTCCAATCCTTCGAACATACCTATCCCATGATCAATATGGACAATATAATCACCCGGTTTTAATGTTTCATAATCCACAAGAGCTTCTTTTCTTGTAAACTTACGCCCTTTTTTCTTGTATCTATTAAAAATTTCATGATCTGTATAAATTGAAAGTCTTATATCTTCAAGATTAAAGCCTTTATGCAAAACACCTATTGTAAAGCTCAGTTTACTACTAAGTCTGATAAGCATTTCTTGCATACGCTTACTCTGACTTTTATTATCAGATTGTATAACAATACTCCAACCTTTATCAATGTGTTCATCTAAAAACTGTTCAAACATAGTTAAATCATTAAGCATAACCTCCGGAGGCTTATATGGAACAGCTCTAGATTCTATTTCTTCGTGAAAGAGTTGTTTATTGGCATTAAGCAAATAGTATTCTCTTTTCTTTATTTGAGTAAAAATCTCTTCTCCTGCAAACATTTCATCAGGCTTGGGGAGAAGAAGTGTGCTTGTTTTCACTTCCCTTTGATAGTATTCAAATAATTCTTCATATATATGTTGAACTTCATTTTCCAAGTACTGTATTTCATCAAAGAAGAAGATAGTATTATCACCGAAATAATCTGGTATAGTCTCTGTTTGTGGTAGTAATATGGATACATCATTCTCTATTGAATTGTAAAAGAATCCCGATTCATTCTGTTGCCATCTTAGTGAGTCCCTATCAATATCATTAATACAAAACTCCCTCATAGGCATTATATTCATGAATTTAATTACATTTCCTTTTGAGCGTTGCGTTACAGGATCAAAATGGCGTATAGACTCAATCTCATCTCCAAAGAAATCCAAACGAATAGGATAATCAAATCCGGGAGCAAAAATGTCTATTATCCCTCCCCTATGAGCAAACTGTCCTAGCTTATTAACTTGATAATCCGACTCATATCCCATCTCAACAAGTTTAATAATCAATTCTTCCTGGTTTAATTCAACACCTTGCTTAACATTAATCAAGTTCTGCTTAAAACTGTCTTTAGGTACTATTCTTCTTAAAAGTGAACGTAATGAGATAACAAAAACTCCGGGTTCATCCTCCAAGATTCTTGTTAATGCTTCTACTCTCTTTGCTCTGATTGAATAGTGTGGTGAACGTTGCTCATACGGTAGAACTTCATAATCAGGAATAATCGCACAATGCCTTTCTCCTATAAGAACATCTAAGTCTTCAACATACTCTTCTGCAATCTTATCATCAAGAGCGACAACGAGAATATTTTTTTTAGTATGGCTAAAAGCATGTGCTACCAATAACATCTTCAAACTATTATTAGTTTTATAGTAGCAAACTCCTCTGTTAGAGCTTTCTAAATCAGAGTTGAATGCTCGAAAGAAAACTGATCGGTCAATATGACTTAATAACTGTTGATAAAATCCACTCATCTTCATTACCTCATAGCATGATTTCTAGTAAGAGTAGTTTGTGCAAGAAAATATTTTTTGACAGTAATTAGTCATTTCCGATTATTTTGTCAGATAGAAAAGGAGAAGATTATGAGGAATAAATTATATTTATTGTTAGTGTTACTATTTGTATACACATTTACATTGATAGCTGTTCAGGCCTCACCTGAAAAAACTTTTTGGAAACAGTCAAATGGAACAGAATTAGGCATATTTGTTAGAGGAGATGAGAGAGTTCATTGGGCGGAAACTATTGATGGTTATAAGTTATTGGATGCAGGTAATGGAGATAAAGTGTATGCTATCCAAAACGATACCGGAGATATGATTCCTTCCGATGTTATCGCCTCTAATCCAAATCAAAGATATATAAATGAAGTCAACTTTTTATCAAGTATTAGAAAGGATATTTTCTTTAGTCACAGACAAATTAACCAAATGAAAAGTGTTTTACAAGAGAACAGACAAGTTAGAGACGGATTTCCAACTATAGGCACTAATAACCTGCTTATGATTCTTGCTAATTTCAGTGATACTTCCACTCAATTCGCTCAATCAGACTTTGATGCTTATATGAATGAAGAGAATTACAACGGAGTTGGTAGCTTTAGAGATTATTATCATGAAGTATCATACAATCAGTTAACAGTGAACACTACCGTTACTCAATGGGTAACCTTACCAGGTGGTCATGATAATTACAGCGATTGGGGATTATTTGCACGTCAGGCTATCGATGCTGCTGAAGCTGCAGGTATAGATTTCTCTCAATTTGATAATGACGGTGATGGTTATGTTGACGGAATTGCTATTATTCATCAAGGACCAGGACAAGAAGCAACAGGTAATCCTACAGATATATGGTCCCATAGCTCCAGTTTAAGTTACTCAGGTTATGAAGTTACTTATGATGGAGTAACCGTTAATGCCTATACTGCTCAACCTGAAATTTATAACGGTCACATCAGCACTATAGGAGTTATGTGTCATGAATTCGGACATAATTTAGGAGCACCCGATTTCTACGATACAGACTACGAAACAGGAGGTTCATACACCGGGACCGGACAATGGGATTTAATGGCTGGAGGATCGTGGAATGGTGATCCGGGAGGTTCTGTACCACCTCATCACAATCCGTTAATGAAACAATTTTTTGGATGGTGTGAATTTACAGATTTAGACCAATATTCTGATTTAACGAATATCACAGTAACTAACTCAAATGAAGCACCTGATTTTTATATCTATGAGACTGAAAATGATAATGAATACTTTATCGTTGAAAACAGACAACAAATTAGTTTCAATTCCGATGTACCGGGACATGGATTGTTGATTTATCATTTCGATGAAGACTATGTGATGCAACATGCTTATCAGAATGATTTAAATGCTACTGCCCATCAGGGTTTTTACCCTCGTGCATATGATGGCAATATAAACTCTGCTTCATGCCCGTTACCCGGTTCAATGATAATTAATTCTTTCCATGACTGGAGTAATCCTAATAGTCTTAGTTGGTCAGGGTCCACAACAAACAAACCTATAACTTACATTGACGAAACAGTTGGTGGTGATGTTACATTTAATTTTTTAGACATGGATATACCTTATTCTACCTGCTCTTTAGATGAACCAGTAGCTGGCTCAATATTCCTACAGGGGGAATCAATACATATTTCTGCAAGTCCATGGAATAGCTTGGATTCAATTGATAACCTAGAGATATACATTAATGGTAGTCTTAATTATACTCTAACTGATGCACCTTGGGAATATGATTATCTTACAGATGGTCACACAGGACAAATCCTAATTGGTGTAAAAGTCAACTCTACAGATGGAAGTTGGGCACAAGAAGAACATTATGTGGAAGTAGCTAATGCTATCACAATTGTTGCAGAAGACTTTGAAGGATATTCTCCCGGCGATTTTGATATTGCAAACTGGCTGTCAGTTGATAATGATAATGCAAACAGCATTATGTTAAGCAATTATGATATCCCATGGGAAGGAACAACCGGAGCATTTGGTATCGTAGATACAAGAACTCTTTTCCCTAATGACGATAGCATAGCATTGTCCGGTTATCATACTCTTGCAGCTATCAGAGCTGATGGGGTAGATAACAATGATTGGTTCATCTCACCTAAAATTCATATTGACGGAGGAAGTTACTCCCAGTTTTACCATAGATCTTATGGTAATAATCCTATGAAATTCAGAGTTATGATATCTGCTGGTAGTACTAATTCTGATGATTTCATTAATGCAACAGGTGATACAGTTTTTGAATCAGGTGATAATTGGACCATGCAAAGAACAATGCTAACTGCATATTCCGGCTCAGATATACGAATTGCTATAAATTGTGTTTCTGATAACGATAGTGAACTTTTATTGATTGAAAACTTTATTATTCTCTCTGCTAATGGTGCTGTTCCTAACAATGAAGAGCTACAAACTCCTTTAGTAACTTCATTAGAACAAAATTATCCTAACCCTTTCAATCCGGAGACCTCAATCACATTCAGTATTAAGGAGGTCGGTATAGTTGATTTATCAATCTATAATATACTTGGGCAGAAGGTTAAAACTCTTAAGTCTGAGAAGATGAATCCAGGTAGTCATACAGTTGTTTGGAAAGGAATAGATAGCGAGAATCAACCGGTATCGTCCGGAGTTTATTTCTACAAACTAAGTCAAGGTAGCTATACTAGAACTAAGAAGATGCTTCTCCTAAAATAAATATAATCCGTTATATCATAGGAACAGGCTATTGAGCAATGCTCAATAGCCTCTTTCAATTAATCTTGTAATAAGTAAAAAGTATTAACTCCTGTTAACTTAAAATTTACTTTATCAGTTTTTACAACTTTTACTTCTTGTTACGTAGTATCATATATAATGCAGATATGATTGATAATATTTATGAATTATAATCAACTCCTTGAAGAATAATTTCTTAGCTATGGAACAATTTTTGTATAATATTTTCAATGGTAGTTTTGAATCGTAACATTTACATAACAAGGCAATTTGTTAAACCTTTGTTTATCAACATGTTACGTCTTGGAGGAGATTTATGAGAAAAATTTATATAGTATTTGCTTTGTTAACTATGTTTACAATGTTGAATGCAGAAATTATTCATATTTTTGGTGAGGTTAGTTTAAACATAAATGAGCAGCTAACTCCTATTGAAGGAGCAACAATTGAAGTTGATAATGTTATCGGAAATGTAGTTACAAACAATGAAGGACAATATCAAATTGATGTAAATTGGATATGGAATGGTCCAATATATATTAATTGCAATAAAGAAGGTTATAACTCATTAACTCAATCAATTCTTCCTAGAGATACTGACACACAAATTAATTTTGAATTAGAGATTTCTGAGATAGTAAGAACAATTCATGGTAGAGTACATTACATTGATGCTCAAAACTATTATAATCCTATTGAAGGAGCATCTGTGGGGATTCAAGGAACTGATTATCATGCAGAAACAGATGCTAACGGCAATTACAATATTGATTATTACTGGGACTGGGATGATTCTATCAGTTTAACTTGTTCAAAAAGTGGTTACAATCAAGTTATTCAGAATGTAATTCCGATTAATCTCTCAGAAGAAATTAATTTTCAAATGATTCAGAATTATATTGTTCATAGCCATGTACTATATGGTACTGTTTTAAATTCTGATAGTGGAATACCTGTAAATAATGCTGAGATCGAAATAGTTAATTGTGGAAACAACACCATTTCGAACTTAAATGGTGATTATGAATTATCTTATGATTGGAGTTGGGATGGTCCAGTTATTGTATATTGTACGCATGAAGAATATCAAACACAAATTGTTAGCTTTTATCCCGAAAGCAATACTTCAGAAATAAACTTCACCCTTTCGACTGAAGAAAGCCCTTCCTCTATAACAATACAAGGGTATATAACTCAGGCATATCCTAACAATGATATCCCTATAGCTGGTGCTGTTATCTCATTTGGAGCTCCTGGAGAAGCTCCTGTTAAAGCAGAGATTAGTTTGAACACAGGCTTCTATTCTTGTTCCTTAATACGGTATTGGGATGGACCGATTAATATTAATTGTCATTATCCAGGTTATTATCATGTATTTATGGACTATACACCTAATAGCGATATGAATGATTTAAATTTCTTTATGCAACCGCTTCCTCCAATATTTACTCCTCCAAGAAATTTAATAGCTGAGATTATTAATGGTGAATATGCTCATCTTGTTTGGGAAGCACCATCAAATTGGCCATTAGAGGGACAAGTGAACTATAGAATATATATAAAAGAAAATGATAATCTAAGCTTCCATCCTCTAGCAACAACACACGATACTAGCTATAACTATGAGTTTACTATATCTGAAAGTGGTGAATGGATGGCTGAGTTTGCTTTAACAGCATTTCAAGATAGCACAGAGACTGATTTTAGTAATTTTGTGACTATTGGTCATTCTACATCTGTTAACAATAATACCCAATTAATAACTAATACTCAATTATCTGTTTATCCCAATCCTTTCAATCCAAGTACAAATATTTATCTCGAATTAACTAAAAATTATACAGTTAAAGCAGAAATCTTTAATGTAAGGGGACAACTTGTTAAAGAGCTTTACAAAGGTATACTAAAAAAAGGTAGTAATACATTAACATGGAAAGGAATTGATAATGATGGTAAAAACGTCAGCTCCGGAATCTATTTGTTAAAGATACAAACAGATAATAACCATATATATTCCAGAAAATTGTCTCTAATAAAATAACTTACTCACCCTTAAATGTAGGAGAGCTAAAGAGCTCTTCGGCATATTTTTTCTCCCAATTAATGACATCAGACATTACTAACTTTCATCTTTTCCAGAAAATAACTTTACAAGTGAGAATTTGTAATTGTTTTGGACAATGGTATATTATGAATATTAAGGAAAGTGTATGAAAAAAATTTCAATCATTTTGTTTGTATGTCTATTTCTTAGTATCCTTAGTGCTGTAAAAATAGATTTGAATAAGGCAACTCTGGAGGAAATAAAGAGTTTACCTATCTCAGAAAAACAGGCTAATGATATTTATGAATACAGACAGTATGTTAAGTTTTTTGAAGATTTGTATGATTTGAAAGAGATAGAATCAATAGATCAGGCAACTCTTCTGCAATTGAAAAAACTTGTGATAATATCACACTACGAAGAGTTAGATGAAGCTGCAAAACGTTTTGAGGAAGTCGATTATTTAATTGAGCGTTTGGGAAGTAATGAAGGATCTTCCGAAGGTATCTCAGATATTTGGAGTGATTTTCTTATGAGTCCCCAAAATGTTAACCAGATGCTATTTGAAGATTTTATAAGTCTACCCAATGTTTCTCCTATTGATGCTGTTGCTGTACTAAAAAGAAGAGCAAAGGGAGATACACTTCAGGATAAAAGAGATTTAAAAAATACCAATGGAATCTCTTATTATGGGTATTCAAACCTTAGAAATTATGTATATTACAAACAACCTCCTATAAAGAATAAGCTGTTCTTCGATTATCAATTTAAATATCATCTATACAACTTCGATGAAGATACTGAAGAAATGTATAAGTCAGCTTTTATTAGGGATGCATATCCCAATCCTGCACCACTTAGAACAGATTTAACTCTGTGGGGATACATGGATTTGGATAAATATAGTCATGAAACATCTCATAAATTTAGAATACGATATGGTAATAATCTCAAAATGGGAATCATGATTGACCAACCTAAAGCTGAAACAACAATCGAAGATGCTGAGAATGAAGATATTGTTTCCGATACCAAGTACTTTGCCAAGTATGACCAAAAATTCAATTTTTTGAATAGGCAAAATACATTAAGAATTATTGCGGGTAATTATCGAGCGACTTATGGTGAAGGTCTTACATTGGAAAACACTGATTATTATAGTCCTCGTAAAACCGGTTATGGATTTGATAAAAGAATTTATGGTATAACGGAGGATTTATCCAGAACTGAAGTAAATGCATTGAAGGGTGTTGCTCTTGAATGGAAAAATAGTTTGTTCCAAACATCATTCTTTGTTTCAAAAGATAAGAAAGATGCTTTTGTGTACATGGATAAAGTAGTTGATGATGATGGAAACATTCATTCCGTTGCGAAAAAAGATGAGAATGGTAATTATGAAGTTCTTAGCCTTGTAAATTCAACAATTCGCTTTGAAGATGATGATATGGAAGAAGCAGAAGTGTATTTTAATAATGAACTGAATGCGGGGTCTTCATACACAACAGGATATATTAATTTAGCTCCAAGAAAGAATATAGTTGATGAAACTCTTTACGGAGGTCATCTACAGTTTAATCCATTTATTGGGACAAGACTTGGTATGACAACATACACTTCCTATTATAATAATGCCGAGTTTATAGTTCCTGGTTATGATGAAATTGGAGAGACTGTTCTCAGAGACGAATACAATTACCAGAAAATAAAGATAGTTGATAGTGCTGTATCTGATCTTTATTCTACCAAAACTGATGATTATGATAGGGATTATCGCCAAGTTCTCGGATTTGATGGAATGACAGTATTTAACAATGTATCATTACAAGGTGAATATGCAGAGTTAACTAAGAATGGCGACTTTATGAAGCTTGGTGACGATCCTAATGCTTATCTTATTAGCTCAAGAGCTCAGTTTGATAATTTGTATCTTATTCTCTTGTATCGTGATGTACATGCTGAGTATGATAATCCATATAGTAATTTCTTCTCAGAGAAATCTAAGTTGGACGGCACAATACTTGAAGATTCATATATGCTTACCAATCCAATGCTGAGTGACCTGGTTAGTAATAATTCACAAAGCCAACCAGAAAAAGGTTTCTTTATTCAATCACGTTATAAATTCAATAACTATTTTACTTTGTCAAAGCTGTATCTTGATGTGTTTGAAAGAAAATCTGACCACAGAAGAACCTATAGGTTCGATAGTGCATTAGATTATCGCCCCGTACATCCTATTAGATTTAGTATCAAGTACACAAATCAAGTTAACAGGTATGATGACGAGCTTGATCGTCAAACCTCTACAGTAAATCGCTATACTGCAGCAGTAAATGCTTATCTCTCAAATAGAGATTATTTCTCAATTGAGTATCGTTATGATACGGTATGGGGTCCTCCTTATGTTTATCTCTTCAATAATGCAGATGGATATGGATACAATCAAAGTGCAGCCGGAAGAGTATTCCAACATGGAGATTATATCTGTGCAAATTATACTCATAACTTTACTGAGGATTTAAAAGTAAGAGGTTCTTTCCTATTCTGGGATGGACATGGCATTTCCCATTGGGATTTCGAAGATATGGAGATGGATTTCATGGGAGCCAAAGGACATAAATACTGGGTAACACTTATAGACAGATTGTCAAATAACTTACAAGTTAGACTTAAGTATAAATACAAACAATTCTTGAACCATGATTATGAAATTAGAGGATTCTATAACGAGAATGAATATATAAATGGGCAGAATTATTATGATCTTGTAGAAAAAGACGAGCATTCAATACGTCTTCAAATAGATTGGAATTTTTAAGGTGGAGGATAAATGAAAAAATATATATTACCGATAACTTTCATCCTGTGTATTACAGGATTGTTAGCTTTTTCAGCAACAGATTATGCTTTTGGTTGTAAAGTACCATCAAATAACACTCGTTCAATGGCTATGGGTGGTACAGGGGTCGCTAAAGGATTTAGAGTAATGGATGCATTTGTTAATCCTGCTGTTTTATGTGACTTAGAAAAAGGTTATTGGGCAGAATTGAATCTTAACGGTTCTCAATTCATGGATAAGAGAAGTTTCCCTTATTATGATTCTTTCGAAGCTTATGTTGATGAAGCTACTTATGCGACTAATTTTAATTATAATGCCCAATTCTCCGGTTCATTTGCTTGGGTATATGATTTCGATCCAGGTATTTTTGCTATATCTGCTCGTTTTGCTCCGGTTTATGATTTTACAGGTTATTATGACGAACAGATTAGAAACAATAATAACTCTAATAACAATGGCTATCCAGAGCGTATTGCTGATAATAAAATAGATAATGAAGGGGTTCTTAACGGTTTTTCTGTAGACTTGGCCTATGCTAGAAATATTAACAATGATTTGATAAATAAAGCAAGCATTGGACTAGGTATAACAAGTTTAATGGGTGATATAAACCAAAAAACTACTATTGATTGGACTGATTGGGCTATTGAACAAGCATCTACTCAAAATGATACGTTAATGAATTATGTTTATAAAAACGATAGAGACCTTTCTGGAATACAATTTAAGGCTGGCATGAATTTAGATTTAGGTGAAAGAATTTCTTTCGGTCTATCCTATTCACTTAAGACGGAAATAGAAGTCACTTCAAACATACAAAACTATCTGATAAGCAGTGTATCAGATGTAGATGGCAATTATAATACTTATTCTTATGATGCAGATGCTGCCGACAGTTTGACTGCTACTAACTATGACTTACCTTCTTCATTGCGTTTTGGTTTCAGTTATCGTCCTAGAAACATTATGAGAACTGTCATGAATGCGGAAGCAGAATATGTTACTTGGAGCGATATTAATAAAATGTATGAAGATGCTTGGAATTATTATATCGGTATAGAGCATTCATTGAATAATGCACTGCCAATACGTATCGGTTTTAGTTCTGAAACATCCTATCAGACTATATTTGACGGTAATGGTAAATATGCAAACAAACTAACAATGCCCTCAATAACAACAGGTACAGGATATACTGTTGCTAAGGGATTGGAACTTGATTTTGCTTTGACATACAGTTTCAGAGAGTATGAGGCTCTTGATATGTTTATGGATAGCTTCTATTATACTGGTCACACTTACTTATGGCCTAATACTCATGTGAATATTCAAGACAGAGATTGGGCAAATCCTGATAAAGTCAAAGAAGCATTGTTAAAAGCAAACATTTCATTTACTTATAAATACTAAAGGTTATTATAATGAAAAGACTATTTCTGATAATAAGCATAATGATTCTTAGCTTAGTAGCCATTACGGCAGAAGAGTTAAGATTCGATATTATGACTACAAATGATCTTCACGGAGGGATTGATAGGTCTAAAGCTACCTTTATCAACCCTGATTTTCCACCTCAGTTAGGTGGAGGAGGATCTGCGGCCAGATTAATTGAAATGATTCGTAATATGAGCGATGGTAAGACCCGGGATAATTTCCTACTTGATGCCGGTGATTTCTTTCAAGGCCGTCCTGTCGGAACCGTTTCAAAAGGTAAGGCTGTAATCAAGTATCTGAACCAAGTGGGATATGAAGCTTTGACCATTGGAAATCATGAATATGATATTAATGATAAAGAGTTGTTAAAGGCTCTTCAAATGGCTGAATTTCCTATTTTATCATGTAACATAATTGATAAGAAAACAGGAGAATTAGTAGACTATGTTCAGCCATATATAATTAAAGAGAAACTCGGTATTAAATTTGGTATAATTGGTCTTACAACCACAGATACTGAGTTAATGAGTTTCCCGGAAAACATAGAAGGTATTGATTTTATTGATGAAAAGCAATCTCTCCAGAAATGGATTCCTATAGTAAAAGAACAAGCTGATATCATTATAGTTTTAGGACATTTAGGATTACCTTATGATCCGGCTTCAATGTATGAATATAGATATGGTAAAGATATTTATAAAACCTCAGACAATCGCAGATGGGGTTGGGATGCTCAGGAAATAGCACATGAAGTTGAAGGTATTGATTTGTTAATAGGTGGTCACATCCACAAAGGTATTGCAGAGCCTTGGGCAGACCCGTTGACGCATACTCTATGCATGCAGGGTTATGCATACGGTTCTAATCTCAACGTTTTGACTCTGAAGATTGACAAGGATACTAAAACACTTTCCGGTTGGGAAACATTAGATGCTAATAGTGGAATGTCTATTACTCTCTTTGAGGATGAGTTTATCCCGGTACCTGAAGTTGCAGAAGCAATTCTCGAAGATCAGAAATTAGCTGAAAAGGGAATGGACGAAGTAATAGGAGAAGCCAAGATATACCTATCCAGAGAAGGAACTGATGCTCAGAACAGAATGGGTAATCTTATTATGGATGCAATGATAGATATCGTTGATGCAGACTTTGCTTTTATGAACCTTGGAGGAGTGAGAGGTACCATCCAACGTGGACCTATAACTTATCGCCAAGTATTCACAGTTATGCCATTCGATAATCAAGTCGTTACATTTGAGTGTAAGGGTGATTTTTTAAAGGAAATTATTGAGACTAGAGTTGAAGGTGGCCGTCATGGTATGTTAGTATCTGGAGCAAAAGTCGTATATAGCAAAAAGCGTAATGACTTTGACAGAGTAACAAAGCTTGAGATTCAGGGAGAGCCTTGGGATCCCAACAAGACTTATAAAGTTGCAACCACAGATTTCTTAATGGGTGGTAATGCCGGTCTTACATTATTAACTAGAGTTCCTCAAGACGAAATCACGAATTACAATATTAATCTTAGAGATGCTATAGTTAGCTATATCAAGAAGTACACTCCAATAGAAACTGATATCGATGATAGATGGATAAGAAATGATAAAGCAGAATACTCTCCGGAAATGAGATCTGCTTTGGGAAACTAGTAATGAGTAATAACGCTACGACTATTGATGAAGCATTTGCCTTCGCTTTTAAAGAGGAGTTACGTTTCAGGGAGCTATATTTTAAGCTTCACACTCTTGCTCAAGATGAAGCTACAAAAGAATTGTTCAGAGAGCTATCGGCAATGGAAGAAAACCATGTCGAAAAGCTTAAACAGATGTATAGAAAGTGTTTCGACGGGAAAGAGCCGATACTTGAAACTGTCTCCACTCCCGGAAATGCTCATGGTGCAGGAAAGCTCAATGTTCGTACCGGGCTAGAATTTGCTATCATTCGTGAAGAGTATGCAGCCGACCACTATTATATGATGGCGGATTTGGTTGATGATTCAGAAGTTAGAGACATTCTAAATGAACTTGCTCACGAAGAAGAAAACCATGCAACTTTGTTAGAAAACAAGTTAGAGATGCTATCGTAAACTTCGTTATTAGTTACATAGATTACATAGGGACCTTTTTAGGTCTCTTTTTTTATCCATATTATAATATTTTCTATGTTTTCTTGTAAACTAACAGATTATTTACTTTACATGATTTACCCACGAGTATATAATAGAATATTTTGTAAGAGGTGATACATGATAATTAAAACCAATATTCTAAACCCAGTTAATAAAGACAAATGCGAATACAAACGTAATATGTTTCTGACACTAGCCGGAGGCAAAATTATTTCAATCACTGATAGAATATCATCCAAGCTATCTTTCCACGATTATACAGATTTTGTGTGTATTCCCGGAATGATAGATTGTCATACACATCTTTCTCAGTGGAATATTAGAGGTAAATACAAAAACAATCTTCTTGAATGGCTTGATAGCTATGTATTCCCTGAAGAACAACGTTCATTCAATAATGAATACGCAAGGAATACGGCTATTGATTTCTATAGGAATCTTGTTCTGAATGGGACAACTACAGCAGGTGTTTATGTATCAGCTTCTAAACAAGCAACCGATATAGCTTTTGAGGAAGGTGTCAAATCAGGACTTAGACTTGTAATGGGACAAGTACAAATGGATATGAATGCTCCCGATTTTCTAAAACAAGATACTATAAAGAGTTTAGAGGAGTCTGAAGAGCTATGCCAAACATGGAATGGATTCAATTCTTTAATCCATTATGCTTTTACACCCAGATTTGCCATTACTTGCTCATCAAAATTAATGAAAGGTATAGCAGATCTATCTCAAAAATATAATGCGATTATTCAGACTCATTTATCTGAGAACATTAATGAAATAAAGAGAGTCGAAGAGCTATTTGCTAGTTTTAGTAATTATACTGAAGTATATGCTGAGCATGGTCTTGTTACACCTAGGACTATTTTTGGTCATGCAATTCATTTACTTGATGAAGAGATTCAAGTACTAGTCAATAATAAATCAAAGATAGCCCATTGTCCTGACTCAAATTTCTTCCTTAATTCCGGACAATTAAAACTGGGTAGACTGAGAAGTGCAGGACTTGATATTGGGTTAGCTTCTGACGTTGCCGCAGGAACTACATTGGATATGTTCTACCATCAAAGAATGATGCTCTATCGCCAAAATACCGGTTTAGTAAAGCTCACAGAATTGTTCTATACAGCTACCCTAGGAGGAGCAAAAGCATTAAATCTTGAAGAAGAAACAGGTTCGATTGATGTTGGTAAATCAGCTGATTTAGTTTTCTTGGAAATCAATAATTCTAAGGATTCTGATAGTATCTTGTCAGAATTGATTTTTCTGTCTCCATATCCGTCTGTTTGTAAAGTAATTGTTGCAGGGAGAGAAGTAACTTAAAAGTAGTTCTAATCCCATATTGCAACATCGAATAAACCGCTACTATCTGCTTTACCTCTAAACATTCCGAGAGAGTTAAAAGGCATCACAATTGTTCCTGTACCATCAATAGCTATAAAGCCACCTGCATCTTGAGAAAGGTCTTTTAATGTATAAAGACTGGCTTCTTCAAGAGAAAGTCCTAAATAGGTCATTTTTGCATGAATATCGAAAGCTACACAATTTGTGATAAATAGTTCTCCTTTACCAGTACATGAGACAGCACAACTGGAATTGTTTGCATAAGTTCCTGCACCGATTATTGGAGTATCACCAATCCTCATAAATTTTTTGTTTGTCATTCCCCCTGTAGAAGTTGATGCTGCCAGATTGTTATGAATATCAAGAGCAACAGCACCAACTGTTCCTAATGAGATATTACTATCGGAAGTATGATCCAGCAATACTTTATCTTCATTCATTGCTTTAATCCATGCTTTATATCTATACTCGGTATCATAATAGTTGTTCTTAACTTGCTCTAAACCATTTAACTTTGCAAATTTATCTGCCCCTGGTCCACTAAGTAAAATATGCTCTGATTTATCCATTACGGCCTTTGCTAAAAGTATAGGATTCTTTGTTGTCCTTACTCCTGTTACAGCACCACTTTTTAGATTCTTGCCATCCATGACAGAAGCATCAAGTTCATGTTCTCCATCCGAGTTATAAACTGCTCCAAGTCCTGCATTAAACAATGGATTATCTTCCATACTCTTAACGGCTTGAATTGTTGCATCTATTGCTGAACCTCCTGATTTTAATACATCAATTCCTCTTTGTAAAGCTCCGCTTAAACCTATTTTATAAGCTTTAATTCTTTCGGGATCGGTTTGCTTATTTATTACTCCAGCACCACCATGTATTGCAATTGCATATTTACTAATCAAAGTCATACTCCTCGCCATAATCGAATTTTTTATCAATCTCTTTCTTTGCAGAATGATACGAAAATCCCTTTCTTATCAAGTATTCCAAGCATTTCTGTTTATGCTTTATTTTATCATCACACTTATATCTTCGAAAGGCATAGTCAGCTTTCTCTTTCAGATTCTCATATTCAGCATTATCATCAAAGTATTCATCAAAAGCATAATTGATAAATTCAGGTGAAACACCTTTCTCTTTTAGTTTATACATCAATTCCTTTTTACTAAAACCATTATCTTTTCCCGATATAACATATATCTCTGCAAATCTTTTATCATTAAGAAACTTTTTCTCGAGGCAGAAATCAATCAACTGTTTAGAATAGTCCTTTGATAAAGGCAATTTTTTTAGAAATGTTTTTGCTTCCATTACAGAACGATCTCGGTAGGTTAGGAATTTGAATAGTCGTTCTCTTGCATATCTGAGAATCTCATCTTCAAAATCAGATTGATTAAGCTCTGTTATTGTTAAGGCACCTGTATCATCAATAAATCTGCTAAGAATTTTGCCTGACAGCAAACCAATCTCGCTATAACCATCACTGATTATATATATACTTTTTTTTCCCTGTTTTAAATCAAATGTATATATCATAAAAAAAGGAATTGTCTCATCAATAGCCTCCTTTCCGGAGTTATCAATGAGACAATTAAATACTATATTATTCTTCGATTTCTTCTGATGAATCTGATGTTATATCGGTACTTTCGAAGTCCTCAGGAGCAACTAAAGTACGCACTTTTGTTTCAATCTCATCTTTAAGTTCTGGATTTTCATTCAAGTAAACCTTAACTTTCTCGGTACCCTGTCCAAGTCTGGTTTCACCATAAGAATACCATGATCCGCTTTTGGTAATAATATCGTGAGTTACACCCATATCAATCAAGATATCATTATGTGAGATACCTTCACCAAAAATGATTGGAAACAGAACTGTTTTAAATGGTGGGGCAAGTTTATTTTTTACTATCTTAACTCTGACCTTGTTACCTAAAACCTCTGCTTCAGAACCAGTACCTTTTATTGCTCCGGCATTTCTTACTTCCAATCGTACAGATGAGTAGAATTTAAGAGCAACACCACCGGTAGTTGTTTCAGGATTAACATAAGAAGGTACACCGATTTTCATACGAGTTTGATTAATAAAGACTACGGCACAATTAGTTTTAGAGATTATTGAAGTCAATTTTCTCAAAGCTTGTGACATTAAACGAGCTTGAAGTCCAACATGACTGTCTCCCATAGCACCTTCAATCTCTTGTCTAGGCACTAAAGCGGCAACAGAATCAACAATGACCAAGTCAATAGCATTACTTCTTACAAGAGCTTCAACTATTTCCAATGCCTGTTCTCCACCATCAGGTTGAGAAATAAGCAAATGGTCAATATCAACACCAAGCTTTCTTGCATAGTGAGGATCTAAGGCATGTTCTGCGTCAATAAAGGCAACAACTCCACCCTGCTTTTGACACTCAGCAGCAACATGAAGCGTAAGTGTTGTTTTTCCGGATGCTTCAGCACCGTAAACTTCGGTGATACGTCCTTTTGGTATACCACCAATACCTAAAGCTAAATCAAGATTTAATGCACCGGTTGAAATAGTGTCTACATTAATATTAGGTTTATCACCCATCTGCATGACGGTTCCAATACCAAACTTTTTTTCCAGTTGGGTTATAGCAGTTTTTAAGGCTGCTTCTTTGTTTTTATCCATAATTAATTCCTCCTCAAAATTCATAATCAAAGAGGGGAATATAATGGGGTCCCTTCTTTGAGAGAGTGCTTTTAAATAAAGTTATTTCAGGTACCCGAAACTTATAGTCTGATAAGAGATAACCAATATACTTGTTCATCACGGGAGTCGGTATTACACCTTTAATTCTTCCTATAGTAATATGAGGTTTATAGCTTTTAATATCAATGTTAGGGCATATTCTTGACAATTTTTTATTCATAGTTCCCACTATTTTATCTATCAGTATATTACACGAGAGCTTAATACAGATGAGACTTGGTTTTTTGGCCGGAATAAGTTCAATCACTTCCATTTTAAATTCTATCTTATCTATTTGTGAGAAGACCTCTTCAACAATATCATATATCTCATCTACTAAATTCTCGTTTACATCTCCCAGAAAACTAAGTGTAACATGCAGATTCTCAGTCTCAACCCATTTCACTCCGAAAGGTAGTATTGAGCTAAAGCTACTAATAGCTTCTACAGCAAAATCTCTAATTTCATCAGTAAGTTTGAATGCCAGAAAAGCTCTCATTTAACGCTTGTAACCAATGTTAATCAGAAATTGTTTTCTAGCGGTAATATCCGTATCTAGTTCAACCCCTTTAGGTGAATATCCGTCTATGACACCAAGTACACCTCTACCTTGTTCGGTTTCAGCTAAAATAACTTCAACAGGATTAGAGGTTGCACAGAATATGTTTACAATCTCCCTACAATTTTTAATAGCCGGTAGAACATTTATCGGATATGCATCTTTCAGAATGATTAAAAATGAATGACCTGCACCAATCTTACGAATATTCTCAACAGCATATTCTATAAGTTCGGGATTATTCCCGTCTTTACGAACCAAGCAAGGGCCTGAAGCCTCGTTAAAGGCTAATCCGAATTGAGCATTTGGTACAGAGTTTACAATAACCTCATATAGGTCTTCCACTGTCTTAATAAAATGTGATTGCCCGAAAATAATATTGTACTCTTCGGGGAGCTGAATCTTTTCTACTCGAAGTTCCATTTTTACTCCATATATCTTTTATAACGGTGTGTTTAGTATGAATTAATTGTAGCTTCCATAATTATGTCAAACTATTTTTCCACAAAATTAAGCACTGCTTAATGTGACTGTTCAAAAGCCTAATGAAAAAACTGTCATAGTGTGTTTATACGATAACATTACTACTAACTTTAGCAATTTTTTACATCGTAGTTCAATCACAGTGTAATGAAAGTGGCATACTTGACAACGGTGCAAGTCCGAAATTGCTAACTACACAAGTACCATGGATGAGCAATGCTCAAACAACGCTTACCGTGGTTCACCCGTGGTCAATTCGTGGTTGGGAATGCACTAATGAAGAATGTAGATTTGTTCCTAAACAGTACACTACCATTATTAGAACAATTTTCCAGAGGTAATTCTTCATAATGTCTCCTGCAATTAACATATCTTATAAATTCCTATTTATAAGTTATTTAACATTTATTTCAGCTTAATAACTTTTTAATTTGGTCCTGATATTAAGATGATACAGACTTGATAAAGCAAACTCCGGTACTGAGTTGTGAAACGCTTGGAGTATTCCATTTAAAGTTTTTTCCTCTCCTCTTTCTCCATTACTTACAATTGTTTTAACTCTTTGAACTTTAATATTATAGATGTTAGAATTAATTGTTTCCTTTGTAATATCTGCTAACAAAATGACATACTAATCATAGAAACTAATATAAGTAAAAGACAGAATTTCATAATTTCCACTCGAAAATTTTTATTAATCACTCTCTTTATTCTTAACAAGAATGCAACAAACTGGAATTTAAGCATTCAAATTCAAGGAATACTAACCAGACATCTTAGTTACTATTCTTTGAATTCAATCATATATCTTCTATGAATATGCTGATTATCTATCATGTCAATATAATTATGCAAAAATTGGCATCCTCCCGTTTTTTATCATAAGCATGTCATCTGTTCCCATTCTGCCTGACAACCTTGATACTTTGGAACAAAGTAATGCTTCCAATCTCTGAATAGATTTTTAACAACAACCGATAGTCTGTAGTAGATAAACTTACATAATTCCTTTAGATTACTCTTTTTACTAAGCATAATCTGTTGATACATTTCCGCAAAGTCGTATCGATACTTATCCAAAGAATAAAGATAACTGACTGCCAATAATAACATGCAGTTCAGATTTCTTAACCTGTCCAATGTCATAACCTGCATATCTTCCCACGAATACTCCTGCTTCACATGACGGTGTACTTCTTCTACTTTCCAGCGGAGACGATACCCTCTTATTGCAGTTGTTATCAACTCCAAATCACTAAGGTCTCGATTGGGGAAATCACAGTTCAAATAGAAAAAACCTTTGACGCGAATGATATATGAAGCCTCATTCTCTGTTAAATAGTTGATTACTACCTTATCATCATAACCTCTATCCATTACATATATCCCTTTATTTCCTGAATACACCTGAATATCATTGATCCGATCAAACACAGACTGTTTCAGTATGCCCGGATCTTCGTCGTTAGTATGCAATTCAGACACAAGAGGACGTATCTCAAGCGAATGACCTTCTTTTGATACTCTGATTATATCTAATACTTCATAACCGTTACACCACTCGCCTGTACTGCCGTCTCTAACTCTGGTTAATCCTTCCATCTTCTTTGAATGGCTTTTCATTATGTCGCTGGGATCAATGACTATCAGGTCATAAGATGCTATCTTCTTGCTTTCACAAATCAGATGAATATTTGATAGATCTTTGTACAACACAGGTTTTGATAAATGACGACGATATCGTTCGCAGAGCTTTTCTAATGAGATATTCACTTCATGGCTCATTGCAATCCTTCTGATTATACAACTGCCGGATTTCAAAATGCCACTGACAAGCTCTTTTACGAATTTCTTCTCTTTGATAGTACAGCTATGTGTGACTTTGTTGATGAATTTTGAAAATTTAGCTTGCAGATTATGCTTTTTTAATATTGATAGTTCCATATAGTGAGTTCCTTTTGTTTTATTTTAAGCGTAACAACAATAAATAGGGACTCACTCTTTTCAAGCTTTTTCTTGACTATTTTTATACTTAAATTACCATTTTATCAATCACTTATTATGACCATTATTCTAAATTTCGGGGGGATGCTTGAATTATGCAAAAGCGGTTTAGTAACCTGGAAGTGTCAACTAGTATGACCTCACGATAGAATAAGTTCATAATATGCTAAATTGCATATTGAGGTTAATACACTTTTTTTCTCCTATATATTTTGTAAGAATAGATATTGTACAGTGATTCTATTAGTCATTGAAATATAAATAATGTATAAACAGAAAACCCGTTTCCAAATAGAAACGGGTTGTATTTATTCAGGTTGAAGAATAAGTTTAGTATTTACGCATTGTATCCATTGAACCGAAAGGATTGAATGGAAGTTCTGCTAAAGCATAAGAGAAACCAACACTAATATTGATTCCACCGAGGCTTAAATCATTTTCATCGAGATCGATTGAAGCGGTTGTTCCAGACCCTGTTATGTCAGCTTTTAGAGGTTCAAGAGTATACTTGTACCCAACATGTAAGTTAAGAAGGAAATTAGCACCAAGCATGTATTCAGCACCTAGATAACCTTTAACACCGATAGTTTGAATTTCAATCTTATTATCATTATCTTCATCGTCTTTACCAAAGTCAAGAGTAAGCATGTCATAGCTACCTTGTGCACCATAAGAAATAGCTACTCGACCCATCCAGAATTTCTTGGTTAATCCCATGTATGCACCAAACATAGTTGATTCTAAGTCATCTTGATCTTCTTCAAATTCATTTTCAACAGCTTCAGCATCAGGAGTAGCATAATAAGCTCCTAAATCAAAGAAAAGCTGGCGAGAATTGAAGACGGAAGCAACATTGTTCATAAGTCTGATGTCAAACATATTTGCAGATGTGACATCATCTTTGAAGTATGGTACTTCAATAAAGTTTTCAACTTCTGAATCTTCACTTACATCTACCTTAATATTCTTACTAATGTTCATACCTGCAAGAACACCAAATGAAAAGTATAAATCGATACCAAGTCTTGGGTTTTCCATGAGAACCATTCCGATATCGCTTTTACCATAGTGTTTATTGAAAAGAGTTGTTGCGTTAGAATCTTTTTGGTTTTGACCGGTTTTCCATACACGAGAGAAACCTTTCTTAATAAGTCTTGTTTTACCATTAGAAGTCTCTACAGCTTCACAAACATAATAACCGTCATCAAGACGAACGCCTTCTTTATAACCAATGTCACCCGCAAGTTTACCTTTCTCGATAGAAACTATTTGAGCTTGAAGTTTAAAGTCATCTATTTGCTTAGTTTTAACACCTAAGTTCTTTGCAAAAGCAAGCATAGCATTGTACTTTGCATATGTTTTGTAATC
The DNA here is from genome assembly GCA_963667035.1 of Cloacimonadales bacterium (SeqCode). Taxonomy (GTDB): domain Bacteria; phylum Cloacimonadota; class Cloacimonadia; order Cloacimonadales; family JAFGVF01; genus Zophobacter. The sequence continues at coordinate 2,936,413 of OY762964.1, forward strand.
AACTGATTCACTGAATTCTCCAAAAGTAAATACAGATTTTTTATCTGTAACAACTCTTGTGTCAAAAGTTATAGTTGTGGCGTTTTTAACCTGTTTAATGGAAACTTTACCATCAGGAGCTATGTTTACTTTATACCAAAGAATACCACCATTAATAGTGTATTTATAGTACTCTTTCTTTTCATCATTCTTATCTTTAGTTACATCTTCACTAATATTTGTAACAAAAGGAAGATATATATAAGCAGAATTCATGAATGCAGCAAGTTCATCACCTGAAAGACCAAGACTTTTACCTTTGGTTGTAGCAAAACTCATCATAGACATTTCGTCTTTGAAACCACCGTCAGCACGTTTCTTCTGAATCTCGGGATCGTTAAGAACCTCAGCTATCTTAACTGCTACTGTCCTTTCCATTACTTCCCCAAGAGCAATTGGTGTTACAGAGCCTATTTTGTTAGCTTCATTCACAAAGTCAGTTTTGACACTTGCAGGGAGAGTATTGAAATCAAAACGAGGAATCTCAACATAGAACTTAAACATTCTATCAAAGAAATCTCTCTCTTTATCATTCATGTAACCACTACCAGCTTTCATCCAGATAGATTCCACTGAGCTTACAGACTTGCGTACATATTGACCCTGTTGAGCTACGAGTGAAAATGCGACTAATACTAGTATAGAAATAACTAGCAATTTTTTCATCATTAACCTCCAAATAAATTTGGATAATTAAATAGTTAAACATCGGCAATGTCAAGTGTAAATTAACTTGCGAATAAAGATGAATTAGCTACTCAGCCTCTATCTCATATCACAATGGTATGTTAAGAAGAAAGGTGGTAATAATAAAAAACTTGCGAAAACAAAAAAAGACCCTGTATTTCCTCAGGGTCTTTTGCATTTATAAAAAAATTAGTATATATCGAGAATTTCCAAATCTCTATGACCTCTAGGAGCTTTTACTGTTGCTTTATCGTTCTTGGATTTTCCTATTAGAGCCAAGCCGATGGGGGATGCAACTGAAATCTTGTTTACTCCATCCTCCATAAAGTTGACTTCGTCAACTCCAACTAAACGATAAAGTATTTCTTCATTGGTCTCAATCTCTTTCACTTTAACAAAAGCTCCAAAACGTACTTTATCCTTTGGAATAGTGGTAGTATCTAAAACAGTTAAGATTCCTGAACGTCTCTTGAGATAATCGAGTTCATTATCAACCATTCTCTGTTCTTCTTTAGCTGCTTTGTATTCAGCATTTTCACTCAAATCACCTTGTTCCCTAGCAACTTGAATACGTTTGATAATCTCCGGTCTGATTCTGTTTAGTTCCTGAATTCTCTTCTGTAAGGAAACCATTCCGGCTTTGGTTATGAAATCATTATTAGCCATTATTATACCTGCTTGCTTTTACGTTTTAAAAACTTCTGACCATTAACTGCAGCTTTCTTTAATCTCGCATTACCACTCTTGGCCCATTGATCAACAATAGGAACAAGCTTATCATCGTAACGATTAAAGGAACCACATATTATCTCTACTAGAGCAGGGTCATGAGTATTTTTATTTTTTAAGATGAATGAAAGATATAATTCTTCATCTATGGTAGAGACATTTTTTAAGAAATAAGTTGCTGATTTTACTGTAGCATCGGCTCCAAATAGCCAAGAGTACTTAAGCTTTTCCAAAATCTCGGCTAAGTATGAATCCTCTGACTTAGAAAATTTAAGTAAGAGCTTAACTAAGTTTAACTGAAGCTCTGCATTATCTGATTTAAGCCATTTGTAAATAAGATTTAGATATATACCAGGATTTTTCTTCAACATAGGTAGATAAGCCTTTTCTAGTAGTAAATGTACCATAGAAGAGTCTTCATCCGTGAGTTTATCTTCAATTATGGGAAGATAGAAATCAGGATTCCTTTTAATGAATCTACTGATAAGCTGAATAAAACAGACTTTTCCATTAGTACCTTTGTTATTCCAAAGAGTGTTATAAAAGTCTTGATAATTAGTGTTATTCTTTCCAATTTTAGTAGCTAATTCTTTTGCTACAAAAACGATTACTTCTTTTGGTACTGCATTATTAACCCGAATTGGATAAACATTATAAACTATCTCTATATCGTAGTTTCTATTTAACAACTTGGTATTATAAAAGTCATTTATATCCTGAGTTAATCGTTCTTTCCAATCTAACGATATCATACTCTCCTCACTTTCAACTAATTAATTACACCAACTTTGCCTTTTTTACAATAATCTCCCATTCTGATAATATAGAAATAGATTCCAGATGATACTTTCTTCCCTTTATTATTGGTAAGATCCCAAGTAAATCGAGACTTGTTTTTGAGACCGTTCTTATAGATTAAGTCTCCTGAAGTATCATAAATATAAATATTCCCTTTCTTGTTCTCCGGTAAGGCAATGAAATTAATGACCGGATTAGCATCAGATTTCTCTAAGTATACAGGATTAGGGTAAACTTTAATGTCTTCTGGTTCTAAAATGAAATTGGCAAGATTCCTAGAATTCAGAATATTATTACCTGCAAGGTCACGAACATTTGTCAATCTGACAAAGTATGGTTCCATAGAATAAACAATTTTTTCTTTGAGTGTTATTTCGGCAACCTTTTCTTGATTCTCCCATTTATATTCAACGAAAACTATTTCATTTCCATAATCATTAATGGGAGGATTTAACTCATAGTTATTTAAATCATTTATATCGGAAACCATCATCTCTTCACTAAAATGAATTCTAACAGCTTTATCGGAAACAATTACAGCATCTTCAATAAAAGGTGAGAGCATATCATCATGATAACTGAAAGGTACTATCATGTTAACAGGAACTCCCATATCACTTCTTAGATTTGATATTGATAAAGAATAATTTGAGCTATTTCTATCAAAATTGTCTCTGAATCTAAGCAATAATCTCTTTCTGTCATTTAATATATTAACAGAATGAGGATTGCCAATATCATTATTAACACTATAGAAACCTATGTTATAAGCATCACTTGATAATTTTTTATCAAATGTTAAACGTAACTGATTTGGAGCTAACATCTTAATCTCTTGAAGTACAGGCTCCGGATCAGGTACTATTGTTTTATGGGCAGTAGAATGTGATTCTGATGGATTCTGACTTGAATTACATGCTGTAACATAATATGTGTACTGACTACCATACTCTAGTAAAGTATCAGAGTACTCCAAATCATAAACAGGTATAGTCCAATCTCCATACGGACCTGTTCTGTAGACATTGTAATATTCTGCTCCTTGTACACTCTTCCATGACAGCTTAGAAGTTCTACCGTCAATAAGAGATAATCTGAAGTTCTCCGGAACAGGGATATTCTCAACATATTGGTCATCTTTTGTATAAAGAACTGAAATTACATTCTCATTTTCATCAACATCATTGACCAAAATTGAGTTATTACCATTAATCCTAACAGGGACAATTCTATAAGCCCAAGAACAATCTCCATGCCAGATTGGGGTTAATTCATTATTTTGGTAATCAACAATATATAAGTCTGGAGAAAAACCTAAGATAAGCTCCATATCTCCATCATTATCTAGATCGGCAGCTTTTATTGAGTTTTTACTCTGCTTTCTGTCGAACATCAATCTACTGATAGGTTCATATTGGTTTTCTCCAATAGAATCAAATAGCTCCAAATACCAGAAGTTATTGTTAGAATTATATGGATCGTCATTATAACCTACTACAACGAAATCATTAGTTCCATCTCCTGTAAAATCGCCTGTCTCAAGATAATATGTATTGGCAACTGCAAATTGAAAAGACCAAACGGGGGTAAGGGGGGTATTAGATTCTGTGAATTCATAAATCATTACATCACCTTCAGTGTCTGCTGTCAGAATATCTACTCTGTTATCATAATCAAGTCTTGCAGTAGCTATGCTTGGTACAAAAGAGTTTCTTTGATTTGTTGCTGAGTTATTTCTTAATTTAGCTACAGTTGTATATTCTCCATTAACAATCTTTTTTATTTCCCAAATTCTCTCGGAAGAATCATTTTTAAGAAGTAGGAGCTCATCTGTTCCATTAAGATTAACATCTTTAAAGTATCCACCGGCACATCCTGTTTCGGTCCAGTTTGGTGAGCTTAATGGATATGTAGCAGTACTAGAAGTATCATGAAGATATATTGTGTCTAGATTCAAGCCTAGAACTTCAAGTCCGGTTGCATTGGTATTGCCAATATCGTAGGGCCAAAACTTTTTATTGAAACTATAAACTATTGATAATGAGTCTCCTAGCTCATATATATTCACATCATCATAACTATTCTCTACTAAATTCATTCCCACAATCTCAAGTAGTCCATTGTTATTGAAATCATAGGTTTCAGGAATTGCTACAATTCCTTTACCAACTTTCTTTCTGTTCCACCCATTGATAGAAGAAGAGTGATAGACAACATTGTATAAATACTGAGAATTAGTTGATATTCCGCAATCATTCGTTGCTTTAATATCGAAGAAATATGGACCTTCAGGTAAGTCATTGGGTAACTTAACAGTTTGTAATTGTTCCGGATATGTTGATAAGGCTTTATATGAGTTATTGTTAAAATCTGTACAAGTTATATCCAAAACAACTTTTTCGTTATACAATGCCTGTAAGAAAAAGTTCATATTCTCCGAATTATATCTCGGATAAATCATCACACTTTGATCATTGACAATTGGAGCTGTACGATCTAGCCTAAAAGTTCTAATAACATCAAAAGAATCATAGTTTCTATCTGTAACTCTTAATCTTATCCTATAATCACTATCAGGGAGGTCATCAAGAAATTCAAATATGGCGAGAGTATCATTTAAAACCTCTTCAGTAAACTCAGTAGGCTTATTATTATGAGTAACAATATCCTTCCAGTCTAAGGAAGTTGGGACATCTGCCATGCTGTACATAAGAGTATAGTGTAGAAAGTTATTAACGGCAACTGTTCCAATGATAGGAAAATCATCAGAATAACCGGCAAAATCAGTTGGTGACATAAGTTTCAAATCAGGAATAGAGCTATCAAGAAGAAGCCTGTATGCATTCACCTTCCCGTAACCATATAAATCATCTTTCCCGGATTCCCCTAAATCATCACAAGTAGACAGTAGCTTTGCTCTTACTTCTTCATATGTTAGGTTAATATTTTTTGATAATAAAAGACTGATGCAACCTGCGACATGTGGGGCAGCCATTGATGTTCCCGATTGATTATCATAAGTAAAATGCTCTCCGTCACTGTATGTACTTAATATTATTTCTCCTGGAGCAACTAAATCAAGATCAGGTCCGTATGTTGAGAAACTAGATATTTCGTCATCACGTCCGATAGAGCCAACTGATATCACATTTGCCAATCTTGCAGGATAACTCAAGACGGGACCTGGGGTATTTCCTGCAGAAGCGACAATAATTGAGCCTTGCTCGTAAGCATATTCACAGGCATCTGCAATGATGGGAGAATATTCACTGTCTCCCCAACTCAAATTAATGACATGTGCTCCACTGTTTACAGCATATATAATAGCAGCAGCAGCATCATCATCTTGAAGATAGCCGGTACCCTCTAAGGTTCTGAAACCTGCTCTGACCGGTAATATTTTTGAATTCCAGTTAATACCTGAAATTCCGATTGAATTATTAGTGTTTGCACAGATAATACCGCTCACATGAGTACCATGGTAGTTTTCATCAGCAGGATCATTATCTTGGTCATAATAATCACCTAAAGCAATTTCTTCGAGTTCTGGAGCATCGGAGAAATCCCATCCACAAATATCATCAACAAATCCGTTCCCGTCATCATCAATTCCATTTATATCGTCCGGGTCATATTCTCCTGTTATTGGATCCATAACAAATCCGTCTCCATCAGCATCTTCTCCGTAATTTAACTTAGTACGTCCTTGTAAATCCGGATGATCTCTTAAAATACCTGAGTCAATAACAGCTACAGTTACATTCTGGTTTCCTCTTTCTATATCCCAAGCATCTAGTAGTCCAATAGTTGATAGCTCTTGACTATAGAAGTAACTATCATTAGGAGTAATGTACATCTCGTTAAGGTTATTAACTTGTACATATTCGATGCCTTTGATTCTTAAGTTCTCCACTTCATTTCTAGATACTTCATTATTCAGATAGACTACATAATAATTCATCCCCGGAATTGGTACCTTTTTAATGCCTTTAACACTTTTCGATTGAAGGAAATCATCCAATTCATTTATACCGAATAAATTCCCTCTTACTCTAAGAGCAGTATTACTTTTTACAATAACTTCTCTCGGAGTATAATTGCCGGCATGAAGGGAGCAAATTAGTCCGAATAATAACACCAGTAATGTAGCTTTTGCTGTATTTCTCATAGCTTACCTTTAATTAGAATTTATAGGATACACCAATCATGTTTACAGAATCAATTTCTTCAACGGCAGGAATGTAAGCGTAGTTAATATCAATCTTCTCTAACTTAATACCCGCACCGAATGAAAACTCTTCCGTATCATAATTAAATCTGTAACCTGTACGTAAGAAAAGGAGACCTCTATAACCACCTTCTACACCGAAAGCTGCTTTGAAATTATTATCCTTTTCCTGAGTTGCTTTTAGATCAGTGTTTATTACAAAACTTTCCATTTCCACAACATGAGTTATACCACCCTCCACAGTTAAGGGTAAATCAATTGATTCAGATTCCATCTTATTAGTCCCACCTAAGTGTTTAAGTGATACGTAGGCATTAGTACCCCTGATTGGAGTTTTATAGATATATCCTAAGTCAAAAGAAGCTCCTGCACATGTTGAAGTGTCTAGTTTCTCATATATAAAGCTACCGTTAACACCAATGTAATGGTTAGGATTTAATCTGAAAGCCCAGTTTAGAGTTAGTTGAAAATCAATTGGGTAGTAGTCATTAAAATAAGTTCCCACATAGTCTCTACGCTCGAAATTACCGTAATCAAGATATTTAAAGCCAAGTCCTATATGGTGATTTCCTTTTGGATAAGTATAGGCTAAAGTTGTTAATGATGTGTCAAAAATCCAAAAGCTTTGATTTACGGATATTGATCTATTTTCGTTCATTAGACCTGCAGCTGCGTTATCCCAAAATACTGACCCGTTATCTGCAAAAAGCATACCTGTTCCCGCCATACCTGATTGAGAAGCATTAGGTGAAATCTGTAACATCTGAAATCCATTTTCACCTTCATAATCGGCTTGCAATAACACAACCAATGTCAGAAAAAGACCTATTATAATTATTCTATGTATTCTCATTTATATCTCCTATTTCTCTATCGCAAATCTTAACTTTTTGGTCTCCCCTTCTGCTTGAAGAAGTATAAAGTAGACGCCTGAGCTAATCTTGTCTGCATTAAGCTTAACTTTGTCTATATTGCTCATGTAAGCTTGACACTCAATCTTTTCTGAATAAATGCAGTTGCCTGCAATGTCAAATACTTTTATTTTAACTTTTGTTGTTTTACTAACCATCAGCTTTAAGAATAAAGCATCACTATAAACAGCTTTGTATGGATTGGGATAGACATATACCTCTTCATTCACAAAGATGCTTTTCTGAGAATATCCGTTAACGTTTTCTTTACCTGTGTACGATGCAGTACGTTGTAAGTTTCCATATTCAGCATACCAGTAATCAGTGACATCAATATTTGTATTTTCTATTGCACTTCTGAATATTTTGCCGTTGTCAACTCCTGCCATTATATATGTATTTCCGGAATTATCTTTATGTAAGAATGGGTATACTCTGCTTCTGTCAGCTAAATTCTTGGGGTATCCCTTCTTTACTTTATAATTATCTTCCCAGACATACAGTCTATTTAATGAACAATTACCTATAATCTCCAGATTACCATCTCCATCAATATCAAGAGCGATAGCACTACCATTGATGTTCAGCGTATCGGGTATAGCCACTATTTCTTGACCTTGATTTAATAATTGACCATTATATCCGTATACGGCAACTCCATTCTCCCAGCCTGCAATAATATCGAGAGTTCCATTATTATCCATATCTCCGAAAGAGAGTAAACCGGTTGACTCATTCGAGAGTTCTATAGGAGAATAGTTCCCTTTAGGACCTGTTTTCTCAGTAATATCTATATAATCACTTTCTCCCCATGCATATACTTTATTCTTACATTGCACAACAAATCTGTCTTCTGATTCGCTACTGTTTATTGTAGCATGGAATAGAGCTATGACTTCGTCTGTTGGGTTTACTACTGAAACATATTCCAGAGTTCTGTATTCATTATTGTATTCATAAATAACGCTTATTTCTGTATATGTACCTCTATCGATTAGGGCATAGATTTTGTTGTCACTCCATGCAAGATTAGTCATAATAGAATCTTCAAAAGATATGGTATTTTTTATCTCGAAATCTTTATTAAGTATAACTACACTGCTTCCGGTATTATCCGTATGATTAAAGCCAAGAACATATTCGTTTGGAGTAACTATCGGAGGTCCTACCCAAGAACGGAAATTCTCACTATAAACATAACCGCTGTCAGGGGAGTCATGCTGTAAGTTAAAGAGAGATACAATATTTTCTCCGTATGGTATCAAGACTCGTCTATACTCTTTATCAACAGCATATAATTTGTTTATTCTCGATGCTCCACCGGTAGGGAAACCGGGGAATAGTTCCTCGTTTTTCCACATATAAAGAGATCCATTTGGCATTGGATAGAAAATCTCTTCATTACCATCATTATCATAGTCAAAAGAAGAAGCGGGAATATCATTTACTCCTGTATAGTTAGTTGAAAGACTCCACCTGAATCTGACAGAAAAATACATTGTATTACCTTGAGGGCTTATGTCATAGATCTCAAGGGGTACACCACCGTAATAGCTTCCGGCTGTCGGTTGAGAAATTACTCCATTGATGCTGTTAAACCCAAAATAGTCATTGTTCCCAGCTCTAAAACTGTCAAATGGACCACCGTACATATTAGGGTCAATTACGGCTGTGTCCAGGTTTTGTACTCCATCAGCTTCTTCAAGGTCTACTCCTTTGTGAGTTGCTATAGCGTTCACATGATTAACTTCATAATCAGGAGTAAAGAATTCATTAATTATAAGTTCATCTATATGCCAAACAAAGATTCCGCTATTATCTTGGAATGCATTACCAACTGCCGGGCCGCCTAGTCCCGGTAAAGCAATATCCCATTCGCAACCTTTGTATCTGTTTTCCATAAACATGAATTTAGGTTGTAACGGTGCATCCGGGTGATCCGGATCGGGAGGATAGTACTCTTGACCGTCAACAAGCTCAAAACTGAAAGAAGCAATGCCATTATGAAAACTTCTATCAGGATTCTGTGAACGGCATTCTATTAAAAAATACTCTGTATCTGAGATTGGTATTTTATAAAGCTTCGGATTAATAGCATTAATGTCAAGAATCTGGTCAATGTATACTTGTTCTTGATTAACTGTTAGCTCAACAGTGTTTTCCCAACCCAGATAATATCTGCACCAAGCTGAAGGTAGTGCCGGGATATAGCCGTTTCCGTTCCAAGAGCCACTTCCCATAATACCATAGTTTCCTATACCTTGGGACTTACCATTAGAGCTTACATTATCAAATAGAGTTGGTAATCCGAGTAGTTTGCCAAACTGATGAAGAACAACTCCGTAATTGCTAAATAGATAAGTGCTTGCTTCAGGTCCTTCAGTTGGGAAGTAATCTTGAAATTCTGATTCCGCCACAACTGCAAGTTCATTAATATAAACACCGTCATTGGTTAGTAACCCTTGATAGTCTTCATTATCAGGGTCGTTTACTTCTCTTAAATCTTTTTTACTAAGGAATGTGCTCCAGATTTCATCTGTTCTGATTCCATCGGTATCAGACTCTTGCCCTTGACCTGCATAAATAGCCATTAGACCATCATATTCGGAAAAATCAATATCATCGTCTGTTTGCTCAAGGAGGTCTTCAAAGAATTGTACCATTCTTTCGTCATTGTTAGAGTCTCTACCATATTCTGCATAATTTCTGGGCATTATCACATTATGCTCGTAAAGACGGATATTTTCATAAAGCTCATAATTACCGTGTGAAGCATCACTCCAGTAATCCGAAACATGAAGCATTAGCCTTTTGAAGTAACTATAATCGTGCGGTAAATAGTCAGGATAAGCCGATTCTTGAATAAATTGCTTATCGGGAAATTCTACAAGGAATACCAGAATTGTTTCAGGTAACGGATCAGACTGTGATTTCTTTTGTAAATCAAATCTTTCTGATACCGAATTCTGTTTATAAGGGATTTCTCCTTTGTAAAGAGGATGTGGCGGGACAATTGCCACTAACAGAAGCCCTATGCTTAAAAACAGAATCGGAATAAATAATCTTTTCATAACTTCTCCGAGTGTAATAATTCTCTATAAATAAAAAAGAAAAGAATAAATTCCGATAATATCTCCTATAATATATACTGATAAGTAATGATTTATCTTTAACTGATAATGGTCAAGTTTTTTGTCTGTTTTCAAATCATATTACCAATAATTAACTTATCCTTTTTCTTACTCTTCATTAATAAATATATTAATCCACATGTCAATTCCAAATATGCTATATTCATGATTAATACATTCAGGAAACAAAATCTTACTAATCAATTGAATTCTTAGCTTAACTTTTCTTTTCTAATCTTAAAGGTATAACACTCATGTTATTTCAGCTTAACACATTATTAACACATAATCAACAAAGTTGTCAACATGTATTATAGCAGTCACTTATCCGAATAAGAACTGCATAAATATCTTAACTTTCTTAACAATGGTAATTTTCAGTTTGACTATGTAGTCCTTTCATATACTAATGTTAACATTATGTTTGCTATTGGTTAAGTATCTGTAAATAGTAACCCCTAAAAACAAAAAGTGAGTGAGGAAACTACATTGATTGGAAACATCATTCAGTCACTATTCCATATCTTGGGAGCACTAGGTGTTTTCTTGTTTGGAATGCATGTAATGAGTAACGCAATCCAGAAGGTTGCGGGTAACAGAATGAAATCAATTCTAGGTTACATGACAAAGAATAGGTATATCGCTGTAATGACGGGTTTTATGATTACAGCTTTAATCCAGTCTTCGTCAGCAACAACCGTGTTAGTTGTTAGCTTTGTTAATGCGGCCTTATTGAACCTTACGCAGGCAATCGGAGTTATAATGGGTGCCAATATCGGTACTACCGTTACAACATGGATTGTTTCTTTTATAGGTTTTAAGTTTAAAATATCAGCAATAAGTCTCCCGATTATCGGTGTTGGATTACCTTTACTCTTCTCTAAAAGAGGTAAAAGTAAAGATTGGGGAGAAGTACTTATTGGTTTTGGACTCCTGTTCCTCGGGTTAGCTTTTCTTAAAGATTCAGTACCCGATATCAAGGCTCATCCGGAAGTTCTGGCTTTTGTATCAAACTGGACAGGAAAGGGCTTCTTATCGTATCTTATCTTTGTTACAATCGGCTCAATTCTGACAGTTATTGTTCAATCTTCCAGTGCTGCAATGGCAATTACGGTTACTATGGCTTATAAGGGTTGGATTGATTTCCCGACTGCTGCTGCCGTTGTACTTGGAGAGAATATCGGAACAACGGTTACTGCCTATCTTGCATCCCTGGGAACGACAGTAAATGCAAGAAGAGCGGCAAGGGCTCACTTTATTTTTAATGTGTTTGGTGTCGTCTGGATAAGTTTTGTTTTCAAATGGTTCTTACAGCTGGTTTTAAAACTCACTCCTTGGGATGAGACTATTGCAACAAATCTCCCGCTAAACCTATCTCTATTCCACACTCTTTTTAATATTACCAACACATTTTTTTGTATCTGGTTTGTTAAATACTTTGCAATCATTGTTGAGAAGCTTGTTAAACCCGGTAAAGCCGACGAGGAATCTGTACAATATTCTCTGCAATATCTGAATTCCGGTATTGTCGATACGGCTGGATTGAATATTGAAACAGCCAGACTTGAGATAAACAAGATGGCAGAGATAGTGGAAGAAGCATTCAATAACTGTATTAGCCTTTTCTCCAATCCTCAAAAGAAGATGGGGGATGTTGCTAAAAAGGTACGTAGGGCTGAAGAGCTGACAGACGTTATGAACGAAGAGATTTGTGCTTATCTTATTCAATGCTCCAAGCATACCGTGAACGATCAGGAAACTCTTAACATTAATGCTATGATTCGTATCACAAGTGAACTTGAAAGCATAGCCGATAGTATTTTCCGTCTTTTACTCCTGTTCCAAAAGATGTATGATAGAAAGCTAAATCTTCCTGCAAAGGAGATGAAAGAGATTGAGGATTTTGCAGATATTATCAAACGTTTCATAGAATTCTATAAATCGCATCTTATTGAGCATATCACAAAGACAGATTTCAGACTTGCCAATGAGCTTGAGACGAAAGTCGATATGTCTCGCGATACTTTAAAGAAAGCTGCCAGATCAAGACTAAAAGAGGGTGCAGATGTGTATACAGGGATTTTATATATTGATATTCTCAAGCACATGGAACATATCGGTGACTATGCTTTAAACATTTCTGAAGCACTTAGAACTTATAATTAATAAAAAGAAGATAAACAAAAAGCCCCGATTTCTTAGGAATTAGGGGCTTTTCTGTTTTTATAGTATCAATTATTTATGGCTATACCATATTATCTTTAATCTACCTTACACTTATACCTGTAAAGAATGTCTCCACATAACTAAGGATTTTACTCGTAACTCTCTCCGCTACATTTTTTCGCTCTTTTAACTTTGGTCTTTGATTCATTGTTGCAATTATATCATCTCTAAGCGGTTCTTTCTCTGTAAAGATGTAATTACTTATCAACTCATTCAATTTATTGTTATCCAATCCCTCTGTTTTACTTAGTTCGTAAATCGCCTTCTCTTTTTCTTGCTCTACAAATGCTTCGAACTCATCAGGGATTGAGTCTGAGTCAGTTATAAATGGTAAGTTTTCTTGGATAAACTTCTCTATCAACTCTCGCTTACTTCTGAGAGTTGTTTCACTGGCAAGTAAATCGGTAACGGCATTACGCTGTTTCTCTTGTTCTTCTTTAGGGGCATCTTTCAGTTTAGCCAATAGTTTCAGTATATATGCAACATTAATCTCGTCTCGATGTATTAGTTCCAATTCAAAGTCAATATCCTCTAATATCGAAAACTTCTCAACTTCATGTGATGATTTTGCTTTATCATAAAGGTCAAGATATTTGGATTTATAATCCTCAAAGGTTTGATGAGTCATTGAAAGGTCATTCCAGTTAAACTCAGTAAAAGTAGTGAGTACATTTTTTAATCGCATTAGCTCTCTAAATGCTTTAATAAACTCTAATTCCTCTTCCTCGTCTTTGAGGTTACTGACGCTATTAACAGTCGGTGTTATTTGAAGTATTGTTATAAATGCTTTGTTAAAAATCTCAACATACTCATCATAAGGTTTTATCACAATCTCAGCATCATTATCTTTCGTTGAGAACATTTGTATTGCTTCATCTGTTGCAATTTTCAGGTTTCTGAAACAGACTATATTACCTTGTGATTTTGTGTCATTGATAATTCTATTTGTTCGTGAATATGCCTGTATCAATCCGTGATATCTTAGATTCTTATCAACATAAAGTGTATTAAGTGTCTTGCAATCAAATCCGGTAAGGAACATATTTACAACAAGTAGGACATCAATTTGTTTCTGCTTAACTCGCTTTGCTACATCATTGTAGTAGTTAAAGAAGCTTTGACTGTCCTTAGTAGTGAAGTTAGTACTATATTGCCTATTGTAATGTCCTATAAACTCTTCCAAACTATCTCGCGAATGTTTAGAGTTATAGATATAGTAGTCCTCGGCAGCCCTTTGTTCTTTCTCTGCTTGGAACTCATCGTCAATAAAAGCACTACCAATTGCATCTTTATCATCCTCATTTGTCTTATAAGTGAAGATTGTAGCTATTCTAAGCTTATGCAGTCCTTCTTCTCTCTTCTGTAGGAACAGCTTATAATACTCAATCAAAGCAGGTATACTTGAAACGGCAAAGATACTTGTAAACTCTTGATTATGAGTCTTGCGTTTATGGTTCGTAATTATGTAGTCGGTAATCTTATCCAAGCGTATTGGTGATTGCATTACTTCAGCTCTATTGATGTCTTCAACACTTATATCTACAATCTTATCCTTCATCTTGAAAGTTCTTATATATTCTACAGAGAATTTAAGAACATTCTCATCTCTTATTGCGTCAGTGATTACATATTGATGAAGGCATTCAGTAAATAGAGTTGCAGTGGTTCGTTTCCCATATTCATTTGTTCCTGCATTCTTAGTAAAGATAGGGGTTCCCGTAAAGCCAAACATCTGAGCTTTTCTGAAGAATTCTTTTATCGCTTCATGGGTTCTACCAAACTGTGAACGATGGCACTCGTCAAAGATAAACACAATCCGTTTCTCTTTGAGGGGTTCCATTCTTTTCAAGTAGTGTTTCTTGCTAATTGCGTTGTTCAGTTTTTGGATAGTAGTAACAATCAGCTTTTCATCACCCGCCATCTGCTTAACAAGAGTGTTAGTATTATTAGTACTATCAATACAGCCTTTATTGAAAGCGTTAAACTCTTTGGTTGTCTGGTAATCTAAATCACGTCTATCAACAACAAACACAACCTTATGTATTTTGGGTAAGCTTGTCAGTATTTGTGCTGTTTTAAATGAAGTAAGAGTTTTGCCTGAACCGGTTGTATGCCAGATATACCCGTTTTTAGTAGTGCATTTAACTCTTTCAATTATCTTCTCAACTGCATAGAACTGATAAGGTCTAAGCACCATTAATACCCTGTCCGATTCATGAATAACGATATACTTGGTTATCATCTTAGAGATGTGGCAAGGTTCTAAGAAGATATTAGCAAAGTCAGAGAGCTGTGGTATATGCTTATTATTCTCATCACTCCAGTAGAAAGTTTGTTTAAATGACCTTGCTTTTATCGGATTATTAGCATAATACTTTGTATTTACACCATTACTAATCACAAATATCTGTAGAAACTGGAACAATCCATGTCCTGCCCAGAAAGAATGGCGTTGATATCTATTAGTTTGATTGAAAGCTTCTTTCAGTTCAAGCCCACGCCGCTTAAGCTCTATCTGTACAAGTGGTAATCCATTAATGAGGATAGTGACATCATACCGATTCTTAAACTTACCTTCCATCGTTACCTGACGAGTAACCTGAAACTCGTTCTGACACCAATGGATTTGATTGATAAGCTCAATCGTCTTTGACTCACCTTTGTCATTTGTATATGGAACTCTATCACGCAAAATCTTAGCTCTATTAAAGATATTACCCTTGTTAATGTAGTTCAAGATTTGTTTAAACTCATTATCGGAGAGCTCAACCTTATTGTGAATCTCTAGTTGAGACTTAAGGTTAGCTATAAGCTCTTTTTCGTCTCGAATCGCAATGCTCTTATATCCCAACTCTACGAGTTGCTTAATAAGGTTCTCTTCTAATATCTGTTCAGGTTGTGTGTTCATATATCTCTCTTTTTTTACTGGGTACGCCGGCATCCTGCCGGCACCACTGGGTTCGCGAACATCCCTGTTCGCTCTCCTCCCGGCAAGATGCCGGGGCACCCGGTTAATGCGAGCTGGAAGCTCGCGTACCCGGTCACAATAACTGCCTTCTATTCTTCTCAATATATTCTATAGTCGCTTGATAATGCTTATCATCTCTAATGTACCTATCATAGTAATCCCTCATCCAGAAAGCTCCATGTCGTTTTAACACCTTATTAGCTTCATTTGCAGTAAAAGATTTCCACGAATGTACAATCTTTGTCAAACTATAATTAGGGTTAACTCTAATCAATACATGCACATGATTAGGCATTACAACCCAATCTATTAACTCATACTTATCTTTATCATGAAACTTTAAAGCATTCTCTACAATCTTAGCTATTTCGTTACTCTTAAGATAGCAAGCCCCATAACCTTTATCTAAGAACTTAATAATCTTCTTTTGAAGTTTAATATACTCTTCAGAGCCTTTTAGAGTATCGTCAGTAATAAACAGCTCATCCTTCCAGCTTTGGATTAAATCATTAGGTACAGAGTCATGTAATCGGAAAGTAATAAACTGATAAATCTCGCCACCATCGAAGTGGGGTGCATATCCTCTGGAGTGCCATCCCTTCAATTCATCCATTTATTACCTCCTTTTTACTCACTGGGTACGCTTCACTGGGTACGTCGGCATCTTGCTGGCACCACTGGGTTCGCGAACATCCCTGTTCGCTCTCCTCCCGGCAGGATGCCGGGGTACCCGGTTATTGCGAGCTGGAAGCTCGCGTACCCGGTATAACTCACACAAACATCCTTTGCAACAACCCTTTCTTAAACTGCTGTGATTCCTCTATCTCATTACTCAACTTCTCTATCTCTTTATCTATTGAGTTTAGGAAGTCTGCTATTTTCTTTTGCTCGTCCAGTTGGGGAACTGATACTTTTATTCTTTCAATTGTAGTTTTTGATAAGCTTGGTACTCCGGATGCTTCATTATAATGTCTCCAATTCACTTGTTGAAAGAGAATGAAAACAAATATTGGTAGAATTCTGTTAAAATCATATGTATAAAACAATGTGTCTACCGTCCAAAATTTCCCTTTTAGATATATAGGCTTATCAATTGTACCTTTTCTTCCTATGCAAACACTCTCTCCATCATAGAGGTAACTATTAACAGAGGTCATATAACCTCCTGTTCCAAAGACAGGAATATTCCCACAATCCAAGTGTCTGTAATCTCTTCCATTACCAATTTTCAATACCTCCCCCAATCTCTTCTCCTCCCAGTCAGGGAAATCATTACCATTATCATCTTTAAAACGCAGAGTAGGGGGGATGAATCTTAATTTCTTGCTCTTCGTAGTCTTCGTGAGGGAGGATTCCTTTTCATCATCAACGAAGTGTCCATCAAACAGCTTCTGCATTACTCCTTTCTTATAAAGCTCCATCTCCTCTCGCTTCTTCTGGAGTATCTCAATTCTTCTATCAACTGCTGTCAGGAAGTTCGCTATTTTGTTTTGCTCGGGGGGAGAGGTTGTATTAACCGAAATCTTTTCGAATTGTGTCTTGTTAATAATTGGCACTGCTTGCTCACCAGCTAATATCTTAATTCTTTTGGCAATTCTTAGTAACTGATAATAGAGGAATTCATTATTGACATTTACTGGATTAATGGAGTTGATTTGCTGATTTGTAGCTAATTTGTCACCTGCAATAGCAACCTTTCCAATTGTTGATCCAATACACACAAATAATACACTACCTCTTGAAATTTTCCTAGTTTTTTCAAAACCTTGCACAGTCAAAGTTTTGGAAGTAGTGTAAACATATTTGTTATCCTTTAAATCAAAGGGAGATACAAACATATACTCTCCATCATACAAGCTCTTATCTGAAGTAGAGGGGGTGTTACCAGTTATTACTTTTCCAAGAGTAGAAATCCTATTCTCCTTCCACTCCCCCTCAAACTCAGGGAATCTCAATTGTGGTATCAGTTTATCTTTCATCACTATTAACCTTGAAAGGGGGAGTAATCCCAAGCTCTTTACAGAATCCGGCAATCTCACTGTTTACATCAACAAGCTCATCTTCGATAGCAACAATGCGTTTTGAGACTTCCGCTATATCAATCTCCTCCTCCTCTTCGAAGGTGTCTACATAGCGGGGGATATTGAGGTTATAATCGTTCTCGGCAATCTCTTCCAAAGTCGCAATATAGGAGTATTTATCCTTTGTTTCTCTTTTTCTATAGGTTTCAACAATCCCATCAACATCACTATCGCGCAGTTCGTTTTGGTTTCCGCTCTTAATGTAATGCTCGTCACCACTGGCATCGATAAAGACTATATTATCATCAACTTCTCTGCATTTCTTAAAGACAAGAATACAGGTCGGGATACTTGTACCGTAGAAAATATTAGCCGGTAGTCCAATCACTGCATCAAGGTAGTTAAGTTCTTTAATCAAATACTTGCGGATAACACCCTCCGCAGCCCCTCTAAAGAGGACTCCATGCGGAACAACAGTTGCCATAATACCGTTATCGGCTAGCTGATGTATCATGTGCAGGATAAAAGCATAATCGGCTTTTGTCTTTGGTGCCAGCCGACCGTACTGACTAAAGCGTTCATCAGTATCATTGAGTGGATTATCACTACTTTTCCAATGTGCAGAAAAGGGTGGATTAGCAACCACAGCTTCAAAGCGTTTGTCTAAATGTTGCGGATTCTCAAGCGTGTCTTCCTGCTGAATATCAAACTTTCTGTAATGCACATCGTGCAAAATCATATTCATTCGTGCTAAGTTGTAGGTTGTACGATTCAGCTCTTGTCCGTAAAACTCGCTAACATCTTGAACTTCTCGAGCTACACGCAACAGCAATGACCCCGAACCACAAGTCGGATCATAAACCGATTTCAATTTAGTCTTTCCGGTAGTAACAATCTTAGCTAATATCTTAGAAACCTGCTGAGGAGTATAAAACTCACCGGCAGATTTACCTGCCCCGGCGGCGAACTTAGCTATAAGGTATTCGTAAGCATCACCAAGTACATCAGCATCTATATCATCAAGCTTGAAATCTATCTTATCAAGTTTATTCAGAATCTGCACAACAATACTGTTACGAGCTCCAACTGTACGTCCAAGCTTAGTTGATTGCAAATCTAGGTCTTCGAAGAGAGCATTGAAATCCTCTTCGGATTCGGTACCCATAGTGCTTTGCTCAATATGATTCATCACTGCTTGGAGGTCTTCAATAATATAGTTATCCTCATCCTCTTTATCAGAGTTACCCTTTGCAGCAATAACTGAGAACAGCTCTTCAGGTTTGAGGAAATAACCAAGCTTCTGGAGCGATTCATCCCTAATCGCATCCAAAATCTCCTCATAATCCCCACCGGGTACGCTTACTGGGTCCGCGAGCTTCCAGCTCGCACTCCGACTACCGGGTTGGCGGACATCCTTGTCCGCACCTCTTCTAATATCTTTGTAATCAGTAACCTCTTCACCTTCCAATAGCTCGTTAGCATAAAGATATTGCTTTTCACTCAGGTATTTATAAAAGATGAACCCGAGAATATAGTCTCGGTAGTCATCAGCATTGACTTTTCCCCTTAAGATATTAGCTATATCCCAGAGCTGTTTTTCCAGTAGTTTCTTTTGGTCTTCAGACATCTATGTAAATTCCTTCTGTTGTTTTTATAATTACCGGGCACACTGGATACGCGAGCTTCCGGCTCGCACACACAGGTTCCCACCGGCATCTTATCGGGAAGATAGCGAACAGGGATGTTCGCGTACCCGGTATATGCCAGCAAGATGCTGGCGTACCCAGTGTGCCAAAACACTTATTATATACTACCATACATCGAATAATTATTCTTTTAGTCAATTAAACATTTTGTGACGATGCACTATTCAGTAAAAATAATACCTAAATTATAAATAACAAGCTGTAGCACGAGTGCCCCACTTGCACATAGCTCTAAGAGCTATGCTCTTTCTTTTCGGTATCTTATAGCAAGTTAAGTTTAGATTATATCCCCATTAAAACCCAATCCGATTCCCGATTCCCAAAACGAGTTTCTAACGGGGAGCTAATAATGAGTAAGGAACAGAAATTTGACAGATTAACTCAATTCTTTATTGTGGGGAATATCTTTATGAACTATCTGCTCCCCCTCTATCCCCACGATTAACAACCGATTTGAGCCCGGCAATTGGTTGAGCATATCTTGTTAAATTGTTGGTAATTAACCCAAGGATTACCCAAGGATTGCCCAAGTGTTTCACAGGTGTTTCCCAAGAATTAATGCTGAGAGATGAAGGAGCAGTAAAGAAGACATCAAACTTAATAGAGAGTGGGAGGTAACCCTTTAAAGTATCCAGTTTTGTAATTAGCAAGAAAATTCTTTCTAAAAGAGTCGCAGAATATGGGGATAAAGCATAAATCAGCAGTTTTAGCCTTAAGTCCATATTCTGCGACTAACTCAACGGGGGCCTTGTTACCTCTAGTCCTGATTTTACGAATATGGTTGTAGTAAGTCTGATATATGAAGACTTTACTAATGAAAGATATAATGTCTCTAAACTCTTCATAATCATATAATTCTTGTTCTATGGTGTTGTGAAAGCTTTCTACATCACTGTTGAATGTTGGAGATTTTGGAGGTATGCGAACATGAGTTACTCCATGTTTGTTTAAGATTTCTTCAAAGATTGTGACTCTACTATGAAGAGGTTCAATAAATTCAGTACCGTTATCTGTTTGGAAAGTAATATCATTAGGAGAGCAATGTAACCCTTTTAGGTATTCAATTACGTAATCCGCAAAAATGGCAGTTGAGAGATCATCTTTATAGTTTGTAAAGCCTAGAAATACCATTCCTGTCTTGTAATCTCTGGCAGTAATCTGAAACATAGGTATTGCACCTGACTCATATGCTCTACTCTGTTTAGCAATATCATTTAGGTATTTAACATCGAGCTGAAGTTTCTGCATAGGCTTATAGTGTGCTCTTACAGCTGACATATCTTTCTTTTTCTTGTATCTTGTTTTTCTTTTCAAAACAAGCTTATGTCTCTTTAATACCTTATGAACGGTCTTTGCTGAGTAATGCAATTTCAGATTATTTACTATAGTGCGAGCTCCTGGATTGCCACGATCTTTACGTTCTTTGATGATAGCATCTTCAATATCTTTTGGCATCTTCAGAGGATGTTTCTGACCAACCCTGGACTTATTCTCGAGACCTGCCTCTCCAAGCTCAAGATACCTATTTCTCCAGAGACGAACAGTCTTCCTGGTTGTGCCTAACATCCTAGCTGTTTCAGATATGCCATGCTGCATTGAAAGAGTATACATCTGATACCGTAAAAGAGTTCTTGACTTAAATTCTTTACTGAGTAATCTCATCTCTAAATATGTCATAAGTGTCAGTATATCTAATTCTTAGATTGCTGGCACTCTTTTTTTGTAGGATATATATAATCCAAGTATTCAAGGCGAATGTTTCATCCCCTCCATTCGCTAAGCTCATTGCGTGGATGAAACATTTACTCTGCATTTCTCTAGAAATAATCCAATTCATTAAAATATTCCTTTAACTGATTAACTGCATTTTTATCAAGTATATAACCCATAAAGACACCGGTCTCTATTGATGATATTATATCATGTAGTTTACGTAGTATTTTTCTTGGTAAAACTTTGACCTCCCTAGGGTGGATACTTTTAAGGGTGACTCGCCAAAACTTAATAGAGAGTATTCTAAAAAGTGTGTAAATTGATTTATACCGACTCATATTTTCTTAGCCTTTTAAAGCAAGTCATTAATTCATTTCTTATGATTAACCAGCTCGCACACACTGGTTCCCACCGTCATCTTACCGGGAAGATAGCGAACAGGGATGTTCGCGTACCCGGTATATGCCAGCAAGATGCTGGCGTACCCAGTGTACCAAAACACTTACTATATACTACCATACATCAAACAATTATTCTTTTAGTCAATTAAACATTTTGTGACGATGCACTATTCAGTAAAAATAATACTTATTGTGTTCCATCTTACAATGATTGACAATAAAGGTTAAGTTCATTATTTACCCTTCCTTAATAATATAATTAGGAGAGGCAATGAATCCTGGAATGCTAATAGGGATTGGTTCATATCTGCTTTGGGGTTTACTTCCCCTTTTCTGGAAACTTCTTGGTGATATATCTGCTTTAGAAGTTCTATCACACAGGATGTTATGGTCATTTGTTTTTTTTCTTTTTCTGATAGTAGCACGTCGGGATTTTACTGTTATAAACAGAATCAAGAAAGAACCTAAGCAACTATTCTTCTACCTTATCAGTTCCATACTGATATCTTTAAACTGGTTTGTTTATATTTGGTGCGTAATAAACGGACACGTTGTTGAAGCGAGCTTAGGGTATTTTATAAATCCTCTTATTGCTGTTGCTTTGGGAGTGATATTCTTAAAAGAGAGATTGCAAATTATGCAACTGGGAGCAATTATATTAGCATTACTAGGAGTTTTATACCTGACTTTTGTTTTCGGAAGTTTACCGTGGAGAGGTTTAATACTTGCTTTTAGCTTTGGTTTGTACGGCTTGGTTAAGAAAGGTGTTAAGTTACCAAGTATAGAGGGTATGACAGTTGAAACATGTTTCCAATTTGTTCCTGCATTACTGTATATCATCTATCTATCCAACAATGGAACCGGTAATTTTGGTGCCGGTAAACCTTATCTATCAATACTGTTTATTATATCAGGTATAGTAACAGGTTTTCCATTGCTACTATTTTCAATAGCCTCTAAGAAAATAACGTTGAGCCAACTGGGAATACTTCAATATATTTCTCCTACATTACAAATGCTAATTGGAATAATTGTTTATCAAGAGCCTTTCCCTTTAAACAAGTTGATAGGATTTTGTTTAATCTGGATTTCGGTGATTCTCTATACTTATGAGGGAGTTAGAAGGTATAGGCAGAATGGTTTATTTAACAGTAGAAGAAAGAAGTTAAATAGCTGAAGAAACTTCAAATTTGTTACTAATTAGAACAAAAAGAGTAACAAAATTCTTGACAAGTTTAAAGAGGTGTTTATTTTTCAGTTATATTCAAGGGGAATATTAAACATGAAAGTATCCGAGATAGTTAAAACCAAATTACATTACACTATTATTCCGATATTTCATTAATATATAAATTTTCTTGAAAAGACCTCTCAAGAAGGATCTCCCTAACTACCAAACTGGCGGCCGCCCGGCCGCCCTTTTTATTTAGAATGGAAAGAAAGTCAGATATAAAAAAAGAGTCTGCTGTTTTAAAGCAGACTCTTTACTTTTAAGGACTATAAATAAGCTTACAAATCAATAAGCTTTGCCAATATCTTTACTATTATCAATCTTGGATAGAGAGATATATCAACTCCGAGCCATTGGTAAACAATTCAGGAGGTTAGAGCTAGCTCAGAATGCATTGTTCGACAGGAATTTCTCTTATCTCTTACCAAACAACTTTTAATATCCCGAAGCATCTATCCGGTTAATACTATCTCTTCTCAACTATGAGATACTCCTACAGTATAATCACATCATACATAAAGGCAAATGGAATCAGGTAAATAGTGGTGAAAAAGAAATTGACTGTATTATGCAATCCAAATATTTGTAATCCCTTGAAATTATTTGATTAAGCTTTCTCTACAGGGGACGGATTCCTGTGGAAGATTATAGAGCAAATGGAGGAATTATGGAATACCCATTTGAAGTCATTGAGAAGAAATGGCAGGAAAAGTGGAACGCAAAACGAATTTTTAATGCTGACGACAACTCGGCAAACCCCAAGTATTATGTCTTATCAATGTTCCCGTATCCGTCCGGTGCATTACACATGGGGCATGTTTCCAACTACTCAATTGGTGATGCGGTATCAAGATATAAATTAATGCAAGGATTCAATGTAATGCAACCTATGGGTTATGATGCTTTCGGTATGCCTGCCGAGAATTTTGCCATTGAGCATAACTCTCACCCGAGAATAACTACCGAAAAGAACATGGACATAATGCAAAGTCAGTTCACAGCAATGGGCTTCGGTTTCGATTGGGATAGGAAAGTTGCAACTTGTACTCCTGATTATTACAGATGGGGACAGTGGATTTTTAAACGCCTTTATGAGAAAGGGTTAGTATATAAAAAATCATCTTTTGTGAATTGGTGTGATGAGTGTCAGACTGTTTTGGCTAATGAACAGGTAGAAGACGGAGCTTGTTGGAGATGTCATAGTGTTGTACGCCAGAAAGAGATGGAACAGTGGTATTTTAAAATCACTGAATATGCTGAGGAACTGCTTGATTTCTCTAAAGTGATAGATTGGCCGGAACGCGTTATGACTATGCAAAAAAACTGGATAGGAAGATCAACCGGTACCGAAATTGACTTCAAGATGGAAGATAGTGACGAAATAGTAAAAGTATTTACTACAAGACCTGACACTATCTTCGGTGTTACATTTATGGCACTTCCTCCGGAGCATGATATTATTAGAAGATTACTTCGTAAGCCTGATGCTGACTCAAAGCTTGTTGAGTTTTGTGAGAAGGTTCTTAATGAAGATAAAATTACTCGTGGAGCAGATGAAACAACAAAAGAAGGTGTTTTCACAGGACTTTATTGTATTAATCCCGTAAACGGTGATAAAGTTCAGATATGGGTTACTAATTATGTCTTGATGGATTACGGTACAGGAGCGGTGATGGCGGTTCCTGCTCACGATCAGAGAGACTTTGATTTTGCAAAGAAGTATGATATACCGATGAAGATTGTTATCCAGAATCCGGAGAACTCTTTAATTCTTGATGAAATGAAAGAAGCATATATCGAACCCGGTATTCTAGTAAACTCCGATAAATTCAACGGAGAAGACAGCGTTGAATCTAAGAAAGCCATTTCTCTATGGATAACAGAGAATAATATGGGTAACGAGACTGTTACTTATAGATTACGCGACTGGGGTGTTTCTCGTCAACGCTATTGGGGAAATCCAATCCCTGTAATCTATTGTGAGAAATGTGGTGAAGTACTTGTTCCAGATGAAGACTTACCTGTTAGGCTTCCCGATAATGTACAGGTTGGAAAAACTACTAATAACCCTTTGCTTTCAGTAGAGGAATGGGTGAACTGCAGTTGCCCTAAATGTGGAGCTCCTGCAAGAAGAGAAACTGATACCATGGATACATTCGTTGATAGTTCCTGGTATTTTGCTCGTTACGTTGATCCTAAGAATGAGAACTTGCCATTTGCTGAAGAAAAAGCAAATCAATGGTTACCGGTAGACCAATATATTGGTGGCATTGAACATGCATGTATGCATTTGATTTATGCTAGATTCTTTCATAAATTCCTAAGAGATTTGGGAATGGTCAACTGTGACGAACCTTTTGCAAGACTGTTGACTCAGGGTATGGTACTTAATCAAGGCTCTAAGATGTCAAAATCAAAGGGAAATGGTGTAGATCCTCAAGAGTACATTGATAGATACGGTTCAGATACTATAAGAGTCTTTATGCTGTTTGCATCACCACCTGAGAAAGATGTGGAATGGAATGATGATGCTGTTGTAGGAGCATTTAGATTCCTGAACAGAGTTTGGCGTCTGGTTGAAGGAAATATTGAAACAATTAAAGCTTTCAATAAGCCTTATTCTGAAGATGTAAAAATATCTAAAGAGATTGATGAACTGAGATTCTCAACTCATACAATGATGAAGCGTTGGGCTGAAGATATTGAGAACAGAATGCAGTTTAATACTGCTATAGCATCAATAATGGAGCATCTGAACAAAGTTTCTTCAATCAAAGATATCGATGCTTTGAGCAATGATGAGAAAATGGTTTATGCTGAGGCCTGTATGATGATTATCAGATTGCTTTACCCATTTGCTCCTCATATTTCCGAAGAACTGTTTGTGATGACAGGAAATGAAGGTTTTGTTCATGAAGCAGGCGTACCTGTCTTTAATCCTAAATTCCTTGTAAAAAACAATATGACCATTGTTGTTCAAATCAATGGTAAAATCAGAGGTAAAGTGGATGTCTCTTCTGATTCAGATGATGAGGTGATAAAAGAAGCTGCTCTTGCAATCCCGAAAGTACAGCAACAAATTGAAGGAAAAGAGATAAAGAAGATTATTGTTGTTAATAAGAAGATTGTGAGTATTGTTATTGAATAGGAAAGAAATGATATAGAATGAAGCCTGTTGAGAAATCAATAGGCTTTTATTATAGAATTAAAACACAATCAAATCAAGTGGGTTGATTTAAGCTTAAGTTTTTTTCTTGCCAGTATTGATACTGTTTTAGTAAAATTGGCTGTTATGAAGGATAGGATGATATGAAAAACACGTTTATGAATAGAATCATCAGGCTATTTGCAATAATAATAGTTCTGATATTTGTTTCATCTACTCTTCTTTACTTACTGGAGAGAAATCATCCGGGCACTATGATACATAGTTTTTCTGATGCACTCTGGTGGGGTATAGTAACCGTTACAACGATAGGTTACGGGGATATTGTACCTCTTACTCCCGGAGGAAGGATTATCGGTACAATCCTGATAGTATTCGGTTTTTGTAGTTTAACGATATTTACAGCAATTTTAGCCTCAGTGTTTGTGGAAGATAAATTGAAAGGAGCTAAGGGTTTGAAAAAGATAAAGCTATCCGGTCATTTCGTTATATGCGGATTAAATGATTCTACTGAGTTCATGCTTAAAGCCTTTCAGGAAAAGCGGGGATTCAACAAGAATATTGTATTAGTCGGGAACTATTCAGTTGAGAAATTCGAGAGTATTCAAAGTAAATTCACAAAATTGAACTTACAATTTGTTCGAGGTGAACAAACACAGGTTGAAATACTTAATCGGGCGAGTATTAGTTCTGCAGAAAGGGTATTTATAGTAAGTGATGAACAAAATTCTCGTGAAATGGCAGACGATTACACAATTGTGGTTGTTAATACCGTCAAGTATATCAATCCGGATATAAAACTGACTGTTCAACTAATCAATGCTTCTAAAAAGCATTTACTTAAACGTTCAGGAGTTGATGAGATACTTGTTTATGATGAACTAAGCGGATATATCTTAGCAAATAATCCTGAGAGTGATTGCTCTGTTTCAATTGTTGAGAAATTGCTGAAAGAGAATGACCATAGAATGGAATTACTAGATGTTCCCGAACATCTTGTAGGTAAATCTTTCGGAGATTTACATTCCTTTCTCTGGGGCGAGTTGAATGTAATTGCAATTGGTTTAATTGACTATCAAAAGAACTTAAAGTTGAACGATATCTTTTCCGATGATAGTTCAGCAATTGATGAGTATATTAAAGCAACTCTGGCTAAAGCTAAATCAGTGAATACTGATAGAAACGATTTAATAACAATTCATCCGGATAAAGATTTTAAGATTAAATCGAACCATAAAGTGCTTATACTATAAGGAGTGATTATGAACCCTGATTTTTCCAAGACAAGGATATTTCAAGGATTGACAGAAGAAGAAATAAAGATAGTCGAAAGCTATCTCGTTCAGATGCATTATCCTAAAGGTAAGCAAATTATTGAGGAAAATAGCGAAGGTTCGAGATTGTATATTTTAGCCTCAGGAAAAGTGTATGTAACAAAAAACCTTGTAATGGATATATTGGATAGTCATGATGCAGAAGAAAAAAGGCTGGCAACTCTTACAGGGGACTGCCTTCCTAGTTTTGGAGAGAATGGATTAATTACAAAAGGTTTAAGAACAGCTAATGTAATAGCAGGTGAGGATTGTACTGTTTATGAGCTATCCGGAGAAGATTTTGAAGAACTTGTCAGTCAAGATGTTACAATTGGTTATAAAGTTGTAAAAAACATAGCTGATATTGTTTGTGGTAGACTTGAACAAACAGATAAGAGTGTAGTTAAGCTCGCAACTGCATTGTACTTATCTGTAGGAGATAGAAAATAGAGATTAATAAACGATTGTTGATGAAACGTGTATTTATTCAGACGTTGCGTAAAGTCTTTGACAAATAGGGCGTTGTCTGAAAATATGCTAAAAATGAAATAGACTGGAGCTTTTTTAATGGAAGTTAATATATATCATTACTTTCTCTTATTTGGAATGTCGTTAATATTTGTGTATGCTTTAACACCCTTTATTAAGAATTTTGCTTTAAAAATAAACTTTGTTGATCAACCCAATGCTAGAAAAGTACATAAGAAAGCCACTCCTCTCTTGGGTGGGGCTGCTGTTTTTATTGGTTTTCTGATAATGGTAATTTTTGAGAGCATAATCAACTATCATGTTATATTAGATAGAAATCTTATTGGTTTTTTAAGCGGTGCTTTGATTATTTTTGTTATTGGCGTTATTGATGATAAAAGGGGAATGAAACCACAGATAAAGTTACTGGGACAGATAGCTTGCAGTTTTGTATTCATTTTTACTAATTATCAAAAATCAGAATTAATAACAATGTTTGGCTCAGAATTCATAACAATCCCAATTCTATTAATATGGATGGTTGGATTAATGAATGCCTTTAACTTTTTGGATAATATGGATGGAATTATAACCGGAATGGCAGGAATTATAGGATTGGGTTTTTTCGGTTTTACTATCATCAACAGCGGGGCTCAAAATGAAGTTATGAGATTTATGGGACTAGTCTCTTTGACTTTTTCCGGTGCTTTATTTGGATTCTTACCGTATAACTTTAATCCCGCTAAAATGTTTCTGGGTGATGCAGGGAGCATGTTTATAGGCTACTTCCTTTCTTCCATGGGAATACAGATGGCTCAATTTGCCAGTAATACCGCTCAGAATAAGTTCTATTTCCTATTACCTGTTCTTATGCTGAGTTATTCAATATTTGATATAAGTCTTGTTAGTTTCACAAGGAAAAGAGATGGTCGGCACGTTATGCAAGGGGGAAAAGATCATTCAACTCATAGGATGCATACAATACTGGGATCAGCTAAAATCACTGCTATTTTTATATATATAATCAATATTCTAATCATTATAACTTCAATGATAGTGTTTAAGATAAGGTCATTGCCATTAATGATTGTGTCTACTATAATTTTCTCAGTTGCCTTTATAATCTTTGGTTCTAAGTTGGATCAAGTACCAATTGTTGTGCCTGAAAACCAGAAAAAGAAAAAGTAAAATGCAGTTTACAATATTGGGCACAGGTTCAGGATTACCTGTACTAGGTAAGGGGCAAGCGGCTATTCTGACAGAAGTGAAAGACAAACAAATTCTTTTTGATTGTGGCGAAGGAACTACTTATAAGCTACTTGAACTTGAGATGCAGCCCAATGATTTAGACGTAATTGTGATTAGTCACATGCATCCTGATCATGCGAGCGGTTTACCAATGTTGATACAAATGTTATACCTACAAGGTAGAACAAAAACACTTACTCTATATGTTCCGGAGGATAGAAAGCGTACAATGCGTCTGCTAAATGATTTCTATCTTTTTGAAGATAAATTTGACTTCAATTTGATTATATCTGATATCCAAGAATTAAGAAAATCTTCTCTTGGAGTTAAACCTATACTAAATGCACATTTGGAAGGTTACAAAGATATTGTAAGGAAGTATAAATTAGATAACGAGTTGAAATCATATTCATTTGTTATAAACGATAAAGATAATGTAATGGTTTACACTTCTGATATTCAAGATTTAGATCATTTAAAAGAAGAATTGGAAAAGGTAGATTGTATAATTGTTGATGCGATTCATGTATCTTTAAGTAAAATCGAGATGTTATTTAACTTGGGAATAAAAAGAATTATTTTAAATCATGGTATTTCTGATGAAATACAATCATTTATAAACGAGAGCAAGATAAACGGGGTTGAAATTGCAGAAGAAGGCAAAGTTATTACTTGTTAGTAGTGGTCTACTACTCATGTTTACAGTTGGATGCGAACGTAACCGACTGGCAAATGCAGAATCAATATACAATAAAGAGAAATATATATCTGCAATCATTGCTTATGACAACTTCCTAGGATATGCTACTAATGGAGCTTACAGGACTGAAGCGGAAATGTTTCGTTCTGAGAGCTATTTAGAGCTTGCAAAACTAGCATTTGAAAAAGAGAACTATTTCTTAGCAGAGAGACTGGCAATTCTTGCTAATTCTGAAAAAGCAGATCTACTACTTGCTGAAGCTTATTACAAGCAAGCTGAAGAAAAGTTTGAAGAAAATGATATTGATGGAGGTTGGGAGTATCTTAAAAGGATTGTAAATGTAATTCCCACTTCCAAGTATGTCCCCGAGATACTTTTTAGAAGAGTTCAATATGATATTGATATGACTCAATCTTACAAGAAAGCTTTACCAAACTACAAAGAGTTGTATGATAACTTTCCTGATTCTGAGTATGAGATTGAAGCAAGAAACTTGTTTGGTAGATTTGTGACTAATATTATTAAAGATTCATATTCTTTAAGAGATAGTATTGATGCGGATAGAGGATTAGAGTTCCTGTTTGAAATCGAAAAGTACCCGATTGGTAAAGATAGAGCGATTTATCTAACTATATCACATCTTTATGAAGAGAAAGCTGATTTAAATATTAGATTTGAGAAGTATCATAAAGCAAGAGAAGAATTCCAGCTAGCTATGGAGTATGCTCCAGAAGAGAGTGAACGAATTCATGAGAAAATGGTCAGTTATGCGGAAGACTTTATAAGTCGAGGTAATGATATGATAAACTATAGGAGATACGAGAATGCTATTACATTATGTCAAATGGCATTCCTGATTATCCCTGCTTATGAACCGGCTCAATTAAAAATCAAAGAGATTGAGGAAACAATTGATGCGGTAAAACATGCTTCATATCTTATTGAACAAGGCTTGTCTTATGAGAATTCCAGAGAATACTCTAAAGCTATTCCTTTATACGAAGAAGCATATAACTTGGATCCATTACCTGAATATAAGGAACGGATAATTGTTGCTAAGAATTTAAAAAAGGCTGAAGATAATCCTATTGAATTTGTTTCTAACATACTTAAGAACTATAAAAATGGAATCATGGATAAGAAAATACAAGAAAAGTTGTTGTATCTGAAAACACAGTATGAGGATGAAGATATAACAAGTAGTGACTGGAAAATTATGAGATCCACTGGAAGATATAAATTTGAAGTACGATATGATATATTTACTCCTGGGAGAGATTATTTCTATGTATGGCAGGTTAATGTTAAAGACAAAGCTATTCTTCCTCTTAACAAAATATCAGAAGAGCTGATGAAGGAGTAGGATGTGAAGAGAATTACTTTATCGCTCATTATTACAATTATGCTGAACCTTGTTTTGGCAGCTGAATTTGATATTAAAGAGTTTACTAATCCATATAAATATGATTGGGATACATATGAAAAACGAATCAGCTACCGAATAGAAAGAGAAGAAAGGCAAGAGCTATTGCAGATTTACAACATGAGAAAACAGTCTATTGCATCTAATCTTGTTAAATCTGCTATTATTCCCGGATGGGGACAGATTTCCTCTCATAGCGATATTAGGGGACAGTTAATTTTGGGTGTGGAGATAGTTGCTTTGGGAGGATGTGTCTTTTTGTATACTCGTGCTATGGATAAATATGATAAGTATAAAGACGCTACCCAGATAAATGAAATTGATAGGCTATACGATGAAGCACTAGAACCTTATACTTTATCTATGGCCCTTTTAGGATTATATTCGCTTATTTGGGGATATAATCTATATGATTCTGCTCAAGCAACTGAGGGGTATAATGCCCAACTTTGGAATACACTTCTGGAAGAAAAGGCTTCGAGAAGAATACTTCTTACTCCAACCGGAATTCAATTGAGGTTTTGATAATGAAAATGTTTATATTTATACTTATATTGGGATTGTTAATTACTTCTTGTGCCCTCAAAGAGGATAATCCTCTTCATCATAAAAAAGCTCCTTCACTTATTAATTCAGGTAATTGGTCGGTAACACAAAGAAGTGGAGTTCTTCTTGTTAGCTGGAATCCATTGGATATTGAAGGCTGTGACGGATATTACATTTATAGGAGTCTTTCGCATTCTGGTCAATATATCAGATTGGTTGATAATCCTGAAAATGAGAGTGGTCCGGGTATCCCCAATAGTCCTGTCGAGGAATTGGAGTTTGAAGATCATGATATCATTAGTGGAATATACTACTATTATAAGATATCCGGTTACAAGAAATACAATGAGGGAGTTTTGGAAGGTCAAATTAGTGAACCTAAGTCCGGTAAAATGAATTAATGCATCCAATCTTACATAATCTCAATCCCGAACAGCAAGAAGTTGTTACTACAATAGAGGGTCCTTTATTAGTTTTAGCCGGAGCTGGTAGCGGGAAGACAAGGTCTGTTATCCATAGAGCAGCCTATCTGATTCTAGAAAAGAATATTGCTCCATGGAATATTCTTATTGTTACTTTTACCAATAAAGCTGCTCATGAGTTGCAAGAACGTTTGGAAGGTCTTGTTCATATAAACACAAGAAATCTTTGGGTAGGAACCTTTCATTCTGTCTGTCTGAGAATTTTAAGAAGAGAGTCTTCATACTTACCATTTTCAACAAAGAACTTTAGTATTTATGATTCTGATGACCAAAAAGCATTGCTAAAAAAGTTATACAAAACGCTACAGGTAGATCCCAAGCTATTCAATGTAGGTAAAATCTTAAATCTAATTTCGAAGCAGAAGAATAATCTTATGTTGCCACAAGATCTTGATGTTGACGAAAGTAATCCTTTTGCCAGAATATTTAAGAATGTTTATTCCGAGTACCAGAAGCATTTAGTAACTAATGCAGCTGTTGATTTTGATGATATTCTTATATATACTTATACAATTTTAAAAGAAAACAAAGATCTGAGAGATAAGTATAGCAAAATGTTCCCTTACGTAATGGTGGATGAATATCAGGATACAAACTACTTACAGTTTATGCTGATAAAAATGCTTGCTTCAAAGAACAATAATCTATGTGTAGTTGGGGATGATGATCAGGCAATTTATAGTTGGCGCGGAGCAACTATAAGGAATATTCTAGGATTTGAGAATGATTTTAAGAAAGCCAAGATAATTAGGCTTGAGCAGAATTATAGATCTACTCAGGCGATACTTAATGTTGGTAATGCTTTAATATCAAAAAACAGTTCAAGACATCATAAAGAGCTTAGAACGGATAATAAATGTGATAAGAAACCTTTCTATAAAGTTTTAGATAGAGATATTGATGAAGCTAGATATGTTGCAGACAGCATAATAAAAAAAGCAAAGGATGTATATAATTCTTGGCAAAGCTTTGCTGTCTTATATAGAACAAATTCTCAATCACGCCTGTTTGAAACAATTTTTATGGAAAGAGGAATCCCTTACAGTTTGGTTGGTACAGTAAATTTCTATCAGAGGAAAGAGATAAAGGATATTTTAGCTTACTTGAGAGTTATGGTTAATCCATTTGATACAGAAAGTTGTCTAAGGATTATCAATACGCCTGCTAGAGGAATTGGAGACAAGAGTATAAGTAAATTAATCGAATACGCTGCTAGTGAGCATTTATCGTTATAC
Source organism: Cloacimonadales bacterium (SeqCode) (assembly GCA_963667035.1). GTDB lineage: Bacteria > Cloacimonadota > Cloacimonadia > Cloacimonadales > JAFGVF01 > Zophobacter. The sequence continues at coordinate 2,969,783 of OY762964.1, forward strand.
GATAGTATCATAAGACTTGATGAAAACTCTCAATTAAGCATTTCTATTAAGAAAAAGCTTTTCCCTTTTAGAGACCTCCTTCTTGATTGGATAAAACAAAAAGAAGATAAAGACTTAAAAACATTTATCAGAAATGTAATTTCGGACCTAGATTTCATCAATAAATACAAGGCTAGCGATGACCCCAAAGAATTATCGCGAGTAGAAAATATTAAAGAATTTCTTAATTCTGTTGACGAATACTGTGAAAGATACAAAAATGAAACTGGTGAAGATGCTGTTTTAGAAGACTTTATACAAAATATAAGTCTTCAGACTAATGTTGATAGAATGGCAGATAAAAATAACTCAGTCAAACTAATGACATTGCATAATGCCAAAGGACTCGAGTTTGACGTGGTTTATATTGTCGGAATTGAGGAAGATTTGCTTCCACATACTATGTCTTCCGTAAGTAAGAATGAGCTAGAGGAAGAACGTAGACTTTTCTATGTCGGAATAACGAGAGCAAGAGCAGAGTTAATACTGACAAGATGTGAGTTAAGACGTTCTTATGGTTCATTAAAGGCAAGTTTGGAAAGCAGATTTATGGATGATATACCGGAAAATTTAATCGAGAAAGAGAATTCTTTTTCATACCCGATCATCTCAAAGAAAAGAAGGAGTACGCAACCGAAAATTGTTCTGGAAAGTGAAAAGCTATTTAAGGTTGGCCAAAGAGTCCGTCATGAGGAGTATGGCGAAGGTGTAATCTTGAGTGTTGACGGTAAAGATATTTCAGCTATATTAACTATATCTTTTGATGCCGGAGACTTGAAGAAGATTAAAGGTTCCTACATTGAAATAAAACTTTGAGAGAGAAGATTATGAAAAAGATAATAATAATAGCAATGATTAGTCTGCTTATAAGCAGTCTTTTAGCCGATAAATATGCAGGAGAAATATTCAGACTTCGTGCTGGTGTAAGAAATTATGCTTTAGGCAACACAGGTGTTACTGATAAAAACTCTACAGCTTTAGCTGTTCGTAATCCCGCATTAATCCCTTACAATTCAAACAATTCTTTCGAATTCATGCATGCCGAAGAATATGATGGCATGCTCAAGTATGACACTTTCAGTTTTAATGGGAATGGAAATCTCCCATTTTCAGCTGTAGTAACAAGAATAGGCATTAATGATATTCCTATTACAAAACTTGAGAACGAAGATGAAGATGTTTCTGCTTCTAATAAACCCTTTGTTGATAGATACGTTAACAACAGCGATTACATTCTCTATTTCGGGTATGGAAGAGTTGTTAATGAAAAGCTCTCAATTGGGGTAACACCTAAAATTGCATATAGAGATTTAGCCGGTGAAACAGGATACGGTTTTGGTCTTGATTTAGGGTTACTATATCAGTTTAACAAAAACTTGTTCGGTGGTTTAAAGATTAATGATGCGTTTACTACGCAGATAATTTGGGCTGATGCGGATAATGAGCTGGTGGTACCTTCAGTAGATTTGGAATTCAGTTATGAGAATGTTTTTAATAGGAAAGGGCTTTATGGAGTCAAGCTTATTGGAATGTCTGAGATTATTACTGATTTCCCTGAGGATGATATAACTGCACAAATTGGAGATTTAGGTCTTGATTTTCATGCAGGTATAGAATATGCTCCGATAGAGAATCTGCAAGTTCTTATGGGATATGATGTCGACAATATTACTGCCGGTCTAGGATTTCAACTCAATAATTATATGTTAACTTATGCTTATGAACATGAACTAGAGGAAGATTTAGATAACTCGCATAGAATCTCAGCCGGAGTTAGATTCTAGTGTCATCCAGAATTAGAATTGCTATTGCGGGAGTAACAGGATCTATTGGCTCATCAACAATAAAGATTATTCGTCAGCATAGTGATAGATTTGAAATTGTGCTAGCTTCTGCTCATAGCAATAAAGAGAAACTGATTGAACTAGCAAATGAGTTTAACATAAATAACTTAGTTCTCACCGGTGGTTCTAAAACTGTCGGTGAGAATAGAAACTTCAACTTATATTTTGGCTCGGAGGAGTTGTATAAATTAATAGTTGATTTAGATTATGACATCTTCTTAAATGCTATGCCCGGATCAAGTGGATTAATGACATCATTTCATGTTTTAAAATCAGGACATAAGCTAGCATTAGCTAATAAAGAATCACTCGTACTTGCAGGTCATATCCTGACAGAAATGGCAAAAGCCAATAATCATATCATTTTACCGATTGATAGTGAACATAGTGCAATCTTTCAGGCTATTGGTTCTCATAAAAATAGTGAGATTAGAAAACTGCATATTACTGCTTCCGGAGGTGCTTTCAGGGATTTACCCTTAAATAAGTTTAAGGATATCAAGTATGAAGATGCTATAACCCATCCTGTATGGAACATGGGAGTTAAAGTCACTATTGATTCTGCAACAATGATGAATAAGGGACTGGAATGTATTGAGGCAAGATGGCTTTTCGATATTGATTACAACAGAATAGAACCTGTAATTCATCCTCAATCAATTATTCATTCCATGGTGGAGTTCAGAGATGGGTCTATTATTGCACAGATGAGCAATCCTTCTATGGAACTACCAATACTATATGCTTTTAGCTATCCTGAAAGAATTGAATCCTCAAATGTAAAAACTAATATTCTGAATCTACCCGATTTATCATTCAGGGAAGTGGACTTCTTGCGATATCCTCTTCTAAAATTGGCTTTGAAGGTTGCCAGAAAAGGTGGAGTACTTCCTACGGTAATGAATGCTGCCAATGAAGCTGCCTTACAGCTATTTGAAGAGAGATTGATAAGATTTGTAGATATCTATAAAGTAGTCGATATGGTTGTTCAAAGAGTTGGAAATGTACTATCTCCGGATATAGAGACAATTCTTGAATACAACATAAGAGCTTATAAATTAGCCTTGGAGATTGGAAAACAGTTTAGATTATGATTCACGGTAAATTTAGTTAAGGAGGATAGTGTGATAAGTGATAAAATGATTCGGGAAGCAAATAGAATAGCTTGGAATGAAGTCATGCCATATCATAGAAAAGCTAAAGATTCCGAATGGGATAACAGTTTCTCCGATCCTCAATATGTTTATCAGAATGATATTGAACTAAGTGAGTTGAATCGCCTTGGTTTTATAGGGAAAGACATTGTTCATCTATGTTGTAACAATGGGATAGAACTTCTTTCTCTAAAACGTCTTGGAGCAGGTAGATGTGTCGGATTTGATATTTCTGATGAAGCTATAAAAGATGCCAAGAAACGTGCCAAAAGATTCATGATTCCTGTAGAATTTTATCAGTCTGACGTGTTTGAAATTGCTGAGGACTTTGATTGTAGTTTCGATATTGTTTATATAACTATTGGAGCTCTTGTGTGGTTACCTGATTTAGAGGAGTTTTTTGCCATTGCTAATCGCTTGTTAAGATCCAATGGGAAGCTTTTTATCTATGATTCACATCCTTTCTCGGAAGTTCTACCATTCAATGTAAATTCAGATTGCATACATCCTGAAATTTGCAACGATTATTTTGTTGAAGGATACGCGATGTACAATGATGGGATAGATTACTATGGAGGCGTAGATTATAAGGGGGAGGATAATTTTCAGTTTGTTCATACTCTTAGTAACATAATAAATGCAATTCTATCTAATGGCTTCTTTCTAAGAAGATTTATGGAATATGATAATGATATCTCCAATGGTCTTGAGTGGGCAGAAAAACTTGATTTGAAAATACCATTATCTTATATTCTCATAGCAGAAAAAATGGAATGTGTGGAAGCATAGTTAAAACTTAAGCAGATTAACAGATGCGTGTAAAATAATTTGACTTGACGTTGTCTGAATAATTAATGGAATATATTATGATAAATAATGTAAAGATTTTTGATTCCAGTCTTGTTTTTGCAGGAGTCGAAGTACAAGATAAAGAAACGTGTCTCAAAAAGATGGTAGAATTGCTTTATGAAAGGGGAGTCCTGAATAATAAGCAATCTTTTCTGAAGACAGTAATGGAAAGAGAAGCGATTATGAGCACAGGCATAGGTCGTGCAGTCGCATTACCCCATGGAAGGAGTGAACTGGTCTCAACTGTTAGGTCCGTAGTGTTTTTATTGAATAAGGGTATAGACTTTCAGGCTGTTGATGATGAACCTGTTAGATTAGTAGTTCTTACAGCCTCTCCTAAACAAGAGAGTCATATTTACATGTTAATGCTTAAGCATTTAACAGAATACTTGAGACAAGCTTCAAACAGAGATGAACTGTTTGGAGTTAAAGATAGTAATTATTTACTAAAGATTTTAAGAGGAATAGAAAATGAAGTTAATAAAGAGCTTAATAATAGGTAGTCTTTTACTGCTTATCTTCTCACTAAATGCAATTGATGATAATGCCGGGACTAACGGTTTTAACTTCCTTAAAATTAACTATTCAGCAAAAGCTGCTGCTCTCGGAGGAGCATATACTGCAATGAGTGGAGAGATTGATGCTTTTCATTATAATCCTGCCACTCTGAAGGAATTAGATGGACGTTATGTCAGTTCTTCGTATATAAGTTATTTTGAAGGCTATAACGGGGGCTCTATAATATATGGAAAGCCTCTTGAAAATACTACTTTTGCCATATTCGGGGAATATATAAACAGTGGGGACATAGACAAGTATGATTCTGATGGAATTAGTGAAGGCAAGTTTAATGGATCGGATCTACTGTTTGGAGCATCCTTATCTAAAGTCATCCACCCAATGTTAACTTTTGGCGTTAATGCAAAATATCTTATGGAAACGATTGATGATAATAGTGCTACGGCCATTGCTTTTGATCTTGGGATAATACACCAACCGGAGAATAAGAAAATGAAGGTAGGTTTAGCTATAAGAAATATTGGCTACCAAATCATTCATTTCTCTGACTCAGATTACGAAGAAAAATTCCCTTTAACGTATGCAGCAGGATTAAGATACTTGTTTGATGAAAAGACGGTTGCTAATATAGAAATTGATAAAGCTTATGGTCAAGAGATTGGGGGAGCAGTAGGCTTCGAATCAATGATACATCCCATGTTTGCACTTAGGGCTGGATATAAGCTTGATGCAGATGATTGGAGAACAGGATCTGATACTGATTTCTTAGCCGGAACATCTTTCGGATTTGGTTTCTTCTGGAATCAGTTTGTATTGGATTATGCCGTATCAGGATATGGTGACTTAGGATATGTCAATCAGGTTTCTTTGAAGCTTGCTTTTTAAATAAATAATAAACGGAGATAACATCGTTGGAGAAACATACATTTCTATTTGAAGTAGGTATCGAAGAGATACCTGCTTCTTATATTAAACCGGCTATCACAAAACTATCAGATTATATTTCATCCAAACTCAAAGAGTTTAATCTAACTTTTGACCGAGTAACACCATTCTCAACTCCTAGACGGCTAGCAATTATTGTTAACGAATTGCAGACGATACAAAAGGACAAGACTATTGAGAAAACAGGCCCGGCAATTAGAGTTGCTTTTGATGAAAATAAGAAGCTGACTAAAGCAGGACAAGGATTCCTAAGAGGTGCCGGAGCTACTGAGGAAGACTTATTCATTAAAGAAACTCCTAAAGGTGATTATATTGCTGTCAGAATTGAAGTAAAAGGTAAATCAACTGAGGAAATCCTAATTACTCTACTTCCGGAGGCTGTAAAACAGATTACCTTTCCTAAAACAATGAGATGGGGCAATCACAGTATGAACTTCGCTCGTCCTGTACGTTGGATAATTGCTATGATGGATGAAAGAGTTATTCCGGTAAAAGTTGAGCATTTGGAAGCAAGTGACAAAACCTATGGTAATAGGTTTGTCGATGTTTCATACGAGCTTACAATCCCGGATGCTGAATTATATGAGCAAGTGACTCAAGCGGGATTTGTGATTGCAAATAGTGATAAGCGTAAAGAAATGATAGTAGAAAAGGTTGTAGAACTTTTAAGCGATACAGGTTTAACAATGATACCTGATGAGAGATTACTTGATACTGTCTGTAATCTAGTTGAGTATCCAACTCCTGTTCTTGCTGAGTTTCCTGTTAACTATTTAAGTCTTCCGGATAAAATTATAACTTCTACTATAAGCCAAAACCAAAAATACTTCTCTTTAAAAGATACTAACGGTAACCTTTCCAATAAATTCGTCTTTATATCTAATGGAAACCCTAGTTATTCAGACATTATAAGGGATGGTAATGAGAAAGTTGTCAGAGCCAGACTCGAGGATGCAGGATTCTATTATCAGGAAGATACTAAGTATTCACTTGCTGATTTTGTACCTAGGCTGGAAGAGGTTACTTTCCAAGCAAGTCTTGGAACAGTTAAAGAGAAGAGTGACAGGGTTATTGATATAGTAAGATATATGTGTGAAGAGCTGGATTTACCTGCCGAAACAAAGTTAAAAGCAGAACGCTGTGCTCTATTAGCAAAGGCTGACCTTGTAACTATGATGTTAGGAGAAAAAGAATTCACTAAGCTTCAGGGATACATTGGTATGAAATACGCTTTAGCTACCGGAGAAGATAAAGATGTAGCACTTGGCATTTATGAGCATTATATGCCTAGAGGACAAAATGACTCTCTTCCAAGTTCTGAACTGGGTGCTCTTGTTGCTGTTGCTGATAAATTAGATACTGTTTGTGGAATAATTGGGGTGGATGTCATCCCTACCGGTTCGAATGACCCTTTTGCTTTAAGAAGAGCTGCTAATGGTGTCGTACAGATTATCGAGGACTATCAGTGGAATTTGGATTTATCAAAATTGGTTAGCAAGGCTTTTCAAAATGTTGAAAGCAAGCTTCCAAAACCAAATAACAACAAGGATTTTGTTCTAAACTTCTTTAATCAAAGAACAAGCTGGTTACTTCAACAGTATAAAGTTGATTATGACATTATAGATAGTGTGCTTCACATAGAAGGCTCAAGTATTGCTTCATTGAAACAGCGTGCCATGGATTTGCAATCGTTTAAGACAAATCCAGAATTTGTTACTCTAGTTCTAGGTTTTAAAAGAGTATCAAATATTATTGCGAAAGTGGATAGTATTTGTGATTTCTCTGAAAGCCTATTGGTCGATGAGGCAGAGAAAGCTCTCTATAATGAATATATTAAGCTTTCTGATAACGTTAGAGTAAACTTAGTGAAGGGTGCTTATCGAAAGATAATGGACTCTTTAGTTGATTTCGGGACTTGTATTGATCGCTTCTTTGATGAAGTTCTTGTTAATACCGATAATGAAGAAATCAGAAACAACAGATACTCGCTCTTATCCAAGATAAGAGAACTATTTTTGAATGTCTCTGATCTTAATAAAATAGTTGTCGAAGGAAATGAATAATCGGAGTAAATATGCACTGTAAGCATTGTAATAATAAACTCGAACCAACTCAAATCTGGTGCAATGAATGTGGACATCAATCTGAGTTACTTAAAAAAGACCTCTCATTTATAACAGTTTTAAAAGAGAGCTGGAGTAAATATAAAGGGAATATTAATCATAATTTGGCAATTGGTTTCATTCTTACTTTTTTAGCGATTATACCAATTATCATAGTTTCAATATTACATAACACCCTAGAGTTTAGTCATAAAAGTTTTGCTAATTACCTTATATACAATCTACTTTTTATAATCATCACTCCACTGGCTTTTATCCCATTCAAAGTTTTCTCTGATTCGAGTGATGGCAAAGCAAGTATAAAGGATTTCTTTTCTAACTTCAAGTTTTATCCTCAGATGTTTCTTTTTGCCTTTGCCAACTTCTTAGCATTCTTTATTATCAAGTATGTTTGTATTGGTGACCCTATACTGAAGCTCGTGAGGATTGTGCTTGTTCTCTATTGGCCATCAATTGTACTCCCTGTGCCTTTTCTAATCAGTGAATATAAAATGAATCCTTTTAAAGCAATTCATTTATGCTATAAGAAACTTGGAGATGTTAGATGGAAGCTTTTCTTTATATGGGTATTCCTATTACTTCTAAACATGCTTGGAGCAATACCATTCGGAATCGGTTTGTTGGTTACCTTGCCATTTAGTTATGTCTTAGTTAACAACTATGTTAGAAAGCTGATAGAGTTTAATATTATCGAAGTAAAGTAAATATCATTTATCGAATAAACTTTATATGCGAAGGCAATTGCCTTCGCATTTTTTATTAATAGAACAGTCAAATCAAATAGGTGTAACAATTGTATACATATGTATACAATCTGTAAAGAACGTATACAAAATAGAATATTCTAATCGTGATGTATATCACTATACAGCTTTAAAGTTAACTAAATCATAGTGTTATGGTGGTATGTAAAGTTGCAGTAACTGATGTTGCATAGTGTTATTACCTAGATAACTGACACCAAAATTAACGAATCAGGTAAAAATCCATTTTCCAGAGTATATTCATAAAAAAAATATGAATTTATATCTGCATGATATTCAATGATATATAGTGCTATGGAAAATATTTGTTACAAAATTATTCCTTTTGGAACGGCTGTTGCTTTATTATAGTTTGATTGCAGTTTGCAAGATAATTAAGGTAGTTTCCTACCTCCTTCTATCTTAATTATCATCCCCTTCAATAACGGATACCTCCTTGAAGTCCCAGCCCCCCCTGACTGGGACTTTCCTTTTTTTCTTTACAGCATTTGAAACTTCCATATTTGTATTCTCAGGAGTGATATGAAAAAACGTAATTACTTATTAATGGCTACTGATTTGATAATTCCTGTTTTGCTTCTCATCATCATAACTATTCTATTTAGAAGTAAAAATTGGGATATACTGATTCAATACAAGTTCTGGTCGAACACGAGTGGATGGTATCTTAAAGATACTTTCCCATGGAGACAACTCTATCTTTACGGGAACATCCCTGCTTTATTAATTTCGTTAACGGCTTTGATTGTGTATTGCTTGAGTTTCTTTAAGCATGGATTGGTTAAATATCATAAACTTTCCGCATATTTGATAGCTGTTATGATACTTGGTCCCGGTATAATTATCAACAGTGTACTCAAACAGAATTGGGGACGTCCGAGACCTCGTGATGTTGTTGAGTTCGGTGGTTATTACCAGTTTGAGCAAATTTGTGATTATGATAGGTCAAGTGGTGGAAATTCATTTCCTTGTGGTCACGCCTCAATGGGATTCTTCTTCTTTGCACCAGCAATACTACTTAGAAGGAGTAAACTTAAGTTTTATGCTCTACTCCTATTTAGTTGGGTTTTTGGTCTTTCTATAGGGCTAGCGAGAATTATACAAGGCGGGCATTTTGCTAGTGATGTAATATGGTCTGCTATGATTGTTTATTGGGTATCATATCTATTGTATTATGTTTTTGCATTAGATAAGAGTCTTTATTCTACTAAAGTAGTTTTTGAGAGGCTCAGGAATTCAAAGACTGTTGTTGCGTTAGCAATTACTTCAGCAATTCTGTTGATTGGCTTAGTTTTTACTGCGTCTCCATATAATAGAACAAAGCGTTATGACAAATTTAACAACTTTAATCCTGCTGTTAAATCTATTTTCAATGTTAAGATATTGGATGCTAATGTTCAGGTGAACTTCGACGACAATTTTGAGTATCTAATGAGTGTACAAGGATTTGGTTTTCCAGGCAGTAAACTTATGAATAAGTTCTCATCTTCTGTCTCCGATTCGATTCAAGTGTTTGATTGGAATCAGACTAAAAAGGGATTCTTCTCTGAGTTTAGTCAGCAAGGGGAACTTGAATTTCCTACGGTCATGTCAGGTACTATAAATATAGAAATCACAGAAGGAGATTTATTGCTGAATTTAAAGGATTATGATTTAAAATCATTAGATCTTAATATTACTCTAGATAAAGGCAATTTGTTTATCTTTGATAAAGATGGTACTGGTTTTTATTATGAAATCAATGCTGTTAATGAAGATAAAGTATATTCCGGTGGTGGTAACCATTCTATACGAGTTAAGGCAAAAGTAGCAAGTCAAGATAACTTTAAGTTAGACAAATGATAGCATTGTATTTAACAATTAAAATATACAATGGTATTGGTTAGTTTTAGTTAAAAATAAATTGTGCTGTGTTACTGTAACCTAATTCTATTCATGGGAATCAAATACATGAACATTAAGTTCACAATAACACAGAGATGAATAGAGTTGTAAAAAGGAACTTTACAAAATCGAACAGACTCTCTAGAAATGATTAAACAATTTGCAGGATGGGTTTATCAGATTTGCTTAGAGAATGAGATGGAAAACCATTTAGGTTATACTTGTAATAGCTTTGAGCCCATAGAAACAGAAAACAGCATTATGTTGTATTGAAGTATTGATTAAAACTATGAGATAAACATAGAAAAGTTAAATTGCTTTATATGATGAATTGTTTTCATTAGCTTACTAAGAAGTACATGCCATATCAATTTTTGTAATAATTTCCAATACAATAACATTTTACGTATAACTACTCATTAACAGATATAATTTGCTTTTGTCTAATTTCCAATATCGCAAATTTAAATGTAACTAACTCATTGATGATAATATTTTTGTTGACATATAGTTAAGACACAACTAATTTCGTAAGGTTATATATGGTATAATTACATTGTATTTTATATATAAGAGGCTCTTGCCTCTAATCCGTTATGAAGGGTACCTGTAATGGGGTACACATTTTGGAGGAAATTAAAAAGGAGAAGCAAAGTATGAAAAAAACACTATTGTTTTTGTTCATATCATTGTTGGCAATCAGTTCTATTCTTGCTGTAGGTGGAGACACACCGGCAACTGCCGAGAATATTTCTGTCTTGCCTTACAATGATTCAGGAAACACATCATCAGGTTATACCAACTACATTGGAAATACATCTGCTGATGCTTGGTATCTTATTAACTCTGTAATAGAGTTAACAAATGTAACCTTTGACCTGACAGGATCATCATTTGATACATTTATGAGAGTATATGACAGTACTGAAACTCAGTTATGGTCTGATGACGACGGAGGTTCGGGAAACACATCAAAAATATCAGGTAAAACTTTATCAGCTAATACAGATTATTATATTTGTGTAGAAGGCTACAGCGGTAATACAGGGGCATATATTCTCAATGTTTCAGCTAATGAAACCGGTAATATTAATGATGCCTCGGCTCCAACGTCAATAAGTAATGTCAGCCCTATAGCCGGCACTACTGAAATAGCCTTACAACCTACATTAACTTGGGATTTCGGTGATAATACTGAAACTTATGATCTGTATCTCGACACTGATAATCCACCTCAGACTTTAGTAGTCAACAATGCTGAAGCCGGAGTTTCAGGTTCATTCACGCCAGAGATAGACCTGGTTGAATACACAACTTATTATTGGATGGTTGTATCTAAAAGTTCTACCAGTTCAGAATTACAAAACATTGTTAACAGTTTCACTACTGTTGATTTAGTCGCAGGAGAGGTAACTAATCCAAATCCAGGAGATAATGGCTTGAATATAGATATAAATCCAACCATAACTTGGGATTTTGCAGCAAATACAGAGACTTATGATCTATATTTTGATACAGTAAATCCTCCTGTTAATCAGGTTGTTACTGATGGTATAGCCACAACTGGCTCTTATACTCCATCAGAATTAGCGTTGGATACTGAGTATTATTGGACTGTTATTTCTAAAAACTCAGTTTCATTTAGAACAACTGAAAACACTTTTAGTTTCCGAACTAAATTAGCAGATAATATTGTTCCGATTGGATATGGAACAGTTGTTGACAGAGGACTCCCGGTTGATCCTTATTTTGGGTATACATATTCACAAAGTATCTATTTACAAAGTGAAATAGATTTCGCAAACCAGAGAATACAAAAGATATGGTATCATTATAATGGTTCTAGTGATCTTGAACACACCAGTGAGTGGGTAATCTATATGGGTCACACAAGCTTGACTGAGTTTGCTACCAATACTGATTGGATATCAATTGATAACTTATTGCAAGTTGCTTCTGTAACTTTAGATCCATATCCTACTGAAGAGGGCTGGATTGAGTTTGTATTAGATACACCGTTTGTTTATAACAATGTTGATAACTTAGTTATTGCAGTTGAAGATAATCAATCCGGTTATGAAACAAGTAGTGATGAGTTTTATTGTTCTTCAGTTACAGGAAGTCGCTCAATAATGTATAGGAATGATAACACAAATCCTGATCCTGTAGCTCCTCCGGTAGCTGCCGGGATATATAATTATATTCCTAATATAAGAATGGAGTTCGGAGATATACCTGAAGCACCCCAGTTTAGCATAAATCCGGAATCTAAAGATTTCGGTACAGTATTATTTGATGTAACAGATTCACAACTCTTTACTATAAATAATACCGGCGGAACTGATTTGATTATAGATACTCCTATAGCAATGGAGACAGAAAGTGACTTTACTATGGTCGATAGTAATACTTATCCGTTATCAATTGCTCCTGGAGCTGCAGCAACATTCACTGTAGAATTTACTCCTACTGTTGCAGGTCCGGCTACAGACAATATTGTTATAATTGATAATACCACAAGAGCTAGTCGTTTAATACCTGTATCAGGAGAAGGTGTAGACCCGATCGTTAGAAACTTCCCTCATACACAGTCTTTTGACGAGCCTACATTACCGGCCGGCTGGGTAATTGATCCGGTAGTTGCAGGAGATAGTTGGGAAATTGGTAACGATGAACTAGGTGGACACGGAGCTACTGCAGAAGCAACCGGAAACGGTGGATACATGATGGTCATTGATGATTCAACACCTGAAACAGTACCTTCTCATCTTTACTCACCACAATTTGATTTAACAGGTTTAACAAATCCTATTCTTGAGTTCAAATATTGGATTGGTGATAATTCTAACACTTCTGAGCTTCATATTGATATAATAACATCAGAAGAGACTTTCACATCTGTTACCGTGTTAAGCGATAGTAATGGTGCTTCTGATTGGGCAACTTGTATTGTAAATCTTCAAGCCTATACAGGACAACTAGTGAGTATAGACTTCAGAGGAATGGAAGGTTCCGGTTATGAAGGAGATATATCTATTGATGATATTTATATCTTCAATAACACAAATCCTCCTGCAGTTACTACTCTTGTTTCTCCTCTGAATGAAGCTACTGATTTAGCTTTATCCGGCAACTTGGAATGGAATCCGGTAAACTATGCAAATGGTTATTTAGTTAACTTTGGAACAGATAACCCACCAACGAATGTTTTGGATTCATTTGACAATGCGAGTAGTGTTGCCTATGAGTATAGCGGATTATCTACAGGAACCGTCTATTACTGGCAAATTATTCCGTATAATGGCAATGGTAATGCTAATGATTGTCCTGTCTGGAGCTTTACAACAACCTCTTCTGCACCAGACCCTGCTACCAATCCATCCCCAAGTGACGGAGCTACAAATCGTACCCAATCAGGAACTTTCAGCTGGAATGCAAGTTTACTTGCCGAAGGATATTATTTCTGTCTAGGTACAGATAATCCACCAACAAATATGGAAAACATGCATGATAACGGAACTAACCTAGACTACACTTATGTAGATTTTAGTTATGGTACAACTTATTATTGGCAAGTTATCCCTTATAATGCTGCAGGCAACGCTGTTGATTGTCCTGTATGGTCTATGACCATAATGGAAGACCCAAGAATCTATCCTTCATATTTACAGACATTTAACCAGAGTAGTTCATTACCAAACAAATGGACCTCAAATATGGGTGTAAGAGCTTCTTGGGGATTAACTAATTCTAATGTTCTTTATAAGAATCTATATAGTTCTGTTTCAAGTTGTTATGCCGAGCTAAATAATGTTACTAGCATAGATCCGAATGACTATGTTTCATTCTATTATAGACTAGTAGATTATAGTGGTGCACCTAATAATCCTACTACTTTAGGAGAAGGTGACTCTGTAGTTCTTAGTGCTTCAATCAATGATGGAGAAGAGTATACTCCTCTCTATACAATCAATCAAAACAATCATACTCCAACTACAGCTTGGAGAAAGATTACATTGCCAATAGATACATTTGTTGGGAATGATGTTAAATTCAGATTTGATTGTACTTGGAATAACGGAGATTACTATATCATGATTGATAATTTCTTTGTTGGACCAATTGAAGCAAATATTATAATTTCAGAAGTCAATGCAGGTACTGTTCAATATGTTGAACTTTATAATGCAGGAACTATTTCTGCTAGTATTGAAGGTTGGCATTTAGATCAGTTTAATCCTGCTATTTCTACAATATTCAGTTATGAGCTTGAAACTAACCTCCCTGAGAATATGATGCTTTATTCAGGTAAATATGTTACTATCATAGGTGGAACATATGAGCAATTCATTGCAGAATATCCGGGATTCAACGGTTACTACATTGCTGATGGTGATGCTTCTGTAGGAGTTCCACAGATTTCAAACAATAGTTGGTTCAGACTTGATGATGGTACTGCTAAAACAACTATAGACCAATTCGGTTCTGAAACAGCCGGAGCATCTGTTGGTACTATCTATGAAAGAAATGATGCAGAATCTTCAGGAGACGATATTGCTAATGACTGGACTCCGGTTATAGCTCCAACTCCAGGCATTCCAAACGAGAACGACCTTACTAATGATAATGCCCTTCCTATTCAATTGACCAGCTTTGTTGCTGAGAATATGACAACATCTGATGAAGGTTCTTTCGTTCAATTAGAATGGGTTGTTGAATCTGAAAGTAATATATCCGGTTACAACATATATCGTAATAATATATCTTCAGAAGATTCATACTACCAGATTAATTCAGGAATTATAGTTGCAAACAATCTGTTCTCTCAGAATCAGTATATCTATAAGGATACAGAAGTTGAAGTTTCAAACACATTCTACTATTGGCTTGAAAGCGTTTCAATAGACGGTATAAGTCAATTCTTTGGTCCCGTTGAGATTACTATAGAAGAGAATGATACTCCGGATACACCTGAAGTCCCATTTGTAACTTCAATGAATTCTGTTTACCCTAACCCATTTAATCCAACAACCCAAGTTTCATTTAGTTTGAAGAGTGAAGAAAACGTAACAATTAGTGTTTATAACATTAAGGGTGAATTAATTTCTGTTCTCTATAACGGAATGAAACCTCAGGGTAAAAATGTTGTTTCTTGGGATGGTATTAATAGACATGGTAAAGCTTGCGGAAGTGGTATTTATTTCTTTAGAATGAAAACTAAAGGATATACTGCAGTTAAGAAAGCTACTTTACTGAAATAGAATTTGGACTCAGTCCATTTAATCAAAGACCCGACTAAACTCGGGTCTTTTCTTTTACCAATAAAAAAAGAGGAGAATCATTTCTGAACCCTCCTCTTATAGGAACCTGAAGTGTTGTTATTAGTAAGATTTATTTCTTATCTTCTTCGATACCGGCACCATGCTTAATAAGCATACCGGATGAAGCATAGATAGTGTCTTCTGCAATATTTGTAGTTAAATCGGCAATTCTCTCGAAAGCTCTTGATATTCTAACAACATGAAACAGTTCACTTAAGTTGTATGAGGAATAATCAAGCTTTAACAAGTCATTAATGATTTTACGATTCAGATAATCCACAACTTCGTCATCTTCACATACTTGATTAGCGAGTTTAGGATTCATTTCAGAGATAGCAGATATTGCATTATCAAGCATCTTCTTTGTCTCTCGACCTATTTTTTCTAAGTCGTTAATCTGAGCAAAAATTGGTTTATGCATTATCTTGTTAGTACTACTTGATATATTCTCGGCAAGATCTGCGAGTCTCTCAAGATTAACGTTAGCTTTCATTATTGCCACTATTGTTCTAAGCTGAATAGCCTCAGGCTGATTCAAAGCAATAGTGTAAATGCATTCTTCTTCCAGTTTGTTTTCAAGCTCATTTACTTTCTCTTCATAAGAGCGTATTTCTTGCGAGTTATCTATCTTATCATTAATTGTAACAAGACATAACTCAATCATTTTTGATACATAACTGGCTTGCTCCATGAGCATCTTCATCAGGTTTTCAAGTCTACCTTTTATCATTATCCCTCCTCTAACCGAACACGCCGGTAAGATAAGCTTCTGTTTGAGAATTCTCAGGTTTAGTAAACACTTTCTTAGTCTCTCCGAATTCAATAAGGTCACCAAGATACATGAAAGCGGTATAATCGGATATACGTCCTGCTTGTGCAATGTTATGTGTCACTATCAGGATAGTAACCTTATCCTTTAGAGCTAAACACAACTCTTCAATCTTAGCTGTTGACTGAGGATCAAGAGCCGAAGTCGGCTCATCCAACAATAAAACCTCAGGGTCATTGGCAAGAGCTCTTGCTATGCATAAACGTTGTTGCTGACCACCTGATAGATTCATAGCTGAATCATGAATTCGATCCTTTACTTCATCCCATATCCATGCACCTTTAAGACTCTCTTCAACTTTAGCATCTATCTGCTGCTTACTCATACCACCACGTATATTAAGTCCGTAAGCAATGTTTTTATATATTGATTTAGGAAATGGATTAGGTCTTTGGAAAACCATACCCACTCTTTCTCTTATCTTAGTTACATCATGCTTGGAATCATATATATTCATCTCATCAAGCATAATATCGCCCTTTATTTTACAACTTGCTACCATATCGTGCATTCTGTTAAAACTTCTCAGTAAAGTAGATTTACCACATCCTGAAGGTCCTATTAGAGCTGTAATTTTATTCTTATAAACCGGCATGTTTATGCCTTTAAGTACGTGTTTATCTCCAAACCAAAGATTTAGGTCTTTTGTCTTTACTTGTGCTTTTACCATCTTCTATTTTTCCTTATTCGATATCTGATTATGATTGCTGTAAAACTGATTAATAACACTAAAAGAAGGAGTACAACTGCTGTTCCATAAGCAATCGGAACTTGTTTATCTGCATGAGATCCTTCTGTCATGAGAGCATATATATGATATGGAAGAGCCATAACTTCATCAAAGACTGAGCTGGGAAGTCTACGTGTATAGAATGTTGCAGCGGTGAATAATATCGGTGCAGTTTCACCTGCTACACGACCAATACTGATGATAGTACCGGTTAAAATATTGGGAAGGGCGGCAGGTAAAATAACTCTGGTAATCGTCTGTCTTTGTGTTGCTCCCAGAGCTAATGAAGCTTCCCAGAAATCTATTGGTAATTGACGGATAGCTTCTTCACTTGTATTGATTATAACAGGAAGAGCTAAAATACCGAGAGTTAAAGCTCCCGATAATATACAAACATCCAGTTGGAATAGGTTAACAAATAATGTCATACCAAAGAGACCATAAATAATTGAAGGAACTCCGGCAAGAGTGTTAACAGCAACTCTAACGACTCTTACAAGTTTACTTTTTGCCGCATAACTTGTCATAAAGATAGCTGTTAATATACCTAGAGGTAAAGCAAAGGCTATTGATAATACTGTTAGCCAAAAAGTACCTAAAATAGCTGGATAAATACCACCCTCTGTCATGTATTTTCTTGGAGACTGAGTCAGGAATTCCCAAGAAAGCATGTGACCTCCCTTAGAAAAGATCATATACATAAACATGATTAGGAAAAGACCTGTAACAACTATACTCAAAAAGAGACTGAAGTTTCCAAAGAAAGCATTTATTTTACGCTTATTCATTATCTATCTCCTCTCTTTTTGAGAATGAAAACTTCGGTTAGTAAGTTAGTTGCAAAAGTTATAACAAAAAGAACAATACCAATTGCATAAAGAGAATAGTAATGATTACTACCTAATACACACTCTCCCATTTCTCCGGCTATTGTAGCGGTCATTGTTCTTGTAGGACTAAATATGCTTTGGGGAATCATTGGAGCCCCACCCGCAACCATTAGAACAACCATAGTTTCTCCAATAGCTCTACCGAAACCAAGTATTATTGAGCCTATAATACCTGATTTAGCTGCAGGAACAATCACTTTAACTATTGTTTCCCACTTGTTTGCTCCCAGAGCAAAGGACGCTTCTCTTAATGAAATAGAGACATTGGTGATTGCGTCTTCAGACATACTGGAGATAATCGGTACACACATAATACCTAAAATTATTGAAGCGGAGAATATATTAAGTCCCGTATCTATGTGAAAAAGTTTAGTTATAAAAGGAGCAAGAAATGCCATTCCAAATAAACCGTAAATAACTGATGGTATACCTGCAAGAAGTTCAATCACAGGTTTTAGGACTTCTTTCAATTTGGGAGGGGCTATTTCTGCAATAAATATTGCACTGCCTAAACCTAACGGGATAGCAATGATAAGAGCACCGATTGTTGTAACAAACGAACCTACAATCAGAGTCAGTATTCCATAATCTGCCGGTTCGGATGTTGGATGCCAAGCAAGTCCTCCTAAGAATGTGAAGAAGTTGTATGTTTTAAAAAGCGGAACTCCTTCAAAGAAGATACTCAGGATTATGGCAAATAAGAAAACAATAGAAAAAAGGGCAGCCACATAAGTTACACCTTTAAAAAACTTCTCTCGAAAATCATTCATTTCAGGTTCCTGTATTCTTAAGAAAATCAAGGGCATATTCAACGGGTGAATATGCCCCCTATTTTATTGTTTACCATTCCAGATTAAAGAGCTATGAAACCTTGCTCTTCAACGATTCTTTGACCTTCAGCAGAAAGGATGTAATCGATAAATTTCTTTGTCCAACCTTTAGGGTTTCCGTTTGTGTACATATAAAGTTTTCTTGCGATTGGGTATGTTCCACCTTTAATTGTACCTTCAGTAGGCATAACACCATTAACTTTTACAGCACTGATTCTGTCTGTAAGGTAACCAAGACCTGCATAACCGATAGCACCAGGTGTGTCTGCTACTGTTGTCGCTACAGCATTATTAGAGGCAAGCATAAGAGCTCCGCTAATCTGCTTCTGACCTGCAAGAACTATTGTGTTGAAAACTTCAAATGTACCTGAAGCAACGTCACGACTGATAATTACGATAGGTTTGTTTTCTCCACCAACTTCTGACCAGTTGATGATCTTACCTGTGTAAATATCACGAATCTGTTCAATTGTAAGAGCTTTTACAGGATTGTCTTTATGAAGAACTATTGCAATACCATCATTGGCAACTGCGTGTTCTACAGGATTAACACCGTTTTCACGAGCTTGAACGATTTCCTTATTCTTAATATTTCTTGAAGCATCTCCGATATCAGCTGTTCCTGAAATAATCGAAGCGATACCAACACTAGAACCACCACCACGAACTGTTAAATTTACTTCAGGATACTTATCCATGAATGTTTCAGCTCCGGCTTGTGCAATAGGGAGTACAGTTGTTGAACCGGCTATTCTTACTGAATTACCTTTTTTTCTGCGAGCAAAAGCAGGTGATACTACAAGGGTAAGGATTACACATACCAAGAGAACTTTTACTAAGTTTTTATTCATTTTTCCTCCGAAGGGATTTACTTAAGTTTATGTGAGAAGATGTAACGAAGCTGAACCATCATTGTGTTCACGTCATCTTTAGTATCATCTTCAAATGACTTGATATTGTAGTTAGCTTGAACCATAACTACAGGAGCAGCTTTAGAATCTCTTAAAAGATTCCAGTTGAAACCGAACATCATTGTGCTCTCACCATCATCATCTTGATCAGTGTTTGGATCATATTCGTCATAACGTCCAACAAGATCCAAATCTAGAGGAAGATATGAAGCAAGTTTAACTACAGGCATAATTGAAAGCACGGTCACATCTTTATCATCTTTCCCGTCTTCTTCATAAGAAGTTGTCTCCATAAGATACTGAGCATCTACTGATATATGACCATAAGCGACTTTACCTACAACAGCTATTTTAGAGTAATCTTCTCTATCATCTGTATCTTTTTCATTCTTACTATCCATCATATATGAACCACCAACCATGATTCCCGAGAATGGAGTTAAACGTAAGTCACCAACAAATGCCATTGATGTGTTTGTATCATCAGATGTACCTTTCTTGTAGCCTTCACCATTATAGAGACCTACGTGATAGGTACCATAACCTGAAGGAAGGTAGCCACCATAAACGATACCATAGTCAGCAGATGAACAGAATTTGTACTTATCTGAAGGATCTTTATCGATCATAGTATATTCATAAGAATAGATTGTACCGAAATATGTTTTTGCTAAACCAACAGTAAGTTTACTGTCTTTAAGCATCCAGGGGTAAGCAAAATCAAGATAAGCGTATTTGATTTTAAGACCGGCACCGTCAGTGAAATCTTCTGTGCTTCCCGAGAAGAAGTCAACATTGAAACGTCCACTGATATTGCTGTTAAATTTAGGCTCTAAGCGGAAATAACCTCTTGAGAGACCAAAATAGTTCTTTGTAGTTTCCCCATCAACAGACTCATTAGTCCAACGATTCCATAATTCCATTTTTAATTTTGTTTCTTCCATTGCGGACAATGTTGTCGCTAATACTGCGATCATTAATAAAAAGAAGATAGCTTTTTTCATTTTAGCTCCTTTAGATTTTTAGGTTGATACCTTCTATCTTTTGCCCTTAAATACCGTTGGATTGTTAAACAATTATTAAGCTAATGTGAATTCCCT
This sequence comes from Cloacimonadales bacterium (SeqCode), assembly GCA_963667035.1. GTDB lineage: Bacteria > Cloacimonadota > Cloacimonadia > Cloacimonadales > JAFGVF01 > Zophobacter. The sequence goes on from OY762964.1 coordinate 2,990,515, forward strand.
GTTAATTGCCCTTATTTTATCCTAAAATGGTATATAAATTAATAAATCGTTACAGCATTGTTATATCATAATATCCTTACAGTAGTATAACTTGTGCATCCATAGTTTAGAGAAATACCACGATATTGTCTCTTAACTGAACTAATTATCTATTACTTCACATAGAACTACTAAGTTTCTATTATAATTCCGAATACTTTTTTGAAACTCAATTTATACTTAACAGTAATATTATTTGCCAAAATGTTATCCGGTTTTCTTAATGGTGTCTGATACTCATGGGAGGAGAAATGAAAAGATTATATATAATTCCGATTTTTCTTTTACTGATTATAAATTTATTCTCGGAACCTAAAAATGTTATTTTATGTATTGGTGACGGGATGGGGTTTAATCATGTTAAGATATCCAATTATTATGATTACGGAGAAGACAATAAACAAATCTATCAACAGTTCCCCATTAAACTGGCAATGAGCACCTGGTCTGCTACTAATGGAAGTTATAGCACCGAAAAGGCTTGGGAAAGCTATGAATATCTCATGTCCGGTTTCACCGATTCATCAGCTTCAATTACAGCGATTACTACAGGAATAAAAACGGATAATACTAAGTTAAACTTTGACCCGCAAGGAAAAGCTATAAGACCTATTGGAGATTATGTTGTCGATACCGGTAGAAGTCTTGGAGTAGTAACAACAGTACCTTTTTCTCATGCAACTCCTGCCGGAGTAATAACTAGTATGGAATATAGGAAAGACTATTACCAAATAGCTCACAATATGGTTTTGAATTCCAAAGCATCTGTAATCATGAGCGGAGGAAGTCCGGAGTATAGAGAAGATAAAAGTAGTAAATACATTGGACCAGCAAGTTTTTGGAAATGGTTAAAAACCGGTAACACCACCTTTGAGAATATAAGTGTACAAGACATTGATAATGACCAACAACCTGATGCGTGGACATTTATCACTAATAGAGACGATTTTATTAAGTATGGAACAGGAAATACTCCAAAACGACTTATTGGAGTGAACACTTCAGCGAAAAATGGGCAACAAACACGTTTGGGAGACACTAAAGCTAATCCTTATGAAGTACCTTTTGATGAAACGATAGCATCATTAAAAGAGATGACAAAAGCTGCTCTCAATGTCCTCGATAACAACGAGACCGGATTCTTTCTTATGGTAGAAGGTGGGGCAATTGATTATTCGGGTCATTATAACCAACCGGGACGTCTTGTTGAAGAAATGAATGGCTTTAATGAGACAATAGAGGAAGTTTGCAATTGGGTAGAACAAAATAGTAGTTGGGATGAAACATTGGTCATCGTTACTGCCGACCATGAATGCGGATGTGTTTGGGGACCACCGTCAAAAAATAAGTCTGAATTTAATGAAATTGTTAATAATGGGAAAGATAAACTACCCGGTTTTGTATTCAACAGCAGTGATCATACAAACTCATTAGTACCTTTTTACGCTAAAGGGAACGAGGCTGATTTGTTCACTAAAATGATAAAAGGAAATGATAAAGTCAAAGGTGAATATATAGATAACACCGATATCGGTAAAACCTTGAGAATATTCTTTAGTAATTAGTTTTGTAAAATGGTAAGAATGACTTAGTTTGTGATAAATTCATTGTAATTATGACAGTGACTATAATAAAATTCATTAATCTAAATCATTACATACAAAAAACTTCTTGCCATAATTCACGAACTCGGAAATTTTGCTAAACAGTAAATTTCTTGCAGAATTCCCTGCGAATAATTGACGAAATAAATAAGATAAGTATAAACATAAGAGGATATTATGGCTTCAACTTCCGATATCAGAAACGGAATGATAATTGAGTTTAATAACGGTCTCTTTGAGATTGTTGAATTCTTGCATGTAAAACCGGGAAAAGGTGCTGCTTTTGTCAGAACCAAGCTTAAAAACTGTAAAACCGGTCAGGTAATAGATAACACTTTCAGAACAAGTGAAAAACTTACTGAGATTAGAATTGAGAAATCAATAAAACAATATTTATACAAAGATACTGATTTCTTTTACTTCATGGACACTGATACATACGAACAGATGAGTATCCCTAATGATGCTATAGGGGAACTTGATAAGTTTCTTATGGAAGGTATGGAAGTAAAGGTTAGAATGACTCCGACATATGAGATAATAGGTATTGAATTACCCATCTCTGTGATTCAGGAGATTACTGAAGCAGAACCTAATGTGAAAGGCAATACAGCTTCCGGAAGTGGAAAAGTAGCTTTCACAGAAACAGGACTGAGAATCATAGTTCCTTTCTTTGTTGAAGTTGGAACTAAGATTAAAATCGATACTCGCACTGGCGAGTATATGGAACGTGCATAAAAGACCCTAGGAGGATAAAATGGCTAAAGGTAAAGCATTTGCTGCGAAGCTTGCTCATGAATTGAGTACAGAAGGTAAAGTATTCTGTCCGGTATGCAATACTGAGATAAAAAGAATCAAATTAATCACAGCTAATAAATCAAAAGCTAGTACCTGGGCTCCAAAATATCGTTTTGAAAAAGTTTGCAAATGCAACGAAAAAGATATTATGGCAGGTAAATACTAAACTTTATCCGGTTTAACATATTAAAGAGACTGCAAGTATTGCTGTCTCTTTTTTTATATGTAATGTCAGTTACCCAAACTTGGTCTTTTTGGAGGATGCTAATTTCCGGTAAAAGATTAGGATATATCTTCAATTTATGCTTCCAATTGGTTGTTACTACATAACGCTTTGGAGGTCTTAACAACAGGTTATTCATACGTAACAACTCTATTAGTTTATCCCTACCTATCTTTAGGTTAGGATCATTTTTTTTTCAAGCATTTTTATTATCATTCGATAGCCTGTTGTCTCCTGTTCTCGTCGGAACTCTTCAACAAGTCTCACTATCTCACGGTCTCTCGCAGCATCTCGTTCGAGTATTTTCTTATGCTTATTATAGCCTTGTCTTGTATAGCCGTACATTTTACAAATACGCCCTAATCCTCTGTATTTAAGTCCGCATTCAACAGCTCTTTCTTGAATTTCTCCTGCACTATCGAACCAAGCTTTTTTTTTAAATCCATACCTAGCTTCTTACCTGAGACCTCGATCAATGTCTCAAGTGCTAACTCTTTCATCAAGTGCACGCTGAAAGCGTCTATTTTCCATGCGTAAGCGAATCAATTCTGTTTGTTCATCTTTACTTATCATTTCTTCTGTTCTGTTTTGGGTAACCTATTCAGGACAGTACAAACCTGTTAGTGCACACATTCGGCACGATATAACAATTCGCATTTTTCCCACTGCTCTCGCACTGTGAAAGCACTGTCAACCCGGTGATTCAGTGGGTGTACAGTGCTTGGGTACTGCCTTCACAGTGGGAACACACTGCGTTGTTAAATCGGGAATAATTAGAGCCCAAAAATAGCATAAAAGTCTGAAACTCCGCATAAAACGCACTGTGGATTCTCGTAGTGAGAGCTTCCTTGCTTGCTCACAGCTCGAAGAGCTATACAAATAGCAGAATAAATCCAGATGTTTTTAGAAATGCAACCATGTTTATTGCAGCTCAAGCGTGTAACTCATTAAAAAAGGCTCTGTGCATCCTTTCATGCCTTCCATTCTGTTGAGGTTTTCCTTTATCTATGCGCTCAGGAGTGATGCTAAGTTTAATAATGTGAATAGAGAGCTTTGATAAACCAGTTATACCAGCACTACAAAATGGGGCTCCATTATCTGATCTAATGGTTTCTGGTAAGCCATACTCATGGAATGTCCAGTCTAATGCTTTCTTCATATTTTGGGACTAACAAGCCTTTGCAACAGAGTAAGAATCGGCTATAGTTATCGAAAATAGTTAAGGGATAGCAGTACCTATTGTCTTTAGTTTTAACCTGTCCTTTATAGTCAATACTCCAAACTTTATTCGAATCAGTACACTTCTTAAATGGTTGAGTGTAAGGTGGTACCACTGTTTTTCTTCTTCTTGTTTTAACTAACCCCTGTTTCTTAACCAGTCGCCTGCTGTACTATAAGCTGACCATGCTATATCCGAATGCCTATTTCTTAATGCTTGTATTATCTTTTTAGACCCCCAACTTAGATGCTTGTGTTTCATCACAATAATCATGTTTACCACATCTATATTTATTTGATTTGGATGATTATGTGGAGCTCTACTAAGTTCATTTTGCTATGATTCCTATCTTAATCTCTTTGAATTAAAAATCAGTGGATACATTTTTATTGACAGAAATTCTATTTATCTGATGAAAATGAAATTATGAAATGTCCAATATGTAAAGAAGAAATGCTTAAGAAGCTGGATGGAGATTATTCAATATTTGAATGTGAGGGATGCGATAAGGTTTTTGCTAGCCTTAGTTCTATGAAGAATAGTGGTAAGGATGTAGATATTCTTACAGAAATAAGAAATGATACTATGGAACATGGTTTACCAAGTAATATCTGTCCTAGTTGCTCTAGACAGATGAAAGCTAAACCGGCGAAAAGCCTTCAAAACGAGCCACTTATCGAATATTGTGCAATTTGTAATTTCGTTTTCTTACCTAAGCAAAGTTATCATACTTTACCGGAAAGAGAAATGATTGATGAATACGATAACATGTCTGATGAAAGTCTTAAAGTTCTTCAAGATGTAACAGATGATCTAAAAAAGAAGCTTCATGTAAATTCATATGAAAGCATTAAAGATTATTCACCGGTTGAAAGAATATTATTGTATTTCTTCCCAAGGTTACTAGGGGCTCCAAAGCTAACTAGAATACCTATTGTTACATCCTTTCTGCTTGGTATAGCGTTAATATTCTCATTTATTCCTAGAAGCATTATGTGGAGTTCCTTTCAAGAGCCATTGCTCTCTTTTCAACATATTGTGTTTGACTTTTCTATCTCTCAAAGTATCATTGGATTATATGTTCTATTTCTTTTCGGCTCTAGGTTGGAAGTGACATTGGGAAGAAAAAGTTATCTGATATTTTTAGCATCCACCTACTTTGTTTCATATATACTACGACTTTTTATAAATCCTCAATCGGTAGTAACAGGTGGTATGTTTCTAACTATGGCAATTACAGCATTCTTTATGTATCTTTTTTATCATTCTCATTTGAGAGGAGCATTCTTTTTAAGAATCTATACTATACCCGTTTGGATGTTTACTTTTTTAATGATCATTTTTACACTACTAATCCAATCATCTATTGGTTTTGAAGTCGGAAACATATTATTTCTCATAGTAAGTTTTGGTATGCCCATCATCTTCTTAATCGCTCTGGGAGGAAGAAAAACAATCCTAAAGAAAGCGGGATTTGAAGAATATACATATTTTAATTAGACAAGCATGGTTTTTCGTTAACCTAAAGGTATTGTTCAGTTTATTCTATTGACATAGGATTTCTGAAAGATTAGTATCGGATATTAGCAAGTGTTAAGAGGTTAAAATGAAAAAACTTGTACTTATTTCTTTATTTCTTGTAACATTTTTATTACTATCGGCCTACGGTGGAGATGGCAATCTATACGGAGGCTACTATTTTGCAACAAATCTTCCGGGCCCGGACACTCTGTCTTTTCATCCCGAATTCGAATGGATAAATTTAGGTCTTTCAGGTAATACTCCCGAGTATGGTAACGCTGACTCGGATGACGGATATGTTGAAGTACCCATTGGATTCTCATTTAACTATTTTGGGAATACGTACGATTCTATCTTCATTGGCACTAACGGCTATTGCTCTTTTACAAATCCCGTATCAGCAAGCTATCTTGCAACTAATATGAGTATTCCGCAAACAACATCTCCAAACAATGTTATAGCTCTTTGTGCAATGGATCTTCAAACTGAATTTATACCGTCTATTTGTATTTATGGTAACGATTCTGAAGGAAACTTTGTTTATTCGGTATCTGGTTGGAACGATTATGATGATGATGACGAAACATGGGATGTACAAATGATTCTTTATCCTACAGGTAGAATTAAGATACAGTATAATAATGTTATAAACTTAGGGAACAACTCATCTACAATGATGGGAGACTGTTGTATTGGCATTGAAAACATCAACGGTACTATTGGTCATCAATATAGAAACAATGGTGATGGAGGTGAAGTTCAAAGTCTTATGGCACTATCTTATGCACCTTCTCCTGAATTGCTTTCCGAAACAGGAGAACCAATCGTCTATCAAAATGAATTAGATTTTGGTTATTGTGAGATTAACGCAGATATAGATACTCTCTACCTAAATATAAACAATTATTCACTAAGTTCCATTATAATACAGGCTGCTCCTATGATAAGTGGAGATAATACAGCTTTTACTCTATTTGATGAAAGCATCTATCCTTTTATAATTCCTAGTGAGGGACAATTAATCTATCCTATAACTGTCACTCATGATTCGACAGGAGTAAGAAATGCTATTATCTCATTTTCTGATGGATTAAATCAATATCAAACATCCTTGATATCCTACAATTACCAAGAGGATAACAACGATGTTTCAGAGAATTCAAGTGAGATTAATGTGTTTGAATATCATACTTATACTGCTGTAATAGCACCTGAAAATGATGTCGATTGGTATGTCTTCTGGCTTACTTCCCCGGGAAATTTAACGATACACACTGAAACTACTAATACCTCTTCCTTAGATTTACAAGCAACTTTATATGGTCCTTATCAAAACAGTAACCAGATTATCGATGAATCTCATTTAGTCAGCGTTGATAATAACGGATGGTCTGATGATTACAACCCATTGATAGGAGAAGAAAGAATTGAGGATAGTGGATTCTACTACCTAAAAATAGATGAGGAAAATGAATCTCCCGGATATGATAAACTATACAGTCTGTTTATTGAGTACTGGGAGGTTAGTTATGAAGTACCGGAACCTCCTATTAATTTAGACATTCTTTTAGTATCTCAAGGAATTCAACTCTCTTGGGAATGGGGTGATGGAATGCCGTTTATCGGATTTGGAGGTTTTAATGTTTACAGAGATGATCAATTGATTAATGAATCCCCATTAATGGACTCACTGTTTATTGATTCACCTAATGATATGGAGACCGGAACAGTATTTGAGTACAAAGTAACAGCATATAGTTCATATTTAAACTTAGAATCAGCTCCTTGTGATTCTGTGTTGTTTCAGATACAAACCCCTCTTTTTAGTGATGATTTTGAATCATACGATGATTTTAGTATAGAATTTGCTCCATGGATTACTATTGATGTAGATGGTAATAATACTCATTCATTCTCTAATGAAATAAGCTATCAAAATGAAGGTATTCCTCAAGCATTTATGGTATTTAATCCTTCTGAAACCAACCCACCCATTGACTTTATAGAAGCTTATAAAGGCGATAAGTTTCTAATAAGTACATGTAGTGTAACAAGCAATAATGAGAATTGGTTAATAACTCCTTTAATAAATTTACCTGATTCAACAACCCATGTAAGCTTCATGGCAAGAGCATTAACAACACAGTTTGGTATGGAACAGTTTAGTATAGGTGTTTCTAATGGATCTCAAAATATAAGTGATTTTGAGCTGTTAAATGGAGATTCTCCTATTCAAGTATCTGATACTTGGACATGTTATACATTTTCTCTTGATGAATATGCAGGCAATCAAATAAGAATTGGCATTGTTAGCAATGCAACAAATACAATGATGTTTATGTTGGATAGTTTTCTTGTAGCTAACTCAGAGATTACTCTTAACAATAATGAGGAAGTAATTACGGGCGAGCAATTAATGCTACTAAACAACTTCCCTAATCCATTCAATCCTGAAACTAATATCACTTTCTTTATATCGAAAACTGCTAATATCCAATTGGAAATCTTCAATATTAGAGGGCAAAAAGTTATGACACTTTTAGACAGAGATGTTGAGAAAGGATATCATTGCATTACTTGGGATGGAAAAGATATGAATGGAAACAATGTTTCTTCCGGGGTTTATTTATACCGTTTACATTCAGATAGTTATACCAGCTCAAGAAAGATGATATTGATGAAATAGATACAAAACATTAGATAAACAAAAAGAGTACCGAGGAATCGGTACTCTTTTACTATAATTGTTGTTAATCTATCTTCTGCTTCTAACAGGTAATGTATCTGTTGATGAAACTATACGATAGAACTTCTTATTAACATTATCAGTATCGGTCCATGTTGCATCTGTTACTATGGTTTCTAATACCCAAAGATTTAAATCTGCAAATGGATTTGATGATGAATATACTTTGTATGTAGTTGCATTAGTAGCAGTATCCCAAGTTAGTACCCTTCCATTTTCAGAATGAGCAATAGCAAGATTAACTACAACATCAGGAGTAACAACTCCTCCCTGACCGGTTGGATAACCTAAGTTAGAGTAATCATCAATATCATTAACAATCCACTGAGAATTGGAAGCATCTGTTCCAGCAGAGGTTGTCCAGTCGGTTGTTGCTCCAGTAACGGTTTCTTTTCTTATCAAAGTATGGTCAACTGTAGCATTGGTAACATCAGCAACATCCCATCCTGTTCCGGGATCTGCACCTTCTGTACCTACAACATCGATAAGAACACCATTATATGCTAAACCCATTGCATCATCACCGTTGAAATAACAAATAGTTGTTCCTACTAAATCAGCAACTGCTTGAATTTCAGCAATAGCACTTGAGTTACATACGACATAAACATCTCCTGCTGCAAGTGTACCTGATAAGGCAACTGCATTTGTTTCTCCTTCTACCCAATCACCACCATTGGAGATTCGCCAGAATTCAACAAGACTTAAATCTACCGGATCTGCACCTGCATTATATATCTCTATAGCTTTATTGTTAGATGAGCCCTCTATGTATTCGCTGATATAGATATTAACTTCGGTAGGTTCTACAATTGTGTAAACGGCTTCACCAATATTACTTGGAGTGAAACCTACTTTATATGCTTTTGCTTTGAGTGTTGTTGTTTCACTGACATTTATTGCAATAGTATAAAGTGTTGATGTTTCATCAGGGTCTGTACCATCTGTAGTATAATAAATTGATGCCTCTGCAGTATCGCAGAGTATCTCAACACTTTGAGTTTCGGAATAGGTACCTGTTCCCGGACTGAATGTAGGTGTGGCTACAACAGTAGTTATAACATCTAAATCAGTAAGGAATCTTGATGTAAAGAATTCACCCTCTGAGCGAGAGTTAAGAATTCCGGTAACATTAACCGGTTGTGTTGGAATAGCTGTTCCTATATAATCAACATCATAGAATGTTGAACGGAAATTATAGCTGTCAACTCCATCAGATAATGTGTAAACTGTTCCGTTAGCAAATGAACCTGTTTCTACAAATGAAACATTGTTCACTGTTACTACTTGAGCTTCATAGCTTTCAAAGCTAGTTGAGAGGTCTGAAAGAGTAAGCACTACCGGAGTTACTGTGTTACCTGTTGATGTTGCAACTCCAGGGTCATTAGAAGGAACAAACTGTAACATTCCACCATAAGGACTAAGAGTTCCACATATACCTGTTATTCCATCATACAAGTTATAAATAGTTGTAATATTCCCTGTACTATCATCTATCAGAATTGCTCCTGTAGCATCCTGAATATATTTCTGGTTACGATAAGATTGCTGGAATGTTATTACAACTTCACCGGTAAGACAGTAATATGTTCCATCTGCAGAACCGGCTCTCAAAGCAGCAATATTGGTAACTTCAGTCATTACTGAATAATTATTTACTGAGCTTTCTCCTGTCATTGGACCTACATTTGAATCTGTTGCACTTACTTTGTAGTATACTACTGTGCCACCTGCTTGAGCAGGAATGTTTGCTGTATAAGTAGCTCTGTTGAGACTCATATTCACACTGTTTGTAAGTGCATCAGAAGCAACTCCCCAGTACAATGTAGCAGAAGCAATACCATCATCATCAGTGATGTCAGCAGTAACTGTTACTATGTCTGTTGAAGTTGGAATATCGGGTGTTGAAATTACATTTGTGATTGCAGGAGCTATATTTACACCTTCAATTACTGTACCTTGAAGCAGGATATTATCAACTTCCCAGGCTGCAGCTCCATCTGTAGGATTAGAGGTATATTTGAAAGCAATTCTACCTGATCCTACATATCCTGAAAGATCAATTATACCAGAATTAGCCCAAGCAAAACCACCAGTAGAAAGAACAGGGTTAAGCATTGTCCAGTTAGCAGTGGTCGGATCATCTATATAATCAGTAGAGACATATACTTCAATTGCAGGACCGGAATAATTATATGCTGAATCAAATGAGAATTGCTCATTATCATAAGCATTAAAATTAACTTGTGGTGAGATTAACCAGTCTTCATTATTAGTAGCTACACCTGAGTAGCCATTAATATAAGCGTAATAGTTTTCACTGTATGAAGTAGTATACCAGTATTGGTCACCTACTACTGAATATGGAGTCCAATTTCCAAGAGTTGTAGCTTCAAAGTCTTCATTGAAAATATCTACTAATGGAAGTGAACCTGTTCCTGTAAGATTTATTACAACATTATCAAAGCCATCAGACATGTGAGTAATAGTTCCTGTTTCCTCACCCGACACTGTTGCTGTGTATCTAACCCAGATTGTTCCGTCAAAATCAGGATCAAGGTCATATATTTCCGTATCCCAGCTCAAAGCATTATCTGATACTTCGAAAGGTCCTGATACTTCTATATTGATAACATCTACAAGATCGACACCTTGTAAGGTATATTCTTGAGAAGCAGAAGTGGATCCAACTTCAGCTTCGAAACTCAATTCATTAGTACTTACAATTATACCTTCTGTTGGAGTTGGTTCTGTAATTGTGAAACTTTGCTCGCTAGAAGTGGTTATTGCAGTATCATCATCTGTTGCCTCAACAACGAAGTAATATGTACCTGCTACTAAACCTGATAATGTAGCACTATAGGTTGAACGAGTATTCATTGAAACTGTTGTTCCATAAACACCTGATGCTGTTCCATATTTGAGTTCTACGTTTGAAACGGCACTATCGTCAGTAACATCAGCAGTAATAGTAACATTCATACCAACTTCAGGAGCTGCAGGATTAACTAAGATGTTTGTTATAACTGGTAATTCATTGAAGTTTGCAGTTGTTTGACCTAAGTTACTGTAGTCATCTTCTCCAAGAACTATCCATTGTGAATCGGATAAGTCAGTACCCGCAGAAAGAGTCCAATCTGTAGTTCCTTCAGTTACTGTAGATTTTCTAATAAGAGTGTGATTTGCTGTAGCATCAGCGATACCAGCAACAGCCCAACCATTTCCAGGATCAACACCTTCAGTACCAACAACATCAATAAGTATGCCATTGTAAGCTAATCCCATTGCATCATCGCCATTGAAGTAAGTTATTGATGAGCCTACAGAATCAGCTAAAGCTTGGATTTCTGGAATAGCACTAGAATTAACATTAACCCATACTTCTCCTGGATTCAATGTTCCGGTTAAAGTTGTTGCATTAGTTGCACCTTCTACCCAATCACCACCATTTGAAATTCGCCAAACTTGTACCATAGATAAGTCTACCGGCACTGTATCAGCATTATAGATTTCGAATGCTTTATTGTTGGAAGAACCTTCAAGATATTCACTAATGAAGATATTCGGCACATTAATTTCTTCTATTGTATAAATTGCTTCTGCAACAATACTTTCTGTATAATCTACTTTATAAGCTCTTGCTTTAACAGTAGTTGTTTCGCTAATACTGATTGCTCCGGTATAAAGAGTTGAAGCTTCATCAGGATCTGTTCCATCAGTTGTATAATATATTAGTGCATCAACTGTATCACAAAGAATCTGTACACTCTGTGTATCTGCATAAGTACCCGCTTCAGGGGTAAAGGTTGGTGTTGCAACAACCGGAACTGTAGATGTCACTATATCAGCAGCATCTCTAGCTGAGATATATTCACCATCAGTACGAGAGTTCATTATACCTGATAATGTAACTGCTCCTGAAGGGATTACTGTTCCAATATAGTCTACATCGTAGAATGTTGTGCGGAAGTTGTAATTGTTAGTACCATCTGTAAGTGTATAAACTACACCATTTGCAAAGTTACCTGTCTCTACAAATGATACATCGTTTACTGTTACTACTTGTGCTTCATAAGTTTCAAAACCTGCTGTAAGGTCTGAAATAGTCACTATAGCAGGGGTGATTGTGTTACTTGTTGATGTGGCTACACCCGGATCAGATACAGGACTAAATTGAAGCATTCCACCGTACTCGCTAAGTGTACCGCGAAGTCCAGTAATACCATCATTAACATTATAAGCAGTTGTTACAAAACCACTATTATCATCAATAAGAATACCACCTGTGGCATCTTGGACATACTTCTGATTACGATATGTTTGCTGATATGTAAGAATTGCTTCTTCTGTGAGACAATAGACTGTTCCGTCTGTTGTACCAGCTCTAAGTGTAGCAATATCAGAAACATTAACAGTACTGATTATGCTGTAGTTATAGGTTGAGCTTGTAGTAGTTGCAGGTTCCAAGTTTGCATCAACCGCTACTATTTCGTAATATACTGTTGAGCCACCTGCTTGAGCAGGGATTTCAGCTGTATAAGTAGCTCTGTTTAGTGTCATTGCAACATTGTTGGTCATCGCATCTGAGGCAAGACCCCAGTTCAATGTAGCGGAAGCAATGCCATCATCATCTGTAATATCTGCTGTAACAGTTATTACTTCTGTAGCTGCCGGAACTTCAGGAGTATTAGCAACATTAGTAATTACTGGAGCTGGATTTGCTGCAGGAGGAGGTGTTGGACTACCAAGATTAGAGTAATCATTGATAGTACTAACAATCCACTGTGAATCGGTTGCACTAGTTCCTGCTGATGTTAACCAATCGGTAGTGGCAAAACCTGTTGTCTTACGAATAAGGGTATGGTCTACTGTTGCAGCTGTTTCTCCGGCTACATCCCAACCTGTACCTGGATCTGCTCCTTCCGCTCCGACAACGTCAACAAGGGTTCCATTGTAAGCTAGACCCATAGCGTCATCACCGTTGAAGTAGCAGACTGTGGTTCCTACTAAGTCTGAAAGTGCTTGAATCTCTGCGATTGCACTTGAGTTACATATTACATAAACTTCTCCCGGTGCTAAGGTTCCGGATAAAGTAACTGCATTAGTTGCTCCCTCTGCCCAGTCTCCACCGTTTGAGATACGCCAGAATTCAACAAATCCAAGGTTAACATCATTGTCACCTGCATTGTAGATTTCTATAGCTTTATTGTTTGATGAACCCTCAATATACTCACTAATGTAGATATTAGCCGGTTCTGCTACTGAGAAGTCATAGGTTGATTCTGAAACTGAACTTGGTCCATATCCTACCAAGTAAGCTTTAGCTTTTACTGTTGTAGTTTCACTGATTGATATTGCTGTCGAATAAAGTGTTGAAGCTTCTGTAGGTTCTGAACCATCTATTGTATAGTAGATTGAAGCTCCTACTGTAGAACAGAATATCTCAACTGACTGTGTTTCTGAATAGATACCACCGTCAGGAGTAAAGTAAGGTGTAGATACTATCGGAAGTACAACATTGTAACTTCTCTCGTCGCTTGTTTCTGTATTAGTATCGTTATCAGTTGCAGATACAGTATAATAAACTGTAGCACCATCAGCTTGAGCAGGAATAGTGCCTGTGTAAATATCACCTGAATCAAGTGACATTGATACTGTGTTTGTAAGTGAACCGGATGTAAGTCCCCAATTAATCTCTGCTGATGTGATAGAACCGTCATCGGTAATAGTAGCACTGATTACACAATCCTCACTTGGTGAAGGAGTATCGGGAGTATTAGATATACCTGAGATAATTGGAGTAGTAACTGCACCACCACTGTAGTCGGTTACTGTCAAATCATCGATTAATAGACGTTCTTTGTCTTCGATATTTCTAATTCTGAAGAATATATCGTCACCGGGTAGATTAACTGTTTCCGAATACTCGGTATAAGTAGTGGAAGTAACATTAACTGAAGAACCGATCGCTGTCCATTCTCCTGAAGTGCTTCCAACCTGGTATTCTACAATAAACTCAATAGGTTCACTTGGAACGTTTCCATCCCAATGTCTATACCAGAAAGAGATAGTACCGAGACCACCGTCTTTACCATTTCCGTCTAAACCTTTAAACAGAAGGTATTCCATAATTGTACTTGAGTCATCATTAAATCTGACTGCTTTTCCGGAACGAGCATAGGTTTCATGAACCATTGCATTGTTGTTTTCCCATGTTCCTATGCCATCATGTGTGTATTCCACAACACCGGCATAAGAGCCATCAGACCATGCGTCAAAGTTTTCAGTGAAGTCTGCAAACAAAACTAAACTGAATACAAGGATTGCAAAAGAAAGAAATATTCTCTTCATCTTTTTTGCTCCTCTCCTTTTTTAGTGATTATTTATTACATGATTAAAACCGAGAATACGGTTGATAAATTATCGATATTAATGTGTGCTTTTTACAAAGCAGACTCTACATTACTTACCAAGCAAGGGTGTATTACACACTTACTTGATTGAACTAAACTCTTGAAAAGTCTCATGTCAAGCAAAATAGAGCTATACACGGTTAAATTTTAGTTAAGCATAAATCTTTACCATTCAATAATATATGCTGTGTGCAACTAGCTTTTTCACAAACGACTATATTCAATCAACATAACTCACAAATTCTGAAATCTTTCTTCGCTCAGGCAGGGGTAGTAGCTTAGTCGGATAACCTACGGGAGTGAGCATTGAGATATAGTGAGTTTCAGGAATCCCTAGAAGAGATTTAACCTCATCTCTATCCATATCAGTGATCCAACAACCACCTAATCCATTATTTTCAAGAGCAAGAAGAAGATAGCTACCGGCAATAATCGCATCAGATTTAATTCTTTTAGTTTTATCCGGATTAACACATGTAGCAATCACTATATCTGACTTTCCTAATGGACCTGAAGCAGATTCCCTAATCATAGAGAGTTCTTTAATAATCGACTTATTTCTAACTACAATGTAGTAGAAAGATTCACTATTTCTACTTGTAGGCGAATAGCGACATTCTTCAAAAACATTATTCAATACTTCTTCTGAAACAGAAGCACCGGTAAAACTACGATAACTTCTTCGCTGTTTCAGCAAATCAGTTCCATTATAATAAGAGTTTATAGGGTGTTTAAATGTTTGGAATTCAATTTTTCTACCCTCAGGGTCATAGCTATAGAAATGATAGATGTTATAATTTGGATTATAATGTGGTGTGTTTATAGGTTCAAGTTTAGAAGCCATTTGTTCAACTTCCTCCCTTGATGTGTAAAAGAATGTTATTAGCATATCCAAATCAGACTTATCACTTTTACATATTCCCAATAGTAGGTTTCCATGTCTAACTATGCAAATGTCCTCTTGTTCCAACCAGACAGTACAGCCTAAAGTTATAAGGTAAAAATTTCTTAAGACTTCGAACATTGTAGTCTTAAAAAATACTATTCCGCCCATTACTTCTCCTATTAACTCTTTAGTACGCTAACTTAGAAATGCGTAACATTTAGCCTGTGTTTAGTAGAAGAATACTGTCAATTGAAATTGTTAACAAGAATCAAACGGTCTTAACAATTAAGCTTGTGATAGGTAATTAGCTGTTTGTAAATTAATTGTTAAGGCAAATCTATATTATTATGGAAACTCTAGATAATTTAAAAAGGGTAGATGCATTATCACATCTACCCTTGAATATTTTGTCCCTTAGACTATGGTATCATGTAGATTTTAGTATTGTCTCTATATCCTTCTTCGTCTGAATACCAAGCAGGATAAACAGCACCTGAGCTTTCTGCCCAAGGTTTGAATTTAAGATATGCTTCAGTTACCTGCTTTCTCTCATATGGGTGATCCCAACTGCTAGCAATATTGATCGCCCAAGGAAGGTTATTAGCAGTTCTATAGTATCTGCTTGCAGGTATGACCGAATTATCATCTCCGGTATTAAACAAGCTCAAATCTGCCTGATCTGTTGGAGGCATATCAGGAAGATGAACTTCCTTACTTCTATTTCTATCTATGAATATGAATGGATTGAATGGCTGTTGCCATTGCCAGGCTCCTGAATTTGTTATATATGTATTGAACTTAATATCTACAGCAAATTCGGCAGGGGTTACATAACTTGCACCATATTCCGTATTAATGAAATTAGCTCCATTATTTGGCATTAGATCATTAGAGTTGTGAACAAAAACTATAGTAGCTTTACTTCCGCTTTCTAATTGAGGTACGAAGTTAGCGTTGGAAACAATATCTGAATATGTTAGAGTGTCTGAACCATCTATTACGGTGATACTCTCAATCAAGTCAGAGCTGAATGGGAATTGAACTGCAAAACCATTCTGATATCTTGCACCAATTGCCATAAGTTTAAATTCTGCTATCAAATGAGAAATCGTATTGCCTGGAAGAGTATGGTAGAAGAAGTTATAATCAATTACCATATCATTAAAATCATAGTCACCCATATTTGGCCACAAGTCTTCATACGCTAGTGTTGAGAAAGTATGGTCATTTGTTTCAAAGGCTTTTGTCGGATCATCCGGGAAATCGTCAAAAACATCAGATACATCATCACCATCTCTATCTTCAGGTTCGTCAATAGGAGGAATATCAATAATTTCTACTGATTCTATCGGATTAGCTGTTGCATAGAATACTGCATCGTTGTAGTCATTGTCTCCAAATGGAACTTCTAAGTCTTCAAAAGCAAACAATAATTTCTCATATTCGCCGTCATAAACGAGAATACTCTGTTGAATTGAATTATGATTTAGCTCATAATTTGAATACCAAGTATCTTCAGTAATATTCGCTTGGTTGTATCTCCAACCGTTACTCATTAGTACCCAAGCGATAACAGTGCCTTCATCAAATTGTCCTAAGTATACTTTATCACCGGGAGTTAAATCTCCACCACTACCCCACATTGAAACATTAGGGAAAATCACTTTAATTGAATCGATATCCGCTACCGATGTTGGTGGATTATCTGCCTGATATGTGTAGTAACCTAAACTGTTTTTATTACCTGCACCTTCATGCACAAAGGTAACCCATAAATCAGCAGGTTGGTCAATAAGTACAACATTCAACTGATTATCAGGGCTCAAATAGTCCGGGTGATAATCTTGTAAAGGTTTGCCTTCCGGTAATGTAGCATTAACTTTTTCCAAGAAGCCTTGTTCAAGAACATCAAAATCCATTCCGATAGGTGCACCGTTGTAATTATATGGTAATACATAACTGAGTGTAGATTTGGGAGGAGTTACAGCTTCTTTACTAATCTCAGCTTTCGCACCGAACGTATAAGAAACTAATCCAGATTCAATCGGAAGTTCCTTTGAATCCATGTAACCGACTAAATAAACGGAAGTCAAAGCTGTTGGTAGAGTAACAAGTGTATGTAAGCTACCATTACTTCCAGTAGCTCCACTATAAAGGTATCTTCCACCGTCATTTGGATCTGCGGAATAGAAATCAAAGCTAATATTTGGAATGCCTTGATTATTTCCGTTTAATACATTAATTTCAACCTCTACATCATGCAAGGTAGAGAAGTTAAAATCCTCTGCTACAGTTAAAGTCTCGAAACTTGAATCTGAGTTAGTATCTACATCATCATTATTATTCGAACATGAAATTGCAGCAAGGAGAGTTAGAATCAATACAAATATAGACAAAATTCTTTTCATATTTACCTCCGGATACTATAAATTTATAGAATAAATTTGTTTGTTATTTTGGCAATACTTTTATGTTAGTCAAAGTTTACCTAAATAAGCTTAATATTAACAAGTTAACTTGAAAGTGTGAGATTAAGACCTTTAATTAGTATATTTCTCAGCTCTTGCATGTGAATACTATCTGCTATCCCACTCCACTCATCCATAAATGTTTTTTTAAACTCCAAAGCGATAGCAATTGCTTTCTCGCCGTAAACATGATGTATCCATCTCGGAAAATGTCCTCCTGGAAATTTTACATTAATTCTACAATCAATTGATCTGCCATTGTAATCAATATCACAGATATTATCTCTGAGTTTTTCAACAATTGATAGATTATTTTCCGGCATATTATTTGTTCCGAGAATTATCTCGGGATTATATTTAGGGTCATCATATTCAGCATCAGGTCCTAATCTGTGATGATTATAGGAATGTATATCCAAGACAATAATCCTTCCGTAAATATTTATAAGCTCGTCCAGATGAAGCTTAACACGACGATAGAAATCATCATATTCATTCAAAGAGTTTTCTATTTCTGTTTCAATAAGTGGAACGTCTCTTAGCTTAAGTCCCCAGCAATCTTCCGGATTCTGGTAAACAGATCTTGTTCTAGGTCTGTTTAAATCTACTTCAAATCTACTTGTATTAACGACTATCCTGTTTTTAGCAAACTCAGTAAAGAATCCCGTCAAAGGATCTTCTTCTCTTAATCTATCGGCTTTCGAAAGAATCATTTTCTCAGCAATTTCATCTCTTAGATAATGCCCATTATGGATAGCGGTACAAACTAATGGAGTAGAATAATCGAAAATGAAAGTTGCTTTATGCATTCCTATACTTCCCAGTTTTCAATCAGGTTCATGAGCAATATCATCTGATTTATATAATTCTGAAAGAACTCTACAACTTTATCCCTTGGTAATTTCTCGGTTCTTAAGGTAATAGCTTTTCTAAAGCTATCGAGAACAACTTGTGTCACTTCATCTGTTTTTTCCAAAAGTTCATACTCTGTTTTAGGAATCTCTTCGTTCTCAAGAATAAGAATACCTTTAAATACGGGAATCAAAGCTAGCAGTGAGACTTGTATAAGCTCACTTATTACTTTCATATTGCCAAGACTCTCTAGTAAATATTGTCTTGTGAGAAGAACTTTACCTTTAACTTCTCTTTCCATTTGTAATCTGACATCTTTAGGATTGAACTCCAGAGACTTAAAAATATCCATTTTTGAATAGGTAGATTCGTAGTAATACTTGATATTGAGAAATTCAAGAGGGAAACTATCTAGGGAAGTTAGGATATATTCTCGGCTTATAATAAGCGGAAAAGGCATCTTCTTGGCTTTAATCTTTTTCAGTAAAGGGCGTAGTTCTACTAATGCAGCAACATTCTCATTCTCAACAATAAGGAAGAAATGTCCCATATCCAGGTGTCTGTTGTAGATACCGGCTTGAATAAGATTATCTCCGAGAATAGCTTCAAATTCTTTAGATATTCCTATCCAAAACTGTCTGTACTTCTCAATCATTTTATCTACTCCTCTACGGTTTCATATTTCTTTGTATAGAGCTCAGCACATAATTTAGCCATAGCTCTGATTCGACCTATATACGCGGCCCTTTCTGTTACACTTATAACCCCTCTTGCATCCAAAAGATTGAATGTGTGGGAGCTTTTTAGTAAATAGTCGTAAGCGGGATAAACTACATATTGTTTGATAAGTGCGTGACATTGCTTCTCGTAATCTTCAAAGTTTGCGAAAAGAGATTTAACGTCAGCCAATTCAAAATTAAACTTAGAGAATTCAACTTCCTTATGGTAGAATATATCACTATAAAGAGTTGTATCATTCCATTTTAGTTTTCTGTAATCATCCACATTTTGGATATACATTGCAAGTCTTTCAAGTCCATAAGTAAGCTCCACAGCTATCGGAGAAACATCTACACCACCTACTTGCTGAAAATAAGTAAACTGCGAAATCTCCATACCATCCAACCAAACTTCCCAACCAAGTCCCCAAGCACCAAGAGTTGGAGATTCCCAGTCATCTTCCACGAAGCGAATATCGTGTTTCTCTATCTCAACACCAATTGCCTTTAAACTTTGAATATAAAGCTCTTGGATGTTCTCAGGTGACGGCTTAATAACGGCTTGGAATTGGTAGTAATGCTGAAAACGATTGGGGTTTTCCCCGTATCTTCCGTCTTTCGGACGTCTGCATGGTTGAGCATAAGCTACTGCGGTATGGGTACTTCCCAATGCTCCGAAAAAAGTAGCTTGATGAAACGTTCCTGCCCCCATCTCCATATCATAAGGCTGAATAATATTGCAACCTTGTTTTGCCCAAAATTTCTGCAAAGTAAGAATTATATCTTGAAAGTTCATAACTTCTCCATTATGTATAATGTAATGAATATTTATAATATAAGTATCTCTATGATTGTCAATAAAAATTGCTATCCCACTTTTATCATGTGTGCAAGGAACAGCAATGAAAAACTGTCTCTCATTTACAACAAGAGACAGTTTTAATGCTAACTTATTAGCAATTATTTAAGCAGAACCATTTTACCTGTAGCTACATTTTTACCTGATTCTATTCGATAGAAATAAACACCGGAAGAAACCGGTTGCTTATCACTGTTTACTCCATTCCAGGTAATTAAATGGGTGCCAGCTGAAAAGAACTTATCGGTAACAACATCAATTTCTTGTCCTAAAATGTTGAAGATTGAGATTTTCACATCATTGCTTTCCTTTATTGTGAAACTCAATGTTGTAGAAGGATTAAACGGATTGGGATAGTTTGAAATTCTGAGATTATTTGTAATCTCAGGGTTATTTTCATCATTGTTGGGTACACTAATCAGCGATATAAATGCATAAACGTCATCTATATATAGTATTGAATTACCGATTGTTATAGATTGAATAGCTAATCGAATCTGCTCAGAATCAGGAATGGGAATAGCTACCCTATATTCAGTCCAATCAGTTCTTACTTGAATGGAGGAAGGGTATTCCTGAACATAAACAAATTCATTAGGATTAGCACTGCCATCAGAGTATTTAATATTCATAACAGCAACTTCTTCTCCCGACAAAATATGGCTTTTAGCATAAAAGGTAACTAATAGAGAGTCCAAATCACCTATGTAATGAAGCGGTGTATCAAATAGAGGAGATATTAACCAGTCATCAGTATTCCCATTAACACTTGGCAATGAAGCAACCATTTTAGTACCATTATGAGGATTTGTTCCTCCAACAATCGGATCAATTTCATAAGGATCCAGAACAATGAATCCCTTAGGGTCAGTATCACCGGGGAAGGTAGATTCTGAATAAGAAAGAGTTTCTGACTGGTCTAAATCCAAACTTAGCCAAGGAGTGAATTTATGATCAAAACTATTGTTGTCCTCAAAACCATCGTCCAAATAATTAACTGTTTCAGAATCTAAGAAATGAATCTTAGTGTTAGGGAGGAAATACCTTGTATCACCTGCCGGAGGGGTAGCAATTGAAGGCACTACCGAGTCAGAAGAAAAATATAGACTTCTTGACGAAGCTGTAGGAGTACATCTAAAATTATCTGCATTGGTTTCTGAAAGGTTAGTATCTTCAAGACAAGCTATGACTAGGCTCTTGTCATGTTGTAAGACAAATGGTTCATCCAAATCTATTCTTAGCCAAGTATGTGAATCAACATTACTCACAATACCATCAAACACAAGAGTAAGTTCATCCTCAAGTAACCAAGAGTTGTTATTAGTGAAGCTACTTTCAGTTGTGTTACCCATATATATTCTTATATGATTAGAAAAAACCGAGTAACCTGTCCAGAAGTATGACAAACCTTTAATAACGTCCCCAAATGCTATCTCATTGTTTCTATATAATGATTGAGTATAACTATAGCGATTAACAGGATCCCAAGGTAATCCACCTAATACCGAAGTCCCAATGCCAATCTGATTAGAAAACTCGGTATTTTCGGTAGTAAATGATTTAACTCCTGATGTAGTAGCTCCATGTTCGTTTTCTGCATCTACTTTCCAAAAATATGTTTCACCTTGTTCCAGCATACCAGAAAGTTCATAGTTTGTTACTTCTTCCTTTGCAGGACCTGTATATATGATATCTAAATCTTCTTCAGAATCACCAAAATAGACAATATTTGTATCTGTTGAAACACCATTCTGCCAGTAAAGACCAGAAGTTGCAGGAACTTCA
Organism: Cloacimonadales bacterium (SeqCode); assembly: GCA_963667035.1. Classification (GTDB taxonomy): domain Bacteria; phylum Cloacimonadota; class Cloacimonadia; order Cloacimonadales; family JAFGVF01; genus Zophobacter. The sequence continues at coordinate 3,012,647 of OY762964.1, forward strand.
GATTGACCAGCCATAGGATATATATCGAATGGGACAACGGGAGCTGATGAGTCGTAATAATACAACCTAATGCATGGAACCCAGTTTAGAATATTTCCGTTACCATAAGGGAAAGCATTATCACTATTTGCATATTTTATTCTAGGATTATAATATGTGTTATAATGATAGAATTCAGGACATCCAGAGTTGAATGCTCCGTCATTATTAATCCACACAATATTAAGTGAGTTTACTCCATCATAAGTAAATGGGTTATCCAATGTAATCGTGTTCCAATTCCCGTTAAAAGTAATGTCTCCATTGAACACTAACTGGTAACCATTACTTTCAGGAAAAGAATACAAACTTTGTGTAATCAAAGTATCCGGATAGTTTTTTAGATATATCTTCTGATTATGTAAAGTATAATAGCTTGGATTGTTACTAACATTATATGCTAATTGATAAATGACTTTTGATTCACCTATCTCATGTTGTCTATATAATGATTCAGACCATCCGAAATCATATACTCCACAGACAGGTGTATCATAAGTCGTTAATTCTTCTGTTCCAATCTCTATATATTCTGCATTTAGTAGTATTGTTACGGTAAAAATAAACAATAGTAGTAATATCTTATTTCTCATATTGTCCCCTTTCTAATCTGAAAATAAAGTTCTTAATCCTTCTGATGCGTTAACTCTGAGATGATAATCATAGAGAGAAGACATCTCCGTTTTCTCAGGATTTATCTCTATACAATAGGCACTATTTTGTTTTGCATATCTCGGTAAACCTGCCGCAGGCCAAACAACAGCAGAAGTGCCTATACTTACAAACAGTTCAGCTTTTAAAACCGTTTCTATAGCTTTATCAATGACATTTTCATTTAAACAGTCCTCAAACCAGATTATATCGGGTCGTAAGAAAGAACCGCATTTCTCACATTTATAACTTTTATAGTTACTATTCTCTTTATCGTGAATGATTCCGTGTCTGGGACACCTTAGTCTCCAATGACTACCATGAAGTTCTATCACATTCTCACTTTCCGCTTTCTGATGCATTCCATCAATATTCTGAGTAATAATCGTTACATTATATTTTTGTTCCAATTCATGAATTATCTTGTGCCCTTCATGGGGTAAACAATCAAATATTAGACCTCTACGCATCTCGTGAAACTTTAATACTTTTATAGGATCTTTATCATAAGCTCTTTGACATGCATACTCCTGCCAGTTATATTCATGCCAGAGTCCTCCCTTACCTCTATAAGTAAAGACTCCTGATTCAGCAGACATTCCTGCTCCTGTGAAAAAGACTATAGACTTATATTCATCTAATGGCTTAGGTAATATCATTAGTATTAACTCCAGTATTTTTTATCAAGAGTTCTATACTGAATAGCCTCACTAATATATTCAGGTTTGATCTCCTTTTCACCGTTTAAATCAGCAATTGTTCTAGCTACTTTCAGTATTCTATCGTACACTCTTGCAGAAAAACCTGAATGGTCAATAGCTTTTTTTATTAAATTATGACAATCTTCATTCAGTATACAATATTTTCTTAACATCTTTGAAGTCATCTGAGAATTACAGAATATGTTATCGTCTTTAAATCTATTTAGTTGTATTAATCTAGCTTTGTTCACACGTTTACGAATCTCTGATGAACTCTCGCCTGCCGGTTTTGATTTAAGTTCTTGATAGCTTACTGCAGGAACCTCGATATGAATGTCTATTCTATCTAAAAGAGGTCCTGAGATTCTTGATCTGTATCGCGAAATCATAGTAAACGAGCAGTTACAGGTATGTCCTGGTATTGAGCATCCATAATATCCGCAAGGACAGGGATTCATTGAAGCTATAAGCATGAATTGAGCAGGGAAAGCAAGGCTCTGAGCTGCTCTTGATATTGAAACAATTCCGTCTTCAAGTGGTTGTCTTAGTACTTCAAGAGCATTTTTCTTGAATTCTGGAAGCTCATCCAGGAAGAGAACTCCGTTATGAGCAAGAGAAACCTCTCCAGGTTTTGGAAAAGTACCGCCCCCTATTAGTGCAATGTCACTTACAGTATGATGAGGAGATCTAAAAGGTCTGGATGAGACTATTCCCTCATGCATCTTTGATGATAATCCCGACACCGAATGTATCTTGGTTGTTTCAATAGCTTCTTCCAGAGTTAAATCAGGCAATATAGTTGGTAATCTGCGAGCAAGCATAGTTTTCCCTGAGCCTGGAGGTCCTATCATAATCAAGTTATGCCCACCTGCAGCCGCAACTTCCAAAGCTCTTTTAGAGAAGTATTGCCCCTTAACATCATACATATCTACATCAAAGCTGTTTAGGCTACCAAAAAGTTTATCTTTATCAATTACATACGGGTCTATCTTAATGCTTCCTTCCAGAAATTGAACAGCTTCCATAAGAGAATCTACAGGATACACTTCCAACCCTTCAACAATAGAAGCTTCTTTTGCATTTTCAGAAGGTAAAATCAATCCTTTCAGGTTCTCTTCAGCAGCTTTTACAGCTATTGGTAAAACGCCTTTTACAGGTCTTAATGAACCATCCAGTGATAGCTCTCCAATCAATGCATATTCATTAATTCTTTGAGGTTTTATTATCTTAAGAGTAATTAATAGTGAGATAGCTATTGGCAAATCAAGAGACGAACCGTCTTTTTTTACATCTGCTGGTGCAAGATTGATAGTATATCTTAGATTAGGTACTCTCCAGCTACTGTTTCTTATTGCAGCACACACTCTATCCTTACTCTCTTTTACACTATTTGTTGCCATACCCACGATTGAGAACATTCCCGCACCCAATCTGGAATCACTCTCAATTGTTATCCTTATTGCATCAATCCCTATTGTAGAATATGAAATAGCTCTGCCAAGCATTATACCTCCGAATACTTAACTAACTTTGCTCCTTTTTTAATTTACTCCACCATTTCAGACGTTTGTTAATCTCTTTTTCAAACCCGAATTCCGAGGGAGTGTAAAACTCCTGCTCTTCCATCTGATCTGGAAAACATTTTTGATAATTATAGGCATTTTTATAAGCATGGGAGTATTTGTAATCTTTACTATATCCGAGATCTTTCATAAGTTTCGTGGGAGCATTTCTCAGATGCAAGGGAACTCCCATAGTACTTGTTTTAACAGCTAAAGCAGAAGCCTCTTTGTAGGCCATATAACAAGCATTGCTTTTAGGAGCTGTTGCAAGATAAACAACCAACTGAGTCAAGGCAACATTAGATTCAGGCATCCCTAGCATCTTGATAGTATCTTTAACTGCAATTGCTTGCACCAAAGCATTAGGGTCAGCCAATCCCACATCTTCAGAAGCAAATCGGATTAGCCTTCGCACTATATACATCGGATCTTCACCTGCTTCCAGCATTCTTGCTAGCCAATATATCCCGGCTTGAGCATCACTTCCTCTTAGAGATTTATGCAAAGCGGATATTAGGTTATAATGTTCCTCTTTGTTTTTATCATAAAACATGGCTTTGCGAGTTAGTATCTTGCTAATAAGTGACAATTCAGGTTTTTCATCACTTCTTAGATATGGAATTATAGCATCCAGATAGTTCATTACTTGTCTGCCATCTCCCTCACTAACATCAGCTAGATATGCTACAATATCTTCAGGAACATCTAACTTAAGTTTCTTCAATGCTTGCTTAATTATTTGGGAAAGACTCTCAACTGTATGTATTTCCAGTACGAATACATGGCATCTTGATAGAAGTGCAGGAATTATTTCGAATGAAGGGTTCTCTGTTGTTGCTCCTATCAGAATTATTGCTCCTGATTCAACGAAAGGAAGAAAGGCATCTTGTTGAGATTTATTAAATCTATGTATCTCGTCAATAAACAAAATTGTGTTTGTTTTATGAACTTTGAAGTGATAATCAGCTTCTTGCATTACTTGTTTTACTTCTTTAATACCGGATAGTACCGCACTGAAATATATAAAATCTTGATTACAGCTTTTCTCAACAAACTTTGCTATTGTAGTTTTTCCACAACCGGGTGGTCCCCAAAGTATAAAAGAACTGTACTTTCCTGAATCAAGCATTTGACGAAGTAAGGAACCCTTGTCTAAAACTTTATTCTGTCCCTTAATTTCATCAAGCTCTGTCGGTCTCATCCTCTCGGCTAAAGGTATATTAGTATTAGTTTTTTGTGACATACCCTAACAAAATTAGTGAGTTAAATTTAGTCTATATTTTTCATTATATATTATGAGAAAAGTTCAGGCAAGAAGTTAGTTTCTTGCCTGATACTAGTATCAACTATTTAATAAGAATCATCTTTCTTGTCTTTGTATAAGTTCCCGATTTCATCTTATAGAAATAGATACCACTGGAAACTTGTTTATTGTTTTGATCTCTTCCGTTCCATAGAACCGAATGCCTCCCGGAACCAAACTCATTATCGGCAACTCTAGAGACAAATTGTCCTTTGATTTTATAAACATCAATAACCACATTTTCCGATTGCTTCAATTCAAAATTTATATTGGTAGTAGGATTGAACGGGTTAGGATAGTTATTCAATAGTTTTGTTGAAAGAATAGGTTGTGCTTCAGTTGAGTTATCTACAACTCCATTAACAGAATCAATTGAAAGGTCATCAATGAAGAGAGCAAAACGATCACATGAGCAACAATTTAATCCTACCCTAATCACATCGCCGACATACTCTGATAAATCATAACTATAGTATGTCCATTGAATCCCAACTTCTAGAGGATTATCATTGTTAAACATAACAAAGCTATCTGTACCCTCCGATTCGGTACTTACTCCAACATTTAAATGTTCAAATCCGAATTGACTTGTGTATGAGCGTGCCCAAAAACTGACAAATCCTCCTTCATCGCCAAGCTGAATAGTCGGAGAAATAATCCAATCATCATTCGCTTCATGTAATGACGAGAAGCATGCAATATATTTATCTCCACTATGTGCAGAAGCGAAGGGTACCGGAGGAACGGCAGTATTAGGGTTAAAAACCATGAAAGCCATCTCTTCTCCTTGATTATCAAACTCAATATTAGCAAAAGAGATAGTGTTATCATTATCATTATCTATCAATTCCCAATCACCGAATTCAAGTGAGAAGTCTGAATAACTCTCAAAATCATCTCCCACAACAACTGCTCTTGGAGTTAACTCAATGTTACACATTTCAATGTACTCTCCCAAAACAGGTAAATCATATAATTCCAATGGAAGATACATGTTTGCTTCTACATGGAAATCATGAAAGCCTTCGTCTAAACAAACGATATAGTATCCTATATCATCTGTGACAATTGTGAGCGTATCGACTGTAATCACTGCTCCGGGTATAGACTCCTGAGTATTAATATCCGTTACAAGACCTTGTAAATAACCACGTTGGTCTTTATGAACAATATTGGATATGGATGCTGTAGATTCAAAACCTCCTGTATAGACTGCTCTTACCGCATATCTATAATCATTTGAAGGTAATTCTGTCCAACCATAATCCGTAAACAGTGTATCTGCAGTAAGAACTTCTATCAAATTCCAACTTTGAGGACTACTTTCGGTACCTGCAATGAATCTATAAAGATTGTAACCTAAAACTTCTCGTATCTCTCTGTTTACACCATCGGTAGTTAATAAGGATAAATCGGAATTAGTGTTTCTGTTACTCTCCGGAATAAACGGTTTACCAATTCTAATAGCATTCTCTCCGTTTGTATCCCAATCTACCCATGCTTGCAAATTCCAATTATAGTCGAGTTCTTCGTTCACTTCAAGAAGAGTTTGCCATGTTCCTCCCCAAAGCATCATATTACCGAAACCATCTATTGCAGGTCCCTGGTCACAACCAACCGGATGTCCTGTTTGTGTGTCTACACTTACACCAACCCATAACTCCTGAGATGCATCTATTTGAACAGGATTGTTTAATATCTCAGTATGCCAATTATTGTAGCTTGTGATATTATTGCACAATTGGTCTATTAATATCGTTTGAGCATTTTCTCCTGACCAAACTCTAACAGAATACTCACAATTTGCTTCTCTCGGATAGAATTTAACTTTAGTAATAAACATTCCACCATAGTCATCTAGAAACTCAGGCTCCCATCTGCAAGCAATGTCAAATTGAGCTTCTGCTCCTGTTCCAACACCACTACTATTTTGCCCTGAATCCCAAGCAAACCATTGAGGTATACTACCTTCATTAGGCTCTCCCCAATGTACACTAACAAATGTGCTATACTCATCCACCTCTGCTCTGACATCATGGGATGGAATAATATATTCTGTAATCATCATATCCAGTTCATTAGCACCATCAATAATATAACTTTCAATAGTACTTCCTTGGTATCCATCAAGACTTGCCACAATTCTATAATTACCTAACCAAATGTCTGATATAGTAGCAATTCCCTGATTATTAGTTAGTCCACTGTATTCGTTATATATGCCGTCAGGATTAGGAGTAAGAGCCGTTAAATTTATTGATGCTCCCAATGGAGTATCCCCCGAGTTTGTTGTAAGATTTATTGTAAGACTACCATACATTACTCGAGGAAGCCAATTCGATAGTATCGGATATGATTGGTATCCATTAGTATAATTTGCTTGAACAGCATATTTATACACTCCCGGATTAGCTCCTATCCAGTTTGAATCTGTGTAAGTTGTATCTTGAATCGTAGCAAGCTCAATCCAGTTTTCAGGATTGTTCTCATCATTCATATTTAATCTGAACACTGTGTAATCAAGAAATGTTCTATTCTGCACAATTCTGGTTACCAATGGACTAATGTTTCGTTGTTTCTCAATCATCAATGGATGATTTGCAGTTTGCTTCTCTACTCTTCTATTTAGTAAACTACCACTTGAGAATGGAAGCTCCGAGACATAGGCTTGAAGATTCCAGTTACAATCAAGTGTAGGGGCTATAATATGAAGTTCTTCCCAAACATCGGTAGTTTTTATCATGTCTCCACCGGATTGATGAGGACCTTCATCGCAACCGACAGGTCGATACTCAGATGTATGTTCAACCTCATAACCAAGCCATATAGGTGAATCTCCTGTTATTGGTATTGATGTATCAAGTTGCACTTCATTCCATGCATCGATATTATAAGTAGGAACAGATTGTTCATGAAGCAGCAAATCACCATTCTCGCCCGAATATATCTTTATTGTAACGGACACTGCAGAACTCTGTATATAGAGTCGCATTGTATTTATGAATAGTCCGAGATAGTCGTTTAACTCGTTAACCTCATATTTACAAGCAACTTCAAATACTCCTCCGTTTGACAATCCTACTCCATCACTATTAACACCATCGTCTTTATAGAGCCAGGTATTGTTCAATCCACTAGTCTGAGGTGTGTCCCAGTTTAATAACACTTCGTCATTATCTAGTACTTCAGCTGTTAGTTCACTAATCGGATAAGTTACTTCTTGTAACACAATCTGTCCTAACTCTATATCAGCTGTCCCTACTACAAGTTCTTGACTAATAGAGAAATATCCTTGGGCACAAGCAATCTGTTGATAAGTATAGTTGCAATTAACGTTATTAATACTAAAGAAACCGTTAACATCGGTTTCAACTTGATAATCATAATCACCATGTAAGTAATAAAATCCACTAATTCCGGTCATTGTGTCTGATCCAATCAACTGACCACTAACATTGCATACAGGCTGTGCAATTATAATTGCAGAAAATAGAATGAATACACTTAACAGTAATGTTCTTTTCATATTATTCCCCCGATAATTAATTAACAGATACTTAATTGGTACCAAGTATAAGTTTGGCAATATTAAGGAGTCAATATTTTTTTTGTAACTGTAAGTTATAATTTTAGTTAAATAGGTTTCTAAAGGCGTTCTGCCATATATGAAAAAAGAGTATGCTGTTCAGCAGACTCTTTGTTTTATCTTTAGTTTTAGAAACTACTTTACCAGTACCATGTTATTCCAATACATCTCTGAACCTGATTGAACACTGTAATAGTAGATACCGGATGATAGATTATCAGCATTAAACACGATATTGTTTTTCCCTTGTGAGAAATATTGGTCAGCAATTGTTCTAACTAACTGTCCTCTGTTATTGTATACTTTTACGACGACCTTATCGGCTTTTTGAAGATTGAACGATATTGTTGTTTCAGGATTAAAAGGATTAGGATAATTACTTATATCATTTATTGTCGGAGTGTTTACATTCTCGCTGTTAGATACTGGGTCAAACAGTATATCTATAGGTCCGAAATTATAACCAGATGCATCCATTGTCATTCCAGAAACCCAATAATAATATGTATTTCCTGCAACAACTTCGGTATCGTTGAAGTTGTAATTCGAAGGAACAGCCATATTCATTGCAGGTATAAGGTTTGATGTGAGTCTGGTAGCAGTATCAAAATCATTGTTTGTATTTCTATATAACTCATATCCTGCCATATTGTTTTCTTCGGCTTGCCAGTTTATTCTTATATAGTCATCAACTCTCTCAGCAGAGAAATTCGTTAATGAAACAGGAACCAATGCACTGTAGTCAATGCTAAAATCATGGAAATAAGTATCTACATCCGAGCTAATCTGATATGATTCCGTACCTTTTTCAAACTCCAGCATAGTCCAAGGTCCATCCGGAATGCTTCCTGAAGCAGAGTTTGATTCTGTGAATTCAATGTAAATTCTATATATTCCGTCCGGAACTTCAACTCCATTATAGTTTGTTCCGTCCCAAGTAAGATTATGAGTTGTGTGATAATTCAAAGAAGCTCCTGTTACCGCTCCTACGCTATTACCGCCTGTCATCTGCATAAACTTAACAAGATGTTGCATATAGCTCAAAGCCTTACGTTCAACCGTTTTCACAAATGTATCAGTATCGGTTGTTATCCATAAAGCAAAACAATGTCTGGGTGCATATTGTCCGTTATGAGTTGTTGTTCTAACAGTTATATCCATTGTACCCGGAGTTCTCTCTTCTACAGAGAGGATTCCATCATTAGGTATAAAATTGGTTTGCTCCAATGCAAACATGAATGTACTAAATAAAAGTAAACTAATTATTAATATCTTTTTCATAATCTCTCCAAACTTGTTATCCGCTTATCTCATCTAAAATCTATAGGCAATATGTCAAGTAACTTTAGTTTAGGGATTTATCTGATTCTCAGTTTTAACAGTTTTGTGACATAAATTTCTTACTAAGATTATGAAACTCAATACAATTGCATTTGTCTTTCTTTCTACACTTTGTATCAATGAACTATTACAGATTACTGCATAAAATTGCATTACCGAAAGTAATTTTCAAGAATTATACAAATAATAGTTTAACAATCCTCATCGTATCTCTCTGCCAATTTGCTCCAGTTCAATACACGAGACTTACTCGGGAATCTTGTGGGATTTTGCCCGAGAAATTTAGTTGACGAGTAAAAAGATTTACTTGAATTGTTCAATAGTCCAGGCAAGAGCTTCCTCAAGTAACTCGGGTGGAGGGCTTTTTATCATACCTTCCTCTATTAACAAGTGGGTTGAAGTGCGAGCATTATCAATTCCTTCTTTAGCTTTATCATAAGCTTCTTGCCAAGTTAATATATGTCGTGCAACTCCATCTTCAATTGCTTGCATGGCAACATCGGCGGCTTCTTTAGGAAAAACTTCCGTTTCATCCATTGTAGGAACAATGTTATCCGGAGTGATACCTCTTTGTTCAGCAAATTCAGCTAAGGAATAAGCTGCACGAATTGCCATATTATCCGTTATTTCTTTAGCTTCTGTTAAAAGAGCTCCCTTAAGTATTCCAGGAAATCCCAGAGAATTGTTAATTTGATTAGGGAAGTCTCCTCTTCCTGTTGCAACAATATATGCTCCTGCTTCCTTCGCTGCATAAGGATAAATCTCGGGTACGGGATTTGCACAAACAAAAACAATAGGTTTCTTGTTCATCAATTTAATCCATTCAGGTCTGATTGTATTTGGCCCTGGTTGGGATAGGGCTATTAACACGTCAGCATTTTTAAAGGCTTCTTCTTTATCCTGAATCATGTTAGGATTAGTTTTTGAGGCTAATTCCCATTGTTTATAACTTCCCGGATTGTTCTTTAAATCATCTCGGTTTTTATGTAAACTTCCCTGAGAATCAAATATAATCATATTACTTTCCGGTAAACCTGCCTTGATTAGGAAACGAGCAATAGTTGAATTTGACGCACCACAACCAAACATTACCGTCTTAATATTGTTTATATTTTTGTTCGCTAACTTCATTGCATTGATAAATCCGGCGAGTGTTACACAAGCTGTTCCCTGAGCATCGTCATGCCAAACAGGTATATCACATTCTGCCCTGAGAGTATCAAGTACCTTATAACAGTTAGGTTGCGAAATATCCTCAAGATTGACAGCACCAAATGAAGGTTGGAGCATTTTCACAAAATCAATTATCTTTTGAGGATCTGGATTACCCTTTTCATCCCTATTATCTATACACAAAGCAACTGCATCAATACCGCCTAAATATTTCATTAGAAATGCTTTACCCTCCATAACCCCAAGACCACCGGGAGGTGTGCAATCACCGTCACCAAGCACACGAGTTGAATCACTTACAACAGCAACAAGATTACTTCTGTTTGAGAGCTTAAACGAGGAATAATTGTTATCTCTAATACTGGTTGAGACTTTAGAAACACCAGGTGTATACCAAACGTTAAACCAGTTAAATCCCCATACACCGGCTTTGGGTAAAGTCTGCATTTTACCATTATAGAAATAGTGAGCCTTCTCTGATAGTCTCTTTAAAAAAATAGTTTGAGCATTAGCTTTCTGTTCGGGAGTAAACTCTTCAGGGAAAATATTACTCAGGTTGTTTAAATCAATATTCAGCTTCATCTATCTCCTCTTAAAAATGTTGTTTCCGTTAGTATCAATTGCCACTATACACGGAAAGTCTTTTACTTCCAGTTTTCTTACTGCTTCCGGGCCTAGTTCTTCCCAAGCAATGACTTCCGCAGAAACTATTGTCTCAGAGAGCAGAGCACCAGCTCCGCCAATAGCTACAAAGTAAACACCTCTATTTTTAACAATGGAACTAATAACATCGTCAGAGCGACCTCCTTTTCCAATCATGCCTTTTAAACCATTTTCAAGAAGAGTAGGAGCATAAGCATCCATTCTGTAGCTGGTTGTAGGACCTGCCGAGCCTATTACTTCTCCCGGTCTTGTAGGAGTAGGGCCTGTATAGTAGATTACACTGTTTTTTAACTCAAAAGGTAAACTCTTTCCGGATGCAAGTAAGTCAACAATTCGCTTATGGGCAGCATCTCTAGCTGTATAAATAATACCGGAGATTAAAACATTATCTCCAATTCTAAGTTTATTAATATCTTCTTGTCTTAATGGTGTTCTAAATTTAATGTCCATAATTTATCCTAAAGAATAGCAGTTTTGTGCCTATGGGCATGACACTGAATATTGATTGCAACAGGAAGTGATGCAATGTGACACGGCATTGTCTCTATCATTACTTTAAAAGCTGTAGTATTTCCGCCAAGTCCCTGAGGTCCGACATTGCTCTGATTAACAAGTTCTAGAAGTTCATTCTCAAGTGTAGCCCAGTTCTTCTCTTTATTGTTTGAACTTAGCGGACGCATAAGGGCTTTCTTTGCCAATAAAGCAGAAGTCTCAAAATTACCTCCTACTCCAATTCCAATGATTACTGGAGGACATGGATTACCTCCAGCTTCAATCACGGTATCCAGAATTAATTTCTTTATACCGTCTACACCGTCAGAAGGCTTTAACATCGCTATCCTACTCATATTTTCCGAGCCTCCTCCTTTAGGGGCTACAGTTAACTTAAGCCTGTCTCCGGAAACGATATCGTAATGAATTATAACAGGAAGATTGGTATTTGTATTACTTCTTCCGAAACAAGGATCCGTAACCATGGATTTACGGAAGTAGTTATCTTTATAACAGAGTCTTACACCTTCTTCTATTGCTTCTTTTAAATTGCCGTCAATGTGCAATTCTTGCCCTAATTCAACAAATACGACAGCAACTCCTGTATCTTGGCAAATAGGTTTTTGTTTCTCTATTGCCAGATTTGCATTAAGTAACAACTTCTCAAGTATATCTTTAGCAAGAGGATTGTTTTCTTTCTTTATAAATTCTGCAACCAGTTGAGGTAATTCTTCATCCAATTCATAATTTGCGTTCTTGAAGAGTTTTATTATCTCGTTAGTTATCGACTCAGCTTTTATTTCTCTCATTTTCTTTCCTTACTCTTCTTGTATAGGCCTCAGCTAATCCACCAATAGAAGTCTCTCTGTAGCTGGGCGATAAATCTTTTCCTGTTTGGGTCATAACATACACTACTTCATCAAATGAGATTCTATGTCTACCGTCAGAGAATATGGCATACTCGGCACAAGAGATTGCCTGCTTTGCAGCAAAAGCATTTCTTTCAATACAAGGTATTTGTACTAATCCCATCACAGGATCACATGTTAGACCCAGATTATGCTCTAAGCCCATTTCTGCAGCATACTCTATTTGAGAAGGTGTACCTCCCAGAATTTGGGCAACAGCCCCTGCAGCCATTGCACAAGCTGTTCCTACTTCTCCCTGACAACCAACTTCAGCTCCAGAGATAGAACCATTCTGCTTAACTAAATTACCTATTAATCCTGCAGTTAGTAATGCTCTAAAGACTTCTTTCTCAGTACAATCCATTTGGGTTAGGCAATATTTCATTGTTGCTGGTAGGACTCCACAAGCACCGCAGGTTGGTGAAGTGGCAATCAAGTTTCCTGAAGCATTTTCTTCGGATACTGCTAAGGCATAAGCTGTTATAGTTAAACCTCTCTTGTAATGTGGGGAAGAAAGCTTAGACTTTCTCAAAAGAGAATTGGCTTTCCTAGCTACCCCCAATCCTCCCGGAAGTACTCCTTCATCCGATAAGCCTCTCTGTATGGCATCTTCCATAACTCTCCACACCTCTTTGATATGATCAAGAATCTCTATCCCTTCCTGTTCAATGACATATTCCCACAAGTTTAGTCCCTTCTCTTCACAATATTCAAGAATATCATCCATAAACTGGTGTTTATAAACGTTATGAGCGGTCTTATCACCGGTTTCGGATACGGAACCTCCTCCGATGCTATATACTTGCCATTCACCTAACAGATGATCTTGCTCATCAAAAGTTTTAAAAAGCATACCGTTAGGATGAAGGGGGAGCTCAATTTCAGGTTTCCAAACAATATCTAGTTTTCTATCATGAAAGACAGAGTTGAGAGCAGTATCTGTTAAATGCCCCTTGCCTGTTGCAGCAAGACTGGCAAAGAGGGTAACTTCGAAATGTGGGGCTAGAGGAAATCTATTTAAAAATGTGGTTGCAGCAATTGTCGGCCCCATAGTATGACTACTTGAAGGTCCTCTGCCTATTTTGTAAAGTTCTCTGAGAGTTTCCAATTATACTTTTCCTTCTCGTACAAGACGAGTAAAATGTTCATAATATCTATCCATTGTCTTCTCATATTCTGCCGGAAAAAAACAACCGGGTAATTGTCTCGACTTTTTTATGATAGGCAACACATTCACAACAGATTCCTTTTTTGGAACACGGGTCATAAGTGCAAGTACAATTTTGTTGGTTATCACTCTTCTTGCAATCCATTTTGACTCCTGAGGTTTTTGTTTATTGCATTCGCAAGAAGGTTTTTGTAAAGTTAAATTTTAAAGATACAATTGACCATTTATTTACAGATAGCAAAAAAGACTACCCTATAAAGAGTAGTCTTTATACTAATAATCAATAGTTTATTCTTCAAACAGGTCTTCTTCCGAAGGTGGAGTGTATTCAAAGTGTTTAGACATCTTCATGGTTGTAGTATTCTCCATTTTCTGTCCGCCTGCTTCAATAACAGTTTCAGAAATAACTTTACTTGCAAAGAATTTTCCCTTACTGTTTGTTTTATAATAAGAAGTGTTCTTCATAGCAGTAACAAATTGAGGTAAAGGAAGCATGCTGTTTTCATCTTTTATAGGCTCTCCTGTTTTAGCATCTAAGAAAACCGTGCCAAACAATTGAGTTTCTTTACCACTCTCATCCGTTACTGTTTTTTTATATGAGAAGACGGCACAATCGATTCCTTCAAAGTCCTGATTACCTTTTCTTTTAAGTTTTATCTCATTAGGATCATCAACAAATACACCATCTTTCTTTGGAGTAAAATCTTGAGCAAGAATCTGATTTACAACAGGGTTATCTGCAGTAATTTCTTCTTCTCCCATAACACCTTTAATAAATTCAGATTCAAGTCCTTCATCTGTTTGCTTAACGCCAACATGAAACTCTGCGGTAACACTTTGAGGTCCGGTCATACTGGTTGTCATCTTCATTAATCCCGGAACAAGATTCCAGTTGTTATTATAGAATTCTTGGGCTTTTGTCCAGAGGGGGTCCACTCCTTTAGCAGTAAGACAACTACATATAACTACAAATAGTAATGTTGTGAATAAAAGTTTTTTTAACATAATATCTCCTTAATTTGCTCTCCCTTGAACCGTAACAACTTCTTCAGGGGCAGAACCACTTACACTAACAATATTGTCATAGGGATTTTTGTCAATAAGCATAAAATATGGATCAACACCTACTTTTATAGGTTTAATCGGAGTTTTTATACTAAAATGCCTCTTCCCATCAGCAATTTGAATTTTATTAATATAAAGAGGATACTCCTTTTCTTTTCCATTAACAAACTTTGTACCTAGTACAGCTACATCTATCCAATCATTCATATCCGTTTTAGTTGTTTCTCCTTTACCGTCATCATACATCTTTGCAACTTCTACATCAAAATCAACGGTATACTCTTCATCATCAGTTTCAGGATTGGTTATTTTCAGATTTGTTACTTTATTATCATAGAGGGTAATCTTTTTATACCAATCATCAACAAGATATATAAGAGAGTCAGGAGTTTCATTCTCCAAATATGACAGGAATTCCAAGGTATTTGTATACGGTCTGTCTTGGAATTTAACGGAATCAAGATAGTTTGATAAAGCTCTATTCATTGGTCTTCCACCAATCATATCGGCCATGCCGTACATTACAATTGCTCCTTTGTTATAATATATGTATTGTTGGTTCTCAACAAGATATAGGGGTTCCTCTTCACGATCTTCGTAAGCTCTTCCTGTAAGATAAGAGCTCAACTCATGCTTAAGGAATTTTCCAACAATCTCCATTCCAAACTTCTTTTCCATTACTTTAACGGATGAATATTGTGCAAAGGCTTCACTAAGCATTACTGCACCTTGAACGTCAGCACCGATTACCTGATGTGCCCACCACTGATGAGCAACTTCATGACATGTAACCCAATAAGGATAATCAATATCTCCTTTATCTGCATTAACATCAGCAATGAAGCCTATTGATTCGGAGAATGGTATTGTTGTAGGGAAGGATTGTGCATAAGTTGCCCAGCGAGGGAATTCTACGATTCTTAATACCTTATTCTGGAATGGTCCAAAGCTATTGGTATAGTATGATAAAGAGTTCTTCATAGCAGTCATCATTCCATCTGTGTTGTAAGGATGTTCTGAGTCGTAATATACTTCCAAATCAACTTCTTGTCCTGTTTTCTTATTTTTCCAATGACCTTTCTTAACTTCAAGTTCAGCGGAAAGGAATGCAACAAAATTCAAGATAGGTTGATCCATTTTAAAGTGAACATACTTCCTTCCATTCTCTTCCCATTTGTCCATTACATAACCGGGAGAAATAGGAGTCTGAGAGTTCACGGTACTCATCACAACTTCATAGGTTACCCAATCCGAGTCATTAGAGATATATGTATTCTGACGTGCTTTTACGTCATCGACTTTTGCCATTCTTTCTTTAGGCGGGAGTCCCATTTTCTTTCTTTTATCAGGACTAGAAATCTCCATGCCCGTATCATAGGCAAAACCCGGTACAAACATCTTGTTGTTAAGAAATGTTCCGTTTTTAACAACCGAAGTAGAATTAAATCCTTTTGGCTCTGTAACAAATTCAAAATCACAATGGAATTCTTCTCCTGGTTGCAACGGCTCAGTAAATTTATATGTTCTGATACCGAAGTCCGTATTGTCGACACTTATTGTTGAAGGTTTATCAAACTCCAGCTTTTTCATTTCCATATCTTCGTTGTATGTAACATACATGGAGTCTAAAGCAACAGTTTCTTTGTTTCTAAGAGTTAGTCTGCCACCAAGTACACCTATACCATCTTCGGGATATAAATCAACTTTAAGACTTACATCTGTAACTCTTGGCCCAAGCATTCCGTCATATTTCTTAAAGTCTTTTTCAAGCTGTGCTCTGATTTTGACCCAAGTCTTACTTAAATGAAAATCATTAACTATGTTTGTTTGATAGAATACTATGGAAGCCATAGAAAGATATACTACTCCCAAGCTTATCAAGAGAGTTTTAACAGCAGGAGTCATTCTTTGCTTTGCTAGACTTTTTCTCTCTATGATATTATTGTTTCGACCTCTAACCATAAACAGATAAGCTACTACAAGAAGTATTATATCCAGAGATGTCCATAACAATGTACTAACAATATTAAATCCTGTATTTCCTCTCCATCCTGCCATATCAGAATAACTCATACCTATACCGGATTGGTAATTAAACAACGGGTGTTCAAGACCAATCATTGATACAAAGCCTCTAAGAATAACAACACCTAAGAATACGAAATGAGACACATATTTGTTGTTTACAAGAGTATGTACTGTAAAGGCTGTAAGAGTGAGTCTAAAGATTGCCAAGGTTCTGAAAATAAACTCAACAAGATAGACATCAGGCTTTATATTAGTAAAACCACTAAACAATTGAAATAGAATTGCAACTAAAAATGCTCCAATGATTATTATCAACTGCATTCCCATTAAAGCAAATAGTTTAGAAACAAGGAATACCCAACTCTTGGATGGTGTAGAATCCAGTATCAAATCCATTCTATTGATTCTACTTTTCCAAAGCAATTCACCTGCAAACAGAGTTACTAGCACCAATATCAAAGTAGAGATACCACCATGAACACCGGACATCACTTTGTAAGTTACCGGTAACGTTTCAGTTTCATATATCTGACCTGATGTTCTTATGGTAAAATATGTTAGTGCTAAACCACATACAACCAAAATCCAGAAATAGAATCTGGAAGTTATATTTTTTGTCTCCATCCCAATAAGGTAGTAAAGTTGCTTCCAGCTCTGTTTTGATGAAAAGTCTTTTTGAACATTAGCAGAATTAAAGCTTATGGCTTTATATTTTGATACTGTTGATTTACTCTTTTTCTCTCTCTTACCTTTCAATTCAGGATAAGCAAAAACAGTTTTTATGTAAGAAAGCCAGAATAGAACTAATCCTACACCACACCACAGTAATCGATTAATCATCATTACAGGAGTAAACGGTACAAGGTGATTATTCTTTTCAGCAACACTCATTAAATCTGTAACAAATCCTGAAGTAAATATTGCAAAAGGATCAAGGATGGCTATCAATCTCTTCATGCTAACTTTACTTGCTAAGGTTGAAATTATCAGGTAGAAAACCAATAAGAGTATGGCACCGACATAAACAGAAGCTTGTTTTTTTGTTAATGAACCGATTGCATAGAATATCCCACAAGTAAATATCATGTTGGGAAGAACAATTGTTACGTAAGGCCATAAATAAGCCGCAATGTTAATACTACCAAAATAGCTTCTGTCTATCCAAGGTGATATTGATGATAGGAATATTCCCACTGCTATAGAGAACATTATCATGGTTAGCACTATAGCATTGCCAAGGAATCTGCCTAGTAAGTAACTAATCTTGCTGATAGGTTTGGTGTAAATTAACTGAAACATAGAATATTCATGATCCCTGCTGACTGCATCTCCCGAGAAAGCTGCACAGAAGAAGATTGCCAGTAGTTGGAAACCAAGAATAGTAGAGTGAATAAAGAATGGAGAGTTAAGCATAATTCTCTCACCACTTCCTGCCATCATAACTCTCATTCCGGTAAATGCACCTCCGGCAATCTGAAGAGTAAAATATGATAGTAGAAAGAAAACTCCCATATATATGTATGTAGAAATTCTAGTTAGTCTGTATTTTAGCTCAAATTTAAGCATTTCAAGGAACATCTGTCCCTCCTTTAAACTATCTCATCAGCCGGTATTGTGCTGAAATAAACATCTGATAAATCCGGATTCTTAAGATCAAAGCCTTCTCCCGGATTCTCTTCACTAAGGACAGTAATCTGTAATTTCCCAACTTGGAGTTTAGAAGATATAACTTGATATTCCTTTTGGTGTTGCTTCATTTCGGATTTATCAATCAGCTTTATCCACAAACGATTTTTAAGATTATCTATTGCAGTAATAGGATCGGAAGAGATAAGCACTTCTCCTTTATGAATAATAGCAAATTCGGAACAAAGTTCACTTACATCCTCAACTATATGAGTTGATAAAATCACTATTCTGTTCTCGCCTAATTCGGATAGAATATTGTAAAAATGATTTCTTTCTTTAGGGTCAAGTCCGGCTGTGGGCTCATCAACAATCAATAAATCAGGTTCTCCGAGAAGAGCTTGTGCTATTCCGAATCTTTGTTTCATACCACCGGAATACCCTCCCAGATGTTTCTTTCTTACATCGAAAAGGTTTACCTCATTCAAGTAGTGGTTAACAATCTCTTTTCTTTGAGAGTTATTAGCAATACCTTTCAGTCTGGCAAAATGGCTTAGCATATCATAAGCGGAGACATTAGGATAGAAATCAAAATCTTGAGGTAAGAATCCCAAGCGTTTCCTAATTCCCAATTTATCTTTAGTTATATCTATACCATCAAAAATTACAGTACCTTTATCTGCCTCTTGAAGAGTTGAGATAGTTCTCATTAAAGTTGATTTACCTGCCCCGTTAGGTCCTAAAAGACCGAACATCCCTTCACTAATCTTAAGATCGATACCCTTGAGGGCTTGAACTCCATTGGAATATGTCTTTTCCAAACCGCTTATTATAAGCTCTTTCATCTTTATTCCTTCCTTAGTAGATATTTCTAAGCGTCACTATAATAATTATTGTCATTTCTCATGGTTACTGAGAATTTACAAAACTATACTCAAAGTGTTATTATCAATTAAAAGTGTAAAGTTGTTTTTTATAATACAATCTATTATCCTATTATGAACATAAAGCCATCTGATAATTATTAACATGGTTAAGAAATTATTCTCTTGACCTTTATTTTTGTACTAGCATAATTCTATCTCAAAGGTATTTAAAATGATAGGTAATAGAATAGGGATGAAAGAATTCCCAAATCCAATATTATTTCCGACATTGGGATTCTGTCTTGGAATTATTCTCCAAGCTTATTGGCATTTACCGTTTCTTGCCCCTATAGTGATTATGCTCCTTACTATTACTTTAGTAACTAAACTGAAGTTTGTCCCATTATTACTACTTATAATAGCCTTAGGTGCAATGCGATATGATGCAACTAATCCAAAAAATCCTCTGGAGGAATATCTTTCTCATGAGGAAACAACCAACGAGTATATAAAGGGTCATGTTACAGATAAAGACCATCTTCAATCCGGTGATTGGGTTTATATAGTCAGAACAGAATCTACATATAGCTTTCCTTTTCAAGTTACATTAAGAGTATTTTCGGAGAATGACACACTTATGATTGGAGACATTATCTCTGCGTATATCAATTTGAATAGGGTAGACCCCGCTCTCAATCCGGGAGAATTCGATTACTCCGGATATATGCTAAGGAATGGTATTCACGGGAAAGCAAACTTCTCAAGCAAAATAAAGGTTTTTAGAAATAGGCAGAATCTAAGAACAGTACTAAATCGGATAAAATTATCTGCTCTTGGAAGAATTGAAAGAGTATTTCCCAATAACTCCGGATTTGTTAAAGCAGTCCTATTTGGGGATAGGTCGGAGTTAAATGAAGTGAGAGATACATTCAAAGATGCTGGTGTAATGCATTTGTTAGCAATAAGCGGTTTACATATAGGGATTATCTATCTGTTTGTGTTTACCTCTTTAAGGTTTTTTTTATCAAAAAGGGCTTCCATAGCAATCGCTTGTATTATTTTGCTTGGATATCTTGCTGTTTGTAATAATTCACCATCAGTAAGTAGAGCTGTTATCATGATAACAATTATCTCACTTGCAAAGATATTGGAAAGAGATATTAGTATAATCCAGTTGTTATCACTTTCCGCATTACTAATTTTATTCTTAAACCCGCATGAATTGTTTAATGTTGGATTTCAGTTAAGTTTTACTGCTGTCTATACCATATTGGTAATTACCCCAAAACTGGGATTTATAAATCATCATAAAGAGAATAGATACATTAAGTATCTTCTAACCCCCATTGTGATAACAGTAAGCGTTAACTTGTTACTTCTTCCCATAATATTATATCACTTCCACGAAGCACCATTAGTTGGAGTAATCAGTTCTATCCCTGCAATTCTACTGTTCAGTTTATATTTCCCCATAACAATCTTAGTATATATAACTCCAGTTTCTGCGTTAAGTCAGTTTCTTTATCCTGTTTCAGAGCAATTGCTTCATTTATTGTTTAAACTGGTATATATGACATCAAATTTACTACTCAAACTTGATTATATAATCTTTCCGCGATTCTTAATAATTGCATTCTGGATTTTTATCGTGATTATCCCTTTGTTAAAGCATAGACGCATAGTAATGTTATGCTTTATTATTTTGTTCTCAGCTACTTTATTCTATGTTAATGAGTTTGGAAGTAAAAGGTTTGAGGTCGTCAGCTTTGCAGTTGGGCACGGAGATTGTCATTTAATCCGGAATGGTAACGGAGTTGTGATGATTGATACGGGAGCATTCAATAAAAGGGTATCAGAAATTGAAAGACATGTATTCCCTTATCTTAAGGAAAATGGTATAAAATCTATAGATAAGCTTATCATTACTCATCAGCATAATGACCACTACGGGGGAATTCTACCTCTACTAAATGAAGTTAAGGTAAAGGAGCTTGTGGTAAGTAGTAATTTTGCAAGAAGCGGATTATTCAAGCATTGGAAGAGTATTTCTTCTCCTATTGAGAATACCGTGGTAACTGTTGTTGATGATACTTTGCATTACAAAAAAGGCAATATGGATTTGCTCTTTATTAATCCCGTGTCTAACTATATGGAGTATAGTGTGAATAATCAGTCCTTGATAACAAAACTGGAATATAAACAACTCTCAATTCTGTTTACAGGTGACTTGGAGATAGAAGGCGAGAACGAAGTTCTAAGAAAGTACAAGAAGAGGTTAAAAAGCGATGTATTGAAAGCCGGTCATCATGGAGCTAAGAATACTATCGGTTATTCTTTCTTAAAAACAGTTTCCCCATATCTGGTGATAATTCCTGCTAATTGTAAAAAACATTCTGATTTTGCAAAAGAAACACTAATAAAACTTAAAGAATTTGAGATAGAGTACTATATTACAGGATATGACGGAGCAGTGATTATTACCGAAGAATCGGATAGATTTTTTGCCCGTACCTATCATACTCATGAAACAGTCTACTTAAGCTATTAGGACAGTAGTAATTATGAGCATACTATGCTAATAAATTAGTCCTCATGTTAGTACAGTCTTTTGCATATCAAGAAAAACGGATTATTATTTTTCTTGTGTAAAAAAATGTAGCTATATATAGCGGAATCAGGATTGCTATAAAGTGGAGGATTAATGAACTACGATGTGATTATCATTGGTGCCGGACCTGCCGGTCTTTCAGCTGCAGTATATGCAGCTAGGGGAGAGATGAAAACAGTTGTTTTCGATAAAGGTATTGAAGGCGGTCAGATGAACCTAACCGATGAGATTGAGAACTATCCGGGATTTGAAAAGGTTGTAACCGGTTATGAAATGGGAATGAAAATGAAGGCACAAGCTGAGAAATTTGGAACTCAGTTTAAATATGAAGAAATTACAGCTGTTTCTCTGGACGGTTATTGCAAAGTTGTTGAAACAACTAAAGCTAAGTACAGAGCGAAAGCACTTATAATTGCTACCGGTGCTTCTCCAAGAAGATTGAATGTTCCGGGAGAAGAAAGATTAACAGGACGAGGTGTTTCCTATTGTGCCGTATGTGACGGAGCTCTTTACAGAGGTAAAACCGTTGCCGTTATCGGTGGAGGTGATTCGGCAGTGGAAGAAGCAATGTATTTAACTAAGTTTGCTAAAAAAGTATATCTTATCCATAGAAGAGAGCAACTCAGAGCTGAGAAAGTTATTCAAAACAGAGCTTTTACAAATAAGAAAATAGAGTTTATCTGGAACACTGTTGTAAATGAGGTAGAAGGTGATCCTGTAGTCTCTGGTTTAAAATTATTCAATCGTAAAGAAGATAAGAATACTTATCTTAAGGTTGACGGTGTCTTTATTTATGTTGGGATTCTTCCTAACAATAATTTGTTTGAATCCAGAATTGAATTGAATGAAGCAGGATTTGTAACAACCAATTCTCTTATGCAAACAAACCTTCCGGGAGTTTATGTTGCAGGTGATTTGAGAGAAAAACCTTTAAGGCAAGTTGTTACTGCTGCAGCAGATGGAGCAATTGCAGGTTGGTCTGCCGAGAAGTGGATTGAAGAGAATGAAGAACACTTCGCAGACGGTGTTTGTGAAATTATAAAATAACTATTATCAAAAATTGAAACTATAGCCTGCTGTTTTCAGCAGGCTTTTTTAGATGTGTAACGAAATCCACCTGCTCTGCAGGTGGTTCCCCAAAGCTTTAGCTATGCACAAAAATTCCTCCATCGTAACTTTGTAGTGTCAGCTGCAAAATAAACAAAGGAGGAATAATGGATAATAGTACATTATCACATACTACATGGAATTGTAAATACCACATAGTCTTTGCACCCAAGTATCGACGACAGGTAATTTATCGCAAACTAAAAAAAGATATTGGTGAGATACTGCGAGTATTATGTGAACGGAAACAGATTGAAATCATTGAAGCAGAGGCTTGCCCCGGTCACATTCACATGTTGATAAAAATACCACCGAAATATAGTGTTTCATCAATAATGGGATATCTTAAAGGTAAGAGTAGCCTGATGATTTTTGACCGACATACTCAACTGAAATACAAGTATGGTCAACGTCGATTTTGGTGTCGAGGCTACTTTGTCGATACCGTTGGCAAAAATGAACAGCGAATAGCAAATTATGTCAGGTCACAACTCCAAGAAGATGTACTCTCTGATCAGATGACAATCAAAGAGTTTAATTGACCCGTTTACGGGTAAGCAAGAAAACTAAGGCATTAAAATAACCCCTTTAGGGGTATCCGGAAATAGTTGTGCAGCTGACATTTTCTCAGAGGGCGAAAGCCTGGTCAGTGTCCGCCCTTATAGGGCGAGTCCAAACCACCAGCTGAGCTGGTGGTCATGATTATGACACTTTTTTTAACAATTCCATAGACTAATAGGTTAAGTCTGTATTTAATGCAGTTAATAATACACAATTTTATGCTTACACTGAATTATCTGTTCTCTTTCATTTACCTATTTCAATTCCTAATAGATACTCGTTAGCGCCCCGTTAGATTCTCATTACGATAAATAGGAAACGAACAGGCAACTGTTGAGGAACCGATAATCATCTAATATGAATTGAGATAGATAAATGAGAGACTAAAGAAACTACTGTGGTTTATAACACTTATTCCACCAAATGTTCTGTATCTCTGCATCGTGGGATATCGCTTCGTTAAATTCCTGAATAGAAAGATTACAACAATTGGGATTCCAGACATTCTTTTTAGCTTTTTCATGATTAGCCTTATGAATGAAATCAGAGATAGAGGTTACAGGCTTGAAGTCACTCACTTTGGTATGGATTATGTAACCTTCATAAATATCCGAAAGTTTGAGTTGCTCATACCCCGGATTGTAAATAGTATTAATAACCTTTATATCTCCATAAGGAGTTTGATGTAAATCAATACCAACAGTTCCGATCTCATCGTATAGCTCTTCAAATTGACCGTTACCGGGTAGACTTGTAGATTCACCATCAATCAAGATTTGCGGAGAGTGCATGAAAACATTGTAGATTCTACCGGGTAGCTTCTTATTAAGATAGTTTCCATATCTGTCGTCCATAAAATGTACATGTGTATACTTCCCATCATTTACACTGACAGCCGGTTGTTTGAATTTTGTAAAAGAGTGATTACGACCTGTTATCGTAAGAATCTTATCATTATGATTTACAACCCTATCTACTACTGCATCTGCCCAATATTCCTCAGAGCAACCCTTACCAATCTCTTTCCATTGCTCATTGGTAAGTTCAACACCTTTTGCATGATATTTATTCTTCAACTCGAGGTTTGGTGAATCATTTAAACCTATAAGATTAAGTTTATTCCCTGATTGATTAACTAGCCATACAGCTTTATAGACATCAATATATTCTTGATAACCCCAGAAAACACTCATATTGAATTGAAGTTGTTTTGCCAGTTCAAAATCAAATACTTCGGCAGTTACCAGATTGTTAATAAGATTCTGATCACTCCTACATAGAAATTCGGTTCCGACTGTATTAACTCCCATCTCCGGTAACATTTGGACCAGTTTACAATAGAACTCCAAGTCTTGTTTTACCCGATGATACTCTCCTAGCATGACGACATCATACTTGCAGAAAAGAGTTTTTATGAATTCTATAGGATTTGTATTAATTGTCAAAACCTCTAAAGCCTTTTCCAAGAGTTTGATGAATATCCGATACAACAAAGAAGGCGTCCGGATCAATATCTTTAACGATTTGCTTCAAGCGTCCAACTTCTCGATTAGTAATAATCGTGTAGATGATATCTCTTTTTTCTCTGGAGAATCCACCCTCGCCTTTAAAAATGGTACAACCTCTTTTCATCTCAAAGAGAATCTCTTCCCTAATCTGTTCAGTGTTGTTGGAAAGAATAGTTATTCCTTTAGTGATTGAGAAACCTTCAATTACTAAATCGGCGACTTTTGAACTAACATAAAGCGAGAACAAAGCCCAGAGGATTAGATTGGCATTCTTAAAGAAATATCCTGAAAGCATTATTATCATTGTATCAATGATAAGGTAACTAGTTCCAATGGAGAATCCGAAATACTTTCTCATAAGCAGAGCCGGGATATCCGAACCGCCCGTAGAACCATTGTTTCTAATTACCAAACCGATTCCGGCACCATAAATTAGCGAACCTGCGAGAACAGCAAGAATGTACTCGTTAGTAAAACTATTGGCTCCATTTACAACGTAAAGAAAAGGTTTAATAGCATCCATACCTATGAAATGATTGCTAATAAAGTAATCAGAGAATACGGAAGTGAGTATTATAGCAATGATGGATTTAAATCCGAACTGTTTTCCGAATTGCCATAAACCTATAAAGAAAAGAGGTATATTAAGCATGAGCATGAACGTACCGGGTTGAACACCTGCTTTAAAAAAAGCAATTTGAGCTAAGCCGGATACTCCTCCCGGAGCAATCTTAAAAGGCATAAGAAATAGACTGTATCCAAATCCCATTGCCACAGAGCCAATCAATATACCAAGTAGATTGAGAAGATTAGCTTTTGATATTAACTTTCTTTTTTTCTTCACAATAATCCTCCGATGATATTTTATTGATACGAAATTGGGAGTCAATATGGAAATTAATAAGTTGATAAATCTATGTAAAGAATTACAGGGAACATGGGAAGACAGACCTTTTGGACCCGATAATTCCGTTATGAAAGTAGGTGATAAAATGTTTGCTATCATATCTGAAGATAAAGGCTTGAGGATTAATTTGAAGTGTGATCCTGATTTTGCACTCGTTCTAAGAGAACAATACAGTTACATTATTCCCGGTTATCACATGAACAAAAGACATTGGAATACAGTTGTTATAAATGATGATGTAGATATAGAATTACTCAAAAATCTTGTTAAGGACTCATATAGTCTGGTCTTTAACAGCCTTCCTAAAAAAGTAAGACAAAGGATTCAAGGAACTCAATAGTGCATTTTTTAATTAAAACCATAATCTCAGCAGTAATAATAGTGCTTATCTCGGAGATTTCAAAACGCTTCACCTTAATAGGAGGTATTCTAGCATCTTTACCGCTAGTCTCATTCTTAGGCATAATCTGGTTGTACCTTGATACTAAAGATGTCAAACCGATAATATCTTTATCACAATCTATATTTTGGTTAGTGATACCCTCCTTGCTCTTCTTTGTATTGTTTCCCATTCTGTTAAAGAAAGGTGTAGCCTTCTGGACCTCTTTTGCTATCTCTACAGGAATAATGATTGTTTTCTATGGAATCATGGTCAAAATACTGCAGTTCTTCAATATCATTCATTAGGAAACGAAAGGAGTCGGTACCTTCTAGTAATAAGCAAATACTATTTTAAAGATTACGTTTACTCATAATATACATAGAGATTACTATTAATTACAAGTCATCATGTTACAATCACTATAGAAACAAGTTATTAAGAATGATACCAGGCAATCCTAAATGAAAGAAAATCTTGGATTACTAATAATTTAAACTTATGAATATGAGTGTAAAAAATAGGCTTAATTTTCTTAATTGTGTAAAATAAAGAGACTATCTTCCAAGCTTAAAAAGGATTTGACAGTATTACAAACTATTGAAAAATAACTAAACTGGAAGATAGTATATACATTTACTCGTCGTTGCAATTACTAAATCGCAAGTAAGTAATAATTTTTGCAGGTGTTTATGTGATTAGAGAAATGTATGTATAAAGTTATTATAAATAAATGAATCGAAAAAAAGGAAGGAGATTCGTATGATTAAACATCGAAGAGCGGGTTTATCTCTTTTGATGGTTCTTCTTGTCCTTGCTGTTACTCCATTATGGAGTACCTCAGCAGCAGACATGATTGTAAAGAACCTTCAAGTAACAGATATCCCCAACGATGACGGATCAGGACTGCGTATTAGCTGGACTCCGCTACCTAAGGAAGCAAGAATCCAAGAATACCATATATATCGCGGTATAAGCCCTGATTCCCTCTTTTTAGTCAGTACAATTCCGGTAAACCCCAAAACAGGTGTTTCTTCGGATGTTATGTACTATTACGATAGCGGTTGGACGCAGCTTATTAGCATTAACTCTCCCGCTAAACTGAAAAAAGATAAGCAACCGGACCAAGAGAACAGTCCTCTCTATCTTGAAGTACCGCATGATATGGAGATTTTAAACAGTCTTCAACGTGCTACAACAATGCTTTATGCAATGGATATAAAACCTTACTATTATCAATCAAAGAAGATTGAGAAAGATGGACAGGTTTATGCAGGTGTACCATGGTATTATGGAAGCATTTTAGGAAGACTTGTTCCGGGTAATGAATATTACTATACTGTTGTTGCAACGAACGAACAAAGAAAATACTTCATGAGAGCTGATATTGTTTCTGGAACCCCAATGCCGAATGAAGCAGCTCCGGTACTTGACTTTTACAGTAAATACCTTCCTGAAGAAGGAAACATTCAATTTGAATGGAAACACCCAGTGCAATCAACAGCTATTAGAGCGTATTCAGTTTTCATAGTTGAAGATAGCAAGTTAGATGCATTCCTTAACGGTGATTATGATAAAGCTACTCAAGTAGCTCAAGTAGGAGCTAGTACAACTTATGCATCTGCTAAAGTAAGTGAGTTGTCCGGTTATGATTTTGACTCACTTGAGAAATATTCATTTGTAATTGGTGGTATTTATGGCGGTGGAATAACTCTTTCAGCTCCAATTAAAGCCATGCGTTCCAAATTACCTGAATATTTCAAAAACACATCATTCTATGCCGGTGATGCTCCCGATGATAAAGGTGATTATAACTTGATTCAATGGGGCAAACCATCAGCTTTTATTTCAGCTACTTCATTCTTAGGTGAAAAGAAAGATAGAATGATGATTGCTTATGATTATAAGATTAACGATTTATACAAAGTTGATCAGATACACTTTTATTTCTTTGAAAAAGGAAAGGATGAACCTTTCTATATTCATAATGAATTCTATCAAGATAATAAGCTTGTCGTAACCTTACCGGAGGGTTATAATCCTGCAAATGGTATTGATGTTGAAATCAGATTTAAGGCTAAATCTCAGAAGAAAAACATTGAAGCTATTGATGACAGTTATTTCTTAACTCAAGAGCTGAAATGGGATGACTTTATCAAGTCTTTGAAACCCGGTGATGTGTTCTATAACAATGTTAACTTGAACAAAACATTTTACACTGTATTTAGTAAAGATAAACAATCGGCTTCTTATAGCGTAGCTAAAGAAGTTGTTGCCGTTGAAAGAAACTTCAATGACTTATCAGATTATCTCAAGAGAGATTATGCTATTGTTCAAGGTATTGATGTTGAAAACAATCTTTTTCTCGTAGACCATAACATTAGCTACAAATATGATAAAGCTTCTGACTCTGTTCTCAGTGTTAGCTTGTTCCCCGGTGTTGATGATGAGACTAAAGCAAGTCTTAAAAAAGAGATTGATGCTTTATTAACCCAAAAGGGTACTGAGACTGAGCCTGAAGCTATTGCTACTATTGATGCTCAAATAGCTGAGATGAACGCTCAACTTGAGCAGTTAAACAATCCTGTTCTTGAGAAAGTAAATAGCATCAAAGGCCGTAGAACCAGAATGAATCACATCAGAAGAGTAAGAGAAAAAGAACTTCGTAGCATTAGCTATAAACTTATGATTTCTGATGGTAAGGGACTTTTCTTTCAAGGAAAACCTCTTGAAAATGTTAGCGGAGATTTAGCTTATTTCTATCCAAGACCTAACTGGATTTACAAAACACGTATCGGTGGGTTAATTGCTGCTCTTATTTTTGGTATACTTGTGTTTGTAATGGTAGCTCTTGCAAGAAGAGGAAAAGCTCTTTATCTTAGACCTATTGCAGGTATTCAGGAAATTGACAATGCAATTGGTCGTGCTACTGAGATGGGTAGTCCCATTCTTTTTGTTCCGGGACTTTCAGGCATCAGTGATGTTGCAACTCTTGCAGGACTTCAGATTCTTAATCAGGTTGCAAAAAAAGCAGCCGAATATGATACACCAATTCTTGTACCATGTAGAGACGTTATCGTTCTTCCTATTGCACAGGAAATTGTTAAAGAAGCTCATTATGAAGCAGGTCGTCCTGATACATTTGATCCTTCAAGTGTATTCTACATGACCGGTTCACAGTTTGCTTTTGTTGCCGGTATTAACGGTATCATGGTTCGTGAAAAAGTAGCGACAAACTTCTATATGGGTATGTTCTATGCTGAATCACTTATCATGACAGAAACCGGTAACTCAATTGGTGCGGTACAGATTTCAGGTACTGATGCTGTTACGCAGATTCCTTTCTTTATTACCACTTGTGACTATACACTAATGGGTGAAGAACTTTATGCGGCAGCCGCTTATCTTTCTAAAGAACCAATGATGCTTGGAACACTTAAGGCTCAGGATTATTTCAAGTTCCTTATCCTTTTCTTTGTTGTTCTCGGAACATTACTTTCTTCGTTTAAAATAACCTTTTTAGTTAACGCATTCCCTGATAAATAGGAGCAGAATACAAATGAAAAAACAAGTACCATTATTAATAGTAATTGTCATGAGTTTTCTGTTTGCCTTATGGGCTATCATACCACATAAGATTTCAGAAGACTTCTATCAGGGCTATCTTGTCTTCATCAGAGCAATGTCACCATTTGGTGTTGTTCTTGGTATTATGAGTCTCACAATGGTTAACGTTGTGAAGATTAAGAGAAAAGCCCCAAATTGGCAGTACAGTTACGTTACTCTTTTTGCTTTTTATGCTACAGCAGCAATAGGATTCATTTGGGGAACTAGTGAAGGTTCACCATATATATGGATATTCAAGAACATACAGATGCCGATGTCAGCAACTATGTTCTCATTGCTTGCTTTCTATATCTCAACAGCTGCTTATAAAGCTTTCCGTGCACGTTCTGCCGAAGCAACAGTACTTCTTGTTGCAGCTGTCGTAGTTATGCTTGGACAGGTTCCATACGGTGTCATGATTAGTCCGAAGATCCCTGCATTTGCACAATGGATTCTGGACGTACCAAACCTTGCCTCTAAGCGTGGTTTCATGCTTGGTGTTGGTCTTGGTATGACCGCCGTATCCCTTAAAATCATGTTAGGTATCGAGCGTTCTTACCTCGGTGGCGGAGATTAATAAAGGAGATATGATGGAATTTATTCAAAAACTACAGGATCTGGATAGAAAGTGGATTTATCTGATAGTTGCATTAGCTATCATTATCCCTTTACTTATTCCTTTTAACGCACCGACTTATACAACTGCTCCAACCGAAAAGTTATATCAGTTGATAGATTCTTTCTCTGATAGAGAAGACAGAGCTGTTCTTATTTGCTTTGCTCATGATGCTTCAACTATGGCAGAACTTTATCCGATGGAAACAGCTATTCTTAGACATTGTTTCGAGAGAAACGTAAAAGTGTTTACTCTTACTTTCCTTGAAACTGCAGCTCCATTAATCAATTATGCTATTGATACCGTTAAGAGTGAGTTCCCTGATGTAAGGTCAGGTGAGAATTATATCAATATCGGTTTCAAACCTACAGCTCTTTACTTACCTATCGTTATCGGTATGGGTGACGGAATTGCTGCTGCTGTTGAAACAGATGCAGAAGGTAGAAAACTTGAATCATTACCTATGATGAAAGGACTTAACAACTATAACGAACTTAAACTTGTTGTTGAAACTTCAGGTGCAAGTTATGGTATGGGCTGGGTTACTTATGCTCGTGCTCGTTATGGTGTTAATGTTGCTGCCGGTGTTACAGCTGTTATGGCTGCTGACGCTTATCCTTACCTTCAAACCGGTCAGCTTACCGGAATGCTTTCAGGTATGAAGGGTGCTGCCGAATATGAATATCTCAATGACGTTTTTGCCGCATACGAGAGCAAAGATTTCCCTAATGGAAGACCATTCAGTAAGGAAATTCTTAAAGACAAGAACGAAATTGCTAAGATTGACATAGCTAAAGATTGGGATCCTGAGACAAAGACAGGTATCAAGTATAAATGGAAAACTGCCAGAATCGGTATGAATGCTCAATCTGTTGCTCACGTGATGATATTCTTGTTTATCCTCATCGGTAATATAGGATTCTTTGTTGAGCGTCATCAGAAGAAGAAAAACAGTTAAAAGGAGAAGACATGTTTGAGATTATTAGTAATTTAATTGCAGCTTTCTTTACATTGGCTATCTTCTCTTTCCTCTACAAAGATAACCCTGTGTATCGTTTGTCTGAGCAGTTATTGGTTGGTATTTCCGCTGGATACGGTCTTCCGCTTATGTGGCAGAATGCATTTATCCCTTTCGTTTATCAGCCTATATTCATTCAACATAAATGGTATTTACTTATTCCATGTATCGTCGGTACCTTCTATTGGTTCCGTTTTAACAATAAACTTAGCTGGTTAGCACGCTACCCCATAGCTATTGGTATGGGTATGACAGGTGCCGGTGTTATCTTGTCAATGAATGCTAGTGTTCTTGTTCAGATGCGCTCAGCTATGCAACCAATCGATAGCTTCAATATGTTCCTTGTTTTCCTCGGAACAGTATCTGTGATGCTTTATTTCTATTTCTCTAAAGCTCATACAGGTATCTACGGTAAGTTTACTAAGGTTGGTATTTGGTTCATGATGATTGGTTTCGGTGCATCATTCGGTAATACAGTTATGGCTCGTATTTCCCTTTTGATCGGGCGAATTCAATTCCTTGTAAATGATGTTATCATGGGATTTATTAAATAATATTTACTCTAATAGATTACATTAAAGACCCGCTTAATGCGGGTCTTTTGCTATCTATGATGAAGCATTAACAGTATTTACTAGCTTACAACAATCCTTGAGTTAAATGTACAGCTATTATTTTAACATAGTCACACACAATAAAAGAGTTGACATGTAAAGAGTTAACTCTACAATTTGAAAATTGTAGGTTTATTTAAAATAATAAGGAGTGTGTATTATGAAGAAAACAATTCTAATATTGTTTGTTTTAACTATTACCGTTTTACTCTCAGCAACTACCAGAGACGTAATGACTCTCTCTAATCACGGGGCTTCGATTTCTAACTATTGGAATGCTCCTAATCAATATGGCGATATTGATCAAGGTGTACAGTACACTGCCGTGGCAGATTGTACTTTGGAAACATGGCAGCTATTGTTATACAATATAGTAGGAACTCCTCCCTCAATTGTTGTACATGTATACGGAGATAATGGTGGCTATCCGGGGGTTGAGCTAGGCTCTTTGACTGTCCCAACATCCGGTTTGGTTACTTATTCATCTGGCTGGAATAATATCGATTTAAGTAGTCTTAATATCAGCCTCAATACAGGAGATGTCTTTTATATTACTTACACAGTAACAAACGGAGTGTATGGTACTGCAGAGGTACAATGGCTTTCTGATAATGGTACTTATGCTACTACAAGTAAAACATATCAAGGTAATGGAAGCTCATGGCTAACTATGGGAGAAGGATGGGGTACACCTTATGAAATGTTTGCTAATGCTGTTATAGAGACTACCGGAACTGTAGGTCCTATCTTTGATATTAATTTTGAGTCTTATAATTATGGATTAACCGCTATTGGAGGAGGTAAATATGAGATATTTACTATATCCAATACAGGTGGTGGAGCAATGGTTTTGCAGAGTGTTGGGCTCACAGGTTCTTCTGATTTCAGTGGTTACTGGAATGGAGACGTTCCAACATTCCCTCTCTCTCTTGCAAATGGAGAATCTGTTTCATTAGTAATTGATTATTATCCAACAGACGTAGGATCTGACTCCGGTAGTATTGATATTACTTTGGATGATAGAGAAGTTCAGAATATTCCATTAAGCGGCTCAGGCTATATCCATAATACATGGGCATCAGCAGGAGCAATGTTCGATCAGTCCCCGGCAGGAAATCAGGGAGATTATGCTTGGTCTATGTCTACATCTGATACTGATGCCGGATATCTTAAAGCTGAGAATTTTGCCGGATTAACAGAGCAAATAGGTAGCATTGATTTTTGGGGTGTTAATTTTTATAATGACGGTTCAGGATGGTCAGAAGTAACTACCGAAAATCCTATGGACTTCCAGATTATATTCTATAATAACGACGCTAATGATCTTCCAGGAACTATTGTCCAAACATATAACCCAACTATTTCAAGAGAGACTATAACAGATTCCTTATTTAACAGCTCTGCTGTTTATAAGTATCATTACGAGCTACCTTCACCTATAACTCTAAACGAAGGGTGGGTGTCAATACAGGGAACAAGCACAGGCACTCCTGATAATGCTTGGTTCTTGTGGTCAACATCTCCTATAGGTGATATAGTAAAGGGTAATTATACTACAGCATGGGGTTGGGATGCTACAGACTTAGCATTTGCTCTTTATCCTTCAACAGCTATAGATCCACCTCAGGATATCACGATTACAATGAATGGTCAGTATCCTGAAATCTCTTGGACAGATGCTCCCGGTCTTGTTAATAACATCTACAGAGCTGATACTCCCGGAGGTGCATACAATGTAGTAGGTACAGTAGGTGATGGTGCAGGCTCTTTCCTTGATACTTCTATTACTCAAGATAAGCATTTCTATCATGTTACTAATAATACAATGGTAAGTCGTAGAATGACAATGACACCTTTAAGAGCTATTAGAAGAATAGAACCAAGACTTGTTAATCGAGATGAAACTATTACACAATAAACATTAGGAATACAATAAAGTTTCTTTCGCAATAGTTAAAAACCCGGTGTATATAACCGGGTTTTTTATATATGAATAGGGACTATGAAGTTTCGCTATTTATCACCCGTATATTTCTTCCATTGATAATCAAATTTACGGTAACTAAGATTTAACAGCTTAGCAGCTTTCACTTTGTTTCCACCTGCTACTTGCATGGCATTTACAAAGTATTTCCTCCTAATTTCATCTAAGATGTTCTCCAAATCAAAATCATCATCTTGTACGTCAGCTAATACACCTGAATCATTCTTGCCGGAAAAACTAAAGTGTTCAGGTTTAATCAGGTCATTAGAGAGAATAGAAGCTCTCTCTATTTCGTTCTTTAGCTCTCGAATATTACCCGGCCAGTTATGATGCTTAAGAGCATCTAAAGCCATACGTGATACTTTACGGTTCAGTTTGTTTGCAAAGCATCCAGTTAATAGTGAAATATCTTCAACTCTCTCTCTCAGAGGAGGAATTTCAAGAATAAAGGTCTTTAGCCTATAATACAGGTCTAATCTGAACAGTCCCTGATTAATCAAATCCTGAGGATTCCTATTGGTTGCAGCAATGATTCTTACGTCTGTCTTTACACTTCGAGAGCTTCCTACTGGAGTTACTTCTTCTGATTCAAGAACTCTTAGAAGTTTGGCTTGAAAAGCCAGAGGCATATCACTTAGTTCATCAAGGAAAAGAGTACCTCCTTTAGCCTCTTGAAATTTACCCTTGTTATCCCTGATTGCTCCGGTAAAAGCCCCTTTAACGTGGCCAAAAAACTCTGATTCAAAAAGATTTTCGGATATTGCCGAACAATTAACTGCCAATAACGGTTTGTTTCTCCTCTTCGAAAGCACATGAATTGCTTTAACAACTAATTCTTTTCCTGTTCCACTTTCTCCTACTACCAATACTGATGCTTCTGAAGGAGCAACAACTCTGATTAGACGCTTTACTTCAGCAATCTGAGGAGTATCACCTATAATGTGAGAGCAATAGTCGGATTTATCCAATCTATGAACAAGCTCAGACACTTTGTCGTGCATCTTTTTTACTTCTTCCGCACCTCTAACCAAGCCTATTAGTTCATCATTATCAAAAGGTTTCTTGATAAAGTTATACGCTCCGGTCTGTATTGCCGACACCGCTTTTGATACATCTCCGTTAGCTGTAATTATTATATATTGAGTTCCATAAAGGAGTTTCTTCATCTCAATCATTGTCTCAATACCGTTCATTCCTGGTAGGACCAAATCAAGTAGCACAACATCAGGGTTAAATCTGGTAGCTTCCACCAAAGCATCTTCACCTGAGTTGCAACTTTGCGTCTCGAAACCTTCATCCTCTAACAAAAGGCAGAGAATTCGGCATATCTTTTTCTCGTCATCAACTACAAGAATCTTCATTATTCTATTCCTTAAAATCAATAAGTTTAAATGTGAATCTGGTTCCAACTCCTGGGTTAGATGTTACTCTCAAGTCAGAGTTAAGTTGCTTCAACAATTTCCTACAGAATGCTAAACCAAGTCCATAACCTCCGCTTTTGGTTGAGAAGAAAGGTTCGAAGGCTCTATTCATAACTTTTTCTGTCATCCCGATACCGTTATCGTTCCATCCGATAACAACTCCATCCGCAGTTGGGAGTATATCAATTTCTATTTTAGGATATATAGTTTCCTTCAAAGCGTTTATACTGTTTGATAGCAGGTTACTAAAAACTCTCATTAGAGCTGTTTCATTTCCTAATACGGGTCTTTTATCTGTAAGCTTATTCTCAATAGCAAAATCGATTTTTTTCTCTTTCATAAGGTTATCGTTAAGCCTAACTAATTTATTTAGTAGTTCCGATATATCTATACTTTCAATTTTACTGACAGTAGGATTAGTCATTTCAAGCATTTCGTGAGTAATCTGTCCTATCCTATCCACTTCATCAATCAAGTCGTGTGTTAGCTGTAATTCAGTATCGTAAGTAAGTTTTTTTGCTATAAATTGAATACTACTACGAATGGAAGTCAGAGGATTTTTTATCTCATGTGCTAGGACAGAAACCATTTTTTCCATAATAAAGAGTCTGTTTCGTTCTTTTTCGTCATCGTGTATTTTGTTAAGTATTCTTATTCTTCTGGCATTATCATAAGATAAGGAGCACAAGGTGAAGATGCTTTCCATTAAAGGAACAATCCTCTTGTATTTCTTTGTGTCATCCAGTTCTATAAATGCGATTGCAAGGAGATGGTTTAAGTTAATCAAAGGAAAGATATGACTGTATGAGAGCAGACCGACCCTATTCAATTCGACTTTAATATAATCCTTGATATTACCGTCTACCGGTAACACGGTTCGGTTTACTTTTAACCAATTTACCAGTTTGGAATCACAACTAAAGGAATAGTTCTCATTATCCTTAAGAGCTGTGAAATTGTCCATGTTCTCTACCAGAAAGACTATATTGCTAACAGACCAGAGTTCATTAATTTTTCCGGCAGTAACTTCGAGTATCATGTTCTCATCAGCTATATTGGAATATGCTCCGATGAATTCATTATAGATTTTCCCGAAATCGTCTCGATTTTTTCTTATCAAGTTTTCTCCGTAAGTTTAGAAATTTTAAATTAGATTATACTCAATTCCACTAATGTCAACTTAAATCCAATTTACTTTGATACTCCTTAATGTGATTTGCTCACTTTTTAATTAAACCAACATTCGAATTCTGTTCTGTATGATTGTACTTTTACTGCTCCCTTACAATACACGTGACTCACTCGGGAATCTCCCGGGAATCACTCGGGAATCACTCGGGAATCACTCGGGACTTTGCCTGAGAAATTCCCGTGTTTGCCCTGACCAAATCCCGGAAAACTCCCGCGAGTTAAACAGTAGCACTAAGGGTGCTCAAAGATTGAAAACAATGTGAACCTCTTTTATGGAATCCTCTTGTAATCCTCCTGCCAAATCCATGATGTAAAAGGGAGGTTCCGGAGTTGGACGTGAGAAACTCAAGAGCGGATATGCCGCTTAATCCGAACACATATAGAACTAATCTTATCCATAAGTTAAAGTTCACATTGTTTATGGAGAGATGAAGTCTTTTTGAAGAAATAATACTTATCACTTACTAATCATTTCCTTGCATATAATCCAGATATATACGTTCAAGATTTTCGTATTCAAACTCTTTACGAGATAACTGCATAACCAGATTACCATCTTTCATGATCCCGATAGTATCGGCTATCTCTTTAGCTTTAAATATGTTGTGAGTGGACATGAGGATTGTTCTGTTTTCATCTCTCATTTTAACTAACAATCTTTGAAAATCAAAAGCTGCTTTGGGATCAAGCCCTGAGAATGGCTCGTCCAGAATGATGAGATCAGCGTCCTTTGCCATTGCTATCGCAATACCGGTTTTCTGACACATGCCCTTTGAATAAGAGCTGACAGGCTTATGTATAAACATTTCTTGTAAACCGATATCTCTTAGAAGATGCTCCAACTCCTTTTTACTCATATCTTTTCCTGCTAACTCGGAAAAAAACTTAAGGTTTTCATAACCGGTAAACTGTTCGAATAAACGCACATTTTCAGATACATAGGCAATATGGTTTCTCGTTTTGAGAGGCTCTTTTAAAGCATCAATTCCATTGATAAAGATTTTGCCTGAAGTTGGCGGAATAAATCCACAGATTAAGTTTATTGTTGTAGATTTACCTGCACCGTTAGCACCTAGCAGGATATATAACTCTCCCTTTTGAATATCAAGAGAGATGTGATCAAGAGCAAGAGAGTCATCTTCGTATCTTTTAGTTAATTCATTTATTTTAAGCATGTCGTTCTCCTATCTGACATCATACTTTTGCATTTGAATACTTACCCAGATGAAGCCGAGTAGATTTATTAGTAGTATTATTGATAATAATGGAGTGATTGTTAGTAGTCTTTCAGTTAAACTGATAGGTGGAAATGAAGTAAGAATGACGTGTTGTTTGTCTGTATATGGCTGACTAGAAAAAGGCTGATTATTATTACCATCTTGTGAAGCCCATGAATACCACAGATGCAAACTGTTTTCATCATTAGAATCTATCTCCTTTAAAATGTTTTCTACATGATTACGATGTTCCGAAAAAGCATTCATCTCTCTATTCAATCTTAAAAGACCTTGTAAAACTATGTTTTGATACATTTTGCTTAACTGGGAATAGGGAGAGAGGAATGAAAGTTTCTCTAATTTCTCCAATTGAGAGATATATTGCTTGTTCGTATCTTTGATAACTTCAGCTATTTTCTCATCTGAAGCTTGAACTGCTCCGCTTCTGTAGCCTTCCCCCAAGTAACTGTTGCCCGATACCTTGTTTGTCATGGTTGCATTATCGTCATACTTATCCGACCATATCTGGAATTCTTCACTCCAAGCTTGATCCTTAAGATTAGTAACCTCAATGAAAGAAGGAATGGGATTAGTTTTCTTCCCGAAAATCCAAGTTAGATTCGGTATTATAATAATAAAGAGTAACCATAATGATAGTGCTATTATAATACCGCTTCTTTCGTTCTTCAAAAGAGATATTCCCAAACCGGCTAAGACAAAGAAACTGATATAAATAAGACTGATAATATATATAATAAAGGATATTCCGATATATGCAGGATCAGTAGACTCACCCATCAATACTCTTGTTAGCAAAGAAAGCAGTATACCTAAAAGAAATGTAACAGCAAAGAGAATCAGATTGGCTAGATATTTACTAAAGAGTAGATGT
The DNA here is from genome assembly GCA_963667035.1 of Cloacimonadales bacterium (SeqCode). Classification (GTDB taxonomy): domain Bacteria; phylum Cloacimonadota; class Cloacimonadia; order Cloacimonadales; family JAFGVF01; genus Zophobacter. The sequence continues at coordinate 3,051,448 of OY762964.1, forward strand.
TTTCTACCCATTCCGGTGATGAGTTTTAGCTTTAATGTACCTTGCCTCTTTTCAAGTGAGATGTTATCATAACTGAAAACCAAAGCACAAAAACTGCCTATCATTCCTATTATAAATAACCAGTTCAATTGGAAATAGCTTTTGCCGTGTTTGAGAAGACTATAAGGGGTGATAGCGTCTACAACAGTAGTAGTAGTAAGCCTGTCCGGTAAACCTCTTTTGTCAACAATCATATTATATTCAGAAGGTTTCTGTATGTAATGTAAACTATTGCATAGTAGCCTGTCTGCATGCTCTAGGATAGGAGCATAGTTGTCCATCTGAGTCTGGTAATCTCTTTGAAAGTCCGCATTTAACTTTCGATTTGATAAGGAGGATGATATTGCACTAAGAATGAAAAGTAGTAAGATTATAATGGTAAACACTTTTATCTTGTAATCTCTACTCATCAGCTTTAAATTGGTAATTAACTCAAGTTTATCCATAAGACCTACTATCTTAAATCGAATTTTCTAAAGATTCTCTCATTAATAAAGAATAAGAGTAGTGATAGAACACCGAGAATAACAACATTAATCCAGATTCGGGAGAGTATGACTAATGGATTAAGCCTTCTCTGAACAAAATGAGGAAGATTTTCAGTGTTAATGTGATTTTTTTTAGCTTCATTCATATCCCTAACAATTTTTGCATAATAGTCTTCTCTTAGCCAATTAAGCTTCTCCGGAGTTCTGTCCTGTATTTCAGAAACAGTCCTTTCATTCCATTTTGCAACACCTAACAAACGCTTTCCCTTAGCCTTAACCTCAGGTAGATAACAGTACTCTGTTATTCCTATGATAGTAAATGAAGTGTCTTGAGAACAGAAATACTCTTTTGTAAAGAGCCACCCGTCTTTCTCTCCTAATGTGATTAGATTATTTCTTAAATCAACAGCATCTTGAAGAAATCTGATATAATCAGGAACAGAGTTCATTGCCGTAAGATTAGCAGCATACTTAAACTGCTCTGCAGGAGAAAACCAAAGTAAATAGGGCTGATAGTTTTGGGATTCATTATCCAGTCTTAACTGTCGCTCTCTTATTTGCTCTCTTTCCTGTATCAAAGGATAGATGTTCTCATGAAAGTATTTGTTAAACCTCAAATGGACATCATAAGTCTCTTTAACACCAATAACTGCAACATCCTTTTCAAAACCCATGTTCCAAGCCATATGACCGCATTGCTCAGGATTTATTTCACTTGGTAGGTCATCTTTAAAATATGTCTGAGTTCTTAAAAGAGAAGCAAACTTCTCGTTCAATTGTGTGCTGGTTTTTGCATTGTCAAAAATGAATTCTGAAGCAAAATCATATAGTGTCGGAGTTATAATCATTAATATTATCCAGATACTAAGAGAATAAATCAATGAACGTGCGGGATTCTTTGTCACTATGGATGTCATTATTCCCAATAATGCAATCACAAATAGGAATAGCATTGTGAGTAAACCATATATAATCATAAACCAGATGAAACCCGAGTCTATTTCCGATGTGTAAGCAATTATTAGGTAAATTGCACTCAATATATAAGGAACTAGGAATACAATTCCAATAAATAGAAGACTTCCAAGCATCTTTTTCAATATATACTGGCTACGTTTTACCGGATAAGTGAATATAATTCTTAATATGCTCTCGTTCTTTTCTCTGTTAATACTGTCAAACGTAATTAGTAATACGAAAAGAGAGAAGAAGAATGTTATCAGAAATGAAATATCAAGATTACTGGGCTCTTTAAAAAAGGGATTAGATACTTGGCTCAAGTCGGTAGCGTTTCTGACATAGGTCAAAGGCTCAACTGTTATCACACTTCCTCTTTTGTGAGTCTCTCCTTCGTTGAAAATAGAGTAAAGAGTTGGTTTGTTAACTGCAGGTAGATTAATCATACTATAATTGAAAGCATTATCAAGATCATATATACTACTCGAAATGTCTTCAATATAAGCTTGTACTCGTTTGTTATAATCATCTACTCTTACAATAAATACGGTTGTGTATAGAATGAGGAAGATGACAATAGACCAAATTACTTTCCTTGATTTGATAAGAGCTTTGATTTCCTGCCTTAGTAGTATTCCTGTCATAGTAGCTCCCTTAGCTTTTTGATAATTTAGTTACGCTATATATTACACCAGTGATTATCAGAACAACTGCCAATACTAACAATAGAGTCATCCATGGGTTTGCTCTTTTGGAGACCTCCACTCTTAACTCTTTGTTAGTTGTACTGATTGCTCTGCTCATGTTCTGACCTTTAGCCGAGAGGGTGACTTGGTAGAGTCCTTTTAATACTCTCTTGTCAGGAATGACTTTAAGTCTAAGACTTTGCTCTTTACCGGCTTCTAAAAAAGTGATTTTTTCAGGTATAAGCTTAGTCTCCCATCCTGATGGTAGACTTAAATCAAGACTAATATTCCTAATCGAGACTTGTCCTGAGTTTTTAAGTTTTATCGGGTATATCTCTAAAGTGTCTTTCTGACTGACAGAGAAATACATATTGTCTAATGATAACTCAAGTAGAGTTCTTCCCGATGGAGTTAACTCAAGTGGTAATTCACTAATCACTTGGTTGCTCTCATCGGTGATAATTGTCTTGAAGTTTATTGTTTTACCTATTTCAATAGTCTCATCAGGTTTTTCCGGAATGATAATGCTAAGTTGATACTGCTGAGAAGGAGTTAGATTGGAAAAGACAGCGGATGAAATACTAGCTCCGTTAGTTGGGTTAATGAAATGACCCTCAATTCCTTTCGGTAATCCCTCTACTTTGAAGAGGCATTTCATCCTTCTTTCTCCATAATATTCAAGAGAAATGTTGTAGGAAGCTTTGAATCCAAATTCAACTTCCTGAGAGTACATGTTAGGGGTAAGATTTATCACATTCTCTGTGCCTCTTCTTTTAAGCCAAATCCTCTTTGTATCATATTTATCTCCATAATTAGCCGAAACTGTTACCGCTTCGTCGTCTTTAAGAAGTTGAAATGTTATCTTTGTTGTTTTATTACTGGCAAGTTCACTAATATGTTGTTCATAAGGTTGTGATATAATGTTCCCACTATCATCAGATAAAGATATATATACGTCATGGATTGAGTTAAGAGATAGCCCCTTCAACTCTGCAGAGTCAATAATCTCTTTCTCCATTTCAATATTGCTATCAGTAGAGTTGCGGAGCTCCATATCGACAAATGTTTCTCCCCTCTCATTCTGGTACTTCTCCGCTTTAAGTATTGAGAGGTGCGGTTTATCAAACACTACACTTAAAAGGTATTGTTGGAAGTTAAGCTTATCGTTGTTGTATTGGAGCTTTACATCTTCAAACTCCCTTTCACTGATTAGACCTTTCTCAAACAATTCTTTATAATTTTTATAGTCACTTTCGGAAACCGTTAGTCTTTCCTGTGCTTTCTTTAAAGCTAGAATCTTAAATCTATCGTCGTTGGGATTATACTCCTGATAAGTAAGCCCCGATAGGATTGAACATATTCCTAATATAATAAACAAAGTTATCCGTTTCATTTAAACCTCTATATTAATGAATAGCAATTGCTGTTCCAAATTGTAATATGCTAATTTATAGTGAGTTGAGTGAAAAAGAAGTTCTGGTGCTTTGACAATTTTGTAAGATAATATACAAGATTGTATAATTTATATTGGGAAATAGCTTGTAAGAATGAATTGATAGATATTTGAGATGAGATAAAGATTGAAATGAAAAAGCTATGGAATAAACCATAGCTTAGAAAAATAAATAATCTATAAGTTTTTATTGATACAAATACCTCTTAATCTTTTGAGTCGGAGTCTTTTGGAATGGCTCTGTGACTAGCCTAAACTCAAGTATCTTTGAATATGCAGGCAATTGGGCGTTAACCTGCTTTCTGTCTTGCTCAATTAACTCAAGCATCTTTTCTTCTGTTAGCTTAAGCTTGTCAATCTCTTCCATATCTATATATATCATGGCAATTATTTTGCCACTTTTCTCAACGACGAGAGATTCTTGTATACAACTCATATTGTTTATCATGAATTCAAGTTCCTCCGGATAGATATTTTCACCGGCAGGACCAAGAATCATTGACTTACTCCTACCTTTAATAAAAATAAAGTCCTCACTGTCTATGATTCCAATATCTCCTGACCTCATCCAACCATCTTTAGTGAAAACCGAATCAGATGCTTCTTTGTTTTTATAGTATCCCATCATAACCTGTTCACCTTTGATAAGAATCTCGCCCGGAGTATTTGCCGGATCAGGTGAATCAATCTTTACATGTAAGAAATCTACTTCTCTACCAACACTGCCAATCTTTCTTTCATACCACCTCTCATAAGATATTAAGGGAGCACATTCAGACATGCCATAGCCAATTGTAACAGGGAATCCTATTCTTCGTAAGAATATTTCCACTTCATGATTCATTGGAGCTCCACCTACTATCATTTCATCAAGCTTACCCCCAAAGGTATCCATTAGCTTATCTTTTATTTTTCTATACACAAGCTTATTAACCCCTGGTATGCTTAGCAACAGTTTCATCTTAGGCTCACTTAAAGTAGGTTTTAACTTCTTATGATAGATTTTTTCCAGAATTAGAGGAACTGCTTCTATAACATAGGGTTTTACTTCTGCTAATGCTCTTAACAGTAATTTAGGGGAAGGGATTTTAGACATAAAGTAAATGTGATTACATCTTATAAAGGGATATAAAAAATCGAAGGATGCTCCATAGGCATGAGCACTTGGGAGGAATGCTAGGATAGAGTTTCCTTTAGGAAAAGCAAATTTGTCATTAGCATATATCATGTTAGCCATGATGTTATTGTAAGATAGCATTACACCTTTTGAAAATCCGGTTGTTCCTGAAGTATATAGTATTACCATGAGTTCTGAATTATCTGTTTGCTCAGGAAGTTCATAACTCTCAGGAGTTAAATCAGTAATGGAATCATTTAATTTGAGGAAAAACTTGGACTCTGCTCCCTTTTGAGAATATAGAATCTCTAGAGATTGTAAGGATATAACAATTTTAACACGAGGAAGAGCTTCTTCATTTAACTCATCGAAAATGTCATTATCTACGAATAGTATTTCACTATCCGAGTGATTAATAATGTGTTGGATATCTTTACTATGAAAATTTGGAAGAATTGGAACTATTACTCTGTTGTTCAAAACAGCTCCAAGATATGTTAAAGCCCAATTTGAACAGTTTTTTCCACAGACTGAGACTTTAGATCTCTCATCAATATTTAAAAATTGTAATAGTTTGCCCATCGCTATACTATATCTTGCGACATCTTTGTAATAATATGTAGTTGAAAATCCGTAATCGGAAAAAACGGGCTCATTCCAATATTGGATAATAGTGCTGTGATAATAAGGGATGAATACTTCTTTAATCATGAATTAACCTCATTTTTATCATTCAATTAGACTTTTATAAATATATATTATCTCTGTCAAACTTTTAATGTTTTTTATGAATTTCAAGCTAATATTGTCCAAAAAATAGAGCGGCTTCTTCTTCTCAATGAATATACTGGATAAAGGTAAGATTGAATAACCTGTATTTCATGGAGATATATAAGTAAAAAAGTGGAATTGTGAAATTTAAAGAGACAAATATGCTTGGATTGCATGCAAACTATCAAGTTGCTACAAAATTATTTTGCGTTATATTTTAATGTAAAACAGTAAGTTAAAAGTGTGCATACATCTAATTAATCAGAATGCAACACTTTTTTATTGACTCTAAAAGGGGTCTCATTAGGTTGTCGAAACACTTGTGAAACGGATGCGGAAACGCGGAAGTTAGACAGGTTGATCTTTAAGAAGTCAGAAATAGTGAGTGAATAATAAGCCAACAAGTCAATTATGATAATGGAGAGTTTGATCCTGGCTCAGGACGAACGCTGGCGGCGTGGATTAGGCATGCAAGTCGAACGAGAACGCAATCTTCGGATTGTTATTACAGTGGCGAACGGGTGAGTAACACGTAGATAATTTACCTTTAAGTTTGGGACAACCCAGGGAAACCTGGGCTAATACCGGATGTGATCGCGAGATTAAAGGGGGCCTCTATTAATAAGCTCCTGCTTAGAGATAAGTCTGCGTCCTATTAGCTAGATGGTGGGGTAATGGCCTACCATGGCAATGATAGGTAGGCGGCCTTAACGGGTGGCCGCCCACACTGGGATTGAGATACGGCCCAGACTCCTACGGGAGGCAGCAGTCGAGAATCGTCTACAATGGGGGAAACCCTGATAGTGCGACGCCGCGTGAACGATGAAACCCTTCGGGGCGTAAAGTTCTTTTCAATGTGAGCAGAAAGTTTTATGTAAATAATGTGAGATTTTAGATATTAGCATTGGAATAAGCCACGGCTAACTCCGTGCCAGCAGCCGCGGTAATACGGGGGTGGCAAGCGTTGTCCGGAATCACTAGGCGTAAAGGGCAGGTAGGCGGACTGGTAAGTCAGATGTTAAAGGCAGCGGCTCAACCGTTGTATGGCATTTGATACTGTCAGTCTAGAGTTAGGTATGGGAGGACGGAATTCCCGGTGTAGCGGTGGAATGCGCAGATATCGGGAAGAACACCAAAGGCGAAGGCAGTTCTCTTGGCCATAACTGACGCTAAACTGCGAAGGTGTGGGTATCAAACAGGATTAGATACCCTGGTAGTCCACACAGTAAACGATAAACACTAGGTGTCGGGAGTAATAATTTTCGGTGCCGTAGCTAACGCGTTAAGTGTTTCGCCTGGGGAGTACGATCGCAAGGTTGAAACTCAAAGGAATTGACGGGGGCCCGCACAAGCGGTGGAGCATGTGGTTTAATTCGATGCAACGCGAAGAACCTTACCTGGGTTTGACATCCTGAGAATCTTGCAGAGATGCGAGAGTGCCCTTCGGGGAATTCAGTGACAGGTGCTGCATGGCTGTCGTCAGCTCGTGTCGTGAGATGTTGGGTTAAGTCCCGCAACGAGCGCAACCCCTATCCTTAGTTGCCATCATTCAGTTGGGGACTCTAAGGAGACTGCTTCGGTAATAACGGAGAGGAAGGTGGGGACGACGTCAAGTCATCATGGTCCTTACATCCAGGGCTACACACGTGCTACAATGGCCGATACAATGTGTTGCAAGACAGCGATGTCAAGCTAATCACAAAAAGTCGGTCTAAGTTCGGATTGGAGTCTGCAACTCGACTCCATGAAGCCGGAATCGCTAGTAATCGCGTGTCAGCATAACGCGGTGAATACGTTCCCGGGCCTTGTACACACCGCCCGTCAAGTCAGCCGAGTTGATTGCACCCGAAGAAGGTGAGCTAACCCGTAAGGGGGGCAGCTTTCGAAGGTGTGGTTAGCGAGGAGGACTAAGTCGTAACAAGGTAGCCGTACCGGAAGGTGTGGCTGGATCACCTCCTTTTAAAGGTGTATAAAGCGATGAATCTTTTAATCAGATTCCATTGCAATAATTAATGTTCGGTAAGTTGTTCACTCACTTTTATAAATTTTAAGCAAAATATAGTGGGCTTGTAGCTCAGTTGGTTAGAGCGCACGCCTGATAAGCGTGAGGTCGGCTGTTCAAGTCAGCCCAGGCCCACCAGCATTTGGGGGTTTAGCTCAGCTGGGAGAGCACCTGCTTTGCAAGCAGGCGGTCAACGGTTCGATCCCGTTAACCTCCACCATATTTTTAGATCTAACAAAGTGAAATACGTGGGATAGAGTGTATAGAGGATATTCGGTGAATAATTAAGGGCACATGGTGGATGCCTTGGCACTGGATGGCGATGAAGGACGTGGCTAACTGCGAAAAGCCTCGGGGAGCTGTAAGCGAGCTTAGATCCGGGGATGTCCGAATGGGGCAACCCGATAGTATTTAAACACTATCATCCCTTCGGGGAGGCTAACGAGGTGAACTGAAACATCTAAGTAACCTCAGGAAGAGAAAGTAATAACGATTCCCATAGTAGCGGCGAGCGAAGGGGGAATAGCCTAAACCGGAGCAATCCGGGGTAGTGGGACCACGATATATGCAATAACATGATAAACGAACCAAGTCTGGAAAGCTTGACCGTAGAGGGTGACAGTCCTGTAGTTGAAATTGTGTTATTAAATTAGTGAGCTCCCGAGTAGGTCGGAACACGAGAAATTCTGATTGAATCAGCGAGGACCATCTCGTAAGGCTAAATACATCCAGTGACCGATAGTGAAACAGTACCGTGAGGGAAAGGTGAAAAGCACCCCGGGAGGGGAGTGAAATAGAACCTGAAACCGTGTGCTTACAAGCTGTCAGAGCATCTATAAGGTGTGATGGCGTGCCTTTTGCATAATGAGCCAACGAGTTAATCTAATAAGCAAGGATAAGTAGTACAGCTATGTATCCGAAGCGAAAGCGAGTGTTAATAGCGCGTTAAGTTTATTGGATTAGACCCGAAACCAGGTGATCTATCCATGGCCAGGTTGAAGTTCAGGTAACACTGCATGGAGGACCGCACCAACCGGCGTTGAAAAGCCGGTGGATGAGCTGTGGATAGGGGTGAAAGGCCAAACAAACCTGGAGATAGCTGGTTCTCTTCGAAATATATTTAGGTATAGCCTCGTTAAAGATTTACGGAGGTAGAGCACTGAATGGGCTAGGGGGCACACCAGCTTACTGAACCCAATCAAACTCCGAATGCCGTAAATTGATTAACGGGAGTCAGCCCGTGAGGGATAAGCTTCACGGACGAGAGGGAAAGAACCCAGACCGCCGGCTAAGGTCCCGAATTTGATACTAAGTGCTAAAGGATGTTTAATTGCATAGACAGCCAGGATGTTGGCTTAGAAGCAGCCACCATTCAAAGAGTGCGTAATAGCTCACTGGTCGAGTGATCATGCACCGAAGATGATCGGGACTAAGTATCAAACCGAAGCCGCGGACACGCAAGTGTGGTAGAAGAGCATTGTATTCAGCGACGAAGGCTCACCGCGAGGTGTACTGGAGCGTATACAAGAGACTATGTTGGCATGAGTAGCGATAATGCAGGCGAGAAACCTGCACACCGTAAGCCCAAGGTTTCCTGAGTAAAGCTAAACTTCTCAGGGTAAGTCGGCCCCTAAGGTGTAGCCGGAAGGCGAAGCTGATGGGAATCAGGTTAATATTCCTGAACCTTTTACAGATGCGATGGAGTGACGCAATGGTGAAGCGCAGACAGCTGCTGGACGAGCTGTTGAATGCATGTAGGAGGAGATACAGGCAAATCCGTATCTCATATACTCCGAGGTGTAGGACGAGGGAGTCATCCCGCAAAGTGCGTGTATAACGTTGCCAAGAAATAGCTTCTAAGCTTAATTTGTATGAGACCGTACCAAAACCGACTCAGGTGGGCGAGGAGAGTATCCTCAGGTGTTCGAGAGAATTCTGGTTAAGGAACTAGGCAAAATTACCCCGTAACTTCGGGAGAAGGGGTGCCCTTTTTTGTAGCATGCCAGCGCATGTGGCGAAAGAGGGTCGCAGTGAAAAGGCCCAAGCGACTGTTTATCAAAAACACAGGTCTATGCGAAGTTGAAAGACAAAGTATATAGACTGACACCTGCCCGGTGCCGGAAGGTTAAATGGAGGGGTTAGCAGTAATGCGAAGCTCTGAAATGAAGCCCCGGTAAACGGCGGCCGTAACTATAACGGTCCTAAGGTAGCGAAATTCCTTGTCGGGTAAGTTCCGACCTGCACGAATGGTGTAACGACTTGGGCGCTGTCTCAACCAGGAACTCGGTGAAATTGTAGTAGCGGTGAAGATACCGCTTCCCCGCGAAAGGACGGAAAGACCCCGTGAACCTTTACTGTAGCTTGATATTGTAATTCGGTACTATATGTGTAGGATAGGTGGGAGGCTATGAAACATGGACGCTAGTTTGTGTTGAGCCATCGTTGAAATACCACCCTTATATTATTGACTTACTAACGCGTTTACGCGGACATTGTCAGGTGGGCAGTTTGACTGGGGCGGTCGCCTCCAAAACAGTAACGGAGGCTTACCAAGGTTCCCTCAGGTTGGTTGGTAATCAATCGAAGAGCATAAAGGCATAAGGGAGCTTGACTGCGAGACTGACGGGTCGAGCAGGTGGGAAACCAGGTCTTAGTGATCCGGCGGTTCTGAATGGAAGGGCCGTTGCTCAAAGGATAAAAGGTACTCCGGGGATAACAGGCTGATACCGCCCAAGAGTTCATATCGACGGCGGTGTTTGGCACCTCGATGTCGGCTCAACTCATCCTGGGGCTGAAGAAGGTCCCAAGGGTTCGGCTGTTCGCCGATTAAAGAGTTACGCGAGCTGGGTTCAGAACGTCGTGAGACAGTTCGGTCCCTATCCTTCGTGGGCGTAGGAAATTTGAGAGGATCTGCATTTAGTACGAAAGGACCGGTGTGGACGAACCTCTGGTGTATCGGTTGTGGCGCCAGCTGCATTGCCGAGTAGCTAAGTTCGGAATGGATAACCGCTGAAAGCATCTAAGCGGGAAGCCAACCTCAAGATAAGATTTCCCATGAGATTCGTTGGAGACTACAACGTGATAGGTCACAGGTGTACGTACAGCAATGTATTCAGCCGAGTGATACTAATAGATCGATCGCATTTACTGAAACTTTATATACTCTATCCCAGCAAATATAGTCGCAAAGCAGCGGCTGAAGATGGTGGCAATTGCGGTGATGATACACCTGTACCCATTCCGAACACAGCAGTTAAGCTCACCAGCGTCGATGGTACTGCATTGGCAACGATGTGGGAGAGTAGATCGCCGCCATCTTCAGCCGCTGTTGACTTTTAAAGACAAAGTCAATGACATTTATTTTTTTATAACAAAAAAGGGAACCGAAAAGGTTCCCTTTTTTACTTTTGAAAATAAAGCATAAAAAATAAGCTAGATATTGACATATAAATAGGATTGTTCCTTATATGCCTAATTGTATTAGGAGGTATTTTATGAAATTCAAGTTTATGATTTTGATTATGACTCTATTTATTGCCATAGGATGTTCGTCAAACAGGAATGAACGTAAACAAATAGAGAAAGATAAGACATTTATGTGGGAAGTTACAGGGAAAAACAATAGCTTATACATTCTTGGTTCAATTCATCTCATGCCAGAAGAAGTATATCCTTTAAAGGAAGTCATCACAAACGCTTTTAGTCAATCTGATATTTTAGTTGTTGAAGCGGATCCAAGAAATGTAAATCAAGATGATGTACAGAAGATAATTATAGAATCAAGTATGTATACCGATGGTAAGACATTAAAAAGCGAGATATCAGATGAATTGTATACATATATCTCTGGGGAATTCAAAAAAGTGGGTCTTTCAATTGAACAGTTCAATATGTATAAACCATGGTACATTACTCTAACTCTAAGTGTATTAGAAATACAGAAAGCTGGAATGAGTCCTGAGCTTGGAATCGATATGTATTTCTTAAATCTAGCAAAAGAGAAGGACATTAAAATTGAAGAGCTTGAATCTGCATATGGGCAGATAGAATTGCTATCCACAATACCTGAAGAAGTTCAAAAAGAATATCTGGAATACTCAGTAGAAAATTATGAGAATACTGAAGATATTCTTAGAATTATGGTAGATTCATGGAAGACTGGAGACGTTGAAGCTATGTATGATGCTACAAAAGGTAAACTGAGAGAACAAGCAGAAAGAAGTGAGAATGTGAAAACTTTCTATAATTTACTATTTGCAAACAGAGATAAAGAAATGGTCGAGAAGCTTGAAAATATGCTAAAGAGTAATGATGGGAAGAAAAGGTTTGTCGTTGTTGGTGCCGGACATTTAATTGGAGAGGATGGAATAATAAATCGTTTAAGAACTAGAGGTTATAAAGTAACACAGAAGTAGAAAAGGAAATTGATTTAATCTGAAATTACGAGGTTAAAGACCTATAGTAAATATGGGACAATCAGACATAATACTCACTCCATTTATTTAAGTAACTTTTGTGTTCTGATAAAGATTCTTTTCCACTAAAAGTTTTCTATCAAATCGACTTGACATCATATACATAAGATAAAAACGCTCATGCATGAATTGTAATGAGGAGTTAAATGAAAAAGAGCTTTATTGTATATAGTCTTGTGCTGATTTCAATGCTTTGCTGGAGTATGACATTCATTATTTATAAGGTTGCTTACAAATATTATCAACCTTTTACTTTAGTATTCTTACGTTTACTGATTGCAACCTTGTTTTTAGAAATAGTAGCAATTTTTAGAAAGCGAGAAAAAATAGCAAAGCAAGACCGAAAAGCATTTTTCTTACTTGCATTATTTGAACCTTTTTTGTATTTTATGGGTGAAAGTCTTGGGCTACAGTATGTGTCTGCTACTGTAGGAGCAATAATGATTGCAATAATACCATTAATAACGCCTTTCTTTAGTTGGATAGTACTGAAAGAAAAAGTGACACTGTTAGGTTATATAGGTGCTTTAGTATCATTTATCGGTGTCTACATGACAATTTCAGGAGACAGTACTTCCGGAACATATATGAAGGGAATACTCTTTATGCTATTAGCTGTGGGATCCGGATTATGTTACGGATTATTGGTAAAACCTCTTACTCATAAATATAATGCGACAACTATAGTAAGAATGCAAAGTACAATAGGTATGTTGTTGTTCTTACCTTTTTTTCTAATCAAAGAATGGAAGCATTTCATAACAGTTGCTCCCAATACCGAGTTAGTAGTATCAGTTCTATCTATGGGTATAATTGCATCTGTTTTTGCGTACATGCTATATACAATAGCTATTAAACATATCGGATTAAATAATGCTTCATATTTTGCTAATCTTATACCTGCCTTTACAGCTGTTGCATCATTCTTTATATTGAAAGAACACTTTAGTTTTACTAAAATAACCGGAGTAATTCTTGTAGTTCTAGGTCTATTTGCAACGCAGATATTCGATTATAGAGACAAACGTAAGGTTAAAGCATAATAAAATACTTTACAATTAAAAATCAGATTCAATAGTATAAAAAACTCCGGAGGGGGTACATGTTTCTAAAGAATTTGATATATGCTATTCTAATAATTGTCCTTGTTACAATACTTTTAACCCAAGTTCATCAATTGGGCTATATTGCCGGAGCTATGATTCAACAGAAAGATATAAGAATCCCTTCAACGCTTTCCACTCCGGATGAATTTGAGAATTGGGATACATTATCTGATTTTGAAAAGATAGTAGTCTATTTCAGCGGATACATACTAATAATGATTGTTTGGTTTATAATGGTAGTATTACTCCCATATTCAGCCAATGCTTTAATAATCTGGAGTAGAATATGGAGTTCAATAATAATTTTACTCTATCAGCTATGTGCAATAATAGGTATAGCATCTATATATTTCTCCGAAAATATACAAGAAAGGATAGGGTTTGCTAATCTTAATTATGACAAAGAGCCGATTTATGTAATTCTGATAGTGTTAACTTTGTTATTTATTACAATAATTGCCATAGTTAGAAAACATATATTTTCAAATTTGCTAAATACATTTATAAACAATGAATTGATTTTGTATAAAGAATTTAACATTATTGGTAGTTTTCTTGTCAGTATTCTCGCTTTATCAATTGCTCTAACATCTTTTAGAATTACTCCTCCTGATATATTTAGCTTAGAGTTTGTCACAAATAGAAAGTTTGAGAAGATTTACAATATCGAGAATGATAATCTTGAAGAGGATATTTATAGTTTTACTCTTGATAAAGATCAGCGTGTAGTAATCAATCTGTTATTAGAACATATAGATTCTCAATATCTTGCATTAGAAATCCGTAGTGATTCATTTGAACACACAATCTTAAATGAGGATAATATTAAAATAGATGAAAGAACAATAGAAGCAGAATTAAAATTAGGGACAGGAACATATTACATAAACCTTACAAATTTCAATAATATAATTAATGAATCAAGGATAACGCTTTCTCTAAATATTTATTGACCTGACCATTTATTGAGAAAAATTGGATATACTAGAACCGCCTATAATCGGAGTACAATTGATGCAAAAGATATGTTTACTATTACTGGCAGGATTAGTTTGCCTGCAAGTATTGGCTCAAGAAATTATAAATGTTAGAACCGAAGTTGATGATGGAAGAGTTATTATTACTTATGACTTGATAGGAGAAGATAAAATAAATGTTTTAGTTAAAGCATCTAAGCATGGAGAGACTATTCTTCCGTCTGCAATAGCCGGGGATATCATTGAAGTATTGCCTGGACAGGAAAAGCAAATCTGGTGGGAGCCTTATCTTGAACAGTACACTGCTAATGAATGGACAATCGAACTTTCTATCTGGAGTGGTGAGTATATATATGTGCAAGGTGGTTTGATCAATTTTGAGGATAATAGTCAGGTAGAGATTAAGGGTATATATGTTGGAAAATATGAAGTCAGTCAGAAGGAATGGCTGGAAGTAATGGCAAATAGACCTTCCAGGTTTTCAGGAGAAGATAAACCAGTTGAGAGCATACGTTGGGATCAAGCGATTGAATTCTGTAATAAGAAGAGCATTAATGATGGATTTACTCCATGCTACACTATCACTGCTGATTCAGTTGAATGTAACTTTGAGGCTGATGGCTATAGATTACCCTATGAAGCAGAATGGGAATATTGTGCTTCAGGAGGTATTCTTTCAAAAGAGTATACATATAGCGGTAGTAAAGATGTTGATGAAGTTGCGTGGTACGATGAGACTTCAAACCATGAGACAGAGCTACGAGGTCAGCTTACACCTAATGAGCTAGGAATATATGATATGAGTGGAAACGTAAAAGAATGGTGTTGGGATAATTACATGGGAGATAAATACAAACCTTATTACGGAGAAAGAGTTAGTGCTGTTAATGCTAAGAAGGTTATCAAAGGTGGCAGTTGGTTTGAGACCTATAAGAAGAGTAGAATTGATGCCAGAAGTGGAGAGCATGGTGATGTTAGAGATTTTAGAATTGGTTTCAGACTATTCAGGACAGCAGTAAAGTAGGTTTATATGAAGAAGATAACATTTATCCTTTGCCTTTGTTTTATTTCAAGTTTGTTTGCTTTTACTACTATAGAAAAAATCGATATGCTGAATAAGCTTAAAGAGCATAAATTTTCGGCGGAGAATTTAGAGACCGAATGGAAAGAGAGATTAGCTAATCAGCGTAAAGATATTCAATATTCAGGACATGGTCGAACTCATTCGTTACTTGATATCAGATTCAGCGATATAGATGATTTTTCCAAAGCACTTGAGAAAGAGTATACAACTCAGATAAACTATTCAAGGGCATGCTTTGATTATAGAATGGCTAACATTGAGCTTGAACTGGAACAGGAGAAACTGAATAGTCGTGAAGAATTAAAACTTAACTTCACGAAATTGCATTATTATGAAGAAGAAAGCATGCTAGCTATTAACATACAAGGTTTTGAGAATACTTTTGCTACCAAGGGTGACATATATATTAATGCGTATATAAACGAATATCCTGATACATGTTTTGTTAAGGTGACTAAGGAATATCAAGGTTATGCTAATTGGGATTACTTTAATTGGAGATTAGTTTTAGGACAGATGGAGTATCCATTCTCATCGCAAAGAATCGTTAGAAAAGATGCTGAAACTGATGAGATACTTGAAAGCCCATTTGAGAAAGAGGTCTGGGAGTATGAGAAAGTTGAGTATGACACAACAGGCTTCACAAAGGAGTTTAGTGTTGCTGATAGTCTTCTTGCTTTAGAGGGTCAAAAGAAACTTGCAATAGTAATTGGTTTATCTGAATACAACTATTTACAATCGTATAAGTATGCTGATAAAGATGCCGAAAAGGTTAGAGATAAACTTAAGAAGCTATTACTGATACCTGATAATAATATATATTATGCTACCAATAAAGATTTTAAAGGATTTGTGGATTTGTTTAAACCTTATGGTTGGATAGCCGATAAAACAGAAAGGGATACTCTTGATTTATATTTCTACTATGCGGGTAATGGAGTAAGTGCTAATGGTCAGGCGGCTTTATTAGAGCCTAACTACAATTTTCATTTACTTGATATGGGAATCACGATTGTAGACTCGCTTATATCTGATTTATCTAATTATAATCTCGGTAGTATAACAATGTTTCTGGAAACCAATTTTGTTTCTTTGAATAACGAAAGCATTTTTATTACCAATAATCTTGATTCACTACCTCCGGCAGTAGAATTATCAACAATTCCTGATAATGTGAGCATTTTCTACGGAGCTAACACTAGAGGAAAATCATATATCCTAGAAGATTATAAGCAAAATCTTTTTACCCGGGCATTTTTGGAGAGTTTGCAGGCTAGAACAGATAGGAACAGAGATAAATATGTATCTCTAAATGAGATGGAAGCAAAGATATCAGAGCTTTGCGGAAAGTATAGTAAAGAGCTGGGACTGACTCAGAATCCTCGACTACAAACCAAGAATGGGAATAGAGTTTTTTTCAGACTTGACAATCCGTATAAATAAAATCTGTAAACTCAACACAAATAGTTAAATAATTATAAATATAGAGGTAACAATGAAGAAGCTAACCCGGGAAGAACTTACACAGATCGCTGAACAAGCTAGAATTGCCAGAGGTGAAATTATTAAGATGACCACATTGGCCAAATCCGGTCATCCCGGTGGTTCTATGTCCACTATTGATGCAATGATGGTTTTATACAAGATGATTAACATCTCTCCTGAAAATTATTTAGCAGAAGATAGAGACAGAGTTATTGTCAGTAACGGACACATCTCTCCGGCAGTGTATTCTACACTTGCACTTAACAAATTCTTTGATTTAAAGAAAGCTGTTTCTCAATTCAGATTATGTGGCTCAATATTCGAAGGTCATATAGAAAGAGACGTACCCGGAGTGGAATGGGGAACCGGAAATCTTGGACAAGGACTTTCAACTGCGGTTGGGTTTGCTTTGGCTAATAAAGTTAAAGGTATTGATAGTAATATTTATGTTTTCATGGGTGATGGAGAACAACAGAAAGGTCAAATAGGAGAAGCACGCAAGGCGGCTATAAAATTCGGTCTTTCAAATATTACAGTTGTTATTGATTATAATAAGCTACAGATTAGTGGTGATATTGATTCCGTTATGCCTAATCGAATTAGTGATAATTTCATTTCGGATGGATGGGAAGTAATAGAAATAGACGGTCATAACTATGAAGATATCCAATATGCCTATGAACAAGCTAATAAGAGTGAGCTACCTGTTATGATATTAGCCGGAACAATCATGGGTAAAGATGTTTATTTCATGGAAAATTTAGAGAAGTACCACGGTTCTCCACTAAGTGAAGAGCAATTAGCTTCTGCTTTAGAGGAACTGGGACTGGAGAATAATCTTGATGAGTTAAAAGCAATGAGAGCAAGTTTCATCAAAGAGGAAGATATAGATGACAAGTTTAAATACTCTTTTGATTTAGATTCAGGAAAACCTATTGTTTATACTGATAAAACAGATAATCGTTCCGCTTGGGGTAAGGCACTTGCAGAGCTTGCAGAGAATAACAAGAATAAACCTCTTGCTGTATTCGATTGTGATTTAGCCGGTAGTGTTAAAACCAACGGTTTTGCCAAAGTAGTCCCGGAGAAGTTCTTCCAGATGGGAATTATGGAACATAATACTGCAGTTATTGCTGGTGCCGTATCTTCTTGTGGAATTCAGACTTTCTGGTCTGATTTCGGTGTCTTTGGAGTGGATGAAGTAATTAATATGCATCGTCTCACAGACATAAATCACGGGAATTTGAAGGTTGTAACTACTCATGTTGGTCTTGACGTGGGTGAAGACGGGAAAACTCATCAGTGTATTGATTATGTTGGTTTAACAAGGAATTTGTTCCACTTTGGTATTATTATTCCGGCAGATCCGAATCAGACTGATAGAGCTACCAGATGGATGGCAAAGCAATCGGGTAATTACCTAATGGCAATGGGGCGCTCTAAACTTGATATTTTAAAAGATAATGACGGCAACATTATTTATGGTGAAAACTATGAATTTGAATATGGGAAAGCCGATAAACTAAGAGATGGTGATGTTGCTGCTATTCTAGTAATGGGTACGGTAACTGAGAAGGCTGTTAAAGTAGCCGATGAGCTTGCAGAGAAGGGAGTCAATATTCAGGTTTGGAATGTTTCAACACCAACAGACATTGATAAAGAAGCTCTTAAGATTGCAGCAAAAACCGGAACTATTTTTACTTATGAAGATCATAATGTAAATACAGGACTTGGATCTTTGGTTGCTTCCGAACTGTTCAAACTTGGTTTAAACTGTAAACTTAAGTGCTTCGGTGTAGAAGATTATGCAGTTTCAGGAGCAAGCCCGGATGTATTCAAACATTGTGGATTAGATTCCGAGTCAGTTAAGAAGAGGATTGAGGAATACCTTGCATAAGAATAACCTAAATCTCTTTTTATTGATGCTACTACTCTTACCGATATTCGGATGTAAAGAGGGAGGAAGTAGTTACAATGAAGGGATAGACGGACCTGAACCTCCTGTTGTTGAGGAAACAATAAATATTGGTCGAAATGATACTTTTGAGGCAGTTACTTGGAATCTGCATAATTTTCCTAGCGATACAAGTCGTACTTTGGAGATTCTACCTGATCTTATTACAGAGATAGGGGCGGATATATATGCAGTACAGGAGATTGCTCAAAACGATTATTTTGAAGAGCTTGTTTCTTTGATACCTTATTATGATGGTATTGTAATGAACTCCGATAGGTATCAAAACCTTGGATTTATTTATAATACTAGAGAAGTTAGTATTCAAGGTTATGAAGAGATTATGGAATGGGAAGACTACAGTTTTGCTCGTATTCCCTTAATGATACACCTTCAATGGAATGGAATTCCCGTTTCATTGATAACAGTTCATTTTAAAGCTAATGATTCCGGATCAAGTGATGAAAATAGACGTCGAGTTTCATGTAATCTCTTAGACGGGTATATTACGGAATATTATGGTAATAGTAATGTGATAGTTCTGGGTGATATGAACGATGAGTTAACGGACAGTGCTTCTGATAACGTATTCACTACTTTAATCAATCAACCCGAAAAGTATCTTTTTGCTGATATGGATATTGCCGAATCTATGAATACAGGAAATGCTTCATATCCAAGTTATCCTAGTCATATTGATCATATTCTAATCACTAATGAGCTTTACTCTGCCTTGGAACAAGACAATTCTTTAGTTAAGACTCTGTTACCGGAGAACTTTGTCGAAGGCGGTACCAGTAACTATAGAACCTATGTTTCTGACCATAGACCGGTAGCTATAAGACTTGATTTAGATATACCTGATGAGTTGAAAGTTATTTCCTGGAACATTGAGCATTTCCCTAAGAGTGGAGAGACTACAATTAATCATGTTAAGGAGCTTGTTAGCGAATATGATGCCGATTTCTTTGGAATTCAAGAGTTAGCGGATACTCAACAGTTCTTGGAAATGGTGGAAGAACTGACAGATTATTCGGGGTATGTTGCTAATTATTTTGTAGCAGAACCTGATGAGACATATAATCCACCTGTCGGTTGTTTGGTTAAATCGACTCTAGATGTAACCGATACATATACAATCTTTAACGGTTATGATAATTATATTCCTCTTCCACGTGCTCCTTTAGTTGTGGAAACAAGGTTCGGTAACGAAGAAATAGTGTTTATCGTTATTCACTTGAAAGCAGCAGGGGATAATATAATAGATTATGATGATGAATGGGACGAGGAGAATAGAAGATTGGTAGCGTGTACTCTGTTAGAAGAGTATATAAGAAACAATTTTGATGGGAAACAAGTAGTACTTATGGGTGATATGAATGACAGATTACAGGACCAAACTACTTCCAATGTCTTTGAAGTATTCTTTAATGCTCCTTCCGAATACTTGTTTACCGACTATGATTTGGCTCTAAATCCTACTACGGATAACTATTCTTATCCTATGTACTATCCTGCATTAATTGACCACATACTTATCACCAACGAACTTTTCGACAATTATGAGTCTGGAAATACTTTAGTCCTGAAGCCGGATATAGACCATTTTAACTGGTCATATTACGAAACTAATCTGTCTGACCATAGACCGGTGCAATCAATACTTACGTTTGAATAAATTGAGGAGATATATATGAAGTCTTTACGTATTATGATTTTAATTGTTAGTGCTATGCTTTTGTTTGCTTGTAGCACTAATAAGAAAGTTGAAACAAAGGAGGTCGAAGAACCTATGAAATCAAAATGGACAACAAATACAGGACTTGAGATTGAAGTTCTTCAAGAAGGTGACGGTGCTGTAGCAAAAGCAGGTGACTACGTTAACGTACATTATACAGGCTGGTTACTTGACGGTACTAAATTCGATAGTTCTGTTGACAGAGGGCAACCGTTCAGCTTTGTACTTGGACGTCGTAAAGTTATCAAAGGTTGGGATGAAGGTGTTGCAGGAATGAAAATCGGTGAAAAGAGAATGCTTACAATTCCACCTGAACTTGGTTATGGAGCTATGGGTGCAGGTGGAGGAGTTATTCCGCCCAATGCAACTCTTAAATTTGAAGTTGAATTGATATCTATTAAATAATAGACATTTTCATATATCTTTGAGGTTACCTTATGGGTAGCCTCTTTTTTTTATGATTAAAGCCGGAAATTCTTATCTGATTCTTTACCAGAATTTTCACTATATGACAACAATACTTTCCGCTTGCAAGTTTTTAGACTAGAGGTATAAATCAATTTCTGTTTTAATCTTAAGAATGATGTTCAGTAGTTTAATTTAAACTATGATAGTTTATTACTTCACTTTTTTAGTCTCTATCCCCTAATTTAATACACGGGACTCTCTCGGGAATCACTCGGGGCTTTACCCGAGAAATTCTCGAGTGATTCTCTTACAATTCTCGTAAGAATCCCGAGCGTTAAAAGTGAGGTTTAACACCCTAATGAATGGTGGTAATATGAAAGCATAACGAAAGCTTACAATGGAGTAATTGTGCATTATCAATTCTCAACCAATGGATTGCGTTGGTTGTCCGTTGGTAGGGCGTAGGTGAGCCGTTGGATATCTATTGTAGGCTAAGCGATTAATGGTAGACAAAAGCAACAACTATATTAAGTAATCTAAAGGAAATAATGAGTAAAAAAAAGATTGACAAAGAGCAATCAGCCAACTTAATGAACTCAGCCTGTATAAGGAGTTCATATTTATGAAAGTAGATGATAAACATACTAAGGACAGAATTCTGAAGATTGCGAAAGCGATGATGTTAGAGTATGGATTGAAAGGCGTTAATATGAATAAGTTAGCCAAAGAGAGCGGAGTAGCAAAGGCTACTTTGTATAAGATTATCGGATCTAAAGAAGAATTAATAACAACAATTACGGTAGATTTCTTTGCAGAAACTTTCGGACAATTATTTGAATCAATCCTATGTAAAAACAGCTTTAGCAGTATAACAAATTCAGATATTGAAGAGATTGCATCACTAGCTATAGGCAAAATGCGTGTAATACACCGTCAAGTCTTCCTCGAATATCCACTCATTGAAAAGCAAGTTAGCGAAAATATGGATAACTATGCAATTAGAATAGAAGAGAAATTCCGTAATCTTCAGGATGCGGGAGAAGTCACAAAGGCGATTATACCAAAGAATGTTTTCCGTTTTTATAGAATGTTGTTCATGCAACTGGTGATAAGTCCTAACACGGATTCAGAAGTTAAACAGCAAATGAATGAAATGTATCTCATTTTCTTGCGAGGATTAAAAGCTTAATTATAATAAATAGACTTCCTGAGGGAAAATGTCAATTTAAAGGAGAAGTTATGAAGCTGAGAATAATTACTTTATTACTACTAACCATGTTTGTATTCGGCTGTAAAAAAGAAGCTGTTGATGTTGAGATTGTACGTCCCGTAAAAGTCGGGAAAGTAGTTGCAACGAGCAATAAGATAATAAATAACTTCCCCGGAGTAATAGTTTCCGATAAGGATGTAAAGCTAGCTTTTAGGGTTGCAGGCACAATAGAGAATTTAAATTTTAGAGAAGGTAGATATGTTGAAGAAGGAGAAGTGATTGCTTCTCTTGATTCCCGCGATTATGTTTTGCAAGTATCTGCTACCAAAGCAAAATATGAAGAGGTTCAGGCAGAAGTCTCCAGAATAGAAGAATTATATAATCGAAACAGTGTTTCTCAATCAGACTACGATAAAGCAATTGCAGGTAAAGCTTTGGCATTAGCTAAATATCAGTCTGCTATGAATCAACTGGATGATACAAATCTAATTGCCCCGTTCTCGGGATATATTCAGAATATTTATTTCGATAGTCATGAAACAATAGCACAAGGTATTCCTGTAATCTCACTTGTCGATGTAAATGACTTGAAAGTTGAAACGGATATACCTTCAAAAATGTATCTAGAAGCAGATAAATTCTCTTCCTTTACTTGTCATCTTGAAGACAATCCAAATATAGATTTTAAGCTCAGTTTAGATTCAATAAGAAAGAAATCAAATATGAATGAACTGTATAAAGTTATTTTCACTCTTAACAATAAAACAAGTCTTAGTCTGGCGTCAGGTATGCTAGTTGATGTAACCATTGAAATAGATAACGGTGAAGAACGAAACTTAATAGTACCGGTAAATGCAGTTTTTCATAGGGATGGGAAAAGCTATGTCTGGATGTTCTCCAATGATAATACAGTGACTAAACGAGAGGTAATTCCGGGAGATATAGTTAATAATGGGAAAATAATTATTAAGGGTAGTATAAGCGAAGGGGATAGTATTGTTACTGCCGGTGTTCATACTCTTGAAGAAGGTCAAAAGGTTAAAACAATGACTACTTCCTCCGAAGACAATGTTGGAGACCTTCTATGAAGTTAACGGAAGTAGCTTTTAACAATAAGGCATTACTGTATTTCTTACTAGTAGCAATAGTTGTAAGTGGGATCTGGTCGTTTTCCAAGATGAGTAAGCTGGAAGACCCTGAGATAAAAGTTAAGCAGGCAATGGTGATAACTACATATCCGGGAGCTTCTGCACATGAAGTGGAACTGGAAGTAACCGATGTTCTTGAACAAGAGATTGAAGCAATGGGTGATATTGAAGAAATCACTTCCCGTTCTCTTGCAAACTATTCGGAACTAACAATTCGTTTGAATCCTGCAACTCCTAACGGAACTGTGGAACAAAAATGGGACTCGTTAAGAAGAAAAGTGAATGATGCTAAATCCAAACTGCCGGCAGAGGCTTTCGAACCAATGGTGCTTGATGACTTCGGTGATGTATATGGCATGTTCTATGCTCTTACTGCTGACGGATATTCATACGAAGAATTAAACAAATATGCAAAGCTGATTAAGAATGAGATTCTTGCTATAGAAGATGTAAGAAAAGTCGAGATATACGGGAATAGACAATCAGCTATAAACATATATATATCAGAGAATAAAATGGCCAAGCTGGGTGTTCATCCCGCTGAAATTCTATTAACATTAAACAGTCAGAATAAGAAAGTATACCCCGGTAACTTCTCGGTGCTGCCTGAAAAGATAAGAATTGCCGTGAATGACCAGTTTAAGACGGTTGAGGATATTGAGAACTTAATAATACAGGGACATGAACAGGACCAGTTAAAACTCAAGGATATTACCAATATCAAGAAAGAACTGATAGCACCTTATGGTCGAATAATGAGGAGAAACGGTAAGACTGCTTTGGGAATATCAATTTCAATGGAGTCAGGCGGAAACATTATTAAGCTTGGTGAGAAAGTTGAAGCATGTTTACATGACCTTCAGAATAGAATCCCGGCAGGTATAGAGTTGGAGAAAGTGTTTTTCCAACCTGAGAAAGTGAAAGTATCCATCAATCAATTCCTGATAAACCTTATTGAATCTGTCTTGATTGTGATTGTTGTTCTTATGTTTACTATGGGATTAAGGAGTGGTATACTTATAGGAAGTGGTTTAATACTATCTATCTTAGCAAGTTTCCCTATTCTTTTGATGTCGGGAGGTACTCTTCAACGTGTATCGCTTGCTTCATTTATCATTGCAATGGGTATGCTGGTGGATAATTCAATTGTTGTGGTTGATGGAATTCTAATAGATTTGCAACAAAAGAAAGAACGAAAACAGGCTATGGTTAACACCCCAAATAAAACAGCTATACCTTTATTGGGAGCAACTTTAATGGCAATCTTTGCTTTCTTGCCAGTGTTCCTATCACCCGATACTGCCGGAACCTATACAAGAGACTTGTTTATCGTGTTAGCTGTATCACTGATATTCAGCTGGATTCTTTCCATAACACAGATACCCGTGTTCTCTGAGAAATTCCTTAAACTTAAAACTAACCACGCTGAAGAGCAACCTTATAACAAACCTATTCATCATTTCTTTAGAGGATTGTTGGATTGGGCTTTGCATAACAGGGGATTAAGTCTCTTTGTTGCGGTAGCTCTATTGATATCATCTCTGTTTAGTTTTAAATTACTTAAAAAAGCATTTTTCCCTGATTTTGTATACAATCAGGTTTACATTGAATACAAGCTACCTGAAGGTATGGCTACCGAACAGGTTGATTCCGATTTAAGAGAAATTGAGAACTACTTACTGAAAAGAGATGATGTTACTGATGTAACAACTAGTTTGTCAACTACTCCTTCCAGATACAATTTGGTGAGAAGAATAGCCAAATACTCAGCAAGTTACGGTGAACTAATAGTCGATTTTACTGATTATGATACTCTTCTGAAAGTTAAGCCTGAGATTCAGAATTATCTAAATGCAAACTATCCTAATGCAGAGATTAGAATCAATCATTATAACCTGATTGTTCTCACAGATTATTTAGTAGAAGTACAGTTTACCGGACCGGATCCTTCAGTATTAAAGGATTTGTCAAAACAAGCTCAAGCAATTATGCGTAGTAATCCTAAGACAGGAATCGTTAGGGATAACTGGGAAGAAAAGACTAAGAAGATTGTAGCTGATTACTCACAACCATTGGCAAGAAAAGTAGGCGTATCGAGATCCGATATCAGTAACTCTATGTTAGCAGCTACAGAAGGATTGCCTATTGGAGAGTTTTATCAGGGTGATGAGTCTCTTCCTATGAAGTTGCGTACAGTGGGCTCGGACGGTTCTCCGATAGCTGATATTAAAGATATACCGATTTGGAGTTTGGGACTTCCACACGTACCTATAAAACAAATCTTGCAAGGCGATATTCCCTTTGAAGAGTTAAAGAGTAATCTGATTGGAAGTGTTCCATTATCCCAAGTAACAAAAGGTATTAGAACGGAATGGTATGAGCCTGTTATCCAAAGATATAACGGTGAAAGAGCTATTCTTGCTCAATGTGATCCAGCTCCCGGGTATAGAGCCGATGAAATACGTTCAGAGATTAAAGAAAAAATTGAAGCTATTGAGCTACCTCAAGGTTATAAAATGGAGTGGAAGGGAGAACATTATAATCAGGAACATGCTATGAAATACATAAAAATGTATCTTCCAATAGCTTTGATTTTAATGATAACCATGCTGATAGCAATGTTCAAAGATTACAGAAAGCCATTGGTGATTATGCTTTGTATTCCCTTTGCTGCTGTAGGAATGGTTTATGGTATGCTACTTACCGGCAAGTTGTTCGGCTTTGTTTCAATTGTCGGAGCAATAGGACTTATGGGTATGATGATAAAGAATGGTGTTGTGTTAATTGAAGAAATTGAGTTAGAGATTGAGGAAGGTAAGTTACCATATCAAGCTATTATTGATTCATCAGTAGCAAGAATGCGTCCTGTTATGATGGCATCACTAACAACTATACTCGGAATGATTCCATTGTTAAATGATCCGATGTTCGGCTCAATGGCTGTTACAATTATGGGTGGCTTATTGATAGGTACTATTATCACACTAGTATTTTTACCCATAATTTATTCGTTGCTATTCAAGGTAAAACCAATTACAGGGAGGAAATAATGAAAAGGACAGTCTATACAATAATTGCTTTATTCTTTGTTATCCCCTCTTTTGCAATAACACTCAATGTTGAGAAATGTAAAGAATTAGCTCTAAGAAACAGTGAAGATATTAAAATTGCCGAAGCTAACAAAAAGAGTGCAGAATACAAAAGGAAAGAGTATCGCTCGAATTTCTTTCCTAAGCTTTCATTTGATGTGACCTATATTTATAGAGATGCACCGATAGAGCATTCGATTGATGACGGATACCTACCAACTTATTCGTTCAATCCTGAAACAGGTGGATTAACACCTAATCTTTTTATTAATCCTGATACAGGTAATCCTGTCATAGGAGCAGATGGTAATCCAATATTTAATCAATATGCCTATTTCCCCGGTTTAGACCTTTCCCTTTCTCTTAGAAATGCTTATATGGCATCAGTAAAAGCTACTCAACCTATTTTTGCCGGAGGTAAAATTACTAATGCTTATAAACTATCTAAAATTGGAACAAGGGTAGCAGAGTTAAATTACAAAGATAAAAAAGATAATATATTAATTCAAACTGAGTTAGCGTATTGGAGACTAGTCTCATTAAAAGAGAAAGTCAAGTTGGCTAACGATTATGAAAGTCAGGTTTCCGAGATAGTGAGACAACTCTCAGATGCAGTTGAAGTTGGTCTGATCCAACAAAATGAACTACTTAAAGCACAAGTTAAGTTGAACGAAGTTAAGCTTAGTAAACAAAAAGCTACTCATGGATTTTTATTAGCTAAATTAGCATTGGAGAATCTCATTGGAACAGAGTTGGAAGATGAACTGATTTTGGATGACCAAACAGTGAACATAACAAGTATACCCGAAGTGTCTACTGATATGTATATGAACCGTAGTGATTATAACTTGTTGGAAGCTAACTATAAAGCTCAAGTGACTAAAAAAAGAATCGCTTTTGCCGATTATTTACCTGAAATAGGTGTTCAAGGTTCCTACTCGGAATTGAAGTATGAGATTAATTCCAAAGAAAAGAAATCAGATGAAGCTATGATAATGGCTAACTTTTCACTACCACTTTTCAAATGGGGAGAGACTTATTCGAAGAACAAACAAGCACAAGTTGACATTGAGAAAGCTAAACTTACTCTTCAAAAAAGTGTAGAACAGATGAAGCTGGAAATAAAGATGAATGAGTTTGCTTTGAAAGATGCAACTTTACGAATTGATATGGCTAACTCTTCAATAGAACAAGCTACTGAGAACTTGCGGATTGAAAGGGACCGTTACGACCTTAAACAAACTACTCTTTCCGATTTACTGGATGCACAAACACAGTGGCAGAAAGCAGAAGTAGAAAGAATTGATGCCTTGATTGATTATCAGAACGCTAGATTGCATCTGCTAAAAGCTATTGGTCAACTTAACCAATAGAGAAGCTTATCGGTGGAAACGGTTAAATATATATAAATTTTGTATTATCTAAGTATCTTAATACTACTTAATTGTATCTCTTATACCTGATTATATTTACTAGTGTAGCAAAAGCATTAGAAAAAAAGCTTGCCAGTTCTGGTTAAGCTTCTAATTATCAAGCATCAAAAGTATGGGGAAACATAAGATGGACTACAAGCTTTATCATCAGATTAATGAAACCGATAGCAATTTTGATTTAGATAGAACAATTCACTCCTATTATGAAGAGAATGCCCAAAATATCCCGGATTATATAGCTCTTGTCGAGGGTAATGAATCTATTACATATAAAGAATTAAACATCAGAGCTAACAGAATAGCTCACCAGTTAATAGAATCCGGATTAGCTATTGAAGAACCCGTGGCCGTGTATCTTCCAAGAGGAATAGATTTCACTGCGTGCATGATTGCAGTAATGAAGGCAGGGGGATGTTTTGTTGCTCTTGAGACTACTTTACCACTTGCTAGAATCAAAACAATTATGGATGATTTGAGTACTCCTTTCATACTTTCAGACCGGAAGAATTTTACCGCAATAGAAACAATTAGTGAAAAATACTTACTCATCAGTGATGATGAAAAGCAATACTCAGAAGAGAATCCTATTATTGATGTGAAGCCTAACAATCTTGCATATATGATTTTTACTTCAGGTTCGACGGGAAGACCGAAAGGGGTTCAGATTGAGCACCTTAATCTGGTTAATCTGGAGTTATGGACCGGTAGTCAATTAGACTTACCTAAAGGAGCAAGAGTAACTCAGACTGCAAAAGTTAGTTTTGATGCTTCTATGTGGGAGTTTTGGTGTTCTTTAGTAAATGGCTATACGATGTACTTTCTGCCTCATGAAATAGAATTAGACTTCAATAGACTGCAAGAGTGGTTAAAAGAGAATAGAATAGTATCTTGCTTTTTACCAACTCCGGTTACTGAGATGTTTATTGAGGTTTATAATGGTGGATGTCCGGAATTGAAGCATATATGTGCAGGTGGAGATAAGTTGCATGTTAAACCTAAACCGGAACTGGGAGTGAAGTTATTTAATCTTTATGGTCCGGCTGAGTGTGCAGTTATATCCATTGCTTGTAAAGTTGAAGCAGAGGATACTTTACATGTCATACCTCCGGTAGGTGTTCCGATAGCAAATTGTAAGGCTTATATTCTTGATGAAAACAAGCAGCTTGTACCTCCGGGTGAAGTAGGAGAGATATATATCGGAGGTAAATGCGTAGGAAGAGGTTACTTTGGAAGGGATGATTTAACCGAACAAGCTTTCTTTAATGGAGAAGACTACGGTTTACCCGTAGGGAGAATCTACAAGACAGGTGATTTAGGAAAGCTTTCTATTGAGGATGGTCAATATGAGTGTTTAGGACGTGTTGATAATCAAGTAAAGATTAGAGGCTATCGTATTGAATTGGGTGAAATAGAGAGCACACTTGCAAATAGAAAAGATATAAATCAATGTGTTGCTATTCTTAAACAAAATCCTTCAAGTGAAAAAGTAATAGTTGCTTACTACTCATCGAAGTCGTCCGAAACATCACAATCCGAGCTAAAAGAATATCTTACCGGATTACTTCCTGAATACATGGTACCGGAATACTATGTTAAGATGGAGCAATTCCCACTAACTCATAATCATAAGATTGATAGAAATATTTTACCGGACCCTGACTGGAAAGTCAGCCGGAAGAGCAATATAGTACGTGAAGCTTTTAAGAATCAAACCGAGGAAAATATTGCTCAAATCTGGAGAGAGGTCTTAAAGATTGAAGAGCTTGGGAGAAGTGATGACTTCTATGAACTAGGAGGTCATTCTTTAAAAGCCGGTATGATAGTAACAAGGTTACATAATCGTTTCAATTACACGATTAGTTTAAAGGACTTACTACTTAATACTACAATTGCTAAGTTAAGTGAGTTAGTTAAGAAGAGTGATGTACCTCATGAAGAGCATATCCTAGAGAAAGTAGATAGAAACGAGAACGGGTTCCCCATTACATACGGACAACAAGGATTATGGCACTATTGGCAACTTGACCCCAAGAGGATTGATTATAATATTCCTCTACGTATCGATATTCATGGAGAGTTATCTCGTGATGCTCTAAAACAGACTTTAGAGTTTCTGGTAGGTAGATACGAGTCACTGCATACAAGATTCGATAATTTTGAAGATGAAGTCAGACAGTTTGTTAATGACGAATTTGCGATAGATATACCTTTTGATGATTTGAGTAATGAAGCTCTTGAAGAGAAGGAGTATAAACTCCAGAGAATCATTAAGAGAATCGGAAAGACACGCTTTGATTTGAGGGAAGGGAATCTATATGTATTCCGTTTGGTAAAAACATCAGACACAGATAGTGTACTGCTCATGACTATACATCATATTATTACTGACGGTTGGTCTATGGGGATGTTTATGTCTGAGTTTTATAAGACTTATGATGCATATCTAAACTCGGCAGAACCACAGTTAGAAGAAGTATTATTCCAACCGATAGATTATGCTGTTTGGGAAAGGAGGGGTAATCCCAAAGAGAAATACCCTCAACAATTAGATTATTGGCAAAAGTCTCTAACTCCCTTCCCGGAAGACATAGAACTTCCTAAAAAGCAAAACTATGTTATAGATGATAAGCATAAAGGCGTACGAAAATGGTGGCATGTCAAAGGTGAAAGGTATAGAAAGCTTAGAGAGTTCTGTAATCGTTTTGAGTGTAGCTCTTTCGTTGCTATGATGACAATACTAGATGTTGTTTTGTATAAATACACTAAACAAAAAGATATAGTTGTAGGATCTCCTTACGCAAATAGAAACCATACTGATAAAGAGAACATATTTGGATTAACAACTAATCTACTGGCTCATAGATTACATATTGATAGTAGTAAAAGCTTCACTACTCATTTAGCAATATTAAATGAGACCTGCACAAGCAACTATTGTAATAGTGATTATCCTTTCGATCAACTCATTAAAGATCTTGGTTACCAATCACATGGCAATAAACACCCGTTATTCCAAGTTATGATGGTTTATCAGAATTATCCATTACCGGAGATTCCAACAGATAAAACCTCTTTCAGATTGAAAGAGATTGGTAATTACACTTCGAAAATGGATTTGGTGTTTAATGCTGAAGAGTTCTCGGATGAAATGGAGTGCTGGTTTGAGTTTGATGAAAGCCTTTATGACGAATCATTAATTGAGAGAATGTGTGAGCATTTTCAGAATGCTATGGATACTGTATTAAGTAATCCTGAAATACAGATTAAAGATATTGGAATTATAGGAAAGATAGAGGGGAATAAGCTTCTCATTGAGGGGCAGGGTCCTAGACGTGATTATCCTTTAGATAAAACTTACATTGAGTTATTGAATAATTCTTTTGTGAATTATCCCGATAATATTGCTTTGAAACAAGAGAACACAAGTTACACATATAAAGAGTTTATGAGCAGAATAGAAGTTTTCACTTCTATATTACTAAGCGAGGGTGTAAAGAAAGGTGATGTCGTGGGGATATGTATGGACAGAACCCCTGAAACCATTATCTCCATAATGTCAGTCATCAATTCCGGTTGTGCTTATTTGCCTATTAATCCTACTTATCCGCAAGATAGACTAAAGAACATGTTGAAACTAGCTAATGTAAAATTAGTTATCTCCACTGATAAATACAAAGATTTGCTTGCTATTTTTGACGGTAAGATTATCAAATATCAGGCAGACAATCAGCGAGTTGATATCGAAAACAGCAATTTAGCATTACTAAAACCCGAAGATCCCGCTTATGTAATTTTTACATCCGGTTCTACCGGAACACCCAAAGGTATCAGTGTTTCTCATAGTAATCTTATTAATCATAATTACTCTTTTATGGAGAAACTTAATCTCAATGAGCAAGATAATGTGCTACAGTTTGGAAATCTAAGTTTTGACCTTTCAATAGAAGAGATATTCCCAACTTTCTTATGTGGAGCAACTCTAGTTTTGAGAACAGAAAAGATGGTTAGCTCATTTACCGATGCGATGCAGTTTATCGAGGATGAACAAATATCAATTCTGGATATCCCTACTGCTTATTGGCATGAGATGGTCTATGATCTAGATAAGAACCCGTTACCTAAATCGGTTAGAGTTGTGATAATCGGAGGAGAAAAAGCTGCATCGGAAGTTTATGATATTTGGGCAAAGAGTGTAAAGCAGGATATCACACTTTTGAACACATACGGCCCTACCGAAACTACCATTATTGCTACTTGGCAGGATGCTTCCACAAATACGGGAGGGGATTTCCTGATAGGTAAACCTCTTCCCAATACTAATGTATATGTCCTTGATGATGACATGCAAATGCTACCTCAAGGAGTTCCGGGAGAACTTCATATTGGTGGAGCCCAGGTTGCTATAGGCTACATTGGGCAGTCAGAATTAACCAATAGAGTTTTTCTTAATCACAAATTCTCAGGTAATGTCAAAGACCGTATATATAAAACCGGTGATATAGTCAGATTCAATTCAGAAGGTTCATTAGAGTTTATGGGAAGAAAGGACTTTCAGGTTAAGATTAGAGGGCATAGAATTGAACCGGAAGAAGTTGAAGCAAATATAAGGAAACTCAACTCAGTTAGAGATTCAGTAGTTTTAACTGTAAAGGACAGTAGTGAGTTAAAACTGGTTGCATATTATATCTCTGAATCAGGAGAAAATATTAGCATATCTGATTTGAATAGAGATTTAGAAGCTCTGTTACCTAAATACATGATTCCTCATCTGTATGTAAGAATGGATGAATTCCCCCACACTTCGACCGGTAAAATTGATAGAAAGGGTTTTCCCGCTCCTGATTTCAATGTCGTTGCAAGTAATGATAAGAGATTACCATATACTCCTGACCAAGAGCTTATATGTAATATTATAGCTGATGTTTTAGGATTGGAATCAGTTGGTATTAATGAAAACTTCTTTGAGTTGGGTGGAAACTCCATTCTTAGTATGAAAGTTATCAATCAGATTGGTAAAGCGGGTCTGCTAATAAGCATTAACGATTTATTCCATCACAAAGATATTGAAGACTTATCCACGAAAGTAAGTCTTAAAGAAGCAAAAGGTAATACTTTCGGTAGTTTCTCTATGATTGAGTTACAACGAGGTTCTAAGGATAGAGCTCCTCTTTATCTACTTCATTCTTTACCGGGAGATTTACTTGGTTATGTTAACCTTATCCGATATTTAGATAGGAAACAACCGATATACGGACTTCAAGCATTAGGTTTATTCGACGAAGCAAAGGCTCATACATCTGTTGAAGAGATGGCACAATACTATGTTGATTTAATCAAGAAGCATTGTCCTGATAAGAAACTATATCTGGGAGGTTGGTGCTTTGGAGGTAATGTTGCTTATGAAATGGCAAGGTTACTTGAAGCAGACGGATTTGCTATTCCTAATCTCTTTATGATAGAATCATGGGTAAAGAGACCTCGTGGAGTGCTGGGATTCCGTTATTTTATGTACAATGCCAAATGCCTGATAAAGATGTTCCCTATGGGTATGATTAAATATGTAAAAGCAAAGCTTACTGCCAGAAAAGAGTATGAGAAACTTGTATGTAATCATATTCAGTTTCTTGATCAAGGCTTGTTTGCCAATAGAACTGCAGTACGCTTAAAGAACATTGACGCTATTCTGGCTTATCGTATGAGAGCATATAATGGTAAAATAATTCTATTTTCTGCATTACATCAAGATGTCCCTCTTGTTCATGATACCACTCTTGGTTGGCCATCCATTACCCAATTGCTTGATATTACACTTGTTGAAGCTACTCATGACTCAATCTTGAAAGAACCTGCTGTAAAAGTGGTTGCAAATAAAATGAATGAAGTTCTTGCTTCATCAGATTAGAGTTTTAGCCTTGATTGATTCAGACAAAATACCATTTCAAGAAGAGAAAGGATAATGAAGACTTTAACTGATATACAGATAGATAATAAGATAAAAAGCCTTATTGCGAACATGACAATAGAGGAGAAGATTTCTCAAATGGTTCATGCTTCGCAGGCTATAGACAGACTTAACATACCTGCTTATAATTGGTGGAATGAGTGTCTTCACGGTGTAGCCAGAGCAGGTACAGCAACAGTTTTCCCTCAAGCCATAGGTATGGCTGCTACATTTAACAGAGCGTTAATACACGAAGTAGCTACAGCAATCTCGGATGAAGCAAGGGCAAAATATAATAGCTTCAAAGAACAGAATGATCATGGAGGGTATAAAGGCTTAACATTTTGGTCTCCAAACATTAATATCTTCAGAGATCCCAGGTGGGGAAGAGGTCACGAAACTTATGGTGAAGACCCATTCCTGACAGGAGAAATGGGTCTTGAGTTTGTGAAGGGACTACAGGGTGATAATCCGGACTTTCTTAAAACAATAGCAACTCCCAAACATCTAGCTGTTCATTCAGGTCCTGAAGTAATTCGTCATTCTTTCAATGTAGATGTAAACCATAAAGACTTGTGGGAGACATATCTACCTGCATTTGAGAAGTGTGTTGTTGATGCTCAAGCTTATTCGGTGATGGGAGCTTATAACAGATTGTACGGAGTTCCTGCATGTGCCAGTTCATTTCTTTTAGAGGATATTCTTAGAACAAAATGGGGTTTTGAAGGATATGTAGTTTCGGATTGTGGAGCAATATGTGATTTTCATCAGTTCCATAAAGTCACAAACTCACCGGAGGAATCTGCGGCATTGGCAGTAAACAACGGATGTGACCTAAACTGCGGGAACACATATAATGGGCTATTGAAAGCTTATCATGAGGGAATGGTTAAAGAAGAGGTTCTTGATAAATCCGTTATTCGTTTGCTAAGAGCAAGATATAAACTTGGCATGTTCGAAGAACAAGGAGTGCCGGAGTATGACGGTATACCTTATAGTGTAGTTAGCTCAAAGAAACATCATGAACTGGCTATTGAGACTGCCAGACAATCAATTGTGCTTCTTAAAAATAGGAATAACACATTACCGTTATCCGGAGATTTGAGATCAATAGCAGTGATCGGTCCTAATGCTGATAGTCGTAAAGCTCTTATCGGTAATTATTACGGTACTCCGGATAGATGGATAACTCCTTTACAAGGAATTATCAATGCAGTTGGAGAAGACACTAGAGTTAACTATGCAGAGGGATGTCATCTCTTTGAGATTCCGGAGACTAAGAGTAAAGAAGAGGTGATATCGGAAGCACTCATTGTCGCAAAAGAGTCTGATGTTGTATTATTGTTTCTCGGATTAGATGCAGAAATCGAAGGAGAAGCCGGAGATGCCTACAATTCAGATGCAGGCGGAGATAAAGTTAATCTACAGCTACCCGGATTACAACAAGAGTTATTGGAAGCAGTTGCTAAAGTTGGGAAACCTGTTATCTTAAATCTTATTAGTGGCAGTGCTTTAGCTGTAAAATGGGCTCATGAGAATGTTGACGCCATACTTCAGTGTTGGTATCCCGGACCGGAAGCCGGTAAAGCAATAGCTGACATTATTTTTGGAGAATATTCACCTTCAGGTAGACTTCCAGTTACTTTTGTAAATTCTGTTAATGATCTACCTCCATTTGATGATTATTCAATGAAAAACAGAACATATAAATATATTGAGAGCAAACCGTTGTATCCTTTTGGCTATGGCTTATCATATAGTAATTTTATCT
Organism: Cloacimonadales bacterium (SeqCode); assembly: GCA_963667035.1. Classification (GTDB taxonomy): domain Bacteria; phylum Cloacimonadota; class Cloacimonadia; order Cloacimonadales; family JAFGVF01; genus Zophobacter. Next base: position 3,086,780 of record OY762964.1, read on the forward strand.
ATTCCAACCTTAGTTTCACTAAAACAGGGTTTACAAAGGAAGATTTAATCGAGTTCTCGGTTGATATCACTTCGGACTACTCAAAGGTTGCCCGGGAAGTTGTACAAGTCTATTTTAAAAACAATGATTCACAATACATTGTCCCAAGCTTCCAGCTCATTGATTTTAAAAGCTTGTTAATTGAACACGGTAAGTTTAAGCGAGTTCAGTTTAGGATTCCGGTAAGCAGATTAAGCAGTTTCAATAGTAAAGGAGAGAAGGTCTTGGAACCTGGTAATTATACTATTTACGTAGGTGGAAGTCAACCTGACGAGAGAAGTCTGGAGCTAACAGGTGTAAAGCCTAAGCGAGTAGAAATCACATTATAGAGGGAGAGGCTAGGAAAGAAGCTTTATTAATCTTTTCATGTTGGGTATAATCATATTCTTTACAAAGGTTTTATTGCTAGATTAGAGAAGATAAGGTATATCTCTACCACAATAACAGAAAGATTTAATAACCCCTTTATGTTCCAATTAAACACACGGGACTTACTCGGGAATCTCACGGGACTCACTCGGGAATAACTCGGGGCTTTGCCCGAGAAATTCCCTAGATAATCCCCAAAGAATCCCGTCCGGTTCCCGAGTATTGAATTAGTTCGCAGTAGCCGCTTTGAAGTCTTGTAATAAATCAGATAAAAATCCGGGAAGTAAGAGAGCTAATAGCTCAAACAATAATATACCATTTTACTAATTGTTGTTACTCCAAAATAAATTCATGCATTTAAGGGATACAAGCGAACAACTAAATTTGCTTGAAATGCTTTTGATTAGAACAAAATTCTTTAGTAGAAATATTGAAACTTTATCATGAATTCTTATTATACCCCATAGAGAAGTAAATTGTTACTGTAAAATTGAATAATATAATAGACTTGACAGTGTTAGTAGAGAGTATTTAATATAAGCTATGTTTAGTAATCATAAAAAACCAATAACCTATGAACTAGTCGTCTCAGGTAAAGTACAGGGGGTCGGGTACCGATGGTATATAAGATCCGAAGCCCAGAAATACGGATTCAAGGGAAGAGTAAGAAATCTCTACGATGGGACGGTGAGAATTCTTGTTCAAGGGGATGAAGCACAGCTTGAAGCGTTCATTGATAGCTTGAAATTCGGGAATGGATACAGTACGGTTAAATCGATTACTAAATCTGTATTGCATACAGAGAAGACTTTTGGAGGATTCAGGATTGAACATTAAATCTTTTGTAGTAATCATAACATTAACAGCTATGTCTTTGCAGGTGTTTGCAGAGAGAACTCATAAAGTAGTAAAAGGTGAAACTCTTTATAGGATTAGTAAGCAGTACGATTTAACCGTAAGAGAGTTAAGAGAGAAGAATCATTTAATCGGGAATGAGATTTCTCCCGGTCAGATATTACAAATACCTGATCCTATTGCAACATTGAAGCCAAGAGTCCGGACCTATCCTCGTAAAGATATTCCTGCGGAAGGTTATCACTCGGTACAAGAAGGAGATACTCTCTTTAGAATATCGAAGATGTATGATGTTCTGATAACTGATATTCTCGATTTTAATGAACTTGAAAATTCCTATATAACCGAAGGACAGAAAATCTGGTTAGTAGCCAAAGATAAACCGGAGAAGAAACCGGCTGTAGTTTACAAAGTGAAGAAAGGCGATACAATCTCGAAGATTAGCCGAGAATATGGTGTCACAGTTAATGAAATTAAGCAAAAAAATAATCTTAAAAACAATAATATTTATATAGGGCAGAAACTTGTAATCGGAGAAGGAAAACTTCCTAAGGATACGGGTATTCCTGCCATCCAAAAAAAGAATCCTACATTCACGAGAACTGACTTATTGATACCTACAGATGGAATAGTTACTTCTGAGTTCGGAATTAGAAATAACGTCCCTCACAAAGGTATAGATTTCGGTGCTCCTTATGGAACTCCAATTATTGCCGTTACTGATGGAACCGTAATCTTTGAAGGAATGCAAAGAGGATACGGAAATGTTATCGTACTTGAACATGCTAACAATGTCATGACTGTTTATGCTCATAATGAGAAGAATCTAGTTTCCTTAGGTGCGAAAGTAAAAAAGGGTGAACAGATAGCAACAGTAGGAGCTACAGGTAATTCAACAGCTCCTCATCTGCATTTTGAGTATCGCATTAAAGGCAAAGCAGTTAACCCTAGGGAAGTGTTAACAGGTTTACCTTCAATTGAGAAATAATAAAAGAAAAGAGAAAAAATATTTGGCATCGTAAGTAAATACTCTATAATATTTGTAGGAATTAATTCTACGAGAGTAGAGAAAATTGACAATAAATTTAAACATGTGGCAAGAGGTATTTATGGAAAACGTATTTGAAGACAAAGCATTACAACAGTATCTGAAGGACATTTCTACATATGAATCCCTCTCCAAAGAAGAGGAATACGAATACGCTATAAAGGCTAAGAATGGGGATCAGAAAGCTATTGATAAACTAATCCAATCCAACTTAAAGTTTGTAGTAAAGATTGCTGCTCGTTATCAAGGTCGTGGATTAAGTTTATCCGAATTGATTAGCGAAGGAAACATTGGCTTAATCAAAGCTCTTGAGAAATTTGACCCCAGTAAAGATATAAAGCTTATTTCTTACGGTATCTGGTGGATAAAGCAGCGTATTATGCAGGCTGTTGCAGAAAAAAGCTCAATGATAAGAGTCCCACTTGGAAAAGTTAACACTTACAATAAAATAAAAGCTACCAGAGAAAAGATTTTTAACGAAACCGGTGAAGTTGTCTCAAACAATGAACTGGAAGAGCTAACAAACATCAAGAGTAGTGCAATTGAATCTATCTCAAGACAAGTTCGCTCAACACTTTCTTTAGACGAAACTGCTGATAGTCTAGGCTCAGGCGATGTGTCTATAGGTGATTATATCACAGCCGATGAGACCTATGAACCGGAAGCAGTGTTTAGAAGTGAGCAATTACAAAAAAACATTGACAATGCGATAAAAAAACTGGATAGACGTGAATCATATATATTAAAAGCCTATTTTGGATTGGAAGATACCGAGAGCAGGAATTTTGCTAGTATTGCAGATGAAATGAATCTCTCTCGTGAAAGAGTCAGACAAATTCAAAAAGAGGCCCTTAAGAAGATCTTGAAGGATATAACTCCTAAAAGTGATTCCGACACTTCTCTGATGTTTATATAAAATAATAGATGGAGGAATAATATGATTCGCAATTTTGACGAGATGCTCGCCAAAGCCAGAGAATTATCCGGGAAAAGAGTATTGGTTGCAGGAGCCCAGACACCTTCAGCAATCGAAGCCTCTATTCTTGCTAAAGAAGAAGGATTTGCCGAAAGTACTTTGATTGGTGATAAAGAGGCAATCCAAACTATTATAAAAGAAAAGTTCCCAAAATACATTGATGCTTTTGAGATTATCGATACCGGTGCTGATTTAAAGAAAGCTTGTGCTGAAACAGTAAGATTGGCTAAAGAAGGTAAAGGCGATATAATTCTTAAAGGCAAAGCAGACTCAGCTTTAATTTTAAAGGCTGCTCTTGATAAAGAAAATGGTGTAAGGATTAGTGAAGTTATTTCAGACGTGTTTGCTTATGAACACCCTGAGAGAGTTATCCTGATGACTGACGGTGGAATTAACCTTTTACCGGAATTAAAAGAAAAAGTAGCAATCATAAACAATGCCGTTAAAGTTGCTCATGCCTTTGAATGTCCTAATCCAAAGGTAGCACTACTTGCAGCTGTTGAGAAAGTAAATCCTAAAATGCCGTGTACAGTTGATGCTGCTATCATTTCAAAAATGAATGCTCGCGGACAAATAAAAGGATGTGTTGTTGACGGTCCTTTGGCTTTTGATAACGCAATTGATGAAGAAGCTGCAAGAATTAAGGGTATTGAATCTGAAGTTGCCGGAAAAGCTGACATCTTGATTGTTCCTAATATTGAGGCCGGTAACATTTTCGGAAAGCTCTTAACATATTACTGTAATTATAGGATTGCTCATATTGTAATGGGTACTAAGGTCCCAATTTTAATACCTTCCAGAGCTGATACAGGTGAAACAAAGATGCTTTGTATTGCTATGGCAGTTTTAGCAACAAAATAAAATAAGAAGTATTTAGGGGGGGGAGTATTCTCCCCTTTTTTTATTTATGAATATACGCATTATTTGTCCTGGAAAAACAAAAGACAATTACTTAAACCTTGGTATTAAAGAATATTTGAAGAGAATAAGTGCTTGGGCTAAGGTTGAGTTTATTCAGATACCTGATGTGAAACTAAGTAATTCCAACACAATTCCAATTGTTAAAGCTAAAGAAGCGGAAATTATAAGGAAATATCTTGATTCTCACAATTATACTATTGCTATGGATGAGAATGGGAAAAATGTATCTTCAACAGAGTTAGCAAAAAAGATAGAGACACAACTTGGAGATAAAAATATTGACTTCATTATCGGTGGAGTTTACGGATTAGATAAGTCTATAAGAGATAAAGCGGATTTTGTCCTCAGTTTCTCTAAAATGACTTTTACACATCAGATGATTAGGTTGATGCTTGTAGAACAGTTGTATCGTAGTTTTACTATAATTAATAACAAAAAATATCATTATTGAGGAAATTATGAACGGACTATTAAGTACAGAAGCAATCAGTACTTTTCTTGACTCTTTAGGAATAATGGGAAAGGGAATGTTAGGAATCTTTATATTTATGGGGGTATTCTACTCAATTATTAAACTCCTTGGAAGAGTTACAAAAGCTAAGACAGAAAAATAGATACTTATGGCAGGCTTACAACCATCCCAACAAGATATGTCCACTCATTCCGACCTCTTTAGAATAGTACTGGACTATATCGATAGTAGGATTGCACTATTCTCACTTGACGGACAGCTTATTTTTGCTAATAAACTGTTTTATGACATGCTTGGTCTGGAAAGGGGAAGAGAAATCAATTTTACTCATCCGGATTGGCTTCATCCTGATGATTTTGAAGTATATAGAGAATCACTTGAAGTTGCTATCTCCGAAGGTGAATCAGAGAGTGAGTACAGATGCTATACTCTAAACGGTGAGCTCATAAATATGTACGCAAGAAATATACTTATGAGGGATAATACTCATCGTCCTAATCTGATAGTCAGTATTACTCATGATATTACTAATTTTAAACAGCGTGAATATGAGATATTGAACTCAAGAAATCTGTTTGAGACTTTAATTGAAAACATACCTACCGGTGTGTTCGTTAAGGATGCCTCTACAGGTCAATACATAATCTGGAATAAGATTTGTGAGAAGATATATTCTCTTCCTAAAGAAGAAGCTGTAGGGAAGACAGATGTCGAACTATTCCCTAATGATACTGCAAAAAGATTCATGATAAAAGATGATGAAGTAGTAAAGAAGGGATTATTCGGTGAATATGAGGAAATTCTGCTAACACCATCCGGCAACAGCTACAATCTGATTAAGGTAAAAATCCCTTTCAAACTTAAAAGTAAAAACAATATGATTATTGGTATACTTAGGGATGTTACATCAGAAAGAAATCAAGAACGAGAGTTAAGACAAGCAAGAGAAAAAGCTTTGGAAAGCGATAGATTGAAAACTGCCTTCCTAGCAAATATGTCACATGAAATTAGAACCCCCTTAAACTCAATTCTGGGATTCTCCGATTTAATGGATAACCCCAATACCTCTGAACTTGACAAAAAAACTTACCTTTCCATTATACGAAATAATGGAAAAAGACTTTTATCATTGATAAATGATATAATAGATATTTCAAAAATAGAATGTAAACAATTGGAAATTAATAAGAATATGATTAATGTTAACAGTATCATTCGAACACTCCATAGTACTTTTGAGTTGCAGAAGGGTAAACTCAATAAGCCAAGAGTTAAGATTTTCTTCTCTATACCTCTTCCTGATTCTGAGGCAGTGTTAAATACTGACCAGATAAGATTTGAGCAGATTTACACTAATTTATTGAATAATGCACTTAAGTTTACGGATTCAGGCTACATTGAGTTTGGGTATAAGGTTGTAAAAGATTCTATGACATTCTATGTCACAGATTCCGGTAGAGGTATTAAGAAAGAGGATATAGAGAGTATCTTTAACAGGTTTAGAACCTCTAGAAATGGCAAGACAGCCCAAACCGGAGCAGGTCTTGGACTTACTATAAGTAAAGAACTTGTTGAATTACTTGGAGGTAAGATTTGGGTTGAATCTGAGATTAATGAAGGTTCTACATTTTACTTCTCGCTTCCCTACTCCAAGGAAGATAGATTACCAACCGAACCAAGAGTTAACAATCAAGGGCAAAGTATAAAAACAGAGTGTTGTAGATGGGCTGAATACAAGATACTGATAACTGAAGATAACGAAGATGTCAGATTCTATCTTGAAAGTCTTCTAAAACCCACTTGTATAAATATCACTTTTGCAGAAACCGGAAGTGAAGCTGTGAAATTATGTAATGAGAATGAGTTTGATCTTATTCTTATGGATATTGATTTGCCTGAAATGGATGGTAAAGAAGCTTTCAAATTGATACATAAAAAGCATCCTGAAGTTCCGGTGATAGCCGAAACCGCTTATGCAATGGTTGGTGATGAGGAGAACCTAAGAAAACTTGGATTTGCTGATTACTTATCTAAACCTTTCAGCAAAGAGCAGTTATTGACTTCTATGAATGGATTTCTAAACACAGAAGTGAAAGATTAATAGTTGACTTGCAATAGAAGGAAAAAATATTCTTGACAGAATTAGCAAACTATGATTTAGATTGCCAAGTAAATTAATTTTAATGGAGGAATTATGCTTAAACCAATTCAAGATAATGTTTGTTTGAGAAGAGTTGCAGTCGATAAAGAGATGGTTAACGGTCTTTATGTACCGGATACTGCCGCGAACTCTTCAAATGTCGGGATTATAGTAGCTTTAGGCACGGATCCTGAGATGCTTGAAACCTTAAAAGTAGGAGATAAAGTCATTTATAAAGAATATGCCGGTGTAGAGGTAGAGTTTGAAGATGAGGTATATCTCATGGTGAAGTTCTCAGACATTCTATGTATTATTGAAAAATAATTAGTCATTGATTTGGGAGATTACGAAGGTAATCTCCCTTTTTTTTATAAAAACTTTTTGACAGAATCTTACTCAAGCTTATTATAATTAGGTATAAAACAAAAAACAGATAACCTTTCTAACCTAACCATAGAAGGTAATATGCACCAAAATAAGCTTGGACATAGTTCTTATAACTTTTTTTTACTTTTACCTATCCTTATCTGTATTCTAACCATTATTAGTTGGGTAACAGGAAATTGGAGAGTATTTAGTTTTAGTGAAGAATACATACCAATGCCTCTTTCTAACTCAATAGCTTTTCTCCTCATCAGCTTATCCTTTTTCTTTCACATGACAGTAAAAAAGAAAAGTGTTTTAAAAGGATCTATCATTTTAATACTAAGTGTATTGATTATAGCTTGCGTATCTGTGATGATATCACCTTGGGCTCATCTTCTTTCATCAATCGAAAAGTTTCTTTTTGATGGAGAAGTAATAGTAATCCAGCATCCTGTTGGGAAAATGGCACCAACTTCCGCGTTTTCCATAGCAGTTCTCTCTTTTATAGCAATACTATGTTTGGCTATTCCTGAAGAAAAAGAGTTTTTACATAATATAGTTATTGGCTTGGCTTTGATAACAACTGTGTTTTCACTCTGGATATTTGTAAGTTATCTGATTGGAGTCCCTCAGCTATATTATAGGAAACAGATACCAATGTCAGTTTTTACTTCCCTGACAGTCTTGCTCATTTCTTTGATAGTTTTAGTGACACATATTCGGAAGAGTTTTATTAACAAGTTATTGGGAATTCAATTGATTGATGATAAGATTATTATTGATAATTACCTTATCAGATCTATTGCCATTTTCATAGTACTCTCTGTTATTATGAGTATTGGTGGAATAATATATCTGCATTATCAAGTAAAACATGAACGAAAGAAGATTGTTGAACAATTGGAATTAGTTGCTGATATGCAAACCAAGCATATCAATGCATGGTATCAGGATCAATTAACGATTCTTAATCTAATATTCCAATCCCGGCAGTATGTACTGTATTTTAATAGTAATTACCGAAACAACACAATGGCTGATATGCATCTCAAATATAATGAAGTCTATTCTGATTTATCTGTTAAATACCATTTCGATTCATTAATACTATTTGATCGTAAAGGTTCAGTGATGTACAGTTATGGGGATGGAGCAGATTCATCTAAAAACTATTCCTATTGCTTGCATGAGAACTCAATGAGTAACAACATTATGTTAGAGGATTTCCATGTAGAGAAAGATAATGAGGAAACGAAAATCCATTTTGATTTCATAATACCTGTTATGTCTGATGTCGAAGGGCAAGAACCTATTGCTTACTGGCTTATGCAATATAACCCTTTTTATTCATTTTATCCTTATATACGGGAATGGCCAACAAATTCCCTGACAGCTGAAACAATGATTGTGAAAGAGGACGGTGGAAGAGTTAAATATCTAAATGACTTAAGACATATAGACAACTCAGAGTTACAGCTATCTTTCGATATTGCTAAAAGACCTTTACTACCGTCTGTTAAAGCTCTTAAGTTTGGAATGGGGGTTGTTGAAAGCCCCGATTATCGTAATGTGCTCGTTTTAGCTGCTTTTAGGAAAATAGAAGGCATTAACTGGTTTTTAGTCTCTAAAATGGATTTAAGAGAAGTGTATATTCCAATAAAACAAGAGGCCTTAGGACTTGGTGCTTTTGTTATGTCCTTAATGCTGATAGCTGCATTTAGCATTGTATACTCACAAAGAAGACGTGAATTGCAAGCTTCCTTAAAAGTTTCTAGAGAGTGGCAGTTTACTTTTGACTCAGTTAATGATGTCTTATGGTTACTAGACACTAATTGCAGGATAATAAGGAGTAATTCAACTGTTTATGATTATTTTGGACTATCACCGGAAGAGGTTGTAGGTAGAACATACTGGGATTTAATCCCTAAGTCAAGTGATAATAAGTGTTCTTTCGAAAAACTAAAGTCTCACAAGGGACGAGTAAGTGAAGAAATGAAAATAGGGGATAAATGGTTTATTATCTTACTGGATCCTATTTACGATGAAGATGGAAATATTTTCAGAATAATACATATTATGAGAGATATTACTGAAAGTAAAGAAACAGCATTAATTGTAAAAGATAAAGAAGAGAAGCTTAAAGCAATAATAAATGGAGCTCCTTTTGGAGCATATACTTGGGAGTTGAATGAACTAGATGAGCTTATATTAACCGGAACAAATAGGTCAGCAGATGAAATTCTAGGAGTAAATAGCTCTGCTAATTTTGGTAAGAGCTTACTTGAACTTTTCCCAGGTGATAACATGGGTGGATTGAATGAAGTCTATAAGAATGTTGCTCTAACAGGGGAACCATTTGCTTCAGAACAGATAAGCTATAGTCACGGCGATATTTATGGGGTATTTGATGTCTATGCCTTACAAGTTATGCCAAGGACTGTAACAGTTTTCTTTAAGGATGTTACGGAAAAGAAAAAAGCAGAAGAAAAAATCAGGCAGCTTAACGAGACATTGGAACAGAAAGTAAAGGATAGAACTAAGCAATTACAGAATGCTCTACAGGATTTAGAGTCGTTCTCGTATTCAGTTTCCCATGATTTAAGAGCTCCGTTACGAGGCATAGACGGACTCAGTCAGATTGTTCTTGAAGACTATGGCGATTTAATTGATGAATCTGGCAAAGAGTATTTAGTTAGAGTAAGGAATGAAACTAAAAAACTTGAAGAGATGATAGAAGCAATTTTAAGTCTGTCTCGAACTTCCAGATTAAGTGCAAATATTAGTCAAGTTAATCTAAGTAAACTAGCAAATGAAATTATTTTAGGACTTAAAGAGCAATATCCGGAAAGAGAGATGGAGTTTACTATTCAAGAGAATATGAAAGTTCAGGGAGATAGGAAACTTCTGGATGTTGTTTTAACAAATCTTCTTTCAAATGCTTGCAAATATACCTCGAAAGAAATGGTTAGTAAAATAGAATTTGGGAAAGAGATAGTTGATAATACCGTGACATACTATGTTAAGGATAATGGAGTTGGTTTTGATATGAAATATTCCAAGAAGCTGTTTGTACCATTCCAAAGACTCCATAGTTACAGAGATTTTAAAGGCACAGGAGTAGGATTAGCAACTGTAAAAAGAATTATTGATAGACATAATGGTACAATTAAGGCGGAATCAATTCAGAATGAAGGTACTACTTTTTATTTTACAATAGGGAGAATATATGAAGATAAAAAAGATATTACTGGTTGAAGACAATGAAAGTGATATTATCTTAACCAAAAGAGCATTTTCAAAGAGCAAAATTGCTAATGAGCTTATTGTTGTTGAAGATGGAGAACAAGCTTTAGACTATTTTCATTGTAGGGGACAGTTTGCTGATAAAAGACCTGATGATTTACCTTCAATAGTTTTATTGGATTTACATTTACCAAAGGTTGACGGTTTTACTGTCTTAAAAGAGATTCGTTCTAACGAATTAACCAAAAGACTTCCTGTGATTGTTATGACATCATCAAAAGAAGATAGAGATATCATCGCTTCTTATGATAATGGAGCTAACAGCTACGTACGTAAGCCTATAGACTTTAACAATTTTGTTGAGTCTGTAAATTATCTTGGTCTCTATTGGTTAATTATGAATGAACCACCTCCAAGGAGTTAAGTCATATACAATGAATAGTTTTAAAGCTTATGTTTGGCTTACATGCCATCCTGACATGGATCCCAAAGAATGGAAATCAAAATTTATGATGGCTTCAGAGCATGGGCTATCGGGAGCTTTTTTAAGTAAATCAGTACCATCATCAATTATTGAAGAAGCAAAACAATCCGGTCTAGAAGTTCATCTTTGGAGGATGATTATCGATAGACCGGATATATTTAGGGAAGATAAGAGACGGGATTGGTACATGATAAACAGAAATGGTGTTTCTTGTGCCGATAATCCTCCGTATGTAGATTATTACAGATGGCTGTGCCCTAATCACCCGGATGTTTTACCGTTTCTAAAGAACGAAATTATAGAGCTTCTCAAAATAGATGCCATTGACGGCATACATTTGGATTACATTAGATATCCAGATGTGATATTGCCCATAGGACTTCAACCTAAATATAATTTAGTTCAAGATAGAGAATTTCCTGAGTTTGATTTTTGTTACTGTGATAACTGTAGGGAAAAATTTCTAAATGATTATGGAAAGGACGTAGGAAGTATTAAGTCACCGGAGGATGATAAAGATTGGCTCGAATTCAGATTGAAAAGCATTAACACTATAGTTAATGAGTTATCATCAGTTGTTAGTAGTCATAACAAAAAGATTACTGCGGCTGTATTTCCGACTCCGGAAAATGCTCGTAGTACGGTAAGGCAAGATTGGGCTAATTGGGATGTAGATTCTGTGTATCCAATGCTATATCATGGATTCTATAATGAGAATATCGAGTGGATTGGAGATTGCATTGTCTCCGGGTTCAATGAAACTAACCACAAACTCCCTATATATGCAGGTTTGTATCTTCAGGACCTATCTCCGGAGGAGTTAAAAGATACTATCTCTATTGTTAAGAAAAGGGGTGGTGCAGGAATATCACTTTTTAATTGGAACGATATGAATCCGGATTACTGGAAAACTATAAAGGAACAATTTATCTAATATGAGAATTTATACTGAATCAAATCCTAAAATGCCTTGGGAAGAACGTCAAGGTAATGAACTTATTTGGAGAAGTAACTCCAACCCTATTATAAAAAGAGATCACCTACCTACATCAAACAGTATATTTAATAGTGCTGTTGTTACTTACAAGGATGGATATGCAGGTGTGTTTAGATGTGACAACAAGAACAGAGAAATGAGAATACATGCAGGATTCTCTCAGGATGGTTACAACTGGGATATTAATCCTGAGCCGATTGTATTACAACCTTTACCGGGAGTTCCTAATGAGTTTGATTATGCTTATGATCCTAGAGTTATAAAGCTTGATGATAAGTATTATGTAACATGGTGCAATGGTTATCATGGTCCTACTATTGGTATCGCTTATACGGAAGATTTTAAAACTTTTCATCAATTGGAAAATGCTTTTTTACCTTACAATAGGAATGGAGTACTTTTCCCCAAAAAAATAAATAACAATTATGCAATGGTTAGCAGACCTAGTGATGCAGGTCATACGGCATTCGGGAATATTTTCTATAGCGAGAGTCCCGATATGGTTTTCTGGGGTAAACACAGGCATGTTTTCTCTGCCGGAGCATCGCCTTGGCAGAGTTTAAAGATTGGTGCAGGACCTGTTCCTATAGAAACAGATGAAGGCTGGTTGTTATTCTATCATGGAGTTCTATTGTCTTGTAACGGATATGTATATCATTTGGGAGCAATGTTACTTGATAGAGAAGAACCATGGAAAGTAATTGCTGCCGGTAAAGACTATCTTATGTCTCCTCAAGAACTTTATGAATGTGTGGGAGATGTTCCTAATGTAGTATTTCCTTGTGCAGCTCTGACTGATCAAGATACAGGGCGAATTGCAATTTACTATGGAGCAGCCGATACTTCTACTTGCTTGGCATTTTGTTATGCTGATGAAATTGTGGAGCATATTAAAGCTAATAATGTTATCGTTTAATAATAAGAAAGGGGTAAGCACCCAGTGTGTCTACCCCTAAATTTATGGTTTTGATTATTTCACTTTATAACCGGCATTTTCAATAGCTTCTTCGACTTTATGTTTATCGAAGTTACCTCTCACAATTGCAACTTTCTCAGTTAAACTAACTTTAGCATTTATTACCCCCTCAACTTCCTCAATAGACTCTTTAACATGGCGTACACAGTGAGAGCAAGTCATTCCATCAACTCCAATTGTTAACTCATTTTCCTTATCAGAATTCTCAGAATGATTATGCGGTATAGCTTCATGATTGTCATGACTATGGCTTTCTCTTTTTATCATACCCTTTAATCTTCTATACAATGAGAATAGCAGAGCAATGCTGAACAATCCGGTTAAAACATACTTCCATGTTGCAGTATTACCTTCATGGTGTCCCATCAGCATTAGATTCATGTCTACTTGAAGGAAATCCAGAAGTTTGTTTAGAACAAAACCTCCGATTAAAGCAGTGATTGTGATAGTAGAAAGATAGATGAGCATTATTTTAAGTCCGAGAGCTTTCATCACCATTGATATAGTAGCAATATTGGTTGCCGGTCCAACTGTGAGAAAAACAAATGCTGCACCTGGAGAGAATCCCTTCATCATTAAAGAAATGGCAATAGGAATTGAACCGGTAGCACATACATACAGCGGTAGCCCGAAAAGAATAATTAATAACATCCCTGTAAAGCCTTTACCGTATGACTCAAAGAATCCTTCAGGAACAAAAAGAGCTATGAGGGCAGCAAGCAATATGCCAACAACAAGTTGGGGAGAGATGTCATCCAAGAACTCAATAAATGCGTAACGTATCAACTCACCAAAACTTTTTTTGTTTGGTTTTGCATCTACTGAACAACTACCGCTTGAACAACAACTGGTAACAACCGGCTTCTCATGATTGATTTCTTGCTTTTTAACAAAGATATTAGTTGCTACTCCACCTGTAATTCCTGAAATGAAAGCCCATATAGGTCTGAATATTCCAAACACTGGTCCTAACATACCAATTGTCGGAGTTATGCTATCAATACCTGTCTGAGGTGTGGATATAAGGAATGACACGGTAGCTCCTTGGGAAGCACCTTTCTTATTGATGTGTAAGGCTGTTGGAATTACTCCACATGAACATAGTGGCATAGGTACTCCAACTAGAGCAGCTTTTAAAACAGCACTAAATTTATTGCTTCCTAATTGCTTTCCTATCCAATCATCTTTAATCAAAAGGTGTAATATACCTACAAATGCAAGACCTATGAATAGGTATGGAGCAAGCTCAACATATACTGACCAAAGCTCCGGTAAAAAAGCATTAAGTTTATTCATTCCTTCCTCCAATATAATATCCTATCTCTATAATAGGATATATACAAATTATTCCGGTTTGATTGTGTGGCAAGAAGTTTATCATATTTTTTTAGTAGGAGATAGGTAAGCGTTTAGATATGATAGTATTAGGGGCTAATTAGCCGGTTTATTCTTAAGTAAGATTTTATCGAATACTTTGGGATAAAGCTTTAATTATGTAATATAGTTTAACATGAAATTAATTGTTGAAGCCGATAAGGTAATTGACAAAAAAAGTGTGAGATATTTCTTGCAATTGTATGAATTTGCATAAATTAGAAGTAATAGATTAGACAGGAGGAATTATGTCTGAGATTATAAGTGTTTATGGACGAGAAATATTAGATTCCCGTGGAAATCCTACAGTAGAAGTTGAAGTTGCATTAAGAAACGGTATTATTGCTCGTGCTGCTGTTCCTAGTGGTGCATCTACAGGAGAGTATGAAGCTGTTGAACTTAGAGACGGTGATGTGAATAGATATAATGGTAAGGGTGTTTTAAAAGCAATTGATAATGTTAACAGTTTAATTGCTCCTGAGATAATTGGCTTTGACGTAACGGAACAAGCAGCGATTGATCATATCATGCTTAGTTTAGACGGAACTGAGAACAAGTCAAAGCTCGGAGCTAATGCTATGCTAGGTGTTTCTATGGCTGTAGCAAGAGCTGCTGCTTTTGAATTGGATATACCACTTTATCGTTATCTTGGCGGACCCAATGCCAGAACGCTTCCATTACCTATGGCAAACATCTTAAACGGTGGATCTCATGCTGATAATAGTGTAGATTTACAAGAATTCATGATTATGCCTGTTGGAGCAAAGACATTTAAAGAAGGTCTTAGAATGATAACTGAGGTGTTCCATGCTCTCAAAGGTTATCTAAAAAAGAAAGGATATTCAACTTCAGTTGGTGATGAGGGCGGATTTGCTCCGGATTTAAAATCAAATGAAGAAGCTCTTCAAGTTATAGTAAAAGCTATTGAATTAGGAGGCTACAGACCGGGAGAGGATATTATGATTGCTCTTGATCCTGCTACAAGTGAGATATACGAGAATGGTAAATATAATTTAGCATCAGAGAACAAAAAGCTCTCTACTGATGAGATGATTAAATTCTGGGAAGACATGG